>NZ_CM167800.1:0-3507068 GCF_056934395.1 Glutamicibacter sp. MOO4
GTTTGTTGTTTGAGAACTCAATAGTGTGCCAAGTTTGTTGATACCGAATATTTATTTTATTTGGTGAATACATAACATTTGCTTGAGGCATTGCACCCCCGTGTGATGTTCTTGAGTGTTTTTTATTCGCCAGGACTTCATTGGTTTCGCCCTTATTTTCCGAGGGGTTGCTGATGGCTTTTTATTTTTTTATGGAGAGTTTGATCCTGGCTCAGGATGAACGCTGGCGGCGTGCTTAACACATGCAAGTCGAACGATGACCCCGTGCTTGCACGGGTGATTAGTGGCGAACGGGTGAGTAACACGTGAGTAACCTGCCCCCGACTTTGGGATAAGCCCGGGAAACTGGGTCTAATACCGGATATGACTTCTTACCGCATGGTGGGTTGTTGAAAGATTTATCGGTGGGGGATGGACTCGCGGCCTATCAGCTTGTTGGTGAGGTAATGGCTCACCAAGGCGACGACGGGTAGCCGGCCTGAGAGGGTGACCGGCCACACTGGGACTGAGACACGGCCCAGACTCCTACGGGAGGCAGCAGTGGGGAATATTGCACAATGGGCGAAAGCCTGATGCAGCGACGCCGCGTGAGGGATGACGGCCTTCGGGTTGTAAACCTCTTTCAGTAGGGAAGAAGCGAAAGTGACGGTACCTGCAGAAGAAGCGCCGGCTAACTACGTGCCAGCAGCCGCGGTAATACGTAGGGCGCAAGCGTTATCCGGATTTATTGGGCGTAAAGAGCTCGTAGGCGGTTTGTCGCGTCTGCCGTGAAAGTCCGAGGCTCAACCTCGGATCTGCGGTGGGTACGGGCAGACTAGAGTGATGTAGGGGAGACTGGAATTCCTGGTGTAGCGGTGAAATGCGCAGATATCAGGAGGAACACCGATGGCGAAGGCAGGTCTCTGGGCATTTACTGACGCTGAGGAGC
The DNA here is from genome assembly GCF_056934395.1 of Glutamicibacter sp. MOO4. Classification (NCBI taxonomy): domain Bacteria; kingdom Bacillati; phylum Actinomycetota; class Actinomycetes; order Micrococcales; family Micrococcaceae; genus Glutamicibacter; species Glutamicibacter sp. MOO4. Next base: position 929 of record NZ_CM167800.1, read on the forward strand.
GAAAGCATGGGGAGCGAACAGGATTAGATACCCTGGTAGTCCATGCCGTAAACGTTGGGCACTAGGTGTGGGGGACATTCCACGTTTTCCGCGCCGTAGCTAACGCATTAAGTGCCCCGCCTGGGGAGTACGGCCGCAAGGCTAAAACTCAAAGGAATTGACGGGGGCCCGCACAAGCGGCGGAGCATGCGGATTAATTCGATGCAACGCGAAGAACCTTACCAAGGCTTGACATGTGCCAGACCGCCTCAGAGATGGGGTTTCCCTTCGGGGCTGGTTCACAGGTGGTGCATGGTTGTCGTCAGCTCGTGTCGTGAGATGTTGGGTTAAGTCCCGCAACGAGCGCAACCCTCGTTCCATGTTGCCAGCACGTAGTGGTGGGGACTCATGGGAGACTGCCGGGGTCAACTCGGAGGAAGGTGGGGATGACGTCAAATCATCATGCCCCTTATGTCTTGGGCTTCACGCATGCTACAATGGCCGGTACAATGGGTTGCGATACTGTGAGGTGGAGCTAATCCCTAAAAGCCGGTCTCAGTTCGGATTGGGGTCTGCAACTCGACCCCATGAAGTCGGAGTCGCTAGTAATCGCAGATCAGCAACGCTGCGGTGAATACGTTCCCGGGCCTTGTACACACCGCCCGTCAAGTCACGAAAGTTGGTAACACCCGAAGCCGATGGCCTAACCACCTTGTGTGGGGGGAGTCGTCGAAGGTGGGACTGGCGATTGGGACTAAGTCGTAACAAGGTAGCCGTACCGGAAGGTGCGGCTGGATCACCTCCTTTCTAAGGAGCTAACCATTATTATGGTTGCCCATGTCTGTGCACGAGTGTTGTACGGGTGGGTTGCTCATGGGTGGAATATCAATGAACTCAATACTGGAAAACGTGTGCACGCTGGTCCTCATTATGAGTGGTTGGGGTGTGTGTCGGGGTATTGGCTGTGGCTGTATGGTGTTGGTGCTTGCGAGTACGCATTGTTACTTCACATGAATGAATCCGTCCTTTTGGGTGGGTTTGTTGGTGTGTGGTGGTGGTGTTGGAATGTGGGTGTTGATGGTGTGTGGTTTGTATGGTTTGGCATGCTGTTGGGTTTTGAGGCAACAAGCCTCCGTCCCTGGTGGATGATTTGATCAAGTGTTGTGGTGCTGGCCTTTTGGGGTTGGTGTTGTGATGGTTGGTTGATTGTCTTCTTGGGTGGCGGGGTTCTTGGTGTTTCGGTGTTTGTCCTGTGTTTGCTGCAGGCATGCTCGGTACGAGCAATGGTCCTTTTGGGTTGTTGTTGGTGGGTGTGTTTGTGGGGGTGTGGGGTTGTTGTTTGGGAACTGTATAGTGAACGCGAGCATCTTGCAGATGAGATGAGTCTTATGACCCTTTTTCCTTGGGTTGTGGGGTGTTTGAGTCTTGTCTGTGTGATTTTGTTAGATTGTTTTATTGCTCAATTCTGAGAACTTTGTTTTGTGTTGAAGTTTTTAAGGGCGCACGGTGGATGCCTTGGCATCAAGAGCCGATGAAGGACGTGGGAATCTGCGATAAGCCTGGTGGAGTCGATAACCGGACGTTGAGACCAGGATTTCCGAATGGGGGAACCCCGCACCATGTTATGTGGTGTGACCTGCAGCTGAATGTATAGGCTGTGTGGAGGGAACGCGGGGAAGTGAAACATCTCAGTACCCGCAGGAAGAGAAAACAATAGTGATTCCGTTAGTAGTGGCGAGCGAACGCGGATGGGGCTAAACCGGTTGGTGTGTGATAGCGGATAGGCGTTGCATCATCGGGGTTGTGGGGTTGACATGTACCAGCGCTATCTTGCTGGTGGGATGAGGTGCAGGCGTATAGGTGAATCGGTTGGAATGCCGGACCATAGAGGGTGATAGTCCCGTAGGTGTAATGCGTGTCTGCCGTTCTAGTGTTGATACCCGAGTAGCACGGGGCCCGTGAAACCTTGTGTGAATCTGCCAGGACCACCTGGTAAGCCTGAATACTACTTGATGACCGATAGTGAATCAGTACCGTGAGGGAATGGTGAAAAGTACCCCGGGAGGGGAGTGAAATAGTACCTGAAACCGTGCGCTTACAATCCGTTAGAGCCTGGGACTTGTTCCTGGGTGATGGCGTGCCTTTTGAAGAATGAGCCTGCGAGTTAGTGTTACGTCGCGAGGTTAACCCGTGTGGGGAAGCCGTAGCGAAAGCGAGTCTGAATAGGGCGTTTGAGTGGCGTGATCTAGACCCGAAGCGAAGTGATCTACCCATGGCCAGGTTGAAGCGCGTGTAAGAGCGTGTGGAGGACCGAACCCACTTCAGTTGAAAATGGAGGGGATGAGCTGTGGGTAGGGGTGAAAGGCCAATCAAACTTCGTGATAGCTGGTTCTCCCCGAAATGCATTTAGGTGCAGCGTTACGTGTTTCTTACCGGAGGTAGAGCTACTGGATAGCTAATGGGCCCTACAAGGTTACTGACGTTAGCCAAACTCCGAATGCCGGTAAGTGAGAGCGTAGCAGTGAGACTGTGGGGGATAAGCTTCATAGTCGAGAGGGAAACAGCCCAGAACGCCAACTAAGGCCCCTAAGCGTGTGCTAAGTGGGAAAGGATGTGGAGTTGCTTTGACAACCAGGAGGTTGGCTTAGAAGCAGCCACCCTTGAAAGAGTGCGTAATAGCTCACTGGTCAAGTGATTCCGCGCCGATAATGTAGCGGGGCTCAAGCACACCGCCGAAGTTGCGTCATTCAAATATTTGCTTGGTCTTCGGATTGGGCGTTTGGATGGGTAGGGGAGCGTCGTATAGCGGGTGAAGTCGCGGTGTAAACCAGCGGTGGACGCTATACGAGTGAGAATGCAGGCATGAGTAGCGAATGACGGGTGAGAAACCCGTCCGCCGAATGATCAAGGGTTCCAGGGTTAAGCTAATCTGCCCTGGGTTAGTCGGGGCCTAAGGCGAGGCCGACAGGCGTAGTCGATGGATAACGGGTTGATATTCCCGTACCGGCGAAGGACCGCCCATACTGAGCTGTTGATGCTAACCATGATGGATTCCAATTGTTGATGCCTTCGGGTGTTTTTGTTGGTTGATGTGGTGGGAACCGATGCAGTGAGGTCAGCGTATTAACAGGTGTGACGCAGGAAGGTAGCCGAGCCAGGCAATGGAATTGACCTGGTCCAAGGGTGTAGGACGAGTCGTAGGTAAATCCGCGGTTCATGATGTCTGAGACCTGATAGGCGCCCACTTTGGTGGGTGATTCGGTGATCCTATGCTGCCTAGAAAAGCATCGGCGCGAGGTCCCAGCCGCCCGTACCCCAAACCGACACAGGTGATCAGGTAGAGAATACTAAGGCGATCGAGAGAATCATGGTTAAGGAACTCGGCAAAATGCCCCCGTAACTTCGGAAGAAGGGGGGCCTGCCCCGTGATCAGCTCTTGCAGTTGTGAGCGGGTGTGGGCCGCAGAGACCAGGGGGAAGCGACTGTTTACTAAAAACACAGGTCCGTGCGAAGTCGCAAGACGATGTATACGGACTGACTCCTGCCCGGTGCTGGAAGGTTAAGAGGACCGGTTAGCAACTTGTTGCGAAGCTGAGAATTTAAGCCCCAGTAAACGGCGGTGGTAACTATAACCATCCTAAGGTAGCGAAATTCCTTGTCGGGTAAGTTCCGACCTGCACGAATGGAGTAACGACTTCCCCGCTGTCTCAACCATGAACTCGGCGAAATTGCAGTACGAGTAAAGATGCTCGTTACGCGCAGCAGGACGGAAAGACCCCGAGACCTTTACTATAGTTTGGTATTGGTGTTCGGTGCAGCTTGTGTAGGATAGGTGGGAGACTGTGAAGCTTGGACGCTAGTTCAGGTGGAGTCATCGTTGAAATACCACTCTGGCTGTACCGGTCACCTAACTTCGGACCATGATCTGGTTCAGGGACAGTGCCTGATGGGTAGTTTAACTGGGGCGGTTGCCTCCTAAAATGTAACGGAGGCGCCCAAAGGTTCCCTCAGCCTGGTTGGCAATCAGGTGTCGAGTGTAAGTGCACAAGGGAGCTTGACTGTGAGAGTGACAGCTCGAGCAGGGACGAAAGTCGGGACTAGTGATCCGGCGGCACCTCGTGGAAGGGCCGTCGCTCAACGGATAAAAGGTACCTCGGGGATAACAGGCTGATCTTGCCCAAGAGTCCATATCGACGGCATGGTTTGGCACCTCGATGTCGGCTCGTCGCATCCTGGGGCTGGAGTAGGTCCCAAGGGTTGGGCTGTTCGCCCATTAAAGCGGTACGCGAGCTGGGTTTAGAACGTCGTGAGACAGTTCGGTCCCTATCCGCTGCGCGCGTTGGAAATTTGAGAAGGGCTGTCCTTAGTACGAGAGGACCGGGACGGACTAACCTCTGGTGTGTCAGTTGTACTGCCAAGTGCATCGCTGATTAGCTACGTTGGGAAGGGATAACCGCTGAAAGCATCTAAGCGGGAAGCCTGCTTCGAGATGAGATTTCCATGCACCTTGAGTGTGTGAGGCCCCCAGCTAGACCACTGGGTTGATAGGCAGGATGTGGAAGCAAGGACTAAAGACTTGTGTAGCTGACCTGTACTAATAGGCCGATGACTTTCAACACACAATATATACAATAATGACTAATAAGATCATTGCTGTTCGCGTTCACTATGCGGTTACGAGACAACAACTCGACAACCGAAACTAAACATGAGACTTGACAAGTAGTTTTTGTCGCATCGTTTCATACAACACCAGAAAATTGGTTTGTGTGCTTCGTGATTGTTACGGCGGTCATAGCGTGGGGGAAACGCCCGGTCCCATACCGAACCCGGAAGCTAAGGCCCACTGCGCCGATGGTACTGCACTCGTGAGGGTGTGGGAGAGTAGGTCACCGCCGGACTTAACTTAATAAAGATGAATGTTGGTTTGAGGCCCTAACCTTTTGGTTGGGGCCTCACCTGTTTAACCACCAACGGTGGGTTGGTTGCTGATTGTCGGCCGCTGATTGCTGGTTGGTAGGGGGTTGAGCTGAAGCTCGACCCCCTTTTTTCCTGTTTAAAGAACTGGTGACGGCTTCCGGCTACAGCAGCCGACGAGGCTGAGGGGCGTGCACCCACTGCAGACCAGGACGGCACAGGCAGTAGGTGGGTATCGTCCCTGTTGCGATCTATCCTCTGCTGGGATCCATGCAGGCAGGCTGTACACGAGCAGAGATGTTGGATGCACCCACATGCCAGGACCTTGCTGGTTTCGGCGTACGAGGCTGGCCGGTACTGCGCACGGTACTTAGCTAAATCAGCCCTTCGGTAGAGTCGACTTCTTCTCTAAGAGCAATTGAGCTGGCTAGTACCTTCTTGAAGAATCGATGCCGTTACTCTTTCGTTGTTGGCGTGAGCAGCACTTGGAGTGGCTTGCGTACCTTTCCTGGCTGCACCTATCATAGCGAGGCTACGCCGCCATGCGTGAGAGCTGCCCTCTGGTGGGTTTCACTGAGGCGTAGGAGCCTGACGGATGCCATAGGTGTCGCGCGGTGGAACGCATGTCTGGCTAACGCTGTTCGTTTCAGCTTGCCAATCGCCGCAGGAGCCTCTGGGCAGCCGTAGTCTGGCCCGCCTGTCACCACGTTTGTAGTACGGCACTACAGCTAGACTCCAGAGCCGCTATGGTCGCTCCGGATCTAAATGATGCGTGCTGCTAGTTCGTGATTCTCGGGCTGTCCGCGTAGCTTGGCTGCGTGGAGGGCGTCCGTTCGATGAAGTGTGAACAAGATGCCTGCGCCGTCCTGTGGTCAAGGCCACCAAGCCAGGACGGCCTTGAATTGGTACTGCGGCAAACCGGCTGATATAGTTATGGAGTTGTCGCAATCGCGGATGACACCGTAGTTTTCCCATGGTTCGCCATGAGGTATAGAGTTACGGCGATCATAGCGTGGGGGAAACGCCCGGTCCCATACCGAACCCGGAAGCTAAGACCCACAGCGCCGATGGTACTGCACTCGGGAGGGTGTGGGAGAGTAGGTCATCGCCGGGCATAATTTGCCGAAGGCCCCGAATTTGATTCGGGGCCTTCGATGTTTAACTTGGGTTCTTTGCCCAAAAGAAAAGCAGGCGGTAAGAAAGTTTCCTTTCTTACCGCCTGCTTTTCTGATTCTTTAGGCTTCGTCTAGACGAGCGCCACTCTCGGTATCAAAGAGGTGGATGTGCTGCAGACGTGGAGCGATATTTAGTCGCTGCCCACGTGCTGGGGGAGTACGTCCATCAACACGAACCACGACGATCTGCGTTTCGCCAGCAAGTTCTGCCGAACCGTAGATGTACGCGTCAGCGCCGAGCTCTTCAACAACGTCCACGATGATCTCCACGCCCTCGCCGGCGCCGACAATGTCGATGTCTTCGGGACGGAAGCCCAAGGTGGTGCCACCGTTTGCACCGGCAACCTGGATCAGCGCGTTGCCAAAAGCAACCTGTCCGTTTACGGCCTCCAACTTGACCAAGTTCATTGCAGGAGAGCCAATGAAACCAGCAACAAAAACGTTGCGTGGGCGGTCGTAGAGTTCGCGAGGAGTGCCAACCTGCTGCAGTTCGCCGTCCTTGAGAACCGCAACGCGGTCACCCATGGTCAAGGCTTCCACCTGATCGTGAGTCACGTATACGGTCGTAACGCCGAGGCGTCGAGTCAAAGAAGCAATCTGTGTACGAGTCTGTACACGCAACTTGGCGTCCAAGTTAGACAGCGGCTCATCCATCAAGAACACCTGCGGTGAACGAACGATAGCTCGGCCCATGGCCACACGCTGACGCTGACCACCGGAGAGTGCCTTTGGCTTACGGGTCAAGTACTGCTCAAGGTCCAGAAGCTTCGCCGCTTCAAGCACGCGACGGTTGCGCTCTTCCTTGTCCACACCGGCGATCTTCAGGGCAAAGCCCATGTTTTCAGCGACGGTCATATGTGGGTACAACGCATAGTTCTGGAAAACCATTGCGATGTCGCGGTCCTTGGGCGGAACGTTGGTAACGTCCTTATCGCCGATGAGAATCCGACCCGAATCCACTTCTTCCAGTCCTGCAAGCATGCGCAGGGTGGTCGACTTACCGCAGCCTGAAGGGCCAACGAGTACGAGGAATTCCCCGTCTTGGATTTCGAGGTCGATTGCATCTACTGAGGGAACTAGCGCGCCTGGGTAGATACGGGTGGCCTTATCAAAGGTCACAGTTGCCATGATGACAATCCTTTCACGGGCAGGTACGTGCCCGACGATCCATAGTGAAAGTGAGTTAGGACACTTTAGTTTCGCATGGAAATCAGAATTTGCAAAAGATGTGGCAAATCTTGGGGCGTGGCTATACGATGTCGGGCCAATGTTTCGCCTGGACCGACCTTAATGCCGAGATCACTGGACGTCAGAACCCTAAACCCGTTTTCGTCGGTCACATCATCACCCACAAAGAGCACGGCGTCGACGTGTAACAATTCTCGAAGCCACGTTAAGCTCTCGCCTTTATCGCCCTGATGCACTGAAGCTTCCAAGACAGATTTGCCCTCAAGGAGCTTGACCCCGGGGATCGAACTCAAGGCCAACTTGGCTTCTGCAATCGCAGCAATGCCCACCTCGGGCTGTGCGCGACGCACATGGAGAACCGTTGCCGAGGGCTTATATTCCAAGGTGACGTCCTTGTGCATTTGGGCGATCGTCTCTAGCGCAGTGCTCAGCTGCTTCAGCCGATCTAGTTGCACGGCGCTAAGCGGTTGCTCCTCCCAGTCCGCGCTGAATTCTTGAGGCACGCGCCGTTCTGCGCCATGGGAACCAATGCAGATCTCGGGCACCGGTTCTGGATACACGGCCGCGAGGGAGGCAAGATTGCGTCCAGAAACCAAAGCTGCGTAGATCCCGGGGCGCTGGCTAAGGCTCTGGAAAGCTAGCGCAGAGTCGGGCAATGGGCGGGCATCTTCGGGCCGGTCTACCAGCGGAGACATGGTTCCGTCGAAGTCCAACGCCACAAGGACGCGTTCATGGGCGGCAAACGCTGCCAGCGCTGCGCGCAGGTCGTTGTCGATCTCAGGCAAGGTCAAGTTCGTTCCTGTGTTCACCGGAGCTAACTCCGGATTAGCGGGTGCCGGCATTGGCAGAGGTGGTGGCGCTGATTTCGGCGAGCTCGGCGAGGAACACCTCGGACCAGCGGGTTACGTCATTAACCTTTAGGTGTCGGTTCATGCGACGCATCCGCTTTTCCTGTTCGGCCTCGTTCATTTTCACCGCGGCGATGATCTTGTCCTTCATGCCGTCGATGTCGTGAGGGTTCACCAGAACAGCCTGCGTGAGCTGGTCTGCGGCGCCGGTGTATTCGGAGAGCACCAGCACACCGCGGCCATCTTGATGCGCTGCGACGTATTCCTTGGCAACCAAGTTCATACCGTCGCGCAGCGCGGTCACGAGCAGAACGTCGGCGGCCAGATACATCGCGATCATTTCGCGCAACGGGTAGGACTGGTGCAAGTAGCGCAGCGTGGTGTGGCTCAGGGTGTCATGCTGACCGGTGATTTGACCGACCATGAGCTCCACCTGATCACGTAACTCCATGTAGGTGTCCACGTTTTCGCGGCTGGGGCTGGCTACCTGAATTAGGCACACGTCGCCTGCGCGCAATTGTTCGTCGGCTAAAAGTTCGCCGTAGGCCTTGAGCCGGTGACGGATGCCCTTGGTGTAGTCGAGTCGGTCCACGCCAAGAATGACAGTCTTCGGGTTGCCCAGTTCATTACGGATCTGGGCGGCCCTGGCAATGATCTGCGGATCACGGGACAGTTTGGCAATTTGCTCGGTATCGATGGAGATCGGGTGTGCCTTGGCCCGGCACAAGTTCTGCATCTGATTGCTCGCTGAAGGGGTAGCAACGTCGCCCTTGGTTGAGTAGTCAGTGAAACGGCGCAGGCAACGAAGGAAGTTTGACGCATCAGTCTCGCGTTGGAAACCCACGAGGTCCGCTCCGGCGAGGCCCTGCAGGATCTGTGTACGCCAAGGCAACTGTGAGAAGAGGCTAGCGGCCGGGAACGGAATGTGCAGGAAGAAGCCGATCTTCAAATCGGGGCGGGCAACGCGGATCATCTGCGGGACCAGCTGCAGCTGGTAATCGTGGACCCAGACGGTGGCGTTAGGCGCGGCAATTTTTAGCACGGCGTCGGCGAACCGCTGATTGATTTTCTTGTAGCGGTCCCACCAGGTGCGGTGGTACTCCGGCGGGACGATGACGTCGTGGTAAAGCGGCCAAAGGGTGGAGTTGGAGAAGCCCTCATAGTAAAGGGTTAGATCGTCTTCACTTAGTGGCACTGGGGCCAGGTGGATGTTGTCCTTGTCGAAGCTATCTAACTCTTCGTCGACTCCACCATGCCAGCCGACCCATGCTCCATCGGAGGCGGCCATGATGGGAGCTAAAGCGGTGACCAAACCACCGGGCGAACGTCTGAAACCTTGTGACCCGTCCGGATTGGTGATCCGGTCTACGGGTAGTCGGTTGGCTACGACCACTAGGTCGTAATTCTGCTCGGTGTTGTGGTTTGGTTCTGCGGTACCCACTTTAAACCTCCTGGTTTGATCAAACTGCGCACCTTGATGGTGCTGACTCGTCGGTTCTGAGTGAATGACTATGTATTCAGTTTTTCATTGTGCTTAGTAACGACCCTAGTGAAAAGTCGGTCTGATGAAAATCATACTGAAGTTTGGTTAGTTATGTGAGGTGACGCACGTTTCGTGACGTGGCGTAGCGAGGCGTAGATAATGCTCGAGCAGTTCCCCAAGTGACTTGGTTGAATGATCAAGTACAGTGTTTGATACTGCTTTGGGTGCTGTATGCGGAAGTTATGTGAGTCCTGTGAAGGGCGAGCAATCTCCTCTATTCAAGGATATTTGCCTGAAGGATTGGCTAAGCTTGATCCAGATGACCGTTCTCCGCTGACTGAGGAACCACCAAATTTATGTCTACAAATAATCCGCGCCCAACAAAAGCGCAGCGCAACGCGAGTGCACGCGAAAAAGCAGCTCAGCTTCGCGTTACCGAAGAGGCAGCTAAAAAGCGCAAATCGCTGATCGTGAAGCTCGGAGTTTTGGCTGCTGTCATTTTGGTGATTGCGCTAGTAGTTACGTTGATCGTGCGCAACAACAACGGCAAAGTCGCAGACGCTGGTTCGACGCCTCAGGGCGCAACTGCTGCTGGTGGCATTGTTGTCACTTCCTCGGATAAGGTCGCTAAGAAGAGCACTGAAGAAGTGAAGATCGACGAACTGAAGCAGCCTGAGACGGCACCGGAGACCCCAGAGCCACGAGATCTGACCGTGGCCAAGAAGGGTGATCCGATCAATATCACCATGTACGTGGATGCCAACTGTGTTCACTGTGCTGACTTCGAAGCAACCTACGGGGACCAGATCGATGACTGGTTGGCCAGCGGAGATGTAAATATCGAGTACCGCAACGTTGGCTACCTCGATGGTGGATCTCCAACCAACTACTCCTCACGTGGCGCCAACGCCCTAGCTTGTGTTGCTGACGTGAGCCCAACGGCCTACATGAAGTTCGTCAAGGCACTGTGGGGTCACTACCCAGAGGGCGAAATGAAGAACTCCGAGTTGGCTCAGATGGCGATCGACAACGGCGCTGACGAATCGGTGAAAGATTGCATCGACAGCGACAAGTTCCGTCCATTCGTAAAGTACGCGACCACTGCAGGTCAGTACGACGGTGTTAAGGGAACCCCTTCGATTTTCATCCAGGGTAAGGAATTCGTCCTGGGTACCGATGACTTCCTAACCGAGGTCAACGCAGCAATCAAGGCCAACAAGTAATCCCTGTTTGCTCTAGACAACTTGGCGAGATCAGGTAGTATTCGATATTGATCTCGCACCACGATAAAGGGGAAGAAAGCCATAAACGGCTTTCTTCCCCTTTGCGTTGCATCGAGGTAACACCCGATTCGCAGTCCACCGGTGTTTTCGGATATTCTTATCCGGTACGCCCCCTTAGCTCAGCTGGCCAGAGCGTCTGTCTTGTAAACTGAAGGTCACCGGTTCGAATCCGGTAGGGGGCTCCACTAGATCCTCGGATGAATACGCGTTTTACCGCGTGATTCCGGGGATTTTCTGCATCCTCAAACAACTTCACGGCCACTGGTTTTACAGCTATTTTCGGCCCAGGTTGTCTTTTACTTGCCGTTTATTTTTCACAGGTCGACTTTTTGGCCTTCTGAACAGCGTGATTCCACCAGGGGCGAACAAGCCCTCAAAGAGCCGTTTTTGCGTGAACCAGCCTGAAGCACCACCACACAACGTGTTCATGAACGAAAAAATCAGCACCGCGCCTGAGGCGTCCATTCTCCTGAACCGGATCGAAGCAGCCGAAATGCTTCGCGTCGCACCAAAGACCCTGGCCAACTGGCACACGGCCGGCATTGGGCCAAGGTGTAGGAAATCTGGACGAACTGCAGTGTACCTCCGTTCCGAAATTGAAGAGCATATCCGGGCGCTTTTTGAAGGGCAGGCTGCGTAAATGGGGCGCCGACGTCTTGAACCAGGAGAACTGGGCGAAACTTCTTATGACACCATTACGCGCACTGACGGTCGGTCGGTCATCCGAGCCAAGGCAAGGTATCGAGATGCTGGTGGTGTCACCAGGCGCATCAGTGCTGAAGGTAAGACCAAGGCAGCTGCCAAAAACTCTTTGCTGGTGAAGCATCAAGATTTGATGAAGCGGGGTGCTGCCTCAGGTGGTGGCGCACCAACTGTTGCTGATGCGGTGAGGACTTATCTGGCAGGCTTGCAGCTTCAGGCTATGGACACGAGAACGCGCAGCAGTAGGCACGTCACTCAAGGCACCAAGAAGCAATATGAGAACTCAGCAGCGCTCGCGATTAGGTTGCTAGGCGAGGTGCGCCTCAGTGATTTGTCGGTGCCCTATGCTCAGCAACAATTGGAGAGCCTGATCGACCCCGAGACACTTGAAGGAGCAGCAGCAGCCAGGCACGCGAAAGGAATCTTGAACCGTGCTATTGGAAATGCTCAAAGGCTTGGACTCACTGACGTGAATCCGATGGTCGCCGTGAAGCTGTCCACCAAGGGTTCCCGCGCTGTACAAGCACCCTCAACGGAAGAAATCGCTGCCTTGCGTGAAATCTTCGTTTGGTACTTCGACTTACGGGCGTGCCCAACGACAAAACCGATGAGTGAACGCGTGCGGTGGGTGACCGAACTGCTTCTTGCCACCGGCATGCGCATCGGTGAAGCTTTGGCGTTGCGTTGGCAGGACGTAGATTTCGAGTCGCGCCGTGTCAGTATCACCGGCACCGTGGTGGAAGCGAAATCGCTCGAAAGGCAGGGCTATCCGAAAACGCTTTCTTCGAAAGGCTCTCTGGTCTTGACCCAGAAGGCGACTGAGATGTTGAAAGAAATTCACACGACCACTAAATGGGGGCGTCCAAGTGACCCAGTCTTTGCAACCGCCAAAGGAACCTATGTTGCACCTACAGCCATCAGGCGTTCTTTGCGGAGGCTCATCGAGATTTATCCAGAGGACCTGATCAGCTCCCACATCACCCCTCACGCTTTTCGACGCGTGGTTGCCACGAAAATTGCCAACACTTTGGGCATCGAACAGGCCGCGCAACAACTTCGCCATTCATCACCAGCCACTACCATCGCGCACTATATCCAAAGGGAAGAAGACGTTTCCGACTACTCTGGCGTGCTTGAAGGGCTATGAGCTGAGACATGAACAAATGGTGAGTGGAGGACCGCGTTTTGCGCTAACCACAGTGCAGAGTGAGGGTCTTTTTGCGTACTCGCGAGGTAATGGCTGTCTAACTGTGGGTCCAGTTGTGTACGCTGATCGCTATGGAAGCACATGAGGAATTTCAAGTAGGGAGCGTAGCTAGCACGCGCCCTACCCTCGGCGTCCATTTGCGTGGAGATCCAGACAAAATCTCGGCAGAAGCCTTGGAAGCCATTGCCCGTTCACTTCATGACTTGCTAAAAGCATCCGCGAAAGCGCTGCTCCCAGGCGCTGATGAACCAGTGTGGGTCGTTTCGGAACTAGCTTTGAACAGCATCACGGCTGGTTTTAAGCCACGGACAGATTTCACAAATACTGGCAGCCAAGTCATTGATGAAGTATCCGAGGGCTTATCTGCGCTCAAAAATGAAGGAAAGGCCCCAGATAGTTGGGACCATGAGATGCTTGTTGCGCTCCGAAAGGTCACAAAGCTGGACCGCATCTCGGGAGCCGAAGGGGTCGACATTTGGCTTGGAGACACTGGCAACAAACTTTCGATCGACGCACAATTTAGCCGAATAGTCGAAAACGCGCTGTCGACGGAACAACCGCTTTCTCGTGGCAGCGTAACTGGTCACGTTGTTGGCTGGAAAGATGATTTTGGTACTGAGAAGCTCACCATCCATGAGGAATCTTCCAGGAGTCATGTGACTGTTCGGCTTGCCTCTGACGCCGGCCTCACCATCCAACAGGTTGCTGGGTCGAGGGTGCGGGTGTGGGGCGATTTGAAACGGAATATTCAGGGCAAGAAAACCCTGCTTATCATGCGTGGCTTCGAAATCTTGCCGGACAGGGAAGTCGTGAATATTGATCTGATCCGAGGCCTTTGGGCTGACGATGAGGAGCGCGTTGACTCCGTAGACTTCCAGAGGAGACTTCGCGATGAAGAGTAATCAAGAGTTTGTTGTTATTGATACTTGCGTCTATGTTGATGCTCTTTATACTGGGCATGCCCGTGCTTCTGATGTTGACATGGACAGAGTACAGCGAAGCACGAAGTTGCTTGAAGCAATTGATCGTGGTGCCTACTTGGCTGGTTTGCTTCCCATGGTTCTCGTAGAAATCAATTCTTCTCAACAGCTGGGTGATCATCTGGATCCCGGCATGGTAAGGGCGCGCAAGGACAGCATAGATAAGTATTTCAATGGTGTTGGGCATGTTGTGCTGGAGCACGACGAACGAGTCGCATTGCTCGGCGCCATGTTGGCTCGGCAGCAACAGTCAAAGGCTCCCGACATGATCATTGTTGCGAGCGCAGTAGTGCATGAAGCTTCAACGCTTTACTCGTGGGATCGCAAAGTTCTCGGATTAGACGGGAACCCGTTAGTCAAAGGTCTTCGGATTTTAGAACCACCTGAAAATTCTGCAGGGATTTTGAGGACATTGTTTGACGAACTCGCAGAACAGGAAACAAAAGACCGTGCGGAGCTCATCGTCAGAAAGCTAAGGGGCGAACGAACGGAAGATTGAGCGCTGACGGCCGGCACAAAAAGATTCCAACCGTTGTTATTTTCCTAGTGAATCCGGCTATTAGCTTTCATCTCCCAAACTATCTGTAGAGGACGTGGTGAAATGGAGCGAGTGCCATAGCAGATGCCGCCGTGGGGGTAGCCGCTTAAATCAGAATAAGGAGGCTAGCTCGAAGTGCGAGCCGGCCTCCTTGTTGGAAGTCACCTAGTCAATCGGGAATTGCACCACGCCGATACCAGCGTAAGTGGTATTCGCTTCACGGCTGATCATCGTAATGGCGTAGCCGACCGCTGGCGATTCTGAAAGGTTCACGTTCCTAATAGCTTTCTTGGCTTCGCGCATGTCCCACCAGAGCGGGAGACATGCATCGGCCTCTCCAGCCTTGGGCAGGAGGAAGATCTTCGAGGTGTGGTGGAAGTAGCCCTCATCGTAGGACCGGGTGCGGCTGATTGCGTGGGTGAAATACCCCCATCGTGGGCCATCTGAACCGATTGATGAAAAGCCGCTCCGAGCTTTCTTGATGTTTTCGCTGATCGGGTATGGATACTCGTAATCGTCCCAGCACGCCGTCTCGTCAATGAAGGCCGAGTCATCTAGGAACACGATGGTGGGGGCGTTGTACGGCACGACCCCGCTGTTCAGATTGTGGCGGATGTGGTCTACTTTGTCCGCGATGGCTGGGAGGCCTAGGACGAATTCTTCGGCCAGGTTTCGGAAGCGCTCCGAGTCCCCGTTGGGTGAGAGGATCAGCAGCCGGTACCCTTTCCTCTTGGCTTCTTCAAGATAGATCTTGATGAAGGCTTCACGTTGTGCTTCGTAGGGCGCAACGGTGATCACTCTTGGTGTCTCTGCCAAATCTTGGTATGCCGGCGTCTTGTCGTAATGCGCAGGGGTGCCGAAAACAATGTAGTCCGTATTTTCTACATCTTCTTTTACCCATTCGCGCTGCTCAGCGGTCAATGCCTTGTCTTTGTAGAGGTACGTGAAATCGGTCATTTTCGGGCTCCTTGCCTTGGTGAGGAATCCGGGTTGCTCCTCATACCGGTATCCATGCGGCGAAATAGATCAGGGGCTGTCACCAGTGGCGGTCCCACCATTTGTGTCTTGAACTACTGCTTTCAGTCCTGCCTATGAACTGGGTGCCGGGTACCCCACACATAGCTAGTGAAAGCATTTCCCTAGCGCAAAAGGCAACCAACACCATGACGACAAAGACACAAGCAACGTTTTCGATCCGTGACGAACGTGGGCAGGAAATCGCGCAGGTACTGACCAAGCGCCGCTTCACGCACGCAGTAATCGTCAAAGCAGAAACTCATAGTCGGGTATTTGAACGCCACATCAGGCGCTTGGCTGAAGACAATGAACTGCGCACACTTCTGCTGACTGAACTGCAAATGGAACCTGTTGTTCAAACGGCTGGACGCTTTGAAGATCAGATGATCAGCATTCGGATTCCTGAAGCGCTGCGCGGGATCATCGACACCACCTATGCCAAACGTAGTGCTCAGACTGACGCCGTGGAGGCTCACCGCAAGAACATGATGCAAGCTTTGGCTGGCCTGGATGCACGCATCACCGAGAGCGAAGAAACCCTGATGCAACTCGAAGCGGGGAGCTACAACTTTGCGCCAGCTAGGCTCGTGACCTGCCATATTTCGAAGTCGAACGCGCAGGCCGGGGTACGCCAAGTGGTGGCCCTGGAACGCGAGAGCAGCGAGCTGCTAGGGCTTGCGATTACGCCCGTTCATCCTGTGAGCGTGTAGCCATCTGGTGTGGACACGGGTAAAGCCGGCGCCTTGATAGCACCGGCCTTACTTATCTTTTCTTCTAGGCTGCTTGCGCCACGGGGCTGCCACCTTTCTTATCCAACCAGCGCTGCGCCAAAACAACCGGATCCGTACGGCCGTCTTCCGGGATCACGCCTCTCGCCTGGAGAGCATCCACCATTCTCGCGATGGCCTCTTGCGAATCTGGATCCTGTCGATCGCCCATGAGGGTTGCCATTGTGTGCTCCACTACGGGGAGGGGTGCCGTGGTTGACACCATCTCATAGGCTCTGCGGTGCATGGAATCGGACAGCAATGCCATTTTAAGTACGTCCACGCTGTCGCGGTGTTTTTCGCCCATGGCCTGCTGGGTTTCTTGATCCAGTGCTGAGAATGATTTTGCAACTACTTCTTCGGGCAGGAGGTCGACAATTTCTGAATTGGTGTGGCTCTTGATGAACGCATGTGTGCGCTTTGCCTGAGGCGTAGTTAAGTTGCCCGTTTCGCTGTCAAAGTTTTCGAAGCCAAAATCATCGTCATCATCTTCCTCGCCGTAAAGATACGCAGCCTGGGCCTTGAGCTTCTCCAATTTGGCATCTGCCTTTGTCTTCCCATCTTCCGCGCGCTTGGCAATGGTCTCTGGCCGCCAAACCAGGCTGCGTCGCTGGCGAAGACTCAAAGCCTCACCTCTGAGGAGAGCCAAAGCTCGGGGGTCTTGAGGAATCTGGCTCTTCCGGTCAGCCGATGGACGTCCACTAGCCAAAGCTGCACGAAGCTCTGGATCAGAAAGCAGCACGGGGTTCTTTGCCAAAGCCTGCTGAACGGCGACGGATGGATCCTTCATTGCTAGCAGGATCTCGTCTTTGTCGGTAAGTTTTCCCACTGCTGATGCTCGTTCCTTTGCATGTCGTGAAAGCAAACCGCTGGCCTGGAGCTGTTCAACTTTTGCTCGATTTTGCGGCGTGTTTTCGCCAAGAAGCTTCTTAGCAAAAGAGGCGGTACGGCGGTAGGCCGGGCATGTCGAATTCTTGCAGCGCTTGCCTTGGGGATAGTTTGGATTTTCTCCGATTGCGTAGCACACGTATTTGTCTCCTTGATAGGTGGTGGTGACAGAGCGGAAATTTGTCTGTCAATACGTCCCATGCGCTTAACGCTCACCGGCGTTGGTGTCTCACCCTTTTGGGCACAGAAAAGCCCCTCCTCCATTTGGGGGGAGAGGCTCTAACTGTTTCCTTTTTGCTAGCCCATGACGCGTGGGTTCGAAACACCTAGCACTGGCTTGTGCAGGTTAGTGTGTGGGGTGCCGGTGGCTGGTTTCTTCAGCCAATCAGTGATGGTGATATGCGGCTGTGGCTTTGGATCAGCCACTGGCGTGCCGTCAACCACTGGTTTTGGGCCGAATTCGCTCTCTGGCAAGGCTCCGTCACACAGACCCTCACATTCCGATTTGACGTGGGGTTTGTCAGCGTCAGGTGCATCGGTGATCACCTTTTCGTCATCAGTTGGCTTCGGGGCGGCTGGCTTGTCCTCATCCGTTGGCTTAGGATCTACCGATGGAACCGTTGGCTTTGGATCGGTTGCTGGATCGGTTGGCTTAGGAGTTTCAGTTGGCTTTGGAGTCTCGGTCACTGGTTCCTCTTCATCCCCACCTGGTGTTGGATTAGCCCAGCCCAAGGTACGAGTCATCTTTTCGCCCTCGCGGTCAGTGACCGTGACGGCGGCATGCACGCTGGAGAAAGCCGTTGTTGGTGCCGTGAAGCTCAAACCGGTCTCACCTTCTACCTTGCGTCCATCCACGGACCAGGCCACTGTCGGAGCGTTGCCGTAGGTTCCCAACGCCTCGTCAATCGAGAGCGTTACCGTTTCGCCTGCTTTGACACTGGTACCGCTTTGGCTGATCTTCAGGGACAGCGGAATGCTGGCAGGGCATTCGAAGGTGGTGGATCCATATTTGGCCGTGCCATCGGTCTTGTCAGTGTAATACCCACGCAGCTCGACATTTTTTCCATCGAAGAAAGAATTCACGTCATCACAGCGGTACGCGGTGCCTCCTGGCCAAGTGCCCTGGCTCTCACCATCAATGAAGGCTTCCAGCTTCGAGGGATCACGCTCCAAGGTCGCATCCGTAGTCCCCAGATCGTCCTCGTTGTACGACCACGTGGTGTACTTGCCATCGATGCCGAATTGGACCGGCGGCATTACGATTCGTGAGTCGAAGACTGGGGCTGGGAAGGCCTGGAAGGCAGGAACGATCAGTGGTTCATTCAAGGTGATGAGTTTGTCGGCACCCACCAAATTGTCTTTGTGCTTGGCAATGAGCTCTGTGATGACCTGGGGCTGATCCGTAAGAGTCACCTCGAAGGTCCAGGCGGCCGTGTGGTTTGTGTCAGGGCCTGGGCGGTGGAAGATGTTTTCACCGGTCAAGATGTAATCGTCACCTGCGTATTTGCCTGCATCAGTGTCCAGTGTGTAGAGGATACTGGACACGCCGTAGCCAGTGCCTGAGCTCTCAATGACTGACGTGGAAATCGTCTCCAAGTACGACTCGGCTGCGTTGGCGGCTGGTGCAGCGAGGGCCATTGCTGGAAGGCCGAAGCTCGTAAAGGCAATAGTGAAAGAGAGAGCTGCTGCCGACAATCGGCGTGGGGTTGAGGTTGTGGTTTTCATGACTGGGTTTCTCCTTAGCGAGAGTGATGATGGTTGGTGCCAGATCAGGCACTGTTTTTTAGTTTGGTGATGGATGTTGTTGGCTTACATCTCTGTTCCTTTCTCTACTCCTAACCATGCGTAGAGTCCGATGCGAACGCGGAATCGCTTCCTTAGCGCTTGAAGGTGATGGGCGTTCCTGGCTTCACGCGACGCAAAAGCTCCTGCATCGACTGGTCCGAAAGATTGATGCAACCTGACGATCTAGTGGTCTGTGCGCTGACTGCGCGGCATTCTTTGCTCCACCCGTGGATTGCCAGAACGGACGCTCCGTCCACGAATTTGTCAGCCTTCTCGCTTTGAATGCTGGTAGCCAAGGTCTTCTGGGAAGAGCACTTCTGGCCATCCACTGTGAAGTACTGAGAGACTGCAAAACCGCGCAGATTTGCCGGGGTGAGGTCACCGCCATCCAGGACGATGGAGTAGGAGGCGACTTCCTGTCCGTCCTCTTGAAGAGTGACTTCATCAGCGCCCAAGTCCACGCTCAGCTCTGTGGTCTGTTCATGCAGTGCCACATCCGCCTCCGGGAGCCAAGCGGTCGCCCCATTGACGTGCTTGCCGCTGCTTGGCAAATGCAATCGCCCTGGAATCAGCACCTGGAGCCAGCCTGCTTGCTTGCCAATAACCGGCAGATTCGTTTTATCACTCAGCTCCTCCGTGCCGATCAGTGCAAAGGCTGGTCCACCAGGCTTGGTGTAGGCCACCGCGTAGGTGTTGCCTTTCTTCACCGAGGCGATCGTGTTTCTGAATGGGGTGCCTGGATCTGCCTGAATGTCACCGCGGTCATAGACCGTGAAAGTGGACACCCAGGGTAGCTTTTCGAGCTCCTGTTTGCTGAGTTCCACGGCTTGAACGGGTGCATCAATGGTTGTAGTTGACTGGCTGGCAGTTGCTGAGGTTGATGGGGTTGGGGCTGTTGGCTGGCTAGCGGCATTGCATCCGGTCAAAGTGAAGGCCAAGGCCATGGTGGCTGCGAGGGGAAGAAATTTCTTCATGAGGGGTTCTCCTATTTTCTGGGATTCACATATGTCCATGCGGCGAATTCAGACATGGGCCGCACCGATCACGGTGTCGCGTGTCTGACTTGGGGTGCGAATAAGGCACCCCGGCCATAAGCTGAGGTGCCTTGTCGTATTACTTGAAGCTGATCGGTGTGCCCTCCTTCACCAGGCCAGCGAGCTCAGCAAAGTCATCGTGTAAAAGCGAAAGTCCGTAGCCACTCTTGTCTTTGCCAGCTTCGGTGATGCTGACCAGACCATGACCATCAGTGCGTACGGTGGAAGTCAACGCCGTGGACTTGTTCGAATCTGCGATGAAGCCAGCCTTGCCGAAGGATGCATCAGTCAGATGTGAGCCCTTTTGGGTGATCGGGAAGATCCTCACCAGATCCCCGCCGGCCAGTACCGAAACGGTTTTGTCCGTGACATACAGCTGTTCCTCGTTCTTCGTGGTGCTGACAGCATCCTTGTGTACCCACGCGGCCGATGTCTTCTGCTTGCCTGGCAGCAGGATCTTAAGTGATTCCTTGGTCTCGGCAATGACTGGGTAGCCACTGCTTGCTTCATCTGTGATCAGAGTGAACGGCTCGGCTTCTTTGTCTGAAGTGGTGTAGCCAAGGACGAATGCGCTGTCTGCAGGTACCGAGGCGATTCGGTTCATGAAGTTACCTTTGGCGTCAGCCGCTCTCTTGAAGAAAGCCCTTTGGCTTGCGACCTGAAGCCCTGCGGCTTCTTCGGCGCTGACTTCTGCCTTTGCAGGTGCCTTTTCAGTCTGCTCAACTTGAACCGGTTGTGTCGTCTGCGGTGGCTGTTCCGAATAAGTTCCAAGTAGAACGAGCCGCAAAATGTTCAGCGCGATGGCGGCGACATTGAGGACGATCAAAACCGTGATGGCGATGGGGAAAAATCGCTTTTTCATGAGTGCTCCTAGAGAAGGTGATGTGAGGTGTACATACCTCTCCATGCGGCGATCTTCGGCAATCCGGTGCCAGCGCATGCGAACGCCCTGAGGTGTCTGGACTTATCCATAAAGAAAGGGAGGCAACCGGCCGTGCTGGCTAGCTGCCTCCCTCGTACCCCACATCACCAGGAGAAATGAAGCAGTTGTGGAGCCGCTTCATCCTCTCCCATGCGGCGAAGGCTTAGATCGTGCTATCGATTAGCCTCCAAGCCTCAGCATCGGTAGTCGCGTCGTTGGTTCGTACCTCAGCGATTACCTCGAAGTCCATGAAGCTGAAAGCTGTGCCGTGAGCTGCCCATATGCGTGCCCTGTCGCTGCGTAGAGCACTGCGCCCTTCATGAGGTAGACGGACGAGAACTCGACTGGCACCTGCATAATCTCCTGTCAGCTGCAAAGCATAAATATGCTGTTTGACTTGGCCTTCTGATGCAATGATGATTGGAAACATTTTCTTACTCCTAATTGTGAGTGGGTGTGTTTAGAGGACTCGACGGATGACGTCAACGTCGTCGTAGCTGGTGAGTGAACGAATCGAGACGGTGGAGCCTGGACGAGGGGCGTGAATGATCCTGTTGTTGCCCAGATAAATGGCAATGTGAGCCCCGTTTCGCATACCCAACACGTCACCTGGCTTTGCTTCAGCTAGTGATGCGATCCTTGTGCCAACGGTGGCTTGTGCTCGTGCAACTCGGGGGAGTGAGACACCATGTTGTCGGAAGACCAGCTGTGCGAAGCCGCTGCAATCAAGACCAACAGCTGGATTCGTTCCGCCCCACACATACGGAGTGCCCAGATATTTCTTTGCCGTGGTGATTATCGAGGCGTCTGCGGCTTGCTCAGGTACCTCAACTGATGCTGGTGTCTTGGTTGGTGCGACTTTGGTTGTTGCCGCTTCTGGTGCTGCTTTAGTTGGCTCGACTACTTCCGCGGACTGCTTTGGTGCAGGTGCTGACTCAACTGGTGCACTGGTCATCATTTGGCCTGCCCGAATTGCAGATACCTTTGCGGGTGCTGGCTCAGGCGCAACGACCGGCGCTACAACAGCAGTTGGCTCGGGGATCGGTTTGGGCTTCGGCTTGGCTGGTGCAGTGAAAGTGGCTCTTTGAACTTCGAGACTGGCCTTGTCTGGTGCCACAACAGCGGCAGGTGCAAGCGTCAGTTCAGCATGTGCACTGATGGGCTCGGATACGGCTGTTCGTTCCAGGGGTTGTGGGTGTGAAGGCAGCGAGATGGCTCCTGTGGCAGCCCAGATGATGCCGACCAAAATGATTGCGTTTCGTATTCGCATGATTTTTCTCCTTGGTGTCATATACCTCCATACGGCGAACTGGCACCCAGGTGTGTTCGTCCTCAGGTGTCCTCGCCTAGGTAAAGCAATAGCCGCCCAAAGAGTGGATCTTCAGGCGGCTATGCTCACAGCTTCTTGATCGCTTCTCGAAGCCAAGGCGCCTCGGCTTTCAGCAGCATTTCTTGGCGGACTTCGCGTGGCTCTGCTCGCTGTTTGGATACCGGTACCACTCCATCCATTTCTGCCAGTGCCAAGCCAATGCGACGGTTTTCGGTAAAGGCAACTGCTGCGACAAAAATAGGGTCTTGGCTCTTCCGGGCTACGGGCAGGATGCGATACCAGAAACGTCCGTCCACGGCGATGATCTCTAAATCGGTGAGAGGTGTAAAAGCCAGCCGTTTGGCAGCAGCCTCGTAATCGGCCCGTGTGGTGCGTGAGCACATTTGTTCGATGGTGGCTTCGTACCACAGCTGGTTGATGACGTTTTGGGTGGTGGTTTTCGTTTTCGTTTTCATGATGTTGTCTCCTTGGTTGTTTAGTTGTTTAGTTTTTTTGCTAAGGAGCTAATGAGCTAATGAGTGTCTAAATTGCTTCAGCGGCAATCACCTCAGCTTCAACCGTTGCCCAGTGCGCACGGGCCCTGGCCTCATTGCGTTCAGCAGTGTGAAGATCTGGACAGCGAACCTTTGCTCCTTGCAGATGCTCCACCAGCTCTGATGCTGCGGCCTGGGTCCTGTGAAGCGTCTCCATTCGCTTGAGTTGGCTCGGCGTATGCTCGCCATCCATACTGATTTTGTTTTCGATCTTGGCAATGGCTGCTTGTGCCGCACGTGCCTCTTTCTGAGCCTCCTTGAGCAAGGCGTTCCTTCTCTCAACACCGCCTGGATAGGTGGGATCCTTCAAGAGCTCTTTGTCCAAGCAAGCGGTCATGAGGTCATCCGAAGCTTGATCCAGCCTGCGATACGCAGCCTTGATTGTGCGTTCCTTGGCTTCTGCAGCTTCACGCTCTTTTTCTTCCTTAATGGCTGCAATGCGGTCTGCTTCGCGTTGTTCACGCTCTGCCCTGACCGCCGCACGCTTGGCACGTAGCCGAATGAGCTTTCGCTGCACATCCATGGCGGCAGCCCAAAGTTTCTGGAGCCAAGTGGGGGAGAGCTCCCCTGGTGTTTCGGTGACTTCTTCCTCGGGCACTGGTCGGCTAGCTTGAGCGGCAAAATTTTCGACAGCGCCGCCTACCTTGAGCTCTGTGTAGGTCATGGCGCGATGGCAAGCACCACACCCGTCACAACGACGACCGTCCGGCCATTTTTCGCTAGCCCCTTTTTTCAGACACATCGTTCTTCTCCTTAAATGTGAATGGATACCAAGGATGACCCCTTGATATCCATCACCATGCGTGCTTTTTCTCAGCCGTGCGAACGCGGAATCGCTTCTTTAGAAAGGATCATCAGCGTCCGCCCATGCCGGCGTTGGTTCAAAATCAGGCTCTGGCGTCGGCTCGGACACCACTTTTTGAACCTTTGGTACGCCCACTGAATCCAGGTACGGGGCGACCTGCTTAACTTCGTCGGTGTCTTCGATAAGTGCCGCGCGGAAACCTTGCACAGTACCACCCTCCGAGAACACCAGCCCGAACCCGTCCGTGCTGTTGTAAAGGTCCTCCACTTCGGCTGCTGCCGATTGGGACTCCCCGGAAAAGACCATGCCCAGTGCTTCGCGGCTCGGTGGCTTTGCCTTGGGCACCATTTGGATCACGCTGCCTAGTTGTTCACGCACCTGCCCCGGTAGGTCGTTCACATCAGGGCGCTGAGTGAGGATCAGCAAGTGAATACCTGCGGAGCGAGCCTCTCGGGCGATTTTGGCCACCTTGCCCTGAATTCGACTGACAGCTGCCGTGTGAGCCTCCCATTCTTCGATTAGCTCAGCGACTTGTGTCGATTTATTTGGATTTCCTGCCGGCTTTTTATCAACAGAGATCAACCCTGCCCATTCATCGATCACGACCAGCCAGGGGCGTACGGTGCCAGCGGACAGGTCACCCCAATTTTCGGCGTCTGCCCTGTCGATCAGCTCCACACGCCTGCGTACTTCCGCGTATACGATGTCGATGACGTCGGCGGCTTCCTCCACAGAGCTCACTGCCCAGGTGTGAGCGTAAGGGATGAAGCCTTTCTGACCGGCCATCTTCTTAGTAGGGTCTACGGCGATCAGCTCGAAACCTCGGGCTAGCGCACCCGCCATGATGCCACGGCCAGTGACTGACTTGCCGGCACCTGTCCCACCTACTACTAGCATGTGTGGGCCAGCCTTTAAGTTGACTTCCACTAACCCACCAGCCGAATTGCGACCAATAGGGATCTTGCTCCACTGCTCTGGTACTAGCTTCTTGGCGCTCACGCTTTCAAAGGGGACAAGCTCTGGCAAAGCCCTAGGTGCACCATAAATCAGCTCCGCGGTCTGCTCTAGCGGGGACACCTTGATGTCCCACCCTTTAGCTTCTCGCACACCACCTGTCACAAGGACTAGCCACTCGCGCAAAACCTTCTCAGCAGCATCTGCTGGCATTTGCGGGAAGCGGCGAATCGAAATTGAGTCCAGACCATGCTCAGGATCCCACGCTGCGTTCAGATCAATCTCGTGCTCATAAGTTCGCTTCAGCATGAGCGCTAAGCTGCGACGAAGCGTCATGATGGCCGGTGTCAGCGCAGCAGCAATCGCATACCCAGCCTGTGGTTTCAGCTCGACAATGGTGCGTCCTTCTGTAGCCACGTGTGCCTCAAGCGCCTCAGTCATTGGCAGCTTGAAGGATGGGCCGAGCTCAACCTTCACTGGGATGGGTCTGAATGTCGGGCTGGTCGAAGCGATAACAAACTGCTGGCCTGTGGCGTTGTCAGTGACAATCTGTTCGGCCTGCCAAGCACCTTTCAAGCCTTGGTCAGCGGCTGTCTGTGAAAGGACACGGACCAGTTTTACTCGGTTGGCCACCGTGTCTGTGTACCGGGCTCCGATTTTCATTTTGAAGGTTTCCACTTGTACTCCTAAGAAAAGTTTTGGGTGATGAGAGTGGGTGGGGTCATGACGACCCCACCCTGTTGTTTGTTGCGGTTAGAAAACTTCGCCTGGTGCGAACCCCTCTGGAGCTACCCCGAAGATAGGATCTTGCGCGGCTGGTGCTACCTCAGAAGTGCCTGCAACCAATCCGGCGGAGCGTTGAAGCTGCTCACGACGCTCGTTAGTCTCTTCAGTGGCAAAGCCGAGCACAATTCCTTCGGCAGACGCGCGGACAACCTCCCACGCGGGTACGTGCATCTGAATAAGCGTCTCTAGATTCGACAGGCTGCTGACAGCGCCAAAGGGGATCTGACCTGTATGGATTTGCAAGGTGCCTTCGTCTTCGCGTCCAGTGCGGTAGATGTGCATCGATTGCACGGTGGATTCGGTGAGGCCAAGAGCCAAACCAATCACGCGCTGATCAGCCAACATGTTGGCGTTTTCAACCGCATCATCTTGAACCCTCATTCGGCCCAGATGAATCGCTAGCGGGTAGCCGACGACGATGAAAGGAACACCAGCAAGTGCGTTGTCACCAATCAAAGGCAGCCCGGCAGCAGTGATCAGAATGGCGCTCAAGAGCAGAATCGGTTTGCTTGCCCTGCGCAGGCTTGCGAAGACCTGCACCGTAGGGAAGGGAATGGCCCGGCGTGCCGGGATCCTCTTGGCGAGAGCTAGCCAGCAGATGGGTCCGAAGAGGGCAATTGTTGCCGCTTCGATGTCTGGGAAGGCTAGGGCTAGCACCGCGACCATGATGGGAAAAGTGAAGATTCCAAAGGTCTTGAATGGATGATTTTTCGGGCGCTCCGAAGCTGCGTTCTTTTTGACTCCCCATGAGGTGTCAGTCAAAAGGATCCAAAAAGGGCTGAAGAGGATCGCCAGCAGCACGGATGCGATTTTTTCGATGATGACTTCGAATGCGCCCTTTTGCACGTTGCGATTCGGGTGGCCGTAGCCATTGTTGCCGTTGTATCCGTGGCTATCGTTGTAGCCACCTTGTCCACCGTTGTTGTAGTCGTAGTTACTCATTTTCTTTGCCTCCTGGCACGAATTTGAAGAACCGATCAGTTCTCATCACCTTCCATGCGGCGAATTCGTGCGCGTGGCTGTGCGAACGCCCTCGTGTGTCTGAACCAGGTCAAAAGAATCCCCTCCCCAGTACGAAAACCAGGAAGGGGAACGAGGTGACCGTGTTTGGTTACGTCAAGAAGTAGCGTTCGGCGTAGCGACCAGAAGGCAATGCCGTGAGCCGCTTTTCGTAGCGGTTGCTCAAAGCTTCACCACCTCGGACAAGCGTGCGTGGATCCACACCTAAAGCCTTGGCAGCAGCTGAGGCGCTCAAACCAAGATCAGCCCTGTTACGCGTGGATGCTTTGGACTTGCGGCTTCGCTCCAGCCTTGCTGCTCGGGCTTCAGCAAGGCTCTCTTCTGGGCCTACACCAAAACGTGAATAGGCTGAACTGCCTCCAATGCCGAGAGCGGCGCCAATCTGGGCCCAGGACGGACGTTCACCAGGGGGTAGCTGGCGTAGTTCTAGGACGCGGTTGGTTAGGGTTGCTTCGGCTTCGATGACAGCTTCTTTTGCTGCGGTCAGGTCTGACAAATTTGTTGTTGACATGATGATTTCCTTACTTGTTGAGGTTTGTTGGTTGATGTTTCTTGGTTACTTGATGACGTTTGGTACGTGGGCGACTGGTGACCAATCGGTTACCAACGTGTCGGGGGCGCTCAAGTAGTTCAGGCCAGTCAATGTGCGGAGAGGTTCCAGACTCGTTACTTGTGTGCTATCGATTGACAAAGACATCAGATTTTCGAGCCCTGACAGTGGATTAAGGTCGGCGACCTGCGTGTAGGAGGCGTCCAAGGAGTTCAAGCCAGTCAAAGTGCGGAGTGGTTCCAGGCTTGTCACTTGCGTGCCCGAGATTCCCAAATCAGTTAATCTTTCGAGCCCTGACAGTGGGCTAAGGTCGGCGACCTGCGTGTTAACGGCATACAGGCGGTACAAGCCCGTCAAGGTGCGGAGAGGTTCAAGACTTATCACTTGCGTGCCCGAGATGCTCAAAGACGCCAAATTTTCGAGCCCTGCCAGTGGGCTAAGGTCGCCAACCTGCGCGTCAGAGGCGTCCAAGGAGTTCAAGCCAGTCAAAGTGCGGAGTGGTTCCAGGCTTGTCACTTGCGTGCCCGAGATTCCCAAATCAGTCAAATTTTCGAGCCCTGACAGTGGGCTGAGATCGCCAATCTGCGTGTAAGCGGCATACAAAGACGTCAAGTTTGTTGCTTGTTCTAGGCCGTCCAGGCTGACGATTGCTGAGCCGTAGTTAACATCGAGCTCGGTCAAGGAGACTGCATCTTCCAAAGTGAGCTGGTATAGGGCTAAATCTTTGCCAGATAGATCCTGACCGGTTAGCTGCTTCACCACGGCTGCTTTGAGAGCCGGGTCCGGGATTGCCCACCCAAGCTCAGGTGCGCTCTCCACAACATCCGGTTTGATCGTTGAGACAGCCACCTGCACGCCGCTCAGATCCAAAGTCAGCCCTTGCGATGCGTTGTCGCTGCCTGGAGCCATGGAAACGCTGAACGAAACATCATGCTCAACATGATCATCCGCTGCGGTGAGCTGCTTGGCTTCCTGCGCCCCATCCACTGACCAGCTGAGGGACGCTGCAGGTGAGGCGGCCAAAGAACCGGCCACCTTGTCGACATCGTTGAAGTACAACCAACCGGTCAAGGTGTCACCGACAACGCGTGGCGTGGCTTTGCCGGTAAAGGTCACGGTGTCGCCTGGTACCAAACGAACTGACGCTACGTCAGCTACAGGGTTGCCGTTCAGGGTCCAGGTGCCGCTGGTGTTTTCGAGGCTGAGCTCACCGGCCTGGATGGTGCGCTGCTGGGTCACAATCGGAGCATCAGCCTTCCAGATCGCGACAGTGGCAGTAGTACCTAGCAGCAGTGCAGTGCTGACAACTACTGCTGTGACTGCTTTCGGCAACCTGCGCTGCTTCTTGATCGTCTGAGTTTCCATGGTTCTTCTCCTTGATTTGGTTGAGGCATTCACTGGGGGAGTGCCTTCACACAAGTGACCATGCGCCCAATCTCGGCAGGTGGAGTGAACACCGGCTGCGGTGTCTTTTTTCTACCTCTCTGTTGCAGGAGCGCAAGAAAATACCCCCAACCGAACCGGTTGAGGGCAATGTCTGAGTTACTACGCAAGAGGAGGAGGACTAAGCGCTATTCAGAAGCATCACCTGCCTTTGTGCGGGTGCGGCTTTCACGCACGGTTTGAACTACTTGAACACCTGCGTATCCGAGCAGCAGAAGCGCTGCGCTGACCACGATGACTGGCTTTGCTTCACCTGGCATGGCATTGGCAACAAAGCCCAGCTTGGGTACGGAGTAGACCATTTTGCCTGCTACTTGTTTAGCCATTATCGGAGAGTCTGGTGCCCCGTTGGCATCGCCTTTGGTTGTGTAGGTGATGCTGCCGTCAGCAGATTCTTGGCGGTCAATAATTCTGTGCGTAGTCAAGCCTTCGGTGGAATCGGGCTCAGGCAAGTAAGAAACAATGTCGCCCACCTTTGCGGTTTCGCGCTCAGATCCTTCAAGAGGAGCTACCACCACGAGATCACCAGGGCTAAAAGTGCCTTGCATGGAACCCGTCAATACTGTCAGCGGAACCCACCCACGCACTGCCGGGTAGACAGAACCCAAAGTCACGGCCGTTGCGATCAATGTCATGAATAGCCAAAAGAACACTCGGCTGATGATTTTCATGGTGATACCTCCTCTCAAAATGATTGTTTGACTAGGCTATTTAGCGACCTGATCGAGTTCTACCTTGATCTGGCTGAGATCCAGGGTTTGAAGCTGTGCCTCATCGCCATTGACGTAGTCGGGATCCCCGGCTGGTGCCAGGCTCAAGGCCCAAGCGATCGTGTGTGCTGCACCGCTGGTGGCTTCGCTAACCTCAACAGGTGCTTGCGAACCGTCGATCGACCAGCTGACGTCAACAACGGGGCTGTCAAGCAAGGATCCAGCCGTGGCCTGGGCACTCAAGCTCAATTTGGCGGCCAAGTTAGAGCCCTCAAGCGTAGGCGTTGCGGTGCCGGCGTAGACCAGCGAATCGCCTGGGGAAAGTCGAAGAGTGTCAAGATCCGCCTCATCCACTGCGTTGCCATTGAAAGTCCAGCCGAGAGCCTGCGTGTCCAGTGAGAGCTCACCAGTCTGAATCACCGCGTCATCAATCGCGGCCGAGTCATGCCAGCTCGCCAACGTTGAGCCACCAGCCAGCAAAGCGACACCCACAGCAACAGCGGCCACCGTCTTCGCTAGGCGCTTACGCTTCGCATTCTTGCTTTGGGTGTTATCCAAAATGGCCTTGATCTGATCCTTGACGGATGCTTCACCATTTGCTTCTGTCTTCTTCTTGAAAATTTTCATTTCGGTTTCTCCTAAGAAGTGAGGGTGAGACGCCCTGATTGGGAGCCTTCACCAGTGACCATGCGTAGCTTTTTTAGGAGAATGCGTTCCGTCTCGTGCTTCCTTAGCCTTTGAAGGCCAGCGCTTCGAAGACCTGCATGACCCAGGGTGGTAGCGCACCAGTGACCTGAAGGGTGACGATGCTTGCGGCTAAGAAACCTGCGGCGTTGAAGGCTTTCATCATGACCACCTCGCGCTGCTAAAGGTATGGACTACCGGACCTTTGACTCGTCGGGTAGGTACCGCATCCATGGATCGAATCTCGCTTTGGATGTCTTCAGGGATCTGGGTAGGACGTTGGCGCCCCTGGGCCCACAGGCGAAGCACTTCTGGACGCACGGAGCTTCCGTAGCTGAGGATTCGCATGCCCTTTTTGCCACGCAGGTTGTCCTCGACGACGCGATCAATGAACCGAATGCTGGGCTCTGCGTACGGATCGGTTGGGTGAAGATCTACCAACCCCACCACGCAGCCGTATGCGCTCTCTCCTGGCGCACTGGCGGGGGTTTCAAGGCAGGCTTGGAGCAACTCCTGAACCCACACCTTTCGTACCCAGTCATCAGCGCTCACGGTGTCTGCATGAATCAGCCACACGGTTCCTGCGATTCCGGCTGCGCGGTGTGCGGCATGACGCTTCAGCACAGTCTCTTTTTTGATGGGGCTGTACTGGACTTCCAGAGCCACGAGTTTGTCCGAGTTGATCCTCTCCACTGCGACGTCGATGCGCGCACCAGGGATGACAAGCTCGTGATACTTGGCTTCGCCCAAAAGGTCATGCTGTACGAAGGAATGCCACTCCGACATTGGCCCACCCACACTGCAAGCGGTGCCAGAGCCTGGCAGGTGCCTGAAATGTGCACGACGTGCTGCCGATCCACGAACCAGTTGCAATGGTGCAGTGCACTCTGGATCGAGGCAGGTGACTTGGTCGACGATGGCTGTTGCTTGCGCTTCGGTGAGCATTTCGCCTTGGGGGTGACGGCTGCCGGCCAGCTTGCCGATGCGGGTGGTGACTTTGCGGCCCATTACTTCGAACATTTTGATCTCTTTTCAGATGCGTCGTTCAATTTCTGAAAAGAACCATGCGTAGAGGCAAGGTTCGCTCGCGGGTTCGTGTGTCCTTGGCAAGAAATGCTTGACGTAATGAACCAATTTCTTTGGATTTTTAAGCCCAGTTACCGTAGCTTGAACCTTAAAGCAGAGTGATGGGTGAAAGGGTAGTCAGATGGGTCTGGGGAGTCATCTCGACGACGAGGCAATAGCGGAGCTACGCAGACTGGCAGCCGACGAAGTTGCGAAGCCAGTAGCTAA
Organism: Glutamicibacter sp. MOO4; assembly: GCF_056934395.1. Taxonomy (NCBI): domain Bacteria; kingdom Bacillati; phylum Actinomycetota; class Actinomycetes; order Micrococcales; family Micrococcaceae; genus Glutamicibacter; species Glutamicibacter sp. MOO4. Next base: position 31,750 of record NZ_CM167800.1, read on the forward strand.
GCCACATGCTGCTGAACCCCAGAAAACGGCGAAGAAGAAACCGCGGCATAAAGCTGCTACTCCCAAGAAGCCGGTGAAGAAGAAGCAAAAGGTTGTTGCTTCCACGTACAGGTCGAGGAAGCGGGCTCGTCCAGTCGTGCAGACGGATGACGATCGCAGGCGCACGCTAACTACGTCGGTCGTGAAAAGCGTCATCTATCCCGAACCCGTTGTCGCACCCAAGAGGGTTGAAAAGGAGCTGGCAAAATTCAAGGTACCAAAAGGCAAAACTTTCCACCCCAAGCCAAATGCAAAAATTGCACTCACCACGGCACAGAGTCGTCTAGCCGTAGAGAAAAAGAGAATCTTGGTACTGTGCCGCGACTTGAATATCGAGATATTTAAGGACGGCAACGTTCCATCAATAGATGGCGCCAGCTTTGAAATTCTTCGTCACCAGGTTGCACTCCTGAATGCGGGAATCGACGATCAGCCCGAAGGTCAGACTTTTGAAGAACGGCTCCGGGGCAAGTACTCTGCCGGCGTGTGGAATGGGGACGGATCACCTTTGGCGAGGTATGACGCCAAGAAGGAGGCTGTCAAAAGGGAATCAGCGCCCAAGACTGGGTCAATTCCTTACATCAAAGTGGTCAGTGGTGGGCTACCTACCCTCGGCAACGGACGTCATTAGCAGCGTTATCGCGTCTACTCCCTGACGAGCCGTGCACTCTGAAATTGGTGTTTCTGTCGGGTATGGGAATCTCTGATTCTATGCGCAAGCGGTCACATTACTGTGACTATCCAGACCGTCCCTTTAGTCGGCTAAAATTTAACCATCAATCATCATTCGCACTTTTTTGTTGGGGGAAAATTGTATAAAAAGCTTACTTCGGTCTTCGCGAGCCTTCTGCTCGCCGTAGGAATGTTGGTCGGTGTTTCCGCGCCTTCGAACGCAGCGGCTCCCGACAAACAGTTGACCTTCAATGTGTACAAGTTAATGTGCGAACCGGGTGATGACCCATGGTTATGCACCGCCTTCGAGTTCAAAGTTGCCATGAAGGAGCTGTTCGGCAACGAAGGAGGACCAGGTGTCTACGAAACAACCTCCGACGTCACCTACAAGATGTACAACGCCAAGGGGTCGCTCGTTGCTGAAGGTTACGGTGAAGCAAACCCGTCCCTGGACGAATACCTCAAACGCCAGAAGTCGAGCTACACCGCCGATGTTTTCCCAGGCGATGAGATGCTGCCAGGTCGATACACTCTTCGAGTGCGCGTAGAAGTTCCGCCCGAAGAAAGAGAATGCGTTTGGTTGTGGAACAGCAACTACACCGACTACCACAACACCTGCCAGTACGAGGATGAAGGACCAAAGTACCCTGGTGAGCGTCACTGGCTAACCTACGAGTTTGATTACAAGGGCAAGACCCTCACCGCGAACCGCAAGTCGTACAAGGCGTCAGCCACCAAGACCGAAACCACGTACACCTCGTACACTGCGACCAAGTCAGCGTCCTACACAGGCAACGCGTCGTACACTTCGAAGCAGACCGCCAAGTACAAGCGCAACGGCAAGACCTACAAGGCCACAGCATCGGCTACCGCCAAAAAGACTCACAAGGTCACCAAAAGCGCCACGGTCAAAGCGAAAAAGCTAAAGAAAACGGCGACAGTCACCGCTAACGTCACCAGCTACTATTCTGCCAAAGACGCGCCAAAGCTCGCGGCATCCACGGCATCTAAGAATGCAAAAGCTAAGGCAACCACCGCTGCGTACGATGCCACCGACAAGAAGGCAAAAGACAAAGCCAAGTCACTGATCACCAAAAAGGTGAAAGCTGAAGCGAAGAGCAAAGCTAAAGCGAAAATCACCAAAAAGGTGAAAACTGAAACGCAAAACAAAGCGTACAAGGCTGCACTCAAGGCAGCTAAGAAAAAAGCTGGAGTGAAATAGTATTCAGCACAACAAAACCCACCAACCATTATTTTGGTTGGTGGGTTTCTTGTTGCTAACCGCTGTTACAGGCTCAGCTTGCCTTTAGGAGGCAAAGATAAGGAGCATGGTACGAATTCCACACTCCTCGTCTCGTTTTGCTGGGCCGGTTACATTTGGCTTAGGAAGTCTTTGCGCTTCGCTTCGTATTCGTCCTCGCTGATCATTCCTTTAGTACGCAAGGCGGCAAGCTCTTCAAGCTTTGCAGTCAAAGATGGAGCGGCAGGGGCTGCAGGTGCGGCCACAACGGTGACTGGCTGCTTTGGTGGCAGATTGCGAATGATCACAGCGGCAACGAGCAGGAGAATTCCCAGCACGATAAAAATCCAAGTGGGTGCCGTGGCTGCGGCAACCTTGGCATTGCACTCGAGGACTGCATCCCCAGGCATGCCATCGAAAGTGTCCAGAAGCTCGGCTACGCGGTGCTGCTGATTGAAAACAGAACCACAGGGTTTGTCTACTTTGCGTGCTCCAACAATGATTCCGATGAGCAGTGAGACAGCGCCTGCACAAGCGAGGATCCACCAAAGGGAACCTTTATCCTCTTTTGCGGAAATGCCCTTAAATTTCGCGGGTGATGACATTTGTGTTTTCTCTATCTGAGCGGAGTGATGATCTTCAAGTCAGATTTTACTTTGTGTTTTTGCTTATCGCTCCCACCGTGCAACTGTATGAATGGCAAGACGCTCAACTGCTCAGCCTGTCCAACAGCGCAGCGCCGTCATGTCTCCTGAAGCCGTTCCGCTCAGCGAGTGGGCTCAGTAGCTCACTTAGACGATCCAGATCAATTGTGTGGGTCCGCATTGCATCATCCAGTGCGTCTGCAACGAGGCTGAGGTCACCGATGTCGTCAACAAGATCGGCGATTGTTCGCTCGACAGTCATGACTGGCAGCCCCTCGACCAAGTTGATGTCCCGAGCCTCGACAATTCGCTGTCTGAAGCGAATCTCCTTGCGCTGACTCTGGCGCCGTGTGAAGCTCACGAAATTATTCTGCTCAGCCCAAAGGTCACCGATCCGGTGGAGGGCAGCGGCTGAGGCGCTTGCTACGACCACGCCTGCCTCACCGTCTCGAATGCGGTCCTCAGCAACCCGTTTCGGTTCCGTGCTCAGCCAAGCTGTTTTCAAATCTTCAAGCTCAGTACTTGGGACACCATTTACTTTGTAGACTCCATGAGCCAGGCGTTCCAAAAGACCTGAGTCAGCAAGCCGGGCGAGGTGAAGCCTAGTGACACCCAGCATGCTCGCCTGAGCCGTGGTGACCATACCCCACTGGGTGGACGTGACAGCCGCTAGGTTTCGTAGCGCTTCGATTGACTTCATTCTTGAAATGTATCTCCCTCAATGATACTTTCCAAGCTAACGCCCCATTCTTGGACCGCTCAAGCTACCCACCGTGCAACCGCTTGCTGAGCATGACGTTCAACCTCTTCAAACTCTTTGTCATCGAGGAGCTGCAAGTAGGTTCGTTGCTGCTGATCTTCCTGGCAGACGGTCTTGAACCATTGCGCGGTAGTGAAAGCGTCGGCCGAGCTGAGTAAGATGCGAGCGATCTTGATGATGTCTTCGCGAACCTTGGCGCCATCGAACTGGAACGCTGGAAAGAGCGTGCGCCCGTCCACTTCAAAGCCGATCAGGTGATGTTTAGCAACGAATTCTGCAATGGCTTCCGGGGTGATGCCCCACATGGATTCAAGGGCGCCAGTCGAGTAGACAGGGCCGACGAGTTGCCCGTAGGACTCAGTAGTAGCCATTGATTGCCTCCAATAAGAAAACTCCCCGACCAGCAAGAAAAGTTCGTTGGGGAGTATCTTATCGTCTGGCTTACTTTGCGTCCTTTTTGCTCTGAATTTTATTGAGCGAATAGGTGGCCTTGAGAGCCTTCCTGATCACAAGTCTGGTCTGTGTGGAGTCCAAGTCTTCAGAGATGCCTGGTCCAGGCACGTATCCCAAATCGACAAGTCGTTGCGCAGCCAAAGCTTGCAGCTCCAAATCTTCACATCGCACCAGGTGTGTCAATGCCAGGACGTCAGCGTATTCCACAATCATCTTGCGGGTACTCGGATGCTTGCTTCGAACCCACGCCGCGGCGAGAAGCCGTGGGCTGGTGCCACGATATTTTTCGAGCAAAGAATCCACGCGCCGAGGTGAGTAGCGACCCATGGCCGCAATGTGGTCATCGACGGTAAAAGCCTCCAGCAGTTCAGGATTTTTCTTCGCAGCCTCAACTACTGCATCGAGATCTTCGCTGGTCCAGGTGTCGCTGGTGCCGTGTGCTTTCAAGAAATCTGCGTAAGGTCCAGCAGGAAGCAGATCGATCGGATCTACTGGTGCTCGCCACGTGCGTGTTTGGCTGGCAACGATTGGTTTCGCTGTCGCACCGGCCAGCGCGTCAAGTACTTCTTGGCGTTTCTCAGACTGCTGCATTTTTGCGGTCAGATCCTTGTGAGCTTGAAAGGTAGGGTTGCCTGCCAAAGCCCAGCGCACTTGGTAGCTGGTGTCTTTGAGCAGAATTTCCATTTCTTCACGATCCTTGGTGCGAGCAGCTAGCGCACCGCGTTCACCACGAAGTTTGCTCAAAGCTCCATCTGGAACAGCATGTTTTTGCACGAGCGCACGGGTTTCAGGGCTGCTATAGCCGTACACTTTTCGGGCCAGGTCCGCGTAATAGCGGCCAAGTCCTGACTGGCACGGGCAGCGGTGGCCACCGTCAGCGATCGAATCACACATTCTTGTCCTCCCGAGTGCTGGTGTTGTTCATGATGTTGATGGACATCGTGGCCAGCCATTCAAGCTCTGAAGCAGCGAGCTTTGTCAGGCGGTCATGGCGAGAGCCACCTTGGCGAGCATCAACGGGTAGGCGTCCCAGCATTTGTGATTGGGCTAGCTGAGCTGCACGCCCGTCAGCGAGGAGGACTGCGGCCAAGAGTTTGGGGTCTTCAGAGGTGAGCGCGTAGGTACGGAAATCTGGTACCCAAAAAAGTAGTAGGTGAGAATCCGAAACGCTGTCGACGCCGTGTTGTTCACATGCTGTCTCGTAGGCGGTGCGGTCAAAAGGATCTTCAGGTAGGCGGTATGCCAGCTGGTCGGATTCTTTTTGGAGGGTTCCTGCGAGCCCTGGAATGGGTGGTGAAAAAATGTCCATGATCTTTCTCCTTGGATCTGTGGGGCTGATGTCCAGATCCATGCGTAGAAATCGTGCAACCGCTGCTGCTGAATGTCGTTATTACGTAGTCTTTAGGTGGGTGCAAGAATGCCCCCAGCTCACACGAGCCAGGGGCAGTTCACTAATCGACTATCTGAATTCTCCTTTGAGTCATCTGCTCGATCACTCGGACACCTTCTGCAAACCCTGGCGGGGGAGTCATTGCTCCATTCCTGGTCCACCACATGAAAACTTCAGCCGACACTGGATCGGAGATTGTGGCAACAACGATCTCATCTCGATCATCTTGAACCTTCATTTGCAGGTCGCCTACAAAGCGGATGGTGCGGTTCTTGTCATCCACAATGCCGAGGCTGACTGGCCATAGCTTTGCAGCGAGCGCCATGCGCAGGAACCCCTGGCACCACATGCCGTAGAGTTCCCCATTTGCGCTCATGATGTTGTTAACCAGCCACAAACTAGCCAGACGGTTCTTTTCGGCGTCGCGTAGAGCTTTCCAAGGCGCTTTCCGCGGACCGGCACTTACCCCAAGATCCCGGACAGCCACGGGGGAGCCGCCGCGGACCTGAACGACCTTGGCGCCCTGCTGACCGACTGGAGCATAGTTGTGTTCGCCGATCAGCTGCCGTGCGATCCACACTCCTACGTGCACCGAGGAGTTGAGGCTGTGCTTGGACTGCCAGCACCCGTTCTTCCAATCCTTGTGGCTGAAGTCGCTACCTGGCCGGTAGACGACAGGCACCGTGCAACCGGGAGTGACGCAATATAGCTCCCCGGTCAGTGCCGAGGCCTCTTCAAACGTCAACTGCTGGCCGAACCACCGACTACCCATAAGGGTCAGAACTTCGCCGCTAGGCATCAATGCTTCCCGCATAGCCGAACCTCCTTATGCTGCTAGTTTTACGGCGGTCAGGTTGGGCGAGGATTCGTCTCTAACGATGTGGCCGCGGCGCTCAAGGTAGGCGTAATCTGGTCGTTTCATTGCGATCCCCCTCATCAAACGAGTCTTGCCAGCCAGAGCCCATCCGCCATACCTTGCCATGGTTGAAGTCGATTCCGCAGCGTAGCGCTCTAGGTACTCCTTAAGTACACGAGGTGGTAGCTGCTTGGTGCCTGTCACCTGGCACCATTCTTTGTAGATCTCTTTCCACACGCCGAACTTCATCGGGAGGTAATCACCCTGAGGATTCGTCTCTACACATTCCTCTAGGAAGTCCGCGAAAGGATCGGCATTGCCTACGTAGCGTGCTGTTTCTTCAGTCATGCGATCGGTGATGCAAAACCCTTCGCGGGTAGCTCCTGCGGTGAGCCAGTCATGGGCTCCCTTCACCAGCCAAGCGAACATCGCGGCCAACCCGTCTGGCTCTCCCATTCGGGTACGAACAGCCTCTTCGATATTCTCGATTTTCGTAGGCAAATTACTGGAAATGAAGCGACGAACGACGCCTGCATCATCGGTAGGAATGCCGATCACGCCATTTCCTGAGAGGACTAGCGTTCCCACCGGGTACCACTGGAAAGCCATTTCACGCTGTGCGCGAGTTGAGATCGGCTCACCGGAGGCCCACTTCTTGAAAAGTTCCCCTAGAAGTCCAGCCTTGTCAGCTTCATCAGCGAAGAGCATTCGCTTCCCACGGTAGTCGTGCAATTTCGTGTCGGCTGCATTGGCATCGCTGTTACTCCGACAGAAAACTTTCGCATCGGCGATAATAGCGTAGCCTGTATTTTTGCTTTCACTCAGGGCCTTAATAGCTGAAAGGATCACTGTGGACTTCCCTGAATCGGGGACTCCATTCTGGTAAAAAACGGTCTTTGCAGCAGGCAGTGCAGTGAGGCCTGAGCCAAGGTAAAGCTGGGTGAAGCGTGCCAGTCCGAGGTGACCGGCTGCGTCAAGACGAGCAATCGCGTTGTCAACGTCAGGGTGTTTGGCACCGGGGATGTAATCGGCGCGGGTGACCTTCGTGACCAGATTGTGTGGGCTTGGCGGTGAGAGCTCCAGCGTCCGCAGGTTGAGTAGCCCCTGTGGCGTGTTGATGCTGGCAGGATCGGCGTCGAAGTCGGTGGCGGGACGCTTCAAAAGGCCTTTAGCAACTTCCAGAGATGCTCTCCAGTGCGAGTCCCCAGTGTTAGAGGTTTTGATGAACTTCAGGTGCTCGGACATGGTTGAGCCTTTGGCACGTGCGATAGCTGCTTCAGCAGCTTTGACTGCCTTGTCGCGGCTTTCTCCGTCGGGGAAACCTTGAGCAATTTGAAGCTTGCGCTGAGCACTGCTGCTCTCATCGGAGTCAGTGCTGATGTAGCCTAGCTCGTCGTTCAATGAGTTGGTTACCTGGACGGCCACCTCTTTGGCGAGCTCACCAGAAGTGTCGCGCTCCCAGATGCCAAGTTTTTCGTTGTACACGTGCCATGCACGTTCACCTGTGAGGTCATCAACGACAAACGCCAGCTGCTCTTTGAAATGCAAAGCGATGCGCTGTCCCAGTCCAGTGTCGTTGGTCTGCTGGCGGGCCGCTTCTTCGAGCCGCTCGGGGTAGGGAACAGACTTCAAGGTGTACGACTTGACTGGTGTTGATGGAACGTAGCCGATGATTTCGCCGGAGAGAACCTCGTCTTCGGTTGGGGTGAAATCGGGCATGACCAATGCTTTACCGTTGATCTCTTCGTGTGCGGACTGCTGCTCCATGAGAGCCTCCTGTGAGTTGTTTTATCCTTCGCCTATCTCTATGCGTGCCTTTTGCCCACGGTTGCGGACAATGACGTTTTTTCGTAGTCCTTCGCTGAGTACAAGAAACCCCGCAACCGAAAAGAGGCTACGGGGTAGTTGTTGCTGCGAACTATGCCTAGTCTTCGACAGGGCTGGTATTGGATGCCTGCTCGATCGCAGTTAGCAAATCGTCACCGGGTTCTGGGAAAGCCTCGGCAATCAGCTCAGCGGCCACCATATCGCCATTCACGGCCAGGAGCAGCAGATCCCAACTGGTGAGATTTGGTCGGTGGAACCCCTCGTCGGCAATGCCCCAGGCTTCCTGTAGCCGTGAGCCATAGACTGCAACACTCTCGACTTTGCCATTTTCACTCCAAGTAGTTTTGCAATGCTGCGTTTCGCTGGTCACCCATCCCGACTCCTGTGGAAGGCACCAACCGTAGCCGATCTCCGACATCATCCAAACCTCTTCCATCAGGAAAGAAACGGGGACTTTTTCTTCGAAGCGTCGAGCGATGCGAGATCGAGCCTGGGCTTGGCGCAGTGATGCCGTTGCACCGGCCGCCGTGACAATTCGTGCTTCCTTCTTCGCCTGACGATCAGGCAGCTGTGGGAGCATGGCATCAAGTTCAGTCAGGGTGTAGCGTTTTTCGGTGCTGACGTATCCCAGCGTGACAGGCTTTGGCGATGATGGGTCCTTGTAGTTGACGGTGCCACTTGGACGCAGGATGCGAGCCGAGTCTGCTGCGATGCCCCGATCGATTCCGAATCCCATTGCGTGAGCTGTAGCGGTTGCGTGGGCATCAAAGCGGCGTAGGATCTTCTGTCCGAAGGATTCCTGGTCCAGCGTCAGTTTGCCGGCACGCTCTGCGAAGCCTGGTTGCAGAAGTTCATCCAAGAGGTAGTAGACATGGACGCCGCCTCCGCTGCGAATGATGAGGCCAGGTTCTCCGATCCTGTGTGCCAGCTCCAGCGCCTGTTCAGTGGTCGGGTGGGGTAAACCTTCCTGCGTGCCAATGAAGGGTTTATGAACGCCATCCTGGGTGTCAATATCCAAGAAGAGGGCAGGGAGTCCAAGTCCGTCCGCGGCAGCGCCACGACTACCTGCGCTGTACTCCTTATTCTGCAGGGGAGAGACGCGATAGTAGGCGTCCTTGCCAGCTTCGGTGAGGCTGAAAAGCTTCTTTTCAATGTCTGCGAGGTCACTCAACGGGAATCGAGCGCTGGGGAAGGAACTAACTTCTTTCCACGAGATTGAGAAGAGTGCATCGGGTGGGTAATGGCCGGCTTCAATGTGGTGGCGGTACAAAACTTCGAGGTGCCTGCGTACTTGAGTCTGCATTTCCATGCTCCTAATAGGTTTTTTGTTGAGCATGATGTTTCTTTGCTCATCTACACCTATGCGCGCTCTTTGCCCACGGATGGAGGTAATGTCGTTTTTTCGTAGTCCTTGAACTGGAGGCGCGATGAGCTGAATGATCTGCAGGAACTGGGAGGGCCAGGATGAGCCAATCGGCACTTGAGAAGCCGCAAGAGGGCGCCAGGAGGGCGAATGGCGCACCAATGGGGACCTGGACTCGACTCAGGAGATAGCGCCCCAGAGGCGATCCTGAGCGAAAGTTTTTTAGTGACAGTCGGCTGCCTGCATCAGCGATTGGTCTTGACCAAGAAGAGGTCAAAGAACTGCGAGCTATGGAGCATCAAAACACCCTCGCAGGTGGTTCGGAAAGCCTCAAAAGAGGGTCCAGCTACATTTTTGCTATAAAATAGGGGCAATATCTACATGGATCTACAAAATGAGAAGTGGGTTTTGTAGCCAAAAAACAGCCCAAAAACCCCGGAATCATGCGGAAGTTGCAGTGCTGGCTACAGAATCTACAAAATAATTGGGGGTACTGGCTACAGATAATTAGTAGTGTGTTCAGACGATGACTTTCATGACGATCATTTTCTAATACAGTCTTACCTCACGTACGGGTCGAAGTTATCCACAGGTTGCTCGCTTGCGCGTAAGGAGAAATGTATACGTAGTAGTGGTAGATATTTTGTAGATTTTGTAGATCTCTTATTATTGACTCTTAAGATCCTTGATTTCTAGGGGTTTTTGGCTCTTCTCCCAGCTACAAAATGGTGTTTCAGTTTTGTAGATTCATGTAGATAAGGGCTGTTTTTTGTAGCAAAAATGTAGCTGCCCTTTGATTTCCACGACTCTTTGCGACGAATCCGCAGTCGAAGCTGTGGATAACTTTGAGGTGTTGCTGAAGAATCAGCCGGTAACTTTCGCTTTGAGCACTTTGATCATTTGGTTGGCCTCGGCATCTAGCCGATCAATCTCTTCCAGCGTCGATTTTGTGTGCTTTCGATGAGCAACAGTTTTTCTTTCCTTGGTGCTATTGAGCGGAGGACAGGGCCTGCATGGTTTGTAAGATCTCTCGACACGCCTCTGCGGACGATTTGAACTTCAAGGTCGAAGATTTCTAGGGCGCTCCTGGCGACAGCAAAAAAAGACCAGTGTTCAAGGCCTCGACCACCGCTGCCCTTGATGCATCGACGGCGAACGCTTTTCGATGGCCCAGACGGCCACACAGTGGGCGTGTGTGCACTAGCATCACATTGGCGTGCAACTGCTCGTCTGATGATTTTGAACGCGTCAAAAGGGCTCTCAGCGTGAGCGATTGTCCGTGGACATCAACCGGCTTTTTTTGGATAAGTGGTCGCCAAAAGTGCGTACTCTTTGAGCCCCTTTCTTAGGAGCGCACTTCGCAGATCTTGTGGCACACGGGCTTGAGATTGAAAAGCTTAGCGGTGGGAGCGCAGCACGAGATGTTGTTGTGAATGACTGAAGGGTGTGACACCGATGGATTACCGATGGCGCACCCTTGCAGTTTGAAACTGGATTATCGTCTAGCCGTTCCAACTTTAAGCGCCCGATTCTTTGGTTCGCATGAGAGGAGGAACGCCAGCTGGGTCGGCAGTGCCTTAGCCAAGATTGCTTGGATTGAGGTACTGGTATTTTTCACGAAGAGCAGCCAAAACATCCATTGACCGTTTACCTCCCCGAGATTCCGCGGAGTCTGGGTCACTTATCATCGGTTCGAAAAATGGACCCATCGCCCATTGACAGATTGGATCTACAACGACGTCGAAAACGCTTTCTGGCGATTTTCCCGCATCCAAGAGGTAAATGACTACCCCTTCAACCCGTGCGGAGAAAAAATCTCCAGCACCAATCACCGTGTCATGAAGGTTTATGCGTCTTTGACGCTCGCCGATCTCTTCCATTAGCTGATTTGCTTCCGGCTCGGAATGCACTTCAATGGGCGTTGGAAGAACAACAGGTTCCTCTACCACCGGTTGTGGACTTGCAACGGGTGGAGCCGTTTTCTTTCTGCTGAAGAGTCCCATGGCCTATTTCTTCCAGAACCCGGCGTGCTCCATGCAAACTCGGCCAGTGTTATGGCACTTGGTGCACGTGAGGCCTGAACGTCCACCACGGCAAGCTTGGCATTCGGCGAGGGTTCGGAAACACTTTTCGCATTGACCCATCGAAGCCACCTCCTTTATTCGCGAATTTCCCCATTACGTCTTCGGAAGTGAAAACGTGAGATTAGGATACCCTCAGAATGCGAAGAAAAATAGAACTATTTTCATCGCTTTAAGTTGTTGAAGAAATGCTGAACAATCTCATGCTTTCGAAGCGTTCAACGCCCTGGGTGCGCGCGTCATTATCGATACTGGTCAGCCCGACAATCGGTGTGCACCGACTTTGCCGTGACGGCTCAAGAGGATTGCGCTTCCTTTCCTCCAGCAACTGGTGGGCTCTACGCCTTGGATCCCTCTGTTTTGGGGTGCTGGTATTTCTTCTGCAAAAGCCTTGCGACCATCCACAAATCTTTAAGGTAACGATCTTCCGCCGCCGATAGCGGCCTCTGATCCGCAGCATCCATTCGCTCCAAAACCCAGTCTTGAATGGGTGCTACAAATCGCTCAAAAACCTTTTCAGGTGTCTGCCCGTCATTAAGAGCGTAGGCGACAACGCCCTCGATCCTATCGCAAACATAATCATCGGCCCCCGCGTACGATCCACCAGATTCAATGCGAATTTGGCGGCTCCTAAGCTCAGCCAAGGCCTGCTCTACTTCCGCCGGGGTGTGCACTTCAAGTGGGAGAGGAAGGGCTACGGTAATGACCCGCGCTGGTACTACAGCGTCGGCCCGGACACCACTTTCATTTGGCCTGCGAGGTGGGGTGTTGTTCATACCTGTCTCTCTCCTTCAAACAGCGAGTCAGTGAGTTGTTGCGAGTAGCGGTTGTTTGCCCTGTCAGAAGTCCAGTCCATCTTCATCTTCGGGCTCCACGTAAACGCGTGAAGGAAGTAGGGCGAGATGCTCTTCGCCTCGGCGCCTCATGACGAGGAGCTCGTGAGGGTCTTCAACGCTGAAGAGTGGAACGCCCAAAATCGCAGCAATATTGAAGACGTTTCCAACACTCACGGAGGCCTCACCATGCTCGATGGCTGACAATGTTTTGCGCGAAATTCCAGCTGTACCGGCAAGGCCTTCCATCGACCAGGCCTTTTGCAGCCGAGCTGTTTTGATTTGCTGGCCCAGGACAACAAGCGCATTCTCTGCAGTGCGTGATAAACCAAGCTGTCGACGTCCCATGAGTAGTACTTTACCCGCAAAGGTTAGCTAAGTGCAGAGTATTACCCATTTCTAGAAAGCGTGAGCGTTTTGGCGTCCATACCGACCGCATAAAGTAGGCCCACACCGTTGTGTTGGTGCAGGCCTACTTGTTGATGAGGTGGGGTTAGCTGGCTAGTGCCTTGATTTCTTGGTCGATGAAATGCTCAATTTTCAGCTCGGTCAACAGCTTCACAACCTCCGCAGCAACTGCCTCACTGGTGAGGATTCCACCACCGCTAAAAATCTTGATGGCATAGTCTTCTTCGCTGACACCGTACTCGATCTGAGCCTCGTCATCAGCTTCAACCTCCGCAATGGTTCGGGCATCAAGGCGAGCATCCAGTTCACGTGTTGCAACTGCGTGAGCTGCTGTCTTGACGAGCTCTATCACCAGGGCACCTGCGTGGTCCTGTCCACATTCGGGTGAAATCATGACTGGGTAACGGGGCCCTCCAAGCAAGGCGCTGAGGTGTACTACCAATCCACACGTCGGGATCGGGCAAGCGTCTTCGATCCTGATGTCTTGTGCGCAGAAGCCGCAAGCTGCTTTGGTGAAAGTGATGTGCTGATCCATGGTGTGCCTCCCGGCGGGTAAGTTGAAGCAAGAACTTCCTGCCTCATATCTGTATCCATGCGTAGAACCCCTACATCCTTGCGTCCCTGGAAATGTGTCTGCGACCAAACAAGAAGTAGGCCCACACCGTTTGGTGCAGACCTACTCCCGGTTGGTGCGGTTAGTTATCGACAGGTACAAAATTCAGACGCTTGCAAGCAAGGAGGGCTTGCGCTGTTTCGTGGCTGATGGCGAGGCCCCAGGGGTTTGGTGCGAACTCGTCAGTGTCAGCGTGCTCGGCCATGAATGTGCACAAGTCGAAGACTGTCAAGCGAGCCTCCATACCGAGGAGCGCTTTTGTTTCGTCATCAAGATCTGAGTAGCTCAGCCCTGAGTACCCAACGAGGAAGAAGGTGGAGTGTTCCTCGCTGGCGTCCCACTTCTTGAGCCTGTCTAGAATTTTGTCGGTTTCTGAGGCGTTGAGGTCAAGAAGAAGATTTGCGAATACAGGTGGCTTACCGGCGCGAGGGATGCGGACAATCTTCCCTAGCGGGAAATCTGCTTCGACTACTGCTGCGGCGTTTTCGGTGATGTTCATGGTGTGCCTCCCGGCGATCAGTGACTCAGGATTTTCCTGGTTCACAGGTATCTATGCGGCGAAGGATCTGACGGCTGCGCGTTCGCGAAATGGTGTCCGCGACCTACTGGCCCAGATGGGTAAATGAGTATCTTTTCAAATGAGTTGTGATCCCAATGAGTGCCGATCTAAATGAGCAATTGAGTGCTTATCCCAATGAGTGTCTATCTCAATGAGTGTCGATCTCAATGGGTAAAAGAGTGGCTATCTCGATGAGTATCTATCCCAATGAGTGTTTATCTTGGCAGTAGGGCTGCACCTGAGCCGTTTTCGAGCCACGATGGTAACTGTTGCATTTGCACCTGTTAAGGCCAAAAACTGCCTTAAAGAGTACAATTGCAATCATTATGCCAACGATTACAGAACTCGAAATGCAGACTGGGCTACTCGTGAAAGAGGCGCGCCTTGGTCGCGATATGAGCCAAATGGAACTCGCCCGTTTGAGCGATATTTCTTTGAGCGCCGTAGCGAAGCTGGAAAGAACCGGCAAAAGCAGCCTGACCAGTTTCCTCAAAGTGCTCCGGGCGCTTGATCGTTTGGATGTTCTCGAATTCTTGGACGAGGGCTACTCTGAACCCAGTCCGATGGAGGCATTGAGGCTGTCCCAGAAAAAGCCTGCACGTCCGCAACGCGCTTCTCGAAGAGTGCGCTAACCCCGTTACACCTGATCATTTTCGTGTCCTGGGGTAAAGCCAAGTTAGGCACTTATTTACCCAATAGGTTCGTGGTTGCCTTCTTGATGGCGAGAAGTCGTTCCTCCTGGCTAAGCACGCCAACAAATGGGGACACCTGGCGAAGATCTTCAGCCTCTTCACTGACTTCCAGCATGGTGCGCTTCAGGGTGTTGACGTCTCCCAAAAGCAGTTGCTCCCATTGATCAGCCCAACGCTTGCTCACTTGGTCGCCTCGCAAACGGCCGCGAATTTCGGCAAGGTTGTCCAGCGCCTTTTCGATGACGGGACCTGGTGTTCGTTCAAGATGCTCTACCAAAGCGCGGTGGAGCTCGAACGTGACCCTGCGTTCGCGACGTTCTTGGTGTGGCCGATCAGCCATGGCCTGGACGATCAAAGCTTCGACCATCTCTGCATCCATTAGCAGCATTTCAGCCAACTCATTAATGCTGTAGCCAAGAGCATGCAAGCCAAAGAGCGCTTCACTCTGCTGAGCGCCCTGGGTCGCTGCTTCGACAAGTAGCCGGGTGTGGAGATTGTCCATAATGCTGAGCATACCTGAGCGAATTGGTGTCCACCTGTTTGGAGAAATAGCTACTCAACTACTCATTTACTCAAGTATGCAACAACTTATTTACTCATTTACTCAAGTATGCAACAACTTATTTACTCATTTACTCAAGTACTCATTTGCTCATCAGCTCAACAACTCATTTACCCAAGTACTCAACAACTCATCTACTCAATGGGAGCAGGTTACCTGTGGCTGTTTTGGAACGTGACTGCCTAGGTTGAAGTTGGTTACTCATCAACTCAAGTACTCATTTACCCAAGTACTCATTTACCCAAGTACTCATCGACTCAGAAGCTCATCAACTCAAGTACTCATTTACCCAAGTACTCATCAACTCAGAAGCTCATCAACTCAAGTACTCATTTACCCAAGTACTCATCGACTCTTCAACTCATCGACTCAAGCACTCCACAACTTGTTTACTCATTTACCCAAGTACTCATTGACTCAACAACTCTTTTACTCAATGAGCTGTTTCGCGTCCAGGATAGGGGCCTATCCTGCGTAGCCACTGACGAACACCTTGGCCGCCGCCGCAACATCCTCAAAGCGCCCTTCACGAATCGCCTTGACAGGCAGTTCACCATCAAGCCGCTCGTTTGATGAGGTGAGCCATGCGGAGGCAACCTCGCGCGACTCGCGTTCCGCAATGAAGTGCGCCTGGTCCAGGAGGAAACGAAGACGCGCAGCAGATGCCTCAGTTGGCTTGAGGGCACCGGTTCGCCACTGCTCTACTAGGCCAGCATCTTGCACACCAGCACTCGAAGCGATCAGTGCCACTGGTAGGAATTCGGTAAGTCTTTCAACCACCTGTTGCATCATTTGGTGCCCCTTGTCTTAAAAGGAAAAGCTCACCCTCAGGATCCCACAATGGGGTTCTAAGAGTGAGCCTTTTTTGGTTTCCATCAAGCAGCTTGCAGTGCCGGCCCCGCAGCCGCCTTGGCGAAGGCACCCGCCAGATTTTCAGGCCAGCCAATCTTCAGCATGTCAGCGTACAACGCGTTGGCCATGACCATACGAAGTGGTGGTTGGCACCGCCCCAGCAAAGGTTCAGCTGCACTGAGGTACATCTTCAAGGCTTCGGTACCTTGCGGCGGTGTTGGCAAAGTGCCAGCCTTGACGTAAAGCTTTGGCACCAATCGGGCAGCTTGCTCATCCAAAGTTTCCCGCCCAGCCAAAGCAGCCTTCTCTTCAGCCTTGCGCATCTTCGCGTCCATCTTCACCGCTTCCTTTTCTTGCGCAGCCTGACGCTTCGACTCGCGCACTGCCATCACCTCCTGGCGACGCTCCTCAGCTGCTTCACGACGGGCAGCTTCGGCAATGTCATAGGTATGGAAAGCACCCACCTCAATGGCGTGCGCGTCCAAAGCTTCGGTAAGACTTTCAGCTGTTCGTTCAGCAGGGGCACCAAGCACCTCGACCAGCTTTTTACGGATACTTGCCAAGCGCGTTTTCTTCACGCCCAAGTTCACCGGATCCACCTCAGCAGTAGCATCAGCTAAAGCGACCAGCCAATGTGTTGGCGACAGCTCAGGGGAGTAGCACCAAGCAGGATGCGCAGCTGAACGGAAGACCGCGGCCAGCAGATCAGTTGGTTCAGCCTGACCAGCAATCTGGCCAACCTGTTCGTAGCGCACCTCACCATCAACTACTGCACCGACGGCGCCAGGCAAACGAGTGAAGCGGATGCGGCTAGGTACACCAGCACGACCACCAGCAACAACTTTGATCCATCCAAGATCGACCACCTGATGGAATTGCCTTTGGGCTGCAAGCCGTTGGACACCTCGCTTCACCGCAAGCCAGGGGTGTGAAGCCATGACAGTTTCTTTGCCTTGCCACGCACCGGCGATTGCCTCCAAGGTCAAGACGGCTGCAGTGTGCCTCGCGACCACTTGTGCGTGACCACCCAAAGGTTTGAGCGTTTTCGTGTCCACCAATTTGCTTTCAGCCAAGCACCTAGCCAACCCACGACGAGCCACCGCCGCCGCAAGCGAAGCGGAGCTCCGCAAATCCTGACTTCGAAGCCACTCACGAGAAGCAGTGCTCAAGGAATTCCAAGCCTCAGATTGGGATACGGCAAGGACATCTTTGCGGGGTGCAAGTCGACTGCGAATCCAAGCTCTGATCAGCTTTGGTGGTATCTGGTGACGGTGCCCTTTAGCCAAGATGGCTAACACTACGCTTTGTGGGGCGGACGTTTTGTGTGCAGCGGAGGTGGGGCCAAGGATGGGATCAAGCTGGTCAAGACTGGTGTACTCAGGGGTTGGCTTGGTAGTCATTTTTATTACTCCTTGGTATACAAGCCTTAAGAGCTTGTATGCCGGTGATAGGTGGATCAAAAACCGGGAATTTTTTCCTGGCACAAGCACCCATGCGGACAACAGAGTTTTGTGGGACTGCGACGAGCCTTCTTACCCTGCGGGCAAGCCGGCCAGCCGACAGCCCACACCAAGGTTGCGGAGAGCACCAGACAAGAACGCGGGTTGTTGTTTAGGACAGCAAGTGCTCTTTGAGGTCATCCAGGTAGCCAATATGGTGCCCATCCTGGAAGGCTTGATGCTGAAACAATTGGAGTTCACCAAGGCCACTCTTCAACCTCTTCAACAGTGCGTTCGTTGATCAGGTAAAGCCATCACCTGTAACGCTAGGAAGCTACCCTTTGAGGCGAAGCCTTCACCGTGTGGTGACCTGCAGAATGGTGGGCTGTGCGTGGTGACGATTCGGACTTCATATTGTTCTTCTTAAAGCCGCCGCCGATTTTGATACTCACAACCCCCTTGATGCGCCCGTGCCACCCTGCTCTGAGTATCCTTTTCTGAACGCTTTGTCCTTCTTGAGCGGCAGCTACTCTTCGGGGCGGACAGCTAGGCTAAAGGCATGAGTGATCCACTTGATTGGCTGCCTGAAGCGCTTGAACCTGTCGCGTTCCGTCTGGCGCGAGCAGATGAAATCGCCTACGAAATTGGTGACATCATCAGCGCTTGGTCCATGAATGATCCAGTGCACTTTCGACAAACGCTCAACGATGGGGTGGTCACATCGATAGTGGACTCTGTTCGACCGATTCCGCCACATGTAGTCATCCTCTTTAGCGAGGCTATTGGCCACATTCGCGCTGCGCTGGACAACGCCATGTGGCATATCGTTACAGAGCAGGCTGGTGAACTGGCTCCGAATGTCGAGCGACTCATCGAGTTTCCCATCACCACTGACGCAGACGCGTTTTCGAAATGGTGCCGCAGGCGCGTCAAAGCTGGATTAGAAATGTTCAGCGAGGATAGCGGCCTGGTTGCCCGGCTGAGGTCCTTGCAATACTGGAATGACGACATTGCGGTGGCTCCATCCGTTTCGCAATCTATGGCCGCCCTTCTGAAAACTCCTTCAGAGAAAGCCAAAGCTCTGCTGTTACTGCAGACGTATTCGAATCACGACAAACACCGGGCGCTCCGGCCTGCCGTCTTCGGAACACCAATCGCAACGTTTGACCTACCGATTCTTGAACAAGACTTGAGTTTTAGAAACTTGGAACCTGGGGCAGTCGTGCGGACAGGAGAGGTTGGTACGTACTCGCTCATTGAATTGCATCCAGCAGTTTTTATTGCTCGACCAGCACCATTCAAAGAAGCAGTAAATCCTACTCGTGAGATCAACCATTTGCGTCAGTACGTGAGCGAAACAGCGATTCCTGTGATGCTTCGAGGATTAGCTTTGGCATATAAGCTGCCGCCAGAAATCGATCTTTCCGACAGCGGACTGACCTCCCGTGAACGTCTGCGGGAAGCTGGCGATCAAGACGCTACGCAGCGGATGCAGCCTTTGCTGAAAAGTCGGATTCAGGATCAGACGAAAGCAGGACACGAAGACGCTCATTTTGTCTCTGACACGTGCGAAGATTTCACCAAGTAATAGCATCAGAATTTATGGGGATCATCATGAGCACAAGCGTGTACGAGCGTACGGGGCTGCATTTCGGGGAGCGGCTACGCGCCAGCAAATATGGCTTGAAGATGAGCCGCGCTACCTACGGCCTACCTTCTCGCAGCCCACACCAGCGATTGCCGTTTCATCCAAGATTTGAAGCCATGTGGAAGTCGGCTGATTGGATGTTCCGAGATGAAGAACACCGACAGCTTTCGGATCGTTTCCTGCTGTTCCAAAGAGACCGCGCACTGATCAATTTCGACGAATCCCTTAAGTATTTTGAGAGCCTGCCGGCGGAAGAGTTTGAGGAGACAGTGCAACTAGCTCTCCGTAAATGTCGTGCGCTGAAGCCCGTCGAAGACCTGACAGACTTCGAAGATGATCGCGGTCTTTATCTAATGGTCTTCGATGAGTACAAGCAAATGTATGTTGGTACAGCGTCGAATCTGCGCAAGAGAATCAAGCAACACTGGACGGGCAAGAAGTCCTTTGATCGCTTGGTTTTCGGGACACCATATGATTCGGTGCTACCCGTCGATGAGCTTAGAGCCTTGGACACCACGCGTCTCTTCGCCGTACGCACCTCCAAAGCCTTTGAATACGAGCAAAAGCTGGTGGCTGCGATAACCTCTCGGTTCCTTTTGAACCGAACTGCTGGCGGCGATATTGACCAGCAAACGGCACTCATTGAGGGCATCACGCGACCTAGACGCCAAATCGTCACGGATTATCAGCAAGCGGATGAGGAAGCCCTCAGCAACGCATTTGATGCGATCCAGCAAATTATTGAAGATACTCGCAAGGCTGAAGGTAGTGGCTCGGTTGGTGCAGCGCTGGCCAAGCTTCCACACACAATTTTCCAGACCCAGCGTAAGGAAAGGGGCGTTGTCTTTTGGTCTTATCGTTTGCTGATCTCGCAGGCTGCGCAAGACGAGGAAATCACCATCGAAGAATACCGCGATTACCTGAGTAGCATTGGTGAGAATCCGGTGATGATTCCGTAGTTGAAATCAGAGCTGGTGATGACAAGCGCCCAGGTTGTTCAGTAGAATCGAAGGGATACAAAGACTTCTAAAAAGGCGAAGATCGGGTGGCGGGAACCGCAGGACCTTCTGGTCAAAAGGCCAACCTATTTAGAGGCCCAGATATCGCCTTACGAAAGCCACGATCGTCGGTGTCCGGTCAAGACTAAGCCGATGGCCGTGGTTTTT
The DNA here is from genome assembly GCF_056934395.1 of Glutamicibacter sp. MOO4. Classification (NCBI taxonomy): domain Bacteria; kingdom Bacillati; phylum Actinomycetota; class Actinomycetes; order Micrococcales; family Micrococcaceae; genus Glutamicibacter; species Glutamicibacter sp. MOO4. The sequence continues at coordinate 51,847 of NZ_CM167800.1, forward strand.
CTGCCTTCCAAGAGCAGCCTTCAAGGACTTGCTCCTTGTAGGACACGAAGACGGACAAGGAGCGCATCTTGAATAAGACCGCGCAGGAAACAATCCGCGTCTTACGCACTGTCTTTTCGGGCAGGCCAGAAATCACCCAGGCGATAATCTTTGGCTCATGGGCAGAGCGAGCAAGCGGGGTACCAGGACACGCTCCCAATGATCTGGATGTGCTTGCAATTGGATCGATCCGGCCGCGAGCTGCAGCCGTCTTGGCAATTCAAGCAAACGAAATGCTTGGTGAGAAGGTCACTATCGACATCAATATCATGACCACTTCCGCCGAGGCCCGGGCCGCGCGAGAGGGAATACTCGCGGAAATTGCCCGATGTCCCATGGTGGACTTGGACTTGCCGAAGACTTAGACACAGGTCAACAATGAGAACTGATTGATGGGGAGAGGGAGCCATGACCAAGGTCGGTTTGATTGGTGATCTGCATGGGCAGCTGGGCTGGCTCAAACGCGCCTTTGAGGCCTTTGACCAGGCTGGGGGAGTCGACCTCGTCTTGCAAGCTGGTGACTTTGGCATTGACGCTGATCGCCTCCATAAAGACCCGTACCTTATGGGTGATCATGCAAATATTTTGGCAGAACGCTTCAGCACTCAAATTGTTTTCACACCAGGCAATCACGACAATTGGACTGCTCTCCTGGCGACCCCTGTCGAGCCTGAAGGGTATCGAAAGATCCGCGACCGCATCTGGATGCTTCACGGCAGCGTCATGCCTTACAAAGGCATTCGCATTGCTGCACTTGGTGGCGCCACGAGTAGTGACAGACTTTCGCGCCAGGCTTGGGAAGCGCAAAGTGGTGAGAAGACGTGGTGGCCGGAAGAGAGGGTGGATCCTGTCTTGGCTTCACAGCTAATGGTTCACGTAGGACACGGAAACGTCGATATTCTCCTTACTCATGAGGCGGCTGATGGGCTTCATCCTGAGGTGCCCCCGCGTTATTCTGCTGACCCAACCTATGAGCAGCAAGCTTTGGAAGACCGCAGGATTCTTCGATCCCTTTTTGACTCCGTTGAGCCAAGGCTTATGGTGACTGGTCATCACCACATGCGTGCCAGCTTCACCCCAGATCCAAGTGTCTATCCTCGCAACCCTACTGTCGAAATGATGGCCGAGGCTGGACCTGAAATGGCAGCAATTTGGGATTCAGAAACCGGCCTGACAACCAACGTGGTCGTTGAAGGTTAAAAGGAAGAGGCAGCTGCCGCAAAAGTTTCTTTGCAACAACTGCCTCAAACTGCGGGTTCAAAAAGTCCTATTTGGCTACCTCCTCTTTGGCCCAGGCAGGGTCTTCACCTGCTGGCGTTTTCAAGAGCCGTTGGATGGTAGCTCTTGATGTGTTCAAAGCGATGGCAGCCTGCGCCTGTGTGGCCCCACCATCGATCAGTGCGTGCACTTCGGCAGGGGTTGCTACGGCCCTTTTGACCTTGTCAGGTTTGATTGGAGTCGATTTTTCGACCGCCTCCTGGGCCTCTCTGACGGCCTCTTTTTGAGCGTCCCCTCGTAGGGTGCTTAGCCATGATTCGAGGGAGAGAGCGAGCATTATGGGCGGTGCTGCGTGGACGATTTGAGCCGTCAATCCAAGGCTGGAAGCAACAGTTACATTGGCAGCCACGGAAGCAGACACACCTGTCAAAGTTATGCCCCATCCGAATCGCTTGCTAAGTCCGCGCAACTCACTGTCTAAGACGGTGATTGAGCCGGCCAAAACAAGACCGTCGAGGCATAGCGGTAATAACGAAGCGAGCGGGGGCGCGTACCCGGCCTGGATGCCAAGTCCGCGAACGCCAGCAAAACTGAGGGTGAAGCTGCTGACTACGACAGTCCAGAGGGCGACGAGCATTGCGCGGCGAATAGTTTTTGGTTTCATGAGTACTCCTAGGTGTTGGTGTACCTAGTCCCATGCGGCCGATCAAAAGAAATGATGAGTGCTCGGCCTGTGGTGTCTGATGAGGGGGCAGAACAACACCCCTCCAACCGAATTAGCTGAAGGGGCGTGCGATTCGTCGTTTTCGGGACTGACTTAAACGAAACGCCAGCGCAGCGCGTCGAAGTACTCGCAGATCAAAGCGGTCCAATCCTTAGCCAGGTCATCTGGAGTGATCAAGCCATATTTATAGCCATCGTGCTCACTGCCTTTCAGGTCAATTGTTTCCCCATAGAAATCACCTGTTAGCTCGCCACTCGTGTCACGTGACTCGAAAGCATATCTGGCGTTTTCGCCGCTATCGGAAGTGTGTTGAAGCCAAACGCACCCGATTTTTTCCAGTTCTTTCTGTACTAAAATCTGCGCCGCGCTCGGGTAGGTTTCTAGGTGCTCGTAGAGGGCTTCATACATGCCCTCTGTCAGCCATGGCCGATCAAGGATTTCACTTGACTTCTTGAAGTCATCTTCCCACTTTTCTTGCCCATACACCTGACTGACTGCGTCAGTCACGAGTGCTTCGATTTTTTCTTCGAGCAAGGGGGTTGCAAGGAATTTCTTCAAGGCTTCCTCCCCATATTTTTGATCAGCGGTTGTTGTGGCGTCGTTTGAAAACATTTTTGCCTCCTGGCAAATTTGAAATGAATGAATCTTTTCTTACGCTCTTGTCCATGCGCTCAAAATGATGACCAGATGCAAGCATTGGTGTACACGAAAAGCGGCGTCCTCTTGCTGGAAAACGCCACCATTCGATGCGATGAGTGGAGCGGTCATGCCGAAGGACAGGTGCTACACGCTTACGGTTCTCTAAAATGCAAGCGTGTAGTTCCAAATCCGTCGAGCCTGACGTATTGATGTATGTGCTGAAATCCCAGTGGTTCACGGAGGCTCAAGTCGTCTGCACCACATGATTGAATTGGTTTAACCGCGCATAGCGGTTTGGAACCTTTGAGAAATGGAACTGACTTGACGCTCACACCGTTATCACCTGGACACATCACCCAACAACAGTTGGAATCGACGCTGTGGTCTGCTGCCAATTCGTTGCGCGGACCCGTTGACCCAGGTGATTTCAAGGCCTACGTCTTCCCAGTCATGTTCTTCAAGTGGATCAGCGACAACTGGGACTACGAGCACGCACAAGCAGTAGAAATCTACGGCGACAATCTCACCCCAGAAGTTGAAGCTGACCGCCACGCTTTCGTCGTACCCGACGGCTGTCACTGGAAAGACGTTTTCGAGACCACCAAGCAGACCGGCTCAAAGCTGGACCAAGCGTTGGAACAGCTTCAGCTAGCCAACCCTGATTCGTTGCGTAACGTCTTCGGTGACGTGAACTGGGCTAACCAGGATCGTCTCCCACAAACAGCGTTGAAAGCTTTGCTCAACTCATTCCATGCCGTGCGCTTTGACCCTGACTCTGTCAGCGGCGACATGCTGGGCTCAGCGTACGAATACTTGCTTCGTGAGTTCGCTGAAGCATCAGGGAAGAAAGCGGGAGAGTTCTTCACTCCACGTCACGTGGTGCATTTGATCGTCAAGCTCCTTGAACCTAAACCAGGTGAGAGCATTGCTGATCCTGCCTGTGGATCTGGCGGCATGCTGGTCGAAACAGTGAACGCTGTGAAGCAAGCTGGCGGTAACCCATTGACGTTGCAGTTGTACGGCCAAGAGGTCAATCTGACCACCAGTGCTATCGCCAAAATGAACTTGTTCCTGCACGGGCTCGAAGACTTCACTATCGCGCGTGGTGACACGTTCCGCACTCCAAAACTGCTGGAGAACGACGGTTTGATGAAGCTGGATATGGTCATCGCCAACCCTCCATTCTCACTCCAAAATTGGGGCGCTGATTCCTGGGCAACAGATCCGTACGGTCGAAGCAAGTATGGTGTGCCACCAGCTAAGAATGGTGACTGGGCGTGGATCGAACACATGATCGCATCCATGAAGGAAGACACTGGACGTGTCGGTGTGGTGATGCCTCACGGAACCTTGTTCCGTGGTGGTGCTGAAGCCAGGATCCGTGAAGCAGTCTTGCGCGACAACGTTCTTGAAGCGGTGATCGGCTTGCCCAACAACTTGTTCTACTCGACGAGCATCCCTGTCGCAGTGCTGGTCTTCCGCAAGAATAAGAAGGCTGAACGCAACGGCAAGGTGTTGATCATTGATGCCAGCCAACGATTCAAGTCCGGTAAAAACCAGAACACCATGTCCGACGAAGACATCAACGTCATTGATACTGCCTACAAGCTTGGTGAAGACATTGACGGTGAAAACGGTCTAAGCCTGCGTCTCGTTGACCTGGAAGAAATCGAACAAAACGGTTTCGACCTCAACATTGGACGGTACATCAAAAACGAAACCGTAGCTGAGGCGAACGTTGAAGAAGCACTAATCAACTACAAAGAGTCTCGCGAACGCCTAGCCTCGGCTGAAGAAGTGTTGGCATTGAAGCTAAAGGCGGCCGGCTATGACTTCTAAGTGGAAAACTGTACGGCTGGGTGAGGTTGCAAAACAGTTTGTTGACCCTTTTACGGTTGACCCTTCTGAAACATACATGAACTTAGGTGTTAAGTGGTATGCAGAAGGCGTCTTTGCTAGGAAGCCGAAGATTGGTGAGGAAATAAAGGCCACCCGGCTATTCAATGTCAAGCCAAGGCAATTTATTTACAACAGGTTGTTTGCGACCGAGGGGTCCTTCGCACTGGTTCCTGAGAGTCTAGCAAGTGGTGTCGTTTCGAATGAGTTCCCGGTTTTCGATCTAGACCCATCACTGGTTGTCGCTGAGTATTTGGCATTGCATTTCAAGCAGAAGCATGTTTGGGAATATGTGTCCCAAGAATGTGTTGGTACAACCAAGAGCCGTAGTCGATGGAAAGAAGACAGATTCCTCGCTTATCAAATATCCCTTCCGCCGCTTGCCGAGCAGCGTCGTATTGTTGACCTGATCGGTGCACTGGATGATGCCGTCGAAGAATCAGTATCAAACCTTGAAGCTTGTAAAGATGTTGAAATTAGCTTCCGAACCGAAGCTATGGTTAAGGCTTATGCCTCCGACACTGTGCACCTTGGTAAGGTTGCGAGCTCTAGGCTTGGAAAAATGCTGTCGGCAACTACGGCCACTGATGACCATCCAGCCCCCTACGTTCGGAACGCCAACGTCCAATGGGGTGAGCTTAATCTTCACGATCTAAAGGAGATGCCTTTTAGCGAGGGTGACAGGGTTGAGTTTTCACTAAAAAAGGACGATGTGCTGATATGTGAAGGTGGAGAAATTGGGCGCACAGTAGTTCTGGACTCTGACCTTCCAGGGCTTTATTTTCAGAAAGCTTTGCACCGCGTCCGGTGCTCTGATTCGTTGGATCCTCATTATTTAAGTATGTGCATGCAGCACATGGCTATGAACGGCACACTCGATCTGTATTCTGGTGCGCTAACTATTCCTCACCTCACTGGTCAGAAACTGCGAACCCTTCCAATACCCGTAGTGCCAATCAACGAACAGCGAAAAGTTGTTGAAACAATGCATGTGATTGTCGGGGCAAAGCGTGAACAGGAGAACACCTTGAACTCACTTCGCGCCCTGCGTACCGAACTACTGACCGCCCTGCTTTCTGGCGATCATGAGATCCCTGAATCCTACGATGCGGTCATGGAACCGGTTGCGGTCTAGCTTTCTGCTGGTCATCGACACGGGTGTTTACCGAGTTCGCACATATGATGATTTCAGGTTCTTTCAGGGGGGAATAATGGCAGGTTTTTCTGAGGCAAGTATCGTCCAACAACCGATACTTGAATTGCTGGTCAAAGCTGGATGGAAACACATTCCAGGCAGCCAGTTACGTCGTGATACCCAAGAGGTGTTGCTGCGCCCAGAAATAGACCGTGCGCTCATTGCGATGAATCCTGCCATTGCTGAAGACCACTCGCGCACAGACCTCATCGTCTCCGCTTTGCAGAAACTCATCACCGACACCGATGAGTCAGTGATGAAACGCAACCAGTTGTTCCTTGCGTGGATCCGAGGATTGAACACCAGACAGTATGAAACCAACGGTAAGTTTGAACCGGTCAATTTGATCGACTTCGACAACCCGGCAGCCAACTCATTCATCGTCTCCGACGAAGTAACGTACGGTACGGCGAAGAAGAGCTCGCGTTTTGACCTGGTCCTGTGGGTCAACGGAATCCCATTGATAGTCATCGAGACCAAGACTCGTCTTGATGCACGCATTACCTGGCTGAATGCTGCTCGCGACATCCACGACATTTACGAGCCACAACACCCATTCTTCTTCGTACCCAACGCCTTCTCAGTGGCCACAGACGGCAGAGAACTGCGCTACGGCTCCATCGGCTTGCCCATAGACATGTGGAACGTCTGGGGCTCAACAGAGGATGATGCTCAACTCTCTGGTTGGCCACGCGTTCAACGTAGTGTCGAACTGCTCATGGATCCGGCCATGGTGCTGTCGGTGGTTGCCGAGTTCACCGTGTTTGAAAATGTCAAAAGCAGTACGGGGCACACCCGGCTGCAGAAGATTATTCCTCGCTACCCACAAGTTGAAGCAGTGCACGCGATCCATCAACGTGCCTTGCATGAGAATAAGCGTCAAGGGTTGATCCATCACACCCAGGGTTCAGGCAAGACGATTGCCATGTTGTTCGCGGCTATGAAACTGGTGAACGAACCACGGCTGAACAACCCGACGATTATCGCTATTGCTGACCGCATCCAGTTGGTCACCCAGATGACTAATCAGTTCCGTCGTGCAGGTGTCAGCGATGCTGTAGCCCCGTCGGATGCTGGAACGTTGCGCAGGATCCTCGCGGCTGACCGCCGTGGCGTAGTTTTCAGTACCGTGCACAAGTTCAAGAGCGCCGGCCTGCTCAGCGACCGCGAAAACATTATCGTGCTTGTTGATGAGGCGCACCGAACCCAAGAAGGTTCACTGGGTGATCATCTGCGTGCAGCTTTCCCCAACGCACGGTTCTTTGGCTTCACCGGTACACCTATTGCCGATCAGGATCGCAACACTTTTGAGTTGTTCGGTGATCCTGACGATCCTGGTTTTGCCATGAACACGTACAACAGTGATCGTTCGATTGCTGACGGTACGACGGTGCCGATCCATGTGGCGCCACGTCTGGTTGATTTCCAGATTCGTAAAGAGGAACTGGATCATGCGTTTGATGAGTTGGCTGCGCAGGAAGGGTTGGGTACGGATGAGAAGAATTTCCTTGCTACCCAAGCCACCGAAGCACGAACGTTCTTTGCTAACCCTGAACGTGTAGAGAAAATTTGTTCAGACATTCTTGACCACTTCTATTCCACGATTGACCCGTTGGGCATGAAAGCACAAGTGGTGGTGTTCGATCGTGGGTTGTGCGTTCAGTATCACCGTGAACTTACGAGGCAGCTGGCGCTGCGCAATGGCCAGCCTGATGAAGCGGCAGTGGTCATGTCGGTGAGCCCGAAAGATGATCCGGCGTGGGCTGAGTTCAAGACGACTGATGATCAGGAAGAACGGTTGCTTGACCGGTTCAAAGACCACGGTACTAACCTGAAATTCCTGATTGTCACGTCCAAGTTGGGCACAGGTTTCGATGCACCCATTGAAGGTGTCATGTACTTGGACAAGCCGATGAAGCTTCACACGTTGTTCCAGACGATTACGCGGACAAACCGTACGTGGCGTAACCCAGAGACCGGGCAAGAGAAGTTGCACGGTTTGGTGGTTGATTATGTGGGTTTGGGTGATGGTTTTGCACGGGCGATGAGCCCAGCGAACCCTGAAGCTGCCCGTAAAGAAATGGACGAGGAAACGTTGGTTGACCAGTTCGAGGTTGAACTGGACAGCACGTTAGTGCGTTTCGTGGGGATCAACCGTTTGGATCCTGGCTTTGAGGCGTTCAACAGTGCGATGGAGCGTCTGCCCAATCAGAAGGAGCAGGCTGCATTCATGATGCAGTTCAAAATGCTTCAAGGGTTGTGGGAGTCAGTGCACCCTCATGTTCGGCTGGATCAGTACCGGGCCGACTACAAGTGGTTGGCGAAGATTTATCTGTCGTTGGAGCCAACTAGTTCGCATGATCTGTTGTGGGCGAAGCTTGGTGCGAAAACCATGAACCTGGTGCATGACCATATTGGTGATGTCACCGTGGTGCGCCCTGGCGTTGATTTGGTCATCGCAGATAAGGACACCATTGAGCAGTTGATTGCTACTGGGGTGATTGATCCTGCGGCCGGTAAGGGTGAGACGATTACTGTTTCACCACAGGAGATCATCGACAATATTGCTAACCGGCTGAAGCGCCGGCTGGTTGGAGATCATGGCACTCATCCGGTGTACAAGTCGATTGCTGAACGGTTGGAGCGTTTGCGTGAGCAACGTTTGGCCAAGGCTAAGGAGGGTGTGGAGCTGCTTCAAAGTTTCTTGGAGCTGGCTAAGGATCTGACTGCTGCTGAAAAGGCTGAGGACAGTAACGGTGCAGCTGGGCTGAACATTTTGCCTGACCCGAACATTGGGGCGTTGACACAGATCTTCAACGAGTTCAAACCTGAGGGCACACCAGTGGTGCTCGATAAGGTGGTCGCTGAGATTGACGAGGTGGTGCGACATGTCAGTACTGGTTGGGATGGTTGGGCTAAAACGAAGGCTGGCGACCGCCAGGTCAGAGATAGTATCCGTCTGGTGTTGAACAAGTATTCTTTGCCGTTGCAGGGCGACCTGTTTGATCACGCCTACGCTTACGTAGCTGAGAACTATTAGACAGGCTGTTCAGGGTTGAACTGATTTTCTGGCAAGATCGTCAGCAAGTCGTTGAGCTGCATCAAGAAACCAAAGCCCAAGGATCGCTTCACCAAATAGCAAGATCGTTATAGCATTTCTCCATGACGAGCTGGTCGGTATCACGGCACCCCGAATGGGACTTAATGTACGCTTCTGGTTTGACGGTCGCAGAGCTCTCTGCGCACTGCAAACGTGGCCCAGCCACCTTGCATGCCCATTTTCGTGCCCGTGAAAAATATGAACCAGGCACTCGTGCACGGCATGAGGAAGCACTTGCTGCCAGGGGCGCAGGATTACCCACGGCAGCTTGGAAAGCGCAGCTGACGTCTGTGATTCGTTTTGTTGCGGCCCATGAACGCTTGCCTGGTACCGGTACGAGCCCCGGCGAAGATGACTTGCATCAATGGCTTTTGGCACAACGCCGGGCGAAACGGCTTGGCGAACTGCCTCAAATCAAGCTGGCACTTCTAGCTCAGATAGCTGGGTGGGATCGTGACTTGAAGCAAGAACGTGCTGACGCCATCTGGAAAGAGAAGCTACTGAAGGTAACGGTCTTTGTTGAGGAGCACGGCGAGGTTCCACGCTACAAGAGCTTCAAGAGCGAGGATGAACGGACGCTTGGGGTGTGGCTTCATAATCAGCATCAAGCTCGAAGCGAAGGTAAAATGCTTTCATGGCGTGAGCTTGCGCTCAACGACGCGTTGCCTGGGTGGCGAAGCCATTCATGAGGCTGATCAAGCGTGATCACTCCTCAGGTTGTCTTTTACTCGTCGTTTTCGAAATGACGCACCGGGAAAGTGCGGGAAAATGTGGGTTTTAAGCGGCAAGTAAAAGGCAACCTAGGACGCGAAAACATGCATTTTTCCGCAAGATCACGCGGTTTTGGCACATTACTGAAGGTCACCGGTTCGAATCCGGTAGGGGGCTCCACTAGATCCTCGGATTGGCGGCAGATTTGCTGGTGATTCCGAGGATTTTCTGTATCGGGCTATCACTGCTCCTCGCGTCGAGCCTGCAGAAGGCAAATCGCTGTCGCCGGTAGAATTATTGCAAGACCACAATCCATGAGCCGGGGCCAACGGGCCAAGCGCTCAGCTTTTGAAGGAGCCAAAAATGGCCGGAGGCCTTGTAGCACTGTTGGACGACGTAGCTGCGTTGGTGAAAGTCACTGCGGCGTCCATGGATGACATCGCGCTCGGCGCCGCAAAAGCCAGCACCAAGGCCATGGGTGTGGTGGTTGATGACGCGGCGGTCACCCCACAGTATGTGGAAGGCCTGTCTCCCAAACGCGAGCTACCCATCATCTGGAAAATTGCGGTGGGTTCCATCCGCAACAAGTTGCTGTTCATTCTGCCTGTCGCACTTTTGCTTTCGTACTTTGCACCGTGGGCATTGACCCCCATCCTGATGCTCGGCGGCACCTACCTCGTATTCGAAGGTGCAGAGAAACTTCTTGAAGCCCTTGGCTGGATCAAGCACCACGGTTCAGGCGAAGAAGGCAAAGAACGCGATGAAAAAAGCATTATCAGTTCGGCAGTACGCACCGACCTGGTGCTCTCCGCCGAAATCTTGGTGATCTCGCTGAACGAAGTAGCTCACGAGCCAATCCTCACCCGAGCACTGATCCTGATCACCGTGGCCGTGCTGATGACCGTGGTGGTCTACGGAGCGGTCGGGCTCATTGTGAAGATGGATGACATCGGCCTGCATATGGCTGCTAAGTCTCGCAAGCTCACCCAGAAAATCGGCCGCAGCCTGGTCAAGGGGATGCCTATTGTCATGTCCGTGCTGGGCAAGGTCGGCGTGGTCGCGATGCTTTGGGTCGGTGGACACCTGATTCTTGTTGGCATGGATGAGCTTGGCTTGCATGCGCCCTACGGCTTTGTGCACCACCTCGAAGAGCAGGTGCATCATGCAACCGGTGCTGCCGGTGCGGTGCTTGGCTGGTGCGTTAATACTGCGCTGTGCTGCGTGGCTGGCTTTATTTTGGGCAGCATCGTCACGGTTATCGTTCTGGGATTCGGAAAGCTTAAAAACAAGGGTAAGACCGAAGCCGCCCACTAGGGCTAGAAATCTCGGTCATTTGCGTCCAGCCAAACTGTCTGGCCGCCATGGAAAGATCAATGCGTGTTGAGTAAAGAAGCAAAAGAACAGGCCACCGCCCGCCATGCGCGCGGTGCCTACTTCACCCCGGAACCTTTGGCTGCATTTATGGCGCACTGGGCGCTAGAGGGCCACGGGACCAGAATTCTGGAGCCCTCCTGCGGCGAGGCGCAATTCCTTGAAACGGCCCACAAAGAACTGGCCGGTACCGGGGCATCGGCGCAGCTCGTAGGTTATGAACTGCACGAACCAACCGTTAAACAGGCTCGGGTACGTCTTGGGGCGCAGGGGATCAATGCCCAGATCGCACAGGCGAACTTTTTTGAGCTAGCTGGCACCAGCGACTTTGACGTGGTGATCGGCAACCCGCCGTACGTCAGATACCAACTGCACCGCGGAGTAGACCGCCAGCGTTCCAGAGCTGCGGCCAAAGAAGCCGGAGTGGAACTGAACGAACTGGCCAGCATCTGGGCGGCCTTTGTGGTTCATGCAACCAGCTTCTTGGCTCAGGGTGGCCGGATGGCGTTTGTGTTGCCTGCTGAGCTGATGTTTGTGAACTATGCCGGGTCGGTGCGCCAGATGTTGCTCGAACGTTTTGCCAACGTACATTTGGTGGTTTTTGAGCAGCGCCTTTTTGCTGACGCGCAAGAAGAAGTAGTGCTGCTGCTGGCCGAGGGGTATCAGCAAGGACCCACAGCTCACTTCAACCTGCATCAATTCCGCAACGCTGAAGACCTGGCGCAGTTGGGCGCCGGAACCCAGCATGCCCCGGTACAAAAAGCGGAGCGCTGGACCGGCTCATTGGTGGGCATCGAAGCCCAATCAATCCTTTCCTCCGCTTTGGCCCACGGGCATTTGTCCACGCTCAAGGCGTGGGGCGAAACCTCACTGGGAGCGGTAACCGGCAATAACAAATGGTTTACCCTGAGCCGTGAACGAGTCCAAGAACTAGGTTTGGCTGAGCAGGATTTGATTCGTATCTCCCCACCAGGTTCCAGGCACTTACGTGGCCTAGAACTTGACGAGGCGATGTGGCAGCGCTTGGGCGAACACGGTTCGGCAACCTATCTCTTTAGGCCGGCAGCTAACCCGAGCACCGCTGGTGAAAGCTTTATCGCCAGTGGTGAATTGGAGGCGGTGGACCAAGCTTACAAATGCCGGGTGCGCTCGCCGTGGTGGCGGGTTCCAGTGCTTTCGGTTCCTGACCTGTTCATGACGTACATGAATGCTGATACACCACGGCTGACAACCAACCAAGCCGGAGTGCACCACATCAACTCAATCCACGGCGTATACCTCGGCGCCGATGTGCGTGAGTTGGGCCGTGAGCTCTTGCCGTTGGCATCGCTAAATACACTGACCATGTTGGGTGCAGAAATCATCGGGCGTTCCTACGGTGGTGGCATTTTGAAGGTTGAACCGCGAGAAGCCGACGTGCTTCCGGTTCCTTCAATCACCATGGTGCAGGCCCACACACACGAATTGCGATCCATCAAAGATACGGTTCGCCAGCTGCTGGCCCAAGGCCACAAACAAGAAGCAACAGACCTGGTTGACCAGATCGTGCTAGGAAGCATGCTTGAGCTGGATAAGGACGCAGTTCAAGCGCTGCGTGCCGCAAGGCAGCACATGCTGGAGCGACGCAAGGCAAGAAGCAAAGCGGTGAAGGGATAAACGTGGCTAATCCGACGGTCGAAAAGACCCTGGCATTTGCGGAGTTTGATACAACGCTGATGTCGGCGGCAAAAGATTCACCGTGGTTGAATAACGGGGCAGTCACCGAAGAATTCAACCCGTCCTACGCCGTACTTGAAAAGCTTTTGAGCATTCCGGTACGGACCAAAGCGGTAACCCGTTCGGGCCGCTTCGCCCAAGGCGTTGACGCCTGGTTGGCGCATGAATTACGTCGCGCCGGATTTGACGCGGACCTCGTCTGGCCGCGGCCCGAAGCACCACGAGTCCTCTCCAGCGATATCTTGGACCTACTTCGCAAGCTGCCTGAACGCCTAGCCGATGAAGTCCACGAATCGATCATGAACGGCAAAGCCGGAAGTACCGACGCGAGAATTTTAGGTCGCGCCTATATGAAGCAGACCGACGTGGTGATGACCCATTGGTCCACCGGACCGGAACTGCTGCTGAGCACCAAGGCCATGACCTCCTCCTTCGGCAAGAACCTATCTAACCGGTATGAGGAAGCCTATGGTGACGCTGCGAATCTACGGGCCCGTTATCCGTTGGCGGCTGTAGGGTTCTTCTTTGTGCAACGGGCAACCATCCTCGAAAGTGAACCGGCAGCTTTCCGTCGAACCGTGGATATGATTCGAAAGCTGCGCGACTTTGGCGACGGCTTTGGGTATACCGCCACCGGCTTGTTGCTGGTGGACTGGGACGATGAGGCACAAGACCCCGAAGTTCGTTGTGTGCACCCGGCGGTGCCCCAAGATATTGCAGCACCACAGTTCCTGAACGCCATGGTGGACGCGGTACTCAAAGTTACACCCATCGACCTGCATGAAGCAGCTCGCGCTCGCCGAGCGGGTGAAGTGGCTCCGCTGCCAGGGCACGAATGGGTGGATGAGCAACAAGACGCACTGTTCTAGGCCTCGGGGTGTAGCTGAGAATACGTGCCTCACGCTCGGCGGCCTGAGGCAAAGAGTCCACCCACCCGCGCGCAGCTTGCGTTGCCCGGTAGATGAATTTCAGTCGGCCGTCTTGCTCAAAACTACGCTCGCGTTCCCATAAGTCGGAACGCTCATAAAAGGCCCACGAAGCCGGGTTCTGCGCATCGATGACACTGATGGGCGTTTTCCCAGAACGCACCGCAAATTCAAGACGCAGGTTGGTGACATGCTGGCGAATTCCTCTGCGACGGTATTCGGGCCGCACTGCCATACAGCCGAGCTCTACCGCGTCCATGACCTCGGTGGGAGCCAGGATCGAGTCGTGAACTAACCCTGCAGCGATCAAGTTGCCTTGATCGCGCACGGTAACCAGTAGTTCCAGACGATCAAATTTCTGTTGCCAGCGCTGGTCAATGACCGGGTACAGCAGTGCCAGCTCGGCGAGTTGCGCCGAATCGAGGCGCAACGGTGACAAAGAGAAGTTCAGATTTTCAAACACTGGGTGTGGTCCTAGAAGAAAAGAACGAACGAAAAGAAGGCTTTGGCTCAGCGGTCAGTAACCGCTGTGCCGATTCGTTGGCCTTGATAGGACCGATGCCGGTGGCTTCCGGCAACTTCCTTGTAGGGTCCAGTTTGCGCTCGATGAGCTAGGAAAATTATGCGGTCTGAACTGTGCCGTTCACAAGTGCTTTTTGGTACTTTTTTGGTGAAGAGAAAAGAAACGATCTGATGAGTGTTTTTGCTGTGCTTCGTAGCTTGTGATTGGCGCCCGGAGTTGGTGCGCGATTTGGTGCAGGGGTATGAAAAGGCTAAGATCGTTGAGGTGCTTGACCCCGTGGTCAGAGCGCAATATGGATCTTTAGCTCAGTTGGTTAGAGCGTTCGCCTCACACGCGAAAGGTCGCTGGTTCGAGTCCAGTAAGATCCACGAGAAAAGCCACCGGTGACGGTGGCTTTTTTGCTGTTCTAGCAGTTGGTGGCGAGGCCCGGGATTAGGCGCTCAGTAATTCATGAACCCGTGGTTTTACTTCTTGGCCCAGGAGCTTGATGCTGTGCATCATCGTTTCATGCGGCAAGGTGCCGGCGGAGTACTTAATGTCTGCGCGCGAGAGTCCCAGAAGTTTTGTTGCCGAGGCGATCTTTGCGGCCACGGTTTCTCCGCTTCCGGCCATCATGGCACCACGTGGGCCCATCGCTGCCTGGAGGGTCATCTTGCTTGCCGGTGGCCATCCGCGCTCGGAGCCCAAGCGGTTCATGGTGCGCTGGTAATGCGGCCAGAGTGTTTCAAGTGCTTCTTCATCACTGTCGGCAACAAGTCCGTGGAAATGTGCCGCCACTGGTTGCTCGCTATGGCCGTATTCCTTTAGCGCACGATGGTACAGATCAACCAGCCCGGTAAATGCCGCAGGCTGTCCACCGATGATTGCCAAGAATAGCGGTAGGCCATGGCGTGCGGCTCGAACCACCGATTGTGGAGAGCCACCCACACCAACCCAGGTAGTCAGAGGCTTATCTTCCAACAGTGGGTAGACCTGAGTATTGCGCAGAGCGGCGCGATGTTGGCCATGCCAAACCACTGGGTTGCCGTGGCGCAATTTGGCCATGAGATCCAGCTTCTCTTCGAAGAGCTTCTCGTAGTCGTCGAGGTTCAGCCCAAACAGTGGGAAGGATTCAACAAAGGAACCGCGTCCGGCAATGAGCTCGCTGCGTGAATTGGAAATGGCATCAAGGGTGGCAAAACGTTCATAAACTCTGACCGGGTCATCGCTGGAAAGTACGGTCACCGCGGTTCCTATCTTGATCCGTTCGGTGGTGCTGGCCAGTGCGGCCAGGACGATTTCTGGTGAGGAAACCGCGTAGTCGTCACGGTGGTGTTCGCCAACGCCGAAGAAGTCTAGGTTGGCGGCCTCAGCTGCTTGTCCTTCAGCAATGACATTGCGGATGACCTGTGCGTGGCTGAGCAGGTTGCCTTCGGCGTCCTGAGTAATGTCACCAAAAGTTTCGACGCCGATCTCCGGCAAGAGCAGGTTGTCGCTCATGAGTACCTTTCAAATTGCATGCAAACACATCTAAGTTCATTGTCTCTCAACCACCGCGCGACCGGGGATATTCCGCAGCTAAAAAACAGTGCAAAATGTGTTCGGCGCTACCTAGTGATTTATGCCCGTTCGGCACAACTTATTGCCCATCGGTTGTATCGTAAATTGCATGGGAAATCTTAGGCTGAGGGGGCAAGATTAGTGGCGCATCGATCTGACGAAGAGCACGGCGTACCGTCAGGGCAGATGGGTGATGATCCAGCGCCATCGGCGACTGCGTTGCCACGGATATCCACCAGTGAAATCAACCTGGGATTCCACCCGGATGAGCCTATCGAAGAACAGCCCACCGCTTCTGAACTACCGCTAAATACGGCGGTTAGTGCCAGCGTTTCGGCAGCTGCCGCTTCAGATATTGAGTGGCGCACCGGTCAGGTGCACACTACCGACGACGGCATTACCTTGATGCCTACCCGTGCCAACCCTGTGGCACGTCGGTTGCTGGCTAAAATGTGGATTTCGGACACACCTCCAACTCAGGCGCTGAACATTGTTGAACGCCTGCAGGGTACGCCCTATGCCAATCCAAAGGTCAACGACCAGCAGGATGCCTCTTCTCGGCGCACCATGGAGTTTGCACTGGACCTCGGGGAGACCCTGATTCGTTATGGTGCCGGTGCCTTGGAAGTGGAGACCAGCATCATCGCGGTCACCGCTGCCCTGGGCCTGAGCCACCTAGACGTTGACATCACCAACCAGTCGCTGCATCTGAACTACAGCCCACCAGACGCCGAAAGTTACTCGGTGCTGCGCGTAGTACGTTCATATACGTCCAATTATGCAGGCTTGGTCTTGGTCCACGAGCTGGTCTCGGACATCATTGCTGGCGGCGTATCGCGTAGTGCCTCGGCCAAAAGGCTGAAGGAAATTACCCGTCGCCCAAAACCGTTCCCACGCTGGATCGTGGCTGGCGGACGCGCGCTGTTCGCGGCAGCATTTGTGCTTTTTATCGGCGGCTCGTGGGCTGGCGCGTTGGTGGCTATCGTGTCATCGAGTGTGGTCACCCAGATCGGTCGTTATGGCTCGCGTTGGCGGGTTCCGGAGTTCTTCACCATCGCAACCTCAACCATGGTGATTACCGGAATCGCGTTGATCGGGTATCAGCTTCATGCGCCGTTGGACCCCGCGCTCGTGGTCTCAGGAGGCATCCTGCTCTTGCTTCCTTCCGGACGGTTTGTCTCGGCACTGCAAGATGCCATCAATGGGTTCCCGGTGACCGCTGTAGGGCGATTGTTCTCAGCAAGTTTGACCTACGGCGCGATTCTTAGCGGAATTGCTGCGGCGTTGGTTGTTTCGGATCTGCTCGGCGGCGAAGAGGTTGACGTACACCAAATTGTCACCACCGAGTATCCGGCCTGGTTATTGCTGCTGCTCGTTGCGGTGGCCATTGTGGCCGGTGCAATTTCTGAACAGAGCGCTGTGCGTTTGCTTTTGCCGACTGCCGGTATTGCTATCGGCGGTTATCTGGTCCAGATGTTGGCTGAGAGCATGGGGCTTGGAGATCGTGCGGTTCCAGCACTCGTGGCCACGGTGGTCGGCTTTGCTGCACGTTTTGCCGCGGACAAGCTGCGTACTCCGCAGCTAGTTCTTGCGGCCCCAGCGGTAATGTTCCTGCTTCCAGGTCTGATGATTTTCCGTGCCATGTACGGCATCGTGATCAACGTTGATGACATGTCCACCGGCCTGGTTGAAATGTTCAACGCCATGGCCATCATGCTTTCCATCGCCGGAGGCGTCGTCTTTGGCGAAACGCTATGTCGCCCACTGACTTCGAACGCTCGTCGTGAGCGTCGGCGAATCCGTCGACGCTAAGCTACCGGCAACGACCAATTAATCGGCTTCTGTCCCTGAAGGGATAGGAGCCGATTGGTTTCTGAAAACGGTTTTGAGCCAAAGAATCCTCGCGAGGCGGACAACGGTGAGGGATGGGCGCTACGCAGTTGGGGAACGTTGGATAGCGACGGGGAGAGCTTCTGCGCGTGGTTGCCCCACAGAATTGCCACCGGAGGATTCGCTCGTTCGTTCAGGGCTGCCAAGATCGCCTCAATAACCGGAGCCCAACCGAATTTCTGGTGCGCCCCGGCCTGGCCTGCGGACACTGACAGGACCTGATTTAGCAGCAGTACGCCCTGGGACTGCCAGGCGCTTAGGTCCGGATGAGCGACCGGAGCGATACCAAGATCAGCCTGAAGTTCCTTATAGATGTTGCCCAGCGAACGGGGTAATGGGCGGACCGGCTTATTGGCTGCGAAGGCCAGACCATTGGGGTGCCCCGGTGTGGGGTACGGATCTTGGCCAATAATCAGGACTTTGACTTCGGCCAATGGCAATGCCAGTGCGCGAAACATCACCTTAGGCTCGGGCAGGATCACTTCGCCCTGAGCGGAGCGTTCGGCCAATTTGATGGCTAGATCACGAAGAATATTGTCCGTAGCCGATAGCGGTACTACCCAATCAGTGGCGATGAAACCCTGATCTGACATGGATTGAGCTCCGTGGAAAAAGGGGAAATCACCCGGGGCATACACCGCAGCCTGCGGGGGCAGTGGAGCGTCAAAAAGGGCTTGTTGCATTTCATCCATAGGTGCAATTGTGCCGTTTTTCTGGCGTGCCTGTGCCCGGCCACACGGCGATAGGCATGCTGATTGGTTAGAATATCGGTGGTATGTCTACCAACGGTGGAGTACAAGCATGGCCGAGACACATAAAAACTGAGCTGAGGACCGAGGTGAGAACGCATGGCAGAGAACGAGTTATTGGCAGATTTTGTAATGAATCCAGACTCGGAACTTGATGAGCGTTCACAACAGATCCTGAGCTTGGAAAAGTTGTGGTGGAAGTATGCGGGAGCCAAGGAACAAGCGATCACCAAGCAGTTTTCTATGTCTCCAACCAACTACTATCAGCTGCTGAACCAGCTGATAGAAACGGATGCGGCCATGGCCTACGACCCGATGCTGGTAAAGCGACTACGCAGAACACGTTCAACAAAACGTCGTGTGGGCGGTAAGGTCGGCTCGGGGAGATAACCCAGCCTGCCGTGACCAGTTAGACCTCGAGCAAGGACAAGAATGACCAACTACCCGCGTGACGAATTTGATCGCGTACCGGAGTTCAACACCCGTGTGGGTTCACACCACGCACACGGATGGGCGCAGTCTGCTACCTCAAAGTCGACCGGTGGCAAGTTGCTGTGGGTAGTGTTGGCTGCCGTGATCGTGCTGATCATCGGTGCTGCGTCCTTTGTCTTTGCTCCGCAACTCAAGGACAGCATCGCCGGAGCCGGTGGAAGCGAAAGCACTTCGCCCACCGATGAAAATGAATCGCAGGAGCCAAGCTCCAGCGAATCCGCTTCTGAGTCCAGCACCATTGATGACGCAGATGTCCTGTTTGATCAACGCATCGGTGTTTACAACGCCGCCAGTGTTGCTGGGGTAGCCAGTGCTGGCAAAGAAGCCGTGACTGAAGCCGGCTTCACCAACATCGTGACCGACAACTGGAACAAGCCTGCCGAGACTTCGACGGTTTATTACATGTCAGAGGCCGAACGGATCACCGCAGAAAAAGCGGCCGAAGCCCTAAATATTGACGATGTTTTGCAGACCGAGAACGTCCCTAATCGAGTCACTGTGGTCATCGGATCCGATGACCCGCTGGAACTGAACAAATAATTCAGTAACAATTCAATTCGCTCAGAGCCGATCGGCTTGCACTCGCCATGCGAGAGTGCCAATATTTGTATTAGCACTCTTGCGTTGCGACTGCTAACGCCGGTCGGCTTTTGCGTTCCTATTGGAATTTTGAAGCCGCGGTCTAGCCAAGTACGGGCAGGGTGCTGAGAATACCTCAGATAGCGAGAGCTGAAACGGTCGCTGGCCAGATGCCGCACCGGAGAACTCGTCCGTCGCGGGCGCTGTCTGTCGGTTGCATTTTCGCAAAATCGTCCCGAAAGGACCGAAAGCCACTATGGCCAAGATGATTGCATTTGACGAGGAAGCACGCCGCGGACTCGAGCGCGGACTGAACACCCTCGCTGACGCGGTAAAGGTAACCCTCGGCCCACGCGGCCGCAACGTCGTATTGGAAAAGAAGTGGGGCGCCCCTACTATCACCAACGACGGTGTGTCCATCGCTAAGGAAATCGATCTCGAAGATCCTTACGAGAAGATCGGCGCAGAGCTGGTCAAGGAAGTTGCCAAGAAGACTGACGATGTTGCCGGTGACGGTACCACCACCGCAACCGTACTTGCTCAGGCACTGGTCAAGGAAGGTCTGCGCAACGTTGCTGCAGGCGCTGACCCAATCGCACTGCGCCGCGGTATCGACAAGGCTGTAGAAGCCGTCACCGCTGAGCTGTTTGCTGCTGCTAAGAAGATCGAGTCCAAGGAGCAGATCGCTGCTACCGCTTCGATCTCCGCAGGCGACACCGAAATCGGTGGCCTGATCGCTGAAGCTCTCGACAAGGTCGGCGAGCAGGGCGTTATCACCGTTGAAGAATCCAACACCTTCGGCCTGGAGCTGGAGTTGGCAGAGGGTATGCGCTTTGACAAGGGCTACATCTCGGCTTACTTCGTCACCGACACCGAGCGCCAGGAGACCGTTCTTGAGGATCCATACATCCTCATCGTGAACTCCAAGATCTCCTCGGTTAAGGACATGGTGACCCTGCTGGAGAAGGTCATGCAGTCGAACAAGTCGCTGCTGATCATCGCCGAAGACGTTGAAGGCGAAGCGCTGGCTACCCTGATCTTGAACAAGATCCGTGGCCTGTTCAAGTCTGTTGCTGTTAAGGCTCCAGGCTTCGGTGACCGCCGCAAGGCAATGCTCACCGACATCGCACTGCTTACCGGTGGCCAGGTTGTTTCCGAAGAAATCGGCCTGTCCCTAGATAACGTAGGCCTCGAAGTTCTAGGTACCGCCCGCAAGGTCGTTATCACCAAGGACGAGACCACCATTGTTGAAGGTGGCGGCGAAGCCGACGCAATCGAAGGCCGCAAGGCTCAGATCGCAGCCGAGATCAAGAACACCGACTCGGACTACGACCGCGAGAAGCTGCAGGAGCGCCACGCAAAGCTCTCCGGCGGTGTTGCTGTGCTGAAGGCCGGCGCTGCAACCGAGGTTGAGCTCAAGGAGCGCAAGCACCGCATCGAAGACGCCGTGCGTAACGCAAAGGCAGCCGTTGAAGAAGGCATCGTCGCCGGTGGTGGCGTTGCATTGATTCAGGCTGGTGCTGCTGCATTCGCCAAGCTTGAGCTGGAAGGCGACGAAGCAACCGGCGCGAACATCGTTCGTGTTGGCATCGAAGCTCCACTGAAGCAGATTGCACTGAACGCTGGCATGGAGCCAGGCGTTGTCGCCGACAAGGTCAAGGGCCTGCCTGCTGGCCACGGCCTGAACGCTGCAACCGGTCAGTACGTGAACCTGCTTGAAGCTGGCGTCAACGACCCAGTGAAGGTAACCCGTTCGGCACTGCAGAACGCTGCTTCTATCGCTGGCCTGTTCCTCACCACCGAAGCTGTTGTTGCAGAGAAGCCAGCACCTGCTGGCTCTGCCCCAGCTGGTGGCGATGACATGGGTGGCATGGGCGGAATGGGCGGCTTCTAATAAGCCCCCTGCTGCAGATGTAGCGCATTAACTAAGCTGATGGCCTGGTACCCACAAGGTACCAGGCCATCAGTTTCTTAACCAGCGCAAAACAAGTGCTAGAGCCAGGTGTGGAGCAAATTCAATTCCCGGTTCAGGTTGGCACGAGCAGCTAATTCCCAAAGTTCGCGTCCGTCTTGCGTACCGTAGATTGAAGCCTTGGACACCAGGGCCGAGAGAATCTTGATGCGCCCGGCAGCCAGCACGCTTTGTGGCAGGTGCGCATATTCTTGATAGATCGCCTGAGCATAGCGTTCATAGGCCGGCTGGGGCCGGGCCAAAACTTCTAGATCTGCGTCGCACAGAATCCGTCCCAGGACGTTAGACTCAGCAGGATCATGGCTAGCGGTGAGCATCACCAGTTCGCTGATTCGGGCAACCGAGGCGGATGAGAGTATGCCCTCCAAGAGTTCACGGGCGAGCACCGCAGACTTAAATTCATCTTCGCTTGTGCCGTCGTAGACCGCATCGTGGAACCACGCAGCCAACTGCAGTTGCATCAGTTCTTCACTGTGCACCTTGCCCTTAGCCAGCTGGTCAATGGCTTCGAGCACAGAGAGCAGATGAACGCGGTCGTGATAGTAGCGATGGGCTTGGGACCACATTTTCAGTAGTTCCTTACCCATGCGCGGTTCGGTGGGTAGGGTGTGAGCCCAGCGACGTAGCAAGATACCATCGAGTTTTTCTGGACGATACTTGGCTGGGATGCGTAATCCTGAAGAGACCAGGGTGCGCACTAGCTGGCCACCGCTGACCTCTTGTGCGCCTGCCTGAACCAACTGCGCGTAACGTTCCTGAGGAACGTCGTAGTGGTCCTTGTCGAACGCCCTAGAAGAGATTTCTTGGTCTTTGGCGAATTCGTGGAGCTCTTTGAGGGAGCGATCCGAAACCAAATGGGAAAAGAGCGTACCGTGCGCAGGCCAACGCGGCGGGTCGATCAGAATACTCATGGACTAAGCCTACTGATCAACCAGCCGCGTTGTTGCCACAGGGCTAGTAGCGGAACAGCGAGGTGTTGACCTGCTCCACTTCCTCGTACTGCATCGACGCATGATTCAGGGCCGCAGCAATACTGCTCAGCGCTTCTTCAATTTGCACATGGGTGGAACGCCATTCAACAACGATGGACTGGAATGATGCGGCAGCAGAACCCTGCCAAGTGCTCTGTAGTTGGTCTAGATTCATTTGCATCGTCGAAACTTCATGACGTAAACGATCAATGGTGTTCATGACCGCCTGCGATTTGACCTGCATCTCACCGGTATTGGTGGAGAACGTGCTCATGGAATTCATCCTTTCCTTGATGGCTGTGTCGGTTAGTCGATGCAACCAAACTAGAAAGGATCCTGCCTGCGCTGTGCGGTAGCGGTGCTGAATGTGGATAAACCTAGCCCTGAAGGTTATGAGCCGGTTGAGTTTTCGTCGTCGATCTCTGGTTCAGGGCGTTCAACTACGGGGACGTACGGCATCGAAATCGACATGGTCGCACCGCCACCAGGAGTATCGGAAAGTGCCACAGAGCCACCATGTTGCTGCACGATCGCGGCAACGATGGCTAGACCTAGTCCCGAGCCTCCAGTTTCTCGCTGGCGGGAGCTGTCGGCACGGTAGAAGCGCTCGAAGATACGCTTGGCATCATCGGGAGGAATGCCCGGCCCATGGTCGCGAACTTCAACCACCGCATCCATGGCACCAGCCACCAACGACCGGACGCCCAC
This sequence comes from Glutamicibacter sp. MOO4, assembly GCF_056934395.1. NCBI lineage: Bacteria > Bacillati > Actinomycetota > Actinomycetes > Micrococcales > Micrococcaceae > Glutamicibacter > Glutamicibacter sp. MOO4. Next base: position 74,805 of record NZ_CM167800.1, read on the forward strand.
GGCAATCTCAATCGGCGTGCCCTCAGGGGTGTAGCGCAGTGCGTTGGTGATCAGGTTGGCGATGATCTGGCGGATTCGTGCGTCATCACCCAGCGTGCTAGCCGGGCTGGGGCGCTCGGTAGTTAGACCCACGAGCTTCACCGTTCGATCCGGTGCTCTCACCTTGGTGTCTTCCACCGCATCTTGGCCAAGAACCAGCAAGTCCACCGATTGCTTCTCCATGGGGCGCTGCTCATCAAGTCGGGCCAGCATCAACAGGTCTTCGACCAGTCGGGCCATGCGTTTGGATTCAGCTTCAATGCGGCCCATGGCCGAGTCCATCGCCTCAGGATCAGCCAAGCCACCGTAGCGGTAAAACTCGGAGTAGCCCTGAATGGTCACCAGCGGAGTGCGCAACTCATGAGAGGCGTCCTGAATAAATCGGCGCATCTTGCGTTCCGAGGCTTCGCGGTCCAGGAAGGCCTTTTCAATTTGCGCCAGCATCGCGTTCAGCGAGCGGGAGAGCCGGCCGACTTCGGTTTCTGACGGGTAGTCCTTCACACGCTGGGAGAGATCACCATCGGCAATCATCGAGGCGGTGCGCTCCACATTAATCAGCGGTCGCAGAGACCTGCCGGTGAGCCCGTAGGCGATCATGGACATCAAGAGGGCTGCAAGCATACCGGTTGAAAGCACCAATACGGCGGTTTGCCGCACCGTGGTGTTCACATGATCCAACGGAAGAGCCAAGAATAGGTTCAGATTGCTGCTCTGTAAGGGCACCATCATGGTGCGCCACCCTGCCGAGTTGCGATAGCTACCGGGCACGGTGGAGGGCACCAGAGGATGTTCTGCAAGCTTCTGGACCTCTTGTGGATCCAGTAGCGGTTGATCGGAGCCGTTGGTCGGTGCAACGCGCGATCGAGGCATCACGTACACCAGCGTGCCATCGGCATCGCGGATGTCGGCATATGAGCTATTCAGACCCATCAAGGTTGGGTCAAAATCGGAGCTTGTACCGTCTTCGTTCAGCGAATGAACGTAGGCCTTGTTAAGCCCGTAGGCCATCGTGGGCCACGAAGCGTTGAGCTGAACGTCGATTTGCTTGGTCATCGAAATCCTCAGCGTGTGTGCTGAGCTCAGCGCGGTGGCAACGATGGCGAAGACCATCAGCCCGAGCATGACGATGACGAGCTTGGTCCTCATTGAGGTACGGCGCCAATGGGCCCGGATCGACTTCATATGCTGACCTTACAAGCCCTCTTTACTACTCGAAGAATTCCTAGCGACGATCTGGGGTGCGCATCAGGTAGCCCACGCCACGCTTGGTCTGAATCAGTGCAGGCCATTCAGGGCGGTCAACCTTGCGACGCAGGTAGGAAATGTAGGATTCAACGATTGATGCGTCTCCGTTGAAGTCGTACTCCCACACATGATCCAGGATCTGTGACTTGGAGAGCACGCGGTTAGGGTTCATCATCAGGTAGCGCAGCAGCTTGAACTCGGTAGGGGAGAGGTCAATAACCTCACCGGCGCGAGTTACCTCATGTGCGTCGTCATCCAGCTCAAGGTCGGCAACCACGATGGTGGCGCTTTCTTCTTCGCCGTTGGAAGTGCGGCGCAGTACCGCACGGATACGCGCGACCACCTCGTCCAGGCTAAATGGCTTGGTGACATAGTCATCGCCGCCAACGGTCAAGCCGGTGACCTTGTCGCTGGTGTCATCACGAGCGGTGAGGAAAAGAACGGGGAAGTGGCGGCCGGCGGCACGCAGCTTGCGGGTGATGGTGAAACCATCCATGTCTGGAAGCATGACATCAAGAACTGCAAGGTCTGGTTCGTCTGCTTCTACGGCAGCTAGTGCCTCGCGACCATTGGCAGCGGCAACAACCTCGAAACCAGCGAAGCGCAGCGAAGTGGAGAGAAGTTCGCGGATATTTGGTTCGTCGTCAACTACAAGAAGTTTTGCTTCAGTCGGTTTTGCACTCATGAACTCCAGTTTGCACAAGAAGTCTGGGAGCTAGCTGAGCGAGAGCTGATTCTGTTTTTTAGGTGTTGCGTCGTTTGACGATATTGCCTATGACAACAACGATGCCCAGGATAAAGGCCAGCGGAAGGCCCCATACGGCGAAGGCCATCACTAAAGCGGGGATAGCGATGTTCTGAAAATAAAGAACGAGCGTGCCAATCAATGCGAGAGCCGAAAGTAGGGCGATGATGATCGCCAAACGTGAAATGACCGTCATAGTTTTGGATGTAGTGCTCACAACCTCTAGCTTAGCGTCGTTCAGGCACAGGCAACGCGTAAAGCAATCCCAAAGCGCACAAAGATGAATTGTGCGCGGTAGATGACATAATCTTAGATAAAGGACTTGAAGCGATTTCGTAGGTTGAGTACCCGGCAAGAAGCGAAGAAGAATCCCGGCTGTGACTCCGCGAAATCCTACGAATGAAAATGCATAACGTAGGGCAGAGCTCGGTTATGCAACTTAGCTAAGAACGAACGAGGTAAGTGATCATGCCTAGCGGCAAGGTTAAATGGTACGAAAAGGCCAAGGGCTTCGGTTTTATTACCGCAGAGGATGGCAAAGAGATTTACGTCAACGCGGCCGCGTTGCCTGAAGGCGTTCATGATCTGCGCCCCGGTACTCGTTTGGAGTTCGGTGTGGCTGACGGACGGCGTGGCCCGCAGGCACTGAGCTTGCGGTTGCTCGAACAGGCCCCTTCAGTGGCTCGCGCTAAGCGCAAAAAACCGGAAGCTGAAGCCGTCCTCATTGAGGATCTGATCAAGCTGCTCGACAACGTTTCCAATAGCTTGCACAAGGGGCGTTATCCTGAACAGGCATATGGCAAGAAGGTTGCTACCGTACTTCGTGCGGTAGCCGACGATCTGGACGCATAAATAATGGCCCGTAAACCTAAGTTGGACACCATCCTCGCCGACGCAGTAGAACCTGCTCGTGTCGCGCTGGCAGAGATTGCTAGCGCGTCCGAAATCGGCGAATACCTCGGGGTGACCGCCGAAGGCGAGCGACTTGTCACCCATCGATTTGTCTCCTATAAAAAGGGATATCAGGGATGGACTTGGTTCGCTACTGTCGCCCGGGTTCCACGGGCTAAGGCCAAGGACCTCACGGTATGCGAAGTTGGCATTATTGCCGGTGAGGGTTCTTTGTTAGCCCCAGCCTGGGTTCCATGGGCTGACCGCTTGGCTAAGGAAGAAATTGAAGCGGCCAAGGCAGCAGACGCTGCCGAAGCCGCCGGCGAGTCCGCTGAGCAAGTGCCGGCATCGGATTCCGAGGAGCCATCACAGCCGCAGGCGGACAGCGAATCAGCTGACCAGGAACGCGCTGATCAAGAACCAGCTGATGATGACGCGGAACAGGATGATGACGAGCTTCAGCCGCATAAGTCGCCGGCTCGACGTCAGGTTCGTCGTCGCAGGACCGCGCAACGCACCGCGGCACGCCGTCGCGCTGCCCAGCGTAATCGCACGCGCAAAGACAGCTAACACTTAATAAAAGAAGCGGGAGCTTCGAAGAATTGGTCTAAACCGATCCTTCGAAGCTCCCGCTTCTTTGTCTGCTTCTTAGAGCTGCTCGATGACGTAGTCAATGCACTTAAGCAATGCCGCCACGTCACTTGGCTCAATGGCAACAAAGGTTGCGATGCGCAGCTGGTTGCGACCGAGCTTTCGATAAGGCTCAACGTCAACCACACCCTTGGCGCGCAACGCCTTGGCGATAGCCGAAGCATCTACCGAGTCGTCAAAATCAACGGTGGAAATAACGTTCGAACGGTGTTCAGCCTTGGCCACGTAAAGCGAGGCGATCTCTGATGCCTCGGCCCAAGCCTGTATCAAGCCTGCGGATTCTGCGGTGCGCTGCGCGGCCCACTTCAGTCCACCATTGGAGTTGATCCACTTGATCTGTGCGTCAAGACCAACCAGCGTGGTTAGCGACGGGGTGTTGTACGTCTGGTTCTTCAGCGAGTTATCCAACGCGGTCTTCAGATCCAAGAAGTCTGGGATCCAACGATCGGTGGCTGCGATTTCCTCGATGCGGGCGATGGCCGCAGGGGAGACAAAAGCAAGCCACAGTCCGCCGTCTGAAGCGAAGTTCTTCTGTGGCGCGAAGTAGTAAACGTCGGTTTCGGCTAGGTCTACATCCAGGCCTCCCGCGGCGCTGGTGGCGTCAATGACAACCAATGCGTCCTCATTGGCTCCGGCCACGCGCTTGATCGGCGCTGCTGCACCGGTCGAAGTTTCGTTCTGTGGCCATGCGTAAACGTCAACGTCTGCTTCAGCTACTGGCTCAGGAACGGTGCCTGGCTCGCCAACGATGATTGAGGAAGCTGCCAAGAATGGAGCTTTGTCGGTGGCCTTGGCGAATTTGGAACCAAACTCACCGAAAGACAGGTGCTGTGCTTTGTTACGAACCAAGCTGAAGGTTGCGGCGTCCCAGAATGCGGTCGAACCACCTACGCCGAGAAGAACTTCATAGCCTTCAGGGGCACTAAACATCTCTTTGAGCCCGGTCTGAACCGAAGCTACAAGGTTCTTTACCGGTGCCTGGCGGTGGGAAGTTCCCAACAACTTGGACCCGGCGTCGACGATGGCCTGGACCTGTTCTGCGCGAACCTTGGAGGGTCCGGCACCGAATCGACCATCGGCGGGCAGAAGGTTTTGTGGAATTTGGATGTCCGTGCTCATCGCGCTCCTCTTGTAGCGATAGTTTGAAGTGCCTGATAGGCCACCATTACCCAGAATCGGAATATTGAAGGATGGCCTTGGCGTTTCAATAGATATCTTCGCAAATTGCGGGGGCTCGAGGGAAAAGCGAGACGGTCGGTTACGACATCTGCGCGGCGGGTTACATCCGCACACTGTCTGATAGACCAAGTAGAGTGGGCTATTGACGCCACGTAAAAATCGAGCGAACTTAACTGTTGTGACTTCCAGGAGCGGCTACTGTGTCTGATCTTATCGATACAACTGAGATGTATCTTCGCACCATTCTTGAACTTCAAGAAGAAGAGATCGTGGCTTTGCGTGCCCGAATTGCGGAGCGTCTTGGCCACTCAGGACCAACTGTGTCGCAGACTGTTGCCCGCATGGAGCGCGACGGTTTGGTAGTCGTCTCTACTGATCGTCACCTTGCGCTGACTGATAAAGGTCATGAATTAGCAACGGGCGTGATGCGCAAGCACCGCTTGGCTGAGCGTCTACTTTCGGACATGATCGGCTTGGACTGGGAATACGTCCATGACGAAGCTTGCCGCTGGGAACACGTGATGAGTGAACGTGTTGAACGTCGACTCTACGACCTATTGGGTAAGCCAACTGTCTCCCCGTATGGCAACCCAATTCCAGGTCTTGAAGTACTTGGTGGCCCTAGCGTGGCCGAAATCTCGCATGCCGTTCAGAATTTGGATGACGCATTGCTGGCCGGCAACATCGGCCCGATAGCTATCGAGCGTCTAGCTGAGCCGATCCAAACGGACCCAATTCTGCTCGGACAACTGAATGAAGGCGGAATTCGCCCCGGTGCCATTGTCACTTTGGAACGTGCCGACGACTACGTAGTGGTCCGCGTTCAGGGCATCGAAGGCGCACTCGAGCTTCCAGTTGAAGTCAGCGGACACGTGTTTGTTCGGTCTCAAATTTGATAACGAAATTGTAACTTTAGGCGATGCCCGGTAACGTTTATTAGTGGTGTCGTCGATCTGACGTGCATCATCCGCCTCTGTCGCGACCGCCGAGTGTTGCCCTGCGTCAGAAGAAGGTCACGAATATTTGAGGGCAACAACGGGGGACCCAATATTTTGACGTGCAAACGTCTTGGGGTGAAGTTCTGTAATTTACAGGCCGACGCATTTCTCCATAGTCGAACCCGACAGCTAACTTCGTAGGCGTAACAGTGAGAGGAATGTTTTGGTCGAAACCAAGACTGCGGGACGACGTCGCGCTACGGATACCGAGATTGACGTGATTGCAGAGATCACCGCTTCGGCCACCGCGCGGCCCAACGGACGCCGCGCATCACGCGCTGCGACAGCAGCTCCCGCTATCAGCCCGGTTAAGCCGGTGCACGCAGACTTTGTGGGTCGTCGCTTCGACTCCAACCAGCGCTACGGTGTAGCACCCAACCAAAAAGACTTTGCTTCAAAGATCGCCGCGAGCAATGTTGTTTCATTGCCACAGCGCACTGAAACTCAGGCAACGAGCTCGGCTCCAGCTGATGCAGATAGCAACGTAGAGTTCATTGCCAGCGTCAAGACCAAGAGCCGTAAGCCAATTCGTGCCGGCTTCAGCCACAAAATCGCTGCAGTCGCTGCGGTTTCAGGTTTGGCTTTGGCAGTAGTTGCCCCACAGCTTTCGGGCAGCACCGGTGAAGAGGACAAGGCAGTTGCCGCCGAACAGCGCACCGCAACTTCAGCTGTAGTCGACGTCAAGGCTCCTGAGAGCACAACGGAGCTTTCCGTTGAACGCGCTGCACTGTCCTCCGAAGTAAATAAGAAGGTCGCCAGTGAAGAGAAGCTCACTGAGATCATGACTGCTTCGGGTGGCGATGTCACCACGCTCAAGGAAACCGCAGGGTTGCTTGATGCACCAGTAGATAGCCAGCGCATCACTTCGACCTTCGGGCACCGAAAGAATCCAACCGGCGCAGGCTTCATGATTCACAGCGGCACCGATTACGGTGTTGGCAGTGGAACCAAGGTTTACGCCGCAGCAGATGGCGTTGTTGAGGTTGCAGGTTGGGCCGGTCATTCAGGTAACCGAGTCACCCTGGATCACGGCAAGGGCCTGGAAACCGGCTACAGCCACAACAGCAAGGTTTTGGTCAAGGTTGGAGACAAGGTGAAGCGCGGCGATCTCATCGCATTGTCGGGCACTACCGGCAACTCAACCGGGCCTCACGTGCACTTCGAAGTGATCGTTGACGGTCAGTTCAAAGACCCTGCAGGTTGGTTATAACGACGTTCGTCACTATTTCGTGATCAAAACGTGACATTTCAAAAATCATCCTATAGGCTTATATCCGTGCCATGGGGAACCCATGGGCATCTTTGCGTGAGAACCGAGCACTGCCAACACGCAATGAGCAGTTATACACAACTCGTACGGCAGTGGCGGGGGAACCAACATCGGGTCATTAGCTTTGGCTAATAACCCTAGGGGTGAAGTGGAAGAGAAGGAAACTTCAAATCCACCGAGGTAACTCCACTTCGAACCCGACAGCTTACCTCGTAGGTATCAAGGAGAGGCAATATTTTGACCAAGAGTCATGCACATGGACGTCGCCGCGCCGACGTTTCACGCACCAATTCGCTACAGGCGATTTCCCAGGCCGTAGCGTCTAACGCAGGCTCGGTGGGTCGTCAGGCTGCCGTAGTTGCAGCAGCATCCGGTTTGATCGTAACCCTGGGTGTTCCAGGCCAGGCATCCGCACCACGCGACGTTTCGGCTGCGCCGGTTGACACTATCAACCCAGAGCGCGTTGCAGTCAAGTCGGTCAGCGTTGCTGCCGACAAGGACGCTTCAGTAAGCATTAAGCGTGCAAGCTTCACTGCAGAAGAGAAGCCAGAGCCAGTTGTTATCGCAGTTGCTGATGACATCGAGCCAACCACCCGCACCAACGAGTCGTCGACTGCTGCTAAGCCAGCAAAGACCACCGTTGCAAGCGCTTCCTCGACTTCTTCCGATTCTTCGGATTCGTTCGCTCCAACGACTCGTCAGAGCCGTAGCACCGGAACCGCAAAGGCAGCAACCGCTGCTCCAAAGGCTGAGGCGAAGACCGAAGCTAAGGCAAAGACCGAAACCAAGGCTGAGACCTCGGTACAGTCTGCTGGCCTGTCCGGCATCGCTGGCACCGCAGCCAAGTACGCTGGCGTTCCATACGTCTGGGGCGGCAACACCCCAAGCGGTTGGGATTGCTCGGGCTTCGTAAAGTATGTTTACGCACAGAACGGCATCAACATCGCTCGCGGAACCTCGGCCATCCTTGGCTCGGGTCAGTTCAAGCGCACCAGCAGCCCTAAGCCTGGCGACTTGGTATTCCAGAACGGTGGCGGCCACGTAGGTATCTACCTCGGCGGTGGCAAGATGATCGGTGCACAGAACCCAAGTGTTGGTACTTTGGTTCACGATGTATCGCGCAACCCACTGTACGGTTATTACACCCTAGCTGGCTAAATTCAGCTTTACGACGGCCATCGGACGATTCAATCGTCCGGTGGCCTTTGTTAGTTTAAATAGAGTGAACGTAGAACATCAAAAAAGTGAAAAACGATTGATTTCTTCTTCAGATACTCCCAAATCGCCTAAATCTTCGCATAGGCTAGCCGTAGAGACACTCCGATAAGGGCGCGAGCTCCATCAATGCCAGATGGTAGCAATCGGTTCAAGAAGGAAGTACGACACATGCGAACACTGGTATTAAACGCAGGATACGAACCCTTAGCGGTCGTGACTTTTAGACGAGCCCTAGTAATGGTTATGGCTGACAAAGCCACCATTGTTCTCCAGGACGACGATTCTCCAGTTCGCAGTTCCCACGGACAGTTACCCAGACCCACGGTCATTGTTCTCAAACGCTATGTAAGACGCCCCTACCGCGACATGCTTCATGTCACGCGTAGGGGTGTTCTGCGTCGGGACGCCTTTACCTGCGCTTATTGCGGTAAGTCTGCGAACACTATCGATCACGTGATCCCCAGAAGTAGGGGAGGGAAGAATACTTGGGAGAATCTTGTGGCAGCTTGTCTGCTGTGCAATAGTCGCAAGGCCGACAAGATGCTTTCGCAACTTGGCTGGCAGCTTCGCACCACACCACACCGACCACGTATGGGAGGACACCTAGTCTCTGGGCTGCAACATATTGATGCAGCGTGGGATGAGTTCCTTCAAGCCAGCTAAACGGTCAGCTAAAGGCCCGTTTTGGGTTGCCGGGACGAATAGGTTATCCGGCGGCGTTGGCAATGGCGTGGGGCAATACGAATTCACGTAGCAGTGGAGCGATGTCCTCGCGAAGCAAAGCGTCTTTTGGTGCGATCCAGAGAAGTTCTTCAAGCTCTGCTAGGGGTACGAGCTTGCCGTCGTAGTGCGCTGAAAATAGCGAGGCGCGGATGGAAGTGTCGTCTTCATTGGCGGCCGCTCCAATCCATTCACCGTCGAACTTGAGTTCGTCGGGCATGAAGGAGATTCCAAGTTCCTCGCGGATTTCTCGAATGACAGTTTGTAACGGGGATTCCCCGATTTCAGGTTTTCCGCCCGGTTGCATGAACTTGGTAGTGCTACGTTTGCGCACGAGGAGAATTTCTCCTTGGTTGTTGATTAAACATGCCGCTGAGATCGTCAAATTTTTCTTCACTAAAACACAATATCGCGTGAATCCATACGTTAATGGTGGTAACGTGCTTAATTGGATCTCCAACGTTTTTAGTTGTAACTCATAGCGGTCAAATTACTCGCAGTATACAGACCACGTGCTATTTGTTACCGGGATCGCTGGAACAGAAAGATCGATCCATCTACTTTACAGAACAATGGAGTAAAAATGCGACGGGGTACAAATCTAGGCCGCCTGGGTGACTTTAACCAGGCTGTCATTCTCGAGTCGATTCGACGTGCACCTGATGGCATCAGCCGCGTGGAACTGGCAGGTTCAACTGGCCTTTCGCCACAGACCATTTCAAATGTCGTTCGCCGTTTGCTGGATGACGGAATTGTCCGAGAAGACCGCACGATTGTATCCGGCCCAGGTAAGCCTCGCACCGTTTTGGAGCTTGAAGGCAACCGCTTGGTTTCCATTGGTATCCACCTTGATCCTAGCGTTCTCAGCTTCGTTGCGATGAACCTTCGTGGTGAAGTATTGCGCGAGCGTCGCATCGAAGTTCCTAACTTGGAGGTCGCTAACGAGACGATCCAGCTGATGGCCACCACCGTCAAGGAACTTATCGCTGAAATTCGCATTCCAAAGAAGCACATCGTTGGCGTGGGCATCGCAGTTCCAGGTCCAGTCAACGTTGAAGAGGGTATCGTTCTGAACCCACCACTGCTTGATGGTTGGGCTGATGTTGAGCTGGTCAACCCGCTGCGTAAGCTCTTGCGCTTGCAGGTCATCATCGAAAAGGACACCATCGCCTCCGCCGTTGGCGAGCTATGGCAGTCCAAGGAAGAAAAGAACAACGACTTCGTATTTGTTTACTGCGGTCACGGCTTCGGTGCCGGCCTAGTGCTCAATAACGATGTTCACCACGGCGCAAGCAACAACGCTGGCGAAATCGGACACTACTCCACCGGGCACAAGTCGATCATTTGTGAAGAATGCGGTGCTGACGACTGCCTCGCAGCAGGTACCTCGTACGAGTACATTTCTGCCCAGGCCAAGGAACGTGGCCTGGAGCTTCCTACCTACGAAATCGTAGGCCCGGAACAGCGTGCAGAGGGTATGAACCGACTCTACGAACTGGCTCATGAAGGCAACAAGGTAGCCAAGGAATTGGTTACCGGATCCATGACCATGGTCGCTGAAGTTGCAGGTCAGCTAGCCAACTCGTTGGACGTCCGCGAAATCATCTTCGGCGGTCCACAGTGGGGCAAGGTTCGCGAGCTGGTAGAAAACGATGTTCGAGAATCAGTTGAACGCCGATTCGCTCTGCGCGGTGTTCACGAAATCGAAACTCGCACCTCCGAACTTGGCGCCAATGTAGGAGCCATCGGTGGCGCCTGCGTAGTCATGGATGCTTCGCTTTCGCCAAAGGCGACCGCACTCCTGCTTCGCTAGTCTCAAACTTTATTCTCAGCTAAGGGCACGTTCATCATGAACGTGCCCTTAGCTGTTGCCGTGATACGAAAAGAGCCTTGCTACCAGCAATATTGCGGTAGCAAAGCTCTTTATCTTGTGCCCCTGAGCGGAATTGAACCGCTGGCCTACCCTTTAGGAGAGGGTCGCTCTATCCAACTGAGCTACAGAGGCTTGGGCATGAAAACACCAATAACACTATCTTACTAGGATGCTGAGGGTAAATCTCACCCTTGTTCCTACTCAGTACCCTCTCGGATAGCCAAGATCTTACGCTTTAGTGCACGGTTGGCCCTCACCGCTCCGATGCCCAGTACGAGAGCTGCCGTGATGAAGAGTAGAGCCCACCTAACGGTGGTCAAGATGGAAGCTAGAGCCACTAAGCCAGGGCTGAGTTCACCGGTAAACAGGGCATCAATGGCGAAGTTTTCCCAGATATCTATCAGTGCAAAGCCCAATGGGGCAATCCACGCTAACCAACGGGTTTGGCGATTGGGAATCCAACGAATGAACAACAACATCGAGAAGATGGCCGTGAACATCGGGAACAAGAATCCTGCGGTCTTGTGCAGGTAGTTCAACTGTCCGATGGCGTCAGCATTCATCACAGAACGCAGAGCTTCAATATCTGCGACGGTATAGCCAAAGACTCGCTGATCTGGCATGGACAGCGAATCGCTCAAGTCTTTCATCTGCACCATGGTCAGCAGGTGGTAATAGACAAAAAGGGCCAAACCGACAACTAGACCAACGGATATCAGGAGCATCGGATTCGACTGGTTGTCCTGCGAACCGTTCCTTGCCACTCGTGCTGCAACAGGGTTTGTAGCTCTCTGTTGATCATGAGCATTGAACTGACTCGGTTTGCGATACTCTTTAGTTTTCTTGACGTTCTTTGCCATACAGTCCATTATGCCCGTGCTCTAGCTTGCACTTTTCAACGGCCACCGAAAAGTGTCCTAATCGCCACGTAGACTGGCTACATCATGGATTTTCTTTTTGATGATTTCGCTACGGACACTGCACAACCGGACATGCCTACCGCAGAAGAGCTGTTGGTCGGCATGAATCCCCAGCAGGAGGAAGCCGTACGCTATGCCGGTGGCCCCTTGCTTATTGTGGCTGGTGCAGGTTCAGGTAAGACGCGCGTGCTTACGCACAGAATCGCGTACTTGCTGGCTACCGGTCGCGCGCGCCCTCATGAGATCTTGGCGATTACCTTCACCAACAAAGCAGCCGCCGAAATGCGTGAACGCGCAGCGGAATTGATTGGTCAAGACAAAGCGAAAAAGATGTGGATTTCCACGTTCCACTCCTCGTGCGTGCGTATCTTGCGTCGAGAAGCCCCAGCCATTGGGTTGAAGTCCAACTTCTCAATCTACGATTCAACCGATTCCTTACGGCTGATCACATTAGTGGCCAAGTCATTGGAAATCGATCCGAAGCGTTTCACTCCCAAGGCGATCGCTCATAAAATTTCATCGCTGAAAAATGAGCTCATCGACGATGAGGACTACGCCGCGACCATCAACACCAACGATCCGTTCTCGCGAGCTGTTTCCGAGGTTTACCGTGGATACACCCGCCGTATGCGTTCGGCTAATGCCTTGGACTTTGATGACTTGATTGGTCAAGTTGTCTACATGTTCCGAGCGTTCCCGCGACTAGCTGACAGCTACCGCCGCCGCTTCCGTCATGTACTGATTGATGAGTACCAGGACACCAACCACGCGCAGTACTCACTAATCCGTGAACTCACCGGAATCGAGGGGGAGACCACCCCCGGCGAGTTGACTGTTGTTGGTGACTCCGACCAGTCAATTTATGCTTTCCGTGGTGCTGATATTCGAAACATCATCGAATTTGAGAAGGACTATCCGAGCGCCGCAACGATCAAGTTGGAACAGAACTATCGTTCCACCCAGACGATCCTTTCTGCGGCCAACGAAGTTATCAAGCGCAACCCGGACCGCAACGACAAGCGACTGTGGACCGCCAGCGGCGACGGTGAACTGATCACCGGGTACGTCGGTGAATCTGAATCCGACGAGGCTCGCTGGATTGCCGAAGAAATCTTGCGACTTAACGATGAAAACGACGTGCGTCCCGGAGACGTAGCGATCTTCTATCGCACCAACGCGCAGTCTCGTGCCCTAGAAGAGCAACTGATGCGCTTGGACTTGAAGTACCGCGTAGTCGGCGGAACTCGGTTCTACGACCGCAAGGAAATCAAGGATGCGTTGGCCTACCTGCGTGCCTTGGTGAATCCTGATGATGACATCAACGTCCGTCGTATCCTCAACGAACCAAAGCGAGGCATCGGCGATCGTGCCGAAGGCGCAGTGGCCGCCTTGGCTGATCGAGAACGCATCTCCTTTATGGAAGCGCTGCGCCGTTCCGATGAAGCACCTGGTTTGGGCACCCGCGGAATCAAGATGACCGCAGCCTTTGTTTCCTTGATGGATGATTTGCAAACTGTGGCTGAAGGATCAGGACCAGCCGAAGCGCTTGAAGCAGTACTGGAACAAACCGGCTATCTCGAAATCTTGCGTCTATCTACAGATCCGCAAGATGAATCACGGGTGGAGAACCTGGCTGAACTAGTCGCTGTGGTTCGTGACTTCGTTAACGATGATCCTGAAGGTGGTTTGGCCGGATTCTTAGAACGTGTGGCATTAGTCGCCGACGCCGACCAGATTCCGGAAGCGCCCAGTGATGACGAAGGTGCTGCGATGGCTGCGCAGGAAGGCATGGTCACCTTGATGACCCTGCACACTGCCAAGGGCTTGGAATTCCCAGTAGTCTTCCTGACCGGTATGGAACACGGCGTCTTCCCGCATCAGCGTTCAATGACCGACGAGAAGGAACTGGCAGAGGAGCGTCGTTTGGCCTACGTGGGGCTCACTCGTGCTCGTGAGCGCCTGTATCTTTCGCGTGCTGAACAGCGAAGCCTTTGGGGGCAAGCTCAGTACAACCCAGCGAGCCAGTTCTTGGAAGAAATTCCAGAACAGCTCATCGACTGGAAACGCGAGGGTTCCGGTGGCATGGGCTTCGGCTTTGGTAATTCTGCGGTGAATTTCGCCACGAGCAGATATGACCGTGGAACCCATTGGGGTGCTGGCACTTCGTCATCTGCGCCGGCTCGCGGCATGAATGCTGCTCCAGTCTCCAAGCAACGTGTTGTGCAAAATAAGGACATCACCATTCCCAAGGTCGGGCAATCGGTCAAGCATTCCGCGTTTGGCTTGGGAACTGTTCTCGCTTTGGAAGGTGCTGGCGATAAGACGGTGGCAAAGGTGCAATTCCCAGATTCTGAAAAGAGACTGTTATTGCGTTATGCACCTCTTGAAATAGTCGAATAGCCAACCGAGTAATTTAGTTACCTTCGTCACATTAATTTGGTTCTCGGCGGAATTCCCTAGTTTCTCTACGTGTTGTAAAAGTGGGAACTTTGAGAAAGTCGGGATAGTCTGAGAGGTGCGCACGGGCTACGGCGCCTAATGACGTCCGTTTGTTGCGGTGCGCTCTCTTAGGTATGGCATGGATTTCGGTCCGTGGCCATGCCGCGAGTCAGCATGAACTTCGAACGAAGGACACAAACCCGTGGACCTGTATGAGTACCAGGCGCGCGATCTATTTGAGGCACACGGTGTTCCCGTGCTTGCCGGTATCGTCGCTTACACCCCGGAAGAAGCCAAGGCCGCAGCTGAGAAGATCGGCGGCGTAGTTGTAGTAAAGGCACAGGTCAAGGTCGGTGGCCGCGGTAAGGCTGGCGGCGTTAAGGTCGCTAAGACTGCCGATGAAGCTTTCGAGCACGCATCGGCCATTCTCGGTATGGACATCAAGGGCCACACCGTGAACAAGGTCATGATCGCTCAGGGCGCCGACATCGCTGAGGAGTTCTACTTCTCGGTACTGCTGGACCGCTCGAACCGTAACTACCTGGCCATGTGCTCGGTAGAAGGTGGCATGGAGATCGAGGTGCTCGCAGTTGAGCGCCCAGATGCTTTGGCCAAAGTTGCCGTTGACCCAATCGTTGGCATTGACGCCGCGAAGGCTGCCGAGATCGTGGCAGAAGCAAACTTCCCTGAAGAGTTGCGTGCCAAGGTTGCAGAAACCATCCAGAAGCTCTGGGTTGTTTTCAAGGAAGAAGACGCAACCCTCGTTGAGGTTAACCCACTGGTGAAGACCGGCGCCGGCGACATCGTCGCACTTGACGGCAAGGTCTCCCTGGATGACAACGCCTCTGAGGTTCGTCACCCAGCTCACGAAGAGCTGGAAGACAAGGGCGCAGCGGATCCGCTGGAAGCCAAGGCTAAGGCTTCGGGCCTGAACTACGTCAAGCTGGACGGCGAAGTAGGCATCATCGGTAACGGTGCTGGCCTGGTTATGTCGACCCTGGACGTTGTTGCCTACGCTGGCGAGAACCACGGTTCGGTCAAGCCTGCAAACTTCCTTGATATCGGTGGTGGAGCTTCGGCTGAGGTTATGGCTAACGGCCTTGACGTCATCCTGAACGACCCACAGGTCAAGTCGGTCTTCGTCAACGTCTTCGGTGGCATCACCGCATGTGACGCTGTAGCAAACGGCATCGTTGGCGCGCTGAACACCCTGGGTGATGCAGCGAACAAGCCACTGGTTGTCCGCCTGGACGGCAACAACGTTGAAGAGGGTCGTGCCATCTTGGCCAAGGCTAACCACCCGTTGGTCACCCTGGCAGCAACCATGGATGAGGGCGCCGATAAGGCTGCCGAGCTCGCCAACGCAGCGAAGTAAGAGGGATAAGCAAACAATGAGCATTTACCTGAACAAGGACTCCAAGGTCATCGTCCAGGGCATCACCGGCGGCGAAGGCACCAAGCACACCGCCCTGATGCTCAAGGCTGGCACCAACATTGTTGGCGGCGTGAACGCCCGCAAGGCTGGTACCACCGTGACCCACGGTGACCAGGACATCAAGGTTTACGGCACCGTGGCTGAGGCCAAGGCCGAGACCGGCGCTGACGTATCAATCGTCTTCGTGCCACCTAAGTTCACCAAGGACGCAGTCGTTGAAGCTATCGAGGCCGAGGTTGGCCTTGTTGTAGTTATCACCGAAGGTGTTCCAGTACAGGACTCCGCTGAGTTCTGGGCTCTGGCACAGTCGAAGGTTGACGCCGACGGCAACCAGATCACCCGCATCATCGGCCCTAACTGCCCAGGCATCATCACCCCAGGTGAAGCACTGGTTGGTATCACCCCGAACAACATCACTGGCAAGGGCCCAATCGGCTTGGTTTCCAAGTCGGGTACCTTGACCTACCAGATGATGTACGAACTGCGCGATCTGGGCTTCTCGACCGCAATCGGCATCGGCGGCGACCCAGTCATCGGTACCACCCACATTGATGCTCTGGCTGCTTTTGAAGCTGACCCAGAGACCAAGGCCATCGTTATGATCGGTGAGATCGGTGGCGACGCTGAAGAGCGCGCAGCTGATTACATCAAGGCCAACGTCACCAAGCCAGTTGTTGGCTACGTGGCTGGCTTCACCGCTCCTGAGGGCAAGACCATGGGCCACGCAGGCGCCATCGTTTCCGGCTCGGCTGGCACCGCCCAGGCCAAGAAGGAAGCACTGGAAGCTGCTGGCGTAAAGGTTGGCAAGACTCCTTCGGAGACCGCTGTATTGCTGCGCGAAGTTTTCGCAGCTCTCTAAGCTAACGTTTCCAAAACTAATGCCCCGGATCCTCACGGATCCGGGGCATTAGTTTTTTGAGGCCAAGATCGGCCAAATCCAAGAGATGCGTTGAAGCAAAGAGGAGAAGGCTGCGAATGATTTCGCAGCCTTCTCCTCTTTGCTATTCAGTTATTGATCTGGCTACTGCTCGTAGCTGCAGCCAGGGGCAAGCTATGGCTGTGGAGTCATGTCCTTACCGGACGGATTACCATCGGCGATTTCCTGCTGGTAGCTTTCCTCCAAAGCGGGAACCTGCTCGAAGAGTTCCTCAACATCAAGGTCAGGGTTTTCTTCCTGAGTCTTGACCAGCTCGATAGCTTCCTCTTCGGTCGCAACCGAAGGAAGCGAGCCAGGCAGTGGCTTACGTGCTGATTCCTTCAGGAAGCAGACGGCGATAAAGCCAGCTACCGACGTACCCATCACCCAGAACGCTGGTGCCAGCGATGACTGGGTCATGGTGACCAGTGCCTGCATGATAAATGGTGCGAAGCCACCGAAGATCGCTACCGCAAAGTTGTAGGAGATACCCATGCCACCGTAACGCGAGGCAGTAGGGAACAATGCTGGCAAAGACGAAGCCAGGTTGGCGACGTAGAAGGTCACTGGGAAGGCCAACAGGGCCAAGCCCACCAAGGTTGACCAGACAGCGCCGTGCATCATGAACAAGAACGCAGGAATAGCCAGAAGAATTGCGGACACCGAACCGATGAACAGCACCTTACGACGACCAATGGTGTCTGAGAGCTTGCCACCCAGCGGGATGCACAAAGACATACCAACAAGGATCGGTAGGGTCAGCAGGTTACCATGGACCGGGTCATAGTGCAGGGTCTCGGTCAGGTAGGTCGGCATGTAGCTGGTCAGCGCGTAACCAGCAGTGTTAGCGGCGGACACGAGGACGAACCCAGTGAGCAGTTCACGCCAGTAGCTCTTGACCAGGTCAATAACACCCTTAGGCGCATCCGCCGAGTTCTTAGCGTCCTCGCTCGCGCGGTTGGCAGCCTCCTGGGCTTCTTGGAACGCTGGAGTATCTTCAATTTTTGAACGGAACCACAAAGCGATCACACCCAGTGGCAGCGCCACCAGGAATGGTATACGCCAAGCGAAACCTTCCATGACATCTTCAGTCAGGGTCAGCTGGAGGATCGAAACAAAGGCAGCACCAATGGCGAAGCCCATGTAGGAACCGAGGTCCAGCAATGAGGCGTAGAAGCCACGGCGCTTATCTGGTGCGTACTCGGTAATGAACGTAGTAGCACCTGCATACTCGCCACCGGTGGAGAAGCCCTGGATGAGCTTCAAAACAACCAGCAGGATTGGTGCTGCTACACCCCATACCGTGTAATCCGGGAGGATACCGATGCCGAAGGTGGCTAGTGCCATCATCAGTAGGGTGAAGACAAGAATCTTCTGGCGACCAACGCGGTCACCCATCTGCCCCAGAATTACACCGCCCAGCGGGCGGGCCACGAATGTCACGGCGAAGACGCCGAGGCTGAACAAAGTCTGAATTGCTGGGTCGACGGTGTCCGGCATGAACAACTTGCCGATGATCACGGCCAGGTAGCCGTAGACACCAACGTCGTACCATTCCATGAGGTTACCGACGACGGTACCGCCGATGGCCTTCTTAAGCATTGAGTCGTCAACAACGTTGACATCTTCTACTTTTAGACGACGTTTTCTAAAAAACCGTTGCTTGCGTGGATTAGCGGCTTCCATAGCTTCACTCCTCGTATCTTTCTTGATCTTGTCGTTCAGCCGGCGTCTGGGACACTTCGTCAGTGAGTAAAAAATTACTCCGTGCAGTCACAAACAGACACCGGGCGACTCATCGAAATCGATAGATTTCTACTCGAAAAACCGACTAATCCGGGGCTTCGAGTGATGAAACGCTTTAGCGGATAGTTATCTACACTACCAAGTAACCTAATATTTCCCCGAATCGGAGCGTGTCCCACGTCTCATCGACTGAGCCTAATGCGGGACTTGGCACAGCTGACAGACAGGCGAAAACCGTTGAAGGTAATAGGCATGTAAGCGAATTGGGCCGGGACGCACACTGCGGTCTCTTTGCGCCGAAAGTGTGGTGAAGGCCTCTAGATGACACGCCGCGAAAAATCGGCGAAGATTGCTTGATTTGGCTTGTGGCAGCACCTTTTGAGGGCGACCCGGACAGTCCGGGACAGCGGTGTGTTTCTGTGGATACAAGAATGCCCCAAGTGCACCGATTGGGTGTCTTGGGGCAGACAGTGACGATTCTTAGCCTCGTAGGCCAACAGTCGCTTGAGCGTCAGCATCGATTCGTAGGAACGAGGAACCGACAACCGCGAACGCTCCAGGAATCAATAGCATCCTGTGCTTAGGGTTGTAAAAAATCTCTTCGAGCGGAGAAGCTAAAACCTGATGGACTTTTTCCAACAGGCGATCGTTTTCCAAGGACAAACGTTCCTGTCCTGCCTCGATAACCACACGATCTTTTTCAGTACTGACTGATGCGCGCATCCAGTCATCATCGGGGGTACTGATCGTCTCCGATTTAATCAGGGACACGGTTATTACCGCCTTCATCGTTCGTTTCGCCTGAACGAGGAGCCGCTCAGGCCAGTAACCGCTGGGTGCACTATGTGTGGAATAACGCACATCAACCGTCATAACGAATATATCGTGTCTGGCTAGCAGTCGGCCCCTATTCCGAGAGATTTAATCAACCTGTTACTCGAGCAGCCCTCTAATGTCCTGAGCGGTCAGTGCTTTAGAGAACCCATCGGCTTCATCCATCACTGTTGAGATGAGCTTGCGCTTGCTTTCCTGCAGAGCGACAACCTTTTCTTCGATGGTGCCTTGGGAAATCATCCGGTAGACCATCACTTGGCGGGTTTGGCCAATACGGTGAGTACGGTCAATCGCCTGAGCTTCAACCGCAGGATTCCACCATGGGTCAAGCAAGAAGCAGTAGTCAGCCTCGGTGAGGTTCAAACCGAAACCACCGGCCTTGAGCGAAATCAAGAACAGTGGCGCTTCGCCTTCCTTGAACTGATCAATGACCTTGGAGCGATTGCGCGTATTTCCATCGAGATACACAAAGTTCACGCCACGCTCAGTGAGCTTGTCGGCCAACACCTTCAGGTAGGAAGTGAACTGGCTGAAGACCAAGGCGCGGTGTCCTTCGCCGAGTACATCGTCAAGCTGATCAAAGAGTGCCTCCAGCTTGGATCCGGGGACATCGGCAAGCTCGGGATCAACCAGCGATGGTTCAAGTGCCAACATACGAAGATGGGTCAACGACTGGAAAATGGTGAACCGGTTGCGATCCAGATCCTCAACCAGGTGCAGAATCTTCTGACGCTCACGGTTTAAGTGGGTGTCGTAAACGTGCTGGTGCTCGTCGGAGAGACGAACCAACAGCTGCTGCTCCTGTTTAGGAGGCAGATCCAGAACCACAGATTCCTTGGTGCGGCGCAACATGAACGGCTTGATACGACGCTGTAGCAGCACCAAGGTGTCTTTATCGCCCAGGACCTCGATTGGACGGGCAAACTGACGGTTAAACCGACTGGTGTTCAAGAACAGCGCCGGAGCTACCAAAGACAACAACGCGCCAAGCTCAGAGAGGTTGTTTTCCATCGGGGTACCGGTGACAGCTAACTTAAAATTAGTCTGGAGGTTGACCGCGGTGCGGTGAGCCTTGGTGGAGCGGTTTTTTACGAACTGGGCCTCATCAAGAATCAACCCGGCGAAGCGCTGGCCCTCGTAGATCTCATCGTTGAGGCGGAGCAACGTGTAGGTCGTGAGAATGACGTCGTAGTTTTGAGCCAAGTCGCGCAGCTGATGCGGTGAGCTCATAGTTCCTTCGATGCTCACCACACGCAAGCTCGGAGCGAACCTGTTGATTTCGGTTTCCCAGTTAGAGACCACCGAGCTCGGAGCAACAACCAAGAACGGTGCACGCTCGCGCTGCGCTGCCGGCAACTGGGCGCACGCTTGCTCATCGTCCCACAAACCTTGCGCGTGCAAGATCAGGGCGATGGTCTGAAGGGTTTTACCCAAACCCATGTCATCGGCCAGGATCCCGCCGAAACCGCCTTCATACAGGCGACTGAGCCAGCGGAAGCCTTCAACCTGATAAGGGCGCAGCTGCGCATTCAGCGACTGAGGGACCTCAGCTTGATCTCCCTCGGCAACCCTGAGCAGGGATCGCATGCGCGCAATGAACATGTCTGCGCCATCGATACCTTCGGCGAGCTCATCAAGTTCTTCAAAGATGGAGATCTGGAAGACAGTAAGCTTCAGGTCGCCTTCTTTTGGCTTGTCGTTCAGGGCCTGCGCCTCATCGACTAATGCCTTGAGCTTAGCGAAGAGCGGTTGGTCCAAGGAGAACCACGTGTTATCGGGCAGCTTGATCTTCATCTGGCCGTTGCTCATCGCTTCGACGATCTGCGAGAAAGGAACTGCGTGGTCACCAACGGTGATCAGCAGGCCTAAATCCAGCCAGTCGGTGCGCTCATGATTTACCGCATTGATTTTCAGCTGGGGGAGTTCACGCAGCTGACGGAAGACTGGGCGTGTTCCCTTCTCAAGCAGCTTGAGCATTGGAAGCTGTTCGATGGCAGGCAGAATTTCGGAGACAAAGGTAATGACCGATTCACCCGAGTAGAACTTGGGTGCAAGATCAGGATTGCCGTTTCCTGTATGCTCCTGGAAGACTTCATCCACGGCTGCTCGAAGTTCTTCTTCGGCTTCAAAATCATAAACTTCGTGATGATCCGGTACACCCGGGTAGCGGACCTGGAAATCCAGGGTCGCCGAATCATTTGGCTCACCCTTCTCATTCAGATCGCGTTTGTAGGTGACGGTGGCCTGAACAAAAGGTGGCTTCAACGCAGGAAGTTGCAACTCTTCACTGGCGCTGCGTAGGTCAAAACGACGTGCCAAACGAGGGTAGGCCGATTCGAAGAAGTCATTAATCTCTGCGACTGGAACAGCAACCTGCCGGCGGTCTGCGTACCAGCGGCGGTGAGCCTCGGCGATGGGTTCAGTGCTTGGGGCCAGCCAAATTTCATCTGGCTGCCCAAGCTGAGCGTAAAAACCGTGATCAGCAATGACGCCGCTAGGGGAGTCGGCATCCAGAAGTAGATCCTGACCGTCGATGTGCAGGACACCACCGAGCTGCAACTGTTTTTCGTCCAGTGAGGCTCGCATGCTAAATGCGGCAGGGTCGACGATGCGAATGCGCTGTTCGTTGCGTGTTGAGATCAAAGGGATGCCAAGTTCTTGTGCTTGGTCAAGCAAAGGCCACAACAGGTCGGAGGCGTATTCGTCCATGAATAGCCAATCTTCATCAACCTTAAACTGCAGCTGGGTGTCGCTGCGGGCCATGGAAGCAAAACGAGTGAACCAGTGATGCTGTGAGCGCAAGAGATTCCAGCCGTAGGTTTTGAAACCTAGGGTGGTCCAGCGCAACTGGCCGCGAACCCAGCGGCCTTCGGTATTGCGCACCATGGGGCGTACACCCAAACGGAAACGCTTGTTGCGCGTGGGATGCGGAATGGTTCCAGTAGGCATCCACTGCTGTTGCTGGGTGGTGTTCTTCGAGTCAAAGAGCATGAACTGAAGACCCATGGCCACTACTGGATCATGTTGAGAACCGAGCAATCCGTCAGCTGGACCGGGCTCTGACTCTTCAAACCAAGACCCGATTTGCTGAGACCAAGCAGCCGAGCTTTTTTCTTCGGCAACAGGAACCAGGCGTGGCATGGAAGCAATCTTGTTCGACACAATCGCTAGCGCTGCGATGTGTGCACAGATGCCTGGCTTGTCACAGGAGCATTCGCACAGTTCGATCTTCCATTCATCATCGACCTGCTGCACTTGGATCATCGGCGAGAACTCTTCATCGGCGGCTCGTACGGTGCCCTCGATCTGTCCAGTCGTCTCGTCGAATTCCACGTCAACCACGGAATTTTCTTCAGCGGCTAAGTTCTTTCCGTAAAAGAAAGGAACATCGCCCAAGAAGGCCAACAAGTGGCGGGCGTCTATGGTTGGTGGAACAGAGTTACTCATCCTCTCATCGTTTCACGTTCCGGCCCGTGGTGAAAGTTGAAGCGCCCCTGTGTGAATAATCCCTATGTATGACGTAGCGTTGTCGCATGTCCCATATCTGGCCTTTTCTTCCGGCGCGCGCGGTGAACATCACTTCACTGATCGAATTTGACCGATTAGCTGCTGAAGCCTTGGCTAATCCCCATGCCCGAGGATACGGGTGGCGGGTGCATCGACTAGATCTGCGTGAGCGCGATTCCATACTGCGTTCGCTGGACCTGTCCGAGGCGATATTTATTGATTGCCAGTATTCACCCGCGGGACGTGAACTGGTTCAGGCCACCGGCGGACTGTGCATGTCTTCAGGCACGCAACTACCTTTTCAGACCAGTGAGCGGGACCTATATACGGCCGCCGAACTATACGCAGGCATTGATGACAAGCCCTATGAGCAAGTTCCGGACGCACTGATCTACGCCTACTCTCAGCAACACAGCACACCTGAAGTCACCGATAACGACAGTGCCATGGCGACCACCTTCCATGATTACCAGATCTCTCAAGCTCTGGTATCCGAAGTTTACGATGGGGCCTTTAAAGACTCACCGCTGATTGGTGTGATGGGTGGGCACGCGATGACCCGCGGATCTGAGCACTACGCGCAGACCGTGGAACTGGGCCAACTGATTACTCGGGCAGGATGTGCCGTTGCTACCGGCGGGGGACCGGGGGCGATGGAAGCGGCCAACCTCGGTGCTTGGTTGGCTGATTATGATCCACAAGATGTCGACGCTGCGTTGCAGATGCTCGCCACGGCTCCAGATGCGATTCACCAGCGCACACAGTGGGCTCGCACTGCGCTCGCCGTTCGTGATCGATTCCCGAGCACCCACCAGTCATTAGGTGTGCCGACGTGGTTCTATGGCCATGAGCCACCGAATTTGTTTGCAACAAAGATCGCAAAATTTTTCACCAACTCTATTCGCGAAGCGATTTTGTTGGAGCAGGCTAACGGGGGACTAATTGTTCTGCCGGGTGCTGCAGGTACGGTGCAGGAAATCTTCCAAGACGCCTGCGAAAACTACTACGCCACCGGCGCGCGTGTGGTGCCCATGGTCTTGCTAGGGCGCGAGTACTGGACTGAAACTATGCCAGCTTGGCCTTTGCTCAAGGCGTTGGCCGCAGACCGGGTCATGGAAGAGAAAATTGCGCTGGTAGATACTGCCGAAGAAGCGATGGAATTTATTGGTTCTATGAGCACGCTACGCCGGCGTACCCGCTGGTGAGACAAATAATTCCTTGGCTCTAGCCCAGCTGTACGTCGAAGATGAGTCCCAAGCAGTAGGTCACTGCCGCAGCTCCCCAGCCGATGGCTAGTTGGCGCAGCCCACGCTTCATCGGGGACGCTCCGGAGAGTAGACCTACGATAGCGCCGGTGAGCATCAAAGCAATTCCGACTAGGGCCACCGAGAGGATCACGGCAGGCAGGCCGCTCATGCCGAAGATATACGGCAGGATCGGGATGACCGCACCGGAAGCGAAGAGCAGGAACGAGGTGCCGGCGGCGCCGGTGGCCGAGCCGAGCTCCTCATGTTCATTCTCCAGCTCTTCGGAACGCTCTTCCGGGTTCAGCGAGAAGGCTGGGTTGCAATCACAGGTGAAGAGGCCCATGCGTTCGGCAGCGCGATGCTCAGCATCTTCATCGTTCATTCCGCGAGCCTTGTAAATCAGTACCAACTCGTTGGCATCCAGATTCAGATCGGGGGCCGCGGTGAGCGTGACCTGGGTAGGCCGGGATGCGGTGAGTAACTCTCGTTGAGAACGCACGGAAACAAATTCGCCAGCGGCCATCGATAATGCTCCGGCCAGCAGCCCGGCAATGCCGGAGAACAAGACAAAAGTGGAAGAAACGCCGGTGGCGCCAATACCCATGATGAGCGCCAAGTTGGAGACTAGACCGTCATTGGCGCCAAATACGGCGGCGCGGAAGTTGCCCGAAAGCTGAGCGCGACCGGCGGTGGCCAAAGCACGCACTACCTCTTCGTGGACCTCTTCGTCGGCGGCCATTTGCGCGGTCGCGTCCTGATCATCGCGGTAGGGGGAGCTGCTCTCAGAGCGCTGTGCCATAGCCAAAACGAACACCGAACCGAAGCTAAGCGCCAAAAAACGCAAGATGGTGCGCCTCAAGGAGGGGCGGACCGTCTTGGCGTGGACACCTAGTTTTTGTCGCCAGTGTTCCTCATGGCGTGCTTCGGCCGCGGCCAGACCTAGAAGGATTTGCTTCTCTTGCCCAGTTTTCTTTTGGGCTAGGGTCCGATAGATGGCACCTTCAGCGACCTCGTCGGCCAGATACTTGCGCCAACGTTGGATTTGGGCGCGGGTAGGTTCGGTTGCTGACTGGTTCGGCATCTCGAATTCAGCTCTCTTGGCAGATAACGGATCAGCTACCCAGTTTAGACAGCGGTCTCAGACTTGGGAATTTGGCAAGACTAAAAGCGATGCTCTGCCCCTCGGGCTGACCGGAGCTAGCAATGGAAAGTACTAGCTGCGAGGTCGCCGGTTCAAAGATCGGGCGGCGCGCGGATCGGACGATGAGCAATTCTAAGCGAGCTGGATCGCACACGTATCGAATGTGCCATTGGCCCTGGACCTTGAACTGAACTTGTCCGGTTTGGCGGTCGATGATGGGCAGGACGGAATATGCCATGGGATGCGCTCTCACTGAGTTCTTGCCCGGCCACAAAATTGTGAACGGACCGCTTCGTCATCCGAACCACCCATGAATCTGGGGTTGGTGCACGGCAAGTCGGAGCTTTACGCCGTGTCTCGTGAAGCAACACTTGCGATGCTACTCCCGTGCAAGTAAGCCAGTGAAGTCCTAGCCTGAAATATTTCCTTCATCCGCGCTGGACCCAGCGTCTAGCGTCTGGGACAGCTGGTTGATCTTCGTGTACTGCTGTTCCCACTGGGTTGTGGAATACGGGGGAAGGTTGGGAGCTTCGGGGCGAAGACCGGTGAAGCCATCAAGCTGTTCGCGCACGATATCAAGGTGCCCGGCGTGCCGGGAGGTTTCAGCGATCATATGAATCATGAGCTGTTCCAAGGTGGTGTGCCGGCGGCGAATCCACCATGGCACTTCGGCCGGTGCATCCAATGGCAGGGACGCGATGCTCTGTTCGCAGAATGCGACCGCCTGTTGATAAAAATCAATGATGTCGCCGGCGGTGAAGTGTGCTGGCGGTAAAAAGTCGGCTTGCGGATCGTCGGAGTCCATGAGTTCTTGCACATAAGGGTTGTTGATCTCTCGGCCCAGGCACTGGCCGAAGTATCCGTATTCGGTGATGGCCAAGTGATGCACTACGCCAAGAACATGCGTGCCGGTGGGCGTCAGTGGCTTGCGGGCCAAGTGATCGCTCAGTCCCTGAGCTTTATAGATCACCGCGTTGCGGGCGTCGTTGAGGTATTCACGCAAAAGCTCTTTGCTGTTCTTCATATGCCGAGTGTAATCAGCCGGCTGCTCAGCGAACAGCAGTTGTTGTGGTGTGCGACATATTTGACGCACCCCAGCTAGGGTCTGTTTACTATTGGTAAACCTGCCTGCTGACTTAGGCAAATGGCAGGAAGACGCCTAGTGCGTCGGAACAACAGAGGCGATGGAGCAAAAATATGAAGACCCTGCCCGTGGAATCAACCGGTGCTGCAATCAATATTGGTTCACGGCTACGCGGGGTGCGCCAAAGGCAGCGGATGACCATCGACCAGGTTGCTGAACTGTCCGGATTGACCAAGGGCTTTCTCTCGCGTGTTGAGCGAGATCTGACCAGCCCTTCGGTTTCAACGCTGCTGAAACTATGCGAAGTGCTCGGCATTGAAGTGGGAACGCTATTTGAAGTGCCTGAAACGATGTTGGTGCGATTGGCCGAAGCGCCACGGGTGTCCCTAGGCGGAGAAGGAATCACTGAGCAATTGGTGACACCGCGTAGCGAAAGGCGGGTTCAGATGATTCGCGCTGAAATCGCGCCCAAGGGTGTTGGTGAAGCCGAACTGTATTCGGTGGACTGTGAACTGGAAGTTTTGCATGTGATCTCGGGGAGGTTCACTTTAGTGTTGCCGGATCAACGCGTTGAACTCCAAGCCGGAGACACTATGACCTTCCCAGGGCGCGAGCCGCATAGCTGGGAAAATGAAGCCGATGAAGTGGCCTTGGTGACGTGGACCTTGATCCTCTAACCGGGGAGCCTTACTCGTGCCGATGCGTTCAAGCGCGTATTCTAAAAAGGTGTGTTCACCGTACGCACATGGTGCGGCGAGCGATAGGAGTGGCGTGAGTACTAGCGAAACAACTGGCACCCAGAACCAGCTACGCTCCATCGGCTGGTGGGCTTCGGTGTTCCTTGGTTTACTCGCGGGCACCACCTTGACGTGGATTCGTACCCAGCGCAACTTCTTTTTCATCGGCGCGGTCATCATCGCTGTGGTGATTGTGATAATCGGAATGCGCACCATCCGGCGGCGTGCACGCTTCCCTCAAATGGCTCAAGCCCATACTTCTTGGCCATATGCCGTCTGGACGGTGGTTCTTCTCGTTCTTGTGGGTCCAATTCAGCTGGTTTACGTGGCCGATGATCCCGGTGAACTTATGCTCAAATCTCTCATTCTTTCCACCGGCTTTTGCGTGGCAATCCACGAGCTGGATCGAGCAATGATCAAAGCCACCAGGAAGTACCTTCGCCAAGAATAGAATTTTTAGACGTTCTGCCTTCAGTGCTCAGGATCGTCAAATGCTGCCGTAGCCCCTTGTAGGGCTACGGCTTTTGTTGTCTTTTGCCCCGGAATTCGCGTCATAGTCACTATTTTGGTGCTCTGAGTCTTGACGTGACCTCGCCAACAAAATAGCATAATGGGAAACGTAAGTTTCATATTAGGCAACTATGGAAGTTGCCGAATAAGTGCCAGGAGGGCAAGAGCATGAAAGAAGTTCGCATCGAGGAAAACGGCAAGCTGGGGCCAATCAATGCAGCGATGATCCCTCGCTACGCCGGCGCCGGTACCTACGCCCGTCTGCCGCGTCTGGACCAGGTCCAGAGCGCTGACATCAAGATCATTGGTGTGCCTTTTGATACCGGTGTTTCCTACCGTCCAGGTGCACGCTTTGGTGCCAACCACGTCCGTGAATCCTCGCGCCTGATCCGCCCTTACAACCCAGCCACCGACACCTCGCCTTTTGCTCAGAGCCAGGTAGTTGACGCCGGTGACCTCGCGGTGAACCCGTTCAACATCAATGAAGCTATCGAAACGATTCAGGAAGAAGCCTTGGAGCTAACTTCTGACGGTTCAACCCTGGTCACCATCGGTGGCGACCACACCATCGCACTGCCACTGCTGCGCGCTGCATCCGAGCGTGCCGGTGCACCGGTGGCTATGTTGCACTTCGACGCTCACCTGGATACCTGGGACACCTACTTTGGTGCCGAGTACACCCACGGCACCCCATTCCGCCGTGCGGTAGAAGAAGGCATTCTGGATACCGAAGCCATCTGCCACGTGGGTACTCGCGGCCCGCTGTACGGCAAGAAGGACCTGGAGGATGACAAGCGCTTCGGCTTTGGCATCGTGACCAGCTCGGACGTGTACTACCAGGGTGTGCGTGAAATCGTTGACAAGCTGCGTGCGCGCATCGGCAACCGCCCGCTGTACATCTCGGTGGACATCGACGTACTTGACCCAGCCCACGCACCAGGCACCGGAACCCCGGAAGCCGGCGGCATCACCAGCCGTGAGCTACTGGAAATCCTGCGCGGGTTGCGCGGACTGAAGATCGTCGGCGCCGACATTGTTGAGGTCGCCCCAGCTTACGACCACGCCGAACTGACCGGTGTGGCCGCCAGCCACGTCACCTACGACCTAATCAGCCTGATCAGCGACTTCCGCGCCAACCAGGGATTGAACAAGTAATGACAACACAGCCCCAACGTAACGGCGGCGACCTGGTCATTGAGACCCTCACCGCGCTGGGAGCCAAAACCGTGTTCGGCATCCCCGGACAGCACGCCTTGGGGCTGTTCGACGCGCTCTCCCGCTCAAACCTGGAATTTGTCTCCTCTCGAGTGGAGAACAACTCGGCCTTTGCAGCCGACGGCTATTCCCGCGCTACCGGTGAGGTGGGCGTACTGTTCCTCTCCACCGGCCCCGGCGCGCTAACCTCGCTGGCTGGACTGCAGGAAGCCTATGCCACCGGTGTGCCGATGGTTGTTGTGGCCAGCCAGATCCCACTGGATGGACTGGGTGCACGACGCAAGGGCATGCTGCACCAACTCGATGACCAGAAAGCTTCGGCGGCCAACGTCACCAAGTTCCAGCAGACCGTACATCACGCCTCTGGCATCCCTTCGGCCATTCAGGATGCTTGGGCGCGTGCGATCACTGTGCCCATGGGGCCGGTGTGGGTTGAAGTTCCCCAAGACGTGCTGCTCGCTGAAGTGATGGTGCCACCGGTGCAGGATGCTTTGGCTGAAGCCTATGAGCACCCACCGCGTGAAGAGTTGATCCGCGAAGCAATTAACTGGCTCTCCGATGCACAACGTCCGGCCATTATCGCCGGTGGTGGTGTGCGCCGTGCCGGTGCGCAGGCCGAACTGTTGGCCGTGGCGCAAGCCTTGCAGGCGCCGGTGCTTTCCAGCCCGGGCGGTAACGGGGCTTTCCCGTGGAATCATGAACTGTCCTTGCAGTCATGGGTTGAAGACCGTCACGCCACCGAGGTTATGGAAGATGCCGACGTATTGTTGGTCATCGGCTCGGCCCTAGGAGAAGTGACCAGTAATTACTTCACCCTTGAACCGCGCGGCAAGATGATTCAGATTGACGCTGAACCACGAGTTCTGGAGTCCAATACTCCTGCGCTTGGTATTCGCGCCGACGCCCGCGAAGCGCTGAAGTTCCTGGACCGGGGATTGAAGGATGCCGGGTACACCTCGCGCGCTTCATGGCATGGACAGCGACCACAGCAGGTGGTCGCGCAGACCCTAGAAAAAATCCAGGCACGCCTGGATGCTCAGGATCTGGGCAAAGAACAAAAATTCATGGAAGACATCCGTGCCGCAGTTCCGGCATCGATGCAGACCTTCTGGGATATGACCATTGCAGCCTACTGGGGCTGGAGCTGCTGGGATGCCAAGGATGGCCAGTTCCATTCGGCACAGGGTGCCGGCGGTCTGGGCTTCGGTTTCCCTTCGGCCATTGGTGGCGCGATTGGTACCGGGCAACGAGTACTGGCTGTCAGCGGTGACGGTTCCTCGATGTACTCCATCGCTGAGCTAGCAACCGCCAAACAACACCAGGCCCCAGTGACCTGGTTGATTGTTGATGACGGTGGCTACGGCATCTTGCGTGAGTACATGGAAGGCGCTTTTGGTAAGGCTACGGCCACCGAGCTGGTCCGGCCCGACTTTGTCGCACTGGCTCAGTCCTTCGGTGTTCCGGCACGCGAGGTCGAAGTTGATCAGATCGGTGACGCGCTCAAGCAGGCGCTTACCGAAGAGGGACCAAACGTCATCGTGGTCAAAACTCTGCTGAAGATGTTCGCCCCGACTCACCTCTAAGCAGCATCGGCCAGGGAGTAGTACTGGCAATCAAGTGGTGGCCTGGAACCCGTAGCAAAAGCTATCGGTTCTAGGCCACCACTTTTGTTTTGTGCACCGCTTGGTGCCGCTGAAAATTTTTAGCGCACCGTGCGGGTGCGCAACTGATGGATCTGCTGTGCTGCCGAATTTAGCGAAGGGTAGTTGGCGCCCGGTCCTTGGGCGATAAAACCGGGACACTCGTGATCGGCTAACCCGGTTTCACCGTAGGCCAACCCACGGAAAGTTCCGTGTGTCATGCGCACCAAGTGTGCTCCGGCGGCGACGTCCCAAACTTTGGTATCAAAGCCGATGGTCGCATCAGACCAGCCGGCGGCAACGTGAGCCAAGGCTAGAGCGGCGCTGACCTTTCGGCGCACGGTGGCAAAATCTTGAATCCACTGACCAAACAGTTGCAAGGCGATATCGCCATCCTTAGTCAGTGACTCTGCCCCGGGATAGTCGGTCATCAGATTGGCGCGAGATTGTTCCGGACGGGTGCCCGGACGTAGCGGAACGTCGTTGAGCATCGCAGCATCCGAGTTCGCGCTGAACTCGTCGCCGGTGACTGGATCGATGATCACCGCGGCCACCAGCTGGCCGTCAATGGCAGCTGCGATGGAAATGCAGAAGAACGCTACGCCGTGAACAAAATTGCTGGTCCCATCGATGGGATCCACGATCCACTGCACCTTGCCTGCGGCTTTATGGCCGGAGGTGGTAGTTAGTTTCTCTTCGCCAAGCACCCACGAATCGGGTACCGCAGTTAACAATGAATCGGTGATGAGCTGTTGGCTTCGGCGGTCAATGTCGGTGACCAGATCATGGGTGCTGGTTTTGTGCTCAACATTTACTGCGGTGCGAAAGGAAGAAGACAGTAGGGGAGCTGCGCTACGTGCTGCATCCAGCGCAGCCAGGCGCAGGTCTTCGGCCAAAAAATTCTCAGGGATCGATTGTTGCTCACTCACTGTGTCAGCTTATCGTGCCCGTGGAAACGTTCAGATGGTAGATGGTCAGGATCAAGACGAATCAAGATAAGCTTCTGCTCATGAGTAGCATGCAACCGATTGCCCCTAAAGCCTCGCTGACCGAACAGGTCACCACAATGATCCGGGCGGCCATCGTTGCAGGGGAGATGGCCCCTGATCAGCACTATTCGGCCATTGGCATTTCCGAGAAGCTCGGGGTCTCACGCACTCCGGTGCGTGAAGCTTTGCAGCTCTTGGAAAAAGAAGGCATTGTGACTGTGGCGAAAAACCGCGGGGTGCGGGTCAACCAGATCTCCTTGGAAGATATCGTTGAGGTCTTCCAATTTCGGTTGGCCATTGAACCGGCAGCTGCCGCGCGCGGTGTGCTCAACGCTACTGACGCTGACCGTGCCCGGCTCACCGAACTGCACGAGCAGATGATCAAGGTTGGGCAGAGCGGTGACGGGAGGGCCACCCTAGAGGCCGATAAAGAATTCCACCTGTACCTGCTGGGATTAGCCAGCAACAAAAAACTGGACAGTGTGGTGGGGCAGTTGCGCAACTTAGTGCTTGCTCATGGGCAAACTACCGTGCCCTATGCTCGCAGCAGTCAGGAGTTAGCGGGGGATCGTGAGCAGGTTATGGCTGCGATCCTTGCTAAGGATGCCCCGGCCGCTGCCGAAGAAGTGCGTGGACACATCATGCGTACCGCGCAAATGCTGATCCGTTCGATTTGTTCGCGGACTCCGGGCCTTGAAGCTCAGCCATTTTTGGACCGTCTTGAAGATCTAATTTCCTAGCTGCACCTAGCAAAGTTCCATTAAGTCTTGCCATGAGTGAGCTACGCAACATAGAGTAGCATGCAACATGTAACAACCATCAACTTAGCGGAGCCGGAGGTGAAAGTGGTGAGTCAACCGCTTGAGGGAGTCAAGGTCGTTGACCTCTCGCGCATTCTTGCCGGGCCATTGTGCACGATGACATTAGGTGACTTCGGCGCCGACGTCCTCAAGGTTGAAAGCATCGCGGGCGATGAAACCCGCGGATGGATTCCACCGGTCAACGCCCAGGGCATCAGCACCTACTACTGGTCGGTGAATCGCAACAAACAAGCAGTCATTGTCGACTTTGCCAACACCGCTGCGCTAGATCGACTGCTGGCACTCATCGCGGAAGCCGATGTCCTAGTGGAGAACTTCCGCCCCGGAGTACTGGCCAAATTCGGCCTGGACTACGACAGGCTCAAAGCACTGAACCCGTCACTGATTTACTGCTCAATTTCTGGATTCGGTGAAAAACAAGGTGCCACACTGCCCGGATTTGATCTTCTGGTCCAAGCCGTCGGTGGGCTGATGAGTATCACCGGAGAACCAGATGCCACGCCTAGCAAGGTAGGAGTAGCGCTGGTAGACGTGCTGGCAGCACAGAACGCTGTCACCGGAATACTGCTGGCCTTACGCGAACGTGAGAGTAGTGGACAAGGGCAGCGAGTAAGCATCAACTTGCTCTCATCATTGCTCGCCGGACTGACCAACCAGTCAAGCAGCACACTGGCCACCGGCCAAGCGCCAGCACGTATGGGCAACGCGCACCCCAGCATTGCACCCTATGAAACCTTCAACACCAGTGATGGGGTAGTAGCCATAGCGGTGGGTAATGACCGGCAATTTGCTGCACTGTGTCAACAACTCGGAGATCCGGCGCTCGCCGAGGATCCACGGTTCTTCACCAACTCAGCCAGGGTGGCCAATCGTGGGGTGCTCAAAACCCTCATAGAAGAAGTCACCAGTACAAGAAACGCAGCAAGCTGGGCCGCCAGCCTGATGAATGCCGGGGTACCAGCAGGAAAGGTCAACTCCGTTGCTGAAGCCATTGACTTCGCTAAAGAGCTGGGCCTAGATCCGGTGGCAGTCATCAAGGATGAAGTCACCGGAGAAGGGACTACTCAGATATCCAGCCCCATCGGTCTCTCGCGCTCCGCAGCCCAATACCGCAGACTTCCGCCAACCCACGGCCAACACCAAGAACTCTTTGACCAACCTACTCATGCTTAGCTCCGAGGAGAGAAAATGACCACCACAGAACACATCCTTGATCCGGCAGATTTGATCAACTTTGATTCCTTGCTCTCCACTGAAGAGCTGGCCCTTCGAGATACGGTGCGCGGCTTCGTCAAAGAGCACATCAAACCTAATATTGCCCAGTGGTACAACGACGCGGTCTTCCCAGTGGAAATCATTCCAGAAATGGCCAAACTGGGACTGCTTGGAATGCATCTACAAGGTTATGGCTGCGCCGGCCGGTCAGCGGTGGAGTATGGCATCGCCGGGGCAGAACTGGAAGCAGGTGACTCGGGACTGCGCACCTTTGTTTCGGTTCAGGGTTCGCTAGCGATGAGTGCCATCTACAAGCATGGATCGGAAGAGCAGAAGCAAGAGTGGCTGCCAGCGATGGCTGCCGGTGAAGCCATCGGTTGCTTCGGGTTGACTGAACCGACCGCTGGATCAGACCCTTCAAACATGCAAACTTTTGCGCGCCGCGATGGAGACGACTGGGTGATCAACGGGCCCAAGCGGTGGATTGGTCTGGCGAATATAGCCCACGTCGCGGTGATCTGGGCACAGACCGAGGAAGGGATCCGAGGCTTTGTGGTTCCTACCAACACCCCAGGCTTCACTGCGACACCTATTGAACAAAAACTCTCCATGCGTGCTTCGATCCAGTGCGAAATCGACCTTGTTGATGTGCGTTTGCCCAGCTCTGCAGTGTTGCCAAACGTCAAAGGATTAAAGGGCCCGTTCTCCTGCCTGAACGAGGCACGCTATGGAATTCTTTGGGGATCCATTGGCGCTGCACGCGACGCATTTGAAGACGCTTTGGCATACTCGCGGCAGCGAATGCAGTTTGACAAACCGCTAGCTGGATACCAAATGACCCAGCAGAAGCTGGTGGATATGGCTTTGGAAATAAACAAGGGCTTCTTGCTGGCTCTTCACATTGGACGACTCAAAGACGCAGGAAACTTGGATCTTCATATGATCTCGGTGGGCAAATTGAACAACTGTCGCGAAGCCATCAAGATCTGTCGCGAAGCTCGCACCATTCTTGGCGGGAACGGCATCACCTTGGACTACTCGCCGTTGCGTCATGCCAACAATTTGGAATCGGTACGTACCTACGAAGGTACCGATGAGGTTCACACGCTGATCTTGGGCAACAAACTCACCGGCGTTCCGGCTTTCCGCTAAACCGAGCTCTGAAAAAGAATCTAGAGGAATGTGACTATGGAATTAACTTCCACCCCGGTGTCCTTGTACCAGTATCTCAATGGCACTTGGGTTGAGGGCAAGGGACGAGAAATTGTTTCGTCCGCTGCTGCTGATAACTCGCAGGTACTCGCCAAAGGCAGTGCAGCCAGTGAAGAACATGTTGATGAAGCTTTTACAGCCGCTCACCAAGCGAAGAAAAGCTGGGCACGAACCCCGATGGCTACGCGTGCGGCCTTCCTCACCACGGCTGCGCGCTACCTCAAGGAGCATGCCGAGCAATTCGGCGAGGAACTGGCCAGCGAAGAAGGCAAAACTCGGGCCGAAGGTATCGGCGAAGTACTGCGCGCAGCCCAAATTTTCACCTATTACTCGGGTGAGGCCGAACGCGTTGCCGGGACTGTTTTCCAATCGCCGCGCCCAGGGGAACAGATCTTGGTGACCAACAAGCCGCTGGGCGTGGTGGGCATTATTACCCCATTCAACTTTCCTATCGGTATTCCAGCTTGGAAAATCGCGCCTGCACTCGTCTTTGGCAATACGGTTGTGTTTAAACCTGCCAGCCTTGTGCCGATTTTGGCGTTGCGCCTGGCCCAAGCTTTGGATTATGCAGGGCTGCCAGCAGGAGTACTGAACCTGCTCATTGGTCCCGGTGCGTTGGGGGACCGAATTATTGCCAACGAGCACCTCAATGGTTTGTCCTTCACCGGATCAACTGCTGTAGGTCGCCGGCTCTGTGCCGCCGGCGCCTCGCGCGGCATCCCGGTTCAGGCCGAGATGGGAGGCAAGAACGCCTCGGTGGTACTTGCCGATGCTGATCTTGATCTAGCCTGCGAAGAAGTGCTCTTCGGGGCTTTCCGCTCTACAGGACAGAAATGCACTGCGACCAGTCGCCTCATTCTGGATGAAGCTATTGCCGAATCATTCATGTCAAAGCTCACCACTCGCTTGGAACAGTGGAATACCGGTGACCCTATGGACCCTAATGTTCATATGGGGCCACTGGTTGATGCCAAAGCTGCGAGTTCGGCGCGTGAGGGGATCCACCGCGCTCTGAGCCAAGGCGCGATCCTGCGGTTCCAAGGCAAAGCGCCAAAAACTGGTAATTATCTGGCACCTACCATCTTGGAGCTACCGGACGGTGAAGCAGGCCGGACGAACTGTAGTTGGCGCGAGGAATTTTTTGCCCCGGTTCTCGCGGTGCGCAAGGTCAGCGGCGCAGAGCAGGCATTCGAAGCGGCCGAGGATTCAGAATTTGGGCTGAGCTTGGCGCTGTTCACAAGTAATCTTGCGTTGGCCCTGACTGCTCAACAGACACTGGATGTTGGTATATTGCATGTAAATTCGGAGTCAGCAGGCGCAGATCCCCACGTTCCATTTGGTGGAGCCAAGTCATCAGGATACGGACCGAAAGAACAAGGAACGGCAGCTCGCGAATTTTACACGCACACGACCACCACATATCTGCGGGGCTGACAGTCGCCGCTGAAGTGCCGAAGAAAGTAGCATCAATGACGATTGAACGAATTTTGGTTATCGGCGCCGGAACCATGGGCCGGCAAATCGCAATGAGTTGTGCCTTGAGCGGCTACCAGACAATCCTTCAAGACATCTCTGCTGACGCCTTGTCTGCTGCACGCAAGGAACTGGAATCTTGGGCCGATTCGCGAGTTTCCAAGGGGAAGCTAGAACAAGCAGATGCTCAGGCCGCTTTGGAACGCCTGAGCGAAAGTACGGATTTAGTGCACAGCGCGGGCACTGCGGATCTAGTCATTGAGGCTGCCGTAGAGCGACTAGATATCAAGGAGCAGATTTTCGCCACGCTGGGTGAACACACCCCAGCCCACGCGATCCTTGCAACCAATTCCTCAACTCTGCCTTCGTCGCGTGTAGCTCAGGCCAGCGGACGACCTGCGCAGGTATGCAATATGCATTTCTTCAACCCGGCGCTGGTCATGAAGTGTGTTGAAGTAGTTCGCAATGAACAAACTAGCGACGAAACGGTGTCAGCGGTGACGGATGTTGCTACCCGTCTGGGCAAGCAACCGGTACTAGTAAACAAGGAAATCCCGGGATTCATTGCCAACCGCATGATGGGTGCTATCAATGCTGAAGCGTTGAACCTGGCCCAGCAGGGTATCGCCAGTATCGAAGACATCGATACCACCGCGAAGACAGCTCTTGGGCACCCGATGGGTCCTTTTGAACTCATGGACATGGTGGGTTTGGACGTCATCGATTTTATTGCCCAAGCTACCTACGCCGAGACAGGCGAGGATGCGGACAAGCCGCACCCGCTGATCACGGAGAAAGTTCAGGCTGGATTATTGGGACGTAAGAGTGGAGAAGGGTTCTACCCTTATTCCTGATGGAGCACTCCGCAAAACAGATCAGCAAGCGGAAGGGGTGCCTTGAGGCCGTGAATTACGGCGATTCAAGGCTTGTCTTTTTACTTGCTTGGCCGGTGACATGAAAGACTGTGAGCATGAGTCACATTTCGACTGATCAGCGAACTCGTCACGTAGCCTCACGCTTGGAAGACCAATTTCACGGTTGGCGTGCAAAGCGTGCACAGGCCAAAGGTCAGGGTGCCGTCATCCTTCCCTACACGGGATATGGTTCTTCCGGTCCTGAGGACGGCTGGATTCGTGTTTTGGCCCGCGTGGTCTTGGCAGGACCGGGCGCCTTTGAATTTGGGCAGCAGCAGGCTCAGGTGATTGCTGACGGGATCCGCGGATTCCGCAATTTCATTTCACCCATTCTTCCTTTTGGGAAGGTAAGCATTGATGTCGGGGACCAACGTTTTGAGGTCCAGGCAGACCGAGGCGGAGTCATTGACGTCAAGCTAGCAGTAGACCTACCTGCAGGCTGGCATGAAGTTCACCTCCACGCGCATGGTGGCGACCAGGCGACCGCTCGAATCATGGTGGTTGATCAGGCCCAGAAATTTGGTGTCATTAGCGACGTTGATGACACCGTGGTTGTCACTGCGCTTCCGCGTCCTTTGCTGGCGGCTTGGAACTCGTTTGTCCTCTCCGAGCATGCCCGCGTGGCCACTCCGGGCATGGCTGTGATGCTTCAAAAAGTTCAGCAGGATCACCCAGGTGGGCCAACGATCTATCTGTCCACTGGCGCATGGAATGTCGCGCAAACGTTGCAACGCTTCATGTCTCGCAACCTGTATCCAGAAGGCCCACTGCTACTTACGGACTGGGGACCGACCGAACGTTCATGGTTCCGTAGCGGTATGCAACACAAGGTTGATCAGCTACGCCGTCTGGCTCAAGAATTTCCTCAAATTTCGTGGATTCTGGTGGGTGATGATGGCCAGCATGACCCGGCGATTTATGCCGAATTTGCACGCCGTTATCCTGAACTTGTCAGGGCGATAGTGATCCGTCAGCTCACCCCTTCGGAAGCGGTGCTCGCAGGCGGACGTTCCAATGAACTACGCCGAACCACACCTGGTGTGCGGTGGATCTATGAGCCTGACGGCGCACGTATTCTTGATCAGCTGGTAAAACTTGGGCTCGTCAATGACGACGCCAAGAATATGTAGAAGGAAGTTTTTAAGTCGTGGCTGAGTCTGCACTTCGCGTACAAGTCCCCATGCGGTGGGGCGACATGGATGCTTATGGGCACGTTAATAACGTCAACCTGATCAGGCTGATGGAAGAAGCGCGCATTGCAGGCTTTGGTGTGCCGGGCGGCACTGGTGCCCCTGGAGTAGAGCCGAAGGCTGATATTTTTTCGGCGGTGCCAGCAGGGATCCAAATTCTGGTTGTGGAGCACCGTGTGCGGTACTCCAAGCCATTGGAGTACCGCAACGTCCCGGTGAATGTGGATCTGTGGGTTGCCAACATCAAACCAGCGAGCTTTGATATCTGCTACGAATTCCGTGATCCGATTGAGGACTACCTTTGTGTTAAAGCCTCGACTACTTTGGCCTACTTTGACCCGATTACTTCACGTGTTCAGCGGCTAAGCCTTGAGGAACGTGAGGGTCTGAGCGCTTTCGAAGGTGCAACGACTTTCCCCAAATAAGCTCTGAGGCTCCCGTCAATTAGGATTGAAGTATCTTTTCTTATTCGGACAGGGAGTGTTGACATGACTCAGCCAGCTGGTGGACGCACGCAAAACGAATCTCGTACTTCACGACCTCAAGTTGTATTGCAAGTACTCAAGCGCGAACACATCGGACCTCATCTGGTGCGATTGACGCTTGGTGGCCCGGGGTTTGCGCAATTCGTGGATAAGCCTGTCACGGACCGCTACGTTAAATTCTTGTTTGCAAAGCCAGAACTTGAGTTGCCGTTGCCGTACAACTTGGATGAGCTGCGCACTAAGCTGGCTCCCGAGGATATGCCAGTTCGCCGTACGTACACAGTGCGCCGCAGCGATCATGAAGCTGGAACCATCGAAGTTGACTTCGTCGTTCACGGGGACGAGGGCTTGGCCGGCAAATGGGCACGAGATACTGAAATCGGATCGTCAATCTGCTTTGGCGGTCCAGCAGGGCAGTTCGTGCCCCGCGAAGAATTCGACTTCCACTTCTTCGCTGGTGATGAAACGTCGATTCCGGCTATCAGTGTCGCCTTAGAAGCTATGTCTGACCAAATGCGGGGCGTGACCATTATCGAGGTGGCTGACGAGGCTGATGAGCTGGACTTAGTCCACCCCGAAGGTGTTGAAGTTCGTTGGGTGCATCGCAACGCCCCATTCGCGCCTACGAACACCGTTTTGGAAAACACGGTGCGTGACTACCCTTGGCCAGGCGGCCGGGTGCAGGTGTTTGCTCATGGAGAGCGCGAAGTTATGAAAAAACTACGACTCTATTTCTATGATGAGCGCGGCGTGGACCGACGGGACATGTCCCTGTCGGCCTATTGGGCCTATGGTCGTGCCGAAGATACTTTCCAAGCTGAGAAGCGAACTGACGTAGGAAAAATCTTCGCAGACTAAACCAGCGGTTGCCCCTGTCTGCCCTCCTCCCACCTGTCTTCGGTGACGTCAAATTCTTAGTTATGCTTACCTAAGAAAAATATTAAGATATTAGGTGACTAGCTCTTGACGTTATTAGGGTGCGACGGGTTATGCTTATTTCAGAGCTTCTCCCGTGTGTGGTCGGGAGAAGCGATCAACTTGACCGAGTTCTATCGGCCAGTTCACTACGGCCTGAGGTTGCTCGCCTCAGCCTAGTTGTCGGCTTAGCCGGCTCGAATAAGGGGAAAGTGAATCGGGTAGCCTGCTCAGCTATCCGGATCGCAGAAAAAGGAACCTACCAAGATTGCACAGCTTGGTAGGTTCCTTTTTTGTTAATCGTGTTGGCGTGAGTCGTGGTGCCAGAGCAGAAGCGTGGCCAGATATCCAGCTTGGGATGGCAAGTCCTTGAGTTCATTCTCGGAGACACCCAAGTTATTCAAGGCCCGCCGCACGACTAGGTCTGTATCAAGGAATATCTCGGGAGCTCTTAGTCCTCGTAACGCAATGTAGTCTCTGGTCCACGGACCTACTCCTCGCAATGCGAGTAGCTGCGTGAGGAACTGCTCGTGGTCATGGATGAGGTGCTGGCCAAAGTCTTGATACCAGTGGGCAACCGTATGCAATGTTGTTGCCCGCGCCAAGGGACAACGAATAATGGACTGGATTTGCGCGGGCTCCAGTGAAGCAGTGGCTTGCGCGGTGGGGAATGCGCGTAGTCCCGACTGGTGTAATTCACCTAAATTTTCTACGTATCGTCCCGCAAGAGTTCGTGCGGCGGCTAAAGAAACTTGTTGACCAATGACGGTGGTAGCCAGGGCCTCAAAAATGGTCGGATAGCTAATCAACCTCAGGTGGTCAGATTCTTGTGCTAGGCGCGCAAAGCTGGGCAAGGTCTGCAAGGATGCGTAGGCCGACGAGGTATCTTGCGTGAGTCCGAACCAATGGTCAATTGTTGACCGCAGCTTGGGGAGCAGCTTAGCCGACGCATCGTGTTGAACTATGACAGCGTCGGGATCTAACGCCACGTGTACTTCTACTAGATTGTCGTCGAATCGCAAGATTCGGTGAACCTGCGCTGCCGCTTCATCTATTTCTTCTTGGCCCGGAAGCGAATGAAGTCTTAGTACCGCCAGGGTATGGGTAACGTCCAGCATTCCTGAAACGGTAAGACGAAGTGTCATGGTTACGCGGTCCAGATGCCTGAACTGTTGCGGCGGTGCGAGCCGATGAGGTGGGTGTCGACCATTCCGATCGCCTCCATGAGAGCGAACATGGTTGTCGGCCCCACAAATTTGAAGCCACGCTTTTTCAGCGATTTAGCCAGCTCTTTGGACTCGGGACTCTGTGTTGGGATCTCATCAAAAGAACGTGGCGCGGGTGTCTGTTCGGGCTTGAATGACCAGACGAAGTTTGCCAAGCCGCCTTCTTCGCGCATCATCAGCGTTGCCTCGGCATTGGCGATCGTTGCCCGGATTTTGAGTTTGTTGCGGACAATTCCAGCGTTATCCATCAGGCTGATGAAGTCATTCTCCGTAAACAAAGCGACTTTTTCAGGATCAAAGTTCGCGAAGGCTTCACGGAAAGCTTCACGCTTGGAGAGAATGATGGCCCACGAAAGTCCGGACTGGAAACATTCCAGGCTTAGGCGTTCGAAGACCCCGGCTTCGGTGTCTACGGGCATGCCCCACTCGGAGTCGTAGTAATCACGGAGCATGTCGTTGGACGCTGCCCATTGTGGGCGGGCGAGGCCATCTTCGCCGATAACAAGGTCTTCGGTCATGAATCCATCTTCGCATTGCGTGAGGTCAAGAGGATGTACTGAAGAAATGCTTCAGAATTTAGATACTCTTGGGACCTGATGAAGTCTACGCGAGCCGCGCTGAGCGCAGCGGTTTTTCTTCCGCATGTTCAGCGATTTTTGAGCTTGTTACATTTTGCGGTGACCTATCCATGAATCTGATGCAGTCTTTTCTGGGCGCTTGGTCCCGGGTAGCTGCAATGTGGTGCTGGGCAGAATTGAGCAGCGTTGTTTCTTTGAGTAGTGCTGTGAAGCTCTTTGCGGAGGGTTCAGTTTTTGGCTCATAACAAGTATCATCGCTATATGGCGATTATAGAGTCTCAAGGCGATGTATTAGTGAGGCGTGATGAAAAGACGGCAGAAGCTGCCCTCTTCCACGCGCTGGCTGATCCTACGCGTTTGTTGATTCTGGAACACCTTAAAACAGGTGAACACAAGGTCCGAGAATTAACCGATCACCTCGGGCTCGCTCAAAGTACCGTGAGTGCACACCTGGCCTGTCTGCGCGATACGGATCTAGTGAAGGTCAGAAGCCAGGGCAGGGCGAGCATCTACTCATTGGGACAACCCGGCTCTCTGGATCAGCTGCTGCTGATAGCACGCCAACTCATCCCACTGAGGACCCAGCATCATTGGCACGAAGCGCACACCAGCGACGAGACTCAGGGGGAGTAATGGGCCACGATCATTCACACGGTCACTCCCATGACCACTCTGACGCAAATCGAACTCGTCTAGCCTGGGCCTTTGGTATCACTGCGACTATCTTGCTAGCTGAGATCGTCGGCGCCATTGTCACTAGTTCGCTCGCATTGTTGGTTGATGCGGCGCATATGCTCACCGATACATTGGGACTGCTGCTAGCTCTGACCGCTGCGAACCTCATCGCCCGAAAGCCCACCACTAAGCGAACGTGGGGCTTTAGGCGTGCGGAGGTTCTCTCTGCAACGGTGCAGTCGGCATTGCTTTTGGCTGTAGGTATTTACGCTGCCATTGATGCGGTACGCCGACTGTTTACGCCAGAAGAGATTCACCCGACAGGTTTGTTGATCTTTGGTGTGATTGGTTTGCTTGGAAATGTCCTATCCATGTGGATCATCTCCTCCGGCCGCAACAACAACTTGAATATGCGGGCGGCATTCTTAGAAGTGGTCAATGACGCGCTCGGCTCCGTTGCGGTGATCGTCGCAGCGATAGTCATCGCCAGCACTGGATGGATGCAAGCTGACTCGGTTGCCGCGTTGGTTATCAGCGCACTGATTGTTCCTCGGGCGTTGAAGCTCCTGAGCGAAACTACGCATATTCTGCTGGAATCAACCCCGCGCGGACTTGACCTCATTGCAGTGCGAGAGCACTTGGAACGCCAGCCCGGAGTTATTGCCGTCCATGATCTGCATGCAAGTCAGATTGCATCAAATCTGCCGGTGCTCACCGCCCACGTGGTCGTCGAAGAATCTACCTTCTCGACGGGAATGGCCGGAGAGCTACTCAAAGATTTGCAAAAATGCGTAGCGGATCACTTCACCGTCAGCATCGAACATTCGACCTTCCAAATCGAACCTCCAACGCATCAGAGCACCGAGCACCAGCATGGGTGCGAGGATCAAGGGCATTAAAAGCGCGATTCAGAATACTGTGGATTAGTTTTGTCTAGGCTGGATCATACCTGAGTATGACGAGAGTGCTGATCAAGACAATCCTGTTGGTGGATGCCGTTCTGGCTAGGGACTTTATATTCTTTTAGTATGACTTCTGAAACCCTGCCAAAAATTGATTATGCGGTCGCCGCACGTGGTCTGACAAAGACCTACGGACATGACTCCACCCGAGTTGAGGCGCTTCGCAGCGTCGATGTCGCTTTTGCGCGGTCCAAATTCACTGCCATCATGGGCCCTTCCGGTTCAGGCAAGTCCACCTTGATGCACTGCCTAGCAGGTCTGGACTCAGCAGACGGTGGAGAAATTATCATCGGCGGCAAGAACCTGCTGTCGCTGAACGATGATCAGCTGACCGAGATGCGTCGTGAACAAATTGGATTCGTCTTCCAGTCCTTTAACCTCGTCCCAACAATCAACGCACAAGAGAACATCTTGCTTCCGTTGTCTTTGGCCGGAAAGAAGCACGACGAGGCATGGTTTGATACGGTCATCAAAGCTTTGGGCCTGCGCGATCGCCTAAACCACAAGCCGCACGAGCTTTCCGGCGGTCAGCAGCAACGTGTTGCCGTGGCTCGCGCATTGCTTACCCGCCCGGAGGTTGTCTTTGGTGACGAACCCACCGGCAACTTGGACTCTCGCACCGGTGCAGAAGTCTTGTCGCTGATGCGCTCTTCGACTCGAGAGATGGGTCAGACCATCATCATGGTGACCCACGATCCAGTGGCTGCGTCCTATGCCGACACCGTGCTGCTCATGAAGGACGGCAGCATCGTGGGAACCATCGAGGAGCCAACCGTGGCTACCGTGTCCGAGGCACTTGCCTCATTGGCGGAGTAAATAATGCTGCATGTAGCACTTTCTAATATCAAGACCTACGCCCGGCGCTATATTGCCGTCGTGCTGGCAGTGGCCATTGGTACTGCTTTCCTTGCAGCAACCCTGGCTGTAAATTCATCAACCCAGGCGACCTTGAAAAACTCCTTGGGGGAGTCGTACAAAAATGCCGACTTGGTGGCCTACTCAGATCCGAACCTTGACCCCGAAACAGCCGAACAAACCAGCTTCACCCTCAAAGAAACCGACGATATCCGGAAGCTCTCCGGAGTCACTGAAGCCTACGGTCTGGGCTATGCCTACGGTCAAATGCACACCTCGGACAACGGCTACAACGTCCAGGTTCAGCCGGTAGATCCAAAACAGGGTCTAGGCGGAATGGAACTTGTTGAAGGTCGTGCGCCGTTATCCAACAACGAGATGATCATCGATCAATCCCACGCCGAAGACATGGG
This sequence comes from Glutamicibacter sp. MOO4, assembly GCF_056934395.1. Taxonomy (NCBI): domain Bacteria; kingdom Bacillati; phylum Actinomycetota; class Actinomycetes; order Micrococcales; family Micrococcaceae; genus Glutamicibacter; species Glutamicibacter sp. MOO4. Next base: position 118,928 of record NZ_CM167800.1, read on the forward strand.
TATCTCCGTAGGTGACGTTGTTGCGTTAGACGATGAACAAGGCAAAGCCCAAAACATAAAAATTGTTGGTCTTCAGCGTTCCTCAACCAACCCACAGACCTCGGCCTATGCCTTGGCTGGCATGAGCGAAAAAGCCTGGAGCAATTTCGCGGGAGAGCAGGCAAACTTCAATGACATCGTCATCAAGGGCGATGGTGCGCTGAACGCAGTCACCCAAGAGGTCCAGGATTACTTCGCGGATAAGAAGATGAAAGACATCGCGGTCGTCACCGCGGATCAAAAGGTCATTGACGACGTTGCGCAGATGACCGGTGGTACCGATCAACTAACCGTCGTCCTACTCATCTTCGCTTTGATTGCATTGGTCGTCACCGGCCTAGTCGTGGTCAATACCTTCTCCGTAGTCATCGCGCAGCGCACCCGTGAACTGGCACTGCTACGAATTCTCGGTGCCAAGCGCAAACAAATCCGAAGCTCGGTGCTACTTGAAGCGTTGGTCATCGGTGTCGTCGCTTCCGTCATTGGTGTTTTGCTTGCGGTCGCCTTGCTTGCCGGCTTGATCGCACTGCTTCATGCGCTGGTACCAAGCATGTCCTACGCTGCGATGGCAGTGACTCCGGTGGGACTGATTGTGCCCATCATCGTGGGTATTCTCATGACAGTGATCGCAGCCAGCCTGCCCGCGCGACGAGCCATGAAGTTGGCCCCGCTCGCAGCCCTTCGTCCATTTGATTCGGCAAGCGTCAAGAATCGTGCAGGAATCGTGCGAATTATCTTTGGTGCCATTCTTGCCGCGCTCGGCGTCGCCCTACTGATCTTTGGTGCGGTCAAGGGAGACTTGATTGTTGCCTTCCTTGGCGGGCTACTTTCATTCCCCGGAATTCTGATGCTCGCTTCGCTATTTGTTCCAAGTAGCGTTGCCGGGATTGGTAAGGCGTTTGCCGGCAAGTCGACTTCACGTCGTCTGCCAGCCCTGAACGCGGTACGCAATCCAGGTCGAACCACTGCCACCGCAACCGCACTGCTCATTGGTGTGACGCTGGTGTCCATGATCATGGTTGGTGGACAGACGGCCAAAGCTAGTCTGAACAACTCAGTTGCGGCCGAGTACCCAATGGACATGGCTGTTTCGTTCTTCGACGGCACCGCTGATGAAGCTAAGGCCAAGGAACTGGCTGAAAAGATCAATGACGTCGAAGGGGTCAGCGCAACAACCACCTTCGCCAGCACCACCGCTGAACTGGACGCAGACACTGGCGCGGACATGGGGTTGGACGGACCGGTGCAGCTTCAATTGCTCTCGGTGAATCCAGAAGAATTCTCCAAAACAGTCCTAGACCAGCAGATTGTTCCAAAACCAGGAGAGATAGTGCTCACCGGCTGGGACTTCGGGAAGCCAACCATCAAGATTGGCGACAAGACCCTCAAGGTCAGGGAAACTAGCGCTTTGCTTTCGGGTAGCCCCATCGCGGAAGAGACCTTGAAGACTTTAGGCCTCAAGAACGCGCAGACTTACCCGGGAATTATCGTCAAGGTGGATGAGGACGTCGCTGGTTCAAAGATCAATGAACTGGTCACCGAGATTTCAGACATCACCGGAGTAGATTCTTCGATGATTGACGGCGGCGTCGTCATGAAATCGATGTTCTCGCAGATCATTGACGTGCTGTTGACGATTGTTTCGGCACTCTTGGCGGTAGCAGTATTGATTGCACTGATCGGTGTAGCCAATACGCTCAGTCTTTCGGTCCTTGAACGTACCCGCGAGAACTCGTTGCTTCGTGCCTTGGGGCTAAAGAAGAAGCAGCTACAAAGCATGCTGGCTACAGAGGCCGTGCTCATCGGCGGTGTTGCCGCATTGCTCGGCATGATCCTAGGTGTCGCCTACGGTTTGTTGGGCGCACAGTCGGCGCTGTCCGAAATGGGCAAGATGACCTACTCCCTCCCTTGGCTGCAGCTCATTGCGGTCCTCGCGATCAGCATCATCGCTGCGTTACTAGCATCGATCATGCCTGGCCGACGGGCAGCGAAGTTGTCGCCGGTTGAAGGCCTGGCCACCGAGTAACAACAGAGCAATAAAGTGCGGGACCAACAGCAGTTCACAAGAGCTGGCGTTGGTCCCGTTTCCTCGTTATGGCATCGGAACAGATAGAAATAGAGTGTTTCCCATGAACATAGAACTCACTCGGTTCAGGGTCCTACCGGGAAAATCCGCAGCTGTTGATGAATGGATGGACCTTCTAAACGATAATTTGCCCGCTGTGCTCAAGACTTTGGACGACGAAAAGATGTACGTCGAAACCATTTTTAGCGAGACCTTGGACGGCATCGATTATCTGTACTGGTACAGCATTCAAGGCGAAGGTGGAACAGAGGTTCAGGACTCAAATCATGAGATCGACAAAGCGCATTTGAAGTTCTGGAAAGAATGCATCGACCCAGATTTTCCACCGCAGGATCTTCAAACCCGGGTGAGCATGATTCCAGATCAGATACGTTCGAGCATGAAGCGAAAACACGTAGTGCAATCTTGAATGGCCGGTTCCATATTTGGAACCGGCCATTCAAGTCTCTAGCAAAAGCTAGTTACGCAGAGTGATCGTCGTGGCCATTGCTGGGGAACGACCCGTAGTCACGAAGCCCGAGATATTAGATCCTGGGTGCTTGATGATGTCGGTAATGGAACCCAAATGCCGACTCAAATCGATCTTGTCCTCAGGGGCAGCAAGTACCAAATGGAAGCCGAACTCTTGAAGAGCACGTATGCCTGCAGCGGCATATTCGGAGTTGGCCTGAATAAAGGCCTCATCGATCATGACCGTGCCGTAGGAAGTGAATCCTGCCGATGCAAAGCCGAGCTGGTAAGCCAGTGCGGCACCCATGATGAAGGAAGTAAAGCGCTGACCTTCACCACCAGAAAGAGTTCCCGGCTCCAAACCAGTTTCAATTTCACCATTGGACTTGTGCTCGTTGCAGCTAATCATGACATGCTGACGGACATCAAGAACCGTTGAACGCCAAGCATTCATCGCCGGGTCGCTCAATGCGGAAACCAACGCTTCCAATGCTTGGTAAGAGGTAGCCAAGGACGATTCATCCTTAGTTGTGTAGGCCTCCTGTAACGCATCCTTCAACTCTTTACGGAAGTTTCCGGCCTCCACCGGAACGGCATTCTCAACTTCCAAACGCAAGATCGATCCATGCTCAAAAGTTACCTCCGCAAGAATCTGATTCAGCGGCTTAATACGTTCAGAGATCATCCGACGTTCTTCATCAAGCAACTGCAAAAGATCACTGAACCGCTCGTATGAACGGTTGGCAAAGTATTCGCGGAACTGAGCCTCATGGTGAGGCAGACCGTCCGCCACAATCTGCTCATGCAACTGTGTGTAGTGTTCGGCGGCCTCGGCCGACGTTCCGTGAGTCTGTGCGTGGGAGGTACCAAATTCACGGGCAAAACGACGGAACGTTTCGCTCAACGCACTACCAATTTCTTGGCGCTGACTACTCAACGAGTTAACCTGGCTACCCAGCTGGAGCTTGATCTCAGCGAAAGCTTCACTGATCTGTTCGCTCGGTGGGCAGCTACCAGAGATGACCTGTTCTAGAACAGGACCGAGCAACTGGTGCTGACGAAGCGACAGTGGAATCTCTTGCTCCCAGTTTGCCGCTGGTTCCTGCACGGTAGAAAGCACCTGCTCCGCACGCTGGACCTGCAACTGCAAATCTTGGATGTGTGAACGAACCAAAGCCAGATCACCCACCAGCTTTTCTGCCTCAGCCTTGGCAGTCTCAAGCTGTTGGCGGACCCGAGACGAATCACCAGACAAGGACAGCGCATCGCCTAGCTTTTGCTCACCGCGACGTAATGCTTCAAGTGCAGCAGAAGAATCAAGCTGGCTGAAACTACGTTCATCAGCGATGATCGCCTTGAGCAGCTGCGACTTGGTAACAACTTGATTCTTCGCATCGCTACGCTGATCCGCGGCTGCTTGTGCTTTGACGATTTCCTGTTCTTGACGGGCAGCCTTGGCCTGCAGTTCAGAAATCTTGGACTCGTTGGTGAAGCCCAAAAGGTACTCGGAGGCAGGCAACCCTCGGGTATCACGCTCAAAGGTTCCGGCACCGGTCTTTATGGTTCCTGCCGGCGTGATGGCCTTGGGATGCACATGCATTGCTGCGTCGTTATCAACACAGGCCAAAGGATAGTCAGCGGTGATCTTGGCTTTCAACCAGCTGCCTGCGTCATCTGGAGCGAAGTCCAACTTGGTGACCAGATCTGCAGGTCCAGCCTCAGCAGGCTTAGGCTGTTGCGAAATATCGGTCCAGCGCACACGACCCAGCCCATCAAGCTGGTCGATAGCATGGGTGACCTGTGCAAGTAGTTCACCAGGTACTAAAAGGGTACGGGCCAATGAATGCAAAGCCTTTTCAGCGGCCAGTCGCCAGTTTGCAGAGTCGGCAGAAACATCCATGAGCTCACCGGCGAAAGGCAATTGATCTTCGCGTAGTGAACAGGCTGACGTGATGGCTCGACGGGCGGCAATTGAACGCTCATCGATATTGCTGGCACGACGCTGGTACGAACGAATTTGCTCATCCAGCGACTCGGCCCGCTTACGAAGATTGACCAAGGTAGCCATGGCTTCATATTCGACGGTTTGGGCGTCGTGAGTAATCGAGGTCAACTGCTGAAGCGTGCGAGCAGCGTTGGCGCGTAGCTCATCAAGTCCGGTGGCGGAGAACTCGAAGCTCAGGCCAGCATCCGTTGCCTGCTGCTGCAGAGCCCGGACAATGTTCTCTTTTTCACTCAGTGCTTTGCGAGCCACATCCGCTTCACGCTCAAGTAGCATCAGCGATGCCGAACCGGCCGAATCGTGGGCCGCTTCTAGAGACTGCAATTGATCATCAAGCTGCTCTTTGCGCTGGCGCAGTTCTTGCTCTTTGGCCTGCAACGTGGCCAATTCACTTTGATGAGAGGCCAAATCATTGCGCAGCACCAGCTGACGCACTTGAGATTCAAGAGCCTGCACGTCAGTATCTAGAAGCTGACGAGTCTCGGTGATCTGCTGCGCTAATGAACGGTAGGCCTGATCCTGGGCAGGGACTTCGGCCAGAGCATCACGTTGTGCCCGAGCAGTATCCAACTGACGGTAAATGCCACGCAGGTGGGCGAAGTCCTCCACCGCGGCTGCAGCGGCTTTCAGCGTTGCTGGTTCTTCAAGCACTTCATGGCGGAAGAACTGGTTCACACCTTTGGCTAGTCCCTTACCGTTTTGCAAGGTGCGCAGCAGGGCAAACGCCTTATCGCTTTCCACACCTAGTCGACGGCGTAACCGCTCGATAAACGCCTTATGCGTGTCAAAAGCCTCGGTAGGAGCCAAGGCTTTGGACAGCGAAGAGACCGTGAAACGGCGTGGGCCGTGATTCTCCAGCTCTGCGATATCCACTTTGCCTTCACACAAGAGATAGTGCTTAGAAACCTGGCCTTCCAGACCAGCGTCGGGCAAATCAAAGACGGCGCCGGCGGTGAGCGTATTGCCCATGCCGTCGTCGTAGCTGAGGATGATTGCGCTCCAGGTCGCCCCCGGACGCTGATAAACGGTGCCTTCGCTGGTCTTAAACTGCCGGCCACGCATATAGGAGAACGTGGTGCGACGGTCCTCCCTAGTTGCTGCATCATTGGCTGATTCGTTAAGTCGAGGGGTAGCGAAGAAGACGTGGCCCATGGCGTCAAAAAGGGTCGATTTACCCACACCTGGGTGACCGGTCACCAGTGTGCCGGCGCGGTCCACCAGCAAATCATGAAGTCCGTGGAAGGTACCCCAATTAACAATCTGCACCCGGCTCAGTCGATGCTGGCCTGGATTGATCGCGCCGCCTAACGGAAGAGTCATTGCAATGCTCATCGGTTACTCCTGCACCAACTCGGGGGTCTGTTCAACAAGGTCATCGTTCTCATCAGCCAAAAGGTTAAACGCCGGTTCATTGGCATCGATAGCTGCGATATAACGAGGGATGTCTTGGATATTGTTCAATGGCAGAGCCATCGCCAGCGCAGGGGAGATACGGAATTCGTTCTCCAATTCGGTGCTGGTCAATAGTCGCAAGGACTGCAGACGGGCAATGGCTGCATCACATGATTCAGCAAAACGCTTGTCATCGCGGTCAGTTGACTGACGGTGCTCAGCGAGGATTTCGTGCATCGTGGACCGGGACGCGACTGCGTCGTTTCCACTTCCGGCCTGCTGTTCCAACATCAGTCTCAGACGCAAAGCCAGGAGCGTTTCATCGCGCTTGAGCGGGCGGCGAGGTGCAATTGGAGCGGTGTGCACCTGCTCAATCTGTGCTGGGGCCAGCATGGCGATCTTGCGATCCATGTCCAAAGTCAGTGTCAAGAAAATTTCCGAAAAGTAATCGGTGACTGTTTGCTGCTGATCAAGGAGCAATTGCCAAGCTGCCGCATCAACCGATCCATCAAGGTAAGGACCACGCAGTAGGCGGACCAACAGCTGGCGCAGCGGAAGAGAGAAATTTCCGGTATCACCGTCGAACAGCGGTTCGGCGATCGGTGCGGCGTAGGCATCGTTCGTGGTCATAGCGGCTCCTTCGTGAAGCGTAGGGCAGGCAGGATTGCGGTTCTCATCGAGCCATCAAGTTGTTGGAATTCAATGTTGATCAATTCGCTCTCGTTGAGCGACTCACCATTGGTGCGTCCGATTTCGACCAATGCACGGATGGAATTCAAATGACGGTGTTCATCATCTAGAGTGTCAAAGACGGCATCTAGGCTCACTGCCTTGTCAGTTGATGCTTCCAGCTGGGAAGTAATGGAGGCGCGTAGCAACCCCATATTTGCTTGCGGAGTGCTCGGGTTGCGAACGATATCGGATTCGCTGTACGCAGGTGCTTGAGCCAACGGGGGAGGCGCCACATGCTCGGAAGGGTCATAGATCCCGAGACCAGAAAGTGTCATGAGCTGCGGAGTGTAAAGATCCATAGGCGTCAGCCCACTACGTGGTTTCAGCGCAGTGGACTTGCTGATGGCAAGTTCCGCTTCACGCACTGCTTGACGCAGAAGTTCAGCCTGCTTGTAATCTTCGGACTGCACAAAGGCGTGCAGAGACTCGGAAAGTTTGCCGTAGGAAGTATGAACTTCGGCGGCCTGTCGCCGTAGCTCACGCAACAGATTGGTCAGAATCTGACGTTCTGTGGAATCAAGATCATCGACGAAATCGCGTTCAAGCACTTCGGCAAGAGCAGCGCGGAAACGTTGCTGCGCGTCAGGTGAATTGAGGAATTCGGTGAATCCACTAAAGGTTTCGCCCTCCGCGGTGGAGCGCAACTGTCGGTCGGCTTCAAGTACCTGACCGACGGCCACGCCCTTTGCTGTCGAAGCATCAAGAATGCCCTCACGCAGGGAATGCAACATATCCTGGACACCGTCGCGCATGCGGCGGAAGTCTGCGGGCAAGCTTGAGGCGAGGTCCAAGAGCGAACGTGTTGCCGACAACGCCGTGGTACGCGAAAGAACCGCTGGTTCATCACCGGTGCGCAATTGCTCAATTTGTGCTTGGCGTATCGCTATCTGCGATTCAAGAGCACGAATACGCGCTTCAGGGTCCGGGTCGGTTTCATGGACCAAGGACTCCAGCGAGGACAGCAAGGTGTTCAGCCGCGACGAGTTTAGATGCGAGTCGTCGGTGGAAAAATCTGCCAGGAAACGCAGTGAGCGTAAGGTTTGGGCGCTGGGTTCATAAACGAAGCGTCCGTCAATGAGCGGGCGGGCCAAGATCCCTTGCTTGACCCAGCTTTCAGCAAAATCTTGGGCAGAGTAAGACTGCGGGATCTGCTCGTCACTTTTGCGTGCTTGCTTCAGGAAAGAATCCAGCGAAGCGTGAAAAAGCTCCAGTGCAATACGGGATCGATCTGCGGTGAACTCGGCTCTGATAAACGCAACTGCCCATGGTTGGGCCGTCAAAAGACGATATGCTGCCGAACCTTTGAACTGCTGAGCCTGAAGCCACAAACTATTCGCGCGGTGCGAGGGCTGCATGTACTTCCTTGATCTTTAGGACGCCTAACTAATCAATTCTAAATCATTGGCCTCAACAGAAAATGTGAATCCATCCCACCGAGGCGTCAATTCGTAACAGATTAGGAAGAATCGCCGGTGAAGGGCTGTTGTCGCATACCCAATCTGTGTAGGGTCGCATTAACTAGATGACAACCGGTTTTCTGCAAGTCTTTGAGGCTGAGCGGAGTGCGCGGAGGTGGCGTTCACTGAAGTTCTTGCGAGTAGCAATATCCATCAGCTTGGTCATGGCTCTGGCCGCGTGCAGTGACCAAAGCGACCCACAATCAGCCTCACAAGATGCGGCCGCCAGTGGACAAGTGCAGTCAGAAGATCAACGCGTTAATAGCGTCAAAGCGGAGATCAATAGGCTTGCCGACGGCTACGACTATGACGCGGCGATAAAACTCGCCAAGGATTCTGACAGCGATGAGCTCAAATCAATGGCCCGGGGACTAGAAGAAGAAAAAGCTCAAACCACCGCGTGGGAACATCCGGATCAAATCCCACACCTTTTCTTCCACTCACTAATAGTTGATACCGACCGTGCCTTTGACAAGGAAAGCAGCTCGGCCGGGTACGAAGACTATATGGTGACCCAGAAAGAGTTCGCACAGATCCTCAACGAGGTCTACAAGAATGACTTTGTCCTAGTTAATCCGCAGGACTTCGCGTCGCTTAATGACCAGAAGAAGATGGAATATCGACAGATCATGCTGCCCAAGGGCAAAAAGCCTCTGGTGCTATCGGTCGATGATCTCAGCTACTACGAATACATGGAAGGCGATGGATTCGCCAGCAAGCTCATCATTGATGATCAGGGCAAGGTCCGCAACGAATATGTTGACGCGGCAGGAAAGAAGCACACCGGCGCCTATGACGTCACCACCATGGTTGACGACTTCATTCAAGAACATCCGGATTTCACCTACCGCGGCGCCCGCGGGATCGTGGCAATGACGGGCTACAACGGTGAGTTTGGCTACCGCACCTCTGCAAGCCAATATCCGAAGAACAAGAATCTGGCACATGACCAGAAAGATGCAACGACCATTGCTATGGCGATGAAAAACACCGGGTGGGTTTTTGCTTCACATTCGTGGGGCCATATCCAGACCGGTTCGGTGAGCATGGGACGCTTGCAGCGCGACACCAAGCTCTGGAAAGAAGAAGTTGAACCAATCGTCGGCCACACAGACCAGTTCATCTACCCCTACGGAGCCGATCTTGCGCACACCAACATCTATTCAGGGGCACGGTACGAGTACCTGAAGGACCAAGGATTTAACTACTTCTACGGTGTCGACGGGACCACTGAATCTTGGATGCAACAAGTCGGGGGATACCAGCGACAGATGCGTATCAACGTTGACGGTCTTCAATTTGCGAAGGAAAAAGCCGGAGACCGGCCGGTGCTCTCCTCCTTCTTTGACGTAGACAAGGTGATCGATCCAGCGAGAAAAGCGCTGGATCGACCAACATCGTCTACAAAGCCATAAAGGCTCCCAACTGCGATAAAGCAGCAGGGGACGAGGGCAGATAATCGGTGAGGCGCTCGCTACGCACGATGACCGCTTTCCACTGGCCTCGCGAAATCGCCACATTGATCCTGTTGCGGTTGAGCAAGAAATCGATGCCACGGGACGCATCATCGGCACTGGAACAAGCCATGGTCATCAAAACCACCGGAGCCTCTTGCCCCTGGAACTTATCCACCGTGCCAACTTTGACTGCTTCGAAGCCCTGGGCTGCTAATTCTTCACGGACTAGATTCACCTGAGCGTTGTATGCAGCAACCACAAGAATGTCGGCGGGTTCCAAAGCGCGAGCAGGCTTACCCGGTCCCGGGGTCCACGACAGCCCAAGATGTTCTCGAACCAATTGGATGACCGCTTCGGCTTCTTGCCCCGAACTGACAGTATTGCCTCGGTGTTCCACCAAACGGGTGCTGACCCCGGCCGGTGTACCGTCCAATACTCGTAGTCCAGCAGCATCAGCGGAGAACAGCTGGTTGTCGTAGCTCAAGGCTGAGACCTTGGCACACAAAGCTGGGTGCATTCGCCACGAGGCGGCAAGGAAATACCCTAGCTCCGTAGGCAACACGGGCGCGCCTGCCGAGAGCCAACCTAATGCTGACTCATCTACCGGCTGCGGATGCGAGCCCTGCGTAACCTGCGGCAGCTGCTGCGGGTCACCGAGCAACAACAAGTTACGGGCAGCCCGGGAAACCGCCAAGGTATTGGCCAGCGAGAACTGTCCGGCCTCATCAATGACCAATAGGTCCAAAGATCCCGCGGGCACCTTGGCACCGGTTAATGTCCAAGCAGTTCCGCCGATTAGCGCACCGTCGGCAGAGCTCAACGCTTCCGCGACAGAATCCTTAGAAGTTCCTGCCCAAGGTACCGGGTCCTTGTGTTTGACCTCCTTGGCCACCACCTGCGGATCAACGCCGGCTTCAACAGCCTTACGAAGCACATTTTCTACTACGGCGTGGGACTGAGCGACAACGCCGATTTTCCACCCATCATCGATCAGTTCACGGATCACATGGGAGGCGACGAAAGTTTTGCCGGTTCCTGGAGGACCCTGAACGGCAAGATAAGAATTATCAAGATCTTTGATCGTTTCAACCACAGCCGAGTAAATCTGGGGATGGCCATCCACTAAAACAGGTTGCGCCGGCGCATCCAGAGTCTTTAGCCGCGGTGCAATGCGACGCAAAATATCGATGCCCGGTTGCTCCGGAAGTGTAGGGACGGTGGCCCCGACCTTTTGCGCAATTTCATTCAGCGCATCATCGATGCTCTTGGTCATCAATGGCTTGTCCGGCGTGAGTGCTACCGGGAAAGAACCATAGGGCGCAATCTTTGCCGTGGATTTTTCCGAGACAATAATCCAGCCTTCGCCCACCTGAACCACGGAGGTATTAAAAGCGCCGCCACGCAACGATTCATCAACTTCCATACCTTCAGGAAGCGGAGCTGCAAACATCGCAAAAACCGAGGATCCGGGGGAGAACAACGATCCTTCGGCGAGGGTGCCGGTAAGTTTCGTGATGCGGGTCAGCGTGCGGGCCCGTTCGGTGGCCTTATGCCAGTCCTCAATGACCTGCGCAGAATCAACAGAAAAGACCCCTCGAACATCGCTCCATTCATCAAGTGGCGCGGAGAGCCTATCGAAGTGCTCCCACCAGTACTGCTTTTTCTCCCGGCGGTTGTAACCGGTAGCTGCGGCAACCATGGCAATGGCACGGTCATCTTCACTCAGCGGCTGCCCTTGGGGTAGGGCTGCGAGGTAATCCTGTAGTCGTAGCTCTTCGGCAGTCGGTTCGTAGGCGTTGTCGGATTCATCTGGCAACGGCATCTGCCCAAGTGACTGCGGGTGGTGTTCTTCTAGGGTGAGCAACCAGTCGCGTAGTCGCAACGTTGATAGGCAGTCATACTCGTTGTAATCAGCGATGGAATCCAGCACAGAGTTGGCGGTAGCCGTGTCGTTGGCGGTTCGCGCCTGCATGTACTGCGCGTAAGCGACCACCGAGGCGCCGGCGTCGGTGACATCGCCACCACGAAGATGCGTACCCATATATAAGGGTTCAAGCTTCTTGATGGAGTACGAGCGTGTGGAAACCACCAGCGAGTTGCGCACGGTTTCATAGAGGTCCACGAGCAAGTTTTCGCGCAACCACGTATCAACTTCTTCTTCACCAGCGATGTGCACCTGCGACAGTTTGCGAAGGGCACTCTTTTCGTAGGCCGCATAATGGTAGATCTTCATTTGCGGGAAGCGTTGGCGACGTTCTTGAACGTAGCTGATGAAGTCTAGGAACGCTTGCCGCTCCTCTGCCCGGCTATGCGCCCAAAATGGTCTAAATACCGGTTCGCCACTGTCATGTTCAACAACGCCGAACAGGTATTCCAAGCCCCACGAACCATCGCTGGGTTCCTGATATAGCGGGTCTCCCTCAAAATCAAAGAAGATATCGCCTGGATTAGGCGCCGGCAACTCAGAGATTGTTTGGGTGGACTTAACCCGGAAGCTGACACCCTGCACTTGACCATCAATTCGGCCAAGTCCCAGTTGCATCTGTGCTTGGTCAACGATTCGGGCCAGCGAAGTTCCTGGCTGGGTCTCAACGGCAGCCAATTCTTCGATGGTGAAAATCTTGCGCTGACGAAGCTTTTCGCGTTGCACCATGGACATGCCAGCAACCAACAATACGTCGCGCGTTGCCTGTATCTGCTCAGCGCAGTAGTCGCACCGGCCACAGATACGAATTTCGTCAGAGTTCCAAGACACCGGTTCGGTCGCCAAAAGATGCTCGTTGATCATCGTTAGGAAGCGTGCGCGTTGCGCCCGGAAGACCGGGAGCACTTCATCCACGCGATGCACCGAGTGTGTGCCGTCTCCGAGAACTAGGGTGGTTTTAGTTGATACGGAAATGCCCTCGGCGATCATTTGATCTGCGTAGGAGGCCACCTGTAGCAGTGCGCTAACGCGAGCATGGCGAGCGAGCTTGGTGTCCCATACGGCCCATGAGCCATCGGCTTGGCGGACCAAGAAGTCGGCAAATCCGATGAAGGAACCATCAAAGAAGGTGGCCTGGAAGATGACATCGGCGCCGCTGCGAAGCACCGCCAAGGTTTGTGCATGAGCTTGGCGCAACCCTGCGGGGCTCATCTGCGGACGGTCGTTGAACTGCTTAACGCCGGTGCCTTTAACAGGGTCGTACTCTCCGTAGGTATCGATCAGTTCTGCGAGGACGTTGTGTTCGTGCACGTCTCCAAGAATCGCGGTGCGTTCTAGCATTTCGTCGCGGACTTCTTCCGCGGCTGGCCGGCGGCCGAGCTTAACGTCGAGCTTAAAGAGTGACTGAAAATTGCAGTCAACAGAAACTGCAAGGTCGCTGGCGGAGAAGATGAATTGATCTTCTAAAAAGAACACGGGGCCGGCGCCTTTCGCTGACTGATACCTACCTAGTCAACGTAGCACCGGACCCCGACAGAATCGATGTTCTGTAACGCCGCCTAAGCCGATGATTTCATCAGCCTTGTGAGCCAGATTAGTCCTCGGACTTTTTGGCTCCGCCGATCAGCAACGAGAGCAGCGCAACCCCTGCTGTGACGCTGTTTACTGCTGGCCATGCGCCGATCTTCTTAGCTAGCGGGTGGGATGCACCAAAGCCACCGACGTAGGCACTGATCAATGCCACGGCTTTGGCGGTTCCTGCATCCTTTTTCCAGATCATAAATGAGCCGACGCCAGCAGCGCCGAGTACAACCGCTGCCAGTGGGCGCTTCTTGGTCGCACGACCTGTGGCGTATCCACCAGCTAAACCGGTGATGGCCAGGGCAGTTGAAGCTAAGCGAGACATGAATTTCCTCCAGATATTTTGCACAAGATCTCGCTATGCAGATTATGCCTAACACCTGTGATGTTTCCTAGAACGCGAGCTGTTGCTGGGTCGAAGAGGTCAAGAGCTATGCGGGCTTGTAAGAATGGATGGGATCGTGTGGCAACTGAGGAGATTGAATGAACGTGGACATTGCTGATGCTTGGCATCGTTTGGTGCAGCCAGTAGAAGTTGAGCTAAACCTGTGGCAATGGCTATTGGTCCTCGCACTGGTACTGGTCGCGGTGATTCCTAAACCGGTATGGCGAGTTACCGGTTTGTATTCAACGCTTGTGCACGAACTTGGCCATATTGTCTCCGCGTTATTCACCGGAAGATATGTCACCGGGTTGCGTCTGGGGTGGGACCACTCCGGTGAAGTGGTCAGCCGCGGGCGTGGCAAACTATCGGTGATCATCTCAGGAGTATTTGGATACCCCGCACCACTGTGGGTTTCGGCCATCATGTTCTGGGCAGTTTCCAGCGGGTATGCAGGTCGGGGCCTGGGGATTTACGCGCTGTTTTTCCTTCTGGCGCTTATTTTTGTGCGCAACTGGCCCGCCTTTGTGGTGTGTGCCGTCAGTGCGCTGGTGGCCCTGGGCGTAGTGTTTTTCGCGCCGGCAGAGACCTATATTTATCTGTCGCTTTTGATCGCAGGTTTTTTGCTGATCGCCGGACTGCGCGACTTCGTCAAGCTGCTCTCTGTCCACACCGTTAGGCGCCACGACATTGCGCAGTCCGACGCTTACCTCATTGCTCGGTCAACCCACACTTTTGCAGGCCTTTGGCTCCTGATCATTATGATCTTAGGGGCCGGCGCCTTGTTGTGGTCTGCGCACAGCCTCTTAACGCTGTTCTAAATCCTTGCGCGCTTGCTTCTGACGCAAGACCTTTGTTGTGCGTGCGCGCGAAGCCACCCAGGCAGCTACCGCAACCGCGCCCATTGGCAACAACTTCGTCTTTCGCTTGGCAGCACGTTGTGGGTCAACCTCCATATCTAGAAGCGGGTCACCGCCGTGCTTGATGCGAATTTCTTGCGCTTGAACGAGATCTTTGTAGTTGGCCAGTTCTTGCTTTGCGACCAGGGTGTCATCGCGTAACGGCAGTAATACTTCCTCGGCCGCAGGCAAACCAGTACGTAGCTGACGCAGACGCATAAATTCGATGTCCACCAGTGCGCCCAAGAGCAAAGCGATATTGCTGATCCAGCAGGCGAGGACCAAAATGATCACACCACCAATGGCGCCGTAGGTGGCGGAGTAGCTTGCAAACTGCGACAGGTAGATGCCGAAGCCAACAAGTGATAATCCAAGAATGACCAATGCCGTCAAGGTGCCGGCCGAGAACCAACGGAATTTTGGTCGCTTCACGTTGGGTGTGAAGTAATACAGCAAGGCCAACACCAGTAGAACCATCACCAGCATGACCGGTGGTTTGGCGATGTTCAGCATCAGTACAAAGCCGTCGCCTAGGCCAAAGACGTTTCCGATACCTCGTGCGACGCTACCGGAGGTAACAAGCAGCACCAGCGTGACTACTGCGACCAGCATGATCAGTAAAGTGATGAGGAACATCTGTGGGCGGCGTTTCCACTGTGGGCGTCCTTCTGGGACTCCGTAAAGCCGGTTTAGGCTACGCCCGAAAGCAGTTACGTAGCCTGAGGTACTCCATAGGGCACCGAGAGAACCAGCAAGAATGACCCAAAACGTCCCGCTAGCTTGAGAAGCGAGGCCGTTGAGCAGCTGCTCTGCGGTGTCCAATAGCTGCTGGGAATCACCGCTGGCCTTGTGTCCGTTGGGTGCCAGGCCTTGTTCCAAGATCTCCATGATCCATTTGGTTCCGCTTTCGCTGGCGCCAGCAAGGGAAAGCAAAGAAACCAACGCCAGCAGGCCTGGGAACATCGCCAAGACCATAAAGTACGAAAGGGAGGCGGCAACGTCTAGGCCGTCGCTTCGGAAAAATTCGCGCAATGCGCGCGGGAAGCAGGAGAAAGACTCTTTCATGCGCTCTTTGGTGAATTTACCCTGGCTTGGCATTGGGTCCCCTGTCCGACAAACGAATTAGATGCTGTGATGATCTGGTTTCGCACATCACACTACCTAAGTGCTACACCGGCGACTAGGAGATTTGTTTCCGCGCCGTGTCCTTTTGGCACTCTCCGGGTGTTGCCGGGGGCGTTGTTGGAACGAATCTGGCTAATCTTGGCACCCGCGACATGCCCTGTGGAAAGCGTGATTCTGGGCTGCAACATTTGGTAGTCCGTGCACGCGAAAGTAGCGACTTCAATCGTGTGGTTTGGTAGCGAAACACCCTCAAAAAGCAAGTGAAATCCATATCACACAAACTTGTTTGAAATCTACTTCGTCTTTGTAACAATCTTGTACGCTCACAAGGACTTTAAGGCTTAAATTTTGGTCAAAATTTATTTTTTGGGGAAGATCGTGACCTGTGATTTCGCGGAATCTGAGCGTTTCCTGAGTTGCGCAGGGGGTGGGGGTCCGGGTTAGGGTCTTTATAACGTTTCGATAACACTCGCTGTGTTATGGGGAAACAGGTACTGCCGGGACTTCCAGATCGCTCACCAGGGCAGTATTTCATACAACGTCGAAATGCGACGCTGAGCGATGCACGAAGATGGTCTTGGAAGACCTGAGCGCGGGAAGAGCACTGGAGAATCATGATCCAGCAGAAGACTAAGAAATTGATCCGTCGCGGTGGAGCCTCGTTGGCAGCTGTCGCAGTAGCCGGTGGCGCTATCGTAGCCACCACCGCACCAGCTAACGCTGCTGGCGCAGGTACCTGGGACAAGCTCGCACAGTGCGAGTCCGGCGGAAACTGGTCCATCAACACCGGCAACGGCTACTACGGTGGACTGCAGTTCACTTTGCAGACCTGGAAGGCATTCGGCGGTTCGGGCATGCCTAACAACGCTTCGAAGGCTGAGCAGATCCGCGTTGCTACCAAGGTACAGGCAGCACAGGGCTGGGGCGCATGGCCAGCATGTACCGCAAAGCTGGGCATCAGCGGTTCGGCACCGAGTGCACCAAGCACCTCGACCGAGACCAAGTCGACCACCTCGACTGAGACCAAGAAGTCGTACGCGGCTCCTAAGAAGTCGACCACCTCGACCGAGACCAAGAAGTCGACCGCGACTCCTAAGAAGACCTACGTAGCTCCTAAGAAGTCGACCGCGACTCCTGAGAAGACCTACGTGGCTCCAAAGGTTGCAGAGACCAAGCAGGCTTCTCCAAGCACCTCGGGCAAGCACGCTGCTCCAGTTGCCAAGGCTCCTACCTTCAACATCGACGTCACCGACTCGGGTAAGAACTACACCGTCAAGTCCGGCGACACCCTGAGCAAGATTGCTAACCAGCTCGGCGTTTCCGACTGGCGCGGTCTGTTCGTTCTGAACGACGATCAGCTCACCGACCCTAACGTAATCGTGGTTGGTCAGACTCTGAACGTTCCAGCGAACTAATTTTTCGCTAGACCACTAGTTAGGCCCACGACGTGTCAATTGACATGTCGTGGGCCTTTCTTGCGTTAACGCTGACGTTAGTTGGTAGGCAACAGTGCGCGGTACTCTGAGCCCATGCCGTTTACAGCAGCAACCGGGGATTGGTCTCTGAAGATTCTGAGCAGTGGTTTTGAACAATCTCAAATGCTCACTGTCTCAGAGCCAGCGCACATCACCGGGCCGCTCTCATGGTGGCACGGCCCGCTAGACGTCGAACGCCTCGCCCTAGGTTCTGTTTCACTGTTTGTTAATGCAATCAATGCCATGGACGCTCAGCTACTAGGTGGCGCCTACGGACGGGCTGAAATTCTGGCGAGCCAAGTTGCTGCGGCTTTTGGTTCTATGGCACACCTACGTATTGCTGGCGAGAAGACTCAGGGATTTGCGCAGCACTCAGGGTTCTATCGATGCGCAGATGGCTGGATTAGAACTCATGCAAATTATCCGCACCATGAACAACGCCTGCTACGAGCAGTAGGGGCAGGGGCAGATACAACGCTTCAAGCGGCGTTGCTCCACCACACCGCATTCCAAGCGCAAGAACTCATCGTTGGTTCCGGCGGAGTAGCTGCAAAGGTACAGACTAGAAAGCAATGGCTTGAATCTGTCTCCGGCAAGGCAGCTCAAGAAGGACACTGGGCCCAATTCACCCACCATCAAGGCACGGGGCAACAAAGCTGGACACCAGATCCTCAGGGCAATGGCCCCTTGTCGGGTCTACGCGTACTGGACCTTACTCGCGTAATCGCCGGTCCCACCGCAACTCGCACTCTGGCCGCTTTTGGCGCGCAGGTGCTTCGAATAGACGGCCCATTGCTTCCAGAACTGAGCGCGCAACACATCGATACCGGGTTTGGTAAGCGCAACACCGTACTAGACATATCTTCCTCGGCGGGTAAAGCGCGGATGAATCAGTTGCTTGAGCAGGCAGACGTATTGATTTGCGGATATCGTTCAGGGTCGTTGAGTCGGCTGGGCTTCGGAACTGAAGCTTTGCAACTGAAATACCCCAACCTGATTATCGCTGAATTGAATGCATGGGGTCACGACGGTCCGTGGATGGGCCGTCGCGGGTTCGACAGCATCGTGCAAGCCGCCTGCGGCATTGCTGATATCTATCAGAGTGAAGATGGGAGCCCTGGAGCGTCGCCGGTTCAGGCTTTGGATCACGCCACCGGCTATGGTCTGGCCGCAGCGATGGTCAGCCTGGTTCAGGCCCGGGCTCAAACGCGAAGGGTGGGAAGCGTTCGATTCTCCCTGGCGCGAACCGCAGAAGCGCTCTGTGCCTTCGGCCCGCCGCTTGATTCCGTCCAGGAAGTGGATCCGCCGTTGCTTGGTCGCAGGCCCAGCGCGTATGGAATTCTGGACTACGCGCTGACACCGTTCACAGTAAACGGTGAGCCATTAGACTTCCGGGCTGCTCCGCCGGCCTATGGCCAGGATCAGCCCATTTGGCTCTAGCGGCTTAGGGTTGAGCTGGCGAATTGACCAGCGGTATCTCTGAAAGCTTGCGACAACGTCAAGAATCGGTCCCTGCTGGCAAGGCCAGGCCACTGGGCCGGCAACATGTAAGCGGGGAGCCCTGGATCTAGGTAGGGCAGTTTGCGCCATGCATCCACCATCACTACGTAACCGCGGTAGGCAGTAGCGGGGTCTTGCGCCTTCGGGTCAAGATCAGTAGTGCTGTCCAAGAAGTCTTCATGCAATGAGCCCAGACGCGCTAAATCCCACCATTGCTGCGCTGAATGCTGTGCGCTGATGGGGAAGTGGGGCTGGCTGGTAGTAAATAGCGTTGCTTGTTGGCGGGCATCGAGTGCAATGAGCACAGCGGTGACTTCTTCGCGCAAGTACTCGGGGAATATCCATAGGCCCGCCGATACAAGACCGCCACCGAGCTGTTGGAAATGCTTGCGAATCTGATGACGCAAAGAACGCATGGTCTCAGGCAGTGAATAGGTGACCAGACACCATTGATCGGTTTCTGACATTTGACGAGGAGTGAATATCCTCCGAATGCCGCGTTCAAACATTGCCTGGGCTGAGTCCGGGACGCGGAGCATCGAAGCTGCGGAGCTTTCCAGTACCTGCTTATCGATCAGGCGGGAGATGGCTGTCTGAGCCGACGGCGCGGAAATGCCAGCGGCAAGGGCTAGCTCCAGCAGCACATTTCGCGAAACGAGATCTGAGTTCTCTCGGAGGTACAACCCAGTAATGGTGCGAACGATAGATGTTGCGCTGCCGGAGCGAGCCTCGAAGTCATCAAGACTGAATGCTGTCAGTGCCGAGTTAGTTGCCAATTTCTGTACGCACCGCAAACAGTTCAGGGAAGAATGTCAGATCCAACGCGCGCTTGAGGAAATCGACACCAGAGGAACCACCGGTTCCGCGCTTGAAGCCGATGGTTCGTTGAACTACGCGTAGGTGACGGTAGCGCCATGCTTGGAAGTTATCTTCAACGTCTACGAGATCTTCACAAGCCTGGTAGAGGCTCCATGGGGTTTCTTCGGATTCATAGATTAGCTTGAACACCGGGATGAGGGCTTCTTGGTAAGTCCACGGCTTGGTGAAGTCACGCGAAAGAATTTCTTCGGGGATGTTGTAGCCACGGCGAGCCAACGCAGCAAGGAATACGTCGTAGAGTCCTGGCTCTTGGAGCAACGTGGAGAGAGGTTCATGTGCCTTAGGATCTGACTCGTGTACTTTGAGCATGCCTTCATGCTTGTTACCAAGAATGAATTCCACTGCCCGGTATTGGAAGGACTGGAAGCCCGATGAGGAGCCGAGGAATCCGCGGAACTGTGCGTATTCGCGCGGCGTCAATGTGGCAAGTACTGACCACTGTTCAGTCAGGGTTTTTTGGATGTGCTTGACGCGAGCTAGGCACTTCAATGCCTTGCCGATGTCGTCCTGACCTAGCAATCGGCGAGCTTCAACAAGCTCGTGCAGCATGAGCTTAAGCCACAGTTCGCTGGTCTGGTGCTGAATGATGAACAGCATCTCGTCGTGGTGCTCCGGGACGCTCACGGGCTGTTGTGCCGAGAGTACTTGCTCCAAGTTTAGGTAGCTGCCGTAAGACATGGTGTTCTTGAAGTCGGTGCGTACACCTTCTTCAATGTCGCGCTGGTTCTCAGTCTGTGGCTTATCGCTACTCATGCACTCATCTTATCAATATTTTTACGAGCGTCACAAGAATGAAAATGTGCCATTTGTGGGTCATTGAAGATTTTGGAACCGAGGGAATAGCGGGCCGAGGTTTCTTGTTGAAGCATGCATACGCATATAAATTTGAAAGGTAGAACTCATGAGCAAATCAGTTGTAGTGATCAGTGGCGGCCTAGGCTCTCCTTCAAGCTCCTCACTATTAGGACGCCAGATTGGTGACAGCATCGTTGTGAAACTAGCGGCAGCTGGCATCCAAGTAGATCTAAACAATATTGAGTTGCGCGAGCATGCTGGCGACATCACCAACAACATGCTCACCGGCTTCGCAGCACCTCAACTGCAACGCGTCATTGACGCGGTAGTCAACGCCGATGTCCTGGTGGCGGTCACTCCGGTATTTACGGCATCCATTTCGGGACTGTTTAAGTCCTTCCTGGACATTCTTGATCCCAAGGCGCTCAACGGAAAGACCGTAGTGCTTGCGGCCACCGCCGGAACCCAGCGTCATCAGCTGGCCATCGATTACGCAATGCGCCCTATCTTTGCCTACCTGCGAACCAACATCATGCCGACCACAGTCTTCGCCGCTTCTGAAGATTTTGGTGGTCAAGGAATCGCAGGAACGCTGACTGAACGCGCTCGCCGAGTGGCCCAAGAGGTCCTGATATCACTGAGCCTCGCTGATGGTGAGCTCAAGGCAGATCAAGATTTGGGCGATACTAGATCAATCGCACCCTCAGTCAGTGAATTTGCGGACCCCAACGATGATATGACCTCGCTGCCATTTGAAACGCTGCTGGCAAATGTGCGAGCAACTGGCAGATAGCAAAAGACGAAATGTTAGTACGATGTGCTATGCGCCCAGAAGCTCGGTACGATCAAGAAATGTGAGCCACCTCATCGAGGTAGAAATAGGCGGCTCACCTTGATTGGAACTGACGTGAAAGGTGTAGCCGCAGATGCTATCCGAGGAAACAATCACGGCCATCGCCGATGAGCTGGTTCAAGCCGGTCGCACGCGCACGCCTGTAGCCCGTTTAACCGCACGCTACCCGGAGATGACCGTGGAAGATTCGTACCGCGTGCAGAACCTGTGGCGCCAACGCAGCGAAGCCGCCGGACGGACCTTAGTCGGGCGCAAAATCGGCCTGACTTCACGCGCCATGCAAATGGCCACCGGGATCACCGAGCCAGACTACGGAATCATCTTCGACGACATGGTTCATGATTCCGGCGCAGTCTTCAACTTCTCCGACTTCACCGGTGCCCGCGTTGAAATGGAGCTTGCCTTTAAGCTCAAGAAAGATATCGAAGGTCCACGGGCCAATATCTTCGATGTACTGAACGCCACCGAATACGTCATCCCAGCGCTTGAAATCCTTGACGCCCGCGTAGAGATGGAAGGGCGCACCATCGTCGACACCATCAGCGATAACGCCGCGATGGGTGCGATGGTCATCGGAGGCAACCCGGTCAAGCCAGATGCGATAGATCTGCGCTGGGTTTCGGGCATCCTGTTCAAAAACCAGACCGTGGAAGAGACCGGCGTCGCCGCAGGCGTGCTCAACCACCCAGCTGCTGGCGTGTACTGGCTGGCCAACAAGATTGCTGCCCACGGCGATAAGCTCAAAGCCGGTGAACTAATTCTTGCCGGTTCCTTCACCCGGCCCATGTGGGTCGAGGCGAACGACACCGTATTTGCAGATTATGGACCGCTAGGAACTGTGACATGCCATTTTCAGTAGAACCAGATCCGTCGCTCAAAGATGCGCTTAGGGATGCAGACCATAGCCTGGCCGGCATTTGGGTTTGCTCCGCTTCGCCACTGATTGCCGAAATCTGTGCCGGTGCCGGATTCGACTGGCTCTTCATTGACGGTGAACATTCACCGAATGACCTACAAAGCATTTTGGCTCAGCTCCAAGCGGTACGCAGCTATCCGGTGGTCCCAGTAGTTCGTCCCGCGGTCAATGACCCTGTAGTCATCAAACAATTCTTGGATCTTGGAGTGCAGTCACTGATCATCCCGATGGTCAATGACGCGCAGCAGGCTGCCGCAGCGGTAGCGGCCTGCCAGTATCCGCCCAAGGGTGTACGCGGAGTTGGATCAGCGCTGGCGCGCTCGGCACGCTGGAACAGGATCCCCGACTACCTGACTCGCGCTGATGACACGATCACGATCATGGTGCAGATCGAAGCCGAACAAGCTGTGGCCAACGTGGAAGAAATTCTGGCGACCGACGGCGTAGACGGCATCTTTATTGGCCCGTCTGACCTGGCCGCATCGATGGGCGTCATCGGGCAGCAGAACCACCCAGAGGTGGTGGATGCAGTGATCAAGTCCATCAACGCAGCCAAAGCGGCCGGCAAATATGCCGGCGTTAATGCCTTTGACCAGAAAACCGCGCGGACCTACATGGAAGCAGGCGCAGACTTTGTCGGTGTTGGCGCTGACGTAGCTTTGCTCGCCCGTGCCACCGAAGCACTGGCGGCAAGTTTCAGCAACGACACAAAAGCAGCGGCACCAAAGAGTTATTAGTAACGCGGTTGTTGGCAAGCGCTCAGGGGCAGGATGCGCGTCGATCTGCGTGAGGCGAGCCTATTGGTGGCAACATTGAGAATGATGAGCCGCGAAAAGAAACCCATGAAGGCAGTGATGTTGCGTCTGCGCAACGGCTGGCCAATGCCCCTTGCGTTGCAGGGCGTTTTTGAGATCCTGCAGTCCGTTGTATTTTGCATAGCCCTGATCATGTTGCCACTGATCGCCGTGTACTTCAGCGGCGGCTTCTTGGAAGACTCCTTTAACGTCATTTTGCAGTTTGCTGGATTCATCTGGCTGATGATCCACGGTGTGCCAATTGAAGTTTTGAACCTAGGCACAGGCGAGGATCCTAGCTCCGTTTCCGGATGGCTGACGTTGATTCCTTTGGGCCTGTCGTTACTTCCCTTTGCCTTCTGCCTGCGCGCAGGTCGACGCATCGCGCGTGCTTCCTACACCGATCAGCTCTGGCAAGGGCTGCTCGGAGCATTTGCCGCTTATGGCGCCATCGGCGCGGTGGTGGGACTGCTCGTTAATAACAGTTACGCGCGGGTGAATCTCTTTGCCGCTATTTTCATCCCGCTGATCATTGCGACCCTGGGGTTGATTATCGGAGCGCGCCGCGAGGCCGGTTCGTGGGCTCGACTATTTGGCGTGGACATTGCCGCCTATATTCAGCGTCTGTCTCCGCACCGCCGCTGGGCTGGTTCCTATGTATGGCATGTTGTTGTGGCCGGGTTCCTTGGCTACGTAGCGGCCGTGGGGATTAGCGGGTTGCTGCTGACTATCAACATGGGTCTGCACTGGACCGAAGTTGCCAACGTGTATCAGGAATTGCGTCCAGGGCCCATCGGCTCGGCAGCTTTGACCTTGGTGCAATTGGCGTTGATTCCTAATGCGTCATTCTGGGTCCTATCGTGGGTCAGCGGTGGCGGATTCACCCTGGGCTCCGGAAGCACATTATCCAGCTTGGAAACCACGGTGGGGCCGCTGCCATCGATCCCTATGCTGGCATCTATCCCATCGGGTGACGCCTCGAACCATTGGCTGTTCATGCTGATTCCGGTTGCTGCAGGTATTCTTGCTGGCTGGTATTTCTTGCGTGGGGGAGAGAACCACTTAGAAGATTGGTTCGCCCGTCGCATCCCGTTCAACATGCTCGCACTGGGCGCTTCCACGGCTTGCTTGTCGGTCTTTGCCGGAGTGGTTGCCGGTGTGCTGAGCCTGTTCGGTTCATGGCTGGCATCCGGTTCCTTGGCCATCGGACGCCTGACAGATCTCGGCCCGAATCCGTGGTTGACTGCTGGCGCTTTGGCCTTGCAGATCGGCATCGGTACGGCGATCGGGTATCTCATTGCCCCACTGTTTGAAACCGACCCGGTACTAGAGGGTTAAAGCTAGATACACCAAAGGCTGACGGAAAATTTCCGTCAGCCTTTTGTGTACCCAGATGCAGAACCATCCGCTGTCGCTGAATCAGTCGAAGCGAACAACATCTACATTGCTGAACTGCGCACTACCGCCTGCTGCGTAGAGGGAAAGATCAATACTCTCAGGGGACGGGAAAATCAGATCCGTGATCGTCACTGACCCACCTTGAGCAAAGATCTCCACCGAGCAATGATCAACAAAGATCGTCAATTCGTAGGATCCGTTCAGCGGAAGAATAGGTGCCTTATCCAGCGAAGCGAAGGACTCGTGGAAATCGCTTTCGCCTGAGTTGCGGCGATCTACAAAGAGCGCAGATTGCTCAAGGTTCACACCGATGCGCGTCCCTTCAGTCTGTCCACCGCGAACAACTAAACCGACCTCAATGGCAGTTCCCGGTGTCACCGAGAGCTCAATACCCTGCACCGCACCGCGGGCCTGGTCTAGTACTCGAACTTCGTCATCCAGCTGTACCGAATCGAGGCTGAAGTTTTGAGTTGAGCCCAGTTCGTTTTTCGGATCAAAGGCTGGCTTCTGCACCAAGCGCGGTGCACCATCGATGGTTTGTAGTGTTACTTCTCGGGCCAACGACATGGGGCTGCGCCATGGTGAGGTAGGAATCTGATTCGCGTACTCCCAGTTGTTCATCCAAGAGATCATCAGACGACGCCCATCAGGAACGTCCCCGAAGGAAACGGCTGCGTAGTAGTCGCGGCCCCAGTCCAACCATTGATAGTCGTTCAGACGCTCGTTGTCGGAGCGTCCTTCGGTCACGGTGGACTCGGAGGTGAAGGTTGTGCCGTCAAACTGCCCGACAAAGTATTGTCCTGCCGAACCATTGTTGGGGCCGCCAGGATTCAAGTTAACAACCAGAACCCACTTAGATCCGTTGACTCCGCCGTCTACCGGTAGTTCAAACAGATCCGGGCATTCCCAGACTCCGCTAGTCGCGTTGGCAGGACCGAAGGTGCTCAAGTATTGCCAGTCCAAGAGGTTTTCGGACTTATACAGAACTACTTGGTGATCCTGTGCTTCAACGGTGACCATAACCCAGTAGCTGGTCTCCGCTGAGCTGTAGCGGAAGACCTTAGGATCACGGAATTCGGGGGAGTTGCGATCAATCACCGGATTCCCGGAGTGCTTGCTCCAGCTATAACCGCCGTCAAGGCTATAAGCGACGGACTGTGCTTGGATGCCGTGACGAGCGTTGCCTGGCTTGTAAGCGCTGGTGTAAAAAGCGATCAGTGGAGCGCGCTCGGACGTACCAAAACCGCTGGTGTTCTCTTTATCAAAGACAATGCTGCCGGAGAAGATATCTTCATTTTCATCACAGGCGATGGCTACCGGATGATGTGTCCAGGAGAGCAGATCTGGTGAGGTGGCATGTCCCCAGGACATATTTCCCCAGACGTTTCCGAAAGGGTTGTTCTGGTAGTACAGGTGGTAGAAACCATCGTGGTAAATCAGCCCATTGGGATCATTGACCCAGGTATCTTGCGCTGAGAAGTGTAGCGACGGGCGGTACTTTTCGGCCGTTGAGGCGGTCGAAGCAGTCATGGGAAACAAGCTCAATTCTGTGCTGGTTTGATTAGTTCTAGAGCAAGGGCCGGACGGAAATTTTCAGGTTCCGTCCGGCCCTAGCTTGTGCGTGGTGAATTAGGAGTTGGACTTGTAACGGTCCAGCGCGGTTTGGTAGACCTCTACCATGCGATCAACGCCAACACTCTGAAGCTGTGCGACGTACTCGTCCCACTCGTCTTCGATGCCGCCGGTGACAATCCACTTGGCGACCTTCTGCTCAACCAATGAAGCAGCATCGGTTTCAACGGTGCTGATTTCCTGCAGCTCATCGTTGGACAGTGGGACCGCAGGGTAACCCTCGTTGCCAGCGAATGGCTTGTAGAACTCGTTAACAACCTTCTGACGTTCGGCAGCGCGTGGCTCCGGAGCGACAACAGTCTTGAAGTTCTCGGCGGTGTTAGCCTTTGGACCGCTTGGTGCGACCTTCTGGCGGCGTTCGCCTTCGCTTTCGCCTTCCTTGACTGGAATCTGGGTGAGCAGACCAGTCTTTTCATCCTTCTTCAACGTCTCGCCGATTGGTCCCCAGTTAGCCTGAGCGGATTCAACCGGATCGTAAAGGTGGTCGGCCCAACGAATGGTAGCTGCTGGGTACTTGTTGACGTTGGTGATGGCGAAGGCGCCACGGGCGATTTCCTGGTTGTTGGACTGGCTGGCGATACGCTGGCCGTCAACACCTTCCAGAACTGGAACAATTGCGTAGTCCTTGGCACGGTCAGCGCCAACCATTTCTGGGGTCTCCCACCAAACGAACGAGCCGAGGTTTTCCTTGGCAGCCTTACCCTTGGCTAGGTAAGCCTTGTCGTCCTGCGAGAACGACTCTGGGTCGATCAGGCCTTCCTTGTACCAGGTGTGCAGAGTCTGGATGGCCTTCTTGTAACCCTCTTGGGTAGGGGTGTAGATGACCTTTCCGTCCTGAACAATGCGGTGATCTGCGTTGTCTGGGATGCCGCCGAGGGCAGCGATCAGGTCAACGATATCGGCACACCACGAGCCTGGCATGAAGCTCAGCGGAATGGTCTTGCCGGTGCCCGAAGCATCCTTTTCCTTGAAAGCCTTGAGCGCATCGTGGAATTCATCCACGGTCTTAGGCATCGGGATATCCAGCTTTTTTAGCCATGCGGTGTTGACGATCAGCTGGTTAGGGAACTGAACCAAGCCGAGCTCTTCAATGGAAGGCAGTGAGTAGATGTGACCATCTGAGGAAGTGATCGCTGCCTTGATATCAGGACGCTCGTTGAGCAGCTTGGAAAGATTTGGTGCGTTCTTTTCGATCAGACCTTCAAGCGGGATCAGGGTGCCGCTGGTTGCGTAAGTTGCAATCTCAGAGTCGGTCAGTCCCGAGTTGAAGAATGCATCTGGCAGATCGCCACCAGCAAGAATCAGGTTCTTCTTTTCCTGGAATACGGTCTCTGGAAGGTTTTCCCAGTTGATGTGAACGTTAGTGTCCTTTTCCCAGTTCTTCACCACGGTCATGGTGTTGAAGTCAGGGGCCAGCGCGGTCTTGGAACCGGAGAAGGTCAAGTCCAGCTTCTTATCAACGATCGGCAGGCCGGTGTCGTGGAAGCCGAATTCCGCTGAGGAATCCTCGATTTCAGGTGCATCGGAGCTTCCTCCACCGCAAGCGGTGAACATCAATGTTCCGGCTAGCGCTGCAGCAAGAGCTGCATGTCGGCGATTAAGTGCCATGGTGGTTCCTATTCTGGGTGGGGTGCAGGACTAAGCAGTGGAACTTAGCCCTGCGATTGAGAGGTGAAGAGTGTGATTACTTAACTGCGCCGATCATCATGCCCTTGGTGAAGTGCTTTTGCATGAACGGCAAGGCGATCATCAGCGGCAGGCTGGAGACGACGATCATCGCGTACTTGGTCAGTTCGGCTATTCGCTGGGCCGCGGCGTAGGAGGCAATATCTCCGCCGGTGGTGCCCGTCGAGGAAACATCGGATTGGATAAGGATGTTTCGCAGAACTAGCTGGAGGGGATACTTTGAATCGTCGTTGAGGAAGATCAGAGCATCGAAGAACGAGTTCCAGTTGGCCACTACGTGCACCATGATCATCAGCATGATCAGTGGCTTTGATAGTGGAAGAACCATCTGGAAGAAGAAGCGGAAGTCATTGGCCCCATCCATCTGAGCTGCTTCACGCAATTCATTAGGGATGGTGTGTTCAAAGAATGACCGAGCGATGATCAGGTTCCACACACCAACAGCGCCAGGCAAAACTACTGCCCACACGGTGTTGAGCATGCCCAGATCCTTCACGACCAGGTACTTGGTGATCAGACCGCCATCGAAGAACATGGTGATGACAAAGAGCAACATCAAGAACTTACGGCCCGGCATATCCTTGCGAGATAGTGCGTAGGCTCCGCACAAGATGGTGGAAACGCTGATTGCCGTTCCCAGTACCGTGTAGATCACTGTATTGGTCAGGCCTGACCAGATTCGGCCATCGGTAAGGATTCGCTGGTATCCCTCGAAAGTCACTCCGGAGGGGAAGAGCCAAACCTTGCCTTCATACACTGCGTTGGGATCACTGATGGATGCGATCACGATGAAGTACAACGGGTAAACCACTGCCAAGATCGACAGGATCAGGATGGTGACCGCTGCGATAGTGAAGGTGCGGTCGGCGTAACGTTCGCGCAGGAGGCGGAACTTTGACTTGCCACCGGACTGACGATTAATCACCTTCTGTCCCTCCCGTCGAGGCGAAACTGGTGTTGCTGGAATTGTTTTTAATGACATCGGGGATCACCACAAGGTTGCTTGGTTTGCCCGGCGAGCCACACGGTTGAAGATCAACAGCAGCACCAGGTTGAGGACGGAGTTGAACAGACCGATAGCAGCCGAGTAGCTGAACTGAGCCTGCTGCAGACCAGCGTGGTAAACGTAGGTCTGGATGATTTCAGAGTTGGCGAGGTTCAGCGGAGTCTGCATCAGCAGTGCCTTTTCGAACCCAACGTTGAGCAAGTTACCGATTGCCAAGATGAACAGCACGGTGACCATTGGCATGATGCCTGGCAAATCGATGTGGCGCATGCGCTGCAGCTTGGATGCACCGTCAACCTTGGCCGCGTCGTGCAAGGCTGGATCGATGCCGGCTAGGGCTGCTAGGTACACAATCATTGAGAAGCCGGCGTTTTGCCAGATGTCAGAAATCAGGTAGACCGGGCGGAACCAGTCGGGGGATCCCATGAAGAAGATCGGTTCACCACCAGCGAGCTGGATGGCGTTATTGACCAAGCCTGAACGTGGAGAGAGCAGTACGAACATCATGCCGACTACCACCACGGTGGAGATGAAGGCAGGGGAGTACAGCACGGTTTGGGTGAACTTTTTGAACTTCTCGCTCTGCAACCCGTTGACGAGCAGCGCCAGGATGATTGGCACCGGGAAGGCAATGAGCAGACCCAGTACTGCGATCCAGATCGTGTTGCCCAGCACCTCTGTGAATTGGTAAGAATTCACAAATCTGATGAAGTGCTTCAGGCCAACCCACTGGCTTCCGGTGAAACCGTCGGTGGGGTTGTAGTTCCTGAATGCGATTTGGACACCGTACATTGGCCAGTACTTGAAGATCACGATGTAGGCCAGAGCAGGTATTAGTAATACGTATAACTGCCAGGCTGCCAAGATCTTTTTCAGCTGAAGCGAAAAGGGAACTTTGCGCTTTTTAGGTGATTTGCTAAATCGCCTGAGAGCAGCTGGTTTTGATTGACTCAAGGCTTCTCCTTGGGGTGTGATACCGACGAGCGTTCAATAAGTGGGCAATCCATGAGCTTTACCTGACCATCAGGTTTAGCTCCTTGGAGGAGGAAATCCACCGCTTGTCGGCCCATTGCGGCGAAAGGTAGTTCAAGAGTTGTCAGTCCGGGGCGAAGGAACGGAGCTAGTGTGGACTGATTATCAAAGCCAATGATTGAAACATCGTCAGGAATTGATACCCGCAACTCCGCTGCCGCCTGATAAACGCCCCATGCGGTGCGGTCGTTGGCACAGAAGATAGCGGTTGGCGGACGGTTGGAAGAAAGTAGTTCCCTACCGAAGGTGTAGCCATGAGTTTCTCCACCTTCGCCGAAGCGAAGCAGTGAAGGATCAACTTCGACTCCAGCTTCGTTCATGGCCTTTTGATAACCTGCGAAGCGTCCCACCGCTGCCGGTAGTCCACTTTCTAAGGTTTCGATGTTGATCATGCCTATTCGGGTATGGCCAGCGTTAAGTAATCGTCGAGTTGCGGTGTAGCCACCTTGAATTTCGTCTGGAGCGACGCTGGGGAGCTTGCCGTCTTTGTCTTGGGAATTCAAGACGACCGAAGGGACCCCGGCCAGCGCTTTGGGGACTTCAAGATAACGGTTATACATTGCCGCGTACACGACACCGGCCACCTTGTAGGAGAGCATCGTATCTAGCGAAGCGGCCTCAAGTTTTTTGTCGCCGCCAGTGTTGATGGTTAGCAGCAGGAGCCCTTCTTCCCAGGCTCTTTCCTGCGCACCTTCGATGATTGCACCAGCGAAAGGTGAGGTTGCCACCGAGTCGCCAATGAAGCCGATCATCCCTGAAACACCTTCACGCAACACCTTGGCGTGCGCGTTGGTGCGGTATCCCAACTGTTCAACTGCATCCCAGACTCGCTGCTGAGTGTCGGCAGAGAAGCGTGATCCAGGAGCGGAATTTAGGACCAGGGAAACGGTGGCTTGGGAGACACTGGCTGCAGCTGCCACATCGTGCATTGTGGGCCCGGAAGCGGGCTTGGCTCTAGCCATCAAAGTGTCTCCCCATTGAGTGATGCGAGTTAGTTATTCGTATAACAGGGAAAAATGTATCACGGGTCACAGGGTTGGTCAATGCAGGTTTCAAGTAAATTAACTGCTGCCATAAATTTGCCGCATCGCCTACCGGAGTCCAGACGCCCGCTCTAGCTGGGCTTGGGGTCCAGATCCCACAGATGATGCACAAAATCGTGCCACGCATACTGGTTTAAAGATTCAACAGTGAAGGCCGAACCGTTTGAACGCAAACCCCGTCTGGAATAAGATTCAGCGCCGATGCTTCCCAATTTTTCGGCATAATTTGAAGCCGCGGTCTCAAGCTGCGCCGTGACGTCATCAGCAGTAAGAGCGTTGTAATTACCTTCATTGGCAGCCTGATCCTGATCCCAATTCGGGAAGGTGGGCTCATCTTGCCCAAGCATCAGATCCAGTCGCTGCGTCATGATCACCAACATGTGCGCTACGTGCGTTACATATTCCTGATCACTCCAACGCGCCGGATTTTTCCGCACGCGTGCTGCTGGATTGTGTAGCGCCGTCACATAGCGCTGAACCCCAGAGGGCAATCGCTCGATGACGTCCTTGGGAGTCACCTCGCGGACATCAACCTGGCACTCGGGGCAGACCGAGTCCAAAACGAAGGTCCAATTCTTCTGATCAGGAACAATCTCACTCATGTCGTAATCATCGTTTTTCTTTGCTCTCCACGCCAGTTTGAGACTGGCATAAGCAACAAACCTGAGCGGAATGAAAAACAAGCAAGACCAAACCGTAGAATTGAAGGCATGCGCATTGTGGTTTTGGTTTCAGGAACTGGTTCGAACCTTCAGGCAGTCATCGACGCCGTTCAGGCTGGTGAATTACCCAACGTAGACATCGCCGCGGTCGGCGCCGACAAACACGATACCTACGGTGTGCAGCGTTCGGCTGAAGCCGGAATCGAAACCTTTGTTGTGAACTTCAAGGATTACGAAGATCGCAAAGACTGGAACCATGCGCTGACAGAAAAATGCCTGTCCTACGCACCGGACTACGTTGTGTCCTCTGGATTTATGCGAATCGTCGGCGAAGAATTCATCAACGCTTTTGACGGCACATACATCAATACTCATCCCGCCTTGCTGCCTTCGTTCCCTGGCGCCCATGGTGTGCGTGACGCGCTGGCTTACGGAGTCAAGGTCACCGGCTGCACCGTACATATTGCAGATGCCGGCGTGGACACCGGTCCGATCCTGCGCCAAGAAGCAGTCGCCATCGATGATGCAGACACCGAAGACACGTTGCACGAACGCATCAAAGTTGTTGAACGCCGTCTGCTCATTGCAACCCTCGCAGACCTAGCCAAGAGCAAGTAGCGCACAGCACCACCCAGGCACACCGCGCGGAGCCACCAAGGAAGTAAAATTGGTGGCGAGATGACTGAGCAAACACCTAAAGCCGACGCGGCTTCAACGACGCAACCTTTTACCGACGCGGAGCTGGCAACGGCCCTGAAGGTGCTCTCGGTAGTACATGAACTGGATTCCGACGACGAACGGCACGTTGCTGTACGCCGCGCCACCAGCAACATGTTCAAAGCCGCCAAGCGTTTCAGAAAATCGCAGAAACGAGCAGAAATTAGTGCGGCAGACCGCGCACTGATTGAACGTACCGCAACCGGTTCACCTCAGCGCCTTGACGACGAAACCTTGGGCTTAGACCTGAGCGCTTCCACCGACGGTGATACTGCTGGCGAATTCCGCAGGCCACGCGGTTGCTACATCTGCAAGCGCCGCTACACCACCGTTGACGCCTTCCATCACTACCTGTGCCCGGACTGCGCTGCAGCAGGTCGTGAACGCCGTGATGCACGCGCGGACCTGAGCGGAAAGCGCGCACTGCTCACCGGCGGACGAGCAAAAATCGGAATGCATATCGCGTTGCGCCTACTTCGCGACGGCGCCCACACCACCATTACCACACGCTTCCCCAAAGACGCAGCCCGCCGCTTTGCGGCCATCGAAGACAGCAACCAGTGGTTGCACCGGTTGCGCATTGTCGGCATTGACCTGCGCGATCCGGCACAGGTTATCTCTCTCGCTGATCGTGTAGCCGCCGAAGGCCCGCTGGATATCTTGATCAACAACGCGGCCCAAACCGTTCGGCGCACGTCCAACTCATATCAGCACCTGATCGAATCCGAACAGCAACCGCTAGCCACCGAACTACTGGCCAGCCACGGTGGCCCGGAGCTATGGGGCGAAGCGAATCCGCCGGCCGAGCACCCCAAAGCCTTGGCCAGTGCCTTTAGGCTTGAGGATTCTGCGTTGTTGGCCCCGGAACCGCTAGGCAGCTACGACGCACAACGACTTGCGGAGCTGGCAATGAAGGCAGGCTCAGCCTCGCTGGAGCGCATTACCGCAGGCACCGCAATCGACGCCGGGGGACTGGTGCCAGATGTGGTGACAGAAAATTCCTGGACCCAGATTTTGGGCAATGTGGACGCATTGGAAATGCTCGAAGTGCAGCTGTGCAATGTCACCGCACCATTCTTGCTGGCTTCACGGTTACGACCTACCTTGGCTGCCAGTGGGGCACGACGTAAATACATTGTGAATGTCTCAGCCATGGAGGGGCAGTTCTCCCGACGCTACAAGGGTGCCGGTCATCCGCACACCAACATGGCCAAGGCCTCGCTCAATATGCTCACCCGCACCAGTGCCGAAGAAATGCTGAACACCGACGGCATCTTGATGTCTGCGGTGGACACCGGTTGGATCACCGACGAACGTCCGCATGATTCCAAGGTCCGCATGGTCGCCGAAGGCTGGCACGCACCGTTGGATCTAATCGACGGGGCGGCCCGAGTCTACCAGCCGATCGTGGACGGGGAACGCGGCATTGACCTCTATGGTTGCTTCCTCAAGGACTACGAACCCTCGCCCTGGTAAGCCACGGCGAGGCGTTCGAGCCTGAGATTCTTAATGTTTAGTCGCTGAGTTTGAAGCGCACGGTGCGCACCTCAAAAGCACTCAGTTCCAGCGGAACCGCACCATCAAGAAGATCAATAGCTCCCTGAGCCAACGAATCTTCAAGCAGGGACACGGTAGTTGCCGAGGCGTAAGCGGCATTGATCTTCAGGGCACCACGAGCACGTCGTCCCAACGACTCGTAGACTCGCACCACCAGATCCCCGCTGCGATCAGCGGACAGCTTCACACTGGAAACCACCAGGCCTTCACCGGTTACAGCAACAAGTGGTTCCACGCCTTGTGCACCCACAACAACTCGCTCTGCGCTATTGAGCAGCGCCCCAGCTTCAGTGACTGTGGCGATATCGGCGCCGATCACCAGCCCGTAGCGGTGAGTTTGAATGCCTTGATCTGTTTGCGGATCGGGGAAGCGTGGGGCGCGCAGCAACGACAGACGCATCGTGGTGGTTACGCGCGCTTCTTTGGCTTCGCGCGTGACATCAAAGCCGTAGATGGAATCGTTGATCAGCCCCACACCAAAGCCTGGTTCCTCGGCCAGCACAAAGCGGTGCATGGAGGTTTCAAACTTCGCTGCTTCCCAACTGGTGTTCACATGCGTCACTCGCTTGTGATAGCCAAACTGTGTTTCCGCGATGGTTTGCTCGGCCCGAACATCGAGTGGGAACGCGACCTTGAGGAACTTCTCGGCCTCATGCCAGTCGGTGCTTTGAGCGATATGAACTGTTCGGTCACCCGGGGCCAGGCTCAGCTGCTGAATGACCGTCGACTTCGAGAAGCCACGAGAGATGGTGATGACCTGGCTGCCATCCTCAGTCGAGGACAATTCCATGGAATTGAGTTCACGGAGGTCGGTGACCTGATTGCGGTAGTACTTATCTACGTCCCAGGCGTCCCACATGTTGGGGAAGTCTTGGTGCAGCTGCAAGAGGTTTGCCTCTTGGCCCGAAGCAATAGCCTCGCGGCCAGTGGCCAAATCTACTGCGGAGGTGATCAGTCCTTGATCACTGACCTGAATACGGACAATGCCGTTGTCCAAGACGTATCCACCATGAGCTGCCGTGGCCTGAACAGAATCCGCACAGCTAGCAGTGAGTGCTTTTGCCTGACCGAAGGACAGTGAATTGCGCGTGAACGCGGCCCCGTTAAAAGCGATGGGCGTTGAGCCGTCCCCAGCAAGCTGCTGCTGTGCTGTGAGGATCAGTGCTTCGACCTGTTCGATGACTTGTGCGTAGCGGCCTACAACTTCACGGTGTACCCAGGCGATGGAGGTGCCAGGCAAAATATCGTGGAACTGGTGCAGCAACACTGTTTCCCACAGCTCGTCTAGCTGTACGTAGGGGTAGTCGCTTCCCGTGTATAACGTGGCGGTGGCTGCCCAAAGCTCCGCTTCCACCAGAAGTTGCTCAGTGCGTCGGTTGCCTTGTTTAGTCTGGTGCTGGCTGGTTAGCGTCGCGCGGTGCAATTCCAGGTACAGTTCGCCAACCCAGACCGGTGGGTTGGGAAGTTCGCGCTTAGCGCGGTCGAAGAACTGGTTGGGATGTTCCCAACGCACCTGCGCACTACCTTCAAGATTGGATAAGCGTTTAGCCTTGCCAGTCATCTCGCGAGTGGTACCGCCACCACCGTCACCCCAGCCCACGGGAGCAATGGAGTTATTGGTAACGCGCGCTTCGCGGAACTGGCGTGAAGCCTTAGCAACTTCCTCACCGGAAAGCTGAGAGTTGTAGGTGTCCATGGAAGGGAAATGGCTGAAGATGCGAGAACCATCAATGCCTTCCCAATCAAAGCTATGGTGTGGGAATTTGTTTTGCTGATTCCATGAGATCTTCTGGGTGAAGAACCATTCAAAACCTGCACGTCGCATCAGCTGCGGCAAGGCCGGGGAGTAACCGAAGGAAT
Source organism: Glutamicibacter sp. MOO4 (assembly GCF_056934395.1). Lineage (NCBI taxonomy): Bacteria > Bacillati > Actinomycetota > Actinomycetes > Micrococcales > Micrococcaceae > Glutamicibacter > Glutamicibacter sp. MOO4. Next base: position 154,259 of record NZ_CM167800.1, read on the forward strand.
CTGGTAGCCACACACCTTTGGAACTCACACCAAATTCGTCGTGGAAGAATTTCTGGCCGTAAAGGAATTGACGCACCAAAGATTCGCCGGAAGGCATCACAGTATCGGATTCAACCCACATGCCACCTAAGGGGAGGAAACGTTCGTCGGCCACCGCCTGCTTGACGCGCTCCCACACCTCGGGGCGGTGGCTCTTAAGCCATTTGTATTGTTGGGCACTGGACATTCCGTAAAGGAAATCCGGTTCATCGCCAAGTAACTCAACCATCGAGGAAGCAGTGCGTGAGACCTTGCGGATGGTTTCGCGCAGTGGCCACAACCAAGCCGAGTCGATGTGGGAGTGTCCGATAGCGGAAATCTGGTGAGCACTGTGTTCTGCCGGGGCGGCGAGAACGTCGGCTAGTTCATCGCGAGCGGCCTGAGCCGTTGAGGTAATGTCCTGAAGATCAAGAACATCCAAGGTGTTATCCAAGGCCTGAAGAATCTGCATCTTGCGCGGGCCTTGGGGCAGTTGTTCCTGCAGATCTAGGAGCACTTCAAGGTCAAGAGCTAATTCATGAACTACTGGTTCAAATACAGCCAGATCCATACGTCGGATGGTGTAGAGCTTGCGCGTGGAAGAAGTGAGAATGTCTCCCTCTTCGGTCGGCAAAAACGGGTGATGATCCAGCAATACTGGGTTGGACGCAGCCTCAAGATAGAGATCCACTAGCTCGTTGCCTTCTGCAGACTCCGTAACTGGCACCCACTGGTTGCGTGGGTTTAGCGCTTTGACGGTGTTGCCGTCAGGTCGGTAGATGAGCCCTTCGCACTGGAACCCCGTCATATTTACGTCGAAGCCCAAATCGATAATTGCTTCGACTCGGCGTGACGCCCAACTAGCGGGAACCTGGCCTTGAAGGTGGAACCATGTGGTGCCCCAAGCAGCTCCCCAAGAGGTCCCAACCTGAGCTGGAACGTAGTCCAATGCCAAGCCCTTTGTGGGTGTTACTGGTTCACCTGGAAGTTCATGCCAAGACACCGCAAGCGGGATTGAGTCCGAGTAGATGGCAGGCAGTACTCGTTCCTGCAGTACTCGTTTGACTCGACCAGTGGTCAAGGAAGTATCGTCGTGCATGGCGGCCTTTCGAAGGTCAGATCCCCAAAAACTCACGGGGTAGTTCACTGCCAGACTACCGAAAAATCACTAATGAAAGGCTATTTAGTTGAAGTGTGGGGACAGATTTCTGGCAAAAGTCTTAACGCCGTGGCAACGCTTAGCAATTTCTGGAAAGATCACTGAATTTTGGATCCGACCAAATAGGACATCTATCTAAGACTCTCTGAGCGGCAGATGGGTAAACCCCACCGCCGCCAACACCGTGGAAAGCATAACCGGTTGATGCACACAGATGCTTTGCAACGACGTGAAACTATTCTCCGTTCGGCCCGAGAGCTCTTTGCCCAGTACGGCGCCAACGTTGCCATGGACACCATTGCAGAACGAAGCAACGTGGGAATCGGTACCTTGTACCGCAACTTCGCGGCCCGCCCCGAGCTAGTTGAAGAAGTTACCGTGACAACCCTGCAAGAAATATTGGATGCGGCTCACCTCGCAAGGGAAAACTTGGCCCAAGAGCCACGAGCGTGGAGTAAATTCTTGGAGCAGCTGGTGCGCCTCGATCTTGGTGCGCTCAGCGAAGCGTTTGGGGGAGCCCTGCCTGCGACTCTGAATGAACGAGTGCTGACCGTGCAACGTGAATGCGCTCAGGCAGTAAACCGTGTTCTTGAACAGGCCAAAGACCAACAATTGGTGCGCAGAGATTTGAACGGCGTAGAACTGGTCACCGCCATTGGAGCAGCCACTCGACCGTTGCCACGAGCCTTCAAAAATCAGACACCACAGCTTCAGGAGCGTTTGGTGCAGATAATGCTTGACCGGTTCAAGGCGTAACCCTGGATGGAGTAGGCGAAGGCGCTGAAGTTGAGCAGTGAATTTCGCGGCCCTAGCGAGAAGAATTCCAGCAAGCGTGCCACGAGGTCGTCCCAATTTTCGCGTAACCAGCGAAACCGAGGGCGCCTCTTCACACGCTTTCGTTTCACCGCGCGCGGACCAAATTGGCGTAGGGCAACTTGCCGTACTGTGCGTGGAAGCTGTCGTGGTACTTAGCCAGTGAAGCATTCAACTCTTCGGCGGGTAATTCTTTCCACGCGATCAAGAGCTTTCCGGCTCCACGCAGCTGCCAGATCAAGCGCCCGTCCCAGTGGCCTGGTGGTTTGCCATTGCCGAAGTCGATGAATTCTTGAATCTGCCGGCGCAGCCCACGATTGCCTTGGCTGCCTGGGCTGGCCTTTCCGATGTATAGGACTTCGGTGTCGTGGACCCATTCGGCTTCTAGCTGCTCGGGTTTAAGCGAGGGGTTTTTCTTCTTGAATGTTCCAGCCGTACTGCGGTTAAGGTACCGCGGTTCATAGTCCGAGGGCGCCAAAACGACAAAAATCCCTTGACGGTGCGGGATGCGATTGATTTCAAGTGTGGCCACAGAGCGGAAGCCCGTAAATCCATCTTCCTTGAGCTGCTTCTGGTCAAACTGCATCGGTGATTTTCCCGTCGTTGTGCTCCACGATGCCAACCGCCAAGGATATTGCGACGTTGTACCTCTTGAAGAGTGGTGATCTTCTAATTGTACGAGTCGGCTCTTGGCGTCAGGCATCGAGTTCATCAATGGATCAAGGTGCGCTAGCCCAGCTGGCGGCCCATGGTTTCTGGCGCGAACTTTGCCATGAAAATGATGGCCAAGGTGACCAGTACGCTCGCGGCAATGAACAGCGTAGGCAGACCGAGCACTGGCCAGAGCGCGGCGAAAATCAGCGGCCCAAATCCGGCAGCAAAGCGCGACATGGTTGAGGCCCAACCGAATCCACTGGCGCGTAGTTCAGTCGGGTACATCTCAGAAACGTAGGCATACAGTACGGGGATGGCCACCTGAACGATGACACCGAAGACCAACACCCAACCCACTGCGGCAGCTGGAACCTTCAGGTTCAGTGCCACCATGACCAGCACTAGTCCGGAGAGCGGTGCGGAAACGGCAAGCAGCCATTTGCGGCCAACTCGTTCAACAAGGAGCGCGGCAATCACCACTCCGAGTAGACCCATTAGAGCCATGACTGCGGTGGCGAAGAATGAAGCGGACTGCGCCATTCCAGCCTCGGTCAAGATTGATGGAAGCCACGTCAGTGCCAAGTAGTAAACCAGCAGAACAGTGATGAACAGTAGCCAACTGGTCGCAGTAATTTTCCACGAGTAACGCCAGAGAGAAACTACCTGCTCATACCAACGGGCAGGACGCTCAACTGGCACTTGTTCGATGACGTAGTCACGTTTGGTGGCGCCGGTGCGTTCAACTAGGTAGTCAATCACTTCACGAGCTTCTGCCTCGCGACCCTTGGCAGCCAAGTACAACGGTGACTCTGGCACGGAACGACGTACAAAGAACACCACAAATGCCGGAAGGATCATCACAGCAAGAATCAAACGCCAGTTATCGGCTGTGGCCATCACCCAGCCGGAGACGAAGAATGACAGGGCAGCACCCACTGGCCACCAGCCATCCATTGCGGTAAGTACTCGTCCACGCAACTTAGCTGGGGTGAACTCGCCAACGAGCGCGTAATCCACCGGGATGCATCCGCCCAGCCCAAGTCCGGCCAAGAACCGGAAGGCCACAAAGAAGCCGAAGTTTGGTGAGAATGCACCGAGCACGGTGAACACTGCAAACATCAACAACGTCAGGCTGAAGGCTTTTTTGCGTCCAAACCGGTCGGCAATTCCGCCCCACACAAATGCGCCCAGTGCCATACCAACCAAGTTTGACGTGCCCAAAAGTGCTGCGGTGGGCCGGTCTAGTCCCCACTCTTGGGCGACCAATGGAATTAATGCACCGTTGAGCGTGACATCCCAGGCATCAAACATGAATCCGAGGCCACCGATGATAAATATCGAGCCTTGTACCTTCCACTTAAAGGGAAGTTCTTGTACGACGTTGGTGCCCGTAGGCGGAAGAGCAGAAGACACGAAAGGGCGCCTTTCTCAATGCGAGTGAAAGTAGTGTGTATCGCGTCGAAGCATAACCGAAAACTGTGAATTGAGCGTAGCTCTCTACGCTTCTTTGTGTGGCGCGTCAAGGTCTGTCATTCAGCGCCTGATTGGGAGTACTCTCTGGGCATGGGAGTAGATTGGGCCGCTCTCGAAGAGGCGATACGGGTGACCGCCCTTCGGCACGCGGCGGAAGTAATTACTGGACACCCCGACCAAGACTTCTATGCCATTGCCCTTCACGGGGTCAGCACCGAAGAAAGCGAGAGCATCGCTATGCCGTTGCTTGCGCTGAATTCGGTACAGGCTTTAGAACGTGATCGCGTCACGGCATCAAGAGAAGAACTGGTGGAGCGCGGCGAAGATGCTGACGAGCCTGCCGACTATGAAGACCGCGAAGATGCGGAGCCTGGTAGTTCAACCGAATCTGAAGACGTCACAATCGATGACGACTCCATAGTGATTTCTGACGCGGATGAACAGGAAACCGACGAGGAAGACTCGAGCCTTAACGATGATGAGGAAGATCTGGATCAGGTTCTGGCCTCGCTTGAAGAAGGCCTCGATGCAGACGACTCTGAGAGTTTCTATTCTGATAAGTGGGAACCAAGCGATTGGCACTGGTCAGCCATTGATTTATGCGAAGACCCGGCAGCCACCCTCTGGTCCGATGCGATGACCGACCTCGCAGCGCACGAAGGCTGGGAAGTCACCATAAAACGCTACTATCGCACCCTTGTTGCGGTGGCACAGAGCCTGCGAGAAGAACTTCAGCAACGTACCCCTGCAGACTTGGTTTGTTATGTAGCCGATGAAGATCATGCCGAGAAACTTCTGCGTCTTTGCCTGACTGACAAGCAACTGTCCAAGTATTTCCCACAGCTTGCTCAGCTTGTCGAAGGACCATGACACGAACTGAATATTCGGGTCATCCCTTGGTTAGAATGAGGGCGGTGGCCTAGTCGCCACCCGCCCCATTCATTCTCACCGCCGGGAGAAAAATTTCGTGAGTAAGACCGTGCTGGACAAAGTCGCAATCCGTCGCGCACTGATTTCCGTTTACGACAAGACTGGTCTGGAGGAGCTGGCCTCCGGACTACATGCCGCAGGCGTTCAGCTGGTATCCACCGGCTCTACCGCTAAGAAGATCGCTGCCGCCGGAATCCCTGTGACTGAGGTCGAGCAGGTGACCGGTTCGCCGGAAATGCTTGACGGTCGAGTCAAGACCCTGCACCCACGTATCCACGGTGGCATCCTTGCCGACCGTCGCGTTAGCGAGCACATGGATACTCTGTCTTCGATGGACATTGATCAGATCGATCTGGTTGTTGTAAACCTGTACCCATTTGTGCAGACTGTTGCTTCCGGCGCATCCCAGGACGAAGTTGTTGAACAGATCGACATTGGCGGTCCAGCAATGGTCCGTTCGGCTGCAAAGAACCACGCTGCTGTATCCATCGTTGTAGATCCAAGCTTCTACTCACAGGTCATCGCAGCTGCTGCTGATGGTGGTTTTGATCTGAAGACCCGTCAGCGTTTGGCTGCTAAGGCTTACGCTCACACCGCTGCCTACGACACCGCTGTTGCTTCGTGGACCGCAAGCCAGTTCCGCGATGAGGACGGCGACGGCGTCATCGATTGGCCAGCCTATGCGGGCGTTGCGCTGCAGCGCGCCGAAGCTTTGCGCTACGGCGAGAACCCACACCAGCAGGCGGCACTTTACGTTGATGAGGCTGCACCAGCCGGCATCGCGCAGGCTGACCAGCTGCACGGCAAGCCAATGAGCTACAACAACTACGTTGACGCTGATGCTGCACTGCGTGCCGCTTTCGACTTCGAGAAGCCTGCTGTTGCCGTTGTTAAGCACGCCAACCCATGTGGTGTTGCTGTAGCTTCGGATGACGCTGTTGATCCGATCGCTGATGCGCACCGCAAGGCTCACGCTACCGATCCAGTTTCCGCTTTTGGTGGCGTCATTGCTGCTAACCGCACGGTAACCAAGGAAATGGCTGAAACCGTCAAGGGCATCTTCACCGAGGTTGTCATTGCTCCGGACTTCGAAGCTGAAGCAGTTGAGATTCTCTCGGCCAAGAAGAATATCCGTCTCCTGGCTTTGCCTGAGGGCTATGGCCGTAACAAGAACGAGTTCCGCCAGGTATCCGGTGGCATGCTGATTCAGGCAGGTGACAAGATCGATGCTGATGGTGATAACCCAGCGAACTGGACCTTGGCTGCCGGCGAAGCTGCTGACGCTGCTACCTTGGCTGATCTTGAATTCGCCTGGAGCGCAGTACGCGCTGCAAAGTCCAACGCCATCCTGTTGGCCAAGAACGGTGCAGCAACGGGCATTGGCATGGGCCAGGTCAACCGCATCGACTCCTGCAAGCTGGCAGTTGAACGCGCCAACACCCTGGGCGTAAAGGTCGAATCCGGCGCGGATGCAGCCGGTGGCGCCGAGAACGCTGATGCAGCTTCTTCGGAGCAACGTGCAGTGGGCTCCGTGGCTGCCTCGGACGCCTTCTTCCCATTTGCTGATGGTCTGCAGATCCTGATCGACGCTGGCGTCAAGGCTGTTGTACAGCCAGGCGGTTCGGTACGTGACGAGGAAGTTATCAAAGCTGCGAACGAAGCTGGCATCACCATGTACTTCACCGGTGCACGCCACTTCTTCCACTAGGAATTAATAGCGCCTCGCTGCAAAGACGCCGAGTATGAATCTGTAAGGATTCATACTCGGCGTCTTTTGTTGTCAGTTGTTTTTTAGATTTGGACGTTTATCGAAGCGCTCGTCTTCTCTTGATCAGTAGCACCGAGGCGAGTACGCCAGCAATTATCGAAGCAATCCCATACCAGGAGTACGGATGCGGTTGCATGATCCATGCCCACGGGAAAAAATCTGCGTTTTTGCTTCGGGCAAAGGCCGAGGAGAAGGCTACGTAGGCCACCGGGACAACCGTTGCTGTGCTCCCCATTCCCAATATAACGCCCACAAACCACAGCGCCACTAGGCTGGCCAAGTCCCTAACAAACAAGAGCGTGGGGAATTGACCCACACCCGTCAACACCGAGGTAAGCGCACACACAGCAGTGGCAAGAAGCATGATGCCTAGGGCAAAACCTGTCGAATGCGCCCAGATATTGTGCACTGCACTAGACATCCATCCACGCTTTGCGCCACTAACGCATGCTCCAATCAGGACACTGAGTAATAGCGCAGGAATCACCGGAAGTGGCATAGCCGTAGGCATGAACAGAGAACCTAAGAACGGGATCGCCAGCAACTGCTGGCCGAATGCCCCTGCCAGAACACCGCACACCACGGCGCTGACTGCGCAAAAAACGATTCCCCGGGTACGTAGCGCAAGAATCATTTCAACCCCTGAGGCAACGTGGGAACTTCACACCGTGACAGTTGCTTGTAAGTCCTCAGCACCCACGCCCGCTGTTGTTCAAATGATTTGGAGCCCAGTACCTCATCGTTGACCACTGCGTCTGAGCCGAGGACCTTGTGAAGTGCATAAGACGTGGTCCAGTCCTGCAAAATCTCAAAGGCCTGATACTGCTTATCGAAGTCACCGTTTTCGCACAGGTGGTTGATGATCTCAGCGGAATAGGAACTCGATGCTGCGTACACAACCTGTTCATCTGTGTACCAAGGTTCGAATGAGGTCACCAGCTCACCTGTCTCAGCTACGCGAGCATCATGATCGAGTTCGGCGGTCACTCGTTTAGCTTTGGGGAAACCAATCTGGGATAAAGCTAGGACGCTGCGTGCCACCAAATCGCTGCGATCCCCACCAAAGCGTTGTACGTCGTTGAGGCAAACTTGCGGACCTGTCCCGGTGCAAGTGAGCTGTCTTGCATCGTCATTGACCACCGCAATCCCGTCAATATCTCGTGAAATAAACAACCCAGCGATCAGCGAGAGAACCAGCAACGAGGTTCCGATGGCATATATCATCGGGGCATTCTGACCAGCAGATTTCTTTTTGAGTAGCGGATTTTTGTTGCTAGCGAGGCTCAGGAATCCACCGGTGGCAAGCAACGAAAATACGATCAAGGTCCACACGCCGCGGTAGTCCAGCGATTGGGCCGCCATGCAGCAACCGTTCAAGGTCATTCCGGATAGATAATGAGCAGGAAAATATCCCGAAGCGCCGGTGAAGGCAAGGAATAGGTAGCTGAGAACCAGTGCTAACGGAATCGCGAAGCGACTAGGGAACCATTGTCCGAGGAGGTATCCAAAGGACGAATGGGCCATGATCGCCAGTAGATATCCCAGAACTACAAGCCACAGTTTAGGTTCAGGGAACTGCCTAGCAGAAACTACTAGATAGGCAACTATGGCGACTTGGATCAGGGCAGCCGCCACCACGCTTGGCCAAAGCCTGTCGAGAATTCGCCAGAGGTAACCGCGCGCGGTGACCTCAGTGATTCCTCTACTGTTTCGCTCTCTGCTCGACTCGATTGCTGCGCAGATCGAAGCCAATAGACAAGAAAACAAGAGCGTGCTTGATGCCCCAGATACGGCCGCGGCCGAATTGCCCAGGACTAAATTCAGTTCTGTGTAGCTGCCCACATAGATGAAGGCAACGATCAAGAATATTGGTAAGAGCCACAGTGCCGGTCGTTTTGTAAGTGGAAGCATTAGCGTTCTCCGACAACGAGTTGAGCGTAGGCCGCACGAATTCGATCTCGCGGGTCAACGTCGGGGCCGCCGCCTAGGTCCATAAATTTGGTTGTGTAGCCGTGGAACTTTTGGCGTCCTTGATCAAGAACAAAGACAGCGTCAAAGGTTCCGTCGATATCTTCGGTCTGATGAGTCGATACGAGGACTATTTTCTTGGGATCCATGTCCTGCAGGATCCTTTGAAATCTTTCGCGCTGATTGGGATCGAGTCCCGCAGTTGGCTCATCGAGCAAGATGACAGAGGCATCGTGTGCAAGCGCGCCCGCCAGGCCAAGACGTCTCTGTTGCCCGCCGGACAGCTCGGTGGACTTGCGCTTAGACATCTCAGAAAGTCCAACTTGCTCCAGCGCAGCAGGAGCTGCTTCCCTTGCTTCTTTTCGGGTGGCACCCTTGAGCCATGCCGAATACATAACATGTTCTAATGCCGATAAGCCTGCGACTGGGCTGAAGTCCTGCGGTAGCCACGCGACGTTCTTGCGGAAAGCGCGCAGTTCCTTTGAACTGATGTCCATCGTGCTGGTAACAAGGCGAATGCTTCCCAACCGTGGTGTCAGCGCGGTGGCAAGTAGAGAAATCAGGGTGGTCTTACCTGCTCCATTGGGGCCGAGTATTGCCGTTTTCCCTGATCCAAAAGTTAAATCGATGCCGTCAAGAAGCAAGGAACTTTTAGGATACGAAAACGAGAGGTTCTTGATACTTACACTGCTCATCAGTACGTCTGAGTAACTCTCTCGGCAGTTGAAGTTCATAATAAATCCTTGCGTGACAGCGTCGCAGCCCCCACCGCACGAAGAATTACTTTAAACACAACCCTGCAAACGCACAAATCAGCCGGTATTCGGACGTTTTTACCTCAGGCTCAATTTGAAATTAGGGCGACAATGATCCTTCGCAAAAAATTTGGTGCAAGTTAGGGAATTTTTGTACAACGCGCTCCGGAGAAACATCGACCTAATGCGCTGTTCTAACCCAAGTCCTGCCTCTGGGAGGTGAAAGGAGTCACGTAAAAACGAAAATGTTTCAACGGTCGACTCAAGCGGGTTGCCGGTGTGGTGCGCATTCGTGAAGGGTGAAGATTTCGAAACATAAAATTGTTCAACAACATCTTGCCAAGGTTGTTCAACAACCTGTAATGTCGTGTGGGTTACATTGAGTCTGTGACAGTTGTCACCACTATCGCATTGGAACGTCACCATGGCACTTCCTGAGTCCAAGACTGAAATGAGCCCCAAAGCTCGGCGAACCGCCCTGCTGGGAGCCATGTTCTTGATGGCCACCAGCGCCATCGGTCCCGGGTTTATCACCCAGACCACCGAATTCACCGTAAAAATTGGCGCTGCTTTCGCCTTTGCTATCGTCGTTTCGATTCTGGTCGACATTGCTGTGCAGCTGAACGTCTGGCGCGTTATCGGCGTAACCGGCATGCGGGCTCAGGAACTGGGCAATAAGGTTCTGCCCGGTGTGGGCTGGCTATTAGCGGCACTCGTATTCATCGGTGGCGTTGTCTTTAATATCGGTAATATCGCCGGTACCGGCCTCGGCGTGAATGCCATGCTCGGAGTAGATGCAAAAATTGGTGGCGTCGTCTCGGCTGTCGTTGCGATTCTGATCTTCTTGTCCAAGAAAGCCGGAATGGCTTTGGACCGCATCGTCGTGCTCCTGGGCGCAATCATGATCCTCTTGATGCTGTACGTAGCTATCGTTGCTGCGCCACCTGTTGGCGATGCGCTGAAGAATGCAGTGCTGCCTGAAAAGGTGGACTTCCTGATTATTACCACCCTCATTGGTGGCACTGTCGGTGGTTACATCACCTACGCCGGCGCACACCGCATGATCGACTCCGGTACCAGCGGAATTGAGCACATCAAGTCGATCTCGAACGTCTCCATTCTGGCAATTATCGTCACCGGCGTTATGCGAGTTCTGCTGTTCCTCGCAATCCTTGGCGTAGTAGCCGGCGGTGTCGCCCTCGTGAGCGATAACAAGGCAGCGGAAGCATTCGGCCACGCGGCAGGACCCATCGGCATCCGTGCTTTTGGCGTCATCCTCTGGGCCGCTGCGCTGACCAGCGTTATCGGTGCCGCGTACACCTCGGTTTCATTCATCACCAAGCGAACCACCTCCGAGCGAACCCGAAACCTGATCACTGTTGCCTTCATCGCAGTCTGCGGAGTGATTTACCTACTCCTAGGAAAAGCTCCAGCAACGCTGTTGATCTTCGCAGGTGCCTTCAACGGGCTCATTCTCCCTGTTGGATTTGCCGTACTACTCTGGGTCGCCTGGCGTCGCCGGGATCTGATGGGCGGATACAAGTACCCCAAGATCTTGCTGTTCGTAGGCATGCTTGCGTGGCTGATTAGCGTCTTCCTCGCCTGGAGCTCGCTGTCCGGTCTAGCTGCCCTCTGGCAGGGCTAGGGTGGCAACCAGATGGGCAACATCAGCGAACTATCTCGGAGCCAACGAGCTGCACTGACGCCAAGTCAGGCACGTGAGTACTTCCGTGAAGGACAAGTAATTCCTACTGCTGGAATCAGTGCCGGCTACGCGCAAGCGAACTTGATGATCGTGCCTAAAGAACTGGCCTTTGATGTTCTGCTCTTCGCTCAGCGCAATCCCAAATCCTGCCCAGTGCTGGGAGTGCTTGAAGCTGGGGAAGTAACTAGCGCACTGCTTGCTGGGGGAGACATCCGCAGCGATGTCCCGAAATACGTGGTGTACGAGAACGGCGAAAAAATCGCCGAACCCACGGATCTGAGCGAATATTGGCGCGATGATCTGGTCACCTTCATCATTGGCTGTTCTTTTACTTTCGAATCGGCCTTGATGGACAACGGTATTTCGGTGGCTCATATTGACCAGGGCGTGAATGTGCCCATGTATAGGACCACCACAAGGAGCAATACTGCTGGGGCGATTTCTGGACCCATGGTTGTTTCCATGCGCCCTGTTCCTGCTTCACAAGTAGCTGACGCCGTTCGAATCACTTCACGGTATCCGGCAGTGCACGGAGCACCGGTGCACATTGGCAATCCTGAGGAATTGGGCATTACCGACTTGTCGAAGCCAGACTTTGGGGATGCGGTTCAGATCCCCGAAGGTAGCGTTCCAGTGTTCTGGGCCTGCGGGGTCACTCCTCAAGCTGCGGTCATGGAATCACGACCTTCATTGGCTATAGGCCATGCGCCGGGACACATGCTGATCACTAACATTAGAGATTCGCAGTACCAAGTGCCTTAATCGAAAAATGCTGCGGTGCACTTCCTAGTACGGAGGTGCGCCGCAGCACTCATTTAATCTGAATCTTCAACTCAGCGTTGTTGAACCCAGGCCTCAACCTCGGCCAGACGAGCCTGTTTTGCCACGTCGTCGATGAATGAAGACTCGAAGGAATTCCGGGCTAACTGAGCCAACTGCTCTGTGCTGAAATCAAAAGCTTGCATCAGCGAGGCAAAGTTGGCATCCATATATCCGCCAAAGTATGCAGGATCGTCAGAGTGAACCGAGACCTTTAATCCAGCTTCCAGCATCTGCGGAAGCGGATGATCTGACATCGTATCCACCGCGCGGAGTCGGATATTAGATAGGGGGCAGACTGTTAATGGCATTTGCTCGTTAACTAGTCGCTGAACTAGAGCCTGATCATCTAAGCAACGAATACCATGATCCACACGCTCTACCTTGAGCAGATCCAAGGCTTGCCAAATGTAATCGGCAGGGCCTTCCTCGCCGGCGTGGGCGACAACGTGCAGGCCGCTTTCGCGCGCCAAATCAAAAACTTCAACAAATAGTTCCGGTGGGAAGCCCAACTCCGAAGAGTCCAAGCCGATGCCGTCAATATTGTACTTACTAGCAACCATCTCTTGAAGCAGAGCCAAGGCCTCGCTGGCCGGAGCATGACGCCAGAAGCAGGCGATGAGTTTATGCGAGATTCCCCAAGCTTCTTGAGCTTCATCTAGGGCATCCCGAATCCCGGCAATGACGTCGGTCAGGTCCATGCCGCGCTCCACATGGGCCTGCGGATCAAAGAACAATTCAACGTGTCGTACTCCGGAAGCATGCGCGCGCTGCAAATACGCCATAGTGATTTCGTAGAAATCTTCGCGAGTACGCAGAACTAGCATGTTGGCGTAAAACAGGTCCAAGAATGACTGCAAGTTGCTGAACTCGTATTGGGCGCGCAATTCATCGATTGAGCCGTAAGGAAGTTCAATTGAGTGCTTAGCGGCCAGAGACATGATCATCTCGGGTTCCAAAGTGCCTTCGAGATGGATATGTAATTCGGCAACGGGCAAGTTCACTGGGAGGAACCTTTCAGCAGTAACTTCTTTAGAGGCGAGCTCGCTGGTCTATTCAGGAACTCGCAAGTTTGCCTTCCACCTTACGCTGGCAATCTAGGTGGGCCCAGGCGTTGAGGGTGTGCATGTAGCGCCACAAACTAGTTTCAAGGCAGGCTCGGCAACCGGTGTGAGCGGAGTAAACAAGCTAGGCAACAGGGCCAGAGCAGAAGCCCGGAATTCACGGAAACTCAACGGCAAGACGAACTCGTTGACTGATCAGCAGAACAGCAAAAACGGCATGACAAACAAAGTGATCCGGGTTGAACTGGTTGATCCGAGAAATGGAATTCTGAATTCTTGATGAGACAGAAATCGCAAGATTGAGCCCTGAAGCTAGGCTGTAGGGTGGTTCTTGCCCAACGCATTGATATGTTCTATCAACTCAGCTTCGGCCTTATCTAAGTATTCGCGCAATGCTGTCGCTGCTTCGGAACGCTTGCCCTCACTAAGGAGCTTGACCAAGTTGGCGTTCTGCTCCACATAGTGTGAATGGAAGTCTGGCGCATCGCTCATGGCGTGGAAGACTAAACGCATTCGTGCCAGTACTCGCCCCATGAGTTCCTGAACTAGGGAACTGTCCGAGGAACGAACTAGCTGCTGGTGGAATGCTTGGTTTGCGCTCGCCATTCGAGGGATATCACCGGCCGTCATACCTGCCCGGGCCTCAACGATGATCTTGCTCAACTGGTCCAAATCCAGCTCGGGTCCCCATGCCAGGCACGCAGGCTCAATGGTGCGGCGTACTGCGTAAATTTCACGCACATCATCAGCGTCCGGAGACGCCACAAACACCCCGCGGTTGGGGATTCTTGTGATGATCAGTTCGCTGTCCAGCAAGGTGAAGCTTTCGCGCAAGGTATTGCGCGAAAGCCCCAACGACTCAGCTAGCGACTGCTCCGAGAGCTTATCGCCAGGTAGCAACTCACCTTCAGCGATACGAGTACGCAGGAGATTCGCGGCCCACACGCTGCTGTGTGCATGGGGTGCTTTGCCCGGAAGAGCGGAGACGCTACTGCTGGAGTTCATTAGTCCAATTTATCCCAACTCGTTACCTGACAAGGAACAGCCGAAGCCAAGTTACTGGATGGTCCCCAAAGCTTGGGAGCGTCGTACCGCGGCGCCGACGTCCAACGTGCCCGGAGCAAAAACGCCGTCACGATGAGCCGCCACTGCGGACTCCATCTTCATAGCTTCCACAACAGCCACCGTTTGCCCCTTGGACACGGTGGCGCCGTCTTCCACAGCGAAGCGAACGAGGTTGCCGTCCATCGGGCTAAGCACTGCAGCGGCATCCTGCTCGGTAGTCTCCTGAGACTGAAAGCCCTGTCCTTGCGCCACACCAGATGGGTTACGCAATGCGTTGGTCAGCGCTGCCGGCAGACCAAGCTGCACCGCCTTGCCGTCCAACTCGATGGTGATCGTTTCGCGGCTGGTATCTGGCTGGTCCAGATCCATCTGGTCACTAGCCTCGACCTCATTGAGGAACTCGTCCTCAATCCATGTGGTGTAGACCTTCAGCTCTGGGCCGTTGAAATCTTCATGATCGATGACCGCACGGTGGAAGGGCAAAACGGTAGGGACACCATCAACCCTGATCTCAGCTAGCGCCATGCGAGCACGACGCAATGCTTGCGCACGGTCGGCACCGTGGACAATCAGCTTGCCAATCATCGAATCGTAGAAGGGAGGAATCACTGAGCCACTGCGAACACCAGAATCAACACGAACACCGGCACCGGTGGGAGCCTCAAAACGCTCAACCGTACCTGGAGCTGGAAGGAACCCGCGGGCAGGATCTTCAGCGTTAATGCGGAATTCAAAAGCATGACCCTTGGGAGTTGGATCTTCCGTCAAAGACAGGGGAAGGCCGTCGGCAATGCGGAACTGCTCGGCAACCAAGTCCACGCCGGCGGTCTCTTCAGTAATCGGGTGCTCCACCTGCAAACGAGTATTCACTTCTAGGAAGGAAATGAGTCCGTCCTGGGCAACGAGATACTCGACGGTGCCAGCTCCTACGTAGCCAGCTTCTTTGCAGATCGCCTTGGCCGATTCGTGGATGCGGGTACGCTGCTCGTCGCTGAGGAACGGCGCCGGGGCTTCTTCCACCAGCTTTTGGTGACGACGCTGCAGTGAGCAATCGCGCGTGCCGACAACCACCACATTGCCGTGGGTATCGGCCAAGACCTGGGCCTCAACGTGGCGCGGCTTGGACAGGAAGCGCTCCACAAAACATTCGCCACGGCCGAAGGCAAGAGTAGCTTCGCGGGTGGCTGACTCGAAGGCCTCGGTAATCTCATCCAACGAGTAAGCGATCTTGATGCCGCGGCCACCGCCACCAAAGGCGGCCTTGATAGCTACAGGCACACCATATTCTTCGGCAAAAGCACGAACCTCAGCAGCGTTCTCGGCAGGCCCATCGGTGCCGGGAGCCAGCGGGGCTCCGGCGAGAACTGCTATCTTTCGAGCCGTGACCTTATTGCCAAGATCTTCGATGGCCTGAGGGGAAGGACCGATCCACTTCATACCCGCATCAATAACCGCCTGAGCGAAGGAGGCGTTCTCAGAAAGGAACCCATAACCCGGGTGTACTGCGTCGGCACCGCTGCGCTGGGCAATATCGATGATCTTTTCAATATTCAGATAGGTCTCTGCGCCCGTTGAACCGTGCAGGGGATAGGCTTCGTCAGCCAGAGACACATGGAAGGCATCAGCGTCTGGGTCAGAGTAAATAGCAACGGAGGCAATGTTTGCATCAGTGGCGGCCCGAGCGATGCGGACTGCGATTTCGCCGCGGTTGGCGATGAGAACCTTTTTCATGACAATCCTAAGAATTTAGTTGGCCGACAAAGCGGAAGGAGACTGAAGGACAAAACGAATTTTGCTTCCCGGCGGAAGCTGCGCTGCTGCGCTGAGATCATCTGTGGTGACAGTTGCGATGACTGGGTATCCGCCGGTGACTGGATGATCCGCGAGGAACAAAACCGGCAACCCAGACGGCGGAACCTGCAACGATCCGCGTGCCACACCTTCGCTGGCTAGTTCGCCAGACTTAGTGCGTTGCAGTGGCTGGTCTTCGGTATCTAGGCGAATGCCGACACGGTTCGATTCACTGGTGACATTCCAGATCTGCGCGGTGAGTTGAGCCAAACCAGCATCACCAAACCAGTCGGTCCGTGGACCAGCAATGATCTTCAGCTGATATACGTCTTGCTCATCGGCAATCGGCAATGTGCTGGGTTGCGGATTACCCACAATGTGCCCGATATCCGGCTGCTTCACCGGAATGAAGGTTCCCGCTGCCAACGGTTCGGGGCCAACACCAGAGAGCGTATCGGTGGACAGAGACCCGAGGATTGGCTCTATTGCGATCTCGCCTCGCACCGCCAGATAGCTACGCAGTCCTGAACCATCAGGTTCTACGCTCAGGCGCTCGCCGTGCAACAAGGCGAAGGGTGCGTTGCTCAGAACCTGACGCGGGGTGCGAATAGGGTCATCTTCGGCTGGCGTGATCCACAGCGAAGCTTGGGCTCCACAGTGAGCCAAAACTTGATCTTCTGATGCTTCGAGGGTGATGCGACTGCCCAGGTTTTCAATCACGGCTGTTTCCCGATGGTTGCCGACCAACCTATTGGCCTGGCGGAAAGCTAGTGGATCCGCCGCGCCAGCGACACCCACTCCGAGATTGCCAAAACCAATACGACCGGCATCCTGCAGTAGAGACTGTAGGCCGGCGTCAATGATTCTAAGCCCGCCGAGGTTGGAGGCTTCTGCGGCTAGATCCTTCGCCTGAGGTTTCGTACTAACTGACAGCTTTTCGGTAGCCGGAACAAATTGGACTGTGTCCTGGGGGCGGATCAGCGCGGGATTTCCGCGCTGCAGATCCCACATTTGAAGCTCGGTGTGTCCGATCAATTGCCAGCCACCGGGGGATTGGCGCGGATAAACGGCTGAGTATTCGCCAGCTAGAGCCACGGCGCCTGCCGGGACCTTGGTGCGCGGGGTGTCTCGTCGTGGCACGTTCAGCACTTGATTCTCACCCAGTAAATAGGCGAAGCCGGGAGCAAATCCGCCGAACACTGCGCGCCACTTCTGTCCGGTATGGGCATTGATAACCGCTTCAGTGCTTAGGCCGGTCAGCTCGGCCACAGCAGCGAGGTCTTCACCATCATAATGAACCGGAACTTCCACCAGCTTGCCGGCAGCATTCACGGCAACTGTTACTTCCATATGTGGCAGCGCCATGCTGGCACGTTCTGCATTCTGCCAGGAGTCGAACTTCAATAGCACCGTCTGCGCGGCGGCCAACAGGTCGAGCTGACCGGGCAGGGGAGAGGCCTCCAGCGCAGCATTAAGAGCTAGGACTGCGTCGAGCGAATCGAGGTCGACGAGTAGATCATGGGATCCTGCCCGATGAATGGCACGGATGCTCACGCAAAGCTCCGAATCTGTACGCCAGCACGCTCTAAACCTTCGCGCACAGCCTTGGCCATGGCAACGGCACCAGCGGTATCACCGTGCAGGCAGATGCTTTCTGCAGGCATGGTGATGGTGCTTCCATCAACCGCGACAATGGTCCCTTCGGTGGCCAGACGAACCATGTTGGAGGTGACTTCTTGGGCATCATGCAACACGGCGTTGGCTTCGCGCCTGGAAACTAACGTGCCGTCGGGGTTGTAGTTACGGTCGGCAAAGGCTTCTGCGACACCTCGTAATCCGGCAGCTTCGGCTTTTTGCAAGGCAACCGAGCCAGGCAGGAGCAATACGGGCAGGTCGGTGCCAAAAGCCTTGATTGCATCAATGACGGCTTGGGCATGGACCTCGTGGTGCACGATGGTGTTGTAGAGGGCGCCGTGGGGTTTGACGTACTTGATTTCTGCGCCGGCGCTGCGAGCCAGCGCTTGAAGTGCGCCGAGCTGATATAAAACGTCGTCGGCTAGTTCGGTGGCTGAGCAGTCCAAGAAACGGCGGCCAAATCCGGCCAGATCTCGATAGCCAACGTGGGCGCCGATGGTGACGCCGGCGCTGACGGCGTCCCGGCACGTTTGCGCGATGGTGCTCGGATCTCCAGCGTGGAAACCGCAGGCAATGTTTGCCGAGGAAACGGAGGTGAAGATTGCGGCGTTATCACCCATGGTCCAGTTGCCGAAAGATTCGCCTACGTCAGAATTCAGGTCTATGAATGGCATTGTGATCCCCGTCTCGTAAACATGTCTTGGTAAAAGGATGCCTTACTTTCGATAATTGTTCAACAATCTGCGCAGAAGTTTCTTGTACTGCTTCGATTTCATTCACGGGCGACAAGGCGCGGAGGGGCCAGCGAACTGCTCCCCGAAAGTTGGACTGTCAAAGTCAACAACTTTTGGGGAGCATTTTCAGGCGTGCTGAGAGCGCACTATCCGAGTTTCAACGGGAACAACTCGTTGGACTCTTCGAGCAAGGCTATGGGTATCAGACAGCGTCATCAATAGCCAACTTGGGCTCTGAAGCGGCCAAACCCCTCTACAATCGGTGGTGGTTACATGGCAGGCTATGCCTCATGGAGAAACCAACTAAAACGCACTACTCCTTCGACACCGAGAGGGAAATCGTCGACCGATTCCTTGCCGGTGAAACTGCCATGGAACGCGCCGCAGATTTCAATCTGAGTTACAAACAGATGGTTATGAACTGGACACGTGAAGGGCGAATCGACGGCAAAATGCAGTCTTTTGTCCCCGAAGACAGGTCATCCGTTTCGACCAACGAGGTAGCAATGGATGAGGCCGGTGATCTCGTAGTGACACTCGATACTCCACGAACTCCGATGGATCTGAGGTTCCGGACCTTCACTGACCTCAAGGATGAGGTTCCAGTATCAGACATCCCCGATCGCGAGCTGATCTGCAGCGCTGGCGACTCTGAGTGCACGTATTCAACCACAGGTGATCAGACGATTGTCACGATTGGTCGAGCATCAGTCCCAATCGGTATGCATGTGCTGGAAGTCGCTTACCCTACCCAAGAGTCACCCGACAAAGCAGAAGGGATCAACCACTATGCCAATTCTTGGGCCATTCGAACCAGATAGTTTCCTCGCGGCGTCCTATATTCCGACGTCCCACCGCGAACTTCCCCTGCTGAGGCTTTTTCTTCCTGGAACGCTGCAAGAAGTGCCATTCCGGTGGAGCGCGATGCTGTTGGGGGAGCGGGAGCTTCGAGCCGATGATGATTGGCACGAGCTACTGTCGGCTTGGGCGGATCCGTGCAGCGGCGAGGAATCTCCCATTCCTCCTGTCGGTGAACTTGATGCATCTACTGCCAGGGTGCTGAGGCGGCTTTGCCAAGGGCTCACACTCCGGTGTGCACGGTGGGAAGGGTATTCTCAGGACGCGCTCTCTGGTGAGAAAATAACCATCGACGGCAATCATTTCCGGGAAACCGACCTGATTGTCGATCGTGATTTGTCTCAGGATCGGACAGTTCCGAATTTTGCTTGGGATCTTGAGGGCCAGGTGGCCTGGGGAAGTAGGCTTTACCCGGACTCATTGGTTATCGCAGCCACCCCGGAAAGGTATCGGGAGTTGTTCGGTACTGAGGGTGTTGATGCTGTGTCGCTTCGTAAAGATGAAGACCGGCCCCCGCCAAGTGCTGGCGATTGATCTGTGAAAGCACAATAAACAAAACCTTGTGATCATGGTGGCGGGTCTTTCGTTATCAGCTGAGAGAACAGGCTCTGCTCATGCCTATCGCACACGCGTCCCTCAACGCCTCAGAGGGGTGGACGTACTTGGCGGGTGTCATGCCCCATCGTGCGGGCGATGCGCGCCGCGTCGGCGAAGCGCGCGACTCGCCCATCACGACCGCACTCGCGCTGACTGGCTGTGTTGGTGGTGGCAGCAGCGCTCACCAGGGCGGTGGTGGATGGGAATACCTCCGGATCGACGGGAACCCCGTCACCCATACCGAGCTCAACTGCAAGGAAATCTCGCAGACCGTCGCCGGCTTCGAGGCACTCTCAACGATGCCAAGAGTGTGCGGGATTAAACAGTGAGCTCTTGCGCATCACGCTAGTCACCAGGCCTAGAAGGTAGACCCCGTCGTCCTGATCCTTCCGCGGCGCCCTGTGCGGTTGGTGCTCTGGCTATTTAGTGGCCAGCGCTTTGTCGATTGCCTTTGATCCGGAAGGCGAAGGCAATGCTGATGGTTGCGAGGATGGCCCCGACGATAAACGCGATATGCGCACCTAGGAACAAGCCCTGCGTGGCTGCGGTTCCGTCGGCGATTTTTGCTTTGGAAACTACTGACATGATGGTGACAAAAATGGTGGTGCCGATGGCGCCGGCAAGCTGTTGGCCGGTGTTAAAGATTGCTGAACCGTGGCCGAAGAGTCGTGGGTTCAGCGATGACATCGCCGAAGACATTAATCCGGTCATGAGCAATGCCAGTCCGATGGAGAAGACAATGTGGGTCAGCATAAACATCCACAGTTCACTCTCCGCGCCAACCAAGGTGTAGAGCCATTGACCTGCGGCCAGCATGATGGCACCTGGGATCAGTACTGGTCGTGGACCGTGCTTGTCGTAGATGCGACCAAAAATTGGCGAAACGATGATCTGAGCGACACCGCCAGGCAGGAGCATCATGCCAATCTTTAGTGAGTCGATGCCTTGGCCTGACTCCAGCAAAATCGGGATGATCATCAATGAACCGAGCAGCGTGCCAAAGGCGATCATGATCATGACTATGGAGAACGTGAATTCACGAGACTTGAAAGCCGAAAGGTTCAGCAGCTCGCGGCCCTGACCGGTGAGTGAAATCTGTCGTTTGATGAAGATGGCTAGCGAAACGATGCCGATAGCAAAGCTGAGAATGGTCAGGACCGGGTTACTGGCCGCATGCTCAATACTGGAAATTCCATAAACCAAGAATCCGAATGCCAGCGCCGACAACACGACGGAGACTGCATCAACGCGGATCTTGCGGACGTTGCTTGGAACCTTGAAGAAGATGATGCCAAGTACTAGCACCAGAGCAGCGATGGGAAGCATTAGCGCAAAGACGTAATGCCAGCTCAGGGCGTGGACAATGGCGCCAGATACCGTCGGGCCGATCGCTGGGCCGACGCCGATAACGATGGAGTTTAGGCCCATGATGGTGCCACGCTTTTGAACCGGCACCAAGGTCAAGGTGGTGGTCATCAGCAAAGGCAAGACGATCGCTGTTCCTAGCGCCTGAATGATTCGGGCCAGAAGCAAGAAGGCAAAGCTAGGAGCAAAAACGGCAATGCCAGTACCCACCAAGAAACTAATGATGGCAAACATGAACAGCGAGCGGTGATTGAAGCGCTGAAGCAAGAAACCGGTAGTCGGAATCACCACAGACATGGTTAGGAGGAATCCTGTTGTCAGCCACTGCCCGGTGGCGGCAGTGATGTCCATATCTGACATGATCCCCGGCAGGGCCACGGTTAATACAGTTTCGTTCAGGATCATCATGAAAGCTGCCAAAGCCAGTGCAGCGATGATCCCGGTGAGCTGTTTGGTGCTCAACTGTGTTTCAACAGGATGCGATGGTGATGCTACGGGTTCGGTTTCTGTACGTTCCGACGTCACTTTTCCTCTTTCTTGGAGTTCTCAACTTTCAAATAGTGTCACAGAGTGACAGAATTTCGTAAGTCAAAGTGTCACAGTGTGACAGGAAACTACTTTTGCATCAGAGTCGTGAGACGATCACTAGGATCTAAAGGTATGGAGGAATGCATGGGGATTCGTGATCAGCGCAAGGCCGAAACTTGGCGCAAGATTCAAGTTGCATCCTTAGATCTTGTGGAAGAGCTTGGGCTGGAAGCCACGACGGTGGCTCGAATTGCACAACGAGTTGGGATCTCTTCTCGCACGTTCTTCCGTTACTTTGATTCCAAAGAATCTGCCATCGTTCCCGGCCAGGGCGAGCTGGTCACCGCGCTCACTGACCTAGAGATCGCCAAAGGTACCTCCGCTTCGCTGATTTTCCAGTCGTTGCTTCACGTGTGCCGAGAACATTTTTCTGCGGAGATCGAACAGCATGAGTTCCGTAGGGTCACCCGGCTTATGCTCGCTGACCCCAAATTGTTGTTGATTGCCACTCAGCGGGAACAAGAACTCGTGGTGGAGCTGAGCCAATCTTTGATATCGCGGGGACTGTTAACGCCAATGCAAGCGATGCTGATTTCGGAGATGGTGGCTTCTACCTGGCGTGTTGCTTGGCAGTGCTTTACCCAAGCGGAAAAATCTGGAACTAGTGCCGCTCCCTCTCAATTCTTTGAGCAAGCGGTCAAGGAAATGGCGCAAATTTCGGCTGCAGGCCCGTCGGACTCCTAAAGGTGCAGGAAAATCACCATTGAGTTATGGCAGATTAACTTAAATGTGACAAACCGCTCCGATGCTATTCATCCCGGCATTTCGGGGAAAAATTGGCATTCCGCAAAAGGTTTCGCACTTCGTGAAAGTGTGGTGCACGCCAAAATCGGGTAGATTTGGAACGTTGAGTTCAGGGCGGTTAACACCGCTTCCGCACGACGTTCAGGGAGACGCCACACCTTATGGCCAAGATTATTTACACCCACACCGATGAAGCGCCAATGTTGGCGACTCACTCGTTCCTGCCAATCGTTGAGGCCTTCGCTTCGACTGCAGGCGTGGAATTAGAGACCCGCGACATCTCGCTGGCAGGCCGCGTTATCGCTACCTTCCCTGACTATGTCACCGAAGAACAGCGCATCAGCGATGCTCTGGCAGAACTTGGCGATCTAGCTAAGTCCCCAGAAGCTAACATCATCAAGCTGCCAAACATCTCGGCTTCCATCCCACAGCTCAAGGCCGTTATTGCCGAGCTGCAGGCTGCCGGATACGCACTGCCTGATTACCCGGACAATCCATCTTCGGATGAAGAGACCGACGTTCGCGCACGTTACGACAAGATCAAGGGTTCGGCTGTGAACCCAGTGCTGCGCGAGGGTAACTCGGACCGCCGCGCACCACTGAGCGTAAAGAACTACGCTCGCAAGTACCCACACTCCATGGGTGCATGGACTGCAGATTCGAAGACCAACGTTGCCACCATGGGCGCTGACGACTTCGCTTCGAACGAGAAGTCCATCGTCATTGACCAGGACAAGAAGATCTCGATCCGCTTTGTTGGCGAAGACGGCGAAGTAAAGGTTCTAAAGAAGCCTTTCGACGTTCTTAAAGACGAAGTTATCGACGGCACCGTCCTGCAGGTTGCTGCACTGGACGAGTTCCTGAAGAACTCCGTGGCTCGCGCCAAGGAAGAGGGTGTGCTGTTCTCGGCTCACCTGAAGGCCACCATGATGAAGGTTTCTGACCCAATCATCTTCGGTCACGTAGTCAAGGCATACTTCTCCGAGCTGTTCGCTACCTACGGTGACGAGCTGGCTGCAGCTGGCCTGAACCCAAATAACGGTCTGGCAGCTATCCTCGGCGGCTTGGATGAACTCTCTGACGAGGTTCGCGCCGGCGTTGAGAAGCTGATCGCTAAGGGTCTGGAAGAAGGCCCGGCAGTTGCCATGGTCGATTCCGACAAGGGCATCACCAACCTGCACGTCCCATCGGACGTTATCGTTGACGCTTCCATGCCAGCAATGATCCGCCTGGGCGGCAAGATGTGGGATGCCAAGGGCAACACCGCAGACACCCTGGCTGTTCTTCCGGATTCCTCCTACGCAGGCATCTACCAGGTTGTTATCGATGACTGCCGTGCCAACGGTGCTTACGATCCAACCACCATGGGTACCGTGCCAAACGTTGGTCTGATGGCTCAGAAGGCCGAAGAATACGGCTCCCACGACAAGACTTTCGAAATCGCTGGCAATGGTCACGTACAGATCGTTGACGAGAACGACGCAGTGCTCATCGAGCACCAGGTCTTCACCGGTGACATCTGGCGTGCATGCCAGGCCAAGGACGTTGCAATCCGTGACTGGGTAAAGCTGGCAGTGAACCGTGCCCGCGCATCCCAGACTCCTGCAGTGTTCTGGCTTGATGAGAAGCGCGCACACGATGCCGTGCTGATTACCAAGGTCAACGAGTACCTCAAGGAACTGGACACCGATGGCCTGACCATCGAAATCCTGTCCCCAGAAGATGCCACCAAGTACACCATCGACCGCATCCGTAAGGGTGAGGACACCATCTCGGTGACCGGTAACGTACTGCGTGACTACCTGACTGACCTGTTCCCAATTCTTGAATTGGGTACCTCGGCCAAGATGCTTTCGATCGTTCCACTGCTCGCTGGTGGCGGACTGTTCGAAACCGGTGCTGGTGGATCTGCTCCAAAGCACGTGCAGCAGCTGGTGAACGAAAACCACCTGCGTTGGGATTCGCTGGGCGAATTCATGGCTTTGGGCGCTTCTTTCGAGCACCTTGCAGTGAACAACGACAACGCTCGCGCTCAGGTTCTGGCAGACACCTTGGATGCCGCAACCGGCTCCTTCCTGCTGGAAGACAAGTCGCCTAAGCGCAAGGTTGGCGAACTGGACAACCGTGGCAGCCACTTCTACCTGGCTAAGTTCTGGGCAGAAGAACTGGCTAAGCAGGACAAGGACGCTCAGCTAGCTGAAGCCTTCTCCGCAGTAGCCAAGGCACTGGACGAGAACGAGGAAGCTATTGTTTCCGAGCTCGCCGAGGTTCAGGGTAAGGCTGTTGACCTGGGCGGTTACTACCGTCCGGACGAAGCTAAGACCGCAGCGGTTATGCGCCCAAGCGCAACGCTGAACAAGGCTCTGGAACTGTTGACCAAGTAGTCACCAAAGTTAGCTAGTTTGAGGCGTCACCTGCGGGTGGCGCCCCAAACTTTTAAGTAATGCATCAAGATAGTTTCCAGTGCTCACGTTAGGCCGGGGCGTGATTCTTCCTCGTCGGGGCTTCCTACTCTTTTGGGCGCTGCGCTATACCCAGCTGCGCAGACGTCAACCCATCGGTTTGTTCACGCTCGGAGGGCTCGGCGCCTTGAACGTGCTGATGATGCGCAGGCGGTTCAGAAGCAACGGACTCCAGTTCACCAAGTAGGGCGGGGACGTCTTCTGCCGTGACCTCTTCAAAAACCAGGTGACCTACTTCCGCATAGAGCTCAGGGAAGAAATAGTGCCCGGCACTCACTCGATCCATGAGCCACACATCGCGGTAGTTGTTGTAGGTATAGAGCTCTTCAGATCCTTCGTCCAACACGTGCAGGCCCAAGCTATCGGTAGGGTCGGAATAGTCGCTGTGAAATTGGCTCTTGAAGAATCTCATTGTCTCGCCTTGCTCAAGTCGGATCGGGCCCTATACCAACAGTAGCTAGTGGCAGTTCGATAGGCCTGTTCAAGGGCATTCGGCACCAACACTTTGGTGAACTGTCCTAAGTCAGACTTCTTGCGAGTCGACTTCGTGGCGCCTGGCAAGGTGATGGCGCTTATCAAACGAAGGAAAGCGAATCAACACTGACCATGTAAAACGCTCATTTCCTGAGTGTAAAAACTTTCTCATTTTGTCTAAATCACTTTTGCTTTGAACCCAATGATAATAGTGTCGTAATTGTCAGGAAGAGAATCTGTGACTGGCTGAAAGAAACTACGCAACGAAATCGATTGAGGTATTTTTGATGTTGAGCAATCTCCTTGTGTCCCTGGCCGAGCTGATCCATAGCCTGGGCCTCTAGAACTTTAGACCGCTGCTGTTGAGCAGACAGTATTGACCGTTACTCGTGCAGGGGTAACGGTCAATATTTTTTGCGCAGTTAGAGGCGCTCCTGACTAGAGGCGATAAGAATACAGTCCGATTCTTCCGGCGCATTACAGTGGGCCCTCACGTGGTGAAAGCCGGTACAACGAGGGTTGGTGCTGGAATTGTTGGATTCACTAATTGCTTTTATCGCCAAAGAAACAGGATATTTAACGCGTCAGAAACCAAAGTGTCGGTGAATGGCAGTAGGATCATTTTCAAGTCATTTAGGCGCTAGGAGGGATGATGTCTGCTCATTTCCCAGGATCTCGGATATCCATAGTTTTAGATGCTGATGGGGTGCGGAGATTTGCTACCGAGGCGCGCCAAACACAACCCACCAGAATTCTTGCCGTTGTAGAACGCTCCGCATTTACGCGCGACGCAACAGGGCAAAAACATGGCTACGTGCCATTTTCTTCGTCGATAATGTCGCATGGACATCTGGCTCAACGCAGTCAGAGGGGCCTGCACTTCGATTTTGCCGTTACGCTGTGTGATTCCATCCACCGTCCTGTCATCACCCTGACCGGAACTTGTGGCATCGGCGAGTTGGATGTGGCGATTCTCGATGTCATCGCGGAGTTTACTGGCAGTAGCCGGATTGCTTGTTCCGGTGCGATAGACATTCTCATTTCGAATCGTGACGGACTCGGACATCAAGATTTAGCTTCGAACCCAGTTTTTTGCTTGAATCCTGCATGGTTATTCGGCCTCAATATGGAACTTGCAAATCACGTGAACACTCAGGCCCTGGCTGCTACCCGGCAGGCCTATCAATCACGGTCTTCGGTCATTGCTTATACCGACGGTTCGCTTCCTCATCACGGACAAGATCGAGGTGCCGGAGTCATGGTCACCATGCAAGGACATTGGGCTTCGCAAGTTGCACCCAAGCGTTTTTCACGTAGTCCGTTGATGGCAGAAACCACTGGGGCATTATTGGCGCTTCGCCACACGCCCGTAGATTCGGACCTCATCATGTTTAGCGACTGCAAGGCGTTGGTCAAATCCGTAAATGATGCCGTCAGTGGACTTCAGGGCCAACGGGGCGCTCATGACATCGCGATTGATGTAGCGATGGCGCGTCGCAGGGGAGACACTCGTGCTATTTGGGTGCGTGGGCACAACGGCAATTGCTTTAATGAAGCCGCTGACCGGATGGCCGTACTCATGGCACGACACTTCAACGCAGGAATTAATCCCGAGCAGACCTATTCCTTGATGCAGAAGATTGTTGCTGAGGAACTCTCTGAACTCGCACTAGCCGTGTAGCGCGGGATTGGGCTGAACCGCCAACGGTGGTTACAGCCCTCGCCCTGCTTCCCAAAGACTGTCCGAGGTTCCCGTGAGTAGTGAGTTCAACGAGACTGCTTGCGTATCGGTGAATGAAGCAATGTAATCGACGATGGCTCGTGCCTGACCCAACCGTTGAATTTCGTTCGGTCCAGCCTGAGAGAACAGTTCAGGGTTGGTCTCTCGCAGATGCCGGTATTCCTCCGTCGTTGCTTCTACAGAATCTAAAAGCCGTCGCGGTGCGCGGCCTGCGTCATCTGGATCATTGAGCCAGGTATTAAATCCTTCTGCCAAAGAGCGGATGATCCTAGTCTGGCCGCGCTGATAAACGGCCAAGTCGGACCGGTCCAGAACGAAGCGTGAGTGTACAAACTTGAGGACAACAACGTCATGCCAGGCCTCCTCGCTCAGACGAATATGGCCGCTACGAACAATCGGTGTCCGATCAACCGTCACCGATGCCTGGAGCCTGTCGATCCAACGGCGCGTAAAAGCGGTCACCGCACGATCGGCCTGCAGCCCTCCGTCATAAGGAACCGCTAGGAGTCCGTCAACCAAGTCATGGTCCACGCGTCGCACGGAATCACGGAACGCATCAGGATTAGCGATCCAAGGGTCCTTTGCCACAAGGCGACGCCAAGTTAGCTCCAAGGCGTGCCCTGGTTGGCGCTGATCCAACTCTGCCGTCTTCAGCGTTTTGAGCTCGGCAGAGTGATCCAGCCATGCTCGTAATTCGGCCGAGACGCTCGTGTACTGCAAAATGCCGGCGCGGTAGAAATCATCAAGGTCATGGACCGCGTAAGCAATGTCGTCAGCAATATCCATTACCGAGCATTCCAAGGTCTGCTGATATTGGGCAATACCGGGAAATACTGAAAGTACATCTGCCATCTCTGCGGCTTCGATGTCGTAGGCAGAGTATTTCATCGCTCCGGCAGATGGGTCTGTGCCGATGCCACGGGGCAGCAGCTCTGGGGAAATCGGTCCCTTACTTCGCCACTCATTGCGCGTCCAGGGGTACTTCAAAACCGCTGCCCGAACCGCTCGTGTGAGGTTCATTCCGCGTGGAGTAGCTCCGCAACTGTCCAAAGCGGTGAGGATGCGGAAGCTCTGAGCGTTGCCCTCAAAACCGTCCGGCAGGCCCAACATATTACGGGCGACCCGATCGAGTTCTTGTTCGCCAAGATGACCAAAAGGTGGGTGGCCTAGGTCGTGTGCTGCGGCCGCCGCCTGTACAACCACAGGGTCGCAACCACCCAAATCGGAGATTAGTCTCCTAGTTGATTCATCTGTTGATCTGAGGTTGATCGCGATGGAGCGAGCCACTGCCGAGACCTTGAGCGAATGCGTCAAACGGTTATGCACCAGGGTTCCCGAACCACCCTGCGGAATCACCTGCGTGACCGAGGAGAGACGTGAAAAATACGGAGAGAAGCGGATGCGTTCTACGTCAACGCGGAACTCATCCTCACCAGCATGATCCTGCTCGGCGATGTCGCGGACTCGTCCGCCGGTCTGATGCGTTTTAACTCTGGTATCCATCGTAGGAACCAGCCTAGGGGATCGGCTGCTCAACGCCGAGTCAATTGATGATTCGGTTGGCGAGTTTTTCACCGTGCGCAAAGGCAATGACCTGATTTACTGCCAGTTCACTGACCAGAGCAATGAACTGCCCGGTGTCTCCAGCCATGTGCGGGGTGATGATGCAATTCGGCGCGCTCCACAGTGCATGATGTGCCGGCAGCGGCTCGGGGTCGGTGACATCCAAGGCCGCATGCAGCCTGCCGGATTGCAGTTCCGGTAACAGCGCTTCGGTGTCGATGAGGGGCCCGCGACCCACATTGACCAGTAACGAGCCGTTTTTCATTGCCGAGAGGAATTCGGCATCGACAAGCTGCTCGGTTTCCGGGGTCTGCGGCAGGGCAACAATCACCACATCGGCGGTGGGAAGAACAGCCCGGAGTTGATTAAAGGAATGAACAGGGTAGCCCTGCTCATGGACTCGTTCAGTGCGGGCAATAGAAGTTAGCTCGGCAGGTTTGAAGGGCTGCAACCGCGAGCGGATTTCACTGCCCACTCCACCAGCACCAAGGAGCACCACCTTAGACCCGTGCAGCGAGCTGGTCCATGTTCTGGTCCACTGCCGCTCGCGCTGCTGCTGGCCGACTCGCGGCAGCTGGCGCAGAGATGCCAGAACCAAAGCAAGGCAGTGTTCGGCGGTGGCGTCTTCCACGGCACCCTTGGAATTTGTTAATGACACTTGTTTCGGAAGATGCTCCAGAACCCACTCGTATCCGATGGAAAGCAGGTGGACATGCTTCAGTCCCTTGATGCGAGAGACTCTTGAACGTAGACGAGGGTTGCTCGGACGTTCGGTGACCAGGACGTCGGCTTCAGGCGCATCGTGCGGATCATCGTCGATGTGCCACAGGATCGGTTCTATGCCGGGAAGCGTCAACTCGTCGACGAGATCCTGCCAGGGGACGAGAACACGAAGGATCAAGGAAATTCCAATCATCGGTGGGTACATGGCTATTGTGTCTGTTCTGTCTGTAGCTGGACAAGTCCGGCGTCAGAAGTGCACTCAATCGTCGAGCGCCGAGCGTATTGGTCTGCGTGGAAATGATCCAGTGGATAGAATCAGGGTATGACTCAAACTTCAGAGCGCAATGGCCGGAAGGTCTCAGCAGGTTCCACCTCGACAATGGTTATCGGATGGACGTTGGTAGTAATCGGCCTAATCGTTTTCGTGCTCGGAGAACCGGCTGGAGGCGGGCTGCTGGTGGTGTCCGGAGCCGTGCTCCATGCCGGCGCGATGGTTGCCGAGTCCAACCGCCGGTAGGCGCCATATCGGTTCGGGACGTAGTTGTGTGCCGAGGTCAAGAACCAGAGAAGCCGGACAAATCGGAACTTGTACGGGACGCCCATTTAAGTCTTGGCGTGCACTTGCCCAGCCTTGGCAGTGGTGCGGACGCGCAGCAGCCCACGAGGTGCATTCTCGGCTAGCTATCTGTAGTTGCAGTAGGCCTTGGCGAATCAAGAAGCGCCGAGCATGGTTCCAGCGAGGCGCGCTTCGATCTATATCCGCACAATGCGGACTTTTCCGTATCGGCGGCCCACGCATGGTGTGAGTTCATGTTGGACACGGTTCAGGACGCCGGGGCGCCGTGGACCAATCTGAACGGTGCATAGTTAGTCCAAAGTGTCGGCGGCACTTCCTATAGTTCAGTTATGACTACAGAAGAGACAACCCTCTGGGTTCAGGCGGCCGCTGTGGTGGTTGCCGTTGGTGCGTCCATTGTTGCGTTGATTGTGTCGGCGTTGGATCGGCGCAACGCCCGATCAATCGCGGCGAAGGACCGCGAACTCGCAGTGAGACAAGCGACGCTCATGTTTGAGCTTGAATCGTTATTGCGCCTTGGACAGCTCCGCCGTCGTGGCGGTCATGTCGACAAGGAAAAGAGCACTGACATGGGTGCCGAAGCGGCGGCACTGGTCGGCGCGCTAGGTGCGGAGCGATTGCCGAAGAATTGGCTAGGCGCCGTTGATCGTGACGATGCAGGGTTGCGCGCGTTCGTGGACGACGAATCGAACGAAGAATGGAAGAGAAAAGCGGTAGAGGTCCAACTGGCGCTAAATGCCGTGACCGCCGAAATACAAGAACTGCTTCGTGGACAAAAAGCCGAATAGACAGTCATTGATTCGGCGATTGCCCCTAGCGATTTGTGAGAAAATTCCATTGTGGTTCTTCAGTTAATGGGCTACATTAGATTCAATCATCAATCTATCGGCACAGGTCAGCATGTATTTATTTGCAAATTCATGATTCATGATGACGTGATGCATTACGCCGATTCGCACCCTTTGAAGCAGGATAATTGAAAACTAAATTAGGCGCGGCAGCAATGTCCACTGTACTAATCTCAGGATTGGTGCTTTGTGGCCCGGCAGCAAATGCAGAAGTGGTTACGGACGAGGCCATTTCGAGTCCAGCTGAATCTTCAGCGTCAGTTGACTCTCCGACGGAGCCAGTCGTCGTTACTGTTGCACCGGAATCGCCTGTAGAAGAAGTCATCGAATCAGAAGCGGCCGTCGTTCCGACTGAGTCAGAGGCGACTCCAGATGTAGAAGAGCCTGTCGAGGTTGCAACGTCAGAACCTGCTATTTCCCCGACACCCGAGCCCTCGGAAACCCAAGCAGACCAGTCAGATGTGGCCGTCGAATCTGAGCCTATGGTGGCAGAATCCTCGTCGGCCCCGGAGCCCGAAGCCACAACGGAGGTTACCGCCGAAGCAAGTGAGTCAGCAGAGTCCACGAGCACGCCAACGGACGTTGCAGACCAGGACGAAGACCCTCGCTGGGCCCAAATCGATGCTCTGATGCCTGAGGGCAGCGAGGATTGGGACGAAGCTCAATGGGAAGCTTTCGAGCAAACTGAAGCCGGGCAGGAGATGAACCGTCTTCTTGACGAATTGTTTGCTGAAGATGACATCTGGGACGAAGAATCCGAGCTTTCCGACGAAGAGCTGGCTTTCTGGGAGTCCATTACCGACCTTCTTCCCGAGGAAAGCTTCGACTGGGATGAAGCCCAGTGGGAAGCTTACTTAAGCACCGACCAAGGCCTCGAACTGCTTGACCTGATGCTGCCATTCATCGCCGAAAGTATCGAAAGCGATGAAGACGCCACTGAGTTCCAGGCGTTCCTCGAAGAAGTCTTTGCCCATAATCCCGAACTGCGAGCGTACTACCTTGAATTGTTCTTCGGGATCCAGCCGGAGCAAGAAGACGATGATATCGACGAACCACAAACTGATCAGGAGATGGTTCCATCGGAGAGTGAATCTGCGTCGGCTAGCGCAGAAATCGAGCCTGCCGGGGATGTCAGTGCAGCGCCTTCGGCTAAGAAGCACGACACAAAGAAGAGCGCCGACTCCGCAACACCAGTACTGGCGAACACTGGCTTTGACGGAGTCACCGCTGGAGTAGCGGGGCTGCTGGTGGCCCTTGCCGGTGTGATCTTTGTTGCTCTCGGCCGTCGAAAGTCGACCAAGCACTAACGCAAAGAGACATTGGACCAGCTAAAGCCGTTCGGCCGCCGTCTATGAGACGGCGGCCGAAGAGTTTTAACCGTTTAGGCGTGAATTTTCGTTGAGGTGATGCCACGAACGGTTGTGGTAAACCAACGCGTCACCAAGTTCGCCCGGCTGAGCATCACGTTCAATGTGCGCCTGCAGAGCGCGGGCAACAATCACCGTGGAAGTTCCGGCCTGAATCCGTTGAATAACATCGCAGCGGACCCACGCACGAACGTTGTCAAACACCGTTTCGCCGGTGCTTAAACGTGTCCACGACTGGCTCTGTGCGAAGCGGTCAATGCCGCTGGTTGCACCCAGTTTGGCAACCTCAAGGTCGTGCACATCCAGGCTATGAACGACGATCGTTGCCGCACGAGAAAGAACGTCGGCAGCCGAAGATAACGCCGAGATCGAAAAGACCAATAGCGGTGGATCAACGCTGATTGATGCCACCGAGGTGGCAGTGAGCGCAACGGGCCCGTCGCCAGCATCTGCCGTAATGACGCTGACACCACCCGGGTGTCCGCGGAAGACAGCTTTGAAGTCATCCGCGGATAGCGAATCGGTAGCGTCGATGGTGACCTTAGACGCTGGCACCGACGAGCTCCTCGCGCAGGATGGACGCTCCGGCGCTCAAAGCGCTGAGCTTTGCCAGCGCAGTGTCGCGAGGGAACGGTGCCATGCCACAGTTGGTGCTGGCAATCAGCTTGTCCGCGTCCACAAATTCCAACGCCTTGCGCAGAGTCTGAGCGACTTCTTCTGGACTTTCAACGGTTTCACTGGCTACGTCGATGGCGCCGAGCATGACCTTCTTGCCACGGACCATCTCAACGACTTCAATCGGCACGTTGGAGTGGTGCGATTCCAAAGATACGGTGTTGATGGTTGAAGCCTGCAGCAGTGGGAAGGACTTCTCGTAGTGGCGCCACTGAGCGCCGAGGGTGGCCTTCCAATCATTATTAGCCTTGATGCCGTAACCGAAACAGATGTGAGCGACGGTTTCAGCTTTTAACCCTGCGCATGAGCGCTCCAGCGCAGCAATGCCCCAGTCAGCAACTTCGTCAAAAAAGACGTTGAACGCTGGCTCGTCGAACTGGATGACATCCACTCCAGCGGCTTCGAGTTCCTTGGCTTCCTGATTCAGGATGGTAGCGAACTCCCAGGCCAATTTTTCGCGGCTCTGGTAGTGAGCGTCATACAAGGTGTCCACCATGGTCATTGGGCCAGGCAACGTCCACTTAATCTGCTTGTCAGTGTATGAACGCAGGAACTTTGCATCGTCAACAAATACTGGCTTTTTTCGCTCTACTGCACCAACAACAGTGGGCACGCTTGCGTCGTAGCGGTTGCGGATGCGCACGGTCTCACGCTTTTCAAAGTCAACACCGCTCAGGTGCTCAATGAAGGTTGTGACGAAGTGCTGACGGGTCTGTTCGCCATCGCTAATGATGTCGATGCCACGCTGAGTCTGCTCCAGTACGGCAGCGCGCATGGCATCTTGCTTTCCTTCGCTCAGCTCGGAACCTTGGAGCTTCCAATCGGACCACAGGGTCTCAGGTTGGGCCAGCCATGAAGGCTTGGGGAGGCTGCCGACGATTGAGGTTGGAATTAGCTTTGAAGTCATCGTTTATCTTTCGATTCTCAGGCGACAGGAGTTGGGCAGGTGGCGGAAAATTGGTTGAGCAATTCTTGATTAGGGATGATGAAGTGCTCCTGCGTGTACTTACCCTGGCTAGCTCCGAGTCGGGTGCGTTCTTCGCGGTCGTAGTCGATCCGAGTCGGAGCGAAGTCCTGAGCGCTCAGGCTTGGACGGTAGACCGACGGGGCAGCACAATTGGCGTTGTAAATCTCGGGGCGGTAGATCTTCTGGAAGGTCTCCATCGTGCTAATCAGACTGATCAACTGCAGGTTGGTGTAGTCATTGAGTAGATCGCCACGGAAGTAGAAAGCCAGTGGAGCTACGGAACCTGCAGGCATGAAGTAGCGCACCTGCAAACCCATTTTGCCGAAGTAGGTATCGGTCAGGGAGTTCTCGTCCTGCTGGTATTCCAAGCCAAGGACCGGGTGACTATTGCCGGTGCGGTAGTAGGTTTTGGACGTGGAGACGCTGATGGCGACCACTGGCAACTGGTTAAAACGCTGCTGGTAGGCTTCCGAATCCAAGAAATGCTGGAAGAGCTGGCCGTGAAGGTCGCCGAAATCTTCAGGTAACTTAGGAGCACCCGAGCCGTTGCTGGCCGCCGGAAGCACCACACTGAAGTCATAATCACGGACGTAAGAAGAGAAATTATTGCCCACCATGCCATGGCTACGGGTACCGGTGAGGCGGTCGACAACGATGGTGTCTAGAACTTCAAGAAGCGGAAAATCCTGCTCTTCATTCTCGGCGGCAAAATGCACGTTGGCCGAGATGATTTCCAGTTCGAGCTCATAACGATCTCCGGCAGGATTGTCCCAGTGAGCCAGCGAATTGAAGCGACGGTTGATCATCGTCAGGGCGTTGCGCAGGTTCTGTTGGCGATTCTCACCACGGGCCAGATTTGCGAAGTTTGTGGTCACTCGCGAGGTGGCACAGGGAGTGTAATTCTCGTCGAATTTGGTGGTGCTAATGCTGAAAGTGAACTCGTCTGCCATGGCGGCCAATCTTGTGATGAGGGCCTGGGCAGGCCGAAAGTAAGTCGATGCGTCCATCATGCAGGGTCTTCATTGATATCAGGTAACTCGATATAACTATGGATTCATATAGACTCAATCTATGGTTCAGGGAACAAGCGGTTTAACACTCCAACAGCTTCGCTACTTCACCGCGGTCGCTACCGAGGGCTCCATCTCCGGTGCCGCCGACTTAATTTACGTCGCACAGCCCAGCATGTCCGCAGCGATGAAAGAGCTCGAAGCACGAGTGGGACGCACCCTGCTGGTCCGCTCGGCAAGGGGAGTGACGCTCACCCCCGAGGGGGCAGAATTCCTGGGTTATGCACGCCAGGTCCTAGAGCAGGTGGAGCTTCTTGAGCATCGCTACCTCGGCCGGCCTTCGGCGCGGCGCTTGCTTGGTGTCTCCACGCAGCACTACTCGTTTTCGGTTGACGCCTTTGTGCGCATGGTTCAGGCCAGCGGCGCAGAGGAGTACCAATTTTCGCTCCGGGAGACCCGCACCGAGGAAATCATCGAGGACGTACGCACCCTACGCAGCGACATTGGGATCTTGTACCGCAACGACTTCAACCGCAAAGTGATCGACAAGCTGCTGCGCGAATCCAGGCTTGTCTTCCATCCGCTGTTCCTGGCCGATCCGCATATTTTTATTTCACGCAGCAACCCGCTGGCCTCGCGTGCACAGGTGACGCTTGAAGACCTCGAGGACCTGCCGCGGCTTACCTTCGACCAGGGTGCAAACAACTCCTTCTACTTTTCCGAAGAGGTGCTCTCCACCCGTTCAAGCCAACGCGAAATTCAAGTCTCGGACCGCGCCACGATCTTTAACCTCATGATCGGCTTGGGCGGGTACACCATCTCCACCGGCATCATCAGCGACGAGCTTGATCCCTCCATCGTTGCCATCCCGCTGTCCATCGACGAGCGAATCGAGATCGGTTGGATCGACCACGCCGGGATCCCGCTCACCGATCAAGCGCAACTTTATTTGGAAGAAGTGCGTGCGGTGGTCGCCAGCTTTGACGTTGAGGTGCTGGGCTAAAACCGTAACAGTGTGTCATCTCTAGCCTTCGAGTCGTCACACTAGCAGGGCAAAACTGCTAGATTCCGCGGATTATGCTCAAAGTGGCGCGTCATAAACAGGTCGTAAACCCCGTGTCATCATGACAACTTGGCGACATATGAAGCGTGGCGACCTTGTATGAAGCCGTGAGCCCGATGCCGCTTGCGCCGCCCGGGGCAGATATCGAACCATGGAAGAACAACAAACCATCAAGAGCGACTAAGAGATCTGGCTCGAAGACGTCGCAGCAACCATCGGGAAACCGAAAGGTGCTAATGCCAGGGACGATGGAGCAGTTCCGAACGCTTTTAAGCGCACTGTGCCTCGTACCAAGTCAGTGTTCGGGCTTTGGTACGGGTTACATCTTTCGGTGCACTCCCTCGCTAGGAAACGAGAAGGAGCTATGAGCCAAGGAACCGACGCTGTCCACGCAGGGTATCGACCAAGCGGAGATTTCCGCCCGATGCTGCCACCACTACATAACTCCGCAGCGTACCAATTTGAATCCCATGCTGAAGCGATCGAAAAGTTCGCTTTGCGCCAGTCCGGGTTCACCTACTCACGCACCGGTAACCCCACCGTTTCAATCCTCGAACAGCGTGTAGCCGCGCTGGAAGGTGGAGCTCAAGCGGTGGCCACCGCCTCGGGACAGGCAGCTGTTTCACTGTCCCTGTTGGCGCTGACCCAGGGACCTAAGCACATTGTGGCGTCTTCCTCGTTATACGGTGGCACGGTGGACCTACTGACCGACTCCTTCGCCGACTTTGGCATCCGCGTCAGCTTTGTTGACCAAGCCGATCCGGCAGCCTGGGCCGGGGCCATCGAGGATGAGACCCGCGCGTTTTTCCTAGAGTCCGTGTCCAACCCGCTGTGCACGGTGGCCGATCTTCCCGCCATTTCGGCGATCGCCCACGAGCACAACATCCCGGTGGTCGTGGATAACACCCTGGCCACCCCGTTGAACTTCCGTCCGCTGGATTTTGGCGCGGATATTGTGGTCCACTCGGCTACCAAGGGTCTGGCCGGCCATGGCTCGGTACTAGGCGGCGTGGTGGTGGATTCGGGAAAGTTCGACTTCTCCGATCCGCTGCGTTGGCCACAGATTGCCGCCCCACGAGTGAGGTTGAACAATACTTCCTTGCTCGAACGCCACGGCTCTGCTGCCTATGCGATGCTGGTGCGTTCCAAGTTCCTGCACGATCTAGGTCCGGCATTAGCTCCGGCCAGCGCCCAAGGCATTTTGGCCGGCATCGAAACTTTGCCGGTGCGTGCAGCGCATGTACAGCGCAGCGTGAGCACCCTGATCCAAGAGCTCTCCGGCCACCCGGGCATCGCGGCCATCCACCACCCGTCGCTGTCCAGCCACCCGAGCCACACCTTGGCCCAACAGCTCACTCCCAAGGGCACCGGCTGCGTGCTGGCCATCGAGCTGGCGCACCCGTCGCTGGTTTCCCCGGTAATTGATGGGCTAGAACTGATCAGCTTGGCCGCGAATGTGGGGGATACCCGCACGATGATTTCACACCCGGCCACCATGACCCATTGCCGGCTCTCGGCCGATCAGTTGGCCGACGCTGGCCTGAACGCCTCCACCCTGCGCCTTTCGGTCGGGCTTGAAGATCCTGTGGATCTGCTCGCGGACCTGAACCGTGCGCTTGATAATGCACTAAACCGGGCCCTGGCCCCACAAACTCAAGGAGCATGATGACTGGCTTCAACACTCAGGCCGTACACGCAGGCCAGGAAAAAGACCCACACACCGGCGCGGTTGTTCCGCCGATCTACCAGACCAGCACCTTCATCCAAG
Source organism: Glutamicibacter sp. MOO4 (assembly GCF_056934395.1). NCBI lineage: Bacteria > Bacillati > Actinomycetota > Actinomycetes > Micrococcales > Micrococcaceae > Glutamicibacter > Glutamicibacter sp. MOO4. The sequence goes on from NZ_CM167800.1 coordinate 192,000, forward strand.
ACGGTATTAACGTACTGCGATCCGGGCACGAATACTCCCGCGGCTCCAACCCCACCCGCGACGGTTTCCAAGACCAGCTCACCATCCTAGAAAACGGCGCGGCCGGTTTTGCCTTCGCCTCAGGGATCGCCGCCGAAGATGCGCTGCTGCGTGCCGTGCTGGAACCGGGCGATCACATCGTTCTGGGCGCCGACGGTTACGGCGGCACCAACCGGTTGATCTCCAAATTGCACAGCAAATGGGGCATCACCTCCTCGGCGGTAGACATCACCAACTTGGATTCGGTGCGAGCTGCACTGCAGCCCAATACCGCCCTGCTCTGGGTTGAAACCCCGTCCAACCCATTACTTGGCATCGCCGATCTAGCCGGCTGGGCCCAGCTGGCCAAGGAAATTGGTGCGCTGCTGGTGGTTGATAACACCTTCGCTACCCCTTATCTACAGCGCCCGTTGGACTTCGGCGCGCACGCGGTGGTGCACTCCACCACCAAGTACATCGGCGGGCACTCCGACGTGCTCGGTGGTGCGGTAATTGTGGCCGATCACCTCTTCCGCGGCCAGTCCCTGGCCGAAGCGGTCGGCTACCAGCAGTTTGCCGGCGGTGCGGTGGCCGGACCGCAGGATTCCTACCTGGCCGCCCGCGGACTGAAAACCCTGGGCCTGCGCATGGAACGTCACTGTTCTACCGCCGATAAGCTGGCCCGCTGGCTTGATGCTCAGCCCGAGGTCACCCGCGTGTACTACCCGGGGCTGGAAACTCACCCCGGACACGAACTGGCCAAGCGCCAGCAACGCGGTTTTGGCGGCATTGTTTCGCTGCAGCTCACCGATGAAGCCGGCGCTCGCGCCTTCGCTGAATCCATGGAGTACTTCCAGCTCTCGGTCTCCTTAGGCGGGGTTGAATCGCTGGTCTGCTATCCACGCGAAATGACCCACGCCTCGCTGATTGGCACCGAACTGGAGATCCCGGCCAACCTGGTCCGCCTCTCGGTGGGCATCGAAGAGGTCGAAGATCTGATCGCCGATCTGGAACGTGGGCTGATTGCCGCCCGCGCAGCGTCGAACGCCTCGCGATCCGCGGCCAAGCCCGTAACCCAGGGAACCCGCCAGAGCGCATCCGCTTTCGCTACCGCGTAAATATCCACAGCTATCCACAGCCCGACCGAGTTTGCCCCGCAGATCAGTAGCTGCGGGGCAAACTCGTTTCCATGGACACAGCACAAGCACTCAAAGATCTGGCCACGGCGGCCCAACTGACCGCCAGCGCTACTACTGTGTTGTCCCAGACAGATCTGACCGCCGGCCACGCGGCCTATTTTGCACTCTTGACCGAGCACCTCGGCCAGCAGCAATCGCGCACACAGCTTCACGCCGCCCACGCGCTTCGTCGCACCGGCGCGCACAAACTTGATCAAGCCTCCTTTCAAGCCATCACCGACGCCGGCACCAACCCCACGCTGGAACAGATCGAAGCCACCCATGGCCGCACCATCGCCGGACGCACCCATTTTAAGAGTGCCCGCGGGTTGATGCATGACTGGTTGGACATACCGCGCAGCACCGCAGGGGACCGGTTGGTCCAAGCCGACTGTCTCATTGGCCGGATTGATGAGGCCGGCCAACAGCTCGATCCGTGGCTGCCGGAACTCGCCGCCACGTTCACCGACCCTACCGTGGACCCGCGGCTCGTTGCCGCAACGGCAAGCAAACTGCATTCGGCCCGCAAAGATATGGGCGAGGGCAAAGCCGGCCGGGACAAACTGCGCCAGCTCCAAGCCAAATCCGTTGCTTTCCTCAACGCCGAACCCAAGTCGGCCCGCAAACATATCAATGACCTTGTCGCCGAAGTGAAATCCGGCAAGCGCCCACTTAAAGCCCTGCTTGAATGCATCGGCATCTTCAAACGGGGCACGCGCCAGGGACTCGTGGAATATGTGTTGCGGGTTTTGCCCTCGCACGCCGCGTTCATTGAGGCATTTTTTGCCAAGGTGGATAACCCTGCCACCGTGGCCGGCAACCGCGAGCGTCTAAAGGACTCCGAGGCTCAATTCACCGGCGAGCCGGGCAGCGACTGGGACGACGAAGAAACAATGCCCGACTGGGCCAAGGGTGGAAACCGCTCCGGCCCGGACGACGAGGGTCCGGACGACTCACCCGCCGCCGACGATCCGGACGAAGATCCGGGCAGCGACGATCCGGACGACGATCCGGGCAGCGACGATCCGGACGAAGATCGTGACAGCGAGGATCCCGACGACGCACCGGCCGATTCGAGCGACTCACAAACTCCGGAACCCGCAGCTCCGTGGGAAGAGATGAAGCCCGAACGACGACGGCTGATCGGCCTGATGGCCCTACTCATGACCAACCGGACAACTGATTCGCAGCCTGAACCGGGATTCGGCTCAGCGCAGGTGAGCATCGTGATGAACTGGGAAAAGATGCAACGCCAAGCACAAGATTTCGCCGTCACCTCCAGCGGAATCCCGTTATCGCCCGGTGAAGCCAGAGCCGCGCTGTGTACCGCCGGCATTTACCCGCTAGTACTCAATGGCGCTTCTCTGCCCTTGGACCTCGGTCGAACTCAACGGCTCTTCTCCAAAGCCCAAGGCCGAGCGATCCGGGCCGCCTACCGAGGCTGCTCCTACCCTGGCTGCAGTATGCCCGCCGAACGCTGCGAACTGGACCATCTGGATCCGTGGGAAAAGGGTGGACGCACCGACATTGCCTCGGCCGACCTTAACTGCCCAATCCACCACATCGGCCGGCACTGCGGACTCTTCCGGACGGTCAAGATCGCCGGCCACCGGCCGCTGGTGTTGCTCTCCACGGAACTTGATCCGGAACAAAAGCTCCGGGTTAATACGTATTTCATGACGCCGAACGAGGCGCTTGACGCAGAAGCCATGGCGCAGCAGATGACGATCAGGTGGCGGGCTGGAGCGCTGGCGCTAGAATTTGCTGAAGCCTAGGCGTTCGCAGCCAAATGCTTGGCAGATAGCTCAAGGTAGTGCTCGGCGTTAACGTTCAGCCCGGCCACTTCCTCGTCGCTGAGCTCTCGGCGCACCTTGGCCGGCACCCCGGCAACCAGCGAACGCGGTGGAACCTGTGTGCCTTCGAGCACTAGCGCTCCGGCGGCCACCAACGACTGCTCACCAATGACCGCGCCATTCATGATGGTCGCACTCATACCCACCAGGCAACCATCACCCACGGTGGCACCGTGCACTACCGCCGAATGTCCCACCGATACTCCTGCGCCCAGCGTGCAAGGGAAACCCGAATCGGCGTGAAGCACCACGTTGTCCTGCAAATTGGTGCCCTCACCAACCCGAATCGGAGCCGAGTCCCCGCGCACGGACACCCCGTAGAAGGCGCTGGCCTGATCGGCCAGAACCACGTCTCCGCTCAAGACGGCGGTGGGTGCGATAAATACGTTGTTGCCGACCTGGGGAGTCGACCCGTCAATAGTAATAATGTGGCTCATGCCACCTACTCTAATTGGCGGGCGAGTCCGGTGCGAGTTACGAGAAGACGATGGTGCGCTGACCGTCGAGCATCACGCGATGCTCGGCATGCCACTGCACGGCACGAGTCAGTGTGCGACCCTCAACGCTTCGCCCCAGCTCCACCAGCTGCTCGGCGGTGCGGGTGTGCGACACGTGAGTGACTTCCTGATCAATGATCGGACCCTCATCCAGATCCGCGGTGACGTAGTGTGCGGTCGCGCCGATCAGCTTCACGCCGCGAGCATAGGCCTGGTGATAAGGCTTGGCGCCCTTAAACGAAGGCAAGAACGAGTGGTGAATGTTGATCACGCGCCCCTCCATCCGCTCACACAACGAGTCGGAGAGGATCTGCATGTAGCGGGCCAACACCACCAGTTCGATGTCGTAATCTTCGGCGAGCTTAAGCAGCTCCGCCTCGGCCTGCGACTTGTTCTCTTTGGTTACCGGCAAGTGCACAAAGTCCACACCGTAAAAATCTGCCATCGGCTTCAGATCCAGGTGATTGGAGACGATCACCGGCACATCTATCGCCAACGTGCCCGCACGCTGCGCAAAGAGCAGGTCATTGAGCGCATGGCCAGCCTTGGAGCACATGATCATGGTGCGCACCCGATCGGCCGCGTCAGCAACCTTCAACGACATCGCAAACTGATCGCGAATCGGTGCCAAAGACGCACGAGCCTGATCCAGGGACTGTTCGGTCTCAACCTGGATCCGCATGAAGAACGTGCCAGTCTCGGGGGAGAGGAACTGCTGTGACTCGGTGATATTGCAACCGGCACCCAAAAGACCTCCGGAAATGGCGTGGACAATACCGGGGCGGTCGAGGCAAGACAGGGTGACGATGTACTGGTTCATGGGTTCTAAGTTAGCGCCCGCCAGCGTTTTTCTACCAATTGCGTGATCTACGTTGCGTTGCCCAGGTACTTTGCGTCGCGCAAATACTTTGCGGCAGCCAGCGCAGCCTTTCGACCGGCCCGGGTGGCCCCCAACGTAGAAGCCGAGGCGCCGTAGCCGACAAAAAAGATCCCCGGCATCGCGGAAGCCGAAACCCCGTCGTCCTCCATCACGATGCCGCCGGCCTCGGTATGAAGTTTGAGGTTGCGCAAATGGCGGTGGGCATGGCGGAAGCCGGTGGCCCAGAGTATCGCGTCGATCTTCTCCCGCGTTCCGTCGGCAAACACCACCGCGTCGGATTCCAATCGGGCGATCTTGCCCCGGGAAATAAGCGCCCCGGAATCGATCCCGGCGCGCATCTTCTCGTTCAGCAGCAAACCGGTGGTTCCGACTACCGACTTGGGCGGTAATCCGGCCCGCGTGCGCTCATTAACCTGCCGCTCCACATCCAGCCCCCATTCGGCGCCGGTGAACTCCCGCCAATCGGGCGCTCGCCGAGTGGACCAGAGGGTGTCGACCCCGGCCTCACGCAGCTGCACAATAAATTGTGTGGCACTAGCCCCGGCTCCGACTACTAGCACTCGTCCGGAGAACTGCGATGGGGAGATGAACCCATTGGTATGTACCTGTGGCCCGTCAAATTGTCCGGGGTACACCGGCCAGAACGGGTTGGACCAGGTGCCGGTCGCGTTGATAACGGTGCGAGCGGTGTAGAGCTGATCGGCGTGCACCTCAAAGTGATTCTCCACCCGCGTTACCGAGGTGACCGTGGCCGAATGACGCACCGGCAAGTTGAAGCGTCGCTCGTACTCGCCGTAGTACTCCTTAACCACGGCCGACGCGGGCCGGGTGGAGTCCTGATTCTCCAACGGGAAATCTGGTAGCGGGTGAATATGGTGCGTCGCGCCTAAGGTGAGCGAGTCCCAACGGTTTTGCCACGCGCCTCCGGGCCCGGGGTTTGCATCGAGCACGAGGAAGTCCACACCGCGCTTGGCCAGATGGTAGGCAGCTGAGAGCCCTGCTTGCCCGGCCCCGATCACAATTGTTGAGTACACATCCAAAGGTAACCCTGCGCACTGCGCTCTCATTCCCGAACCGATTTTCGCTACACTGGAACGCGTGACTGGCGTTAGGTGGGTAACCACCGGGGAGCTAATCGTGCGAGCCGCGCGCCTGGGTTTGCACACCACCCGCCTTGGCAACGAGGCGCCTACGGAAGGATACGCGTGAGCGCACGCATTCTCGACGGAAAGGCCACCGCGGCCACCATCAAGCAGGAACTTGCTGAACGTGTGGCCAAGCTGAAGGCTGCTGGTCACTCCACCGGTCTGGGCACCATCTTGGTCGGCAATGATCCAGGCTCGGCCTGGTACGTCGGCGGCAAGCACAAGGACTGCGCCGAGGTGGGCATCGAGTCGATCCGCGTGGATCTGCCCGAGGAAACCACCCAAGATGAACTGCTGACCAAGGTCAAGGAACTGAACGAAAACCCGGCCTGCACCGGTTACATCGTGCAGCTGCCCCTGCCAAAGCACATCGATCAGGATGTCATTTTGGAGGCCATGGATCCGGCCAAGGATGCCGACGGTCTGCACCCGATGAACCTTGGCCGCCTGGTGGCCAACGTGAATCGCCCGATGAATTCGCCATTGCCATGCACCCCGCTGGGCTGCGTTGATCTGCTGGCCCGTCACGATATTGATTTGAACGGCAAGCACGTGCTGGTGCTCGGCCGAGGTGTGACCATTGGCCGTCCGGTCGGGCTGTTGCTGACCCGTCGTAGCGTGAACGCGACGGTTACCCTGGCACACACCGGCACCACCAACCTGCCAGAACTTCTGGCTCAGGCAGATGTCATCATCGCCGCCGCTGGCGTGCCACATATTGTGAAGGCCGACGCTATCAAGCCCGGCGCGATCGTGCTGGACGTTGGTGTCTCCCGCGTGGATGGCAAGGTGACCGGCGACGTTGACCCAGCTGCCGCCGAGGTGGCCAGCTGGATCAGCCCGAACCCGGGCGGTGTGGGTCCGATGACCCGTGCCATGCTGCTGAACAACGTGGTGGAAGCCGCCGAGCGCAACGCTCGCTAAGCACCTTTAGCCCGCACTTCACGGTGCGGGCTTTTGTGTACCCAACGTAAACGTCATAGTGGATGTTCCACTCGTCGGATAAAGTGAGGTGAGCCGGGTTTTCGGCCATCGCATCATCACTAAAGGGACACATGACACAGAATTACGAGCAGAACGAACGACCCATCCAGATTAACAACCACATCGTGGTGGTCAACCAGAAGAGCACCCTGCTGGCCTACGTGCTGTGGTTCTTCCTGGGGCAGCTAGGCATCCACAAGTTCTACCTCGGCCAGGTCGTGGCCGGCGTTGTTTACCTAGCACTGGGCATTATCGGCTGGGCGACAACCTTCATCCTGATCGGCTGGGTGCCATTGGGTGTGCTGTGGATCTTGCTGATTATCGACCTGTTCACGATCCCGGGCACCGTGCAGCGGATCAACCAGCGGGCGACTCGCTCGTTCCAGTAATCTCTTAAGACACAGCAGGGGTCCGCTCACCGAGCGGACCCCTGCTGTTGTCTTAACCTAAACTTGTTGGGTTTCTTTCACTTCATTGACTTTGCGCTGATCAAAGATCAGCGCGCTCACTTCCTGCTCAGCCTGGTTCCGGAAGGACAAATCGATTCCGGCGCGGTCGCGAATCAGCGAGACCGCGGTGAAGGAAATCGCGACAACAACCAGCAGGTAGACGGCGACCGCGGTGGTTCCGCCGGTGGCCTGCGCCAGTGCCTGGGTGATGGTCGGAGCGAACGCGCCGCCGACGATCGCGCCGATCGCGTAGGAAATCGAGACCCCGGAGAAGCGGACCGAAGCCGGGAACCGCTCCGAGTACAGCGCCGCCTGCGGACCGTAGGTCAGGCCCAGGCCGATGGAGGACAGGTCGAAGGCCACGTACAGCAGGGCCAGCGAGCCGGAGTTCACCAGTGCGAAGACCGGGAACAGGGAGGCTGCGAGGATGATGAAGCCCAGCTGGTAGGTGCGCTTGCGCCGATCTTGTCGGCCAGGAAGCCGGCCACCAGGGTCATGACCAGCCAGACTGCGGCGCCGAAGGCCACCGCCACCAGCACGTCGGTGCGCTCCAGCCCGACCGGACCGTCAGGGTCGGTGGTGTAGGACTGGATGAATCCGCCGGTGGTCATGTAGCCGGCGGCGTTGTTGTCGGCGAAGACCAGGGCCGCGATGATGACCAGCGGCCAGTGCTTCTTGAACAGCATCAGGATCGGCACATTGGTCTGTGCCTTGTGTTCGGCGATCTCTTCAAAGACCGGGGATTCATCCACGGAGCGGCGCACGAAGTAGCCCACGGCGATCAGCACGATCGAGACGAGGAACGGAATGCGCCAGCCCCAAGCCATAAAGGCCTCACCGGGGAGATCACGCCGGTCATCAGCGCCAAGGTGCCCGAGGCCAGCAGCATGCCCAGTGGCACACCGACCTGCGGGTAGGAGCCGGCGCGGCCGCGGTGGCCTTCCGGCGCGTGCTCCACGGCCATCAATACCGCGCCGCCCCACTCACCGCCAGCGGAAATGCCCTGCAAGATGCGCAGCAACAATAGTAGTACCGGTGCCCACAACCCTGCCGTGTCATAGGTCGGCAGGATGCCGATCAGCGTGGTGGAGGCACCCATCAGGGCCAGGGTGAGCACCAGCATGGCGCGGCGGCCGATCTTGTCGCCGAAGCGGCCGGCAAGGAATTCGCCCAGCGGACGGAAGAGGAATGACAGGCCCACCGAGGCGAAGGAGATCAGCAGCGCGATGTCCTGGCCGGCAGGCTCGAAGAACAGCTTGCTGAAGACCAGGCCAGCAGCGGTGGCGTAGATGAAGAAGTCGTACCACTACAACGGTGGTGCCGATGACCGTCGCGAATGCCACGCGGCGCTGCGTGGCCTTTCCGGCGTGTGCTGTTGAAGTCATGTGTGCTTCCCTTGCAAGCCGCGACCGAGGCATCGATCACTGGCTGGTGAGTTTTGGGTCACTTCAGTGTGGCATCCCTCGTAACCGAGGGCGCGCTGCGCCGGCCGGTGCGCTTCGGCTGCTTCGCCTCGCTCTCCCCGCACCTGATCCCCGCCACCCTGGAAGGGTTCGACCACCCCGAGGTGCAGCTCGATGTGCGCGTGGGCACCCACGACGAGCTGCTGCCGGCGCTGCGCGAAGGCGAGATCGACGTCGCCTTCGTCTACGACCTGCAGCTGCCCGCCGACATGGACAAGCAGCCGATCTACCAGACCGAGATGCAGGTGGTGCTGCACCCCGAGCATCCGCTGGCCAAGCTCGACCGCCCGCTGGAACTGGCGGACCTGGTCGGCGAATCGCTGATCGTCTACGAGTCCGACCCGAGCACCGAGCACCAGATGCAGCTCTTCGCCTCCCAGGGCCTGGTCCCGAAGGTCACCGCCTCGGTGCCGCAGATGATCCTGGTGGCCGCGATGGTGGGCCGCGGCCTGGGCTACGGGCTGCTCATGCGCCGCCCGAACAACGCCGAGGTCTCCATCGAGGGCCGCCCGCTGGCTTTCCGCGAGCTGAAGGCGCCCAACTACCCGAACGCGGTCGTGGCAATCACGCCCAAGGGGGCGCAGATCCCGGCCCGCGTCCAGGCGCTGATCGACCACTGCACCTGCGCAATGGCTGAATCCTGGTAGACGCGGCGCCGCGCCACGCGGATAATGGCCACATGATTGGCACATGGCAGGCCATGGTCATCGACTGCGAGGACCCCGATGCACTGGCCGGATTCTATGAACAGCTCCTCGGAATGGTGCGCATCGACAACGAGCCCGACTGGGTCTCCATTGGCGATGCCCCGGATCATCCTGCGCTCGCCTTCCAGGCGGTCAGCCCCTATGTGGCACCGCAATGGCCCGGGCATGTGCACCCGCAGCAGGCGCATATCGACGTGAAGGTCGCCGACCTGGACCTGGCAGAAGCGCAGGTGCTGCACCTGGGCGCCCGCGCCACCGGCGAAGGCGCCAAGACCTTCAGGGTGTACCTGGATCCGCAGGACCACCCGTTCTGCCTGGTGAGCTGGTAGCCCCGTAGGCGATCCTCGCCGCCTGCAGCCTGGTTGACACCCCGAGCTTGGCCAGCACCTGGGAGACGTGCGTCTTCACGGTGCTCTGCCCGATGCCCAGGCGCTGCGCCAGCTGCGGGTTGCTCAGCCCCTCGCCGATGCCTTGCAGCACCTCTTGTTCCCGGCCGGTCAGCTCAGGCAGCGCAGCGGGCTCGGGCACCGCCAGCGCACGGGCCAGGATCCGGTCGGTCACCTGCGGATCCAGCACCGATTCGCCGCGCGCGGCGGCCCGCACGCCCAGGATGATCGCCTGCGGCTCGGCACTCTTGAGCAAGAACCCGTGCGCGCCGGCCTGCAGCGCGCCGAACAGGTATTCGTCGTCGTCGAAGGTCGTGAGCACCACGACCCGGTACTTCTCGTGCAGCGCCTTGGTGGCCTCGATGCCATCGAGCACCGGCATGCGCAGGTCCATCAGGATCACGTCCGGGGACAGGGCCCGGGCCATGGAAATGGCCGAGCGCCCGTCCGCCGCCTCGCCCACGACCTCCAGGTCATCGGCCGCCTGCAGCACCAGCCGGATGCCCATGCGGACGGTGGCATGGTCATCGACGATCAGCACTTTCATTCTTCCTCCGTTATTTCAGGGAATTCGACGTGCACCGCGAAAGCCGCGCCGTTGCGCACCTCGACGTGCCCGCCCAGCGCGGCGACGCGGGTCTTGATGTTCTCCAGCCCGGTCCCGGCACCCGTGGACGAGCCGGCATCCTGCCCCAGCGGGTTGCGCGCGGTGATGGACAGATTCCGGTCCTGGATGACGCTCAGCTTCAGATAGGTGCCCGGGGCATGCTTGGCATGGTTGACCAGCAGCTCGGCGACCGTGCGGTGCGCAGCGGTGTGCACCGCCGGGGAGAAGCGCCGCGGATCCGCCACCCGGTACTCCCAGCGCACCGGGCTGCCGAACCTTGCCACCAGCTCGGGCAGGTCCTCGATCCGCGCCTGCAGCGCCGGCCCGCCGGAATGCAGCATCCGCACCATGCCGGCCATGTCCTCCAGCCCGGACACCGATTCGTCGCGGATGCTCTGCAGCGGGGCGCGCACCGTTTCCGGCGCCGAGGGCAGCAGCGCGCCGGACAGCAGGGCGATCGAGGAGAACCTGGCCGAAAGCACGTCATGCATCTCCCTGGCCAACGCGGTGCGCTCTTCGACCCGCGAGAACTCGTGTTCCGCGACCAGCTGGTCCTCGCGGGCCGCCGCCGCGGACTGCACCGCCTGCACCCGCTGGGCCTCCGCGGTGGCCAGGTCCTTGGCGGTGCGCACATTCTGCGCCCAGAGCATCGGGATGAACAGGATGAAGCCGGCCATGAACAGGCTCAGCACCAGCTGTTGCGGATCACCGCTGCCCAGCCAGGCGACGACGCCCAGCACGATGGCGGCCAGGCACAGCAGCGCGAAGGCCGCCGTCCGGAGCCTGGATGAGCCGAGCAGGAACAGGCCGAAGACGCACTCGAAGAGCAGGAAATACCCGCCGATGCTGCCCACCGCCAGCAGGCCGGCACCGCACAGCAGCATGATCAGCGTGCTGGCGAGCAGGAACCGGCGGCGCACCAGCACGGCGGCCAGGCCGATCAGCAGCAGCACAATCCACTCGTAGCCGCCGATCGCGACCCACGGGGGATTGGACAGCCCGGACAGGTGCAGGATCACAGTCAGCACCAGATAGGTGCCGACGACCTCGGGCTCCTTGTCGCCGCTGCCCATCCTCCGAATGAAGTTCATGCTTCCAGCATCCCCGACGCCCTGCCCGCCGGGTATCCCCCTTAAGGAGGAGAAAGCGCAGACCACTGGCCGATACCGCATTGCGGCAAGGCACGGAAGAGTGGAAACCATGGATATCATCACGAGCAATCCCGAACTTTCCCTGGTCATCCTGGCGCTGATCGACTCGACCAGCATCGGCACCCTGGTCATCCCGCTGTGGCTGCTGCTGCGCGGGCGCCGCGAGGCCATCGCCAAGGTGCTGGCCTACCTCATGGTCATCGCCGGCTTCTACTGGGTCATCGGGGTGCTGCTGCGCAGCGGGCTGCTGCTCATCGACCCCAGCATCTTCGAGCACCGGTTCTTCCGGCTGGCGGGCATGGCGGTTGGCGCGCTGATGATCATCTGGGCGCTGGCCTACCGCACCGACGCGCAGAAGGCTGACAGCGCGCGGAAGAAAGCCGCCGCGCATAGCGGCGGGCTGCATAGCGGCGGGGGATCCGCAGCCCACGCCGCAGAAGCAACGGAGGCCACCGATCAGGTGCCGAAGCGGCTGCGCGGACGCCTGGGCACCGCACTGGAAACCCGCATCGGGCTGGTGGTGCTGGCGTTGGTCGCCGGACTGCTGGAACTGCCCACCATGCTTCCCTACCTGGCGGCCGTCGGGGTGATGCAGGGCGCCGGGTGGGGCACCAGCGTGCAGCTGCTCGCGCTCATCGGCTACTGCCTGGTGATGATCGTGCCCGCCCTGGCGCTGGTGGGCGCGCGTGCGCTGGCCGGGCCGCGGATCGAAGCCTGGATGCAGAAGATGGGCTCCAAGGCCGCGGCCTACGCGCAGGAAACCTTCGGCTGGGTGGTGGGCATCGCCGGCTACCTGCTGATTCGCGCGAGCCTGTCCGGGCAGGACCTGCACAGCTTGTTCGGCTAGCCACGCTGTGGGCGAAAGGGCAGGGTTGAAATTGGCTAGAAGCGGGGTGATGGTGCGAGAATTGGAGGCATGGAACCTCTAGGCAGCAGCGCGAAGCAGGGCAAGAAGATCTCCCTGAACGCATCAACTCTGGCAATGGCCGTCATGGTCATCGTCCTTCTGGTGGCAGTGGTCTTCGCCGCCAACTCCAACGAGATCGTCGGCTGGTTTGTTGTCGTGATTTCCGCTGGCTGGCTGCTGCTGGCCGCCTTCATGATGTTCGGCCTCAAGCGTGGGGCCGATCGGATCAACACCTCCTTGCGTGAAGCCACCGCCGCGGCCACCCCGCGAGCCCAGGCCGGCACCGTGGTGGTTGATGAGTCCACCAGCCAGCGCGATATGAAGCTGGACCACTCGTTCAAGATCGTCCAGGTCCAGGCCCGCGTGGTCTCCGAACAGCGAGCGGCCAAGAGCCCTGAGTCCGAGGCGATGATCGATCGGGCACTGGAGACAATCCAGATGACCGCCGCCAATGCGCGGGACATGATCAAGCCGGCCAAGCCGATGGACGGCGAAATAATCGACTAACACTTTGGGGCAACGCACACGCGTTGCCCTTCGTGTTTAAGCTCGGTTGCGAAGGCTCAGAGGTGATCAACGCGTAATTGGTCGCAGAATTTTGTAAGCTGGTTAGGTGATACCTACCAGCGTGGAAATTCTGAGCAAGGACGCCGGCGCACTACGCGTAGCGTCGGTCAACGTTAACGGCATTCGCGCCGCCTATAAGCGCAATATGGCCGACTGGATTGCCGCCCGCGACGTGGACATCCTCTGCCTGCAAGAAGTGCGCGCACCGGATCAAGTCCTGCGCGATCTGATCGGCGAGGGCTGGCACATTTTGCACGCCGAAGCCAAGGACAAGGGCCGCGCTGGCGTGGCTGTGCTCTCGCGCCTTCAACCGGTTGCCGTGCGCGAAAACATCGGCGAGGAGTACTTCGCAGAATCCGGCCGTTGGGTCGAAGCAGACTTCGAGGTCAACGGCGAGATCTTCACCGTCGTCTCCGCCTATGTGCACTCCGGCGAACTGGGCACGCAAAAGCAGGAAGATAAGTACCGCTTTTTGCAGCGCATGAACGTGCGCCTAGTCGAGCTGAAAAATGAGAAGGACCATGTTCTGGTGGTGGGCGATCTGAACGTCGTGCACACCGAAAAGGACATCAAAAACTGGAAGCCGAACCACAATAAGCGCGCCGGTGTGATGGACGAGGAGATCGCCTACTTTGACGGCTTCTTCGGTGAGACGGGCTACAAGGACGTGGCCCGCGAGCTGGCCGGCGACGTGCAGGGACCGTACACCTGGTGGTCCTTCCGTGGGCAGGCCTTCGACAACGACGCAGGTTGGCGTATCGACTACCATATGGCCACCCCCGCCCTTGCCGACAAGGCCATCAAGTCCCACGTAGACCGTGCCTCGGCCTACGATTTGCGCTTCTCCGACCACTCACCGCTGGTCGTCGACTACCAGTTCTAAGGAACCACAATGAACACCAACCGTTCTCGCGTCCTCTCGGGCATGCAGCCATCGGCCGATTCGCTGCACCTAGGCAACTACTTGGGCGCACTGGTCAACTGGGTTAAGGCCCAGGACGAGTACGAGGCGTTTTTCTTCATTCCGGACATGCACGCGATCACCACGCCGCAGGATCCACAAGCGATGCGCACTCGCACCCGGGTGACCGCTGCCCAGTACATCGCTGGCGGCATTGACCTGGACAAGTCCACCTTGTTTGTCCAGTCCCAGGTGCCCGAGCACGCACAGCTGGCCTGGGTGCTCAACTGCATCACCGGCTTCGGCGAAGCCAGCCGGATGACCCAGTTTAAGGACAAGTCAGCCAAGGGTGGCGCGGATGCCGCCAGCGTGGGCCTGTTCACCTACCCGATCCTGATGGCGGCGGACATTTTGCTCTACCAGCCACAGGGTGTGCCGGTGGGTGATGACCAGCGTCAGCACGTGGAACTGGCTCGCGACTTGGCCAAGCGCTTTAACCACCGATTTGGTGAGACCTTCACCGTGCCCGAGGCCTTCATTCCCAAAGAGGGCGCACGCATTTATGACCTACAGAACCCGACGTCCAAGATGTCCAAGTCGGCTGAGTCGCCCGCTGGCCTGATCAACGTGCTCGACGAACCGAAGCTGATCGCCAAGCGCATCAAGTCCGCGGTCACCGATGCCGGGTCCGTGGTGGCTTATGACAAGGCCGAAAAGCCTGGGGTATCCAACCTGCTTGATATCCTGGCCGCCGTGACCGGCAAGCACGTTCCGGAACTGGTCAACGAGTTTGAGGGCAAGATGTACGGTCACCTCAAGGTGGCCGTGGCCGAGGCCGTGGTGGAAGCGCTGACCCCGGTCCGCACCCGCACCCTAGAGCTGCTTGATGATCCTGCGGAGCTTGATCGCCTGCTGCTCGCCGGTGCCACCAAGGCCCGCGAAGTCGCCTCGAAGACCGTGGCCGACGTGTACCAGAAGGTCGGCTTCCTGCCGCCGTTGGGTATCTAGGAATCAGATGGTTTACACCCTGGGCGTAGTGATCCCGGTGCCACAACCGCACCGGGAGACTTTACGTGCCTGGCGCCGGGAATTCGGGGGAGCGGCGACCGAGGTCATCGCCCCACATATCACCTTGGTCTCGGGCTCGTACCTGCATTCATGGGAGCAGGCCGCCGAGCAGGTGCGTCAGGTGGCCGGTGGAGTATCGCCATTCACGCTGAGCCTAGGCTCGGCGCGGACCTTCCGCCCGGCCAGCGAAGTGGTGTTTTTACCATTGGAATCCGGCGCGGATGAGTGCTGGGACCTGCATCGAGCGCTTTTGGGTGATCAATTGCGCCACGAGTCTGACTTTGCCTATCACCCGCACCTGACGATCGCACAGAATGTGCCGGCCGCTGATTTGGACGCTGCGCAGGCTGCCTTGCAGGATGTCGAGCTGAGCTTCGAGGTCACCACGGTGCAGCTTTTTGACACCCGGGGTGCAACGTGGAATTTGAGCGAGGAAATTTCCCTGGGTGCCTAAGGACATGAAAAAACGCCAGCCTTCGCTGGCGTTTTCTCATGCCACTACTTGGCGCGCACGTTAGCTTCGATCTTGGCGCCGGTGTCGGCATCGATATTTTTCCAGTACTCGATGGCGTTGGATAATACCGGCTCCTTAACACCGTCCAACGCACCGGTCACGGTGGTGACCAGTTCGGCGCGTTGGGAATCGTTGAAGACCTCACGCACGAGGATGCCCGGCTGGGAGAAATCGTCGTCGTCTTCGCGCAGTGTGTAGGCCGCACGCAGAAGATCTCCGTCGGATTCAAACCCGTTGTCCACCGGCCCGGTTTCATCGCTCCACGAGTCACCAAAGGAGTTTGGAGCGTACACGGTTCGGTCCCCGGTGTGTTCGAAGGTCATATTGCCTTCAAAATTGTACGAGTGCACCGGGCACTGCGGCTTGTTCACCGGCAGCTGTTGGAAATTGGTGCCGATGCGATAACGCTGCGCGTCCGCGTAGGCGAAGGTGCGTCCCAGCAGCATCTTATCCGGGCTGACGCCCATGCCAGGGACCATATTGCCGGGGGAGAAGGCCGCCTGTTCGATCTGCGCGAAGAAGTTCTCCGGGTTGCGGTTCAGCGTCATGGTGCCCACTTTGATGCGTGGGAAGTCCTTTTTAGGCCAGACCTTGGTCAGGTCGAAAGGGTTGATCCGGTAGGTTTTGGCCTGTTCGTACTCCATGATCTGCACGTACAGATCCCACTTGGGGAATTGACCGTTGGCGATCGCATCAAAGAGGTCGCGTCGGTGGTGATCGGCGTCCGCGCCGGCCAGTTCTTCTGCCTTATCCCCGCTGATGGTTTCAAAATGTTGCGACTGCTGGTTGAGGAAATGGTACTTGACCCAGAACTTTTCGCCGTCCGCGTTGACCCACATGTAGGTGTGCGATCCGTAGCCGTTCATCTCGCGCCAGGTTTTGGGCAGACCACGTTCACCCATCAGATAGGCGACCTGATGAGCGGATTCTGGGTTTTGCGTCCAGAAGTCCCACTGCATGGTGCCGTCACGCAGCCCGGAATCGGGCAAGCGCTTTTGCGAGCGGATGAAGTGTGGGAACTTCATCGGGTCGCGGACAAAGAATACCGGGGTGTTGTTGCCGACCAAATCAAAGTTGCCCTCGGTGGTGTAGAACTTCAGCGCAAAACCGCGCACGTCGCGCCAGGTGTCGGGGGAGCCGAGCTCACCGGCGACGGTGGAGAAGCGGGCAAGCATGTCGGTTTTGACCCCGGGTTGGAATAGGGCTGCCTTGGTGTAGGCGGTGAGATCTTCGGTGGTCTCAAATACTCCGAAGGCGCCGGAGCCCTTGGCATGTGGGCGACGTTCGGGCACATTCATCCGGTTGAAGTGCTGCAGGGTCTCAATGAGCTGGTGGTCGTGTAGGACGATCGGGCCGTCGGCGCCCACGGTGAGCGAATTGCGATCGCTGACTGCCTTAATGCCGGCCTGTGTAGTTGACTGCGGTTCTTTGCTAGTCATGTGTGCTCCTTAGTCGGTGGGACCAGCTTGTCATAGATGCCTAAGGAACTAAAGGGATGCAAAAAGCCCGGACCAAATCCACAGGGAATTGGTCCGGGCTTTTCAGCGCGGTCTTAGACGGTGCGCGAGAGAATTGCCTGCTTAACCTCGGCGATAGCCTTGGTTACCTGGATGCCACGTGGGCATGCTTCGGAGCAGTTGAAGGTGGTGCGGCAACGCCACACACCTTCCTTGTCGTTCAGGATCTCCAGACGCATGTCGCCTGCATCATCGCGGGAGTCGAAGATGAAGCGGTGTGCGTTTACGATCGCAGCTGGGCCGAAGTACTGACCGTCGGTCCAGAACACTGGGCAGGAGCTGGTGCACGCGGCGCACAGGATGCACTTGGTGGTGTCATCGAACTTCGCGTGGTCCTCAGCGGACTGGTAGCGTTCCTTGGTTGGTTCGTGGCCCTTGGAGATCAAGAATGGCATGATCTCGCGGTAGGACTGGAAGAACGGTTCCATGTCGACGATGAGGTCCTTTTCAAGGGGCAGGCCCTTGATGGCTTCAACGGTGATCGGCTTGGAGGTGTCAAGGTCCTTGAGCAGGGTCTTGCAGGCCAGGCGGTTACGGCCGTTGATGCGCATAGCATCGGAGCCACACACACCGTGCGCGCAGGAGCGGCGGAAGGACAGCGAGCCGTCGTGCTCCCACTTGACCTTGTGCAGTGCGTCGAGCACACGGTCGGTGCCGTACATGGTCAGCTTGAAGTCTTCCCAGTAAGCATCCGCGGTAGCTTCTGGAAGGAAGCGGCGAACGCGCAGGGTGATGTCGAAGCTAGGGATTTCTCCGCCGCCACCAACACCAGGCTTCAGCTCAATTTTTGATGGGGGTTCTGGCAGTTCGGTGCTCATTAGTACTTACGCTCCATTGGCTGGTAACGGGTAAAGATGACCGGCTTGGTTTCCATGCGGATACCCCGGATGTCTTCGGTGATAGCGTCGGCGTCGCGGAAGGACATCGAGTGCTTCATGAAGTTCTCATCATCACGGTTCGGGAAGTCCTCGCGGTAGTGACCGCCGCGGGATTCCTTGCGGTGAAGGGCAGCGACGATCATGACCTCGGCCAAGTCCAGCAGGAAGCCGAGTTCTACAGCTTCGAGCAGATCCAGGTTAAAGCGCTTGCCCTTATCCTGGATGCCGATGTTCTTGTAGCGGGTGCGCAGTTCTTCAACAACGCCACGGGCTTCCTTCAGGGTGTTCTCATCGCGGAATACCTGGACGTTAGCGTCCATGGTCTCCTGCAAGATGGTGCGCAATTCCGATACGCGCTCGGTGCCGTTGGAATCCAACAGGGCCGAGAGCTGCTCGGTAACAAATACCTCTGGGTTTTCAGGCAGTTCAACAAATTCAGCGGTCTTGGCGTATTCAGCGGCCGAGATGCCGGCGCGCTTACCAAAGACGTTGATGTCCAACAGCGAGTTGGTGCCCAGACGGTTCGATCCGTGGACCGATACACAAGCAACCTCACCGGCAGCGTACAGGCCTGGAACAACGGTGTTGTTGTCCTGCAGTACCTCTGCGTCGATGTTGGTTGGCATGCCACCCATGACGTAGTGGGCGGTTGGGAACACTGGTACTGGCTCGGTGTATGGTTCTACACCCAGGTAGGTACGAGCGAACTCGGTGATGTCTGGAAGCTTGGCATCGATGTGTGCTGGTTCCAGGTGGGTTAGGTCCAGAAGGACGTAGTCCTTGTTAGGACCGCAACCGCGGCCTTCGCGCACTTCGTTGGCCATCGAACGGGCCACGATGTCTCGTGGTGCCAAGTCTTTGATGGTTGGAGCGTAACGCTCCATGAAGCGCTCACCGTCGGAGTTACGCAGGATTGCGCCTTCGCCACGAGCAGCTTCGGAGAGCAGGATGCCCAGGCCGGCCAAGCCGGTTGGGTGGAACTGAACAAACTCCATGTCTTCCAGTGGAAGACCCTTGCGGAAGGCGATGCCCATGCCGTCACCGGTCAGGGTGTGTGCGTTGGAGGTGGTCTTGAAGACTTTGCCGGCACCACCGGTTGCGAAGATGATCGACTTTGCCTGGAACACGTGCAGTTCGCCGGTAGCCAGGTCGTAGGAGACAACGCCAGCAACACGCTTCTGCTTGTAGGCGGTGCCGTCCTCGCGGTAAGCATCTTCTTCAACGGTCAACAGGTCAAGGACGTAGAACTCGTTGTAGAACTCAACGTTGTGCTTGACGCAGTTTTGGTACAGGGTCTGCAGAATCATGTGACCGGTGCGGTCTGCTGCGTAGCAAGCGCGGCGCACGGCGGCTTTGCCGTGGTCGCGAGTGTGGCCACCGAAGCGACGCTGGTCAATCTTGCCTTCTGGGGTTCGGTTGAAGGGCAAGCCCATCTTTTCCAGGTCGAGCACGGCGTCGATGGCTTCCTTAGCCATAACCTCTGCTGCGTCCTGGTCAACCAGGTAGTCGCCACCCTTAACGGTGTCGAAGGTGTGCCATTCCCAGTTGTCTTCTTCGACGTTGGCAAGTGCTGCACACATACCACCCTGGGCTGCACCGGTGTGCGAGCGGGTTGGGTAAAGCTTGGTTAGCACTGCGGTGCGTGCACGCTGACCGGATTCGATCGCTGCGCGCATACCTGCACCACCGGCACCGACGATGACTACGTCGTACTTATGTACCTGCATTCTTGATGCTCTCTTTTCTAAAAATCTATCTTGCTATCGGCTGAAACGAGGAGTTACAGGCACTGCTGTAGCTGGCTGCCAGTGACACAAGGATCAAAGGTGAAGATCACCAGGGAGCCCAGCACGATGATGAAGATTGTTGCGACGTACAGAATGCCCTTGAGCCAAGCGCGGGTTGCGTGCTTTTCTGCGTAGTCGTTGATGACGGTGCGCACTCCGTTGGCGCCGTGCAGCATGGCTAGCCACAATAGTGCCAGGTCCCAGAACTGCCACAGCGGTGAAGCCCACTTGCCAGCAACAAAGCCGAAGCCGATGCCGGAAATGCCTTCGCCGACCATGAGGTTGGTGAACAGGTGGCCGAAGATCAACACGATCAGTACTACGCCGGAGAGGCGCATGAACAGCCATGCCAGCTTCTCGAAGCTGCCGTGCGACTTCGGTCCGCGCTTGTACTTAGGATCAATGCGCTGGCTGCGGGGAGCAGGAATAGAAACGCTCATGGCTTAGTGGCCTCCCAAAGCGATCGACAGGTGACGGATTGCGAAAGCTGCGAAGACGATAACCCAGAGGATCAAAACACCCCAGAGCATCTGGCGCTGGTACTTAGTACCCTGCTTCCAGAAGTCCACCAGGATAAGACGCAGACCGTTGAACGCGTGGAAAAGGATTGCTGCAACCAGACCGACTTCACCAAAAGCCATCCACGGAGTCTGGTAGGTGCTGATGATGGCGTTGTAGGCGTTAGCATCAACGCGGACCATCGCCGTGTCGAGTACGTGCACCAGCAAATAAAGAAAAATAGCGACACCGGTGACTCGGTGTCCCACCCAGGACCACATGCCTTCATGGCCGCGGTAAAGGGTGCCTGACGAAGTCTTCGACACTGAACTTAACCTCCAAGGCTCGCAACGGCGCATGTGTATATTGCACACAATGAGATTTGACGCACTTGTGCGAGCGTTCCTTGTGCGAGTCTAAACCACATGGCACACTGCAATCTATTTCGTGTCGAGTTCCTGTGAGCATGTTCACCGAATAGCACGAAAAAAGCGCCCAGTGGCTGATATTTCGGGCTTATTACCGCATACTTACCGTTCGTATTTCCGCGCAATGAAAGATGTCAATGGACGGAATTATCCACCGGATGAATTAGTCTGGAATGCGTGAATGCAGACCTATTAGCCAGATTCCACGGCGTGATCCCCGCCGGCGGTGTTGGTACCCGATTGTGGCCGCTGTCCAGGGCTTCGGCTCCCAAGTTTTTGCACGATCTGACAGGCTCCGGATCGACGCTGATTCGTGCCACCTATGACCGCCTGGTCCCGCTGGCCGGTGAACGCATTATGGTGGTCACTGGTCGTGCCCACCGTGGAGCGGTAGTCAGTCAGCTGCCAGAACTGTGCGACGAGGATCTGGTGCTTGAGCCAGAGCCGCGCGACTCCGCGGCAGCGATCGGGCTGGCCGCAGCCATCTTGTACCGCCGCGATCCGAACATCATCATGGGTTCTTTTGCCGCGGACCAGGTCATTGAGCCGGTTCAGGTGTTCCAAGAGGCATTGAGCGAAGCCATTCATACCGCGGCCACCGGCAAGATCGTGACCATCGGCATCCATCCGACTCATCCATCCACCGCCTTCGGTTACATCCGCACTGGGCAGCTGCTGGATATCCCTAACGCGCCCACCGCTCGTGGTGTGGTGGAGTTTGTGGAGAAGCCGGACGAGGATACCGCACGCAAGTATCTGGCCTCGGGTGGATTCTTCTGGAACGCAGGCATGTTTGTCGCCCCGGTGAGCCTGATGCTTGAGCACCTTGAAGCCAATGAACCTGCGCTGCACGCCGGACTAATGAAAATCGCAGATGCCTGGGAAACCGAAGCACGCGACGAGGTCATGCGTGAAGTCTGGCCCGATCTGCCAAAGATCGCCATCGACTATGCCGTGGCCGAACCCGCAGCCGCCGCAGGAGATGTGGCAGTGATCCCTGGCGTCTTTAACTGGGACGACGTAGGTGACTTTGCCGCGATCGGCCGCTTGAACAAGGCCAGTGCCGAAGAGGGCATTATCAACCTCGGAGACAAGCAGGTCCGTGTGTATGCCGATAACGCCACTGGCGTGGTCTACTCGGATCGTCCGCGAGTCATCGCGCTGGTCGGCATCGAAGACGTGGTGGTCGTGGATACCGCCGACGCGCTGCTGGTAACTACCAAGGAGCACGCGCAGAAGGTCAAACAGACCGTGGAGGCTCTAAAGGCCGACGGAGCCACCGAGGTGCTCTAGAGCGCACGCGCTGGCGAAAAAACTGTTGGGCCAAGCCGAGATGTACAACAAAAACCGTTGTATGTCTCGGCTTTGTCATTTTTGACGTAATTATGAATTATCTCCCAACTGGGATTTAATATGCTGACCTGACCTCACGTTTTATGCGGCGGTCTGTAGGGGTAAAGCCAAATTGACCGCCAAAAGACGTGGGCGCGTTGATAGGTTGGAAGACATGACTACGGCCAAGATGAACGATGAGTTGTCCAAGTCCGAAAGCAATTCTCCGCCTGGTTCGCCACCGCCAGCGGAGAAAACAAGAATCAACAAGGTGGTGTTTTACGGCTCGGCACTACTGGTGCTGGCCATTGCCCTGTGGGCGATGCTCGACCGCGAATCAGCAAGCGCCGTTATTACCACCACGGTGAACTGGATTGGCAAAAACTTCGGCTGGTACTACACCCTGATTGTGGTCTCGGTACTCGTTTTTGTTGTGGGTATCGCAATTTCCAAGGTGGGCAAAACCCGTCTGGGGCCGGATCATTCGCGCCCCACCTTCAACATGTTCACCTGGGCGGCCATGCTTTTTGCTGCCGGCATCGGCATCGATCTGATGTTCTTCTCGGTCTCCGAACCGGTCACCCAATATCTGGCTCCGCCGGCCATTGAAGGATCGACCGTAGAAGCGGCACGACAGGCGATGGCCTGGACGCTATTCCACTACGGCCTACTCGGCTGGGGACTGTACGCGCTGATCGGCCTAGCGCTGGGCTACTTCGCCTACCGGCACAACCTTCCACTTTCCATCCGCTCGGCGCTGTACCCGATTTTGGGTAAGCGCACCGAGGGCTGGATCGGGCACACCGTAGATATCGCCGCCATGCTCGGCACCATTTTTGGTATCGCCACCTCCCTAGGTATTGGTGTGGCGCAGCTGAACTACGGGCTGAACTTTATGTTCGGCATCCCGGAGAACCGCTCCTGGCAGATCATCCTGATCGTCATTGCGGTCATTATGGCCACCGTCTCGGTACTGACCGGTGTGGAAAAGGGTATCCGCCGACTCTCCGAACTGAACGTGGTGCTGTGCATTGCGCTGATGCTCTTTGTGCTGATCACCGGTTCCACCGCGTACCTGTTCGACGGCATCGTGAACAACATCGGCGACAGCATCGCCATGTTCCCCTCCATGGCGCTAGATACCTTCGCCTATGACCGTCCGGATGAATGGCTGAATGGTTGGACGCTGTTCTTCTGGGCCTGGTGGATCGCTTGGGCCCCATTTGTGGGACTGTTCTTGGCACGCATTTCGCGCGGGCGCACCATCCGCCAGTTTGTCATCGCCGTGTTGGTGATTCCTTTTGCGTTCATCTTGCTGTGGATCTCGATCTTCGGCAATAGCGCACTGGAACTGGTCCGTTCGGGCAATACCGCCTTTGGTGAGGTGGCGATGAATACCCCCGAGCGTGCGTTCTATTCGCTGCTGGAACAGATGCCTTTTGCCCCGGTGACCGCGGCGATCGCAACCTTCACCGGTCTGCTGTTCTACGTCACCAGTGCCGACTCCGGTGCCCTGGTGATGGCCAACTTCACCTCGCATCTCAAAGACCCACAGGCCGACGGCTCCAAGCCGGTACGACTGTTCTGGTCGTTGGCCACCGGCCTACTGACCTTGGGCATGCTCTTTGTTGACGGGGTGCCCACCTTGCAGGGCGCCACGGTGATTATGGGATTGCCCTTCTCCTTTGTTTTGGTGCTGATCATGCTGGGGCTCTTTAAGTCCCTGCGCATGGAAACCGCACTGGCGGACAGCTACCAGAACAACATGCACAAGGTGCTCACCAGCCGCATGGGATCAAATTCGGATCGACGCAATTGGAAGCAGCGCATGACCCGCGCGATGACCTATCCGGGTCGACGTTCAACTACCCGGTTCCTGAACGAGACCGCATTGCCTGCCCTGCAGGAAGTCAGCGAGGAATTCACCGTTCGTGGGGCCAAGGTCAGCTTGGAAATCGAACAGGTGGAGCACCTGGGATTGGATTCGCTGGACCTGGTGGTCGCCAACGGAGAAGAACGTCCGTTTAAGTACCAGATCTATCCGGTGCAGCTGCAGGTGCCAAGCTTCGCGCGAGTTTCCTCGGGCAAAAACGATTACTTCCGCGTCGAAGTTTTCTCTCAGGAAGGTAGCCACGGTTATGACCTGATGGGTCTGACCAAGGAGCAACTGATCTGCGATGTGCTTGATCAGTATGAAGCGCACCTGGTGTTCCTCGAAGCGCAGACCGAACTTGCCGCCCCGAGCCAGATCAACGCCAGTGGGGTATCCAAAACCCACTGGGAATCAGATTTTGAAACGACACCGAAAGAGGAAGCATGAGTTTTCCACGCAATGAAAATCCGCGCCTACACAGTGGCGCCACCCTATTTATCAACGGTGAATTCCAGTCGGCCGCTAGCGGTGCCACCCGCACCATCAAGTGCCCGGCCAACGGTATCGAGGTAGCCACGGTCTCCGAGGCTACCCAAGAGGACTCCGAGCGCGCCATCGCTGCCGCTCGTGCTTCATTTGACTCAGGCATCTGGTCCCAGGTCCCGGCCGGTGAACGTGGAGACTTCCTGCTGAAGGTCGCCGATCGTTTGGTTGAACGCAAGGACGAATTTGCGCTGGCCGAAACCCTGGATACCGGCAAGCGACTGGTCGAATCCGAAATTGATATGGACGACATCACCAACAGCTTCCGCTACTTCGGCAAGCTCGCCGGAAACGACGCCGGACGTCTGGTGGATGCTGGGGATGCCAATATTCTCAGCCGCATCACCTACGAACCAGTGGGCGTGGCCGCGATGATTACCCCGTGGAACTACCCGCTGCTTCAGGCCGCTTGGAAAATTGCGCCGGCCATCGCCGCAGGGTGCTCCTTTGTGCTCAAGCCAGCTGAGCTGAGCCCGTCCACCGCGATCTTGATGATGGAAATCCTCGACGAGCTGGGCCTACCTAAGGGTGTAGCCAACCTGGTCACCGGTACCGGTGCGCAGGCCGGTGCGATCCTCTCCGAACACCATGATGTAGACCTGGTCTCCTTCACCGGCGGTCTGGTCACCGGTCGCAAGGTGGCTGCAGCCGCCGCTGGCACGGTGAAGAAGGTGGCACTGGAACTGGGTGGCAAAAACCCGAATGTCATCTTTGCTGATGCAGATTTTGATGCCGCCGTTGACAACGCGCTGAACGCAGCGTTTGTGCACTCAGGCCAGGTTTGCTCCGCCGGTGCTCGACTGGTGGTTGAAGAGTCGATCGCCGAAAAGTTTGTTGATGAGCTGGTGCGTCGTACCAAAAACATCAAGCTTGGTGGACCCTTTGATGAGCAGGCGGAAACCGGTGCGCTGATTTCCGAAGACCACCTGGCCAAGGTGGAAGCCTACGTGCAGGCCGGCATCGCCGAGGGTGTGCGGGTGCGCTGTGGTGGACGCCGAGCTACGGCCGAGGACGGCGCAGGGCTAGAAGCAGGCAGCTTCTACCTGCCAACCGTTTTGGACCAGGTTCAGCGCGGCATGTCCGTGGTGGTTGATGAAGCCTTTGGTCCGGTAGTGACCGTGGAAACCTTCAGCACCGAAGACGAAGCAGTGCAGATCGCCAATGACACCGACTACGGTCTTGCCGGTGCGGTGTGGAGCCAGGATGCTTCAAAGACTCAGCGCATCGCCGCACGCCTGCGTCACGGCACCATTTGGATCAACGATTTCCACCCATACCTGCCACAGGCAGAGTGGGGCGGCTTTGGCCAGTCCGGTGTAGGCCGCGAGCTCGGCCCGACCGGTCTGGGCGAGTACCAGGAAGCAAAACATATTTACCAGAACCTGGCACCACAGGTCACCGGTTGGTTTAAGTAAGGAGCATCCCAAATGAAGCAAGAATTTGACTACATCGTCATTGGTGGCGGCTCGGCCGGCTCGGCAGTAGCAGCCCGTTTGAGCGAGGACCCCAACGTAGAAGTGGCCCTGGTTGAAGCTGGCCCCGATGATCGCAACTACGACGAAGTGCTCCAGCTGGATCGCTGGATGGAGCTTCTGGAATCCGGCCTGGACTGGGATTACCCGATCGAGGAACAGGAAAACGGCAACTCTTTTATGCGCCATGCCCGCGCCAAGGTGATGGGTGGCTGTTCGAGCCACAACTCGTGCATTGCCTTCTGGGCACCACGCGAAGATATCGACGAGTGGGAGAGCAAGCACGGGGCTACCGGCTGGAATTCTGCCATGGCCTATCGGCTCTACAAGCAGCTGGAAACCAACGAGGATGCGGGCCCCGACGCACCACACCATGGTGACAGCGGTCCGGTGAAGCTGATGAACGTTCCAGCTAATGACCCTTGCGGTGTGGCTTTGCTTGACGCCTGTGAACAGGCCGGGATTCCCCGGGCAAAGTTCAACAACAACCAGACGGTACTCAACGGAGCGAACTTCTTCCAGATCAACCGACGTACTGATGGAACCCGTTCTTCCTCCTCGGTCTCCTACATCCACCCCATCTTGGAGCGCAAAAACTTCACGGTGCTCACCGGGTTGCAGGCCAAGAAGCTGAACTTTGATCAGGACAAAAAGTGCACCGGCGTGGACGTAGCCAACGGAGCTTTTGGTCGCACTGTCACCTTAACGGCCCGCCGTGAAGTGGTGCTCAGCGCCGGCGCCATCGATTCGCCTAAGCTGCTGATGCTCTCGGGCATTGGCCCAGCCGAGCATCTGAAGTCCGTGGGTGTTGAGGTATTGGTTGATGCACCGGGCGTGGGCGAGCACCTACAGGATCACCCTGAAGGCGTCATCCAGTGGGAAGCGAAAAAGCCGATGCCTGAAACCTCCACCCAGTGGTGGGAGATTGGTATTTTCACCCCAACCGAAGAAGGTCTGGATCGTCCGGATTTGATGATGCACTACGGTTCGGTGCCATTTGATATGCACACCCTGCGTCAGGGCTACCCCACCGGGGACAACACCTTCTGTCTGACCCCGAACGTTACTCACGCGAAGTCTCGTGGCACTGTGCGTCTACGCAGCTGCGACTTCCGTGACAAGCCGAAGGTGGATCCGCGGTACTTCACCGATGAGCAGGGTCATGATGCCAGGGTGATGATTGCCGGTATCCGTAAGGCACGTGAAATCGTTGAGCAGTCGGCCATGGGGCAGTGGGCCGGGGAAGAGCAGTTCCCGGGCAAGGCTGCACAGAGCGATGAGGAAATCTTCGACTACATCAAGCGCACCCACAACACCGTGTACCACCCGGCTGGCACCGTGCGGATGGGTGCCACCGATGATGAACTCAGCCCGCTTGATCCGCAGCTGAAGGTTAAGGGTGTTACCGGCCTGCGCGTCGCAGATGCTTCGGTCATGCCGGAGTTAGTGACCGTGAATCCGAACATCACAGTGATGATGATCGGTGAGCGCTGTGCGGAACTAATTCGCGAAAGCTAGTCTCACAAACTGTGGTGGCGTCCATCGGGAAACCGGTGGGCGCCACCTTTTCTTATGCCTAAACTGTTTCGCGTTGTGGCCAAACATTACGAAGAAATGTTATCTGCGGCTGTTGGACGAGTATGTTCGAATGGTGTCCACCGTGAATGAATATGACAATGTTGCCTCCGTCGCCACCTTCACCGTGCCGATAAACGATCAGCTGATCGACTTTCGGCGTGAATTGCATCGGAACCCGGAGCTGTCGTTCGCGGAGCACCAAACAACAGCCCGGATCATTGAAGCGCTGAGCGCTGCCGGGCTCAACCCGCAAAAAATGGAAGCAACGGGAGCTTTTGTCGACATCGGCGAAGGTCCAATCCGCATTGCCTTCCGCGCAGATATTGATGCGCTACCCGTGGTTGAAGAAACCAATCTTGACTACGCCTCGCTCATTGAGGGAGTGGCCCACGCATGCGGGCACGACATTCACACCACCGTAATGCTCGGCGTTGCCCTGTCCCTGGGCAAGCTGAACGACCAAGGATTGCTCAACGGACGTGTCCGGGTGATCTTCCAGCCGGCCGAGGAGAAACTTCCTGGTGGTGCCTTGTCGGTGATTGAACAAGGATTGCTTGACGAAGTTCCTCGTGTGCTTGCTTTGCACTGCGACCCGAGGATCGATGCTGGCCACATTGGCACCCGTATCGGTGCCATCACTTCGGCCAGCGACACCATTCGTATTGAGGTTAACGGCCGCGGCGGGCATACCTCGCGTCCACATCTGACCGAAGACATCGTTTTTGCCATGAGCCAGATCGCCACCCAGGTCCCAGCGGTGCTGGGGCGCAAGGTCGACGTGCGTTCAGCAGTTTCTGTGGTGTGGGGACAGATCCACGCAGGCAGCGCACCAAACGCCATTCCTGCCACCGGCTACTTGGCCGGCACCATGCGCTGCTTGGACGGGGACATTTGGTACGAAGCTGGCGAGCTGTTGGACAACGCTGTGCGTCAGGTAGCTGCGCCGTACGGCGTGGAAATCAAGTTGCAGCACACCCGTGGTGTTCCACCGGTAGTTAACACCCCAGCGGAAACCGCCCTGATTGAAGAAGCTGCACGCCGAGAATTTGGTGCTGAAGCCATTGAACTGACCCCGCAGTCCATGGGCGGGGAAGATTTTGCCTGGATGACCCAGAAGGTTCCTGGAGCGATGTTGCGCCTAGGTACTCGAACTCCTGGCGGGAAGACCTATGACCTGCATCGTGGGGACTACGTTCCTGATGAATCATGCATTGGTGTAGGCGTGCGTATCATGACTGCGGCTGCCGTTCAGGCCGTCCGAGAGGCTAACGCTAAGTAGTACGTTGGTCACAGTCGGTTCAAAACTTTTTAACAACTCTTTGACAGTTAGTGAATTCTTTTGGTGACTTGGGCGTTGACGTTAAGCGCTTGCCGTTTTGAAGCCACTTAGTTATATGTTTGTAATCTTTATCGTCTTTACCTGTGACATATCTCCGATAGGCTATGGAAACGATGGGAATGCTACGGCATTTGGGGTGCTCGCGTGAGGCTTAGCATGCTGCTAACCGGCACGAGTGGCTGGTGTCTACTTTCCCACACGATCTCGCACCAACTTTGGAGGAACAGATGCGCTTCGTATCGCGCAAGACCGGTATGGCTGCGGCCATGCTCGGCATCTCGGCATTGGCTTTGAGCGCCTGCGGCGCTGCACCGGAAGAGTCCAGCTCAGCTGGCGCAAACGCAGACTACACCGGTTGTATTGTTTCTGACTCCGGTGGATTCGATGACCAGTCCTTCAACGAGTCTTCTTACCGTGGTTTGATGCAGGCCGAAAAGGACCTGGGCATCAAGGTGAAGAAGGCCGAGTCGAAGTCCAACGCTGACTTCTCCACCAACCTCAACGGCATGATGAGCGCCAAGTGCGACCTGACTGTCACCGTGGGCTTCTTGCTGGCAGATGCGACCGCAGATGCTGCGGCAAAGAACCCAGACTCGCACTTCGCTATCGTCGATAACCAGTACGAGAAGCCAATCAAGAACGTCAAGCCAATTATTTACAACACGGCTCAGGCAGCATACCTAGCTGGCTACGCTGCTGCTGCGGCTTCCGAGACCGGCACCGTTGCTACCTTCGGTGGCATGCAGATCCCTACCGTCACCATCTTCATGGACGGCTTTGCTGATGGCGTTGCCAAGTTCAACGAAGACAAGGGCAAGAACGTCAAGCTGCTTGGCTGGGACAAGAAGAAGCAGAACGGTACCTTCTCCGGCGATTTCGAAAAGCAGGATAAGGGCAAGCAGATCACCAAGAACTTCATCTCTGCTGGTGCAGACGTGATCATGCCTGTTGCCGGTCCAGTAGGTAAGGGCGCTGGCGCTGCAGTAGCTGACGCTAACAAGGGCGGCGACAAGACCAAGCTCATCTGGGTTGACTCCGATGGCTACTTGACCGCACCTGACTACAAGGACTACATGCTGACCTCGGTCGTCAAGACCATGGACAAGGCTGTTGAAGATGTCATCAAGGCTGACTCCGAAGACAAGTTCGACGCCACTCCATACGTAGGCACCTTGGAAAACGAAGGTGTCGCACTGGCACCGTTCCACGATTTCGACTCGACTATCGGGGACGACACCAAGAAGGAGATCGAAGCCCTGAAGGCACAGATCATCTCCGGTGACCTCAAGGTCGAATCGGCAGCAAGCCCAAAGTAGGCTTAGGTATCTAATCCATATAGCGCGTCACCCCTTGCCGATACTCGGCGAGTCGGTGACGCGCTTTATGAATGCCTAGAGGCCAAACCGGCCAACTACCTCGCACAACGAACTATGAAGATGGTGGAATCGTGAAACTCGAACTACGGGGAATCTCGAAAGCCTTCGGTTCTTTCTACGCCAACAAGAACATTGACCTCTTGGTTGATGACGCCCAGATTCACTGTCTGCTCGGCGAAAACGGTGCTGGAAAATCCACGCTTATGAACGTGCTCTACGGTCTATACCAACCGACCGAGGGCGAAATCCTGCTTGATGGAAACCCCGTCGAGTTCTCCGGCCCAGGCGACGCCATGGCCGCCGGTATTGGCATGGTGCACCAGCACTTCATGCTCGTGCCGGTATTCACCGTGGCAGAAAATATTGCCCTCGGCTCAGAAACCACCAAAGCTGGCGGCGTGCTAGACCTGCAGGTCACACGCAAGAAGATCCGCGAAATTTCAGACCGCTACGGTTTTGACGTTGATCCGGACGCCATCGTTGAAGATTTGCCAGTGGGCGTTCAACAGCGCGTGGAGATCATCAAGGCATTGGTGCGCGAGGCCAAGATCTTAATCCTTGATGAACCAACCGCGGTGCTGACCCCACAGGAAACCGACGAGCTGCTGGAAATCATGCGCCAGCTCAAAGCTAATGGCACGTCCATCGTTTTCATTTCGCACAAGCTACGTGAAGTGCGAGCCGTTTCCGATGTTATTACCGTGATCCGTCGCGGTGAAGTCATCGATTCGGTGTCACCAGAATCCTCCACCACCGAGCTGGCTAACCTGATGGTCGGCCGCTCCGTGGAACTGAACCTGAACAAGGCCGCTGCCACCCCGGGTGAGGCAGTCTTGCAGGTCAAAGACCTCACCGTGATTGATCCGGCGGGCTCCACCACTTTGAACGCAGTAACCTTCGATATCCACGAAGGTGAAATTCTGGCAGTGGCCGGTGTGCAGGGCAACGGACAGACTGAACTGACCGAAGCCATTTTGGGAACCCAAGCGGTGACCGCCGGCTCGGTGAAGTTGGCCGGTGAAGAACTTGTTGGCAAATCGGTAAAGCAGGTTCTGCGCGCAGGCGTCGGTTTTGTTCCCGAAGACCGTTCGGTCCACGGTCTTGTCACCCAGTTCTCCATCGAAGAGAACTTGGTCCTAGATCTTTATGACCGCGCACCTTTTGGCAAGGGCATCTCGATGAACTTGGATGCGATCAAGAAGAACGCAACCCAGCAGATCAAAGACTTTGATGTTCGCACCGACAACGCACTGAACCCAGCCTCCAGCCTCTCTGGTGGCAACCAGCAAAAGGTTGTCATGGCGCGCGAGCTCAGCCGCGACCTGAAACTATTTATCGCTTCCCAGCCAACCCGTGGCGTGGACGTGGGATCCATCGAGTTCCTGCACCGTCGCATTGTCGCCGAACGCGACAAGGGCACCCCGGTGATGATCGTATCCACCGAGTTGGACGAGGTCATGGAGCTGGCTGACCGCATTGCCGTGCTTTACAAGGGCAAGATCAACGGAATTGTCCCGGGCAACACTTCTCGCGAAGTGCTCGGTTTGATGATGGCCGGAGTTACTGCCGAAGAAGCCGCGGAACAAGCCGAATTCACTAAGTCAGATAATGAGCCCGTGGAAGCAGTACCCACTAGCGAGCGCAGCGAAAACCAGGAAGGAGAAGGCCAGTGAGCGACACAAAATCACCGGTCATTCCCGACTCCGACAAACCGGGCAACGACCTCTTTAAGCAAATCACCCAGGGACCGGGACTAGTTTCAGTCCTCGGCGTGATTGTTGCCCTAGTGATCGGCGGTCTGCTGATCGCCGTGACCGATCAGAAGGTTGCCGAGACCGCCGGATACCTCTTCGCCCGGCCTGCCGACTTCTTCGCTGAGGTTTGGCGTGCAGCCACCGAAAGCTACGTGGCACTGTTCAACGGAGCAGTTTACAACTCCACCCAGGGCTTCAAGCCGTTCTTGGAAACCCTCACCGTCTCCACCCCACTAATCTGCGCCGGCCTCGGCGTGGCAGTGGCATTCCGTGCGGGCCTGTTCAACATTGGCGCGCAGGGTCAGATCATCATCGGTTCGGTCTTGGCCGGCTACGTTGGCTTTGCCTGGCACCTTCCAGTTGTCCTGCACCTCTTGCTGGTGATCGTCTTCGGACTGATCGGCGGCGCGATCTGGGGCGGCATTGTTGGCTTGCTTAAGGCAAAGACCGGCGCCCACGAAGTGATCCTCACGATCATGTTCAACTACGTTGCGCTGTATCTGATCGATTACCTGATGAACACTCAGGCGTTCCGTCGTCCAGGCGAAACCAACCCAATTTCTCCGATCTTGGATACCACCGCGACCTTCCCAGCCATTCCAGGTTCACGCCTGCACTTGGGCTTTGTCATGGCCGTGCTGCTGGTGATTCTGGTTTCGTGGATGTTCAAGCGCTCCACCATCGGTTTTGAATTCCGCGCCGTTGGCCACAACCCTGAGGCTGCAAAAACCGCAGGTATCAACGTTGCTCGCAGCACCATCATTGCCATGGCTTTGGCCGGCGCCCTTGCCGGTGCCGCTGGTGTGGCTCAGGTGGCGGGTACCGAAAAGGTACTGACCAACGGTATTGCCGGTTCGCTCGGCTTCGACGCGATTACCGTCGCGTTACTCGGCCGTTCCACCCCGTGGGGCACCTTCTTTGCTGGCCTGCTCTTTGGAGCTTTCCAGGCCGGTGCGGTGAACATGCAGATCACTACCGGTACCCCGATCGACATTGTCTCGGTGGTGCAGTCGCTGATCGTTCTGTTCATCGCCGCTCCACCACTGGTCAAGGCGATCTTCGGTATGAACCGCAAGAAGAAGCGCAGCCCTAAGCTCGAAACTACCCAGGCAGGTGCCAAGTGACCTCCTCCACCTTGCAGCCGGCAATCACCGTATTGCCAAGTAAGAAGACCCCGATCATCCTGACGGCGATCGCTGTAATTGTCTTCTTCTGTTTCGGTCTGATGGGCAACAGCCAAAGCGCGCACTTCGCGCTGAACAGTGCCGGCGACGCGTTTAAGCTTCCCGAGCTGGTCTTCCCTGGAAAAGCCAGCAACATTGTTATTGGTCTGCTGCTCATTGCTGCTGCGGTCTACTCATGGTTGCAACGCAAAAAGAGCAAGACCCTAGCCACCTGGATTATCGCTCTGGCCGCGATCCTCTTTGTCCTAGCCTTCCTCATCTGGGTTGTTGCCGGTGCCGATATCACCACCATCTCGCTGGCAAGTCTGCTGGCCGGTGCTGTGGTGCTGGCGGTCCCACTGGTCTTCGGTTCCCTCTCCGGTGTGCTCTGTGAGCGTGCCGGCGTGGTCAACATTGCCATTGAAGGTCAGCTACTGGGTGGTGCATTCACCGCAGCGCTAGTTTCCTCACTGACCAAAAATGCTTTTGCCGGTCTGATCGCAGCCGGTATTGCCGGTGCCTTGGTCTCCTTGATCCTTGCGCTGTTCTCCATCAAATACTTGGTCAACCAGATCATCGTCGGCGTTGTGCTCAACGTTTTGGTTTCCGGTATCACCGGCTTCCTGTTCACCACCGTGATGCAGGAAGATCCAGAGTTGTACAACTCGCCAGCTCACCTTCCAGTGATTGAAATTCCGTTGCTTTCGGCGATCCCAGTGATCGGTCCAATTCTGTTCAAGCAGTCGGTCATCGGTTACCTGATGTACCTCGCGGTCTTCATCGTTTGGTTTGGTTTGTTCAAGACCAAATGGGGTTTGCGCGTGCGTGCCGTGGGCGAACACCCGAAGGCCGCTGACACCCTGGGTATCAAGGTCAACCGCACCCGCTTCTGGAATGTCACCTTGGGTGGCATCGTGGCCGGTATCGGTGGTTCCTTCTTCACCTTGGTCGCCATCGACTCCTTCACCAAGGAAATCTCCGGCGGTCGTGGCTTCATCGCATTGGCCGCAGTCATCTTTGGCCGTTGGAACCCTATTGGGGCATTCCTCGCTGCCTTGCTCTTTGGCTTTGCCGATAACTTGCAGGTCATCTTGACCATCATTGGTACTCCGGTGCCAAGCCAGTTCATGGCCATGATGCCTTACCTCGTGACCATCTTCGCCGTAGCTGGACTGGTGGGACGATCCCGCGGGCCGGCAGCCGCCGGCGAACCCTACGTGAAGGAATAACTGGTACCCATGAATACCAACACCGCGCCGTGGTCGCAGCTTGAAGCTGCCGCCGCGGCCGCGCTGTCTCAGGCCTACGCACCCTACTCCAAGTTCCGGGTAGGGTCCGCGGCTTTGACCAGCGACGGCCGCACAATCTCCGGATGCAACGTCGAAAACGCCGCCTACGGTGTCACCCTGTGCGCCGAATGCGCCATGGTCGGACAGCTCTTTGCTACCGGCGGCGGCACCTTGGAATACTTCGTTTGCTTCGGCCAACTCGAAGAGAACCAACTGGAACTTATCACCCCCTGCGGGCGCTGCCGCCAAATCCTCTTTGAACACCGAGGGGCAGATCTAAAGATCAAAACTGCCCGCGGCATCGTGGGGATTGAAGATCTATTGCCTGATGCCTTCGGGCCGCAAAACCTCAACGTGTAACACCGGTTTACCGGTGAACTCCAGAACGAAAGGTGCCAACGATGGCTACCGAAAAATTCAGTGCAGTTGAAGTCATTCGTGCCAAGCGCGACGGCGGAGAACTGAGCAACGAAATGATTGACTGGACCATCGACGCTTATACCCGCGGGGTCATTGCTGAAGAGCAGATGTCCGCGTTGAATATGGCGATCTTTTTCCAGGGCATGAACCGTAGCGAGATTTCCCGCTGGACCACCGCTATGATCAACTCCGGTGAGCGCATGGACTTCTCCACCTTGGCTGATCCTCAGGGCAAAAAACTCGCAACCACCGACAAGCATTCCACCGGCGGCGTGGGAGATAAGATCACCTTGCCGCTAGCGCCATTGGTGGCAAGCTTTGGTGTTGCCGTGCCACAGCTTTCGGGCCGCGGTCTGGGTCATACCGGTGGCACCTTGGACAAGCTTGAAGCGATTCCCGGATGGCGTGCAAACCTATCCAATGAAGAACTCTTCTCCCAGCTTTCCACCGTGGGTGCGGTGATCTGTGCTGCCGGTGCTGGCTTGGCGCCGGCAGATAAGAAGCTCTACGCACTGCGCGACGTCACCGCAACCGTCGAAGCAATCCCGCTGATCGCCTCGTCAATCATGAGCAAGAAGATCGCCGAAGGTACCGGCTCTCTCGTTCTGGACGTGAAGGTTGGCTCCGGCGCGTTCATGAAGGACGAATCCATGGCCCGCGAACTCGCCGAGACCATGGTCAACCTTGGCACCGACGCCGGAGTGAACACCGTCGCCTTGCTGACCAATATGGAAACTCCGCTGGGCCTCACCGCAGGTAATGCGATCGAGGTCGAAGAGTCCGTTGAGGTGCTCGCCGGTGGGGGACCAGAAGACGTTATTGAGCTGACCGTTGCCTTGGCCGTCGAAATGCTGGCTGGTGCCGGCATTCATGATGTTGATGTGCGTGCAGCGCTGAACAATGGACAGGCCATGGACAGCTGGCGTGCCATGATCGCGGCTCAAGGTGGCGATCCGGATGCAAAACTGCCAGTGGCTAAGGAATCGCACACCGTCGTAGCTCCGGCCGAAGGTGTATTGATCAAACTTGATGCCATGGACATTGGTTTGGCCGCGTGGACTTTGGGTGCAGGCCGTGCCCGTAAGGAAGACAGCGTTCAGGCCGGCGCAGGCGTGCGTATGCACGTGAAGCCCGGAGCCATGGTTCGTCGTGGGGAGCCCATCGCGACCCTGCTGACCGACACACCAGAAAAGATGGCACGTGCTATCGAACTAGTTGAGCACGCCATCATGATCGGCGCCAAGGACGACCGCCCGGATATGCGTCTGATTATGGATCGTATTGCTGCTAGGTAACTGGCTTGAATCATCGAAGGGTCGAAAAACGTCAAAGACGTTTTTCGGCCCTACTTTTTGCGCATGGGTTGGGAACCATTTTGAGGTACCGAATCGTTGACCCATTAGCTCCTACCTGGGTAGTGGGTAGAAGAAGTCCACATTGACGCAACAGTATGATGCGAACCAGCAGACTCTCGAGCGAAAATGAAGTAGTGGACAACGCTGTAAGCGTTTCGGGAAAGAAGATGTAAGTACGTATGGAACTAGTCAATGAGGCCATTACGCAGGCTGCCAGTGCATGGTGGGTTCTGCCGCTCTTATTTCTGTTCTGCCTTATTGACGCGTTTTTCCCCATCGTTCCCAGCGAATCTTTCCTCGTCTCACTGGCCGTAGTTGGTATCCACTCCGGCACACCTAACCTCATTCTTGTTGGTGTCCTCGGCGCTGCCGGTGCACTGTTGGGGGACCAGATCACCTTTGCGATCGGTCGAAAGATCGGTTCTCGTCGATTTAGCTGGATGCGCGGACGACGTGCTCAACGGGTACTTCACTACGCTGAGAAGAAGTTAGAGACTTCCGGAGCATTGCTGATCTTCACCGCCCGCTACATTCCAGTGGGACGTGTGGCGGTGAACCTCACCGCCGGGGCCACCGGATACAGCCATAAGCGCTTCACGCTCTTTGACACCATCGGGGTGCTGACCTGGGCCACCTACTCGGTGAGCATCGGTGCTCTGGCTGGCAACTGGATGCATGATAATAAGCTGCTCGGCATCGCAATCTCGATTGTGATTGCCGTGGTACTTGGATTCATCATTGATCGGATTGTCAGTTGGGCGCTTGATCGCTATCACCGGCGTGCTGAGCTGGCCAAGGAGCACCGTGAACAAGTTGAACGTGAGACCGTCCCACCAACCACCGACGAGGGTTAACCTGCAGTATTGAGCAGGGTCACATTGTGGCTCGAAGATCTTTACCTGCTGGAACTGTCAGTTCACGGGAATAGCGACTAGGCTCAGTGGTGTGACTGAAGAATTGATTCATACTGATTATGATCCTGCGTTCGACTTCCGGGATCTGCCTAAAGTTTCGCTACACGACCACCTTGATGGCGGATTGCGACCTCAAACGATCATCGAACTGGCCGCTGAGGTAAACCACAAACTGCCTGAGACCGAAGCTGAAGCTTTGGGCGATTGGTTCCGTGAATCGGCCGACTCCGGCTCTCTGCCACGTTACTTGGAAACTTTCGAGCACACCCTTGCAGTGATGCAGACCAGTGACGCACTGATCCGCGTAGCCCGCGAGTTTGTTGAAGACCTCGCAGAAGACGGCGTGATCTACGGCGAAGTTCGCTACGCACCAGAGCAGCACCTGCGCGAAGGCCTGAGCCTGGATGACGTTGTTGACGCCGTTCAAGAAGGTCTGGACCAAGCCTGTGAAGTGCTGAACGCCCAAGGCCACCCAATGCAGGTTGGCCAAGTACTTAGCGCCATGCGCCAAAGTGATCAGAGCGTGGAAATCGCCAAGCTGGCGCTGCGCCACCGCGGCCACGGAGTTGTCGCCTTTGACATCGCCGGCCCGGAAGATGGCTTCCCGCCATCACGCCTAAAGGAAGCTTTCGACCTGTTGGCCGAAAACCTGTTCCCAACCACCGTTCACGCTGGCGAGGCCGCAGGCCTAGATTCCATCAAGGAAGCAATCTTGATCGGTCGCGCTCAGCGCTTGGGACACGGTGTTCGAGTTGCTGAAGACATCGAAATTGAATTCGGCGCCATCGATGAAAACGGTGAAGAGCTCAGTGATGACACCGGTTTGGTTTCGCTGGGTCCAGTGGCAAACTGGGTACGCGAACGCGGTATCCCACTAGAAATCTGCCCATCGTCTAACCTGCAAACCGGCGCCACCGCCAAGTTCGGTGAGGGTATTCGTAACCACCCGATCGATCTGTTGGTCCAGACTGGTTTTAACGTCACCATCTCACCAGATAACCGACTGATGTCCGGCACCAGCCTGTCCGACGAATTTGAGCTACTGGTCGAAGGCTTCGACTACGACCTCGAAGACCTGTTGGACCTGACGCTCAATGCTGCAGAAGCCGCCTTTGTCCCATTGGAAATGCGTGAGTTGCTTGTTGAATACATCAACGACTACTACGACAATCTGTTGGAAGACGACGACGTGCAGGGCGAATTCGACGAAGACGAATACGAAAACGTCGCCGACTAATAAGCGTCAGTCGCTAGAACGTTGATGCTGAAGGCCAGTTCCTCCTTGATCGGAGGAGCTGGTCTTTTGTTTTGCCTTGGGCGGTGCCAGACTTCGCTAGCATGGTCATTATGGCGCAGAAGCAGACACCGACGCAACAGTTGATTCAGACGATAAACATCTTGCGTGAAAAATGCGCTTGGACCGCAGCATTGACCCACGAGTCCCTGCGCACCTACCTCATTGAGGAAAGCTACGAGGTTCTTGATGCCATCTCCGAAAACAATCCGGAGCTGCTCAAAGAGGAACTAGGCGATCTTTACTTCCAAGTGTTACTGCATGCACTGATTGAAGACGAGCAGGGCAACTTCGGGATAGAAGACATTTCACAAACACTCAATGAAAAATTGTTGCGTCGAAACCAACATGTTTTTGATGCTGATGGCGAAGTTCGCCATTTCATTACCGATGATGTTGACGAGATTATTCGCGTCTGGGACGCAGCCAAACAAGCCGAGCGACAAGGCAAGCCGAAGGCACGCAAAAGCGCTGGCCTCCCTGCTGGATTGCCGTCCCTCACACTGGCCCAAAAGCTACTGGACAGGCATACCAGAGCGGGCTCTGACAAGGTCGATGATCAGTTAGTCAGCCATTCGGTAAGGGAACGAATTACTGATGAAGACACCCTGGCCGCCGAGCTGCTGGCGCTGACGGCAAGGGCAGAAGAACTGGGCCTAGATGCCGAATCTGTTCTGCGCGTAACGCTATCGAAACGCTACGGTTCTGAAATCGACGCCACGATATCGCCTAAATCACCTTCGAAGCGCTAGGCTAGAGACTGGCAAAGGCGCCGACGGTCTTTTCAGCGACTGCTGGCTGACCTTCCTTAGACCACACCTTTCTACAAGGAGCCCATACTCATGGCATTGATTGACGCCATCCACGCGCGCGAAATTCTTGATTCCCGCGGCAACCCAACCGTTGAGGTTGAGGTTCTGCTTTCCGACGGTTCGCACGGCCGTGCAGCAGTTCCATCCGGTGCTTCCACCGGTCAGTTCGAAGCAGTTGAGCGTCGCGACGGTGACAAGGATCGTTACCTGGGCAAGGGTGTTCTCGGAGCAGTAGAGTCCGTCATCGACGAGATCGCTGACGAACTTGAAGGCCTCGACGCAACCGATCAGCGCGCGATCGACCAGGCAATGCTTGAACTGGACGGAACCAGCAACAAGGGCAAGCTTGGCGCAAACGCTATCTTGGGCGTTTCGCTGGCAGTTGCTAACGCAGCAGCAGTGAGCTCCAACCTTCCTCTGTACAAGTACCTGGGCGGCCCGAACGCACACGTACTTCCAGTTCCACTGATGAACATCCTCAACGGTGGCTCCCACGCCGACTCCGATGTGGACATCCAGGAATTCATGATTGTTCCTTTGGGCGCACCAACCTTCTCCGAAGGTCTGCGTTGGGGCGTTGAGGTTTACCACAACCTCAAGTCCGTACTGAAGGAAAAGAACCTGTCCACCGGTCTGGGCGATGAGGGCGGCTTCGCTCCTAACCTGCCAAGCAACCGTGCTGCACTGGAACTGATCACCGAAGCTATCACCCGCGCTGGCTACACCCCAGGTGAGCAGATCGCTTTGGCTTTGGACGTTGCTTCCTCTGAGTTCTTCGAGAACGGTGCATACCAGTTCGAAGGCAAGGCACTGTCCGCTCAGGAGATGAGCGATTACTACGCTGAGCTCGTTGCCGACTTCCCATTGGTTTCCATCGAGGATCCACTGGACGAGAACGACTGGGACGGCTGGAAGACCCTTACCGATGCAATCGGTGACAAGGTTCAGCTGGTTGGTGACGACCTGTTCGTAACCAACCCAGAGCGTCTTGCCGACGGCATTGCCAAGGGCACCGCTAACTCGCTGCTGGTGAAGGTCAACCAGATTGGTTCCCTGACCGAAACCATCGACGCTGTCACCATGGCTCAGCGCGCTGGTTATACCACCATCACCTCGCACCGCTCGGGTGAAACCGAAGACGTCACCATCGCTGACATCTGTGTTGCAACCAACGCAGGTCAGATCAAGACCGGTGCACCAGCTCGTTCCGAGCGCGTAGCTAAGTACAACCAGCTGCTGCGCATCGAGGAAGACTTGGGCGCTTCAGCTGTTTACGCTGGACGCAATGCGTTCCCGCGTTTCAACAGCTAATTAACATTTAAAGCGAATAAGCTCGTCGGTAGTGGATACCGGCGAGCTTTTCGTTATTTAATGGATATATGTGCCGTTTCCACGGCAGTACTGTACGAAAGCACGATGGGAAATTGGGGGAGTATGGCACAGCGACCGCCACGCATGCCTCGGCGTAATACTCCGGAACCGGTAGAGCAGTCTGATAACATTCCTGCTCAGACGCCTGAGGATTCCGGCTTAGATTCAATGGCTGAACCACCCACCGATGCGTTGCACGTAGTTGCTCCTGTGACTCCAGCCAAAAGAGCTCCAGCGGTGTCGCGTCCTAAGTCTGCTTCAGGTGCCAGCAACAAGGCGGCTTCAACAGCTCCAAAATCTGCACCAAAGCATGAGCAGAGCGAAGATGAAGCGT
Source organism: Glutamicibacter sp. MOO4 (assembly GCF_056934395.1). NCBI lineage: Bacteria > Bacillati > Actinomycetota > Actinomycetes > Micrococcales > Micrococcaceae > Glutamicibacter > Glutamicibacter sp. MOO4. Next base: position 232,602 of record NZ_CM167800.1, read on the forward strand.
CAGATGCGTCACCTCGTTCCAAAAAATTTGCTGGCAACGAGTCGTCAAAATCTAAGTTGCCTCTGGTTGAGCGTGCCAAGGAAAAGCAGAACGAACGCCGTCGCGATGACCGGATGAAGTTCTCGGCCGCGGTACGCCGTAAACCAGGTGAAAAACCTGTCACCGACAAGCCAGTCCCAGAAGGTGAACCGGTAGCAGCACACCGTTTTTCCGGGCGTATCGCTGCTTTGCTTGTGGTCCTTGCCTTCTTCGCTGTGATGCTGGTGCCAACGGTAAATTACTACCGGAAGCAAATGGCTGAACTCAACGAGCTCAACGCTTCCATCGAGTCCCTTGAAGCTCAGCGTGATGACCTCAAAGCCGAAATCGCGCGCTGGGATGATCCGCTGTACATCAAGCAGCAAGCGCGCGAGCGGATAAACTTGGTCATGCCTGGCGAAAAGCTGTACATGGTTGTGGGCGATCGCCCGGAAGATGACGACACCGCAGCTGAGGGCAATGGCAGCACCTTTGAGGTGCGCCAAGAACTTCCTTGGGTTGATGCATTGCTTGACTCGGTACGTCGTTCCGCCACTGACTAACCACTTTGACTGAAGAGAACTAAGACCCGTGACTGAACAGCCAATCCGCGAAGCCCTTGACGCTGCCGGACGAGTACCAAGTGAATCCGACCTGGAGACGCTCTCCCGCCAGCTGAACCGACCAGTGCGCGACGTCGTGGAAATCGGCGCTCGTTGCGTCTGCGGAAACCCGTTGGTTGCCACCACCGCACCTCGGCTTTCCTCGGGAATCCCATTCCCAACCACGTACTACCTGGCACATCCAGTGATCACCGCGGCGGTCTCCCGTCTAGAAGCCGCCGGGTTGATGAACGAGATGAACGAAAAGCTCGGTGAAGACTCGGCGCTGGCTGCGGCCTACGTACAAGCTCACGAATCTTACCTAGCTAACCGTGCTGCCATTGGTGAGCGTTCGGGCACCGGAGCGGTTCCCGAAATTGATGGCGTTTCCGCCGGTGGCATGCCCACTCGTGTGAAATGCCTGCACGTTTTGGTAGGACACTCACTGGCCGCGGGCGAAGGCGTGAACCCACTGGGTGATGAAGCGCTGAACGGCATTGCCGAGTGGTGGACCAAGGACAAGTGCTACTGCGTTGGCGCATGGGATACCGAGTCTGAGGCACCAAGCCACGACCGTTCCCGCCATGTTAAGACCCAAGAGATGCAGGACCCTGCAGCTAAGCGTGCACAGCGCGCCGCTAAGCGTGCTGAACGTGAAGCCGCTGAACGCGCCGCCGCCGGAGATGACGCGTAATGCGCGTTGCCGGAATCGACTGCGGAACCAATTCCATCCGCTTGCTCATTGCTGATGTGCACCATGAAAGCACCGGAACCACGCTTGTAGATGTTGTGCGCACCATGCGTGTTGTCCGTCTAGGACAGGGCGTGGATGCCACCGGTGCCTTTGCTCCTGAGGCACTCGAACGTACCTTTGCTGCCGCCCGCGAATACAAAGCGATGTGCGATGAGCATCAGGTTCAGGCCATTCGTTTTGTGGCGACCTCGGCAGCCCGTGATGTTTCAAACCGCGATGTTTTTTCCGAAGAAATTACCCGTATCCTCGGTGTTGCGCCCGAGGTAATCGGTGGAGATGAAGAAGCCTCGCTATCCTTCAACGGTGCTGCTTCGGTGCGTGCCGGTCAAAGTGGAAAGAGCTTGGTCATTGATCTGGGCGGTGGATCCACCGAATTTGTTGTAGGGGATTCGACTGGTCCCTTGGCAGCCAAGAGCTTGGACATGGGTTGTGTTCGAGTCACCGAACGGTTCCAAGAAGTAGGGCTAGATTCCCCTGCAGCAATTGACTTCATGGACACCAAGCTGAGTACCCTCAACGGCCAGGTGGATGTTTCGCAGATTGATGCTGTGATCATGGTTGCCGGAACTTTCACTACCCTGACAGCACAGGCGCTGGGTCTAAAAAAGTATGAATCTGAAAAGATTCATGGCGCAGAACTCAGCTTCGACCAGATGCGTGCTGCAACCCAAGACATGCTGTCGTACTCGCGCGAAGAACGTGAAGCGCTAGGCTTTATGCACCCCGGGCGAGTAGATGTTATTCAGGCCGGCGCGGCCATCGTAGAGCGCATCCTTCATTACTTGGAAACGACCAGCGGCAATCGCCCGATGCGACTAATTGCATCGGAACACGATATTCTCGACGGCATCGCTGCTACAGCAGCATCCAACGCCTAATCCGCAATTTCGGAACCGACCAAGGAGAGATCTCTTGAGCTCAACTCTGCGCGCCAAGAACAATGCGAGCCTGAAAAAATGCGGCTCCGCACTTGTCGTTGCGATACTCACTTTAGCTATGCTCACCGGGCTCACCCCAGCTCACGCTGATGACATGCGAGATTCTGAGTACTGGTTGAATTCGCTTGGAGTGAATGACGCGCAACAGACCACCAAGGGTGAGGGCGTCAAGGTTGCCGTGATTGACACAGGCATCGATACCTCGCATACGGACCTCAAGGGGGCCGTCGCCGGGGGAGTGGACATGTCGGGCGCTGGCGACGAAAAAGGCAACAAGCCAATTGGCGTCATGAGTGAACACGCCACCCTTGTCGCGACCCTGCTTGCCGGACGCGGCAACAACAAAAGCGAGATCACCAAGGTCAAGTCCGAAAACGAACGCCTCAAAGCAGCGTGGGAAAAATCTAAGAAGTCTGCCGAAGACGAGAACAAAAAGCGCCTAGACGAGGCCAAAGACGACGAAAAAGACGACGTCGAAAAGGTTGAAATCCCCAAAGAGCCTGAGTATGAAGAGGTTCCGAAACCAAGCGGCGGCAGCGACGGTGTACTGGGTGTAGCCCCGGAATCGAAGCTACTGTCCGTTTCGCTGTGGATGGGTGAAGGCAACCCTGCCAACATCCCAGTCGAAGAGCAGATTCCACGCGCTGTGAAGTGGGCAGTTGATAACGGGGCCAAGGTCATCAACATGTCTTTGGGCTCGACTAGTCCAGCCTGGCCCGAAAGTTGGGACGATGCGTTCAAATACGCTGAAGACCACGACGTTGTTATTGTGGCCGCCGCCGGTAACCGTTCCGGTGGCATGAGCCAGGTAGGTGCGCCTGCGACAATTCCGGGTGTGCTCACCGTGGCCGGTGTGGATGAAAGCGGCAAAGCGTCCCAGGATTCTTCCACTGAAGGCATCTCCATCGGTGTAGCGGCTCCTGCCGAACAGCTGGTGGGTGGCCTGCCAGATAATGGTTACGCTCGCTGGTCTGGTACCTCCGGTGCAGCTCCGCTGGTTGCCGGAGTGGCAGCCCTGATCCGCTCAAAGTACCCAGATATGAAGGCTCCGGATGTCATTAACCGGATCCTGAAGACTGCACGGGATACTGGAGCCCCTGGGGTGGACAACCTGTATGGCTACGGAATCATCAATGCCAATGCGGCAGTGAACAACAATGTGCCTTCGGTATCCGAAAATCCACTGGGCACCATTGAAGAATGGATTCGAGTGCATCGCCGCAACGCGTCGGACACCACCGAGGCTCCAGCACCTGGCGTCTCAATGGAAAAGTCCGCGCTTAAGCAGGTAGCCGCTCCGACTCCGATTCAGCCCGAGCAATCTACTCCGATTTTGCAGCCACTGATAATCATCGGTGGTGCGGCATTACTGGTTCTGGTGATCCTGGCTGGCGGGATTCAAACCTTGCTCCGTAAACGCCGCGAACGATATACCGAAAGTGCAGCTTCGGCATCGCTGAGCTCCTTGAAGGTTGGTAAGTCTGCAGGGGATCACGATCTTTTTGATGACATCCCCGAAGACGAAAAATAGCAGAGATTAAAAAATGGGAACGAATCCTCGCGGTTTCGTTCCCATTTTCTGTTGTGGTTTGGACACAGATTTGCTGGCTGAAGTACTCGAAGGCAAGTTCATGAAGTAAGCGTGACGCATCTGACGGAAATAGCTAGTGAATGTTTTCACTAACTCGGAATATCCGCGTAGAATCAAGAGTATGTCGATCATCGAATCCTCCCAGAAGCGTCCACGCATTCTTGTCGTCGGCGGTGGCTACGTTGGCCTTTACGTCGCGATGAAACTGCAGAAGAAGGTCAAGGCCCACGGCGGTATCGTTACCGTTGTTGACCCGAACCCATACATGACTTACCAGCCATTCTTGCCAGAAGTTGCCGGTGGCAATATCGAAGCACGCCACGTTGTGGTTTCGCACCGCCAGCACCTGAAGCACTCCGAACTTGTTAACGGTCGCGTGCTGAGCATCGACCACGCCAACAAGAAGGCAGTAGTTGCTCCAGTCAACGGCGAGCAGTTTGAGCTGGAATACACCGACGTTGTTATGTCGGCTGGCGCCGTCACTCGTACCTTCCCAATCACCGGTCTTGCTGAGACCGGCATTGGTCTGAAGACCATCGAAGAGGCTGTCGCACTGCGCAACAAGGTTGCCGAGCGCATCGAGTCCGCTTCGAACATGACTGACCCAGTAGCCCGCAAGCGCGCACTGACTTTCGTTGTTGTTGGTGGCGGCTTCGCAGGTATCGAAACCATTGCCGAGCTTGAAGATATGGCTCGCGACCTGATCAAGCTCAACGACCGCGTTGACCAGAAGGAAGCTCGCTTCGTTCTTGTTGAGGCCATGGGTCGCATCATGCCAGAAGTTACCGAAGAGCAGGCTGAGTGGGTTGTTGAACACCTGCGTAGCCGCGGCGTAGAGGTACTGCTGAACACCTCGCTGAACAGCGCAGTGGACGGCAACCTTGAGCTGATCAACATGGGCGACAAGTCCTCCGCTGGCGAATTCGGCGCTGACACCCTGATTTGGTGTGCCGGTGTTATGGCTAACCCAATGGTTCGCTCCACCGACTTCCCAATCGAGCAGCGCGGCCGCATCGAGACCCGCACCGACCTGCGCGTCAAGGATGCCAACGGCGATCCACTGGAAGGTGCCTGGGCAGCTGGCGATATCTCGGCAGTCAAGGACGTCACCGGCGGCCTGCCAGACGGAACCTGCGTTCCTAACGCTCAGCACGCCGTACGTCAGGCAAAGCTGTTGGCAAAGAACCTTTATGCTGCTCGCTACGGCGTTGGCACCATCAAGGAATACAAGCACTCAAACCTCGGCGCAGTTGCTGGCTTCGGTCGCAACAAGGGTGTTGCCAAGGTTGTTGGCATCAAGCTCAAGGGCTGGCCAGCATGGATGGCTCACCGCGGTTACCACGGTATGGCCATGCCAACCTTCGAGCGCAAGTTCCGCGTTGTCGGCGACTGGCTAGTTGCAATCTTCTTCAAGCGCGACGGCCTGCAGCTGAACAACCTTGAAGCACCACGCACTGCTTTCGAAGAGTCGGCTAAGCCAAAGAAGTAAGCTTCAGACTTAGCTGATCGACTACGTTGCGAGGGGCCGAATATTCGGCCCCTCGCGCACGTGCGATTTGTGGATTTTATATTTGCTTTCGAGATCACGTAAGATTTGAGAGTCTTGCCCCCATGGTGGAATTGGCATACACGGCTGACTTAAAATCAGCTGCCGAAAGGCTTGCGAGTTCGAGTCTCGCTGGGGGCACCACACAATAAGACCGCTACATCCTTGTAAACACAGGGCAGTAGCGGTCTTTGCTGTTTCCAGAGACAGGTAAGTGGGCGCAATGTGAGCACAGTGTGAGCACACTCGGTTCGCGAATCTTCCCGTGCGGCCTCGCAGTACTATTTCATGGACCGTTTGATGGTTGTTTGTTAGAACCTTCAAGAATATCGCTCAGAGAGTAGTTTTTCCGCGAGAAAACAGCCAATATCATCCTTCCGACTGAGCCATTTCACAGTAATGCTCAATAGGATTGACAGCAACGAACTCTCGCTTTCTGCGAGTCTGCACAATCGCAACCTATGGGGGAATGACGTTGAGCAACCCGGTATTTGGTTCAAAGAGCCAATCTGACGCTTGGGGAACCAAGCCTGGAAGTCCTGTTGGCTTCCGTGACAATGCAAATATGAGTGCCAATCAGCTGCAAGATATGTACCAGCAGCCTGCGGCGACCAGTGCTGATACTGGTCGAATGACTATCGGCGACACCATCAACAAGACCATCTTCTGTCTCGCACTTGTTGTCATCGGTGCAGCAGCCGGTTGGATCATGCCAGCGCTCATGCTGCCAGGTGCCCTCGTAGGTTTTGTTCTTGGTCTGGTTAACATCTTCAAGAAGCGCCCATCGCCAGTGCTGATTCTTTTGTACTCGGCTGCTCAGGGTCTGTTCCTTGGTGGACTATCTAGCGTTCTGGAACACCGTCCGGGTATGGAAGGCATTGCCATCCAGGCTGTCTTGGCAACGATCTGCGTTGCCGGTGTCACCTTGGCGCTGTACCGCTCAGGTAAGTACCGTATGACTCCAAAGCTGAACAAGATCTTCATGGTCGGCATGATCGGTCTTATCGTCTTCTCGCTGCTGAACATGGTTCTCTCGATGACCGGTGTTGTTGACGGAATGTTCGGCATGCGCAGTGGCGTACTTGGTCTAGTCATCGGTGTTGTCGCCGTCTTGCTGGCGACCTACGCACTGGTTTCTGACTTCACCATGATCGAGGAACTGTCCAACCAGGGTGCTCCAGCCATCATGTCTTGGCGAGGTGCTTTCGGCCTGACGATGACCCTCATCTGGCTCTACACCGAGATTCTGCGCATTCTGGCCATCTTGCGTGGCGACGATTAACCAAATTGAATCCGAATTCAAGGACCAGTGCCCAAATCGGGCACTGGTCCTTGTTTTTTGTCACAATTCCGACATGGATCAAGAAGCTAGGTTTTAAACGCGGTAGCGTAGACGCATGAAGAGTAGCCGGTTGGAACGTTTACGACGCATACGCGTCTCCCTTCCGGGTAGGATCGCAGAAAAAACTGCAGAGCCCCGCGCTGAAACTGTAGATTTTAAGAGCGCTGAAGATATGCCGTATGCCGTACGTTTGGCAGCGAGCTGGGCTTGGCGCTTCTTGATCATTGTGGCGGCACTCGGTGTGCTTGTCTGGGCGCTTTCGAAGATCTCACTGCTAGTGATTCCCGTCCTTGTCGCTGCCCTTCTATCCGGCCTACTTTCGCCGGTGGTCAATGCGTTGAACCGACGAATGGCAGTACCGCGTGGACTAGCCGTGGGCATTACGCTCATTGGCTTCCTAGCCTTGGTGATCGCCGGGCTATCCATGGCCGGACAGAAACTGACCTCTGGCTTTAACGCCCTGTGGAGCCAAGCCCTATTTGGTATCGAGCAGGTCCAAGACTGGCTGTTTAACGGTCCGCTGAAGCTGACCAACGCAGACCTGCAGAGCGTCATCGATGACATGATCGCCCAGCTGCGCGGCAACGCTACCAACATCCTGAGTGAAGCTTTGGGTTGGACATCTTTCATTGGCCAATTCCTCACCGGAACCTTGCTGGCACTCTTTGTGCTGATTTTCTTACTACTCGACGGCCGGAAAATCGGTCTGTTCCTGATCAACCTTTTGCCACGACGCGCTCGTCCAGCCATGGACGGAGCGCTGACCCGCGGATGGGCATCTTTGGTCAGTTACGTACGAGTGCAAATGCTCGTGGCGCTCATCGACGCCATCGGTATTGGGCTCGGTGCGTTGTTCCTTGGCGTTCCGCTCGCATTGCCACTGGGCGTACTGGTCTTCATCGGATCCTTTATCCCGGTAGTTGGTGCACTGATTACCGGCGCCTTGGCAGTGCTGCTGGCCCTGGTAGCCAACGGCTGGGTGAACGCACTGATCATGCTCGCGGTGGTCCTGCTAGTACAGCAGGCTGAGTCCAACGTTCTGCAGCCATTGATCATGGGCAAGGCAGTAAGCCTGCATCCACTGGCAGTTGTGCTGGCAGTAGCCGGCGGCACCATGCTGGCCGGAATCCCCGGTGCGCTCTTCGCAGTACCGCTGTTGGCTGTAGTCAACGCCGTCGTCAAATACCTTTCGGCCAGAGCTTGGGAGAGTGATCCGATAGTGCTAGAGCACTATGGAATTCAACCCATAACCGAGCCACCAGCACAAGATGCAGCAGCGACTCCACCGCCAAAGCCTGCGTCAACCCAACCACCAACTTCGCCGGAGACCCGGCATCCTGAGCAGACATCAGACGAGGACTAAGCCATGACCACAGAAACTAAGTTGCCAATCACCCTGGCCGACATCGAGTCCGCTGCCCAGGTCTTGAAGCCAGTTATTGCTTTGACCCCTGTGGAGCATTCCAGGGTACTGTCCCAGCACATTGGTGCCGAAGTCTTCCTCAAATGCGAAAACATGCAGCGTGCCGGATCCTTCAAGGTGCGAGGCGCCTACGTTCGCATGTCCAAACTCAGCGATGAAGAGAAAGCACGCGGTGTTGTCGCAGCTTCCGCCGGTAACCACGCCCAAGGCGTAGCGCAGGCCGCCAGCCAGCTGGGTATCAAGGCTCGTATCTACATGCCTCGTGGAGTTGCACTGCCCAAGCTCACCGCCACTCGCGATCACGGTGCGGAAGTAGTGCTCTTTGGAGACACCGTGGACCAAGCACTGGCCGAAGCCCAGCGCTTCGCCGATAAATCAGGCGCAGTATTTGTTCACCCCTTTGACCACCCGGACATCATCGCCGGCCAGGGAACCATCGGCCTGGAGCTACTAGAACAACTTCCAGAAGTGGAAACGGTTCTTATGGGCGTCGGCGGTGGCGGTCTGCTTGCCGGTGTAGCCATTGCGTTGAAGGAAAAAGCGCGAGAACTGGGACGAACCATCAAGGTGATTGGTGTGCAGGCAGAAAATGCTGCAGCCTACCCACCGTCACTGGCAGCTGACGCATTAGTTCCGCTGGATACCGTGCACACTATCGCTGACGGCATTGCAGTGGGCAAGCCAGGGCAACTGCCGTTCACCATCATCAAGGAACTTGTTGATGATGTGGTGACAGTATCTGAGGACGCACTAGCTCGCGCCTTGGTGGTCCTGTTAGAACGCAACAAGCTGGTGGTTGAACCAGCTGGTGCCGTGGGTGTTGCCGCGCTGCTGGAGAACCGTCTGGAAGAACATGGAATCAATCCAGCGACCACCGCGGTGATCCTCTCGGGCGGCAACATCGATCCGTTGCTGATGCTCAAGGTTATTCAGCGTGGTCTGTCGGCGGCCGGGCGATTCTTGACCGTGCGAATGATGCTTCCGGATCGTCCCGGCGCGCTGGCTCAGATCTCGCGCATCATCGCTGAATCAGATGCCAACGTGACGCGCCTGGACCACACCCGTATCGGTGGCTCGTTGTCCATGGGCGACGTGGCCATCACCATTGATCTGGAAACCAAGGGACACGAACATTCCAAGGCAGTGCTCAATAATCTTCGTGCCGAGGGATTTGATCCACAGATCACTAACAACGCTGGCGGATCGGTCGGCTAGTCTCAACGCATAAAAGTCCACGGGCCGCTAACTCAATTGAGTTAGCGGCCCGTGGACTTTGCGCTTATTAGCTTTATTAGGAAGCTTGGTAAGGCTTAGCCGAGATGATTTCGACCTTGATGTCTCGGCCGTTTGGAGCCACGTAGGAAAGCTTGTCGCCAACCTTGGCGCCGTGAACGGCTACGCCGATAGGCGACTGCTCCGAGTAAACTTCCAGATCGGTGTCGCCAGCAACTTCGCGGGAACCGAAGAGGAATGAGGTCTCGTCACCAGCGATGTTGGCAACAACCATCATGCCTGGTTCAACGATGCCATCATCGGCAGGTGCTTCGCCAACGTTGGCGCGACGCAGTAGGTCCTTGAGGTACAGGATGCGGGCTTCGGCCTTACCCTGCTCTTCACGAGCGGCGTGGTAGCCACCGTTCTCCTTGAGGTCACCTTCGGAACGGGCCTGCTCGATACGCGCAACGATCTCGGCGCGTCCCGGGCCGGAGAGGAAGGTCAATTCGGTCTGGAGGCGGTCGAAGGCTTCCTGAGTCAGCCAAACGACAGGTTCGTTGCTGTTGGTGCTCACGTTGTACTTCCTTTGGTCAGTTAGGACTTCGCGGCGGCCATTGGGGCTCAAAGAGCCACAAAAGCCGAACGCCACCAGTGCGGTGGCGTCGACGAAGTCGAATTCGGTACGGTTTTGCGGGCTTGCGTTGTTCTAGCGTTGCAAGCAAAGACCCCGCCAGCTACATGAAACAGTTCGAAGCTGACTCATTCACCGATGCGGGGCAAAACGTATCTTTTCAACGATAGTAGTCGCCAAAACGCTTTAAGCCCAATAGGTTCAGCTATTAGGGAATGAACTGGCAGAAATATTAACCCTTGAAGTTCTGCGGAACCTTGTAGCAGGATTCAACACCGGATGTCACCGCAAGGTTGTCGGTATGAAGGTCAACATCAATTTGTTGTTTGATCACGCCTGACTGCTCGCCTGGATCAAGCAACACGGTCTTGTAACCGACAACGGCTTTGGACTCGTTCATGGCCCGGATATCACACTGGACACGATCTTTGGAGTTGTACTCAACGATGATGCTGCTCTTGGCCAAGGTTGGAGAAACAACCTCAAAGTTCACGTCCTGAGCCGTGATGGCACTGTAGTTATTGAACCCGACGTATGCAGCGCCAACAACACCAATGCTCAGCGCAGCGCCAATAAGCCAGTTACGTGCTCGTTTGCTGAGGTTGCGTTTCTTGGGGTTGTTGTAGCGAGCCGTTAAGCTTGGATCAGACATTGCTTGTCTTGCACCACTCTCTATATGCCTTGGCGGCATTTGAACAGGGAATGCCGTATGTTGGTTCCTTCGACAAGTTTACCGCCTGAGCTGAATCGGGAATAACCGGCAGTCGAGTATCAGTTGTCATGAGTGGTGGACAGTCATCAATATTTTCGACTGTGCAGCATAGTGACGAAGGAAAGTAGATAAGTGGAGATTCACAACGTGAAGAAAATTGCCCCATCGCAGGGTTTGCGTCTCATGGCGATTCACGCGCACCCGGATGATGAATCTTCGAAGGGCGCTGCCACCATGGCTGCCTACGTTGACGCCGGCGCTGAGGTCATGGTCGTTTCCTGCACAGGCGGCGAACGTGGCGACATTCTTAATGCAGCTGCAGGCGAGTTGGCTCACGCGCACCGCGATCTACCAGGGGTTCGCCGTACCGAGATGGCAGAAGCCGCTTCGGTGCTGGGCATTAAGCACCGCTGGCTCGGCTACGTTGACTCTGGCCTGCCTGAAGGTGACCCGCTACCGGAACTTCCTTTTGGCGCTTTTGCGCTACAACCAGTGGAGGTGGCTGCCGCTGGCATCATTAAGCTGATCCGCGAATTCCGTCCACATGTCATCACTACTTATGACGAAAACGGTGGCTACCCTCACCCGGATCACATCCACAGCCACAAGGTGGCAACCTTCGCATTTGAGCATGCTGATAACCCAGAGATGTACCCAGAACTGGGGGAGCCATGGTCGGTAGGCAAGCTGTACTACGACCGTGCTTTTGCACCGGACCGTTTCCGCGCATTGCACTACGCGATGGTCGAGGCCGGCATCGAGTCCCCGTACGCAGAACGTGTTGCGCAGTGGGAAACCGATGAAGATAACCAGATGTTCCAGTGGGTTTCACCACATACGACCACTACTCAGATTCACTGCGCAGACTTTTTCTCGCAGCGTGATCAAGCGTTGCTGGCTCACCGAACCCAGATTGACCCGGAGGGTTTCTTCTTCGCGGTCCCTGAACATGTGTACGCAGAGCGCTGGCCGTGGGAGGATTACACCTTGATCTCTTCGAAGGTGGCTACCGAGTTGCCCGAGTCGGACCTGTTTGCCGGACTAAGATAGCACTAAGCACTTCCCAGTTGTAGAAAAGAGTTGTCCGTATATCGTGAATACGATTTTCGCGTCCTTCGCAGTAGCCTCCGAGACCACCAAATTGGGCACGGAGACCAGTAGCGACTACGGTCCCGGATTCCTTGGATTTATTTTCACCGCGGTCATGGTCATCGCAGTGATTTTCCTGATCCGTGACATGGTTCGCCGTGTTCGCCGGGTGCGCTACACCTCGGAAGCTGAAGCCAAGCAGCAGGAAATGGTTACCAAGGGCAACGAACGCAAACTTCAGGAGCCTGAAGAGCCGATCGACCCTAAGACCAGCGAAGAGCGGTAAACAGTTGTGTGAGCTGCGCGATAGCATTATTGCGTGGCTCAACGACTCGCTGGCGCTGCCAGCCAATATCTTAGACAACATGCGCATCAACTAGTGGACTGGTTCCCTTATGGGGACGAAGCCTTTGAACAGGCTCGGTTGCGCGATGTACCAGTGATGCTCTCCATCGGTTATGCCGCGTGCCACTGGTGCCATGTGATGAGCCACGAATCTTTTGACGATCCCCAAATCGCTGAATTACTCAACGAAAATTTTGTGGCCATCAAGGTGGACCGTGAAGAGCACCCCTTGGTGGATGACACGTATATGATGGCCACCCAAGCGCTCACCGGTGCTGGTGGCTGGCCTATGACCATCTTCGCTATGCCTGATGGACGCGCGGTGCACGCTGGGACTTATTACCCAGCACAGCAGCGCGGCAAAACTCCTGGCTTCAGGCAAGTACTTGATGCTGTGCACCAAGCGTGGGAATTCAAGCGCGAGGGCTTAGAAGAACAAGCCCAGATGCTCGCGGATCACCTAGCTGAACTTGGTACCCGGCAGAGTGCGTTGCTGTCCTTAGAATCTGCAGAACCAGCGGCGCAGGCACTGAGCACTGCCACCGAACGCTGGCTGGCTGCAACAAAGCCTGAAGGCGGATTTACGCCTGCGCCTAAGTTCCCTCCCACCTGGGCTTTGAAGACCATGTGGCGTTCGGTCTTTACCCGTCCAGACACCGCCGAAGACGCCTTTGGCGCCGTAGCAACTCACCTTGAAGCAATTTTCTTGGGCGGATTACAAGACCATATTGATGGCGGATTCGCCCGGTACTGTGTGGATGAAAATTGGTCGGTCCCACACTTTGAAAAGATGCTCTACGACAATGCTGGCTTGCTTTCGTTAGCTGCGCGCAGCGCGGTGCTGGCCAAAGAAGTTGCCTCGAATACGCAGCGCGAATCGGCCCCTCGTGCACAAGCGCTAGCAACACTGGCGGCAAGCAGCGCGCGGGGAATTATCACGTTCCTCAAGGAAGAACTGCTGGTAGATTCCACTTCAGCACCGGCCTTTGCCGCCTCACTGGACGCGGATTCCACCCGAGATGGCGCCCAAGTTGAAGGCGCTTACTACAGCTATAGCCGCGAAGAGATCAACAGCGTCACTTCATCGCTGACGCAGGTTTTGCCTCAGGGGCTGATCCGTTTTGCGCCTATCGCCGAGGACGCCGAGCACTTCTGCTTCTCCTTCGCCAGAATGCCAAAGCCTGGCGAGCAAGCTGTGATCACCGAGCTGATAACTGCCCTACGCAATATGCGCACCTCACGCATCAGGCCGGTCCGCGATGAGAAAATCATCGCTGGCTGGAACGGGCTAGCCATTCAAGCATTGTGCGATGCCGCCGTACTGCTTGATAATTCAGAAGCATTAGAACTGGCCAAGCAAGTTGGAAATAGTGTGTGGCAAACACAATGGGATTCGTCCACCCAACGTCTAGCGCGGGTAAGTTTTGCTTCGCGTGCGGCCACCGGCAACGAAGCAACGCTGCAAGACTATGCCGCTCTAGCTGTTGGTTTCTTGGCCTTGGGACAAGCCACGGAAGATGACCAGTGGTCCGAACGAGCGGGACAGCTGTTAGTACGGGCTAAGGATTTTGTGGATCCGGAATCTGGAGTGCCACGCGACAGCGTTCAAGCTGATGAGCGCATTACCGCGCAACGCAGTGATGTTGCTTCCGTGAGCGTGCTCGACGATGCGTTGCCAGCAGCCGGAGCGCTTTATGCCAAGGCGTTATCTATGCATGCAATTAGGGCCATGGCCAAGGGCGAATACTCCCAAACCCATGCAGAAGAACTAGAAAGCGCACGCAAGCTAAGCGCCCACGCTGCAGCGTTGGCTGCTGACGCGCCTACCCAGGTAGCTACCGCCCTGGAAGTCCAGAACATCATCTCTAGCACCGTGCACTACGTGGGACTCTCCGACTGGGAAGGTCCTCAAGCTGCGCAAGTGCGCAATATCGCCTGGGCCCTAGACCTCAATGCCCATCACGATCCGCAGCTCGCCGGTTCAGGCTCAACACTGAAGATTCAACCCTGCCGTGAAGAACTGTGCCAAATGCCGGTTGAATCCATTGAAGATCTACTGGAGCTGCTGCGCGTGAGCCACAACAACTAGGCGAAAAAACGGTGAGCGAGTAGTGTCTTTGGACTGCTGGGATTGCAAGATCCGCAAAGCAACGAGTGATTCGCGGTAGATTTAGAACCTAGACTTTTTGAATCGATTGAAAGGCAGTGCCACGGTGCAGCTTCCCAACCTTGCGTATCGTTACTACGAACGGCGCTTGGCGAAGTCACTGCCTGCCGACAAGCTCCCTCACCACATCGGGGTTATGGTCGATGGCAACCGGCGCTGGGCCAAGCTTGCCGGTTCGCCCACCATGGCCGGTCATCAGGCCGGAGCAGACAAGATTCTTGAATTCTTGGACTGGTGCGAAGACCTCAACATCAAGATGGTCACGCTCTACATGCTCTCCACCGACAATCTGAACCGCGAGGCCAGCGAACTGCGAGACCTCTTGGAAGTCATCGGTGGAACCCTGGATCGACTGGGCGAAACCAACCGGGTGAAAGTTCAACAGGTTGGCGCCAAGGATTTGCTGCCACCTCAATTGGCTCAGAAGCTGTCCGCCTTGGAAACCATTACCGCAAACCGTACTGGTGTCCACGTGAACGTGGCCATCGGTTATGGCGGACGCCGTGAAATCTTGGATGCTTTTAAAGAGCTCTTGGGGCAGGCCGCCCATGACGGACGCACCATCGAAGAGCTGGCAGAAAACCTGTCCACCGACGACATCGAATCGGCCCTGTATACCAAAGGGCAGCCAGACCCAGACTTGGTTATCCGCACCAGCGGTGAGCAGCGCCTGAGCGGATTCTTGACCTGGCAGAGTGCGTACTCAGAGTTCTACTTCTGCGAAGCCTTGTGGCCTGACTTCCGCCGTGTTGACTTCCTGCGAGCCTTGCGCGACTTTGCGGATCGCCAACGCCGATTCGGCGCCTAGTTTCTTTCTCGGTCTAGCGTCTCAAATCTTTGTGCAGCGCGCAGAGTTAAAATAATCGTTACCCAGCTGTTGCTTACTGGTGACCTTCACAGGTCTATGGTGTTCATAAGGCCGGGGCATCAAGCCCTAGCTGACTGAAGGGTTCCGCACTAGATGACCAAAAGCAGCGCAAGCCGGTACCACTGCCGGAAACGCCTTGGACATCCGGTGTTGGGGTTCCCCACTGACGCGTGGGGAAATTCCTCACGCCGGATTCGAGATTGGGTGCGCTGCCATGAGCCGAACTGCCGAACAAGGTGTACGAACCTACGTCATTGACACCTCGGTTTTGCTTTCAGATCCGAAAGCAATGTTCCACTTCGAAGAGCACCATGTGGTGATTCCATTAACCGTGGTCACCGAGTTGGAACAGAAACGCAAAGACCCTGAGCTGGGTTACTTTGCCCGTCAAGCCTTGCGCCTGCTTGATGATTTGATTGCCAACCACGGCGGACTCGCCCAAGCGGTTCCCGTCTCTTCTTCCGGTGGCACGCTGCGCATTGAACTAAACCATATTGCCCCTGACGTGCTTCCGGTAGGAATGCGTTCGGGAGATAACGACGCCCGTATTCTCGCCGTGGCAAAATACCTCTTGGATTCCGGTCTCGACGTTGCCCTAGTGACCAAAGATCTGCCGATGCGAATCAAAGCATCAGCCATGGGTCTGCACGCAGAGGTGTACCGAAACGAGCTGATCGCCTCCACCGGTTGGACCGGCATTGAACAGCTGGAGCTTGACGAAGAATCCATGGCGACGCTTTATGAGCACGAACAGCTCTTGAACCTTAAAGCCGTCGCTAATGCGCCGATCAATACCGGTTTTGTCATCACTTCAACGCGCGGAAGCGCCTTGGCTCGCAAGACCGACGCCACCACGTTGAAATTGGTTCGCGGAGACCAGCAAGCGTTTGGACTACATGGCCGCAGCGCAGAACAGCGCATCGCATTGGACTTGCTCATGGATCCTTCGGTGGGGATTGTATCCCTCGGTGGTAACGCCGGTACCGGTAAGTCAGCGCTGGCGCTCTGTGCCGGCATGGAGGCGGTGCTGGAGCGTCGAGAACATCGTAAGATCACGGTGTTCCGTCCGCTGTATGCCGTGGGCGGCCAGGAGCTAGGCTATTTGCCCGGTTCCGAAGGTGAGAAGATGGGCCCGTGGGCGCAAGCGGTATTCGATACTCTCGGATCAATCGTGTCAAAGAACGCCATCGATGAAGTCATGGAACGTGGCATGCTCGAGGTCCTTCCGCTCACGCACATTCGAGGCCGTTCCCTGCATGACTCTTATGTCATCGTTGATGAGGCTCAGTCACTGGAACGCAATGTGCTGCTCACGGTGCTTTCGCGCATCGGTCAGAATTCAAAAGTGGTGTTGACCCACGATGTGGCCCAGCGCGACAACCTGCATGTTGGACGACACGACGGTATCGCCGCGGTGGTGGAGCAGCTCAAGGGCCACTCGCTGTTCGGCCACGTAACGCTGACTCGATCTGAACGTTCTGCTATCGCCGCGTTGGTGACCCAAATGCTGGACTCGCCAACTCTTCCCTAACCGTCGATAGTTCTCCGGCTCCTCCTGTCCCAAAGAACAACGGGACAGGGGGAGCCCACGCTATTGCGAGCTGTGGAACGGGGTCCTTAGGGTTCGAGAACCTTAGGGATTGACGGTCGGCTGATCTAGCCAGTGAACTTTCTGGAACTGAGAATTGATGTAGTACTCGTCTTGCGCAATGACTCTAGCCGTTAGATCGGGAGCAACCGGGGCCGAACCATCCTCAGTTATTACCTTTCGCAGCAGACAAATTCCCGTGCGCTGATCTAAGACCACCAAGGTGCGGGTGTTTTCTGGCACGAGTGGGCAGTGGGCGACTGCAGGTTGATAAGTATGTCCGGCGCTGAGCACGGCGGCTAGTGCAGGGCGACCCTCATGGATCAGCTCGACGGCCTCATGGATATACGTCGGGTGATCAAAAGCCAAATCCAGCGAAGCTGGTTCAGCGCCAGCAAGTTCTACTGGATCCAGAATTGCTTGCCAGTACTCTATTGGCAGCAGCGTGCCAAACCCGGAGATTTCAGGTCGTCGAAGGACCAATTGATCTGCGGTGAACACTGGAGTGCTAAGTTCGGAAGGCAACTGCCAGGAAGCGTTGGTGGATGCCACGTACCCGCGGCTTCGTTGCGCGCTGAAAGTTTCCTTTTGGAAGAGCAGTTCGCCTTCAGCGCTGTGCACAGCGATGGCTTCGCGCCCACGGATTTTTACCGTGACGGTGCCGGCCAAATTGAGTTGCTGTTGCGCCAGCTGCGTTGGCACCTGAATTTCTAGGTTTATTGAAGTGCTCAGCCAAGGGGCCGAACGAGCCAGCGCGCGGTACCTTCGCCGGGTGGCCGAATCGGGAACCGGATGGCCGGGGAAGTAAAGCGGAGCTGATGGTACGTCCATACTTCAATTGTAGAAGTGTCCCTATTATTCACAAGGGCAATCTCCTTCTCCCACTGGGCGCAGAAGTTGCCTATGCTCTTTACATGTCAGAGATTTGGAGCGTATCCCACGAAGGACCGGTCATCGGCGTCCTAGTTGCGCTCCAGTTGCTGTGCTTTGTGATCTTTGGATTCTTGTTATCAAAGGAGGACATTTCCAGCCACCGTTTACCCAACCGGCTGGTGGGCTATTGGCTGGTAGCCAGCACCCTAGTGATCGTAGGTTTGGGCATCGCACGCGGCGATGGGTTGGGCATCGTGCAAGGGGTCCTGGGTCTGGTCTTACTTGGTGGCGCCTACCTGTTGATCAGTGTCGTGTCCTTAGGAGCAATGGGCATGGGAGATGTAAAACTTGCCGCTGTTCTCGGGATAAATCTTGGATATTATTCGTTGGCGTCCTTGTTTCTGGCCACGCTGGTAACTTTTGTGCTCTCTACGCTGTGGATTCTTGGGGGAGTGATTGCTAGAAGGCTGACCTTAAAATCAGCTGTTCCTTTCGGACCGTTCATGATCATTGGCGCCTTAGCGGTGCTGCTTGTGGCACGATGAAATTATGGCAACTCCGGAATTCATCACTAGTCTTCGTATGCATATTGGACACGAAATGCTTTGGCTCTCGGGGGTGAAAGTCGTGGTTTTCCAAGATAATAAAGTTCTGTTGGTTCGTCGCGCGGATAACGGGTTGTGGACCCTGCCAGCGGGAATCATTGACCCCGGCGAAGAACCATCGTTGACGGCTGCGCGAGAGGTTTTAGAAGAGACCGGGGTATCGTGCGAAGTTACGGATCTGATTGGTGTTGGGGTGACAGCCCCGACCGTTTATCCCAATGGGGATCACGCCCAGTATCTAGATATCGTCTTTAGAGCACGCCACGTTTCTGGACAGGCAAAAATCAACGATGATGAAAACCTTGAAGTGGGTTACTTCGACCTAGCGGACCGTCCAAAACTACCTCCACTTCACGAACGAGCCTTGGCGTGGGCGCTGGATCCGCGTCCCGGTGGTTACTTCGCGTAGAGACAAAAGAAAAGGCAGCTGGGGTGCGAACCAATAATGGTTCGCACCCCAGCTGCCTTTCGACGCTTTAGCTACAGGCTAAGGCAGTCTTATTTGATGTCGCTATCGGCTTCGCCTGTTGGCTTTTCAGCTACGAGGACAGAGCCTTCGGCCTCTAAGGCCGGGTCGACCGAATCAGTGTGCTGTACGAGGTGGGCTTCTTCGTAAGCGATTGCTTCTTCGCCGCCGATAGCCTCGCCACGAGCCACCATGCCGGCGGTGTCGGACAGTGGAATCTGCTTGAGGAACAGTGCCAAAGCAAACGCGACAACCAGGAATGGAACCAGGTACCAGAACACTGGAGCCAACGAACCTGCGTAGGCATCCACGATGCCGTCACGCAGTGCCTGAGGCAACGAGGAAAGTGTTTGTGGGTCCAAGGACGAAGTTGCTTGACCAGCTTCGGCAGCGCTGGCGCCAGCACCGGAGAACACGTCCATCAGCTTCTCGGAGAGGCGGTTGGTGAACAGTGCACCGAAGATCGCAACACCGAGCGAAGCGCCAACTTCACGGAAGTAGTTGTTGGTCGAGGTTGCGGTACCGATCATCTCGGGATCCACCGCGTTCTGTACCACCAGGACAACAACCTGCATGATCAGACCCATGCCGGCGCCCAATACGAAGAGGTAAACGCAGATCAGCCACAGTGGGGTCTGAGCAGTCAGCGTGGTGAAAGCCAGCAGTGCCACGATGGTCACCAGGGTGCCCGCAATTGGGTACGCCTTGTATCGACCGGACTTGGAGATTGCGATACCGGAGTAGATGGAGGTACCCATCATGCCGACCATCATTGGAACCATCAGCAAGCCGGATACCGCAGCCGAGGTGCCCGAAGACATCTGCAGGAAGGTTGGCACGAAGGCAATAGCCGAGAACATGCCAATACCCAAGGTGAAGCCGATGGCGGTGGCGGTAATAAAGACCCGGTTCTTGAATAGGCCCAGCGGGATGATTGGATCTTGTGCCTTGGCTTCAGCAAAGACAAACAACGAAGCAGCAACAACCAGTCCTGCGCCCCATGCCCAGGTTTCCGGTGCGTTCCAACCGTGGGTTGCAGATCCACCGAAGTCGGTGAAGAAGATCAAGCAGGTAGTTGCAATCGACAGCAGTAGAACACCGAAGTAGTCAATCTTCTTTTCGGCCTTCTTGTTTGGCAGGGTCAGTGCGAACCATGCAATGGCGAAAGCGGCGATACCAACAGGGATGTTGATGTAGAAAGCCCATTCCCAAGTGAGGTGGTCAACGAAGAATCCACCCAGCAGTGGGCCGGCGACTGCGGACAAGCCGAAGATGCCACCTAGTGGACCCATGTACTTGCCACGCTCGGAAGCGGGAACGATGTCAGCGATGATGGCCTGCGACAGGATCATCAAGCCACCGCCACCCAGACCTTGAAGGGCGCGGAAAATCACGAACATCCAGAAGGTGGTGGAGAAGGCTGCGCCAACCGATGCCAAGGTGAACAGGGCAATAGCGATTAGGAACAGATTGCGTCGCCCAAGGACGTCGCCAAATTTGCCATAAATCGGCATCACGATAGTGGTTGCCAGCAAGTAGGCAGTGGTGATCCAGGCCTGGTGCTCAACGCCACCGAGCTTGCCAACGATGGTTGGCATCGCGGTGGAAACGATGGTCTGGTCCAGTGAGGACAGGAGCATGCCTGCGATCAGGGCCGAGAAGATGATCCAGATGCGCCGCTGAGTTAATACCAGTGGCGCGTCGCCCGGGGTTTTCCGGGAACTAACGGTTGTAGCCATGTTTATCCTTGCGAGATTTGTGCGAAAAGTTTTTAGTCGTTGGTGCGACGTAGCTGCTGGCCCATGATGCTTTGAACTTGGGACATCAAATTCAGGAATTCTTCGCTAAGTGAGCGTTTCCCGGATCCTGCAACGTAGGCATCGATAGCTTGAAGCATGGTGTGTTTCAGGATGTGCATCAGGCTGCTGAGTCGTGGATCTTGGGGATCCACTCCTTCACGCGAAGCGATGAGCTCACGGAACTTTGCCTCTTTTTTCGGGCCGGTCTGAACCATGTGTTGGAGTAGCTCCGGTTCGCGGTGGGCCATGGTGAAGAACCCGTGAGTGCTCACGATCTCGTTCTCATCGATGCTTAGTCGTTCAAGGACTAATTCCACCAAGTCGGCCAGCAATGTTGGGGAGATTCCTTCAATGCCTTCAGGACGTGCGGCCATAAAACGTTCAATGCTTCCCTCTGGCAAAGCATCGGATTCATGGCCAAAGACGGCATCAAGCTTGCTGGGGAAGTAGTTGAAGAAGGTGCGACGCGATATGCCTACGCGTTCGCAAACATTTTCAATAGTGAACCCAGTAAATCCAAGATCTGCGGTCAACTCGCGACAGTGGCGGGTGATGGCCGTTTTGGTTTTTTGCATGCGATCGCTAAGCGTTGGTGCCCCGCAAGGTACCTCAGTTTCGCTTGTTGCACTATTGTTCATATAGTGCAGTATTGCACTATGGGAACGAGGGTGCAACTTATGTGATCTGCAACATTGTGGCCTTCAGGGTCACCGAAAACAGCTCATAGTCTTGGTGTCATAGGGTTGGGTTATGGCCCAAATAGAACTGCGCAAACCAACTCCTGAACTCCATGCATCATTCATGCAAAGTACTGCCGAATGGAACGGCGTCGACCAAGATGGCGCCTCAGTCTTCTTCGCCGAAAAGTATGGCTGGGACTTGGCTGACCGCACTGATTTTGAGCATTGGGTGCAGTTGCTCAATGACTTGGCAAAGCCGGATTTCACACCCCTGCCGGGATTCGTCTCGCAAAGCACGCTATGGGTCGTGGAAAACGGCGAATACTTAGGTGCCGTGAGCTTGAGGCACGAGTTAGGCAATGACTACTTGTTGGAAGTCGGCGGCCACATCGGTTACGGCATTCGCCCTAGCGCCAGACGAAGAGGGCTCGCCAAATTTGCGCTCGCCGGATCATTGGAGCAAGCGCGAGCACTGGGTCTCTCGAAAGTACTGATTACCTGTACTGACTCCAACATCGGCTCCGCTCGCACCATTGAATCCAGCGGGGGAGTACTCGAAGAAATTCGCCCTCTCAGCGAGGTTGGGCCACGCTTTGGTTCGGTCGATTCAGTTCGACGTTATTGGATCAATCTGTAGATTGATCAGAATCCGCTGGAGTTTCATCTGCCACAAACCAAGCCCTCGAATGCTTGTAGCGCACTGCGAAACCGGAGAAGCCCGAGCCATGAAGGTCAATTTTGTCGATGCCTCCCAGGTGAGGTGCCGAAAGCGCCTCAGGCTCATCAAGCTGCTGGCCTATGAATTCTTCGGCGCGGTCCGAATCTTCACCAGTATCCACTCGGCCGTCTTTATCGATTGATGCGTAATAGCCAGTAAACGCAGCCCCAGTGAAGCCTAGAACTACCGTTGACCCTGACTCCTGACCATTTCGTGAAGGCCACGGCGATTCTGCCGCCCAGAGCCATGCCTGATCAGCAGCGTGCGTAAACTCAGTCGGGCTCATTGAATTGATGGCATCAATGCCGTGAATTGGGCAATGAGGGCTGGCAACAACGTCAAGACTTTCCCGGATTTCCTCAGCATCGTGCGGGTACATCTGAACAAGTTCAGCAGTGCAGATGCAACGGGCAACAGCATGCTTAGGGTCATTAGATACCCATCCGGTGGGCACCCCCTGCAGTGAGCCAAAGTCAACCAATGGCCCCTGAAGCAGAGGAATACGCCAGACGTGTAGTCCGACTGTGGATCGTGCCCACCACCCGGTGACTGCTCTAAGAAGTAGCAATAGGCCAAAGGCCGTGGCGATTACTGATGCCGCTGCAATGAAGTCGGCATAAGATGTTTCTTCGATCTGTGCTGCGGTGGCACCTTTTTCGTCGGCGAACACCTTGAAAGTCCACCACCAGCCTGCAGCAGCAAGGCCGAACCATACGGCGGCCAATGCGACATCTACGAAGGCACTAAAGCGTAAGTCGTCGCGTGAATCTTCAGTCAGCGCAACAGTCTTGCTGCCGCTGAGAGCCTGGGCTAGGTTGCCGACCTGCTTCGTCTGATGGACGAGTGAACCTAGATCGTATAGTCCCCACGCCAGGGCGGTAAGGGCTCCGAGACACCAGAAAGGTGCCTCAGCGCTGCTATCCAAAGTGTGAAGCGTTGCCGCGTAGCCTAGAAATAGCGGGGCTAGAAACACCATGTAGCGCGCGAAAAACCAACCGAACATGGCCGTGGCCATAATCAGTGAAATGCTGGAGAGCCCCAACATGTCGAGCAGCCGGTACTCACCCGTCCACGAAGGCACGTCACCATCAAGCCAATGCTTGAAGCCAAGGAAAATGCCCAGCAGGGTTGCCGCCAAGATGGCAAGCGCGACATTACCGGCGAATCGCCTTGAGCGACGCAAGGGAAGCGAAGACCATTGCGCCGAATTAGGCGTCAGCAAATACCGGTTGGAAGTCCGGTTTTCATCGTTCATTTATACAGTTTGACTTGCAATACTGCGGCAAACAAATGTTTTGTAATCAAGAATGGGGCTCCGCGCCAGTTCGACGCGAAACCCCATGCAATCCCTGATTAGTGCTTACCAACCATGGTGGAAACATCGAGCAACTGATCTAGCTGTTCTTCGGTAACTTCACCGCGCTCAACAAAGCCCAAAGCGACGGTAGCTTCACGCACTGTCAGCCCTTCGGCAACGGCCTTCTTGGCAATCTTTGCGGCGTTCTCGTAGCCAATCAACTTGTTCAGTGGTGTCACGATCGATGGTGAGGCCTCGGCCAAGAATCGAGCACGCTCAACGTTGGCTTTGATGCCGTCAATCATCTTCTCAGCCATGACCTTAGTGGTGTTGGAGAGCAAACGAATTGACTCAAGCAGGTTCGAGGCGATCACTGGAATGCCGACGTTCAGTTCAAAGGCACCGTTCGTTCCGGCCCAGGCGATAGCGGTGTCATTGCCGATCACCTGAGCCGCAACCTGAATGGTGGCTTCAGGGATGACTGGGTTGACCTTGCCCGGCATGATCGATGATCCTGGCTGCAGATCCGGAATGGCAATTTCACCCAAACCAGTGTTTGGACCGGAGCCCATCCAGCGCAAGTCGTTGGCAATCTTGATCAGCGAAATTGCGATGGTGCGAAGAGCGGCGGATGCTTCCACCAGGCCATCACGGTTTGCCTGCGCCTCAAAGTGGTTGCGGGCTTCGGTGATAGGTAGGCCAGTATCTTCGCGGAGGAACTCGATGACCTTCTGTGGGAAACCGTCCGGGGTGTTGATGCCGGTACCCACCGCAGTGCCGCCCAGAGGAACTTCGGCCACTCGTGGCAATGCAGCCTCGATACGTTCAATGCCGTAACGAACCTGTGCAGCGTAGCCACCAAATTCCTGACCCAAAGTCACCGGGGTAGCGTCCATGAGGTGAGTACGTCCGGACTTTACAACGTCCTTGAATTCGGTCGACTTGGACTCCAACGAGGAAGCGAGCTGGCCCAAGGCTGGAATCAGGTCGTTGATCAATGCGCTGGTAGCTGCCACGTGCACCGAAGTAGGGAACACGTCGTTGGAAGACTGCGAAGCGTTCACGTGATCATTCGGATGAACTTCGGTGTCGCTGTTCTTGGCCTTCAAGGCGCGGGTGGCAAGCTCAGCTAGAACCTCGTTGGTGTTCATATTTGAACTGGTGCCGGAGCCGGTCTGAAAGACGTCAATAGGGAACTGCGAATCGTATTTACCGCTGGCCACTTCTTGGGCCGCATCGGTAATTGCTTCGGCGCGTTCGGCATCCAAGACGCCCAAAGCGAGGTTGGCGGCAGCTGCGGCCTTTTTTACCTGCGCGAGAGCCTTGATGTGCGATGGCTCTAGGGTTTTGCCTGAGATGGGAAAGTTCTCCACCGCACGCTGAGTTTGTGCGCGATACAAAGCCTGAGCTGGAACTCGGACTTCGCCCATGGTGTCGTGTTCAATGCGGAAATCGTCACTGTTAGTCATGCGCCCAGATTACGCCTGTTTGGCAGGCGAAAGACAGGACCGTGATGCAAACATCACAACCCACAGTGACGCTTCAGAAAATCGGGAATAAATGTTGATCTACAAGGCAGTTTGCAAAGTGCGCGGGTGCTTAGTCCAGACCCAAGCTGGAGACCAGCTGTGCTCGCCCGTCGTGCAAGTGATAGGCCACGCCAGCTACTGCCGTGCGGCCTTCTTCGATGGCTTGCGCAATGATGGTGGACAAATCAACAAGACGATCGGTGGTCTGCTTGACGTGCTCGACGGCGGTGCCGTTTACATCGGTGATGCCCTTGCGCTCAGCGGCCAGTACCGATGGGGTAATGTGCTCAACCAAGTCCCGAACAAAGCCCTTGGGCATGTTGCCGGTTTCTTTAACCTTGATGGCGCTGGTGATTGCACCACAGGAGTTGTGGCCAAGGATCACAATCAACGGGACGTTCAGGCTCTCAACCGCGAATTCCAATGAGCCCAAGCTAGCCGGGTCAATCACGTGACCGGCGGTGCGCACCACAAACATGTCACCCAAACCGGCATCAAAAATGATTTCAGCAGCAAGTCGGGAATCCGAGCAACCAAAAATCACTGCATAGGGTTCTTGACCAGTGAGCAAGGACTGGCGTCGTGCACTGTCCTGATTGGGGTGCTCGGTCTCTTCGTTGACGAAGCGTAAGTTGCCGGCGCTGAGTTTTTCCCATGCCTCGTTGGGCGACAGGGACTGAGCGTTTGAATCATATGGCATAAGTCAAAGTCTACGGGAACAAATTCGAATATCGAATTCGTCGCGTCAGGTCGCAGTCATAATGCGAATTAATTCATCGTCGATTCTGCCAACTTTGCGACGTTCTCCAACTCTTCGGTGGAAGTGTCGGTCGAAAGGATGAGAGTCGAGTCTTTGCGCTCTGAGATCAGGTAGGTAGTTTTGTCTTTCACACGTTCTTCCCACTTCCAGCCACCAATTGTTTTGGTGCCCGTAGGAACGGCAGCGTCCGTGGTCAAAGCGATCCACGTTTGGTTGGCCTTGGCAGCTTGGCGAACCCATACAAAATTCTTGTCATCGGAGACAACGCCAAATTCCCAGTACGGAACGCCCTGGGCATTGTTAGCCTGCCAACGCGCAAAATTCGCGTACTCGTCTTCGGCCAGCTCGGGTGCAAAAATCTTGAATCCTGCGATGGATTCAGTCTGCTCGGCAGTCTGCGCCAGGTTAACATCGCTCTTAAAGGCTTGTTCTTTAGGAGCCGGGTTGAGAAGAATCAACGGAATGAGAATCGCCAGGGTGAAACCGACCGAAAGAATCATGCCCTTGTAAGTCTGATTGGCACGCTTGGCGGCTTTTTCGGTGAGCTGTGGCTTGAACGGAAGATCGTCAAAGGTAGCTTCGGGATCGTTTAGATCGCGCCGTGGGGCCGAATCTAGCTCGGCGTTTTGATCCAGCGGTTCGTTGACAGGCACGTTGTTCCCGTTGTTGTTCTCAAGTTGCACGTCTTCTATTCTCCCTGAAGAGTCTGTGTAATTCGAACTTGCGTGCCCAAGCCCATGCTGATGTGTTGCAGGGACCGTCGACATGAACTGTCACGTAATTTTCTAAAGAGCTAGAATGTCAGTGTTTGCATAGGCGCAATGACTACGACTCAGTGATGGGATCTTTCGTGACCGAAAAGAACAATTATGCCCAACTTTCTCCGCGATTGTCGTTAACCGACGCGGAGCCGGACCGCAACCTAGCACTGGAGTTGGTGCGCGCTACAGAAGCGGCCGCTATCGCTTCCACGCCATGGGTTGGCTTCGGAGACAAAAACGCGGCAGACGGCGCTGCAGTTGATGCAATGCGTGGTCTGCTCTCCACCGTGAACTTCAATGGCGTTGTTGTTATCGGTGAAGGCGAAAAAGACGAAGCACCAATGCTCTTCAACGGCGAGGAAGTTGGCAACGGCACCGGTGCGGAGTGCGACGTAGCCGTTGACCCAATCGACGGAACCCGTTTGACGGCCCTGGGCCTGAACAACGCACTTTCGGTCTTGGCAGTAGCTGACCGCGGATCCATGTTTGATCCGTCAGCAGTGTTCTACATGGAAAAGCTGGTCACCGGACCAGAAGCAGCAGACCTAGTTGACCTACGTCTGCCTGTGAAGCAAAACCTGCACCTGATCGCTAAGGCCAAAGGCAAGAAGATCAGCCAGATTACCGTCACCATCTTGGACCGCCCGCGTCACGCTGGGTTGATCGAAGAGATCCGTGCTGCTGGTGCTCGCACCAAGCTGCTCATGGATGGCGACGTAGCCGGTGCTATCGCGGCAACTCGTGAAGGCACGGGTGTTGACGCACTGATGGGTATCGGTGGAACTCCAGAAGGCATTGTGACCGCCTGCGCTATCAAGGCACTGGGCGGTGTCATCCAGGGACGTCTATGGCCTACCGACGATGACGAGAAGCAGAAGGCGCTGGACGCTGGCCACAAGTTGGACCGCGTTCTCACCACCAATGATTTGGTGACCTCGGATAACTGCTACTTCGCAGCTACCGGCATCACCGACGGCGACCTGCTGCGCGGTGTGCGCTACAAGGGCAACCGCATCAGCACCCAGTCGATCGTTATGCGCGCGAAGTCCGGAACCATCCGCTTCGTTGAAGGCGAACACCACCAGGACAAGTGGGAAGCTTACACCCGCTAAATCCAGGTAAGACAAAGACCTGCGGCCATGGACTCAAGTAAGTCCATGGCCGCAGGTCTTTAATCGCTCAACGTTCGTAGCGGCTGGTGTCTGAGATGTCAGTCCAGCTGCGAGCTGGAAGCAAAGAGCTGGCCCCGAGTATCACCTTGGAGAGTTGCTGAAGCTGGTAGTTCCGCAGCGGTGATGAACCAGGATTGGCCCCGGGTAATTGTCCGTTGGCCTTCTTGGGTTCTGATCAAGAATTCGCCTGCGGTGCACAGGATAATGGCGGCCCCATGCAATTGCAGATCCGATGCTTGGCCTGGTTGTGTCGGATCCAGAACCTGCAACTGGAACTCTTCAAACTCTGGCTTGTACAAGCGGTCATGGTTAGCCAGCGCTACCGGCTCCAGAATTGGTGCGGGGGAGGGCTGGGCTATGGTGACGTCCAAGAGCTCTGGAACATCAATGTGCTTGCTGGTCAGTCCGCCTCGCAATACATTGTCCGAATTAGCCATGACCTCGATGCCGAGTCCACGCAGATAAGCGTGTACGTTTCCGGCACCCAAACTGATGGCCTGTCCTGGCTCCAAGAAAACCAAATTCAGCAACAGAGCAACAAGTACGCCCGGATCGTTCGGGTAGATCTTGTTGATCGAGACAAGCTCCGCAAAGTGAATATTAGAGCTCAACTTTGCCGAAGACTCGATGGCTGCGCAGATCTGCTCAACGGCTTGGGCCACGGGTTCACCCGCGGTGAGAATGTGCTTAAAGGTCTGGGCTAAAGGATCCGATCCTTGCAACAGACCGATGATCTGCTTGACCTCACCCAGCTGATTGGCTGGGAGCTCACCGGATACCAAGCGTAGATCTTTGATGATTTGAGCTGGCTGACGGAATCCAGACAGAGCCACAAAATCGGTGAGCGCATAGAGCATCTCCGGTTTGTGATTGTCATCCTTGTAGTTACGATCAGCTGCATCCAAAGCCTTGCCACTGGCATTTTCCGAGGCAAAACGTTCTTGAGCTTGCTTGAGCGTTGGATGGGTTTGGATTGATAGCGGCTGGGTGGCCGAGAGTACTTTGAACAAGTATGGCAATCGGCCAAAACGCTGGGCCACAGTAGTACCCAAGATGTGTTGTGGGTCTTGCGCGATGAAGTCATTAAGCGCAACATCTTCATCCGCCACACGGCTTGGGCACCCAGGATGAGCACCAAGCCACATCTCTGCCTGCGGAGTAATCTCCGCAGGCAGATTCAGCAAGTCAGAGATCTCAGAATCGGATCCCCAGTGGTAGTCCCTGATCGCGTTATTCAACTCGAACACGTCGCTTGACCATAGCCTTTCATTAACAGTGATTGGGTTGCGTTGCGGTCGGGGGGTCTAACCGTTGGTACTGCAGTGCATGATCCGTCTAAGGAACGGTGCACTCGTCGTTGTTGGCGGCAATCTGAGAAATTCTGGTGGTTGCGCCGGCCATTTCCAGCTCAACCAAGTATTCCTCGGTGATCGGGCTGCCATCAGGCTGGGTGAACTCCGCGTCGCCACTGTCGGACAGCTTCGGCGCGTTATTGATATCTCCAGCATCTGAAGTGTCCTCGGAAGCCTCGGTACTCTCAGTGCTCTCTTCAGACTTGGAGGAATCCGTTGAGTCTTCACTTGCTTCAGCCGCGGCGCTCTTCTTAGCCTTCTTCTCATCATCCGATTCGTTTTGCTTTGCGATCAAGGTCTGAATTCGACCCTGCAACTTATCAAAATCTGGGTAGGTGGAGAAGGTGCGTTCGAAGTCCGGAGCGCCGAGGGTCAGTCGAGCCATTGGCTGCGAGGAGACCTTTTCTGCCAAGGAGACAAAGGAACCGAGCTGACCGGCTGGAATGTTGGTTTCCACCAGCTGTTCACCGGCGGACATGATGCTGGTGAAGTTGCTCAGAATGGTCTGCGGAGTGAACTGCTTGATGATTGCCTGCTGTAAGCACTGCTGGCGCTTGATGCGGTGGTAGTCATCGGTGAAGTCACGGGAGCGAGCAAACCACAGGGCCTGCTTTCCGGTGAAGGTCTGGTTGCCCGGAGCGAACCAGTGGGTACGAATGGTGCTGTTTTCGTAGCGCTTACCGTTGTAAGGAACCCAGCCACCCGAATCGATGTTCACGCCGCCGAGGGCATCAACAAACTGCTCGAAGCCAGCCATGTCGACCATGACGTAACCCTGAACAGGTAGGCCGGTGGTGCCTTCCAAAGCGTCCATCGCGGCCTGCGCACCGACGTTCTTAACTGTGCTTGGGAAAGCGTCAGCGTGCTCGTCGGTTGCGTTGCGGTAGATGGCGTTAAAGATGCATTCGTCACCGCAGTTGTAGCCGTCAGGCCAGATCTTCTTCATCGGTGAGTCATCGGCAAAGCGAGCACCCTGGAAGTTACGCGGGATGGAGATCAATAGGGTCTTGCCGGTCTTGGCATCCACCGAAAGCAGTGCCACCGAGTCAGTACGCACACCTTCGCGGTCGCTACCGGAGTCGGCACCGAACACGGCGACGTTATAGCGCCCGTTGACCGGTTCAAAGGCCGGTCCTTCGTCAAAGACGGACACGATGGTTTCGCGACCGGTGTTCAGAATCGATGCTCCGTAAATGAACACGCCACTGGTGGCCACAACCGCAGCTAGCGTAAACACGGTCACGATAGCGCGCATACCTGGTGCCAACATTCTTGGCTTGATGATCACCAAGGTGTTAACGAACATGACGAACCAACCGACGGCCAATACTGAGAGCACGATGATCAGGAACATCTGGAAGTTCGGGTGCGCGACCCAGCCAAGGATCACCGAACGGTTAATGAAATAGATTGCGAGGACGGCAAGGATAGCCACCCAGCAAATCATGGTGACGGTGACGGCGATACGTCCAAGTTTGCGGTTTCCGGCAACGAGCTGAGCGCTGCCCGGGAAGAAAATGGTCAAGAGGACCAAGATCAGCGCACGTTTGCTGCGTTGCGGAGCGCTTATGGTCTCCGGACTGCGCAACGGACCTTGTGCGCGATGATTGGCAGAACCCATGTACTTATGTGACTTTCCCTAGGAAGCGAAATTCTCGTTGGCAACTTCTTCGCGCAGTGCAGCACCCTTAGCGTGGGCTGATTCGCGCAGAGATTCTGCGAACTCAAGCAACTTTACCTGCAATGACTGTGCAAGCTCGTCGGTTCCCGATGCGAGAGTGCGCACTGCAAGCAATCCTGCATTGCGTGCACCACCGATGGAAACAGTCGCTACGGGGACTCCTGCAGGCATCTGAACGATGGACAGCAAAGAATCCATTCCATCAAGTTTAGCCAGTGGAACTGGCACTCCGATGACAGGAAGCGGAGTAACTGCTGCGAGCATGCCCGGCAGGTGAGCTGCGCCACCAGCGCCAGCAATGATCACACGCAGTCCGCGTTCGTGAGCTTTTGTACCGTACTCAATCATTTCGGTGGGCATCCGGTGAGCAGAGACAACGTCAGCTTCAAAGGGAATGCCAAATTCAGCCAGGGCTTGTGCGGCGAGGCGCATTACTGGCCAATCGGAATCCGAACCCATGACAAGGCCAACAAGAGGTGCAACAGACATCAGAATATTCCTTGGGATAAGTAAGTGTAAGAGCCACTGCGTTGTTGGGTGCAGTGGCTCTTGGCGGTCAAAAGATTAGTGGTCAGCATCCACGCCGTCGCGGATTATCGCGGCGACCTTATTGGCTTGGGAGCGAAGTTCATCCACGCTCTGCCCGGCATTAGCGACTACGTTTACGTGTCCGATCTTGCGTCCCGGACGCACCGATTTGCCGTAGGCATGGACCTTCACCTCGGGCGCGGCGGCCAGGGCAGCGCTAAACGCAGAGTAAAGATCTTGGTTGGCGCCGCCAAGGTAATTCTTCATGACGGTCAGACCCAACTCGCTCGTTTCACCCAGCGGCAAATCTAGAACCGCCCGCAGGTGCTGTTCGAACTGGCTGGTGATAGAACCATTCATGGTCCAGTGCCCGGTGTTGTGTGGACGCATGGCCAATTCATTAATCACAAAACCAGCCCCTTGGCCGGGCGTTTCGAAAAGTTCTGCAGCCATGACACCAGTGACACCAAATTCATTGGCGATCAGCAGTGCCGCCTGCGCAGCGGCTTGGGCCGTAGCCTGATCCAGTTCCTGGGCCGGTGCAATAACTTCGTCGCAGACTCCATCAACCTGGATGGTGTGCACTACTGGCCAAGCCTTGGCTTCACCGGAGGGGGTGCGTGCCACCATGGCTGAAAGTTCTCGGGAGAAATCGACTTTGTCTTCGGCCAGCAGTGGACCGTTGGCGAACCAGTCGGCAGCGTCTTTGGCGTCTTGTGCGTTATCCAGCATGCGCACGCCCTTGCCGTCATATCCGCCGCGAGGGGTTTTGAGCACGATGGGCCAGCCGGTTTGATCACCAAAAGCGATCAGCTGCTCAACATCATCTACCTTGGCCCACGCAGGATTGGGCAAGCCCAGAGCTTCGATAGCTTCACGCATTACCAGCTTGTCCTGTGCATGAATCAGGGCGGCCGGGCGCGGCTGAATGTTTACGCCTTCATTGATTAGCGTGGTGAGAAATTCGTTGGGAACATGTTCATGGTCAAAGGTGACCACGTCCTTACCCTGAGCAAATTTGCGCAGGGTTTCGAGGTCCTTGTAGTCACCAATGGGTGCATCAGGAACACTTCGGGCTGCCGACACCTCGGGCCCTTCGGCCAGAACATGAAGTTCAAAACCTAGGTTCAGGGCCTCGGGGGCCATCATTCGGGCTAGCTGCCCGCCACCAATCACACCAATTTTTGGAAAGCTCACGATATCTAGGGTATCGAAATCACGCGGTAGATTCGCATGCGCGTTGTCTGATTACTCTCAGAATTCGGTCAATCACCAGAAACTACCGATAAAATAGCAAGGTCGCGTGCTCTGAGTTCTGCTCTGCGCGCCCTGTTACTGCTAGCCAGACGGGAACTTGATTCCCTGGAGGACCCTTGCTCGAGCGCATCAAATCAAAAATTGCCGGACTCATATCGCTGTTTTGGCGGGAAGTTGCGAAGTTCGGTGTCGTCGGTGGCGTCGCGTTCATCATTGACTCGGGCATCTATGTCTGGCTATTGCATGGCTCAATGAGCGATTCGCAGGTTAAGGCAAAAATCGTTGCAGGTGTCGTTGCGACCATCTTCTCGTGGGTCGCTAACCGATACTGGACCTTCCGCCATCGTCGCCAAGCAAATGTGGTGCGCGAGCTGGTGATGTTCATCATCATGAACGCAATCGGTCTGGGCATTGCGGCCGCGTGTGTTTGGGTCACCAAGTACTGGCTGGGTCTAACCGATGCAACTTCGGTCTTCATTGCCGGTTCGGTCGTCGGCCTGATCCTGGGCACCATCTTCCGCTTCTTCGCTTACCGCTTCTGGGTCTTTGGTAAGGAAATGGATCAGGAAGAAGAGTTCGCCCACGACCACGAGATTTTGGGTCGACCACAGAGCGAAACCGGTGCGGACGGCAAGGACCTAGCAACAGGTTCCAATGGACCGACCGACACCGGCTCTACTCCTAAGGTCTTTCGTTAGGCCCCAGGCACGTAGTCGAAGGTGATGCGCTCACCATCTCGTAGGCGGTCGCTGACCTCTAGAGAATCTTCAACCAGAACTACGCCGTCCCCGGCTTTCCACTGCCCAATTAGGTAGGGGAGTAGTTTCAAAATTGGCTGATCCGCACGTACCAAGATCGTGCCCTTGGGATCTGCCGCCGGTGCGAAGAGCTCTTCGATGCTCAGCTCTGCGCCAGCAGGGGTGGCAATGGCCGCGGTAGAACCAGCTACTGCCGATGGGTAGAACTGGTCGCCATAAGAACGTACCGTGGCATTAAAGTCTTCAGCAACGGGCCCCAGATCCGAACCGAAGGACAGCGCGAGAGCTGCCGGGTTCACTGCGAGGATCTCGCTACTTGCTGGAATGTTTTCATCGTTGGGCGTGGCCGTAATAAACAGGGCCGCGCTCTGCGCATCTTGATGAGCTGGGTCGACAAGTTTGGCGCCGTGGTGCAATGCAGCTAGGGCCAGAACCAGCGATTTCCAGTGTGGGGCGAGGCCTATGACGACGATGGATTCTTCGCCGAGGTCGTAAAGGTCGCCCAGCAAATTCGCGCTTTTAGCCACCCAGTTGTCAAATACCCGTCCAGAGAGCTCGATGCGTTCACCACTTTGAGAATGCCAAGTAAGCCAAGGAGACGCCGAGGACCGTCGCACCGCGAGCAGTGCTTCGACGAAAGTTCCAAGTTGTTGGTTGCTACTCATTGATCGTCCTTTGAAACTAGTTACTGAGAATTCACCGGGAATTCAAGCAAGTCGAGACTCGCCCGCTCTTCTGCCCGTTTTGACGGCGTGTTGTGCCGGGAGTTTCCTGAAAATTGTTCTTAGAATGACCTCCCCACTTGACTCTAGCGGAGTTACACGGATGTAATTAGATGGTGAGTCCGGCGGAATCCATCACATTCTCTAGTTTGATGGAATAAATGCTGCCGGATGGGTAGGCGCCATAGATGGCCCAATCCACTCAAACCAATCGAAAGGTCAACATCACCATGGCGAATCTGGAGCAGGGGTACTCCGAATTTTCGACCTCGGCTGTTGCGTCCGCTCAGTACGGGCTCGAAGACGCACCGTCTGACTGGTTTGTCGACCCTCAAGCCGGTGAGTCCGCACGAGTGGCGCTCGCAGCTGATCTTGAAACTGCAGCCGACAATTATCTTAAAGAGCATGACTCATCTCAGGATGCTGAAGAGATCCCTTCCGTAGGATCTTGGGCACCGGAGCTTGACGAGGACGACGACGTACGCGAGAGCATCAAGGCCGTTTGGCTTGGTGTCGGCGGCGAAGTTGATGAAGGTGAATTGGGCTGGCAAGCCCGCGCACTGTGTGCACAAACAGACCCAGAAGCGTTTTTCCCTGAAAAGGGCGGATCGACTCGAGACGCGAAACGCGTCTGCGGCGCATGTGTTGTTCGCTCAGAATGTCTAGAATATGCCTTGAGCAATGATGAGCGCTTCGGCATATGGGGAGGGCTCTCAGAGCGCGAACGTCGCCGTCTACGGAAACGAGCAATCTAATTCGTCCGCCAATTCATGTCACCGCCATCGTTGCCTCGCACGATGGCGCTGACTTTTTACCACGCACTTTGGCCGCACTGCGAAACCAGTCGAGGCCTATTGAACGCTTTGTCGGAGTAGACGCTTCTTCCTCCGACGCTTCCCTTGAGGTATTGCGTGCCAATCTGCCTTCCAACGCTGCTTTACTGCAAGCCGAGGAAGGCTCTTTGGGCCTATCGATGGAAGCGGCAGTCTCGCAACTGCCAGAAGCACGAGAAGACCGCGACGAATGGTTATGGATCGTCCATGATGACTCCATGCCGGCACCCGAGGCACTTGAAGCACTGACCCGAGCCGTTGAAGCGTCAGAATCGGTGTCCATTGCCGGGTGCAAACTGCTGGACATTGATAACCCCCGCCACCTCGTCGAGGTGGGACTGAGCGTAGACCGCAAGGCTCAGCGACTGACCATGATCGATACCGACGAAGTTGATCAGGGACAGTACGACGCACGCAGCGACTACTTCGCAGTGTCCTCTGCCGGTATGTTCATCCGCCGCGACGTTTTTGAATACCTTGGCGGATTTGATCCAGCAATTCCAGGCCGTGGCGACGACGTGGACCTGTGCTGGCGCAACCGCCTGGCCGGATACCGTGTTGTTGTTGTCCCCGAAGCCAAGATGTACCACCAGGTTGAGGTAGTTGACTCCCTGGCCGGGCCTAGCGAAGCCAAGCGTTCGGAAGTATTCCAGCGTTTGAAGTTTGCCGCCCCACTAACTTTGCCGTTCCTCTGGATCGGCCTTTTGCTCGGCGGTATCGGCCACTTCCTGCTGGCTCTGCTGGCTAAGGACCCAGGCCACGGTTTTGGTCACCTGCGCGCAACGCTGCGCGGTCTATTCACCCCGGGCAAGCTGTCGGCCTCCCGGCGCAATGTGCGCACAATTCGTGAGATTCCACGCCGCCAGGTCCGCAAGCTGATGACCTCGGCGTCGCAGGTTCGCGAATATCGACGCAATCTGACCACCGGCCGCGATGATGCAGAAGTCTTTGGCGACGGAAGCGGTGCCGATGCCATGGTTGAACCCAGTGGCGACAACTTCTCGGACTTTGTTCGCATCGCCCGCCCTCCGCGTACCACCGCGGTACTGTCACTGATTTTTGCCCTGCTGATTTCCACGGCCGCTTCGCTAATCGCTTGGCGCAACGTACTTGGTGCGTCTGCGCTTTCGGGTGGCGCCTTGCGTCCGTTCTCGCAGAGCACCAAGGAAATCGGAGCCAATGCGATTTCCTGGTGGCAGAGCATTGGGACCGGGCTGAGTGCTCCACCAGATAATACGGATGCGTTGTTCTGGCTGTACTCGGTAGTGACCTTTGGCCACGCCAACCAGGTAGCTCCTTACCTCTTCCTTGCCGCCATGCCATTGGCTGCCTTGAGCGCTTGGTGGGGCATCGGGGTAGTCAGCCGATCGCGCGCTGTGCGATTCTTTGCCGCACTGGTGTGGGCCCTGCTTCCATCACTCACCTCTTCACTGGCCTCGGGCCGAATCGGCTCAGCTTTGGTTCACATCGTGCTGCCGGTATTTGTGATGGCAGTGATCCGCTCCATGAACGCGCAGGTTGCCGTTGAGGGAGCCAGGCCAAAGACGGCCAAGGCGCAGTCAGTTTCTGCATGGACCGCGTCGGCCTGTGCCGCATTGTTGCTGTGGGTAGTTTCCGCCGGTTCAATGGCGTTCTTCCTGGCAGCGACCATCTTGATTTACGCTCTGGCGCTGTCCTCCCTCCACCGGGCACGTAGCCTGTGGTGGATCCCGTTGCCAGCTGTTGTGTGGAACTTGCCTTTGCTCTTCGCAGCATTGAGCGAACCACGTTTGCTGTTCACCGAGCCAGGAGCTCCTACCGCTTTCTCGCCAGCATTGCCATGGCAGATGCTTCTTGGTTTCCCAGAAGCTTTTGATGCCAAGGCGGGCTTGGTCGGTTGGGATATGTTGCCCGCTGGCCCTTGGGCGCTCGTAGCAGCTTTGCTTATTGGCGCACCGGTGATCATCATGGCCCTTATTGGTACGTTGAGCTCGGCTTTCAGCCACAACGCCACCATGCGCCGCAACTCGCGCCGTCTGCTCTGGGCCGGCGTGATCTCGTTGGCCGCTGGTTGGGCTGTTGGATTTATTCCGGTCAGCCTTCAATCGCATACTTCGGTAACCGCCTACACCGGACCGTTTGTCTCGTTCACCGTTTTTGCTTTGATGGCCGCAGCTGCCAACGCATTGGCTGCACTGCGTCACGAAAACCAGCCTCGCACCCTGCGTGCACGCGCACCACGATCCTTGGTTTCGCTGATGGCAGTCCTGAGCGTGATCGCTGTTGCCGGCTCAGGAAGCGTACTTTTGGCCTCCCAGCTGAACCCAACGGCAGCTTCGCAGGAGCTGACCAAGCTGGTGGATACCCAGCAAGTTCAGTCCTCCCAGCCACGCACCTTGCCGGCCACGGCCGCTGACGCCGGACGCTCTGAATTCCAAGAGCGCACCTTGGTACTCAGCCCACGTTCATCGGGTGAAATCGACAGCCAGCTGGTTTCCAGCTCAGGTGAGACCCTCGATAGCATCAGCCGCTACTCGCAGGTTAAGCAGCTTGATGGAAGCTTGCTAAACCCGGAACGCAACGAAAGCTCGATTACCTCCTCGACCCAGAGCAAGGCAGTTGCCAAGTTGCTCTCCGAGTCCGCACTGGATTCTCGCGATTCCCTGCGTGACTTAGGTATTGGTTACGTTGTACTGAACGAAACCGGTGAGTCCGTTCCCGCCACCGTGCGCACCCTGAACGCAGCTACCGGTTTGGCTTCAGTAGGACAGACCGACAGCGGTTGGCTGTGGCGTGTGGATTACAAAACTTCGGGTGAAACCGAAGGCGCTGGATTTGCTCGCATCGTTGATGAAAATAGTGGCGTGACCGTACTGCCAACCGAGCGTGGCAAGATGAGCAACGTTGAGCTGCCGGAGTCCAAATTGAAGCGGACCTTGGTGCTGTCCACCGCTGCCGATTCGAAGCTGCGCGCCAGCCTCGGGGATGTGGCACTGCGTTCGGTGGCCTATCCGGAAAATTCGGATACCCGCTG
The DNA here is from genome assembly GCF_056934395.1 of Glutamicibacter sp. MOO4. Taxonomy (NCBI): domain Bacteria; kingdom Bacillati; phylum Actinomycetota; class Actinomycetes; order Micrococcales; family Micrococcaceae; genus Glutamicibacter; species Glutamicibacter sp. MOO4. The sequence goes on from NZ_CM167800.1 coordinate 270,235, forward strand.
GGCTCAGGCCTACGAAATCCCTAATTCCGGTGGCAAGTTGTCGCTGACGCACAAGGAAAGCATGGACACCCCGGTTCTGATTCTAGGCGCCTTGGTCTTGTTGATTACCGTGCTGCTGGCCATTCCGGTTCCAAGCTCGCGCCGATTCGCCAACTACCGCAATAGCGATTATCGTTTCCGCGAACCTCGCGCTGCGGACGAAGAGCTAGCTGATGGTCATGAAGTCTTGGCCGCAGCTGAAGTTCGCAGCCCCTCAACGGCTACTGGCGTCCTGCCACAAAGCCGTCGCGAGGCTCGTGAGCGGGCCAGTGAGATCCGAGAAAACTTGACCCCGAAGCTCAACGACCGAATTTCGGACGATGAAGCCGAGCAGGAGAAGAAGTAGTGAGCGACGAGAAGAACGTTAACTCAGCGGATTCTGCTGATAAGCCTGAAAGCAAGGCTTCGGAGCAATCCAAGCATCCAATGTCTGCAGCGCTGACCCGCGCCGAAGAAAAAGCTGCCAAGATCAAAGCCAAAATCGACGCAAAGTTGGACAAGGCTCGGGCGAAGGAAGCAACACAACGCGCCAAGGCGGACGCCAAAAACGCTGCTGAGTCTGAAAAGGTTCAGAAGGCGCAGCAGGAAGCTGATGCCAAGGCTGAAGCTAAAGCCGAAAAGGCTCGTTTAGCGCAGCAGGAAGCTGACGCTGCCGAAAAAGCCAAGGCTGACAAAAAGGCCGAAGCCCTGGCCGCCAAGCAGGCTGAAGCTGAGCAGAAGGCTGCCGCCAAGGCAGAGAAAAAGCCAACTGCTCAGAATCAGAGCGAGCAGAAGCCTGCAGTGACCCCGGCACCAGTTGCCGATCCTGACAAGGCTGAAAAGTCTGACCAGGCTGATAAGTCTGCCAAGGATGAGAAATCCGAGACCATTCAGCAGCCTGAGACTTCCCAGAAGTCTGCAACTTCTGTGCCTCTTGCAGTATCGAATACCGAACCGGCAAATGCTCCAGCGCAGGAGCCTGCAAAGCCAGTCGCTGCGCAGAAGCCTGAGCCGGTTGCTCACAAGGCTGAAGAGCACAAGCACGCCTCGCATAAGGCCGAGGAACCAAGCCACGCATCGCATAAGGCAGAGCCACAGCAGGATGAAACCTCAAAACCTGCACAGCTAGTTGCACCGTTGCCTGCTTCGCAGCAGCTAGGTGCACCCGTAGCTGCCGATAAGGCTTCGGATTCGGCGGCGACCAAGGATCCTGAGAGTGCCCCGCAACCAGCAAAGAGTTCAGCAACGCCTGCTGCCGGGACTGCAACTGTTGCCGGTGCTACAGCTGCCGCTGGCGGTGTCCCAGCATCGAATTCCGCAGATGAGAAGAATCAGGTTCCTGCCGCGCAAGAGCCAGAAGACGCACAGGCTGCCAAGCGCCGCCGTAAGTTGGAAAAGATTCGTGCTGCTGAGGCAGCTAAGGAAGAACAGTCGCAGAAGTCGGAGGCAGTGGCTACCGTCCCGGCGTCCGAACCAAAAGATTCAAAGGTCAGCGCCCGTCGACGCAAGCTAGAAAAGGCACGTATTGCGGCGAGCAAGGATGCCGCAACGGCTCCTACTCGTAAGAAGACCGGGGCAGTGCTCCTGAGTCTGGCCGCCGTTGTTGCAGCCTGCGCGGTTGTTGGTGGCGGATCGATTATCGCCCCCAAAGCGGCAGAAAGTACTCTGCCAGCGGCGGTGACCAACCTGCCTGCAGGTGACGCCACGAGTATCTGTGCTTCAACTCCACAGCTGCTCAAGGGTGTTGATGGAACGGATCCGCAGTTTGCTGCCGGTGCCAAAAACGTGAACAGCAACGTGCGTTCCATTGCGGTCTCAGACCTAGCCAAACGTATCCCGGGCTCATCGGTTGCCAAACTTGATGGTTCCTCACCCCGCACACTGACCAAACGCATCAAGGAAGCCGAAGCGGTAGAAGCTCGCGGCGCAGATGATGCTGGACAGACCGGGCGAGTCAGCAAGATTTCAACGCTGAATAACGTCGAGGGTATCCAGTCGTATTCGTTGCAGCCATTAGGCGGCCTGGCCTCGGAAGGTAGCGCACTACGCAGCTACCAAGCCTCGGACGGTGACCTTGAAGGTTTAGCCACGGCTACCTGCCAGGCACCTGCCTCCAACTGGCGCTTCACCGGCCTGCAGACCAGCACCGGATCAACCAGCGTGATGCACCTGTCCAACCCAACACACACCACCGCTCAGGTTGCACTGCAGCTGCGTGGTCCAGATGGACTGATCGATACCCCAACCCTGCAGAGCATTGTTCTTGCTCCGGGGGAGGACAAAGCCTTGGTCCTCGGCGGCTACGCGCAGAATATGGGCTCTGTTTCGGCTGAGGTCACCAGCGTTGGTGGAAAGATCACCGCAACGGTTCAGCAGGCAGCGCTTCGCGGCCTGACCCCCTCGGGTGTGGACTTTGTTGGTGCCAATGCTTCGGCTTCAAACAGTCAGGTAATCCCGGGCGTCTGGATTGATAGCAAGGAGAACATCTCCTCGCTGAGCAAGGACGATAGCTCCTTGGTGCCACAGTTGCACGTTTCTGCCACCGGGTCTTCAGGGGCCGGCTACAAGGTAAAGGTCCTTGGAGAAAATGGTGAAGTAGCAGCAAGCTTTGACGAGAACTTGGCGGCAGCATCAAACGCAACCAGTGTTGTGGATTTGAAGCAGCTGGCCGGTGGCTACTACACCGTCGTGGTTGAATCTGACGCTCCGGTGACCGCAGCAGTACGCATGGTACGAGGTGCTAACCCGAAGGATTCTTCGGACACCGCGTGGGCAGCGAGCTCCAATGTTCTTGCTGGCACTCAGGCCATGCCCATTTCTGCCAACGGCACCGGAAAATTTGCTTTGGCTGCCGTAGATTCGGATTCCTCCGTGGAAGCCACCGTAGTAACCAAGGACGGCAAACTGCAGAAAGCAAAGAAGCTACAGATTGATGCCGGTTCTTCTATTGTTTTTGATCCAAACTCAGTCTCGGATGATGCTCAGGCAGTAATTTTCTCAACCGACGCCAATACCTATATTGCTCAGGTGGCGCTCGGTTCGGATCGTTCGATTGCTTGGGCTGCGATGCCTCAGGCTAATGCCGGTCGCGACGGCATTGTGGTAAATATCGGCGGGTAGCGCCCCGTCACCAAGGAACAGTTTTATGATTACCCCCTTCGGCTGGCTAGCTAGCCGATACATCTTGGAGCGTCGTGCCTTGCGTGCGGCCAGCTTCACGGCACTAGCTGCTGCCATCTTGATCATCGTGGGTGGCGGCGTGGTTCGCGTGACCGGCTCCGGGCTAGGCTGCCCGGATTGGCCGGCCTGCACCGATGGGTCACTTGCACCCACGGCGCAGATGGGCATCCACGCAACCATCGAGTTCGCCAACCGAATGCTCACCACGGTGCTCTGCGTCGCGGTGGGTTGGGTCATCATTGCAGCTCGTCTGCAACGCGAACCAGTTCCCACCATTACTCGGTGGGCCTGGCTACAGTTCTGGTTGGTCGTTTTGAATGCGGTACTTGGTGGCGTGACCGTATGGGTCAAGCTCAATCCGTTTATGGTCGCCGGGCACTTCCTTGCAGCGACTCTGTTGCTGACCGCTGCGGCTATTACCTGGGATAAAACTCAGAACCTTGAAGCCAGCGAACCACCGTCGAGCACCAGTGAACTTAGGCGATGGGGCACCATCGCGGTCATCATCAACGCGGTGCTGGTTGTTTTGGGAACCGCCGTCACGGGTTCCGGACCGCATGCCGGAGATTCGGCCGACGTTCCACGTATGGGCTTTGACTGGCTAAGCATCACCCTCATCCACGCTATCGCGGCCTTTGCGGCGTTGGCAGTTACCTTGATCATCTGGCGCAAAGCCAAGACTCAGCAGGTCGCAGCGGTGTCTCGTAAGGCCAAGATCTACGTTCTGGTTTTCGCCGCTCAGGGTGTGATTGGCATCGTTCAGGCGCTGACCCATTTGCCTGAACTGTTGGTGGTCTGTCACCTGGTGGGTTCGGCCCTGGTATGGATCGGGGCGGTGCGCCTGATGCTCGCCACCCACGCGCCAGCACAAGTTCCGGCGGCTACGCGAAGCTAAAAGTCTTCGGGATCTTCGGGGAAGTAGGACGGGTCAATCTCGTTGATCGGTTTCACCCATAACTGCGCCACCTCGTGAACCACACACTGGTGAACGAGGTCCATCAGCTCTGCGGTGCTATCGGCGATCTGTTCAATCGGCAGACGATAGATCACCAACTCGGCACGCTTATGAGCGGTGGCCGGAGTTGACGATGCCAACGGGATACGATCGGAGACTGCTTCTGCCTGATTGATGAGTTTCTCGCTGGGCACCGGCTCAATGAGGAAATCAATCTGTTCAACTTTATTTGGCCAGCGTTCAGAAAGCCTTTGAGCGCTGGCCATTACTGCGTCGTCGAACCGTTCCGGACGGGAGCGGTAGGCCGGCAAATGAATGGGGATCAGTGGCCCGCGCCGTCCGCGGCCATGGCGATTACGCCGCGGACCACTGGGACGATCAGGCAACTTCGAGTTCATCGTCTCAGCCTATCGCTTAGCACGCTCATGGACCGGCTCCGGCCCACGAACACTGCTAGATCCCCAGCATCAGGGCATCCCACGAGTAGAATAAATAGCGTGGAAGGTCTTCGTCTTTGTTCTCGCCCAGCGTGCCGTGAAACGGCTCGTGCCACCCTCACCTACGTATACGCCGATTCAACGGCCGTGCTAGGTCCATTGGCTACTTACCCCGAGCCGCACTGCTACGACCTCTGCGCTCGGCACGCCAATCGACTCACTGTTCCCAGTGGTTGGTCGCTGATTCGAGGTGCCATGCCTGAAGTGCTTGAGCCCGAAGATGAGTTGAACGCCCTCGTGGACGCGGTGCGCGATAAGCAGCCGCAACCTCATGAATCACGTCATTCCTCCAGCACGCCAGCAGATTCGGTGCGCTCTCGCGATATCAGCAGCCAGCGTTTTGACTCTCGGGTCCGTTTGGCCATGCTCCCTGACGAAGAAAAGTAGTCTAGGCTCACGTATTTAGCCTTTGACGTCCTGCTTATCTCCTAGCCCAAACGTGATTTAGGTGTGGTAATCCGTCGGTTGAGCCCTTGCGGTGGATAAGCTGGAGGCGCGTGAGCCCTCGGTGGCTTACCAGTAACCTAAAACATCACACCATCGCGCGAATTGCAGGAGGTCTGCTCATGGCTGAGGCGGCGAAAAACCCAACCGAGGGGCAAGGAAATGCGGGTCAGCCTGCACCGGCTGCCCCGGAGCGAGCACCCAAGGCGTCACTGAGCCAAAAAGCAGAAGAGCTTGCCGCGCGTCTGGAAGCTCATAAGAATCAGGCTCAGGCCGAAGTAGCTGCCCGCAAGGAAGCTGTTCGCCGAGCCATGTCTGGCAAGTCTGAGTCTGGCACGAACGAATCCGAGACCAATCCAGCTGCTTCACAATCGTCACCTGCAAAGCCGGCTGAGCAGAAGCAGCCTGAACAGAAGCCTGCAGAGCAAAAGTCGACCGCGGACCAGCCAACTGCGCAGAAGCCTGCAGAGCAGAAGCCAGCAACGGCCCAGCCCGCAGCAGCTAAGACTGAGCAGCAGAAGCCAGCGGCAACTACACCTGCACCGGCAAGCACTCCAGCCAAATCTGCTGCTGAAAAACCAGCCGCTGCCAAGCCAGCAGCGAAGCCTCAAGCTCAAGAGCCGGTAGAAGACGTCATTCGCGCCATCAAACTGCCTCACGAACTTGAAGCAGAGAAAAATGCCAAGAACGAACCTGTTGCTCCAGCAACTACCGTTCAACCTAAGGCTGAGCCCGAGAGCAAAACTACCGTCCAGCAGGTCCCACCGGTAGCAGTTGCACCGAAGACCGGCTCACTGCCAACCACCAAAGCAGCCGTAGCCCAGGCACGCAATCGTGTCTTTGGTAGCTATGAACCAGAGCCAGAGCGGTCCGAAGCAGCACAGAAGCGTCGGGTGGCTCGTGAGCGGGCGCTGAACTCCAAACCACCACTGGGGCGCACTGCGCAGGTTGTTGTTGCCTTGATCTTCCCCGTGCTCACCCTGATTACGGCCATTCGCCTGATCGCCACCCCGGCATTCCTAGCGCTGTCCTATGGCCGCCCAGGATTCCCTAGTGACCTCTTCGGATTCAGCGATGATGAACGACTGACCTACGGCAGCTACGGACTGGACTACCTGAACAACTTTGCTGGCCCGGAATACTTGTCGGGGCTTAAGCTTTCCACCGGTTCAGCTATGTTCACCGAGGGCGAGGTTCAGCATATGGTGGACGTCAAGCACCTTATTGGTTTCTCCTACATCCTTGGCATCATCTTGGCAGTCATCTTGATTGTTGGTGTTTGGTACCTAGCTAAGCGTTATGCCGGTGGGGTACGCCGGGCCCTGTTCTCTGGAGCTATTCTCACTTTGGTGATGATTGCGGTCCTGACTGTCGCCGCGCTGATGGGCTGGGAAACCTTCTTTACCCAGTTCCACGCGTTGTTCTTCTCGCAAGGTACATGGACCTTCAGCGTCAAGGACACCTTGATCCGCTTGTATCCTGAGCAGTTCTGGGTCGACAGTGCCATTGGAATCGCTGTATTGGTTGTTGCCACCGTTGTTGTGGTTCTTATCAGTTGCTGGCCAACCGGACGCCGCCGTGAGGCCGCAAGGCTTCGGCAGGAAGCACGCGCCTTCGGTCTGGGTGGCTAAGAGAAAACTGCATAAAAACGAGCTGAGGTGCCGCACAAAAATTGCGGCACCTCAGCTCGTTTATGTCAGGATTTTATTTTGTGTAAAGGCCCTGGATCGTCTGATCAAACTGCTCAATGACGGCTTGACGCTTGAGCTTTAGTGAGTTGGTCAGATGTCCTGAGGCTTCAGTAAGTTCGTCGTCAAGGACCACAAACTTACGGATTGATTCGGCCTTGGAGACCGTCAGGTTTGCCGTATCAACGTAGGTCTGCACCTCCGCAATGACCTCAGGATGAGTGGCTGCCTCAGCCAGGGACAGCTCGCCCAGTCCCTTAGCTTTGCCCCACAAGACCAGTTCTTCATGGTCCAAGGTCACCAGAGCCGCGATGAACGGAAGCTGGTCACCAACAAGCACACACTGAGCAACAATTCGTCCGGCGCGAACCATTTCTTCCAAAGGCCCGGGGGAGACGTTTTTGCCACCAGCGGTGACGATTAGTTCCTTCTTGCGCCCGGTCACCTTCAAGAAGCCTGCTTCATCGAGTACACCGGTATCGCCAGTCTTAAAGAATCCGTCAGCATCAAAAGCTTCGGCGGTTGCCTTTGGATTGTTGTGATAGCTGGAGAAGACGCCGATGCCCCTAATGAGGATTTCCCCGTCCTCCGCGATTTTCACGCTGGTGCCAGGGATGGGCCGGCCCACCGTTCCCACACGGGTTCGAGATCCTTCATTCACCGTTGCCGGCGCGGTAGTTTCGGTCAGGCCGTAACCCTCCACCAGCTTGATTCCTGCCCCGCGGAAGAAGTGCGCAAGATCTTGGTTCAGAGCGCTGGCGCCAGAGATGGCGTAGTCGCATTCGCCGCCAAAGACATTGCGCAGCTTTGGATAAAGCACCTTGTTGAACAGTGCATGGCGGGCCCGAAGTCCTAGAGGGAAGCGAGCCTTGTTTCCGCGTGCACGCGCGTCACGGATTTTGGATACCTCGATGGCAACTGCTTCAGCCTTGAGGAAGACCTCGCCCTTGCCACTGCTTTCGGCGGTAGCAAGCGCTGTGGTGCGGATCTTTTCAAAGACGCGCGGTACTGCCAGTAAGAACCCTGGCTTCACAGCGGCCATATCTTGAATCAGGGTGCCCATCGAACTTGAGTGTGCGACGATCGACCCGCCATGGATGCAGGTCTGCTGCACCGCACGGGCCAAGACGTGCGCCAGCGGCAAGAACATCAAGGTACGACGGTCCTTGCCTAGGACGTCGGGCATATTGCCTGCGAGGTTGTGAGCCACCATGGCAAAGTTCGAGTGGGACATATTGCAACCCTTGGGCCGTCCCGTGGTGCCGGAGGTGTAGACCATCGTGGCGACATCTTCGAGCTTCATTGAAGAACGGCGGGATTCAATGAGCTCCTCGTTCACCCGTTCAGGGGCAACCAGCAGCTGGTGTAGACCAGCCGAGGGGATCAGCGACTTGTCCGCCTGATCGGATCCTTCAAAAATGTGGGTGCGTACTTCTTCACCCAATTGTGCCACCGCGCGACGGACGTTGGCACGCAGCTCATGATCCTCGGCAAAGACAACCCGAGCACCTGAATCACGCAAGATCCATTCAATTTGGAAGGGACTGGAGGATTCATAGATGGGCACCGAAACTCCGCCAGCAAACCAGATGGCTTCTTCAGCAAGAGCCCATTCGTACCGAGTGCGAGAAATGATCGCGACCTTGTCGCCGGGCTGCAAGCCATCATTGACCAGCGTGGTGGCAAGGCGTTTCACGTCAACGAGGAATTTTGCTGCACTGATATCGTGCCACTGACTCTCGCGCTGCACGCTGAACAGGGGCAGATCCGAGCCGCGGGCGACGCGGTCAAGGAGTAGATTCGTCGTATTAAACTCGGGCGGTAGCTCGGTTAGTAGCTCGACGGAAACTTCTTGCATGGAAGCTAAATCCTTCTTGAATCGAAAATCATCAAAGTGGCCTATCTTATGGCTTTAAGGCCCAGCGACCACCGGTGCCTAGCCCCAGCTAGGGATCCACACATGGAGGCGCCACAGTTCATCCGCTATCATTTCCCCAGTCCAGATTGACCAGAAGAATGCTGAAGTGACTAGGAATATCACTAGCACTAAGGTGACCACGACGATGCGTGAGCGGTACTCGAGGGCAGAATTCGACTCCCGTGAAACGAACTTGCCAATCATATACGTCAACGAAAGCATCATGAACGGGACCAGCGGCAAGGTGTAGAAGAAGAACATGGTGCGTTCCGGGTACATCAGCCAAGGCAGGAAACCAGCTACAGCTGAGGACAAGATTGCCCCTGCGCGCCAATCTCTCGCGCCAATCCACCACAGGATCAGCAAGAACATGCTGATGGAGCAAGCCCACCACAATAGCGGGTTGGGAAGATCGGTGATGACCTCGGTGCAACGCTTGAGATCACAACCGTTGGCGCCCTTGTCGTAGCCTTCAAAGTAGAACAGCACAGGGCGCCCGGCAAAAGGCCAAGTCCATGGTGAGGACTGCCAGCCATGTTCTGAACTCAGCCCGGTATGGAACTCGTAGCCTGCCTGATGGTAGTGCCACAAGGACCGGAGCGGCGCTGGCAACCAGCTGACTCCTTGGCCAGGATTTTCCTCGGCCCAGTGCCGATAGCGTCCACCGGTTGTGACCAGCCATCCGGCCCACGTGGACAGGTAGGTCATAAATGCCAAGGGCACCATGGTGAAGAAGGAGTAAATTCCGTCACGAGTGAAGGTCGAACGCTGCCACTGATGAATGCCAGCGGTACGGCGAGCAGCAAAATCCCACAGGACGGCGAGCAAGCAGAAAACCGCGACGAAGGACAAGGCGGACCATTTGATCCCGACGGCGCCACCGAGCATGACGGCTGCTATCAGACGCCAAGGACGCCACCAGAGCATGGGACCTTGTTTTAGTAAAAAGTCATCGGGGCGGTTGCCTTCTGGGACGGCTAATTTGCGGGCCAGTTGTGTGCGCCCATGCACCCGATCTTTGAGCAGTGCGTAAAAGGCCGCCAAAACGAAGAACATCAGGAAGATGTCCAACAAAGCGGTACGGGACATCACAATTGAGTGACCATCAATGGCCATCAGTAGACCGGCGATACCGGCCAGTGTGTGGGAGCCGAAGAGCAACCGTGCACACAAGGTCACTAGAAGGACCGCCAAGGTGCCGAATAAGGCGGTGGAGAATCGCCAACCGAATCCGTTGAAGTCGCCAAAGACCAACATGCCCAGAGCGATTAACCACTTACCCAAGGGTGGGTGAACCACGAAGGAGGAGTCTGCGGACAGCTGCGGATTTCCAGCAATGAACTGAGGATCGCTTTCGTCTGCCCATTCGCGCTCATAGCCACTTTGGAGTAGCGAAAAAGCGTCTTTGACGTAGTAGGTTTCGTCAAAGATCAGCATGTGAGGGTGGGCAAGATTTACAAAGCGGAGCAATCCGGCCAACAGCGTGACGGCTAACGGGATAATCCACATCAGCGGACCGGAGGCCACAGCGGTTGGCAAGAGCCGAGCTTTCAGGCTCTGAAAAGTGTAGGCCTGCCGTGCTGAGCGGACATGGCCAGCGTCCGCGGAGTATAAAGTCGAGGTGCCCATCACCAACTCATGCTACCGGCGGAAAGTACAGAAAGTGGGCTTTTCCTACTTCGCGTAGGCTTAAGAATGTGCAGATCTCAGAGAATGAGGGCGTAATCGTCCTGGGCGCCACCCCGATTGGCAATTTATCCGATGCATCCCCGCGATTGCGGGAGATGATGACCAGCGCGGATATTATCGCCGCGGAAGATACTAGAAACTTCCACCACCTCGCTCACGCCCTCGGTATCAAGATCACCGCCAAGGTCATGAGCCTCCATGAGCACAACGAAGCTCACAAGCTCTCCGAAGTCATTGAACTGGCTGCGCAGGGTGCCACCATCCTGGTCGTCTCGGATGCTGGCATGCCTGCAGTTTCTGACCCCGGTTACCCACTGGTGGCTGCTGCCCTCAGCGCGGGGGTCCGGGTCACCGCAGTACCTGGCCCATCAGCCGTACTGACCGCACTTGCCCTTTCCGGACTTCCCACGGGACGCTTCACCTTTGAGGGCTTCTTGCCTCGTAAGGCGGGGGAGCGACGCAAACGTCTGGACACGTTGCTCCATGAAGAACGCACCATGGTCTTCTTTGAAGCACCACACCGCCTCGGTGATTTTCTTGACGCTGCCATTGAAGCTTTTGGCGAAGACCGCCAAGCTGCGGTGGCTCGCGAACTGACCAAAAAGTTTGAAGAGGTTCGCCGTGACTCACTGGGTGCCTTGAAGACTTGGGCCGAGCCTGGAGTGCGTGGAGAAATCGTGGTGGTGATCCACGGTGCCGAAGAAGCTGAGCCAGCAACCATTGAGGAACTGCTGCCCAAAGTCTCAGATCTCGTGGAGCAGGGCACCCGAATGAAGCAAGCCGTGGCTGAGGTGGCGGAAAAGTTCGGTGCCAAAAAACGTGACCTGTATGAGGCTGTCTTGGCACAACGTCACGAAGCGAAGAAATAGCAAAATTCGCATAGGCTGATTGCACAATGAATCTACGCTTTTATAGTGCACAGGGCGATTTACAGTTTGCTCATGCCGAGAATAGCGTAGGCATCAACGACGATTAGTTTCATTTAGAGATTCAGGAGATGCGCGTATGTCGATCACTGCCCAGCGCGAAGCAGAACTGCTTGCCAAGGTTCCAACCGGTCTTTTGATTAACGGCGAATGGCGCGATGCCTCGGACGGCGGCACTTTTGATGTGCTTGATCCGGCCACCGGTGAAAAGCTACTGACCCTAGCCAGTGCCACCAGCGAAGACGCCATGGCAGCACTGGATGCAGCCGACGCGGTTCAGGCTGAATGGGCCTTGACCGCACCACGTGATCGTGCCGAAATTCTGCGCCGTGCCTTTGACTTGGTCACCGCACGCAAAGATGACTTTGCCCTGTTGATGAGCCTTGAAATGGGTAAGCCACTGGCCGAAGCCTACGGCGAAGTGACCTACGGTGCTGAGTTCCTGCGCTGGTTCTCCGAAGAGACCGTGCGCCACTACGGCCGTTACATCACCACCCCAGAGGGCAAGAACAAGGTCCTTGTTCAGCACAAGCCAGTTGGCCCATGCCTGTTGATCACCCCATGGAACTTCCCATTGGCGATGGCCACCCGTAAGGTCGGCCCAGCGATTGCTGCAGGTTGCACCATGGTGCTCAAGCCAGCAAAGCTGACCCCACTGACTTCCCAGCTGTTCGCAGCCACCATGATGGAAGCTGGCCTTCCAGCAGGTGTGCTCAACGTTGTTTCGGGCTCCTCGGCTTCGAAGATCTCCGCTCCACTGATGCAGGATGACCGCCTGCGCAAGGTTTCCTTCACCGGTTCCACCCCAGTGGGCAAGCAGCTGATGAAGGATGCCGCAGACAAGGTTCTGCGTACTTCGATGGAATTGGGCGGCAACGCACCATTTATCGTCTTTGAGGATGCTGACCTGGATGCTGCAGTTGAGGGCGCCATGGCTGCCAAGATGCGCAACATGGGCGAGGCCTGCACCGCAGCTAACCGCTTCTTGGTTCACGCTGACGTTGCCGAAGAGTTCACCGCGAAGTTCGCTGAAGCGATGAAGGCTCTGAAGCCAGGACGTGGCACCGAAGAGGGCACCACCGTTGGCCCACTGGTTGAAGAGAAGGCCCGCGACGAAGTGCATGCACTGGTCGAGGCTGCCATCAGCGCTGGCGCAACCGCCGTGACCGGTGGCGCACCAGTTGAAGGCCCAGGCTACTTCTACCAGCCAACCGTGCTGGCTAACGTTGCCAACGACGCCAAGATCCTTACCCAGGAAATCTTCGGCCCAGTTGCACCTGTCACCACCTTCACCTCGGAAGAAGAAGCCATCAAGCTGGCTAACTCCACCGAGTACGGTCTGGCTTCCTACATCTACTCGCAGGACTTCAACCGCATGTTCCGCGTTTCGGAGCAGATCGAATTCGGTCTGGTTGGCTTCAACGCTGGTGTTATCTCCAACGCTGCAGCACCATTCGGTGGCGTGAAGCAGTCGGGTCTGGGTCGCGAAGGCGGCGCTGAAGGCTTGGCCGAGTACACCACCGTGCAGTACATCGGCATCGCCGATCCATACGCTGCAAAGAAGTAATCTGTGCATCCATAGATGCCAATCATGAAATGAGGCCCAGCCATTTGGCTGGGCCTCATTTCTTTAAGAAACTAGTGTGGGCGTCCCTATCTGGAACGTTGTTTGTCGCGGAGTCCTGACCGTAACGACGGCGGGACAAGGAATGTAGTTAGTCGTTGCCAGACCGACAGCTGAGCACGCAGTTGCTCTTGAATTCTGTGCAGGGCATTGAGCGCAGGTGCTTCATCGGTTTCACCAGGGTGGCGATCGGCGTAGAAACTCTGCTCAACAACTTGCTGAATCTGTTGGAGTTCTGGGGCCAAAGCCGGGTAGTCAACAGATAATCTAACCGTGTAGTCTCCAACGGACTCGTGAGTACCAGCCGGGAGCTTCGCGTCGGCTCCGACACTGAGCAGTTCCGCCCACAAGGCTTGGGCAGCCTCTGGTGTGCCAGCACGGATTTGTTTCAGACGTTCCTGCCGGATGCGATTACGACGCCAAGGGCCGATGCACAACACAGCGCCAATCAACACCAGCGCCACAGGAAGCAACCATAGGTTCGTTGCGCCCTGTTCACTGGTTTGTGGCGTTGCAGCCTGAGCCGAGGGAGTTGCTGATGGTGTACGAGTCGGAGTGCTGCGGGTTGTAGGTACTTCAGGTGCGGTGCTTTCCGAAGGGGCCGCGCTCCGGGTTGCTTCTGGCGCATAACTTGGGGTGTAGCCTCGACCTGGTGTTGGCTCAAAGGGAACCCAGCCTAGGCCGGTGATAAATAGCTCAGGCCATGCGTGCGCCTGTTGTCCGCTGACGGTATAGCCTTCAAGTTTGGTGCCAGGCTTGGCGGTTCTTTCAAACCTCTGCGGACTTCCAATTTCTTCAGCATTAATGGATTCACCAGTAGCAACGCCTGGGGCGTAGCCCACGGCAATGCGCGAAGGGATTCCTGCTTCACGCGCCAACAGCGCCATTGCCGAAGCAAAGTGAACGCAGTATCCCTGCCTGCGGTCTAGGAACGCCTCGACCACTTGTGCGTTGGCTCCGTCGTAACCTTCACGCAATGGGGTGCGCTCTGAGTAAGCGAACTTTCCAGAACGGAAGAAATCTTGGATGGCTGCGGCCTTAGCCAATTCGGTGTCCGGGCTCGCCCCATCCGCATAGGCTTCGTCGAGAGTCTCTCGCAATAGGGGCTGCAGCGAGTTTTCTTCATTTGTCGGAAGCCGGGAATATTCGCTGGACACGCTGGGCCCGCTCATCGCACCCCACCCGGCAAGTTCTTCAACTAGTTCAGGCGTGAATTGAAGTTGTTCATAAGCTACGGAGATATCTTTGGTTGCGCTTAACGCGTCGCCACTGAGTCTGGCCACAGAGGTTTCATGAGTCCAACGCCAATCGCCTTGGATGCCTTGGACAAAATAACTTTGAGCCGGCAGCGGGAGCAACGGGTTGGTGTTGTTATTGGGCCAGGTCATTCGCAGTACTTGTTCAGAACTACCAAACGAGGAGTAATCACTGGTGACCGCGGTGTCACCGTAGTAATCAGAATAGAAAAGGTTCTCGCTCGGTTCCCAGCGTTGCTGGGTCAAATCTGTGATGACTTGGGTTCGCAGATATGGAGCTTGGTCTGCACTGGTGTAGTACGTCAAGAACGGTTTTTTACCGTTTGATCGTAGATCTCGCCCCAAATGGATGAGTGGGTCTACGTTATTGGCCAGCAATTCTCCCGAGGGGCGTTTACCCTCGGGGAACATGCCTGCACGAAAACCGGGCATCCATAAACTCGCGGCGAACAGCGAACCTATACAGGCCAGTGCAGTAATTCCAAAGACGCCCAATGTCTTGGCTGGCGGGAATTTATGTTGAGCTGCGCCCTGAGAAACGGAAGTGAACGTGTACGGCAACAAAGCTACATAGCCCAGTACACCAACGACCAGAAGGGCGAGAAAACCTATTCCGGCACCTTCCTGCTTAAACAGGGACGCAACGATAGGTGCAAAAGACAGCGGAATAACGGCCAGCAAAGCGGTGCGTCGGAATGTGGCAAGTATTTGCGTCAGCAGACTCACTACGAGGGCAAGAACCAGTATCGAGAGGTCGATATACGCTGAGCTAGCCACCGGCGGAACTTGAGTTGCCAGTTGCAATCCTGCTTCAGAGATCGAAGAGAAAAACCACTGCATTGGTGACAGACCGTAGGCATTTGAGTCCATGGCGTCGTGGCCCATGACCGCAGCCAAAGCTACAAGGGCTGCAGCTGGCAAAGCTAACCAGCGGATCACCCGGATCCCGCGGATCAACCCGTAAACCAGATGAAGTACAACAACGGGGAAGATCAGGTAGGGCAGCCATGAGGTGCCCTCGACCACTCCGGTCAGTGATGCTGTTCCGGCCAGAACCGCTAGTGCTAAACAAAGCGCGGCCAGGCCTCGGGCTAGTAAATGATCTATTGCTGGCGCGCGAGAAGACTCAACGGACGGCTGAGCCTCAGAAGGGTTGGTCACTGGTGAATCTTGCACTTCGACACCCACTAGTTTCCCCAAATCTGTTCGACGCCAGAGGTGCCGGGCAGGAGATGAATTTTCCAACCGGTTGTTGAGAGCTCTTGCTGAACCGCCGCATATCGTTCTGGGTGGGTAACGAGAATAAATAGCTCCACACGTCGTACCGTGCGAGCCAATGTTGCTAGCCAGCTGGCTTGGGCAACGGTGAGTTCTCCCAAGATCATGATCACTGGTTCTTCGCGAGAATCTAGCATGTCCTTTTGCAGACCTGAACCCAATAATTCAGTTGGGTCAGTTGCTTGAGTGCTCGTGTCTAAAGCAAGTCCTGCTGTGGCGGCATGGAAAGTGTCAAAGCTTCGATGCGCTGAATGATCCGAAGCTACCTGGTGCTGTCCGGCGATAATCGGTGTTCCCGATAGGTCACGGAACGATAAGTTGTAGCCGCTGCTGGCAAAACGAAGTCCGATACTGCTTGCCAAGGACAGCGCCGTCTCAAAGCGACGGCTACTTGGTAAGTCTTCTTGGGAACCGTTGGGGATCGCTAGACGAAGATCTGAACCATTTTGACACCAGTGTTCATGGTCAGTATCCAAAATCAGCAGAGCATGAGCGGTGGCTACGTGATTCTCTTGACGAACCATTAGCTTGCCTTGACGCGCGCTAGCCTTCCAATGAACCTGTCGGATGGAGTCACCCTGTTGATAGTCACGGATGGCCACGTCATAGTAATCAGCTGTGGTGCTATGCGAATGTCGTGCATCGCCCGAGAGCGTTTGTTCGCCGAGGTTCGCGAAGCGCTGGAGATCCAAGAGCTTGGAACGGACAGGGACGTTGAGGGTATCTCCTGCGTTGACCATCCCACGGATGAGGCCCAAGGAGTCGGTAATGATTTGCTGTGCCGGACCAACCTGGTGGACGCCACGGGTTCCGAACACCAATTCGTACTCACAGTAGCCGGGTGCATCAAGAACTGGTCCACGGGCGAAAGGCTCAGGTAGCTGCTCCTGAATCATCGATGATTCACTGGCGCTTAGACGGAATCTAGATACGTCCCCGACGCTGGGTTCCACGGAAACAAGTTCTCGGTGTATTTGAGTACGTGCTCGAAGGCTTGATGCCAACGCCCAACTGATGATCGCCAAGACCAGTAAACAGATCCCGAGAGCCATCAACTCGTGGCGACCGAATAGGTAAGCCAAAAAAATCATGAGGGCTCCTGCACCAATGGTGCACCAGCCACGAATCGTAAATAGATCTAATCGGAATCGACGTAGCGCTAAGGGCACAGAACTTTCCGAGCGTACCCACGAAAGAGTATCGCTTGAGTCATAGCGGGGGATCTTGCCCATGGGGTGCCAGCTAGCTAACCGGGGTATTGGACAGCAGGTCTTGAATAATGTTTGACACTTCTGCACCTTCAGCGACAGCTCGTCTGGTCAAAATCAATCGGTGGTTCAAGACCATGTGTGCCACACTGCGAATGTCTTCTGGCAAGACATGGTCCCGGGCGTTGATGGCCGCATGCGCTTTGGCCGCACGGACCCACTGAAGAAGGGCACGCGGTGAGGCGCCTAGCTCTATTTGCGGATGGTTACGCGTCGCGCGACCAAGATCCACCACGTAGGTCCCCAGCCGTTCGGTCACGGTGACCGAATTGACCTGTTCGATCATTTGCTGCAAATCGACGAGCTGAAGTACTGACTCCAATGACTCAATCGGTTCATGCTGATGGTGGCCAGCGATCATTGAGATCTCGGCTTCTCGTTCTGGGTACCCAAGTGAAATTCGTGCCATGAAACGGTCACGCTGTGCTTCAGGAAGAGCGAAAGTACCTTCTGAATCCAATGGATTCTGTGTGGCAACAACCATGAAAGGATGCTCAAGAGTATGAGTGATAGAGTCCACCGTCACCTGAGCTTCTTCCATACATTCAAGAAGCGCCGATTGTGTTTTAGCATTGGCACGATTGATCTCGTCAGCAATGACAATGTTGGCGAATACCGGCCCAGGATGAAAAGTGAACTCGTGTGTTTGTGGTGAATACACCGAAACGCCAGTAACGTCGCTTGGCAGAAGATCAGGGGTGAACTGGATGCGATGAACCGTGCCGTTGACGCTCTTTGCCAAGGACTTCGCCAGCATGGTTTTGCCGACGCCCGGGACATCTTCGAGTAATAGATGGCCCTGTGCCAACAAAACGATGAGCGCGTTAGTGATGACCTCTGGTTTACCGGTGATCACCGTTTGCACAGCACCAGATATCCGTTCGCAGTTTGTACGGAATGTTGAATCCAACGACGGCATCGTGGGGTTGGCACTCATTCAAGTTCCTCCTGCGCAGTGGTTCAGTTGCGAGACACTTCGCATCCTGAGGTATTCAGCAAACTCTTAGTGACTATCATATGGGCATGTTTTATCCGTATAAATAGGCTAACTGGCTCAATGACAAAAAATAAATGTGGCTCATTTGCGAGTTGATGACAGACTAAAATTGATAGTGGTCTGTAGTAACAAAGTGCAAAGGAAAATCGTGTCAAAGAAGTTGGATACCGACATCACCCGAATCCCTGAGGCCTACCGACCCACGTTGGGAGAGCTGCCGGCTGGTCACGAGGGCCGGGCTCGTAAGAGCGAAAGTGAAAAGGGTGGCAGTAAACGGAACCTGCAGTATCCCGAAACGCCCGAAGCCTTGCCGATAGCCGTGGTAGATAACCATACGCATTTGGATTTCTTAGACGGCACCGTCAAAGTCTCACCCGCTGATGCACTGGCCGCAGCCGAATCTGTAGGCGTTCAAGGACTGATCCAAGTCGGTTGCGACGTAGAGTCATCGGAATTTGCCGTGCAACTTGCCAACGAATACCCGAATGTTCTGGCAGCAGTCGCCATCCATCCCAATGATGCTGCACGACTTGCCGAACGCGACGAGCTGACAAGTGCACTGGCGAGAATTAAAGAGCTGGCTGCAGACCCACGGGTACGTGCGCTGGGGGAGACCGGCCTGGACTACTTCCGTACCGGTGAGGAGGGACGAGGCGCTCAAGAGCAATCCTTCCGTGAACACCTTCGGATTGCAGTCGAGCTGGGCAAAGCTGTGCAGATTCATGACCGTGACGCGCACGAAGATGTGGTGCGAATTCTCAAGAGTTCCAAACTCCCTGAGAAAGTGGTCTTTCACTGCTTCTCCGGAGACAAAGACTTGGCGCAGATCTGTAACGACAATGGCTGGTACATGTCATTCTCTGGAACGGTGACTTTTAAGAATTCGTTTGGTCTTCGAGAAGCGCTGCAGATTGCTGACCCAAAGTTGCTGCTGGTTGAAACTGACGCACCATTTTTGACACCGCATCCATTCCGCGGACGCCCCAACGCAAGCTACATGATTCCGTACACCACCCGGTTCATGGCGCAGTCATTGGGTATGGATCTTGAAGAACTCTGTGCACAGATTAATGCAAATACCGGTGAAGTGTACGGAGGATTCTAGACCCGCTTGCGTGCGTCTGGTTACAGAACTGTTGCAATGAATGTAACGATTCGGTTACGGTAGATGTGATGTTCGAGATAATTCCTGTCAACTAAAGTGGCGGCGTTGAGTCGAGGCAGCCTGAAACTCGCTTGTTTATCAAGCGAGAAAATGGCCAAGAATTTGATTACTAACTAAGCAGCGGGTGCTGCTGGGCTCAACTGAAAGCTGAATTACCTTCAGCTCCTGAGCCATTAAACGATGGGGATCTCACTACCGTGACTCACTTGCTCAAGAAAACCTGGGTTAAATACCTGGCTCAGGCGCTCGCCGTGGCTGTGGTTATCGCCGGTGCCGTGTTCTACGTTGCCAGTCAAAAATCCGTAGTCATCTCCGTTGACGGAGAGCAAGAAGAAGTCTCCACTCGTGCAGCAACTGTCAGCGAACTGCTGAATCAGCAAGAAATCACCTTGGCGGAACGCGACGAAATTTCTGCCGCGCCAGAATCCGGACTGTCGGACAACCAGCAGATCGATATCAAGCGCAACAAGTCCGTTGAAGTAACTATCGACGGAACCGAGCGAGTCGTTCACACCACTGGCATGACCGTGGCAGACGTCGTTAACCAACTGAACCTTGATAAGGGCTCAGAAGTTTCCCTCGATGAAGACATGCAGCTCACCGCAGTGAGCGACGAACTTGAAGTGATCACTCCTAAAGACGTAAAGCTGATTGTTAACGACAAAAAGAAGACTGTCGCAAGCACCGCGTCAACCATCAAAGAACTGCTCGCCGAGCAGAAAATCAAGGTTGACGACAACGACGAAATCAACGTCAAGGTTGACGATAAGAAGGACAAAAACGTCAAGGACAGCGTAGCTATCGAAGCTGGCGCTGAAGTTGAGGTTATCGACGTCTCCGTAAAGACTTGGGACGAAACCCGCGACATCGACTTTGATACCAAGGAAGTTAAAGACGACTCCTTGGAAAAGGGTGAAACCGAAGTAGAGACCACCGGCGAAAAGGGCGAGCGCGAGCTGACCCTTCGTCAGGAAACCCGAAACGGCAAAAAGGGTGAGGAAGAAGTTCTCAAGTCCAAGGTCTCCAAGGAACCTGTGGTTGAGGTAGTCAGCGTCGGCACTAAGGACTCTGCCAAGGAAGCTCAGGAAGCCAAGGAAAAGGCCGACAAGGAAGCCGAAGCGAAGGCTGAGGAAGAAGAATCTTCAGCTAAGAAGAGCGAAGCTAAGGAAGAGAAATCTTCCAATAGCAGCGAAGAAAAGGAAGAATCCGCTCCGAAGCCTTCCACCAACACCAGCAACATTTCCTCCACCTGGAAGGCTCTGGCCAAGTGTGAGTCCGGTGGTAACTGGGCGATCAACTCCGGAAACGGTTACTACGGTGGCCTGCAGTTCTCTGCTTCTTCATGGAGGGCAGTCGGCGGTACCAAGTACGCACCACTTCCACACCAGGCTTCGCCTCAAGAACAGATCGCAGCAGCTGAAAAGCTTCGTGCATCGGGCGGCTGGGGGCACTGGCCAGCATGCTCGTCCAAGCTGGGCCTGCGCTAAAAATTAACAAGCCTAACGACGCGACGCGTTCACCATCACGGTGGACGCGTCGCGTTGTTATGTTTGGATCTATCTGACTGAACTAGAATTGGACTTGTGATGTCTAAGGAATCTTTGCCGCTGCTTGGGGCCACCGAAATCCGTCGTCTGGCCGAAGAGCTAGGAATCCGCCCTACCAAGACCTTGGGGCAGAACTTTGTGATTGATGGAAACACCATCCGTCGCATCGTTGCCGCCGCCAACGTTGACCCAGCCGAGACCGTGCTGGAAGTCGGCCCGGGGCTCGGTTCGCTGACCCTTGGCATCATGGATGCTGCAGCCAAAGTTGTCGCGGTGGAAATTGACCCTCCACTAGCCAAGCGCCTGCCACAGACCATGGCTGAGTTCCGTCCAGGGCGTGAAGATGACCTGACGGTGATCCTCAGTGATGCCATGAAGGTCACCGAACTGCCGCATAACCCCACTGCATTGGTGGCCAACCTGCCCTACAACGTTGCGGTACCGGTAGTCCTGCACTTACTGGAGCACTTCCCAAGCATCCGTCATGGACTGGTGATGGTTCAGGACGAAGTTGCTGACCGCATGAGCGCAACTCCGGGCAACAAGATTTACGGCATCCCATCGGTCAAGGGTGCCTGGTATGGCACCATGCGCAAGGCTGGCGTTATTGGCATGAACGTCTTCTGGCCAGCTCCGAAGATCCACTCTGGTCTAGTCTCGTTCACCCGGGACAAGGACCGCAGTGATGCGCCGGATCGCAAGGAAGTTTTTGCCATCATCGACGCCGCTTTTGCCCAGCGCCGCAAGACACTACGCGCAGCTCTGTCCGGTTGGGCAGGCTCCGGTATTCGTGCCGAAAAGATTTTGGTGTTGGCCGGTATCGATCCAAAGGAACGCGGCGAAAAGCTGGATGTCGAGAAGTACATCGATATCGCTCGAGCCGCACAGCAGGTTCCTGCCGACGAACCAGCCAGCGAGGGTTAATCGTGGCCAAGCAACGAGTCATCGCCACTGCGCCGGGAAAGATCAACTGCTATTTCCGTGTTGGTCCGCCTCGCGAAGACGGCTATCACGAAGTGGCAAGCCTGTACGTAGCAGTGTCACTGACCGAGCAAATTGAAGCCAGCGTACGCACCGATGGTGAGCTTCTGCTGAGCTTGGAACCAGATTCGCCGGTAGTCCACGACCCAGAAAACTTCCCCTTGGGTGAAGGCAACCTCGTGTACCAAGCTGCTTCGCTACTGCGTGAGCACACCGGAACCACTCTGGGTGCAAACCTCCACATCACCAAGCGGGTACCCATCGCAGGCGGAATGGGTGGGGGATCAGCGGACGCTGCCGCCACCCTGGTGGCCTGCAACGAATTATGGCAGACACACCTAGACCGCGAGGAACTAGGACGATTAGGTGCACGGCTTGGCGCTGACGTACCTTTTGCCTTGATGGGTGGCGCAGCCATCGGTTTGGGCATTGGAGACAAGTTGGCTCCATTGCTTACCCGCGCCAAAACTCAGTGGGTACTCATCCCCGCCAGCTACGGTCTGTCCACGCCTCGGGTCTACGGCATGTTAGATCGTTTGCGCGCAGGTATGGAAATTGACGTACCTCAGGAAATTGATCCTGCAGTCATTGAAGCGTTGATGGCCTCTGACGCACCGGCTCTTGCCGAAGTTCTGGCCAACGACCTGACCCAAGCGTCCCTAGCCCTAGCACCAGAATTGGGCACCATGCGTGATCTGGCCGAAGGCGCCGGTGCGCTACGCGCGATGGTTTCCGGCTCAGGGCCAACCCTTGCTCTACTGGTGCGCGATCACGAGCATGCTCAGGAAGTCATCGCGCAGTTGGGCGATGAGGTAGGAGTAGCCACGATCCCGGTTACCGCCCCAGCTGCCGGAGCATATGTCACGCTCAGTGAGTAGCTGACCTTACTTTGTAGATCCTTGTAGCTTCGTGTAACCGCAAAGTTAACTTCCACCCATGCCTCTTGTCGTGCAATAAAACTGGTCATAGGCTGATTTCCAAGCGATGAATGAAAGTGGTTCATTTACGGAGTTCGGGGGAGTGGACCATGCTCAATGGACAGGTTTCGCATTGGTGGCAACAAATTGGTGCTCAGGAGCCTCGCCCCAACCTGCGCGGGCACGGCACTTTTGACGTCGCCATTGTTGGCGGTGGTTTTACCGGATTGTGGACGGCCTATTACCTAGCCAAGTCGGCTCCTGAACTGAATATCGCGATCTTTGAAGCTAGACATTTTGGCTACGGCGCTTCAGGACGTAACGGCGGTTGGCTGACAAATACCATCACCGCTGGCCGTGAACGCTACCTGAAAACACATCCGGTTCAGGCCATCAATGATTTCCAATTAGCCATGAATGACTCCGTTGAAGAGGTCATCAAGGTCTGCGAAACGGAAAATATCGATGCTGATATCTTGCGCGGTGGAGAATTTGAAGTCGCTTACACCCCTGCCCAAGAACATCGGCTACGCGCTCAAGCAGAAGCTGATCAGGGCTGGGAGCACACAGATGTTCGATTGCTAGAGGCCGCCGAAGCACAATGCAAGATCAGTGTTGCCGGAACACGAGCAGCCCTATGGCACCCACATGCTGCAAGAATTCAACCAGCAAAGCTTGTCCGAGGTCTGGCCCAAGCGGTGGAACGTCTCGGCGTGAAAATTTACGAAGATACTCCGGTGCGCTCTATTCGTCCCCGTCAGGTTGATATCGAAGGCGGGACGGTTAGCGCGGAATACATTGTGCGTGCCACCGAAGGATTCACCGCGCAACTTACCGGTCACAAGCGGCTGTGGTTGCCCATGAACTCGTCGATGATTGTGACCGAGTCACTGCCGTCTTCTGTTTGGGATGAGTTGAATTGGAGCCAGGGAGAAGTGTTAGGCGACTTTGCCCATGTCTACATGTATGCCCAGCGCACCGCCGATAATCGAATCGCTATCGGTGGGCGTGGAGTGCCCTACAAATATGGTTCGCGCACCGACACCGATGGGCAAACCCCGCAAAGCACCATCGATGGATTGCAGGATGTTCTGCACAGGATGTTCCCACAAACTCATCACGCAAAAATTGATCATGCCTGGTCTGGCGTTTTAGGTGTTCCTCGGGACTGGGCTGCCACGGTGGGGTTGGACCCCATGACCGGCATAGGTTGGGCCGGCGGATACGTGGGCACGGGAGTAGCCACAACCAATCTTTCTGGTCGCACGTTGCGAGATTTGATCCTTGGGGAACAAACGGCACTGACAGAACTGCCGTGGGTCAACCATGCTGTACGCAAATGGGAACCTGAACCCCTACGCTGGCTGGCCACCAAGGGACTTTATGCTGCCTACGGCGCAGCGGATCGAAGCGAGCTGCGTGGAAGGGAAACGTCTTCGCCACTAGCCCTGCTTGCCGACAAGATCACCGGCAAACCCTAACCGCAGGGCCGCACATGTGATGTCGGGTTACAGACCCTCAATACGATAGTCGCGCTGGATCCCTGTAGTCCCTTGACCCCATGCACTGGAAGCCATGCGCTGCTGGTGCGCGTGGAAAGCTGAGGGACTGACGAATCGCTCAGCGACCTCCCACACCAGCGGGTCTTCGGTGGGTTGCACTTCAAATGAAATACAACCTTGCTCGGCCCGAGTCAGTTGGATATGGCTCGGCAATAAAGCACGTACGGTATCCGTTTCAGAAGGATTGCGGCAGATAAGGCGCCCGGTCAGGCTAACAATTTCCATATTTAGAGTCTGTCATATTCGCTGTGCAGCGCTGGCAGCAGTGGCTGAATACGGCGTTGGCCCGGAATCTCAAAAAGATTCCGGGCCGACGAATGGTTGTCGCTCGCAGCTAGCGGGGACTACTCAAACAGTTCAGTCAGTTCCAGCCAGCGCTCTTCCAGCTCATCAATTTGAGCTTGGTATTCATCGATTTCCGCGGTGAATTTGCCCAGACCTGCATAGTCGCTTTGGTCATGACCAGCCATTTTGGTATGCACCTTGGCGATTTTTTCGTTCAGCTGTGAAACCTTGCGCTCGTTCGCGTTCAGTTCCTTTTGAGCCGCACGTAATTCGGCGCCGGAGGGACCTGCTGGCTTGGCAGCCGAGGAGTCACTCTGAGACTGCGATGGGTTGGAACCACCAGTAGAGCCTTCAGCGGCGCGAAGCTTTAGGTACTCATCTACGCCACCTGGCACATGACGGAATTTTCCACCCAAAATGGCGTACTGCTGGTCAGTGACTCGTTCAAGTAAGTAACGGTCGTGGGAGACCACGATCAGGGTGCCTGGCCAAGAATCCAAGAGATCTTCTAGAGCCGCCAACATGTCGGTATCAACATCGTTAGTCGGCTCATCGAGGATCATTACGTTGGGCTCATCCATCAGGATCATCAGCAACTGCAGGCGACGACGTTGCCCACCAGAAAGCTCAGCGACCTTGGTGGATAGGTGTGCCGAAGAGAAACCAAGGCGCTCCAGCAGCTGTGCCGGAGTCAGGTCCTTGCCGTCCACATTAAAGGTCGTGCGGTAGCGGGCCAGGATTTCGCGGACCTTGTCCTGTCCGATCTGATCCAGCTCGCGGAACTGCTGATCCAGTACAGCCAGCTTCACGGTTTGCCCCCGCTTGATCTTGCCACCGGTAGGTTCGACGGTGCCAGCGATCAGACCCAGCAACGTAGACTTGCCCGCTCCGTTGGCGCCAAGCAAGCCGCTGCGCTCGCCCGGACCGATTCGCCAGGTAAAGGGTTTGAGGACTTGTTTGGAACCGAAGGAAACCTCGGTATCCAACAGATCAATGACGTCTTTGCCCAGACGGCTGGTGGCCATCTTTTGCAGTTCCAGCGGGTTACGCGCCGGTGGCACATCAGCAATCAGCTGGTTGGCGGCTTCGATACGGAACTTTGGCTTGGACGTACGGGCTGGGGCGCCACGACGTAGCCAAGCGAGTTCCTTTTTCATCATGTTCTGGCGCTTGTTTTCGGTGACCGCGGCGATGCGGTCGCGTTCTACGCGCTGCAGTACGTAGGCGGCGTAGCCACCTTCAAAAGGTTCCACGATCTGGTTGTGTACTTCCCACGTGGTGGTGCACACTTCGTCAAGGAACCAACGGTCGTGGGTGACAACCATCAGGCCGCCGGAGTTTTTGGACCAGCGGTTGTTAACGTGCTCAGCCAACCAGGAGATGCCTTCAACATCAAGGTGGTTAGTAGGCTCATCGAGGATGACAACGTCCCAGTCTTGAACCAATAGAGCAGCTAGGGCAACACGGCGGCGCTGGCCGCCGGAGAGCGTGCCGACCTTTGCCTCCCAGTCCAAGTCGGCTACGAGACCGGCAATGACGTCACGAATACGAGCTTCGCCAGCCCACTGGTGATCATCCATCTCGCCGACCACACTGAAGTGCACGGTAGCCTCAGGATCTAGGGTGTCAGACTGATCCAACACGCCAACCCGCAGGCCGTTGCGTGAGGTGACACGTCCGGAATTGGGTTCGATTTTGCCCGAAAGCATACCGAGCAGCGAGGACTTGCCTTCGCCGTTGCGTCCCACCAAGCCGATACGGTCTCCATCGGAAAAACCGATGGTGATCGATTCGAAGACAGTATGGGTGGGATATTCGAGATGTAGGGCTTCGCCCCCGAGTAAATGAGCCACGATTTCTATTTTACGTTCCGGGTGCAAATCGAAGTCTGAGCGCGGTGCCAGGTGCCACTTCGTGTACTCGTATTTAGCCATGGCGTTTTGCGATTTCACTCACGGGGCCGAACATGGCAGAATAATTAGCGTGCTTGTGGGGGATGACCCACATAAGCCGTTTTCCGCCCTGGTGTAATGGCAACACTCCAGCCTTTGGAGCTGTGTATTCTAGGTTCGAATCCTAGGGGCGGAACCAAAGAAAAAGCGTCACGCATGTGGCGCTTTTATTCTTTAACCAGTTCAGCCAATCTGGCTATGCACGTTAGACTTGTCTAAGGGTTATTCTTCTCTGCCCGAAACCTTGAATCTAATATGCAGGAGAACGCACTTGAGCGATCAGGTCAATGCACCAGTAGCTGTCATCGTCCTCGCCGCCGGCGCTGGTACCCGGATGAAGTCCGCCAAGCCGAAGATCATGCACGAAATCGCAGGTCGATCCATGATTGGGCACGCACTTCACGCAGCTTCTGCATTGGAACCAAAAAATCTTGTGGCCGTGGTTCGCCACCAGCGAGACCTGGTAGCTGAGCACATCCTCAGCCAGTTCCCTTCGATCACCATCGCTGATCAGGATGAAATTCCGGGCACCGGACGCGCAGTTGCACAGGGCCTTGAAGCCGTGGACCCATCCCTTGAAGGCACCGTCGTGGTGACTTACGGTGATGTGCCATTGCTCACCAGCGAAGTACTGCAGGATCTTGTGGCTACCCACGAGACCAACCGCAACTCGGTGACCGTGCTGACCACCTCGTTGGAAGACCCCAACGGATATGGTCGTATTCTGCGCGACGAGAACGGCGAAGTTGCTGGAATCCGCGAGCAGAAGGATGCTTCGGCAGATGAACTGCTGATCAAGGAAATCAACTCCGGAATCTACGCATTTGATGCACAGATGCTGCGTTCGGCACTGACCGAGGTCACTACCGACAACGCGCAGGGCGAGATGTACCTGACCGACGTTTTGGCTATCGCTCGCGGTCGTGGCGGCCGTGTTGCTTCCTCGCAGATCGCTGACCGTTGGCAGATTGAGGGCGCTAACGACCGCGTCCAGGTCTCCAACTTGGCTCGTATTTACAACCAGCGCAAAACCGAATTCTGGATGCGTCAGGGTGTAACCATCGTTGATCCAGCCACCACGTGGATTGATGCAGACGTGATCATCGGTCAGGACACCACTCTGAAGCCAGGCACTCAGCTGCACGGCGAAACGATTATTGGCGATAACGCCATCGTCGGCCCAGACACCACATTGACCAACGTGGTGGTTGGCCAGCGTGCCACCGTCAAGCGCACCGACGCCACCGACTCGCGCATCGCTGCAGGCGCCTCGGTTGGTCCCTTCGCTTACCTTCGCCCAGGTACCGATTTGGGTGTCGATGGCAAGATTGGCGCTTTCTACGAAACCAAGAACGTCACGATCGGTCGTGGCTCCAAGCTCTCGCATCTCGGCTACGCCGGCGATGCTGAAATCGGTGAATTCACCAATATCGGGTGTGGCAATATCACCGCGAACTACGATGGCGAAAAGAAGCACCGGACCAAGATTGGTTCGCACGTGCGCACCAGCTCTAACACCGTATTTGTTGCCCCAGTGGAAATTGGGGACGGCGCATACACCGGAGCTGGCGCCATCGTCCGCAAAAACGTCCCCGCCGGTGCCTTGGCACTGTCTGTGGCCCCGCAGCGTAACTCTGAGGGGTGGACGCTTGAAAAGCGCCCAGGTACCCCTTCGGCAGACGCCGCATTCAAGTCCTCTCTGAATTCCTCGGGCACCGAGTAATCCGGTCACGGACTTTATTTCCTCGACAACAACCTCATACGTGATAGCGAAGCGAGCGAGAAAGCATACCCAATGAGTGAAATCAGCCATAACGTCGACAAAAAGCTGGTGCTGGCCAGCGGTCGTGCACACCCGGAACTAGCCGCCGAGGTCGCCAAGGAACTTGGCACCGAACTTCTGCCGCTGAACGCCTATGACTTCGCCAACGGCGAGATCTACGTGCGCTCGGACGAGTCGGTCCGCGGTAAGGACGTCTTCCTGCTGCAGTCCTACCCAGCGCCAACAAACAACTGGCTGATGGAACAGCTGATCATGATTGACTCGATGAAGCGCGCTTCGGCTCGTCGTATCACCGTGGTAGCTCCGTTCTACCCTTACGCACGACAGGACAAGAAGGGCCGTGGCCGCGAGCCTATCTCGGCTCGTCTGGTTGCCGACCTATTCAAGACTGCCGGCGCAGACCGTATCATCTCTTGCGACCTGCACACCGCGCAGATTCAGGGCTTCTTCGACGGCCCGGTTGACCACCTCTTTGGTTTCCCAATGCTGGCGGACTACATCAAGACCAAAATTGATGTTAACGAAGCCACCGTGGTTTCCCCAGACACCGGACGTGTTCGCGTAGCAGAGCAGTGGGCTGACCGTTTGGGCGGCGTTCCTCTGGCCTTCGTACACAAGTCCCGCGACTTGACCGTGCCTAACCAGGCAGAGTCCAAGACCGTTGTGGGTCAGGTTGAGGGCCGCACCGCGATCCTGATTGACGACATGATTGATACCGGTGGAACCATCGCAGGTGCTGTGCGCGTGCTGAAGGAAGCCGGCGCCAAGGACGTCATCATCGCAGCTACCCACGCTGTCTTCTCGGATCCTGCTGCTCAGCGTTTGGCTGATTGTGGTGCACGCGAAGTTGTTGTCACCAACACCCTGCCAATCCCTGAAGACAAGCGTTTTGAGAACCTGACGGTGCTGTCCATTGCACCGACTATCGCTCGCGCGATCTCGGAAGTATTCCACGACGGTTCGGTCACGAACCTGTTTGACGGCCGCGCTTAGTAGCCCTCGTTTCGCATAGCTTCTGGCCGGTCCCTTTTGGGGCCGGCCAGAAGCGGTTAAGCCGAGTTGCTGAGAAGCTCAGGTAAAGGGCTTGAGCCTCTCCTACACTATGCAGAATCAACGTCCTCTAGTGCAGTTGAAACTGATCGAGATAGTAGCCGGACGGCTGTGTCTAGACAAAATCAAAACGGTCTTGGTTGGTGAAACCATGACTGGGCAGATCCGGACTGACAGATGGCGCAGGCATTGGCCAGCTGAACGACGTCTGGTCCGGATTCGTAATTGGCATGGGAAAGGCATGCCCACCGACTTCATCCATTAGAAGATTTGAGTCAACCTCAAGATCAGCCTAGAGGCTCAGCCCGTAATTTGATCGCTGATGAGTGCGACAGTATCCGTCAGTATTTGGGTGACTTAACCTGTCGGTGACGCACAGTAGGGTCACGAGTGAGGGTACTAAGGAGAAAAGCATGGGTACGTGGATCACAAGTATCAGAAAACTCGACGGCGACTACATCGGCGGCAAAGAAGACTATTGGCTCGGGAAAGCAATCTATGACTTATGGGACGAGCG
This sequence comes from Glutamicibacter sp. MOO4, assembly GCF_056934395.1. Lineage (NCBI taxonomy): Bacteria > Bacillati > Actinomycetota > Actinomycetes > Micrococcales > Micrococcaceae > Glutamicibacter > Glutamicibacter sp. MOO4. The sequence goes on from NZ_CM167800.1 coordinate 299,732, forward strand.
CTCTTTACACAAAGTAGAGGATGGGAAAACGACCTATCAGTATCGTCTGTCCTGCAAGGTTCAACCTGTCTTGGATCGAATGAAGACGGAACTGGACAAATCATCCGTTCCACCGTCCATTGAACTCTATTCAGGGATTGTTGAGCGGCTTTCAGCACTTGATCCGGACTCAGAACTGTACATAGAACTTTTTGACTGGTGACTCATTCCCTTTTGGGAAAGGTAGTAATTTGTAGATGCTCTGCTGCCATCCCAGCCTCAGTGAAAACACTCCGGATCATTGGTTAGTCAGGGGCAAGACACCACGCCGAGACTAGTCGGCAGACAGTCCCTATGATCCTCTTTTGGAGACTGTCAAAATAGATAATGGGGAGAGAGGCATCGATGCGAGTTGCCCGGTCGATGGCTTTTTCCATGGAACGGGTGACTCTGAATGGAGGCAACGACTTGACCTTCGCCTACTCTGATCTCTGCCTTTGGATGACAGTGAGGACCTTCGCTGTGAGCCGCGAAGGCATTCTTCGTGGAATCTAACTAAGCAGCGGGGGAGCGTTATTACCGAATTGTTATCGTTTCGACAACTAAGCTGATTTAGTGGCGTTCGCTACAGGTTTTCTTCCTTGGAAGCGGAACTGGTAGAATTATTGACTGTGCCCAGGCGAGGGAATCACCAGAAATGGTGGGACCGTTATCGACAAGGCCGGAAAAGCTCTAGATCTCTTAGATGTTAGTTGCTTCCCGAGTCCACGCAAGGGCCTTAACGAAGCATCTATTTCCTAAGGAGAATCATCATGGCATCTGTAAACCTTGACGCCGTAGTACGCACCGATTTCGGTAAGGGCGCTGCCCGCCAGGCTCGTCGCGACGGCCAGATCCCAGCAGTAATCTACGGTGCAGGCTCGGAGCCACAGCACGTATTGCTGCCAATCCACGAAACCACCCTTGCTGTTCGTGACCGTAGCGTTGAGCTCGTTCTGAACGTTGAAGGCAAGACCGTAAAGACCAGCATCAAGGACATCCAGATCCACGCGCTTAACCGCACCGTTGATCACCTGGACCTCTTGATCGCTGCCTAATTCCAGCGAACTAGGTTTTAGCTAAGCATCATGAGTGATGGCACTTGGCTCGTATCCGGACTCGGGAATCCCGGGTCCGGCTACGCTGGCAATAGACACAATATTGGGCAAATGGTGCTCGATGAACTGGCCAACCGTGTGGGATCGAAATTCAAAACTCACTCCTCCCGGTCGCAAATCGTTGAAGGCCGCATGGGTGTCGGCGGTCCGCGCATCGTGCTGGCCAAGCCGACGGTATTTATGAATCTCTCCGGAGGGCCGGTGGCCAACGCCGCTAAGTTCTTTGGAATCGACGTTGATCACCTGATCGTCGTTCACGATGAGATCGATATTCCTTTTGACACCGTCAAACTCAAACGTGGCGGGGGAGAAGGTGGACATAACGGTCTGCGCGATATCTCCAAAGCAATGGGTTCCAAAGACTATCTGCGCGTTCGCGCAGGAGTTGGTCGTCCACCAGGACGCATGGACACGGCTAAATGGGTCCTGCAAGATTTCTCGAAGACGGAAAAGCAAGATCTTCCGTTTTTGATTGATAACTGCGCAGACGCTGTTGAGCTACTAATGAGCTCGGGTCTCGAAGCAGCCCAAACAAAATTCCATACCAGCTAATCTGTATCACGTTGCCTTGCATTGTGCTCACACTTAGTTTTCGAGGATCGCGGGATGGCTCAGCCAACTCACCGCGGTCCTCGATCCGTTAAATAGGTCCCCTTTGAGGTGTTACTTACTAAGGCCAAACTTAGATGTACTTCTTGAGCCGGAGTGGAATAATTACCCAATGTACACCTTGCCTAATCCTTCAACGGTTTCTGACAACCGGCGAAACATGGCATCCCATGACAATTATTCGGAGGACCACGTGCAGACGATGACCGGTCAGCCAGAAGCCAATGTATCGCTCAGCGCCGTCGAGGTTCAGCGAATCAAGGCAGACTTTGAAATTCTGGAGCATCAAGTCAACAGCACCGACGTCGTGTACTTAGACTCTGGTGCAACCAGCCAAAAGCCACGTTGCGTGTATGAAGCGGAGCAGCACTACTACGAAAACGCTAACGCGGCCGTACACCGTGGCGCTCACACGCTAGCCGTTGAGGCCACCGAAATCTATGAAGAGGCGCGCGAGACCGTCGCGAAATTCATCGGCGCACGCACCAATGAACTGGTGTGGACCTCCAACGCAACAGAAGCACTGAACTTAATCAGCTACTCAATCTCCAATGCCTCATTGGGCCGCGGAGGAGAAGCCGCGGCACGCTTCCGCATTGGTCCTGGCGATGAAATTCTCACCACCGAAATTGAGCACCACGCCAACCTGATTCCGTGGCAGGAACTTGCGTTCCGCACTGGTGCTACCTTGCGTTACGTTCCTGTCAGCGAAGACGGATCATTGCGTTATGACTTGATCGATGAGTTGGTGACCGAGAAGACCAAGCTTGTAGCCTTCACCCACGTCTCCAACGTCTTGGGAACTATCACCGATACTCAGCGTTTTGTCGATGCTGCCCGCAAGGTTGGTGCACTGACTGTTCTTGATGGTTGCCAGTCAGTACCGCACCTTCCGGTAGACGTGAAGGCCCTTGACGTGGATTTCATGGCTTTCTCAGGACATAAGATGCTCGGGCCAACCGGCATCGGGGCGCTCTATGGTCGTGAAGAACTACTGAACGCCATGCCTCCGTTCCTCACCGGCGGATCAATGATCACCGTGGTTGATATGGAGCACGCAGAATTTCTTCCGGCTCCGCAGCGCTTTGAAGCCGGGACCCAGCGCATTGCCCAGACCCATGGTTTGGCTACCGCGGTAAGTTACCTGCAAGAAATTGGCATGGACCGCATCGCTCAGTGGGAAGAACACCTGGGTACTTTGCTCTTTGAAGGATTATCCAAGATTGAAGGCGTGCGCGTCTTTGGACCAAGCGACGTCCGTCGAATCGGTACCGTGCCATTTGAGGTCGTAGGAGTGCACCCACACGACGTAGGGCAATACCTAGACTCGCGTGGCATTGCCGTACGAGTAGGACATCACTGCGCACAACCACTGCACCGAGCCCTGGGCGTCACTGCGACCACTCGTGCAAGCACTTATCTGTACAACACGGAAGACGATATCAAGGCTCTACTAGTCGCCTTGAGCTCCGTGCGCGAATACTTTGGAGTCTAAGTGAACGAATTAGATCAGCTATACCAACAGGTCATCCTGGATCACTCCAAGCGACGCTTCGGCTCGCCACTGGTGGAGACCACCGAAGGGCTTCTGCACGGTGAATCACACCAGCACAACCCCATTTGTGGTGACCAGATCCGCGTGCGCGTGGAATTGAACGATGAAGACCATTTTGAAGCCATGAGCTGGGAAGGCGATGGCTGTTCTATCTCCATGGCCTCGGCCTCAGTACTCAGCGAGATGCTCCCGGAGATGACCAAGGAAGAGTTCTTGGACAAGCTGGAGATCTTCCGCGAGATGATGCGCTCCAAGGGAACCTTTGAACCAGATGAAGAGGTCCTAGAGGACGCTGCCGCCTTCGTGGGCGTCTCCAAGTTCCCTGCTCGCGTCAAGTGCGCGATGCTCGCCTGGGTCGCTGCTGAAGCGGCCATGTTTGGCGCTAATAAGTAGCCAGCACGCAAAGAACTGTGGCGCTTGCTCTCCATCTCGGAGGGCAAGCGCCACAGTCGTTTAACTACTAGCTACGAATTCTGCACGCTAGTTATTTTCGCCATCTTGCTGATACACATCAGGCACACCATCAGCATTAGCGTCCCGAGTCTCACGCTCATTGATCACCTTGTAGCGACGATTGCGCGGGACAAGCCACAGGGCGCCGAGGATAGCTGCGATAAACGAACCGCTGAGGATGGCAACCTTCGCATGCTCATAGTGAGCAGATTCCAGACCAAAGGACAGCTCGGAAACCAGCAGCGAGACGGTGAAGCCAATTCCTGCCAACAGAGTTACCCCGAGCAAGTCACCCCACTGAGCATCCTTGTCCAAGGAAGCCTTGGTGAATTTGGTCAGCAACCAGGTTGATCCCATGATGCCAATCGGCTTGCCCAACACAAGACCCAGAACAATGCCCCAGAAGACAGGGTCAGTAAATACGTTGCCACTGGCTGGATCGGATGAAACTACGCTCACGCCGGCCGCAAAGAACGCAAAAATTGGGATGCAGATACCGGATGACAACGGGCGGAAGCGATGCTCAAACTGTTCAGCAAGCCCGATTCCTTCGCGACCGTCCGTGCGCTTGACTGGGACACAGAAGCCCAAGACTACGCCCGCGATGGTGGCGTGAATGCCGGAGCCAAAGACGAAGATCCAGGTGATGATGCCCAATGGCAACAAGATCACCCAGGCAGCCCAAGCGCGCTTGGCAAAGAACTTGCCCAAGTAGCGTGCCAAGAGAGTGAAAAGAATGATCGGGATCAGCGATAGCCCAAGATAGCCGAGCTTAAGTTCATCAGTGAAAACAAAGGCAATGATGACGATGGCGATTAGGTCATCCACCACTGCCAAGGTGAGCAGGAAGATTCTTAGTGCGGCTGGAAGTGCCGAACCGATGACGGCCAGCACGGCGACAGCAAAGGCAATGTCAGTGGCTGTTGGAATGGCCCAACCGCGTAGTAGTTCTTGGCCACCGCCAGAGCCCGAAGCAATGGCCACAAAGATGAGCGCCGGTACGAGGACACCGCCGAATGCTGCAGCCACAGGGACAGCTGCAGTCTTCACGTTACGCAGGTCACCGATGACAAATTCTTTTTTCAGTTCCAAACCGGTGAGGAAGAAGAACACCGCAAGCAGCGCGTCCGCAGCCCAGTGGCCGATGGAGAGATTTAGATCTACACCTAACAGCGTTGGGCCAAAGTGGAAATCACGCAGTGCAAAGTAGGACTCGCGTAGGGGAGTGTTGGCCCAGATTAGTGCCAGCAACGCTCCGGCGATAAGCACCATGCCACCGACGGTTTCTTTGCGCAGGATATCTCCGATGCGCACGGACTCTTTGTAGCTTGGGCGGGAAAACAGGCTCTTGTCGGAACCCGAAGACGGAGTTTGGTTCATGCGTTAACTCGCTTACTTCGTTAAATGAATATTTCTCGCCGACCAGACTTCCCGGCACACCTTATTCCAGCCTATCGCGATCGATGATCAAGAGCACAAATCCCCGGATGTATTGCGAAATTCGCAGATCCGGGGAATGCGCTCAGAGCGATCTTTTGAGTCGTTGGCCTACTTGGAGAGCCAAGCGTTAACCTGTTCTGCCTGCAAGTTCAGGGCCTTGCCAATGTAGGGTTCGGCGGCGGAAGCAAGCTTGCCGCCGATGAATGGAATCGAGGAAGAGACTTTGGCATCAACGGCTAGCTGCGAGGTTTCGCCTTGTCCGGTGAGCTGCTCGGTGCCAGTGACAGTCACCGGAACGCCGCCGATGGTGATTCGCACTGTTGCAGAACGGCTTCCGCCGGCATCCGGTGCGGTCCACTGTTCTACCTGAGTGATTTCAATGGAGGCTCCAACAAACTTGCGAGCGAAGTCAGGAACCCGGTCAGTAGGCACGGAACGGACTGTCGTTAGCGTAAAGGCCCCTGCGACATCGCCATCTACGGTGAATTCGTTCAGGGTGCCGTTGGCGACCTTGGTCAGATGCTCGGCGAAGCCGCGATCGCTTAAAGTAGCGATGACCTGCTGTGCAGGATGGCCGATCTGAGTACTTGCGTTCAATGCCATGAAAGCTAATCCCAATCTGGAAATTTGGCTGGGCGGGCAACAAAAAGTGCACGCCCGGGGACGGACAGTATTAACACTATCCGCTGGGATGTATTAGGTAGGCTAGGACTGCACCTAAAACAACATATTGGCGTTGAGTCGACCGCGGAATATCATTTGCGGTCGGTGTTCGTGGTGTCGAATTGGTTCAGGAATACAACTGAGCACACGGCTTCAAGCGCCTGCACGAGAGGATACGAACCCCCATGAGCCTGAGCGGACTTCATGACTTCCTGCGCGAGGAACCATCCTTCCGTCGCATCCACCAAAGTGCAGCGAACAGCTTTTCGACGCGGAGTGAAGAGCTGGAGATCGCGGCCCCGCAAGGCATGCGTGCGATCCTCGCCGCCCAGATTTCTCAGGCGCTGAGCGAGAGCAAACATTCTGGAGTGACCCTGATTGTCACTGCCACCGGTCGTGAAGCCGAAGAAGTATCAAGCTCGCTAAACGCCTTCCTTCCGGTGGAGCAGATTGCTGAATTCCCATCGTGGGAGACCTTGCCGCATGAACGCCTTTCGCCTCGAAGCGACACGGTGGGACGTCGCCTCGAAGTACTGCGCCGGCTACACAACCGGGACGAAAATCTCAACGTGGTGATCGCACCCATCCGAGCAGTGCTGCAACCACTCGTTGCTGGCCTAGGTGAACTGCGCCCGGTGACCTTGGAACTAGACGCCGAGGCTGGTTTTGATCAGGTCATCAAGGATCTCGCATCAGCTGCCTATGCTCGGGTGGACATGGTCACGCACCGAGGCGAGTTTGCCGTACGTGGTGGCATCATCGATGTCTTCCCACCAACGTTGGACCATCCGGTCCGTATCGATTTTTTCGGTGACCAAATTGATTCGATGCGTTTCTTCGCCATCGCCGATCAGCGCTCCACCGATGACCAGGGCCCACAAAAGATTATTGCCACGCCGTGCCGAGAAATGTTGATCACACCACAGGTCATGAGCCGGGCTGCCAACCTGAAAAACCATTTCCCAGCCGCTGAAGAAATGCTCACCAAAATTGCTGGTGGCATCGCCGTGGAGGGTATGGAATCTCTGGCACCCCTTCTGGTGGACCACATGGTTCCGTTGCTTTCCCTCCTGCCGGAATCCTCGATTGCACTGGTCATGGAACCAGAACGAGTGCGCGCCCGTGCACAGGATCTGAATGCCACTAACGCGGAGTTCCTTGCGGCCGCGTGGGCTTCGGCCTCAGATGGCGCCACAGCCCCACTGGATTTGAACACCGCCAGCTCGGAGCGCAAGCTCGCTAGCGGCGATTTTGCCTCGCTTTCCGAAACCCTTGAGCACGCCAAGGCCGCGAAGGTGTCCTGGTGGGCGCTGACCGCCATGGGCGCGGATGAAGAGCTGGAAGTCGGCGCGTCAACCATTCGCATCCCTGCGCGGGAACCACACGGCTATCAAGGCGACATTGAGGCGATGATGGAATTCATCGCTTCACGAGTTAAAGATCAGTGGCGTTTTGTTGTGGCCACCGACGGACCTGGTCCAGCGCAACGGCTATCTGAGCTGTTCGCTGAATTCAGCATTCCAGCCCACCGAGTTGAAACCCTTGACCAGGCGCCAACCGCGGGACTTATCGAAATCACCCAAGCGACCGCTGGGCGTGGATTTGTCTTTGAAAAGCTCAAGCTTGGGCTACTCACCGAAGCCGACCTTTTGGGTCGTTCAAGCGCGTACCCAAATCGTAAGGGACGCAAGCTCACCGCAAAGCGCAAGCGCAATGCCGTAGATCCACTCAGCCTGCAGGCGGGGGACTTCATCGTCCATGAGCAGCACGGCATCGGTAAATTTGTTGAATTGATGGCTCGCAAAGTTGCAGGTTCAGGCAAAGACGCCAAACGAGAATACTTGGTCGTTGAATACGCCTCCTCCAAACGTGGCGCACCGGGGGACCGACTATTCGTTCCCACAGACCAGCTGCACATGGTTACCCGATATGTCGGCGGCGAAGCACCCACCCTGTCCAAGATGGGTGGCTCAGACTGGGCCAGCACCAAGTCCAAAGCGCGCAAAGCGGTCAAGGAGATCGCTGGCGATTTGATCAAGCTGTATTCGGCACGCATGGCCAGCCGTGGGCACGCCTTCGGCCAAGACACTCCTTGGCAACATGAACTCGAAGAGGCCTTTGCCTTCATCGAAACTCCTGACCAGCTAACCGCAATCAATGAGGTTAAGTCGGATATGGAAAAGGAAATCCCGATGGATCGGTTGATTTCTGGTGACGTGGGCTTCGGCAAAACCGAAATCGCTGTCCGTGCAGCCTTCAAGGCCGTTCAAGACTCAAAGCAGGTTGCGGTACTGGTACCGACCACATTGCTTGCCTCCCAGCATCAGCAGACGTTCACCGAACGCTATTCGGGATTCCCGGTTCGAGTGAAAACACTGTCACGTTTCCAGACGGCCAAGGAATCCAAGGAGATCATGGCCGGACTGCAAGATGGCAGTGTTGATATCGTCATCGGTACCCACCGTTTGCTCTCCAAAAACGTTCAGTTCAAAAATCTTGGCCTTGTCATCATCGATGAGGAACAGCGTTTTGGTGTTGAGCACAAGGAAGAACTTAAGAAGCTGCGCACTAACGTGGATGTGCTGGCAATGAGCGCCACGCCAATTCCGCGTACCTTGGAAATGTCGCTCACCGGAATCCGTGAGACCTCCACTTTGGCCACGCCACCGGAAGAACGTCATCCGGTCTTGACCTACGTTGGCCCGCGAAGCGACAAGCAGATTTCGGCAGCCATCAAGCGTGAACTCATGCGCGATGGGCAGGTCTTCTTTGTCCACAACCGAGTTTCATCCATTGAGCGAGTGGCAGCAGAACTTCGCGAGCTGGCCCCTGAAGCGCGCATTGAAGTGGCGCATGGCAAGATGAGTGAGTCACGACTGGAACGGATCATCCAGGACTTCTGGGAAAAGAAATTTGATGTTCTGGTCTCCACCACCATTATTGAAACCGGCTTGGACATTTCCAACGCCAACACTTTGATTGTGGACCGGGCCAACAACTATGGTCTCTCCCAATTGCACCAGCTTCGTGGACGAGTCGGTCGTGGCCGTGAGCGTGCCTACGCTTACTTCCTGTGGGATGTAGAAAAGCCGTTGGGCGAGATTGCTCTTGAACGCCTCAAAGCGGTAGCAGCGCACAATGAGTTGGGTTCCGGCTACCAACTAGCGATGAAGGACTTGGAGCTGCGTGGAGCTGGCAATCTACTTGGTGGAGAGCAGTCCGGACATATTGCTGGGGTTGGCTTTGATTTGTACCTGCGCCTCGTGGGCGAGGCTGTCGCCGACTACAAGGGTGAGGGTGAAGAAGAAGCCACCGAGATGAAAATCGACCTGCCGGTCAACGCTCACCTACCGCACGACTATGTTCCCGGTGAACGTCTGCGCTTGGAGGCTTACCGCAATATCGCCGCCGCGGAAACCGACGAGGCGTTGACCGAGGTGCGTGAAGAACTGGTGGACCGCTACGGAAAGCTACCGCAACCGGTCGAGAACCTGATGCGGGTAGCAGCACTGCGCATCCGTGCTCGGGCTGTCGGGCTCAATGACATTCAGCAGATTGGCAACAACATCAAGGTGTCACCAGCCAAGATTGAAGACCTACCAGCGTCACGACAAGTCCGACTGGAACGCCTGTACCCAGGGGCAGCAAATAAGCCAGCGCTTAACTCGATCTTCATTCCAAAGCCAAGAACTTCACCTATTGGCGGGCGCGACCTAGTGGACGAAGAAATTTTGGAGTGGGCCGAAAAGCTGCTCTACGCGATCTTCGAACCAACCCCGGCACCGGCTACGAAATAACCGCCGGCCAGACGGAGATGGGCTTAGCTTTGCGCTACGCCCGGGGCGGAAAGGTCCTGGGCGTAGGCGGATAAGGCTCTGGCGTAGAGTTTGCTCGCTGGCGCCAGAGCAGTCACAGCAATTCGCACGGCTTCGGTCTGTCGACCGGCATCCGATAAGGCGAGCGTGAGAAACCCCTGTGCGTCGATGTGTAAGTCGGAGTCGGGGGAAACCTGTTCCAACAGGCTAATTGCTTGGTCAAAATCTCCAAGATTTCGCAATGTGCTCGCTAGTTGGATCCGAGCCTCATCCTGCTTTTGACCCGGTAGACCAGCCTGCAGTGCCTTGCTGTAGGGCTCTACTGCCAGTTGCTCTTCACCGAGAAAATCATGCAGGGAAGCAATTTCAAATAGGACACGTGGATCATTGGGGTCCAAGCCGGATAGCAGTTCATCAAGTTCAGCACGAAGCTGCTCGCCGCTCTTTGCCGCCGAAGCGTTCCAATAATCTTCTACCTGCTGATCCCACGACTTTTCCATAACCCAAGTTTATGGCCGGCTTTTGGATTCACTACAGCTTAAAGAAAAGTTGGGCGATCCCGTAGGACCGCCCAACTATCGAAAGTCTGAATTACTGCTGGTGGGCAGCGCTTGCAGCGATGCGAGCTTCAGCCTTTTCGGAGTGGCTCATCAGGTGCATTGGAATAGCAAAAGCCAAGAACATCAGGGCGAAGCCCAGAAGAGTTGGCAACCACGCATTGTCCAGTTCCCAGAAGCCCAGGGTGTAAATGCCAGCTGAGAACATCACGAAGAAGATCACAAAACTAACAATGTTGCCGACAAGGCGGCCTTCACCTGAATGGGCAGTGTTCTTGCCGTTCGAGTACACTTTTTCTCCTTGAGGAAACAGATCGGTGCGATGTCCTAGTAGCTGGAACCGCTTTGCTCTCCTTCTAGGATAGCAACTCCTGAGCTAGATCCCAGACGGGTTGCTCCAGCGGCGATCATGGCTCGGGCAGTTTCAACGCTTCGCACCCCGCCGGAGGCCTTAACGCCGAGTTCAGCGCCGACGGTCTGGCGCATCAATGCGACATCTTCAACAGTGGCCCCGCCGGTGGAGAAGCCAGTGGAGGTCTTCACGAAGTCAGCACCTGCTGCCTTAGCGGCCTCGCAAGCCAAAACCTTGGCTTCTTCGGTGAGCAGGCAGGTTTCGATGATGACCTTCAAGATCGCGCCACCCTCGTGAGCGGCCTGAGCGATAGCAAAGATCTCGTTGACCAACGCGTCGCGATCTCCGCGCAGTGCAGCAGCAATATCAATGACCATGTCGATCTCGTTGGCACCGTCAGCTACTGCGTGCTTGGTTTCAAAAACCTTGGTGTCGGTGGCCGAAGCACCAAGTGGGAAGCCGATCACCGAGCAGGTCAAGACGTCGGAGCCTTCAAGCTCGCGAGCCACGGTGGAAACCCACAGTGGGTTGACGCATACCGACTTGAATTCATACTTCTTGGCTTCTTCGCAGATCTGCACAATCTGTTCCCGGGAGGCGTTGGGAGCCAACAGGGTGTGATCAATGTAGCCAGCAATGTCGCGGGCGGTAAGTTCAGTCATCTATTCCTCTAACAAATACGGGTTCAAGCCATTCAGCTGAAAGTCTTGAAGGGGTAAGCCTAGTTGGCATTTAGGTATGCTGCCAATTCCTGCTTGATGGTTTGGACCTGAGCGGTGGCGCGTTCACGTGCAGCAGGAACCTGTTCCAGCTGGTCAACCGGTTCAATGGTTTCCAAGTAGCACTTGAGTTTTGGTTCGGTGCCCGAAGGACGAACGATGATGCGTGCGCCGGAGAAGGTGTGCAAAACAATGGCGTTGGTTGCCGGCAGCTTATCTGTTCCCTTGGACAGATCCGTGACCTCAGAAACTTCCGAACCACCTAGGGACTCAGGAGCGTTCTGACGGAAGCGATCCATCAACACAGGGATCTGCGCCAGGTCCGTGAAACGCAAAGACAATTGGTCGGTGACGTGCACACCATGACGGGCAGCTAGCTCATCAAGGCGGGCCGATATTGTGCTGCCCTCATCGTTGAGCTGGGCAGCTAGGTCGGCCAATGCGATACCGGCAGAGATTCCATCTTTGTCGCGGACAAGATCTGGAGCGACGCAGTAGCCCAGTGCTTCTTCATAACCAAAACCAAGGTCTTCAACTCGTGAGATCCACTTAAAACCGGTCAAGGTTTCCTCATGCTCACGCCCCGCGTCCTTGGCAATAGCTGCCAGCATCCGGGAGGAAACGATGGAATTAGCCAGCTTTTTGCCCTCGGGCAAAGTCTTTGAAATTTGGTCACCCAAAAGCCAACCGACTTCATCACCGCGCAGCATACGCCACGTATCCCCAACGATGATCGCTGCTGCGCAGCGGTCAGCATCCGGGTCATTGGCGATTACTAGATCCGCGTTCACCTCACGAGCCAAGGCCAAAGATAAATCAATGGCTCCTGGTTCTTCAGGGTTTGGGAACTTTACGGTTGGGAAGAGTGGATCTGGACGCTCTTGTTCGACAACCATGTGAACGTCGCTAAAACCGGCATTGATCAATGCCTGTTTCATGGTGTGCCCACCAACCCCATGCATGGCAGAAACAACAACGCGCAGGTTCTTGCGGGACGATCCTTCGGGCTGATCTTCTGGGATCACCGGATGAATCGCGGCCAAGTAGGCTGCCTCAATATCACCCTCAGTGCCAAGCGCGGGAAGTACTTCCCAACCAGAGTTCGCCAGCTCAATCTGTGCAACTGGCTGTTGGTGATCAATTAAGGCGGCAATCTGAGCATCAATAGGGGAGACAATCTGCGCGCCACGACCCGAATCATCGGTAATCCGCCCGCCAACGTAGACCTTGTAACCGTTATCGCGTGGTGGGTTATGACTTGCCGTGACCATGACCCCTGCTTCAGCAGCAAATTCACGCACTGCCCACGCCAAGACGGGTGTTGGCAGTGGGGAAGGCATCAGCAATACCTCGAAGCCGGCGGCGGCGAACACACCGGCTGAGTCCTTGGCAAAAACATCAGAGTTAAATCGAGCGTCAAAGCCGATCACAACTTTGGGGGTATAGGCAGATGCTGCCTTCTCTTTGAGGAATCGAGCGATACCTGCGGCGGTACGCAAAACTACAACGCGGTTCATGCGCATTGGACCGGCACCCAGTTCAGCGCGCAGCCCGGCCGTGCCAAATTCGAGCACACCAGAAAAACGGTCAGCGATGTCCTCGAAGGCCAACGCGTCACCTTCGGTGACCCGCTCGATGAGCAAGTTCAACTCTTCTTGAGTCTCGGCGTCCGGATCTTGGGCCGCCCATTTGCTGGCCATATCGAGCAGCTCGATCTTATCTGTATGATTCACTGATTTCCCTTTGAGAAAAACACCATTATTTGCCTATACCGCCCGGAAAAACTTAGAGCTTGGCGATGATCTGGGCTAGAAGTTTGGAGATGCGCGGGCCAGCAGCCTGGCCAGCTTCGATGACTTCTTCATGGCTCAGTGGAACTGGGCTAATGCCAGCGGCCAGGTTCGTCACCAATGACATTCCAAAGATCTCCATGCCGGCGTGGCGTGCGGCAATCGCTTCCAGCGCGGTGGACATGCCAACCAAATCTGCACCAATAGTTTTGGCGTACTGCACCTCGGCTGGGGTTTCGTAGTGTGGGCCGGTGAACTGCGCGTACACGCCTTCATCCAGGCTTGAATCTACTTCGCGAGCGATTTCACGAATGCGTGAAGAATAAAGATCGGTCAGATCAACAAAGGTGGCGCCTTCCAACGGGGAAGTGGCCGTGAGGTTGATGTGATCGGAGATCATCACTGGGGTGCCTGGGGTCCAGTTCTCATTCAGGCCACCGCAACCGTTGGTCAGTACCAGGGTTTCGCATCCTGCGGCTGCAGCGGTGCGGATTGGGTGGACGACCGAGCGTACGCCGCGTCCTTCGTAGTAGTGGGTGCGTGCGCCCAGTACGAGCACTCGCTTTCCGGTGGAGGTCAGGATCGAGGAGATGCTGCCCTTGTGGCCTGGGACGGCCGAGGCGTGGAAGCCTGGAATCGTGGTGGCGTCCAAGGTGTGGGTGGTTTCGCCGATCAATTCGGCGGCCTGGCCCCATCCGGAGCCCAGCACTAGCGCGATGTCGTGTTTTTCGACGTTGGTCTGCTCAGCGATTACCTGTGCAGCCTGCGCTGCTAGAGCCTGTGGGTCATTATGCGTATCAGTCACGGGCAATACGCTACCGGTAGCGGGGCTATTTGTCAGGTGAAGCTAGTGCTTCAGAATCAATATCACGTCCAAAATCTGGCTTTCGATGTGCGCATTGAACGCACATGGTGAACAATAGAAATTGTGAGCGCAGACAGTAGTAGTGAAGCAACCCGTTTAGTAATTCTCGGCGGAGGACCTGGTGGCTATGAAGCTGCCATCGGAGCAGCCCAAATGGGCGCCAACGTCACCGTTGTAGAACGTGCCGGCATGGGCGGTTCGGCAGTGCTGACCGATGTCGTCCCATCCAAGACCCTAATTGCTACCGCCGACGCTGTGCGCCGCGTAAAGCAAGCTGAAGCATTCGGAGTCCACGTTGAAGGACTCGACTCAGCGGTTACCGACTTCTCGGTAGTCAACCACCGACTCTTGGCCTTGGCCAAAGAGCAGTCCTCGGACATTCGCAACACCCTAGAACGTGGTGGCGTGCGCATTGTGATTGGTGAAGGTCGTCTTCTCGACGCGAACACCGTCGCTGTGGCTCACCCGGATGGAACCGAGCAGAACATCGATGCTGACGCCATTCTTCTGGCCGTCGGTGCCCACCCACGCGAATTGCCTACGGCTAAGCCAGATGGCGAACGCATTTTTAACTGGACCCAGATCTACAACATGAACGAGGTGCCAGAGCACCTGATCGTGATCGGTTCTGGTGTCACCGGCGCTGAGTTCGCTTCCGCCTACAAGTTGCTAGGCGCCAAGGTCACCTTGGTGTCCTCGCGTGACCGAGTCCTTCCGGGCGAGGACGCAGACGCAGCGGCAGTGCTGGAAGATGCCTTCAAGGAAAACGGCGTTAACGTTGTTTCCCAGGCTCGCGCCGAAGGCGTAGAGCGCAAGGGCGACAAGGTCTTTGTCACCTTGGCCGATGGCCGTGTACTTGAAGGAAGCCACTGCCTCGTTGCAGTTGGCGGCATCCCCAACACCGCAAACCTCGGTCTGGAAGAGGCTGGCGTACAGCTCAGCGAATCTGGACACATCAAGGTCGACGGTGTTTCGCGTACTACCGCAACCAACATCTACGCCACCGGTGACTGCACCGGCGTCTTCGCACTAGCATCGGTAGCTGCGATGCAGGGCCGTATTGCCGTAGCTCACCTTCTTGGCGACACGGTGAAGCCGCTGAACTTGGATTTGGTTGCCTCGAACGTTTTCACTTCCCCAGAAATCGCTACCGTTGGTGTCACCCAGCGCGCAGTAGCTGAGGGCAAGTACCAGGCGAACATCATCAAGGTGGACTTGAACACCAACGCTCGCGCCAAGATGATGAACGTGGAGCACGGCTTTGTGAAGATCGTTTCGCGCAAGGGCTCAGGCACCGTCATTGGCGGTGTGGTGGTAGCACCGCGAGCTAGTGAACTGATTTACTCGCTGGCCTTGGCAGTTCAGAACGGCCTGCACGTTGATGACGTGGCAGAGACCTTCACGGTCTACCCATCCTTGTCCGGTTCGTTGGGCGAGGCGGCACGTCGCCTTCACCGACACCTCTAAACACCGGTTAGCATCCAAGAACGGCAGCTGAGTTTTCACAACTCAGCTGCCGTTCTTGTGTTGTTTAAGGGGAGTCGCAAGTAATAGTGATTGCTTTCACCTTGACCCTGCCTTCAGCGGAAGAAAACTTTTCTTTTTGCTAGTCATATCTCATTATATGAACGGCGAAATTCGGCTATTTCCCCGGGAAGTAAGAGGGTAGTGAACGTCAGGTGGGGATTTAGTGTCCAAATAATGGACATCAATATCCGAATACTGGGCAGCGAGGCTTAAGATTGTGACATTCGTAAATGACCGACCAACTCGTACTTTCACTCTAAGGAGCAGCCTCAATGTCGCAGGCTAACCAGACAGTGGTGCCCAAGGGGAACTCACGCGGACGCGTGCTATTCGCCAGCATGATTGGCACTACAGTCGAATTCTTCGATTTCTACGCCTACGCCACCGCGTCGGTGCTCGTGTTCCCAGCACTGTTCTTCCCGAACGCCACCGCAATCAACGCGATCCTTTCTTCGTTCGCGATTTTCGGTGTTGCCTTCCTGGCCCGTCCATTGGGATCGATTGTCTTCGGTCACTACGGCGACAAGCTGGGACGTAAAGGCACCTTAGTTGCCTCGCTGCTGCTCATGGGTATTGCGACATTCCTGATTGGCTTCCTGCCGCCAGCTGCCGGTCACTGGACCATCTTGGCGCCGCTAGCTTTGGTCATCCTGCGCTTTGCACAGGGCTTGGCCTTGGGTGGTGAGTGGTCCGGTGCAGCACTGCTGGCCACAGAAAATGCTCCAAAGAACAAGCGTGCCATCTACGGCACGTTCCCACAGCTGGGCGCACCAATCGGTTTCATCATTGCCAACCTGATCTTTGTGGCTCTGCAGACCTGGAGCACCCCAGAGCAGTTCCAAGCATGGGGCTGGCGTATTCCGTTCTTCTTCTCGGCTGTTATGGTTCTCATCGGTTTGTGGGTTCGCCTCAAGCTGGTTGAGTCCGCTTCCTTCCAGAAGGTTCTGGATCAGAAGAAGGTTGTAAAGTCGCCATTCGCGGTGACCATGAAGAAGCACTGGCGTCCAACCTTGGCTGGTACCTTCATCATGCTGGCAACCTACGTGCTGTTCTACCTGATGACTTCCTTCACCCTGACCTATGGCACCCAGCCCGCTACCGTTGAGACGGCTTCTGCGGCTGCTGCAGCCAAGGGCAAAGCCTTTGACGCAGCCGGATTTGTTCCAGGCTTGGGCATTGAACGTCCAACCTTCCTGACCATGCTGATCATCGGTGTTGTCTTCTTCGGTATCTTCACCGTTGTCTCCGGCCCACTGGCTGAGAAGTTCGGCCGTCGTAAGTTCCTGATGTGGGTTTCTACCGGCATCTTGGTCTTCGGCCTTGCCTGGACCTTGTTCTTCGGTCCAGGTCAGGCAGCCGCTATGGCAGGCTTGATTGTTGGTTTCGCGCTGATGGGCATGACCTTTGGCCCAATGGCTTCCTACCTGCCTGAGCTCTTCCCTTCCAACGTTCGCTACACCGGCTCTGCGGTTGCCTACAACATGTCCTCGGTGATCGGCGCTGCTCCTGCATCATTTGTTGCAGTAGCCCTGTGGAAGGCCGGAGACGGCAACACCGTTGGTGTTGGTATCTACCTCTCAATTGCCGCAGTACTGACCTTGATTGCCTTGTTCCTCACCCGAGACACTTCGGATGTTGACATGGAAGAATTCATTGAATAATTGAACTGCGCTTCACGCCTAAGGCCTGCACAAACACCACATGATGGTGTTTGGGCAGGCCTTAGTTCGTTGTTTCCGTTCGTTGCATCCGTACATAGATGTGCGAGCATGGGAACACAGTCACTGTGGATCAAAAAGGAGCAGTCATGCGCGTTGCAGTTGCCGGAGGCACCGGAATGTTAGGACGCCAAGTCGTTGAAGTACTCAGAACTCTTGGTCATGAGCCGCTGGTTCTTTCACGTTCCTCAGGATGCGACCTGACTAACCAGAACTCCGTACGGCAGTGGCTGACCGACTGCGAATCGGTCATTGACGTCTCTGGCTCCGCGACCACCAGCGCATCAGCTTCGATGCGTTATTTCACCCAGTCCACCGCGAACCTGGTCAGCGCCGGACGCGAGGCCGGGGTGCAGAACCACGTGGCTCTGTCCATCATCGGTGCTGCAGCTATCGACTCCGGCTACTATGCCGGCAAAGCTGCCCAAGAACGTATGCTGCAAATGCTGGACGGCGGATACACGTTGTTGCGCACCACTCAGTTCCATGAATTTGTGGGTCAAAACATCACTCGCCTTGGCGCAGGCCCCGTGCAAATGGCCCCAAAAATGCGTCTCCAGCCGATTGCCGGCAGTGAAGTAGCGATCGCGCTAGCCGAGCTGGCGTTGGTTCCTGCTCAGGGTGTGGTCCAGGATCTGGCCGGACCGCAAGAAGAGAGCATGCCGGATCTTTTTGCCCAGTACCTTGCACACCAAGGCAAATCACCAAAGATCGTTGAAGTCCCGGTTCCCGGTGCCATGGGTAAAGCGATGCGTACTGGCGGAATCCTGCCTGGTAGCTCTGCCCGGCTAGGACAAGTGAACTTCACCGATTGGCTTGCTGCCCAGTAGCCATACAGGAAAGTTAAACACCGGTGGGGGTTCTTTCAAGGAAAATACCTTAAAAGAACCCCCACCAGTTTTGCGAAAGAAACTAGCTTGCGTCACCAATCGAAGCGATCACAGCACCGGAAGACAAGGTCTCGCCGGGAGCTACCTCTAGGCCACTAACCACACCATCGCGGTGCGCGGTGATCGGCTGTTCCATCTTCATGGCTTCAAGCACCACGATCAGATCGCCCTGAGCTACCTCTGCGCCATTTTCAACGGCGACCTTCACGATCGTTCCCTGCATAGGGGAGCGCAGCTCAGCGCTGTTGGCACTGGAGCCAGCAGCTGCCTTACGGCTGGACTTGCGCTTCTTCTTAGCTCCGCCTTGATCGGCGCTGCCGGCAGAGATTGAGCCAAGCGAGGAAGGAAGGGTCACTTCTAAGCGCTTTCCGTCAACCTCAACGGTGACGCTGGTGCGCTGCGAATCTTCAGCTTCCTCTGGCGCCCCTGGCATTGGGTGCGGTTCAATGGCGGTGGCAAATTCGGTCTCGATCCAGCGGGTGTGAACCGTGAAAGCACCTTGTGTAGGAACAAATGCTGGGTCGCTCATCACTGCACGGTGGAATGGAAGAACTGTAGCCATGCCATCAATCTGGAATTCCTCCAGTGCGCGACGGGCACGTGCTGCAGCAATTTCACGGGTGCCGCCGGTGACGATGAGCTTAGCGATCATCGAGTCGAAGTTACCGGAGACACTTTCGCCCTGCTCGATACCCGAGTCAACACGCACGCCAGGACCCGAGGGCAGGTTCATCTTGGAGATGGTGCCCGGGGTAGGCATGAAGTTGCGGCCAGCGTCTTCACCGTTGATGCGGAATTCGAAGGAGTGGCCACGAACTTCTGGATCGGTGTAGCCCAGCTCTTCGCCACGGGCGATGCGGAACTGTTCGCGAACCAAATCCAGTCCGGTCACTTCCTCGGAGACTGGGTGCTCTACCTGTAGGCGGGTATTGACCTCCAAGAAGGAGATCACGCCGTCCTGGCCTACCAAGAACTCGCAGGTTCCAGCGCCGGTGTACTTAGCTTCACGCAAGATCGCTTTGGACGCTTCGTAGAGTCGGGTGATCTGATCTTCGCTCAAGTATGGTGCCGGGGCCTCTTCAACCAGCTTCTGGTTGCGGCGCTGCAGTGAGCAGTCGCGGGTGGAGACAACAACAACGTTGCCGTGCACGTCGGCCAAGCACTGAGTTTCTACGTGGCGCGGTGCGTCCAGGAAGCGTTCGATGAAGCATTCGCCGCGGCCGAAGGCTGCGACGGCTTCGCGAACTGCAGAGTCATAAAGCTCGCCAATTTCCTCGCGGTTGCGAACCACCTTGATACCGCGTCCGCCGCCACCGTAGGCAGCCTTGATGGCTAGTGGCAGACCGTGCTCATCGGCGAAGGCGTAGACCTCGTCAGCTGAAGCGACAGGATCTTTGGTACCTGGTACCAGCGGAGCGCCAACCTTCTCAGCGATGTGGCGGGCCTTGACCTTGTCACCGAGCTGATCGATGGAATCTGGCGAAGGCCCGATCCAGGTCAGGCCGGCGTCGATAACTGCCTGAGCGAATTCCGCGTTCTCCGACAAGAAGCCGTAACCCGGGTGGATAGCGTCCGCGCCGGAGCGTTCGGCAGCGTCCAAGATCTTCTCAATGCGAAGGTATGACTCGGCAGCGGTGATGCCGCCCAGCGCGTAGGCTTCATCAGCCAAACGCACATGCAGTGCATCGCGGTCGGAGTCGGCGTAGACCGCTACGGACTCGATTCCTTCATCGCGTGCGGCACGGATAATGCGCACTGCAATCTCGCCGCGGTTGGCGATTAGCACCTTCGTCAATTGATTCATCGTGAACCTGTCTTCAAAAAATAGGGTTTCTCATCTAGGAGCCTATCGTTTTTGTGGGAACTATATGTAGTTAACCCGCCAAACCCGGGTGTTTGAGATGAAACTTTGGAGGAATCCTACAAATATTAGGTCTCTGAAAGGCTGTTCAGCGGAGCTGAGCAGAACCAGCGGGGTAGGCGCGGCTGAACGTGAGGGGACGTAGGAGGAACTACAAGTGAAAGCTTGATTGCTGTCCGGGATGTCCGCGTGGGCTTTTGCCGATGAACCTTTAGGCCTGACGCACGCGGTGGCGACGGACCGCAGCTCGATTGGCGCAGCGCACCGAGCAGTAACGCTGTCGTCCATTGCGCGTTACATCCACAACCACCTGGGTGCAGGGTTCGGCTTCGCATCGACGCAATCGGTGCATGCCGCGGGTGCTCAGATGCAGGGCCGTTCCCACCGCAATGACCGACCGCAGTACCAGTGGCATATTCTGCCCGTTATCGCGATAGTGCAGATGCCACCCTTCTCCATCGTGATTGACCATGCGTGGATACGCGGAAGCTTGGGCCATCTGCAGATTTAATAGCTCAGCACGTTCTTCATCCGAAGTCGCATCAACGATGCGCAACCAGTCATCAATCATGGCGCGCGTTTGACTATGGTCGGCACTGCGCCGCGGAAAAGGCATGGTCATGCCGACCTCGCGAGTGCGCGCTTCGATCTCATCGCGGTTTTCCGGCCAGTTATTTGCCAAGGAAGCAGCGAGTAAAACCGCATACTCTCCGTAAGGGTTGAGTTGCATAAGGACATTACATCATGCTGATTCTATGACCACAACGAACTACAGCCCCAGCATTGATCAACGATCCTCAACGACCAGCCATGAGCACTTCTGGGAAGTGCAATCTAGTCACCAGACCTCCCAGGGGATTGTGCAATACCTACAGTGCCACGACTGCCGCACGCACCAGGTGCGCCAGTTTGGTTTGAGCGCGCAGACAACTTTGGCCAGCAAAGAACTACGCGCCTAGGAGCAGTGCTCCTAGGCGCGTGATTCGGTGATTATTTCCAAAGATCTATGATGCTGATTCCGGCTTGAGTCAAAAGCTTGCGTAGAACAAATACGTCCACACCGACAACGTTCTGGAAGTTGCCCTCGATGGATTCGATAAAGGCTGCGGCCAGTCCGTCGATGGTGAAGGCTCCGGCGCAAGGTAGTGGCTCACCACTGGCCACGTAAGCCTGGATCTCCGCCTCACTGACCGTGGAAAAATGCACGACCGTCGAGGAGACTTCTCCAGCAGATTTGCTTGGATCATTTGGATCAATCAGCCAATGACCAGAATGCAGAATTCCGGTGGAACCGCTTAGTTGCTGCCACCGTTCACGCGCAACCTGTTCAGTGTGCGGTTTGCCGTAGGCTACACCGTTCAGTTCAAAGACCGAGTCGCAGCCAAGCACCACGGTGCCTTGAGGATGCTGGCCAGCTGCGACATCTTCAGCTTTGGCCTTAGCCAGTAGCTGCGCTGTTTGCGCTGGACTCTGTTGACCGAACTGAGCGACTGCATTGGCTAAAACCGCATCTTCATCCACCTTCGAAACCTGAGTTTCAAATTGCAGACCAGCATCGCTAAGCACTTTCTTGCGTCCCCATGAAGCCGAGGCCAAAACCAGCTGCGCTGTTGATTTATTCAAATCGCTCATACCGAGACATTTTCCTTGGTGTAGTCCTGATCTCGCTCATCATCGTTGCCAGAGTACTCGGACTCAAGCATCTGATTTAACTTAGATCCTTCCACATCAACATCGGGCAGGATCTTGTCCAGCCACTTTGGCAGGTACCAAGCCTTGTCGCCCAGCAAGTGCATCACTGCAGGAATCAAGGTCATGCGGATGATGAAGGCGTCGAAGAGCACTCCGAATGCCAAGGCAAAGCCCAACGGGCGGAGCATGGCCAGATGCGAGAACATAAATCCGGCAAAGACGGAGATCATGATCAACGCTGCCGCGGTAACCACCGGAGCCGCCATCGAGAAGCCGGAACGAACTGCATCCTTGGCTGGCTCACCGTGCGCGTAGCGTTCACGCATGGCCGATACCAAGAACACTTGGTAGTCCATGGCCAAACCAAAGAGGATACCGGTGAGCAGAATCGGCAGGAAGCTGAGCAAGGGACCGGGGACATTGACGTCGAAGATCTTGGAGAACCAACCGAACTGGTAGACCAAGGTGCTCGCGCCAAAGGCCGCTGCCAAAGACAACAGGAAGCCGCCGGTTGCCAAGAGCGGAACCACCACGGAGCGGAAAACCAAGAGCAAGAGAATCAGCGACAGACCAACCACAATGCTCAGGTAAGGAACCAGTGCCGCGGTGACTTTTTCAGACACATCGATCTGAGCGGCCACCTGACCGGTCACCGCGATGCTTGCGCCGGAAGCGTCCGCAATCTTGGTGTGGTCAGCACGTAACTGGTGAACCAGCGCCTCGGTCTGTTCGGAGGAGGGGCCGCCGGTCGGAATGACCTGGATGGCTGCCAAACGGTGGTTATCGGTCATTGTGACCGGAATGGCTGCGACCACTCCGTCGTATTCACGGATCTTGTCAGCCACGTCCAACGACTTGGTCTGCGCATCCCGCTCGTTCAGGTTCTCCGGCAGATCAGCCAGGACCAGCAGGGGACCGTTGTAGCCGGCACCAAATTTATCGCTGGTCTGCTCGAAGGCTTGGAATGCCTGTGAGTCAGCCGGTTCAGCACTGCCATCTGGCAGTGCGGTGCGCATCTGGGACGCAGGCAGGGCGATTGCCCCAAGGAGCACCACAACCAACAGCGTGACTGGAACGGCAAACTTGGTGACGGTGTGAACCCAACGTGCGGACAGTGGCTCCTTGATTTCTGGGTTCTTTACCATCGTCGCGGCCTTGTTGCGGGCACGCTTGGAAACCAGGCGGTGTCCGACCAAGGAGAGCAATGCGGGCAGCAAGGTGATGTTCAACAGTACCGAGCAGAACACGGTGAACGCCGCCGATAGACCCAGCACGGTCAAGAATGGCAAGCCCGGCACTGCCAACGCGGCCAGCGCGATGATCACGGTCAAACCGGCGAACACCACGGCGTTGCCACTGGTGCCAACCGAACGCGCGATGGATTCACCCACCTCCATGCCACCAAGTAATTGCGTGCGGTGACGGTGAATGATGAACAGTGCGTAGTCTATACCCACCGCGAGGCCCAGCATCAAAGCGAGGGCGGGAGTAATCGAGGCCATGTCAATCAGTGAGGAGAAGGCCATGGTGGTACCAACGCCGGCACCCACACCCAGTATTGCTAGTACCAGCGGGAGACCAGCGGCAACAAAGGTGCCCAGCATGACCAGCAGAACGATGGCCGCAATGACCACACCAATGATTTCCGAGGAGCCGAAGACCTCAGACATATCCTGCATGATGTCCTTGGAGAACAGCACCTCAACACCATTGGCCTGCGGGCCAGCGGCGATGGCTTTGATCTGTTCGCGGTCTGCCGGAGTTAATGCATCGGTCTGCACTTTGAAGCTGACCTGGGAGACGGCGGTGCTCTGATCTTCAGAGACAAAACGCATATCCGAATTGGCGCCAACCTGACGTGAAGCGAACTGCAGTTCGGCCTGGCCAGAGGCTAACTCTTTTTCGCCCTTTTCTACGTCTTTTTCGCCTTGTTCAAGCTCGGCAGTTTTTTCCTTAATGGTTTTTTCGCCGGTCTCAAGCTTTGCTTTGGCCGCGGCAAGCTGCGCCGTACCTTCGAGGAACTCGGCCTTCTTCTGGTCGAATTCTTGCTGACCAGCATTCAGCTTGGCCCAACCAGAATCTAGCTGTGCCTGCCCCTGATTCAGCTTGGCTTTGTTAGCTGCAATTTCAGACTTTGCCTTATCCAGCTCGGCCTTTGCATCAGCCAGCTGAGACTTGGCTGCGGCGAGTTGGGGCTTATTGGCGTCCAATTCTTTACGGCCCGAGGTGATCTGCGCTTGGCCATCATCAAGTTTTTTCTTTGCCGCATCAAGCTTGACTAAACCAGCTTCGCCCTGAGCAATCTGGTCCAACGCGGCATTGGCTTCTTCCTTGCCGGCTTGGGCTTGCTTGACCCCTGCTTGCGCGGTGGCCTTGCCCTCTTCAGCTTGCGCCAATCCGGCTTGGAGCTGAGTTAGTGTTTCGGTGTATTGAGCAACGGCTTGTTCATCCTCATCGCTCTTTGCTTGTTCTAGTGCCTTTTCGGTGGCCGAGATCTGCTCGTTGAGCTGTTTGATGGAGGCATCTGCCTGTTCAATACCGGCAGTGGCCTTGGCCAGTCCGTCCTCCGCCTGCGAAAGGCCCGCCTGTGCTTTCTTCTTTCCTGCAGCTAATGAGGCTTCGAATTCGCTTCGTGAAGAGTTGCCTAGAAGCTGCTTTTCTCCGGCTTCATACTGCTGTTCACCGGTAGCCAGCTGCTTTTGTGCGGCGGCAAGTTTGTTTTCTCCCGCGGTGTACTGAGCCTGGCCAGCATCATAAGACTGCTTGCCCGCTTGGTACTTCGCTAGACCGTCGTTGTACTTGGCTTCACCGGCCGCAAGCTTGGACGCTCCGGAGTCGAGTTCGGCTTGTCCGGCATTCAGCTGCGCGCGACTGTCCGCCAGCTTTGTTTCGGCAGCGGTGATCTGAGGTTCGCCATCTTTGATCTTCTTTTCGCCGTCGAAGTACTGTGCCCATCCGGTTTTTAGTTCTTCGCGACCGTCTTCGAGCTGTACCTTGCCGTCAGCAATTTTCTTTTTGGCGTCTTCTAGCTTCTTCTGACCATCAACGAGCTTCTTATTGTTTTTATCAAGTTCAGGCTGGGCATCATCAAGCTTCTTTTGAAGCTCAAAAGGGCTCATCGCGTCAGCAACCTGTGGGTGCAGTGAAAGCTGCTCCAAGGACTCGCCAATGGATTTCTGCTGAGCGGGGCTTAGCTGTTTGCCGGTGCTTTCGCGGAAGACGATCGAGCCAGAGCCGCCGGCCAGATCAGGAAGTTCTTCCTTCATCCGGTCCAGGGTTCGCTGGGTTTCAGTGCCGGGCAAGGTGAAGGTGTTGGAGAGCTGTCCCATGAACAGACTGGCGCAGATTCCGATGAAAATGAACGTTGCTAACCACATGGAAATGACCCGGAAACGGTGCAGATGTGCCCACCGTGCCAGGCGGTAGAGGAATGATGCCATGAGCTTAGATGTCCTTCGAAGTGCTGATGCTGTTCATCGCAGGTGGTGCGAATCCTTGATCCAGTGTGTTCATTGCCTTGGTTACCAATTCGTGGAACTTAACAATGAGCTCAGGAGTGATGTCCATGCTTGCGTTCACATTGGACGGGACGTGTTCCATCCATTCATCAAAGGCGGCTTGGCCAGCGCCCAAAACTGAATGAGTGAGAACACGCAGTGAAAAACTGTCTGCTTGCGGGTAGCGGGCGATGACTTTTGCAAAGAGATCATTGGTTGCCTTTTGCCATTCGCTGACATTGGCCGGCAGGCAACGGCTGTCTTCATCGGCCATGACAAAAGCGCCAAAGTAGGCCACCTGACCCAGAAGCTGAGCAACCTTGTCAGATTTTAGAGCCTGCATAATCGAGTCAAGCAGGGTGAAAGTCTCGGTCGGCTCACTCATGGTTTCCACCGTGACATCTAGCAGCTGATGCAGGGGATAGGAATAGACGGCGTCCACTGTTGAGAAGTAGTTGAACAGCGTGCGCCTGGAAATCCCGGCAGCGTCGGCGATGTCGTTCGCGGTCGGTGCAGTTGAAGATCCTTGATGGAGAAGCTGCGCAACAGCATCCACGATGGCCTGTTTAGTGGCACGTTTGTTTTGTTCTCGGCGAGTGCCGACGCTCAGGGTAGTCACGTAATTACACTACGTGCAAACTTGCACGCTGTGCAACTTCTTTTGGTTTAAAGAGTAGGTGATTAACGACAATGGCGTCCAAGCTCAATTGCTCGGACGCCTTCGCGCTAGTACTCAGAAGCTATTTGGTAGCTACTGGCTCTGCGTTTGTGTTGTTATCCGAAAAGGAATCCTCAGCAAATGGGTTGCCGTTACGCGCAGCGTTGTACATCTCAATATCCAAGATGCCCTCACGTTTAGCCACAATCGTTGGGACCAAGGCTTGGCCAGCAACGTTCAGCGCGGTACGGCCCATGTCAATGATTGGGTCTACGGCCATAAGCAGGCCCACACCGGCAAGTGGCAATCCCAAAGTCGACAGGGTCAGGGTCAACATGACCACAGCGCCGGTAGTACCAGCGGTAGCAGCTGAGCCCAGCACCGAAACAATGGCAATCAAGATGTAGTCCGTGAAGCTCAGATCGATATTGAAGAACTGGGCGACAAATACCGATGCCACAGCTGGGTAAATCGAAGCGCAACCATCCATCTTGGTGGTTGCACCCAGTGGCACGGCGAAGGATGCGTAGCCCGAAGGTACACCGAGGTTTCGTTCGGTGACACGCTGGGTCAAAGGCAAGGTGCCGATTGACGAGCGGGAGACAAAGCCTAACTGCACGGCTGGCCACACGCCAGAGAAGTACTGCTTGACGGATAGGCCATGGCTGCGAACCAAAATTGGGTAGAACGCAAAGAGCACTAGGGCGAGGCCAACATAGATAGCTACGGTGAACTTACCCAGGGCACCAATGGTGTCCCAGCCGTAGGTAGCGACGGCGTTACCGATCAAGCCGACGGTGCCAATCGGGGCAACGCGGATGATCCACCATAAAACCTTCTGGATGATAGCCAGTGCCGAAGCGGAGAAAGTCAGGAATGGTTCGGCAGCTTTACCAACCTTGAGTGCGGCAACACCCACGGCGATGGCAACAACGAGAATCTGCAGCACGTTGAAGCTGACCGAGGTGGTGGCTGCACCATCTGCAATAGTGGTGCTCGCTCCCAAGCCGAGGAAGTTCGATGGCACTAGACCGGTAAGGAAGCCGAGCCAATCGCCGGTTTTGCCTTCGTAGTCTGCTGGGGCGCTCTGGCCGGTGTTGGCGCCTGGCTGGAATACTACGCCCAGGAGCATGCCGATGGTTACGGAGACCAGTGCGGTAATTGCGAACCACAGTAGGGTCTGCCATGCCAAACGTGCGGCGTTGGTGACCTTGGAAAGGTTGGCGATAGACGCCACTACTGCGAAGAAGATCAGGGGGATTACTGCGGTGCGAAGCAAAGAAACGTAGCTTGAGCCAATGATCGAAAGGAATCGACCTAGCCCGTTTGGTTCCTCGGCGGTGCTACCGGTGTACTTTGCAATAAGACCCAGAACGAGACCGACAATCAGTGCTGCAATGATTTGCGGCCCGAAGCTGGTCATCCATTTAGGGAGTTTGGATGATGGTGCGGAGTTAGACATGTCTTTAAGGCTAGGGTGATCGCTAATCTCCGCCACACTCAATATTACGAGGTGTTACAAATAAGTCCTCATTGTGGGTATTGACATACTTTTCGCGGTTTCCAAGCGCTGAAATAAGGGAATTTTCGCCAATATTCCCTCGACTCTCTCACCGACAATTTCTGCGTGTTTGAGGCCGCGGGCACCTCAGCGCTTAGGTGTGAGTTGGATTAGTCAGTCAGTGTGTGGCATACGTCAGGCCTGCGCTCAGGCCTTGAGAAATGCTCACAGTATGGAAAGCTGAGAGTCACTGATATATGGAGCAAAGCTAAGGACTAAGGGAATGCGCGTATACATCACTAGCGTCTTTGTTGATGATCAAGAAAAAGCCAAAGAGTTCTACACAAACATTTTGGGTTTTAAGGTTAAGCATGATGTGCCAGTCGGCCCCTACAGTTGGCTGACCCTTGTCGCACCTGATCAGGAAAATGGGCCCGAGCTTCTGCTGGAGCCTGCGGCCCACAGGGCTGTTGGACCATATCGAGAAGCGCTCAAAGCTGATGGTGTCCCCATCACCTCGTTTGCCGTCGATGATGTTCAAGCCGAATATGAGCGCTTGAGCGACTTGGGTGTGCACTTCACGCAAGGCCCAACGGACGCAGGCACTGTCTTTGTCGCAACTTTCGATGATACTTGCGGAAATCTGATTCAGATATCCAGCTATCAGCCATAAAAAGCTGGGCTCCGAATAATCATTCGGAGCCCTGGCTTTTTGGCAATACTTACTTAAGTAGCGCGCGCTTCAAGGTGTCCAGACCGACTGAGCCCAGCTGTAGAGCTGAGGTGTGGAAGGCCTTGAGAGAGAAGGAATCACCCTCGGTAGCGGCATATTCATCTCGGATCTGTTCCCATAGACGCTGGCCGATCTTGTATGACGGTGCTTGCCCGGGCCATCCGAGGTAGCGGTTGTATTCAAAGTCGAGTTGGCCTTGAGACAGATCCAGATTCTTCTTCAAGAATTCGTAGCCGTTCTCTGCGTTCCAGATGCCTTGGCCCCACTGTGCTGGCACCGGCAAGCCAAGGTGAACTCCGATATCAAAAACAACGCGAGCTGCGCGCAAACGTTGCGCATCAAGCATGCCCATGTAATCGCCCGGATCGTCGAGGTAACCCAATTGATGCATCAGGCGCTCTGAGTAAAGAGCCCAACCTTCACCTTGGCCAGATACCCAGCACATCAACCGGCGCCAGCTATTAAGTGTGGCTGCCTGCATTTGTGCTGTTCCGATTTGCAGGTGATGTCCGGGGACACCTTCGTGGTACACGGTGGTTAGCTCGGCCCACGTGGTGAACTGGTCTTCGCCTGGCGGCACCGACCACCACATGCGACCGGGACGGCTGAAGTCTTCAGACGGTCCGGT
Organism: Glutamicibacter sp. MOO4; assembly: GCF_056934395.1. NCBI lineage: Bacteria > Bacillati > Actinomycetota > Actinomycetes > Micrococcales > Micrococcaceae > Glutamicibacter > Glutamicibacter sp. MOO4. Next base: position 328,391 of record NZ_CM167800.1, read on the forward strand.
GTAGTACACGCCGCCATCTTCAGTAGGCGCAATCATGCACTCAATACGGTCCATGGGAGCCGGAATGTCAAAGTGCTCTTTCGACAAGTCCGCAATAGCCTGGTCCGCTTTGCCCTGCATCCATTCACGCAGTGCGTCGGTACCACTGAGCTTTCGAGCTGGATCCTCATTGAGTACGCGCTTGGCTTCTTCAATGGTGGAACCTGGCTTGATCTGCTGCGCCACACGCTGCTGCTCGGCGATGATGGCGTCGAGTTCGGCCACGCCCCATGCGTAGGTCTCATCCAAGTCAACAGTGGCCCCAAGGAAACGACGCGACATCAGCGAGTAGTATTCACGACCCACCGCATCTTGTTCAGGGGCCTGAGCAAGTAATTCGCTCTCTAGGTATTCTGCCAACCGGCGATAGGCGTCCTTGGCAAGGCTGGCACCATTTGCCAGACGTTCCTCAAGACCAGCGTCGACCTTTTTTCCTGAGGCGGCTAGCTGATCAAAGAAGCCGCCATCCTTGGCGTAATCGATGCACTGGGTGTTGACGATACGAACCTGCCGCTTGGCAGGAACCAGCGAGTTGGATGCCGAGTCCCGCAGTGAAGCAATGTAACCGTCAATTGCAGCCGGAAGATTTTCCAAACGCTGAGCGATGAAAGCAAAATCCTCAGCTGTTTCTTGAGGCATCAAGTCAAAGATGGAGCGGATCTCTTGTGCGGGGCTGGCGATATTGTTCAGTTCCGTGCGCCCGGAGAACAAGATTTCTAATTCCAAACTCAACCGCTCGGTCATCGCGTCGAGGGTGACCTCGTCGATGGCATCAGCGGCAGTTGAATTAGCCAGTGCACTTAAAGTGTCACGTAAAAGTCGAATTTGCCCAGTGGTGCCCAAGGGGGAGTAGTCACCATAGTCGGACTCGTGACCGGCTATACCTAGTGAAACGCCCCATTCAGGGGTGAGCTCAAGGCTCTGGGTGAAGAAGTCTTCAGCAATCTTGTCGATTGCTGAAGGCTCGCGGTGCGAGGAGGATGATGTCATGACGCTAACACTAGTTGATATGAAAGATTTGTTGAAGAGTTTTACATCTGCTTTTTGACTAAAATCATTGATTTCATCTGGGCACGAAGACTGCGAACATGACTTCAATGTCCTCGAGACGCAAAAAACTCAAGGCTTGATGCTCTGAGTAACAGAGCATCAAGCCTTGAGTGATGTTTAGTGCGTGCTGCCAGAAATTACCGGCGCCCGATGGTCCAACCCAAACGAGGAGTCAGCGCACGACGCTTGCGCATCCGCGTTGCCCGCTTTTTCTCAGGAGCTGCCGTCTCACTCTGCTGAGCAGGAGCATTCCCTAGCGCGCACAGCAGTGCAGTGACCGCTGCTAATTCTTCAGCGGTGGGATTGCCCTTGGTCACACGGATCTGCGGAACTGCAGTATTCGCGGCGTCCTGTTCCATTGGCTTGCTCCTTGGTAGTGCTCGAATGTTTGACCGGTGACGCTTACAGCGGGATGTTGCCGTGCTTCTTTGGAGGCAAGACTGCATGCTTCTCGCGGAGCGCTCGCAGTCCTCGAACCAGCTGCACACGAGTATCACTTGGCGCGATAACAGCGTCAACGTAACCGAGTTCGGCAGCCTGGTACGGGTTGAGCAACTCAGCCTCGTAGTCATCAATGATGGCCTTGCGACGAGCTTCGACGTCGCCGCCTTCAGCTTCTACCGCTGCCAAATCGCGACGGTAAAGGATGTTTACCGCACCCTGGGCGCCCATAACGCCAATCTGCGCGGTTGGCCAAGCCAAGTTGAGGTCAGCTCCGAGCTTCTTGGAGCCCATCACGATGTACGCTCCGCCGTAGGCTTTGCGGGTAATGACGGTCAGCTTTGGCACCGTGGCTTCGGCGTAAGCGTAAAGCAACTTGGCGCCGCGGCGAATGATGCCCTGGAATTCTTGATCCTTGCCCGGGAGGAAGCCTGGCACATCCACGAAGGTGAGGATTGGGATATTGAAGGCGTCGCAGTTGCGTACAAAGCGGGCGGCCTTTTCGGAGGCCGCAATATCCAAGGTGCCGGCAAACTGCATTGGCTGGTTAGCCACAATGCCTACGGTGCGACCTTCAATGCGGGCGTAACCGATCATCACGTTTGGTGCGTAGAGTGACTGCATCTCAAAGAAGTGTGCGTCATCCACGATGGACTCGATGATCTTACGCATGTCATAAGGCTGGTTTGCGGAGTCTGGGATCAAGGTATCAAGTCCGAGATCTTCCTCGGAGATTTCCAGATCTTCATCAAATTCTGCGATCAGTGCATCGGCAAGGTTTGAGGAAGGTAGGAAGTCCAGCAGTTCCTTGCAGAATTCCACAGCGTCTTCTTCATCGCTAGCCAAGTAGGTAGCGGTACCGGTGTTGGCGTTGTGCTGACGCGCGCCACCGAGAGTTTCCATGTCGATCTCTTCACCGGTGACGGTCTTGATCACGTCTGGACCGGTGATGAACATGTGGCTGGTCTTGTCGACCATGATCACGTAATCAGTCAAGGCAGGGGAGTAGGCCGCACCGCCAGCTGAAGGGCCCATGATCAAGGAGATCTGAGGTACTACGCCGGAGGCGTGAACGTTATTGCGGAAGATATCAGCGAACATCGCCAACGAGGCTACGCCCTCCTGAATACGAGCGCCACCACCGTCGAGGATGCCCACAACTGGGCAACCGTTGCGCAGCGCAAATTCCTGAACCTTGACGATCTTCTCACCGTTGACCTGCGAGAGCGATCCGCCGTAAACGCTGAAGTCTTGGGAGTAGACGGCAACCAAACGACCGTCAACCGTGCCGTAGCCAGAAACCAGGCCGTCGCCTAGGGGCTTCTTCTTTTCCATTCCGAAGGCGGTGGAACGGTGAACGGCTAGAGCATCAAATTCGACAAAAGAGTCCTCGTCCATGAGCATCTCGATGCGTTCGCGGGCGGTATTCTTGCCACGGGAATGCTGCTTTTCGATAGCTGCCTGGCCGCTAGGTGCCTCGGAGAGTTTCTGGCGGCGGCGGAATTCAGCGAGTTTGCCGGCGGTGGTGGACAGGTCGATCGCTTCGTCTGCCTCGGTTCTGCCCTGCGTCATGCCTTCGACTCCCTCGAGTTGTCTTCAATGTGTAGGAATGACACAAGAAAAATGTCATCTAAGCCAGTCTAACTGGGGAAACGCGAGTTCTGATTGTAGGAATCTTACAAATTGGAAAGATATCCAGTGCGTGGCACGCCAGAATAAGTTACTGTACAGTAGCTTAGCGGAGAATCTTCGCGTAACCTAGATCACATGACTAATGAACCTCGAACTCAGATCGCCCCTGATGCGAAGAGCCTCAAGAATCGCACAATCTTGATGAGCGGCGGAAGCCGCGGTATCGGATTAGCCATAGCAAAAGCCGCCGGTGCACTCGGTGCCAACGTGGTGTTGCTGTCTAAAACCTCGGATCCACACCCCAGCCTCGAAGGCACCATCCACACCGCAGTACAAGAAATTAATCAGGCCGGCGGTAAAGGCCTAGCAGTGGTTGGCGATGTTCGTATCGACGCCGACGTACAACGAGCAGTTGATGAAGCCGTGGCAACATTTGGTGGAATCGACATCGTGGTGAATAACGCGTCAGCCATCAACCTCGCCAAAACTGACCAGGTAGATATGAAACGCTACGACCTGATGCAGGACATCAACGTCCGTGGAACCTTCTTGCTATCCAAAACCGCGCTTCCATACCTGCGTGCCTCAAAGCACGCACATATCCTCACACTCTCTCCACCGCTGAACCTTGACCCGCGGTGGGCCGGAGAACACCTGGCCTACACCATGGCCAAATACGGCATGTCGCTCACCACCCTAGGTCTGGCCGAGGAACTGAAGGACGAAGGCGTGGGTGTGAACTCACTATGGCCTGAAACCCTGATTGATACCGCGGCCATTCGTAACCTGCCTGGTGGGCAAAAGATGATCCAGGGGGCGCGCGACGCACAAATTGTCGCCGATGCCGCGATGGCCATCTTGAGCAGCAACCCGCAAACATTGAGTGGAAACTTCTTCACCGATGGCCAGGTGCTGAAATCTGCCGGCGTTACCGATTTGGAGAAGTATTCACTAAAGCCCGAGGTGCCATTGGTGGAAGACATCTTCCTCTAAACTCGCGTTGACTCAGTTGGCGGTGTCTTAGGGTTTAGCTATGGATAATTCCTCTGACACCGCCCGCGCCACTATTGATCCGAGTCGCTTAACCAAGCTCACCGATCAGTTGCAGCTGGGGCTTGTGCAGCTTAAGGCGGTCTCCGGTTCTACCAACACGGAACTAGCGACCCTGGCATCTGCCGGCCAAGCCGGGCACCTTAGTGTTTACTTCACCGAACATCAGCAAGCAGGAAAAGGTCGACTGGGCCGTAGTTGGGTAACCCCGTTAGGCTCATCAATCACCGTCAGTGTGCTTGTGATTCCCGGCGTCAATGTGTCGACCGAGGCACTGTCTTGGTACACGATGATCGCAGCCTTGGCGTGGAGTCGAGCCGCTGAACGCGTCGCTGAAGTTCCGGTAAGTATCAAGTGGCCCAATGACTTGCTTGCTGGAGAATTCAAAATCTGCGGCATCCTTGCTCAACTGGTACCGGTGGCCAACGGTTATGGCGTAGTCATCGGTACCGGGATGAACGTGGATCAAGACCGAGAAGAATTGCCGGTACCTACCGCAACCTCGCTTCGCCTCGCTAGCTCTGGCTCGATCGACCGCACCGAGCTATTGGCCGAGTACCTCAAAGAGCTGGTCGGATTGGATCGCAGCTTCCGCCAAGTTGCCGGATCTGTCCACTTGCCATTGCCTGGATTTGATGGCCAGTCACTTCACCAAATGGTCAGCGCCAAACTGGCAACCTTGGGACATCTAGTACGCGTAGAATTCCCGGACGGTTCCACCATTGAAGCCACAGCAGTTCAGCTTGGCGCAGATGGCGCACTGATTTTAGAAGACGCAGCAGGCAAGCGCCGAGAAGTACTGGCCGGGGACGTGCACCATGTGCGGCGCGCCGACGGAAAGTATGCCTAATAGGTGTTGGGCCTAGTACCGGGACTATTATTGAAGGTACTGACCGAAGCACTATGTCTGAAGGGGAGGGGCGAGGACCCATACGATGAAGTTGCCGCTACATGAACGGGAGCGAGTGGTCATCAAAACTCGCGAGCACTCCCGGGTGTTGCGACAGCCGATCACCGTCTTCCTCATCCTCACCGCCCTGTGCACTTTTGCCTTGGGCTACCTCTCACGTGAGGACCTCTCGGATTGGTTGGCTAACAATGCCAACGTCTGGATGATCGTGAGCGTAGTGCTGTGGGCGGCACTGGTGCTCATCTGGGTACTGCTTCCGTGGATTCGTTGGACGCGTAGCTTGGTGGTGCTGACCACCGAACGGATCATGTTCCGCTCCACCTACAGCCAAGGCAAACTGCAATCTGTAGGATTATTTACGGTTCGTGATCTTGTTGCCTACGCGAAGTCCAATAACGCGATGACACGAGCGGGGACCTTGGATATCGTGATGAATCAAGGATATGTTCGCATTTCCCACGTACCGGCCGTTGGGTACTTCCGCTCATTGGCCGTGGAAACGATGACCAACCTACGAAACAATCCCGGTGCGGCGCACACCGAAACGACGAACAGTGAAGGCATGGGGGCATGAGCACCGAGCACACCAATCCACCCCGGCCGGATTCTCCGCAGTCCGCCGCACAGGCCGCCCGCGAAGCCCGTCAACACCCTGTCGTTGAAGCCCCGGGCGAGTCAGATCCGATCCTGGAACTGGCCCAAGCCATGGAAGGCCCGCTGCGCATTCCGGCCCACACTCCTGATGCGGTGCGCGACAACGTCGCCTCCCTGGAGAACCGTCTTATTGGTGGCCAACGCGAATTCCGCCGCCGCGAAGTAGCCGCTGAAGCCGGAATTTCGTTGCACTCTGCGCGCAAACTTTGGCGCGCCATCGGATTCCCTGAACTCAGTGACGATGAAGTCTTCTTCACCAAAGCGGACAAGGCAGCCCTGGGCACCATGGTGGACATGGTGCGCGAAGGAAAACTCACCGAAGAGACCGCCATTTCGCTGATGCGTTCGGTGGGGCAGATGACCGACCGTATGGTGGTTTGGCAGATCGAAGCCTTGGTGGAAGACATGATCGCAAACCAAAATATGTCTGACCGCCAAGCCCGCCGTCAGCTCTTTGGCATGCTTCCAGACATCATCCCTGCCATTGAAGACTTACTGCTTTATTCGTGGCGCCGCCAGCTGAACTCTGCGGTGCACCGAATGGCCTTGCGTGTGGAAACCGGTGTGGCTGCTTACAAACAGGACACCACCGACGCTGACGGTGGCACCCCGTTGCCGCTTGCTCGTGCCGTCGGTTTTGCTGACTTGGTTTCCTACACCTCCCTGTCACGGCGGATGAACGAACGCACGCTGGCGCAACTGGTCCAACGCTTTGAAGCCAAATGTGCGGAGGTTATCTCTGTGGGTGGTGGACGTTTGGTCAAGACCATCGGTGATGAAGTGCTCTATGTGGCCGAAACTCCGCAGGCAGGCGCCCTTATCGCGCTCTCGCTGTCTCGCGAACTAGCCAAGGACGAACTGTTTCCACAAACGCGTGGAGCGGTCGTCTGGGGTCGTGTGCTTTCGCGACTTGGCGACATTTACGGTCCCACCGTCAACATGGCCGCGCGACTAACCTCTCTAGCTGAGCCAGGAGCGGTACTCACCGACGCGATCACCGCCAATACCTTGCGCAACGACGCTCGCTTTGTGCTCACTGCCCAAGAAATTACCGCGGTGCGTGGCTTCGGTGACATTCAACCTTATGAACTCTCGCCTGGCGAGGGAGCCGGACTGGTGATTGACTGATGAACGCCGAACCAAATACAGTTCCATTTACGCTTGCTGCTGCCGGGCTGACCGATGTGGGCCGCAAACGTGCCGAAAACCAGGACCGGATCCTGCTGCACGACATCGTATATGCGGTAGCTGACGGCATGGGTGGGCACGAAGCCGGGGAAGTTGCTAGCCAGCTTGCGGTGGAAACCATGCAAGAAATTTGCACCTTCGCCAATAAGACATCGGTACGCAAACTTCCCACCGTGGCCGAGGTGCAGCGCCAGGTGCAACTGGCCGATGACCGAATCCGTGAAGCTCTGGAAGCTCGCGGCGGAACCACGCTCTGCGCGCTGGTTCAGATTAAGGCCCCAGACCAGGGCCGAGATAATGTCACCGCACCGGTGGCGGCCGTGCCACCATGGACTTCAAGTTTTTCCATGAACATCAATACCGACGTGATTTCAAAGATTACTCCGGAGCTACTAAAAAACCACCGCACCAATTCGACCCCGAGCACCGCACCACTGACGGTACTCAGCGAAGACATCCCAAACCTCTTGCTGGTCAATGTGGGGGACTCTCGTGGCTACCGGTTGCGCGACGGAGCATTGCAACAGCTCACCCGTGACCACTCGGCCGTCCAAGAGATGGTTGATGCTGGGCAGATCACCGAATTTGAAGCGCGCAACCACCCGCATCGCAACCTCATCACTCGGGCCTTGGGCGCTGGGGCGGAAAGCCAGCCAGATGTCACCGTGCTGCAACCGCGCATCGGGGACCGCTATTTGTTGTGCAGTGATGGACTCTCCGGCGAACTGACCGAAGACATCTTGCAGACCATTCTGGTCAACTTCAAAGACCGTGCTGAAGCAGCCAAGGTCTTGACCGGGGCAGCGCTTGAAGCTGGCGGACGAGACAATATCGCAGTCATCGTCATTGATGTGTTGGCGGCCGAAAACTAACAGGTCAAGTCTGCGCTTCTGGCATTGAGTGGGGCACAATTGGATATGTGAGTGAAAATTCCGTAACCCCAGTTGAGACCACCAATGCTCCGCCGGAAGCTGAAAAGACCCGCTACGAACAGTTGGTTGAACAGATTCGCGGGCACCGCGATGCGTACTACCAAAATGATGCCCCGCTGATTTCCGACGTTGAGTACGACGCACTGTTCCATGAGCTGCAGCTACTCGAGGCGAAATACCCGATCTTGGCCGGACAGGATTCACCCACCCAAGAAGTTGGTGGCGAAGTTTCTGCCGCCTTCGCCTCGGTCACTCACGCCAGCCGCATGTACTCGCTGGAAGACGTCTTTTCACTCGACGAACTCGAAGCATGGCTTGAACGAGCCCAGCTCAACGCCGAACGCCTGCACCCACAAAGCCCAGTTAAATGGTTGTGCGAAGTCAAGATCGACGGACTGGCACTGAACCTGACCTACCGAGACGGTAAGTTGGTCCGCGCCGCCACCCGTGGTGATGGCACCACCGGTGAAGATGTCACTCACAATGCCTTGACCATCAGCGATATTCCCCAAGAATTGACCGGTTCAGGCTGGCCTGCAGAATTTGAAGTACGTGGTGAGGTATTCATTGCCACCGATGACTTCAACGCTTACAACGAAATGTTGATTGCTCAGGGCAAAGCGCCGTTGGCCAATCCTCGCAACGCAGCGGCCGGAAGCCTACGCCAAAAGGACCCGGAACAAACTGCAAAGCGCCCGCTGAGAATGTTTGTCCACGGGCTAGGACGCAGCCGCGACTTCGACATGACCGAGCAGTCCCAAGCCTATGAGCTCATGCGTGGCTGGGGCCTTCCCGTTTCACCGTATGGCCGAGTAGTTGATAGCCGAGCTGAGGCTAGAGACTACATTGCCGAACATGGGGAAAAACGCCATGACCTGATCCATGACATTGACGGCATTGTTATCAAGGTTAATGACCTGGCCACCCAAGAACAGCTCGGTTACACCTCTCGTGTGCCACGCTGGGCCGTAGCCTACAAATACCCACCAGAAGAAGTGCACACCAAACTGTTGGACATCCAAGTTCAGGTTGGTCGCACCGGACGTGTTACTCCCTTTGGTGTCATGGAGCCAGTACTTGTGGCCGGTTCAACCGTGGCCCGTGCAACTTTGCATAACCAAGAAGTGGTTATTGCCAAGAACGTGAAAATCGGCGATACGGTGATCCTACGCAAAGCTGGAGATGTCATCCCAGAAATCGTTGGCCCGGTCTTGCCACTTCGTGAGGGCAATACTGAACTACGCGACTTTGTCATGCCCACTCACTGCCCATCGTGCGGTGAACCTTTGGCGCCAGCCAAAGAAGGCGACGTGGATATCCGCTGCCTCAATGCCGAATCTTGCCCTGCACAGCTCACTGAGCGTGTTGCCTACCTCTCGGGTCGCAGTGCACTAGATATTGAAGCCTTAGGCTACGAAGCCGCGGCCGCTTTGACCAGCGGTCCGGGCGAAGACCCTGCTACCCAAGGCGGAGTAATCCTGCCTGCTGGTCCGGGTCCGTTGCACAATGAAGCGCAGCTGTTCAATCTCAAAGACAAGCTCGAAGAGCTCGGCGAGGTAATGGTCTGGCGCGAAAAGCGAGTGAAGGGCGAAGGTACCGGAAAGTTTGAACTGGTCCCGTACTTCTACTCCAAAGCCACCGCCAAGAAGCCTTCGGCACCCACTCGAAGCACCATGAAACTGCTTGATGAGCTGGAGAAAGCCAAAGAAAATCCGCTCTGGCGCGTACTGGTGGCTTTGTCCATCCGTCACGTCGGACCCAATGCTTCGCGTGCAATTGCCACCCGATACGGATCTATGGACGCGCTGCTAGAAGTCCTGAATTCAGGTAATGCCGAGGCTGAACTCAGCGACATTGACTCTGTCGGCTCGATTATCGCCGAAGCCCTAGTGGACTGGTTCAAAGTCGACTGGCATCGCGACATCGTCTCCTCCTGGCAAGCAGCCGGGGTGAAGATGAAAGACGAGCAGGACGCAAACATCACCAAAAATCTTGAGTCTCTGGCCATCGTGGTGACCGGAACTTTGGAGAATTTCTCGCGCGATACCGCGAAGGAAGCCATCATCGTGCGCGGTGGTAAAGCGACCGGTAGCGTCTCGAAGAAGACCGATTTCTTAGTTGCCGGCGAAGCTGCCGGGTCCAAGCTAGATAAGGCGCAGTCTCTGGGTGTACCAGTGCTGGATGAAGCCGGATTTGTTGTGCTCCTTGACCAAGGACCAGATGCAGCGCGCGAGGTAGCCCTCGCCGCACCTACGGAAGGCTAACGATGGACAAAGCAATTACTCACGATCCACTGGTGCTGGTGGCTCGACGGGCCGCAGCAGCCGGTGCTGAAGTACTAGCCGGCCGTGACGAATCCCAATTTAACATCAGTGATAAGTCAGCCGTTGGGGACTGGGTGACCGATTTTGATCGGGCCTCGGAGGAAGCAATTCGAGCCACCATCACCACCTCGCGACCTAACGATCAGCTCACCGGCGAAGAGTACCCAAGCGCTAAACCACTGAATCCCAGCGGTGTGCGTTGGAGCATTGACCCGTTGGACGGAACCATCAACTTCGTACGCAACATTGCTTACTACTGTTCATCAGTGGGCGCCTGCCAGCTCGAAGAAGACGGAACCGAAACTTGGGTCGCCGCGGCGATTGTCGCCCCGGCATTGCAAGTGGAGTACTTCGCGGGCAAGGGATTGGGAGCGTGGAAGCAGGACTTGCGTACCGGCAAGCTGACCAAGCTCAGCGGCCCGGTAGATTCACCGGCCAAAATCCTGGGCACCGGTTTTGGTTATGACGCGCAGCGTCGTCAATTCCAAGCCCGCGTATTGGAAGAAATGCTTGCCGATTACGTCAACGTTCGGCGCATCGGCTCGGCGGCCCTTGACCTATGCCTCGTTGCTCAGGGGTCCTTGGACGCCTACGCCGAATACGGCACCCAAGAATATGACTGGGCTGCCGGCGCACTGATTGCTGAAGAAGCTGGATGCGCTGTGGGCAGACCTGCAACCTATCCGGGCTGGCAGTACGCCGGACTGGTGGACCCAGCCAAGCTCACTGAGCCAACTAGCTAATAATTCGCAACTAGTTCACGAACAGCGCCATGACCTCATGGGCATAGTGGATGAGGATGCCGACGGCTACACCGCCGCACACTTGTGTGGCGGTGTGCTGGAAGCTTCGAAGCCGGGACCACGAGAGCACTGCGATAAAGAGCAAGACCGCAGGCAGTAGGTCGGCTCTCTGGCTGGCCACCTGCAAGATGACGTAGGTGCCCACCGCCAGATGGACCGAGACTTTCCACCAAATATTGATGACCGCAACGGTAAACAAACCGAGCAAGATGCAGAACACTTCGCGGAAAATTCCGGCACTGGCATTGATCAACCACAAGATGATCAGACCGATAATGATCATCGTGGCAGTCATCGCGTAAATCAGATGACGCTGACGACGCACGGTGACATGCATGTCGGTAACTGCGCCGCGCAGCTTGGCTAGCGCCAGGATCAGCCACGGAAGGATCGTGGTAAATACTGCGGCAAGAACTGCTTCACTCCAGGCAATCGAGGCATCACGCAGCGGCGCGAGCAACAGCAACAATGTCGCCAAAATAATCGGTGAAAGTACGTGGGAAACGATCAAAGCGATCTTGCGTACCAATGCGCTGGATGGCGAAGCGATCTGCGTCAAAGTCTAAAAGCCTTGCTGGTGTAGGGAAGTGCTGATCAATGGCACACCTGAAATTCTAGTGTTCGGAATTGATCAGATACGCATTGCGCATGCGGATCAGTTTCGGCATGTACCAGCTGAGCACCAGGCGTTCGGCCAGCCACCCAAGCGGGCCCAACGGGGCTTCGAAGTGGATCTTATCCACCATGAGGGTGCCCGTTGTGCTCTCAAAAAATTCGTGGACGTGATGGAACTTCTTGAATGGTCCGCGCACCTGCTGATCGGTGAATGATCTTGGGGCATCCAGCGCAAGGATTTCTGAGGTCATTCGAACGGGCAGGCCAAAATGCTTTGCCTGCCAGGTGACCTGCTCACCCAGTGCGATCTGTCCGGTAACCACACCATCAACTGCCCGCTCGCCGGATTCGGCCATGGAACCAGAGTGAGCATCGATGCTCAACGATTTTTCGAAGAGCTGCTCGCGGGTCATCTCCGTTTTGGTGAAACATTCAAAATACACGGCCATGCCTGTCAGTCTGCCACATTAGGGCACATCAGGGCCCGTTCTATTGCAGGCGTAACTGTATATCGGAAAGTCCAGCAGCGGCATCTGCATAGTATTCGCGAAGTTTCAGTCCAGCTGCAGCTTCTTCGTCCAGTACAACTACCGCGTCGGGGTGTAGCTGCAGAACCGATCCGGGGCAGGAAGCTGTCAGTGGTCCTTCGACGGCAGCGGTGATGGCCTCGGCCTTGCCAGCCCCGTTGGCTACAAGAACCAACCGCCCGGCTTCGAGGATTGTGCCTAGACCTTGGGTGACGCAATGGGTTGGTACGCCCTCGATTCCGTCAAAGAACCGAGCGTTGTCGTGACGGGTCTTGGCTGCCAGTCGCTTAACTCTGGTGCGGCTACGTAGTGCGGATCCGGGTTCGTTGAAACCCAGATGCCCGTTGGAACCAATGCCAAGAATTTGCACCTGGACGCCTCCAGCGGCGGCAATCGACTTGTCGTAGTTTGATGCGGCGGCTTCGATCTCTTCTAACGATTCGCCCAGACCCACGGGGGTGTGTAGAGACTTGGCTGGCAGCCCGATCACATTGCAGACTTCATTGATCAGCGTCTGTCGGTAGGACTGCTGATGTGTATCGGGAATGCCGATGTACTCATCGAGTGCAAAACCTTGGGCCTGCGAAAAGTCGGCGCGGCCATCGTCAACTGCGGCAGCTAGCTGCTGGTACAGGCCTAGGGGAGAGGACCCGGTGGCCAAGCCAAGGACCGGTGTCCGCCCAGCGCCGTGGTTGGCCAGGCCCTCAAGGACGCTGCTGGCAGCGATCTTTGCTACCTCTTGTGCTGATTCACCTACGAGCACGCGCATGATGTGTACTCTCCGTTCTGTTGTTGGTTATGAAATGCCTAGTTCGTGGAACAGTACGTTGACTGCTGTGCCACGTAACACCAGATGCTCGGGGTCATCACTGATGTTGAGTTGGAAATCTTCGCCACGAGCGGTCCGCGAACGTTCAGCAAGGGCGTCTAACAACCATTGAGCCATCTGCGGATTAACTACTTCTGGCGGTCCGGTGAAAATGACATTGCGGATATCGAGCACCGAGATCAATGGCGCCAACGCGTTGGCTAGAGCCACGCTCGCCTGCTGCCCGACTTCTTCGGCAGGCTGCCCAGAAGCTATTGCCTGAAGGATGGCGGGTACTGACGCGTAGGCTTCCAAACAACCTGTCTCACCGCAGCTACAGGGCTTGTTCGCCGTAGGATCTTGTTTAACGTGGCCGAGTTCGCCCGCGGCAAATTTCGAACCGCGCACCAAGGTGTTGTGGGTGATCACGCCGCAACCCACACCTCGCCCCAGTCGAAGCAGCAGCATATGTTCACTGCCGTGCCCGAAGGTGTGCTCAGCAAGGGTGGCGCAGTCTGCGTCATTAAGAACATGGGTTTTTATGTTCGTAGCTTGCTGGATTTTGTTGCGTAGGTCGTAGTCGACCCAGCCGAACTTTTCGGCTAAGCGGACAACACCCTGCTCGGTCACGATGCCGGGTGTGCCAATGCCAATACCTAATACTGGCTCCGTGCACTGAGCCAGGGCCTGATTCACGAGTTCTAACAGCTGGGCAGTTGCAGTCTCGCCGGTGGCTCCTTGCTCATGGCTGTCCAAGGTGAAGCTTTGAAGTAGGGTGCCATCAAGATCCATGATGGCGGCGCGGAACGGGAGAATTCCGGAAAGATCCACGCCGATAATGCGCAGCCCAGGGCGGTTGAGATCCACCAGCGTTGCTGGCTTGCCCGGGCGTTTTCCTTCTTTAGGACCGGTTTCAATGACATGGCCCCGGAGCAGAAGTTCTGCCACTAATTCCGAGACGGTGACTCGCGTGAGTTTGGTGGCACGAGAAAGCTCAGCTCGGCTCAGCGCTCCGTGCTCCATCAGGGTCTGCAACACTAGGGACAAGTTCTGCTCCCTGCCGTGCGCCGGCAGGACGGCGCCACCGTGCGACAGAAAGGTTCCGTCGCGACGTAAGACAGTTTCGGAGCTCATGAGGTTAGTTAACTCTATTAACAAACCTTTGTGCAAGGCCCGGAGTCAATATTTCTCTCGTCTAATTCTGCGCAGACCGTGGCACACTTGAAGCACCATGAATGAGGCAGAAACTTTCACAAGCGTCCACGGCGGAATACTCATAGAACTGGCCACGCCCCAGGATTACCAGCGGGTGGGGGAGCTGACCGCGAGCTCCTATTTTGCCGCCGGACACTTTGACAGTCCCGACCACGAGTATCTGAAATTTGCACAAAAGGTCGCAGAGCGTGCCGAGCAAACCGAAATTTATGTTGCCCGCCGCGATGCTCAGATCCTTGGCTCCATGACTCTTATCCAAGTAGGCAGCGACTACGCGGACATTGCACGTCCTGGCGAATTGGAGATCCGCATGCTCAGTGTTGACCCTTCGGCGCAGCGCAGCGGAGTGGGCCGAGCCATGGTTCAAGCCAGCATTGATCGTGCTCGCAGTCTGCCAAATATCAGCGCGGTGAGCCTGACTACTGGGCAGAGCTGGAATACAGCTCGAGCCCTGTATGAATCTATGGGTTTTGTGCACGATTCACAGCGCGACTGGACGGTGCCCGGTACCGATATCAAGCTGGTGGTCTACTCGAAAGAAATAATCTGAGGCAGACCGACAGGTTATTGTGAACCGGCCTGTCAGCATGAATAGAATGGCTCCATGAGTGCTCTTCGTCGTAGTGTTGTTGCCCTGTCAGTTGCCGCCCTAGCCTTGGGCTCCCTCAGTGCGTGCAGCGCAAAAACACCGGACCCAGCACCGTCCGCCGACGCCCTAGCTTCGGCAATCAACTCCGGTGACTTCAGCGACGTCCAGTTCGCAAGCTCCGATGCACAAGCTGCGGCCAGTGAACAAAAGACCGCCTTTGGTTCCATGGGCGAAGTTAAGCACAGCAGCACCGTGAGTTCAGTGGCCAAGGACGAGGAAGAAACGGACGGCATCAAAACCGCGACGGCCGATATCACCACCGTGTGGGACGTTGATGACACCGACAAAGACTTCAGCTACACCACCAAAGCCGTCTGGGAATTTGATAAAGACGCCGACGCGTGGAAGCTGCGCTTCGACCCAGCAGTGCTTGCCCCGGACTTGCAGGCAGGGGACTACCTCAAAGCCACTGTGGAAGTAGCGGACCGCGGCAGCATCACTGCCGCCGGTGGCGACAAGATCGTCACCAACCGGCCAGTAATCCGTGTGGGTCTGGATAAGACCCGCACCGAGAAAGCCAACTGGAAAGCCTCGGCTAAAAAACTAGCCAAGCTCGTAGACATTGACGAAGACCAGTATGTGAGCACCGTGCTGGCCGCTGGCGACAAGGCCTGGGTGCCAGCGATCGTCTTACGCGATGATTCCAGTCGTGAGGTCAGCGACAACGAGATCAAGGCGATTGAGGGCGCAACCTTCACCAACGATGAAATTCCGTTGGCTCCCACTCGCGAATTTGCCCGACCGCTCCTAGGCGCCGTGGGCGAAGCAACCGCAGAAATCATCAAGAAGTCTGACGGCAAGATCAAGAGCGGTGACCAGGTTGGTACCTCCGGGTTGCAGTCGGCCTACAATGACACTCTTTCGGGCACCGACGGCATCAAGGTTTCGCGCTACAACAAAGCCAACGAGGCCCAGGCGGAGCTGTTCACCACCAAGCCGGTGGCCGGCAAAAATGTGGAAACCACCTTGGACATGGATCTGCAAAAGGCTGCAGATAAGCTCATCGCCGACGCGGATTCAAATTCCGGTATTGTTGCGATCCGCCCATCAGATGGCAGTGTTCTCGCTGCTTCCTCAGGCCCGGTGAGCTCCGGACTGAACACCGCGCTTCAGGGATCCTACGCACCTGGCTCCTCATTCAAGGTAATCAGTGCGCTGGCAATGGTTCGTGACGGGGCCACCGCAAATACCAAGGTCGAGTGCACCGCCAGCACCACCGTGGACGGCAAAACATTCAAGAACTATGACCACTATCCAGCAGCCGAGCTTGGAACCATCCCACTGTCCGAAGCCATTGCTCAATCCTGCAACACCGTCTTCATCAATGAAGGTTCAAAAATCAGCGGCAAGAAGCTCTCTGAAGCTGCCGCAGCCCTAGGATTGACCGGCGAAGACGGAACCGGTGTTGGCGCAGTGCTCGGCTCGGTGCCCGATGATTCAGAAGGAACCACTCAGGCGGCCAACATGATTGGTCAGGGCGTAGTGGAAGCTTCGCCACTGGGTATGGCCACCGTGGTCGCCTCGGTCCAGGCCAAGTCCACCGTCCAGCCTAAGCTGGTAACTTCACCTGAGCCCAAGGCCCCAGCCAAGGCAGCCTCAGCTCTCACCGAAGATGAAGCCAAACAACTCTCCGACATGATGGCCGAGGTCATTGATCACGGAACCCTGAAGGATCTGAACTCCTTGAGCGGGGCAAAGATCATCGGCAAGTCCGGCACCGCAGAATATGACAGCGAGCGCAACGCTCACGCCTGGGCCATCGTTGCCCAAGGCGACTTGGCCGTTGCGGCGTTTGTTGAAGATGGTGACGGTGGCGCGCAAAGCGCTGGCCCGCTGGTCAAGTCCATGCTTGAAGCAGCAGCTAAGTAGTAAAGCAGGACGCAGTCAAGGAACGTTGCTCAGGACTTGTGTCGCAATGATGCAATTGACAGACTAAGCGCATGGGAATTGTCTACAACACCAGTATGTCGCCAACCAAAAACGAGTTGGTTTCCGCTTGGCTGCCCAAGCAGAACTTCTATACGGGTAAAGGCACCCCAAAACTTCAGCACATCGGCGGTTTCCGCTTAGAAGACCCGCAAGGTGAAGTTGGGATAGAACTACGTATCTACGCGGACCATTCGGACACTTCTGACGTGGTTTACCACCTGCCGCTCACCTACCGTGGTGCACCCTTGCCCGGGGGAGAAAAGCACCTGATCGGCATCAGCGAGCACGCCATTTTAGGTCCGCGCTACATTTACGATGCTGCCGGCGACCCGGTCTTTGCCGCCCAAGCGCGTCAATTGCTCGCTGGCAAGACCGCACCCCAGCACCATAGTGAGTCATTCACCGATGATCCACGGATCAAGGTCAACGGCAACCCTGCGGGCAAAGAGGCCGCGATCATCCGCAAGCCAGTATCCGGCGCTTCCAGCGCTGATGGGGTCATCGGCTACTGGGAGAACGCGCTGGGCCAAGAACTCACTGGTTTGGTATTGCGCACAGCATAACGAACCGGGCACATAAAGGTCTGATGGTCGGCGCGTAAGGGATAGACTTGTCTATGAAACCAAACCGCCATTTAAGGGAGATACATGTCTGCCATCAGCCGTGAGGACGTTGTGCATCTGGCACACCTTGCCCACATCGAGATGAGCGGCGCAGAGCTGGACAAAATGACCGGTGAGCTCGACGCTATCGTCGGTGCCATTGCGTCCGTCAGCGAAGTCGCCTCCTCCGACGTCCCAGCCACCAGCCACCCAATCCCGCTGACCAATGTGTTGCGCGAAGACACGGTGGGGCAGACGCTGAGCATCGACGAAGTTCTGCTCAACGCCCCAGATTCTGATTCGGACCGCTTTAAGGTCCCAGCAATTCTGGACGGTGAATAATTTCATGAACGAACTGATTAAGCTTTCCGGCACCGAGTTGGCCGCCAAGCTGCGCGCTGGCGAAGTCACTTCCGTGCAGGCAGTACAGGCGCACCTGGATCGCATTGCTGAAGTGGACGGCGCGCTCAACGCCTTCCTGCACGTGAACGCCGAAGAGGCGCTCGCCGTAGCAGCAGAAGTTGACGCCATCCGTGCCGCAGGCGGCGCCGACGCAGAAGCACTGCACCCACTGGCCGGCGTGCCCATCGCCATCAAGGACCTGATCGTCACCAAGGGCCAGCCAACCACCGCAGCATCAAAGATGCTCGAAGGCTGGATGAGCCCGTACGACGCAACCGTGATCGAGAAGATCCGTGCTGCCAAGCTGCCAATGCTTGGCAAAACCAACCTCGATGAATTTGCCATGGGTTCCTCCACCGAGCACTCCGCGTACGGTGTGACTCGCAACCCTTGGAACCTGAACCGCATTCCTGGCGGTTCCGGCGGCGGCTCGGCTGCTGCAGTGGCTTCTTTTGAAGCTCCACTGGCACTGGGTACCGACACCGGTGGTTCCATCCGCCAGCCAGGTGCTGTCACCGGCACCGTTGGCGTGAAGCCAACCTATGGCGCGGTATCGCGTTACGGTGCGATCGCTATGGCTTCCTCGCTGGACCAGATCGGCCCGGTATCGCGTACCGTGCTGGACTCGGCTTACCTGCAGGAATTGATCGGCGGACACGATCCGAAGGATTCCACCTCACTGCCAAAGGACCTTGAAGGTCTGGTTGCTGCCGCTGAGGCTGGCGCCACCGGAGACCTGAAGGGGCTGCGTGTTGGTGTCATCAAGGAACTGCAGGGCGAGGGCTACCAGGAAGGCGTGCAGGCACGCTTCAACGAGTCGCTGGAACTGCTCAAGGCTGCCGGCGCAGAAATCGTTGAGGTTTCCTGCCCGAACTTTAAGTACGCGCTGGGCGCCTACTACCTGATCATGCCTTCGGAAGTATCCTCCAACCTGGCCAAGTTCGACGGTGTTCGTTTTGGCAAGCGTGTGCTTCCACAAGAGGGTCCGATGACCATCGAGCGGGTTATGGGTTCCACCCGTGCCGCTGGTTTTGGCGATGAGGTTAAGCGCCGCATCATCCTAGGTACCTACGCACTGAGCGCCGGCTACTACGACGCCTACTACGGTTCAGCGCAGAAGGTCCGCACCCTGATTCAGCGTGACTTTGACGCCGCGTTTGAGCAGGCTGACGTACTGATTTCGCCAACCGCTCCAACCGTAGCTTTTGAGCTGGGCGCCAACGACAATGACCCGCTGGCCATGTACCTCAACGACGTGGCAACCATCCCGGCTAACCTCGCTGGCATCCCAGGCATCACCGTGCCTGGCGGCCTGTCCGAGAACCTGCCGGTAGGCATCCAGTTCCTGGCTCCGGCCTTCCAAGACGCACGTCTGTACCGTGCCGGCGCCGCACTGGAAACCCTGCTGGAAAAGCAGTGGGGTCAGTCGCTGATCTCGCAGGCACCAGCCATTGACACCGCTTCGATCGCGCAGGAGGCCTAGAGATCATGAGCAACTACACCGATGAATTGGTCGACTTCGACGAAGCACTGGATCGCTACGATCCGGTACTGGGCTTTGAGGTCCACGTTGAGCTGAACACCAAGACCAAGATGTTCTCCGACGCACCGAACGCCTTTGGCGATGCGCCGAACACCAACGTCACCCCGGTAGACCTGGGCCTGCCCGGCGTACTGCCAGTGGTCAACAAGACCGCCGTGGAGTACTCCATCCTGATCGGCCTGGCACTGAACTGCCAGATCGCCGAGAAGTGCGGCTTTGCCCGGAAGAACTACTTCTACCCGGACACTCCAAAGAACTTCCAGACCTCCCAGTTTGAAGATCCAATTGCCTACGACGGCTACCTGGACGTTGAGCTGGAAGATGGCGAAATCTTCCGCGTTGAGATCGAACGTGCCCACATGGAAGAAGACGCCGGCAAGCTGACCCACATGGGTGGCGCAACCGGTCGTATTCAGGGTGCTGACTACTCGCTGGTGGACTACAACCGTTCAGGTGTGCCACTGGTGGAAATCGTCACCAAGCCCATCGAGGGTGCAGGAAAGCGCGCACCAGAGCTGGCCAAGGCCTACGTGGCTGCAGTGCGCGAAATCGTGAAGAACCTGGGTGTTTCGGACGCCAAGATGGAACGCGGCAACGTACGTTGCGACGCCAACGTTTCGCTGATGCCAAAGGGCGCCGAGAAGTTCGGTACCCGTACCGAAACCAAGAACGTTAATAGCTTGCGCGCCGTTGAGCACGCAGTGCACTTCGAGATCGAGCGTCACGCAGCGGTGCTGGATTCCGGAGCCAAGATCGTTCAGGAAACCCGCCACTGGCATGAAGATACCCGTAGCACCACCTCGGGTCGTCCAAAGTCAGATGCTGATGACTACCGCTACTTCCCAGAGCCTGACCTGGTGCCTATCGTCACCACCGTTGAGTGGATCGAAGAGCTGCGCGGCCGTCTGCCAGAACCACCAGCCGAGCGTCGCAAGCGACTGAAGGCTGAGTGGGGCTACGCGGACAAGGAATTCCGCGACGTAGTCAACGCCGGTGTGCTCGACGAGATCGAAGCAACCATTGCTGCTGGTGCGAGTGCCGCTGTAGCCCGTAAGTGGTGGATGGGCGAGATCGCTCGTCTGGCCAAGGCTGCGGACAAGGACATCGCTGCTCTGGGCGTTACTCCTGCGACCATCGTTGAACTGAACTCGCTCATTGAGGGCAAGAAGATCAACGATAAGATCGCTCGCCAGGTACTGGAATTTGTCATTGCTGGCGAAGGCACCCCAAGCGAAATCGTTGACAAGCGCAGCTTGGCTGTAGTGAACGACGATGACGCACTGGGCAAGGCCGTGGATGATGCCATGGCTGCGATGCCTGATGTCGTCGAGAAGATCAAGGGCGGCAAGATGCAGGCCATCGGTGCGCTGATGGGCCCTGTTATGAAGGCTACCCGCGGACAGGCCGACGCCGGCCGCGTACGTGAAATCGTGATGGAGAAGCTGGGACTCTAGTCCTAACACTTCAGCTACGGCGTTCTGGCCCTGGAGTTCTCTTTTGGGAAGTCCGGGGCCAGCGTTTTTAACCAAAGCTGTAATGATGTCGTGTTGATGACTCATGGTTTTATGAGGCGTTTTGATATTCGGATACTATCTGAGCATGATCAATGCATCTCGTGGAGTAAAGATTTTCGGCTTTGTCGCAACTCTGGGCCTACTGCTTGCTGGCTGTGGTTCACCCGATTCTGAGCTGAAGACTACTACGCCCACACTTGTGCCCTCGCCAAGTAAAACGGCGCCTGCGATCAAGTCTCTACGCGATGCAGATCTTGGAAATACAACCTGGATTGACCCGTTGGCTGCGTCGGAGAAAGACAGCAAAGTAAAGCTTGTTGACTCGAAAGCCAGTGACGAGTTCAGCAGTTTTGAGCTTGGCAAGATTGTTTATGCGGATCTGAACGGTGACGGCGTAGATGATGCCGTCGCAGCGTTTACGAACACCTCCGGCAACGCTTATTGGCAACACTATATTGCGTGGGTAGCTACCAAACAGGGACCTGTTCAGGTTCCCGGCGAGATCGCTTATACGCATAATTGCGGATCAACAGTTCGCAGTGTTGTCCCTGCCAAACGAGGCGTCAAGATCACCGAGTACCTACGCAGCGACTTCCAAGATACTGCGTGTTCTGAAAATGGTCCGTTGAAGCAGGAACGAACGGTAGGCGTCCAAAAGTTTGCAGGCGATGACCTGTACCATCTTGTGCGTACGGACCAGCCTGGGGGATATGGCGGTTACTGTCATCCGGAGGCAAAGGGGGAGACTATCGCGGTTTCAATCCCGATTTATTCTGCCCCGAATGCCAAGAGCAAGATGCCTCTGAAGTCTCAAGCAATGATGGGCTACATGGCCGGACCCGATGCTGTCAGCGAAATAACTGAAGATGGACAGTGGTCACTAGTCTCCGTGATGATCAGGGATGAACAAGCGGAATCGGGCATGCAGGCGCGTTGCGCCTGGATACCAACGACCAAGAACCCACTGCATACAGACGGTCAAGCGGTGCTGGGCGAAAACGGGAAACCGGTCGGATAGTGCGTTACACCGGAACGGCATGCGGTCCGCACTAAAACGATCGTTTGACGGCTTGGATATGGTCCCCGGAGCTAAGCTCCACTCCAAATGGAGCACATGCGACTGCCAATAATGAACGACGATTGATCGAGTGATCTGGTTATTTAGCGCAAGCTAGGGTGTGTAATACAAGAATGCCTCCAGTATTTTACTGGAGGTATTTATGGAACCAATGGGAACTACTGTTTGTCATCAGTTGGAGTGCGTGAGGTCAATGAGGCTCTGGTAAGGGATCGCTCGACGAGGAGCGACGAAATGAGCAAGACGCCGGCACCGGAAATCCAAGGAACAAAGCCCAGTACTTCTGTGTAGTCATTGAATAACCAACGCGTGATGGCGAAAGTCAGGAACGATATTCCTAGACACACCAGAAGCGAACCCCATTTGGCCTTTTCGCTGACACCGTTCCAAAGTGGCACCGATTCGTTTTTGGATTTACCGTCTAACCCTAGCCAAGCCAGCAAAAGTCCCACGTTCCCTTCAGCATGAGCGGCACCAAGCTTCAACGCGGTGCAAATGGTGTTTTCTAGTCGGCTTTAACACTATGCTCACGTCAAGTGATTTTCTATAGTCCTTTTGGATGAGTGGAGCCACCTGTAAGAAAAAACGTCATGGGCTCGTCGGCGAATCCTGAATTGATTGAGCTCAAGGGTTCGCTGAGCATCAATATTTGGCATTCCAGATATCGCAGACGCGTCTGTGCATCGTAGTGCCCTTGAAGGTCTGAGCCCGGTGGTGCGACATCGACAAATCGACCATCGTCTCTTTCGCCCGGTTGCGGGGAAACCACGAACCGTGCATGTTCACGTGTGTGAGACTGGACCAAAGTGGGAACAAGATCATCTGGTGTTTCGAGATCGACTCAGAACAGAGGCAACTTTGGTCGTTGCTTACGCAAATCTGAAACTGGGATTGGCCAAGAGCGTTGGAAGGGACCGCCTTGCCTATACGAGCAAAAAGTCTCAGTTCATCAAGGACGTGGTTGACGGAACGTCGATGCGTGACTGGTTGGTGTGATCCCCAGCCTGGCGGTGAAGTGCTTTCGCAGTAGATCGTCTGATGAGAAGCCGACCTCGCGAGCTATGACACCTACCGACAAGTCAGTTTGTTCCAGAAGCCGTTGAGCCTCTTGTACCCGTAGATCATTGAGCCATCTGACAGGTGTTGTTCCTACAGCGTCAGAGAACCAACGGTGAAAAGTCCGCGGAGACATTGTGCAAATTGCTGAGAGGTCTTTGACGCTCCACGGTCGTTGAAGATCTGCTCTGACCTCAAAATGCAGGTTTTCGACTGATGGCGCCGAGCTTGTTGGAGTGTTCGTATCCGCAAATTGAGCTTGAGTACCCGGTCTAAAAACTGGGGTGACCATGGCCTTTGCGACAGTCTCTGCGGCGCTGGTTCCCCAGTCCAGACGAACCAATTGCAATAAGAGATCAACTCCGGCGGTGACGCCGGCCGAAGTCCATACTTTGTCCTCGCCGCAATATAAATCGCGTGCTTTGACGTGAATTCTTGGGTAGCGTCGGGCTAGATCATCGGCAAAACGCCAGTGCGTCGTTGCCTGTCGTCCATCAAGAAGTCCGGCGGCAGCCAGCGTGAATGCCCCGGTGCATAACGATGCTACAAGAACGCCGGCTGATGCGGCCCGTGAAACCGTTGAAACTTCCCGAGAATCAGGTTCCGCGAGTGGGTCTTCACTTCCAGGAACCACAAGCATGTCGAGCTCCTCCACCGTATCCAGACCATGGGTGCGGCGTATCGAGTGGAGCGGATCAAGATCAGTGATTGCCCTGGCGGCAAGGATTCGCACCGTTGGCCGGGGGAGCCCTCGATCCGAGCGGTCATCGTACACCTCGCGCACAACCGCAAGATCAAACGCACGGCGTCCCGGGCCAACTAAGATTCCCACAATGGTCATGGCGCAATCTTATCGAACACTGTCATTCCTGCCACTGTTTGAGTTCTTTGAACACTGATGAACTAGAGACATGATTAGAAATGAAAAGACAGCATTGATTGTGGTTGATATGCAGCATGGTTTTTACGATGCCTCATGGGGTCCAACGATCAATTACCCCGCATGCGAGAACAACGTTGAGCAACTGCTAGAGGCTTGGTCCTCAAAGCAAATGCCGATAGTCATAGTTAGGCACGATAGTCGAAATTCGGATTCGCCCTTGTACGTCCAAGGGCCAGGAAATGAACTTCAAGAATCGGTGCAGGGGGTCATCCCTGATCTATTGGTGTCCAAAACGGTGAACTCATCATTCTATGGTGCTCCGGATTTGGAACAGTGGCTTAGAGCTAGGCAGATCAATCAGATTGTTGTCTGTGGAATCCAAACCAACTTATGTGTAGAAACGACCGCTCGCATGGGAGGCAATCTTGGGTTCGATGTCATCGTGCCGCTCGACGCTACCCGAACTTTTGATCTGGCAGGACCCGATGACACCGTAATTTCGGCAGCCACTCTCATGCAGGTTACGGCGACGAATCTGCATGGAGGTGGCTTTGCTCAGGTGGTTTCCACGCAGGACGTCTTGAGTTCAGTGACAGAGGTATGACATGACAGTGGCCATTTTCTAGAGCGAGATTGACACCTGCATTCATGAATAGGCTAATCAAGACCGACATGGCTTGTGTAGGCTGGCGCCATGAAGATCTCGTTTACGTCGATGGGACCGGAAGACAGCAACGCCATCGTCACGTTTTTATCTACCAACAACTTCCCGTTCCACGTTCGTCGAGAATGGACAGAAGTGGAGTTAACAGGTGTAGTCGAAGGCGGAAGATATTGGAACAACGAGAGCTAGGGTTTTAGGATCATTGGCGACGGCGAATGCCTCGGAATGGCAGTGCTGGAAGACCTGGAAGACGACACCCCAATGTTTGACCTGCGCTTGGCGGGGACTTATCGGGGAGTAGGTCTGGGTGTCCTAGTGCTAAAGGAATTAACTGCCAAGGTCTTTAACGACCACCCTGAGACTCTGCGATTCGAGGGCCAAACCAGAGAAGACAATCTTGCGATGCGCAAAACTTTCGTTAAAGCTGGTTTTCTCAAGGAAGCCCATTACCGGATGAGTTGGCCCGCCGATGACGGTACAAGAGTGGCGTCAGTCGCCTACGCAATTCTTCGTCAGGACTGGGAGAGTGGTGAAACTACCCGGTTCGACTGGAACGACTTGAAAGTCTGACTTCGATGATCAGGATCTCATTTAGCGGGGTGGCACAAGAAATCGCGAGTGAGTTCTAGATGGCCCAAGTGTTGGCAAAGCTCTTCGTATACATGCATGAGGACGCCTTCGCAGGTGGCCATCCAATATTCGACGTCACGACCCGGTGGCACAACGGCGGGAGGCTGCTGTAACTCGGTGCGCGAGATATCTGCAACGAATGCTGTTCGGGCTTCGGAAGCCAACATCAGTGCTTCCGCCTTCACCATGTTTGCGTTGAACTCAGCGTCCCGATCTCGGGGGACTGCGATGCCGAGGTTGACCGTTGAAGACCAGCGACGCATCATGCCGCAACAGTGCAACAAGATTTGCACCGGCGAATTGCTGCCTTCGATCGGCAAACAGCTGTTGATCAATTCCTCTGGAATATCATCGATAGTTTTATAGAGCTGGTCAAACTTTTCAAGGATAAGTTGAACGAGAATTTGTTCGCTGGCTGCCGATGAACTCATGCCATGATTCTAGACCGGATCCTGAGGGTAGTTCCTTATCTGGATAGGTAAGCGACTAGTCCAGAGTGTACTTCTAGAGCACGGCGGATCAGATCCGTCCGTGCTCTAGAAAAGTGTTCTGTTCAGAACCACGCCAACTGGCCATTAACAAGTTGGCTGCTCAGCTTGATCAGGAAGCGTGCTTCCCAGCATGGGATGTTTCCAGCGTGCTTTCTGGCATGTGCATTGATTCTTTGGCACGGAAATGCCCAATCAAAGTCAACACGACACCGAGCAAGACCCATGCGCCAAGAGTCCACCACTGACCAGCGGTAGAAGCTTCAGGGAAGTAGCTCAGCGATCGAATGAGTGATCCGGAAGCGCCTGGGACCAGATGCTGTCCAATCGCACCCCATGGCGCTGCCAAGAATTGCCACGGCATGGTTGCACCCGACAGGGGATTGCCGATAAACATCGTCAGTACGGCGCCAATTCCGATACCTGCCCGGCCAATCAGCGAGGTGCAGCCAACAATGAAGGCAGCGGTTGCCATCATTGTCAGTCCCATGGCCAGGGCATTCATCAAGAAGTCACCCTGCAGGTACTGGAACCAGGTCTGCATAATGAACGCGATGACGAGCCCTGCGAAAATTGCAAAGCTAGCTACGGCGACCAATCGCCGCACTGGGCCGGTGATCAGCAATGAAATAAGTACGCCGCCAATCATGCCGCCGATGGCCATCGGGAAGGACGCTGAAGCAAGCCCGGAACCATTTGGATCATGCTCGGAGAAGGGGACCACTGGGGTGACCGAGACCTTCACGGACGCTGGGTCGCCGCCAGCTTTAGCTACTTGCTGCGACACCTGAGCCTGCAACTGAGTAGCTACGCCCGTTAGCATCTGAGCTGATACCGGGCTTGCTGCTGGAGCGGTCAAAACCTCAGGAACTTCGGTGCCTGAACCCAAGACGATGGCGCCGTACGTTTGCTGGGATTCAATTTGGTCCACGGCATCCGCGCGGTCTTGTGCCGTGACGAACTCGAAGGTATTGCTCTGGCCCATGGCGCTTTGGAGAGCGGATACTTTGGCCTGATCGCCTGAAATGCTGACCGGCAGATTTTCTGCCTGCGCGGTTTTGCCGGGCCAGAGGAAGGCGAGCACAACAACTGCCAGCACGAGTGAGGCTAGGGCTCCGATGATCACCGCGACTGGCCATTTTGTATGTGGTGTTGGGGTGGTTACTTGGGATTTCATGGCTGACTCCTCCGTTGATTTCAGCACGAGGGCGGGCAGTGACAGATAGGTAAAATCTGCGACCGACGGTCTTCTTGAGGGAAGTTTTATGGCAGAGAGTGGCTTTCGACGAGAACTGTTAGGTCCCGAATGAGCTTCTCCACTCAGAGTCAGATTTTGAGATGTCACGGCTCTTGATCATTAACTCTACACCTGAGGAATTCCTCAGGTGTAGAAGTATACTGGAAATATGAGTGATCAAGACGAACAGCCCCTCCATAAGCGCCCCACTGGACGTCGTTCCGGTGATAGTGGCACGAAGGAAGCAATTCTGGATGCTGCGCGAGAACTGTTTTCGCAGAGGGGTTATGACTCGACGTCAATTCGAACTATTGCCACGTCAGCCGGTGTTGACCCGGCACTGATTCGCCACTTCTTTGGGGACAAGGCGACCCTATTTGCGACAACCTTGACTGAGCACACAACCATCCCACAGCGACTAGGAAATGCCTTTCTTGGTGATCCTGCCCATATAGGTTCCCGAGTGGTCGATACCTACCTTCACCTTTGGGAAGAAGAGGAAACTCGCCACATCATGTTGGCACTAGTTCGGTCCGCTTCCACTTCAAATAGCGCGGCGGAAATGCTCAAGACGGTCCTCGGATCACGAATGCGCGGCGTTCCGCAGCTCTCCGAAGCTGATCCGGATCAAAGCAAGCGAGTTGCCCTAGCCGCCGCTCACATGCTCGGCATTGGCTTCACCCGCTATGTCATCCAACTCCCGGACATTTCCTCGCGGACTCATGAGGAGATCGTCGCTGAGGTCGGCCCGACCATCCAAAGGTACTTGACCGGGACGCATCGCTATCGAGCTCAGGCCTCGGAGTCACTGACCTTGGCTAAAGGGGTGAAGGCCACCAGATAAAAATGACCCGCGGTGGTGACCTGTGATTCTGCGGGAACTATGAGTGCATCCAGCCGAGCCAGAGGATCGCCGTCAGCCCGGCAATACTCGTCTAGTGCAACAAGGATTTTCACTTCATCACTTGTTGCCCTGAGGCTGGCAGCGCCGATAGTCGACACCTTGGCCTCCCACTTTTCGCCGACGAACATAAGGTTGAGGGCCAAGAATCCAGTGCCAAATGGCGCAACTGAAACTTCATCTTCACCAGCGAACGCTACCTGTTCACCTGCGTGAAGACTATGGGCTTGGCCACCAATATTCAAGTCGATCTCGCCAGGGCCTAGGGCGACCTGAATCCGCTGGATTCCAGGGTATTGGCTATAGGGCTGAGCCTGAGAAATTTCCGCTACGCTAACTTTCCACGACCACGGCCCACGGGCATCTGCATCGCTAAGGACAGTGCGCGATACGCCCTTGCCGTTCTTCCACGGCTGTGCCGAAAGATCTGCGTAGCGAACGCTGGGCAGTGCCTGCATAGAGGTCAGCTTCCTCAAGAATCTAAGTGGTTTTTGATCATCATTTTGCCATCAGGGTCGGCTCCCAAATCAATTCGTGACGGCAGGCCGGTCCCAATTCTGAGTTCGCTTCGAGGGGTCAGAGCAGGGTCCATTCCGAGTGAAAGATTAGTATTGAGCGATGAGCAACCCGCCAGCTAAGAAGTCCGTCATGCCCGAGGCAGAAGTCGCCATCGATCTGGCAATGGTTCGTGAGCTGATAGCTACACAAGCGCCACAGTGGGCTCATGAAAAAATCAGCTATCTTGCCACCGGTTGGGATAACGAGGTTTATCGTCTCGGAGATTCCCTGCTGATCCGCCTACCCCGAAGACAAATGGGGGAGGAGATCGGCATCAAAGAGCGCCGTTGGCTTCCGCTGCTGGCAAAGGACACCGGGGTGGATATTGGCCTAGTGATCTTTGAAGGTCAGCCGACTGGCAGGTACCCCTTTACCTTTTCGATTTGCCGCTACGTTCCTGGAAATAGCGCAGCTCAACTCAAACGCCAAGATCGCGATGAATACGCGGAAGTATTTTCTGAACTGTTGCGAGCTCTGCATCAACCCGCCAGCTCGACGGAGCCGCGAAGCGAGTTTCGTGGTTGTGCCTTGACGCTGGTTGATGCGCGAACGCGTGAGCAAATTGCAAACTTGGATGCCGCCTTACAGGCCGGTGCTTTAGCAATTTGGCAGGATGCGTTGGAGGCGGGGAACTATGAAGATGCCCAAGTATGGCTGCATGGTGACCCGCATCCACACAACACCGTTGTTGGTCACGATCTGCCACATCTGTCGGTCTGTCTAGTCGATTACGGGGACTTGTGTGTTGGCGACCCGGCCTCGGATCTAGGTATGTTCTGGATGCATTTCACGCCTGCGGGCATCAGCCGGGCGTTCGAGAGTTACGGCATTGAAGTTGGCAGTCCAACGTGGAAACGAGCGCGTGGTTGGGGGCTTCGATACGCCATGCTGACCGCAGATCTTGGCGCCGATGATCTTCTGGGCATAGTCGGACGCGAGAGCCTGGGAGTACTCCTTGGTAGCTCAGACCGTAAGCTGAATTCAAGCAACTGAGCACTGTCTGATCTGGTCAGCGAGAGGATCACCATGGATCTCGAGAAAAATCCGAGCATAGCGGCACGTTTATGTCTCAAATCCCACGCGGAATTATTGCAGCATGTGGCTGGCCTCAGCGAGGCGGAAATGCGGCAGAACAGTAATTTGCCTGATTGGTCGGTGGGCCACGTGTTGACGCATCTTGCGCGAAATGCCGATGCACATGCACGTCGTCTGGACGGGGCCTTGAATGGTGAGGATGTTCCCAAATACGCGAACGGTCCAGAGCAACGGCGTCAGGAAATTGAGGACGGTGCGAAGGACTCAGCAGCTGAAATCTTGGCTGACCTGGAATCGAGTGTTCGCCGTTTAGATGGAATTCTTGAGCAAAGCGAACAGGCTGGCTGGCCCAACTCCGATTTCATGGGAGGTGGGCACTATGGGGTCGGTGGTTGCCCGGCTCACCGCCTACGCGAAGTACAAATGCACCTTGTTGATCTTGGGCTGGGATATACGCCAAGCCAGTGGAACGAAGACTACGTAGCGTGGGATCTTGGCAATCTACTGGCCACCGTTCCCGAACGATTGGCGAGCCAGCAAGCGCGTGTCGAGCTAGTTGCCTGGTTGGCTGGGCGCGGTCCGTTAGGAAAGGGCTTTGCTTTGGAGCCCTGGGGCTGACCAGTTCCTCCCCGACGACTATCGGGTTCTTTCCTCAGCTAGGCCTGGGTAAGAAGTGCTGGCAACTGATCCATGTGCATGAACACCTCGGTTGCGCCGGCAGCCAGGAGCTTTTCCTTAGTGCTGCTGATCGGTCCACCGGGGCAGTATCCAAAGACCGTGGCTCCGGCCGCAACGCCGGCGGTCACTCCGGTAACGGTATCCTCAACCACGGCTGCCTGAATGGGATCAATCTCCAGTCCAGCGGCGGCGGCCAAGTAGACATCGGGGGCCGGTTTACTGTGCGCGTATTCCATGCCGCTATAGACATCAGTGCCGAAGGAAGAAGCCATCCCGGTAATCGACAGCTGCATCTCGACCTTGCCACGGTCTGCTCCCGTGGCGCATGCGATCTTGTTTTTATACACGCGTGAAATCAGGTGTACTGCGTTCAAGGCGCCAGGCACGGCTTGCAGGTTTGAGCGCAACGCGACATCTCTGCGTTCCCTGAACTGGCTGATCCATTGCTCATCAATACGCACGCCAGTGTGAGTCAGGATTGGTTCCCACTGGTCCTTCAGGGCTTTGCCGATGAAGATGCTGATGCATTCTTCTTGGCTAATGTTCCATCCAAGCTCGATGAGCATCTGGCGAAGAACTGCGTTGGTGATGGACTCAGAATCAACGAGTACACCGTCGCAGTCAAAGAGGACGGCAGAGAATTTTGGACGCAACAAGCTACCCCTTCTACGCAATGGGCGATCGACTAGGCCAGTGAGAACTCGTGAAGAATGCGGGCCAAAGGTGCCAGCTCGGGCTGTTCTTCGGCTTGCTTCAGGATGCGTTCTAACGTGGCATCGTGGATGGGCTTGGCCTTCTGATACAGCTCATGGCCCAACGGGGTCAGCTCGGTGTAGATCCCGCGGCGATCATCGGCGCACAGTACGCGTGAGAGCAGGTTTCGATCTTCTAGCCGGGTGACTAGTCGGGTGGTGGCGCTGGGGCTTAATGCAGTGGCGCGAGCAAGCTGCGCCATGCGCATATGCCAACCATCCTGCCGGTTCAAAGCGTCCAACAATGTGTACTCGACCACAGATAGGCCAACCTTAGTGGTGAGATCTTTTTCTAGTGCGGCATCGATTAATCCGTGCAATGACGCCAATGTACGCCATCCTCGTGCCCGGATTTCTACCGCATCATCTGCGATTCCCATGGCTTCCTCCAAATTACTTGCTTGCGCTGGTTAGTTGCGTGTGCAACGATAGTGTTCATCGCGCAATAACAAGCGTGTGCAACTATTTTTTCTAGTGTATCAGGAGTAACGCTATGCCGCTCGGCCTCCTTGCGTTGGCTATCGGTGCTTTTGGCATCGGGCTTACCGAATTTGTCATCATGGGCTTGCTGCCAGACGTAGCCACCGACTTCGCAGTCAGCGAGGCCGCTGCAGGCTGGCTCATTTCCGGTTATGCACTCAGCGTGGTTGTCGGAGCCTTGGGCCTGACCGCCGCCACCGTCCGTCTTCCACGCAAGCCGGTACTAGTCGGTTTGCTGGTTCTCTTCATCATCGGCAACTCGCTCACCGCACTGGCGGGCACCTACGAAGTGGCCATGATTGGCCGCATCATCGCCGCTCTTTGTCACGGAGCATTCTTCGGCATCGGTTCGGTAGTGGCCTCCGACATGGTCCCAGCCAATAAGAAGGCAGGCGCCATCGCCATCATGTTCACCGGCCTGACCGCCGCTAACGTGCTTGGTGTTCCATTCGGCACCCTGCTGGGTCAGCACTCCGGCTGGCGCTCAACCTTCTGGGCTATTTCCGGAATCGGTGTACTTGCATTGATTGGCATCCTTGTCTTGGTTCCAGCAATCAAGCACGCAGCAGAAGGAATCTCACTGCGACGCGAACTTGGCGCCTTCACCTCTTTGCAGGTCTGGCTATCTTTGGGCGTCACTATCCTGGGCTACGGCGGAATGTTTGGCGCTTTCACCTACATCGCTTACACCCTGACCGAAATCACCGGTTTCAACGAAACCACCGTGCCATGGTTGCTGATGCTCTTCGGTGTTGGCCTCTTTGTGGGTAACTGGATCGGTGGCCGCATGGCCGATAAGAGCATCGACCGCACCTTACTCTTCTTCATCGCAGCCCTGCTCGTTGTGCTTGTGGTCTTCGGCTTCTTGGCAAGCAACCAGATCGCAACCATCATTGCCTTGCTACTCATGGGTGGCTTCGGTTTTGGTACCGTTCCTGGTCTGCAAAGTCGCATCATGCAGTACGCCGGCAACGCTCCAACCTTGGCATCAGGTGCCAACATCGGTGCCTTCAACGTGGGTAACGCACTAGGTGCTTGGGCCGGTGGCCTGGGTATCGCTGCAGGCTTGGGTTACACCTCGCCGATCTGGATCGGCGCCATCATCACCTTCGCTGCATTGGTCCTTGTGCTTGTTGCTATGGGCCTGGCCAAGAAGTCTTCGGCAGCAGCACCCGAGCTAGTTCCAGCTAGCTAATCCACAATTTTCACAAGTCCCTCAAGTAATTTCAAGGAGTTAGTTATGACTACCGCAATCCCAACCGTCACCCTGAACAACGGCGTAGAAATGCCACAGGTCGGCTTTGGTGTCTTCCAGGTGCCGAACGAGGAATCCACCACCGCAGTAGCAGCGGCACTGAAGGCCGGCTACCGCAGCATCGATACCGCTGCCATCTATGGCAATGAAGAAGGCGTCGGCAAGGCATTGGCACAGTCCGGCATTGCCCGTGACGAACTGTTCATCACCTCCAAGCTCTGGATCGCAGAGATGGGATACGAGCAGACCATCGCCGGGCTCGAAGCTAGCCTTGAGCGCTTGGGTCTGGACTACCTAGACCTGTTCTTGATTCACTGGCCAGCTCCAGAAAAGGAACTGTACGTTGAAACTTGGAAGGCTCTTGAGAAGCTGTACGCCGACAAGAAGATCCGCGCCATCGGTGTTTCCAACTTCCAGCCTGAGCACCTGAACAAGCTGATTGCACAAGGAACTATCGTTCCAGCTGTAAATCAGGTTGAGCTTCACCCTGCACTGCAGAATCGTGAAGTGATTGCCGCTAACGCTGAGAACGGTATCGTCACCGAGGCTTGGAGCCCACTGGCTCAGGGCGCAATGCTCACCGACGAAACCATCCTGGCAATTGCCGAGGCTCACGAGGTCAGCGCCGCGCAGGTCATCTTGCGCTGGCACCTGCAGCAGGGACGCGTCATCATCCCTAAGTCGGTCACCGAATCACGCATCATCGCCAACCTTGACCTGTTCGGTTTTGAACTGACCGGCGAAGAATTGGCAAACATTGATTCCCTAGACCGCGACGGTCGTACCGGTCCTAACCCAGACACCTTCAATGGCTAATATACAACCCATAAGCAAGGCCCGTACTCGTTCGAGTGCGGGCCTTGTGTGTTCGAGGCGTCATGCCTTGCTAACCAATAACCAACCGCTGAACCGCTTCTCGAATCGCTTCAATGACATCTTTGACGGTGCTTCGGTGCAGATGTTCGGCCCGCAGTAGAAGGTCGATTTGTCTACCGGAATCTAAACCTTTGATTGGTCGTAAAGTCACCGACGGATCGATGGTTTTACGCACGGTGAATCGTGGCAGAATCCCAAGGCAATCACCGGCTTCTACCAGCGCAGCGGCAGTTGCGTAGTCATTCACGCGGTGCTCAATTCGAGGCGCCTTGCCCGCCAGGGCCGCAATGGTCTCCAGGACATCGGCGGGGGAGTATCCCGGACGAGAAACTACCCAACGTTCATTGATAACCTGCGCGGGAGAAAGCTGATCAAACTTGGCTAGCGGATGATCTTGATGGATGGCAATATCCAAAGGTTCAAATGCCAACGGTATGACTTTGATTCGATCTTCTGGCCAGGGCGCGGTGTGGGGCATGCGGTGGGCAAGGACCAAATCGTAGGTTGAGGTAAGCGCAGGAAAATCTTGTTGCGAAACGTCCTCATCGGAAAAGTGCAGTGGTGGCAGTTGTCCTTGTGGAACGGTGAGCAGCGGGGCAAACACTGTCTGCCCGATCGAGTGAAATCCAGCGATGCGAATAGGGACGTCTCGGTCTTGATCAACCGTACGAATTTGCGCATTAGCTTCGGCCAAGGTCGAAGCCACAGTAGCAGCAGCCGCAGCTAATAATTTCCCTTCGGCGGTCAGCACCAGCCGACGGCCTTCCTTCTGCGTCAGGGGTGCCGGAAACCCGCGCTGCAACTGAGCCAGGTGCTGAGAAACTGCAGAGGGAGAGACAAAAAGTGCCTTTGCTACAGCATTGACGCTACCCAGATCCGCGAGTTCGCGCAGAATCCGTAGCTGATGTAATTCCATGAAGTAAATGCTAAAGCAATAGATCAGTAGATCGATCTTCTTCTAATATGTTTTCCGTGCGAGTTGAGTGCGACACTTGAAGCAACACCGTCCGTCGCGTGCACATCCCGACGGCCATCGCTAAAGGATCATGCATGAAAGCACTGTACAAATCAGGCCCCCACGCAGGACTGGAACTTGTGGACCGCCCCGAGCCAGAAGTCGGCGTTCACGACGTCAAAATCCGTGTGATGACCACCGGTATTTGCGGCACCGACCTGCACATCGAAGCCTACGATGACGCCGCCAAAGCGATGATCAATACGCCGCTGGTGCCAGGCCACGAGTTTTACGGTGAAGTTGTCGACACCGGATCCTTTGTCCACGGCGTCAAAGTGGGAGACCGCGTATCAGGTGAAGGCCACGTGGTCTGCGGAATCTGCCGCAACTGTCGTGCCGGACGCAAGCAGATGTGCATCAACGTGGACTCGGTTGGCGTGCAACGCGATGGCGCCTTTGCCGAATATGTGGTGATCCCCGAGAGCAACGTTTACATTCACCGCGACGAGCGCATCACTCCATTGCTCGGCGCAATCTTTGATCCCTTTGGCAACGCGGTACACACCGCGCTGCAATTCCCGATGGTTGGCGAAGACGTACTGATCACCGGCGCTGGACCCATCGGTCTGATGTCCGCTGCGGTAGCCCGCCACGTGGGTGCACGCAAGATCGCCATCACCGATATCTCGGACCAACGACTCGAGCTGGCCCAATCCATGGGCGTGGACCTGACAGTAAACGTGGGCACCACTCGAATCAGCCAGGCGCAGCGTGATTTGGGCATGGTCGAGGGCTTTGACTACGGCATGGAAATGTCCGGACACGCAAGCGCCTTGCCAGAAATGATCGAGAACATGAAGCACGGCGGCAAGATCTGCATGCTCGGTTTGCCTAGTTCTTCCATTGACATCAACTGGGGCAAGGTGGTCACTCACATGCTCACGCTTAAAGGTATCTACGGCCGCGAAATGTTCGAAACCTGGTACGCCATGAGCGCCATGCTCACCAGCTCCGAAGTTATGCGCGAACGCATCACCTCGGTAGTCACGGACTTTGTCCCGGCTACCGAATGGCAGCAGGGATTCGAAGCAGCCCGAGGCGGGCACGGCGGCAAAGTCGTTCTCGACTGGACCGTTTTCGCAAGCTAAGCACAACTCGCATCAACAAGGAGCACCACCCATGTACACCGACCTTAAAGACCAGCTCAGCGCCGAGCTTGAAGAGCTAAAGACCTCCGGCCTATTCAAAGCCGAACGCCACATTGACTCCGCACAGTCCGCCTCCATCCTGGCCGGTTCCTTGGGCACCGATGCCCGCGAGGTACTGAATTTCTGCGCGAATAACTACCTAGGTCTAGCCGATAACGCCCAGATTATTCAGGCCGCAAAATCCGCCATGGACGAGCGCGGCTTCGGCATGGCCTCGGTCCGCTTCATCTGCGGCACCCAAGATGGACACCTGGAACTAGAAGCCAAGCTCTCACAGTTCCTGGGCACCGAAGACACCATCTTGTTCTCCAGCTGCTTTGATGCCAACGGTGGCGTTTTTGAATCCCTGTTTGGCAAGGAAGACGCCATCATTTCCGATGCGTTGAACCACGCCTCGATTATTGATGGCATCCGTCTGTCCAAGGCGGCCCGTTTCCGCTATGCCAATCAAGATATGGCCGATCTGGAAACCCAGTTACAGGCCGCCGCGCAGCTCAACGATGGACAGGGCGCACGGCGCACCATCATTGTCACCGACGGTGTGTTCTCCATGGACGGCTACCTTGCACCACTAGAAGCCATCTGCGATTTGGCCGACAAATACAACGCTCTGGTGATGGTTGATGACTCCCACGCGGTGGGCTTCATGGGCGCAACCGGCGCTGGCACCCCGGAACATGCTGGGGTCTCTGACCGGGTGGATATCTACACCGGTACTTTTGGCAAAGCCCTCGGTGGAGCTTCCGGCGGTTACGTCTCAGGACGCGGTGAAATCGTGGCAATGCTGCGCCAAAAAGCCCGTCCTTACCTGTTCTCCAATTCTTTGGCTCCCTCAATTGTTGCCGCCACGATCAAAGCCCTGGAACTTGTAGTGGACTCCGGGGAACTGCGCGAAAAGCTGTTCGAAAATGCAGCGCACTTCCGCCGCCGGATGAGCGAAGAGGGCTTCGAACTGCTCGACGGTGAACATGCGATCATCCCGGTAATGTTCGGCGATGCAATCAAGGCCGCCGACGTGGCAGCCAAGATGCTCGAACGCGGCGTATTTGTCACGGCCTTTAGCTACCCCGTAGTGCCTAAGGGAGCTGCACGCATTCGTGTTCAGCTCTCTGCCGCCCACTCTGCGCAGGATATTGAAGCCTGCGTTCAGGCATTTATCGCCAGCCGCTGAACCGGTACAACGCCCGCCGACGTGTTTCAATAGGAACTACGTGTCAGCACAACCAAAGGCGGAGGACTGATGGCTACAAGGGACGACGTGGCGCGCCTAGCCGGAGTTTCTCCCAGTACCGTGTCCTACGCGATCAGTGGCCGGCGAACTATTTCCGATGCGACCAAAGCCAAAGTTCTGGCAGCCATGCGGGAGCTAAACTACACCCCGGATGCTTTTGCCCAGGGCTTGGCTGGGTCGCGTCGCGGCATCCTGGCTTTGCACTTTCCCACCAGTGTTGACGGCTATTCCTCCACCGAGTTCGAGTACGTCACCGCGGCCATGGAACGTGCTCGTGTGCTGGGTTATCACATGCTGCTCTGGTCTAATCCCACGACCGATGTGATGGGCTTGGAGAGTTTGGTCGGCCAAAAGCTGGTCGCCGGTGTGCTGCTTATGGAGGTCTCGGTCAACGATCCGCGCTTTGATGTCCTGCGTCGGGCCAAGATCCCTTTTGCTTCCATTGGCCGTCCCGATGACGCCGATGATCTGTCCTATGTCGACAATAATTTTGCCGAAGCCGGACGCATCGCGGTGGATTACCTAGCCGATCTCGGTCACCAATCGATCATGTACATCAACGTGTCTGTGGAAGATCAACAAGCCGGCAACGGCCCGGCCATCCGTACCGCTCGAGCCATCGCCCAAGCAGCGGCGGCGCGAAATATTCCGATGCTTGAAGCCCCGGTGGAGAACAACGCTCGCGGTGGCCGCGAAGCGCTGGAAACCTACCTGCAATTAGCCTCGCGTCCCACGGCTGTACTGGGCCTGAAAGAGTTCGCCACCGCTGGCTTCGTGAACGCCGCAGGTATGGCCTCCTTGCAAATTCCGCAGGACCTTTCGGTCATCGCGTTGGGCGTGAGCGGTCGATCAGCCGAGATGGTTGCTCCTGCCTTGACCACAGTGGCGCCCCCTGGCGAACGTATCTCCCAGAAGGCCGTTGATGCACTGGTGCAAGGGATTGAAGCCCGGGTTCCTCAAGTCATTCAAGAGCTAGTCTCCCCAGAAATGGCTGTCCGTCAAAGCTCCGGCCCGGCTCCCAAACCAAAGTCATAATCTACTTTCTGCTGTGCATTTAAGCGCAAGTGTTGACGCGCGTCGATGATCTACGTCACTATAAGAGAGATCATTCGCGCCAGGCCGGATTAACGCGCTCGGTGCTACTCAACGTGGAGGACAGCATGAAAAGTACAAAACGCGGATTGAAG
Source organism: Glutamicibacter sp. MOO4 (assembly GCF_056934395.1). Lineage (NCBI taxonomy): Bacteria > Bacillati > Actinomycetota > Actinomycetes > Micrococcales > Micrococcaceae > Glutamicibacter > Glutamicibacter sp. MOO4. Next base: position 366,370 of record NZ_CM167800.1, read on the forward strand.
TTCGCGCCGCTTATTTCAGTGGCAGCGATCAGCATGCTTCTGGCAGGATGCTCCGGCGGTGCAGACCCGAATGACCCTAATGCTTCCGGTGGTGGCGGAGGCGAAGCCCAAGTAGGTAAGGCCGATGGTGTTGTTGACATCTATGGTCCGGTGACCGGCCTCGAAGCCAAATTGTTGGAAAAGTCTTGGGCCAAGTGGTCCGAGGAGAACAACATCAAGATCCGCTACACGGGCGACAAGAACTTTGAATCTCAGATCGGCATCAAGGTCCAAGGTGGAGACACCCCAGACTTGGCCGTATTCCCGCAGCCGGGTCTTCTGCAGGCCACCGTGGCGCAAGGCAAGGTACAAAAACTTCCCGAAGCAGTGCAGAGCCAACTGCAAAGCAACTGGTCCGAAGACTGGCAGAACTACGGCAAGGTTGAAGGCGTCCAGTACGGTGTTCCACTGATGGCCAGCGTCAAGGGTTATGTCTGGTACTCACCAAAGCAGTTCGAAGAGTGGGGTGTGAGCGTACCGAAGACCTGGGACGAGATGACCAACCTTGGCACCGAGATTTCTAAGAAGACCAACGAGCCAGCGTGGTGTGCCGGATTTGCTTCAGGTGAAGCCTCAGGCTGGCCGGGCACCGACTGGATTGAAGACGCCGTACTGCGTCAGGCCGGAACCGAAGCCTACGACAAGTGGGTTGCTGGCGATCTAGAATTTACTTCCCCAGAAGTCACCAGTGCCTTCGAATCGGTGGGAAAGATCCTGTTGGATCCAAAGCAGGTGAATGCCGGATATGGTGACGTTAAGTCGATCAACTCCACCGCATTCGGCGACGTGGCCACCGCAGTGGCCAAGGGAACCTGCCCACTGACCCACCAGGCATCCTTCTTGGAAGGTTATGTTTTGGACTCCAAGAATGCTGACGGTAAAAAGACCACCGTTGCACCAGATGGAGATGTCTGGGCGTTTGTTGCCCCACCTGCTAAGGCCGATGATCCGGTATCCGTCGTTGGCGGTGGCGAATTTGTTGCTGCCTTCTCCAACGATGAAGACACCGCCAAGGTTCAGGAATACCTAGCCAGCGCAGACTGGGCCAATAGCCGCGTTTCACTCGGTGGCGTCATTTCTGCAAACTCCGGACTGGATCCTAAAAATGCCAGCAGCGACCTGCTGCGCTCCGCTGTTGAGCTTCTCCAGGATCCAAATACCACCTTCCGCTTTGATGGTTCGGACTTGATGCCAAAGAGCGTCGGTTCCGACTCCTTCTGGAAGGGACTAGTGGACTGGGTTGATGGCAAGTCCACCAAGGAAGTGCTTGAAAACATTCAGTCCGGTTATGACTCTTAGTCACCGATTAACTCATCGTCAATGGCCGGTTCTGCCGGCCATTGACGGCGTTGTGGGAGTTGTCTGTTATGTCTGAATTTTTCCAGTGGCTTGCTGGTGTGCCACCGCTGGGCCAAATCCCTATAGTTCTTCTCGCTTTCGGCGTGCTGGTCTTTGTGATTCTGGCTTTTGTAGAGCTAGCCACTAAACGAGGCCGCGCCTTCACCATCGTTCGGCTTGCCGCCGCCGTACTAGTTCCGGTCATCATCTTGCTGATCCTAGGGCTGTACAACTCAGTGATGTGGGTTGCCGCGATTGCTGCCGTGCTCGGCGCGATACTCTTTTTCATGGACCGACGCTCACGTCACGGCGCAGGCTCCCTACTTCAACTCACAGGCTTTTTGGCCCCGGCAGCGTTGTTGCTCGCCATCGGGTTGATCTACCCAACCATCAGAACCGCGTTCAGCGCATTTATGGCCAATGACGGATCCGGCTTTGTCGGACTTTCGAACTTTGTCTGGGTCTTCACTAGCCCTGATGGTGTGACCGCGTTGCTCAATACCTTGGTTTGGGTACTGGTAGCTCCCGTGGTGTCAACGATTATCGGCCTGGCCTATGCAGTGTTCATCGATAAGAGCCGCGGCGAGAAGTTCTTCAAACTTCTGGTGTTCATGCCAATGGCAATTTCATTTGTCGGCGCATCGATCATTTTTAAGTTCTTCTACGACACCCGTCAAGGCGACCAGATCGGTGTTCTGAATGCCATCATCACCGCATTTGGTGCTAAACCTGTTGACTGGCTCGGGCTTGAACCATGGAACACACTGTTCCTGGTCATCATCTTGATCTGGACACAAGCCGGATTCGCCATGGTGATCCTCTCCGCAGCGATCAAGGGTGTACCTACTGAGCAACTTGAAGCAGCTGACCTTGATGGGGCAAGCCCATGGCAGCGCTTCGCTAATGTCACTCTTCCCGGGATTCGTTCTTCGGTGATCGTTGTCTTGACCACCATTTCGATTGCTTCGCTCAAGGTTTACGACATCGTCTCATCGATGACCGGTGGCCGTTCAGATACCACGGTGCTCGCCTTCGAGATGGTGCGCCAGTTCCAGCTCGGTGCCCGCACCGGCTACAGCTCGGCGTTGGCAGTCATCTTGTTTATCTTGGTTTTGCCGATCATCATCTACAACGTTCGACAGCACAATAAACAAAGGGGCATCTGATGAGCGCCGTCAGCGAATCATCTCGGCGCCTGCTCAAGGCCACCGAAAAAACCAGCGGGAAGCTGCGTAAGGCCACCACTTCGCGCGGGGCTACCTTTGCCGCATTTATCATTGCTGCGGTATGGACCATCCCTACCTTTGGCCTATTTGTTTCCTCGTTCAGGCAAGCAGATGACATCAAGACCTCGGGCTGGTGGACGGCCCTGTCTAACCCGTCATTCACGTTGGACAATTACGCTCAGGCCTTCGCCTCGGGTGATAGCTTGCCGTTGTCCAAGGCATTCTTGAACTCGCTGGTCATCACCATTCCGGCGGCGATCATACCGATCATCATTGCCAGCCTCGCGGCCTACGCGTTTGCTTGGATCAATTTTAAAGGTCGCAATACGCTGTTCGTTTTGGTGTTTGCCCTACAGATTGTTCCGATCCAAATGGTGCTGGTTCCGTTGCTTCAGCTATTTTCGGACGGAGTGAAAATCGGTGGGCTGTTTATCCTGCCGGGGTTGGGCATCAACGGACTTGACGGTGCCTATGCCAAGGTCTGGATTGCCCACACCATCATTGCCTTGCCGCTAGCAATATTCATGCTGCACAACTTCATTTCGGAAATCCCTAACGAAGTCATCGAGGCCGCCCGAGTTGATGGTGCTGGTCATGGAAAGATCTTCTCGAGAATTGTTCTTCCCTTGTCCATGCCCGCGATTGCATCTTTCGGAATTTTCCAATTCCTCTGGGTATGGAATGACCTCTTGGTGGCAACCGTCTTCACCTCCGGTGGAGAACTACCGATTACCAAAGCATTGCAGGATCTCTCGGGTACCTACGGACAATCGTGGGAGCTGCTCACCGCGGGCGCGTTCATTTCGATGATCGTTCCATTGGCAGTGTTCTTTGCACTGCAACGCTTCTTCGTTCGAGGTCTGCTCGCCGGAGCAACCAAGGGCTAAAGCAAAGCTGGAATCACCAACTCATCAACGGCCTCGGTCCCTATAGAACATCACTTGCGGATGCTCGGTAGGGACCGAGGTTTTTGTTGTATCTACCCCTTCGAGACGCACGTCTGAAATCCCGGATTCGAAACTGGGCGAGAACAAAAACTTCAGATCCCTACCGCGTAGGCTCAAGAAGAGTAGGGAAATTGTTAATCGCTTGCACGCGGCGAGCTACGGTAGATAACTGGAAAGGCTATCCCATGGGTACAACATTGCTGACGAATATCGCTCAACTTGTCACCGTTGATGCCACCGGCAGCGTGTTGCAGGACGCGGCGGTACTCATCTGTGAGGACCGGATCCAGTGGATCGGCGCCGCTGATGAAGCGCCAGCTGCCGATACAGTTCACGACCTAACGGGAAAAACCGTGCTGCCAGGCTGGGTCGACTCACACAGCCACCTGATCTTTGGGGGAGACCGAGCCGAAGAGTTTGTTGCCCGCATGGCCGGCCAGTCCTACGCAGCCGGCGGAATTGCGGTCACCACCTCAGCCACCAGAAACCTGACCGATGACGAGCTCACCGAGCTAGTCACCTCCCGCCGTGCCGAAGCCCTATCCATGGGAACAACATGGATGGAAACCAAAACCGGCTACGGTTTGGAGCTGACTGAGGAGATCCGCCATGCACGCTTGGGTGAACCAATCGTCGATACCCTCACTTTCCTTGGTGCGCATCTGGTTCCCGCCGGCTCCGACGCTGATGAATATACCGACCTGGTTGCCGGTCCCATGCTTGATGCAGTGGCAGAGCAGGTCGACTTTGTTGATGTATTCTGCGAACGCGGAGCCTTCAACGAGGAGCAAACCCGTCGCGTTCTGCAAGCAGCCCAAGACAAAAATCTGTCGACGAAAGTTCACGGAAACCAGCTGGGTGCAGGCCCCGGGGTGAAGCTGGCTGTTGAATTCGGTAGCCATTCGGTAGACCACGTAAATTACCTAGACGACTCGGATATCCACGCGCTCGCCGGAAGCTGGAGCAAGTGGGATCGCCAGACTCGCTCCGGGAAGCCAGGAACTGTAGCCACCTGTCTGCCTGCCTGCGACTTATCGACCAGACAGCCGCTGGCCCCAGGACGCGAACTATTGGACGCTGGGGTGAGCATTGCCCTGGCGAGTAACTGCAATCCCGGGACCAGCTACACCAGCAACATGAACTTCTGCGTGGCTACGGCGGTGTTGCAGATGAACCTGTCTTTGGCCGAAGCCATCGAGGCGGCCACCTATGGGGGAGCGCTGGCACTGGGCATTGCCGATCAAGTGGGTTCCATCGAGGTTGGCAAACGTGCAGACCTTCACGTACTTGATGCTCCGGGCGCTGCACACTTGGCTTATCGTCCGGGAATGAATTTGACGCACAGTGTTTATCAAGCAGGCCAGATGGTGCGCTGACGAACCTGCCAAGGTGTTTGTGCTTCTGAGTAGAAGTTGGGGCACGAACGCGTTGAATCAAAATGATCTGGCGTGGAAGGCACTAACCAATGGAGCCATGATCCAGTTTCTCCCACAGCAAGTGGTGTTCTGTACCCGCTAGGAGTCGTGCTTCAAATCTAGTTTCGATTCGCGTTGCCGGATCGTCGGCCAAGAGGTAACCATCGCGAAGCTCATTCACCGTGTACCAGCCCGGTCCGTAATCTTCCTCAACAAGATCGTGTTGACCATCAGTCCAATGAGTCTGCCACCACATGCATTCTTGTTGTTCCCACAAGAAGGGGAATGAGCGCATGATGCTTACCGAAGTAGTCAGCCACCCGCGGAGCTGTCCATCGTGTGTGAGCTCCCAGACTGAGTCTCGAAAAACGTCTAGCTCGGGATCTCGCTTGCAATCGCTCTCATTGAAGCACTTGTCCATCCAACGCATGGCAGCAATCATATCGAAACCTCTCGACCCGCACGATGACTCAGGCAGTCAAGACGAAGATCCCGTCAGGGGCAGTGAAACCATTTCTTTTCTGGCTTTTGGCGTACACACTGACGGACCAGTCAGCCAAGGAATCAAAAGCAGAAAGGTGCCAATCTGAGAATCGGCCAACTAGCTGCAGCTGTGATCCATCAAACAGCTCGTCTTGTTGCTCCGTGCCACCTTTAGCTTCTGCCGTTGTTCCAATGACCAGCACACCTGAATCGCTCAGCAGATGTTGAGCTGAGATGAACAACCCCGCAAACTCTTCTTCGGGCAAGAATGCTGGGACGTTTCCCGCAAGCACGATGGCATCAAAACTAATCGGCAGTCCGTTCGCTTGCATGACGTCCGCGTCTAACTGTCCAGCACCAAGTTGGCTAAACCAACGCTCATCAAACAACTCCTCAGCCACCTTCAGAACTTCTGGAGTCGGATCAATCCCAAAGGCTTGATGTCCGCGCTGTCGCAGTGCATTAACCGAATTTCCGATGCCGCACCCAATATCAAGAATTCTTGAGCCGCGCGGACACAGCATGTCCACAAACCGTGCTGCCGTTTCGAGATCGGTGCCAGTAAGAGTCAGGTCGCGCATCTTTGCCGCGTAGGAATCGTAGTCCTTACTCAAGCTCATGGTCGCAAGTATGGCATGAATCTAAACCCCACGACTTGTTCTGGCCGGTTTGTCGAAAATCTGGCAGTCAAATAGGCATTCGTGATAAACAAGAACCATGGCTAATACTGCTTTTAAGGGAACTCCCGTACAGACCATTGGTGAACTGCCAGCCGTAGGCGCGCAGGCTCCATCATTCACCCTCACCGACACCGACCTTGCGGACCTCACCAGCGATTCGCTGGTTGGCCGTCGCGTTGTCCTGAACATCTTCCCATCGGTTGATACCGGCGTTTGCGCTGCCAGCGTTCGTCAATTCAACGAGCTGGCTGCTGGCCTGGAGAACACCACCGTTGTGTGCGTTTCTGCTGACCTGCCATTCGCACTGGGCCGCTTCTGCGGTGCAGAGAACATCGAGAATGTTTCGGCTGCTTCGGTCTTCCGTTCGGACTTCGGTTCGGATTACGGCGTAACCCAGATCGACGGTCCACTGGCTGGCCTGTTGGCCCGCTCGGTCATCGTCTTGGACGAAACCGGCAAGGTGACCTACACCCAGGTTGTTCCTGAAATCACCACCGAGCCAGACTACGATGCAGCTATCGCAGCCCTGAGCTAACCACTTTTCGCATCACTAGTGTTGCGCTAAAAACCCACCTGAGCTTCTTGCTCAGGTGGGTTTTTTGTTGCCCCGTGATAAGAATCTAGAGATCGAGTAGTATCGCTCTTGCCCTTCTGAGGAACAGCTCGGCCAGATCCTCTCTGGGGCTCACCGAGGTAAAAACGCCGGCAAGCATGAGCGCTGCGTCCAGCCGCGCAATGCTCCAAGCAGGTGTGGATTCGTCGAAAGCGCCAGAATTAAACCTGTACCCGTCGCTGATTTCAGAGAAGTTCAAACCATTTTCTGGAATCGCAGAATACTCCTGAATCCGAGCCAGTTCGAGCTCCGGAGCGGCAACAAGTGCGTTGCTCCAGTCAATGAGTGCCCGTGGTTTGCCGTTCATCGCCCGAATGTTCTGCCGACGTATATCTAGATGCAGCAAGCTAACCCGGTGCAAAGATCGTTCGAGCAACGAAGCCAGAATTGTTTCTTCGGGCAAGGAAGGCAACGGATGCTCTGCGCTGAGCCTGGCGTAACGATCGCTTATTCGCTGGGCGAGGTAGCGATAAGTACCCGAGTACTTTTCAACTGCATCATTGGTCGGTTTCTGTTTATGCATATGTGCCAGCAACGCGCCCAACGCTTGTTGGTCCAATGACACTTCGTCGTCTTCAATGATTTGCGTGATCAGGATCGGATACCCATCTTGATCAACTACATCCGTTGGCCGGGCAGAGGGCACCGCGTGATCTAGCGCCCAGGCGCTGAGTTCTAGTTCCTTGTGTTGCAGGCCCAAAGCTGGAGTAGCTGGATTGTTTGTGGTGTCATAAACACGTGCTCGCGGTACACGGTAGCCTTCATAATGCGTCCCGATGGCCGCGCTGAAAAACAGAAACTCGACACCTTCACCGATGAGCTTCAGTTTGTGCGCTCCACGGCAATGCGCGAGTCGTTGGGTCGCTTCGTTGGGACAGGGGTCCAGAGGTTTAACCATCAGTTCTTCATCGCCTGCGCGGCCTCTAGGATTCGCGGCCCAATCTTGTCTATCAGCTTGTCGATGTTCCGATCATCGGCGCGCAAAAGGGTATCGGAGAGCCGCTCCAAACTCATCAGGCCAAGCCAGATTTTTGCTCGATAGGCTTCGTCCCGATTCGGTGCGATCAGATCCACCATCTGAAGACCGTGCCACAGGCTCAGTTACGCGGTATTCAGCGCAGGATCCCACGCCGCGGCAAGATCCCAGTCCAGGATGCCGATCAGCTCTTCACCCACCCAGTGCATATTGTGTCCAGTAGATCGCCGTGGACCAACCCCGGCGGGACCTGGGCCAGCTCATCTAGCTGTGCCCAAAGCCTTCTGGCAGCCCCACGCAGTTGATCGGGCAAGGCGTCGAAACACTGCTGCTGGCGTTTTTCGGTCCACTCACCGCGGAAAGCAAAGGGCTTGGCCAGATACTTGCTCAGAGGTTCCAATTCAACAGCAGCCAGATCATTAACCAGCTTTCCCAAAACTTTCGGATCCCCATAGTGCGGTTCGTGGGCACTGCCAGGGACGAAACTCATGGCCACCGAACTGAGCCCGTCAACCTGCAGAATCTGCGAGGTCGCCACCGGGATCTGATAATCCAGCTGACCGGAAAGCTGCTCCAGCAGCTTCACCGAACGCTGCATCTGCGCGCTAGCTTGGGGAGTGCGGGCCATGCGAATCACCGAATGCGGATTGGCGATGACTACCTTGTGGAACTGGCCGCCCTCATTAACTCCGGCATCTTCCCATGAAAGATCGGGGCGTAATTGGCGGGCGATACGTAGTTCTTCGCTGGTGGCAGGACGACTCACTCATGCTCCTTTACTTCACTACCTTTAGGCTACCTCAGCCTAAACACAGCCTAATCAGCCTATGATCTATTGCGTGAGTGTCGAAGAATTTGGGCCAAGCCCAACACGAAAGATCCTGAAATTTGAGATCGTTGTGGTCCTAGCTTTGTCTTTGGGCCAAAGCGCGGTGTATTCGATTCTTAGCTTTGCCGACAAACTCACCCGCGGACCGTTGCGCGAACAGACCACGTCGCTGAACAACCAACTGAGCAGCCGAGAATTTTTTGACTTCTCCTACCAGCTACTCGATATCCTCTTTGCCTTGGTACCGGTGCTGCTGGCCCTCTACCTGATGAAGCGCAGCACCGGGCGAGGGGTTCGGGAGATCGGTTTTGACCTACGCACCCAGGGCAAGGATGCGCTCTTTGGAGCCGGCCTGTTCCTAGCCATGGGGCTTGGCACCCTAGGCGTTTATGCAGCCGGCCGAGCACTGGGGATCACCACCGCGATCTCGGCGGCCAACCTAGGGGACTACTGGTGGAGCGTACCGGTGTTGTTACTCTCGGCGGTGCGCCATGCGGTTCTGGAAGAAGTGCTCATGCTCGGCTTCCTGTTCACCTACGCAAAGAAGCTGAACCTAGGATTGTGGACCACGATCATCGGCTCGGCAGCGATCCGCGGCAGTTACCACCTGTACCAAGGAGTGGGGCCGATGATCGGCAATATGCTCATGGGTGTGGTGTTCGGCTGGGTTTATCAAAAGTACGGTCGAGTGATGCCACTGGTGATCGCGCACTTCTTACTTGATGCCATCGGCTTTGTTGGTTATGCCCTGATCGGTCCGGCGATCGGGATCGGTAGCTAGCCGAAAAAACAGCACATAAAAAGAGGTAGGTGGGGACGCCATTGTCCCCGCCTACCTTTGAAAAACGTTGCTACAGCACAACCGGACCGTTTTCGGTCTCGAAGGTCACCGTCATGATTCCCGGGGTACCGTTGGGTGCCTCGTAGTCCATAACCACCGGGCCAAGATGCACGTTTTCAGGTTGCCCCAACCATTCCAGCACACGATCACGCGAGCCGGCAATGGTGATCTCGCTGATCGCGCCGCTCGGTTCAAGTGCCTTGGAAGGGTGCAGATCCTTGGCTTCTTCGTCCCAGGAAATCAGGTACGGGCACTGCGGGTCGGCGATCAAACCCTTAATGCCGATCTGCTGCCAGGTCAGCTCGCGACCATCGGGGAACTTGCGGTTGCCTGGAACCGACTTGCGACCCAACCGGTCTTCGGCGCTGGACAGATCGTCCACCGAAACGCACCAGCCCATCCAGCCGCCGCCGAGCTCTGAACGCGCTCGTACCGCTTGGCCAAAAGGGGCCTTGTCGCTGGCGGGGTGGTTGAGCACTTCAACCACTTCCAGATACTGACCATGCTTCAACGGGAAGATGACATTACGTGTTCCGAAGCGCGGATGCACGCCTCCCTTAACGAACTCCAAACCCAAGGCCTCGGAGATTCTCTGCGCGGTTGGCAACAGCCCATCTGGGCCGCAGGCATAACTTACGTGATCTAACCTCATCATGTGCCCATCATGACAACATGTGATGACAGTCTCTACTTAGGCAAGCCTAATTTTTTATCGGTGATCGAATTCTCTGCACCCAAATCGCGCCTGGCGCGAAATATGACCGATTGCTACCCATTTTGCGCTCTCACATTGCAAAAATCTTCGGTTTTCGGGCACACTGGAAGTAGGTCATGAGTCCCAGTAACAAGCCCCGGCTTACTGGGCGGCAACCCTCCAACCGCGGTGGGGTGCCCCGGGTGAAGACCTGGCCCTTAAGAGCAAAAAGCTGCTAAGGACAAGCGCGGGTAACCCTGGAAGTGCCTTGACGAAGCTACCCTGACAAGGATCTTCCTGTCGGTGTCTTCTCAGTGGTCTACCCCAAAAGTCACAGAACTATTTTTGGAGGAAACCATGAGCAATAACTGGTCATTTGAAACCCGTCAGATCCACTCCGGGCAGACCCCAGATCCAACCACCGGTGCCCGGGCGTTACCGATCTTCCAGACCACTTCCTTCGTCTTCCCAAACGCAGAAAGTGCCGCAGCCCGTTTTGCGCTGCAGGAACTGGAACCGATCTACACCCGCATCGGCAACCCCACCACCGACGCAGTAGAAACTCGCATCGCCGATCTAGAAGGCGGCGTGGGTGCGCTGTTGCTGTCCTCCGGACAGGCCGCGACCACCTTGGCCATCCTGAACCTCGCCGAGTCCGGCGATCACCTGGTGGCCAGCCCAAGTTTGTACGGCGGAACCCAGAACCTGCTCAAGCACACGCTTAAGCGCCTGGGCATCGAGGTCAGCTTTGTGGCCGACCCGGATAACCTGCAGGATTGGCGCGACGCGGTGCGCCCAAACACCAAGGCGTTCTTCGGCGAAACCATTTCCAACCCACGCCAAGACGTGCTGGACATCGAAGAAATCGCCAAGATCGCCCATGAAAATGGAGTGCCGCTGCTGGTGGATAACACCCTGGCCACTCCGTACCTGATCCGCCCGATCGAATTTGGGGCTGACATCGTCATCCACTCGGCCACCAAATTCCTGGGCGGTCACGGCAACGCGATCGCCGGGGTGATTGTGGACTCGGGCAACTTCGACTTTGCCAAGGACCCGCAGCGCTTCCCGGGCTTTAATACCCCGGACGAGTCCTACAACGGCCTGGTTTTTGCTCGCGATCTTGGCGTGAACGGCATCCTCGGCGCCAACCTGGCCTACATCCTCAAGGCGCGAGTCCAGCTCTTGCGCGATTTGGGTTCGGCGCTGTCACCTTTTAACGCGTTCTTGATCGCCCAGGGGCTAGAAACCCTGTCCCTGCGCGTTGAGCGCCACGGTGAAAACGCGCGGGAAGTGGCCAACTGGCTCGAAGCCCGTGATGAAGTGCAGCAGGTCGCCTATGCGGGCCTAGCCTCCTCACCATGGTTTGAGCGCGCCAAGAAGTACAGCCAGCACGGCGCCGGATCGGTGCTCGCCTTTGAGCTTTCTGGCGGTGCGCCGGCAGGCCAAGCCTTTGTAAACGCCCTTGAGCTGCACTCCCATGTGGCCAACATCGGCGATGTGCGCTCGCTGGCCATCCACCCGGCGTCCACCACCCACGCTCAGCTCTCCGAGGCCGATCAGCTTGCCGCGGGCGTAAGCCCCGGCTTGGTGCGCTTGAGCGTCGGACTAGAAAATATCAAGGACATTTTGGCCGATCTCCAGTTGGGCTTTAACGCTGTGGCAGCCCTTGAGAATAAGGAATTGCAGGAAACGCTCTAGGTATGGCATCCATTGCAACCAACGAAGAAACACCGCTCGCCCACGGCCAAGACGGCATGACGCGCCGTAGCGCTGTGGGGGAGTACCACTTTGAGTTTGGCGGCTACCTGCCACAGGTAGAACTCGCCTACGAAACGTGGGGCAAGCTGAGCGCCGATGGCTCCAACGCCGTGCTGGTGATGCATGCTTTGACCGGCGACGCACATGTCGCCCAGGGGCATTCATCCCTACCCGGATGGTGGGACGGCTTTATCGGCCCCGGGGCCACGATCGACACCACAAAGTACTTCGTTCTCGCCGTTAACATGGTCGGCGGTTGTAATGGATCCACCGGGCCGGCTTCGCCGGACGCACACGGTGTGCCCTATGGTTCGCGCTTTCCCTTTGTCACCATCAAGGATTCGGTGCGCCTTGAAGCGCGTCTGGCCGCCCAGCTAGGAATTAGCTCCTGGCATGCGGTGATTGGTGGTTCCATGGGTGGGGCGCGAGCCTTGGAGTATGCCGTTGAATTCCCCGAGCAGGTCAAAAACCTGGTGGTGATGGCATCTAGTGCCCAAGCCACCGCGGAACAGATCGCCTTCGCTCAGGTGCAGACCCAGTCCATCAGGCTGGATGCGAACTTTGCTGGCGGAGACTATTACGCCAACGATGCGCGCCCACATGCCGGGCTAGGCCTGGCTCGGCGTCTGGCGCACATCACGTACCGTTCGGAAGCTGAACTTGAGGCGCGCTTTGGTCGCACCGCACAGCCTGGCGAGGCGCCCACGGGCAAACTCTCTGGGCCGCGCGGTCGTTACCAAGTGGAAAGCTACCTGGATCACCAGGCCACGAAGCTGGCCAACCGCTTTGATGCCAATAGCTACCTGCTATTGACCGAAGCGCTGATGAGCCACGACGTGGCGCGCGGTCACGACTCGCTGGGTTCCGCCTTGGCGAGGCTGGAAAATGTGAACGTGCTGGTGGTCGCTGTGAGCTCGGACCGTCTGTACTTCCCGGAGCAATCGCACAAGTTAGCCGCGGCACTGCCAACGCCGGTGCCGGTGCACTTTATTGATTCCCCGATTGGGCACGATGGTTTTTTGACCGACGCGCATCAGCTCGATGGTGTTCTGCGCACAACGGTTTTTAACCGCTAAAGAAGTCGGCCCATACAAGAGCCCATACAACAGTAGGGACAGCCGCCACCAGTTTTCGGTGGATGCTGTCCCTACTATTTTGCTGTTATCTAATCCCTATTGTGCGCAGTCGCCGGCGCCGAGAGAATCATTGGGCTTAGCCACGGTAAATGGTGTGGCCGACGGACGCTTTGCGCTGATGCCATCACCCGACGACTGGTGACGTAAACGACGCAGCACCCATGGAGCCAAATGTTCGCGCGCCCAGTGCAGATCCTCAAAGCGTGCCTCGCGCCATGTGCGTAGATCCTGCACCGGCTCCACCTTGGTATCCAAGGTGTGCGGTACGTTGAGTGAATCCAGCGCCATGGCGGCGATTCGCTGATGCCCCAGAGGGGAGAAGTGCAGGCGGTCCGGTGCCCACATCTGCGGTTGGTGCAGTTCACGCAGGGCCCACATATCGCCCACGATCGCGTCGTAGCGAGCGGCGACGGCGCGCACATTCTCGTTGTAGATCGCGACCTTGCCGCGGATGCTTCCGAGCACCGGAGTATCGCGAATATCTGGACCGGTAACAAGGAGCACCGTCGCACCGGTGGCGCTGAGCTTGGAGACCGCGCCGTCAAGAATGTCCGCGATCTTATCCGGGTCTCCGCCCGGGCGCAGTACGTCATTGCCGCCCGCGCACAGCGAAATCAAGTCCGGCTTCAGGTCAATCGCCGGCGCCAACTGCTCGGCGACAATCTGGCCGATTAGCCTGCCGCGGATCGCCAAGTTTGCGTAGGCGAAGTCCGAGACTGAGGTGCTTAGCTCCTGGGCCAGACGGTCGGCCCAGCCAAGATGCTGTCCTGCATTTGATGGATCTGGATCGCCGATCCCTTCGGTGAATGAATCACCTAGGGCAACATAGCGGCGCCAAGGATGGAGCGTTTTTTCCGTGGAGTTGCTGGTTTCGAAATCAAAGTCTTTAGACACAATTCATATTGTTACCCTGTGGTAACGTTCCGTCAATCAGTCTCAGGGATGATCTGCAACACCGTGCCCTTTATTCCTTGAGCGCGTCGCGGCGAGCCTGCTCGTACTCTTCCCCGGAGATGACTCCGCGGGTGCGAAGATCGGCAAGTTCATTCAACTTAGCTTCCAGAGACTTCTTCGGGGCGAGCAAATCTGATTGTGCCAACCGAGTTGCCAATTCTGCCTCGAGGGTTAGTGGGTCCATTCCAGCGCTCTTGATCTTGCGGTAGTTGCGCACCTGGGAATAGATAATGAAGGCCACGACCGCCAAGAAGAGAACCACACAAATACCGATCAGAACCTGCATTAGGTCGAACGCCGTGTCAATAAATCCTGATCCGCTGGACGAAGAGTCTTCTATAAAACCGAAGCTGGACGTGTCGGTTGAGTCGACCTCGGTGTACTCCTCAATTACTTCGAAACTTTTCATGGAACCTAATTCTGGTTGGGCTGAATCTGCTCTACTGGCGAAGCGCTCACAGCAAGGCAATGAAATCCTTTGTGCTAGTCAACCACGCGTTTTTGGTATGGCGTAGTGAATATTGAAATGTTTATCGATCTGTAATTTCTTGAGCCTATCTGAATCCCTGATGACCTTGATGGTTTCTATGACGCAGTGCGCATCCCTCTTGATGGAGGGCGGCCCGTTGGCGCAGAGAGCGCCGGGTCGGACCCTCAGTTCGCATGAGCAAATAATCGTAAAAATATACTAATGAGTATCCACAGGTAGGCATTAACTAGTACAAAATGTCGGTTCTGAGTGGGAAAATTAAGCATGAGAAATCCAGAATTTGTAGAAGATTATGACGATGAACATCGTCTCCCGTTGCACCCTGCGGGCACCCGTAGGGAATCTCATTTGGACTCCGTCGTTGTTAACCATGTTGACCATCAGCTCTATAACGGACCGATGAAGAAGTTGGCTAATGAACTCTTTGATGCCGGGCCCGTGAACGGTCCCGGCGATGCGCTGGATCGGCTGGGCAAGGTACAGCGACTGAAGAGCAGCCTTGATGCGCTAACCTCAACTCTTCTAGCTGACTCGGTTGAGCAGGTCGGGACTAGCTTTGCCGAGGTGCTGGCTACCCAGTACGCTGCCTCGCCTGAAGAAGTTCGCGAAGCCCAGAGGAGTGCGGAATTCTATGGCGTTGATCCGAGCGATGACCAGGTCATAAACTCCAACTTCATTGCGGAAGCCGCAATTGTCCTGCGTGAAAGCCCTCGTAAAGTCAGCAAGCGGATGTTCACTGCTAAGGGGCTACGGCACGTCTGCAAGGACACTCTGATCGCGCTGGCCGCGGGTGAAATTACCCGCAAAGCGGCTCAGCACATCATCAAGTTTGCTCAGGACCTTGCACCGGATCAGATCGCGACTATGGAACGTGTACTTTTGCCGGTGGCTAGAACGGCAAACGACGATGTTGTTTATCAGCGAGCTCGCCGTTATCACGACAGGTTGAATCCAGAGGCAGCTGCGGAGCGACACAAGAAGTCAGAGGCTGCTCGCAAGGTCACTTGGTGGGAAGAGGAAAATGGCATGGGATGCCTAAAGCTCTACCACCGTGTCGACGTGATCAAGTCGATCACCAATTCGCTGCGCTGGGCTACTGATCAGGTCAACGACCCGAAAGACGAGCGGACGCAAGATCAGATCCTGGCGGATGTATACGCCGATGCAATGATCAACGGATGGCCGGGCGCTCAGGGTACACCGCTGAAGCCTCGACTCTCTATCACCATTCCTGCATTGGAGATGCTGGTGGATCCCACCAAAGCATTGGCTGATTTAGAAGGATACGGGCCCATTCCGGTCGGGCTCGCAGTGCAGTTGGCAAAAGATGCGCCATCATTCCAGAGGGTGCTCACCGATCCATGGACCGGCGCAGTGATCGATGTTGAGCGCAGGAATTACCGCCCCTCGCAGGCGATGAAGGACCTGCTTCGTCTCAGGGATGTGCATTGTTGCTTCCCAGGATGTCGGCGTAGTGCGGACCGATCCGAGATTGATCATATTGATGATTGGGCCCACGGTGGCAACACGAACCGGGAAAATACGCACTTGCTCTGTAAGCAGCATCAGATGTTCAAGCATGCACTGGGGTGGAAGGTCACGGCTAGGCCCGACGGCACCAGATCATGGGTATCACCGCACGGAGTGAACACTATCGTCACTTCGGAAAGCGTCAATATTGCAAACGGACGTGACCACCTCGATGATCATGGCTCCCAGCGACCGCACATAATCCCGGTACCACTTGTGGAAATGAATCCGGAGGTAGATCGGGTTCTGGGATATCCGATGAACGCCGGACAGCCGGCGACGGAGAGTAGCTGACTGGCCTACCAGCAGCACGGGATCTTGAGTGACAAAAATTTTCAGTCACTAAGCAACACCCAATATCTATAGCCTCAACCCGAACGACGGTCCTGAAGGTGACCGCCATAAATCCTTCTTGCGCTATTTGGCCTCTGGGAATTCGGGGATGCACGCCATCGACTCCAAATGAAAAGTTTTTTCAGTCACTACATCTTGAGTCAACGATGCCAAAGCGTGTACTTACGTCATCCGGCGCTATTCATGACAAAAATTTTCGTTCACTAATCGATGCACGTCTCCGGTGGACTCGAATCAATGGCGCTTTCCGATGCCCAGGGTGAGCCCTGCCATGCAGAAAATTCAGGCGATTCAACTTTCGGCGTCAGTGCTCACGACGTTGCGGAAGTCTCTTGAGAGCACACAACATTCTCTGCACACCAAACCCGTTAGTGAACGAAAAATTCTTTCATTCCAAAACCGACCTCATCGGTTTAATCTGCTTGGCCCAAAGGCCGACTAATCACCGGTGTTCTACTGAATGTGCCGATCGGTTAGTTAGTCTTGGAATCATGACTTCATCAGATACTGCGCCGGTCGCCATCATTTCTAGCAACGACGATTCTCGTATCGGCACACCTTTGCTGGTGTTCCTTCATGGCTACGGATCCAACGAACAAGATCTGATGGGTCTCTCTCGATACTTGCCCGAGGAATTCACTTACCTATCAGTGCGTGCACCGCTGCCTGCAGGTTCCGGCTACAGCTGGTTCCCACTAACTCAGGAAATCGATTATTCGACGGAAGCGGTAGGGCAAAGCGTTCAGGCGCTGTGGTCTTTGTTGGAGCCGTTGAGCGAGCAGCACTCGTCGGTGACTTTGCTCGGCTTCTCCCAAGGAATGGCGATGGCTACTTCATTGGCTAGGTTCCAGCCCGATGCCATTGGCGCGGTCGTCGGCCTATCAGGATTCGCTGTTGAGCCACAGGGACTGGAGATCTTTGACGACGCAAAGGTGCAAGAAAATCCGATCCCGATGTTCTGGGGACGGGATCTAGCCGACCCAGTGATTACCCGCGACAAAGTTGAATACACCTTGGGGTGGGTCTCGAAGCATACCGAGCTGACCAGCGAAACCTATCCGCAGATCGGTCACTCGGTTAGCAAAGAGGAACTTGAGGACGTAGACGCGTTCCTCAAGAAGGTTGTGCTCGGGCAGTAAAGATTACTGCTGCTGCGAGGTCACCTTTACACATTCGCCATTCACGCAGACAACGTCGCCTGGGCGGATCTGCGCACCGCGGCGGGTATCGACAGCTCCGTTGACGGTAACAACGCCCTCGGAAATAAGCTCCTTGGCGTGGATGCCGTCTTCGGCGAGGGATGCCAGTTTAAGCAGCTGGCCCAAGCGGATGGTTTCGTCGCGGATTTCTAGGTCAAAAGCTTCGTTGGCACTCATAGCTTCTATTCTTCCCTATATCTGGCGCTTCGGCAGTCCAACAAAGTCAAGAGCGGGGAAGTTCACTTTTGTGTTACCCACATTCGCTTAGTCTGAGAGCCGTGGAAACGATACCCTTGAACGGTATGTATTTTTCTACGGACCGCAACCAGCGGCCTCGTAATTTCCATTGGAGTTGATATGGCGCCACAGTCCAAGCTAGACCAGGTAATTTCCCTCGCAAAGCGTCGAGGATTCGTTTTCCAGGCTGGTGAAATTTACGGTGGTTCCCGTTCCGCATGGGATTACGGACCCCTAGGTACTGAACTCAAAGAAAACATCAAGCGCGAGTGGTGGCAGAACTTTGTCCGCGGACGCGAAGATATGGTGGGCCTGGACTCGTCGATCATCTTGCCAAAGGCAGTCTGGGAAGCCTCGGGACACGTCGCTACCTTCACCGATCCACTGGTCGAGTGCATCCAGTGCCACAAGCGTCACCGTCAGGATCACCTGATTGAGGCCTTTGAAGCCAAGAAGGGACGTCCAGCCAAGGACGGCATGAGCGAGATCGCTTGCCCTGATTGTGGCACCAAGGGACAGTTCACCGAACCACAGAATTTCTCCGGCCTAATGAAGACCTTCTTGGGCCCAGTAGATACCGAAGCTGGTCTGGCCTTCATGCGTCCAGAGACCGCTCAGGGCATCTTCGTGAACTTCGCCAACGTGCTCACCGCATCACGTAAGAAGCCACCATTTGGTATCGGCCAGGTCGGTAAGGCCTTCCGTAACGAAATCACCCCAGGTAACTTCATCTTCCGTACTCGCGAGTTTGAGCAGATGGAAATCGAGTTCTTCACCGCTCCAGAGGACGCACCAAAGTTCTTCGACCAGTGGGTAACTGACTGCTGGGCATGGTTCCTGGATCTGGGCATCAAGGAAGAAAACCTGCGCCAGTTCGACGTGCCTGAAGACGAGCGCGCACACTACTCGGCCGGCACCATCGACTTTGAATACCGCTTCGGTTTCCAGGGTTCAGAGTGGGGCGAGCTGATGGGTGTTGCCAACCGCACCGACTACGACCTGTCCAGCCACGCTAAGGCTTCGGGCGCTGAACTCTCGTACTTCAACCAGTCCACCGGCGAACGCTACACCCCTTACGTGATCGAGCCTTCCTTCGGCTTGACCCGTTCGATGATGGCGTTCTTGGTTGATGCTTACACCGAGGATGAAGCACCAAACACCAAGGGTGGCGTGGACAAGCGCACCGTGCTGA
This sequence comes from Glutamicibacter sp. MOO4, assembly GCF_056934395.1. Classification (NCBI taxonomy): domain Bacteria; kingdom Bacillati; phylum Actinomycetota; class Actinomycetes; order Micrococcales; family Micrococcaceae; genus Glutamicibacter; species Glutamicibacter sp. MOO4. Next base: position 385,304 of record NZ_CM167800.1, read on the forward strand.
AACTGGACCCACGTCTGGCTCCGGTCAAGGCTGCCGTCTTGCCACTAAGCCGCAACGAGAACCTTTCGCCAAAGGCCAAGGCACTGGCTGCCGAGCTGCGCAAGCGCTGGAACATCGACTTCGATGATGCCGGTGCGATCGGTCGCCGTTACCGCCGTCAGGATGAGATCGGTACCCCGTTCTGCATCACCGTGGACTTCGATACCCTCGATGATCAGGCTGTGACCATTCGCGAGCGCGACACCATGGCTCAGGAACGTGTTTCCTTGGACCAGGTCACCGCCTACCTTTCCGAGCGTCTGAACGGAGCCTAGAGCCCGATGAACGAACTGGAATTCCGTGACTGGCGCATAGGCGATGACCTGGAACTGCTACAGGTTTTTGGTGATCCGCGCTCGCCGCAGGCCCATCAGGACCGCACCATGCTGCGCGAGAACAGCGACGCGCCGTTCTCTCGCACGCTGGTAGCCACCGTTGATGGCGTGGCCATCGGCGCTGGTGTGGTGTTTGCCTCCTCGTTGCACCCACAGCGTTTGTGGCTTTACGTCGAAGTTGCCTCCGAGCAGCGCCGAAGCGGTGTAGCCACCGCGTTGGTTCAGCAGCTGCGCAAGCAGATTCCGGCCGATCAAGTCCAGCAGCTCAAGGCTCGCTACACGGTGACCCCGGGCGATCCGGCCGAGGCGGCAGCGGCTTTCTGCAAGGCGCTGGGGCTGAACGAAATTCAGGTGTCCCGCGACGTGATCTTGGAGCCAGGTGCCTTGGCGGAACCGGTGTTCGACACCAACGATCGGGTGATCGAGGATCTGTCTACCGGTAGCGTTGAGCTGACCAAGCTGGTCATGGACTTCTATAACGAGGTCCATGAGCAGTGGGATCCGTCCAAGATGACCGTGGGTTCGGCCCAGCGCATGCTGTTGGACGAGCACACCGGCGCCCAGGGGGCATTGGTGTTGCGCGATAAGCCTAAGAGTGAAGGCGGAGTGCCGCTGGCCTTTGCAGTCAGCTACGTTCCGGCTCGCGAGGATGCTCCTTCGGATGTTCTGGTTGGGCACAACCCGGCGTTGTCCGATGATGAAGTGGCTGAGGCGGTTCGCGATATGGTCGCGATGCTGATCCACCAGTATCCGGTGAAGTTGGAAGTGGATTCGTCCATGTTCATTCTTGCCTCGCTGATTGATGCGTTGGCCGGCGTTGAGCAGGCGACGGTCATTTCGACCACGCATATTTTGGCCAGCGACGGCTAGAGCCAAGTATTACCGATGGGATCCAGTTTTTGAACTGGGTCCCATTGGTTTACCTGCTGTTTGCTTGGTGGCCCTATGCTCAAATCCATGCATGCAGCGCAGAAAAGTCCCGGCACAGCCACAGAAGTTTTCCGCGTCTTCTTAAAACTTGGGCTGACTTCCTTTGGTGGACCGGTGGCGCATTTGGGTTACTTCCGTGACGAGTTGGTGCTCAAACGTCGTTGGGTTGATGAGTCGGCGTACGCGCAACTGGTGGCACTGAGCCAGTTTTTGCCCGGCCCGGCCTCCAGCCAGGTGGGCTTTGGATTGGGACTGCACCGTGCCGGCTGGCGCGGGGCGATGGCCGCTTTTATTGCCTTCACTTTGCCCTCGGCGGTGCTGATGGCCACGATTGCCTATGGGGCGACGGCGTTTAACACCGCTGTGGGCGCCTCGGTCATAAGGGGACTAAAGATCGTTGCAGTGGCTATTGTGGCGCAAGCGGTGATGGGCATGGCCAAATCCTTGGCCCCGGATAAGACCCGAGCGCTGATTGCGGTACTGGCTGCCGGTGGCGCATTACTTCTTGGTGGGGGTCTTGGTCAGATCCTAGCGATCCTCGCTGGCGCAGTGGCCGGATACTTTTTCTGCCGCGATGGTGCCGGTTCCTTACGTGGAACGCTGGTTTTTGCGCATAAGCGGTCCACTGGGATTCTCGCTTTGGCTCTCTTTGCACTGTTGTTGCTGGGTCTACCGTTGGCTGCCGCAGCCACCGGCGCACCACTGTTAGGTTTTATCGACGCGTTCTACCGCAGTGGCTCCTTGGTTTTTGGCGGCGGACATGTGGTGCTGCCACTGCTGCACAGCGCGCTGGTTGACCCCGGGCTGATCGGGGACGAAGCGTTCCTCACCGGGTACGGGGCGGCCCAAGCCATGCCCGGCCCGCTGTTCACCTTTGCTGCCTATTTGGGTGTGTTCACCAGTGGGGGAGTTGGACCGGTCGCCGGGGCGGCCATCGCGCTAGTGGCGATTTTCCTGCCCGGTTTTTTGCTGCTGATTGGGGTCCTGCCGTTCTACTCTCAGCTAGGTGCAAAGCCCAAAGCGCAGGCGATGATGCGCGGGGTGAACGCCGGGGTTCTGGGCATTCTCACCGCCGCGCTGTACGACCCGGTGTTCACCAGCTCGATCCACACTTCGCTGGCGTTTGTGCTGGCCCTGCTGGGTTTTGTATTGCTCACAGTTTGCAAGCTGACCCCGTGGCTTGTGGTGCTCATTAGTGTGATTTTGGCGGTGCTGCTGGGGGCTTGACGAAGATCTCAGTTACGTCGGGGCGGAAATCGGCAATAATGGATAGGTGACGATCCTGACTGATGCGCCGAATGACACCCCAACTTTGAAGCTGCCACCTTTGCAGCTGGGCAAGCTCACCATTAATACCCCGGTGGTTCTTGCGCCCATGGCTGGGGTGACCAACCGCGCCTTCCGCCGGCTGTGCCGCGAATACGGCGGCGGGCTATTTGTCACCGAAATGGTGACCGCCCGCGCATTGGTGGAACGCAACCCAGAGTCGTTGCGCATCATTTCGCACGATCCGGACGAAGAGATTCGCTCCATCCAGATCTACGGTGTGGACCCAGGAACCGTGCGTGCGGCAGTGCGCATGGTCGTGGATGAGAACCTCGCCGATCACGTGGATCTGAACTTCGGCTGCCCAGTGCCCAAGGTAACCCGCAAGGGTGGCGGCTCGGCCCTGCCATGGAAGACCGACTTGTTCACCTCGATTATCGAGGCTGCTACCTCGGAGGCTGCCAAGGGCGATATCCCGCTGACCGTTAAGGTACGCACCGGTATCGACAAGGATCACCTGACCTACCTGGAGTCCGCCAAGATCGCCCGCGATCATGGCGCCGCAGCAGTAACCCTGCACGCGCGCACCGCGGGCCAGTACTACGCCGGCCACTCGGACTGGGACGCAATCACCACCCTGCGCGAAGCCATGGATGACATGCCAGTGCTAGGCAACGGCGATATTTTCAGCGCCGAAGACGCGATCAATATGGTCGAACAGACCGGAGCTGCCGGCGTGATGGTGGGACGCGGCTGCCAGGGTCGACCATGGATTTTTGGCGACCTGCAGGCCGCTTTTGAGGGCCGCGCGGATCGTTTCCGTCCCGGCGTGCGCAAGGTAGCTGACACCGTGTACCGTCACGGCCAGCTACTGAGCGAGTTCTTCGAGGATGAGGGCAAGGGCATGCGCGATATCCGCAAGCACATCGCCTGGTACTTTAAGGGTTATCCGGTGGGCGGAGAGATCCGTTCGCAGCTGGCCCAGGTGCCATCCTTGGCAGTGCTTCGTGAACTGTTGGACCAGCTGGATCTTGACCTGCCATACCCCGGAGATGCCGCCGAAGGTACCCGTGGGCGTGCCGGTCACCCCAAGAAGACTCACGTGCCCGACGGCTGGTTGGATAACCGCGAGATGAGCGATGCGCATCGCGAAATGATCAAGGCCGCAGAGCTCGACGTTTCCGGCGGTTAATCGCCACTGGTGGATAACGCAGTGTGCAGGCCAAAATGTCACTAGACTAGGTAACATGACTCAGATCCCCGGATATACCGAAGCCGATTCGCAACGGTGGGTGCCCGAGCCAGCTAAAAAGTCCTACCGTACCGCTTTTGAGCGCGACCGTGCCCGCGTGCTGCACTCTTCGGCGCTGCGCCGGTTGAGCGCCAAAACCCAGGTGGTCGCGCCAAATCAGAATGACTTTGTGCGCAACCGGCTAACCCACTCGCTGGAAGTTGCCCAGGTGGGACGAGAGCTCGGGGCGGCCTTGGGCTGCGACCCGGATGTGGTGGATACCGCCTGCCTCGCCCATGATCTAGGCCATCCTCCCTTTGGCCACAACGGGGAAGTAGCGCTGGACCAATTGGCTGCCGGGATCGGCGGATTTGAAGGCAACGCCCAAACTCTGCGCCTGCTCACCCGGCTGGAAACAAAAACCTTCAGGCACAATGGGCATTCGGCCGGACTGAATCTTTCGCGGGCCTCCCTTGATGCGGCCTGCAAATACCCATGGCTGAAGGCCGATGCGCCGGAAGTTAACGGCAAAAAGACCAAGAAGTTCGGCGTATATGAAGATGATGCCCCGATCTTCAACTGGCTACGCAATGTGCCCGAAGCTGCGTCCGGCGTGGTCTGCATGGAAGGCCAGGTCATGGACCTCGCCGATGACATTTCCTACTCGGTGCACGACGTGGAAGACGCCATCGTTGGTGGCCAGCTACAGCTTCGTTGGCTCAAGCAGGATCTGCCACGTGAACGCGCCCTGCAGGTTACCAGGGATTGGTACCTGCCGGTGACCGATGAGGCCGACATTGAGGCGGCTTTGCGCCGGCTAGAGTCCAGCGACGAATGGGTTTCACACTTTGATGGGTCCCGGCGTTCCATGGCTGGCCTGAAAGATATGACCAGCCAGTTTATTGGTCGCTTCGCAGCCGCCGCCATGGATGCCACGCGCACCCGCTACGGCACCGGAGACCTCACCCGTTACAACGCAAGCTTGATTGTGCCCGAAGAAACCCAGCATGAAATTGCGGTGATGAAGGGTATCGCCGCCAGCTACGTGATGACCTCCGAGGTACGCCAGCCGCTGTATCTGGACCAGCGCACCTTGCTGACCCAGCTGGTAGAACTGCTTGTTGAAACGGGTAGGGATAATCTGGAGCCAATTTTTGCTGCGGACTGGGAAGATGCGGCCGATGAGGCAGCCCAGCTGCGCGTCGTGATCGACCAGGTCGCTTCGCTCACCGACATTTCAGCCACCGAGTGGCACTCATATCTGGTCAAGGGCGAAGCCCCTGAAGCACAACTGTTTTAGAAGGGAATCATGGCAGGGCTGATCAAGCGTGAAGATATCGACGAGGTGCGCAACCGCAGTGACTTGCGCGAAGTCGTCGAATCTTATGTCACGCTCAAATCCGCGGGCATCGGCTCGTATAAAGGCCTGTGCCCTTTCCACGACGAGCGCAGCCCGTCCTTCCATATTCGTCCGCAACTAGGCACCTTCCACTGCTTCGGTTGTGGTGAGTCGGGCGACGTCATCGCCTTCATTCAGAAGATGGACCACTCCTCGTTCACCGAGACCGTGGAGCTGCTCGCTGCCCGGATCAACTATGAACTGCACTATGAGGATGGCGGTCCAGGCCCGCGCCGTGAAGACTACGGCAAACGCCAGCGCCTGGTAGACGCACACAAGATCGCCGAAGAATTTTTCCGAGCCCAGTTAGCCACCGAAGAAGGCGCCAAGGGCCGCGAATTTTTGACCGGTCGTGGATTTGACGCTGAAGTCACCACACAATTTTCGGTAGGCTACGCGCCCAAGGGCTGGGACGCATTGCTTAAGCACCTGCGTTCCAAGGGTTTTGCCGATGAGGAATTGAAGCTGACCGGAATGTTCTCGGAAGGCAACCGAGGGATTTACGACCGGTTCCGCGGACGTGTCATGTGGCCAATCCGCGACCTGTCCGGAGCGACCATCGGTTTTGGCGCGCGCAAACTGTACGACGATGACCAGGGCCCGAAATATCTGAACACTCCGGAGACCTCCCTATATAAGAAGTCTCAGGTGCTCTATGGCCTGGACCTGGCCAAAAAGCAGATCTCCAAAAATCGGCAGATCGTGGTTGTGGAAGGGTACACCGACGTGATGGCCTGCCATTTGGCTGGCATCACCACCGCGGTGGCCACCTGTGGCACCGCTTTTGGCACCGACCACATTAAAATTGCCCGTCGTTTGCTGCAAGATGATGGCACCGGCGGTGAAGTGATTTTCACGTTTGATGGTGACGCTGCTGGGCAGAAGGCCGCGCTACGTGCCTTTGAGGAAGACCAGCGTTTTATCGCCCAAACTTATGTCTGTGTTGAACCCAGCGGAGCTGATCCCTGCGATCTGCGGTTGCACCGCGGCGATGAGGCAGTGCGTGAGCTCATTGAGCTTAAGCGTCCGCTGTTTGAATTTGCGATCCGTGCCGAGCTGAAAAAGTTCAACCTCGATACGGTGGAGGGGCGTGTGCAGGCTTTGCGGCAGACCGCGCCGATCGTTGCTGAGATCAAGGACTCGGCGATCCGTCCTGCGTACGCGCGAGAACTGGCCGGCTGGCTAGGGATGAACAACGAGGACGTGAACCGTTCCGTGGGCGCATCCATTAAGCGCGCCCGACTACCTAAAAATGCTGACCAGCAAGTTCCGGTTCCGGCGGCGGGTAACGAGCAGCAGGTGTCAGCCCCTGCCTTTGAACGCCCGGATCATCGTGATCCCGTGATGCGTTTGGAGCGCCAGGCTCTGGAAGTTGTTATCCAGCAACCGCAGCGTTTGGTTGATGAGCAGTGGCAGGCCTTCTTCGAGGCCCGATTTATGGCACCGGCCCACTCGGCGGTACACGACGGGATTGTTGCCGCTTCAAGCGCCGGAGCTTCTGCGACCTCGTGGGTCGAGGTGATCCGCGATGAGGTGCCAGAGCAGCTGCGTAGCTTCGTGTCGGAGTTGGCGGTGACCAGCATTCCGGCCCAGGACGAGCACAGCCTGAACCGCTATTGCGCAGACATCATCAACGGTTTGATTGAGCTTCAAATCACACACCGTAAGGCTGAGCTGATCGGGCGCTTGCAGCGCGCCGAGATGGAGCCAGAAGGTGAAGAATATGCCCAGATCAATAGGGAATTGATGGAGCTGGAGATGCGACGAAGGATCCTTCGGGGGACCTAAGGAAGAGGATTTTGCATTAGCGAAAATCTTCGGTAAAGTTATATCTCGTTGCATTCCTCCATAGCTCAATTGGCAGAGCATTCGACTGTTAATCGAAGGGTTACTGGTTCAAGTCCAGTTGGAGGAGCTCACTATCGCCCTGATCTGCGTTTTGCGGATCGGGGCGATTTTCATTTAAGATTTTTGGCTCATTGCTTCTAACGATGCGGCCTATAGGCCAACGATGCTAACCCCTTGACGTACAAAAGTTTCTGAAGAGAGTATGTAGGTAGCACCGCAGGCAAGACCATGAGAAGAAACGTTTCCCGGTAGTGGCCCTTCCGAGTTGTAAGTTGCTAGGCAGTGTTTGCGTACTAATTTTTCAATGGTCGAGGCATCAGCAATTTCAATGTTCCCAAAGGGAAAGATGAACAATATTCCAGGTAGTATCACTCGGTCAGAGCTGTCGGTTAGTGCTGTATGGAGCCTGACGGTCGTTGGCGCCATGCCGTCCAAGGCATCGGAAACACCCAGCAAATCGCCTACCCTTTCGGATCAAAAATCCGCATCCGGCAATTTTGAACCTGGCAGCGGACCTGACCGATGGGCAACACTCCAGGACCCCTGCATGACCACTGGCAAATCTGGCTGGAGGGGCCGAACCGGTGTAGTCCTGACTGGTCAAGCTGATCCACTCGGGAACGGCTACTCGGCGAAGGTAGATCTGAATTGCACGCCTTCGATATGAATGATTTTGACGATAAGGGATACCGATACGCTCCACTTCGCGGCGAATACGCGTCTGGAACCTTTCCTGCGCTTTCGGGAAAGATGGCCAGCAACTTAGAGGCAACGTCGATTGCAGCGGTCTGCGACATAGATGACACCCCGACGGACAATTTGAGGCCGAGCATCAGCGTGAAGATCACGCAGTGCATAGTGATGAGCGATGGGTCGATGATCAGTTTGGATCTGGGCCGTGGATTCACTGCCATATCTCATGGGTCCGGGCCTGCTAGGTGGCGACAATCGTCTAATGCGCTGATTGCTGAAGTTCTTGATCTGGTGCGTGTCGATGATCCCAAAAAGCCCGGGGAGCATCCGTGGGAAGAAATTGCTGCAGCGGCCCAAAGCCGTGGTGTTGATACTGACGCTGCAAGGTTAAAGGAGATGCCCTATCAGGTCTTGCTCAGCGACAGGGTGATCCGAACGTTTGAGATTTAGACTTGCGCAACGAGCTATCGTGATCGTCCGGGGCGAGTTCTAGCGATCGTGGCAACACCGACGGTCAAAGCTTCCGATAATAATTCGTCAAGAGGCTCGGCTGGAGTTTTCCAGTCGAGCCTCTTGCGTACTCGCGCGCTAGAGAACAAACAGCTAGATCTGTGTCCTCGAGGAAGTACTAATCCGCCGGCGCATTTGTGCCGGCTCCGCCCAAGGATCTTGACGGGCGATGAACAGAGTCAAAGCGTCCACAGTCGTCTAGATTCCAGATACCAGAAGTAGGCAAAGAGACTGATTTGGTACCACTCAACAATGAAGAGCGCCTCGTCGACACCTGCGGCAAGGAGCACCGGCCAAGCGGTCAACCCCAGTGCCATCAACACCAGAATAATTCGGTAGCGATTTGGTGTACCGCCGCTGGTATCTTCGTGGCAGATCGGTGCATGACCTAGGTGGCTGGCGATGGCGATTCCCATCGAGCTAATCAACAAGAACGCTGCACAGACGTGTACCCACGCAAAACTTTTGCCTTCAATTGTTCGCCAGATCAGCAAGACGATGAAGCCAGCGAGCAGGAAGGTGCTGATCATCCCGAGGACTTTGGTGAGCCTACTGTGCATTAGCGCGAGGTGCGGCCATCGGCTGGTCTTGAATCCGAGCCAGACAAACGCTGCGCTCACAACCAACACGGCAATGATGGCCACACGAACCGACAAGATTAGCTTGCTCTGATCCACCGGAGACAACGAAGCAAGACTCTCGCTGAGTTTTGTGGGAACGAGGGCAACAAACATGGCATAAAACCCGGCGAGGTTCAACGCGTAGTCCTCCAACGCTTCGCCGCTATACACAACTAGTAAGGCGCCGGTGGTTACGAGCATTGCGACAAACAGATCCCTGGCTGGTCCCAAATAATAGGAACTAAGCGAGTCCTCGATGCGATGGTTTACCAAGCCGTAGATGATGATTGCCACGACCAATAGCAAAGGAACCACCAGCAACATCAGGCGCACATAGCGCAAAGTATCGCGACCGTGGATGCGTTCATCAGAGGAGTTCATAACTGCATTCTGTAACGGTTCAGGCTGTTTTGAGAAAGTGACTTGCCCAGTGGGAGCAGATATCCAGATATTTTTTGCGACTGGAGACAAGTCAGAGAGTCTCGGGTCGGCCGACGACTCCTATGTTCCTCGGTGGTTAGGAGGTGTCAACAATATAACGGGGCAATAGGCCAAGAATTACTGTACGATCCAACTTAAGTCGAAAATTTATGTCAAGTTCACCCTTATCAAACATGTAACTGACTTATTGCATGTTTTCTATAACTCGCACATGGTAATGACCGGATCAATTTCTAGGTGAATAGTATGAAGAGGCTAATTTCGTTCGTTTCCGGGCTAATGCTGCTCGGATCGACTTTGGCTGTCGCTGTCCCTGCGACAGCGGCGCAGTCATTTGATGGTGTTGACTCACACGTATTGGTGGCAACAACGAGTGCAAGTGGGAATGCCGAGTCATTTTCAGTCATCGGCGACGTTGGGGTATCCGAAGGCGATATTGTCACTGAACAAGATTTGAGAAAAGTGGGTATAGACCTCAAGACCGCAAAAGCAACATCTGTACAAAGCTTGCCAATCGGGGTAGCTGCAGCAGGCAACTCACCAGTTAGCCATACTTGGAAAGATAAAAAGGGCAAGAAGACAACGATCCGCAAGAACATTGTGGAGAAGCTGAACACGAAGCACAATGTGTCATGGCAGGTAGCTAGGACAGTTACAAAGTATCCAAAGAGCTGGAATTATGGCGTCCGCACGAAAACGGATGCTGAGTACCGAACCCCAGTCAATGAAGTGAAATGTACTGGGTCTCTTTGGTGGAAGAAATGCAAAGTTGTCCGGACTGTGAGTGTGTTCGCCCGTGTTGACTTCCGAACGAACACGTCAGATAAAAAGCCATACGGTGTCGTCACGTCGTTCTGCGAGGGCATGGTTAGATGCCCTAGCTTTGTTCGTAATGCCCTGAACGTATAGAGAGGCCGAGAATGAACGCAGAACAAATGGGTGCGCTATTTTTTGAGGTATCCGAGTTTGAACGTGGACAAGACGATTTCGTGTGCACAGCGTTGACTTTGCTTGAAGATCAACTCGTTGTAGTTGTTGGAGAGAATGAAGTCACCTTGAATTCCGGTGACGATCGTAATGTTCTGTATAAGCAACTGAGGGAACTTGGCACGGCTGTACTGCCTCCTCATCGTGGTGAGCTGCCCGACATTGATGTGTCAGATTCACACATTGAGTGGGTCGAGTTTCTCCGAGATCTGTCCTACGGCCCTGAAGACCTGGTGAGGATCGGCTATGGAACGTTGGCAGGAGCCTCCACTGACCGGGAAGCAGCCCAGATCGTTATCGAACACGGTGGCCAGCGTCATCCATTTCGGTTCGAGTACGACGGAACTTACCCAGCAGCTGTAGTTGTTGGCTGCATGGCTGAAATCGCAAAGTAGCAATGCAGGTGAGCGGCCCGCCCAGTGAAGAATATCTTCGTGGGCGGGCCCTTGCTGTTCGCGACCTGGAATTGCCGCCCTGAAGTTAGTACCTTCAATCCAACAGCACGTGACATTGCTTTGGTAGAGGATGCACTCTAAATAAACCTGCATGGGTTCAGTAAGATGGTGTATTCAACGGCGTATGAAGTCAGCTAGAGATCGATCGAGTTCTGGTCCAGCCAGTCCAGGCTCGATACAGGGAATGGATGCTTTTAGGAACCATCGTCACTATCTTGGGTCTGTACTGGTGGGGATGGGCTGGCGTTACTGTCGCAGCCTTCGACGTTTTGCGAAACAGCCATTGGGAGTATGTTCTACCACCCTTTAGCAACGGGACTATCCCAGAGCCGCCGTGATTCCACGTACCAGAAGTAGGCAAACAGCCCGATCTGGAACCACTCGACGATGAATAAGGCTTCGTCAACGCCGGCGATCAGCAGGATCGGCCAAGCGATCAAACCCAGCGCCATCAGTCCGAGAATGATGCGATAGCGGTTCGGAGTGCCGCCGCTAGTATCCGCTGGACACATGGGTGCGTGGCCTAAATGGCTGGCAATGGGGATGCCCATGGAGAAGATCAGCAAAAACGGTGCGCTGGCATGGACCCACGCGAAAGTCTTTCCTTCGATGGCTCTGAAGAGCAGCAGGACGACAATCACGGCGAGCAGGCTGGTACTGATCCAGCCCAAGGTCTTGGTCAAGGAGCTATGTTCCAGGGCCAAGTGCGGGGTACGGGCGGTCTTGATCCTCAGCCAGACAAAAGTCGCGCTTACTACCAAAACGGCGACGATGGCCACGCGAACCGAGAGGATCAATTTGCTTTGGTCACCCGGGGTAAGCGTGGAGAGCGTCTCGCCGAGTTTTGTGGGAACCAGCGAAACGAACATGGCGTAGAACCCCGTCAAATTCAGCGTATAGTCCTCCAGCTCCTCGCCGCTGTACACCACCAGCAGGGCCCCGGTGGTTACGAGTATGGCCACGAACAGATCTCTGGCAGGACCCAAGTAGTAGGAACTGAGCGAGTCCTCGATGCGCTAATTTACGAGGCCGTAAATCACGATGGCCACTACGAGAAGCAGGGGAACCACGAGCAGCATGAGGCGCACATAGCGCAGGGTCTCGCGACCTTGAGAGCGTTTGATTGTGTGGGCCATACCAGCATTCTGTAACCACGACATTGGATTCGAGAAAGAGATTTGCCCAGTCAGGATAGATTTCCAGAGAATTCGAGGTATTCAACCCGAATTAATGCGGGCGCAAGCCAAACTGTCGGTATCGAATGACATGATCCTTGAAGAGTCAACCAAGACTCTGATTGGACCTGGGACTGTCATCCATTCAGGTCGATCATCCTTACAGAGGCCTAGGCTCTGTCGTCACTCGAAGGAAAGATTCATGAGCATTCAAACACCAACGGATCCCGGAATGCCTCTTCCATCCCTCGCTCCGAAGAGCACTGCTGGCAAGGGATTGGGCATTGCCGCCCTCGTGATCGCGATTCTCGCGCTCGTCCTGTGCTGGGTTCCGATCGTGAACAACGTGGCAGCGATCTTGGGCGTGATCGCCCTCGTGTTGGGCATCGTCTCCTTGGCCATCGCGCTCAAGCGCAACGGCAGCAAGGGATTGGGTATCGCATCAAGCGTGATCGCAATTGTGGCCATCGTCTTGGTTTTCGTGACCCAGTCCTTCTACGTCAAGCCCATCGATGAGGTCGCCAGCGGCATCGAGGACGCCGCGGATGGACAAGTAGCAGCTCCGGCAGAGGTCGTGGACCAGGCCGAAGATGACGCTCAGGTACTAGCGCTGGGCAAGGCAGCCAACGTCGGCCAGTATTCGGTCAATGTCAGCTCCGTAAACCTGGACGCCGGCAAGGCCATTGCCAAGGTCAATGAATACAACGAAAAGGCCAAGGGACAGTATGTGCTGGTTGATATTTCCGTGGTCTACAACGGAGATGAAGAAGGCGATGCCTGGATTGATTTGAATCCGGAACTTGTCGGCTCGGATGCGAGCATTTATGACACCAGCACCGCCATGGTGATGCCTGCCAAGCCGGCGACGGATGCACCGACCCTGTCCAAGGGCGGCAAAGCAAGCTACCAAGTGGTCTTTGATGTCCCGGCACAAGCCGTTGCGGACGCCAAGATCAGAATGACCGAAACCATGTCCTTCGACGACGAATCGGTGCTCTGGGCAACTAAGTAACCTTGCCTCAATAACACAGCACAACCCAGGCCTCAGGCCCCGATAACGGGTGATGAGGCCTGGGCTTTTAAGATTTTAGCTCGATGTACTGGAAGTGAAAACCGCAAGAATCCGCGGTTAGATGCGCGTCTCATGTAGTTCTGATCGATGCGTCATGGAACTCTCATTGGCACCTAATACATGGCTCACATGGGTCTTTTAGTGTTCAAACCATGATTCGCCGCATACTTCTCATTCTTCTGGTGCTCGCTGTTCCAGCAGGCCTGGCCAGCGCTAGCCAAGCACTGGCCGATAACGCTGACCCAGCCATGGGCCACCAGCCACCGGTCATGGTAAAGCTCAGCCCTGCACCACAACCCGCGACCCCAATGCGGGAGAAGGGGGAGCAGGAAGATGCTGACTGAAAATCCAAGCCAACAGGGTTCCTCAGTCTCAGCCCGACTACGTATCGTGGGCTGGATCGTACTGACCACGGCAGTGGCCTTGTTAGCTGTCACCGCGACCATGCGATCGATCATGTCCGCCCAGATCGCTGAGTCAGCCAACGTAGGCATTGCTCAAGAGATACAAGAGTTCCGTACCTTCGCGGCAGAAGCGGTGGATCCCGCGACGGCCCAACCGTTCTCTTCGATTCATTCGCTGATGGAACGCTACCTTGCCCGCCAACAGCCCATGGCCGGCGAAGCAATTGTTGCCAAGGCTGGTGACAAGGTACTGACCACCCAGAATACTGCCGATCAGGCAGGCGATCTGCTGGCAGAGGATCCAGTTTTGCTCGGCCGCATCCTGGCCAGTAAAGAAACTTCTGGTGTAGCCCAAAGCAGTCACGGCACGGTGCGCTGGGCTAAAGCTGTCGCTCAAGATGCCGGTGGCCAGCGGGGTGCGGGGCATCAGGGGCAACTAGTCGTCGCACACTACATCGCTGGTGCACAAGAAAAGGTTGACCAGCAGGCGGTACTCCTCTTTGGCATCGCAGCCGGGGGACTAGCACTGACTGCCGGAATCGCTTGGCTGGTATCGCGACAGATCATGCGGCCAATTCACACCATGAGCGAAACAGCGGCCTCGATTACGGCCAACGATCTCTCGGCTCGCGTGCCAGTGCACGGAAGAGACGATCTGGCACAGCTGGCACAAACCTTCAACTCCATGCTGGATCGAGTTGAAGTCGCTCATTTGGCCCAACGGCACTTCATTGCCGAAGCCCGCGAACACCTCAATGAACCACAGCGTGAATTGGCGCTCGCATTATCTGAGCTGAACCGCGAAGGCTTATCGGCACAACGCCGCCAAAGCGAGATAACCAAGGCACAAAGGTTGATTGACCAGATGGGCCAGACCCTGCTGGATCTGGAAATTCTTGCACAGAGCAGCAATCCTGACTTTGTGCGCTCCAGCCTCGTGGCAGTCGGTGAAGTTACCGCTGACGTCGCTTCGGCTGCCGCCCGTCCAGGGGCCTATCCGAATCGAGCATTCCGAATTGAGCAATCTGCACGACCCCAAGCTTGGCTGGATCCGATTCGAGTCTCCGAAGCCATGCACCAATTGATTCACAACGCCGTCGCCCATACCCAAGCTGCTCAAAGTATCCGCATCGGCTCAAGCATTGAGGGGGATCAGGTGAGCTTTTGGGTGGGCAATGATGGACCCGCTCTGGATCCCAAGCAGGCCAAGGCAATGTTTGAAACCTATCGAACTGCCCCTACAAATGAAGATCGAACATCGGGCATGGGGTTGGGACTCGCTGTGGTCAAGGCCGTCGCTCAGGCACACGGCGGCACCGCATGGGTCGAATCCGGCGAGGAAAGTGGCACACGCTTCGGTTTCTCGCTTCCGGTGGCAGGCAAGGGAATGCCGCTGGGCGACGAAGCTCAGTTCGCGCAACATATGACCAGCACCTTGGGGAGCGAATCATGAGCCTGTTACCCAGTAATCACAAGGCTGCATTCCGCTACACTACGCAGGCGCCGGCGGCATCGAACGCGGTAATTCAACTTGAACCTAAAGCCCGAACCAGCTGGAACTCGAAGAACACGTTTGCACTGATAGCGGCCGTTGTCTTGGCGGGGCTCATAGGTGGTTGTGGTTACGCGAGCTTTGGTCCGTCGGCAGGAACCGCCGGCTCACTATCGGCTCAAGGCGCGTTGACCCTCACGGTCTTTGCAGTGGCTATCTGGCTGTGGATCTTCTCCTCGGTCTCCGATACCTATGTCGCACTGGGCGCTTGTCTGGTGCTGGTGATCATGGGAGTTCTACCCGAAGCAAAGCTGTTTTCCTCATTGGGGGAAGACACCATCTGGTTGCTATTGGCAGCATTTGTCATCGCAGCAGGAATCACCGCCACCGGGTTAGCCACCAGAGCAGCGGCATGGATCGTCATTGGGGCGCGCACCCCACGCCAATTGGCTCATTTGAGTACCGGTGTCCTGGTGGCTACGGCGTTTGCGGTGCCCTCGACCTCGGGCCGAGCAGCATTGGCCATGCCGGTGTTTATCGCGCTGGCAAGGGTGCTTTCCGCACAGCCACGAGTGGTGCTGGCGCTGTCGTTGCTCTTTCCTTCAGTCATCCTGCTCTCGGCAGTGGCCTCCTATCTGGGAGCCGGCGCGCACCTGATTACCAGCCAAATCTTGACGGCCTCGGGCTACGAAGGATTCTCCTTTGCGAGCTGGTTGTTGTACGGCTTGCCGCTCGCGTTCATCTCTTCGCACCTGTGCGCAGAACTGGTGTTGCTGCTATTCACCCGACGTGAGGGCCGAAAGCAGCCGCTGAGCATTGGCATCAATAAGATGCAGGAGCATTCGCCGGTGCCGCTGACCGGCCCACTTAGTGTGGCGCAAAGTCGGGCCGCCTTGTTGGTCGGTGTGGTGGTGGTGCTGTGGTGCACCGAGCCCTTGCACCAACTGCATCCCGCGGTGGTGGCGCTACTCGGGTCGTTGCTGGTGGCAAGCCCCGGTTTCGGATCGGTGTCCCTGGCGAAGGCGTTGAAGTCGGTGCCGTGGTCGATGCTGATTTTTATGGCGGCAACCCTTGCCCTGGGTACTTCTCTGATTCATTCTGGTGCCGCCAAATGGCTAGCTACAACGGCGCTGGGACCGGTGGCGCAACTCGGCGATTCAGCGCCCTGGGTCTTTACCATCCTCGTTGTGGTGATTTCCGCATCAGCTCACCTTGTTATTCAGTCACGCTCGGCTCGTTCAGCGGTATTAATTCCGCTCGTGGTTTCGTTAGCGCCAGGTGTTGGTGTGAACGCTGTGGCGATCGCACTGGCATCAACGGCCGCCGCGGGCTTCTGCCACACCCTGACCAGCAGTGCGAAGCCGGTAAATCTCTTCTCAGATATTGAAGGGATCAAAACCTATCAGCCCGCAGATCTCTTGAGATTAAGCGCAGTACTTGGACCGCTGATGATTCTGCTCGTCTTAGTTTTCTCCTTCTGGATTTGGCCGCTCATGGGCCTTCCACTTTCCGTCTAAAACCCGTTCGGGTTCCGCATTATTTCTCTGTAAAGGACACAACATCATGGCACACGCACTTCCACAACGGATCTTGGTTGCACCTTCCGGATTCAAAGAATCACTGGATGGCCGCAGCAGTTGCAACAGCCATCGGGGCAGGCGTCCGCCGTGCCCTACCCGGGGCCACTGTTAAGGCCGTACCAATCGCCGATGGCGGAGAAGGCACGGCACAAACACTGGCCTGTGCAACAGGTGGCCATCTGGTTCCGGTGCGCGTGAGCGGTCCGGTAGGTCAAAAGGTGGATTCCCATTACGCGATGCTCGGCGGAGATGCTGCAGGAACAGCAGTAGTCGAGATGGCAGCGGCTGCGGGTTTGCGATTGGTCCCAAGAGATCAGCGTGACCCGGGCATCACCACAAGCTACGGCGTGGGAGAGCTAATAGTTGCAGCCATCAACGCTGGCGCAACAAAAATTTTGGTGGGTTGTGGTGACTCGGGAACCTCCGACGGCGGAACGGGAGCACTGCAGGCGTTAGGTGCCAGGATTCTTGATGCGCAAGGACGCGAAGTTCCTGCTGGCGGCAATTACCTTGGCCGTATCGACCGGCTGGACCTGGACGGATTACACCCAGCCTTGGCTGAGGGGAAAATTCAGATCACGATGGCGCTGAACCAACACAACGTGCTGACCGGTGCACGTGGAGTCGCCCGCGTTTTCGGGCCGCAGAAAGGCGCTACGCCACAACAGGTGGAGCAGATGTCTGCCGGGTTCGAACGCTGGGCCTCAGTACTCAGGCGCGATGCCCTAGAAACTGCACGCTCCACTGATTTTGCGACGGGACCGGGAACCGGTGCTTCAGGGGGACTGGGCGCTGGGCTCGCGGCGATCGGCGCGAGCCTTGTGCCCCGCTTTGAAGCGATCTTAGACTCGGGTTTGGCCGGGATCGACTTGGATTCGATGTTGCGCGGGGCAGACCTAGTGATTACCGCCGAAGGCGCCATCGACTTCCAGACGCCCAAGGGCAAAGTCCCAGCCGAGATAGCGCGACGTGCGTCGCTACATGGAGTTCCAGTGGTGGCGCTCGCCGGAACCTTGGGTCGAGGATGCCGCGATGTGCATGACATCGGGATCGACGCGATCGCTTCTATTATGCCGATCCCAATGACTTTGCAAGAAGCGGTTGACGATGGGGAGAGATTACTGATCGAAGCTTCCGAACGCTTTATGCGCACCATCATCTTGGGTGCTTCCATGGCAGCCGCGCGGCTTAGCCCGCGGGCTGCGTGGTAAGTGCAAAGCGCTACAAAACGTAGCTAGCAATCATTTGTGAAAGGGCGCGAATGTCGACTTTGCCTTTGAACTCAAGGCGAACTTTGCCCAGGGAACTGAACCACAGATCCAGCTCGGCGTCGAGGTCAAAGGTGCCGGCTGTTTCAACAGAGAAGGACTGAACTTTTGAGTAGGGCAACGAGGTGTAGTCGCGTTTCTTGCCGGTCATTCCTTGCACATTTACGGCTATCAAGCGCTTGTTCGTGAAGACCACGTAGTCGCGGGCGCCTTTGAAGGCAGCAAGTAGCTCTTCGCCATGGACCAGCATGGGCATGACCTCTGGTGCTACGTGTGAAAGCTCCCAAGGGCCCAATTTGAAGACGGAGGAATTATTAAAATCAATCATGTCCTGAGCGTAGATGAGACTAGGGACAATATAGAAAGCGACAATTTGCGCAATTTATTGTAGGCGGGCTCAAAATGTCGGCTGGCTCGGGTTTGTTGAAATAATTAGAGCTTCAACCAAACAATGGGGGAATGATGCCGCAGCAACTTCGTTCGAAGATTGACCACGCTACCGGTGTGCGAGATATCCAAGAATACTTCCGGACGTTGGAAAACGGGCGGCCATTATTTTCTGGTTCGCGTTTCGAGACTCTTGGCGCAGAAAACAAAATTGATCCAAATTAGATAATGGCTACCGACCTAGTAGCTGTATCCATGCTCTCTGTAGATGTGCCAGCTCAGGCATCTTTGGGAATCCTCGAGACTTATGCAGAGGGAATTAGTGAACTACTGTCACAGATTCCTTCAGACTTGAAGTTCGAAGATCTGACGCGCGAGTCGTTCGATAAGTATCTGTCCACGGGGTCACCAGCAGACAAACTTTGGGCGCTTCTGCGCCAGCATGGCGACCGTTGGAACGTTGGCCCGACGACAGCTAGCAAGATCATGGCTCGAAAGCGGCCAGAACTGATTCCAATTTGGGACTCAGTCGTCAAAGAGGTATGTGGAATCAGGAGTAGTGCAGAGCAATGGGAGATTTGGTTCGCTGCTTTTCATGATGGCTCGACTGAAGCGGCGGAATTCGTAGACAAGCTCCGATCGATCAAGACTGAAGCAGGCCAACCTCATTTGTCGCTGCTACGAGTACTAGACATTGTTTTGTGGCGACAAGGCAAGCTTGGCATTTCTTCAAGCGAGCAGGAACAGAGCTGAGAGCAAAAAACAGCTCAGGCGTGTTGATTAGTCCTCATGAGTGGGACTTATCAACACGCCTGAGCGTTAGCTAACTGAAGCTTAGATTTCGATAGCTGCTACTGCTCGAACAGCTCGCGCTGCCTCGGCACCCTTCTTGAGGAAGTGCTCGAAGTAGAAGTTCTGGTGCTCATCGTTGGAGTGGAAGTGGTGCGGGGTCAGGCTGACTGAGAACGTTGGTACGTCGGTATCAAGCTGAACGCGCATTAGGCCGTCGACAACGGCCTGGGCTACGAAGTCATGGCGGTAAATTCCACCATCAACGACCAAGGCAGCGGCAACAATCGCATCGTATTTCCCGGTCTTGGCCAAGCGCTGGGCCTGCAAAGGCATCTCGTAGGCGCCGGGAACGCTGATGGTATCAACCGTGTACTGGGTGCCGGAGGCATCCATGTCAGCGGTGAAACCGGCCAATGCCTGATCGACGATATCTGCGTGCCAGCTGGCCTTGATGAACGCAACCTTCAATGGGGAACTCATAAAAATCTCTGCTTTCTGTCCGATAATGATCTGACTCTTAGACTCCAGCCTAATCACTGGTTGCCCAAGGGCTTAATGACCAAGAGAAACGGCGTAACTATGTGAAGTTAGCGCCATCCAAGCTGCGGAGCAACGTGTTTGAGTACCGACTCGATGACATGCGCGTTGTAATCCACGCCCAACTGGTTGGGGACGGTGAGCAACAAGGTGTCGGCAGCAGCGATCGCTTCATCTTCAGCCAGTTTTTTGGCCAGTTCATCAGGCTCGCCGGCATAGGATTTGCCGAAGACCGCACGGGTCTTCTCATCGATGTTGCCAATCTGGTCCGAGCTGTAGCGGTCGCGACCGAAGTACTGCCAGTCGCGCTCATCGGTGAGCGCAAAGATGCTTCGGCTCACCGAGACCCGAGGCTCGCGCTGATGGCCGGCTTCTTTCCACGCGTCGCGGTAGAGCTGGATTTGCTCGGCCTGCTGGACGTGGAACGGTTTACCCGATTCGTCGTCCTTCAGGGTGGAGCTTTGCAGGTTCATGCCCAGCTTGGCCGCCCAGACGGCAGTGGCGTTAGAGCCTGAACCCCACCAGATGCGTTCGCGCAAACCAGGGGCGTGCGGCTCAATGCGCAGGAGTCCTGGAGGATTGGTGAACATCGGGTTGGGGCTTGGCTCGGCGAAGCCAACGCCAGTAAGAACTTCGAGTAGGCGTTCGGTGTGCCGGCGTCCCATATCGGCGTCGGACTCACCGTTTTCTGGTTCAAAACCAAAGTGGCGCCAGCCATCGACAACCTGCTCGGGTGAACCACGGCTGATGCCTAGCTGCAGCCGGCGATTGGAAATCAAGTCCGCGGAGCCTGCGTCTTCGGCCATGTATAGCGGATTCTCGTAGCGCATATCAATGACACCGGTGCCAATTTCGATGCGGTTGGTCTTGGCGCCGATGGCTGCGAGCAACGGGAAAGGGGACGCGTATTGCTGGGCAAAGTGGTGCACGCGGAAGTACGCACCATCCGCACCGAGCTCTTCAGCGGCCACTGCAAGATCGATGGCCTGCAGTAGAGCATCCGAGGCGCTGCGGGTGCCAGATTGCGGATGGTCGGTCCAATGACCGAAGGATAAGAATCCGATGTTCTTCATACTTGAACCAACAAGTAGCTCTGGTCGGTTATTCCTAGGAGGATCTTGCTATCTGTCAGAACTGCCGGGCAGCGACGTCGGGTCGTTGTGAACCTAGGAGCACCGCTTCTAGCTGCGCGAAGGTCACCGGTTGACCGCGATCGGCGAGGTAGTCGGCAGCAAAACCAGCACGATCGGCAGCGTAGGTGAGCGTATAGCCCCCTGATTCGGGCTCGGTGCGCCAAGAATCAGCTAGGTTGCCAGCATCAACTGTGTCGAATCCCAGAGTTCGGATAAGTTCCAGCACTTCAGCCTTGGTGGCCTGATCATCCCCGAAAACGGGCAGTGCGGTCTTCGGTGTGGAGTGGGCAAGCAGTGGGATGTGGTGCGCCACGATGTTGTTAAAGGCTTTAACGATACTGGCGTCAGGAAGCAGAGCTGTTTCTAGCTCGGCCGTGGTGGATTTCAGAGAATCGAGAATCTCGATACGACCATCGCGGGCAGGGTAGTAGTTGCCGGTGGACAGTACCGTTTTGCCTGCTAGTGCCTGGGTGGGGAGTTGTGCGTAGGCCGAGAGAGGAATGGCCAAGATAATAATGTCACCAAACTCGGCTGCCTCAGTGGCGGTTGCAGCGTGCGCGTTGGAACCAAGGTTCTTAATGAGATCGGACAGGGATTCAGGTCCGCGTGAATTGGAAATGGCGACGGACAGTCCAGCTGCAAGAGCTAAACGTGCAATTTCTTGGCCAATCGCTCCACTGCCGATAATGCCGATGTTGTTAATGCTCATTTGTTTCTCCGTCTAAATCAACGTTGCTCTTGCGAGCGATTTCTTGTTGAACTGTGCTCATCAGTCCGGGGAATCGGTCGTCCAGTTCATCAGAACGCAACCAATTGCGGTGGCGAGTTCCGTCGACTTCTTGTCGGATTAGGCCTGACTCACGAAGAATGCGCCAATGACGAGTGAGTGCTGATTTTGAGACGCCAAAGTCAGAACTGCTGCACGCCCCGCCAGGCGTGGCAGCTATGTGGGCGATGATGGCGCGCCTGACTGGATCGGCCAATGCTGCCATGATTTGAAACAGATCCATCTCTTCCTTGGAAGGAAGGGAGAGGGGGAGTGTGAGGCGGCTTGCCACAATAAGTTCCTTCGCTCCACAGGGTGTATGTACGCATAAAAGCGTACATTGGCGTCAGGATGAAATGCTGCTGTTTAGCGGTGCGCTAGTTGCTTGGCGCGAGGTGGTACTGCATCTAAGGTTGCTTGCAGATTGATGGTTGACCAGATCTCGTCCAGCGATAGATTCAGTACGGCGGCTACGGCTGCAATGGTGGAGAAAGCGGGGGTGGCTACCCGTCCGGTTTCGATTTTCCGTAACGTCTCGGGGGATAACCCGGCTTCCAGCGCGACGTCAAGAATGGTGCGTTCGCCTCGTGCGCGTCGCAGGATTGACCCGAGAGTCTTTCCCTGTTCGAGTTCTTTGGCAGTGAGCGGCAATCTAACCATAAGAAAATTATAGTACCGGTACTATATGACCGGTATAGTTATTGGCATGATTGAAATTCTTACACCTGTTGAGGTGGATAAGGCTCGCGCATCCGGAGAACTAGTAGGCACCATTCTTGCCACGCTCAAAGAGCGGGTGCAAGTGGGCACAAATCTGCTAGAAATCGATGCCTGGACCAAAGAGATGATTTTGAGTGCAGGTGCCGAATCATGCTACGTCGACTACGCGCCATCCTTCGGCAATGGTCCATTTGCTCACTACATCTGCACCGGAGTAAATGACGCGGTGCTGCATGGGCTGCCACGCGATTACAAGCTGGTCGAGGGTGACCTGCTTTCGCTGGATTTGGCAGTCAAACTGCACGGCATCGCCGCGGACGCTGCCATTAGCTTTGTTGTTGGTTCCCCGGGTTCGGCTGAAGATCAGAAGCTGATCAAAACCACACAGCTTGCGTTGGCCGCCGGAATTGCCGCAGCGAAGCCCGATGCCAAGGTGGGTGACCTTTCCTATGCAATGGGGTCGGTCATCAAGGCCGCCGGGTACAAGGTCAATATGGAATTTGGTGGACACGGCATTGGTAGCACCATGCACCAGGACCCGCACGTATCCAACGACGGTCGCCCAAACCGAGGCTATAAACTGCGCCCCGGTCTGCTGCTGGCGCTGGAGCCATGGATCATGACCAACACGGATCGATTGATCATGGACAAGGACGGCTGGACCTTGCGCAGTGCTACCGGCTGCCGTACCGCTCACACCGAGCACACCATTGCCATCACCGAAACCGGTGCGGAAATCCTGACGTTGCCACGCAGCTAATGCCACTAGGCGTTGGGTAGTTGTTGTGTTCCGGCCCCTCGCCGACGTAATGCCGGTTCGGTATTTGTTGGCGAGGTGGTGCAGCAATCGCCACCGCACGAGTCATGGTCGGAGCACGGTTTATGCGTGCTGTCGGTCTGTGCGGAGATATCGGAATGGCTTTGGCCTAGAACGACAAAGCCAGCGTCGGTGATCATCTGAAGATCGGCCCGCGAATCCTGGCCCTCACTGGTTAGGTAGTCTCCGAGGAAAAGGGAATTGGCTACCTCCAGTGCGGTGGCCTGTAACGAACGTAGGTGCATTTCTCGACCGCCGGCAATCCTCACCTCCTTATCTGGGCAGGCCATGCGAACCAGGGCAAGAATTCGTAGGCAAGCTAGCGGGGTGAGGTTCCATGTTCCCTCAAGCGGAGTGCCGTCAAAGGGCATGAGGAAGTTGATCGGAATGGAGTCTGCGTTCAGTTCCCGCAACGCAAATACTGCCTCAACAAGCTGTTCATGAGATTCGCCCATCCCCACGATGAGCCCTGAACAAGGGGACAGGCCGCTGGCTTGGGCCTGCTGAACTGTGGCCACCCGCTCATCAAAGTCATGTGTGCTGCAGATTTCCGGGTACATGGACTCTGCGGTATTCAGGTTGTGATTGTAGGCGTCGGCACCCGCTGTTTTTAGGCGGTCTGCCTGACCATCCTTGAGAATTCCGAGGCAGGCGCATACTTCAACGTCAGGGTGCTCGTCCTTGAGTGAGTTAATTAGGCCCGCCACGCGATCGACATCGCGATCCGAAGGGGATTTTCCGGACGCAACAAGACAAACGCGCGAGGCACCACCTGCAATGCCCAGCCCGGCTTGGTGCACCGCCTCTTCGGTTTTTAGCCACGTGTATTTCAAGATTTGTGCTTTGGAACCAAGGCGCTGGGAGCAGTACGTGCAATCTTCGGGGCACAGGCCTGATTTGAGATTCACCAGATAGTTCACCTTGACCGTGTTGCCAAAATATCTACGTCGTAGTCGCCCAGCTTCATTGACCAATCTGAAGGTATCGGCGTCGCTGGTAGAAAGTAGGCCAAGGGCTTCACTGGTTGCCAGTCGGTGGCCCTGCTTGATGCGTGTAGCTAGTTCAGCGAAAGTTGTGGTGTTTTTTGGTTGGGTTTCGGCTGACATGGATCCCTTAGGTGTTGTTGGTAGCGGCGTTCTACAGATTCTTGAACACTGTTCAATTGTGATAACTAAACTAGCACGGAACAAATCAGGAATGGCGATTTCTGGATTATTACACTCTCGTTCGCCATGTCGGGACCCACGCTAGGGTGGGGACTACAGCTGAAATACGCTGCCTTGGAAAGGAGCGCCGTGAGAGCGAATCACGATTGGGAATTGGTTGGAATCGAACGAGCAAAGCTTGCAGAGATTCTAGGAAATCTGAGCACGCAGCAGTGGCAGGAATCCACGCTGTGTGACCAGTGGCAGGTTCGTGACGTCGTGGCGCATCTGGCCGCGGCAGGCGCAACAGGCACCGGCGCGTGGCTCGTCAACATGCTCAGCAGTGGCTTTAACACTGATCGGCATAATGACCGCCTGCTTGGTAGATACTTGGGGTCCGACCCCGAAGCAACGCGGGAAAATTTTGAGCAGACAGTACACAAAACGGTGGCGCCACTGAACTCAGTGCACGGCTTACTGACGGAAATAATCGTTCACGGCCAAGACATTGCCGTGCCGCTGGGCATCAAACTGGAGCCATCGCGTCAAAGCCTCAGGCTCGTCGCAAGTTTTATGGCAACGAAGAACTTTGCCGTCAACAGCCATACGTTGGTCAAAGACCTGAGAATCAGTGCCACCGATTATCCATTTGCCCATGGTGAGGGACCGGCGGTCACTGGAAAACTATTGGATTTGGTGATGGTCATGGCCGGGCGCAAAAACTTCGTGGCCAAGCTGGACGGTGAAGGTGTCGCTCAGATTGGACGGCGGCTTTCTTAAAAACCAGAAGAAAAACGCATCGCGCCACACGATGACTGTGTGACGCGATGCGTTCGAAAGCTACGGTCTAGCTTGCCGGAATCACCGCGGTAGCCAGCGGATTTTCCAGGTCGCCGGCATAAAGCAGACCTGAGGACTGATCGGTGAGATCAAGCATTTGCTGATGATTGCGCAACTGCAATCGGTTCAGGCACGAGAGCGGGAAGGAAGACTCAAAGAGTCCCAACTCGTCAAAGCGCCCAGCAAACTGCGGATGCTCTGAACGGTATTCCAGCAAGCGTTGCGCAACAACGCTCCAGAACTCTTCTTCTGCCAGTACACCTTCGTTGTCCAACAGCGGAGCAAGGAAGCGGAAGAACGAATCAAAGACGTCGGTGAAGACCGAGAGCACCGGATCACCACCGGTACGTACCCGACGAATTTCTTCAGGTAGCTCTACACTGTCAGAAAGCACCGCTACCTCTTCGCCCAGATCCTTATGCAGAACCTTGCGAACCGCACCGTTTTCCAGAACCATGATCACGTTTTCCCCGTGTGGCATGAAGACCAGATCGTAGGCGGCCAAACAGTGGACCAACGGCACCAAGTAAGCATCAAGATACTGCGCCAGCCAAGTCGACGGTGCCAAACCGCTGCGACGAATCAGCGCGGCGGCGAAAGAACGACCTTGGGCATCCACGTGTAGCAGGCTGGCCATGGTGGCCAACTTTTGGTCTTCTTCCAGGAGGTTGATCGGCGACTCGCGCCACAAGGCGGCCAGCATCTTGCGCTGTGGATCTGATTTCACGGTGGCCGCTTCAAACTGAGGATTGCGATAGCCCACCGCGGCCACTTCGCGCAGCAGCGAAACTGGTTGAGCGCTGAGTACTGGGTCGTTCTCGAACAGTTCTCCCAACCATTGATTGATAGCCGGGGTGACTTTCATGTACTCGGCGCTGAGTCCACGCATGAAGCCCATATTCAGGATCGACATCGCGGTTTTCACGTAGTGGCGAGTTGGCTTCGAGAGGTTGAAGAAGGTGCGGATCGACTGCTGGGCTTGGTACTCATCGTGACTAGAGCCAAGCCAGATGAGCTGTTTGCGGGCAATATCGTTGGCGAAGGTGATGGACAAACGGTTTTCCCACTGCCACGGGTGCACCAGCATGAAGATGTAATCCTCAGGCGAGTATCCGGTGCCAAACAATGCCGATGCTAACGCGTCATCGAGCTGTTTGCGTTCCTCCGGGCTCAGCTCTTCGGCCAGCAGCGTTTCATAATCCAGGGTGCTGATGGAATCGAACTGGGCACGCGATGTGTGGGCGGCAGCCCAGCCGAGGTTCAGCGCGGAACCGGTCTCGGGGGCAAAACGTAGATAGTCGCTACGTCCTACACCCATGCGTCCGTTGTTGGCGACAAAGCACGGGTGGCCTTCGGTCATTGACGACTCAATGAGCTGGAAGGATTGTGCTGCGGTGCCTGGGAATTGTGCCAAAGCCGCCGAATCATGGGTGGTGTGCACCTGCTTGTAGCAGTGGCTGGACAGCGTGGAGGAGAGCTCTTCCAAATAGGTCGGCAACTGCGCAGGGTTCAGCGTGAGTTCAGTGGCGAACAGCGTGACGAAGTTGATGACATCCACGTCTGCAGGTTGCCAGGATCCGTCGATGAATTCTAGATGTTCGATGCTGGCCGGCTGAACTAACCAGTGGTTAAGTTGAAAACGACGTGCGGTGAAGAGATAACGATGTCCCTGTTTCTGCACACAGTAGGTGTCATCACCTTGTTCGGCTGGTTCCAACAGTCGTTCGTGTGAGAATTCGCCCAGGGCCTTGGCCAGCACATGGCGGTTGGCTTGCTCCCACTGTTCGGGGCTAAGGAAGGAAGAACTTAGGTTGTTGCCGGTGGCGCTCTCAAAGTCGTTGCGGGTACAAATCGAGAGAAGTGCCTGCTTGGTGGAACCATCGTGCTCGGCCAGTTTGATGGGGCGAATCGGTCGGAAACCAATACGCGCATTCAGTGCGTGGATGGCCTTGTTGTGAACATCCGGTTCAACAACAAGGCGCTGAACGCCGGGCTTGGCGAAAGCATACTGCGCTGCGGCAGTCAGGGCTTCTAGGGTGAATCCCGGCGCAGGGCTCTGGGTTGCTGGAGACAAGAAGTGGAGGCCGCGATCACCTCGGACGTAGTTATACGTATCGGCTAGTGGCGAGGTGGCCGGGTTGTAGAGCTCGATGAGGAACCGAGCCGTGCCATCGTGATCCAGACCTAGGAGCACCTCGTAGTCTTCGGTGTCCAGCAAGGTGGAGTATTCCTCGAAGATTTCGTTAGACGTAGCGTTGGGCATGCCCCAGAAAGCGGCGTGTTCGGTGGCGATCCAGGAATGCAGCAAGTCGGTGTCTTGCGGCAGGGCAACGGAGCGGAAAGCGTAGTTTGTCATGAAAATTTGTCCTTAGGCGTGCAGATTGGCGGGGGAAGCGGTGGGTAGTCCGGTCAGCTGAGCTGCCCCAAATACTTGGAAGGCGATTCGCTCTTCGACCGGGTACACCTCGCGGCCGGCGATGCGGTTGATGATGACCGAATTACGGTAGGCACCCATGCCAAGATCTGGCGCGGTGAAGCCATGGGTGTGCAGTTCAGCGTTTTGCACAAAGATGTCCTGCTTACTACCGATTGAATACTCGCGGTCAACGTTGAACCGGCCATCGGCGAGGTATTCGATGCGTTGGGAAATCCCACTCAGGAAGTCTGGGACACCTGCACGGTAGCCGGTAGCCATCACCAGATTGTCGACGACAAAATCTAGGTCCTCTTCGGTGCGCTCATGATGCAAACTAATGCTGATGCCTTCGGCTACCGCGTCGATATTCTTCGCGGCGCAACCGGTGCGAAGGTGCACATTGGCTGCACCGTCAATGCTGCGTTCATAAAGTTCTTCGTGGATCTCATTGATCAGATCCGCGTTGATGCCCTTATATAGCCCTTTCTGCTCGGCATTAAGCTGATCGCGTTTGGCCATAGGCAGGCCGTGGAAGTGGTCGATATATTCCGGCGAAGTCATTTCCAAAGTGAGTTTGGTGTATTCCAGCGGGAAGTAGCGTTCGGAACGGGTAGCCCAGATGAGATGATCAGCTTCTGGCAGGCTCCGCAGTAGATCAAGGAAGATCTCGGCCGCGCTCTGACCGCTGCCTACAACGCAGTGCACTTGCGGGCGTGAGGTATCACCGGCAGACGCCAGTAAGGCATCACGCTCGAAGAGGTATTGGCTGGAGTGGATAATTTTGCCGGTCTTGGCAGCGGCGTCGGTAATCACCGGTGGCAAGAATGGTTGGGTGCCGGTTCCGAGTACTAGCTTGTTGGCGGTGAAGTGGCTCAGACCAGCTTCGGTCAATACCGACAGGTGGTAGCGGCCATCGCGGTATTCGGTTTCCAAGACGCGGTGGCCAAAACGCACACTGTGAATATTTTCAGCGGCCCACGCCAAATAGTTGGAGTACTCCTGACGTAGCGCGTAAAAGTCTTCGCGGATATAAAACGGGTAGATCCGCTCTTTGCTCTTGAGATAGTTCAGGAATGAGTATTTGTTGGTGGGGTCAGCCAGGGTCACCAGGTCGGCCATAAATGGAACCTGCAAGTGGGTCCCGGGCAACATCATGCCTGGATGCCAGATGAACTGGTCGCCGGCTTCGAGGACAGCAACGTTGAAGTCCTCAATTCCATCGGTCAGTGCAGCAAAACCAAGGTTGAAGGGGCCCGCTCCGATGGCAATAACATCAAAGTGTTCGTTTGGCTGATTCATGCGTTTTCTCCAGTGGTGCGCTCGGTGAGGATCTGCGTGCCGGTGCGGCAAATAGCGTCGAGGATTTCGCTGATATCGCTCAGCGTGGTGTTGGGGTTGAGCAATGTGAGCTTGAGCAGGCGTTTGCCAGCCACAGTGGTGGCAGCGATCATTGCTTCACCGCTGGAATACAGGCGTTGACGGATCTGGTTGGCCAGCTGGTTGTGCTCTTCAATTTCCAGTGGATGAATGGGGTCTTCGAAGGAGAAGACCAAAGTGCTTAGCTGGACATCGGCAACCAGGTGAAGTTGGGCGCGCATGGCGACTTCTTGTTGCGCGTCTTCGGCCAGCGCGATGACTTGATCAAACATTGATCCCAGACGTTGGGCGCCGAGCGTGCGTAGGGTTACCCACAACTTCAGAGCGTCAAAGCGGCGCGTAGTCTGCAAAGACTTCGACACCTGATTAGGAGTAGCGGCTGCCTCGGAGGCCGGATTGAGGTATTCGGCGTAGTGCGCGATCGATTCAAAACTTGATGCCGCTTTTACGATCAAAGCACTGGAGCCGATGGGCTGGAAGAAGGACTTGTGATAATCCACGGTCACCGAGTCAGCCTGCTCGATACCGTCCAGACGATGCCGGTGTCGTTCTGAAAGTAGTAGCCCGCATCCATAGGCGGCATCAACATGCAGCCAGGCGCCGAACTCGGTAGCCAGCTGGCGTAGGTCCGGTAACGGATCGATGGCGCCGAAGTCGGTGGTCCCGCTGGTGGCTGAAATCGCCATGGGTACCAGCCCGGATTCACAATCCTGAATTAGTTGGGCTTGTAGGGCCTGAGCGTCCATGCGGTGCTGGGCATCGGTAGGAATGGCAACTGCTGCTTCGTAGCCCAGTCCTAGAAGCATCGCTGCGTTGCGGATCGAGAAGTGCGCGTCTTCGGAGCAGTAGATTCTCAAGTTGGCCAGTCGCTGAGGCAACGGACCTTTCAGCTTGGCTGTGGCGGTGTTGCGAGCGATGAGCATCGCCTGCAGGTTGGACTGGGTGCCACCGGAGGTGAAGATCCCATCAGCCTGTACCGGGTCGTAGCCGATCAGGTTAGCGGTGAAGTCAACCAATTTTCGCTCAATGTGCGTGGCCGCGGCGCTTTGGTCGAAGGTATCCATTGAGGTGTTGATGCTGGTAACGAAGTTTTCTGCCACGACTGCCGGCAAAGCTACGGGGCAGTTTAGATGTGCTGCGTACTTTGTGTCGTGGAAGTAGGCAGCGTCTTTGAGGTACAGGTCGTTGAGTTCCGCGAATGACTCCTCGGTGGTACCGAGGGGAAAGTCCAGATCAACGTGGTTGATCTTGGTTGCCATCTCTTGTGGGGTCGGTCCGGTCGTGGGGGCGTGAACGGTTTTGAACTTGTTGGCGACAATGGTTGCTGCCCTGTGGGAGATTTCTTCGTAGATTTCCGCCGTACTCGCGCACAGGAGCGCGTCGTCGTAGAGCGGCACCGGAACATCAGGGAATTGCAGGGTAGGTAGTGAGGCACCCAAGAGCATGCTCCTCAGATAGGATCGAAAGATATTTGGTCAGGCTCACCTAACAAGAATCTATTAACAACACAAAGTAATTAGTTAATGCAAGCCGACTAACCCAAGTGGAGTCGCGGTGAGATTTTTTCGACATCTCGCTTGCTAGGTGTGCCAGTTGTGATAAATTGACCGTTGACCTGATGTTTGAAGCTTCATCTATTTACCCTGAGGGCGCGAAAACCGCATGAAGTCCTCGGGTTCTTGTCTTTTTAGGTATCACTAATTGTTTGATTGCAATTGGCGGGTAATCCGAATATGCTCAAGCGGTTAGATCAAGGAGACTCAGGTGACCATCGATGAGGCCAGGGGAAGTCAACGTAGCCAGCGCTACTTGATTACCTCCAATGCGTCCGACGCCGCCGGCCGAGGCCTTGGTGACATTACGATTGACTTGCTCTTTGTCTCAGCACTGGGCGCGAGTGCATTCCAGATGGGCCTGCTCAATACCTTGGGCTCGCTGGCTTTTGTTTTCGCCAGCATCCCGGCCGGTCATCTGGTCGACAAATACTCGGCACTGCGTTTCCTGCGTATTGGCCTGAGCGGAAAAATCGCCGTGATGATGTGCCTGGCGATCTTGGCGTTTGTCGGCGCACTAAGCATCGCTATGGGCATGCTGCTGTGCACATTGTTAGGTGTCTGCAACGTATTTTCGGAAACTGCACAGACCTCGGCCGTTCCTCGACTTATCGGAATGGACCCTGAACGCAGGTCTTCGAGCATCAGCAATCTCATAGCCCGACTCAGTGCGGCAGACCAATCGATGACGGTCATCGTGCCAGCGCTCGCCGGTACCGGATTTGCCTTGCTCGGTGCACCAGCTCTACTGGGCATATCTGCAGCGTTGGCCGTATTGGCACTCATGCTCGCATTGCGGATTCGCGATCATCACCATGAGCCCAAGGCAGATCTTACTCAGGGGTCAACGCCGGAAAAAGGTGCTGTCCTCGCCGGTATCAAGTACCTGTTTGCACACCGAGAACTTAGAACCGTGACGATGGTTGTGGCACTTTCCAATCTGGGATTAGCCACCGGCTCCTCCGTCGAAGCCATCTTCATCATCAACGACCTAGGTTTTGGCGAAGTCGGGTTCGGGCTTTATGCCTCGGTTTGCGCGGTTGGCGGACTGATTGGAGCCTTGGCCGCCAGCAAAGTAGTAGGACACTACTCGGCGGCGAAATTACTGATGTTCACCGGAGTAGTCCAAACTATCTTGGCCGGATTTGTATTGTTAGCCGCCTTCGTCGGCGATTTTTGGAGCATCGTATTGCTAGCCATCCAAGCACTGGGATGGGGGAGTGCGACGCTGATCTTTAATATCGCGGCCTCCTCATGGCTGGTGGAACTTGTTCCGGAAGCGTTATTAGGCCGAGTGCTTAGTGCTCGCCGACTCTTTACCTTTGGCGCCATACCGCTGGGAAGTCTGCTCGGTGGTGTTCTGGGTAGCGCCTTGGGAATCGTCGCTGCGCTCATTGGGTGGGTAGGCGCCGCTCTGATCGCAGTCGTGTGGTTCTGGATCATGCGCCACCCGGCGAAGCGCTAGGCTGGAATACATAAGCTTCCGAAGAACCGAAGGCAACTGCGCCCGTGAAATTAGTTATCGACGCCCGATACACCCGCATCACCCATCATGACGGAATCAGTCGCTACACCGCTGGTCTCATCGCGGCAACAAGCAAACTCGCCGACGTCACCATGCTGATCAACGACACCCGGCAATTGGCGATGCTCCCTGACGTTCCCTATCTGTTAGTCACGGCGCCAACTAGCGTGCTGGAACCATTAGTTGCGCTGCAGATTAATAAGCTCAAGCCCGATGTGGTCTTCTCTCCAATGCAAACCATGGGCACGATCGGAAGAAAATTCCCGGTCATTCTTACCTTGCATGATCTGATTTACTACGCGCACCCGCACGCACCGAAGTTCCTGCCAGCACCGATTCGGGCCGGATGGTTCCTCTTCCACCAGGTCTATTGGCCACAACGCTTGTTACTGAACCGAGCCGATGCGGTGGCCACCGTCTCGAACACAACGGCTGAACTTATGCGCAAGCACCGACTGACCAAGAAGCATATTGGTTTGGTATCCAACGCGCCGACCGGAAATTTTGTTCGCCGGGACCCCTCGCTGACACCCAAAAAGACGTTGCTCTACATGGGCTCCTTCATGGAGTACAAAAACGTTGAAACTTTGCTTCGCGCGATGCAATACCTGCCGGAATTCGAGCTGCACTTGCTTAGCGGAATCAATGAACAACGTTCTGCGGAACTGCGTGCGCTGATTCCCGATGGTGCCAGCGTAGTGTTCCACAACGGAGTCAGCGACGAAGAATACGAGCAACTGCTCAGGGAATGTACCGCTTTGGTGACGCTCTCGCGTGAAGAAGGCTACGGGCTTCCGCTGGTTGAAGCGATGAGTATGGGTACTCCTGTAGTCGTGACCGATATGCCGATCTTCAGGGAGGTCGCCGAAGACGCCGCGTTGTACGCCTCGCCGGATGACGCACAAGAGTTTGCGCAACAAGTACGTAAGTTGGATGAGCCTACAGTCTGGGAAGAGTATTCGCAGCGTGCAGTTCACCGTGCAGAGCACTATTCGTGGCAGCGCTCCGCACAGCAACTATTGGAGCTAGCCAAGTATGCCTCAGATCACAAGAAGCGATGAAGCGGATCTAGCTCTGGGGCCTAGCGAGGTAGTGGTTCAAATCGCCGAATTTTGGGGATAAATCACCGGTGGCGCCACCGAAGCTCACCGATTTGAAAACCTGAGTTGGCCAGTGCTAAAGTATTACTCGTTGCATTCCTCCATAGCTCAATTGGCAGAGCATTCGACTGTTAATCGAAGGGTTACTGGTTCAAGTCCAGTTGGAGGAGCCAAGAAAAAACTTCCCAGTTACTTAGGTAGCTGGGAAGTTTTTTTTATTTCCCCGACCCTAAAGTCAACTGGGTATTTCGACTGAAATAAGTCTGATGGGCGGATCTCCTATAACCTCAGGTGATAAGACGATAGACTTTCGAATCGTTAACAGTTACACCCTAAGCATGAGATTGAGCTATGGGTTTTACGCCTGAAGACTGAGTCGTTGAAGGTAGCCGGAATGTTAGCGTGAGTTATACCGGTTGCCGCGCGATCGAGAATATGGAGAAACCATGACTGAAGCTGAATCGATGCAAGCTGACGAAAGCCTGAAGTCGAGCGTCAAAAGTGCAAAGTCGCAGGTTGATGGACTTAAGGAGCTTGTTCCCCAACAGCTCTCCGACGAAGTCAAGCTCGCCACCACGGTACTCAAGGGCAAAGGAATCAGGCTCGGCACCGCCGCAGCGCTCGCGGGTGCCGCGTTGCTCTTGGTATTGCTTTTTGTGATCGCTGTAGTCGTGACCTTGGTAAATGTTCTGGCTATCTGGTTGCCCGGTTGGGCCGCCGCTTTGATCATTGCAGGATTCTTCCTCCTGGTCGCCGCTATTTTGGGATTGGTCGGATACGCCAAGATCAAGAAGGCTCTACCTTTGAAGCCGGAAGCAGCAATCCGTGGCCTGCGTCATGACTTCGGCGTGCTCAAGGACGGTAGTGGATTTGACGTTTCTACCCTCGACGAGCCGCTAAAGAAGAAGTCTGAAGAAGACGATGACAACGACAAGGACAAGAAGAAGGAACCAAAGCCGCCAGCACCAAGTGCTGACGAACTGATCCTTCGTACCCGTCGCCGTCGTCGCCAGATCCAGGCTTTGCGCGACAACCTAGGCGAGAGCGTTCAGGCGCCTCTGGCCAAGATCGATAAAGTACGTACCTTTACGCAGAATGCTGGAGATCGAGTTTCCGGTGCTGCTGCTAAGGCTCGTGGATTTGTCCGCCCTTCGTCTTCGGCTTCCGAAGATCAATCGGAGGCTGACAGAGTCAGCGGTAAACGCGCAGAGCAAGCACGCCCCTATGTAGTGATGGCTGGTTCAACGCTGGCACTCGGGGCTGTAATCCGCGCTTTATTCAAGCGCTCCTAAGTTTTCTGCTGACGGGGCGGTGCGACAGCGCCAGGGCGAAGAGGACCGCCCCGTCATGTACAAAAAATTTGGGCTAGAAAGGCACTGACATGGTTTGGATCGCTATTGCAGCGGCACTATGCAGTGCCTTTTGTCTTGCCTTTGGGGCCCACTTCCAGTCCAAAGCGGTACGTGAATCCGTGGATGGTCTGGAACTAACCCTAAGGAATTCAGGAAACCTCGCCAGCAATAAAGGCTGGATGGGTGGACTGCTCCTGATGATTTTGGGCATGGCTCTGAACGTTTTTGCCTTGGCCAGTGCCCCACTTACCGTGGTGCAGCCAATTGGTGCCATCGCTCTCGTGGTCACTGCAGTGGTTAATGCCAAAGAAACCGACATCTCCATGAACCGGCCAACGGTGCTGGCGATCATCAGTTGCATGATCGGCTCCGTTGGCTTTGTGTTGCTGGCAGTTACAGCTACCAACAGCAATCATGCAGTGACCGAAGAACAGTCACATTTGATTGAAATGATCCTGGCCGGGGTAGTTGCCATCGTGGGATTGGCCACGATCTTGTTCCACCGCAAGTTGGTAGCGATCTTCTTTATTGTTGGTGCAGGCGTGCTGTTTGGGTTTGTTGCGGTACTGGTTCGAACCATCGCCATCGCCGTGCTGGGTATCGGAAACAGTAGCTTTCTACAGCTTCCTTGGATCGCTGGAGTCGCCGTGGTGGTCGCTGGGCTCCTCGGTTCATTTTTTGTGCAGAAGGCCTACTCAAAGGGGCCTCCGGAGCTTGTGATCGCGGGACTGACCGTCATTGACCCGATTATTGGCATTGCTATCGGAGCGAGCATCTTGGGTGAATTGCGCCCCGATGTTCCACTTCTAGTCACCGTGCTGATGGTCGTGGCAGCTGGCTTTGCAATAGTCGGAGTTGTGGCTCTCTCGCGCTATCACCCAGACGTGATCGAGCGCCGAAATCGATCCGAGGCGAACAAAGAACTGCCCGAGCCCAAATAGACTGAACCTACAGACTTTTCATCAACCCAAATTTCTTGTGAACGACTAAGGATGCCCGTGGCCGAGGAAAAACCACTGACCATTGTCATTGCAGCTGACACCTACCTGCCGAACGTAAACGGCGCAGCGATGTTTTGCTATCGGTTAGCCACCGAAATGCATGCCCGAGGACATCGGGTGCACGTGCTAGCTGTACGTGGTGACGATGGTAAGACTTTCACCGAAATCCGTGAAGAAGCAATTGTGCATCGTCTGAAATCGCACTCGGTTCCGACCCACGAGTATTTCCGAATCGTCGCCCCCTGGGAAGTCAACAGGCAGATTGATAAGTTGTTGGCCGACATCAAACCTGATGTCATTCACGCGCAGAGCCACTATATGATTGGTCAGCGTTCCGTTGGATGGGCCAAGAAAAACAAGGTTCGCTCAGTGGCCACGAACCACTTCATGCCTGAAAATCTTGACCCTTTCCTCCCATTCCCTCAGTGGTTCAAACGCATCGTGGCGCATAACTCCTGGAAGGACATGGGCAAGATCTTTGCTCGCGCTGACGCCGTGACCACTCCAACACCTTTGGCTGCCAAAGCCATGCGCGAGCGTGCCAAGCTGATGAACGTTTTGCCTTTGTCTAATGGCATTGAGGTTGGCAACTACGAGTTGGCTCCCGGGGAACAGATCATCAAGAATGACTTCCCAACCATCCTCTTCGCTGGTCGTTTGGCTGTTGAAAAGAACATCCACGAACTCATCGAGGCGCTGCCTTTGATGACTCAGGTGCCGGACGCCATCATCGAAATCGTCGGTGGTGGCGAGCAACGAGTCCACCTGGAAAAGATTGCCGATGATCTGGGAATTCGGGACCGCGTACGCTTCCTCGGACTGGTCAGCGACGAAGAACTTCGACAGGCCTACTTGCGATGCGATGTGTTCTGTCAGCCAGGAACCGCGGAGCTCCAATCGTTGGTCACACTCGAAGCGCTCTCCGCGTCAAGGCCGGTAGTGCTGGCTAATGCCATGGCGCTGCCTCATCTAGTTGATGAAGGGGTCAATGGCTACATGTTCAAACCTGGCGACCGCCAAGATTTGGCCGACAAGCTCGACCGCATTCTGGCCCTGAGCGAAGATGAGCGGGCCAAACTTGGCCAGGCCGGACACCGTAAGGTGATGAACCACGCGCAGAAAAAGACAATGGACTCCTTCGAAGCGTTGTACCGCGGTGAAAAGGTCTCCACGCACTAAGTCTTGTGTCACGACGGGGTGCGCCAAATCGGTGTTTTGGCTAGTGATGCCCTAGAATATTTCGAGTGTGCTTGCACCAATAGGTGTTGAACACATGTGGGGAGTTAGCTCAGTTGGTTAGAGCAGGGGACTCATAATCCCTTGGTCATGGGTTCAAGTCCCATACTCCCTACCAACACTGATCGCTCGACAACTAGTTACATCTAGTTGTCGGGCGATTTTTCTTTGGGACGGGTTTTGAAGCTACTCGTGAAGCGGTAAGAGGATCGACGGGCGCATATCGCGCACCAGTAATGCGGGGTCAATATATTCGCCCTCTAGCCGCACACCCCAGTGGATGCAGCGCCCAGAGCAGTGAGCTCCAGTGGCTACGGTTCCCACCTGATCCCCGGCGTTCACCGTTGCGCCGACTTTCACAGTTGCGGTCACCGGTTCGATGCTGGTCTTAAACCCGCCACCGTGGTCAATAACCACCACAGGTCGGTCAACAACGGTAGAAGCGAAAGTAACTTTCCCGCGCTGTGGTGCATAGACCTTAGTTCCCTCGGATGCACCGAGGTCCACTCCGCGATGACCAGGTAACCAATTTTGGGCGGGTTTATCAAAGGGCTCAAGGACCTTGGGTTCACCGGCTAGCGGCCATCGCCAACCTGCCGCGGTACTTAACGCTGCGGGTTTGGCCAGTGATTGACTTGACCCGGTGGACGCTGAGGCAGCGGATGAGCCGAAGGTAAGTGCAAGTACAACTAAGAAGTAGAGACAGCGTTTAATATTCATTTATTCAGCCTGCGTGGTGCTTGTCAGCAACTGGAGGCAGTGGGGACGAAATGTGGGTAAGTTGATGGGCTCTAGATCACTTTCCTGCGTGTGGGTGGTTATCATCTCTGTAGTACACTTGAAACAGCAGTTTCCTGTCATAGGTGTGTCCAAAATTGGATGCAGCGGATAGGGGATTGACTTCGCGTATGAGTTTCCATGACCACTTTGGTTGTGGCCTGAGGTTCCAGTGGTCCGAGAGAATCGGTGGATCGAAGGCGAGATGCTAAGCATCTTCGGCGCTCGTACTAGGGCGGATAACCACAATGGCTATCTGCATCAACCCGAACAAACAAGAGCAGTTACCGCGGGCGCATCTGTGCCCGGTCCGCCACTGCTGAAAGGAGTTGCGACATGCCAGTCGTAACCATGCGAGAGCTGCTTGACAGCGGCGTCCACTTCGGCCACCAGACCCGTCGCTGGAACCCAAAGATGAAGCGCTTCATTTTCACCGAGCGCAACGGCATCTACATCATTGACCTGCAGCAGTCGCTGTCGTTCATCGACCGCGCTTACGAGTTCGTCAAGCAGACTGTTGCCCACGGCGGCAGCGTTCTGTTCGTCGGTACCAAGAAGCAGGCTCAGGAATCGATCGCCGAGCAGGCTAACCGCGTTGGCCAGCCATACGTGAACCAGCGTTGGCTCGGCGGTATGCTGACCAACTTCCAGACCGTCTCCAAGCGCGTTCAGCGCATGAAGGAACTGGAAGAGATCAACTTCGAGGACGTTGCTGGCTCCGGTCACACCAAGAAGGAACTTCTGCTGCTCAAGCGCGAGCTGACCAAGCTGCAGAACAACCTCGGCGGTATCCGTAACCTGACCCGCACCCCTTCGGCTATCTGGATCGTTGACACCAAGAAGGAACACTTGGCTATCGACGAAGCTCAGAAGCTGGGCATCCCAGTTGTGGCCATCTTGGACACCAACTGCGATCCAGACGAAGTTACCTACCCAATCCCAGGCAACGACGACGCTATTCGCTCCGTCAATCTGCTGACCCGCGTTGTTGCTGACGCTGTGGCCGAAGGCCTCATCGCCAAGAACAACAAGGCTGCCGGTAAGTCTGAGGGTGCTGCTGAGCCTTTGGCTGAGTGGGAGCGCGAACTGCTTGAGGGCGAAAAGGCTAAGGAAGAAACTCCTGCCGCTGAAGCTCCAGCTGAAGAAGCTCCTGTTGCAGAAGCTGCAACCGAGGCAGACGAAGCTAAGTAGTCACCTGCGTGACTCTAAGAATTTGCCTTGACACACTAGCGTGTTGATCGAGGCAAATTCGACTAAGTCTTGTGGGACGGGCCGGAAAACCGACCCGTCCCACAAGCAAATCAAACTTGAAACTCCTAGCTGAATGGGATTGCACGTGGCAAACTACACCGCTGCTGATATCAAGGCACTGCGCGAGCGCACTGGCGCCGGCATGATGGACGTTAAGAAGGCTCTGGACGAGGCTAACGGCGACGCCGAGAAGGCCATCGAGATCATTCGCGTAAAGGGCCTGAAGGGCGCTACCAAGCGCGAAGGCCGTTCGACTGCTGAAGGCTTGGTTGCTGCCAAGGTTGAAGGCACCGTCGGCGTTATGATCGAGATCAACTGCGAGACCGACTTCGTCGCAAAGAACGAGAAGTTCATCGCACTGTCCAACAAGGTTCTGGATGCCGCTGTGGCTTCCGGCGCAGCAGATGCAGAAGCACTGCTGGCTTACGAGCTGGACGGCAAGACCATCGGCGACACCGTCATCGAAGAGGGCGCAATCCTCGGCGAGAAGATCGTTGTTCGTCGTGTAGCACGCATCGAGGGTGCCAAGGTTGCAGCCTACCTGCACAAGACCAGCAAGGACCTGCCAGCTCAGGTTGGCGTTCTGCTGGCTGTGGATGCTGACAGCGAAGCTGCCGGCACCGTTGCACACGATGTTGCTGTTCACACCGCTGCATTGGCTCCAACTTTCCTTACTCGCGATGAGGTTCCAGCAGATAAGGTTGCCGATGAGCGCCGTATCGCTGACGAAACCGCTCGTGCAGAAGGCAAGCCAGAAGCTGCTTTGACCAAGATCGTTGAAGGCCGTCTGACCGGTTTCTTCAAGGAAATCGTTCTGGTTGACCAGGCTTTCGCCAAGGATGCCAAGAAGTCCGTAGGCAAGGTCTTTGAAGAAGCTGGCACCAAGCCAGTTGCTTTCGCTCGCTTCCGCGTAGGCGCCTAAGCTTTAGCGCATTAGGCACTAGCCGCACGTTTTAAGCGAACGGCGGGCAGGGTAACCTGACCGCATCAGAGAAAAGGGAGGTGAGCACCGAGAGAAAACTCGGTGACTCGCCTCCCTTTTCTCGAGCCCGGATCTCAAGATACCTTGGGAACTGGGAAGTACTACCCCCAGCTTGATTCCGACCTCCAGGAGTAAGACAACTTATGACAACCACCCCAGAAACCAAACGTCGTCGCGTCCTGCTCAAGCTCTCCGGTGAGGTGTTTGGCGGCGGCAAGGTCGGTGTTGACCCGGACACCGTGCGTGGCGTTGCACGGCAGATCGCTGCGACCGTTGGAGAAGTTGAGGTGGCCATCGTTGTTGGCGGCGGCAACTTCTTCCGCGGCGCAGAACTTTCCGCTGCGGGCATGGACCGTTCACGTGCCGACTACATGGGCATGCTGGGCACCGTCATGAACTGCCTGGCCCTTCAGGACTTCTTGGAACAGTGCGGTGTTGAAACCCGCGTTCAGTCCGCCATCGCTATGGCTCAGGTCGCAGAGAACTACATTCCACGTCGCGCCATCCGCCACATGGAAAAGAACCGCGTGGTCATCTTCGGTGCCGGCGCTGGTCTTCCTTACTTCTCTACCGATACCGTGGCCGCTCAGCGTGCCTTGGAAGTCGACGCAGACGAGGTACTGATGGCCAAGTCGGGCGTTGACGGCGTGTACACCGCTGATCCGAAGAAGGACCCAAGCGCCAAGAAGCTGGACACGCTGACCTACAGCGAAGCCCTGCTGAACAACATCCGCGTTATGGATCAGACCGCTATGACCATGTGCCAGGACAACAAGCTAGACATGCTGGTCTTCGGCATGGAAGGCGAAGGAAATGTCGCTGCAGCCATCCGCGGTGAGCGGATCGGAACCACCGTCACCGTTTAATCGGTGAACGTGGCCTAGGATTGAAGTAGATTTATTTTCCCGTAGCGGAAACACAGATGAAGAACTTGAGGAGTACCGGTGATTGAGGAAACGCTGGCGGAGACCGCCGATAAGATGGAACGCACCATTGATGCCGCCAAGGAGGACTTCGCGACGATCCGTACCGGTCGCGCCCACCCTGGTATGTTCTCAAAGGTCATGGTTGACTACTATGGTTCGCCAACCCCACTGCAGCAGCTGGCATCCTTCGCGGTTCCAGAAGCACGCACCATCACCATCACCCCATTCGATGTGACCGCACTGCGCGAAATCGAAAAGGCTTTGGGTGACCCAGAAGTAGGCGCTAACCCTTCTTCGGACGGCAAGATGATCCGCGTGACCCTTCCGGTACTGACCGAAGAGCGTCGCAAGGAATACGTCAAGCTGGCCAAGGCCAAGGGTGAAGACGCTCGTGTTGCACTGCGTAACCACCGTCGCAAGGCTAAGGACACCATCGACAAGTTGGTCAAGGATGGCGAAATTGGCGAAGACGAGGGTACCCGTGCAGAAAAGGACCTTGACGCGCTGACCAAGAAGCACGTTGATTCAGTCGATGAGATCCTGAAGAAAAAAGAAGCCGAGCTGCTGGAAGTCTAATGCCAGGCTCGACAGAGAACACTGAGGGCAACGCTTCGGCGGTGCCCTCAGTGGCATCCGGTAATTCTCAGCCGATGTCCCGGCGAGAGGCTCGCGCACTGCGTGAGGCTCAAAGCAAGGGGCAGCAAAATGCGACCGAGGCAAACAAAGGTGCAGACCAAAAGTCGTTGGGCGTAAGCAAGTCGGAACTTCGTGTGCCGGCCCCGCCGGAAACCGACTCAGAGGATCTTGCCGAAACTGGTGAACCCGATGCTAAGGAAGCGGCAATCCCGCCCGAACTGCTCATCGGCAACCCCGAACCCAAGGTCTCACGCGCCGGCCGAAACCTGCCGGCCGCTATCGGCGTCGGGGTAGTACTGCTGGGCGTTGTGCTCGTAGGACTATTCTGGGTGGAACCGTTGCTGGTCTTTGCCGTCACCGTACTAAGCGGCATCGGCTGCTGGGAAGTGGCACGAGCAACAACTCATGCCAAAACTGCGGTGCCTCAAATACCGCTGTATCTGGCATCGATCCTGCTCCCGGTCAGCGCCATACTTGGGGGAGTAGAAGCCCTCGGGTTTAGCTTTGTTGCCTGCGTTTTGGTTGCACTGCTCTTTAGGCTGATGGAAGGTCTGAAGGGTGCGGTCGCCTCGGTGATGAGCAGTGTGTTCATCATTAGCTGGATTCCGCTGTTGCTTTCCTTCGCGCTGTTGATGCTTGACGGAGAAGACGGACAGCTGCTGATTGCTACGATCCTGCTTTTGGCCGTTGCCAATGACACCTTCGGCTACATTGTTGGTGTGCTCATTGGTAAACATCCAATGGCGCCGAAGATCTCTCCGAAGAAATCTTGGGAGGGCTTTGGCGGATCGCTAATTGGCTCAATGGCTATTGGTGCTTGCGCAATGTACTTCTGGCTGGATATGCCGTGGTGGACTGGCGTGATCTTGGCCTTCTTCACCACTATCGCAGCAACCACCGGCGACTTCGCGGAGTCGATGGTCAAGCGTGAACTGGGCATTAAGGACATGAGCAACCTGCTTCCTGGGCACGGCGGAATTATGGATCGACTTGATTCGGTGCTCTTTGTTATCCCGCTGGGATACTTAATTTCGCACTTGCTTGCGTGGGGCGTAACGGTCTTCTGATCCGAGGTTTTCGCAGCGGGAA
Source organism: Glutamicibacter sp. MOO4 (assembly GCF_056934395.1). Lineage (NCBI taxonomy): Bacteria > Bacillati > Actinomycetota > Actinomycetes > Micrococcales > Micrococcaceae > Glutamicibacter > Glutamicibacter sp. MOO4. The sequence goes on from NZ_CM167800.1 coordinate 427,407, forward strand.
TGGTGTAATCCTTGATTGGAGAACACCTGCTGGTGTGGCCATCGGGCCAAGTATTGGTTTGAACAAATAGAATATGAGGGTATCGCCTGAGGGTGATACGCCACTGACATCTCTCTAGAGAAAAAGGAACTGTCGTGTCGCAGCAGCAAGATGCTCCGTTTTCCCGCGTACCGGATGCGGAGTTTGGCTACAACGCAAAGCAAGTTGATGCGTTCCTTAGTCGTGCCCGTGCCACCTTCAACGGCGGGGGAAACGACGACAGCGTGGTGACCAGCCACCTGATTCGCCGAACCACTTTTGCTCCTCAAAAGGGCGGCTACCAGGCGCGCGAGGTTGATGGTGCGCTGGATAGGTTAGAGGACGTGTTTGCCAAGCGGGAACGCGACGATCTGATCAGCCACCAGGGCGAAGAAGTTTGGTTACAGCAGGTTGGACGACTAGCTGCCATTCTGCGTGGACGCCTGCACCGTGCCAAGGGTGAGCGCTTCCGCCGCCCATCGCGTACCAACGCCTCAAGCTACAACGTTGAAGATGTTGACCGTCTATGCGACCAGCTCATCGATTACTTCGAAAACGATGTTCCGATGGCCGTGGACGCCGTACGCCGTGTTGAATTCCGTTCTGCTCAGGGAACTGATGGTTATGAGGAGTCGCAGGTTGATGCGTTCCTCGACCGCGTAGTTGAGCTGATGGCATCCATCGACTAGTTCGCTGCGAACTACGCTGAACTTTAACCGCGAGGACGGACAGGAGATTTCTCCTGTCCGTCCTCGCTTTTTCTTATTGTGGGTGCCTCAGGCATGCGGGTCAGCCTTGCGGTGACTCATAGTGTTTAAGCCAGCTCTTTAGGGCGCCTTCAAGCGCAGATTGCTGCGTAAGAGAGAGCTGGGCGATTAGTCGAGCCTCATTATCGAGGTGGTCGGTCATGACTTCATCGATCTTTGTCTTACCTGTGGCGGTCAAGGAGATGCGGCGTCGACGTTGATCACCGTCCGCGCTCTGACGCTCGACATAGCCGGCCGATACTAGCCGGTCTAATCGCTTAGTTGTGGCTCCCGAAGTGACCATAGTCTGGGCAGCCAGTTCGCTTGGCGCTAGGCAGTAGGGTTCTCCGCTGCGGCGCAGGGTGGCCAGAACATCAAACTCGGCTTCGGTCAGCCCATGGTCTGCATACACGGTGCAGATATTTTCGCGCAGGAAAATTGCGAGTCGATGGAGTCTGCCAATGATCCCTTGGGGTGTTGGGTCCAGATCGGGGCGCTCGGCAGCCCACTGCTGTTGGATACGTGCAACGTGGTCTAAATGCTCCATACTCTTCATTATACTTTCCGCGGAAGCTATTATAGTTTCCATGGAAACTAATTTAGGAACGAGGCAAGCCCGCGGCTTCCAGCTAGGCAGGCTGGCCCTCACCGCCATCGCGCCCATCGCGTGGGGATCCACGTACTACGTCACCCGGGAGTATCTGCCCAGCGATGCAGCACTTTGGGGAGGTGTCTTCCGTGCATTGCCTGCGGGGCTGATTCTGTTGTTGGTTTGCCGAAGGCTTCCGCGAGGCAGTTGGTGGTGGAAATCCTTGGTCCTGGGCACCTTGAACATCGGAGCGTTTTTCGCATTGGTGTATGCGGTGGCTCAGATACTTCCTTCAAGTGTTGCGGCAACAACGATGGCTGTTTCTGCTGGGGTGCTGATGCTCATGGCGTGGCTACTGATGGGGGAGCGGCCGACTCGCTGGCCACTGATCGGGGCCGGGCTGGGGTTCCTCGGCGTGGCGATCATGGTCTTTGACGGGCAGAGCCAAATCAATATGCTCGGTATTCTCTTGTCGCTCACCGCCATGGGTATTTCAGGCCTTGGATTCATCCTCGCCAAAAAATGGTCAAGCGGGCAACCGATCCTAGACACCACCGCTTGGCAGTTGGTCGCAGGAGGGTTGTTGCTCCTGCCGGTCGCAGGACTCGTTCAAGGGCAGCCGCCGGCCCTCGATGGGCAAGCGATATTGGGATTCGGTTACCTCAGCATTGTTGCTACGGCGGCAGCATTTCTCGCGTGGTTCAGTGGCCTGCGCTACTTGCCATCTGCCACGGTGGGACTGCTCGGCCTGCTGAACCCGGTCACCGGTGTAATTCTGGGAACCCTGCTGGCCTCTGAAACCCTTGGTGTTCAAAGTCTGAGCGGTATGGCCATGGTGCTTGCCGGGGTGTTTTTGGGGTTCTTAGCTAATCGCGTGCAGGTTAGAACTTCGGATCATGATCAGGCACATGCAACAGTGTCATCACTCGATCAGCATTCTCAGGAACAGCGTGTTGCGTGCCCCGAGAGACTACAATCATCACCACAAAAGCTAGTGGAACGCTCCACGCGGCAGGTTGGCGCAACAGGTGAATCCACCACTGATCGGTAGCGGGCAGGAAGATGCCGATGATTAACGATGTGCCGCAGGTGATGGCTCCGACCAGCAGTCCGGCGATTGCTCCCTTGGCGGTCAGTGAACGCCACCAAATCCCTAGAAGCAACAATGGGCAGATCGTGGAAGCGGTAAAGGCGAAGACGTTGCCGATGGCTCCAGCCAGAGCCAGCGAGCTGGTGAGCACAGCAATAAGTACTGGCAGGGCCGTGGCCAGAACGGTGGAAATGCGGAAGCCTCGAACCGTTCCTTTGAAGAACTCTTGGGAGATTGCCCCGGAGAGCGAGACTACTAAACCAGAAGTAGTCGACAAGAACGCGGCGAAGGCGCCACCGACCACGATGGCCGTGAGGGCATCGGCGAGGAAGCCATCAAAGAGTCGGGATGGCAACAAAAGAATCGTGGCGTCGGTTTCATTAGTAGCCCCCAGCTCAGGGGTGTAAAGAATGCCAAGGACGCCCAAAGTGGTGGGTAAAAGGTAAAACGCGGAGAGAAGGCAGAGAACAATCACCGTGGTGGTGCGGGCGCTCTGACCGGTGGGATTGGTATAAAAGCGAACCAACACATGAGGAAGGCCCAAGGTGCCAAAGAGCAGGGCCAAGATGATTGAGATCGTCTCGTACATGTTCATGGTGTTGACCGATTCCAACTGCACGTAAAGGCTCTGCGCCCGTTCGCTGGCCGCGTGTTCTGGGACGGCACGGGAAAGCAGGAAGATGGTCGGGATAACCAAGGCGGCCAATTTGAACCAGTATTGGAAGGCCTGCACAAAGGTTACTGATCGCATGCCGCCGGAGAGCACGGTTACGCAGACGACCACAGCCACTACGACCGGTCCCACCCAACTGGGCAGGCCTGTGGCGATTGAGAGGGTCAGTGCCGCGCCGTGCATTTGCGGAACGATGTATAGCCAGCAGATCACCACCACTAGGTAGGTGGTCAGCTTGCGCAACATCGGTGAATTATCGAAGCGGATCTGTGCAAAGTCAGGAATCGTGTAGGCCCGAGATCTGCGCAACGGGGCAGCCACAAACAAGAGCAGCATCAGGTAACCGGCGGTATAGCCGATGGGGAACCACAAACCTGATTGACCGGAAAGCACAATGAGCCCGGCGACGCCGAGAAATGATGCGGCGGAAAGATATTCGCCACCGATGGCCGAGGCATTCCACCACGGAGGCACGGTACGCGAAGCAACATAAAAATCTGAGGTGGTGCGCGAAATTCGCAGGCCATAAAAAGCGATCAGCATGGTGGTCAGACAGACCACGATGAGGGCGGAAACCGAAAGTAAACTAGCCACGGCTGATGCTCCGATACCTGCGCTCATTGCGTGCTGCCGCCCGATTATAGAGTATTCCGGCCACAATGATCAGTGGGTACATCCCTACCCCGAGGACCCACCAGGGCAAGGGGATATGGAACAGATGAATATTCGAGACCACTGGCCAAAACACCAGTAGTGAACAGATGCCCACCAACAGTGCCAATAATCCTGCAGCCACCGAGCAGCCTAATCGCAGTTGGGAACGGATCAGCTGACGGACATAAAATTCTTCGGCTGTGTGCTCTGGTGGCTGACGAGTCACGGTCAGCGAGGCATCTTGCGGTGCCTGGACAAGCACTCGTTGTGGGCGCTGTTGTGCAAATCGTCCTGGCAAAGCTTCGTCAGGCGAGTTTGTGTTCTGGCGTTTGTCGCCAGCTGCTGGATTCTGCACGCGGGCCCCGGGCAATCCTAGAGTGGACGGACGCGGTTGGCCGCTAGACGCTCGCGGAGGTAGGGCAGGGCACGTCGAGAAATTGGAAGTTCAGCTCCGTGAACAACCACTGCCGCCTTGCCTGTCTGTAGCCGCACGGTCTCGATCTTATCCATGCAGACCAGATAGGAGCGGTGGATACGTACAAAGCCGGACTCACCCCACTGCTGCTCAAGATCATTGAGTGGAACACGAATCAGGTAGCTAGATTCTTTGGTGTGTAGCCGGGCGTAATCACCTTGAGCCTGAACGTAGGCGATGTCGCCGCGCGGGATGAGTTTGGTGATGCCACCCTGATCTACGGTGATCATTTCTGGCTTGGCAGGCGTTTCCTCCACCAGTTCACAAATGCGGCGCACGGACTCGGCCAAACGCTGTGGGCGGATGGGCTTGAGGACGTAGTCGATAGCGGCCAGTTCAAAAGCCTGGAGCGCTTGGTCTTCATCAGCGGTGACAAAAACGACCAGTGGGGGACGGGCAAAGCGCGTGATGACTCGGGCGATATCTAGACCGGAGAGGGCTGGCATGTGGATGTCCAAAAACAGGGCATCAACTTCGTTTTCTTCTAAGGCTTTTAACGCCGCAGCGCCAGAAGTAGCGCGGTGGATTTTGCCAATTCGCGAATCTTGGCTCAGCAGGAAACAGATCTCTTCCACTGCTGGGAGTTCATCATCGGCAACCACCACATTAATCATGCAAAAATTCTACCGTTTTCTTACTGTTTCTAAACATTTGGGATTCCTAAACCTCGGCACCCGTGGTGTCTGGCGCACGGAATTTAGGAACGCGCAGGGTGATCAAGGTTCCAGCTCCCGGGGCGGTCTCGATGATCAGCCCATTGGAGTTGCCGTAAAGCTGACGCAGTCGCAGGTCAACATTTCGAAGCCCCACATGCATGGTTGTGGTGGTGCCAGCGAGCACGCTGGCCAATTGCTCCGGGTCCATGCCCATCCCGTCATCTTCAACCGAGATCACCGCATGCATGCCGTCCTCGGTGGCGGTTATTGAAATGACACCACCATCGGGGCGAGCCTCCAGTCCGTGGCGGACGGCGTTTTCCACCAATGGTTGCAAGGCGAGGAATGGAATTTGAGTGGGGAGAACCTCGGGAGCAATCTGCAAGCTGACCTTGATTCGATCGCCGAAGCGGGCTTTTTCAAGTAAAAGGTAGCGGTCGATCGCTTCGAGCTCTTCGGCCAACGTAGTAAATTCTCCGCGGCGCCTAAAGGAGTAACGAGTGAAGTCGGCAAACTCAATCACCAATTCTCTGGCACGGGCTGGGTCGGTATTAATAAACGAGGCAATGGCGTTTAGCGAGTTGTAAATGAAGTGTGGGGAGATTTGCGCGCGTAATGCGCGCATCTGAGCTTCAAGCAACATTGCTTTGGACTCATCTAGTTGCGCAGTGGATACCTGTGCGGAGACAAAAACCGCGACTTCTGACACTGCACGAACAAAGCTCGCACCGGCGCGCTGCGAGAGAGCAATCACCGCGCCGACAACTTGATCGCCCACCATGATGGGAGCGGCAACAATGTCCATTGACGTTGAATGCTTCACCTGAGTTTTGCCGGTAGCCAGTGTAGAAGCCGAAGCCTCGGCGGCATCCTCTTCTAATTGTGCGGTGAACTCGATTCCGGAGTCGGTGGCGAGGATCCGGGTGCTGTCGCTGATCAAAAGCACCTGGCAATTGAGTAGCCGGCGCAGTGCCTTGGCGCTTTTTACGGCGCCTTCTTTAGTCAGCCCGCGTTCCAAATGGGGTACGGCAACTGACATATGGTGCAGGGTTTTGTAGGTAGCTTCTTCGGCATCGGTGCCCATCTCTCTGGTTGAGCGAGAAATCCTAAAACCGAAGTAGCCAACGATAGTAATGCCAAGCACCACGATGACCACGATCAGGGTGACTTGCAATGCTGGAGACATGTTCTCATCCTAAAGGCCTTCAAGACCCTGTGCGTTGAGCGCGATGGTGCGTGCCGTTGAGCGCATAAAACAGCCCGTTGAGCCACGCTCCCTCGAATTTCCCTAGTAGCGCGAGGAATCATCACTAATAGTGAATTGAGTCACACTTTCGATGTGAGCTCGCCCGCATCTCTAACTCGCTCAAGGAGGGCCTCAATGAGTGCCAACCCGGAACCCGACGTCACTGGCGACGTCGATTTCGTCAAGGAGAGTCAATCTGAGGAATTTCAGGAACTACGCAAAACTCACCGTAGCTTCGTATTCCCCATGGCGATCTTCTTCCTCGTCTGGTATTTCGCCTACGTACTGCTAGCTGACTATTTCCACGACTTCATGTCAATCAAGGTTTGGGGCAACGTCAACCTCGGCATTCTCCTTGGGCTCTTGCAGTTTGTTTCGACCTTCATCATCACGGCAGCCTATGTCAGCTACGCCAATAAGAAGATCGACCCGCAGGCCACGCGCATTCGCGAACGCCTAGAAGATAAAGGAGTGAAATAAATGCAGTCACTAACACTCCTTGCTCAAGGTGCGGCCGCATCAACCAAGGTGGGTAACCCACTGGTTAATATCGGCATCTTCATTGCCTTTGTTGGCATTACCTTGGTGATCGTTCTGCGAGCATCCAAAAACAACAAGACCGCCGCGGACTACTATGCCGGTGGCCGTTCCTTTACAGGAACGCAGAACGGTACAGCTATTGCCGGTGACTACCTCTCGGCGGCGTCCTTCTTGGGCATTGTCGGAGCCATCGCCATCAACGGCTACGACGGCTTCCTGTACTCCATTGGCTTCTTGGTCGCCTGGCTTGTCGCGCTGCTGCTCGTTGCCGAGCTGTTGCGAAACACCGGTAAGTTCACCATGGCGGACGTACTTTCCTTCCGCCTCAAGCAGCGTCCGGTTCGCATTGCTGCCGCAATCTCCACCCTGGCAGTTTGTGTGTTCTACCTGCTGGCACAGATGGCTGGCGCAGGCGCGCTGGTTTCGTTGCTGTTGGGTATTGATCAGAAGCTTGGTCAGTCACTGGTGATTGTCATCGTTGGTGCGCTGATGATTCTCTACGTACTGGTCGGTGGCATGAAGGGCACCACCTGGGTGCAGATCATCAAGGCCTGCCTGCTGATCGCTGGCGCGTTGATCATGACCGTCTGGACCCTGGCTAATTTCGGTTTCAACTTCTCGGAACTGCTGGGCAAGGCCGCCGAAGTGGCTGGCAACCCAGAGATCCTGAACCCGGGTATGCAGTATGGCAAGAGTGAAACTTCCAAGTTGGACTTCATCTCCTTGGCGTTGGCCCTGGTGCTTGGTACCGCTGGCCTTCCACACGTGCTGATGCGTTTCTACACCGTGCCAACCGCGAAGGAAGCACGTAAGTCGGTTGTCTGGGCCATCTGGTTGATTGGTGCTTTCTACCTGTTCACCCTGGTTCTTGGCTTTGGTGCCGGCGCACTGATTGGTCCAGACCGGATCAAGGCCGCCCCAGGTGGCGTGAACTCGGCAGCGCCGCTGCTGGCTTACGAACTGGGCGGAACGGTTCTGCTGGGTCTGATCTCGGCCGTCGCCTTCGCAACTATTCTGGCTGTGGTGGCAGGTTTGACCATTACTGCAGCTGCTTCCTTTGCTCACGACGTTTACGCTTCGGTGATCGCTAAGGGCAGGACTACCCCAGAGAAGGAAATGAAAGTAGCTCGACGAACCGTGCTAGTTATCGGCGTCTTTGCTATCGCTGGCGGTATCGGTGCTCAGGGGCAGAACGTGGCCTTCTTGGTAGCTTTGGCCTTCGCGGTCGCTGCCTCGGCTAACCTGCCAACCATCCTGTACTCGCTGTTCTGGAAGGGATTCAAAACCCGCGGCGCAGTTTGGTCTATGTACGGTGGTCTGGGTTCGGCCCTGTTGCTGATCATTTTCTCCCCGGTCTTCTCCGGGGCAGAAACCTCGATGATCCCAAGCATCGACATGTCCATCTTCCCGCTGGCTAACCCGGGCATCGTTTCCATTCCGTTGGCCTTCTTGCTGGGCTGGTTGGGATCGGTTACCGATAAGAGGATCGAGGATCCAACTAAGGCAGCTGAAATGGAAGTTCGTTCGCTGACCGGTGTGGGCGCTGAAAAGGCCGTCGATCACTAAACAAATAACACGTAGGTAAAACACAGTTCTGGGGATTAACCACCAATGGTTGATCCCCAGAACTTTTTGTGTGGTATCACTGGCTGCTGGTTTGCAGCGAATGTCGTAGCAGTGCGGTGGTTCGGTACGGGACCAGCTGCGCCATGGACAATGCTGAGTCAGCGCGATTGACCCCATCAATATGTAGTAGCTGGCCGTGGACCCTAAAAAGTTGTTCTGCATCCTTGGCTGCCACTCGTACCAAGATGTCGGCATTACCGGTGAGTCCGTGTGCTTCTAGCACTTCAGGGATGGTGGCTAACTTAGCGGTGATTTCCTCAAGATATCTCTGGTCCACATGTAATTCAATGAAGGAGAGTAGTCCGTAGCCCAATGCGGCCGGAGGGATGCGACGGTCCGGATTATCCAGGACTTCATTTTCAAGTCTGGTCATTCGAGTCTGCACCGTATTACGTCCGAGGTTCAAAGCCGTAGCGATGGCCGAACAGGTTCGTTTTTGGCAGTGGCTAGCGCCAGTAGGATTCGTCGATCTGTCATGTCCAAGAGGTGCATAATGAGCACGTTAGCACCGTAAAGGAAGGATAAATAGGGCGTTTTGCGCTAATTTTCCGCTGAACATTGTGCGTCTTGCGTTACGTGAGTAGCATCACATTTAGCGGGGTTCGACCAGGAATCTCGCCAACGACTACGTGAAAGTAAGGATGCCGATCGTGTCCACACAGCACATGGACGTAGCCGCCGGATGCCTACCAACGCATCAGCTGCTGAACGTCGACGGGAAACGAATTCCGGACGAAGAACTAGACCACCACCTCAAGGACCTCAAAGAAGCGGACCTTGCCGATTTCTTGCGCGACATGGTGGTGCTGCGACGGATGGACAATGAGGCCACCGCCCTGCAACGCCAAGGTCAACTGGGCCTGTGGGCTCCGTTGCTCGGCCAAGAAGCCGCACAAATTGGTTCGGTGCGCGCCACCGAAGACGACGACTTTATCTTTCCCTCGTACCGCGAACACGGAGTCGCGTGGGCTAGGGGAGTGAAAGCAGAAGACCTACTAAGCGTTTGGCGCGGAGCCCAAGCCAGTGGCTGGGATCCGAACGAAGTAAATATTGCTTGCCAACAGATTGTCATAGGTTCCCAGGCGCTACACGCTGCTGGGTACGGGATGGGCATCAAGTTTGATGGCGGCAAGCAAGTTTCCGTGGCTTACTTTGGCGATGGCGCCACCAGTCAGGGTGACGTTAATGAGGCGATGATTTTTGCGGCCAGCTACCAGGCGCCGGTCCTCTTCTTCTGCCAGAACAACCAATGGGCCATCTCAGAGCCCGTCGCCTTACAAAGCCGTACCCAGATTGCTGACCGTGCCCATGGCTTCGGGCTAAAAACCTGGCGGGTGGACGGCAATGACATTCTGGCCGTGTATGCGGCAACAAAGGCGGCTCTGGCCCACGCCCGACATGGACTTGGTCCAACGTTCATTGAGGCTGTTACCTACCGAATGGGTTCTCACACCACCGCTGATGATCCAACTCGATACCGTAAAACCGAGCAGCTTGAAGAGTGGAAAGCCAAGGATCCTATCGATCGCTTGGTGAAGTACCTGCATGAAATGGGTGCAGATGTTCAGTCTTATGAGCAGCGTGCGCAGAACGCCGCCGATGACATGGCAGCTCAGTTACGTGCCGCAATCACCACCATGGAAGATCCAAAGGTCCAAGAGCTGTTCTCCAATGTTTATGCAGAGAAGCATGAACCGACGCAGCGGGCAGCTAAAGAATATTTGGATTATCTTGGTGACTTTTCAGGTGGTGAATAATCATGGCAACAACTATGCTCAAAGCGCTAAATAAGTCGCTACACGATGCGCTCAGCGAAGATGAAAAAGTTATCTTGCTCGGTGAAGACATCGGAACCTTGGGGGGCGTTTTTCGTGTCACCGATGGGCTAAAGTCCGAATTTGGTGAGCACCGAGTGGTCGACACTCCGCTGGCCGAATCAGGAATTGTCGGAACTGCCATTGGTCTGGCCTACCGTGGCTACCGCCCGGTGGTGGAGATCCAATTTGATGGCTTCACTTACCCGGCTTTTGACCAGTTGGTTTCGCAGCTGGCTAAGCTGCATTACCGTTCACGCGGACGGGTGAAAATGCCGGTCACTGTCCGTATTCCTTACGGTGGTGGCATCGGATCTCCGGAGCACCACTCGGAATCACCGGAAGCGTACTTTGCTCACACCGCGGGACTGCGAGTATTTGCACCTTCCAGTGTGGAGGATGCCTACACAATGCTACGCCAGGCCATCACTTGCGATGACCCGGTGATCTTCTTTGAACCTAAACGCCGCTATCACGAAAAGTCTGACGCTGAACTCATTGAGCCAGAGCCGGATTCTTCACCTAAGGCAAGAGTGGTTCGAGAAGGAAATGACGTGACGATGGTCGGCTATGGGCCAACCACCTATACCTTGATCGATGCTGCCCTAGCGGCCGAGGACGAAGGTACCAGCCTAGAAGTCATTGATCTGCGCAGTTTAGATCCGTTGGATTTCGACACCATCGCTCAGTCGGTCCAGCGCACCGGAAAGCTGGTTGTGGTTCACGAGGCCAGTCGGACCGCGGGGTTGGGTGCCGAGATTTGTGCCGAGATCACCGAGCGTTGTTTTGATTACTTGGAGCACGCGCCCTTGCGTGTGACCGGATTTGACGTTCCCTATCCACCCTCGCGACTAGAGAGCCATCATTTGCCGGATCTAGACCGAGTGCTACACGCGGTAGATGCGGTCATGGCCCACCACGAAGCCACCGAAGGAGCTGCCCAGTGATGAGCAATCAAACTTTTAAACTGCCAGATCTGGGAGAGGGTCTGACTGAATCCGAGGTCTTGAACTGGAAGATCAAGGTCGGCGAGCAAGTGAGCCTAAATCAGGTCATTGCCGAGGTGGAAACCGCTAAAGCAGTGGTGGAGTTGCCTTCACCGTTTGCCGGAGTGGTCCAACAGATTCATGCGTCCCAAGGAGAAGTTGTTCAAGTCGGTGGCCCGCTAGTGACTTTTGGCGACGAAGCACCAGCTAAGGATTCACCGCAACAACAATCACCACAAGATGCTTCCGGAGCCGAACGCACCCCGACTCTTGTGGGTTATGGTGCCCCCGCTGCTACCGGTGCTCGACCGCAACGCAAAACCCGTAACTCTCGGCAGGCAACTTCTGTTGTGGTGGATCATGGGAGTAATCAGCGCACCGTTACTCGTTGTACACCCCCGGTGCGAAAGCTTGCCCGTGATCACGGGGTCGATATTTCGGTGCTTGCTGGAAGCGGCGAAGATGGGCTGGTGCTTCGGCGTGATGTTCAACAGGCCATTGATGCTTCTGGCTCGGTCAGTGATTCTTCGGTTGCTCAACCGAAGGTGGACGCGCACGCGGGGGATAGGCACGTAAAAATCACCGCAGTGCGTAGAGCTACCGCTAAGGCCATGGTGAGTTCTGCCTTCACTGCTCCGCATGCCACGGAGTTCCTGACCATTGATGTCACCGAATCGTTGGCTTTGGTTGAACATATGCGGGCCCACCGGTTGACGAAAGACGTCAAACTCAACATCACTACGCTCACTGCCTTGGTTGTCACTCGCTTGCTAGGGACCTATCGGGCATTGAACTCAACGTGGGACGAACAAGCTGATGAAATCGTTGAATTCGGATCGGTAAATCTTGGCATGGCTGTCGCCAGTGACCGCGGCCTGTTGGTGCCGGTAATCAAGGAGGCTCAGGCGATGCCGCTGGTTCAATTGGCTACCGGGCTGAGTGAGCTCATCGATCAAGGTCGGTCCGGAACATTGTCTCCGGCTCAACTTTCTGGTGGCACCTTCTCCATTACCAACGTTGGAGTGTTCGGCGTTGACGCTGGAACACCAATTCTTCCCCCAGGGCAGGCTGGAATTTTGGCATTAGGCCAAGTGAAGCGTCGGCCTTGGGAATACCAAGACGAAGTAGCGCTTCGCCATACCATGACTTTGGCTTTGTCCTTTGATCACAGGGTGGTTGACGGCAAGGAAGCAAGCGAGTTCCTCGCAGGTGTCGGATCAGTTTTACATGACCCCGGAATGATGAACATTTTTATTTGACATTCAAGTTATGTTGACCCGGACAGAATATCTTTGACGGAATGACTAAACCGATTTCAAGCATTGCTTTCATGAATATTCATTGGTTGTTTCGCAATTTTTGATGTAATCTCATTCACTACGTGCTACAGCTCACGCTTGCGCGCACGGCTCTGCGAAATGCAGAAGCAGCAACCTTATGTTGAGGAGAAATAGGATGCGATACTCGCACGCATCTAAGGCTGTCGTTCTTTCAGCAGCCTTGGCACTGACCCTGTCGGCTTGTGGAGGCGGTTCAAGTGACACCGCCAGCGGTGATGGGGACGGTTCATACGTCGTCACCGCTAACACCACAGAGCCGCAGAACGGTCTTCTACCTGCCAATACCAACGAAGTTGGTGGCGGTCGTGTCATGGACCTGCTCTTCACGGGCTTGGTCAGCTATGACGCAAAGGGTGCCCCTGTCAATGAACTCGCTGAGTCCATTGAGTCCAAGGACTCCCAGAACTACACCATCAAGATCAAGTCTGGCCAGACCTTCTCTGACGGCTCTCCAGTAACTGCTGCTTCGTTCGTGGATGCTTGGAACTTCGGTGCCGCAGCCAAGAACGCTCAGCTGAACTCCTACTTCTTCGAGTCCATCAAGGGCTACGACAAGGTAAGTGCTGAGAAGTCCAAGGAAGACAAGATGGAAGGTCTGAAGGTAGTTGATGACACTACCTTCACCGTCAAGCTTTCCCAGCCTGAATCTGACTTCCCACTGCGTCTGGGCTACACCGCCTTCATGCCGTTGCCAGAAGCAGCATTCAAGGATCCAAAGGCCTTCGGCGAAAAGCCAGTCGGCAACGGTCCATACAAGCTGACCGAATGGAACCACGACGTCAACCTGAAGATGGACATCAACGAGAAGTATGACGGTCCTCGCAAGGCTGCAAACGGTGGCATTGATTTCAAGGTCTACCAGTCCACTGACTCGGCCTACTCGGATCTGCAGTCCAACAACTTGGACGTACTGGATCAGATTCCTCCAGGACAGCTCGCTTCCTACCAGGATGACCTGGGTGAAAACTCAGTCAACTCGCCATACGCAGGTAACGCAACCATCACCATCCCAAGCTACCTTGATCACTTCAAGGAAGATGAAGAAGGTAAGCTGCGTCGTGCCGCGATCTCCAAGGCAATTGACCGTCAGCTGATCATCGACAAGGTCTACCAGGGTGGCAAGTCCATCGCTAAGGACTTCACCGCGCCTGTGCTTGAAGGCTACAGCGATGATCTGCCAGGCAGCGACGTGCTGGAATTCAACGGTGACGAAGCCAAGAAGCTTTGGGCTGAAGCCGACAAGATCAGCAAGTGGGATGCAGACAAGGAATTCAGCGTTGGCTACAACGTTGACGGTGCCGGTAACAAGGAATTTGTTGAAGCTGTAGTCAACCAGCTCAAGAACAACCTTGGTATCAAGGCAACCGCCCAGTCCTTCAGCTCCTTCAAGGAACTGCGCGCCAAGGTAACGACCTACGACATGTCCGGTAGCTTCCGCACCGGCTGGCAGGCCGACTACCCATCGCTCTACAACTTCCTCGGCCCACTATTTGGTACCGATGCAGGCTCGAACGATGGCAAGTACTCCAGCAAGGAATTCGACGAGAAGCTCTCTGAGGGCTTGGCGGCGACTGACCCAGCTGAGGGTGCAAAGATCTTCAACGAGTCCCAGGAAATCCTGTTCAAGGATATGCCTGTCATCCCACTGTGGTACCAAGCAGTTCAGGGTGGATGGAGCACTAATGTTTCCAACGTTGAGTTCGGTTGGAACGGTGTTCCAATCTACAACGAAATCACTGGTAAGTAAGTAATTTCAGCTTTCGGACTGGTCAAGTCTGAAATTCGCTGAAATGCATGTCAAGGGAGACCCGGATATTCATGGGTCTCCCTTTGGCGTGTTGATCTGCCTCCCAAAAATAAACGTCGCGCTAATTAGCGACGGAAAGAGGGAAATAATGGCCAAGTGCCCTCCGGCATCTCGAGGTGAGATGCACGCATGTTAAGTTTCATGCTGAAAAGAATCGCGCAGCTGATTCCGGTCTTCATCGGAGCAACCTTGCTCGTGTACTTCTTGGTATTTGCCACACCTGGCAACCCGATTGATGCACTATCCGGTGGCAAGCCGATGTCTGATGCGACTCGCGCTGCGCTGGAAGCCCAGTACAACTTGGACAAGCCTTTCTGGGTTCAGTACGGGTTGTACTTGAAGAATTTGGTGACCTTCGACCTCGGAACCTCGTTCTCAGGCCAGGAAGTTTCCGCCCTCTTGGGCCGTGCTTTCCCTGTGACCGCACGCCTGGCAATTCTTGCCCTGCTGATTGAAAGCGTCTTCGGCATCATTTTCGGTGTTATCGCAGGTATGCGTAAAGGCAAGTGGTTCGACTCGACCATCTTGGTTGCCTCACTGATCGTGATCGCTGTGCCAACCTTCGTTTTGGGTTTCGTGCTTCAGTTTGTTGTCGGCGTGAAACTTGATTTGGTAAAACCAACGGTTTCCGGTGCCGCGACATGGGGAGAGCTATTCCTCCCAGCACTAGTGCTCGGCCTGGTATCGCTAGCCTACGTAGTTCGATTGACTCGTACCTCGGTAATCGAGAACAAGAGCGCCGACTTCGTACGTACCGCAACCGCCAAGGGCTTGAGCCGTCGACGCGTTATTACAGTACACATCCTGCGTAACTCGTTGATCCCAGTGGTTACCTTCTTGGGAGCCGACTTGGGTTCACTGATGGGTGGCGCGATTGTCACCGAGGGCATCTTTAATGTCCCCGGTGTTGGACACTTGCTCTACCAAGCAATCCAAAAGGGTGAAACGCCGACCGTCGTTGCGGTCGTCGGTGTTTTGGTGATCGTCTTTGTCGTCGCCAACCTAGTTGTGGATATGCTTTACGCACTGCTTGACCCAAGGATCCGTTATGCCTGAGAACCAAAACTTTAATCCGGAAGACGGCCTGCAAATTAGCACGCCTCGCGCCGGCAAGGTTTCTAAGTACAAGATCGAGCACTTTGTTGCTCCGCTAGAGGAAACTCCGTTACAGGCAGTTGACTCGGTAAAGGAAACCGGCAAGCCGCTGTCCATGTGGGCCGAAGCTTGGCGTTCATTGCGCAAGCAACCGCTGTTTATCATTTCAGCGATCCTGATCCTTGCAGTCATTGTGGTCGCGGCATTCCCGCACTTGTTCACCTCGATTGACCCCAACGGTCAAAACGCTTGTCAGCTTGAAAACTCCAATGAGCCTGGGCGTCCGGGCCACTTCATGGGCTTCAACCTGCAGGGTTGTGACGTTTACGCGCGAGTTATTTACGGAACGCGTGCTTCGCTGCTTGTTGGTGTCTTCACCACACTCATCGTTGTCATCGTCGGCGGTGCACTCGGTGCCCTTGCCGGATTCTACGGTGGATGGATCGACGCCATCTTGGCTCGTCTGGGCGATATCTTCTTCGCTCTGCCACTGATCCTTGGTGCAATCATCGTTATGCAGCTTCCTGCATTCCGCGAACATCGCAGTGTGTGGACGGTTATCGTTACGCTAGCAATCTTCGGTTGGCCACAGCTGGCTCGAATCACTCGTGGTGCAGTTATCGAAGCGCGAGATGCTGACTATGTGAAAGCTTCACGCGCACTTGGCCTGTCGAGGTTTAAGTCGTTGGTCAAGCACGTGCTGCCGAACTCGCTGGCTCCAATTATTGTTGTCGCCACCGTGAACTTGGGTGTGTACATCGTGGCTGAAGCGACGCTGTCCTTCTTGGGTGTCGGTTTGCCGGGCGAAGTAATGAGCTGGGGTAACGACATTTCCCTGGCACAGCAGCAACTTCGTAGCAACCCAATGATGTTGATGTGGCCAGCACTGTTCCTTTCCGTGACAGTTTTGAGCTTCATCATGCTCGGTGACGCAGTGCGTGACGCACTGGATCCCAAGGCCCGGAAGGGAGCCTAGAATATGACTGAAACTGCAACACCTAAGCCGTTGCTGGAAATCAAGGACTTGGCGATTACCTTCTCCACCCCTGATGGACCAGTACACGCGGTACGCGATGCAAACTTCACGGTGATGCCAGGCGAGACCGTGGCCATCGTGGGCGAATCCGGTTCCGGTAAATCCACTTCAGCACTTGCTGCCATCGGTCTATTGGCCGGCAATGGTTCTGTCTCCTCGGGTCAGATTCTCTTTGACGGCGAAGACATTTCGCATGCCAGTGAAAAGCGATTTGTTGAACTGCGCGGAAATCACATTGGCATGGTTCCACAGGATCCAATGTCCAACCTGAACCCTGTGTGGAAAATTGGTTTCCAGGTCAAGGAAACGCTGAAGGCCAACGGTCTGGCGGGGGATAACCCCAAGCAGCGTGTAACCCAGATTCTGGCTGATGCTGGCTTGCCTAACCCAGAGGCTCGTGCAGGACAGTACCCTCACGAATTCTCCGGTGGTATGCGCCAGCGTGCGCTGATTGCTATCGGTCTGGCTTGCCGTCCGCGTTTGCTGATCGCTGATGAGCCAACCAGTGCGCTGGACGTTACCGTTCAGCAGCAGATCTTGGATCACCTAGACACGATGACCAGTGAACTGGGCACCGCGGTTCTGCTGATCACTCACGATCTTGGTTTGGCCGCAGAGCGTGCTGAAAAAGTTGTCGTGATGTACAAGGGCCAGGTCGTTGAGTACGGCCCTGCTCTGGACATCCTGCGCAACCCACAGCACCCTTACACCAAGCGTCTTATCAGCTCAGCTCCTTCCTTGTCCGCACAGCGTGGCGACAAGCACGAAGCTATCGTTGACGAGATTGTGCCGGGTAAGGCTGAACCGCTGCTGAAGATCAGCAACCTGACCAAGGTCTTCGACATCCGCAAGGGCTTCGGGCGCAAGGAAAAGTTCACCGCGGTGGACAACGTTTCCTTCGAAATCCCCAAGGGCACCACAACTGCCGTGGTGGGCGAGTCCGGTTCGGGCAAGTCCACGATTGCGCAAATGGTGCTCAACTTGCTCGATAAGACCAGCGGTGAGATCACCTTTGATGGTGAGCAGATTGGTAACTTGAGCGAGAAGAAATTGTTCAAGTACCGCCGCCGTGTACAGCCGATCTTCCAGGATCCTTACGGATCTTTGGACCCGATGTACTCGATCTTCCGAACCATCGAAGAGCCATTGCGAATCCACGGAATCGGCAATGCGGCTTCTCGACAGAAGAAGGTTGAAGAACTGCTTGATCAGGTCTCGATGCCGGCTTCGACCATGCACCGATTCCCGAATGAACTCTCCGGCGGTCAGCGACAGCGTATTGCTATCGCCCGCGCACTGGCTTTGCAGCCAGAGATGATCGTTTGTGATGAGGCAGTGTCTGCGTTGGACGTTCTGGTTCAGGCGCAGGTTCTGGACCTTCTTGATGAGCTGCAGCGAGAAATGGGATTGACCTACTTGTTCATTACCCACGACTTGGCTGTCGTCCGTCAGATTGCCGACAACGTTTGCGTTATGGAACGAGGAAAGATCGTTGAGCAGGGAACTGCCGACCAGATCTTCGCCGCTCCTAAAAGCCAGTACACCCGCAACCTGTTGGGTGCTATTCCAGGTGCATCGCTGATCTAATTGGCGTCACCTACAGCCAGAAGGGCCGTTGAAACCGAAAGGTTTCAACGGCCCTTCTGGCTTAACCAAAGGACCACACTTCGTCATATTCAACGAATATTTCAGATTTTTTCAACCTGAAGCAAACGTTGCAAAACTGTTATAAAACCATCCGTGAAACATACTGGTAACACGGTTGTTCTGATTGGTTTTTCTCAATGTGAAAGAAACCCTTGAAATCTCGCGGATGTGGCGTAGGTCGCTTGTACTGATGCGTAACAAGCGCGTTGCGAATCGGTCGCAGGAACGTGGCGTCGGGGGAGATGTGAAGCGAATCTTTCTCTATCCAAGCCAGAAAATTCAGGTTAGTGTATTGCTCAATGGATTGATCATGTGATTTGGTCCACAACGAATCGCACCGATTCACAACTCGTATCATCACGAATTCAAGGAGGCGAAATGCGGATTCAACGCGTTTCGAAAGCAGTAGCAGTAGGCGCTGCTCTAGCCCTAGCACTGTCGGCTTGTGCACCAGGCGGCGGCGACGCTACTAGCGATGCCAGCAAGAGTCCTGGCTCGAATGGTGGAGTCGAGGCCGAGAACTCGGGCCTCGCGGACTTGGGTGACGTCACCACCAAAGATGATGAAATCAAGACCACTATTGGCGCTCCTGAATTCATTAGCTACAACGGCTACACCCCGCAGACTTACTCCACCTACAACTCGGGCATCACTGACCGTTTGTTCGCTGGTTTCTACTACATGGGTACTGACGGCAAGGTCTACCCAAACACCGACCTCGGCTCCTACGAGAAGGTCAGCGATGATCCACTGACCATCAAGTACACCATCAATGACAACGCGAAGTGGTCCGATGGCACTCCGATCACCACTGCTGACGCAGTGATGGCTTGGGCGATGCAGAACCTGAACCTCAACACCGGTTCAAAGGACAAGCCACTCTTCTCCTCGGTTTCGACCGACCTCGGTGACACTGTTCCTAAGGGTCCTGAAGGGGCCGCGGACAGCAAGGAATTCACCGTAACCTTCAAGAACCCAGATCCGGACTGGCAGATTCAGACCTGGATGATGCATCCAGCTCACGTCGTTGCCAAGAAGGGTGGCCTGAGCACCGAAGAATTCGTGAAGGCTGTGCGTGACGGCGATTCCAAGAAACTTGAGAAAGCAGCCAAGTTCTGGAACGAAGGCTGGATGACCAAGCCAGGCACATTGCCTGATGAGGCAGATATGCCAGTATCCGGTCCATACAAGTTGGGCTCTTGGAAGGCCGGCGAGTCGGTCACCTTGACTGCCAATGAGAACTACTACGGTACCCCGGCAGCCACCAAGAACCTGACCTTCCGCTTCTTGGCAGACACCGGCATGGTCCAGGCTCTGCAGAACAAAGATGTTGACGTCATCGCTCCTCAGCCAACGGTAGATACCTTGGCGCAGTTGGAGGGACTGGGCAGTGCAGTCAACATCCAAAAGGGTGACACTCTAACTTGGGAGCACTTGGACTTCAACTTTGCCAAGGGCAATGAAATGACCAACTTGGAACTGCGTAAGGCATTCGCAATGTGCGTTCCTCGTCAGGAAATCGTTGACAACTTGATCAAGCCGCTGAACCCAGAGGCTCAGGTCATGAATGCACGCGAAGTCTTCCCATTCCAGGAAAACTACCAAGAGACTGTGGACGCTGCTTACGATGGCCGTTATGACCAGGTAGACATTGAAGGCGCCAAGAAGATCTTGGAATCTGAGGACGCTGTAGGAACCAAGATTCGCATCGGTTACTCGGCCCCTAACGAACGCCGCACCAACGAGGTCGCAGCGATCAAGTCTTCCTGTGACAAGGCTGGATTCAAGGTCGAAGATGCAGGCGATGCTAAATTCTTCGCACCAGGCGGAACCCAGGAACGCGGTGACTACGAAGTAGCACTGTTCGCTTGGGCTGGTTCGGGCCAGATTACTTCCGGTCAGAACATCTACGCAACGGGCAAGCCACAGAACTACGGCAAGTACTCAAACCCAGAGGTGGATAAAGCTTGGACCACGCTTGCAACCTCCTTGGACCCTGCAGTTCACGCTGAACAGACCAAGAAGATTGAAAAGCTGTTGTGGGATGACCTCTACGGAATCCCAGTATTCGCCCACCCTGGCCTGAGCGCTTCGGGTTCAGATGTCCAGAACGTCCGACACACAGCCACGCAGGGTGGCATTGTTTGGAACGCTGAACAGTGGTCCCGCGCTGAGTAAGCCGCAACGGCATACCAACAGCAAACACCAACTGTGAGCGCCCGCGGGGTCCGATCGATATCGGGCCCCGCGGTGCGTCAACCATCAGCACCGGATGGCGTCAACGCAAATAGGTGAATAGAAAGAGGACATTAGAACCGTGTTGAAGTTCATTCTCAAGAGATTAGGTTCCGCCGTAGGCGTGCTGTTCGGAGCTTCCCTGTTGCTCTACGTGCTGGTAATCAACGCCGGCGATCCGTTGGCCGACCTGCGTGAGAGCAACGCAGAAAATCGCGAATACCTGATGCAACAGCGCTCCGATTATTTGAACCTTGATCAGCCTTGGTACCTGAGGTACATTTCCTGGCTAGGAGGGGTCGGCAAATGCGTTGTCGGCTCGTGCGATCTAGGCAGAAATATCAACGGCGTTGAAGTCAGCGGGCTTTTGGCCAATGCAGCATCTTCGACTTTGCGCTTGGTACTTTTGGCGACATTCATCGCTGCGATTCTTGGTATCGCGATCGGCGTGATTACGGCCGTTCGTCAGTACTCTGGACTTGACTACATCATCACGTTCTTGACCTTCCTATTCTTCTCTTTGCCAGTATTCTGGGCTGCCGTTCTGCTCAAGGAGTACATGGCAATTGGCTACAACAACTGGTTGGAAAACCCTGAAATATCTTTGGGTAGAAGTATCCTCATTGGTGTCGTTGTTGGCTTGATCTTGCAGATGCTCTTGGCCGGTTCGCTCAAACGGCGCGGAGTGACTTTTCTAATCACCGCCATCTTCGTTCCATTGCTCCTGCAATACAGTGTTTGGTTGAACTTCTACCGCTATCCGCAAATGGGTCCAGCGATCATTGTGATCCTCACCCTGCTTCTTGCGCTCTCTGCAACCGCAATGACCGGTGGTCTAAAAGAGAAGAAAATTCTTTACCCGGCTTTGGTCACCGTTGCTCTCGTAGCAGCTCTGTACTACGCAACCTTCTGGCTACTCAAAGATGCGAATACCTGGATCTTGATTATGGGCGCGATTCTGGCCGTGGCTGTCCCGGGAGTAATCGGCAAGTTCATGGGTGGACGCCTTTCCAAAACTGCTGCCGGCGTATCCATGCTGGTTGGTTTTGTCGGCGCTACCCTTACCGTCGTGGATCATATTTTCCGCGCATGGCCTGGATTCCTTGAGCTGAAAGGACGTCCGATCGGAACTATCGGATCTTCCACGGCCAACCTTGGTGGCGGGTACTGGGATTCCTTCCTAGACAATGCAACTCAGCTTTTGTTGCCAACGATCGTGCTAGCGATCATTTCATTGGCGAGTTATTCCAGGTACACCCGTTCGTCGATGCTTGAAGTACAGCAGCAGGATTACATCCGTACCGCGCGTTCCAAGGGATTGAGCGAACGAACCGTAATTTTCCGCCACGCATTCCGCAACGCACTGATCCCGATTGCCACTATCGCGGCCTTCGACTTTGCAGGCCTCATTGGTGGTGCGGTAGTTACCGAGACGGTCTTTGGCTGGAAGGGAATGGGCGATATGTTCAGCACCGGCCTACACGCCGTCGACCCTGCACCAGTGATGGCATTCTTCCTAGTTACGGGTACCGCTGCGGTCCTCTTCAATCTCCTCGCCGACATAGTTTACGCGCTGCTTGATCCGCGGATCCGGGTCTAAGGAAATAAGGACTACCGATGAGTAATATAAACGACAAGACTCCAGAGAACCTCACCTCAATTGCTGAGGTGGAGGACGCGAAGCTTGCTGCTTCGACCGAACAATCGAAGAGCCAATCGCGGATCATTTTTGAGCGATTCCTCAAACATAAGCCAGCCATGATCTCCGCAGTGACGCTGGTGCTAATCACCGTAATCGCCTTTACCTCCATTGGTATCGGCCCGATTCCCGGCTGGTGGAAACAGAGCTACCTAGATGCTGGTTCCGTGATCAATGGCGGTAAGCCATCATTGTCGCTATTGCCAACATGGCTGGGCGGTTCGGGAATTCGGATTGGCGATCATCCTTTCGGCCAGGACTCGGTCGGCAAAGACTATTTTGCTTTGGTCATGAACGGCACCCAGAAATCAATCATTATCGGCCTTGTGGTCGGGCTCGTTGCCACTTTCCTTGGCGCAGTTATCGGAGCTGTGGCCGGATACTTCCGCGGGTGGGTTGATGAAGTGCTTATGCGCATCACCGACCTCTTCATCGTGATTCCACTGTTGGTTCTGGCCGCTGTTTTGGGCCAAATGGCAGGCCACGGCTCAGGGTCGATCATCACCCTAGCGCTCGTACTGGGCTTGGTCACTTGGACCGGACTCGCTCGACTTGTTCGTGGTGAGATCCTCAGCCTTCGCGAACGCGAATACGTCGCGGCGGCACAAGCCATGGGCTCAAAAACCAGCCGTGTGATCGCAAAACACTTGCTACCAAATACCGTCGGTGTGATCGTTGTGAACGCGACCTTCGCCATCGCTGGCGCCATTTTGCTCGAATCGTCGCTGTCCTTCCTTGGGTTTGGCGTACAGCCACCGGAGTCGTCACTTGGACTGCTCATTAGCCAGTACCAAAATGCCTTCGTGACCCGTCCATGGCTGTTCTGGTGGCCTGGCATGATCATCGTGGTGATCGCACTAGCCGTCAACTTCCTCGGGGACGGAATGCGAGATGCTTTTGACCCACGCCAAACCGGTAAGAAACGCCGTCGCCGTGCCGGACTATTTGCTATGCCAACCCGCAAGGACAAGCCATGAGCCATGCAGCGCCAATAAACGAACAGGACTCAAGCGGATACGCACTGAGTTTTAAAGACCTCAACGTCACCTTTGAGACCTCCGGATCAGACGTTCATGCAGTTAAGGGATTGTCGCTGACGGTTCGTCCAGGACGGGTCGTCGCATTAGTCGGTGAATCTGGTTCTGGTAAGTCGGTTACCTCAACGGCTGCGATGGGTTTGCTACCTAGTAACGCAATCGTTGAAGGTTCGGCCAAGGTCGGTACCGTCAATGTGGTCGGCTTAGAAGAAAGCAAGCTCCGCAAGATGCGGGCCACCGACATCGCCATGGTATTCCAGGAACCAATGACGGCGCTGAACCCGGTGCTCACCATTGAACGCCAGCTCACCGAAGCACTGGAACTGCACGACATTGCCTATGGCAAGGAAGCAACCGACAGAGCCATTGAGCTGCTGCGTTTGGTCGGCATTCCTGAACCTGAAAAGCGCGTCAAGCAATACCCACACCAGTTCTCCGGTGGACAGCGCCAGCGCATCGTGATCGCCATGGCCATCTCTTGTGATCCGAAGGTGATCATCGCGGATGAGCCAACCACCGCACTGGACGTAACCGTGCAGGCCGAAATCTTGGATCTGCTACGCGAACTCAAGGACCGTCTGAATACCGGTATCTTGCTCATTACCCACAACATGGGTGTGGTGGCAGATATGGCTGATGAAGTCGCCGTGATGTTCCAAGGAAACTTGGTTGAGACCGGTTCAGTTGATCAAGTTTTGCTACATCCGCAGCATGAGTATACGCAGCGTTTGCTGGCGGCAGTGCCGCGACTGTCGGCTCCGATTGATATCGCTGAGCATGCTCCACACAGTACCGCTACGGCTCCTCCGGGTCGTGAACTGGTATTGGAAGCCAAAGATCTTGTTCTCGAATATGACATGCGTGGAACTATTTTCCGTGCCGTGGAAAACGTGAGCTTTGATATTGCCAAGGGCGAAGTCTTGGGCATTGTGGGGGAGTCCGGATCAGGTAAGTCGACCATCGCTAAGGCAGTGCTCGGTTTGCTACCAGTGGCCGAAGGAACCCTGTCGGTCAAGGGGCACAACCTTCCGAAGCTTTCACCAAAGGAAGCTCGTGCGGTTCGCAAATCGATCGGTGTGATCTTCCAGGATCCGGCTGCCTCGCTGAACCCTCGTTTCCCAATTGGCGATTGCATCACCGAGCCGATGGTAGTTCACAAGGTAGGCACCAAAGCTTCTCGTATTAAGCGAGCGCAGGAACTACTCGATGCGGTAAAGCTTCCACGCAACGTGATCAACCGTTACCCTCATGAGCTCTCCGGTGGACAGCGTCAGCGTATATGTATTGCTCGCGCGCTGACTCTGAATCCTGAACTGCTGATCGCTGATGAGCCAACCAGTGCACTGGACGTTTCCGTTCAGGCCCTGGTACTCGAAATGCTTCAGGACTTGCAGCGCGACTTCAACTTCGCTTGCCTCTTTGTCAGCCACGACTTGGCCGTGGTGGACATGCTTGCCGACGCGGTAGTTGTTATGCAGTCCGGTAAGGCCGTGGAACAAGGCATGGTCAACACCGTGCTGCACTCGCCAACTCACGACTACACCAAGCGCCTCTTGGCTGCCGCGCCTGTGCCTGATCCGCATGCTCAGGCAGAACGTCGCGAAGCGTGGCGTTTGCTGAACAACGCACGATAGGTAGTACCAGAAAAACCACTCAAGGAGCCGGAGAACATCTGGCTCCTTGAGTGGTATTCGAGTACCGAAGGTCCGACGCAACGCTAACGGCGCTGTGCGTGTCCATTTATCATCGGCGCCTTCAGAGGCTTGGATAAAAGGGCGGATGCCTTAGAAGACCGTGACCCGCCCACATCAAGAGCGTTGTGCAAGGCACGCAAAGATATAGACCGAGGCAAAGGGGACTACGATCCTCGGTTCTGATTGATGGTGAATAGATGAGGAGCTGGCCCTAGTGGGCCAGCTCCTCATCTATTAAACGGCTATTTTTGGACTGTAGTTTTAGTCCAGCTGCATAACGTTTTCGGTGACAACCTCGGCACGAGCGTTCGAGAAGATCTGCTCAGTGCCAACGGTCTTAAAGCCGCGGCGCTCAAGTACCTTGATGGATCCCAGATTGTCCTGAACCACGTGTGCGGTCAGTGGACGCTTGGTGTACTCAGCGAGGAAGGCATCCACCGCGCTGGTGGTGATTCCCTTGCCCCAGTACTTAGTGGAAGTCCAGAAATTGATTTCTGGAGTTTCGCCGTCAAATACCAAGATTGACCCGACGACGTCACCGTCGTCTTCAATGGTGCGTACTAGAACACTTGGATCATTCAAGATCGAGTTCCAGTGGTGGTCGAATACCGCGCGGTCGGCTGGATTACGCGCCTGATAAGCGGCCATGAGGTTCGCCTCGGGTTCTTGCTGGTGAGCAAAGAATGCGTCCAAGTCGGAAGGGCGGACTTCACGTAGCTGCACGATAAAGGCCTTTCAATCGGGTAGGTCAGCATGCCGTTTTCGGAACGCTGCGGAACATTGGCTTGGGAACTACACTACCGGGGATGTGAGCGCAGCGAGAGCCATATTAGACAAAAGTGGCTTAAGACCAGACTTTTTAGTTCTCGGAGAGTGAGCTGAGTGGGCTGTCGAGTTTAACAGTCCAAATACGGCATGGGCCCGGAAGCGGTGAGATTGCTTGGAACCAGTCGGATGCAGCTTGGCAAGTTCATTGGTCCATAACGCGATATACGAGTTTTGGAGCTTGCGCACCAAGGCTAATTCCGCCGCGGGCAAGGATTTCAGATCGCGGTCTTGAACCTGAAGAATGTCCGGGCGAGACAGCGAAAAATCGGTGTGGAAATCAACTAGGCGGGAGAGCACTTCCAAGGCTGTGCCGCCAGCTTCGCAGGCCTTTTGTCCGCCGTCGTAGATGTCCTTTGACATGTCTACCAAGAGCGCAATTAATACGGCTTGTTTTCCCGCGAAATGACGGTAAACCGCCGGGCCTGAGATCCCGCAGGCAGCACCGAGATCTTCTAGAGAGACTCCTGCGTAACCGTGCTGGGCAAACAGTCTGGTGGCTTCGCGCAGTAGGGCTTCTCGTCGCTCGGCCTTGGCGCGTTCGCGGTCAGTTGGTTCATTGAGGGCTTGATATCTGCTCGCCATCACCATCATCTCCTTACGACTGCTACGCCGAACTCTGGACAAGTGTGACGCGTGCCACTACTGTCAAAAATGAAGCTGTTTACCGACCAGTAGGCGGCAATCAGTTAACAAGTATTAACCATACGCGTCGCGCAGTGTGCTTCCAAGACATATGCTCGCTGATCGCAACAAACGATCATCACTGGGCTCGTCAAACATTCTGCGTATCGCGTGCGTTAGTTCCTCAACGAAGAGAGAGTCTGATGATCAACCTCGAACTCGATGACCAGTACCAAGACCTGGTAGACATGGTCCGCGAATTTGCCCAAGAAGTCGTTGCTCCACAGAGCGCTGAAAACGACGCCAATCATGCTTTCCCTTATGACGTTGTTAAACAAATGGGACAAATGGGGCTTTTTGGATTACCGATTTCTGAAGAGTTCGGTGGCTCTGGTGGAGATTACTTCCATCTGGCTTTGGCACTCGAAGAACTGGGCAAGGTTGACCAATCGGTGGCCATTACTTTAGAGGCTGGAGTCTCTTTAGGGGCTATGCCCATATATCGGTTCGGCAACAAAGAGCAGAAGCAACGTTGGCTTGAACCACTTGCCACCGGACAGCGTCTTGCAGGGTTCGGACTCACTGAACCGGGCGCAGGCTCTGACGCCTCGGCGGCGCTAACCAAAGCATCACTGGAAAATGGTCAATGGGTTATCAACGGGGCCAAAGAATTTATTACCAACTCCGGAACTGAGATCACCTCTCACGTCACGGCCACGGCAGTAACCGGGGTGGATGAGGCAACAGGTAGAAAAGAAATTTCTGCAATTATCGTGCCCACCGGAACCGAAGGATTTACTGTAGAGAAGGCCTACGACAAAGTTGGTTGGCGCGCCAGCGACACCCACCCACTGAGTTTCAATGACGCACGTGTCCCAGAAGAAAACCTCTTGGGCGGACGAGGACGCGGCTATGCCTACTTCTTGGAAATCCTGGATGAGGGGCGCATCGCTATTGCCGCCCTTGCTACTGGGGCGGCGCAAGGATGTTTGGACGAGGCAGTGAAATACGCCAAGACCCGAACAACCTTTGGTACCGCTATCGGCAAGAATCAAGGCATTTCGTTCATGATTGCTCGGATGGCATCCCGAGCACACACCGCGCGACTGGCCTACTACGCGGCCGCAGCCAAGATGCTGGCCGGAAAAGACTTCAAGATCGAAGCTGCTCACGCCAAACTTATTGCTAGCGAGGCTGCCATGGATAACGCGCGCGATGCGACCCAGATCTTTGGAGGATACGGGTTCATGAATGAATCCCTCGTCGCACGGCACTACCGCGATTCCAAGATTTTGGAGATCGGCGAAGGCACCACGCAAGTACAGCAAATGCTCATTGCTCGCAGTCTGGGCCTGTAGTCCCTAGACCGGCAGAGCGCTGCACGTTAAACACAACGTGTGGCGCTCTTTGGGCGCTCACAGTTAAACGAACCATAATGGTTGAGTGAGCTCCCAAAAAACTTTCGTACCAACCGGGCATCCTCGCCGGGTCAGCTTGATCGGTTCTACCGGTTCCATCGGCACTCAAGGTCTAGACGTCATTAGTAAGGCGCCAGAAAACTTCTCTGTGGCAGCCTTGTCCGGTGGCTACAATTTGGATCTGCTAGCCCAGCAAGCGGTGAAGTTCCGCCCGGCAATTGTCGGCTGTGCGTCGGAATCAACCGATGATCTTGCCTCCGCGATCAAGCGGGCTGCTGCTGATGCTTCGGTTACCGGCTATGAACCAGAACTGGTGGCCGGAGAAGGTGCGGCGACCACCATTGCTGGGTTCAACGAAGCCGACGTGGTGCTCAACGGCATCACTGGAGCTATCGGCTTAGCGCCAACGATTGCGGCTTTGGAAGCTGGCCACTTACTGGCCCTGGCGAATAAAGAGTCGCTGATTATCGGTGGCCAAGTAGTCAAGCAAATTGCTGCCCCGGGCCAGATATCGCCAGTTGATTCTGAGCACTCGGCGCTGGCGCAAGCTTTGCGTTCGGGTACTCCTGACGAAGTTGCAAAGTTATTGGTCACCGCATCTGGTGGACCATTCTTTGGCTACACCTATGACCAATTGCGTGACGTGACTCCGGCCCAGGCGTTGGCTCACCCCACCTGGGACATGGGTCGCATGGTGACCACTAACTCGGCGACCATGGTCAATAAGGCGCTGGAAGTCATCGAAGCTCACCTGCTCTTTGATGTTCCACTGGAGAAAATCGAGCCAGTGGTACACCGCCAGTCAATCATTCACTCCATGGTGGAGTTCATTGACGGATCGGTGATTGCGCAAGCCTCGCCACCAGACATGCGCCTGCCTATTGCTCTGGGCATCAACTGGCCACACCGCGTTACCGGGGCCGCCACACCATGCGATTTCTCCAAGGCGGCTAGCTGGACCTTTGAGCCCCTGGACGAAGACGTATTCTTCGCGGTGAAACTTGCTAAGCAAGCCGCCGCGGCCTCGGGAACTCACATGGCCGTTTACAACGCAGCAAACGAAGTTGCCGTTGATGCATTCCATGAAGGACAAATTCAGTTCACCGACATCGTTGAGACCATTGAGTGCGTCCTAGATAACTACACGCCAATCAACGCTGAGCTCAGCGTTGAAACCGTTCTTGAAACCGACCGTTGGGCCCGTGCCCATGCAACGAAGATCGTGGGATCCAAAGCATGAGCGTCATCCTGTTCATAGGAGGCATCCTCTTTATGGTCGTGGCCGTTGGCCTGTCCATTGCGCTACACGAAATCGGTCACCTTGTTCCTGCGAAACTTTTCAAACTGCGTGTACCGCAGTACATGATTGGCTTCGGCAAAACTCTGATCTCGTTCAAACGTGGCGAGACTCAGTATGGGATCAAGGCCCTGCCTTTGGGTGGCTATATTTCCATGGTGGGCATGTACCCACCACGAGCCAAAACAGTTGAGGGGCAGCCGGAGAAAAAACCGAACCTGTTCCAAAAGGTTTTCGGCCAGATGGTTGACGACGCTCGCTCACAAGCGAATGAAAATGTGTTGCCCAGCGACGAAGGTCGCCTGTTCTACCAGTTGCCGGTCTACAAGCGGGTAATCATCATGCTTGGTGGGCCACTGATGAACCTGATCATTGGTTTTGTGGTCATTGCCATCGTGCTCACCAGCTTCGGCCAAGCAACTCCCAGCACCACCGTTTCCGAGGTTTACCAGTGCATTTCCACCGCGCAGGATGCGGATCAAAAGCAGTGCACCGATAAGGATGAGCAGGCGCCGGCCTATGCCGCGGGGCTCCGACCTGGTGACACCATTACCGCCGTCAACGGCAATGCCGTCAAAGAAGGCGAATGGTACGAGCTCACCGACGTCATTAGAGACAACCCGGGAAAGTCGATTACGTTGGACTACCAGCGTGATGGCAGTAGCCACTCCACCACGATGACGCCGTATCTGACTGACCGTCCTGCCACCGATGAAAACGGCTATGCGCTCACAGATGATCAGGGCCAGACCATCATGACCAAGGTTGGATTTGTCGGAATGAGTTCCTTACAAAAGGACATGACAAAGCCATTGAGCTCGGTGCCAGGAGTGATTGGTAATCAGCTTCTGACCATCGGAGACGTAATCCTGCATTTGCCTCAGCGCATGGTTGATGTGGCTCAGGCTGCCTTTGGTAGTAGCGAGCGAGATCCGAATGGGCCGGTCTCTATTGTTGGCGTCGGTCGGATCGCCGGAGAAATCAGTGCAGAAGACTCCATTTCCGTGGGGGACAAGTTCGCGACCCTGCTGTCCTTGGTCGGGGGACTGAACCTTGCATTATTCGCATTCAACCTCATTCCACTCTTGCCCTTGGACGGTGGTCACGTAGTTGGCGCGCTTTACGATGGCATCAAACGGCTCTTTGCTCGGATCTTCAAACTGAAAAACGTGAAGCCGGTGGACACAGTCAAGCTCCTGCCACTGACCTACGTTGTCGTAGTAGCCATGCTGGTTATGGGCGGCCTCTTAATATATGCAGATATTTTTAAGCCAATACAACTGTTCTAGGCGACAAGAATTAAGGTGTAGTTATGACTGTTTATGCTGTTGAATACGTGTACGCCCAAGACTCCGATGAACTACGAAACGAACACCGCCCGGCACACCGTGAGTACCTGTGCGATTTTCTTGTTGAAGGACCGGTTCGAGTTCTCGTTTCGGGTCCGACTCCGGTCAATAATGGTGCGTTGTTGATCTTTGCTGCCGAGTCCGAAGAGGGCTTGAATGAGTTCCTTGCCAATGACCCCTTTGCCAAGGTCGGCGCGATTGCAAAGACGACCGTCACCGAGTGGAATCCAGTTATCGGGCTATTGCAGGAATTCGCTTCCTAAATTATTGGTAGGCTAAGCCCTCGCGCTCCAGAAACTGGAGGGCGAGGGCATCAGCATTTAAGTAGCTATTGAGAAGTCATCTGGGACCGACCGGGAGAGGAGTCAACGATGGATCTGCATGTCAACGATTCGCTAGTCATACCGGACTCCGAGCTTTCGTGGAATTTCAGCCGTTCTTCGGGTCCCGGTGGCCAGCACGTTAATACTTCCGACTCTCGGGCTGAGCTTTCGTGGGTGATCGGCGCCTCGCGAGTACTTTCGCCCTGGCAACGTGAGCGGCTCCTGCAGAAATTGGCATCGCGGCTCGTTTCTGGCGCCGTGGTAGTTCGTGCCTCCGAGGAACGTTCCCAATGGCGTAATCGACAGATTGCTATGGACAAGCTTGCTCTGCTTGTTTCGAAAGCCTTGGCGCCGGATGCTCCAACCCGCAAGGCGACCAAGCCAACCCGCGGTTCGCAGCGACGCAGACTGAATGCAAAATCCAACCGCTCGGTCACTAAGCAACTACGGCAAAAGCCAGGGCGAGATTGATGTGTCTAAGGGTTAAGTGATCCCGGTCACCTTGTTTCGTGGAATGGATGGGCATCATTCATAGTTGGAAATAGATGAAGCGTCAGCTTCTTTTTCTATTTCCGTCTTTTAGGAGCACACCCATGGCCACAAAGGTCCTCACCCTCGTTGGATCCCTCCGCAACGGCTCGACCAACGTTCAGTTGGCAGAAGCTGCCGCTCACCACGCTCCAGAGGGCGTCGAAGTTTCGGTATTCAGCGGCCTAGAAAACATTCCTTTCTACAATGAGGATCTTGACGTCGAAGGTACCGTTCCAGTAACGGCACAGGTTCTGCGCGATGCAGCCGGCGAAGCTGACGCGTTGATCTTGGTGACCCCTGAGTACAACGGCACCATGCCAGCAGTTCTGAAGAACGCCATTGACTGGCTTTCACGCCCATTCGGTGCAGGCGCAGTTTCGGGCATGCCAACCGTTGTTGTTGGCACCGCATTCGGCCAGTATGGCGGCGTGTGGGCTCAGGATGAAGCTCGCAAGGCACTGAACATCGCTGGCGCCAACGTCCTGGAAGACGTCAAGCTGGCAATTCCAAACTCGGTTGTTCGCTTCGCTGAGCTGCACCCGAAGGATGACACTGAGGTTGTTGAGCAGGTTGCAGCCGTGCTCAACAGCATCAAAGAAATTGCTGAAGCCAACTAGGACCTAGTCAGCAAAATCAGCCTATTACTGCGAGAAAGGCCACGGTGACCCCGTGGCCTTTCTCGCATGAGTACCCGCTCACCTCGATACGGTGACATACTTGGACTAAGAGATTTATCCACAATTTACTCGGAGGCGTCCATTGACTTCGGTCAGCCTAGGCATGCCGGCAGGCCCACCGCCGGTTCTCACACCACGTCGTCAGACTCGCCAGTTCCAGGTCGGCTCGGTTGGTGTAGGTTCCGATTCGCCGATTTCGGTCCAGTCGATGACCACCACAAAAACTCACGACATCAACGCGACCTTGCAGCAAATTGCAGAGCTGACTGCCGCCGGTTGTGACATCGTGCGTGTCGCCTGTCCTACGGACAAAGACGCTGACGCGTTGAAGATCATTGCGATGAAGTCGCAGATCCCGGTCATTGCAGATATTCATTTCCAGCCGAAGTACGTCTTTGCTGCCATTGAAGCTGGCTGCGGTGCGGTTCGAGTGAACCCAGGAAACATTCGCCAGTTCGATGACCAGGTCAAGGAAATCGCTCAGGCCGCCAAGGATCACGGCACCTCAATCCGTATCGGCGTCAACGCCGGTTCGCTGGATCGCCGCCTGTTGCAGAAGTACGGCAAGGCGACTCCAGAAGCATTGGTCGAATCCGCTGTCTGGGAAGCTTCGCTTTTCGAAGAGCATGGATTCCACGACTTCAAGATTTCGGTAAAGCACAATGACCCAGTCATCATGGTTCGTGCTTATGAACTTCTAGCCGAACGTGGTGACTGGCCACTGCACTTGGGCGTGACTGAAGCTGGTCCCGCATTCCAGGGCACCATCAAGTCCGCTACGGCATTCGGCGCACTGCTTTCAAAGGGCATCGGCGACACCATCCGTGTATCGCTCTCGGCTCCTCCAGTTGAGGAAGTCAAGGTTGGCAACCAGATTCTGGAATCGCTGAACCTGCGTCCTCGCAAGCTTGATATTGTTTCCTGCCCTTCGTGTGGACGTGCCCAGGTGGACGTTTACACCTTGGCTGAACAGGTCACCGCGGGACTTGAAGGAATGAAGGCTCCATTGCGTGTGGCCGTTATGGGCTGTGTTGTCAACGGACCAGGCGAGGCGCGCGACGCTGACCTTGGTGTGGCATCGGGCAACGGCAAAGGCCAGATCTTCGTCAGGGGCGAAGTCATCAAGACCGTTCCAGAGGACCAGATTGTTGAGACTCTGATCGAAGAAGCTAACCGTATGGCTGATGAAATGGGACTGAACGATGACGAGAATCCTACCTCGGGTTCTCCCGTGGTCTCCGTCAGCTAAAGAAAGCCGACGAGACGACACAAGGGTGCCGCGGACTCTGGGCCGTCGTGATACGACGGCCCTCATCGAGCTACTCGACCGCGACCCCGTCGCCAATATTTTCACCCGTTCTCAGGTGAGTATGCACCGTTCAGCCGTCCCCGATGGCTTTGCCCATATTGTTGGGGTCGACGGTGACGATGGTTTGGCAGCTGCATGTTGGGTGGGTGCCAACGTGGCGCCCACCGCCATGAGCGAAGATCAGGCGCAAAAGTTTGCAGTCCACGCCTTGGATTCTCGACAGCGCTTTGCCTCGGTTTTCGGGCCCGCCACGTCGGTTCTTCCGATGCACGAAGTGCTGCGCGAAGGACCGCAGCCTATCTTTGATGTGCGGGAAAATCAGCCGTTGATGACGATTTCGCAACTTCCTGATGGCATTGAGCAGAATCCCTTGCGAGCCGCAAAGATTCACGAATTTGATCTGGTACTTCCCGCCAGCGCTGCCATGTTTGAAGAAGAGCTTGGGTATTCGCCGCTAGAAAATGGCGGAAGCTTCTACCGCAGCCGAGTACGCCAACTCATTCGAGACGGCCACACAGTCATTGACTGCGATGAACATGGTGACGTGATTTTCAAAGCTGATTTGGGAACGGTCACTGATGAAGCGGTCCAGATCCAGGGAGTCTGGGTCAATCCACGCTACCGTGGACTTGGCCTAGCAGCTGCTTACATGAGCTCCACCGTCCAGTACGCGCTGCAATTTGCGCCCATTGCCAGCCTTTATGTAAATGACTTTAATGTGCCCGCGATGAAGACTTATCAGCGCATCGGTTTTGAGCAGGTCGACACGTTCGCGACCATCTTGTTCTAACTGATCTGAGATAGGAAAATTTGTGGCTCCTTCTAACGGTTCTCGATTGTTGCTGGCCATGGCGCTGTGCATTGGTGCCGTTGCCCTGAGTAGTTGTAGCCAGGCTGAGCCAATCCCTGAACCAACTCCTGAGCCAAGTTCCCAAAAGCTAGTTAGCCTTGATAGCGACCAGTTGCAACGTAAATTAGCGGACTTCACATCTTCGGATAAAAACGCTGTTGTACTCTCTGACCAGCAGTTGCGCTCAACTATTCCAAAGGCGCAGGAATGGCTCGAATCAATCAAGGTCAATCCAAGTAAGTGCGGAGTCACCTTCGCCCAGCCGGTGGCCGACCAGCTGAAGAATGCCACTATGGCCGCGGTTGAATTCGAAGGCCGTCACCTCACGGTTGCCATCTACAAAGATGAGCAGCTTTTGAGAAAGCATTGGGAAACCAAAAATGCTGCCAATGAGCAATGCTCGCGCTATTCGGTGACCGCCAATGGAGAACGACGGGCCTACCACCTAGCTGAACAAGCGTTGGACTCGGACGCGGATCACGATGAGGCCTCCGTGTCCACAAGCAGTAACGGTAAATCTACTCAGCAACAGCTTGTGGTCAGTTCCAGCAATTCAAATGTGCTGATCGGCTTGCAGCAATCCACAACCCCAAGCCAAACGAAACAACAAATTCAAGCGGCACAATCGACGATCAACGAGTTGCTCAAGACGCTGAAATAGGCGATCCAGATCGCCAGGCGGCCCAATTTCAACACTCGTTAAGGACAACTTATGACCAAGCGTTTCGTATTTTCCATGGTTGCACTGACCGCATCTTTGGCCTTGGCCGGTTGTTCTGGCGGTGTGCACAGTGAAGAAAACGGGACGCCGGGTCAGCCTTCTGAATCTGCAAAGAGCCAGAGCCAGGGCGCAGGAGACGGTAAGAGTCTGGACGCAAAGCAAGTAGAAACCGTCGCATCCACATTGTTAAAGTCCGACCAGTCAGTACAGGTTATAAGCAACGAGCAGATGCAACCCCAGCTTGAAGCTGCCAAAGACGCAGAAATGCCAGCCGGAATTAAGCCTGAAAAATGTGCAGAGCTCAACGCCAAGTATTCGGTTACAGACCTAACCAGTTCGGTGGCGGCGACCTCGACTAGCAGTTCGGAAGAAGTGGGCAAGGTGGTCCAGATATTTTCCATCACCGATGAAGCCACCAGGGCGAATGTATTAAATGCACTGGCCTTTGACGACCTAGAAGACTGCAGCACGGTGACTATCGAACAGAGCGGCAAAGAACTCAAAGCAAAACGTCAGATCTTGCCTATGGACGTGAATGCCGAACACGCGCTGACCATGTCCACGGTTATGGATGCAGGTGGTGGGCAAACGTTGAATTCAGTCGCAGTTCAAGCGCTAGATGGCAATAATTTTGTTCTAATTACGCTGCAGACCGGATCCGTGCAACCGGCCGAACTTGCCACCGAAGCAGTCAAGTTAACGGATCAAGCTTTTGATGAAATCAAATCGGTGCAATAGTTCTGGTAAATACTTTTATTTCGAACGTGTTGTGTAATACTGTAGTTGGAATTTCATCACCGACGTGAGGATTACATCATGAAGAAGCATGCTTTCTGGGTGCTGCCGATCGCGGCAGCATTCGCTTTGACCGGTTGTGGCGGCTCCAGCGACAACGCTGCAAGCAGTTCCGGTGCCACTGAAGCCGCTGAAGCACAGGCTCCCGAAGCCAAGGCACTGACCGCGGATCAGACCACCGCCGTCGTCAAGTCCATGGTGGGTGATGACTCCAAGGCTCAGGTCATGGACAGTGACACCATCAAGGCAGCACTGCCTGACTCCAAGAAGCTCATCGAGCAGATGAACATCAAGCCCGAGAAGTGCGCCGAACTGGTCACTCAGCAGGGAACAGAGAACCTCGACGGTACTAACATGGCAGTCGCCATGGTGACCGGTGAAGGCACTGCGTCCACCACCTATTCAGTCATTGGATATGAGGACACTTCCAAGCTGGACAAGGCAAAGCAAATGGCGGAAAAGAAGGATATGCAGGGCTGTGACAAGTTCACGATGTCCATGTCCGGCCAGGAGATCGCCGCATCGGCAAAGATCCTGGATGCGACTTCTGACGCTGACACCACCATTGCCACCCAAACCACCATGACGGTCAATGGCCAGGAGTTCCCGGGCGGTTCGTACCAGGTACAGGGGCTCGTGGGAAGTAATGCTGTAGTCGTCGCCTACTCCGGTGGCGACGGTTCAGAATCAGCGGAAGACGTACTGAAGAAGCTCACCACTGAGCTGAACAAGGGCGTTGCTGAAATCAAGGAAACCGCTAAGTAGTCAGTAGCAAATTCGGAAGGCTCTCCTACAGTTCACATCGAACTGTAGGGGAGCTTTTCTAATTCGTCGTGCCGGTGCGCTGAGCAATGCTCGGCCATGAATCTCCAAGTGGCAGGAAGCTCTGCCCATGTCTTGCTCGGGCGTAACCAAAGATGCCGGTGAATAGACAGCAGATGTACGGTAAGGAAAATCCGCAACACGAGCTAGCCGATTCCCCTTGAATTTATTGGGAAGTGACGCGAAGCGGTAGCATTAGAACTGGTCGACTTTGCGGCCAAAAACCCTTTTGATTTTGCATAGCTAGTCGGCACCGAAATACCCTTTCGGCGTCGACGGACGGAATAGGACGCCCCTCAGTGGTCTTGAAGCTTTCCACTACCTTCTTGCGCACCTTGCGTGAAGATCCGGTTGACGCCGAAGTCGCCAGCCACAAGCTGTTGGTCCGCGCTGGTTATATCCGCCGCGCAGCCCCGGGTATCTACACCTGGCTGCCGCTGGGCTTGAGGGTCCTTGCGCGTGTTGAAGCTATTGTGCGCGAAGAAATGAACGCCATCGGTGGCCAGGAAGTACATTTCCCAGCACTGCTGCCTCGCGAACCATACGAGCAGACCGGTCGTTGGACCGAATATGGGGATGGACTGTTCCGCCTCAAGGACCGCAAGGATGCCGACTACCTTTTGGCCCCAACCCACGAGGAAATGTTCACCTTGCTGGTCAAGGACCTGTACAACTCGTACAAGGACCTGCCGGTTTACCTGTACCAAATCCAGAACAAGTACCGCGACGAAGCACGTCCACGCGCGGGCCTGCTACGTGGACGCGAATTCATCATGAAGGATTCGTACTCCTTCAACATCGATGATGCCGGTCTGGACGAGGCCTACATGGCTCACCGTGGTGCGTACCTGAAGATCTTTGAGCGCTTGGGTCTGGAAGTTGTTCCGGTCTTCGCGCAGGCTGGCGCCATGGGTGGCTCCAAATCCGAAGAATTCCTGCACCCAACACCGATCGGTGAGGACACTTTTGTCCGCTCGGCTGGCGGTTATGCTGCAAACGTTGAAGCCGTCACCACCGTGGTGCCTGAGGACATTGATTTCACCAATGCACCGGCATACGAAGTCATCGAAACGCCCGATACCCCAACCATCGCCACGCTGGTAGCTGCAGCCAACGAGCTGCGTCCACGTGAAGATCGCGCTTGGGAAGCCAAAGACACCCTGAAAAACGTGGTGCTGGCTGTTATTGATCCTGAAGGAAACCGCCACCTAGTTGTTCTGGGCATTCCGGGTGACCGTCAGGTCGACGAGAAGCGTTTGGAAGCAACCGTTGGTATCGCACTGGGTATCAACGGCGAAGTCGGTGTTGAGCAGGCTACTGCGCAGGATTTGAAGAGCCACCCTGAGATTGTTACTGGCTACCTCGGCCCAGCCTTGGGTCTGGATAACCAGTTGCTGGGCAAAGATACCGAAAATGCCATCCCGTACTTGGTTGATCCTCGCGTGGTTTCAGGTACTACCTGGATCACCGGCGCCAACGAGCAGGGCAAGCACGTCTTCGGTCTTGTTGCAGGCCGCGACTTCACCTTTGACGGCACCATTGAAGGCGTCAACGTACTCGAAGGCGATCCTGCTCCGGACGGCTCCGGTCCACTAAGGACCGAGCGTGGCATCGAGATGGGCCACATCTTCCAGCTGGGACGTAAGTACGCACAGGCATTGGACCTGAAGGTTCTTGACCAGAACGGCAAGCTCACGGTTGTCACCATGGGCTCCTACGGCGTCGGTGTAACCCGCGCAGTAGCCGCACTGGCCGAAACTTACCATGATGAAAACGGTCTTGCTTGGCCTAAGCAGATTGCTCCAGCCCAGGTTCACATCGTGGTCACTGGCAAGGGCGCCGAAATGCTTGAGGCTGCGGAGAAGCTGGCTAATGAGCTTGAAGCTGCCGGCCAGGAAGTCATTTTGGATGACCGTCCAAAGCTATCTGCTGGTGTGAAGTTCTCTGATGCAGAGCTCATCGGTGTGCCGACCATCGTTGTGGTTGGCCGCGGTTTGGCTGACGGAGTGGTTGAGGTCAAGGACCGCGCCACTGGTGAACGTCGCGACGTCAAGGTCGAAGATGTTGTTGCTGAGCTGACAGCCTAAAAGGCCGTACGTAAAAACTAAATAGGGGAGTAGCGCGGTGCAAGAAGTATTGGAATTCCTGTCCGTCAACGGTGAACCCGTATCCCTCTGGCCCTTGGCATTGCTGTTATTAGCTGCCTTGGGTGCTGGATGGATCGACGCGGTGGTTGGCGGTGGAGGACTGATTCAATTGCCCGCGCTACTACTTTTTCCGGGCATTACTCCGGTACAGGCGCTCGCTACTAACAAGCTTGGATCAATTTTTGGTACCGCGACCAGTGCGGTCACGTACTATCGGCGCACTAGTCCGGATCTGAAGACCGCACTCCCTATGGCGGCTACAGCGCTGGTTGGTGCATTCGGTGGAGCGGGATTGGCAACAATTCTGCCTGCACAAGCGATCAAACCGATTATCATCGCCGCTCTAATTGCGGTGTTACTCTTTACCATCTTCAAACCGAAAGCCGGCGAACTTTCACGGCTTCGCTACACCGGACGCAAGCACTACCTGCGCGCCCTGGCGATTGGCCTCATTATCGGCGGTTATGACGGCATGGTTGGGCCCGGAACGGGCTCGTTCTTGATCATCTCCATGGTCACCGTGCTCGGTTACAACTTCCTGCAGTCTTCGGCGAAAGCAAAAATCGTCAACCTGTGCACCAATGCTGGCGCGCTACTTTTGTTCGTCCCCACCGGACACGTACTTGTTGGGCTGGGACTGGCCATGGGTGTTATGAACATGATCGGCGGATACCTCGGTGCGCGCATGGCGATTTCCAAAGGCAGCGGGTTCATCCGCATCGTATTTGTTGTTGTCGTCAGTGCGCTCATCATGAAGCTTGGATCGGACATGATCTTCGCCGGCTAGTGATGCGCCTAAAGCGCAGGGTTAGAGACTGTGTGAAGTGGAAGCTTCCACCGTTGTGTAGCCGCCCTCATGCTTAACGTGCTGTGGGGCGATTGCATGGACCACCGAGCTGGCCGGCATTTGAGCAATGCGGAAAGTTAAGAAACTTGTTGGGATTGCCGAGCGGTACAGCTGCTCGATGGTGGTCTTTTGAGGAAGGGGCTCAACAACCTGCAAAGCAGTGCAACCGATGGAGACGTACATAAACCACAGATCACCATTTGTTGGGTCAGTGGTGGCGACCAGTACTGGAGGTTGGTGGGCCGCTACCAGTGACATCACGTCGCTGAGGCTCTCTTCCGGTTGCGCAATGACAATCGGCATTCCTTGAACCCAGCCGTGAGCGCTGAGCTGAGCACGGCCCTGTCGCGAATTAATGATTTCGCTGACAAGTTCCGCAATCTTGGATCGTACAAATCGACCTGGCATTATCCATCCTCCTGTGTACGTTTTTGTAACGAGTGTCTGGATTCCCATGTAAGGCCCTCAGGTTTCGTGAATTCTCCGGAGCTTGTGCCGGTGAATACTTGAACCGTTGAACCTTGATTTCACCATAGCCGTTTTATTCAGGAATTGCGAGAGAACGATCTTGCGAAGGACAATTCGATAATCGCGAATACGATTCCGTATAGCAGTAGGGCGGATATATCTGGTGAAACTGAAAACGATCTAAGACTCTAAAGACCGGTTGTCTTGGGAGTTTGCACTAAGGATCCAGAGAGCTGGCCAAGGTGACCAACAATAATGTGCTGATAGCTCTCCGCATATCTGCGTAAATTATCGTCACGGAATCATGCCACGGGTGAGCAAATATCAACGTTGTGATTATTTTGTAATAGCTATCTTCGAGGTGAACTCCACGAAAATCTAGGATGGATTCAGCTCTAATTGACGCTGGCGCCGGACACTAGGATGCGGTGCTCAGGATTGGCTTTAGCTTCGTTGTCCAGCACTTCAAAAGCAACAGCGGCGATGCGTTGGCCAGTGCCTTCATCCGAGCTGCCAGCGGCAAGAACTAACGCTTGATCAAAATCCTCGGTCGCATCTGAAACGACGTTCCCCAGATCCTTCAGGCCATCTTTGGGCAACGCGTAAGCAGGCTGGCGCAAATCTTCACACTTTGCATCTACCGCCGAACGCAAGCTTGCTAACTGCTTGCTCAGTGCAGTTCGTTTCTTCTCAATCGCGGCTGATTGCGAGGAGACACCACGGGCGGCCTGTAGCTGCAACGCATAGTCCAAGGCATAACCGCGGTCCAATGCACGAGCTACGGTGACGGACTCAAAGTTCTTTGAGTCTTTAACCTCGGCGTCAGCGTTAAGCAAATTTGGATCGGGAAGGCACGCCACTGGCTGGTTCTGATCCTGGTCGGCGACGGCACCGAGTGGCTTGGCAAGCTCCGGTGGGTTCTTTTCACCCAAGGAGTCCATCGCTTTGTTGGCATCGAGGTTGGTCTGGAACGCGATCTGAGAAAGAAGCTTTGTGCTCTGTAGCGACGGCTTCTTCAGCGCAGGCAGCGAAGCTGAAGACTTGGCCACATCTTGAGCCAATTCTTGTACGAGTTCGGGGGAGTAGGACTGCGGTAATGCAGTTGGTGTCTGCTCTTCGAACTGCAATTCGCCGAGTAAGGCAGCGCCCTGCGCCAGCGAAGCGCCTAGGTTTGCCAAAGCTTCAGCGCTGGAACCATCGGTTAGCTCGGCGAGCTTGTTGGCTCGGGCCGCGAGGTCTGCGAGCTCGCCTCCTCGAACCCACAAGGCACGTTTATCGTCCGAGGCGGACTGGACCTGTTCTGGTAGACCCTGATCAACTAAGGCCCCATGAAATATCGTGCTACCAATTCCCCAGGTGAGTGCTGCAGCAACAACACCGCCTAACACTGGTGCGATCCAGCTCGGCGCACGAGAAGCGATTTTCTTCTTGCGAGCATCGGCGTGAGGGAATTTTTCAGTCATAGCGATTCGATCATTTCACGTTCGAGCTCGAATTTAGGTCAATTCTCGTGTTGCGCACCACCACGAGAAGAAAAACTTCGTGAGTTCTTTCACCTGAGCGCGGTTGATAGTTCTCAACAAGCGAAACGCAATATACGCTTAACGGACAACATCGAATAGCGTGGGAGGATATCCATGACCGGAATACCGGCCGATACCGAACAGGAAGCGCAGCGTCTGACTGCTTTGCTTTCCAAGGAAGTAGAATCCCACGGGCTTCTCCTAGAAGAAGTTACTTTGCGCCCCTCTGGCAAGCAGATGATCGTTCAGATCATCGTTGACAAGCCAGACGGCAACGATTCGGTGATTCTTGATGAACTCGGTGAAGTAACCACCACCATCTCCAACGCTCTGGACAAAGACGCAGCTTATGCGTCGGCTGACCCTTATGAACTGGAAGTCAGCTCGCCAGGTCTTTCCCGCCCGCTGACTGCCAAGCGTCACTGGGTTCGCGCCCT
Organism: Glutamicibacter sp. MOO4; assembly: GCF_056934395.1. NCBI lineage: Bacteria > Bacillati > Actinomycetota > Actinomycetes > Micrococcales > Micrococcaceae > Glutamicibacter > Glutamicibacter sp. MOO4. The sequence continues at coordinate 469,073 of NZ_CM167800.1, forward strand.
AAACCGCATGGTTAAGATTTCCTTGGCCGACGGAACCAAACTGCGCGGCCGGCTGTTGGAAGTTAACGACGCTGATGTGTTGGTTGCTGAGCACCGTGAGCCAGCCAAGAAGGGTATGAAGACTAAGGTCCTAGAACCTGCCCTCCACACTTTTGAAAATATCCGTAAAGCTGTCGTCGACCCAGAACTGAACTTCGATGACGCACCACTAGACACCGTTGATTCTGAAGATTTGGAGGGCTAAGCGTGGATATTGATCTCAACGCTCTGCGTATTCTGGAAAAAGACCGCGACATCCCCATGGATGTACTGATTCCAACCATCGAGTCGGCTTTGCTGCTGGCTTACAACAAGACCGAAGGCGCAATGCCAGGGGCGCGTGCTTTTATTGAGCGCGCTACCGGTCACGTTGCCATCTTGGTGGAGGACCGCGATAACGCCGGTGTTCTGCTCGGCGAATTTGACGACACCCCACACGGCTTTGGACGCATCGCTGCTTCCACCGCTCGTCAGGTCATCATGCAGCGTTTGCGTGAAGCTGAAGATGCACAGGTTGTCGGTGAATACACCACCCGCGTAGGCACCTTGATCTCCGGCGTGATCCAGCAGGGCTACTCGGCTCACATGGTTCAGGTAAAGATTGGCGACCTGGAGGCATTGCTGCCACCAGTAGAGCAATCTCCAGGCGAGAAGTACCAGCACGGCAACCGCCTGCGCGCTTACGTCGTCTCGGCTGAACGCGGCAACAAGGGTCCAGCTGTGACCCTGTCACGTTCGCACCCAGGCATGGTTCGCTTGCTCTTCGAAATGGAAGTGCCTGAAATTGCTGACGGCACCGTTGTTGTTGAGGCACTGGCTCGTGAAGCTGGTCACCGCACCAAGATCGCTGTTCGTGCAACCAAGCCTGGCGTGAACGCCAAGGGCGCTTGCATCGGTGAAATGGGTACCCGCGTTCGTGCAGTAATGAATGAACTGAACGACGAGAAGATCGACATCGTTGACTACAACGAAGATCCAGCGAAGTTCATCGCCGCAGCACTGTCCCCATCCAAGGTCGTCTCGGTAGAGATCCTTGATGAGGCAGAGCGTCGTGCTCGCGTCGTCGTTCCAGACTCCCAGCTGTCGTTGGCTATCGGCAAGGAGGGGCAGAACGCCCGCCTGGCCGCCAAACTGACCGGCTGGCGCATTGACATCTTGGCTGCATCCGGCGGCAAGGAGCCACAGCTCTAAAGCTGGATTGCTAAGAATTGCTAGTTAGTCGCGTGCAAGCCTAGCGTGTGTGAGCCACAACTCATGCGCGCTATGGCGTGCAAACGCGCTAGACTAGTAGATGGCTCGTACAACTAGGGAAGGTGGCGACGGCGCTCGCATGAAGCTGCATCAGCAACGCACGTGCATTGGCTGTCGAACCATTACCAGTAAAAACGAGTTACTCAGATGGGTCCTCAATGAAGGTACTCCGCTTCGTGCGGTGAGCTTGGATTTGCAGGGTTCCGCCTTCGGGCGAGGAACCTGGACCCACGGTACACAAAAGTGTGTGCGGCAAGCAGTACAGCGAAAAGCATTCGCGCGGGCCTTCCGGTCCGCCGTCGACGATTCGCAGGTAGTGCAGGAATTTACCGCATACGAAGATCAGCTGGCGGCACGTCAGCAATCTGGCAAACATGATGAAAGCGGGTCAGAAATCTGATGGCAACCCGATGAGTCGACAATGTTGAGCGCACAACGATGAACTATCAGTTCTGCGTGATCCACCGTGCGACGGAAGAATTTCACGAATTACACAGCTGATTTGCCAGACCTCCTGCATAGAAGATTTTTCTTTGAAATTGGGGTTTGAGCAGATCACATCGATACAGGAGAGATGTGGCTAAACCCCGCGTTCACGAGCTCGCTAAAGAGCTCGGAATCACTTCAAAAGAAGCACTAACCAAATTGCAGGATATGGGCGAATTTGTTCGCTCCGCATCCTCGACCGTTGAGCCTCCAGTAGCGCGCAAGTTGCGCGATGCTTTCCCAGGTTCCAACGCTGCTGCAGCCAAGCCGGCTGCAGCTAAGCCAGCAACCTCGGGCGCACCAAAGCCGGGTTCGAAGCCAGCGGCAGCTCCGGCTGCTTCTTCAGCAGCTAAGCCAGGCACCAAGCCTGCCGCTAAGCCTGCAGCAGCGACCCCAGCACCGGCAGCTCCAGCGGCGCCGGCAGCCCCAGCAGCACCGACTGCTAAGGCAACCCCGGGCGCACCACTTCCAGGTGCAGCACCAAAGCCAGCGGCCAAGTCGGGCCCAAAGCCAGGTGCTCCACGCCCAGGCAACAACCCATTCTCATCCCAGCAGGGCATGCGTTCGGGTGACTCGGGCGAACGTCGCGGCCAAAACCGCGAAGGTAGCCGCGAAGGCGGCCGTGCACCACGTCCGGGCGCTCCTCGTCCAGGCGGTCCACGCCCAGGCAACAGCCCGTTCTCTTCCCAGCAGGGTATGCGCGGCGAAGGTGGCCAGGGTGGCGCACGTCCAGCACGTGACGGCCAGCGCGGTCCACGTCCAGCCGGTCAGGGGCAGGGTGGCGGTCCACGCCCACCACGCGAAGGTCAGGGCGGTCCACGTCCGGCACGCGAGGGTCAGGGTGGACCACGTCCAGCACGTGACGGCCAGCGTAGCCCACGTCCAGCAGGTGCAGGCGCAGGTGGACCACGTCCAGCCGGTGCCGGTGCAGGTGGACCACGTCCAGCAGGCGCAGGAACCTCCGCAACTCCACGTATGATGCCTAACCGCACTGATCGTCCAGCTCCAGCAGCTGGCGGTCGTCCAGGTGGCGCAGGTCGCGGGCGCCCAGGTGCCGGTGGCGGCGCTGGTGGCGCAGGTGGCGGTACCGGTGGCGGCTTCCGCCCAGGTGCACCACGTGGTCGCGGTGGTGTTGGCGGTGCTTTCGGTAAGGGAGGCGCCGGTCGCGGTAAGCAGCGCAAGTCCAAGCGCGCAAAGCGCCAGGAATTGGAGCAGATGAGTGTTCCAAGCCTGGGCGGTGTCAACGTACCTCGCGGTACCGGTGAGACCGAGATCCGTATGCGTCGTGGTGCCTCGATCACCGACTTCGCAGACAAGATTGGCGCAAACCCAGCAGCACTGGTGACCGTACTATTCCACCTCGGTGAAATGGCTACCTCCACCCAGTCGCTCGACGAGGCAACCTTCGAGGTCCTCGGCGAAGAGCTGGGCTACAAGGTTTCTGTCGTCTCCCCAGAGGACGAAGACAAGGAACTGCTTGAAGGCTTCGGCCTTGATCTGGAAGCCGAACTTGAGGCTGAAGGCGAAGACGAGCTTGAAGAGCGCGCCCCAGTTATCACCATCATGGGTCACGTTGACCACGGTAAGACCCGACTGCTTGATGCTATCCGTAAGTCCAACGTTATTGAGGGCGAGCACGGCGGCATCACCCAGCACATCGGTGCTTACCAGATCAACCACGAACACGAAGGTCGCACTCGTGCAATGACCTTCATCGATACCCCGGGTCACGAGGCGTTCACCGCCATGCGTGCTCGTGGTGCCGAGGTCACCGACGTGGCCGTGCTGGTTGTTGCAGCGGACGACGGCGTTATGCCACAGACCGTTGAAGCACTGAACCACGCACAGGCTGCTGGTGTGCCAATCATCGTTGCAGTGAACAAGATCGATAAGGAAGGTGCTAACCCTGACAAGGTCATGGGTCAGCTCACCGAATACGGTTTGGTTCCTGAAGAATACGGTGGCGACACCATGTTCGTGAAGGTTTCGGCATTGCAGAAGGAAGGCATCGACGAGCTGCTCGACGCTGTCTTGCTGACTTCCGATGTGCTTGAACTTCAGGCCAACCCAGACAAGTCCGCTCGTGGTGTAGCCATTGAAGCGAACTTGGATAAGGGTCGCGGTTCGGTTGTTACCGTGCTGGTTCAGTCCGGTACCTTGTGCGTTGGCGACACCATGGTTGTGGGTACCGCCCACGGCCGCGTGCGTGCAATGTTCAACGAAAACGGCGAGAACCTGGACGTGGCATTGCCATCGCGCCCGGTTCAGGTCTTGGGTATGTCTTCGGTGCCACGCGCCGGCGACGGCTTCTTGATCACCGACGATGAGCGCACCGCTCGTCAGATCGCTGACAAGCGCGAAACCGCAGAGCGTAACGCAATGCTGGCTAAGCGTCGTAAGCGCATCACCTTGGAAGACTTCGATAAGGCCGTCGCTGATGGCAAGATCGATACCTTGAACCTGATCCTTAAGGGTGACGCTTCGGGTGCTGTTGAAGCACTGGAAGATTCGCTGATGAAGATCGAGGTTGGCGACGACGTTCAGCTGCGCGTAATCCACCGCGGCGTGGGTGCTATCACCCAGAACGACGTCAACCTGGCTACCGTGGACAACGCCATCATCATTGGCTTCAACGTCCGCCCAGCCGAGCGCGTGTCTGAACTGGCTGACAAAGAAGGCGTGGATATGCGCTTCTACTCGGTCATCTACTCCGCTATCGACGACATCGAAGCAGCGCTCAAGGGCATGCTCAAGCCGGAATACGAAGAAGTTGCCCTCGGTACCGCCGAGATCCGCATAGTCTTCCGTTCCTCGAAGTTCGGCAACATTGCCGGTTCGATCATCCGCTCGGGCACCATCAAGCGTAATTCCAAGGCTCGCTTGGTACGCGATGGCAACGTGGTTGGCGACAACCTGTCGATCGAATCGCTACGTCGCGAAAAGGACGATGTCACCGAGGTCCGCGAAGGCTTCGAATGTGGTATCGGCCTGGGGTCGTTCAACGACATCAAGGACGGCGACATCATCGAGACCTTCGAGATGCGCGAAAAGCCACGCGACTAATTGCTCACCAGCAATTAGCAGTGTGACTCACTGATTCGTGGGCGTTTGACCGATAAGATTTGGTCAAGCGCCCACGAGTTTTGAACCATTAGGAGAAAACCATGGCTGATTCAGCCCGCGCCGCACGCTTGGCTAAGCGCGTGCAGGTCCTCATGGCCCAGTCGCTGCGCACCGTCATCAAAGACGAACGCATCGATAATGTCACCGTGACCGACGCCCGCGTTACCAACGACCTGCAGCACGCTACGGTGTACTACACCGTCTTTGGTGATGACGAGATGAAGAAGGGTATCGCCGAAACGCTGGAAAAGCGCGGCGGTGCGCTGCGCAAGGAATTGGGCCGCAACCTGACCATCCGTCTGACCCCAACGCTGGCCTTCGTAGCCGACGAAATCCCTGAAGGTGCCTCGCACCTTGAGGAACTGCTGGCTAAGGCCCGCGAGAAGGACGCTGAAGTTGCAGCCCTTCGCGAAGGCAAAGACTTCGCAGGGGACCAGGACCCATACAAGAAGGACGAAGAGGAAGAAGAAGCTTAAGCTTCCTTGTTCTAGTCCTACTTAGTTTGATGCTCGGATCACTACGCATAATGCGTGGTGGCCCGGGCATCTGACGTTTAAACGCCAGAACCCTAGTGCTCACGTTGCTGATGAGATAGCGTGAGAAACCACTAACGGATTCGAACAAAGGTGCAAGTAGATGCCAGAATTCACCACCACCCTGATTGCCAGCACCGGGAACAATGTAGGGCTGGTCGTGCCCGATGAAATTGTTTACGGATTTGGTCGTGGCAAACGTGTACCGGTGACAGTTCAAATTAATGGCGACTACACCTACCGAACAACTATCGCCTCCATGGGCGGACAGTTTCTTGTTTCTTTTAACTCCGAGACTCGTGCAAATACCGGCAAAGGTGCGGGGGACGAAATTACCGTGAAGCTAGAGCTGGATGAAGAACCACGCACCGTGGAAATCCCTGAACCGCTGGCTGTGCTGCTCTCTGCGGAACCAGAGCTACTTGATGCGTGGAGCCAGCTGTCCTACAGCAAACAACGTGGGCACGTAGACCCGATCGTTCAAGCTAGGGGAGAAGATACCCGCACCCGCAGGGTTGAGAAAGTCATCAAGGTGCTGCGTAGCCAGTAGGCTACAGTCAGCGCCTACTGCACGGTGAATTGCAGGCGTTGCCAGCCGCTGGCGCCATTGGGCACCGGGTTGGCTTTCTCGCTGGTCTGCAACTGGCCCTGTGCGTCGTAGGCGCGTACAGTTGCCGAATGTGCGCCGGGCGTCGCATCCTTCCACACGAAGCGCCACTGTCGCCACGTATCCAAGGAGGCCTCGGCTGCCAAGTCGGCATCTTCCCATGGTCCGTCATCGATCTGCACTTGCACGCGGGAAATGCCGCGGGTCTGGGCCCAGGCGGTACCGCCCAGCACGACGTCCCCTGCGGGTACCTTGGCGAATGGGCGAGGCGTATCGATCCGGGAAGACATCTTGATGGGACCGCGTTCGGACCAACCGCGAGTCGTCCAATAGGCAGCCTTGTCCTGGAACCGGGTGACTTCCAGATCGACCACCCATTTGGTAGCAGACACGTAGCCGTACAGGCCAGGAACCACCATGCGCACCGGGAACCCGTGCTCGAATGGCAGCGGCTCGCCATTCATGCCGATCGCCAGCAAGGCCATCCGGTCATCTCTCAGGACTTCCAGCGGGGTTGAAGCACTGAAGCCGTCATGCGACGTGGAGAGCACCATATCTGCGCCGGCTTGGGGAATGGCGCGTTCCAGCAGGTGGCGCAGTGGATAGCCCAGCCATTGTGCGTTGCCTACCAGGTCGCCGCCGACCGGATTCGATACGCAGGTCAGCGTCAGATAGGTTTCCACGAGCTCTTGGTCCAGCAGCTCGTCGAAGTTCATGGTGAATTCCTTCTCCACCATGCCGTGAACCCGCAAGGACCACTGTCCCGGGTCGATTTGGGGCACCGAAAGTGCGGTGTCGATACGGTAGAAATTCCGGTTCGGGGTAACGAAGCGTGGCATATCCGCTTCCTCGACCTGAACCCCTGCCGGCAGGGGTTTTGCCTTGGTACGGGGCGCAGGCAAGCGCAAGGCCTTGCGGGCAGCCTCAGCCATGTTCCGCGCAGCGGAGATCGAGCTCGAAGCGCCGGTAGCTATGGCCGAGGCGGCCAGGGCCAGGACCGAACCGAGCAGGAAGGTTCTGCGGCTTGGACCCGGGATGCTGGCGTCCTCGCCCGGAGGCGCGACCGTGGCTGAAGCCAGCCGGCTGAGCCACTGCAAAACCCCGATGCCGGCAATCGCGCCGAGTACCGTTGGGACAATATCAAGCAGGCTGGTGGACGCACGGGTGACCACTGCGCTGGACATCACCATGGCCAAGGCAACGATGGCGGTGCAGGCAAGGGCGAAGCTTCGCTTGGCCAGCAGGCCGACTACCGCGGACAGGACCGTTGCGACGACGCCAATGGATATGAACAGCGCCAGCTTGTCGTTGGTGCCGAAGGTCGCGATGGCAAAGTCCTTGAGCCATGGCGGAGTCAGGTCGATAATGGCCGAGCCCAAGGAGAAAAACGGCGACGAGGCGCCGTTGAAAAAAGCCGAGGCGAACTGAGCCACGGCGAACATGGCTGCTGCCGAACAGATTCCAGCCACCGCGTGGAATACGAGAACTCTGTCGTTGCGTTTCGTTGAAATGCCCACTGCCACTCACCTCATGCGTTGCGATCCATGTTCCCCTGCCGATCACAGGGGAACAACCACTCTCCATGTATTCGGAACATCCTGCGATGCGGATTGGAATCGGCTACGAGAATTTTTGCGGATTCACAGCGCCTGGACCATGATGGGATCTGTTGTCGGGGCAGGGGATCCAGCAGCTGGCTCCACAGTGATCCCGAAGTGCGTGATGTCCTTCATCGGATCTGAAACCATGATCATGCCATCGGCATCGGCGCCGGCGAGCATGCCCGCAGAAACTGCTCCATCGGCCGAAATTAGCCATAGCTCATAGCCCTTGTCGCTGGACAAAGCCGGCATGCCGGAGGTGGAAACAGCCATCAAGCCCTCATCGGCCGAATAGGAAAGCGTGATACGGGCTCCGTCCTCCAGGGTCTGCGTTCTTGACTTCGCATCAGGGGCGCCCAGAATCCGCGTGAGCTCGTCTTCATGCGAGGCCATGGCGGCCATCTTGTTCTCCATCTCGCGCTGCTCGGAAGTCTGGTTGATCGCCAATCCTCCCAAGGCCACTGCTGCCAGCAGCAGCACGCCGGCGGCCAGGGCAAAGAAGCGCTGCGTGCCGCGTCCTGTTCCTGTCTGCTGGACCGGAGGTTCTGCAGCGGAACCAGGTTCCCCTGGAGCCTCGGTGGCTGGGACGGCTGCGGGAGAGCTGCCCAGGGTGGGTGCCTGGTCCGCAACGGGAGGGAGCTGCTCGGTGGTGCGGATGGCGGACATGATGTTGGCCTTCAACCGTGGCGGAGGCGCAACCGGCTGTGCCGCCAAGCCAAGCAATCCTGCAGTTTCCTGCAGTGCATCGAGTTCCTGGCGAGCCTGGGCGGAATTCGGAGACTGGTTGAGCAGGTCCTCGCGTTCTTTGTCCTCCAGGGCGTCCCGGGCGAAGCTATCGGTTCGCTCGTTTTCATGCTTGTCCATTACGCCACTCCCATCAGGTCTCGAAGTTTGCTCATTCCATCGCGTATTCGCGTTTTGGCGGTTCCCACCGGTATTTTCAGAATCTCGGCGACTTCCAGGTGGGTGTATCCGCCAAAGTAGGACAGGTGTATGGCCTCGCGCTGAGGCGCGCTGAGCCGTTGCAGTGCCTGGGAAACGCGCACGGTTTCATCGTGCAAGATGGCGTTCTCTTCCACATCATCGTAGCTGTCTTCGAAGTCCTTGATTCCAACGCGCAAATCCCGTGCTTGGCTTGCTTGGCTCGAACGCACACGGTCCACGGCTCGGCGGTGGGCAATGGTCAGCAGCCAGGAGGCTGCGGTGCCGCGTGCTGGATCAAAGCGCTGGGCCTGCTGCCAGGCTTCGACGAAAACTTCTTGGGTGACTTCTTCGCTCTGTGCCCTGTCGCGAAGCACCCGCAGCACGAGTCCGAAGACTCGGGAAGCCATGGCATCGTAGAGCGATTCGAAGGCAACTTCTTGTCCCAGCGCGACCTGTTGCATCAGGGCGTCCGGCGTTTGAACGGAATCGTCTTCCATGGAGTCGAGTCTATTTGAACTCATGAATCCTAGAGTCTCACGCATCTGTGTCTGTTTCGCTGTCTGCTGTTCCGTGGCGCTTTGCGAAAGTTGCCGATGGGGGAGCACGGCCCGTTGAACCAGCGAAGGTGATGCCTGGATTTGGACTCCATGCATCACCTTCAGGCCATCGGCCTTGCAATTGCGCCGTTGCTACTTTTTGGCTGGTGGCATCAGGACGGTGTCCACCAGGTACACGGTCGCGTTGGCGGTCTGCACGCCACCGCAGATGACCGAAGCGCCATTGACCTCGAGGTCGTCGCCGCTGCCGGTGACTTCTACATCCTCGCCCTGGACGGTTGCATGGGTTCCGGGAAGATCATCTGGTGCGATCTGGCCGGGAATCACATGGTAGGTCAGGATGCTGCTCAGGGTGTCCGCGTCCTTGGCCACAGCGGCCAGGTCATCCTTCGGGATTGCGGCGAATGCGTCATCAACCGGAGCGAAGACGGTGAATTCGTCGCCATTGAGGGTGTCGACCAGGTCAACGTCCGGGTTCAGCTTTCCGGAAACTGCGGAAGTCAGCGTGGTGAGCAGCGGGTTGTTGGAAGCTGCAACGGCCACTGGATCCTTGGCCATGCCTGCTACCGAACCGTCACCGGTTGGCACTGCTTCGGCATAGGCGGCGCAGCCGCTGCCCACGAGATTGCTTGCCGGATCCATTGCAGATTCGCTTGCCATCGGCGAGCTGCTTTCCGATGCGGAGGTGGTGGGTGATTCCATGGTTTCCGAACCGGTCGAGCAGGCGCTCAGTCCCATGGCGGCGACTGCGATGAGCCCGAATGCTCCAGCGACTTTGCTGTATGTGCGCTTCATGATTTTCTCCTTGCTTCGCCGCGACTGATGTCGTCGGTCCTTTTCCTGTCCGTGCGGATCAGGTTGTCAATGAGCATTCGGGGCAGGATGCCCAACGGATTGGAATCTCTTGAAAAAATTTATTTTGCGGCCAATTCGCAGAGCCTGGAAGGACTCATCTGCAATCCGTGGCAGGAACAATCTGGGATGCGACGTGGCATCGGCCACGGTTGAACGGCAAGACGGGTGAATTTTCTGCCTAAGCCATATACTGGAAGGCGTGAGTAAAGCCGGGCAGAACACGCAAGAGCAGGCCTCGGGCCTGGTACTAGTCGACAAAGATCAAGGATTGACCTCCCACGACGTGGTTGGTCGTATCCGTAGACTCGCAGGGACCCGCAAGGTGGGCCATGCTGGCACCTTAGACCCGATGGCCACAGGTGTGCTTGTTGTCGGTGTTAACAAGGCGACCCGCTTACTCACCTACATCGTTGGTCACGATAAGACCTACACCGCCACCATCCGTCTGGGACAAAACACTGTCACCGACGATGCTGAAGGCGAAATTATCTCTCAGCGTATTGCTGCTGCGGTCACCGATGAAGATATCGAGCGTGAAGTAGCAAAGCTCCGCGGTGATATTGAGCAGATACCAAGCCAAGTTTCAGCCATCAAGGTTGATGGTAAGCGCTCCTATGCACGTGTGCGAGCCGGCGAGCAGGTAGAACTCAAGGCGCGTCCGGTGACTATTTCACGCTTCGAGATTCACGAAATCCGTCGAGAAAACGGCGGCAAGATCCTTGACGTGGACGTCACCGTTTCTTGCACCTCCGGAACCTACATCCGTGCACTGGCACGCGATCTGGGCGAAGCACTCGATGTTGGTGGACACCTGACGGCGTTGCGCCGTACCGAGGTTGGCCCGTACAAGATTGATCTGACTAGCACTCTGGAACAGCTGGCAAACGAATTCACCATGCTGCCCCTTGAGAAGGCTGCCGCTGCGTTGTTCCCTAACCGTACGGTGAGCGTGGATGAAGCGATGGAGCTGTCCTTCGGGCGCACCATTGCCGCATCCCACCTGAGCATGGACATTGAGCCTGGCCAGACCGTCGCAGCCTTTGCACCCAATGGGGTGCTGGTGGCATTGCTGGAGGACAAGGGCGAAAAAGCTCGTACGGCCCTAGTCTTCACCGCTAAGTAAAGGTTGAACCGTTGTTTGCCTTGAACGGATTTTTCATCGCCGGAGTCATCGTTTGTGCACTGGCATTGCTTGTTGCTGTGGTGGCGACCATCATTCGCAAGCACCCGGATGACTGGGCTCTTATCGGCGCAGCTGCAACTGAAGTCTTCTTGATTGTTTACGGCGTTGCTGCCGCGATCAGGCAGGCCGGCGGAAACGCTGTACAGGGCGACCCGCTGGAATTCTGGGGATATCTGATCACCGCGCTGATCATGCCCCCGCTGGCATTCTTCTGGGCTGTCAGTGAAAAGAGTCGCTGGTCCAATGCGGTGTTGGGTGCCTCGGCAGCCGTCACCTTCATCATGCTGTTCCGTATGGAACAAATCTGGCACTAGGAGTAAACAACATGAGTCAGAATCCTCGTAACTCACGGATCATGCAGGCTGCACAATCTCGCAATGCCACTAAAGGTCCAAAGCCAAGCCGCTCCACTGGCCTAGGCCGAGTGATTATTGCGGTCTATGGCATCTTGGCTCTGGCGGCAACCGTTCGTGGTGCGTACCAAATCGTGAGCAAGTTTGATGAAGCGCCGGTGGCCTACACGCTGTCATTGCTTTCCGGCCTGATCTACATTGTCGCCACGTTCTCACTGTCATCTTCTAAGTCGCGCGCATGGCTTGTCTCGCTGTGGGCAGTGAGCGTTGAACTTGTTGGTGTGATCGTTGTGGGCATTTTGTCATTGACTCATCCTGAAATTTTCGCCCACCCATCGGTGTGGAGTGGTTTCGGTGAAGGCTACGGTTACATTCCGCTGGTATTGCCAATTGTTGGCTTGTGGTGGCTTTACCGTAACCGCAGCGAGCGTCTGGCCTAAAGACGTGTAAGAATTGCCTCGGTGGGTTCTCTACTCACCACAAGAATTTCTAAAGGAGCAAAGTGCACTATTGGAAGGGCTTGGACGCCGTCCCCACGGATGTGGCTCCCACTGTCGTGACCATTGGCAACTTTGATGGTGTTCATTTGGGGCACTGCGAAGTGCTCGACGCAGCAGTCACTCAAGCCAAGGCGCGCTCTGCTCAATCGGTGGCCATCACCTTTGACCCGCACCCAGCACTGGTGCATCGCCCCGAGGCTGCTCCACAGCTGATCATGGGAATCGCTGATCGGATCGATACCTTGGCCAGCGTTGGCTTGGATGCCACGCTGATGATCCATTACACCCTTGAATTTGCTGACCAAAGCGCTGAAGATTTTGTCCGCTCACTGATCGTTGAAAAGCTTCACGCTGTCGCGGTCGTGGTTGGTCACGATGTCCGCTTTGGCCGTAACAACTCCGGCGATTTCAGCTACATGCAAGAGCTGGGCAAGAAGTACAACTTCGATGTCATCGGCGTGCAAGACGTAGGGGATAAGCGTCGTTTGTCTTCGACCTGGGTTCGCGAAGAACTAGCTGCAGGCAACGTTGAAGCAGCAGCCCAGATCCTCGGCCGGCCCCACAGGATGCGCGGTGAAGTGGTCCACGGGCATGCCCGCGGACGCGAGTTGGGTTTTCCAACGGCAAACCTTGATCCTGAAGCCACCGGCATCATTCCTGCCGATGGTGTGTACGCCGGTTGGGTTATCGACGAGGCCGAGGTCCGTTGGCCAGCCGCCATTTCGGTGGGTTCCAACCCAACATTTGATGGTGTCTCCCGGGTGGTAGAAGCCCACGTGATCGACCGCCCAGATGAAGGTGTTGAAGACTTTGACCTTTATGGTCAGCAGATTGTTGTTGAGTTTATCTCACACCTGCGCCCTATGGTCGCCTACCGCGGTATCGAAGCTTTGATTGAGCAGATGACCCAGGACGTGGATCAAGCTCGCGCAGTGCTGGCCGTTGAACCGCGCTAAGTCTCATGTCTGAAATTCCATCTCTGCCACAACGTGCTTTTGTGGTCAGTGCCAAGCGTCGTGACGAATTAGCGTCAGCATTCCAGTCCGGTGCTGAGAGTTACGACAAGATCCGTCCGTCCTATCCACAGCTGGCCTTGGACTTCACCCTGCAGGACCAGCCAAAAGTGGCAGTTGATATTGGTTGTGGATCGGGGATCTTTACCGAACAACTGGTAGCACAGGGGTTGGACGTCACTGCTGTTGATCCGTCCCAAGACATGCTCTCGGTCTTGGCGAAGCGACTTCCACAGGTGGCCACGGTGTGCGCCTCGGGCGAAGCTACCAGCTTGGACGAGGACAGCGTTGATCTGGTGACCTACGCGCAAGCATGGCACTGGGTGGATCATCCCAAAGCCAGTGCTGAGGCTGCCCGTCTGCTGCATGATCACGGTTGGCTCACTTTATTGTGGAATCAACTCGACGTCTCTGTTCCGTGGGTGCACCGGCTAGCCCGCATTATGCATGCTGGAGATGTACACCGTCCCGAGCTTGAACCGCCTTTGGGTCGTGAATTCAGCAAACCTGAACACGGTATTTGGCACTGGTCGATGTCGCTGGATTTTGAAGAGATCGTTGAGCTGACTAAGTCGCGCAGCTACTACCGCAAATCTTCGCCGACAACCCAAGCCAAGGTTGAATCAAACCTACGGTGGTATTGGAACGAGCATCTGGGTCATGAACTGGGCGACAAGGTACAGGTGCCGTATCTCACCCATGCCTGGAGGTCCCGCCGGCGTGCCCGTCGGTGATATGATTGACGATGGTTCTCGCTGCAGTCCGCGGTTGCGAGTTTCCACCGTAGACGCTTCGGCGTTTGCACTGACTTATGAACGCGGTCCAACTCTAGGAGTTTGTTATGGCATTGGATGCCACTATCAAGAACGAAATCATCAAGGCTTACGCTACCCACGAGGGTGACACCGGTTCGCCTGAGGTTCAGATTGCCGTCATGTCCCGCCGTATCTTGGACCTGACCGAGCACCTGAAGATGCACAAGCATGATCACCACACCCGCCGTGGCCTTATGGCTCTGGTTGGTCGTCGTCGTCGTATGCTCGGCTACCTGAAGAACACCAACATCGAGCGTTACCGTACGCTGATCGAGCGCTTGGGCCTACGTAAGTAGTCTTTCGCACTGGTGCGAAGATCCCCGCCTTCCTTTTTGGAAGGCGGGGATTTTTTTATGCCCGGATAACACCTGTGCGACATGTTCACTGCACGAATGAACTGGAGATCATCATAAAAATCGACAAGCTGATTTTCTGCTGCCGCACACATACTGAACATGTCTTTCTATGACTGATACGTAGAGTCGCCCGCGCCGATACCTGCTAAAAACACGAGACTCTGTGCGACTTGTTAAACCAAATTAACGCCGTGCTGAAGGCACTATGACCCGATGTTTCCTCAGGCTACAACAGGTGCAGACATCAAGGACTTTTCCGGACATCTGATAGCGACTTTGACTTCGCGTTTCACTGAATTTCACCAGGTTTCAGAGCCCCTTTCTGACCCTTTCCAAAGGTGCTTGTATGGCTAGCAACAGCCCGCACCGGCAAAGGAAATGGAATACCAAAGATGTTCAAGACCCCGCTTACTCGACGGCAGCGCCAAGGCGCGGCAACGCTATTGCTGGCACCAGCACTTTTGCTGGCGTCATGCACAGCCTCGGCACACGGCACTGATCTGAAGAATGCAGACGGCACCATCAATGTCCGCTACGAAGGCGCAGCCAACACCGTAACGCTCATTGAGCTGGCTGCCGGCCTCGGATATCTTGACGGCATTAAGCTGGAATGGGTAGGCAATAACTCCAGCGGTCCGCTGTCCATTCAAAACACGGCGACCGGCGAGACCGACATCGGTGGCGCATTTGCCGGCGCAGTTGTAAAGCTACAAGAAGCTGGCTCCCCGGTGACCGCGGTCGCCTCATACTACGGCTCCAATGACGATTACTTTGTTGGTTTTTATGCCGCGAAAGACAGCGGCATTAAAGAAGCCCGGGATCTGATTGGAAAGACTGTCGCGGTCAACACCCTCGGAGCTCACTCCGAAGCCGTGATCCACACCTATCTGAAAGCACAAGGATTAAGCCCGGACGAGATTGACCAAGTTCAGCTAGTCGTTCTGCCGCCGACAGATACCGAGCAAGCGGTTCGCACCCATCAGGTAGACGTCGGGGCACTCTCTGGTGCAGCCCAGGTCCATGCCGTGAAACAAGGGGATCTGCGGGAAGTCTTCCGGGACACTGAAGTTTTTGACAACTTCAATGGTGGTGAATACGTATTGCGTGACGATTTCATCGCTGAATATCCCGAAGCGGCACATGCTCTGGCAACGGGTACCGCCAAAGCGGCGAACTGGGCGTCATCGCATTCACGTGAAGAAGTGCTCAGAAAATTGACGGACATCATCGAGTCCAGAGATCGTGGCGAAGATGTTGAAGCTCTGCAGTATTTCAACGGTTATGGCGTAGGCAAGAATGCGCCGATCTCAG
The DNA here is from genome assembly GCF_056934395.1 of Glutamicibacter sp. MOO4. Classification (NCBI taxonomy): domain Bacteria; kingdom Bacillati; phylum Actinomycetota; class Actinomycetes; order Micrococcales; family Micrococcaceae; genus Glutamicibacter; species Glutamicibacter sp. MOO4. The sequence continues at coordinate 484,580 of NZ_CM167800.1, forward strand.
ATGAAGACTTCAGCCGATGGTCCGAATGGTTGAAGAGCACCGGAATCGTTGACGGTGAAATAACGCCCAGCGAGTACTACACCAACGAATTTAACGATCTCGCGAGCGAAGGGTAATGACCGATCATGTCGAGAATTGAAATCAAAAATCTGAGCAAGAAGTTCCAACGTACTGGCGCTAGCGACCAAAGCGCAGTCACGGCCATCGATTCACTTGATCTGTGGATTGAGGACGGCGAATTCTTCACCTTGGTGGGACCGAGCGGATGCGGTAAGTCCACCTTGTTGGACATCCTTGCTGGGTTGAGCACACCGAGCCAAGGCGAAGTTCTCGTTGACGGGCAGCCTATTTCTGGGCCTAGCCTGGAACGCTCAGTTGTCTTTCAACAATATGCGCTGTTCCCGTGGCTCACCGCAGCAGCCAATGTTCAGGTCGGCTTGGAAAGCCAAGCGCGACATGGCCAGGGCCTGAACAAGGCTGAACGCCGGATACGAGCGCACGAATACCTACGCTTGGTTGGCCTAGAAGGCGTGGAAGATAAGTACCCGCACGAACTTTCCGGAGGAATGAGACAGCGTGTAGCGATTGCGCGAGCTCTTGCCCACGAACCAAAGGTCTTGCTCATGGACGAGCCATTCGCAGCGCTGGATGCGCAAACTCGCGAACAGCTTCAAGACCTGTTGCTGGACATCTGGAAACGCACCAAGACCACCATCGTTTTTATTACCCACGGTATTGAAGAAGCGGTCTACCTAGGGCAGAAAGTGGCGGTCATGTCCGCCAGACCAGGGAAGATCAAGGAAATTGTGAACATTGATCTTCAAGATCGCCAGTCGGTAGATGACATCCGCTCAACCCAGCAGTTCGGTGAGTACCGTCATCACATCTGGTCACTGTTACATAGCCACAGTCGCCAAGACGTAGCCGCGTCGGTCGAAAAAACCTTGATTTCTTCAGGAGCCACAGCATGAGCACACTAGCATTGCCAGATCAGCAGATCAGAGTTGAAACTTCGTCCGCGCAACGAGCAGCACCAACGGGACGAGCTGGGGCAACGATAAGCAAAACGCCCTACCGTTCCGGAGCAATCATCGGGTTCTTACTGGTGTGGGAACTGATTCCACAATTTCTCCTTGAACCGGCCTCCAAGGTCTTCCTTCCACCATTGCACGAGGTACTTCAGCAATTATGGAAAATGATCGTGAGCGGAGATCTGCTGACACATATTTCCGCCAGCTTAGGACGCTCAGCCATCGGTTTCCTTCTTGCCGTGGTGATCGGTGTACCGGTGGGGCTAGTGGTGGCATGGTTCTCGCGAATCGGAGATTTTCTGAATCCGCTTCTGGAAGTATTCCGAAACACTGCGGCCCTGGCACTGTTACCGGTATTCACTCTCACTCTTGGCATTGGCGAACTCTCCAAGGTCACCATCGTGCTCTACGCAGCGTTCTTCCCGGTTCTGCTCAACACCATTCTGGGCGCACGCAGCGTAGATCCACTGCTGATTCGTGCAGGCAAAACGCTGGGACTAAACAACTTTGAGATTTTTTCAAAGGTCGTCCTATCGGCCTCTGTGCCGATTATCTTTACCGGCATTCGCATGGCAGGAACTTCTGCAGTGCTGGTTCTAATTGCTGCTGAAATGATCGGTGCAAAAGCTGGTCTTGGATATCTGATCACCAACTCGCAGGCCAGCTTCCTCATTCCAAAAATGTATGCAGCGATCTTGACCGTCGCCATTCTCGGCTTTGTTGTTAATGCAGCCCTTGTGGCATTGGAGCGACACTTTTCGCGCTGGGCTCGCGCCTAACTCTCAACTCTCACGGATAAGGACCAGAATTATGGCACGCACTTTAACCCTCAACGCATTCTTGCTAACTACCGGGCACCACGAGTCCTCGTGGCGATTGCCCGAGAGCGACCCCCATGCAGGAACAGAAGTTGACCACTACATTCGCTTGGCGCAGCTTGCGGAAAAGGCCAAACTCGACGCAATCTTCTTTGCTGACGGACCGGTGCTTCAAGGGCCGGTGGCACAACGACCAGCCGGAATCCTGGACCCGGTGACACTGCTTTCCGCTATTGCGCCGGTGACTAAAAATATTGGACTGATCGCTACGGCTTCCACTAGCTACAACGATCCTTATAACCTTGCTCGCCGGTTCGCAACGTTGGATCTGATCAGCAATGGACGAGCAGGCTGGAATGTTGTGACCACTGCCGGTGACGCAGCTGCGCAGAATTTTTCCCAACAGTCACAGCTTGATAGTTCACAGCGCTACGCCAGGGCGCATGAGTTCCTGAGCGTGGTGAAAAAATTGTGGAATTCGTGGGAGCCAGATGCGGTCATCGCTGACAAGGCAAGTGGCACGTGGGCGGATCCGGCCAAGATTCATCCAGCCGCTCATGTGGGGGAGCACTTCCAGATAGCGGGAGCGCTGAACGTTCCGCGTTCGCCTCAAGGACACCCGGTGATTATTCAAGCCGGAGCCTCACAGGCGGGCAAGGAATTTGCCGGTCAATGGGCTGAAGCTATATTCACGGCTCATCAGTCCTTCGAATCAGCAAGGGACTTCTATCAAGAGATCAAGACCAAGGCCGTGGGCTACGGACGCTCCGAGCAGTCCGTCAAAGTTTTGCCGGGTATCGTTCCCATCCTCGGATCAACGGAAGCTGAAGCTCTTGAGCTGGCTGATGCCTTGGATGACTTGATTCTTCCGGAGTATGCAAAGAAGACCTTGGCGCAGCAACTGCACGTAGCCCCGGATGTTTTGGAGCTTGACGAGGTGCTCCCCGAGGGGCTGGAGACAGCGACTTCCAAGGAAAAATCCACCTCACGTCGCGACCTGATTTTGGATCTGGGATACCGCAAAAATCTGACGGTTCGTCAGATTATTCGTGAACTCGGCTCAGGACGTGGTCACCAGACATTTGCTGGAACCCCTGAGCAGCTGGCGGACCGAATCGAATACTGGTTCAAGGCAGGAGCCGCTGATGGCTTCAACATCATGGCTCCGGTATTGCCCTCGGGCATTGAAACCTTCACCGAACACGTTGTTCCGTTGTTGCAGCAACGCAAGCTCTTCCGAACTGACTACGATCAGAGCACTCTGCGTGGTCACTATGGGCTTGAAGTGCCCACCGTCGATCATGCGGGCCTTGTTCACTAGTTACACTCAAACGCGCTGATGGCTCAAAGATCTAGTAGCTCACGCCAACAAAAATCGCGGATGCCATGGGAGCGGGTCCCATCGGTCCTTGCACCAATTCACCCTTGGAACTACTGGGCACAAAACGACGCTTGGGCTCGTGATTTCACACGAGTCCAAGCGTCGTTACTGCGTAACTTCAGAGGTTGTTGCGTATCAGCCTAGTCGGCTTCAGCTTCGGCTTCTGCGGCTTCTTCCTCAGCCTTTTCCTGATGGATGGCTTCAGCTAGAAGCTTCTCCATCTCCTTGGCAACACCCGCGGCTGATGCAGGGTTCTGTCCGGTCACCAATCGTTCGGAAACCTGAACATTTTCTTCGAAGTTATCGACGGCAATGTGGTTTGCGCCCTGCTCGGTGAGCTTGTCTGCAAGGAAGAACGGAATGACCTTGTCCTTGCCCGCTGCAACTTCTTCATCATTCGTGAAGGCTGCGACATCCTTGCCACTAAGGAGCTTCAAACCGTGATGCAACTCGACATCAAGGAGTCCCGCTGGACCGTGGCAAACAGCGCCGACAACGCCACCCTTGTTGTAAATGCCACCAACAAGTTTCTGAAGGCCTTCGTTATTAGGGAAGTCCCACATGGTGCCGTGTCCACCTACGAGGTACACGGCGTCGTACTGTTCTGGATCAACAACTTCTACCCTGGCAGTGTTGTAAAGCCCAGCACGGGTGGTCTCATCTTCAGTAAATTGAACTTGGATTGGGTCGTCGGTATCGACCGTGTCCCGTGGCGGCTGACCGCCCTTAATTGAAGCAAAGTCGACAAAGTGTCCTGAATCTCGGAAGACCTTCCAAGGGTGGGCTGCCTCTGCCACGTTGTAGCCGGTGGGCTCTCCTCCTGCACCGAGTTCGGAAACGCTGGTTACGACCATGAGGATTTTCTTCACGGAGTACTCCTTTCGCATTTGTCCCTTCAGACTTATACAAACGGCGTTCAAGTTCAACCTGACTGATGGGGTTTTCAGACTTCTATATGATTCTTCCCTGACTTGGTGATGGTTTATTTGAGCAAAGCATCAGCCTTGCCAGCAACCTGTTGGCCAAACCGATCGAAGCTAGCGAACACTGCTCGGCGCTGAGCCCGCGATCTCGCAACGAAGTAACGGAGCATGTGAGTGCCAAAGCGGCTCATCATCATGTGTCATCTCGAAAATGGCGCTCTGGCTACAATTCATAAATTTCTACAATGTGGAACTAACCTTTCGTTTTTCAGCCTCTTGCGGATACGCTGAATCTCGATTGGAACAATTCATATAAGTGAAAGTGAGCAGTCATGAGTCAGACCGTTCTTCAGCGTCATCTTTTCGGCCCAGGTCCATGTAACCCGTACCCGGAAGCAACGGCAGCTCTTGGCCTGCCACTGCTGGGACACCTGGATCCTGCGTTCATTGCCCGGATGGATCATGTAGCCGAGGGACTGCGAACACTGTGGGGCACGCAAAACCTGCGCACCCTTCCGCTGAGCGCTACCGGATCAGCTGGAATGGAAGCTGCGTTTGTTAACACCATCAATCCCGGTGATGTCGCTGTGATTGCTATTAACGGTCTGTTCGGCGAGCGCATGTGCGAAGTTGCCTCACGTGTTGGTGCCGAAGTGGTCCGCGTGGATCACGAATACGGCACTCCGATTGATGCGCAGCGTGTGGCTGACGCTCACCCGAATCCTTCGGTGATTGCTGGTGTGCATGCAGAAACAAGCACCGGTGTGCTTTCGGACATTGCTGCCTTGGGCGCTATCAAGGGTGACGCGCTGCTAATCACTGATGCGGTAACTTCCATTGGCGGTATGCCGGTACTGGCTGATGAGTGGGGGATCGATGTGGGATACGCCGGCACCCAGAAGTGCATTGGTGTGGCCCCAGGTTTGGCTCCGTTCACCATCTCTGACCGTGCCTTTGAACGTCGAGTACAGAAGCCACAATCGTGGTACTTAGACCTCGGACTGCTCGGAGGTTACGCCACCGGTTCTGCAGGTGGCGGTCGTACCTATCACCACACTGCACCGGTGGCCATGGTTGCCTCGCTGGAGGCGGGAATTGATCGAATTCTGTCCGAAGGATTGGATGCGGTGACCGCTCGGCATCAAGAAGCTGGCTCGTTGTTGCAAGATGGTTTGCAAGAGATGGGCCTGACGCTCTTCGCCCAAGAAGGACACCGACTCCCACAGTTGACCACCGTGAACGTCCCAGAAGGTGTGGACTCGGCGAAGGTGCGCGGCTATCTGCTGGATCGCTTTAACATCGAGATTGGTGGTGGTGTAGGTCAGTATGCCAGCACCGTATGGCGTATTGGCCTGATGGGGCCAAACGCCAACCCGGGTTCGGTAGCGCTGTTGTTGACGGCGCTGAAAGAAGCCATCTCCAAGGCGTAAAGAAGACCAAGGGAAATCAAAAAACACTACGACGGCCAGTACTTATTTTCTAGATCAGCTTTCCTCATGGCTCATAGTCCGATACTGTCGGCTATATCATTCGTTTCGACATGAGAGAAGGCAGAAGGATGAAAGCCCTTTTTGATTTCAGTTTCAAAAAGTTCGTAACTCCGTCCATCGTCAAGTTTGTCTACATCTTGATCATGGTCCTGTTGGTTATTGCCTACCTCGGCATGGTGATCAGCGCTTTTACGGAAAGCACCATGCTCGGACTGTTGGTTTTGATCATCATCGGACCACTATTCGTTTTGATCTACCTTGTTTTGATCCGCGCTGGACTTGAGTCGCTGATTGCTTCGATCCGTACCGCGGAGAACACTTCGGAACTTGTCCGACTTGCTGGTGGCACACCACCAGCTGAAGCAGGACATGGATCGTTGCCAAATAACCCACCAGCACCACAGGGTTATAACCCAACAACGCAGTACCCATCGCAGGGTGGCGCACAGGTTCGCCCGGCTGATCCGGACAACGGTGGTACCACTCCACCACCAAATCCGTACCAGAAGTAAAGTCAGCAAAGAGAAATGATCCGCACCAATTGGTGCGGATCATTTCGCTTAAATTGAGGGTTCCACGTTTTGCTTACCAGTCGTTAGTTGCTTTGAGCGAAAGCACCGGACAACCAGCTTGAAGCAGCACTCTTTGAGCGACACTACCCATGATGAACTTTCCCATTGGGGTGCGCTTGCGCAGTCCAATGACAATGAGCTCGGCTCGTTGAGCTTCTGCCACTTGCAAAATCTGGTCTGCGGCATCGATGCCCTGGGGTTGACGCTGAATCCAGAAATCTACTCCGGATTCAGTCAATCGTGCTTCCAGATCGTGATGCTGTTTAGCATCGATGAGCCGATCATCAACTAGTTGGTCTCCTTTGGAGGAGTTCACCACAATCAACCTTGCTTGTCTTGCTGTTGATTCTTTGATGGCCCGCTCCAAAGCAGCTTCACCCTCAGGGGAGGGGATGTAGCCTACAACGATGCTCATGAGTTCTCCCTTTCGTCGTCGTCTGCGGTCGTGCCCGAAACTCCGGCCTTGTGCTTTGGATGGTCGGCCACTTCGCCAAGGACAGCTTCAGCAACAACATCATGGCGACCACGGGAACGGCGGATGTAAGTAATCACGGCTGGCAGTACTAGTAGTACCGCGATCAACACGTAGATCCCGACCGCTAATGGTTCACTCCAGATTCCTGACACACTGCCCGAGGAGAGCTGGAAGGTTTTGCGCAGTTGTTCCTCGGCCATCGGGCCGATGATGACACCAAGGATCAGTGGCAGCACTGGCAATCCGAAGCGACGCAGTGCAAAGCCCAACAGACCAATGAGCAGCAAAATCCACAAGTCTGCTACCTGCATGTTCACCGAGAACGCGCCCAGGGTAGCGAAGAACAAGATGCCCGCGTACAGGTAGGGGCGAGGAATTTTCAAAAGCTTGGCCCACAGTGGCGCCAACGGCAAGTTGATCAGCAGCAACAACGTGTTGCCGATAAACAGGCTGGCAATCAGTGCCCATACCAAATCGGGTTCATTCTCGAAGAGGAACGGGCCAGGCTGGATGCCCTTCATGGTCAAGAACGCCAACATCACCGCAGCGGTCGCGTTGGTTGGCAGGCCCAAGGCCAGCATTGGCGTCAGTGTTCCGGCAGCTGAAGCGTTGTTAGCAGCTTCTGGACCAGCAACACCTTCGATGGCACCGTGGCCAAATTCCTCAGAGTGCTTGGAGAGCTTCTTCTCTGTTACGTAAGACAAGAAGGTTGGAACCTCGGCGCCGCCGGCAGGCAATGCACCAAAAGGGAATCCGAAGGCAGTGCCGCGAAGCCATGGCTTCCAGGAACGCTTCCAATCTTCCTTACCCATCCAAGGAGTGCCGACAGGAATGGTGTGCGCCGGAGTACGGCGCAGGTGAGCGGCGATCCACAGCGCCTCGCCAATCGCGAAAATTGCCACGGCGACAACCACGATATCGATACCGTCAATCAACGGAGCAAAGCCGAAGGTCAGTCTCTTTTGGCCGGACACTGGATCCATGCCCACAAGACCAATAGCCAGCCCCAAACCGAGGGCAGCAAAACCGCGGATCTTTGACGAGCCCAAGACGGCAGTAACCGTGATCAGTGAAAGCACCATGATGGCAAAGTAACTTGGTGCGCCAAGGCTCACCGCAAACTTCACCACGATTGGTGTGACAGTCACCAGCAGCGCTGTACCGATGGTTCCGGCAACAAATGAGCCGATCGCAGCGGTGGCTAGTGCCTGAGATGCCCGTCCAGCCTTGGCCATCTTGTGGCCTTCAATGGCTGTGATGACGGTGGCCGACTCGCCTGGAGTATTAAGCAGGATGGAGGTGGTGGAACCACCGTACATACCGCCGTAGTAGATACCCGCAAACATGATCAAGGCACTAGATGTTTCCATGCCGAAGGTTAGTGGCAAAAGCAGTGCCACGGCCATCGCTGGACCAATGCCAGGAAGAACGCCAACTGCAGTACCCAAGACCACGCCAGCGAAAGCGAACAGCAGGTTGATCGGGGTCAGAGCGGATTCAAATCCGCCCATCAATAAATTGAATGTATCCATTTACAGCACCCCCGAGAGAATTCCGGCGGGCAGTTTGATGCCCAACCCCAAGTAGAAGCCGTAGAAAGATCCAAACGCCAGTACCAGCGAGATCACCGCGGTGAGGGCCCAACGGCGAGCGCCCAAGCTAGTTGCAACGCCGAAGAACAAGATCGTTCCGGAAATAACCCAACCGGCCCAGTTGATCAGCAACAGGTTCAAGACGAAGAAGCCAAGTAGCGGCACAAGTACCTTCCAGTCCGAAGGCTGGCTCAGATCAACGTCTTCACCCTCATCTCCTTCAGCGAGGTTGCCTCGGGCCACGGTGATGCTCAGGGCAATAGAGGAGAGCACCAGGATTCCTGACACCAGGTAAGGCACTGCCTTAGGCCCGATAGCGTCAGCCTGGGAATACGTCGCATGTAATTGCGACGCGTCAACAAACACAATGATTCCGACGAGAAGAAGAAACGCGGCGAACAACAGTTCGACGCGTTTCTTCTTTGCGGTATTTACTGCGCTCACGCCAGACCCAGGGTCTTCAGGACGCTTGCTACGCGCTCATCCTGTTCGGTGAGGAAAGCAGAGAAATCATCACCGGTCATGAACGCGTCGGTCCAGCCGTTAGTTTTCAGTGCTTCTTTCCACTGCTCGGAGTTGTGCATTTCGGTCATCAGCTCAACCCACTTGGTCTTGTCCTCATCAGAGATTCCTGGAGGGGCAACCAGCCCACGCCAGTTCGAGAACACCAAGTCGATGTCAGATTCCTTCAACGTTGGAGCGTCAACACCTTCAAGGCTCTTTTCGCCACTGGTTGCCAGAACTCGAACCGAGCCCTTTTCGATCTGCTGCATGTACTCGCCAGCACCCGAGGCTGCAAAGCCGACCTTGTTGCCCAGGATGGCTGGCAGTAGATCGCCACCACCATCGAAGGAAACGAAGTTCACATCCTTAGGGTCAATGCCAACAGCTTCTGCCAACTGCATTGGAAGCAGGTGGTCAGGACCGCCAGGGGAGGAGCCGCCACCGACGGAGATCTTTCCTGGATCCTTCTTCCATGCTGCGACCAAGTCGTCGATGGTCTTGTATGGCGAATCCTTGGAGACCATGATGGCTCCTGGCTCTTCGATCAGCTTGGCGATTGGGGTGGTATCGGTCAGCTTTCCATCGGTGTCATTGGTGTAGCTGGCACCAACTACGCCCAGTCCCATGAGCATGGCCAGATCGCCATTGCCCTTTTCGTTGATCATGCGGGCCAGACCTACGGTGCCACCAGCGCCGGCTAGGTTAAACACTTCTGGATTGGTGGCCAGCTTGGCTTCGTCCATGACCTTGGCGCCCACGCGTGCGGTGGTGTCGTATCCGCCACCTGGAGTATTAGGGACCATGATGCGCAGGTTGGCGATTGGTGCGTCTGACGTTCCGGCGTCGGATCCCGACTTCTCAGAGGTGACGCCACAGCCGGTGGCTCCCAAGGCCAGAGCTGCAGTGGCGGCGAAGACCGTCAGGGCACGGAAGGATTTGAAACTTTTCATTGATTGCAGCCTCATTGCTTGAATCGTAGTTGCGAGTAGTTCCACAGTAAGCATGGATGTGAACTAGGTCACTCTTACGTACGCAAAGAAAATACTGTTCATTGTGTAACCGCGAATTGTGATTTGAGTCATCAAAAAGTTCGGTAAAGTTGCTGGGTGCCCCAAAGGCGGGGAAGAAATGAATCTTGGATAAGGATGTGTCTGTGAGTATAAAAGCTTCAAAATTCACCGACATCTTTGCTCGCAGGATTTCCTTGGCCGGACAGTACCTCATCTTGCAGTTACTGATTATCGCGGTAGTGCTGGCGGGAGTAGTTGCTGTCTCGCTAACTCAGTCCACCAACAACTTTGAAAAGGTGGAAGGCCGGCGCAGCCTTTCAGCGGCAGAGTCTTTAGCTGCTAACCCGCTGATGCGCGCACTCATGCCTAAAGCAGCACCGGAAATGGGATCAGCGCTTCCCGCGATGGCTGAAACCACGCGAAGTACCTCGGGGTTGCAATTTGTCACCCTCGCAGATGAGCATGGCACCGTGGTCACCTCCACCTTCCCTGATGAAGTTGGAACCTCAATCCTGCAGCCAGAATCCTCTGTGGCCCAAGGTAGGGGCTGGGCCGGCGAAATAGACCGCAACGGCAGTCACGTGCTCATTGCGCAGGTGCCGGTACTCGACGATGACGGAAAGCTTGTAGGCATCGTCAGTGCCGGGCAAAGCTACCCCAGCACTCAAGAACTCATCCAAGAGATTGCACCCAGCGCGCTGATTACACTGTTCATCTCAGTGATCCTCGGAACTGTCGGTTCAGTTTTACTTTCGCGCAGGGTCAAGCATCAAACCCGCGGCATGGAACCGCAGGAGATCGCCGAACTCTTTGAACACCGTGAAGCGCTGTTGCATGGGGTGAAGGAAGGAATCATTTCGGTCTCACCGGATAGCCGAATCATGCTGGCCAACGATACCGCCATCGAACTATTGCAACTGCCGTTACATTGCGTGGGTAAAAAGCTCACAGAACTGGAAATAGCACCACAGGTCAGTAGGGCCTTGATGACAAAGCAACAACACCCCGACCGGCAGTTCCTCATTGGAGAACGCGTTGTTGTCTTCAACCGAATGCCCGTGAAGACTGCCCGCAAAGATCTTGGATCTGTGACGACCTTCCGTGACCGGACCGAGCTGACTTTACTTGAGCAAGAGCTTGGCGACAGCAAGGCCACCGCAGACATGCTGCGAGCCCAGACGCACGAATTTGCCAATCATCTACATGCCATCTCCGGGCTCATCCAGCTAGAGGAATACAACGAGGTGGTTCGCTTCATCGATGGCGTCAGCTTCAGCCGCAGCAAAGTCTTTGAAAACCTCGCGGCGCAAATAGCCGAGCCCACGATCTCTGCCTTGCTCATAGCCAAAGCCAGCGTGGCTGCAGAACGAGGAATCCGACTTGAAGTTTCGCAAGACTCGAGTCTGGGACGAGGGGACGACCAGAGTGCAAGGGACCTAACCACGGTGCTAGGCAATCTCATTGATAACGCCATTGATGCTGTCGCCGAGATTGATCAGCCAACGATCAATCTCTCCATCAATGACCTCGATGGACTGATAACCGTCATTGTCGGTGACAATGGATCTGGGATTGCTGATGAAGCGATGAATGAAATTTTCACTCAAGGATTCTCCACAAAGGACACCACCGTCTCAGGCGGCAGGGGCTTTGGCCTGGCACTGAGCCGACTGGTTTGTCGGCGCCGTGGAGGAGATATTGAAGCGATCAATGACAATGGCGCACGATTTACCGCAACACTCAGAAAGTAGGACCTATCCAGTGATCAAAGTTCTGGTGATCGACGATGACTTTATGGTGGCAAGAGTGCACGCCGGATTTGTCAGCAAGGAGCCAGGGTTCACCGTTGCAGGGATAGCGCACACCGCCAAGGACGCCATCACGGCCACCCAAGAGCTGAACCCTGACTTGGCCATACTGGACATCCACCTGCCAGATATGAATGGTCTGGACCTATTACAACGGTTACGCAAAGTTCAACCGAACCTAGATATTTTGGTGATTAGCGCCGCCCGGGAAATGGATACGGTTCGCCGCGCACTACGAGGCGGTATCGTGCATTACCTGATGAAGCCCTTCTCGTGGGATGACCTACGCGAAAGGTTGGGGCACTATGCCAAGACGTACCAGCCATTGGATGAGGCTACCGATCAAGAACTGCAACAAGCCGATGTAAATCGCCTCTTCGGCCTTGGCGGGCAGACTCGGCGCCCACTGCCTAAGGGATGCAGTGCGGAAACTATGGTGCTGGTGGAAAATATCGTCAAGGACGCAACCGATCCCATTTCGGCCACAGAGACGGCAGAAAAACTTGGCACCTCGCGAGTAAGCGCTCGCCGGTATCTGGAGTACTTGGCTGAGGAAAGTCTGGTTCAAGTGAACCTACGATATGGGGGAGTTGGGCGTCCCGAACGCCGGTATTCTTGGCGAGACTAACGCCGCGGGGTGCGCTTCACTGCCGAGAACGCTGGGAAAGGCGTCCACGAAGTTACATCAGGATGAACCTGGTGGAAGCAATTGAAAAGCGGTAATTTTCTCTGTTGCTTACTACGAATCGTTCGATAATCTGCTGGCATGGACGGCAACGGGTTGTACATCTTTTCAGAAACCATCCCCAACTGGATCATGGCGTTCAGTGCAATGGCGGCTGTCGTGGTGTTTTGGTGGCGAAAGCAAGACCAGCGAGAACAGGCCGAGCAACGCGAAGAAGAAGTTCTCAGTGGCGTCAATGCAGTCTGGGTCAAAGCGGATGTAGGAGAAGCGGCTGAGTCAAAATGGGGTGTCATGGTCACTAATGATCTGCGCATCCCGGTGACGAACGTTCGGATTGAATGCAGTGGCAATAAGCACGCCGATGTATTGAACCATCCAAATGTTCAGCGCGGACAGCACTTTTTTGAGTCTTTGTCGCACATTGATCGTGGCAGATCATGGGCGCTACCCACCACAAACTTTAAGAACCCAGACCCCCATCACCAGCTCGCAAAAGTACGACACTAAAAATCTCAGCTTTTCCTACCGTGGCAAGACGTATCAGAAGGCAATTACCGAATGTTCGCCACCATGAACTGGACAGCTCAACGAAACTGAGATGACGTTACCGTCGTTGGTCAGACTAAACGAAGGCCGCTGAAACGGTGCTGCGGTGCTCGCTGGCAGCGTAGGTCCCGAGTACCTTGATTTCCCAGGTGAAGAATTCTAGTTCTTCCAAAGCCAAGCGCACCGGTAGGTCCTCTGGGTGCCCTTCAACATCAATCATGAAGGTTGTGGCAGCGAAGGAAGAGCCAACCATGTAGCTTTCCAAACGCGTGATGTTCACGCCGTTGGTAGCGAAGCCACCCAACGCCTTGTACAGCGCGCTAGGAACGTTGCGGACCTTGAAGACCAAAGTGGTCACCGTTGATTCGGGAAGCTCAGAGCGCACGGGTAAAGGCTGTTCGCGCGCCAAAACCACGAAGCGTGTGGTGTTTGTGGGGTCATCCTCAACACCTGATGCCAGCACCTCAAGCCCATAGAGCTCGGCGGCCATTGGGGGAGCCAAAGATAGTTTTGTTGGATCGTTCCATTCGCTTACCTCGCGTGCAGATCCTGCGGTATCTCCGGCAATAACCGACGTTAGCTTGTGCTCGCGAATGATCTTTCGGCACTGTCCCAACGCGTGAATGTGGCTATGCACTTCCCTGGCGTCTTGAACTGACGCTCCGGGCAGACCCAGCAGGTCAAAACGGATCCGAAGATAATGTTCACCGACAATTTGTAGGTCGGACTCTGGCAATAGAACATGGATGTCAGCAACGCGACCAGCCAACGAATTTTCGATGGGAATCATCGCAAGATCAGCTTCCCCATTTTCTACCATGGCGAAGGCGTCCTCGAAACTAGCGCATGGCACTGCCTGCATTTCGGGGAATTGTTCAGTGCAGGCCATATTTGAATTGGAGCCAGCTTCACCTTGGTAAGAAATCTTGTTGCCCATCATTTCAAGGTACAGCTCTTTGCCCGTTGCAATGATGTCCGTGCCAATTCATGACGTAGTACTCCCATGAGGTAACAGCAAACAGCTGCAAGCCCAGAATGCGTTGAAGCCCCGAAGCATTCTTATGCTTCGGGGCTTCAACATCTTGTCTGATGCGCGGTCTAGGACTGCGAGTAGTGTGCGGTCAGCTTGGCTATACCTTCATCAATGCTGACGGCCGGCTTCCAATCAAGGATTTGGTGAGTCTCGCGCTGATCAAACCAGTGAGCTGTAGAAAGTTGCTCGGCTAGGAAACGAGTCATCGGAGGCTCGTCGTGAACCAAATTGCGAGAACCAGCAGCTAACCAGAGCTTCTCAATGATTGAACCGGCCCCGCGAGCCAACCAGCCTGGCACATTGAGCTTGGGTGCTGGAGCGCCGCCGGCCTGACAGATGTCTGCGATGAGCTCACCGACCGGTCGCGGCTCCCCGTTGGTCACCACCAATGCTCGACCATGGGCGTGGTCCATGCGCTCTAAGCCGCGAACGATGGCTGCGGCCGCATTATCGATGTAGGTGGTGTCAATGAGCGCAGCTCCGTGATCTAGCAACGGTAGGCGACCGCCTTTGGCGCGTTCGATGACGCGTTCTACCAGCTGTGTATCGCCAGGTCCCCACACCACATGCGGACGGATGGCTGCCACACGGAAATCCGACGAGTCTTGCGCCAATGCGTTGAGCTCGGCCGCAGCCTTGGACCGGGCATAGTTACCGTGTGCAAGATCAGGATTGGCAGTACCAGCTGTTGCGCCAGCTAGGGAATCACCAAAGTGGGCCACAGAAGGTGAAGAGACAAAAACAAAATCTTTGATTCCGGCCTTTTGTGATGCCTGCAGCAGATTGTTGGTACCGGTGATGTTGGTATCAACAAATTCTTGCCAGTGTCCGGTGAAGGAGACCTTGGCTGCCAAGTGAATCACTGCATCCATGGACTCAACGGCCTGGGCCACCGCCACGGCGTCGGTTAAAGAACCGCGGACTTCATCCCCGGCATGACTCGAAGAGCTGCGCTGGAAGGTGCGCACATGGTGGCCCTTATCGCTGAGTAGCTGGGCTACGGCGCCACCGAGCAGACCGCTGGCTCCGGTGACCAGAACCCTACGCGGGGTCAATTGGTCAGTGCTATCGCTCATGGTGTGCGGATCCTTCCGCCAGCTAGCGTCGTGCTGGCCCATTGAGCCAACGCTGCGCGGTCAATCTTTGAATTATGGCGAATGTCGGTAGGCAAGGTTGGCAACACTAGTACGGCGGCCACCTCTGTACCGGTCTGTGCAACCGCGGCGCGAACCTTAGTGGCCAGAGCGTTCTCGGCAGGCCCAGGTTTACGGGACGCGGGGACGGTTTCCATGACTACCACTGCGGCTTGAGTTCCTGCTGGTCCAACACCTACCAGGGCGGCGCGTCCGGCGCCGACGACCGATTGCACTGCATGCTCGGCGGCGACCGGGGTGATAGCACCATTGGTGGTGCTCAACACATGACCCAGACGTCCTTCAACCCAGAGCAAACCGGCATCATCAAGATGCCCCACATCTCCGGTACGGTGCCAGCCATCGATGGAGCTGCTGGCCGCTTCCGTGATCCACAAACGGTCGTAGCGATCTTTGACGTGCGGTGCACGGACCAGAATTTCGCCGGTGACGTTGGGGGTGTACTGCGGCTCATCGCCCGCAATGCCGAGCGCGTCAATGGGGGCGATGGCTACCGTGGCGCCGGCAACCGCGGTGCCAACACACACGCCGTTTCCGTCCCCAGCGGCACGAATGCCTGCCAGATCAATATCGGTGACCGGTAGCGCTTCGGTCATGCCATACGGGGTATGAACCTTCGCGTTGGGTACCAACTCTTGAACCTTTGCCAACAGCGGCTCAGGAATAGGAGCACCAGCAGAGAGCATTAGGCCAACGCCTGCCAGTGTTTTGCGCTGTGCGGTGTTTAGCTCGGATTTGGTCTCTAGTACGTTGGCCAGGGCTGCCGGGGAGGCAAATACCGTGGTGGCGTTCACTGCGACGGCGGCATCAGCCAGAGCAGAAGCGGTCAGCGTTCTAGGCGCAGTCACATCCATATCGGGGGTGACTGAGGTGGCGCCGAGGGCAGGGCCAAGCAACGCGAATGGTGCAAAGCCAGCTACCAGTGCTGAACCGGCCTTCAAATCGTAGGTTTCACGCAGGGTGTCTCGCATGGCTGCAAGTTGGCGGTGCGTGTATACAACGCCCTTGGCGGGGCCGGTGGATCCGGAGGTGAAGAGCACTGCAGCATCAGCATCAGGATCAGCAGCGGTGAAGTTCGCCTGACTGGCCGATAGCTTGCTACCGGTTTCTAGTAGTTCATCTAGGGTGTGCGCGACACCCAAGAGCTTACGTTTGGTAGCAGGCAAGGAGTCGACGGCGATCTTGGTGCCAGGCCAGTTAAGCACTCGGGCACCGGTTAGCGCGCG
This sequence comes from Glutamicibacter sp. MOO4, assembly GCF_056934395.1. Lineage (NCBI taxonomy): Bacteria > Bacillati > Actinomycetota > Actinomycetes > Micrococcales > Micrococcaceae > Glutamicibacter > Glutamicibacter sp. MOO4. Next base: position 500,828 of record NZ_CM167800.1, read on the forward strand.
GTCAATTCCTACCAGGAAGCTTGGGCCAGCGCCCTTGATGGCACGGCCAAGTCCCTTAGTTCCAAGTCCGGCATCGGCCACAACAATGACCGCGCCCAAACGCAGGCAGGCATAAATCAACGAGGTCAGCTCAATGCCTGGCGGAACCAGAAGATTGACGCGGTCTCCGGATTTCACACCGACCTGCTGCAATCCAGCAGCTAGCGCGTTAACACGTTCGCCCAGTTGGGACCACGACAAGGATTGTGGCGGGTGAATGTCCACCACTGCGGTGCTGTGGTCATCGGAACGCGAATCCAGCTCTGCAAGCATTGGCTGATAGGGCGTGGAGCTTTGTGCTCGTGCTGACTCGGCGACGTGCTGGTTTCCAGCAAGCCAAGAAAAAATCGGGGAAGCGATATCTCGGTCTTCGCCCACCAGGTGGCTTGCACCTTCAAAGCGGTGCACCTGAGCGTGGGGGAGTCGTCCTAAGAGATCACGAAGGTAGCGGTCAGAGAAGACCGGGTCTTTCGGGCCCCACAGCATCAGTGCTGGAACCGATAGTGAGCGCACAGCCTCAGAAATTTCATCCAGCGCCGGACGGCTTGGATGCGAGGGATCAAATGGAATGTCCGCCACAAAGTTTGCCACACCATCGCGCACATCTGCGCTGGTGTAAGGGGCCATAAAAGTCTTACGAACCTCAGGCGCCAAAGCTGGCTGTGCCAAGGAATGGGTGACCTGAAGGAAAGCACGCGTGGTTTTGGTTCCCCAGCCATGTACGGCAGGGTGGGTCGCCAGCTTCAGTGCTGACGGCAGTTCAAAACCAGCAGGGTGAATGGCGGTATTCGTCAAAACGACATTGGCCAGACGGTCCTGATGAGACACAGCCCAACCCAGAGAAATAATGCCGCCCCAGTCGTGGCCCACGGTGGTGACATTGTCACCTAAATCCATTGCCTCGGCCAGATCGCCCAGGTCATTAACGCGGTCTGCCAGTCGACGGAACTTGCCGGTGCGCTGCGAGAAGCCCATGTCTAGCTGGTCCACGGCAACTACACGCCAGGCCAACTGATTCTCAGAAACATGGTTGAGCAGGCTGCGCCATAGGTAAGACCACGTGGGATTGCCATGGACACATAAAAGCGTGCCTACTGGCGTGATGCCACGTTGAGCTAGTTCTTCCTGGTTGTCCAAGACATGCCACCGGTAGGTGGCGCCAGCGCCGTCCACCGGTGAGGTGGATGGAACATCGAGATATTTTGAGTAGATTTCCTTGACGCCGGGGAAAATCTCGGTCACCAGACAATCTCCATCATCGCGGTATTCAGTCCTGAACCAACACCCATGCACAGCACTCGATCGCCTGGCTTGAGCGTTTCAGCTTCCTGGGACAGAGTCATAGGCAAGGAAGCCGGTCCAACGTTGCCCCACTTGGAGAAGGTGATCGGCACACGATCCTTGACCAGGCCGACGGCCTTGATGATCGCGTTGGTGTAAGACTTTGAAACCTGGTGGGTGACGTAGCGGTCCATGGACTTCCACTCCCAGCCGGTGCGGTGAGCTTCATCCCACGCATCAACAACGAGCTCTAGGCCGTTATCGAGCAAGCCCTTGGTGTCGGTGTACATACCGTTGGGACCGCCAACACACAGCTCGTGGTGCTCGGTACCTGCACGGGAGACGCCACCAAGAATGCGGTGTGCATCTGGGTGGGCGTCGGCTGGGCCGATGACCGCTGCAGCGGCTCCTGAACCTAAGGTTAGGGTCGCGAATTCACGCATGTAGTCTTCGCGGGTGGATCCTTCAGCGTTCAGACGCTCGAAGGTGGTTTCCTGAGTTGCTTTGGCATCTTCGCCGGCAACGATCAGCGCGTACTTGATCTGACCGGAATCGATCATGTTCGCCGCAAGGCTCATGCCGTTAACAAAGCCGAGGCAAGCGTTGGCCACGTCGAAGTTCATTGCAGAGGATGGCAGGCCCAGTCCGTTGTGAATCTTGGAAGCAACCGATGGCTCCAGATTGCGACGGGTTACCGAAGTATTGATGAGCAGTCCGATTTCACCGGGCTCAATACCAGCTTCAGCCAAGGCTTTTTTGCCGGCGATAATTGCGGCGTCATCAAATTCGACGCCCTTGGACCACCAGCGTCGTTCTTTAACGCCAGAAACGCGTTCGAGCAGTTTCTTGGATAACCGCAAACGTTTCAAACTTGGAGCCAGCCGCTCATCAAATTCGGATGAGGTCACCACCTCGGGTGCGAGGACGCTGTTCACTGATAAGAGCGCAACGTTGTGGTGTTTAAAGGTGGCATTGCCGTTCAAAGTGTTGCCTTCGTTTCTGCTGGACTATCTGTGTGGTGCATGCTGCGATGAAACGCGATTACCAACGGGCAGGTGATGCCGAAGATAAGTTTGTACTCCTAGATTATTCCCTGCCAAGCCATTCGAAGAACTTGGAAGGCCAATTTCAGCCGAGGGCTGGAAACGGGAATAACGCAGACTCTCTTGATCCTACAGAGTTGTCCTATGAGAATCATGGAAAGATCGAAAGCTCACATTTAGATTTGGCCTGCGGGAGCGCCCCTTCGTTGGCGCAGTCCGTCCGCTTAGGCGCTATTTGGCTGTTCTTAATGGATAAGCCAGCGATGATTTTTAGCCATTTGGCGTCTCTTTCAGGGCTGGGAATCTTTGGACTCAGGCCAAAAGAGGTGAGGTCAGCTTCGTAAGAGGTCTTGTTTTGTAGCAATACAGAGCCAAGGGTTCTGTTCTAGTTATCTCCCCGTAGGATTTCAGTCATGACTTACCGTTTTAGCCAGGTGGATGTTTTCTCCGCTGATCCATGTTTAGGTAACCCAGTCGCAGTCATTTTGAATGCCGAGGGACTCGATGATGAACAGCTACGTCGCTTCTCTGTATGGACGAACCTTTCAGAATGCACTTTTGTACTTCCTGCAACGAGCCCTGAGGCCGATTACCGAGTCCGCATATTCAGCATGAACACCGAATTGCCGTTTGCTGGACACCCTACTCTTGGCACTGCGCGTGCGTGGCTGGAAGCCGGAGGCGTTCCAGCGACCGACGGAATGATCGTCCAAGAATGTGCAGCTGGATTGATTCCTATTCGAGTTGAAGACGAGATCTTGTCATTCGCAGCGCCATCGCTGCAACGTGGCGGCCCAGTGGAACCTGAATTAGTGGAACAACTTCGCGCGATTCTCGGTGTAGAGAAAGAAGAGGTCGTTGACACCCAGTGGATTGATAACGGCCCGGGCTGGGTCGGTGTGCTGCTCGATAGCGCGCAGTCGGTTCTTGCCTTGCGTCCCGATGCCTCGAAATTCCCCGGCCGGTGGGACATTGGTGTTATCGGTGCTCATCCTGAAAGATCTGAAAAGGCGTTTGAAGTGCGCGGTTTCTTTACCGAGGGGGAGGACCCGCTGCGTGAAGATCCAGTGACCGGAAGCCTCAATGCGTCAGCCGCCCAGTGGCTTATTAAAACTGGTCGTGCCACTGCTCCCTATGTTGCAGCGCAGGGAGGCGCGATGGGAAGAAATGGTGAAATCTTTATCACCAGTGTCGACGATCAGGTTTGGGTTGGCGGACGTGCCGAAGTAGTGCTCAGCGGCGTGGCAAAAATCTAGCTTAGGTAGTGCATGCCTTTTGGATCATTGACAATCAATTCCTCCTTGAACCAGACATCTTTGAGTTTGGTTTAAAGGGAAAAGAAATTGTGAATAGAATAAAGGCATGAATAATAAGCTCGGTTCCTCTGCCCGAGTAGGCATCAGGGACGTCGCCGCCGCTGCGGGAGTGTCGCTGACGACTGTTTCGCACGCTTTAAGCGGTGCAAGGGCAATCAAGCCCGAGACGCGCGAACGTGTATTGGAGATTGCTGAACAGCTAGGGTACTCACCTGATTTACGTGCGCGCGGAATGCGAAGTTCGCGGACTTTCACTATAGGTCTGCTCAGCGACACCATCGCCGTGACCCCGTATGCGGGCCGACTAATCAGCGGTGCACAAGACGCTGCCGCCGAACATCAAAGCGTAGTGCTGGCCATCGATTCAACCGGGGACGCGCAACGTGAACTCATGGGAATCCGAACTCTGATGGATCACCGCGTGGATGGTCTGGTCTACGCCAAGATGTGGCACCAGCAGATTCAAGTTCCGCAAGAACTTGCTGGGGCGCGGGTGGTAGTTGCCAACGCGACTGATGCCGATTCGAATTATTCATCCGTTGTACCTGATGAGCGTCAAATAGGGATCGACGCAACCAACCATCTGATTAGCTTTGGTCATCAACAGATCGGTTTTATCACCGTCTCGCTGAGCGTACCGGCAGCGATTGGGCGCGAGCAGGGGTATCGCAACGCGTTGAAAGATGCGGGTATTGCTGTTAATGAGTCGTGGATCTGTGCCGCCAGTAATGGAGCCAAAGGCGGACGTGAAGCTGGACGTGACTTACTGGATCGCGAAGACCGACCGACAGCTATCTTCTGCTTTAACGACGAGATGGCCATGGGCGTTTATCAGGCTGCAGCAGGTCTTGGTATCAGAATTCCCGAGGACCTATCGGTTATCGGAGTTGACGACCTTCAGCTTATTACCAAGGCACTGGTGCCAACTCTAAGTACTGTCGCCTTGCCGCACTACCAAATGGGGCATTGGGCAGTCTCTCAACTGTTTGCTGAGACAAAAGACAACCCAGAATCCAAAACCTCAAAGCAGTTACGTTGTGAGCTAGTGAGCAGGGAATCGGTAGCTGCGCCGGGGCGGTAATTATTTTCCGCCATCTTTGGCTTTGACGGTGTTGAAGATTCAGTGCAAATAACGGTGTGGTCTCCGCTTAGGAGGCCACACCGTTATTGGCTGAAGTGTACCCAGTTGCTTGGATTACTGTTCTGCGGTCTCGACAACTGCCATCGGCGCCAAACTGGCACCGCGCAAATCGGTGGTGCCACCCAAAGACTTCAAATTGAGTTCATGATTTCCAGGGGACAGGAACGCGGTTGAACTCAACGAGGCCTGTCCATCTTGGGCAAATACTTCAACCGAAGTTGTATCGACCAGTACATCTAAGCTGACCGCTCCGTTGTCGCTGGGAAGATGCTCGCTACGAATCTCGCGGTAAGCCTCGGGCATGGTGGAGGCTACCTTGTCTTTGTCGCGGTTGAGGAAGAGAGTTTGGTCTTTGAAGTTGTAGCCGACAGTCACGGTCGCACCATTGGCGTCCTTGATCTCAACTTGAGCCTCATCGCTTGGCGAAGTCTCATCTTGGGCAAGATCAACGTGGAGTCGGTAAGAATCCGTTTCAGCTTTGCCCACCGAAGCGCTGTGCCCCGTGGGCACATCTTGCGCTGTGGTTTGGGCTGGATCGCCGGCGAGCTTATCAACCGCTGCAATAGGCTCCGAGAATAAGGTCGATTTTCCTGAAACCTCACGCAACGAAAGCTGACGAACCGTGGACATAGATCCGCCGGACCAATCGCCCAATGGAAGATCTGAGGCGTAAGCCCAATTGTTCATCCAGCCCAGTGCGTAACGGTGGGCCAAAGGATCTTCTGCTTGAGGATCCTCCCACGACACTGCCGCGTAAAAGTCGGATCCGGCATCAAGCCATTGAGGTTCTTGTTCGGCAGGGGTAAAGGTCTTGCCATCAAAGTCACCGGACCAGTAGGTGTAGCCGGTGGTACGTCCAGAACTTTCCCCGTTGGCGCTGATGCCTAAGACCCACGTAGTGCGTTCGGGGTCACCGTCTACGGACATTTGGAAGAAATCTGGGCATTCGACTGTGCCAAGGTCTGGCGCTTCGAAACCAGACTGGTAGTTCCAGGACTTGAGATCTTTGGAGGTGTAGAAGCCGACTTTGCTTCCTTCGGCCAACAGCATGAGCCATTGATTGCGTTCTTTGTCCCAGACAATTTTCGGATCTCGCCATGCGTCGACGCCGGGATTGTCCATGACTGGGTTGCCCTCGTACGAGGTGAAAGAGTATCCGCCGTCGGTTGAGTAGAACAACGACTGACGTTGAACACCGTCTACTTGCTGGGTAACCAACGAGATGACTGCGTTTTTACCGAAACCTGCGGTGTTTTCTGTATCAACGACCGCACTGCCGGTCCAGATATCACCTAGACCGTTTTTGTATTTCTCAATGGCAACGCCTTCATCTTTCCAATGAACAAGGTCAGTGGAGGTGACGTGATACCACTCGGTACCGTTGCCGTCCGGGTAGTCAGCGTTATAGAGATAGTAGAAGTGCCACAGTCCGTCCAGGAAGAACGGGCGTTGCGGATCGTTCATCCAGTTTTGGCTCGGCGTGAGGTGATTGGCTGGGCGGAACTGCGACCAAGATTCTGGCCGTTGAAACTGTTCGGCTTCTTGAGCGTTGTTGTCGCTCTCAGTTTCTGGTGATTGTGGTGCAGGGCGTAGGAATTGCCAAGCCAGCAAAGCCACGAGGACCAGTGCACAGGCAGCTGCGGCAGCAATAAGAATCTTGGAGTTCTTGGTCTGTGGCTGAGTCATCGGTCTTTCCAGTAGGTCAATTCAAACGCCGGTAAAGGGCAGCAACGATGGGTGTCGTCGCAAAAGATTTGGGGAGAGATCGTGCGTCGCTACGAGTGACAGTTACCCACGCTAACGAAAAACCAAAACGTTTTGCAAAGAATGTGATGAAGCTTTCGTTAAGAATCCTAAAAAATGTGATCCTACTTCCAAAACGTTTTGAATCGATTGACAGGAGCTATGTGATTCCTTAGATTCGACTGTGGAGAGAGCGTGTGTCGCAGCCCGAGCGATTGTCCGATTCCGTATCGAACGAAGGCAAACAATCGTGAATAAGCAACGCACCAAACGCGGCATTCTTGCTGCTGTACTGAGCATTGGAGCGCTCGGTGCAACTTTGGTTTCGGCCCCAGCAGTGGCCGCAACCGAGCCGGTACCAGGTTTCCCTGCGCCAACTGAGCACACCCAAAAGGCTTACAGCCCAACCGATGATTTCACGTCGCGTTGGACCCGTGCAGATGCTAAGCAGCTGAAGGCAATGTCTGATCCAGACGCTGCTTCCCGCGAAAACTCGATGCCAACCGAGTACACCATGCCAACCGTTCCTCAGGATTTCCCTGACATGAGCAACGAAGAAGTATGGGTCTGGGATACCTGGCCACTGACTGACGCAGACGCTAACCAGTACAGCGTTGGCGGCCAGGAGATCATCTTCTCGCTAGTTGCTGACCGCGACTTGGGCTTCGATGAGCGTCACCAGTACGCGCGCATCGGCTACTTCTACCGTCCAGCTGGCGTCCCAGCTGACGAGCGTCCAAAAGACGGCGGCTGGACCTACGGCGGCGAGGTCTTTGACGAAGGCGTCACCGGCAAGATCTTCGAGGATAAGTCCTACAGCCACCAGACCCAGTGGTCTGGCTCGGCTCGTGTAGACAAGAACGGCGAAATCAAGCTGTTCTTCACCGACGTTGCCTTCTACCGCGATAAGGATGGCAAGGACATCAAGCCTTACGATCCACGTATCGCATTGAGCATCGGCCACGTTCACGCAAACAAAAAGGGCGTAAAGTTCACCGGTTTCGACAAGGTCACCGAACTGCTCCAGGCAGACGGTAAGTACTACCAGACCGCTGAGCAGAACTCCTTCTTCAACTTCCGTGACCCGTTCACCTTTGAAGATCCAGCACACCCAGGCGAGACCTTCATGGTCTTCGAGGGCAACACCGCGCAGAAGCGTGATGCAGCAAAGTGCGATGCTGATGACCTTGGCTACAACAAGGGCGAAACCAACGGTGAAACCGTTGCAGAGGTCAACAAGTCAGGTGCAACCTACCAGATCGGTAACGTTGGTTTGGCTCGTGCAAAGAACAAGGAACTCACCGAGTGGGAATTCCTGCCACCAATCTTGTCGGCTAACTGTGTTACCGACCAGACTGAGCGTCCACAGATTTACATGCAGGACGGCAAGTACTACCTGTTCACGATTAGCCACCGCTCCACCTTTGCTGCTGGCATCGATGGACCAGAAGGCGTTTACGGCTTCGTAGGTAACGGTATTCGTAGCGATTACCAGCCACTGAACCGCGGTTCAGGCTTGGCTTTGGGTAGCCCTTCAAACCTGAACTTTGCAGCAGGCAGTCCATTCGCTCCTGACTACAACCAGCACCCAGGCCAGTTCCAGGCATACTCGCACTACGTCATGCCTGGCGGACTGGTTCAGTCCTTCATCGACACCATTGGCACCAAGGACAACTTCGTCCGAGGTGGCACCTTGGGCCCAACTGTTAAGTTGGACATCAAGGGTGCGTCGGCAACAGTTGACTACAACTATGGCGACAATGGACTTGGCGGCTGGGCAGATATTCCTGCCAACCGCGAGCTGAAGAGCGGCAAGTTCGGCAAGTAATTCATCAACAACAACGGCCGGTTCAGCACCTAGGGTGCTGGGCCGGCTGTTGTCGTGTCTGATGCCTATATCCCACAACGGCTTCAGGCTGATCTTCACGGAATATGCATCCGAGATCTGTGCTTTAGGCTTTGCGCTCTTCGAGTTTCTGCGGCGGCTGAACAGTGACATCATGGCGTACCCCGCGCCCGGGTAAACCGTTGAGGTCAATGGCCAAATACCACGGACCCGAATGTGGAACCTTAATTCGAAAGGGTGCCCGGCGGGCAAGACCGCCATGAAAGTCGTACTTTTCGCCGTCTTGATAGGCCGCAAAATTCTCAGGGTCCATCAGTCGCACATTTGCTGGCCCGCTCAGTGTAATAACCAGAACACTGCGGCGTTCAAGGTAGTCCCACGAGTGTTCTGCAAAATTTGGTTCAGTCACGATGAAACTTTCCGAAGAAGAATTACTGGTTAAACAAACGGCTTAAACAAACGGCGCCCGAGCCACCAACTTATCAGTTGATGTTTCGGGCGCCGCGTGCGTTTGTGGCTTTAGGCCATGGTCGCGGTGTCAATCACGAAGCGGTAGCGAACGTCCGACTTGAGGACGCGCTCGTAAGCTTCGTTGATCTGATCGGCCGAGATAACTTCGATCTCTGCACCAATGCCGTGCTCACCACAGAAGTCCAGCATTTCCTGGGTCTCCTTGATGCCGCCAATTGCGGAGCCGGCGAACGAACGACGTCCACCGATCAAAGCAAAAGCGTTCACTGGAAGTGGCTCAGCAGGTGCACCAACGTTGACCATGGTTCCGTCAACACGTAGCAACTGAAGGTAGGAGCTGATGTCGATCGAAGCGCTGACCGTGTTGATGATCAAATCGAAGGTCTTCTCAAGCTCAGTGAAGGTGCTCTTGTCACTGGTGGCGCGGTAGTCGCTAGCGCCCAACTTGAGTCCATCTTCCTTCTTCTTCAAGGACTGGGACAGTACGGTCACGTCGGCACCCATGGCGCTGGCGATCTTTACTGCCATGTGGCCCAAGCCGCCCAAACCGACAACTGCAACCTTCTTGCCTGGGCCTGCGCCCCAGTGGTGAAGTGGCGAGAAGGTAGTGATACCGGCGCAAAGCAGGGGAGCGGCAACATCAAGCTCGATGGAATCTGGGATGCTCAGTACGAAGTCTTCGGTGACAACCACGTTGGTGGTGTAACCACCCTGGGTGATGGTGCCATCGCGGTCGGTAGCACCGTAGGTGCCAACCGAGCCCTCGGTGCAGAACTGCTCTTCGCCAGCAACACAGTATTCGCACTTGCCACAGGAGTTGACCATGCAGCCAACGCCAACGCGGTCGCCGACCTTGTGCTTGGTGACCCCGGAGCCGACCTCAGCTACGATGCCAGCGATTTCGTGGCCTGGAGCCAGTGGGTAGGACTGTGGTCCCCAATCACCCTTGACGGTGTGGATGTCCGAGTGGCAGATACCTGCAAACTTGATGTCAATCAGAACATCTTTTGGACCCACGGCCCGACGCTCAATCTGAAGTGGAACAAGTGCCTCAGTGGCCGATGGTGCAGCGTATGCGTTTGCCATAGTTGTCATAGGAGATTTTTCCTTTGTCTATCTGTTTACTTCTCATCGTGCACCGGTTCGGCGCACGGTGGTATTCAGTTACTGGCGGGTCCAGATTTTCACGCATGAGGGTAATCGAATCTTGAAAGATTCCCGTGCTCTGCTCACAGGCGCACATGGTGCACCCAGAAGCATCAACGATGCCGGATGCGTAAATAATCCCATCTCGCCGAGATTAGTGTTCTATTTTTAGCCAATGCACAGGAGCGGTGCACTAGCTGTGAGCGGGAACGAGCTTTTGATTATTAGCGTTGCGTCGGGCAATGACGGCCAGACTGATAACGGGGATGAGCGTCAGCATGGCGATGCTCGCTCCAACAACTACCGGACCGGTGGTTCCAAGCTCAGTTTCCAAGGCTTTGCCACCGAGCCACGAAGCGATTGTAGTTCCCACATTAAAGCCCGCGACGGTGAGCGAAGAGGCCAACGTTGGTGAACGATCCCCATACTTGATGGCCAAGGAGGCAAGGATCGGGTTGGCGCCCAAACCAAAAAATCCGAGCAGGGTGATCAACACAATCATGGGCAGTTGCAGGCCGGAGAACAGGCACACTGAAACAAGAATCAGTGTGGACATGGCCGGTGCAATGACTGTCATCACGTGTGGATGCGCGTCCCCTAAGCGGCCACCAATCAACGAACCGATCAGCGATCCCACACCAAAACCGATCAGCACCAAAGGTATGACCGATTCGCTGAAGCCGGTGCCGGTGATGAGCAACGGCGAAATATAGGAATAGGCCGAGAGCACGCCACCGGTGGTTGTGGCGCAGGCGGCCAAGGTCAGCCACAACCGCAGTGAACGCAGACCCGCCAGTTCACGAGGAATTGAGACCTGGGAATGTTTGGAAATATTGTGCGGAACAAAACGCGCTATCAGCGCCGCCGAGATGACCGCCAGGACAGCCAAGCCCCAGAATGATCCGCGCCAACCGAAGTACTGGGAAGCAAAGGCGCCCAAGGGAACACCGAGCACGGTAGCGAGCATGCCTCCGGCATTGATAATTCCCAGCGCCCTAGAGGCCATGCCCGGGCCAGCACTTTTAGCTGCAACGACTCCAGCGATGGACCAGAAAGCTCCGGTTGCCAGAGCGGTAACAAAACGAGCCACCATCAGCAGCGTGAAATCTGATCCCAACGCGACAACCACATGTCCAGCAGCAAAGACTGCCAAGGACAAGATCAAGGTTAAACGCTGTGGCAATCGCAGGGTCAGCAGTGCCATCAGTGGTGCACCAATGACCATGCCCGCTGCAAAGACGGTGATCAGTAGACCCGCTCGTCCCACGCTGACGTCAAGCTCGGCCGCCAACTGGGTCAAGATGCCGGCCACGATGAACTCGGTGGTGAGCATCGTAAAGGTACCTACCGCCAAGACATATACGACCAGCGGGATTGACCGGTTGGCCTTGCCCCTCGTCGTAGCATCAGATCGCACCGCTACGCGGCGATCGTCTACGTTCATCAACGTCCTATTCTATAAGAAGGAATCTTTCCATATCCATTACACCGTGACTGGAGCTATGCGAGAAAGGTTGCGTTTATAGGGGTACTGGTTGTACCCCCGAAAAACTTCAATCCTGACTTACCTTTAAAACATGACCGACCCGAAAAACCAGCGCAGCAACATCAAAGACTTCCTCACTAGCCGTCGCGCCCGCATCCGTCCCGAAGAAGTTGGGTTCGCTGTGGGGACTCGGCGTCGGGTCCCTGGGCTACGCCGGGAAGAAGTTGCAGTGCTCGCCGGGGTCAGTCCCGAATGGTACGCCCGACTAGAAAAGGGCAACATTTCAGGCGTCTCAGAAGAAGTGTTGCTCGCCGTGGCCACCGCACTGCGGCTAAATGAAGAAGAGCGCATTTATTTGCTGGAGCTGGCTCAGACCGCCCGGGGGAGCGCAAGTAAACCCGCGAGGCGTAAAAAGGTTGATCCGATCTCGCCCTCGGTGCAGTGGTTTATGGACTCAGCCACACTCTCGGCGACCTTCGTCCGAAACGGGCGATTAGATGTTGTGGCGTCAAACAGCTTGGGCCGGGCCTTGCACGCGCCCATGCTTAACAGTGACACCACCAAAGCCAACGCACACGCTAACTTTGCAAGGTTCCATTTCTTGGACCCAGCAGCCAAGGAGTTCTTCCTTGATTGGGAAGCTGGCGCGGCTGCGACCGCGGCACTTCTTCGCGCCGAGGCCGGACGCGAGCCCAACGATAAGGCGTTGCAAGATCTCATTGGCGAGCTATCCACACTCAGCGACGACTTTAGAACACTGTGGGCCACACACAACATCCGCTTCACCCATGAGGGCATCAAGCGGCTGCAACATCCTGTGGTTGGTCGTTTGGATCTGGCCTACCGTTCCTTCGGCATCGCCCAGCTACCGCGTGCTGCCCACGAAATGAGCATTTATGTTGCTGAGCCAGGATCTGTGAACGAAGAGAGTCTAAAGATGCTTTCCAGTTGGGCTTGCGCGCCAGAAGAGAAGTCTGCGCGCAGTAGCTAAGCGGATCATGATGATGTTCTCAGTTTGGGCTGGCCCGTCGAGATCTGCAGCTTTGGCCAATTCCCGGTAGGCTAGTACTTGGGTCAGCATGTTCTATGCAGACCCCGAATGAAAATAACTCCCAGGGCTGACCAACCGTTGGTCCCGACCGCCAGCTTCGCGGTCCTCGGTAGTGGCTTTCGCTCAAGTGCTTATCGCACGCTAGCGCGAGTCTCGATCGAAGACCAGATCTGGGTAGGGCCACGCGGTTCGCTTATCCACCTAGCTGGGAGCGAACGAAAGGAGAACCCCCTTAATGGAGGGTCCAGAAATCCAATTCGCCGAAGCACAGATCGACAACGGTCGCTACGGCACCCGCACCATTCGCTTCGAGACCGGCCGCCTTGCTAAGCAAGCTGCAGGTTCGGCAATGGTTTACATCGATGATGAAACCGCATTGCTTTCGGCAACCACCGCCGGCAAGCACCCACGCGAAGGCTTCGACTTCTTCCCACTGACCGTGGACGTTGAAGAGCGTATGTACGCTGCCGGTCGTATCCCAGGTAGCTTCTTCCGCCGCGAAGGCCGCCCATCGACCGAAGCCATCTTGGCTTGTCGTCTGATGGACCGCCCACTGCGCCCAGCTTTCGTCAAGGGTCTGCGCAACGAGGTTCAGGTTGTTGTTACCGTCCTGTCCATCGATCCAGATGAGCTGTACGACGTTGTAGCAATCAACGCGTCCTCGATGTCCACTCAGCTTTCGGGTCTGCCATTCTCCGGCCCAATCGGTGGCGTTCGCGTTGCACTGGTTGACGACGGAAACGGCGCACAGTGGGTTGCTTTCCCACGCCACTCCGAGCTGAAGAACGCTGTCTTCAACATGGTCGTTGCCGGCCGTGTTGCAGGCGACGACGTTGCCATCATGATGGTGGAAGCTGAAGCTACCGACAACTCTTGGGAACTGATCAAGGAACGCGGCGCTCAAGCTCCAACCGAAGAGGTTGTTGCAGAAGGTCTTGAGGCTGCAAAGCCATTCATCAAGGTTCTGTGCGACGCTCAGGCTGATCTGGCTGCTCGCGCTGCCAAGGAAACCGTTGAGTTCCCAGTCTTCCGCGATTACGAAGAAGATGCTTTCGCTGCTGTTGAAGCTGCTGCTTCGACCCGCTTGGCTGAAATCTACACCATCGCTGACAAGCAGGAGCGCGACAACGCTGCTAGCGCTTACAAGGACGAAGTTCTTGCATCTCTGACCGGTGAAGGCAACACCTTCGCTGGCCGTGAGGGCGAGATCTCCAAGGCCTTCGGCGCAGTCACCAAGCACATCGTGCGCCAGCGCATCTTGACCGATCAGATACGTATCGACGGACGTGGATTGGCTGACATCCGTCAGCTCTCCGCCGAGGTTGAGGTTCTGCCTCGCGTTCACGGTTCGGCAATCTTCGAGCGTGGCGAAACCCAGATCATGGGCGTAACCACCTTGAACATGCTGAAGATGGAACAGCAGATTGACTCGCTGTCCCCAGTGAAGTCCAAGCGTTACATGCACAACTACAACTTCCCTCCATACTCGACCGGTGAAACCGGCCGTGTTGGTTCACCAAAGCGCCGCGAAATCGGCCACGGTGCACTGGCAGAGCGCGCACTGGTTCCAGTGTTGCCAAGCCGTGAGGAATTCCCATACGCAATCCGTCAGGTCTCTGAGGCACTGGGCTCCAACGGCTCGACCTCCATGGGCTCGGTTTGCGCTTCGACCCTGTCGCTGCTGAACGCTGGTGTGCCACTGAAGGCACCAGTCGCCGGTATCGCTATGGGTCTGGTTTCGGACACCGTCAACGGCGAAACCCGTTACGCTGCCCTGACCGATATCCTCGGTGCCGAAGATGCCATGGGTGACATGGACTTCAAGGTTGCCGGTACTTCTGAGTTTGTTACCGCAATCCAGTTGGACACCAAGTTGGATGGTATTCCAGCTTCGGTTCTGGCCGCTGCGCTGACCCAGGCTCGTGAAGCTCGCCTGCACATCCTGAACGTGCTGAACCAGGCCATCGATACTCCAGATGAGCTGAACGTCAACGCTCCACGAATCATCTCCGTGAAGATTCCAGTGGATAAGATCGGTGAAGTCATCGGCCCTAAGGGCAAGATGATCAACCAGATCCAGGAAGACACCGGCGCTGACATCTCGATTGAAGATGATGGCACCGTGCTGATCGGCGCAACCGGTGGCGAAGCCGCTGAAGCTGCCCGCTCGGCCATTAACGCTATTGCTAACCCTCAGGTTCCTGAGGTTGGCGAGCGTTACCTGGGTACCGTCGTGAAGCTGACCACCTTCGGTGCGTTCGTTTCATTGACTCCTGGCAAGGACGGTCTGCTGCACATCTCTGAGCTGCGCAAGATCAACGATGGCAAGCGTGTTGAGGACGTCGAAGACGTTGTCGGCGTTGGCCAGAAGCTACAGGTTGAGATCACCAAGATTGATGACCGTGGCAAGTTGTCGCTGGCTCCAGTTGTTGAAGAGGACGAAGAAGCTGCTGCAGAGTAGTTTCTAGACTCCATCAAAAAACCTCGGTTCTCCACTTGGTGGGGGACCGAGGTTTTTTATACCCACTGCAGCGCCGCTGGGATTTCTTGGCTTGTGGTATTCAGCAAAAACACAAAACGCACCGGAGCTAAAAACCATGTGGTTCAAAGATCCGGTGCGTTTCAGAGAACTTAGTGCTTAGACCAAGTTCTTGTCGTAGAACTCGCGTAGTGCAACGCTCTTCTGCTTAGCGATCTCGTCCCACTCATCAATGGATGCCGAGTCGTCAGCGTAGTCAGATGGAATCTTGAAGATCTGCAGCGGAATATCAAAGCGCTGGCAGATGCTGGCGTAGGCGTAGCCTTCCATGTCCACCAAGGAAGCACCGAGCTCCTTGATGTGAACGCGCTGCTCATCATTTGATACAAACACGTCACCAGTAGCCATCACGGCTTGGAAGTCGGGCAGAACGATCTCGCCGGTGGGATCTACGTCCGCCGAAGGCAATGGGAAATCATGCTGGATGAGTTTCGTGACCTGGTAGATGGTCTCAAGGCTTGGACGGTCTTCGCCTGCATGTCCCACAACACCAGCGGTACCCAGAACGATGACATTCTTGATATTTCCGTCAGCAAGGGCGCCTGCCAGAGCAACCGATGCATTGATCTTGCCGACGCCTGAAATCAGGTGTTCTACATCTGCAAAGGCTACTGCTTCGTCTTGATGCGCAAAGACGAGCAAGGACTTCTGATCCGACATGAATTTCCCCTCTAAATGAAGTCAGCTCGGGTAGATTACTGCACCCGAACGTCCTAAGAAGTCTACCGGTTACGACTCATTAACAGGCATCGATTCTCGGTAGGCACAACGGATACACTTTATTCATGAGTGATATTGAACTTGCTGAAGTTGAAAGCTTTGCCTTGGATCACACCAAGGTCAAAGCGCCCTACGTGCGAAAAATTGGAGTTGAGCGTGGGCCTAAGGGCGATGCAATCACCAATTACGACATCCGCTTTGTGCAGCCAAACCACGGTGAAATCCCTACCGCTGGTCTGCACACGATTGAGCACACCATGGCCGGACTACTGCGCACCCGCATCGATGGCCTGATTGATTTCTCCCCATTCGGCTGCCGTACCGGCTTCCACATGATCTTGTGGGGCGAGCCCGAGCCAGCAGAGGTCGCTGCAGCGGTCAAAAGCTCGTTGGAAGACATTGCAGAGAAGATCACCTGGGACGATGTTCCAGGCACCGAAGCAAAGAGCTGCGGTAACTACCGCGACCACTCGCTGCACTCGGCACGCGAATGGGCCAAGGTAATTCTGGAACAAGGAATTAGCCTTGATGCCTTCAAGCGTTCCAAGCTTGCATAAATAGCTCGCTAATTTTCTCGGGATCTCGTGCTTCTTCTACGGAGAAGCACGAGATCTTTTGCGTTTTGCAGGCCACGAATAAATCAATGGGGCGCACCGTCTCAGCCAAACCCTAGGTGCTTTGGGTAGCATGGTTGATATGCGCAAAGTTCTTTCCTCAGCTGCCGTAGTAGCCTTCATTATTTGCTCAACCAGCGGATGCGCGGATCTAGATTCGGCCAGAACGGCCACCATCTCTCAGGGATGCCAAGATGCCATCTCGGCACAGAACAAGACTTGGTCAGATAAAGATGCCTCCGAAACCAAGATCAAAGAGGCTGAAGCCAAGGGCTTAGACGCATGCAAGGACTTGGACGAATGGAGCACCGCAGTTTCGTACAATCCGGGCTCCGTGGGTTACGAAGAGTTGAGTGTTGAAGAAGCGGCGAACTCTGCCTACCTAGCTTGTTCTTCGATTGACCCGGAACACAAGACGCCAGTATGTGATGACGCTGCAAAGCGTGGATACCTCGACGAGTCCTAAACAAACTAGTTTTGCGCCAAGCCGCGCGCGGGTTGAACCTGTAGAGAACAGGGGCGGCCCGGCATGGCCTGTTCCTGTTTTGAGCAAATCTGAAGTTATCTCGGGGATCTTGGCCCTTCTGGCCAAAATTTAATGTGAACCGTGGCACTTAGTGACTCGGTTTTCGCTCGCCCTCGCATCTCTGAGCGAACCCTGAAAAAGACCGAATTTTCGGCACTCACCAAAATGCTTGTGACGCACCTCTTGTTTCATTGGATAGTTGTTGCCCAAGCTTTTGTTGATCTGTATGAGGGTTGGGGCACCTTCAAGACTCTAGAGTGAGTCGGGTAACAAATGAGCTTTGAGAAACACGGAAAGTCGCAATGTCGCGTTCGTAGAGCAGTACGCTTCTGCGAGCTTTTCGCGGTGCCTATGGGCCAAGGCTGATCTTCACATTTTTGGAAAGCGGAGACCGACCACAATGCCAAACACTGAACTCGACGAGCAAGATCCGAGATTAGAACAAGCCGAGGCCGCCTCGGCGACGGCAGATAGTAGCGATAAGCCACGCGTACCACGCGGCGTAGGCACGCTAGCCTTTACCGAATTCTGGGAACGTTTTTCGTTCTACGGTCTCAACGGCATCCTGACCTTCTACCTTCTGTACACCGCCTCCGAAGGCGGCCTAGGAATTGACGCGGCGTCCGCATCGGGCATCGTTGGCGCCTACGGTGGTTCGGTCTACTTGGCTCAGCTGCTCGGTTCGTGGATGGGCGAACGAGTCATCAGCCCAAAGTGGATGGTATTCATCGGTGGCATCATCATCGCCGCCGGTCACGTCGCATTGGCCTTCATCTCAGGAATGACCGGCTTGGCTATTGGCCTGGGCTTGATCATCTTGGGTACCGGCGCACTGAAAACCAACATCACTAACATCGTTGGACTCGCCGTTGAAGGCCAAGATGAAGGTCGTCGAGACGTAGGATTTGCCTACTTCTACCTGGCCATCAACATGGGTGCCGTCACCGGACCACTGGCTTCGGGCTTCGCCCAGAACGAGTGGGGATTCCACGTAGGCTTCGGCTTGGCAGCAATCGGTATGTTGGTTTCGTTGGGCGTATATATGGCGTCCATGGCCAAGCTTCCAGCGAAGTCTGGTGTTGTTGAACGCCCCATCGAAAAGTCCAAGCTGGTGCGTCTGAGCATCATTGCCGTGGTGGTCTTGTTGGCCATTATCGTCATCTTGTCTTCGGGATTGCTCCCTGCCTCATCGCTGTCTGCCATCACCACTGTGCTGATTCTGGCTAGCGCCGCGTGGTACTTCATCATGATGCTTGGCAGCAAGGAAGTCACCAAGGACGAGAAGCGTCGTGTGAGCGCCTACCTTCCGTTGTTCCTGGCTGGTGGCCTCTTCTTTGGCCTGCTGTTCCAGCAATCAACCACCATTGCAATCCTGATTTCCGAACGCGTTGACCTCGTCATTGCCGGGTGGAGCGTTCCGGTTGCTTGGATCACCATGCTTGCGCAGTTCGCTGCAGTGCTGATTACCCCATTTGTCACCTACTTCTGGGACAAATCGGGAAACAGCGGTCCGGGTGCACCGTCCAAGTTTGCGGTTGGCATGTTCCACATGGGTTGCGCGTACATCATCATGCTCCTTGTGCTCAAGATGTATGAAGGCGCATTGATCCCGCTGTTGCTCATCGTGCTTGTCATGATGGCTGCCGGTGCTTCGGAAGTCTTCGTTGGACCGATAAGCCTTTCACTGGCTACCCGTATCGGTCCTGAGCGCTTCCGTTCACAAATGGTCGGATTGAACTTCTTGACCCTGTCCCTAGGCTCGGCTTTCTCCGGACTCTTCGGCCAGCTCTACACCGTCATCAGCGATTACTCGTACTTCATCTGCATCATTGGTGCCGGCGTGATTGTCGGTATCGTACTGTGGATCTTCCGCCGGAAGCTACAGGAAAACCTGTACGCCGGGCTCTAAGCATCACAGTCTAAAACCTCCACAGGCTAGAACCACCACAAAGCCCGTTGGATTAATTGATCCGACGGGCTTTGTTGTATCCGCAGATAGTTCGGGTGAAGAACTGCACAGGAATTTTGTCTACTTTTGCTGAGGGGCAAAGGTACGGTTGAAGGCATGGCTTCAGTTGAGAAAGATTGCGCAGCTCTGCGCCCCGGCAGAGGCGGCAGGCTCAGATGATCATTTCTGACCTACTCGCTATGGAAGCCACCGGATGCCGGCTGATCGCAGGATCCGAGGGGATCAATCGAGAAATCCTCTGGGCCCATAGCTGCGAATTGCCAGACCCCTACCGTTGGCTGGGACAGAACGAACTGTTGATGACCATCGGTCACTGTGTACCCAATGATGCGCAGGAACAAGTTGAGTTCATCCGCCGTCTGGAACGCGCTGGCCTTTGCGGAGTGGTGGTCGAGGATAACGACCTAGCACCACAGCTGCATCCCGAAGCACTAGAGACGGCGAACCATCTCGGGCTTCCGGTGATGTTGATGAAACGTGCAGTTCCGTTTGCCAGCATCGTGCGCATGGTCGCGGCAGCCAACAAGAGTAACCAAGCGCAGCAGCTGATGACGCTGAACCATTTGTATCGGGCAGCCCTGGGCGAGTACGAACACCCTTCTGGCTTTGCGCAACAACTGGAGAGTGTCTTCAAGGTTGCCATGACGGCAGTGGATGTAGCTACCGGTGTTGATGTACTTCCTGGATCGCTCACCGTAGATAGTTCAGAGATCAAGAAGTTGGCATCTGAGGTCTTGCCTTATGGGCAAGGGATGATCAACCGCATGGGTTCATTGCGCGGGGGAGAACTTTCGGTGTGGAGCCTTCCGACGCAACGCTCCACGGTGTTACTTGTGGAAGAAAGCCCTGGCTCTATGCTGGATTCTTTCACCATGACCCATCTAAGTCAGGTCATCGCCGGGGAAGTTAATCGCCGGACTCATACCGCCCTTGGATTGGCGCATCAGCGCCGACACTTGCTCCCTGACTCGCTGGAGAGCAGTACTCCGCAAGACCGTTTGGTACGCGATGCCACCCAACTTGGACAACCAGTTCAAGACCTCATGGTGGCCATTACCTCCACGAACAATGAAGAGCTGGTCTTTTCATCCTTGAGCTTGGCCGGTATCGCCCACGCCAGTCATATACAAAATGGTTACTACGCGTCACTCGTACGCTCTGCGGACTTGCCGGTGCTTCAAAGTTTGAGCGAATACCATGGCATTGGAATTGGCATCTCGCCGACCATCACCAACCTTGGTGGGGTCAAAGATGGGCTACTTCGAGCACAGGTAGCCTACGAATCGTCGGACGGCCCGAAAACCGGAATTGTGCGTTATGACGAAGTCAGTTTTTCCTTAGCTCCGAAGTCCGAAAGCCAAGCCAAAGAAATTGTGGAACGCGTCTTGGGGCCGCTACGTCAGGCCGGTTCCTCTGAACAGAGCCTGATCGATACGCTCTGCGCTTACCTCGATGAAAACCGAAACTGGATTGAAACCTCAGCGAAGTTGGGGATCCACCGCCAGACCTTGAGCTACCGAATCGGGCGAATCGAACAGCTGACCGGCAGAAACCTGAAATCGAGTAAAGATCTGGCCGAGTTATGGATCGCAAGAATCGCGCTGAAGCGTAGCTGAAATTCGTGCCGATAGCTGACGTTTCACCGGCAAGTGCACTGCTTGGCGGTTGCTTGCGCCCCACCGTTCTGTGGGAGAATGAGAGCAAAGTTCCAAGCCCTGAACAGGCTTATTTCTGAAGATTTAAGGACGTATATTCGTGGCCATGATTCCATTGCCGTTGCATTCGGTGGAGACAAATCAGTTCTCTCCGACAGACCCGGCGGACCCTACCTTGGTCCACCGCGGAGAGGGCGGCTCTGAAGTCCGGCGCAGTATCTTGCCTGGCGGCGTTCGCGTACTTACTGAAGCCATGCCCGGACAACGCTCAACTACCGTAGGCTTCTGGGTTCCAGTGGGCTCACGCGATGAAGAGGCTGGCCACTACGGGTCAACCCACTTCCTAGAGCACCTGTTGTTCAAGGGAACAAAAAAGCGTTCCGCTCTGGAGATCGCGCAGTCATTTGATGCTGTGGGCGGCGAATCAAATGCCGCAACCGCCAAGGAATCGACCTGCTACTACGCACGGGTACTCGATACCGATCTGCCGATGGCACTAGATGTCATCGCAGACATGGTCACCTCGGCAGTCATTGACCCACAAGAGCTGGAGCAGGAACGCGGCGTCATCATCGAGGAATTGGCGATGGACGCTGATGATGCGACAGACGTAGCCCACGAACGTTTTGTTGCCCGAGTCTTGGGGGAGCACCCACTGGGTCGCCCGATTGGTGGCACCCCAGAAGAAATCAACAACATCAGCCGTGAAGCAGTGATGGAGCACTACCGCGCCCATTATCGTTCGAGCGAACTGATCATTACCGCCGCTGGCTCGCTAGAGCATGACACGTTGTGCACCATGGTGCTTGAAGCCCTGGGTGAAGCTGGCTGGGATCTAGATCCGCTGGCCGTGCCTGAACCGCGACGTGCGGCGCAACCGGCGCAGATCACCTCAAGGGCTGGCATTGAAGTCGTCAACCGTCCAGTGGAACAGGCCAATATCATCATGGGCTGCGCTGGCATCACCGGGCATGACGAGCGCCGTCAGGTTTTGGCCGTCCTCAACGCCGTGCTGGGCGGGGGAATGAGCTCACGTTTGTTCCAGGAAATCCGCGAAAAGCGTGGACTGGTGTACTCAACCTATTCCTTCTCGGCCGCTTACACAGATGCAGGTTACTTCGGCATGTATGCCGGATGCGCACCGGCTAAGGCTGGCGAAGTCATCACGTTGCTCGGTGCTGAATTGGATCGGTTGGCCAGCGAGGGAATCACTGAAGCCGAGCTAACCCAAGCTAAGGGTCAGCTTGCTGGCGGCACTGTACTGGCTCTGGAGGATCCGGGAAGCCGTATGTCGCGTCTTGCACGCGCAGAGATGGTTACCGGCGAATTCCAAGACATCGATGAAGCCTTGGACAAGGTGAACGCGGTGTCCGCCAAGCAAGTTCAAGAGCTCGCTCAGGAACTGGCCGCCAAGGACCGAGTCATCACCGTTGTCGGTCCGTTCGAAGACGAGGCCGCTCTGGGTCTATAGGTCCTATGAAAAACCGCGGTATCCCAGCTAAGAGCAGGGATACCGCGGTTTTTCTTGCTTCAGGCCGTTAGCTAGCTAATTGGCAGCGTCAATAATCCTGGCTATCTCGGGCGCATGAGAAAAATTGAAACCGTGGGCGCCTTGTTTCATGATGGTCAGCTTGGCGCGTTCAATTCCGGCGATCAGACGTACACCAAATTCTGGCGGAGATAATGGATCTCGAGTACCGCAGAGAACATCGATCGGACAGGTGACGGTCTTGAGCAGATTAATGGTGGAGTAACCCAACATCTGCTCGCAACTCTTGGCCCACCACGGAATGCCACAGCGAAGATAGTCAACTAGCAAGATGGCTTTGACCGAGTTCAGCTCGTGAGGAAAGTCTTGGATCAGTCGGCGTGCTTGCCGGAACAGCGTGGCTTCCCGGTCGTAAACCGAGGGGGCTGCGACAAGCAGGTGCTTGACCAATGTAGGCCAGGTTCGCGCAAGTTCGATGGAGACTTGGGCGCCCATTGAATGGCCGAGAACGATTGCCTTTTCAACTTTCAGCTCACGAAGGGCCAGGGCAACTTCGTGGGCAAACCGGGCTACAGTTACCGGACGGCCGTCATCTAAATTCTTGCCGTGACCCGGTAGCTCCGGAACGATGACCCGATATTTCCTCGCAAGGATATTTGCTAGGGGAGTGAAGTATCTGCTGGAAGCTCCCAACCCATGAATGAGAACTACGTCCGGTCCGGTTCCGGCAACCCGAACGGACAGACGGGTATTGAGGGTAGAGGGCAACTGCCCAAAATATTCGTGACGCACGTGGCCTTTCATGGCGCTAGATGTGCGCTCACAAACCTTTAAACAACAGCAGGATTGCTCACCCACCGTTTACTTCATCAACTGCCGCAAAACCTATCCGGTGGCCCCCGTGGCGTGCTGGGTGATGGCCGAACGTAGATCTTCAGGGAAAAGCTTCTCTACGTCCTTCGCATAGTTACCGCCTTCATCGGGGCGACGTAGCTTGTCACCATCGATGCGGAATGGGAAGGCATCTGCCTGGGCGACTGCTTGAGGATCGCTCTCTTCGGCCGGTGCACAGGTGGCCCAGCCATAAGTGGTGGAAGCTTCAATGCGGAAAATTTCGACCTGACAGGATGCGCCATCAATGACGGTTCCCTGCTCTTGAACTACGTTGACTACGTCGGCGAGTTCTTGATCGGACAGCGAAATCGGTTCGGTATCTGACCCGCACGATGTCACAGCGAAGGTGGCAACCAGTATGACACTGATGCCTAGACTTAAACGTCCCATTTTCTGACCCATAGCCCTGCTCACTGTTCGGAGGTTCCTGAAGCTTATTTTTCCCCGAGTTGCGGGGCAAAACAAGCTGGACTGGCCGTAGAGCAGCCACCGATTCAAATTATTTGGATGTTCAATGATCACCGGCATTACGGAATGGTGAGGCGGGCACGTCATTGTTGGCTAGAGGGAGCCGACGAAAACGATAGGCTTAAGCTCATGAGTGCACAGATCAAGGTAGCCGTGCTCGGTGCGGCCGGACGAATGGGAGCCGAAGCGGTCAAGGCCGTTAACGAAGCTGCCGACATGGAATTAGTAGCCAGTTTAGGTCGAGGCGATGACCTCGCTCAGATTCTTGAGGCGGGAGCAACCCACGTGGTTGATCTGTCGGTTCCGGATGCTACCGAAGCCAACGTTCGCTTCGCGGTGGCGAATCACCTGCACGCAGTGGTCGGAACCACCGGGTGGGATGACGAACGCCGGGCTGAGCTTGAAGCGCTACTGGACAAGAGTCCGCAGACCGGTGTGTTGATCGCACCAAACTTCGCTCTGGGATCGGTGCTGGCCAGCGCCTTCGCTGCCACCGCAGCAAAGTACTTTGAATCTGTAGAAATTATTGAATTGCATCACCCGAACAAGGTTGATGCTCCCAGCGGAACAGCAGTGCGTACTGCCGAACTCGTGGCGAAGTCACGTGAAGCTGCCGGAGTTCCAGCCAGCCCCGATGCCACCGAAACTCAGCTTGATGGCGCTCGCGGCTCGGTAGTGGACGGCATCCATGTACATTCGGTTCGACTGCGTGGGCTGGTGGCACATCAGGAAGTACTTCTTGGCGGCCAAGGAGAACAGCTGACTTTGCGTCACGATTCCTTTGACCGTGCTTCGTTCATGCCAGGGGTCTTGTTGGGACTGCGAACCGTAGAGTCGCGCCCAGGACTGACCTATGGCCTAGACGGATATTTGGAGCTCGGACAGTGAAAACCAAGCTTTGGGTCGGCGGGATACTCCTGCTCTTTGCCTTGTACATCGGCATGACCTTCACTCAGGCCTTCCGCTTTATGGGCTCAGGCGTATTGATTGCTCAGCTCATGGGTGTGGCGATCTTAGTCATTCCTGCGCTCTGCGTTTGGATCCTGATTCGTGAAATCCTCTTTGGGCTACGTACCGAGAAGATGGGTAAATCCTTGGCCGCCTCGGGCGAACTGCCTAAGGACCTGCCCCGAAAGCCGTCGGGCCGTATTATTCGTTCCGCTGCAGACGAAGATTTCCCCAATCATCAGCGTGACGTTGAAGAGAACCCAGAGTCCTGGAAATCTTGGTACCGTTTGGCCCTGGCCTACGAAGCCTGTGGCGATAAAGGTCGGGCTCGAACCTCCATGCGCACCGCGATTGGACTATGGCGCGAAGCCGAGAAAGTTAGCAAGTAGCTTTTAGTTTGAAAAGAATTTGGCCAGGCACATAAGTGCCTGGCCAAACGTTTAGCTTCTAGAAACGCAGCTTGCGCAGATAATTGAAACCAACCTCCGCAGTCTGCAGCGGAGTGACATCAGGGCTGTCGTTCTCCACAACAAATTCCTTCGGCCGGTGTGCGGAGAAGATACGCGAGAAGTCGATGGCTCCCGTGCCTAGGTCCGCAAAGTCACCGGAGAGATCGCGGTCTTTGACGTGGTACTGCAACGTCTCTTGCGGAGCCTGCGCAATCGTGTCGATGGCAAACTGGATAGGATCCTTCGCTCCCACTCCGACACCACCGGTCACTGCCCAGTACAGATCAACTTCCAGGTGCACCAGACTTGGATCCAGACGGCTAGTGAAGACATCCCATGGGGTCAGCCCGCCACCAAGGTCGGTGGTGAATTCGTGGGCGTGGTTGTGATATCCGTATTTCAGACCGACAGCTGCAGCGGCAGCTGCTTCCTCATTCATTTGGTCGGCCCAGCGGCGCCAGTCATCTCCATTGCTGGAAACCAGATATGGAACGTTGATGTAGCTCTGTCCCAACGTGAGTGCATCGGCGAGCTTCGTTTCCAGTGCGGCTGGCGAAGCGCTCATGCCGCTGTGGCTGGAGGAGGGCGTGATGCCTAGCGAGTCGAGGGTGCCGCGCAATTGCTCGGCGGTACGTCCATAGAACCCAGCTAGCTCAATTTTGGTGTATCCGTAGTCGGCTAGTGCTGCCAGCGTCTGGTCAACGCCTTCACCATTCATGATTGAACGAAGGGTGTACATCTGGATGCTGATCAGTCCCGGTGGTACTGGGCGGCGCCCGGTCGGTGCCGCAATTGCTGGGGCTACCCCCATTCCGGCCAGACCGATGGTGGCGCCTAGAGCAGCGGCTCCAGTGAGGAATCCGCGGCGGCCCACCTCCTTTTGCTCCAGTGAGCGTTTGAGGGCGGCGGGAGCATTAAATCCGAAGCACATAGTGACGCCTTTCTAGCGTTCCGTAAACGCTAGATGCGACAAGCACCAGCGCATAAATCATGTGACGGAGCTAACACTATTTTTGATCTCTGTCGCCTGTCAAGCAAAAGTTGTCGAAATTCGACGAAAGGTTGTTGATCTAGTCGGACTTAAGTCCGTTGACGAGCGCATCAATATGTTTTGGCGACATGGCATGGTGAATGGCGAGCATGCAGGCACCGAGCACTCCGGCATCGAGCCCGGGTCCTGACTGCACAATACGCAAATGCTGGGTGGCCACCGGGATTGCGCGTGAATAGACCACTTCTCGGATGCCAGCAATAAAGTGTTCTCCGGTAAGGGTCATCGAGCCACCGATGACAATAACTGACGGGTTGATCAGGCTCACGCAAGCGGAGAGAACCTCACCAACGTCGCGTCCAGCTTGTCGTACGGCGTGTACGGCCTCGGCGTTGCCAGAGCTGACCAGTGCAATGACATCGTCGCTGGTGTTGGCGTCATGACCGAGTGCACGCAACTTCTTTGCCACAGCAGGGCCGGAGGCAACGGCTTCGAGGCAGTCTAGATTTCCGCAATGACAAGGGATGCCGGTGCCGTTGTGTACGCGAATATGTCCGATATCGCCAGCAACACCGTCTGCACCACGTTGGAGTCTGCCGCTGGATATTATTCCGGAGCCAATACCGGTGGCGATCTTGACGAAGAGCATGTTATCTACATCTGGCCACGAGGCATTGCGTTCGCCCAGTGCCATGATGTTCACGTCATTGTCTACGAGAACTGGGACGTGGAAGTGATCTTTAAGTAAGCCGGGTACGTCAAAACCGTTCCAACCAGGCATGATCGGTGGGTTGAATGGCCGTCCGGTGCGATATTCAACTGGACCTGGGACGCCCACGCCGACGGACAGCAGATCGTCGGGGGAGTGCTTGGTGTCTTTGAGGAGTTTCTTACCCATCTTTACCGCGGTTTCAAGCACAATTTCCGGGCCCTTAGAAACCTCAATGCTTTGACCATCTTCTTTGAGCCTGTGCCCGAGTAGATCAGTTAATGCCACCCGGACGTGGGAAGCGCCGATATCAATCCCCAGAACAACCTTGCTTCCGGCCTTCAGTGCAATGCGCGTAGAGGGGCGTCCGCCCGTGGAAATGGCATCATCCACGTAACCCACGAGTCCGAGCTCCATGAGGGCTTCGATGCGCAGGGTGACTGTTGAACGAGCCAGCCCCATAATGTCTGCGAGTTCAGTACGAGTGCGTGGGCGCCCGTCGCGAAGGATCTGAAAAAGTTCACTTGCGCCTGAACCGCTGAGGCCACTGAAATTACTTATGTCATTCATCGACTCATTAGACCACGAAAATCGACGAAACACCTCGAAGTCATCCAAAAGTGTCGCCGTAAGTGTTTGCTGAACTACAACCCACGAGTGATCCACCGGCTGCAGGCGCGTCCAAGACAATTGCATGGCTAGCGCGGCTTGCCGCAAACCGAGCCGTGGCACCAGGACGTTAGGTCCGCTAATTGGGCAGGGATGTGTCCATGTATGGGTCTATGACAACGACGGTTTCAGGACTTCAGCGGTAGACGGAGAACTGGCCGAGTGAAGCTGCGCTTAATCCACAACGGGCCAACTAGGGCACGCACTTCCGTGCACGGCGCACCCAGGAACGATTTTTGGACTCGACATTAAAAGGCGCACCACCCACCGACGCATACGCTGGCTGATTCAAGACGTCGCGCATTTGTCGGTGGGTGTATTTGCAGTCCTCCAAGATCCTCGGCCGTTGATCAAGGGCCAGCCCCGATGGCGTGATCGGATATTCCGCGTGGATTGTTGGAAGCCAGGTTGGAACTATACCTTGAGCGGTAGCTTCTTGGCTTTACGGACCTTGCCGGAAGCGAAACGCTGCTGCAGTAGAACTGCCAAGACGATGATCGCTCCCTTGGCCAAGGCCTGAACCGAGGTGTCCATGTTGTTCTGGGTGAACACGTTTGTCAGCGTACTGAAGATCAGGACACCAAATACGGTACCCATGATGGTGCCTCGACCACCCACCAGAAGGGTTCCACCAACAACTACGGCGGCAATGGCGTCCAGCTCGTAGAGGTAACCGTGGGTTGAGGTACCCGAGGTAGTGCGGCCCATCATCATCAGCCCGGCGATACCTGCAGCAACACCAACTAAGACATAGAGCGAAACGATGTGGCGCTTGACCTTGATACCGGCAAGACGCGATGCTTCGAGGTTGCCACCGATGGCTACGGTGCGTCGTCCAAAGGTGGTTCGGTTGAGCAAGAACCACCCTGCGGCAGCCACCAAGGCGAAGATCCACACGAGTACGGGAACTCCGAGGAAGTCCGCGCGCATGAATTTGGTGAAGTCCGTATTGGTCACCAGCAAGGTGCGGCGTTCGGAAATGATTTCTGCCAGACCACGAGCAGCAACCAAGGTCGCCAACGTGGCGATAAAGGCCACCACATTGCCGTAGGCAATGATGACACCGTTGATTAGTCCCGCAATAGCGCCAACAAGTAACGACACCACAACCATGATGAGCCAGGTGGAATCCGAAGCTGCAGCCTGCACCGCGGTGAGGCTACCAACCACGGAGGTCAGGCCCAGTACCGAACCAACCGAAAGGTCAATGCCTCCCGCGGTAATGACAAACGTGACACCAATGCTCAGCACACCAATGATTGATGCGTGCCGCAAGATCACCAACATGTTTTCTGATGAAGTGAAACGATCACCGCTGGTAATCAGGCCGATGAGGACCAGCACTACCAAGGCAACCACCAAGCCTAAGCTCCTGCCAGCCGGTCCGTGCATCAAGTTCTGCACTAGGCCACCTGAACGGTGTGAAGTGCCGGAGTTCTCTGCTTGCTTCTGAGTAGACGCAGCGGTGGGTTGCTCAGCAACCTCGATCTTCTGCTTGCTCACGCGGCACTTCCCTTCATGACGAGGTCGAGCACACCGTGCTCGTCGATTTCAGTTGCTGTTTTTTGTGCGAGAACCTGTCCGTTGTCTATAACCAAGACATTGTCGGAGAGGCCGAGGACTTCTTCAATCTCGCTGGAAATGATGATGATGGCTGTTCCTGCATCGGCCAAGCGTCGGATGAGAGTGTAGATTTCTGCACGTGCACCGACGTCCACACCACGAGTTGGCTCATCGAGCAGTAGCACTTTTGTGCCATGAACT
The DNA here is from genome assembly GCF_056934395.1 of Glutamicibacter sp. MOO4. Taxonomy (NCBI): domain Bacteria; kingdom Bacillati; phylum Actinomycetota; class Actinomycetes; order Micrococcales; family Micrococcaceae; genus Glutamicibacter; species Glutamicibacter sp. MOO4. Next base: position 529,795 of record NZ_CM167800.1, read on the forward strand.
AACCAACGGGCCAATAAGATTTTTTGCTGGTTGCCACCGGAAAGTGTGCGCGCCGGTCGCTGCGGGTCTGCAGGGCGTAGCTCTAGCGCCTCGATTTGTTCGCTGGCCGCACGACGTTCTGCAGCCTCGTCTAACAATCCAGTGCGTGAAAAACGTTCAAACGTGGATAGGGTGACGTTCTTGTAAATGGGTTCATCGAGGATCAAACCTTGGCTTTTGCGTTCCTCGGGGGATAAACCGATTCCCGCTGTCACCGCGGAAGTGACCGAACCAGCTGTCAGCCGCTTTCCATTAACGGTGACCTGTCCGGCGCTGGCCTTTCGGGCTCCGTAGATCGTCTCGATGATTTCGGAGCGTTGGGAGCCGACGAGTCCGGCAAAACCGAGGATTTCTCCGGCGCGTACGCTGAAGCTGAGTTTGTCGAAGTGCCCTGCGAGTTCCAGGTCAGTGACTTCTAGAACCACGGGGGCCGTGACGGAGATTGGAGTGCGTTCCGGGAAGACGTTGGATACGTCGCGACCGGTCATCCGACGGATGAGTTCGGCTTTGGGAGTGTCTGCAACGTCCATGTTGTTGGCGGTGCTCTGACCATCTTTGATCACCGAGATCCGATCACCGATCTCTCTAATCTCTTCAAGACGGTGGGAGATGTACACAACCGCAATGCCTTGAGCGGTTAGTTCGCGGACCACTCGGAAGAGATTCTGGACTTCGCCGGCATCAAGGATGGCGCTGGGCTCATCCATGATGATCAGCTTGGTGTCGCGGGACAGTGCCCGGGCCATGCTGACGATTTGTTTGTTAGCTGCTGAAAGTGTGCCGACTTCGCGCGAAGGAGAGAGGCTGCCGTGGCCCAGTCTTTTTAGGAGTGTGCGGGCAATGGCATTGGCCTTCTTCACATGAAGGACCCCGCCGGTTGCTCGTTCATGTCCTAGAAAGATGTTCTCCGTGATGCTCAGGCCGTCAACGACGTCGAGTTCCTGATACATGGTGGCGATGCCAAGGCTTAGTGCCGCGGTGGGAGTGGAGAGGTCAACCTTTTCGCCGTCCCAGAAGATTTCACCGCTATCGGGCTGGTGTACACCAGACAGTGTTTTGATCAGCGTGGATTTACCTGCGCCGTTCTGTCCCATCACGCAGTGGACTTCACCGGGTAGCACGGACAAGTCGACGCCTTTGAGCGCTTGAACGGCGCCGAATCGCTTTGTAAGCCCGCGAACATCAAGGAGCGGACGTGGATTTTCATCTTTCAGCATGTGATGAAACTAACACATTATGTCGGCAATCGGTAGAAGTTCGTCGATTTTCCCCGAACTTCTGTTATTGTGACACTAGTCACGTTGACGGGCGCCCGAACAGTTCGGTCTGCATGCGGCGTCGACGCACCTAACTCACTGAGGAGATAGACATGTTTGCAGTTCCATCCGGACGGAAAATGCTCGTCACAACCGGTGCCCTTCTGGCGATCGGCGCACTGATCACCGGCTGCTCGTCGGGTTCAGATGGCGAAAGTGCACAGCCATCAAATGCCTCCAGCGAAGGCAACGCCGCAACTGGCGACAAGGTAGTCATCGGTTTTTCGGGTCCGGCTGCGGATCACGGGTGGCTCGGTGCCATCAACTCGGCCGCCATCGCGCAGGGCGATTCCTTGGAAGATGTTGACCTGCGAGTTGCTGAGGGCACCAACGACGCCAACCTGCAGATCAGCCAGGTTGAACAGTTCATCAACGACAAGGTCAACGCGATCGTTCTGCTGCCAACTGACGGCGCAGCACTAACTGCTGTGGCAACCAAGGCCATGGAAGCGGGCATTCCGGTCATCAACGTGGACCGTGAATTCTCCAGCCCAGCTGCCGCTCGCACCACCATCCTGGGGGACAACTACGGAATGGGACGCAGTGCCGGTGAATACATCTGTGAACGATTGGGTGATAAGCCTGATGCCGTTGTCGCAGAAATTCCCGGTGTTGATTCTTTGCCACTGACCCAGGAACGCAGTAAGGGATTTGAGGAAGCACTCAAGGTCTGCGGACTCGACGTTGATAACCGCGTGCCAGCAGACTTCACCGTTGCAGGCGGCGAAGCAGCCGCTTCCCAGCTACTATCAGCCGCACCAAAGATCGACGCTATCTGGAATCACGATGACGACCAGGGCCACGGTGTCCTAGCTGCCATCGACAGCGCCGGACGCGACGAATTCTTCATGGTTGGCGGTGCAGGTTCAAAGAACGCTATGGACCTGATTAAGGGTGGTGAATCGGTGCTTGAAGCCACCGTTCTGTACCCATCCACCCAGGCCGCCGATGGAGTGCGCCTTGCGCGACTGATCGCCCAGAACAAGGCCATGAGCGATTTGGTCGAGGTCGAAGCTCCGAAGCGCATCGTTTTGAACGCTCCGGTAGTTACCAAGGACAACGTCGACCAGTATCTGCCGACCGCATTCACCTCCTAAACGGAGCCCGCAGTGATTCGGGGTGGCTAGCCACAGCAGGCAGGCCATCCCGAACATGACCCCCACAAGATCCATCGCAGGAGGAAGTACATGCCCAACCAAAAAGCAGTCTTAAAAGTAGCCCTGATTGGGCATGGATTTATGGGGGCCGCGCATTCACAAGGGTGGCGCGTTGCGCCTAGATTCTTTGATCTTCCACTACAACCAGAGATGACCCTGCTCGTTGGTCGCAATGCTACGAACGTTCAGGCGGCTGCCGCAAAATGGGGTTGGGCCGAAACCTCTACCGATTGGCGTTCGGCCATTGAACGCGATGACATCGACGTGGTCGACATCGTCACTCCCGGCAATTCTCACGCTGAGATCGCCATCGCTGCACTAGCCGCAGGAAAGCATGTGCTCTGCGAAAAACCGCTGGCCAACACCCTTGAAGAAGCCAAAGCCATGGCCGAGGCTGCGCAAAGCGCCGGCAATGACATTCAGGCGATGGTCGGCTTCACCTATCGCCGGGTACCTGCGGCCACTTTTGCTCGCGAGCTGGTGACCAGCGGCGTCATTGGGCAGGTGCGTCAGGTGCGTGCAGCCTATCTACAGGACTGGCTAGCTGACGCTAACTCTCCATTAACCTGGCGGTTGCAGAAAGAACATGCGGGAACCGGTGCGCTGGGTGATATTGGTGCCCATGCTGTGGATCTATCCCAATTCATCACCGGACAGAAGATCGTCGGGGTGAGTGGTGTGATGGAAACTTTCGTTCACGAACGCCCCCTGCAGGATTCACCGTCACAACTCGGGCAGGTCAGCGTGGATGACGCGGCAGCGTTTACGGCCCAATTTGATGGGGGAGCGCTAGGCACTTTCGAAGCCACCCGCATGGCCACGGGGCGCAAAAACTCGCTACGCATTGAAGTCTCCGGTTCAAAGGGTGCAATTTCTTTCGACCTGGAGAACTACAACTCACTGGGTTACTACGATGCCACCGCGCCTGACACCAGACAGGGCTTCGCCCAGATCATGGTCACCGAGCCAGCGCACCCCTACATGTCAGCATGGTGGCCCACCGGCCACACGCTGGGCTACGAACATGGATTTGTCCATCAGGCCAAGGACTTTATTGATGCCATTGGTGCAGGCCAGCAACCTGAGCCTTCCTTCGCTGATGGCCATCAGGTACAGCGTGTTTTGGACGCGGTCCAGAAAAGCGCGGCCAACAACAGTACGTGGGCAACCACCATCTAGGAATCACTGCAGTACAGTACGACGGAAGCAATCACAAGGAGTCAACGGATGGCACGCGATTTCACTCTATTCACTGGCCAATGGGCAGACTTGCCCTTGGAGGAAGTGGCCCGACTAGCTGCTGGTTGGGGATACGACGGGCTGGAGATCGCGGTCTCCGGTGAACATCTTGACGCTTGGCGTTGGGACGATGATGACTACATTGCCGAGCGCCTTGGCATTTTAGAAAAATATGGGCTGAAGGTCTGGGCGATCTCCAACCATCTGAAAGGGCAGGCGGTGTGCGATAACCCGATCGACTTCCGCCACCAAGCAATTGTGGGTGAAAAGGTTTGGGGCGACGGTGACCCGGAAGGGGTGCGTCAGCGAGCCGCCGAGGAATTGAAGAACACTGCGCGACTGGCCAAACGTCTAGGGGTCAAGACTGTTGTGGGGTTCACCGGATCCTCAATCTGGCAGTACGTAGCGATGTTCCCGCCGGTACCGGCAGAGGTCATCGACGCTGGATATCAAGATTTTGCTGATCGATGGAATCCAATTCTGGACGTCTTTGACGAATGCGGTGTGCGCTTTGCTCACGAAGTCCATCCGTCAGAGATTGCTTATGACTACTGGTCCACCGTCAAGACCCTCGAAGCCATTGGGCATCGTGAGGCCTTCGGGCTGAACTGGGACCCGAGCCACATGGTGTGGCAGGGTATCGATACGGTCGCGTTCATTTCAGACTTCGAGGAGAAGATCTATCACGTGGATTGCAAGGACACCCGCATGCGTATGGGCAACGGTCGCAACGGTGGGTTAGGCTCCCACCTTCCGTGGGGAGACCCGCGACGCGGCTGGGACTTTGTCTCCGCTGGCCGTGGGGACGTGCCGTGGGAAGACGCGTTCCGCGCCCTAACTGCCATTGGTTACGACGGCCCGATTTCAATTGAATGGGAAGATGCCGGCATGGATCGCCTGTTTGGAGCGCCGGAGTCACTTGCAGCGTTGAAGAAGCTGGATTTCCCCGCCTCCTCAACCTCTTTTGATGCAGCCTTTAAGCAAGACTGATACGAAGCAAAAGACCAACCCGCTGTAGCGCCCGACTCACAATCAGAGAGAGTCGGGCGCTACAGCGCTGTTTGTCATTTGTTATTCGGGGTGGACTTCTGTGTCCCGGAAGTGGCATCGGCACCACTCAGTATCCGTATGCAGAATTCCAAAGGGCCCGAAGCTTTGGTCAAGCCCAACCAGAGGCCAAAACCTGCGGTGACGGTAATCAAGATCCACCAAATCACGACCGGTTCAAGGAAATACTGCAGGGCTGGCAGCAACACAATATGTCCCGCATAGAGGGTTAGCGGTGCCCGGCCGGCCCCGGCGAGGATCCTTCCAAGCACGCCAAGGTGAGGGATGACAAGCAAGAGCAGACCAATGACTGCCACGGCGCAGCCGGCCGCATGCAGTGTGGCCAAGAGCGAGTTGCTGTGGCCGGTGGGCAGCCACAGGTAGTCGATGTTTGTCAGGTAGGGATCAAAATTGATCCCCGGTAGCCGGCCTGCCGCGATGAGCGTAGACACGGTCGAGGACGGTGTCCCTACGGCCTGGGAAATTTGCTCTGTATGCCCCAAACTCACTGCACCGCCAACAAGGTAGGTGCCAAGAGCTACGAGGGTGCCAATGATGCTTAGGCTGGCCGCGATCTTTTGGCTACGCAAATTGCAACGAGCTAGACAGATCCCCAGCAACCCGTAACCGAACCAAATCATCAGTGGGTAGTATCCGGTAACTAACAAATCTTGGAGCAGTGGTGCTGGAAGTAGGAGGTCAAAGTAGGTTGGATTATGGCCCAGAGATTGCCCCAGCCAGGCTGCTGCGAGTGGACGCCATAAAACCGGCATAACTATCACCCAAGACGCCGAGACTACCCAAATGGTTATTCTCGGGAGCCTGAGGGCTAGTGGAAGCAAAAGAAACAGTAGCCCATAGTGGACAAGAATGACTGCGATACGTTCATTTGCCGACCCAATTAGCATTCCGAGGCCTGCAATTATTAATGCTCTCCGTGCAAGGACTGAGTAAATCTTAGGGTACGAAAAGCCTTTACGAGCTAGCGATTCATGCATAAGACTCAGTGATAAACCCGCCAGCACCATGAACAAAACTGAAGCCCGCCCAGAAGCCACAGATCCGGTAAATGTAGGGGAAAATCCGCTGTCGCCGTTGGCCTGATAGAGCGCAAAAATGTGTGCCGCAAACATGCCAAGAATGGCAAGTAGACGTGCTGCATCAACGCCTAACAGACGCTGTTGCTTCCCCGAAATTTGCATAAAGTTATCGCACCACGGATTTGTCTGTGGATGCCATCTCAACATGCGCGCGTGTAGATTTAAAACCATGGCTACAAGTGCAATTGATAATCAGGCATACCCATTCGGTACTGTGCTTACCGCAATGATCACTCCCTTCGATGACGCGGGAGAGGTCGACTACGCGTTGGCAACAAAAGTGGCACAGAAGCTTGTCGATGATGGCTGCGACGGTTTGGTGGTCACTGGTACCACCGGTGAGACCTCAACCCTGAGCGATGAAGAGAACATCAAGATGTTCCGCACCGTTGTTGAAGCAGTTGGAGACCGTGCAGCAGTGCTGGCCGGTTCCACCACCAACGACACCCGCCACTCGATCAAACTGTCGCTGGCCGCCAAGGCAGCTGGCGTAGACGGTGTGCTGTTGACCACCCCGTACTACAACAAGCCAAGCCAAGCAGGCGTCATTGCCCACGTAAAGGCCATCGCTGAAGCGGTAGAGCTGCCAATCATGCTCTACGACATCCCAGGACGAACCGGAATCGCACTGGCTCCTGAGACCATTATTGAACTTTCCAAGATTCCTCAGGTCATTGCCCTCAAGGACGCAAAGTCGGACTACCAGTCAACCACCACCGTGCTGGCCAACACCGACCTTCATGTCTACTCGGGTGACGACGGACTGACCTTGCCATTGATGGCAGCAGGTGCTGTCGGCGTGGTTTCGGTTACGGCTCACGTTGCAGCTGCTAAGTACCGTACGCTTGTTAATGCAATGCATGCAGGGGATTTGGCTACTGCACGCACCACACACTTTGAGCTGGACGCGATTCAGCGCGGCATCATGGGCCACATACAGGGCGCCGTGGCCGCAAAATATGGACTTCACTGGCAGGGTGTCCTGCCGAACACCGTCGTCCGACTGCCGCTTATGGCACCGTCGGACGCAGAGCTCGATGCTATCCGCGCGGACCTACGTGAAGGCGGATGGGATCTGTAACGAAAGGGACTAACTACACATGACTGAGAGTTCAGTAGGTAAGGCTGATTCTGCACGTTTGCAGACTCCAGCCAGGCTGAAGAAGGGAACAATGCGAATTGTTCCCCTCGGCGGTTTGGGCGAAGTCGGCCGAAACATGACTGTATTCGAGCTCAACGGGAAACTGTTGATCATCGACTGCGGTGTGCTGTTCCCAGAAGAACACCAACCTGGCGTGGATTTGATCCTGCCGGACTTCTCGTACATCAAGAACCGCTTGGCTGACGTGGTGGGCGTAGTGCTCACCCACGGCCACGAGGATCACATTGGTGCTGTTCCATACCTGTTGCGTCTGCGCGAAGATATTCCAGTATATGGGTCGAAGCTGACCTTGGCCTTCGTTGAAGCAAAACTGGCTGAACACCGGATCAAGGCCAACACCAACATTGTGGTGGAAGGCGAGGTCGCGCAGATCGGCAACTTCGAATGTGAATTTGTCGCTGTGAACCACTCGATTCCAGATGCGCTGGCAGTGTTCCTGCGTACCGAAGCCGGTACCGTGCTGCACACTGGTGACTTCAAGATGGATCAGCTGCCACTAGATGGTCGCATCACTGACCTTCGCCACTTCGCCCGTTTGGGTGAGGAAGGCGTGGACTTGTTCCTGCCTGACTCCACCAACGCTGAAGTTCCAGGCTTCACCGTGGCAGAGCGCGAAATTGGCCCAGTGCTTGAAGCCAAGTTCGCACGGGCACGTCGCCGCATCATTGTTGCTTCCTTCTCCTCGCACGTTCACCGCGTGCAGCAGGTATTGGATGCGGCAGCAATGCACGGTCGCAAGGTGGCCTTCATCGGCCGCTCGATGGTTCGCAACATGGGCATCGCCGAACGTCTTGGCTACCTAGATATCCCGCAGGGTGTGCTGGTTGATCTTAAACAGATCGATTCGCTGCCAGACCACAAGGTCGTGCTGATGTCTACCGGTTCGCAGGGCGAGCCAATGGCTGCGCTGTCGCGTATGGCCAACGGTGAGCACAAGGTTCAGATCAACCCAGGCGATACTGTGATCCTGGCTTCCAGCCTGATCCCAGGTAACGAGAACTCGGTCTTCCGTGTGATCAATGGTCTGATGCGTCTTGGCGCCGAGGTCATCCACAAGGGCATGGCTAAGGTTCACGTTTCCGGTCACGCTTCGGCGGGCGAGTTGCTGTACTGCTACAACATCCTGCGTCCAAAGAACGTGCTTCCGGTCCACGGCGAAACTCGCCACCTGATTGCCAATGGCCGTTTGGCTGCGCAGTCCGGCGTTCCAGAAGAGAACGTCTTGCTGGCTGAAGATGGCTCGGTCATCGACATGAAGGACGGCGTCGCTCAGCTGGTTGGACAGGTTGAATGTGGCTACGTCTATGTTGACGGTTCAAAGGTTGGCACCATCACCGATGATGACCTCAAGGATCGCGTCACCCTGGGTGAAGAAGGTTTCATCTCGGTGATCACCGTGATCAACCGCCAGAATGGCACCATCATTTCCGGCCCAGACATTCACGCTCGCGGTGTGGCTGAAGAAGACTCAGTCTTCAACGAAATCAAGCCAAAGATTGCAGCTGCCATTGTGGAAGCGGTGTCGAATAACCCGAACCACTCCACACACCAGCTACAGCAGATCACCCGTCGTGTCATCGGCTCGTGGGTCTCGCGCAAGCTACGCCGACGCCCAATGATCGTTCCGGTAGTGCTCGAAGCCTAAGCTTTGTGACTAGAAAACTAATACCCCAAAACCACCGTTGCGTGGTTTTGGGGCATTAGTCGTTTTTGAGCAATTGTTTAGTTCCAGCCCAACAGCCTGTTCGGGGTTGAGGTAAATGACGGCGAGAGGGACTCGGGTGTTGCAATCATTGCGGGCGACGATTCAACAACTTTGCCAGCGCGGAATTCTGAACCGGTAGCCTCGGGCCAGTTAGTGCAATCCACCTGATCCAGCACCTTGCCTGTGTGCACTTCCATCATGATCACCGATGTGGTCTCGGGCGCTTCCAACCGCTGGAGTACTTTTCCGGTACCAACTTCCATGACCACCACCGAACCCCACTGCGGTGAGCTGTCAGCTGGCGTCTGGCTAGCCGAAGCTGGGGAAGCCAGCGCTACCGCTGTGACTAGTAGTGGAGCGCTGAGCCAGGCAAAGGTTCGAAGCTTCATGAGGATCCTTATAATCGGTGAAGAATCCGTCTAAATCCTACTGGTGACTAGAGCATTATTTGGCATTGATCGAGAGAATCAGCAGTAACGCAGAAAGATCCGTGCCGTACCAGTGTTCTTCGAGGTCCTTTGAGGCAGAATTATCTTCAAAGCCATCTATAGGAGTCGGCACATGATTGAATTCGAGAACATATCCAAGCACTACCCGGATGGTACGACGGCAGTCAAGGATTTCAACCTGCAGATTCCTGCACACAGTTCCACAGTTTTTGTTGGTTCTTCCGGTTGTGGCAAGACTACTTTGCTACGAATGATCAACCGGATGGTGGACCCAAGCTCCGGAACGGTGCGAATCGATGGGGAAGACATTTCCACTAAAAATGCAGTGGAGCTTCGCCGCAGTATTGGCTACGTTATGCAGAACTCAGGATTACTTCCGCATTTCACCGTGGCCGATAATATCGCCACCGTTCCACGTCTAATGGGGCAATCGCGTAGGGACTCACGCCGCAGAGCGTTGGAATTGATGGAGACCGTGGGCTTGCCTACTTCAATGGCAGATCGGTACCCGCACCAGCTCTCCGGTGGCCAGCAACAACGTGTCGGTGTAGCCCGAGGCTTGGCTTCGGACCCAAATATTTTGCTGATGGATGAGCCCTTTGGCGCAGTAGATCCCATCGTGCGCTCCGAACTGCAAAGCGAACTATTGCGGCTACAAAAGGAACTCGACAAAACCATCGTTTTTGTCACCCACGATATCGACGAAGCGTTTTTGCTGGGGGACCAAGTGGTCATCCTTGCTGCGGGTGCCCAAAAGCTTCAGGTAGGTAGCCCGAGCGAAATCATCGAAAATCCAGCCAATGATTTTGTCTCTTCCTTCATTGGGACAGACCGTGGCGCTCGCGCCATGAGCGTCAAACAAACACCACAAGGCCCGGTACTGGTGGATTCGCAGGGCCGAACTCAGGGCCGACTCGTTGAAGACGGGCCGCGGTAATGAGTTGGATTTCTGAGAATTTTCAACTGATAAGTTCACTGTCGATAGAGCACTTGCGACAGTCCTTGATCGCCATTGTCATCGGATTTGTGCTCTCCCTTCCCTTGGGTTGGGTGGCGTGGCGATACAAACTCGTTGGCGGACCGTTGGTGACCCTGACTGGCCTGCTTTACACGATTCCTTCGCTCGCGTTGTTGATGATTCTTCCGGTGATTACCGGAATGAGCGCGATTAGCGAAGCCAACCTGATCGTAGCTTTGAGCCTTTATGCTGTGGCCATCATGGTTCGTGGTGTTGTTGACGGTCTAAACTCTGTTGACCCCGCAGCTCGTTCGGCAGCTACCGCAATGGGGTACGGAACAACCCGCCGATTCTTCGCTGTTGACCTGCCACTAGCTGGTCCAGTGATTCTGGCGGGACTTCGGGTCACTGCAGTGAGCACGATTTCGCTGGCCACGGTGGGCATCCTGGTAGGCGTGACAAACCTGGGCTACTTGTTCACCAATGGTTTGCAGCGACGCATCATCGTTGAGGTATTTGCCGGCCTATTGGCGGTGGCGCTGATTGCTTTGGTTGTTGATCTACTGTTGATGCTGATCGGCCGTTGGCTCATGCCATGGAGCAGAACAGATAACCGGCGAAGCCGTTCGGTACAAGCTCAGGCTACTGCAGCGGTGGCCTCATGAACCTACTATCTGACGCATTCAAGTGGCTGGTCGCCCCAGAACAATGGGAAGGCAAAGATGGGCTGGCCGTACTACTGGGACAGCATCTGCTGTTCACCTTCATCTCGGTCGTGATTGCCGGGGCTATCGCGATTCCTGTCGGCTGGGCCATCGGGCATACCGGTAAGGGACGAGAGATCGCGGTGGGGGCAGCTGGTATTGCCCGTGCGGTACCGTCTTTTGGATTGTTGATATTGCTGGTGTTGCTTTTGGGCGTCACCCACAAACCAGAAGCGGCTGTCCTAGCATTTGTCGTATTGGCTATTCCGTCATTACTGGCCGGAGCCTATACAGGTTTCGAAGCGATTGACCGGAAAACCATCGACGCGGCCCGAGCTATGGGAATGACTGAATGGCAAATTTTGTTCAAAGTTGAGATACCTCTTGGGCTCTCACTATTAGTTGGCGGTATTCGAGCAGCAGTGTTGCAGGTAGTCGCTACGGTAACCATCGCAGCGTATGTAAACCTTGGCGGTCTCGGCTTGCCGATTATTACCGGGCTGAATCTGCGTCGCTTCGACATGGTTCTCGGTGGCGCTCTGCTTGTAGCCGTGGTGGCCTTGCTGCTCGACATGCTCCTTGCCATGGGACAGAAAGCGGCAGTGCCTCGCGCACTAGGATCAAAGCAGAGAAAAGTTAGAACTCAAGATTCGAAATCTTCACTCGCACAAGAGAAAGAACTGACATGAGAATAAAGCAGGCATCACGCGTTGCTGCAGTAATCACAGCTGGAGCACTAACCTTGGCTGGTTGCTCTAGCTCGGATCCATTGGCCACGCAGAGTGGCTCGGAAAACAGTGGCTCCGAGAAAATCGTTGTAGGTTCACAGGCTTACTATTCCAATGAAATCGTCGCGGAGATCTACGCGCAGGCTCTGGAGAATTCTGGGCTTGAAGTTGAACGAAAGTTCAACATTGGCCAGCGCGACGCATACATGCCGCAGCTCGAAAACGGCAGCATCAACGTGTTCCCTGAGTACACCGGTAACCTGCTGCAGTTCTTCAAGGAAGATACTAAGTCTCGCTCATCTGCGGATGTGTACAAGGAACTAGAAGGCCAGCTGCCTGACTCGTTGGCTGTTTTGGATGAAGCGGAAGCCTCGGACCAGGACTCCTACACCGTCACCCGCAAATTTGCCGACGACAATAATCTGAAAAGCATCGAGGACTTGGCAAAGGTCAAAGATGAATTGACTCTTGGTGGTCCACCAGAGCTTGCCGAACGTCCTTACGGCCCGAAGGGATTGGAAAGCACTTACGGAGTGAAGACTGATTTCTCTGCCACTGGTGATACGACGGTTGAAGATCTTGTGGCTGGCACCGTGAACGTGGCTAACGTATTTACCGCGGATCCTCGCATCAAGACCGAAGACCTAGTGGTACTTGAAGATCCTAAGTCCCTCTTCCTTGCCTCGAACGTTGTTCCTGTCGTTACGGCGGATCAGTCTGAAGAGCTTGGGAAGGTCTTGGATCCAGTGAGCAAGAAGCTCACCGCTGAAGAGCTTATTGACCTGAACGTGCAGAGCACCGTTGATAAGAAGTCAGCTGCGGACATTGCAAAATCTTGGTTGTCTGACCAAGGTCTTTAGGTCCTAAAGCGCTAACTTATTTACTGTTCACTTCAACGGTCATCTTTACGGGAGTAAATCCTCAAGGATGACCGTTGACGTGTTTTAACGCACAATCCAGATACCCAGAGGTCTTCAGCAAAGTGATAGCCTCCCGATAGGTAGTGAACGCCACCCTGTTCAGTTACCTGTTCAATCAGTCGCCGCGAAAGGGACCAAGCAAGATGACATCCGAAGCAGTAAAGGTAGACAAGCACTACGACCTGATCATCCTTGGCACCGGCTCGGGTAATTCAATTCCTGGACCCGAATTTGATGACAAATCAATTGCCGTCATCGAAAAGGGTGCGTTCGGAGGTACCTGCCTCAACGTTGGTTGCATTCCCACCAAGATGTACGTCTACGCAGCTGATACTGCTTTGGAAACAAGGGAGTCATCGCGTTTAGGGGTTGACTCCCAAGTGAATTCCGTCGACTGGTCAAGCATTGTTGACCGGGTATTTGATCAGCGGATTGATCTCATCGCCAAGGGTGGGGAAGAGTATCGACGCGGAGATAAGACTCCAAATATCGACGTCTATGATCAGCATGCACGTTTTGTATCCGAGCGTACTTTGCGAACAGGGCAAGGATCAGAAACCAAAACGATCAGCGCGGACCAGATAGTCTTGGCCGCTGGATCACGTCCGGTGATTCCCGAAGTGATTGCCGAATCAGGCGTGCATTTCCACACCAATGAAGACATCATGCGCCTAGCGCAGCAACCAAAATCCATCGTGATCGTTGGTGGCGGATACATTGCCATGGAGTTCGCTCACGTCTTTGAAGCGCTAGGCACCAAGGTCAGCATCATCGCGCGCTCGCAGTTACTGCGCCACCTCGATACCGAGCTTCGCGAATCCTTTAATGAATTGGCTGCGAAACGCTATGACGTGCGTATGGGGCGAAACATCACCGGCGTGAGCCAAGGGGACTCAGAAGTAACGGTGGAAATGGATGATGGATCCACAGTGAGCGGGGAAGTACTACTTGTGGCAACAGGTCGCACTCCTAACGGTGACCAGCTGGATCTGGAATCAGCCGGCATTGACGCTAAAGATGGGCGCATCAGCGTAGACGAATATGGTCGCTCCACTTCGGCCGAAGGCATCTGGGCGCTGGGGGATATCTCCTCGCCATACATGCTCAAGCATGTTGCCAATGCTGAAATGCGCGCGGTACGTCATAACTTGCTCAACCCTGACGCGCTGAAGAAAATGCCACACGAGCACGTCCCGGCGGCGGTCTTTACGCACCCGCAAATTGCCTATGTTGGCATGACCGAAGAAGAAGCCCGCGAGGCAGGGCACGAGGTGACCGTCAAGGTGCAGAAGTATGGTGATGTCGCGTACGGCTGGGCCATGGAAGACAAAACCGGCATCGCCAAGCTCATTGCTGACAAGCACACCGGAAAGCTGTTGGGTGCTCACTACATGGGGCCGCAAGCCTCATCGTTAATCCAGCAGATGATCACGGTCATGGCTTTTGACCTAGACGTACGTGAAGTAGCAAGCAATCAATATTGGATCCATCCAGCATTGCCGGAAGTCACCGAAAACGCATTGCTCGGGTTGGACTTTTCCTAGCTCAGCAAGCGCGGCAACGGTGTCAAAATCGTTACGAACAAATCAATAAAACTACTAGTGAACGCCACCTGAGCAACCTAGACTGAAGCCATGAACCAGATGACCGCTGCGCCAGTGTCCGACATGACCAAAACAATGTTCATGATCTCTGGCGCGGTGGGCATGGTCCTTGGCATAGTAGCTTTTTCTGCGATGTTCGGATCATTTGCAGTGGACGAGATTTCCAGCAGTGGCCTTTGGGCTTGGATCAGTGGCGGCATCTGGCTATGGGTTCTAATTGCAGCGTTGAGCGGAATAGTCATGGGAGTACTGTGCTGTTCCGCGATGTATGTGGCCATCGAGATCCACGCCGTGAAGTGCGCGTCAGATACCTCGGCTACACAATCAGTGGCTGCGGGCTTCGGCGCCGTAGTCGCAGGGGTTCTGCCAGCAGTATTGATTATTGGTCTAGGAATCAACGCGCAGGATCCGTGGCCGTCTACGTTGACTGCACTGGGATTCTTGCTTGTCTGTTTTGCTGTTGGTTTTGTGATCGTCGCCGGATTGAACCTGAACCACTCGCGTAGCCAGAGGGCTTAGAGCGCTCGGGCGAAGACTAGGTACGTGATCCTTCTCTAGCCCCTGCCAAACCCCGAGCAGACGTGTAAATTCGGGGTGCATACAGCCATTGGCGATACTCTAGAACTATGGCCCCACGTACTCAGTCTCAGGGGACGAAGAAGCCGACGACGCGCAAACCCAAAGCGTCCGGTACTTCGCCCTCCAAGAAAACACCCGAGAATCCGGAACAGGAACTCGCCCTACCCTTACGCGCCCTGCGCAGCGTCTGGATGGGGATCGCTCGGATCTTTGGTGGCGCATTCCGCCGTATCGGTGGAACGGTGAACCCTGACTACGAACTTCGCCGTGACGGAACCGGGCTCTTCCTTGCCCTCATCGCGGTCACCGTAGCGATCATCGAATGGTGGGGCCTGCGAGAATCAGGATGGTTCGGTCAAGGTGTGCATGCCGTTGCCGGTGGCACCCTGGGCTTCATGGCAGTCTTATTGCCAGTGATTTTGTTCGTCGGTGCCTTCCGACTGTTCCGCTACCCAGAAGCAGTGACCGCCAACAACCGTATTGGTATTGGCCTGCTGATCATGACCCTTTCCGGTTCATCCATTGCATCGTTGGCTAAGGGCTCTCCTTCAGTCTCGGATGACTTTGAACTTTTGTGGAACGCCGGCGGTATGGTTGGCTCCATTTTGGGTACGCCACTGGGCATGCTGATCACCGTGCCAGGGGCCATGGCAGTGTTCATCTTCTTGGCGTTTATGTCCATTCTGATTGTCACCGCAACACCCTTCACCCAGATCCCTGAACGGATCCGCGGTGGTTACAACCGTTTGCTGGGCCAAGACCCGAACGCTACTCGTCCGGCACGTCAGGCGGCTGTCCCTGAGCTTGACTCAACGCGCGAGGACCACGACCAGTCCTACCTCTACCCAGATGAAGAGGCCCAGACGCCAGCTCCAAAAAAGAAGAAGCCTGGCTTCTTTGAACGCCGTGCTGCTGCGGCCCGCCAGGTGACCGAGGTTTACGACGTAGATGGTCACGGTAGCGAGAGTACGGACCGTCCAGGTGATGTCGCCTACGACAAGGCAGTGATCGATCCTGCTGATGTCTCGGAAGCATCAACCACCTCATTGCCTGTAGCTCAGCGCAACTCGGGCAAGATCTTTGATGCCGATGAAGCGGCCACTCAGGCTATCGCTCGTCCAACCTTTGACGATGAAGCAGAAGACGCTTCTGAAGCTGCGACTCAGGCCATTGCCGAAACGTCGATTCCCAAGCCAGCTGGCCCACCACCTGGGGTGAAGCGCCCGACCAAGGCCGAAAGCGAAATGGCCGAGATCATGGCCAATATCGGCTTAAACGCTGAGCCGGAAGCTACCACTTCCGCCATGGATCAGGTGTCCTCGCGCGCCGCTGGCCTTTCCGCCGGCCCGCAGTCACCGATCCCTGCACGCAGCGAACAACTGCAGCTCTCCGGGGATGTCACATACACCTTGCCAGAGGACCACTACCTGCCTGCCGGCCCGCCGGCCAAGGAAGCGTCCGAAGCCAACCAGGTAGTAGTTGATGCACTGACTAATACCTTGCAGCAGTTCAAGGTTGATGCTCAGGTCACCGGCTTCTCCCGCGGACCTACGGTCACCCGCTACGAGATCGAACTTTCCCCGGGCACCAAGGTGGAAAAGGTCACCGCGCTGGCCAAGAACATCTCCTACGCCGTTGCTTCCTCTGACGTTCGTATCCTTTCTCCGATCCCGGGCAAATCCGCTATCGGTATCGAGATCCCGAATACCGACAAGGAAGTTGTCGCCCTCGGTGATGTGCTGCGCAGCAACAATGCGCGCAAGACCGAACACCCAATGGTGATGGGCGTGGGCAAGGACGTTGAAGGCGGCTTTGTTGTAGCGAATCTCGCCAAGATGCCTCACCTTTTGGTGGCAGGTGCTACCGGTGCAGGTAAGTCTTCGTTTGTGAATTCGATGATCACCTCCATCCTGATGCGCGCCACCCCTGATGAGGTGCGCATGGTGATGGTTGACCCTAAGCGCGTGGAACTTACCGCCTATGAGGGTGTGCCTCACCTGATCACCCCGATCATCACCAACCCGAAAAAGGCTGCCGAAGCCTTGGGCTGGGTGGTGCGTGAAATGGACACCCGCTACGACGACTTGGCCAACTTCGGCTTTAAGCACATCGACGACTTCAATAAGGCAGTTAAGGCTGGCAAGGTTCACCCGCCCGAAGGTTCCAAGCGAGTGCTTAAGCCCTACCCTTACCTTTTGGTGATTGTTGACGAGCTCGCAGACTTGATGATGGTCGCTCCACGCGATGTGGAAGAGTCCATCGTGCGTATCACCCAGCTGGCACGTGCTGCTGGTATCCACCTGGTGCTCGCTACCCAGCGTCCATCGGTGGATGTGGTGACTGGTCTGATCAAGGCCAACGTACCTTCGCGCATGGCCTTTGCAACCTCCTCGGTCACCGACTCCCGCGTGGTCTTGGACCAGCCAGGTGCCGAAAAGTTGCTTGGTCAAGGTGACGCCCTGTTCCTGCCTATGGGATCTTCCAAGCCGATGCGTGTGCAGGGTGCTTGGGTGACCGAATCTGAAATTCAGCGCGTGGTTGAACACGTCAAGACCCAGCTTTCACCTGAATACCGTGAAGACGTGATTCCGGTCGCCGAGAAGAAGAAGCAGATCGATGAGGACATCGGAGACGATCTGGATCTATTGCTGCAAGCCACCGAGCTTGTAGTGACCAGCCAGTTTGGTTCCACCTCGATGTTGCAGCGTAAGTTGCGTGTTGGTTTTGCCAAGGCCGGACGGCTCATGGACTTGATGGAATCGCGCGGCGTGGTTGGTCCTTCTGAAGGCTCCAAGGCCCGCGATGTACTCATCCAGCCCGATGACTTGCCGATGGTCCTTGCCGCTATGCGCGGCGATGATCCAGCCAACACGACCATGTCGGCCAGCGAGGCTGCCTTGGTCCAGGAGGCCAACGTAAACCACGCTGATCCGGTGGCGGAATACGCCGAGGATCTGGTGGCCAAGGACCTTGATGATCGAGAGCAAGCCGTGGACTACTTTGACGGCTCCGACGAACCTGGCGAAGACGCCTGGGACCTGACAGGAAGAAACTAATACCCATGAGCGAGCAAGCTGGCCCAGGCGCCCAGCCACCGGTACCGACGCTGAACATCGCCAACGTGCTCACCACCATCCGCATTATCATGGTGCCCTTCTTTGTGTGGGCACTGCTGGCCGATGACTCCGAGCAAGGCCTGTGGCGCTGGGTTGCTCTGGTGCTGTTTGTGCTGGCTATGTACACCGACAAGCTCGACGGGGATCTGGCCCGTAGTCGTGGGTTGATAACCAACTTCGGCAAGATCGCTGATCCGATCGCGGACAAGCTACTGACCGGTGCAGCGTTGGTTAGCTTCTCGATCTTGGCGGAGCTGCCTTGGTGGGTCACCATCGCGATCCTGGTTCGTGAGTGGGGCATCACCCTACTGCGCGTTGTGGTGATCCGTTACGGGGTGATCGCGGCCAATATGGGCGGCAAGATCAAGACCGTATTGCAGTCCGTGGTTATCGGACTGTACCTGTTGCCGTGGACTCAAGAGATTGCCTGGTTGCACACCGTGGCTTGGTACCTGATGCTACTGACCCTGGCGGTCACCGTGGTGACTGGCGTCGAGTACATCATCAAGGCCGGGCAGCTTGTTGCTGCCGCTAAGAAGCAGAAGTAAGGCGCCGGATCATGCTCAAGGCACAGGCACCCGCGGTGATTGCTGCCGCGATCGAACAAGGCGTACAGCTGGCCACTGCGGAGTCGTTGACCGCGGGGATGATCGCGGCGCGCTTGGCCGAAGTGCCCGGAGCTTCCGCAGTCTTGCGTGGGGGAGTTGTTAGCTATTCCTCGGACGTCAAGCGCGAGCTACTGAACGTGGATGCATCCTTGCTGCAGAGCAACGGCTCAGTGGATCCTGAAGTTGCACGCCAAATGGCCGTGGGTGCGTTGCGCGCATGCGGTGCGCAGCTGGCTATCTCGGCCACGGGCGTCGCCGGGCCAGAGGCTCACGATGGGAAGCCGGTAGGCACGGTCTTTATCGGATGGGCATGGGGTGCTGAGTCCGGGACTAAGGAGCACCACTTTGTGGGGGATCGCTCGCAGATTCGAGAGCAAAGCACTCAAGCGGCCATCCACCAGATGGCTGCCATGTTAGATAAAGCTTCTTCACAGTAAGACACGCAATACTATTTCTCCCGAGATATTTAGCAAAAATCGCCTTTTATGTGGCACGCGTCGCATTTTTCCGATTAGGCTGAGTTTAGGGAACAAAATCGTATGACCCACCGTTGTACGAATTACAGGGTCGCAAGGTTGGCCCCGTATTGAACAGATCTTCGAGATGGACCTAGGAGCAAAGGCTAAATTTATGGTCAAGCAACCCTTTACTGTCAATGGTGTTGTCCGTTGGCGCGATATGGGAGAAGCCCATACGGTCCAGCCCGAGAAGGAGGAGCACAAAATGGTAGTACTCCGTCATGAAATCGGCGATGTTCTGCGTGACGTCCGTCAACGCCAGGGTCGTACGCTTCGCGAGGTTTCGCATAGCGCCCGCGTATCCCTCGGATATCTTTCCGAAGTTGAGCGCGGTCAGAAGGAAGCCTCTTCTGAGCTGCTTTCCTCGATCTGCGTGGCACTAGAAATTCCACTGTCCCTGATGTTGCGCGAAGTTTCTGAACGCGTAGCCCTAGCCGAGGGTATTGCTATCCCAGATACCGTGCCAATGGACATGGCGAACGAATTCGCCGACAAGAGCACCGGCAAGCCATTGGCTTCGGTCTAAATTCAACAAGTCTTTTGGTTGCCGCAGCTCAGTAATCGGGTTACCGGAGCCACGCAAGGAGTCCACGTGTATTGCGTGGGCTCCTTGCCTATGTCATGGGAGAATAACTAGGTGAAAATCAGCGATTTCTGGCGCAATATGGAAGCCGAGTTCGGCCAGCGGTACTCGCATGTATTGGCCGACTCCATGGCACTGACCGAGTTGGACAGCCTGACGGCGTCTGAGGCAATAGACAAAGGGATCAAGCCTAAGCAGGTCTGGGAAGCATTGTGTCTGGCCCAGGACGTTCCGGCGGAACGCTGGCTTGGTATCGACATCGAACCCAAGGAGTCCTAGGAGGAAAATTCGAAAATTCTATTTTCGATCCTTCGAAAACCCTGTGTTGAATTTCGAACATCTGTTCGGATATGCTTATCCTAGAAGCAACGCAGGAAACTGCAACAAAAACTTACGCACTGAGATTGTCCACACTTGAGGGCTATCCGAGTCCAAAGTGTCGGTGGA
This sequence comes from Glutamicibacter sp. MOO4, assembly GCF_056934395.1. Lineage (NCBI taxonomy): Bacteria > Bacillati > Actinomycetota > Actinomycetes > Micrococcales > Micrococcaceae > Glutamicibacter > Glutamicibacter sp. MOO4. The sequence continues at coordinate 549,774 of NZ_CM167800.1, forward strand.
CGAGCATACTGTCTACAGCAGGACATAAATCATGAGCAGGTCGCTAGAGGCTTGCACGAGCAAAGGTGAACCATGGCAGCAAATAATGATCGAGAAAAGGCTCTAGAAGCTGTCCTCGGACAAATCGACAAGGCCTATGGCAAGGGCTCGGTCATGCGTTTGGGCGATGAAACCCGTGCACCAATTGAAGTAATTCCTACCGGTTCGGTCGCATTGGACGTCGCTCTGGGAATTGGCGGCCTGCCACGCGGTCGCGTGGTGGAGATCTATGGTCCAGAATCCTCGGGTAAGACCACCGTTGCCTTGCATGCTGTAGCCAGTGCGCAGCGGGCCGGCGGCGTTGCAGCATTCATCGATGCTGAGCACGCTTTGGATCCTGAATACGCCAAGAAGCTCGGTGTGGACACCGACGCCCTGCTTGTTTCTCAGCCAGATACCGGTGAGCAAGCATTGGAAATCATGGATATGCTCGTGGGCTCAGGCGCACTAGACATCATCGTCATTGACTCCGTTGCCGCCTTGGTTCCCCGTGCAGAAATTGAAGGCGAAATGGGCGACAGCCACGTTGGCCTTCAGGCTCGTCTGATGTCGCAGGCACTGCGTAAGATCACCGGCCGCCTCTCGCACTCGAAGACCACTGCAGTCTTCATCAACCAGTTGCGTGAAAAGATCGGTGTCTTCTTCGGCAGCCCAGAAACCACCACCGGCGGTAAGGCACTGAAGTTCTACGCTTCGGTTCGTATTGATATCCGTCGAATTGAAACCTTGAAAGAGGGCACCAACCCAGTTGGTAACCGCACTCGTTGCAAGGTTGTCAAAAACAAGATGGCTCCTCCTTTCAAGCAAGCAGAATTCGATATCCTTTACGGTCACGGAATCTCGCGTGAAGGCTCCCTCATCGACATGGGTGTAGAGCACAACCTGGTCAAGAAGTCCGGTGCTTGGTTCACCTATGACGGAGACCAGCTGGGACAGGGTAAGGAAAACGCTCGTCGCTTCCTGCGCGATAACCCAGATCTGTCTGATGAACTAGAACGTCAGATCTTGCAGAAGCTTGGCGTCATACCTAAGGACGAAGCTGAAGAAGACGAGACAGAACTGCGAGTTGTCGAGGGCGACAAGTAGTGAGCTCAAGCTTCCAACGACGTAGCGTCCGACCCGGATACAAATCCGGGTCGGACGCTACGTCCGTTTCCAAAGAGTTTCAGGGTGACTTTGAGGACATGCCAGACTGGGCCAAGCCTGATCCGGAAGAAATCCAATCGAAGCTTGCTGCCAAAGCCAATGAGCCGCGAGCTAGCACAGAGCAAAAGCCTGTCATTATTGCGCCTTTGCCTCAGGAGGATGACAAAAAACCTGAGAGCATCGACGAAATTCGCGAAGCCATGCAACGCATCGTTGCGGCACCGGTAACACCTGCGCCAGCAATACCTTCAAAAAAAGAACGACGCGAGACGCGTGCTGCGCGTAAGGCAGCTCGTGAATCGGGAGAACCCGAAGAGCTTAGCGATGATCAGTGGCGAGAAAAAGCTCGCGGTATCTTGCTTCGCCAACTAACGGCTGGTGACAAGACTGCCAAGCAGCTCAAAGATAAACTGCTGGACAAGGAATGCCCAGAAGAGATCGCTGATGAAGTCATCGAGCGCTATGCAGAGATCAATTTGGTTGATGACCAACGATTCGCCAAGTCCTGGGTAGTCACTCGTGCCCGTTCACGCGGACTTGCCCGCGGAGCCATCAAACACGAGCTACGTTCTAAAGGCGTGGACGATGAACTTGCGGCCGAGGCGCTCGAACAAATTGACGACGAGGCTGAGGAACAGCGAGCTCGTGAACTTGTCCGTGCCAAACTACGCCCAGAATCGATGGGGGTAGATCGAGATAGGTCGCTGCGCCGGTTGGTAGGAATGCTCGGGCGTAAAGGTTACAACGGCGGTATGGCCTTTAAAGTTGCTCGCGAAGAATGGGAAGAGCGCTTCGGATCTGAGATCTAGCGGTCACTCTCGCCGTTTGGAATGCCTGCTCAACCGGAAGATCCAATCATCCACGCTCTGGAAGACCCAGATGCTTATGACGCACACGCCAACAAGCACCGAGATCAGCCCAATATTAAAGAGCAATTTATCTGTTTTGTAATCGATCGGCGGGATGACACCGATCGTAATCGGTACGACCAGCACGAGTAGAGCCGTTAGCGAAGCCATCCACCAATGAAATTTTTTCATGCCCCGCGAGAGATTTGGCCGCGGTGGAGTGGAACTTGTTGACCGCTTTCGGGAGCTACGCATGCCCAAGTTTCCTCGTCTTAGATGATCTTGTACCCGACTACTCTGATTTATCTTATCTGGAAGATCAACGCAGGCGACGGCCCGACAAGATCACCGCCGTAGGTGGGGGAGCCGGGGTTCACCCTAGGGTTACCTATATTTCTGTACCACCGAAGTTTCGGTAATCTTAACGGGTGACTGAGCAACAAACCAATAGCAACTCGACCGCTGAAGAAGCGACGCGAACCTATGAAGTGCGTACCTTTGGCTGCCAAATGAATGTCCATGACTCTGAGCGTCTTTCAGGTCTGTTAGAAAACGCGGGACTGAACCGCAAACCAGAAGAGCGCGAAGATGAAGTCGCCGATGTCGTCGTCTTTAACACCTGCGCAGTTCGCGAGAATGCGGACAATAAGCTTTACGGAAACCTCGGTATTCTCAAAAACATCAAAGCAGAACGTCCAACCATGCAGATCGCTGTGGGCGGCTGCCTTGCCCAGAAGGATCGAGACTCGATCCTCAAAAAGGCACCTTGGGTAGATGTCGTTTTTGGCACCCACAATATTGGTTCTCTACCCACGTTGCTGGCTCGTTCAGAGCACAACAAAAAGGCGGAGCTGGAGATCCTTGAATCGTTGGATGTCTTTCCATCCACTTTGCCTACGCGACGTGAGTCGGTTTACGCCGGGTGGGTCTCCATTTCGGTGGGCTGCAATAACACCTGCACATTCTGCATTGTTCCTTCCCTGCGCGGTAAGGAACGAGACCGGCGACCAGGAGAAATTCTGGCGGAGATTCAAGCACTCGTTGATGATGGTGCCATTGAGGTCACTCTTTTAGGTCAGAACGTAAACTCGTACGGAGTCGAATTTGGTGACCGTCTAGCTTTCGGCAAATTATTGCGTGCCTGCGGAGAGATCCAGGGACTGGAACGCGTCCGGTTCACCAGTCCACACCCTGCTGCGTTCACTGATGACGTCATCGAGGCGATGTCCCAGACTCCCAATGTCATGCCACAGTTGCACATGCCACTGCAGTCCGGTTCAGACAAGGTGCTCAAGGATATGCGCCGTTCCTATCGCTCCAAAAAATTCTTGGGCATCTTGGACAAAGTCCGCGAACAAATTCCGAATGCAGCGATAACTACCGACATCATTGTTGGATTCCCCGGAGAAACCGAAGAAGATTTCCAAGCGACCATGGATGTTGTGGAAGCGTCGCGATTCGCCTCCGCCTTCACCTTCCAATATTCCAAGCGGCCCGGGACACCGGCAGCAACTTTGGAAGATCAGCTGCCCAAAGCAGTGGTCCAAGAACGCTACGAACGTCTCACCGCTTTGCAAGATCGGATCTCCAAAGAGGAGAACGCCAAGCAACTTGGCCGTACTGTTGAGGTTATGGTTACCGAACAATCCGGACGAAAGTCTGAAGAAACGCACCGCATGGCCGGTCGGGGACAGGACCAGCGTCTTGTTCACTTCTCAGTGCCGGCCGGTGCACCAACCCCTCGACCCGGAGATTTAGTGACCTTACCAATTACCGAAGTAGCTGCCTTCCACTTAGTCTCAGATCCGAGCCTGGAACAGTTTGAACTACGTCGTTCGCGCGCCGGAGATGCGTGGGATCGGGCGCAGGCAGAAAGCTGCGGTGTACCGAGTATAGGAACTAGCTCTACTGCTGGCCGTGCAAATTTGGGTATGCCAACTTTGAAGGTGCGCAGCTAGCCGAATGAGAAATTCTCAATTACCAGTCATCGCAGTAGTCGGTCCCACCGGCACCGGAAAATCCGATCTAGCCATCGCCCTCGCCCAGGAACTGGACGGGGAAATTGTCAACTCCGATGCGCTTCAGTTTTACCGCGGCATGGATATTGGAACAGCAAAACTTCCTGTGTCCGAACGTGGCGGAGTTGCGCACCACTTGATGGATACCTTGTCCATTACTCAGGAAGCTTCCGTGGCTACCTTCCAAGCCCAAGCACGAGAGCATTTTGCGAATATCCGGGCACGCGGAAAAGTCCCGGTTATGGTGGGCGGTTCGGGCCTCTACGTGCGTGCTGCCTTGGACGTGATCGATTTTCCGCCCACCGATCCTGATGTTCGTCAGCGCTTGGACGCAGAAGTTCAAGCTATGGGCGACGGAGACTTGCGCCGTAGACTAGCTGATGTTGATCCCATTTCAGCTGCGCGAAATCTTGATGTGCGTCGAGCTGTCAGGGCATTAGAAGTTTTTGAAATCTCGGGCCGACCCTTCAGCTCATACATGCCACAGCGCGAGTATTTTGCTCCCGCCATTCAGATCGGACTAAATTACGATCGCTCGGCGTTGCATGAAGCATTGGAATCACGCGTACACAAAATGGATGCGATGGGACTAGCCGAAGAAGTTGCAGGACTGCTCGAACACGGGCTACGTGAGGGAAAAACTGCTTCACGCGCCATCGGTTATCAGCAGTACACCGATTATCTCGATGGAGAAATCAGTAGGGCTGAGGCAATCAACCAGACTGTTATCGCCACCCGTAAATTTGCCCGTCGTCAGATCACCTGGTTCAACGCTGACCCGCGGGTGAGCTGGCTGAATCCCACTGAACCGGACCTGATTGGTAAAGCACTTTCCCTCGTTGGCTCGGCCAGCGAAGCACCAACACGCTAGGAGTATCGATGTACACCACCGAACTAGAACAATTAGCTGGGCAACCTTTCGCTAAAGGTCACGCCACGGGAAACGACTTTGTTTTGATCTCGGACCCAGAAGGCCAGCTAGACCTGAGCGAACAGCAAGTAGCAGCGCTGTGCCATCGGCGCTTTGGCATTGGTGGTGACGGATTGATCCGTGCAGTTCCCACCGCTCAGGTCTCTGGATACCAGACACAGGCCGTGGAGAATCCAGACGCTTATTGGTTCATGGACTACCGCAATGGCGATGGCTCGATTGCTGAAATGTGCGGCAACGGTGTACGCGCTTTTGCTCACTTTCTTATTGCAGAGGGATTAGTCGATCTGCAGGTAGGTCAGAGCATCCAGATCGGTAGTCGCGCAGGGATCAAAACCATTACCCGGATTGTCGATGGTTATGCAGTGAATCTTGGACCATGGGGATTGATCCATGAAGAGAAAGCTACGGCAGAGTCCGTCGATTCCATGGTTAAGCCTCGCGGCTGGGAGCAGGCCCTTCCAGCTTTGAGCATCACTATGGGTAACCCGCACACCGTGGTGGCATTACCTGACCTCGACATGCTTGAAAGCCTTGATCTATTCCAGGCCCCAGATGTGGCTCCAACACCACCTAACGGCACCAACGTTGAATTTGTGGTGCCTAGTGATCCGTTGATCGAAGAAGACGGTGTAGCTCAAGTGCGCATGCGAGTACATGAACGTGGAGTCGGAGAGACGCTGTCATGTGGCACTGGCGCGTGTGCGGCAGCAGCTGCCGTCCGCTACTGGGCTCGCGGCACAGCATTGATCAACCAATGGGCGGTGGCAGTTCCCGGAGGCGTAGTCGGCGTAGAGTTCCGTGAAAATGCGGCCGGGGGAGAAGACACGATTCTTTCTGGCCCGGCTGAGCTTGTGGGCCGCGGGGTAATCGGCGCTGCCTAAAGGTCTTTGAGCAAAGCAAAAAACTGCAGGACCTAGTTTCAACTAGGTCCTGCAGTTTTTCTGTTCAGCTTAGGCCGGACGTGAAACCTTCAGTACACGGAACGCTTTGGACGTCGCTTCGCGAGTCACCGACCATTGTGCTGGCAATTGCTCAACAAGCCACTTTTGCAAGGAATCACTGCCCAGGTTCTTTTGGACTACCAGCCAGGCATCTCCGCCCGGTGCCAAGCGCGGAAGCCACAGCAGCAACAGCTCGTGTAGTGCTTCCTTGCCGATGCGAATTGGGGGATTGGACCAGATCGTATCGAACTGAAGCTGAGGGTCAACGGAATCGGGGGTACCGACAATGACATTTTTCAGCCCCAAACTCTGCGCATTCAGTCGCGTCAGTTCGATGGAACGTTCATTAACATCTAAGCCATAAACTTCGGATTCGGGAGACTGCTCCGCCGCAGTCAAGGTAATCGGTCCCCAACCGCAGCCAATGTCCAATACGCGTCCGCGCGGGGTCGGGACGTATTGCAAGAGAACAGCAGTGCCCTTGTCTAGCCCGGTGGGTGAGAAGATCCCAGAAGCCGTCTGAACCTTGCGAGTCGAGCCATTAAGCTCAACCTCAATGGTGCGACGTTCGTCTGCCGAAGCCGGGCTGGCGGTGAAGTAATGATCCGAGGTCATGACCAAAGTTTATCGTTGTGCGTCGTCGGGCCAAAGACCAGCGCATTCAACGTGATCAAAGCGATATAGGCAAGCAGAATTTTCACTGATAGAGTTTTCCGTATGACTTTCGTATTCGTCTAAGACGTAACCGCTGTGGTTACCTCGTGATTTCCCTGAAGCAGGCGTGCCGATTTGGCGTGCCCGAACAGCGAATCAGTAGACGGCGAAGTCTTTTTTGTTTTCCGTAAGTTGTGCATCACACTCCTTGCCAATCGACTTTGCGCCTCGGTAACCCAGCATTCACCTGACTAACTGCAGATTTGATTGCCTTTGCAAAGGATTACGAATGAGTGATGAAACGACTGACTCCCAACGCGCCACGTCGCGAAGTGGGGGTCCTCGGCACTATTCTGGAAAGCGAAGTACTTCTAAGGAGACCATGACTAACTCCGAGTCACACGAGCACGATTCGGCATCAATGGATGATGCCCAGATCCAGGCCGCTATCGACCGGATCCTCGAAGCTGATGAAGCCCAGAGTCCACAAATCCAGCACTTCGGCGAGGAAGATTCTTCAATCTTCTCCGGCCAAGCTACAGCGCTGAACCGTTTCTCTTCTGGCCTGTCCCAGTTCGACGGAGACCAAGACGATCTAGCTGAGCGACGCGCTCTGCGTCGTGTTGCCGGCCTGTCTACCGAGCTGGAAGACGTTACCGAGGTTGAGTATCGCCAGCTGCGCCTAGAACGCGTAGTCCTTGCCGGCATTTGGAACGAAGGCACAGTTACTGATGCCGAAAACTCCCTGCGTGAACTAGCTGCACTGGCTGAGACCGCTGGCTCTGAGGTTCTTGACGGCGTCGTTCAGCGACGCAGCAAGCCAGACCCTTCGACCTTCCTTGGATCAGGCAAGGCTGAAGAACTGCGCGGAATCGTTGCCTCAACCGGCGCCGATACCGTTGTTGTTGACGCCGAACTGGCACCTTCCCAGCGCCGTGCGCTGGAGGATATCGTCAAGGTCAAGGTTATTGACCGCACCAGCTTGATTCTCGATATCTTTGCACAGCATGCGGCATCCCGTGAGGGTAAAGCTCAGGTCGAGCTTGCTCAGCTTGAATATCTTCTGCCACGCCTTCGCGGTTGGGGTGAGTCGATGTCTCGTCAGGCTGGTGGCCGTGTTGGTGCTGCCGGTGGCGGTATCGGTTCGCGTGGACCTGGTGAAACCAAGATTGAAATGGATCGCCGCCGTATTCGCGACCGCATGGCCAAGCTTCGCCGTGAAATCAAGGCGATGAAGCCGGCTCGTGAGGCCAAGCGCGCCAACCGAAAACGCAACGAAGTTCCGGCTGTAGCTATCGCTGGATACACCAACGCCGGGAAGTCCTCGTTGCTTAATCGCCTGACTAACGCTGGGGTTTTGGTGGAGAACGCACTGTTCGCCACCTTGGATCCAACCGTGCGTCAGTCCTCCACGGAAGACGGTCTGACCTACACCCTGGCCGACACGGTCGGTTTTGTGTCGAACCTTCCAACACAGCTGGTGGAAGCCTTCCGCTCAACCTTGGAAGAAATCGCGGATTCGGATCTGATCTTGCACGTGGTTGACGCTGCGCATCCGGATCCCGAAGGACAGATTCAAGCGGTACGCACGGTGCTCGGCGAAGTTGACGCACTGAACATCCCTGAAGTTATTGTGCTGAACAAAGCCGATGTTGCTGACCCATTTGTCATTGAACGTATCCGTAACCGTGAATCGAACACGTCGGTGGTTTCGGCGCACACGGGTGAAGGAATTGAAGAGCTGCTTGAAAAGATCAGCGCCTTGATTCCACGACCCGGAATTCAGCTTGAAGTTCTTATTCCTTACAACCGTGGGGATTTGATCGCGAAGCTACACCAGAGTGAATCTGAAATTCTGGAAAGTGAATATTTAGATGATGGCACTCGGATGATCGTCAAGGTACGTGATTCCTTGGCTGCAGAGTTGGAGAACTTCAACATTCATGGATAAGCAAGAGCAGGCCCTGGAACTTCTCGAGGCCGCGGTCACTTCCATGGGTGGTGCCATGCGCACGGGCCAACAGGAAATGGTCAAGCATGTGGTGACCGCCTTGGAAGATGAAGAACACTTGCTGGTGCAGGCCGGCACCGGAACGGGTAAGTCCATGGGCTACCTGATTCCGGCGCTGGCTCACGCGCAAACTAGCGCTAAGCCAGTGATTGTCTCCACCGCTACGCTGGCACTGCAGGCGCAGATTGTCGGTCGTGACGTGCCACGGTTACTCGAATCTCTCAAGGGCAAGCTCTCGCGTCCCATGGATGTCGCCCTGCTCAAGGGGCGCTCAAATTATCTGTGCCAATATAAACTCGGCGGCGGATACCCAGATGATGAAGGCACGCTGTTCACTATGGATGAGCCGGCCGTCCCTGCGGGCACGACCTACTCACCGCTAGCCAGCGAAGTCTTAAAGCTTCGTGAATGGGCTGATCGTACCGATACCGGTGACCGTGACGAACTGGTTCCTGGCGTCAGCGACAAGGCATGGAAACAGGTTTCAGTTTCAGCAATGGAATGCCTGGGATCTCAAAAGTGCCCCATGGCAGACGAATGCTTCTCCGAGATGGCTCGCGCGCGGGCATCTGAAGCAGACGTCGTGATTACCAACCACGCCTTGCTAGCCGTCTCAGCTTTCGAAGGCCTGTCGGTACTTCCAGACTTTGAAGTAGCAATCATTGACGAGGCCCACGAGCTTCAAGACCGAGTGACAAGCTCGGTCTCTGGAGCATTGTCGGCGCGTACCGTAATGACAGCCGCAGGCGGTGCTAAACGCCATTGCGGAGTCAACGTAGATGAGATGGTCAAGGCTTCCAACCGGCTTGAAAAGTCTTTGACCGGAATTCCTACCGGCCTGCTAGAACAGGGTCTGCGTGAGGATATGGGCATTGCCCTCAACGACATTGTGGAGCAGGCCCGGCTCATTCTTGCATTGTCCAAACCGGAAGCCAATGCACCAGCAGATGGCGGACGGCAGACCGCTCGATCCCAGATGCAGGCAGTGATGGATGATGCCATCCGTATGCTTGAATCCGAAGAACGCCGAGAAGTCCTCTACACAACTCGACCACGCGAATTTGTGGAAGGCCGCGGATATGTTGAAGCTGACGATTCGCAACCGGCAACACTCAACGTGGCACCATTGTCGGTGGCGGGAAAGCTCCGAGAGGGGCTATTCGACGGCCGCACTGTAGTGCTGACCAGCGCAACACTGGCTATCGGTTCGCAGTTTGATGCGGTAGCGGGTTCCTTGGGATTGATGGGTGCAGGAGCTCCGACCTGGACCGGCGTTGACGTAGGTAGTCCATTTGACTACCCAAAGCAGGGCATTCTCTACGTTGCCAAGCACCTACCCAAGCCGGGCCGGCAGCTAGCCGCGGAGACCTTGGACGAAATCGAGGACCTGATCAAGGCCTCGGGCGGTGGCGCACTGGCGCTATTCACTTCCAAACGCTCAGCAGAGGAAGCTGCCAGCATCCTTCGGGAACGATTGGACGTGGAGATTCTGTGCCAGGGCGAAGCAAGCATGAAATCCTTGGTTGAACAGTTTGCAGCTGAACGCGACACCTGTCTCTTTGGCACGATGACCCTGTGGCAAGGTGTCGACGTACCCGGAGATTCCTGCCGACTCGTGATCATCGACAAGATTCCCTTCCCGCGTCCGGATGACCCGATTTCTAAAGCCCGCACCGAGGATGTTGCTAAACACGGCGGCAATGGCTTTATGCAGGTCTCAGCGACTCATGCTGCCATCCGGTTGGCGCAGGGTGCAGGACGACTCATTCGCTCTATCAATGACCGCGGAGTTGTGGCGGTTTTGGATTCACGCATGGCCACTGCACGCTATGGCAGCTTCTTGAAGGCCACGCTGCCACCGATGTGGCCCACCGTGGATAAGAAGGTTATTACCGGTGTCCTAGAGCGGCTCAAACCCGAAGAAGAGAAGTAGGCGTAAGCACCTACGGTGCGCCATCTAGATTCATTTACGCCAGATGCTAATGTCTGTGCCAAGTAGAGGAATCTTTATCTCCGGAAGGCACTATGGAGTCTTGGAAGACACTTGCCCGCACCGCCGCGCAAGACACCCACTCACGTTTTGGGCAACGTCTTCTTGGACTGCCCGGAACGTGGATTGGGCTGCCGTACAGCAAGGCGCACCAGCTTCGTGACGGCAGCATGCTCAGTGACCTCAACGGGATTTCGCATCCGCTACGCGAGTGGAATTACTGGTGGCAGGCTCATTACCTAGATGCCATCATCGACGACGGCTATGCCTACCTGGCTGACAATGACTTAGATGCAGCGCACCGGGAACTTCAGCGAGCCGTCGAGCTATTGCGGGGGATCCGGCTGCGGAACTTCGGTGTCTTCCCAAACTACTTTTTTGATGACATGGCTTGGCTAGCTTTGGCGAGCCAAAGATTACTTTCATTCTCACGTCGCCTTGATGGTCACAGCTCAGCTAATGCCAAACAGGCTGTCACCACTTTGAGAAAACAGCTCAACGGAGCCATTGACGATGTCCTAGATGGTGGAATGTATTGGTCCCGGAAGAAGGACTTCAAAAACGCGCCGGCTAACGCACCAGCCGCTCTATTTTTTGCCCGGAATGGTGAACGCGACCAATCACGGAAGCTACTTAGCTGGCTACGGGCAAGACTGTTTAGCATTGACAGCGGGCTGTACTTGGACGGGCTGCGGTTGGTGCCGGACGGGCACAGGATCGAGGACGCGCTCTATACCTATAACCAAGGGCCGGTTCTAGGCGCTTTGCTGGAGTTGGGATCAGATGCTGATTTAGAGCACTCAACAATGCTGATCCACGCCAGTGCACAATACTTGACCGACAGCACCGGTGCGCTTTCGCTGAACGGCGGTGGCGACGGCAACTTGTTTGCTGGAATCTTGGTCAGGTATCTGGCCCTGGCCGCTAATGATGTGCGCCTTGATGGCAGGACGCGGTCGACAGCACGCACGATGGTCGTGGCGACCGCCAACAGTTTGGTAGATCAGGAACCACGCAGGCTCTCGGCTGCAGTCCAGCGCTGGATGATATTCAGTGCAGCTGCTGCTTGTGAGTCCGACAGTCGAAATTGATTTAGCTAGACGATGTGGGGCAGATGCCAATGGCATCTGCCCCACATTGATCAGATCTCTATTTAGAGCGAACGCATTACCGAAACAACACGGCCCATGATCGTGGCCGCATCACCAAGAATAGGCTCGTAGCGGGAGTTCTGCGGCAACAGCCAAGTGTGACCGTCGCGCTGACGGAAAGTCTTTACAGTCGCTTCTTCGTCCAGTAAAGCGGCAACAATGTCGCCATTATCTGCAGTCTGCTGACGACGAACAACTACCCAGTCACCGTCGCAAATCGCAGCGTCGACCATTGAGTCGCCTGAAACCTTGAGCATGAACAGTTCTCCATGACCCACTAGCTGGCGTGGCAACGAGAAAACATCTTCCACGGACTGATCGGCAAGGATCGGACCACCTGCGGCAATTCGACCAACTAAAGGAACCATGGTGGTGTCGGCTGAAGTACTGAGCTCGATCACCATGGCATCGTCGGCAGCGGCAGTAGCGGGTACTTCCGTTGTCTGTGACTCGTCCTTATCGTCAGCCAACTGCAGCGGAAGAAGGATTTCCATTGCGCGGGGACGTCGAGGGTCGCGCCGAATGTATCCGAGCTTTTCGAGTTGGCTCAACTGATGAGTGACGCTAGACAAGCTCTTGAGGCCAACGGAGTCACCAATCTCACGCATCGATGGTGGATAGCCGTTCTTTCCGATAGACCGTTGGATCGTTTCCAGGATCTTCTTTTGGCGAATCGTCAGCGAACGGGCATTCGATCGCGGAGTGCGTTGTGAAGCTGACATGAGAGTTTGCCTTCCCTAGCAAGCAGTCGAAAGTTCGTGAGTCCAAACTGTCGGAGCTAGATGGTGTGATGTTTTCATTGCTCGTCTACTTCGAAATCTTAGTAGATAAGTTCCGTTCTTTCAAAGATTTGTTCGAAAACTTCTGGACAAGTTCGACAAAGCTCTGTTAGAACAGATGTACTAGATTCGAACAAGTCTTCGAATCTAAATCATCGAACACAACTTCGCATCACAACTATTTCTGAGGAGACATAGTCATGGCAACTGTCGCACTTGACTCAAACGAAACCCGTTCACCAATGAAGATCCGCATCAACCGCCGGGGCTGGGCCGTCCTTATCGGGATTCCAGTGTTCGCCTTAACTGTCGCCGCGGCCTTCTTCTTCTCGATGTTCGCGTCGGATGCTCACGCATCATCGGAAGTACCTGAGGGAGTTGAAACGGTAGACGTAACCGTCATCCCTGGCGATACGCTCTGGAGTCTGGCCAGCGAATACGCTGAAGGTTACGACGTCACCTCAGCCGTTAGTCACATCTCGGAAATGAACTCGCTTGATGGCACTCAGATTCATGTCGGCGACTCGCTGTCGATTCCAGTGCTTGCTGGCTAAAGGTAAAACGTGGTCAAGCGATTGTTACCTTGGTTCGTAGCGGATTCACTGCCCAAGCCCGTCCACACGTAGACTTGTTGCGTGAATGACCGCAGTGAACTTTTGAGTCAGCTGCCCTTGCGTGAGAATCTCCGCGGGCTATCCCCATATGGCGCACCACAAATCGACGTGCCCATCCAGCTGAATGTCAACGAGAACACCCATCCATTGCCAACTACGGTCGTGGAAGCCATCGCACAAGAAGTCGCCAAAGCTGCGACAACTCTTAATCGATACCCTGATCGCGAATTCACCGAACTTCGTGAATTGCTGGCCGACTATCTTGGCCACGGACTAACTGCAGAGAACATGTGGGCCGCCAACGGTTCCAACGAGATTCTGCAACAAATTTTGCAAGCATTCGGTGGTCCGAACCGAAGCCTAATGAGCTTTGGCCCAACCTATTCCATGTACCCGTTGCTGGCCAGCGGTACTGACACCGCGTACATCGCAGGAGAACGGGCAGAAGACTTCACGCTCTCTGCGCAGTCCGCCGCCGAACAGGTTCGCAAAAACAAACCGAACATCGTTTTCCTTTGTTCCCCCAATAACCCAACCGGCACCGCTCTCGGGCTTGATGTCATCACCGAAGTGTACGACGCAATGAGCGAACACAATGGTGTAGTCATCGTCGATGAAGCGTACGCCGAGTTCTCCCTGGCAAGTACTAAATCAGCACTCACCTTGCTTGAAGGCCGACAGCGTCTGATCGTTTCGCGGACCATGTCCAAGGCCTTCGGTCTGGCTGGAGCCCGCGTGGGTTACCTAGCGGCAGCGCCAGAAGTAACCGATGCGATTCGTTTGGTTCGATTGCCTTATCACCTCTCGGCAGTCACCCAAGCAACGGCCATCGCGGCCCTGAAAAACATTGAATTGTTGCTTGCTCAGGTTGAGGACATCAAAACCCAGCGTGACCGAATTGTTGATCGTCTCAAGGAATTGGGTCTCAAACCCTCAGTCTCAGACTCCAACTTTGTCTTTTTTGGCGGGCTCGCTGATCCCCACTCCATCTGGGAGGGGTTGCTGGAAGCTGGCATCATTGTCCGCGACAATGGGATCCCGGGTACGCTGCGCGTAACTGCCGGAACCGAATCAGAAACTACAGCATTCTTGGATCGTCTCGCCGAACTGCTCGGCGCGGACAACTAATCAGGATCAAGCGAAGGAAGACATGTCTGCCGAATTGATTGGCGCACGTCGCGCCCGCATGGAACGCGTCACCAGCGAATCGTCGATTTTTGTTGAGCTAGATCTCGACGGAACTGGCGTTTCTGAGATCAGCACCTCTGTGCCGTTTTACGACCACATGCTTACGGCGTTGTCTAAGCATTCGCTGATCGATCTCACCGTGCGAGCCACGGGTGACACTCACATCGATGTGCACCACACCGTTGAAGACACCGCGATCACCATCGGTGAGGTTCTGCGTGTAGCCCTTGGTAATAAGGCGGGAATTCGTCGGTTCGGCACCTCGTACGCGCCACTAGATGAGGCGTTGTCTCGTTCAGTGGTCGACGTTTCCGGTCGTCCGTACCTGGTGCACTCCGGTGAACCAGCTGGTCAGGAATACCACCTTATTGGTGGTCACTTCACCGGATCGATGACTCGCCACGTATTTGAAGCCATCACATTCCACGCTCAGATTTGTGCACACATCGAGGTCCTCTCTGGCCGCGACCCGCACCACATCGTTGAAGCTCAGTTCAAGTCATTTGCTCGTGCACTGCGCGAAGCAGTCGAACTTGATGAGCGCATGGGCGACAAGATTCCATCCACGAAGGGTGCCCTTTAAGTGGCAAAGAAAAATGTAGTAGTTCTCGACTACGGTTCGGGCAACGTCCGATCTGCCGTTCGTGCGCTGGAAGCTGCTGGCGCGTCGGTTGAACTCACGGCGGATCCAAAGAAAATTGTTGCTGCTGACGGTCTAGTCGTTCCAGGCGTAGGTGCCTACGCATCGGTCATGGAACAACTCACCGCTACCGGATCGCTTCGCTGGATTGGTCGCCGCATTGCCGGAGGACAGCCAGTCTTGGGTATCTGCGTTGGCCACCAAGTGTTCTTTGAACAAGGCGTGGAGCACGGGGTGAAAACCGAGGGCATCGGCGAGTGGCCGGGAACTGTGGAGCGTCTGAAGTCCGATGTTATCCCGCACATGGGATGGAACACCGTACAGCCTCCAGAGGGAAGCAAGCTTTTTGCTGGCGTTGAAAACGAACGATTCTACTTTGTTCACTCATACGCAGTGCAGAAGTGGGAATTTGACGTTACTCAGCCTGCCATGACACCACCGCAGGTCACGTGGAGTACGCACGGAACTCCGTTCGTCGCTGCAGTCGAAAACGGTCCGCTGTCGGCCGTTCAGTTCCATCCCGAAAAGTCTGGCGACGCTGGAGCCCGACTGTTGCGCAACTGGTTGGACACCCTCTAAACATGTGGACTATCGTGCTTGGGTTCGTCGGTGCTTTCCTCGCAGGTGGCGCCATCTCCCTCAAAAGCCAAAAGGCCCATATCTCTTGGGTTATCGCACTCTGGGTACTCGCAGGCATGAGCATCATCGCCGCGTGGATACTGACCCTTTAGAACATTCGCTACTTCACTAAGGACATTATGAGCGAGCAACCAATCCTCGAACTTTTGCCTGCCGTAGACATCGCCGGAGGACAGGCCGTGCGCCTAGTTCAGGGCGAAGCGGGCTCCGAGACTGGCTATGGCGACCCGTTAGAAGCCGCACTTTCATGGCAGAACGCTGGAGCTGAGTGGCTCCACCTCGTTGATTTGGACGCGGCATTTGATCGTGGCAGCAACGTCGAGATTGTCCAGCGCATCGCACAGGAACTGAACATCAAGGTTGAGCTCTCCGGCGGTATCCGCGACGATGCGTCCTTGGACCGTGCGTTGGAGTTCGGTGCCACTCGCGTGAACCTTGGCACCGCGGCACTTGAAAACCCTGAATGGACCAAAAAGGCGATTGCTCGCCATGGCGATAAAATTGCTGTGGGCATGGACGTGCGAGGCACTACGCTTTCAGGCCACGGATGGACCAAAGACGGTGGCGATCTATGGGAAGTTCTGGCACGTTTGGAAGACGCAGGATGCGCCCGCTACGTCGTAACTGACGTAACCAAGGACGGCACCTTGCGCGGACCAAATGTTGAATTGCTTCGCGAGATTGCTACTAAGACCAATAAGCCTGTTGTAGCTTCCGGCGGAATCTCTTCGCTAGAGGATCTGCGGGTATTGCGCGAACTTGTTCCTGAGGGTATCGAAGGCGCAATTATGGGCAAGGCTTTGTACTCTGGTCAGTTCACGCTTCAAGAAGCGCTGGACGTTGCCGGTCGTCGCTAACGCGAGCTGATCTTCACTATTGACGGTTTGAAAGCCTAGGCTTTCAAACCGTCAATTTTTTGTTCTGAAATTGAACTCACTGCAGCTGACCCAAATGACGGTAACTAGCTAGCGAATTGGGCAATTATTGACTGACGTCATCGACAAGTGGTGTTCAAGCTCATGAATGAAGAATCAAAACTACCCTGCACCAACATCGATTCCCCAGATAGCATGGACTTATGAGCACGGAGCACAACGAATCAGCGCCTAAACGCCACCTGCCGGGACACATCGTCGCCGCGCTGGCGCAGGCCGGTTCACCCGCCGACTCGGCAGGTCAGAGTTGGGATGGACGCGACCTTAGCGGTGAGGGCAACCCGCTACATAACTTTGATAAAGACGACGGCAGCGCCGACGCAAAAGTCATGGCGGCACTGACTGAGCTACAAGCCGGTCGCGGTTCCGAGCTGGAAGTTCACAAGGCCATGTCCTCAGCCCGAGTGTTTGTTGCCGTTGTAGCTCAGCTAGGCGAAGAAGCTATGGGTGACCACGGCTTCGCCGCTGATAAAGAAGCCGACATGGCACTGGTGAAAATCAAAGCACCGGATGGTCGTATGGCGCTTCCAATTTTCACCACGGTGGAACGACTTCAGGCTTGGCATAAGGAAGCTCGTCCGGTGGCAGTATTTGCTCCCCGCGCAGCACTCTCAGCGGTCAGCGAAGATTGCCAACTACTAGTTCTAGACCCTGGTAGCGAATTTACCTTTGTCCTTCGACGACCCGGGGTCTGGAACCTAGCCAAACAGATCGAATGGATTCCGAGTTATCAGAATCAGCAGATCGCCAACCTAGTCCAAAACGCCACCGAAGGTTTCACGCAGTTGCAGGCAGTGAAGCTGGCGCCGGGCAGGGGAGTAGGCTCAAGAACCAAGGACGGCCAAGTCGTTCTTGGCGGTGGTTCCGGACCAGAACTTAATTTACAGTTTGTTTTCGCACAGGGGACAAGCCCTAGCCAAGCGCAGGAAATTACCAGCGCAATTCAGGGACGACTGTCCCAAAACTCCGAATTCACCGAAGCGGTGGATTCTTTAGAACTTAGTTTGCACAGCGCGCCTAGCTAGACTCGGCGGGCTCCTTACCTAGCAAAGGAACACTTCGGGCATGAAAAGCTATTTGCAGATTTTGCGTCAGCCGCAGATTGCGCTGTTGTTGCTGATCGGCATGATTGCCCGACTTCCTCACTCGGCATTGAGCATGTTGTTGCTCTTGCACCTAGTAAATGACCTAGACCAGTCATGGGTATCAGCTGGCCTTGTCACCGCATTGATGACTGTTGGTATTGCTATCGGTGCGCCATGGCGTGGTGCTCGCGTTGACACCTGGGGCCTGCGCCGAGCCATGCTTCCCTCGGTGATCGTTGAGACCATCGTTTGGTGCACCGTACCGCACGTGCCGCTGGTCTGGGTTTATCCTTTGGCTTTCATCGGTGGCCTTTTCGCTCTGCCGGTATTCTCCGTGGTGCGTACAGCTCTGGGAATCATGACCACCGGAGAGCAACGTCGCACGGCCTTTGCTTTGGATGCCACCGCTACGGAACTCGTATTCATTGTTGGACCTGCCAGCGCAGGGATCGTCGCTACCCAGATCAGCAGCGTTATCGGACTGAGCGTTATTGGTGTTACCGCATCTCTAGCCGGTTTTGCCTTGATGATCCTGAATCCTCCAACACGAAGTGATGACCCGAAGGCCATAGCCTTGCGGTCTAACGCTCATGAAGAACGTCTCGGTGCGGAAGCCAGCTTTATCGCCGCAGCACCGATGGGTGTTCAAGAGGTTGAAGGCGAGCTGATCTTGGCCGGCTGGAAATCGGCGCGATCCCGCATCAAGAAACGTGGGCGGGCATTTAAAAGCCGGTTCAACTGGGTTAGCGCTTCGGTCCTGGCCGTATTCATTGCCTCGGCCGGTGCTGGCATGCTGTTGACCGGAACCGAAGTATCGATCGTCGCGGAGCTTGATGCATCAATGCAAAGCAACCAGTTGGGTCTGGTCTTCTTCTTCTGGTGCGGGGCCTCGCTGATCGGTGGACTCATCTACGGATCCATGAAGCGCGTTGTCTCGCCACTATTGCTCTTGCTGTTCATGGCGATCTTGACCATTCCCATGTACTTCGCGTGGGATACATGGTCCTTGGCTTTGCTCTCCGCTTTGCCAGGCTTCCTTTGCGCCCCGACATTGTCCGCTGCCTCAGAATGGCTCACGGATCTGGTGGCAGAAAAGCGCCGTGGCGAAGCCATGGGTTGGTATGGCTCTGCCATGACCGCCGGTACCGCTTTGGGCTCCCCGGTCACCGGACTATTTGTCGACAACGTCGGTCCTGATTACGCCTTTGTCGCCATTGGTGTCATGGCCGCAGTGGTTGTGCTCGTTGCGTTGGCTGCCCAGCAGATTCGTCGCCGGGTACGCCGTGCTCAGAAACGTCGTTGGGAAACCACCGTCTAATCGGCGGCATGACCGAAAGTTGTCAGCTCAGTCGTGAGTACATGTAGAGGTCCTTGGGTTTGCCGTTGATAATTTCCCAACCGCGAAGTAATCCCTCCCGTTCAAAGCCGCAGGCTTGCGCTGCGTGCCATGAAGCCAGATTCCACGGCTCTACATAAAGTTCGAGGCGATGAATGCCCGGATGCGCCAAACCCCAGATGCTGAGGGTTTCTAGTGCGCGAGTGATGATGCCACGGCCACGATGCTCCTTGGCGATCCAATACCCGATACTGGCCCGACCCCGGTCAGCGTTGCGTAGCCATAATCCAATCTGACCGACAACCAGATCAGATCCTGCATCGGCAATGGCGAAGGAATAGCCGGTTTTGTCGATGACCCGTTGGCGTTGGCGCTGAATAAAGCTCAGAGCTTGTTCACGCGTTGATTCAAAGGCAAGGGTAGTGATGTGTGAAATGTACTGATCTGCTGAAGCTTGCTGAACCGCCACAACGTCGTTGTCCAAAAAGGGACGCAAACGAAACGAGTTGGCATCGAGTGTTGGCTGTTCAAGGATCTTCATAATCCAACACTAGCGCTCACGCATTTGCAGGAAAGGCCGATTCGACGTGGCGGAGACAACAATGGGCCCGCTCCAAAGTGGAGTCGAGCCCATGATGTTAATCTCTTAAAAACTGCGAAAATTTCTTAGTTGACAGCGCCGGTGTACTTCTCGCCTGGACCCTTGCCGGGGGCATCTGGGATCAGTGAAGCTTCGCGGAATGCCAGCTGGAGGCTGCGCAGACCGTCGCGCAGAGGAGCTGCGTGCTGCGAGCCAATCTCCGGTGCGCCAGCGGTGACTAGGCCTGCAAGCGCGGTGATGAGCTTGCGTGCTTCGTCTAGATCTTTTAGTTCTTCGGCGTCTGCGCCTTCAGCAAGGCCGCATTTAACTGCTGCGGCGCTCATCAGGTGAACAGCTGCGGTGGTGATGATTTCTACGGCCGGAACTTCGGCGATGTCGCGCACCTGCTGATCGACGAGGTGCTGATGCGAGTTGGTGTCTTCGGTACTCATACTGCTAAGCTTGTCACAGACCGACTCGATGCCGGTACTTCTCATGACGTTCAGTTAGTTCTGGACAAGAGATTCGTACTAGTATTGAGCCATGCAAGTGGAGGCCATCTCCCACCCGCTGTCGCCGTTTCCAGGCTTCCGGGTACCTCGGCAGGATCGCAGTAATGCAATCTGAAAACGCAGGCGCAAATATTTGCGCCTATCGTTATGTCGTTTCTCTTTTGGCCTTCGCCTGCAATCGCAGACGGGGGCCTTCTTCGTTTGCGGTTATGATTACGAATTTCAGGAGTGACACATCAGCGATCCACGCATTAATGAGCGCATTCGCGTGCCAGAGGTACGTCTCGTCGGCCCCAATGGTGAGCAGGTAGGCATCGTCCGCATCGAGGACGCGCTTCGTTTGGCTCATGAGTCCGATCTGGACTTGGTCGAGGTGGCACCCAACGCCAAGCCTCCAGTGTGCAAACTGATGGACTTTGGCAAGTACAAGTACGAAGCCGCTGTCAAGGCTCGTGAAGCTCGTAAGAACCAGACCAACACGATCTTGAAGGAAGTACGCTTCCGTCTAAAGATCGATACTCACGACTACGAGACCAAGGTTGGGCATGCACTGCGCTTCCTGGGCGCTGGTGACAAGGTGAAAGCCATGATCCAGTTCCGCGGTCGTGAACAGCAGCGTCCAGAGATGGGTATCCGCTTGCTAGAAAAGTTTGCAGCAGACGTCGCTGAGGTCGGATTGATCGAATCCAGCCCACGCATCGATGGCCGAAATATGGTTATGGTTGTTGGTCCGCTGAAGAACAAGGCAGAGGCTCGCCGCGAACAACAGCAGCAGCAGAAGTCCGGTGGCCGTGATTCGGCTAAGCGCAAGATCCGCACCGACGCTCCAGCTGAGACCGAGGGCCAGAACGTTGCCGCTTCAATGGATGACGAAGCCCGCGCCAAGTTGGAGCAGGCGCGTCAGGCAGCTGAAGGCGACGCCTAGCCAAGCCTGTTGGGCTTTCGAGCCCGTCACCGTTTATGGTGAAGGATCTTCCTTTTCGGAAGATCCAACTACAAGAGAACAACAGCGGTCACCTCAACGGGGCCCGCTTCGGATGATCCCCATTCGGTAATTTTGCCGGATGGAGCACGTTAGGAGAACGGCAGCTATGCCGAAGTTCAAGACTCACAGTGGCGCCAAGAAGCGCTTCAAGCTCACCGGTAGCGGTAAGCTCGCTCGCCAGCAGGCCAACCGTCGCCACTACCTGGAGCACAAGTCCTCGCGCGTTACTCGTCGCCTGGCTTCTGACCAGATCGTCGCTAAGGCCGATGTAAAGACCATCAAGCGGATGCTGGGCCTCTAAGCTCTCCCTTTCGCAACACGGGGAAGTTATAACCCCACCACCATAGATTTCTCCCACCTTGCATAGTGCAAGCACTGGGGAACCGACTTGAAGGAGTACACACGTGGCACGTGTGAAGCGGGCAGTAAACGCCCACAAGAAGCGTCGCGTCGTTCTGGAACGCGCAAAGGGTTACCGCGGTCAGCGTTCGCGCCTGTACCGTAAGGCTAAGGAGCAGTTGCTCCACTCGTTCGTTTACAGCTTCAACGACCGTCGTAAGCGTAAGGGTGACTTCCGTCGCCTGTGGATCCAGCGCATCAACGCTGCATCCCGCGCCAACGGCATGACCTACAACCGTCTGATCCAGGGCCTGAAGGCTGCTGAGATCGAGGTTGACCGTCGTATGCTCGCAGAGCTGGCTGTTTCGGACTCGAACGCTTTCGCTACCTTGGTAAAGCTTGCAAAGGAAGCTCTTCCAGCTGACGTCAACGCTCCACGCGGTGCTGCTGAAGTTGCTGCTCCAAAGGCTGCTAAGGCACCTAAGGCTGCAAAGGCTCCAAAGGCTGCTGCAAAGTCCACCGAGGGCGAAGGCGTATTCAAGGCTGTTGAAGGCCAGGATGCTCCAGAAGGCTTCGTAATCAAGGGCAATGCCGACTCGAACAAGTACCACGTTCCAGGTTCGACCTGGTACGAGCAGACTGAAGCAGAGTTCTGGTTCAACTCGATCGAAGCTGCTAAGGCTGCAGGCTTCGAACCAGCTGGTGGAGAATCCCGCCAGCAGATGAAGTAAATCTTTTCTCCCTTTGAGCTAAGGCTCAGGTAGGACAGATCACACCGATGGGTGGGTACCGCGTTTACGCGGAACCCACCCATTAGTGTTTCTACCGGTATTCTCGATATATGAGCAGTTTTTCCGCTGAAGTGATGACCAATCCGCGCGCCGAGAAAGTAAAGGCCGTGGCCCGCCTGGCCAACCGCAAGGGGCGTGAAGCTACCGGGGAGTTCCTCGTCGAAGGACCCCAAGCGGTGCGAGAAGCACTTAAGGCCCACCTTGAGGACGATAATCTCGTCCAGGCTGTCTATGTAGTGGGCGGTTTCCTCGAAAGCCACGAGGAGTTTGATCAGCTTCTTGATCAGGCCCAAGTACCTACCCGGATTGTCACCGGCGAGGTACTGCACGCCATGGCTGGTACCCAGACCCCACAGGGCATATTGGCCGTTGCTGCCATCGCGCAACCACAACTGAGTGAAGTGCTGGCCACCAAACCAAAACTCATCGCAGTTTTGTGCCGCGTGCAGGATCCAGGCAACGCCGGAACCGTACTTCGTGCTGCAGACGCAGCCGGAGCCGACGCGGTAATCCTGACCAAGGGCAGCGTAGATATCTACAACCCCAAAGCCGTACGATCCACCGTTGGTTCACTGTTCCACCTGCCGGTGCTGAACAACATCGAATTTGAGCACCTCGTTGAAGCCGCTAAGACTACCGGAAGCCAAGTGCTAGCAGCCGACGGTTATGGTTCCCTAGACCTGGATGCCTTGCAAGACGCCGCCGTCTTGCGTGCACACGGCACCGGCGCTGCCCCGGCAGCTGGTGAGCCAGCTTTGGAAGCACCAACCCTATGGCTCTTTGGCAATGAAGGTCAGGGCCTAGACGAGGGCGAAAAGCAGGCAGCAGATCACAGCATTGCTGTGCCACTCTACGGAGTCGCTGAATCCTTGAACGTTGGCACCGCAGCCACTGTTTGTTTGTATGCCTCGGCTCGTGCGCAGCATTCAGCCAAGCAGGACTAAGCATGGATAGAGCACAAAACCTGAAGCAAATTGTCGCCGTAGCCATCGTTGATGACCTGCACTCACCAACCAAACTATTAGCTGCTAGGCGCAATCGCCCCGAATCTTTGGCCGGACTATGGGAATTCCCTGGCGGCAAAGTGGAACCGGGGGAGAGCGAAATCGCAGCCGTGCACCGAGAACTGCACGAAGAGCTAGGCGTAAAGATCCAGCTTGGTGCTTTGATTCCCGGACCGCACGCCCAAGGTTGGCAACTGAACGATTCGGCGGCCATGCGCATGTGGTTCGCTCAGATTATCGAAGGTGATGCCCAGACTCTGGACGGTCACGACCAGCTGGCCTGGTTGGACCTAGATCAGAGCATGCAGCAGCTGGTCCCATGGATCCCTGCTGATGCCCCAATCGTCACGGCATGCCTAGCCCAGGCCCGTCGAGGGCCCGTTGGCTAAAGACGCGTAAGCTTGAATGAATGCCCATTGAGACATTGCAACAAACTACCAAAAAATTCTGAGGAGCCCTTTTCAGTGAAGAAAGTGTTCAGCGTTATCGCGCTGGTCTTTACCGCAGTCCTAGCCCTGTCCGGTTGCGTCAACATGAACGCAGAAATCAACGTTGTTGGTCAGGACAAGACCACCGGCGTTGTTGAAGTAACCATAAACAAGGAAAATCTTCAGGGTCAGAGCCTGGACGAAGTGCTCGCTGCCACCGTGGACACCGCTGCCATGGAAAAAGAAATTGAAGGTCAGTGGACCTACAGCAAGGTCGAAGAGGGCGAGAACGTGGGCCTGCGCTTCGAAACCGACGGCACCAAGACTTACACCCAGTTGGCTGATGCCTTTAAAATCTTCGGCTTCCAGTTCGGCCTAGCCGACGACGGTAAAGAAGTTACCTTCTCCATGCCAGGGGACAAAGCCACCGTTGACCAAAACTTCACTGAAGCAAACTTGGAAGTAAATTTCCCCGGCGAAGTGACCTCTAACGGTCCAGGCGTTGTACATGGCAAGGCCGTCACCTTTGACCTGGTCAAGGGCGCCGAGGTCTACCAGGCCACCGGCAAATTTGATCACAGCCTGCTGTACTCGCTGGTCTTTGGTGGCGCATTGCTGGTCTTGAGCCTCATCTTCGTGGTGGTCTTCGCACCAAAGGGTGTCAAAGAGTCGCACTAAGCGAGCAAAAAACGCTTCGAGGTAAGAAGCTTCACGCCAAGGGCCCGTCATCGGTGAAACGATCACGGGCCCTTGGCAATAGAATGGAACCAAAGTGTTCTACGCGTAAGTACAAGATAAGAGTAAGGATCGATCGATCCCATGTCTGATCAGACAACTGGACAAGTTCCCGACGGGGAGTCAAATGTTCCGCATCCAACCGATGAAGCAGGAATTCAGCAGGCCGTTGAGGCTGCTCTAGCTGCCATCGAAGCTGCTGGAGACCTGAACGAACTCAAAGATGCCCGCCTTTCGCACACCGGCGAAAAGTCCGCACTGTCACTGGCCAACCGCCAAATCGGCAAGCTGGACAAGACGGAAAAGGCAATCGCAGGCAAGCTGGTAGGTTCAGCTCGCGGACGAGTCAACAAGGCCCTAGCGGCCCGCACCGTGGTGCTCGAAGAAGCCGAAGCTGAGCGCATCCTCGTTGAAGAGACCGTTGACGTTACCGCCGCACCGCGCCGCCGCTCGGTTGGCGCACGCCACCCACTCTCGGTGCTCCAAGACCGTGTGTCCGACATCTTTGTTGGCATGGGCTGGGAAATCGCCGAAGGCCCCGAGGTTGAATCCGAGTGGTTCAACTTCGACGCGCTGAACTTCAAGCCGGATCACCCGGCCCGCGAAATGCAGGATACCTTCTTCATTGAGCCTGCCGACGCACACCTGGTGTTGCGTACCCACACCTCACCGGTACAGGTTCGCTCCATGCTCCAGCGTGAGGTGCCAGTGTACGTATTGTGCCCTGGACGCACCTTCCGCACCGATGAGCTGGATGCCACCCACACCCCGGTCTTCCACCAGTTTGAAGGTCTGGCCGTGGACAAGGGCCTGACCATGGCCGACTTGCGCGGCACCTTGGAGCACTTCGCTCGCCAGATGTTTGGCGAAGAAGCCCAGATCCGTCTGCGCCCAGCGTACTTCCCATTCACCGAGCCATCGGCCGAGCTGGACATCTGGCACCCAGGTGCCAAGGGTGGGCCACGCTGGATCGAATGGGGCGGTTGCGGCATGATCAACCCGAACGTATTGCGAGCTGCAGGCATTGACCCTGAAGAGTACTCGGGCTTTGCCTTCGGCATGGGCATTGAGCGCACGCTCATGTTCCGTAACGATGTCCCGGACATGCACGACATGATCGAGGGCGACATCCGTTTCAGCCAGCACTTCGGGATGGAGATCTAAGTAATGCGTATTCCACTATCTTGGCTGCGCGAATATGCGCAGGTACCGGCCGACGCATCGGCCGAAGACATCATGGCGGACCTGGTAAAGGTTGGCCTTGAAGAAGAAGACGTGCACCGTCCCAGCGACGAGCTTTCGGGCCCGATCGTGGTTGGCCAGGTGCTCTCCTTGGAAAAGGAAGTTGCCTCCAACGGCAAGACCATCAACTGGTGCCAGGTCCGCGTGGTCCCAGAAGGTACCGAGCAGACCCTGACCGGTAAGGGCATCGACCCAACAGGTGTACAGGGCATCGTTTGCGGTGCGCACAACTTTGTGGAGGGCGACAAGGTAGTTGTCACGCTTCCCGGCGCTGTGCTGCCCGGTGACTTCAAGATTTCGCCACGCAAGACCTACGGCCACACCTCGGCTGGCATGATCGCTTCCTCGCGCGAACTGGGCATCGGTGATGACCACGACGGCATCATCGTGCTTTCCAACTACGGTCTTGACCCAGAAGTTGGCACCGACGCATTCGAGCTCTTCGGACTTGATGACCAGGCTGCTGAAATCAATGTGACCCCGGACCGTGGCTACTGCTTCTCCATTCGTGGCGTAGCCCGCGAATACGCACTGGCCACCGGCACTTCCTTCACCGATCCAACCACCACCGTGGTTGTTTCTGAAGCTAGCGCTGCGGGCCACGAAGTCACTTTGGCTGACGCTGCACCGATCTACAACGTTCCTGGCTGCAGCCGTTTTGTCACCCGCGAAGTCACCGGCATTAACCCGAGCTTGCCAACCCCACGCTGGATGGCTTCACGCCTACAGCTGGCTGGCATGCGTTCGATTTCTCTACCCGTAGACATCTCCAACTACGTCATGCTTGAACTCGGTGCACCACTGCACTTCTACGACGCTGACAAGCTCACCGGTGGTATCACCGTGCGCCGCGCCAACGCTGGCGAGAAGCTAACCACCTTGGACGACAAGGAGCGCGAGCTCTCCACCGAGGACCTGCTGATCACCGACGAGTCCGGAGCACTAGGCATTGCCGGTGTTATGGGGGGAGCGTCCACCGAAGTCTCGGGGACCACCAGCCGCGTGCTGATCGAGGCCGCTCACTTTGATGCGGTATCCATCGGCCGTTCACGTCGCCGTCACAAGCTACCTTCCGAAGCATCCAAGCGTTTTGAACGCGGCGTAGATCCACACATCATGCAGGTTGCAGCACAGCGTGCGGTCAACTTGTTGGTGGAACTAGCTGGCGGTACCGAAACCACCAACATCACCGACGCTGGCGCGCAGCCAGCCGACGTGCAGATTCAGTTGCCTGCTGGTTTTGCCGGCGCACTGATTGGTGTTGACTACACCGACGAGCAGACCGTTGCTGCCCTAGAGGGCATCGGTGCAAGCGTTGAGCAGAACAGTGCTGGCTTCTTGGTCACCGCTCCAAGCTGGCGCCCAGACCTGGCCATCAAGGAAGACCTGGTTGAAGAAGTAGCCCGAGTAGTTGGCTACGACAAGATTCCAGCAACCTTGCCAGTGGCGCCTCCGGGCCGTGGTTTGACTCGTGCACAGTCGCAGCGTCGTCGCCTGCTTCAGGGCTTGGCTGACGCCGGACTGACCGAGATTCTGTCCTACCCGTTTGTCTCCGAGTCGCAGAACAACACCTTCGGTGCTGCGCAGGCTGGGACCGAGGTCAAGGCCATCTCGTTGGCTAACCCGATCTCCAAGGAATTCCGATTCCTTCGCACCAGCTTGCTACCAGGACTGCTGGAAACCGCACGCCGCAACATTGGCCGTGGCTTCCGCGATCTGGCCTTGTACGAGGGCGGTCTGGTGTTCTTGCCAGGAGCGCAGCTCGGTTCCTCGGTACTTCCACCGTTGGGCGTCAAGCCTAGTGATGAAGTACTGGCCGAATTGTTCAATGGTGTACCTAACCAGCCATGGCACTTGGCTGCAGTCTTCACCGGTAACGAGGCTTCGGCTGCGGCCGGCTTCGCGCCACGTGCGTGGGATTGGGCTGACGCACTGGACGCGGCCCACACCGTGGCAGAAATCCTCGGCGTAGAGCTCGAAGTTGCTCAGGGAAATCACCAAGCATTCCACCCGGGCCGTGCCGCAACCTTGAAGGTTGCCGGCGAGGTTGTTGGTTACGCAGGTGAATTGCACCCACAGCTGCTCAAGGATTCGGACCTGCCAGCACGCACCGTGGCTATGGAACTGAACGCCGCAGCACTGATGGAGGCAACTCCTGCTGTGGTAGTTGCGCCGCAGCTTTCCACTCAGCCGCTGGCTACTCAAGACGTCGCCTTGGTCGTTGACCAGGACGTCGTTGCCGGAGACGTACTAGCTGCACTGCGCGAAGGCGCAGGGGAGCTGCTTGAAGATGTTGCACTCTTCGACGTCTACCAGGGCAAGGGTATTGAAGAAGGCAAGAAGTCTTTGGCTTTCGGTCTTCGCTTCCGAGCTACTGATCGCACCCTGACTGCTGATGAAGCTTCAGAGGCGCGGGCCGCCGCCGTCGCAGTGGCAGCAGACAAGTTTGGTGCTACTCAGCGCTAACGCAGGTTTGCCGATGCCCCGGTGTTTGTTTCGATTTTTTTATCTGAGCAAGCACCGGGGCATTCTTGTGCGCAACCGCGCCCGAAAGTGGCGACTACAATTAATCTTGAGAAAGCTCTAAAGGGCTACGAGATGCAAAGGTGGAGTGACCGGCAGTGAAGGGTCTACGTTCTTGTGGTGCGGTACTTCTAATTTTATTTCTTGGAATGCTCGCCATTGCTGCACTAATCGCTGCTGGCTGGGGTGTTGTAGTCTTCATCGAACGCGGCGCCGGGGCACACCTCAAAGATGAACCGACACCTAGTTACCAACCAACGGACGAGCCTGTTGATCCATTGCGTCCAACCAGTGGAACCATGGCGCCTTAACTATTTGATGGCGGCGACTAAACGACGCTTTGTCGCATCGTAATTAGCTCTGCAGTGTCTTCTTGGACCACGAACCCAAGGCGTTGTAGTACCTTGAGCGACGCTTTGTTTTCCGGCATCACGCGCGCCATCAGCTGGCTAAAGCCCACCGCATTTAGCGCTTTGATACCTAGTGCTACGATCGCTTTCGCCAATCCCTGACCCCAAAATTCTGGGGCAATCCAATAACCGATTTCGGTTGCCTGCTCGCGCTGCACGGCAGTAAACAACCCGACCCTAATACCGTCTCTTCGAGCGACAAACCAAGAGATTTCAGGACTGTTTATCGCATCCTCAATACGTTGCCCCGTGTATTGATCGCTCCATGGCTGACCGTCACCGATGTAGGCAGTAATCCTCTTATCGGCAGCCAATTGCGCGATAAAATCTGCGTCGGCTTCGGTCAGAGCGGTCAGCACAATAGATGGATCCATAGGCTCAGCCTAGGACATCTGCATTCGCGGATTCTAATGTTGCTTATTAGATGGTTGCTTATTAAACACTGCAGGGAACGACCATCAGATCGTTCCCTGCAGTGTCAGAAAATATTTACTTTGCTCCACCAGCGGTGACCGGTGGCAGATCCGACCATGGGAAAGTGATCCACTTGTCGGTGCGGCGCCATTCGTAGTCTGGAACCATGATGGTGCGTGGCTTGGTGTAGAGGCAAACGGTCTTGACCTCTGCGCCCCAAGCGGAAACCAACTCGACAACCTTTTCCAGGGTGCGGCCCGAATCCGAGACGTCATCAACGATCAGGATCTTCTTGTCACGCAGGTGGCCGTCATCCAGCATTGGAGGCAGAACTACTGGTTCTGGCAATACGGTGCCGATGCCGGTGTAGAACTCGACGTTGAGGGCGCCGCAGGCCTTGACACCCAGCGCGTAGGAGATCGATCCGGCCAAGAGTAGGCCACCACGCGCAACAGCCAAAACGATGTCTGGCTCAAAGCCACTATCGACAACGGTCTGTGCAAGTTCGCGGGAGGCTGCGCCGAAGGTATCCCAAGTAAGGATCTCGCGTTCCGGCTCTGAAAGGACGGATGCGCCTGAATCATCAATGCTAGTCATTCTGTAATATTAGCGCCGAATTCGGGGCAATGTTGCACGGTTCAAACCAATCGTTCACTTTTTCCTCCCAAGCCCGGAGGATTCTTATCCGCTGATTAGGCGTGAATAGGTATGCAATGGACCTGCTTGAGGAATCCATCACTTTTCGGGAAACCGGGGTTGGAACGAACACGTTGTGACCCTAATGCGCCAAAAGCAGCCTCAAGAATGATCGGTGCCACATTCTGACTCGCTAGGATAGGGGAAAGGCCATCGACCGGAGATAACCCGGAAACCCGATGAAGGAGACGCGACATGGGCCCACGAACTTGGAACATTTCACTAGTCGGTGCCTTAACGGTGCTCTCCTTGGGGCTGATCGGAGTCCTGCCTGCCGCGCAAGCGGCCAACTCAGTGCAAGTCGCAGCCGGGCAGAACCTAGAATCGGTCACCATCGATGACTCCACGGGAAAACTTAATAAGCAGCGGCTGCGCGACGCCTTGGAAGACCTCGATTTTAACGAGCCAACAGACGTTGCAATTTATGCCCGCAACGGCGAATACTCCGATGACATCAACACCAAAACTCTTGATTACGCTAAGTCATCACATCCGGAATGGATATCTGACAAGCCTGAAGACTACGGCGACTACTGGGCCGACGGACTATTGATCATCACCCTGTCCATCGAAGGACCGGGAGATGGACAGATCGGAACGTACTTCGGCGAAGACCGTAAAGTCTCCGAGAGCGCCATAGAGAGCATCCATGAAGCTGGCCACGATGACTTTAATCTTTCCCGTTGGACTGACGGCGTCATCGCTGTCGCCGACCAAGCATCCGTGATCATGAATCGCCCCTGGTACCAGCACCCGGCCTTATGGATCACCAGTGGTGTCGGTGGATTTGTCGCTCTCATCGTGGGTGGCTTTGCACTGCATACCCGGTCCACACGACGAGAAACTTTTGCAGAAGAACTGCAACAAGGATCCGTGCATCTGACCAACGTCACCATGGACTTAGAAGAAACCGAATTGGCGGCCCGTACACTGCCGTCCACTTCAGCGCACGCCTCCGAGCTGGAACAGCGTTTCAGCAAGTTCATGACCAAATACCGTGCCTGCTTCGAAGCCCAGCAGTCGCTAGAAAGTTCAAACAAAAAGGAACGTTCCAGCGCCGAAGGTGTTCGCCTTACTAAGGAGTTCCGGGAGTCAGCGCAGTCCCTGGATCTGACCGATGACGCCATCATCGCTGCGTCTGCGCTCTATACTCGTTCGGCCTCCTGGCAAGACGCATGGCATGCACAGATCAAGCCGCTGGAAGATGACCTGGAGGAGATCAAGGGATTGGTCCATGATCTCGAACCAGAGCTGCAGGGCAGTGCAGCCGCATTGACTTCCTACCGGGAAATAGCAATCACCAAACTCAACGAGCTGTCGGCACAGCTGACGCAAGAATCAATCACCGTGGATCAAGCGCTCGATGGATTATCTGCCTTGCGTGCCGAGCTGAGCGAAAAGTTGGATATCTTCGCTCAAGCGCAAATCGAAGTGTATGCACAAAACGTAGAAGAGAAGGCCGATATGCAATCGGCGCTTAAGAAATCCCGATATGAAACCGGCGCGTTTTCGGGTCGCTCGGGCACCATCTTGGACGTGCTGAATCCCGCTACGATGTATTGGCGCGTGGGTAGTTATAACCACGGATATTCCACGGGCGTCAGTGCAGTGACTGCCTCGCGTGAAGCAGCGAGTTCCTCTGGGGGAGTGTCGGGCGGATACTCTGGTGGCGGAAGCTTCTCCGGTTCGGGTGGGTCTTCCCACTTCTAATGAAAGGCAACGATATCTTCGCATCGCTCTTGCCGTCTTCGGTGTACGTAGTTCAGTCCCGTACCGAGCTGGAGGATACCGAATCCTATGGAGAAGAAGAACGGTATATCGCCAATGCGGTGCCTGAACGACAGCATGAATTTCGTACCGTCCGGGTCTGCGCTCGCCGAGCGTTGGGGCAACTGGGTCATGCGGGTATTGCCTTGGTTCCCGATGAAAAACGGGCACCGGTTTGGCCCGCTGGCGTTGTGGGGAGCATGACCCATTGTGTTGGCTTTCGGGCAGCCGCAGTAGCCTCCACCAACGATATTCGCGGTCTTGGCATCGACGCCGAATTACATGCTTCACTGCCTGCCGAAACCCTCGACATCATTTTGCTTCCCGAAGAACAACGGATGGTTGGCGAGCTAAATTCGCGCTATCCGGAAACGGCCTGGGATCGGCTGATTTTCAGTGCCAAGGAAAGTGTCTTCAAAGCATG
Source organism: Glutamicibacter sp. MOO4 (assembly GCF_056934395.1). Taxonomy (NCBI): domain Bacteria; kingdom Bacillati; phylum Actinomycetota; class Actinomycetes; order Micrococcales; family Micrococcaceae; genus Glutamicibacter; species Glutamicibacter sp. MOO4. The sequence continues at coordinate 581,572 of NZ_CM167800.1, forward strand.
GTTCCCGCTGACTAGGCAGTGGCTGGATTTCTTGGAATGCCGGATTATCCTTGATGCGCAGGCCCACAGTTTCCACGCTGAAATTCAGGCCAAAGGATCGGTTGCCGCAGAGCATGATCTCACGGTGATGAATGGGCGCTGGATAGCAGAAGGCCCGAGCGGCCAAGGGCTGCTGGGGACCTGCATTACCGTTCCGCTAGCGGCGGTGTGCTAGGTGCGGAGCTAGAATTCTTCACCGTGTGTGATGACATTGGCAGCGCGTCCCACGATGTGTGGGTCAGGGGAACCAACCAGGTCATGATCTTTTCCCTTGTAGTCAAAGAGATCAAGCACGTGTCGCATCGCTTGGAGTCGGGCTCGCTTTTTGTCATTAGACTTCACCACGGTCCACGGAGCATGATCGGTATCAGTCTTGAGGAACATTTCTTTCTTTGCTTCCGTGTACTTCTCCCATTTATCCAAAGATTCAAGATCCATGGGGGAGAGCTTCCACTGGCGCACTGGGTCAATGCGGCGAATCGTGAAGCGAGTGAGCTGTTCACTAGAAGAGACCGAGAACCAGAACTTCACTAGATCGATGCCTTCGTCGACCACCATCTTTTCAAAGGATGGAGTCTGCTCAAGAAAGTGATCTACCTGTTCCGGAGTGCAGAAACCCATCACGCGCTCTACTCCGGCCCTGTTGTACCAAGATCGGTCAAAGAGAACGATTTCCCCGGCTGAGGGGAAATGTTGCACATAACGCTGGTAGTACCACTGAGTTGATTCACGTTCGCTGGGTTTCTCCAGCGCCACCACACGAGCACCGCGCGGATTCAAATGCTCGGTGAAACGCTTGATCGTGCCGCCCTTACCCGCTGCGTCACGGCCTTCAAAAACAATCATGATGCGACGCCCGTTGGCCTTAACCCATTTTTGAAGCTTCAGCAGCTCAATTTGCAGGGCACGTTTTTCAACTTCGTAAGTATCACGGTCAAGCTTCTCGTTGTAAGGGTAATCTTCACGCCACGTGTCAACGACAGTTCCGTCGGCGCGCAACAACACTGGGTCGTCATCATCGTCGTCAAGCACCGAAAAACCGCGGAACGCTTCGTCAAGCAGGGGGACTTCTACACTCATACTTCTCAGCCTAAAATTTCAGAATGAACGGTTAGTGAACTCGTACTGAACTGGAATGGCGCGAGGCTATGCCGGGAAATCAGGCAACCTTTGTTCGGTTAACCAAGCAGTCAAGATTCCTTCAACGTCGACGTTCGTCGCATGCTTTTTTACGTGTTTGGCAAACTTCTCTGTGTTCACAGAAGCATGCTGATATGTGCTGGTCCAGTCCTGGAGCATGGCGTAAAAAGTCTTGTCACCAAGAGCCGTCAACAGAGCGTAGAGCGTGAGCGCACCGCGCTTGTACACGCGGTCATCAAACATGTCTTCGGGGCCCGGATCACCGACCTGCAGATCTTGGGGGAGGCCATCGAGCATTTCCCAAGCCGTGCGAGCACGCTGTTCGAGGGACATGATCTTTGCCTGATCTGAATAGACCCACTCGCTGAAGCAAGCGAATCCTTCGTTGAGCCAAATGTCTTTCCACCGCTCGGGGGTCAGCGAATTGCCAAACCACTGATGGGCAAATTCGTGAGCGATCAGTCGTTGGTCTTCCCATTCCAACGACAAATGGTTCCGGCCGAAAATGCTCATGCCTTGGGCTTCCAACGGAATCTCAAGGTCATCGTCAACAACAACAATCTTGTAATGTTCAAAGGGATAAGGGCCGAACTTCAGTTCAAAGATTTGTGCCATGTCAGCTTGCTTCGCAAAGGCTCCGCGCACCGCGAGGTCATTGCCCGGTACGGAGTAAGCCAGCAGGTGTCCACCACGGTCAAAGGAAATTTCTGCGTAGCGGCCAATCTGCAAGGTTGCCAAGTAGGTTGCCATTGGTTCACGTGCCTCATAAACCCACGTATTTCGGCTTGCCGAACGGCGATGATCCATCAACTCGCCGTTGGCAACAACCCGGTAGCCGGCGTCGGTAGAAACCTCAAAACGATACGAAGACTTGTGACTCGGGTGGTCATTGCAGGGGAACCAAGTTGAAGCGCCCACTGGTTGTCCGGACACCAAAATACCGTCGGTTAACTCTTCCCAGCCGACCTCGCCCCACTGTCCGTTATCTACGCTGGGGTTACCTCCGTAGCGCAATTGAAGTTCGATCTGATCCCCGGCTTTGACCCGGCTTGGGGTGGCAACAACTACTCTGTGGTGCTTTTTGCTGACAGAAACCTTGCGACCTTGGCATGTGGCTTTGACGATTTTTAGCCCGTTGAGGTTCAGTTCAATTTCGTTCAGGTCTTCGAGCGCTCGTATACGTAGGGTGGCTCGGCCATCAAGGTGATTACTGGCAAGTTTGACCACTAAGTTCACGTCGTAATGCTCTACCGTGTAGCTTCCGGAGCCATAGTGTTTGGTGTACTCATCCAAAATGCGATGGGGCATATCTCTACGTATCCTCAGGCTTCGTGCGCGACTGGTTGCGTTGGTTGTTCAACTGGCTTGATGTTCCAGCGTACTGCGGGGTTGCCCCGCCAATAGGTATTGGCAGGCAGTACCTCTCCGCGCAGAACCAAACTGGCTGGACCGGTGGTTGTACCTTCGGAGATCTTGGCCGCTGGCAAGATGACACTATGCGGGCCCAGGGTAGCTCCCGCACCTAGGGTGACCTTGTCGATGGACATGATGCGGTCGTGGAACAAGTGAGTCTGTAGGACCGAACCACGGTTGACCGTTGAATGGTCTTCCAGAGTGACGAGATCGGCTTCGGGCAGCCAGTAGCTTTCGCACCAGACGCCGTGCCCAATCTTGGCCCCTTGGGCGCGTAGGAACCAGACCAAGGCCGGAGTGCCTGAAGCCAAGCGTGCAAACCATTGTGCGCACACAAGTTCGGTGAAGGAATCGACCATTTCGGTGCGCCAGATAAATGAGCTCCACAGTGTGTGTTCACTTGGGCGGATGGCGCCAACTACAAGCCATTTGGCCGCCACTGCGATCAGTGCTGCCAATGCTCCGGCAGCTACGAGTACTGCGCCACTGAGCAGGATGCTCAGCCACACGTTGGTGGAGGTGATCAATGCAGCTAGCGCCCACAGCACTCCACCGGCGATGGCTACGGTGGTGAAGACCGCCAGCGAACGGGTCAGTTCCCAGAAGGAACGCATGATCTTTAGCTTCAACCCTGGCTGATAGGTCCGCTCGGATTCGGCTTCCACGGTGGTACGGCGCAACTTATGTGGAGGCGAACCGATCCAAGAAGTGCCAGCCTTCATCTTCTTCGGGGTAGCGGACAATACTGCGATCAACGAACGCTTGGGGACTCTGCGACCGGCATGCAAGATGCCTGAGTTGCCCAGGAACGCCTTTTTACCAATGCGGACCGGGGCGATATGCATCCACCCGCCACCTAGTTCGTAGGAGGCCACCATGGTGTCGTCGGCCAAGAACGCGCCGGAGGAAATAGTGGTCATCTTGGGAATGAGCAGAACAGTGGAAATTTCGACGTCACGACCCACCTTGGCGCCGAGCAAACGTAGCCAGATCGGGGTGAATAGTGAGGCATACAGCGGGAAGAGCTGATCACGAGCGGTATCAAGTACGCGTTCGGTGGCCCATGCTTGCCAACCCACGCGGGAAGTGACCGGATGCCATCCTTCGACCAGGCCGATGGATAGCAGGCGCACGATGATGATGGTGAGCACCATGCTGCTCAAGAACCAGACAATGGCCGCCACCACAACGGCAGGGATAAAGCGACAGCCGATTTCAGCTAACGAAGGTGCTGGCCGCAAGACTGGGGTGAGCGCAAGCAGTGCCAGAAGAATCGGGATCCACTGTGTCAGGTTGAGCAAGACTGAAGCGAGCCCGCCGAGTAGTCGCGGCAATTTACGATAGGCAGGTTCCTGCTCGGGCCATTTTGGTTTGGCCTTGGACTCTCTGGTTGCCGGGGAACCGGCATAGCGGGAGTTATCACGGGTCGTTCCATAGACGGCTGATCCCGCATCAACAATGGTGTTCGCCCCGATGACTGAGCCGGGAGTCAGGGTACTGCGTGCACCAATGGAGGCATGGGCGCCCACCTCGATGGTGCCGACATGCAGTTTGTCGCCGTCGATCCAGTAGCCACTGACGTCAACTTCCGGTTCAATGGTGGCGCCGGGGCCTACGGTGAGCATGCCGGTGACCGGTGGCAAGGAATGGATTGTCGCGGTGCGGTCAATTTTTGCGCCGAGCATCCGAGCGTACCAAGGCAGTAATGGTGCGCTGGAAAGGGAAATCGGGTCAACAACATCAGCGACATGCTGGGCCAACCAAAGACGCAGGTGCACGGATCCTGAACGAGGATAAGTTCCGGGTTTCAGTCCGCGTAGCAAGAGTTTATTGGCCAGGATTGACAAGCTCATGCGGCCAAGTGGAGTCACGAACACCAGCCACAGTCCGGCTATCACGTACCAAGGGGTTGGCAAGGGGTCTTCAAAAACGTTCATGGCCACGAGGACTAGGTGTCCGAGCAACAGGAAGGTGACCCAACGCAGTCCGGAGAGAATAAACAGCGGGAAGGCGACCAGGGTTTGCGCCAACTGGGTCAGGCGCTTGGTGCGAAGAACCGTGCGCGGTTCCACCGGTTCACTTGATACCTGTTGACCGCCCAGATACTCAACAAGAGCGCCGAATCGCGGGTAGTCGTAGAGTTCGGCAACCGTCAGGTCTGGGTAGCGAACGCGCAATGCCGAGACCAGCTGGGCAGCAGAGAGCGAACCTCCGCCGGAAGCAAAGAAGTCAGCGTCAATTCCGGATACGGGTGCACCGAGTGCCCCTTGCCATGCCTCGGCAATAAATTCGCCAACTTCATCCAGCGGGGGAAGATCTTGGGACTGTTCGGTGTTTTCAGATCCCGGTAGCGGCCAAGGCAATGCGTTGCGGTCTACCTTGCCACTGGTCTTCATCGGCAGGTTATCCATGACCGCAAGGATCGGAACCATTGGTGCTGGCAGGTCTTCTAACAGGGCGGTGCGTGCAGCGGACAGATCGTAGTCTTGGGATGCTTGCAAATAACCGACAAGGATCTTGTTGCCGGTAGCCGTTTCACGGACCGCGACAGCGGCCGAAGATACTCCGACCAGAGAGTTCAGCACTGCGTCGATCTCACCAAGTTCAATGCGCCGTCCACCGATTTTCACCTGATCGTCAACACGACCAATAAAGATCAAACCCAGCGGATCATTGATGACCATGTCGCCGGAACGATAGGCGCGCTTCCAGCCAAGTGTGGGCATCGGTGCGTATTTCTCTGCGTCTTTTTCAGGATCAAGGTAGCGGGCCAGTCCCACGCCGCCAATGATCAATTCACCAGATTCGCCTTCGGCAACCGGAATACCCGCAGGGTCAACGACTGCCAGATCCCATCCGTCCAGCGGCAAGCCGATGCGTACCGGAAGGCTGCCGTCCATGGTGGCGCCGCAGGCGACAACGGTTGCTTCGGTAGGTCCATAGGTGTTCCACACTTCGCGGCCTTCGGTGGCCAGTCGTGCGGCTAGTTCCGGTGGACAGGCTTCGCCACCAAAAATCAGCAGGCGAACCGAATCCAAGGCTTGGGCCGGCCATAGTGCTGCCAAGGTGGGAACGGTGGACACTGCGGTGATGGAACGAGAAATCAGCCAGGGCCCGAGGTCCATGCCGCTGCGCACGAGGGCGCGCGGGGCGGGGACGAGGCAGGCGCCATTGCGCCAAGCAATCCACATTTCTTCGCAGGATGCATCAAAAGCTACGGATAGCCCAGCAAGCACGCGGTCTGTGGTGTTTAGCGGATCAACCGGTAAAAACATCTTGGCTTCAGCATCAACAAACGCGGCCGCTGATCGATGGGAAACGGCAACACCCTTGGGCTTGCCAGTGGAACCTGAGGTGAAGATGATCCACGCGTCGTCTTGAAGATCTGGCAGACGCGGAACAGGAAATGGCTTTGGCCGGGCGGCATCCACCACGATGGTGTCCGTACCCTTAACGATTCCGGCAACTTGCGCTTCGGTAAATACCGTTTTGGCACGTTCGTCCGGGTCATCGGCGTCTACCGGAACGTAGGCGGCGCCGACCCAGAGAATCGCCAAGATCCACTCATATAGGTGACGAGTTCCGGACTCAACACGTACGCCAACGCGGTCGCCAGCTCCCAAACCTTGCTCGTGGAGGCGCAGCGCCTTGGCCTTGACCTCAAGGAGCAACTCTGCGTAACTCTCGGTGCGCTCGCCGTCGTCAATAGCCGCCGCGTCGGGGTGAGCCTGCGCGGTGTTCTGGAGAATGTCTATGAGGGTACGGGCAGCCGGAGCTAATGCACCGGAAGGAAATTGTGGGGTGTAAATTTCTTGATCCGGTACAGGAGTTTGATCGTTGTTCATTTTGAACGGATCCATCGCTTTCACAAAAATGTGTCAGTTGTGTCGGGTCGCTGGGGGAGTGCGTCCCGGAAACGAAATGGATCCTGGAGGGGTGGGACCTGCTGGTCCCGTATTCATTTAATACGCTTTGAACCTCGCCTTAGCCCAGACTTGCTTGAACTGTCGGCTATCTCTCAAAGGATTCACTTCTGCGACGCGAAAGGCCTTCGAAGCAATGGGTTTTATTGCTTCTCAGGCCTTATCGCTGGTACTTATTGCAACAGGATGACTTTGCCAGTGGTGGATCGAGATTCCAAGGCAGTATGCGCCGCGGCTGCCTCGGTCAGCGGATACTGTGCACCGATGCGCACATCAATCTTTCCGCTGGCTACCCAACCAACCATGTCGCCGAAGCGCCAGTGCATCTCCTGCTGCGAGGTCAAGAAGTCCACAAGCTTTGGACGTGTCACGGTCAACGAACCGCCGGCATTCAATCGCTGTATATCAAAAGGTGGGACCTGACCGCTGGCGCCACCAAAGAGAACTAGCGTGCCACGGCGGCGCAAGGCTGCCAGCGACGTATCAAAGGTGTCTTTGCCGATACCGTCATAGACCGCGTTAACTCCCTTGCCGCCGGTGACTTTGTCAACGGTTTGGGCCACCTGGTCGTAATCGACCACGTAGTCTGCCCCGGCTGCCTTAGCCAGATCCTTCTTTTCCTGGGTGGATGCGGTGGTGATAACGGTGGCACCCTTGAGTTTGAGTAGCTGGGTGAGGATCAGGCCTACTCCACCGGCGCCGGCATAGGTGAGGATAACGTCGCCGTTGTGAACCATGTAGCTGGAGTGGACCAGATAGTGAGCGGTCATGCCCTGCAAGGGAAGGGCCGCAGCGACATGTAAATCCACCGCGTCCGGGACCTTGCCGGTAAGCGCGGCATCCACCAATGCATACTGCGAGTAGCCCGCTTCTCCTGAGGCCGTTGCTACGCGATCGCCGATCTTGAAGTTCTGTACGCCTTCACCAATCTGCTCAACTACGCCAGAGAATTCTGAGCCGGGCACAAATGGGTAGTCCACGGTGTAGATGCCGCTGCGTTGATAGGTCTCGATGAAGTTCACGCCGGTCGCCGCGATCTTGACTAGGAGCTGGCCAGCACCCGGGGACGGAACTGGGATTTGAGTTAGCTTCAGTCCGTTGGCGTCGGTTGGTTCGTTAACTGCAATGGCTTGTTGCTCCATGTTGCATTACTCCTGAAATTCTCAGTGTCCCGGGGGTATTCCGGCGGGGTCTCTACGGCCAGTTTAGGACTTTGCTCTTCACGGTGGGGACAGCTTCGCAGGATGTCGGGTTACGTGACGAAGAATTTTATGAATATTTATTAGCGTGGGTGAATATTTCGCGATAGAATCTAGTCATGACGATTTCAGTAGCTGTCTCCGGCGCCAGCGGTTACGCCGGCGGTGAGGTCCTTCGCATCCTTGCGGCCCATCCAGAAGTAGAGATTGGCGCAATCACCGCGCACTCCCAAGCCGGGCAGCGACTGGGCTCGATCGCACCGCATCTGCATGCGCTCGCCGATCGAGTCTTGGTAGAAACCTCGGTAGAAAACCTCGCCGGGCACGACGTAGTATTCCTGGCCCTGCCACACGGTGCCTCCGGCACCGTGGCCGCAGCGTTACCGGAAAACACCTTGGTCATTGATGCCGGGGCAGATCACCGCCTTGAATCAGCAGCCGCCTGGGAAAAGTTCTACGGCTCCGAACACGCAGGCTTCTGGCCATATGGGCTGCCCGAACTACCTGGCCAGCGTGAAAAACTGGTGGGCACCAAGCGCGTAGCCGTACCAGGCTGTTACCCAACCGGCGGTCAGCTCGCCCTTGCACCGGGCTTCGCGGCCGGGCTGCTCGAGTCAGATGACGTGGTCATCGTCTCCGCTTCCGGAACCTCGGGAGCCGGCAAATCGCTGAAGCCAAACCTCTTGGGTAGCGAAGTGATGGGCTCGATGAGCACCTACGGTGTTGGTGGCATCCACCGCCATATCCCGGAAATGGAACAGGGCTTCTCCAAGCTGGCCGGCGAAGAGGTCATCGTGTCTTTCACCCCAACGCTGGCACCGATGCCACGCGGAATTTTGACCACCGCCACCGCCAAGGTGAAAGCCGGAGTCACTGAAGCGCAATTGCGCACCGCTTGGGAACAGGCGTACGCCAACGAGCAATTTGTGCACCTGCTACCCGAGGGCCAGTGGCCGACTACCGGCGCGGTCCAAGGCTCCAACCACGTTCAGCTACAGCTGGCCTTTGATACGCACGCCAACCGTGTGATTGTCACCGCCGCGCTCGATAACCTCACCAAAGGCACCGCAGGAGCGGCAGTTCAGTCCATGAACATCGCCCTGGGCTTGCCAGAAAATACCGGATTGCTCATGCAAGGAGTTGCACCGTGAGTCTCGCCCACACCAATACCTATCCTTCGGCACCAGCTTTAGGTGTCACCGCACCGGCCGGCTTCAGCGCTGCCGGGGTACCAGCAGGTCTGAAGTCCACCGGCAAGAACGACGTTGTTCTGGTCAAAAACCTTGGTCCAAACTTTAACGCCGCCGGTGTCTTCACCTCCAACCGTGTGGCCGCCGCCCCGGTGCACTGGTCCAAGCAGGTCTTGGCTGATGGTCGAATTGATGCGGTGCTGCTGAACTCCGGCGGAGCCAATGCCTGCACCGGCGCCGAAGGTTTTGGCAATACCCACCAGAGTGCCGAATACGTCGCTGAACTGCTCTCGGTGTCCGCAGGGGATGTCGCAGTGGCCTCCACCGGCCTGATCGGCATGCAGCTTCCTATGGATAAGCTGCTTCCCGGGGTGAAAGCCGCCGCCGATGTGTTGGCCACCGACCAGAATGCCGCCGATCAGGCCGCAGCCGGAATTATGACCACCGATACCGTGCCGAAGTTAGTTTCGCGCACGGTGGGGGATGCTGCAAGTGGCCAAGTGGTCATCGGCGGTATGGCCAAGGGCGCGGGCATGCTCGCCCCGGCGCTTGCCACCATGTTGGTTGTTCTCACCACCGATGCGGTGCTTTCTTCCGATCAGGCCGATCAGGCTCTGCGCGTAGCCACTGCGATGAGCTTTGACCGTGCCGACTCCGATGGCTGCATGTCCACCAACGACACCGTGTTGCTGCTGGCCTCCGGTGCCTCGGGCACCACCCCGGACTTGGGCGAATTCACTGCAGCACTGACCGACGCCTGCTGCGAACTGGCCGCGATGCTGATCGAAGACGCCGAAGGGGCCGATCACACCATCGCGATCCGCACCTACAATGCCGCCAGTGAAGCCGACGCCCTGGAAGTTTCCAAGGCCGTATCCCGCTCCAACCTGGTCAAGACCGCAGTGTTTGGCAAAGACCCTAACTGGGGCCGTGTGCTCTCCGAGGTTGGCACCACCAAGGCTGCCTTTGAACCAGATCAGCTTAACGTCTCGATCAACGGCGTGATGGTCTGCAAAAACGGCGGGGTGGGCGAAGATCGAAATCTGGTCTCTCTTGAAGAACGCAACGTGTCCATCGAGATCGATCTGAACGCAGGCAGTGAGGAAGCCACCGTGCTGACCAACGACCTGACCCACGACTACGTCCACGAAAACTCCGCCTACTCCAGCTAGGAACGATCCACATGGCTCAAAGCATCCGCACCAACCTGGATTCCGCCCAATCCAAAGCCGAAGCGCTCATTGAAGCACTGCCGTGGATCCAGCGCTTTGCCGGAACCACCATGGTCATCAAATACGGTGGCAATGCGATGGTCAACGAAGAGTTGCGACGTGCCTTCGCCGAGGACATCGTCTTCTTGCGGCATGCCGGAATCAATCCGGTGGTGGTGCACGGAGGCGGACCGCAGATCAATAAAATGCTTGATACTTTGGGCATCAAGTCGGAATTCCGCGGGGGACTGCGGGTGACCACGCCCGAGGCCATGGACGTGGTTCGTATGGTGCTCACCGGCCAGGTGCAGCGCGATCTGGTGGGGCTCATCAACTCCCACGGACCCTACTCGGTGGGCATGTCCGGCGAGGACGGCGCAACCTTGCAGGCCGTGCGGACCGGCACCATCGTTGACGGATTGCCGGTGGATTTGGGTTTGGTTGGTGAGGTCACGCGCGTGCGCACCGATCAGGTTGACTCACTGGTGGACGCCGGCATGATCCCGGTGATTTCCACCGTCGCCCCGGAATTTGATGACAATGGCGATCCAACCGGTGCGGTGCTCAACGTTAACGCCGATACCGCCGCGGCCGCCCTAGCCACCGCGCTGGGCGCCACCAAACTGGTGATCCTCACCGATGTGGAAGGGTTGTACGCGGCCTGGCCGGACAAGTCCTCGCTGATCAGTTCCATCACCAACGATGAGCTGCGCGGCATGCTGCCAAGTCTGGAATCGGGCATGATCCCCAAAATGGGTGCCTGCCTGAAAGCCGTCGATGAAGGCGTGGGCCAAGCGCACATCGTGGACGGTCGAGTCCCGCACTCCATGCTGCTAGAAATCTTCACCACCGCCGGGGTGGGCACCCAGGTGCTCCCGGGGGTAATCACCCACGCAAAGGACAACTTGTGAGCGAGCAATCCACGCACACCAACAGCGCTACCGATGTGGCCATCGATGAGGTGGCGCAGCTAACCCAGCTTTCTTCGGCGGCTCTTTCCGAGCGCTACTCCACCTCGCTACTTGGCGTTTTTGGCACCCCGCAGCGTGTACTCGTGCGTGGTGCTGGCTGCCATGTGTGGGATGCTGACGGCAACCAGTACCTGGACCTGCTCGGTGGGATCGCGGTGAATACCCTAGGGCATGCCAACCCGCTGCTGACCTCCGTGATCACCAGCCAGCTGGCTACCTTGGGGCACGTGTCGAACTTCTTCACTTCCCCGAGCCAGATCGCCCTGGCCGAAAAGCTACTGGAAATCTCTGCCGCACCGGCAGGTTCCAAAGTCTTCTTCGCCAACTCCGGAACCGAAGCCAACGAGGCGGCCCTGAAGCTGACCCGGCGCAACGCTGGCACCGACCAGACCCCGCGTACCCGGGTGATCGCCCTAGAACACGCCTTCCACGGCCGCACCCTAGGTGCACTGTCGCTGACCTATAAGGAAAAGTACCGGGCTCCTTTCGCTCCGCTACCCGAAAACGTCACCTGGATTCCAGCCGGCGATATCGAGGCGCTGCGTGAGGCAGTGGACGAAACTGTCTCGGCGGTGTTCATCGAGCCGATTCAGGGTGAGGCCGGAGTGAAAATGCTCTCGGCTCAGTACCTGCAGGCAGCCCGGGACATTACCCGCAAGGCTGGCGCCTTGCTGGTCTTCGACGAGGTGCAAACCGGCATGGGGCGCACCGGCGCATTCTTCGCCTCGGCACCGGTCATTCCCGACGTGATGACCTTGGCCAAGGGTCTGGGCGGCGGCTTCCCGATCGGCGCGATGATCGTCTTTGGTGAAGAAAATACCGGACGCCTAACCCCGGGCGATCACGGCACCACCTTTGGTGGTAACCCGGTAGCCTGCGCGGCGGGCCTGGCGGTCATCCACACCATCGAATCCCAGAACCTGCTTAAACAGGTTCGAGAAAATGGTCAGTGGCTGCGTCAACAGCTAGCCGGGATCACCGGCGTGGGACAGGTGCGCGGGGCAGGGATGCTCACCGCCTTTGAGCTTACCGAGGCCAACGCCCCGGCACTGGTGACCGCGGCGCTAGATGCCGGATTTATCATCAACGCCACCGACGAGTTCACCATCCGTCTGGCCCCGCCACTGGTGATCACCCAAGAGCAGCTGGGCAGCTTCTTGCAGGCGCTGCCACAGCTGATCGCCGCCGCCTAAAACTTCGCACAAATTCTAAGGAACAAACTGATGAGCACAACCCGCCACTTTTTGACCGACCTGGATTTCACCGCCGACGAACAGTCCAAGGTGCTTGATCTGGCCGCTGCGATGAAGGCCGACAAGTACGGCTACCAGCCATACGCTGGCCCGCAGACCGTCGCGGTCTTTTTTGACAAGACCAGCACCCGCACCCGCGTTTCCTTCCACGCCGGCATCGCCGAACTGGGCGGCTCCCCGCTGATCATCAACTCCGGCGAATCCCAGCTGGGCCATAAGGAGTCCATCGCCGACTCCGCCATGGTGCTCGAACGTATGGTCTCCACCATCGTGTGGCGCACCTACGCCCAGTCTGGCCTGGAAGAAATGGCGGCAAACTCATCCGTGCCGGTCATCAACGCGCTGAGCGATGACTACCACCCGTGCCAGTTGATCGCCGATCTGCTCACCGTGCGCGAGCACAAGGGCGCCACCCAAGGGCTGACCATGAGCTACCTGGGCGACTCGGCCAACAATATGGCCAACTCCTACCTGCTTGCTGGTGTCACCGCCGGCATGCATGTGCGCATTGCCGGTCCCGAAGGCTACCTGCCTGCCGAATCGATCGTCGCCGCCGCACAAGAGCGGGCGAAGCTCACCGGGGGATCGGTCACCATCACCACCGACGCTGCCGCCGCGCTGAAGGACGCCGATGTGGTGGTCACCGACACTTGGGTTTCCATGGGTCAGGAAGATGAGAAGGAAGCACGCCTGAAGCTGTTCACCGACTACTCGGTCACCTCCGAGGCGATGAAGCTGGCCAAGGCGGATGCGATCGTACTCCATTGCCTTCCTGCCTACCGCGGCTACGAAATTTCCGCCGAGGTCATTGACGGCCCACAGTCGGTAGTTTTTGACGAAGCCGAAAACCGCGTGCACGCCCAAAAGGCCGTCATGACCTGGCTTATGGTCGCTTCCGGCCTGGCCCAAGATCCCCGAGTGGAGCTGTAAAAAAATGTCCTCGCAGCCAAGCACCAAAACCGCTCGACAGGCCCGCATCCGCGCATTTTTGGGCAACAACTCGGTCAAATCACAGGCCGAGCTACTCGGGCTGCTCAAGGACGACGGGCTGGAAGTCACCCAGGCCACGCTCTCCCGTGATCTGGTGGAAATCGGCGCGGTGCGCATCCGCGACCACTCCGGCCAGCTGATTTACGCGGTGCGCCAAGAAGGTGGGGATCGTTCCCCGCAGACCGCGATTACCCAGGAAGTGCTCGACGCGCGCCTGGCCAAGATTTGCGCCGAACAGCTCGTCACCGCCGAAGCCTCCGGGAACATCGTGGTGCTGCGCACCCCGCCCGGCGCGGCGAATCTGCTGGCCCTGGCCATCGACCACTCGCAGATGCCGCTCATTTTGGGCTGCATCGCGGGAGATGACACCATCATGGTCACCACCCGCGACGTGGATGGGGGAGCCGAGGTGGCTGCCCGCTTCCTCGCACTGGCCGAACCGCGCTAACCCGCAGCCCGCCCGCTTCCACACGCCGCTTCCACGCGCCCGCTTCGGCTAGCCCAGGCCGCCACGCACTTTTCCACAGTGCGCGGCGGCCTGCGTTGTTAACCGCCCGATCGGCGCATCATCAACCCATGGACAAAAACAGTGTTACCAGTGCGCTGACCGAGGTCGCTTCGGCGCTGGCCTCGGGCATCACGCTGGAGCCGGCGCAGCTGCTGCACGCCGAAACACTGTGCCTGGAACTGGTCCAAAACCTGAGCACCCAGGCATCTTCCATCGCCGATCCACGCGTTGCCGTGGCTCACGCACAACTGGCCGAAGCGTTGAGCCGGCAGGCCACACGCGCCAGCATAGCCGCGGCCAGCACCGTGGAAACCACCGCCGCGCATGCCCTGCACGTGAATGAATTCGACGACCTGCGCGCCGGCGTCACAGATTTCAGCGCCGAGCCGGTTTTTGCCCCAGGCCGCACCCTCTACCAGGACGCGGCGGAGACCCTAGCCAGCGTGCTGGACCTGAACTATTTTGAGGCCGCCCGCCGGATCAGCGACGCACATTTGGTCCACGCCCGCGCCGATATCTCCGGCGCCGCCTGCGCCCCACGGTTCACCTTGTTGGCCGAGCATTTCCATCACCACGCAGCCCCTTCGGATCCTGACCTCTCTGCGGATTCTGCCGCATCGTCATCTTCCGGCTCTGCTCAGGGGTGGAGTTTGCCAGATCTGCACCAGCTGGCTGATCCACGCGAAGTGCTCAAAATTGCCCGCGCGCTCGACAAATTTGAACCCGCAGACACCACCTTCGATGGCAGTCCTACCTCGGCTACCGCCACCGCACCGGACGGCGTCCTGCTCGAAGTTCATGCCGCTGAGCACCTGAATATTCAGCAGGTCCGCACCCGCCAGAAGCAGTTGAATTCTTTGGTCAAGGCGTACAAGGACGCACACGGCGAAACAAAAGCTCCCAAGCTGGGGCTCTTTCGCGGCCCGGTGATCAATGGGGTCCACGAATTTATCGTCCGCGTCCGCTCGCTTGATGCAGAGGTCTGGGAATCGTTGATCGCTCAGGCGGACAACAAGCGCACCCAGGCTGGCGCCGCCGCCCGTCAAGCCGTCGATGCTTCCACCTCTTCCGCTAACGCCTCTTCCGCAGGTTCATCAGATTCCACTTCGGCCACTGGCAAAGCGGATCCGGAGGAAAAGACTGACGAGAAAAACACCAGCGAGGAAAAGACGGGCGACGAAAGCACCAACGAGCAACGCCCCGACGATGCGGATGAGGCAATCGACCCACTCTGGCACAGTGATGACCCGATTCCTGACTGGGCCCGCAGCGACGCTGCGCACCCGCCCAACGAAGACCCGCCGGAACCAACCTATCCACCTGATCCGTTGGCTCCACCCGCACCAAACAAAGCCTTGCCGACGATGCCCTCAACGTGCAGCATTCCCGAGCGCAGACTCAACGCGCTGAACGCGGTGCTTCGAAATGTCGACCCCGACAGCGCCGGCAAACGCGTGACCCCGGAAATTGTGGTGCATGCAAACTACGCTGACCTGTGTGATTTGGCGTCCCTGCAGGGGATTACCGCCCATAGGGTCAAACTCAGCGGGCCCGAACTGCGCACCATGCTGTGCGAAGCTAAGGTGCTCAGCCCGATTTACAACGCCGACGGGGTCATCATGGATATCGGTCGCGACGCCCGGCTCTTCCCACGGTGGATGAAGTTGGCCGCCCGGGACCGCGATGGTGGCTGCCTGGTACCAGGCTGCACCACAGAACCTGCGTTGTTGGAGTTCCACCACTACACGCCTTGGGCCAAAGGCGGGCACACGCGGTTACAAGACTGCTGTCCCTTGTGCACAAAGCACCACGTCATGGTTCATAGCGGATACCTGAAGCTGGTCAAGATTAAGGGTCTGCCCTACGTCATCCTGCCCAAACATTTGGATCCCGAGCAGGTCCCACGGCGCAATACCTACTTCGCGCGCACCTAAACCCGAGTAATACCCAAGCCCCACCAACCCGCAAGACCACACAAAAACTGCCACGTTGTTCGATCAGTGAAACACTGTGCGAACAACGTGGCAGTTTTTGTCTCTCGGCTTAGGCTGCCAATTCGGCTACCGCATCCAACGAGAAGGCCCGCTCAAAAGCGACCTGAACTTCATCGGTGTGGGCGACCAACACGATCTTATGGATCGGCGAAATATGTTTGTTGGTGTCGATCCACCGCGAGATTGCTTCAAAGGCAATGTCGGCAACCTGTTGCGGATCCCAGCCGAAGGCCCCGGCCCCGATTGCCGGGAAAGCGATGGAATGCGCGTCGTGGCGTGCGGCCACGTACAACGAGTTCACAAAGCAGTCGTTGAGAATTTTCGGATTTGGTTTGATCAGTGCCAAGTTCGGCGCTGCGGTATGGATGACCCATTTGGCGTGCAGATCACCGGCCTTGGTAGCCACAGCAATTCCCGAGGGAATCCCATCGGGATAGCGCTGGGCGCGAACTTCGCGACATGCGGCGAGCAGGCCGGGCCCGGCGGCGTCATGAATCGCTCCATCAACACCTCCACCGCCCAACAACGATGGGTTGGCCGCGTTCACAATGGCATCAACGTGCAGGGTGGTGATGTCGCCCCGGTACAACTGGATTTCCATTTCGTACCTCCGAAGGTAGTTCCGATTCGGTTATGGTCATCACCATACGCCCGGGCGACGTGGACTGGAAGAGATTAAATTTCGAGTTTCCTGTGTGTCCTGCCCGAAGCGAGGCTGCATGATTCAACGCAACAGTGAATATTTATGAGCAACATTGCATAAAACTTTGCTAGAGTGGGGTGCAGTGCAATTTTTTACCGGCAGAAAGGAACAGGCCATGGCCTCGTCAACTAATGAAGGATCGCTCTGGGGCGGTCGGTTCTCCGGCGGCCCAGCGGATGCAATGGCAGCGCTGAGCAAGTCCACCCATTTCGACTGGCGCCTAGCCAGCTACGACATTGCCGGTTCCCGCGCCCACGCAAAAGTCCTGAACCGCGCCGGCCTGCTCACCGATGCTGAACTCAAAGACATGATCGCAGCTCTAGATCAGCTTGAGGCCGACGTTTTATCCAAGGCCTACGTAGCCGCTGAGTCCGACGAAGACGTCCACGGTTCCTTGGAACGCGGATTGCTCGAACGCGCAGGCACCCAATTGGGTGGAAAGCTACGCGCCGGACGATCCCGCAACGACCAGATCGCCACCCTCGGCCGGATGTTCTTGCGCGATCACGCCCGCATCATCGCCACGGGCGTCATCGACACGCTTGATGCCATGGTTCAGCAGGTTAAAGCGCATCCTTATGCGCCGATGCCTGGCCGCACCCACCTGCAGCACGCCCAGCCGATCCTGCTCTCGCACCTTTTGCTGGCCTACTCGTGGCCACTGCTGCGCGATGTGCAGCGACTGGTCGATTGGGATAAGCGCGCGGCCGTTTCACCGTATGGCTCGGGCGCACTAGCCGGCCAAACCCTAGGTCTTGACCCGAATTTTGTGGCCGCAGAATTGGGCTTTGACTCGGCCGTACATAACTCCATCGATGGCACCGCGGCCCGCGACGTGTTTGCCGAGTTCTCGTGGATCGCTGCGATGATCGGTGTGGACCTTTCGCGCGTCTCCGAAGAGGTCATCCTCTGGGCCACCAAGGAATTTAGCTTCGTGAAGCTGCACGATTCCTTCTCCACCGGTTCATCGATCATGCCGCAGAAGAAAAACCCGGATATCGCCGAGCTGGCTCGCGGTAAGGCTGGACGTTTGATCGGCGATCTGACCGGCCTGCTGGCAACACTCAAGGCCCTGCCATTGGCCTACAACCGCGACCTGCAGGAAGACAAGGAGCCGGTCTTTGACGCGGCGGATACCTTGGAAATTCTGCTGCCGGCTGTGGCGGGAATGATGGGAACGCTGACCTTCAACACCGAGCGTATGGCCGAACTGGCACCCCAAGGCTTCGCTTTGGCTACTGATATTGCCGAATGGCTGGTTCGTCAGGGTGTGCCGTTCCGGGACGCCCACGAGCTTTCCGGCGCCGCGGTTCAGCTGGCAGAATCCCGTGGTGTGGAACTCTGGGACCTCACCGACGAAGAGTACGCCGGCATCTCCGAGCACCTGACCCCGGCGGTACGCGAGGTACTCTCCACCGAGGGTTCGCTGAACGCCCGCAACGGTCAGGGCGGCACCGCACCGAGCGCCGTGGCAGCGCAGCTAGTTGAGTTCGAGCGCCAGCTTGAAGAGATCCGCGCGTGGGTTAACCAGTAACCCGTTAGCGCTCAACGACCACGGTCGACGCATCACCACAAATGTGTGGCCGCGTCGACCGTGGTCTTTTTCTGCCCTCACCGCGCGGGCCTTGCACCGAGGTGAGACGGCTTTTGTTCGACCCGCACCAACGCTAGAGTGTGTGCCATGACATATGAACTTCCTCCGGGTGAACTGATCAAGCAGGTAACCTCCGCCTTAGATGAATTGCAGGCCCAGCTGGCCGCGCTGCCGGACGAAGTTTTTGCCAAGCCAAGCTCGTTGCCCGGATGGAGCACCGCGCAGCTCGTGGCGCACCTGCATTCACTCGCGCAGGCCGCGCACCGTCAGTTTGTCCACGCCGGACAAGCGCAGCTTCCTCAAATGTACGACGGGGGAACAACTGGCCGGACCGAAGCCATCAACATGGTGGCCTTACTGCGTCCGGAAAAGCTACGCGAACTTGTGGCCGCTTCGCTGGATGAATTGCGCGCCGTGCTCCCCGAAGCACGTGAACGCTGGGATGAACCGGTCGGTTACCGTCCCGGGGCCAAGGTCGCCGACATGATGTACGCAACCTGGCGTGAGATGCTCATCCACGCGACCGATCTGGACGCGCAGCTACGCCCGGCGGCCAGCTGGCCACAGGAATTTTCCGAGCACCTGTTGCGTGCCCTCGGTGCGCGTGTTCGGCCAACCGATCGAATCGTGTTGCAACCACTGGGGAAAAAGCCTCTGGTGCTCGGCGACGGACCACATTCGTGGGTGTTGGAAGGAACCGATTTTGACCTGGCCGCATGGTTGGCCGGACGACCGGCGGGCGGTGTGGTGCGGGCTACGGCCGCAGCCGACGGCGCCGAATTCCCGACCTTGCTCCCATGGCCTAGCGATCGGCTATTGCCTCGTTAGATCCGGCACGGCACAGGACCTGAGTATGCTGCCGATCCTGATCCCCACCAACATTAAGGCCTCGCGTTTAACTATCTCGACGTGTCTCGGAGTGATGCGCCAGTTTGTCGACGGGCGACTGAGCGGGTGCAGTTTTGGTCCACTGCGCCAAAATCTGCAGTCCATCATGCGAAGCGGAGCCAGGTTCGGCGGAGAAAATTAGCATCTGGTTCCCACGGTCCACCGACAAGTCCACCCCCACATAGGTCAGATCCAGATCGCCGACCAAGGGATGATGAACGCTCTTGGTTCCGGTGCGGTGCTCGCGCACATCATGAGCGCCCCACAATTTGCCAAAAAAGTTACTACGGGTGGACAGCTCGCCAACCAGATCGCTTAATTGCCGGTCATAGGGCGAACGACCAGCTTCGGCACGCAGAAGTGCCACAATTTGGTGCGCGTTTGCTTCCCAATCCCGGTAAAACTCTTGAGCTTTCGGATCGAGAAAAATAAAGCGCGCAGCATTCACCGGTTGTGATTGGTCCTGGAACATGGGTGAAAATAACGCGCGACCAAGATCGTTGGTGGCGATCGCGTCCAGCCGACCATTTTGCACAAAAACCGGGACCGTCGACATCGCGCTAATCGTCTGGAGCACGTCGGCGCTCAGCTGAGTTTTGCGTGGCGCAGCTCGACGCTGCGAACTGGCTCCCACATTCACTGCCCGAACCAGATCGAGCAAATGGGAGTGCTCAGCCGAATTAAGTTGTAGGGCCCGGCTGATGCCGTTGATCACCGATTCGGAGACACCCTTGGCGTTACCACGCTCCAGGCGCTTGTAATACTCGGCGCTCATGCCCGCCAAAAGGGCCACTTCTTCGCGGCGCAATCCTGGAACGCGTCGGCGTCCACCGTAATCGGGGAGCCCAACTTGTTGCAGGTTCAACTTGGCGCGGCGCGAAATGAGGAACTGGCTGAGGTCATCCTGGTGGTCCATATTTTCGACGATACAGCACCACTCACGCGCTAAAGGTGCCCTGCTGGGGAACCCATAATCAGGGTCTGGCTCAGCACTTCGGCCGACGATTGAATTGATGCATCGACCCTAGAACCTCAAGGTATTGCACAACGAAAGGCACCATTATGAGCAACGTTTGGTTTATCACCGGAGCAGCCCGCGGCATGGGCATCGAACTGGCCAAGGCGGCACTGAACGCCGGACACCGCGTGGTGGGCACCGCCCGCGACGCCAAAAAAGTCACCGCTGCACTGGGCGAGCACAAAAACCTTTTGCCACTCTCACTAGACATCACCAACGCCGAAGCTGCGGTGGCCGCGGCAGAAGCAACCGTAGAACATTTTGGAAGCATCGACGTGTTGGTCAATAACGCTGGTAACTTCTACGCCGGATATTTTGAAGAAATCAGCGACCGGCAGATGCGCCTGCAAATGGAAACCAACTTTTTTGGTCCGCTGAACGTCACCCGCGCCATTCTGCCCACCATGCGCGCCCAGCGCAGCGGTCACATTTTCACTATCACCTCGGCCGCCGGGCTGATCGGACAAGAATTCTGTGCCGCCTACGCAGCCTCGAAGTTTGCGCTGGAAGGCTGGATGGAATCCCTGCACTTTGATCTTGACCCCTACGGTATCGGGACCACCGTTGTTGAGCCAGGTTTCTTCCGCACCGAACTGCTAGTGGAAGGCGCCTCATCGATCTGGCCTGAACTGTCGATTAGCGACTATCAGGAACGAACCAGTTCAACGATCGCCGCGTGGAAGGCCATGAACGGAAAGCAGGGAGGCGATCCTGCCAAGTTGGGTCAAGCCTTGGTGACTTTGGCGGCGCTGCCAACACCTCCGCAGCGATTTGTGGCCGGCGCGGACATCGTCGCCGGCGCAGAGCAGAAGGCACAGCAGCTCCTGGCTCAGGTAGATGCCCATCGTGAACTCTCATCTGCCATGGATCTAGAGGATTAAGACTTCGATCCGCCGGTACATCACGGCGCAGCCAGTAATTTTTAGCACCCCAGAACATCTCAGAACAGGAAGTTGCACTCATGTTAACCGCACAATTGGGGGACCTAGAGGTCTCACAAATTGGCCTTGGTGCCATGACCATGGCCGGCACCTACACCAGTGAGGGCCAGCTGGATCATGCCCAGTCCATCCGCACCATTCACCGTGCCCTAGACCTTGGGGTCACGCACCTAGACACCGCCGAAATTTATGGACCATACTTGAGTGAGAAAATTGTTGGGCAAGCTCTCAAAGGGCGTCGCGACAAGGTAGTTTTGGCCACAAAATTTGGGCTGGTGTCACATGACGGCGGTCCGGGCACGATCGACAGCTCGCCGGCCAACGTGCGTCGTGCGGTAGAGGGATCGCTACAACGACTGGGAACCGACTACATCGATCTTTACTATCAGCACCGGGTAGATCCCAATACGCCGATTGAACAGACCGCTTCAGTCGTCGCCGAGCTCATCGCCGAAGGTAAAGTGCGCCACTTTGGGCTCTCGGAAGCGTCGGTGCAGACAATTCGCCGGGCGCATGCAGTGCAGCCGGTCTCGGCGCTGCAAACCGAATACTCGTTGTGGACCCGTGACGTTGAATCACAACTACTGCCGGTGCTGCGCGAACTTGGTATCGGGCTGGTTCCATATTCTCCGCTCGGCCATGGTTTGCTGACCGGTTCTATTCGCACTGTGGATGATTTTGCCGACGATGATTGGCGCAAAACCAATCCGCGATTCCTCGCGGAGAACTTCCAGAAAAACCTGGCGATCGTTGACGAAGTGCGCAAAATTGGTGCGGAAATTGGTGCGACGCCAGCCCAAACGGCACTGGCCTGGCTACTCTCGCAAGGAAATGACATCGCTCCGATCCCCGGAACCCGACGCGTGAGCCGAGTTGAAGAAAATACGGCCGCCGCAGAGGTGCGCCTGAGCGCCGGGCAGCTTGCACGCCTCAACGCGCTAGAACCGGCGGCCGGAGCCCGCCATGACGATAACAACATGTCCTCGATCGACCAGTGAGCCAGCGCGGAGCCCGCGCGCAGGGGCAAGAAAAATGCTCCGGTTGGGAGTACCACGCTCAAGGAACTAAAATCTTATGCGTGACTAATAACGAGAGCATTACAGACCTGCTGGATCGACTGTGCGCGGTAGTGCCCGATTACCCACAGCCAGGTATCTCCTTTAAGGACCTCACCCCAGTATTTGCCGATCCGATCGGACTACGACGCCTCGTTGATGAACTGATCGCGCCGTTCGCTGGCAGCTACGACATTGTGGCTGGGCTGGAAGCGCGTGGTTTTGTGCTGGCCGCGGCGGCAGCCTACGCATCGGGCAAGGGCATGTTGACCATTCGTAAGGCGGGCAAGTTACCGCGTGAGGTATTCCGCGACGACTACACCCTGGAATATGGGTCCGCCTCGCTGGAAATCCATAAGGATGAGATCGCACCGGGCACCCGAGTATTAGTGCTGGACGACGTGCTGGCCACCGGCGGCACGGTTGGTTCCTCGGCCCGATTGATCGAACGTGCCGGAGGCGTCGTCGCAGGCGTCGGCGTCATCTTGGAACTTGAGGAACTTGCAGGGCGCAAAAAACTGTCCGGTTACGACGTGCGCAGCCTGCAACTGGTCTGAGCTACCAATGCTCTGGGCTACCAATGCTCTGAGCCACCAAATTCCGGGCGTGATCTTGGCGCCGGGAAACCGCGTTGGTGCACACACTAAGTAGATGACGCCTAGGGTCCGCGAGGATTCGTTCCGAGCCACCTTAGGCGCGTATCATTATCTGTCCTGTGTTTTTGCGCAGGAGCAGATTTTAAGCGCGAGGGGAACTAGGTTGACCGAGACGATCGAACGCGACTTGTTAGCTGAATCCGACTATGTGGGCCGGCTGTATGCGCGACTTGATGAGTTGCGCGCCGAGAAGGTTGAGCAGCTTGAACGCACCCGAGCCCAGGGCGCCATCGGCACATTCCAAAATATGTCCGAACGCGACTCCTTCGCCACGTTGTACGAGGACCGGATCGCCCAATTAGACGCCGTGCAGGATCGCCTGGTCTTTGGCCGTCTTGATATGGCCGGCGACGAACAAACACCGCGCTACATCGGGCGTATCGGTCTGTCCGACGAAGAACTGAACCGGATGATGATCGACTGGCGCGCCACCGAGGCCGCCCCGTTTTATCAGGCCACCGCACTGAACCCGCGCGGGGTACGCCGCCGCCGCCACCTGATGCTCAAGGGCCGTGGTGTCGCAGGGATTGAAGACGACGTACTTGATGAAACCTGGCTGGATGAGGGACACACCCATCACGGCGAGGGTGCGCTGATGGCGGCGCTGCGTGAAAAGCGCACCGGTCGCATGGGAGACATCGTCGGTACCATTCAGGCCGAACAGGACGCGATCATTCGCGCCCAGCTGCCCGGCGCCGTGGTAGTTCAGGGCGGACCGGGTACCGGTAAAACCGCGGTCGCCCTGCACCGTGCAGCGTTTTTGCTCTACGAATACCGCGAACGACTCAAAAATGCTGGTGTGTTGATCGTCGGCCCATCAAATTCCTTCATGCGCTACATCGAGCGTGTGCTGCCCTCCCTTGGTGAGACCGGCGTGGTCATGTCCTCAGTGGGCGACCTGTACTACGGCCTGCATGCGATCCCGGAAACCAACCGCACCGTCGCGCGACTTAAAGGCCAGCTGTCCATGGCCAAGGTCATCGCCGCCGCGGTCCGTAACCGTCAGCGCCTCATTGATCAGAACCGCACCGTGGTGGTTGAAGGCACCCGCCTGACGCTGACCCCGAAGATGGTGCGCAACGCTCGGGAACGCGCGCGCCACACACATAAGCCGTACAACGAGGCGCGCGAAACTTTCACCAAGGTCCTTGTTGGGGATCTCGCGGAGCAGCTGCGTCGCAAACTGGAGGAATCGGCCGGTCAGTCCTCGACCACGGATCGTTCCTACCTGCCGCAGGAAGTGCGCGAAGCCTACGACGTGCGCATTGTGCTCAACCTATGCTGGATGCCGATGACTCCTTCGCAGCTGGTGAGCGAACTTTTTGCCAACCCGCACCTGTTAGAAGCCGCCGCACCGCATTTGAAGGAAGCCGAGCGCGACGCACTGTACCGTCGGGCCGGTTCACCTTTCACCGAGGCCGATGTGCCGCTGCTTGATGAAGCCGCGCAGCTGCTCGGCGAATTTGCGGACCCCAATATCGCTGCCCACACCGCCCAATACGAGGCGGATATTGAGAACGCGAAGGCCGCGTTGACCAATATGCATACGATGTTGGAGAACGCCGGGATCGACGGGGTGATCACCGCCGAACAGGTCGCCGGGGTCAACCAAGAAACCGCATCGAAGCTTTCGGCTGCCGAACGTGCAGTGGCCGATCGCACCTGGGCCTACGGACATATTGTTGTTGATGAGGCGCAGGAACTTTCGCCCATGCAGTGGCGTTTGTTGGTGCGTCGATGCCCGATGAAGTCCTTCACCATTGTGGGCGACATTGCGCAAACTTCAGCTGCTTCCGGTGCGAGCAGTTGGGCCCAAGCGCTGAAGCCGTTCTTCGCAGATCGCTTTAATCTTGAAGAGTTGAGCGTGAACTACCGTACGCCGGCGCAGATCGCGGACGCGGCAGTTCGAGTGGCCCAAGCAGCTGGCCTACGCATCACCACCCCGCAAGCCGTGCGTGAGGGGGACTGGCCACCGGTGCTCACACAAAGCACCGAGGAAAATCTGGAATCCACCGTCCTTGAGGCCTTGGCGCAGGAGTTGACGTATTCGGCTGGCGGCTTGCAGGCCGTGATCGTTCCACAACAGCATTTGGCCCGCATGCGCCAGGCGGTCAGCAATAAATATGGCGATCGTGTGGGAACCGGTTCGGGTGGTTTGAGCCAAGACATTGTGGTGATCACCGCGCGCGAGTCCAAGGGCCTTGAGTTTGATGGTGTGTTGATTCTCGAGCCGGCCCAGCTGGTCGCGGAAGTTGATGGTGGCGTGGGCGATCTCTATGTAGCCATGACCCGTACCACCCAACGCTTGCACGTGGTCCACAGCCAAGAGCTACCGCAGGGATTGCGCGCCTAGGAGCGAGTTGTTGAGTATCGAATTGTTGATTATCGACGGGCAAGGCAACTGGCACTTATGTGTTGCCAAGCGATAATCTGGAAGTTGTGCGCCGGTGGGCAACCCCAACCGCGGCGCGAGAGCAAGTGCGCGTGAATTATTCACGCGTACTAGGGGCAGAACGAAGAGCGAAAATTGGTCACAGAGAGCATGTCTGAAACTAAGCAGAATCCGGTGATTGCCGGACAGAAGAATGATGCATCTTTCCAGAACGTCTGGCAGGAACTGAAGTGGCGCGGCCTAGTGCACGTATCCACCGACGAAACCGAGCTGGAGCGTGCCCTGTCCGAACAGACCGTGACCTACTATTGCGGGTTTGACCCCACCGCTCCGTCCCTGCACTTGGGCAACCTGGTTCAGCTACTGAACATGCGCCGTTTGCAACTCGCGGGTCACAAGCCGCTGGCTTTGGTGGGTGGTTCCACCGGTTTGATCGGCGATCCGCGTCAAACCGCAGAGCGCACCCTCAACACCAAAGAGACCGTGAACGAATGGGTCGCCAAGCTCCAAGCCCAGGTATCGCGTTTCCTTTCCAACGAGGGGGATAACGCGGTCCAGCTGGTGAACAACTTGGATTGGACCTCCGGACTCTCGGCCCTGGACTTCCTACGCGATGTTGGCAAGTACTTCCGTGTGGGCACGATGATCAAAAAGGAGATCGTGGCCGCACGCCTGAACTCCGATGAGGGCATCAGCTACACCGAATTCTCCTACCAGGTCCTGCAGGGCTACGACTACCTGGAGCTAAACCGTCAGTACGGTTGCACCTTGCAGACCGGCGGCTCAGATCAGTGGGGCAACCTCACCAGCGGCACCGAGCTCATCCGCAAGGTCACTGGCAACTCCGCGTTCGCCTACGGCACTCCGCTGATCACCAACTCGGATGGCACCAAGTTCGGTAAGTCCGAGGGCAATGCCATCTGGCTGGATGCGCAAATGTGCAGCCCGTACACCTTCTACCAGTTCTGGTTGAATACTGCAGACGCCGATGTGGCTAATCGCCTCAAGGTCTTCACCTTCTTAACTCGCGAGCAGATCGAAGCCCTAGAGGTTGAAATCGCCGAGCGTCCGTTCAAGCGGGTTGCCCAGCGCACCCTTGCTTGGGAAGTCACTTCCTTGGTGCACGGCGAACAGGCTACCGAGCAAGTTATTGCTGCTTCGGCTGCGGTCTTTGGCAATGGCGATCTGAGCGCGATCGATTTGCCAACGCTTGAATCCGTCATCGCAGAACTCCCAACTGCCCAGGTGCGTGCCGAGGATCTTGGCATCCTCAACGTGCTGGTTGCTTCGGGACTGAGTAAGTCTCAGTCGGAGGCTCGACGCACTGTCAGCGAAGGCGGCGCCTACGTGAATAACGAAAAGGTTGAAGGTATCGACTCCGTACTTAGCGAGTCGGACTTCCTCCACGGTCGTTACGCAATTGTGCGCCGCGGTAAGAAGAACATGGCTGTTGTTGAACTGAGCAAGTAACCCTCAGCCGGACCCGTAATACACGAAACCACCAGAAAATGTTGTGAAGCAGCACACTTTTTTGGTGGTTTTGTTGTACATGGATACTAAAAGCACTAGTCGGAGTAGGAATAGGCCACTAAATACGACACGGAAGCCGATTTTGCGCCGGGTGGGAATCCGTGTAGAGTCTTATCTCGCGCCGCTGATCCGGACGGGCCGAAAAGGCCTGAATGAAACAGTGGGGCAAACAAGCTGGAAACATCGAGTTGACTTTGGTTGACGCGGTGGTAAGCTTGAAAAGTTGCTCCGGAGCGAAGCAGTCACTGAGAAATGGTGGTTGTGGTGTCGAGAGTGTTTGTTGTTTGAGAACTCAATAGTGTGCCAAGTTTGTTGATACCGAATATTTATTTTATTTGGTGAATACATAACATTTGCTTGAGGCATTGCACCCCCGTGTGATGTTCTTGAGTGTTTTTTATTCGCCAGGACTTCATTGGTTTCGCCCTTATTTTCCGAGGGGTTGCTGATGGCTTTTTATTTTTTTATGGAGAGTTTGATCCTGGCTCAGGATGAACGCTGGCGGCGTGCTTAACACATGCAAGTCGAACGATGACCCCGTGCTTGCACGGGTGATTAGTGGCGAACGGGTGAGTAACACGTGAGTAACCTGCCCCCGACTTTGGGATAAGCCCGGGAAACTGGGTCTAATACCGGATATGACTTCTTACCGCATGGTGGGTTGTTGAAAGATTTATCGGTGGGGGATGGACTCGCGGCCTATCAGCTTGTTGGTGAGGTAATGGCTCACCAAGGCGACGACGGGTAGCCGGCCTGAGAGGGTGACCGGCCACACTGGGACTGAGACACGGCCCAGACTCCTACGGGAGGCAGCAGTGGGGAATATTGCACAATGGGCGAAAGCCTGATGCAGCGACGCCGCGTGAGGGATGACGGCCTTCGGGTTGTAAACCTCTTTCAGTAGGGAAGAAGCGAAAGTGACGGTACCTGCAGAAGAAGCGCCGGCTAACTACGTGCCAGCAGCCGCGGTAATACGTAGGGCGCAAGCGTTATCCGGATTTATTGGGCGTAAAGAGCTCGTAGGCGGTTTGTCGCGTCTGCCGTGAAAGTCCGAGGCTCAACCTCGGATCTGCGGTGGGTACGGGCAGACTAGAGTGATGTAGGGGAGACTGGAATTCCTGGTGTAGCGGTGAAATGCGCAGATATCAGGAGGAACACCGATGGCGAAGGCAGGTCTCTGGGCATTTACTGACGCTGAGGAGCGAAAGCATGGGGAGCGAACAGGATTAGATACCCTGGTAGTCCATGCCGTAAACGTTGGGCACTAGGTGTGGGGGACATTCCACGTTTTCCGCGCCGTAGCTAACGCATTAAGTGCCCCGCCTGGGGAGTACGGCCGCAAGGCTAAAACTCAAAGGAATTGACGGGGGCCCGCACAAGCGGCGGAGCATGCGGATTAATTCGATGCAACGCGAAGAACCTTACCAAGGCTTGACATGTGCCAGACCGCCTCAGAGATGGGGTTTCCCTTCGGGGCTGGTTCACAGGTGGTGCATGGTTGTCGTCAGCTCGTGTCGTGAGATGTTGGGTTAAGTCCCGCAACGAGCGCAACCCTCGTTCCATGTTGCCAGCACGTAGTGGTGGGGACTCATGGGAGACTGCCGGGGTCAACTCGGAGGAAGGTGGGGATGACGTCAAATCATCATGCCCCTTATGTCTTGGGCTTCACGCATGCTACAATGGCCGGTACAATGGGTTGCGATACTGTGAGGTGGAGCTAATCCCTAAAAGCCGGTCTCAGTTCGGATTGGGGTCTGCAACTCGACCCCATGAAGTCGGAGTCGCTAGTAATCGCAGATCAGCAACGCTGCGGTGAATACGTTCCCGGGCCTTGTACACACCGCCCGTCAAGTCACGAAAGTTGGTAACACCCGAAGCCGATGGCCTAACCACCTTGTGTGGGGGGAGTCGTCGAAGGTGGGACTGGCGATTGGGACTAAGTCGTAACAAGGTAGCCGTACCGGAAGGTGCGGCTGGATCACCTCCTTTCTAAGGAGCTAACCATTATTATGGTTGCCCATGTCTGTGCACGAGTGTTGTACGGGTGGGTTGCTCATGGGTGGAATATCAATGAACTCAATACTGGAAAACGTGTGCACGCTGGTCCTCATTATGAGTGGTTGGGGTGTGTGTCGGGGTATTGGCTGTGGCTGTATGGTGTTGGTGCTTGCGAGTACGCATTGTTACTTCACATGAATGAATCCGTCCTTTTGGGTGGGTTTGTTGGTGTGTGGTGGTGGTGTTGGAATGTGGGTGTTGATGGTGTGTGGTTTGTATGGTTTGGCATGCTGTTGGGTTTTGAGGCAACAAGCCTCCGTCCCTGGTGGATGATTTGATCAAGTGTTGCGGTGCTGGCCTTTTGGGGTTGGTGTTGTGATGGTTGGTTGATTGTCTTCTTGGGTGGCGGGGTTCTTGGTGTTTCGGTGTTTGTCCTGTGTTTGCTGCAGGCATGCTCGGTACGAGCAATGGTCCTTTTGGGTTGTTGTTGGTGGGTGTGTTTGTGGGGGTGTGGGGTTGTTGTTTGGGAACTGTATAGTGAACGCGAGCATCTTGCAGATGAGATGAGTCTTATGACCCTTTTTCCTTGGGTTGTGGGGTGTTTGAGTCTTGTCTGTGTGATTTTGTTAGATTGTTTTATTGCTCAATTCTGAGAACTTTGTTTTGTGTTGAAGTTTTTAAGGGCGCACGGTGGATGCCTTGGCATCAAGAGCCGATGAAGGACGTGGGAATCTGCGATAAGCCTGGTGGAGTCGATAACCGGACGTTGAGACCAGGATTTCCGAATGGGGGAACCCCGCACCATGTTATGTGGTGTGACCTGCAGCTGAATGTATAGGCTGTGTGGAGGGAACGCGGGGAAGTGAAACATCTCAGTACCCGCAGGAAGAGAAAACAATAGTGATTCCGTTAGTAGTGGCGAGCGAACGCGGATGGGGCTAAACCGGTTGGTGTGTGATAGCGGATAGGCGTTGCATCATCGGGGTTGTGGGGTTGACATGTACCAGCGCTATCTTGCTGGTGGGATGAGGTGCAGGCGTATAGGTGAATCGGTTGGAATGCCGGACCATAGAGGGTGATAGTCCCGTAGGTGTAATGCGTGTCTGCCGTTCTAGTGTTGATACCCGAGTAGCACGGGGCCCGTGAAACCTTGTGTGAATCTGCCAGGACCACCTGGTAAGCCTGAATACTACTTGATGACCGATAGTGAATCAGTACCGTGAGGGAATGGTGAAAAGTACCCCGGGAGGGGAGTGAAATAGTACCTGAAACCGTGCGCTTACAATCCGTTAGAGCCTGGGACTTGTTCCTGGGTGATGGCGTGCCTTTTGAAGAATGAGCCTGCGAGTTAGTGTTACGTCGCGAGGTTAACCCGTGTGGGGAAGCCGTAGCGAAAGCGAGTCTGAATAGGGCGTTTGAGTGGCGTGATCTAGACCCGAAGCGAAGTGATCTACCCATGGCCAGGTTGAAGCGCGTGTAAGAGCGTGTGGAGGACCGAACCCACTTCAGTTGAAAATGGAGGGGATGAGCTGTGGGTAGGGGTGAAAGGCCAATCAAACTTCGTGATAGCTGGTTCTCCCCGAAATGCATTTAGGTGCAGCGTTACGTGTTTCTTACCGGAGGTAGAGCTACTGGATAGCTAATGGGCCCTACAAGGTTACTGACGTTAGCCAAACTCCGAATGCCGGTAAGTGAGAGCGTAGCAGTGAGACTGTGGGGGATAAGCTTCATAGTCGAGAGGGAAACAGCCCAGAACGCCAACTAAGGCCCCTAAGCGTGTGCTAAGTGGGAAAGGATGTGGAGTTGCTTTGACAACCAGGAGGTTGGCTTAGAAGCAGCCACCCTTGAAAGAGTGCGTAATAGCTCACTGGTCAAGTGATTCCGCGCCGATAATGTAGCGGGGCTCAAGCACACCGCCGAAGTTGCGTCATTCAAATATTTGCTTGGTCTTCGGATTGGGCGTTTGGATGGGTAGGGGAGCGTCGTATAGCGGGTGAAGTCGCGGTGTAAACCAGCGGTGGACGCTATACGAGTGAGAATGCAGGCATGAGTAGCGAATGACGGGTGAGAAACCCGTCCGCCGAATGATCAAGGGTTCCAGGGTTAAGCTAATCTGCCCTGGGTTAGTCGGGGCCTAAGGCGAGGCCGACAGGCGTAGTCGATGGATAACGGGTTGATATTCCCGTACCGGCGAAGGACCGCCCATACTGAGCTGTTGATGCTAACCATGATGGATTCCAATTGTTGATGCCTTCGGGTGTTTTTGTTGGTTGATGTGGTGGGAACCGATGCAGTGAGGTCAGCGTATTAACAGGTGTGACGCAGGAAGGTAGCCGAGCCAGGCAATGGAATTGACCTGGTCCAAGGGTGTAGGACGAGTCGTAGGTAAATCCGCGGTTCATGATGTCTGAGACCTGATAGGCGCCCACTTTGGTGGGTGATTCGGTGATCCTATGCTGCCTAGAAAAGCATCGGCGCGAGGTCCCAGCCGCCCGTACCCCAAACCGACACAGGTGATCAGGTAGAGAATACTAAGGCGATCGAGAGAATCATGGTTAAGGAACTCGGCAAAATGCCCCCGTAACTTCGGAAGAAGGGGGGCCTGCCCCGTGATCAGCTCTTGCAGTTGTGAGCGGGTGTGGGCCGCAGAGACCAGGGGGAAGCGACTGTTTACTAAAAACACAGGTCCGTGCGAAGTCGCAAGACGATGTATACGGACTGACTCCTGCCCGGTGCTGGAAGGTTAAGAGGACCGGTTAGCAACTTGTTGCGAAGCTGAGAATTTAAGCCCCAGTAAACGGCGGTGGTAACTATAACCATCCTAAGGTAGCGAAATTCCTTGTCGGGTAAGTTCCGACCTGCACGAATGGAGTAACGACTTCCCCGCTGTCTCAACCATGAACTCGGCGAAATTGCAGTACGAGTAAAGATGCTCGTTACGCGCAGCAGGACGGAAAGACCCCGAGACCTTTACTATAGTTTGGTATTGGTGTTCGGTGCAGCTTGTGTAGGATAGGTGGGAGACTGTGAAGCTTGGACGCTAGTTCAGGTGGAGTCATCGTTGAAATACCACTCTGGCTGTACCGGTCACCTAACTTCGGACCATGATCTGGTTCAGGGACAGTGCCTGATGGGTAGTTTAACTGGGGCGGTTGCCTCCTAAAATGTAACGGAGGCGCCCAAAGGTTCCCTCAGCCTGGTTGGCAATCAGGTGTCGAGTGTAAGTGCACAAGGGAGCTTGACTGTGAGAGTGACAGCTCGAGCAGGGACGAAAGTCGGGACTAGTGATCCGGCGGCACCTCGTGGAAGGGCCGTCGCTCAACGGATAAAAGGTACCTCGGGGATAACAGGCTGATCTTGCCCAAGAGTCCATATCGACGGCATGGTTTGGCACCTCGATGTCGGCTCGTCGCATCCTGGGGCTGGAGTAGGTCCCAAGGGTTGGGCTGT
This sequence comes from Glutamicibacter sp. MOO4, assembly GCF_056934395.1. Lineage (NCBI taxonomy): Bacteria > Bacillati > Actinomycetota > Actinomycetes > Micrococcales > Micrococcaceae > Glutamicibacter > Glutamicibacter sp. MOO4. The sequence continues at coordinate 613,628 of NZ_CM167800.1, forward strand.
TCGCCCATTAAAGCGGTACGCGAGCTGGGTTTAGAACGTCGTGAGACAGTTCGGTCCCTATCCGCTGCGCGCGTTGGAAATTTGAGAAGGGCTGTCCTTAGTACGAGAGGACCGGGACGGACTAACCTCTGGTGTGTCAGTTGTACTGCCAAGTGCATCGCTGATTAGCTACGTTGGGAAGGGATAACCGCTGAAAGCATCTAAGCGGGAAGCCTGCTTCGAGATGAGATTTCCATGCACCTTGAGTGTGTGAGGCCCCCAGCTAGACCACTGGGTTGATAGGCAGGATGTGGAAGCAAGGACTAAAGACTTGTGTAGCTGACCTGTACTAATAGGCCGATGACTTTCAACACACAATATATACAATAATGACTAATAAGATCATTGCTGTTCGCGTTCACTATGCGGTTACGAGACAACAACTCGACAACCGAAACTAAACATGAGACTTGACAAGTAGTTTTTGTCGCATCGTTTCATACAACACCAGAAAATTGGTTTGTGTGCTTCGTGATTGTTACGGCGGTCATAGCGTGGGGGAAACGCCCGGTCCCATACCGAACCCGGAAGCTAAGGCCCACTGCGCCGATGGTACTGCACTCGTGAGGGTGTGGGAGAGTAGGTCACCGCCGGACTTAACTTAATAAAGATGAATGTTGGTTTGAGGCCCTAACCTTTTGGTTGGGGCCTCACCTGTTTAACCACCAACGGTGGGTTGGTTGCTGATTGTCGGCCGCTGATTGCTGGTTGGTAGGGGGTTGAGCTGAAGCTCGACCCCCTTTTTTCCTGTTTAAAGAACTGGTGGCAGGTGCCGGCTTATGGGCCTACAACCGTGGGACATCGGTGTTTGCTGGATTTCACCAAGTGCCTGGAACGATCTCCTGTACTTTCCTGTAGCGTTCAAGCTGCGTTCTCCGGAGGTGATTATCCGACTTTTGGTGTTGAACCGGCCGGAACGAAGAACTTTCGTACTCGGTATGTTGCTTTCCACTGAGTGTCTTACCACAATGGCACTCTTTCTCTATTGTGTGAGTCCATACTCCCGTAGACTGGAATTTAGTTGTTCGTGCCTATAGAGCACGCTGATTAATTAATAGTGAAGTGCATCGTGTGAGCGATCACGAAGGTTGCGGTATCGAGATTGCCGCTGAAGGGGACATTAAATGTCTAACGAATTCCGCCGTAATTCCGACACCGGACGAGGCGACTTCCGGAACTCAGATTCAAACCGCAACAATTCAGGTAACGACGGATTCAAACGTCGTGATGATCGTGGTGGTTTCAAGCGCAACGATGATAACCGTGGCGAACGCCGCGATGATAACCGCGGTGGCTTCAAGGGCAACGACGATCGCGGTGGCTTCCGTGGCGAACGCCGCGATGATAACCGCGGTGGTTTCAAGGGCAACGACGATCGCGGTGGCTTCCGTGGCGAACGCCGCGATGATAACCGCGGTGGTTTCAAGGGCAACCACGATCGCGGTGGCTTCCGTGGCGAACACCGCGATGATAACCGCGGTGGTTTCAAGCGTGATGACAACCGTGGTGGCTTCAAGGGCAACGACGATCGCGGTGGCTTCCGTGGCGAACGCCGCGATGATAACCGCGGTGGTTTCAAGCGTGATGACAACCGTGGTGGCTTCAAGGGCAATGACGATCGTGGCGGATTCAAGCGCAACGAAGACCGTGGTGGATTCCGTGGCGAGCGTCGCGACGACAACCGCGGTGGCTTCAAGGGCAATGACGATCGCGGTGGTTTCAAGCGCGATGATAACCGTGGTGGATTCCGTGGCGAGCGTCGCGATGACAACCGCGGTGGCTTCAAGCGTAATGATGACCGTGGCGAGCGTCGCGATGACAACCGCGGTGGCTTCAAGCGTAATGATGACCGTGGCGAGCGTCGCGATGACAACCGCGGTGGCTTCAAGCGTAATGATGACCGTGGCGGTTTCAAGCGTGATGATAACCGCGGTGGTTTCAAGCGTAATGATGACCGTGGCGGTTTCAAGCGTGATGATAACCGCGGTGGTTTCAAGCGTAATGATGACCGTGGCGGTTTCAAGCGTGATGATAACCGCGGTGGTTTCAAGGGCAACGATGACCGTGGTGGATTCCGTGGCGAACGCCGCGACGACAACCGCGGTGGCTTCAATCGCGACGACAACCGTGGCGGTTTCAAGGGTAATGACGATCGCGGTGGCTTCAAGCGCGACGAGAACCGTGGCGGATTCCGTGGCGAGCGTCGCGACGACAACCGTGGCGGTTTCAAGGGTAATGACGATCGCGGTGGCTTCAAGCGCGACGAGAACCGTGGCGGATTCCGTGGCGAGCGTCGCGACGACAACCGCGGTGGATTCAAGCGCGACGAGAACCGTGGTGGATTCCGTGGCGAACGCCGTGATGATGATCGTGGCTTCAAGCGCAACGATGACCGTGGCAACTTCCGCAAGGATGATCGTTCGAATGGGGATCGCCCAGCGCGCACTCCACGTTTCGAAGATCCACGCGGCGAGGCAGTTCGCGCTCACAACCCAGGCGATCTTCGTATCTCCAACCGTGCAGACCGCTCCCAGTCACCAGATATCGATGAGGACGTTACCGGTAAAGAGCTGGACCGCGTCGCTCGCGCCCAGCTGCGTTACCTCGAAGAGCGTTCTGCAAGCTGGGTAGCTAAGCACCTAGTTATGGCTGGCCGTTTGCTCGAAGAAGATCCAGAATTGGCTTACGAGCACACCTTGGCAGCTTCCCGTCGTGGTGGCCGCGTGGCAGTAGTGCGTGAAGCAGTGGGAATTGCTGCTTACCACGCCGGCAAATACGCCGATGCTTTGCGCGAACTGCGCACCCACCGTCGTATCTCCGGTTCGGATTACAACCTGCCGCTGATCGCCGACTCGCTGCGCGCCCTGGGTCGTCCAGAAAAGGCTATTGAGTTGGCTCACTCTGAAGAATCTGCGAACCTCGAAGCCGCTGTAAAGGTTGAGATGCAGATTGTTTCGGCTGGCGCTCACGGTGACTTGGGCAAGCTAGATGAAGCATTGGCTGAGCTGGAATCCTTGGAACAGCTGAACTTCAACCGCGCGTTCTCCTTCAGCCCACGTCTGTTCACCGCATACGCCGATCTGCTTTCGGCTGCCGGTCGTACCGAAGACGCACAGCGTTGGAACGAGCAGGTCGTTGTGGCCGAGAACGCTCTGGGCATTGAGCACGAAACCGAATCGTTCATCATGGACCTTGCTCCAGAAATGGATGAGGAAGAGGACGAAACTCCTCGTGCCAAGGACCTGATCGAATCCGGTGACGAAGACCAGGATGCTGACGAAGCTGAAGAAGCAGACGCTGACGAAGCCGAAGAAGCTGACGAAGTTGAAGCTGCTGAAACCGGCATCGACGAAGAAGACGGCTTGACCGAGGTTAGCGAGTCCGACACGGAAGTCGAAACCACTGAGGTTGAAGACGACTCCGCCAAGTAAGCTGTGGCAGTAGTAGTCATAAACAACAAGTAGTAGGAACCCCCACCGAATGCTGATCTCTGGATTTGATTCTGTCCTCTCCGACCTTGACGGTGTCGTCTACGCTGGCCCTGATGCCATCGACGATGCGGTCCAGTCGCTGAACACCCTCGCGGAAGTGAACGTCACTTTGGCGTTCATTACCAACAATGCGGGGCGTTCACCGATGTCTGTCGCAGCGCACCTGCGGCAGCTAGGAGTTAAGACGAGCGCCGAGCAGATATTCGGTTCCGCTGATGCCGGAGCCGAAATGCTCGCCCGCGAATTAAATCCAGGATCCAAGGTTTTGGTGGTGGGTTCCCCCTACCTGCGTGAATGCATTGCCGTTCGCGGACTGGAAGTGGTCGAATCGCACGCTGATCAACCCGTTGCGGTGATTCAGGGATTCGATCCGGATTTGTCGTGGAAAAATTTGGCTGAGGCCTCCTACGCCATTAACAACGGTGCGATGTGGGTAGCCACCAACACCGACCTGACCATTCCCCGCGCTGAAGGTATCGCGCCGGGCAACGGTTCGCTGGTCAACGCGGTTAAGCTAGCCACAGGTAGCGAGCCGAAGGTGGCTGGTAAGCCTGAATCGTACCTCTTTGCTAGGGCTGCGGACCGTTTGGATTCAAAGCGCCCGTTGGTTGTCGGTGACCGATTGGATACCGATATTCTCGGTGGTTTCCGTGCTGGATTCTCCACCGTGTTGGTCCTGACCGGCGTTGATTCCCCGCGCACCGCGCTTGGTGCCCCCATGGATCAGCGTCCAAACTACCTTATTAATACGCTGGCCGATCTGTACCGCCCGTACCCAACCATCAAGGTTCTTGGCTACGGAGTACAGGTAGGCGACGCGGTGGCCAAGATTGATGCTGGGGCCATCGAAGTTGCCGGCAGCGAATCAGATCTGAACGCATGGCGCGCAGCCTGCCACGCTTGGTGGTTGGCCCACCCACGCCAAGCTGGTCACGAAGAACCAGAAATTCGCTTCACCGAGCGTGGGCTCGATACCCTGCGCCGGGTTCGGAGCTAAAGGTGCTGCCACACAATTCGCAGCCGGCCCCCGGCCCGCATGGCGTTAACGATTCACAGGTCGAGCAGGTACTTTCCTCCTTGGCAGATCATGACATTACCGAGCACGCTGGGATCTACGAGCACCTGCTCAATGGTTTACAGCAGGAGCTCAATCGAACGGAGCAGGGCCGATGAATCGGGTAGACCAAGAACTTCTCACCCGCGGACTAGCACGTTCGCGCACCGAAGCTGGCAAACTATTGGCAGAAGGCCGTGTACTACTGGCCGGTGAGCCGGTGACCAAGGCTTCCAAAAAGGTGTCGGACACCGACGAACTAACGTTGGTACCTACCGACGGTGAAGAGTACGTCTCGCGCGCAGGGTATAAACTCGCCGGCGCACTAGATGTATTTACGACTATTAATCCCGAGGGGTTGCGCTGCCTAGATGCTGGCGCCTCAACCGGTGGATTCACCGACGTACTGTTGCGCCGCGGGGCAAAGCATGTGGTCGCAGCGGATGTTGGCCATGATCAGTTGGTCACCGAGATCCGCGAAGACCCACGCGTCTCGGTGCACGAAGGTCTGAATGCAAGGTACCTGACTCCCGAAGATATCGGGGGAGTTGTCGACCTCGTAGTAGCCGACTTGTCCTTTATATCCTTGCGACTGGTCGTTGATGCCTTGGCCGGGGCGACCCAGCCTGGCGGCTCGTTGGTCCTTATGGTTAAACCGCAATTCGAAGTAGGTCGTGAGCTGCAAAACCGCACGGGTGTGATCAGCGATCCGCAGCTACGCCAGTCAGCGGTTGAAGCGGTGATCGCCAGCGCGAAGACAGCAGGGCTGAACTTGCGCGGTTTGGCACGCAGTCCGCTTCCTGGTCGAGACGGCAACATTGAGTTCTTCCTTTGGCTTGTAGCCGAAGAAGACGTACAGGCACCCGATGTTCCGCCGATCTGGCACAACGTTGACTATTCTTAGAAGTGAAGTGCATTAGCCGGGGTCGAACGCCACGGTCATTTTGCGTCTCACGATCCTGAGAGGGGCCGCCCGCCTTGCGTCGAATCCTAGTCTTCACTCATACCGGACGCCAAGAAGCGGTTGCCGCAGCCATTGAAACTTGCTCGCTACTTGCCTCCGCCGGCGCGATGAGCGTTATGCGCCGCAAAGACTACGGAGCGATGATCGACGCAGTCGGGTCCATCATCGAACCCATCGAGATCCTTGGTGAAGATTGCCAGATCGAAGATGTTGATCTTGGGGTGGTTTTGGGCGGAGACGGATCGGTACTGCGTGCAGCCGAGTTGGTTCGCCAAGCACCACTGCCGTTGGTGGGCGTAAACCTCGGGCACGTGGGTTTCCTTGCGGAGGCCGAGCGCACCGAACTGGCCGCGACGGTTGATGCCCTAGTCAATCAGGCCTACACGGTCGAAGAACGCATGACCATCGACGTGAAAGTCTGGCTCGACAACGTCTGCCTGGCACAAACCTGGGCGCTGAACGAAGCGGCAGTGGAGAAAGCCAATCGGGAACGCATGGTCGAAGTCGTGATCGAGGTTGACGGCCGACCCATTTCAACCTTTGGCTGCGACGGCGTCGTCATGGCAACCCCTACTGGCTCCACCGCCTATTCATTCTCCGCCGGCGGCCCAGTGGTCTGGCCAGATGTAGCAGCGCTGATCATGGTGCCAATTTCTGCCCACGCGCTGTTTGCCAAGCCACTGGTGGTTTCCCCAGATTCGGTGATGGCAGTGGAAATGCTGACCCGCACAGACGCCGGTGCGGTGCTCTGGTGCGACGGACGACGCACGATCGAACTTCCGCCCGGAGCTCGAGTAGAAGTAACCCGTAGCGATTGCCCGGTCTACCTGGCTCGACTGAACACCACTCCCTTCTCCGAGCGACTAGTTAACAAGTTTGAGCTGCCGATCGCCGGTTGGCGAGGTCCAGCTGATGAGCAATCGCGCCGACCTGCGACCTCGTCGCTGCCGGTGATTGGCTCTGGGGTGCAGAGTATTGAACCGCACTATCGTGATGAGCCCGGAATTCCGATGGTGGCTCGGCCTGAAACGAACGGCGACTAACCGCGCAAAGGCAAAAAACTTTTCCACACTCTCGAACATAGTTGCGAAAATCGTGATTAGAACACATATACTAAGTTCGCACGGTACGACTTGAACGCGACCTTCGGGAGTAGGCAATGATTCAGGAAATCCAGATCTCCAACCTTGGTGTGATTACCGAGGCGACCCTGCCACTGGGGCCGGGGCTGACTGTTGTCACCGGTGAAACCGGTGCCGGCAAGACCATGGTGATTACTGCCCTGTCCTTACTGCTAGGGCGTCGTGCAGATGCCGGAGCTGTGCGCAACGGTGCAAAGCACGCTCTGGCCGAAGCTGTCGTTCACCTTCCGCCGGATCATCACGTTCTTGACGCCGCCGGCCAAGCAGGTGCATTCATCGAGCCCGCCGGTGAGCAAAGTGAGCTGTTGATTTCGCGCTCGCTTTCCGCGCAGGGACGCTCGCGTGCCACCATTGGCGGACGTAGCGCGCCGGTTGGGCTACTCGCGGAGTTGGGGCATGACCTCGTAGCGGTGCACGGCCAATCTGACCAGATTCGCCTCAAAGAGCCGGTTGCACAACGCGATGCACTGGATCGTTTTGCCGGCCAATCCCTAGCTCGGACCTTGAGCAACTATCAACGTTCCTACCGCCAATGGCGCGCGGTCACCAAAGAACTAGCAAATCTGAAGACGGAATCGCGCAATCGAGTGCGCGAAGCGGAAAACCTCAGACTGGCCTTGGTGGAGATTGACGAGTTGGACCCGCAGCCGGGCGAAGATGAAACCTTGCGCGAGCAGTCGATGAAATTGGGCAACGTTGAGTCCTTGCGTTCGGCCAGCCAGCAAGCGCAGACCGTTATTGACTCCGAGGACTTTGAAAACCCTGGGGTGACCACGCTGGCTGAGACGGCTAGGGGAGTGCTCGCCCAGGCCAGCGACGATGATCCAGTGTTAGCTTCCTTTGTTGAACGGGCGGCGGAACTTGGCATCCTCGCTTCCGAATTATCCAGTGACCTCGCTGCCTACGTAGCCGACCTGGATGAGGAAGGACCGGAGCGTCTTGCACAGATCGAGGCGCGACGTGCGGATCTGAACAAGCTCATGCGTAAATACGCGCCGAGCATCGATGAGGTCATCAGCTGGGCTGTCGAGGCTCGCACTCGACTGGAACAGCTCGGGGGCGATGACTCACGCATCGAAGAGCTGGAAAGTGAAGTGGTGGAGCTAGAGCATCGTGTCGCTTCTTTGGCCTCCGAGCTTTCCGAGTCCCGCCGAAAAGCCGCCAAGAAGCTTTCGAGCCAGGTCTCCGCGGAACTCAAAGCGTTGGCCATGCCTGATGCAAAGCTCGTCATCGAAGTTACTGAATTGGATGAGCCGGGGGCGTTCGGACAGGACGGAATCTCGATGCTCCTGGCCCCACACGCTGGTGCGTCTGCTCGACCATTGGGCAAGGGTGCCAGTGGCGGTGAGCTCTCACGCGTCATGCTGGCCATTGAGGTCGTGCTTGCTGCCGTAGACCCAGTGCCCACATTCGTCTTTGATGAAGTCGACCAAGGCGTAGGCGGCAAGGCTGCTGTGGCCATTGGTGAGCGACTGGCGATGCTCGCAAGGCACGTGCAGGTTATCGTCGTGACGCACCTGCCGCAGGTTGCTGCTTATGCGGATCGGCATATTCGCGTTATCAAGAACTCCGATACCAAGGCGAAGGCCGGTTCCGGGTACACCGCCAGCGACGTTATCAGTCTTGATCAGGACGCGCGTGTTAAAGAATTGGCGCGCATGTTGGCAGGGCAAGAAGAATCAGACACGGCGCAGGCCCACGCAGAAGAATTGCTGTCGGAAGCGCAGCTTCTAGTGTCATCGCTCACCACTGCTAAGTAAATATTTGGCTAAAAGTCTTGGTGAAGCCCTGTTTTACGGCGTTGCTATGGCATCGCGTGATGGTGCACTAGAGTTTTAGAAGGATGCGAAATATTGGAATGGTGATAGGATGAAATCCCGTGATGCAGCGTAATTCAACTCGTGATTCTCGGTCGTCTGAAACGACAAAGCATATCTTCGTCACCGGCGGTGTGGCCTCTTCCCTTGGTAAGGGATTGACGGCATCCAGCCTTGGTCACCTACTTCGGGCTCGTGGTCTCTCAGTGACCATGCAGAAGCTCGACCCGTACCTGAACGTCGATCCAGGTACCATGAACCCATTCCAGCACGGTGAAGTCTTCGTTACTGACGATGGCGCTGAAACCGATCTGGATATCGGACACTACGAACGCTTCTTGGATGAAAACCTTCCAGGAACTGCTAACGTAACTACCGGTCAGGTTTACTCCACCGTTCTCGAACGTGAACGCCGTGGTGAATACTTGGGCGATACCGTCCAGGTCATCCCTCACATTACCGATGAAATCAAGCGCCGTATGCGCTTGGCAGCTACTGACCCGATCGAGGGTAAGTCGGCTCCTGACGTAATCATCACTGAAATTGGTGGCACCGTTGGTGACATCGAATCTCAGCCATTCCTTGAAGCCGCGCGTCAGGTCCGCCAGGACATTGGCCGCAAGAACGCGTTCTTCGTTCACGTCTCATTGGTGCCGTTCATCGGTCCTAGCCACGAACTGAAGACTAAGCCAACCCAGCACTCAGTTGCTGCTTTGCGTTCAATTGGTATTCAGCCAGACTCCTTGGTGATCCGTTCGGATCGTCCAATTCCTGCTGAGATGCGTGCGAAGTTGGGACGTACCTGCGACGTTGATACCGAGGCGGTCATCAACTGTGCAGATGCGCCAAGCATCTACGACATCCCTAAGGTCATTCACGCACAGGGCTTGGACGCATACATCGTTCAGACTCTGGAAATGAAGTTCCGCGACGTTGACTGGACCTCGTGGGATCGTCTGCTTGACGTCGTACACAACCCAAGCACCGAACTGACCGTAGCCTTGGTCGGCAAGTACATCGACCTTCCAGATGCTTACCTTTCGGTAACGGAAGCTTTGCGTGCCGGCGGATTCGCTAACAATGCCAAGGTCAACATCCGTTGGGTACCTGCAGATGATTGCGCCACCGAGGCCGGTGCTGCCAAGGCACTAGCCGGGGTAGAAGCAATTTGCGTTCCTGGTGGCTTCGGCATCCGCGGACTTGAAGGCAAGCTTGGCGCCCTGCGCTTTGCTCGTGAAAATAAGCTGCCAACCTTGGGCCTATGCCTTGGTCTGCAGTCGATGGTCATCGAGTATGCGCGTAACGTCGCAGGACTTGAAGGGGCCTCGTCCACCGAGTTTGATCCAGAAACCAGCACCCCAGTTATTGCAACTATGGAAGAACAGCTGGCAATTGTTGATGGCAAGGGCGATCTTGGCGGCACCATGCGACTGGGTCTCTATGAGGCAAAGTTGGCTGAAGGTTCCGTACTGGCCGAAACCTATGGCAAGACCGATGTCGCCGAGCGCCATCGTCACCGTTACGAAGTTAACAACGCTTACCGCGCGCAGCTTGAAGAAGCAGGTCTGGTCTTCTCCGGAACCTCACCTGATGGCAGCTTGGTCGAGTTTGTTGAACTGCCAAAGGACGTACACCCTTACTACGTCTCCACGCAGGCTCACCCAGAGCTTTCCAGCCGTCCAACCCGACCACACCCAATGTTTGCGGGTCTGGTTGAGGCTGCTCTGTCGCAGCGTAGCTAGTAGTTCTCTTGCGGGGTGAAAACTCTGCAGACAAATGCGCGCCGGTCACTCTTGACCGGCGCGTTGCTGTTTAAGCTGGAGAATGCAGTCCAGCAATTACCGACCGAAGGACGAACCCGGTGCAGACGCCTCCGATTTCTGATGAATTTTCTCCGCGCGAACTATTGGCCCGAGAAACCCTATATCAAGGCCGAATCTGGAACGTGATTCACGATTCGGTAAAGCTGTCTGAAACCGGCGGAACCATCGAACGCGACTACATCGATCACCCAGGAGCGGTGAGCGTACTGGTGATGGACGAAGAAGAACGAGTGCTGATGATCAATCAGTACCGTCACCCAGTCGGAATGCGTTTATGGGAGATCCCGGCAGGTCTATTGGACGTCGAAGGGGAACTCCCACTAGATGGCGCCAAACGTGAGCTCTGGGAAGAAGCCGATCGAACGGCAGAGCAATGGTCCATTCTGACCGACGTGTTCCTCAGCCCTGGATCCTCAGCCGAAGCAGTACGCGTGTATTTGGCTCGTGAGCCAAAGCTCGCCCCCGAAGATCAGCGTCACCTACGAACTGAAGAAGAAGCCGAGATGATCAGCGCCTGGGTGCCACTGCAGGATGCTGTGGCAGCAGTATTGTCGGGCAAGATCCACAATCCGACGGCGATGATCGCAATTTTGGCGGCGCAAGCGGCCCGCGCAGACAACTATGCGAACCTGCGAGACGCTAACGAACCATTCGATGTGCATCCATACCTGCGCCAGGGATGAGCGGAAAGTTTGAGCGTGCTGTAAACCGTTACCTGCAGCACTTAGCAATCGAGCGAGGTCTGGCCGAAAACACGCTCGACTCTTATCGCCGGGACCTTAACCGCTATACGGCCGCACTGTGCTCCTATGGGGTCCTCGATCCGCAGGACATCACCGAAGCTACGATTAGCGGTTATCTGCAGGAGCTGTCCCGAGGCGATGAAGAGCATCAGGCTTTGGGTGCGCGATCGGTGGCCAGACATGCAGTGGCGATCCGGCAGGTTCATAAGTACTGGGAGCTAGAAGGGATTTGCGCGCCCAATCCAGCACGCGAAATTCAACCGCCCACCATCGGTGCGTCGCTACCGAAGGCAATTTCCATCTCTCAAGTCACCAAATTGCTTGACTCGATCAATACCGAAACTCCAGCCGGACTTCGCGATCGGGCGATTCTTGAATTCCTATACGCCACCGGAGCACGAATTTCTGAAGTTGTTGATCTGGATGTTGACGATCTGCACTTCGCCGATGATGCGGTCGTGAGGCTTTTTGGTAAGGGCTCAAAGGAGCGGATCGTGCCAGTAGGCGGATATGCCCAGCGAGCCGTCAGTGACTACCTGGTGCGTTCGCGCCCGGGGCTGGCAGCCAAGGGCAAAGGAACTCCGGCGCTGTTTTTGAACCAGCGCGGCGGCAGACTCTCCCGCCAATCAGTGTGGCTCTTACTTAGCAAAGCAGCGCAGCGGGCCGGCATCACCGGTGACGTATCTCCGCATACGATGCGCCATTCCTTTGCTACGCACCTCTTAGAAGGTGGAGCTGACGTAAGGGTGGTCCAAGAGCTTCTTGGTCACGCTTCGGTGACAACAACGCAGATCTATACCAAGGTGAGCGTTGATTCCTTGCGTGAGGCCTACCAACTGGCTCACCCGAGGGTGAACTAAAAATGCCGAATAGTCTGGCGTCCAATTCTGCTCGGCAAATAGCGCTGGTTGCCCTGACCGATGAGCGCGAGGGCCGAGTTCACGTTCTGTTGGGACGCAAGCTGCGCGGGTTTGGCCAAGGAAAGATCGTGCTTCCCGGCGGAAAAGTTGAGGCAGGCGAGAGCTGTGTGGATGCCGCGATTCGTGAGTTTCGCGAAGAAACTGGACTTGAGGTTGTGTCCGACGATTTAGAGTTGTCAGCTCAGATCAACTTCAGATTCAGCGCCCTTGAATCTGCGAATATGCACTGCACTACATTCGTCACCCGCCGTGCGTCGGGAGAAGCATTAGTTAGCGATGAACTTCAGCCACTCTGGGTGGATCCACAACGCCTTCCCATTGAACACATGTGGCAGGACTCGCCTTTCTGGTTACCAAAGTTGGTCGCCGGGGAGAAGTTTACTGCGACGATTGTGCTGGCTGCGGATAATGCATCGGTACAAAGTATCCACATTGAGCCTTGGACTTAGCCTGCCACGTGGGACCGTGTCTTAGTGGCTAATCCTCGTCAGGTTCGAAGACCAGCAGATCGCCAGGCTGGCACGCTAGTTCTCGGCAGAGCGCTTCAAGGGTGGTGAATCGCACTGCTTTGGCTCGACCGTTTTTGAGCACTGCAAGATTGGCTGGGGTAATGCCGATTTTCTCCGATAGCTCACCCACGGCCATCTTCCGCTTGGCCAACATGACGTCGATATCTACTCGAATCCCCATTAGATGACCTCGCCGAGTTCCGTGCGCAGCTGCGCGGCCTGTTCCAGAAGGTGGCGCAGAACGAGAACGATGAAGCTGATGCCGATCATAAGAACCCCAGCGCCACCGATCAGAAGCACGATGCCTGGTGCGATTTCTGAACTGCTGGCAAAAATTGCCGCCAGGGTGAATGTGGCCAGCGCACCAATAACAAATGCGAAGATGATCGGTGAAACGGAGCGTAGCGAGGCCGGATCAAACACGGTTCCGCGTCTCACCCGAGTGGCGAGCTTCCACACACAGTAGACGCAGGCTTCGATGATGAGCCCGGCAATGAACAAGTAGGCCAGAAATGATCCGCTGACTAGGCGTTCGGCTCCGGTTCCGGGGGAGTCGTTGAAGATGATCATAGGGATCATGCCAAATTGCACAAAGAGCGCGCCGGCGGTAGCGATGGCCAGAATGATCTTAAGGCAGAGAATGCTGAGTTTGCCCATGCCGAACGAACCTATCGTTAGTCGAAATTATTCTATCGTTAAACGATAGGTGCGATCGGGGTTGAGCGCAAGTTCGCATGGCGCAAAAAAGCCATCGAGTCAACGCTGTGAAGCGTGGACCCGATGGCCTCGAGCTGATTTGAGCGTACTAGAGCGCGCGCTGATCCTCACCGTTGTAAGCGGAGAGTGGGCGAATCAGCGCGTTGGCTGCACGCTGCTCGAAGATATGGCTCGTCCATCCGGTGATGCGCGCCGCGATAAAAATCGGGGTGAACATTTCGGTGTCGAATCCCATCAGGTGATAGGTGGGGCCGGCGGGGTAGTCGAGGTTTGGCTTGATGGCCTTTGCCTCGTCCATGGCCGCTTCAAGACCGTCATACAGTCCGAGCATTTCTTGCCGGCCATAGTGCTCGATCATGCGATCGAGCGCGGCCTTCATGGTCGGTACGCGCGAGTCACCGTGCTTATAAACCCGGTGACCAAAGCCCATGACCTTCTTCTTGTTGGCCAGTGCGTCTTCCATCCAGGTCTTGGCACGCTTGGCGGCGTCCTCGCGAGATTCTTCCTTGTTGATGCCAATCTCATTAAAGGTGTGCATCACCGCTTCGTTCGCTCCACCGTGCAGCGGGCCCTTGAGTGCGCCAATGGCACCGGTGACCGCCGAATGCAGATCCGAAAGGGTTGAAGTAATCACGCGGGCGGTGAAGGTCGAGGCGTTAAAGGAGTGCTCCGCGTAGAGCACCATGGAGACACGGAACGCGTCGATCACCTCGGGTGCGGCTTCCTCGCCGAATGTCATCCACAAGAAGTTTGCTGAGTAGTCCAGATCTTCGCGCGGAGCAACTGTTTCTTGTCCACGACGTCGGCGCTGATCGTAGGCAACAACCGCCGGGAATGCCGCGAAAAGCTCTTTGGCTTTGAGCAGTTCGGCTTCGGGTGAGGAGTCTTGCGCCTGCGGGTGATTGGCACCGATGACGGATACCGCGGTACGGCCGACGTCCATCGGGTGGCAATCGGTAGGCAGCAAATCGATAGCGGCCTTCACCCGTGGATCCAGGGCGCGGTTGGCGCGTTCAAAGGCGCTGAATTCAGTCAGCTCGCTTTGGGAAGGCAATTCACCGCTCCACAACAGCAGGGCAACCTCTTCGAAGGACTTGCTGGCCGCCAGATCTTGCACTGGATAACCGCGATACAGTAGCGAATTTGTTTCCGGGTTGACCTTGGAGACGGCGGTGTAGTCAACGACGACGCCTGCTAGGCCCTTTTTGATGTCCTCGGTGGTAGTCATTCTTGCTCCTCTTCATTGGCGGAGTACTAATGCGTTGGGTGCGCCGACCGGATGTGCCGGTCGGCGCAGGTCCTAATTTGGTGCGAACCTAGAGGTTCGCGCTATTGGAATCAATGTCCAGGGTCGGAACCTGGAAGTTGAAAATACCGGTGTCGAAGCGGTTGTAAGCTTCGTAGTCCACGAGCTCGTAGAGACGTGACCTAGTTAACATGTTATCCACTTCGCGCTGCTGAGTTCCATCTTCACTGATGGCATCAAGCACACGTTCGGCCGCTCCCATGGCACTGCGCAACAGGGTGACCGGGTAGATGATCAGCGCGACGCCGGCATCGGCCAGTTCCTGACGGTTGAACAGTTCGGATTTGCCGAACTCGGTCATATTCGCCAGCACCGGCACGTCAACGGCCTTGCATACGGCCTCAAATTCGGCGACGGATTTCATCGCCTCGGGGAAGATCGCATCCGCTCCGGCATCGACCATGGCTTTGGCGCGTTCAATCGCTGCGTCAAGACCGTCCACCGCCCGAATATCGGTGCGGGCCATGATCAGGAAGTTTGAATCGATCCGGGCATCGGCGGCGGCGGCAATACGCTTGAGCATGGTTTCGGTATCAACCACATTTTTGCCGTCCAGGTGGCCACAACGCTTGGGGTTGAACTGATCCTCAATGTGGCACCCGGCCAGACCCGCGTATTCAAGTTCCTGAATGGTGCGTGCCACGTTCATTGGTTCGCCAAATCCGGTGTCGGCATCCACGATGGAAGGCAGATCGGACATGCGGGCGATCTGCCCGGCGCGGGTGGCAACCTCGGTGAGGCTGGTCAACCCAATATCGGGCAGGCCCAGATCGTTAGCTAATACGGCACCCGAGATGTAGATGCCGTCGAATTGCTTTTCGCTGATGAGCTTGGCCGAGAGCGGGTTGAACGCTCCGGGGAACTGGCGGGCAGCACCCGGGGTGAGCATTTCGCGCAGTGCCTGACGCTTGACGGCAGGGGTTTTTGTGGAGTACAACATTTTAGAACAGACCCTTCGGTGCCGCAGCGGTGTTGATGACTCCATCAGCGGCTTGGATGTTCAGCTGGTCTAGCTCGCCGGCGCCAAGGTTTTCCAGGTTTTCTGCGGCCGCGATGAAGCGGTCGATCTCTGCCTCGTCAACCAGGCCGGTGGCCAGGGTGCGGAACTTGTTGATGTACTGATCACGAGCGAAGGGACGAGCGCCCAGTGGGTGTGCGTCGGCCACGGCGATTTCATCGGTGATCACGGTGCCATCGTTCAAGGTGATTTCCACCGAGCCGCCGAAGGCCTTTTCTGCGATGTCCAGCGAGTGGTAGCGGCGGGTCCACTCGAGATCTTCTTCGGTGGTGACCTTGTGCCACAGCTCAACGGTGTCGGCACGGCTGGCACGCTCTGGCGAGTAAGAATCCACGTGGTGCCACGCGCCGTCCTGCAGGGCCACGGTGAAGATGTACGGGATGGAGTGATCCAGGGTCTCGCGGCTGGCGGTCGGGTCGTACTTCTGTGGATCGTTGGCGCCGGAGCCGATGACATAGTGGGTGTGGTGGCTGGTCTTGATCAGTACCGAGGCCACGTTTTTAGGATCGGCTGCTTCTGGATGTTCGCCGTGCAACTTACGAGCCAAGTCGATCCAAGCCTGCGCCTGGTACTCGGCGGAGTGTTCCTTGGTGTAGGTATCCAAAATGGCCCGCTTCGCTTCGCCGGCTTCTGGAAGTGGCACTTCATAGGCGGCGTCCGCCCCGTCAAGCATCCAAGCGATGACGCCGTCTTCACCCTCGTAGATTGGCACTGGGGAAGTCTGTCCACGCATGGCGCGGTCCGCAGCTTCCACGGCCATCTTGCCGGCGAAGGCCGGGGCGTGCGCCTTCCAGGTGGAGATTTCGCCCTTGCGTGACTGGCGGGTAGCGGTGGTGGTGTGCAATCCCTGGCCCACAGCCTGGAAGATCGTCTCCAAATCCAAGCCGAGCAGGGTACCGATGCCGGCGGCTGCCGATGGGCCCAGGTGAGCCACGTGGTCGATCTTGTGCTTGTGCAGGCAGATGGCCTTGACCAGATCAACCTGAATTTCATAACCGGTGGCGATGCCGCGGATCAGGTCCTTACCCGATGCGCCGGTGTGCTGAGCGACGGCGAGGATCGGCGGGATGTTATCGCCCGGGTGGGAGTACTCGGCGGCCAAGAAAGTGTCGTGATAGTCCAGTTCACGCACGGCGACACCGTTGGCCCAAGCGGCCCACTCGGGGGAGACCTTTTCGGAAATGCCGAAGACCGAGGCACCGGATCCACCGGTGGATGGGGCGTGGGTTAGTGCCTGGGCGCGGGCAGCGATGATCGGCCCGCGGTTTAGCGAAGCAATGGCCACCGAGGCGTTGTCGATGATGCGGTTGATGATCATATCGGTCACTTCGGCAGTGACTTCAACCGGGTCGGTGGCAACCGCGGCAATTTTGTGGGCCAGCTGGTCTTCGCGGGCCAGCTTTTCCTCGGAGCGGTAAACGCGTACTGGGTGCTTGATCATAGTGTCAGTGCCTTTCTGATCCGACCGCGTGGGCCATGATGTGGGTGAAGGATTGGTGCAGGTGAACTGTGGTGGCTGCCGCGGCGACTTCTGGATTTCCGCTGGCGATCGCCCGTGCGATGGCGGCGTGTTCACCGGCGGAGGCTTTAAGGCGATCCGGATTGTCCTTGGCTAAACGCCGTACCCGTTGCAGGTGAACCCGCAGGGTTCGCAGTGCATTGGATAGGTAGGTGTTGTCCGCTGCCTCGTCGATACTCTCGTCGAGCAACTGAACCAATTCGTAGTAAGCCTCGCGAGACCCCGGGATCGATACTTCATCGGCGGCTTGCTCAAAGCGCTGCGCCAATTGGGTGAAACCTTGGTTCTTCGGCGAGGTGGCAGCCGCTTTGGCGCTGGCGCATTCCAAAGCGACGCGTAGTACAAACAAGTCTTCTACGTGGTCTTCGCTGACCTCGGAGACGACGGTGCCGCGTCCTCTCTGTTGCACGGCTAGCCCGTCAGCAACCAGTCGGCCCAATGCTTCGCGAACCGGGGTTCGTGAAACTCCCAGGCGTTCTGACTGCTCAACTTCGCCAAGTACGGTGCCCGGAGCCAAGCGCCATTGAACAATGTCCGCTCGGAGGCTCTCGTAAACCTTGTCGCTTGCTCTCATGGCTCAAGTGTATACACAGAAGCGTCGAAAATGGGAGATCTTCCAAAAATCTCGGCGAAACATTCGATATTTGTATACATAGACCTTGCAGTGGAGTGAGCTGGCTCATAGAGTTGTTAACGAGGGCGATCTCAGTCACCACGCAGATGTCGGGCAATGATGCCCGGTGTCAGGAGGAAAATCATGGCGCAGGAATACCGTCGGGCATTTGCCCAATCCACCACCGATCCATCGGCTTTCTGGCTTAAAGCCGCACAGGACATCCAGTGGGACTCATTCCCACACACCGCGATCGACGATTCGCGCAAACCGCTGTATTCCTGGTTCCCCGACGGGAAGCTGAACCTTTCGGTTAATGCGTTAGATCGCCATGTGGCTGCGGGGCGCGGAGAAAACACGGCGCTGATCTACGATTCCGCCATGCTCGAATCGGTGGAAACCTACAGCTACAACCAGTTACTGCACGAAGTTGAAACTTTCGCCGGTGTGCTGGCTGCCAATGGTGTGGGTCTGGGGGACCGTGTACTGATCTACCTGCCGATGATCCCGCAAGCGGTGATCTCGATGCTGGCCTGCGCACGCCTCGGGGCTGTGCACTCGGTGGTCTTTGGTGGTTTTGCACCCAAAGAACTAGCTGCCCGCATCACTGACTGCGCCCCGGTGGCGGTGGTGACAGCTTCGGGCGGTATTGAGCCGAGTCGGCATATTGAATATTTGCCGGCCGTGGCCGAAGCCTTGTTGATGGCGCAGCCCGCTGTCAAGAATGTGATCGTCGCTCATCGTGAGGGATTTGAGCACACCGTGGCCGAGTACCAAGACCAAACGATCAACGGCCAAGACATCAATTGGCTGGACTGGGACCAACAGTGTGCCCAAGCCACCGGCGCCGCACCGGTGAGTGTGCCCTCAACCCATCCGCTCTACGTGCTCTATACCTCGGGCACCACCGGAGCACCCAAAGGGGTCGTGCGGGATACCGGCGGCTACGGCACGGCGCTGCAGTATTCGTTGAACGCCATCTACGACGTGCACCCCGGGGATACGATGTTCACCGCCTCCGATGTGGGCTGGGTTGTGGGCCACTCCTACATTGTGTACGCACCATTGATCGCGGGAGCGACCTCGGTGCTCTACGAAGGCAAACCCGTGGGCACCCCGGATGCCGGGGTCTTCGGCCGGATTATTCAGGACCATCAGGTCACCACGATGTTTACCGCACCGACCGCACTGCGCGCGGTGCGCAAGGCAGATCCGCAAGGGACCCTGATCGCCAGCCATGACCTGAGCAGCCTGCGTTCGCTCTTTGTTGCCGGCGAGCGCCTGGATCCTGATACTTATCAATTTGCCGTCAACCTGTTCGGCATCCCGGTGGTGGATAACTGGTGGCAGACCGAAACGGGATGGCCGATTGCTTCGAACCCGCTGGGGCTTGAAGAATTACCAGCCAAAGCGGGATCACCGACTACGCCTGTTCCGGGTTTTGCGGTGGAAATTCGTGACGCGATGGGCCAGGCGGTGCCTGCCGGACAAGAGGGCAATATTGTGGTGCGCCTGCCGTTGCCACCGGGAGCACTGAGCACTTTGTGGGGCAATGATCAGCGGTTTATCGACACCTACCTGAGCCAGATTGATGGCTGTTACCTGACCGGTGACTCCGGATACCTCGATGAAGATGGCTACCTGTTTGTGATGGGGCGGACCGATGACGTGATCAACGTATCCGGTCACCGCTTGTCCACCGGCGCCATGGAACAAGTGCTGGCCAGTCATCCGGCGGTGGCCGAATGCGCCGTGATCGGCTTGGCCGATGCGCTCAAAGGCCAACGAGCCAGCGGATATGTGGTGCTCAAATCCGGGGTCGAGGTTGACGACGAGGTACTGAAGAAGGAAATTGTGGCGCTGGTGCGAAAGCATATTGGTGCCGTGGCGGACTTCCGCGAGGTCACCGTGGTGGCGGCGTTGCCAAAAACGCGTTCGGGCAAAATTCTGCGTAAGACCATGCGCCAGATCGCCGATGGCAAGGACTATACGGTGCCCTCCACCATTGAAGACCCCGCGGTACTCGATGAGCTAATGCCGTTGCTGCGTCCGGGGCACTAGGGGCTGATCCAGATTAGTTAGTGATGCCAGAGGCCGCACGGTATTCATATTCCGGGCGGCCTCTGGTGCCATGTCGAGGCTGTTTGATGACGGCTTTGGAATCGAAGAGGTGCTCCAAATAGCGTCGTGCGGTCACCCGGGAGATCCCCAACTCTTCGCCTAGCTCGGTGGCAGAAAGACAACGCTCAGGCTGTCGAGCAAGGTGATCGGTAATTTGCGCCAGAGTTTCGGGGATCAACCCTTTAGGTAGGGAAACTGAGGCCGTGGAGGTGCGCAGCGCCGAAAAAGCGTTATCTAGGGCGGCCTGGCTGGTATCCGGTCCGGTGGAGCGAATGGTGGCGATAAAACACCGATGGTTTTCTAACTTCTCGGTGAAGGCTGCAAAGGTGAAGGGCTTAATCAGATACTGGGTGATTCCGGTGGCTACCGCGGAACGGACCACCACAAGGTCGCGTACCGCGGTGATGGCAATGATGTCGGTGGTGAGCCCGCGCCCACGCATTCTTTTGGCGACGTCGATGCCGTGCAGATCGGGCAGGGTCATATCCAAAAGGACTAAGTCGAAGGGGGTACCTGAGCGTTGTGCACGGGTGAGTAGTGCCAGTGCTTCTTGGCCGTTGCCGGCGATAGCGCCGGTGGTGAAGCCGGGAACACGATTAACAAACTTTGCGTGTGAGGCGGCGGTTTCGGGTTCATCGTCCACCACGAGGACCACAATGTCTTGGCTGCCCACCGAGGTGCGAGGTGCAATGATGCGCGGATCTGGCATAAAAAACTCCTGAGCTAGTTGCTGTGGGCCAGCGGTAGGGTCACGGTGAAGATCGCCCCGGCATCATTATCAACATTCATTGTGCCACCTAGTCGCAGTACCGCTTGCTGGACGAGGGCTAGACCCAATCCGCGTGGCTGCGATCCTATTTTGGTGCTGACACCAAAACGAAGTAGCTGATCCAAGAATTCTGGTTCAATACCCGGCCCGGAGTCGGCCACGGAAATGATCAGCTCATCGTCGTCCGCAGTAACTTCCACCCACACGGTGGCTTCGGCGGTGCCCACCGAAACATCCAGAGCGTTATCTAGCAGGTTGCCCACGATCGTGACCATGTCACTGGCCGCAAACGCGTCGGGCGGGATGACCCCCTGGGCAGTGATATCCAATTTGAGACCACGTTCGTGCGCTTGGGCGGCCTTGGCTACCAGCAAGCTGGAGAGGTACGCATCGTCGATGGAGTTCACGATCGCGTCGGTCAGTTTTTGTGAGTGCTGTCGATCATCCACCGCAAAAGCCAGTGCTCGGTCGCTTTGACCGTTTTCGATCAGCGTCGCGATAGTATGCAGGCGGTTGGCGTGTTCATGGGTTTGCGCTCGCAGGGCGGTAGAGAAGGTTTTCAGCGACTGCACTTCGCCGGCGAGTTCCTGCACCTCGGTTAAGTCGCGCAAGGTCAGCACTTGTCCGGTCAGTGGCTGCATGCCAAACCAGCGCAGCGGTGCGCGTCCCCGGCCAGGAAGGCGCGTATTGGCCAGGCGTGCTGGTCCTTGAGATATGGACAGGACCGTCCGGGTGCCCATATGGATTTCGTCTTTACAACTACGTCCGGTGGACATTAAGGTGCGCAGAGTTTCGGGCATGCGCACCTGGCTTGGATCCAGTCCTGAGCTAGGGACTTGTTCGGGAAGGTCAAGTAGTCGCGCTGCCTCCTCGTTGTACAAGACGATTCGGTGGCGTCGGTCAAGTAGCACAAGTCCTTCTCGCACGGAGTGCAGTGCGGAGAAGTAGAAGGCGTAGAGTCGGCGCAGCCCGTTGGGGCCGAAGCCTAGGGTCGCTTGGTTGACATAGCGTGAGAAGGACCAGGAAGTGAAACCGGCGAGCAGTAAGGCCAGTGCGGAAACCATCAGGATTTGTGGCAGCTCGCCGCGGTAGATGCTCTGCAGGTTCTCAAGGGTGATGCCGGTAGCTACGAGACCAACAAGTTTCCCATCGTGGTACACCGGAGCGATGGTTCGCACCGACTGTCCCAGAGTACCCAGCGCAATCTCGTTATAGGTCTCACCATCCAGCGCCTGTTGGGTGGAGCCAGCGTATTTTTGGCCGATGCGGTTTGGGTCTGGGTGGGTGACACGTACGGTGTCTGGGGTCATGATCGAAATGAAGTCCACACCCTGGCCACGATCCAAAATTTTGTTGGTGTAGGGCTGTAGTTCTTCTGCCGGGTTTTTACCGGCCAGCGCGTTAATGACAAAGGGGTCGTTGGCTAGGGTGATGGATATTGTGGCCACGGTCGCCTGTTTGTCATCGAGGATGACCCGGGCCTGTTGCTGGTAGGTGGAGATGGCCATACCAATAACAACGAGGAAGACCACAAGCATTTGGGCAGCAAAAATAAGGATCGCAAAAGACCACCCACTGCGCCGTAGCGGAGCGGGGACGGCATCGTTATGCGCCTGTTGGGGCAACGACAGGTCGGTGAAATGATCTGTCATGTCGCTCTCCTTATTCTTGCGGTGAACTGCTTTAGAGTGCTAGTGCGTGACCAATATGAACGCAATAGAGATGCAGATCACCTAGTCGCGCAACATGGAACAGAACGATTCTACGTAATACCGGCTTGGCAACGACGCCAGGGGCCGTTACATGCGCATATTGAGGGTAGGACGAACCACATGACTGTCACTGATGACATGACGCCGGGTAGCAATGGCGCCCAGGCCGGACCGAAGAAAAAAGACAAAACTCACTGGCTCTACATTATGGTCATTGTCGCCGTTGTGCTCGGCGCAGCAGTAGGCCTGATCGCCCCTGAACTTGGCAAGTCGTTGAAGCCAATTGGCACCGCGTTTGTTGCCTTGATCAAGATGATCATCGCACCGGTGATTTTCTGCACCATTGTTTTGGGAATTGGCTCGGTAGCTAAGGCCGCTACTGTCGGCAAGGTTGGTGGCCTCGCGCTACTTTACTTCGTAGTGATGTCCACCTTCGCGCTGGCGGTTGGCCTGTTTGTTGGTAACCTCGTTCACCCGGGTGAAGGCCTGAAGCTTAGGCCATATGAGGAAGCTGCTGCGACCCAGTCGAATTCCACCGTTGACTTCCTGATGTCGCTGATTCCAGGGGACCTTCCGGTTCTGCCTACCTTGGTTGTTGCTTTGCTGGTTGGCTTTGCCCTGCAGGGTCTGGGCAAGAGCGGCGAGCCAGTACTGGTCGCTATCCAGCACATCCAGAAGGTCGTCTTCCGCATCATGATGATGATCATGTGGGTCGCTCCGATTGGTGCATTCGGCGCCATCGCCGCCGTGGTTGGTGCTACCGGCTGGGCCGCGATCGGTTCCATGGCAATCCTCATGGGTGCTTTCTACGTCACCTGTGCACTGTTCATCATCGTCATTCTTGGTGGCATTCTGCGTGCCTTCACCGGTTTGAACATCTTCCAGCTGCTGAAGTACCTGGCTCGTGAATACCTGCTGATCTTCTCCACCTCGTCGTCCGAGTCGGCATTGCCACGACTGATCGCCAAGATGGAGCACGCCGGTGTTTCGAAGCCTGTTGTTGGTATCACCGTTCCAACCGGTTACTCCTTCAACCTCGACGGCACCGCCATCTACCTGACCATGTCGGCATTGTTTGTTTCCACCGCGATGGGCATGCCAATGAACATTGGTGAGCAGATCGGCCTGTTGGTCTTCATGATCATTGCTTCTAAGGGTGCCGCCGGTGTGACCGGTGCAGGTCTGGCCACCTTGGCTGCAGGTCTGCAGGCACACCGCCCTGAGTTGCTTGATGGCATGGGCGTGATCGTGGGTATTGATAAGTTCATGTCCGAGGCTCGTGCACTGACCAACTTCACCGGCAACGCTGTTGCTACCTTGTTGATCGGTAAGTGGACCAAAGAGCTGGACCTGGAGCAGGCTAAGGCCGTGCTAGCCGGTTCACGTCCATTCGACGAAAACAGCGTCGAAGGTCACTAAGGCAAGTGCGCTAGTAAAACTAACCGCCACCGCTAAGGATTTTTCTTAGCGGTGGCGGTTTTTTTATCGCCCCCAGATTGGCATAGAGCTACCGTGGCTGCAATATCGAATAGCCTGAGAGCATGAGCGCAGATCAGCACATTGCGGGGCAACCCCTGAGCATTATCTAGCAAGAACTAGTAGCGTTCGCCGCCCATATCATCAATGCGGCCACCGATGCCCACGTTGGTGGCGACGGTGTGCACACCATGGGAGCGGCGGTGCTGGACGCTAGCGGTGCCATGTACCCGGGTGTGAACTTCTATCACTTCACCGGTGGTCCCTGTGCTGAGCTAGTGGCTCTTGGCTCAGCGCGTGCCAACGGAGCATACGATCCGCAAGTGATCGTCGCGGTGGGTAACGAGGGCCGGGGGATCAAAAACCCCTGTGGTCGCTGCCGACAGATTATGGCCGATAACTATCCATGGATCCGAGTGATCGTTGTACAGCCTGAGGGACGGCGCACTGTAAGCATTAACGCGTTACTGCCACTAAATTTTGACTGGAACGCTGAGCAGGCCTAGTGCGCCGTATTCGACCGGAGCCGGCGTACAGCTGGCTTACAACATTTGAGTTAAGGTTCAAGGTAAAGGCTCGCCGTAAAGGAACCCAAAACGCCAAGTTCTTTTGCTTAGACCGATAACCTTGAATTGAGCTTACAGCTCGAAGAATTAGGTAGATCGAACGGGAAGTGTGGTTAACCCATCGTGAGCGAGGAACAGGGAAGCAAGCACCGTGGCGCAGGGATGCTCAAGGAGCCCCGCCCGGTGGGCCCAACCGGTAAGCCGTTGACAGATTTCCCGGTGCCAGCACCGTTGCCATCGCACGGGCCAGCCCGTGTTATTGCCATGGTCAACCAGAAGGGTGGCGTGGGTAAAACCACCTCCACTATCAACTTGGCTGCGGCGCTCGCCGAATACGGCCGTAAGGTACTTTTGGTGGACTTTGATCCACAGGGCGCCTTGTCTGCTGGCTTTGGTACCAACCCGCACGAAATGGACATCACCGTCTACAACGTGCTGATGGACCGTAAGGTGAAGATCACCGATGCCATCTTGAAGACCGATGTGGAAAACATCGACCTGTTGCCAGCGAACATTGACCTGTCCGCTGCAGAAGTGCAGTTGGTCAACGAGGTCGCCCGTGAGCAGGTGCTTGAACGCGCTCTGCGCAACGTCATCGACGACTACGACGTAGTGCTAATTGACTGCCAGCCGTCCTTGGGTCTGCTCACCGTCAACGCACTGACCGCTGCCCACGGTGTGATCATCCCATTGACCGCAGAGTTCTTCGCACTGCGTGCCGTGGCCCTGCTGATGGAAACCATCGACAAGGTCAAGGATCGTCTGAACCAGGTCTTGGAGCTGGACGGCGTTGTTGCAACTATGTACGACGCGCGAACCCTGCACAGCCGTGAGGTCATCACCCGCTTGGATGAAGCCTTTGGCGACAAACTCTTCGAAACGGTCATCAAGCGAACCATCAAGTTTGCCGATGCCAACGTGGCCGCTGAACCAATCACTAGTTACGCTGCGAACCACCCCGGCGCCGAGGCCTACCGTAACCTGGCTCGCGAGCTGATTTGGCGTGGTGGCGCCCCGTAATGAGCAGCACGCTCACCGAGCAAACCGCCAACGATTCCACCGAGCCAGCACAGACTGAGCTGGAATCGTCTGGCGGTTTTCGCCTTGCCCTGCAAAATTTTAACGGTCCCTTTGACGTCCTACTTCACCTGATAACCCAGCGCGAGCTGGATATCACCGAGGTGGCTCTGGCGCAGGTGACCGACGAATTTATCGCCTACCTTCGAGAACTGCAAGCCAGTGTCACCGAGGGTAGTGACGGGATGAAGGTGCTCGATGAGACTACCGAATTTTTGGTAGTAGCCTCCACGCTTCTATATTTGAAAGCCGCCCGGCTGCTGCCGCGTGGCGAGATGGCTGACGAAGAAGACTTTGAACTGCTTGAAGCCAGAGACCTCTTGTTTGCCCGACTTTTGCAGTACAAGGCCTTTAAGCAAGCAGCCGAGTTTTTGGGGGAGCAATACCAGAGTGAAGGCTCACGGTATCCACGCGAAGTTTCTTTGGAACCAGAATTTGCTTCCCTGCTTCCTGAATTAATTTTCACCATTGGCCCCGACGCCCTAGCTGCGCTGGCCGCCTCAGCACTAGCCCCTAAGCCTGCGCCAACCACCGAAGTTGGCATCGGACACTTGCATGGGGCCAACGTGACAATCGCTGAGGAAGCTGAGTCGATGACCGCGCTGCTTGAAGCACGCGGCCCACTGGATTTCCGCGAATTGGTGGCTGATGCCTCAGCGCATCTGGTGGTGGTAGTACGTTTTCTGGCATTGTTGGAGATGTTTAGGCAACGCGCGATCAGCTTTGAACAAGTTGATCCGCTGGGACCACTGCGCATTAGCTTGCTTTTAGAGTCCAGCTTTGATGCCCAGTCGGTTCAAGATGAGTATGAGGGGAGCGCGGGTGAGGTGAATCATGAGTGAGATTGCACCCATTGACCAGCTGCCAGGAGGCCTAGAATCGGGCCTCGAAGCGGTACTAATGGTCGCCGATATCCCCGTAAGTTCGGCACATTTGGCACAAATCTTCCAGGTACCAATTGAGCGGATCGCCCAGACTTTGGAGAAGTTGGCTACCGAGTATGATGGAAAGGATCGCCCGCGCGGATTTGAACTGCGTCGTGTCGCCTCCGGGTGGCGTTTCTATACGCGTAGCGATTACGCCGATTTCGTCTCCAGCTTTGTGCTCGATGGGCAGAGCGCGCGCTTGTCGCAGGCCGCCTTGGAAACACTGGCTGTCATCGCATACCGACAGCCGGTCTCGCGTGGACGTATTTCGGCGATTCGAGGTGTGAACGTCGATTCTGTAGTGCGCACATTGCTCACTCGCGGATTGATCACGGAGTATGAGGAAACTGGAGATGGTGGAGCAACGCTCTACCAGACCACCGAATACTTCCTGGAACGACTGGGATTGGGCTCGCTAGATGAGTTGCCTGCGCTATCCCCGTATCTTCCTGGGGTGGCCGATCTTGAATCGCTCGATTCGGCAACCTACGACGATTAAGAAACTGCCAGCAGGCAGCTACACCGGACCAACCACGCGTGATGCCCCTAATCGACGGGACCGCGCAGCGAAACGTAACAGCAAGGGACACAGGCAAGCATGAGCAGGGGATCTTCCTCCGGCCGCACACCACGCGGCAACAATTCAAACTTCGGCGGCAAGCCAGCAGGCGGCCGCGGCAAACAGGGCGGCAAGTCCTTCGGCGACAAGCCGTACGACAAGTCCGCCTCCGGCAAGCCAGGTGCTCGCAGCAACTCGGCCAAGTCAGATTCGGCACGGTCGGATTCGACCAAGTCGGGCTCGGCAAAGCGCAATACTGCTGCACCACGCAAAAACTCCGAGCGCGCCTTTGGTAAGGAACGCTTCGGCAATTCCGTACCAAACACCTACGCTCGTCCGACCCAGCGCGCTCGCGCTCAGGCCCGTGCTGAAAGCCAGGCTAACCGTCAGGAGCACGGCGAGTCACAAGACGGCATCCGCTTGCAGAAGGCCATGGCCAATGCAGGTGTTGCATCACGTCGTGTCTGCGAAGAGATGATCACCGAGGGCCGCGTTGAAGTTAACGGTCAACTGATTGTTGAACTTGGCGCCCGCGTTGATCCAGCCAAGGATTCCATCCACGTTGATGGCATGCGTATCCAGGTCAACCAGACCAACCGCTACTACGTGTTTAACAAGCCAAAGCACGTAATGAGCACGATGGATGACCCAGAGGGTCGTCGCACCATCGCTGACTACTTCAAAAATGAGCACCACGCTCAGCGCTTGTTCCACGTCGGCCGCCTTGATTACAAGACCGAAGGCGTGCTGATCCTGACCAACGACGGCGAGCTAGCTAACCGCCTGCAGCACCCAAAGTACGAGGTGCCAAAGACCTACCTGGTGCAGATCCCGGGCCCACTGCCACGTGCAGTGAGCAACGTGCTGCGTGAAGGTATTAAGCTGGAAGACGGCTGGATCAAGGTTGATGACCTGAAGATCATCGCCACCACCCCTAAAAACGTGATGGTTGAAGTGACCTTGCACTCTGGTCGCAACCGTATCGTGCGACGCATGTTTGACGCTGTGGGCCACCCGGTTCAGCGTTTGGTACGCGTAGCTGTTGGTCCCGTACTACTCGGAGATCAGAAGCAGGGCACCATCCGCTCCCTGGGCAACCAGGAAATCGGTCACCTGATGGCCATGGTGGGGATGTAGCTAATGCCCTCTTCTCACCTTGCCGGCCCAGTTCTGGTCATCGGCACCGGGCTGCTGGGCACCTCGGTGGGATTAGGACTGCGCGCCAAAGGCCTGCACGTATACCTCTCGGATATTTCGCCAACCGCCGCTGGGGTAGCCCAGGATATCGGGGCTGGTGTGCTCCTTGAAGCGCGCACCATCGCTCCGGAACTTGTGGTGGTGGGCGCTCCGCCGGATGTCACCGCAGCCTTGGTTGCTCAAGCACTCTTGGATTACCCCAACGCCACGGTGGTTGATATCGCCAGCGTTAAGGGATCTATCCTTGCCGCTGTGTTGGCTGATGGGCGACTGGGAGAGCGCGAAACTTCGCGCTACGTGGGTACACATCCCATGGCAGGGCGAGAGAAGTCCGGCCCGGCAGCAGCTCGTGGTGAACTCTTCACCTCAATGCCGTGGGTTATCTGCGCGCATGAAGGTGCAGATGCCTCGCGGGTGAAGGTGGCAGAGTCTTTGGCTATCGATCTGGGTGCGACCATGCACCGGATGAGCGTGACCGAGCACGATGAGTCTGTGGCTTTGATCAGTCACTTCCCGCAGGCTGCCAGCTCGATGATTGCTTCGCGATTGCTCGACGCGCAACCACACCAATTGGCTTTAGCCGGCAACGGATTGCGTGACACGACGCGAATCGCCGCTAGCGATGAGAAGCTGTGGATTCAGATCTTTGCGCACAACGCCGCCGCATTGGTGCCCATCCTTACCGGGATGAAAGAAGATTTGGATCGACTGATCAACACGCTGCAAGAACCGAAGGCCCCTGGAGCTTTGCTGGATTTGTCGCAGTTGATGAGTGAAGGTAACGCCGGTAAGGCCCGCATACCGGGCAAGCACGGCGCACCACCTCAAGCTTTTGCACTAGTGACTGTGGTGATCGATGACCGTCCAGGTCAGATCGCTCAGTTGCTAACTGAGATTGGCCAAGCGCAGATCAACATCGAAGATTTGCGTATGGAACACTCTGCCGGACATCAGGTTGGTCTGGTGGACGTTTCGGTGATTCCAGGCCGCCGCGACGAACTAATTGACGTATTGACCACTAACGGATGGAAAGTAGCCCAGTGAGCACCTTGAACAACGACACGCTTGTCATCGCCATCGACGGCCCTAGCGGCTCTGGCAAGTCTTCGGTCTCCAAGGCCGTCGCCCGCGAACTGGGTGCCGTCTACTTGGATACCGGTGCCATGTACCGTGCGATCACTTACTCGGTGCTCGATGCTGGAACCGACCTCACCGACGCTCACGCTATCGCCCAGGCGGTGCGCGACGCGCAGTTGCAAATTTCCGTTGACCCGGATGCTGAGCTGGTAAAGATTGGCGGGGTCGACGTGACGCAAGCCATTCGTGAACCACGCATCTCCGAGCAGGTTTCCGCCGTAGCAACCAATCTGGATGCCCGCGCGGAGCTGGTTCGCCGTCAGCAGGAAATCATCAAGGCAAACACTCGCATTGTGGCTGAAGGCCGCGACATCACTACCGTTGTTGCACCGGATGCTGATGCGCGTATTTTGCTCACCGCGTCAGAAGAAGCACGACTGCGTCGCCGCGGTCTGCAGCTCGGTGGTAGCCAGAACGACTCGCAGCTAGCCAACCAAGTGCTGGCCCGCGACGCCAAGGATTCCACCGTAGTGAACTTCACCCAGGCTGCCGATGGAGTCATGACCGTTGACTCCTCGGACCTAGATTTTGAACAAACCATCGCCGCAGTGCTTGACGCAATCAACACTGCAACGAAAAACTAGCCTCAAGCTGGTGCCCATCCTCGGCGAGAGCCGATGAAGATTACGATCGCTGTGAAGGGAAAATCATGAGCGAGAACAACTCCACCCACGACGAGGAATACATCCCCGTTGGAGACGACGATATCGCCGAGCGCCTGGCCGAACTGAGCGAGGAAGAAGCCGCCATTCGTGCGCAGGCTCTGCTCAGCGGACTGGAAGATTACGATCTCGACGAAGAAGACTCTGCCTTACTGGCAGGCCTCGACGCATTTGACGACGAGGATAAAGACGTAGTTATCCCGCCGGTTCTGGCGGTTATTGGACGTCCAAACGTCGGTAAGTCCACTTTGGTCAACCGTATTTTGGGTCGCCGCGAAGCCGTGGTTGAAGACACCCCAGGTGTTACCCGTGACCGTGTGTCCTACTCTGCTGAGTGGATGGGCCGTCCCTTCACCGTTGTTGATACCGGTGGCTGGGAGCACGATGCCAAGGGCATCCACGCTTCGGTAGCCGATCAGGCCGAAATCGCTGCAGACGTAGCCGACGCAATTCTATTTGTTGTTGACTCCCACGTTGGAGCCACCGCAACTGACGAAGCTGTGGTGAAGATGCTGCGCAAGAAGGGCAAGCCTGTCTTCTTGGTCGCCAATAAGGTTGATGACTTCAACCAAGAAGCCGAAGCAGCTGTGCTGTGGGGCTTGGGCTTCGGTCAGCCATGGCCAGTTTCGGCCCTGCACGGTCGCGGTACCGCTGACCTGTTGGACGCCGTCATGGAGAAGCTACCTGAGCACTCGGCTTTTGGTGGTTTGATTCCTTCCGGCGGCCCACGCCGTATTGCCTTGATCGGACGCCCAAACGTGGGTAAGTCCTCGTTGCTGAACAAGCTTGCTGGTTCCGAGCGTGTGGTTGTTGACGAGTACGCCGGTACCACCCGCGACCCAGTGGATGAATTGATCGAACTGGGCGGGAACATCTGGCGCTTCGTGGATACCGCTGGTATTCGCCGTCGTCAGCACATGGCTGTTGGCTCCGACTACTACGCTTCATTGCGTACCCAGACCGCTCTGGAAAAGGCCGAAGTTGCCGTGATCCTGTTGGCTGCCAACGAGATCGTTTCCGAGCAGGACGTGCGCATCATCCAGCTGGCCATCGAAGCTGGCCGTGCCATGGTCATCGTTTACAACAAGTGGGACGAGGTGGATGAGGACCGTCGTTACTACCTGGATCAGGAAATCGATCGCGACCTCGCGCACATCGAATGGGCCCCACGGGTCAACATTTCTGCCAAGACCGGCTGGCACAAGGACAGGCTTGTTCCTGCACTGAACACGGCTCTGGATTCTTGGGATAAGCGCGTTCCAACGGGCAAACTGAACGCTTTCTTGGGTGAACTCGTAGCTGCGCACCCGCACCCAGTACGTGGCGGTAAGCAGCCACGCATCCTCTTTGGCACTCAGGCTTCGGCCCGTCCGCCACGTTTTGTGCTGTTCACCACCGGGTTCCTGGACCCAGGTTACCGCCGGTTCATCACCCGTCGTTTGCGTGAAACTTTCGGTTTTGAGGGCAGCCCAATCGAGGTTTCGATGCGTATCCGTGAGCGTCGCTCACGCAACCGCTAAAGTTCGAAATTAGCCCTTCACTTGGTGTAGGGTAAATATGGAGCTTTTGCAGACGGCACCCTTGGATCTCACGACTTGGGGGATAACGGCTGCGGAAGCATCGGGCTATGGCGCAGCTTGGTAGCGCGCCTCACTGGGGGTGAGGAGGCCGTGGGTTCAAATCCCGCTAGCCCGACCATCTTGTAAAACCCCGTCGAGAATTTTTCTCGGCGGGGTTTTGCTCTGCCAAAATAATTACGGGAGCAACCAGATGCAACGCAGGTTCCAACAGGTAGACGTCTTCAGTAGTACTGCTTATAAAGGCAATCCGCTGGGGGTAGTTTTAGACGCCCCGGGGCTCTCTAGCCAAGAGATGATCAACTATTCGCGGTGGTCCAATCTTTCTGAGGTCACCTTTGTATTGCCGTCTGAAAATCCAGACGCGGACTATCGCTTCCGTATCTTCGCTAGGGAACGTGAGTATCCATTTGCTGGTCATCCTGCTTTGGGCACGGCGCGTGCATGGCTTGCCGAAGGGGGAGTGCCGAAGAATTCAGGGTTGATTCTGGCTGAATGCGAAGCCGGGGTTGTGCCAATCAAAATTCAAGGCGACGTATTGTCATTCGTCTCGCCGCCAACGATACGCAGCGGGACAATTGAAGCCAGCGAACTAGCCGAGGTTCTGCACATTCTTGGTGTGGACCGGGCACAAGTGCTCGATTCTCAGTGGGTGGATAACGGGCCCGGGTGGATGGCCATCTTGCTGGATGACCATGACCTTTTGCTTGGGCTTGATCCGAAGATTCCAACCCGTCCCGGTCGATGGAAAATCGGCGTCATCGCGCCTTTGGCTCATGCGCAAGGTGAAGAAAAATTTGAGGTCCGGGCACTGACCATCGAGAACGGAACCCTGCGAGAAGATCCTGTGACAGGGAGCCTGAACGGTGCAGCAGCGCAGTGGCTCATCAACACGCAAAAGGTCCACCCTCCACTGATTAACCGGCAAGGCTCGGTAATCGGGTACGAGGGACGCGTGTACCTAGACGTCAGTGACGAACATTTGTGGGTTGGTGGGCATACCCAGGTCTTGATCCGCGGAACTATTGAGCTCTAGGGCCCGATGCCTTGTCAGGGTCTTTGAGCCGAACTAGTCTTGAGAAATGGGAACGATAATTTCTGGGATGTTCTTCCACACAACGCCATAGCGTTGATTTATCCGATGTTGAGCCTAGCTCCATTGCCCACCCACGGCATCATGTTTCGGTGCCCGACAAATAACTGTGCTGCTTGATGGACTTTAGAAGTCTTTGCGCGCAAGGCAGGAAAATCCCATGACTCAGGCCAAATCTACAGACCTTGATGGTGAGGCTAACGGTGAAGACCGTAGCAATGCACTGTGCATTTTGGAGAACGTTAGTGTCAGTTTTGCAGACCTAGACGTACTGACCGATGTCGACGTTGTTCTTTCCTTCAACGAACGACTTGCCGTATTGGGCGATAACGGTTCAGGTAAGTCAACTCTCATGCGAGTGCTATCTGGAACGCTGGAGCCAGATCAAGGGCACCGAGTGATCAACGCGCCCGGGGGAGTTGCCTACGCTGCACAGAACCCTAAATTCTCCGCAGACATGAGCGTACAAGAGGTCATAAACTCCTACCACCGACGATTCCGCGAACTGGAAACTCTGATCGCTGCCATCTCGCAACGACTGCAGAGCGCTACAGGCCAGACGGCTGAGCGCCTCATGACTCAATTGCAGCAGGTTACCGACCTTTATGAGGCAGCAGATGGTTATAGCTTGGAACAGCGAGTGGACAGCGCCCTCGAGCAGCTGAGCTTGGGGGAGATTGATCGGCAACGGCCCGTCTCCCAGCTCTCCGGCGGGCAACGTTCACGACTGGGGTTAGCCTGTGTACTGTGTTCGGGAGCCCAACTACTGTTACTGGACGAACCGACCAACGACTTAGACGATTCTGCGATGTCGTGGCTGGAGCGGAACCTTGAAAAGCACCATGGAGCGTTGGTGGTCATCAGCCACGACCGCATGTTCCTACAGCGGTTTGCGCGTTCCATCGTTGAAGTTCATGACGGTTCTTTGGCGCACTATGGGAACGGATACGAAGGTTATCTGCATGCCAAGGAGCAGGAACGAATTGCGATTCGGGCGGACTACGAACAGTGGCTGGAGGAGTTGGAGCATTCTCAGCGTTTGGTGGAAAAGAATGCGGCTCGCGTTGCAGCTGTACCCCGGAAACAAGAAAAGGCCGGGTTTGGGCACGGTAATTTCCGCATGCGCAGTCGCAGCCATGGATCGACTTCAAAGATTCGTCAGGCCAAATCTCGCATTGAGGATCTGGAATCAAACCCGGCACCGAAGCCCGCGGCCGAATTGGAATTTGCCATGCCAACCGAAAGTGGCACTGGCGATGGCAACACTTGTTTGGTCAGAGCAACTAAGGCACGACGCGAGGAAGCGCCGCTGTTGGCAACGAGTAATTTTGAAATTAACCTAGGCCAGCGTTGGTTAGTTACTGGTCCCAATGGTGCAGGCAAAACTTCGCTGTTAAAGCTGCTGGCTGGCGAATTAGATCATTCTCAAGGCCAAATCTGGCGAGCAGAAAATCTGAGCTATGCGTGGTTACGACAAGAGCTCGGACAGACCCCCGGAGAAAGCTTGCTCGAATCATTCGCTCTGGCGACGGACAGTTTTGTTGAAGAAGCTGCGCCGGTGCTGGCTAAGTTGGGGCTGTTTAGGGCCAATGATTTTCCGCGGCATCCGCTTTCGCTCTCGGTGGGCCAACGCCGCAGGTTTGAGCTTGCTGTGGCGGTCAGCACTCGGGCGCAATTACTACTATTAGACGAGCCGACAAACCATCTCTCGCCGGCGCTGGTTGAACAGCTTGAAGAAGCGTTAGAGCAATACCCTGGAACGGTTATTACCGTGACTCATGATCGCAGGTGGCAGCAGAAACTCAGGGCGCAATCGAACCTTCAGAGATTGCATGTACGAGATGGTCAGGTGCAAGTCGTGAAATAGGCGAGTGGACGCCACGAACAACATCATGCATGGATACTGCCAGTTCCTAAGGTGCAAAACTTATGACGGAAGTCTGAATCTGCGCGCAGGTTCCAATGGCTACCAACCAGCACACGTATGTGCTGGTTGGTAGCCATTTTTTCTTTGGAGAGTGCGCGGTCTTGGTGCGATCAGAAGTGAGAAATCCACGAATTCGGACAAAGGTTGTGAGGCCGCTCACGGATTGCATATGATTAATGTGCGATAAAAGAGCATCGAGTTCTATTATCGAACAAATGATATTCGAGTAAGTCATCACAGAGAAGCGGGGGATGGGACAGTGCAGTTTCATCACAACGGATATGTCTCGGCGGATCCACGAGTTCAACCGGCAGCGGGAACGGGGATCAACCGTCCCGAAGAACTACCGGAATTCATGGACGTGCTAATTGTTGGCACCGGGCCGGCCGGAACTATTACCGCGGCACAGCTCTCACAATTTCCAGATGTGCATACCCGAATCATCGACCGTCGCCCACATCGACTTGAGATTGGCCAGGCGGATGGAATTCAGTCACGCACTGTTGAGACATTCCAAGCATTCAACTTCGCAGAGCGGATCACCGCAGAAGCCTATGTCATCAAAGAGACCACATTTTGGAATCCGGATCCTGCCAAACCTGAACAGATCATTCGCACCGACAGGACGGCAGATGATCCGACGGGTGTCAGTGAATTTCCGCATCTTGTGGTGAACCAGGCGAGGGTCATCGACTACTTTGCCGAATACGCCC
Organism: Glutamicibacter sp. MOO4; assembly: GCF_056934395.1. Taxonomy (NCBI): domain Bacteria; kingdom Bacillati; phylum Actinomycetota; class Actinomycetes; order Micrococcales; family Micrococcaceae; genus Glutamicibacter; species Glutamicibacter sp. MOO4. Next base: position 648,815 of record NZ_CM167800.1, read on the forward strand.
TCAACTCACCTGCTCGAATTACTCCAGATTATGGCTGGGAATTCAAAGAGCTCAGCGCTGAACCTGCTCACGAATATCCTGCGAAAGTCACGCTGATTAACTGCGCTGACGGTGCGGATTCATTGGAACGCGTAGTTCGTGCCAAATACGTTGTGGGAGCAGACGGTGCACGCAGTCAGGTTCGCCGTTCCATTGGAGCCAAGCTGTCAGGCGACAAAGCCAACCATGCGTGGGGCGTCATGGATACCTTGGCCCTCACCGACTTTCCGGATGTGCGAACTAAATGCGCAATCCATTCAACCGCCGGCTCAATCCTGCTCATTCCTCGTGAAGGCGGACAACTCTTCCGACTTTATGTTGACCTAGGCGAGGTTCCGGAAAACGACGAGGGTAAGGTCCGCTAAACACCGTTGGAAGAAATCATTGAACGGGCCAAAGCGATCTTGAATCCCTACTCGCTAGAAGTGAAAGATGTTGTCTGGCATAGCGTCTACGAAGTCGGCCATCGACTAGCCGATCGCTTCGACGACGTCCCTCTGGAAAAAATTGATTCGCAAAATCCTCGAGTCTTCATCGTCGGGGACGCCTGCCACACACACACTGCAAAAGCAGGGCAAGGGATGAATGTGTCCATGCAGGATGGATTCAACCTGGCATGGAAAATTGGTCATGTGCTTTCTGGGCAAGCACCAGCGCAATTGCTGCGGACTTACAGCGCCGAACGTAAGGTCATCGCCAAAGATCTGATCGACTTTGATAAGCAATGGTCCTCCATCATGGCCGCAACGCCAGAAGACTTGGCAGGCAAGGAAGGCGTTGCCGAATTTTATGTTCGTACCGCTGAATTCCCGGCAGGATTCATGACTGAGTATTCACCGTCCGAACTTACGGGCAACAAAACGTACCAGCATCGAGCAGCCGGATTCCCCATTGGTAAGCGTTTCAGATCCGCAGAAGTTATGCGTGTGGCCGACGCCAACCCAAAACACTTGGGGCATCATCACAAGGTCGATGGGCGCTATCGAATTTATGTTTTTGCCGACCAGCAGCCAGCAGGTGCCTCGGGTGAAGTTGCACAGCTGGCATCGTGGTTGACGGATTCACAAGATTCTCCGGTCCGGCGATTCACGCCAACGGGCTCGGATCTTGATGCGCTCTTTGATATCAAGGTGATCTACCAGCAAGATTACTCAACGCTGAACATCAACGACGCACCTGAGATATTCCGCCCCCATGTTGGACAGTTCGGACTCATGAACTATGAAAAGGTCTACACCGCTCTGCCCGCGGAAAATATCTTTGAACAACGACAAATTTCCCGTGAGGGAGCGATCGTAATCGTTCGGCTGGATATGTATGTGGCCAACGTTTTGCCGTTGAGTGCCACCGATCAACTATCCGAGTTTTTTGATTCAGTGTTACTCGATCAGAACTAATCAAGATATTTCCCCTACCAGTGTGAGGCCAGCTCAATGAGCTGTTCTCACGCTGGCTCTCAGTGTTGTCGCTGCGGAATATTTAATGCACTGTGTGAGTTGTTAAAGGTGCAAGGGATAAGTTCGCGGCGGAAGGAATGCGTTATGGATCAGGGGTTCAGTTTCGATCTACAACAGGTCGTTGAATCTGACATGGTGTGCGCCGACGGCGTCTGTTTTATTCCGCCTTCTAACGAGTCCACTGCTCAAGCAAATACTCTCGCAGAACCACTGCGTGATTAGCTTGCTCGTTTTTTGAACTATAAACAAAAGTGACGATCGGATGTTGCTCTAGGATTTGCAGCAAGTCGTCTACAGCGGGGTTTTGATCCAACTCGGATTTGTAGACCTGAGCGTATTGTTCGAAGTGCTCGGTGTCGTGGATCCATACTTTGCGAAGTTCGTTGCTTGGAGCAACGGTCTTAGCCCACTGGTCTAAATGGAGTTTCTCTTTACTCTGACCACGCGGCCATAGACGGTCAACCAGTATGCGGTAGCCGTCTTCGGCAATAGCGTCGCTGTACACCCGCTTGAGTCGAATTTCAGACATGATTCACCTGTTAATTCCTGATCTGCGCTGGTTCTGATCCAAAATACCGAGAATGATCGGTGCCATGGAGACGATCGTGGTTTCGCTCAATTTACCTCAGATGTCACGCCTAGAATTCCATACGTCGGAAATTATGCGCTCATCTGTTATCACTTGGCTGGTGAGTAGGCTAATCTGTAGATAGTTTGGTATCGCAATATTGCCAAATTCGAACTCAAGGTCGTCGCGCACGAACTGTAAGCAAGATTTTCTGGAGGATCCCAAATGTCGGAACATGGGCCGGTTGACCCGCACAAAGAGTCTGCCTCCGAGACGACCAATATTTCTCTCCCATCAGCTGGCAAGCCAACTGAGCCCGCAGTCATCTACACTCTGAGTGAAGATGAGAAGAGCGCAGTACGCGCACTGCCTGCCGGTTCGGCATTGTTGATTGCTCACTCCGGGCCGAACAAGGGCGCACGCTTCTTGTTGGACACCGACGAGAGCATCGCTGGCCGGCACCCGAACGCTGATATTTTCCTAGACGACGTCACCGTTTCGCGCAGGCATGCAAAGTTCACCCGTAGTGGTCAGAGCTTCCGCCTCAGCGATATTGGTTCGCTCAACGGCACTTACATTAACGGTGACCGGATTGACGCTATCCAGCTCAACAGCGGAGTCCAGGTTCAAATTGGCAAGTTCCGTTTGAATTTTTACCAGAGCGTGCCGAACCTTTAAGCTAGTAGAGTTCTAGGTTTTCCGCCGACGGTTAGTCCGTCGTCTTCTCCATAATTCCGAGGTGTAGACCCTTTGTCGATTTTTGACGCAGCCCGAAGCCCACGACTCGAGGCGCAACGCCACGAGACTGTCCGGCAGGCAGCGCTAAACATCGGTGAAGTGCTCTCGGAACTCAAGGATGAATTTCCACGCGTCACAGCCTCGAAGATTCGCTTCTTAGAGGACAAGGGATTGATCATCCCGCAGCGCACCTCAGCTGGGTACCGGAAGTACAGTTCCTCGGACGTTAGCCGTCTGCGTTTCATCCTTTCGGTGCAGCGCGACCAGTACCTGCCGCTGAAGGTCATCAAAGATCACCTCGACGCGGTTGATCGTGGCGAGGCTCCTGAAGCATTGCCTGGGGGAGCACCAGCCGCACCACAGCTCGTCAATAGCGACATGGCTGAAGCCGTGGAGCGCAAGACCCGACTGGTTTCTCTCTCTGAGCTACAGGGCCTAAGCGGCGCTAGTGATGAGCTGGTTGATGAACTGCTTAAGTTTGGACTGGTTGAAGCCCAGGGCGGCCTCTTCGATTCGAACTGCATCAAGGTCACCAAGTCTGCAGTGCTTTTAGCTAGCCATGGCGTTGAACCCCGCCACCTGCGTCAATTCCGCACTGCCGCTGATCGCGAGTTCTCGCTTATCGAAACAATCGTCGGTAACGAGATGAGGAAGCCCGAGGTTTCCGCCCGTGCCCGCGCAGCGGAAGAAGCTCAGGAAATCTCTCGGCAGTGCTTGGAGATTCACGAAGCCCTCGTACAGCGTGCTATTTCGCAGCTAGATCGCTAGGCTAAACACACCAGGCATTCACGACTCTAGGGGGCAGACATGCTGGAACTGGAGTTTTCCGGGATACGTATTCAACTGCCGGCAAATCAGCCACTGTTGCTACTGAAATACTCGGAGCGAAATCTTTTCCTTCCATTGTGGATTGGTGCTCCAGAAGCATCGGCTATTGCCATGTCCGAGCAGGGGCTAACGCCGCCACGTCCGATGACACACGATTTGATGCTCAGCATTTTTGAGGCCACCGGGGTGAGCTTGGAGCGTGTAGAAATCATCTCCGTGCACAACGCCGTTTTTGTGGCCGAACTTGTTTTGTCTAATGGCAAACGTGTGGATTCACGTTCCTCTGACGCAGTGGCCCTAGCCGTACGCACACAATGCCCAATTTATTGTGCCGAGGACGTCCTCGAAGATGCCGGAGTGTCTATCGAGCTGGAAGCCGAGGGCGAGGAAGCTCCAGAAGAGCAGTTGCGTGAGTTCCGGGAATTTTTGGACACTATTGACCCCGAGGACTTTTCTTCATAGGCATTTCTTTGTTGAATTCAGCGAATTATTGTCGCTGAATTGGGATATTCGATGTACGTGTGCGACACGGCTTAAAGTTAAGCTTGAAGGTCTTTGACCATTAGCGCCGATAGCCGTACCGTCGATGCATAGGGACATAGAACAAGAACTGTTTTTGATGATCATCGCTCGCATCTGTGCGGTTCTGAGTTAGTCGCTACCTTACTCATTTAGGAACGTGCTGATACACAAGGAGCAATTGGATGGAGTCTAGCCAGACAGGACCTCGTCGCGGGGTCGACGGCGGCAACAAGCATTCCAATACGCAAGGGCTGCTCTTCACCGACGACCTGCCTGAGCTCGATGAGCACGCCGGATACCGCGGTCCAGTTGTTTGCAAAGCCGCAGGCATTACCTACCGTCAGCTCGATTACTGGGCACGTACCGGCCTAGTTGAGCCAGCCGTTCGTGGTGCCAAAGGTTCGGGTAGTCACCGACTGTACTCCTTCCGCGACATCCTCGTTCTAAAGATCGTTAAGCGCCTTCTTGATACTGGCGTTTCCCTTCAGCAGATCCGTACAGCCGTCCTGCACCTACGCGAACGCGGTGTGGAAGACCTCGCTCAAATCACTTTGATGAGTGACGGCGCTTCGGTCTACGAATGCACCAGCGCGGATGAAGTTATTGACCTAGTACAGAAGGGCCAGGGCGTCTTCGGAATCGCCGTTGGACGTGTCTGGCGAGAAGTTGAAGGTTCACTTGCTCAGCTCCCATCAGAGAGCTCCACTGATCAGGATATGCCCGAAGATGAGCTGGCAGCGCGACGCGCAGCCAAGGCAGCTCGCAACGTAGGCTAGTCAAGCAAAATAAAAGCTTATAGATATGAGGCCAGGCCACCAATCGGTGGCCTGGCCTCATATCTATTTTGTCTTGAGTACTGCTTGATGCTTAGCTGTTCGATTTGCCTGCGGTCGACATGACTTCCTTGAGCAATGCATCAAACTGCGAGAGCATCGGTGCAGTTGCCTTGGAAGGCCACTGGTGTACCGAGTATGCCGCCCCCTGAATTTGCTGCCATTCGGAGTGCTCTGGGATCTCAGGCTTGACCATGGATTCACCAAACATCTGACGCATCTCGCCCAGACGGAAAGTGTGCTCTGCAGAGTCCTTGCGAACGCGGTTCGCAACAACCTTTACCGGGCCGAGTGACGGAGCGAATTCGCGACGGAAAAGATCCAGTGCGCGCTGCGTGCGTTCGGTACCTGCGACCGAGAAAAGGCTCGGTTCCGCCACTAGCAACAGTTGGTCTGAGGCGCTCCATGCCATGCGGGTCAACCCGTTCAGCGATGGAGGGCAGTCGATCAGCACTAGCTGGTAGCCGCTGGTTCGGCTGAGGATTTGGGTCAGGCGACGCAAGTCCCTGGTGCGCAAATCCGGGCGGTCATAAATGCCGGTGTAGGCATCGCCTACGGCAACATCAAGTACCGGAATGCGGGTACGCGACTTCTTCTCTGCTGCTTTTGATTGCCAAGCGCTGGCTACTACCTGCTCCTGCAAACGGACCCTACGAGCGTTCTTGAGCATTTGCCCAATTGGCTGTTTGCCGTTGGCTCGAACTCCGAGGCCAGTGCTGGCATCCGCGTGGGGATCCAAGTCAATGACGAGAGTCGGAATGCCGGCGGCAAGTGCTGCTGAAGCCAGTCCGAGCGTTACGGAGGTTTTTCCTACGCCACCCTTGAGGCTGCTGATGCTCACTACGTGCACGGACCAGACCACGCCTTTCACTGTTCGCTATTTAACGTCCCACCGAATTTTTAGTCTCTCATCATCATAGTGTGCCGAAGGTCGTTTCCCCGACTTTGCAACGTTAGTTTTTGCTCTTGTATCCAACTTAGTGATTAAAAGAGCATTCAAGGCCAATATTTCTTATGGTCAGACCACAGGGTGAAATGTTTGTGCGTAATCCGCATCACCCGTGTAGTGTGTCTCACAGAAGTGGCGAAAACTTGCTACTTTTCGAGACCCGAAAGGCTGTTGATGTCTTCTCATTGGCCACTGGAACAGCTTCCTGGCCAGAGACACCAACCCCGTAATGATTCGATGTAGGGACACTATGTTTGAAAAAATCTTGGTCGCCAACCGCGGTGAGATTGCAATTCGTGCTTTCCGCGCAAGCTACGAGCTCGGTGCAAAAACCGTAGCGGTTTACCCCCATGAAGACCGCAACTCGATTCACCGCCAGAAAGCCGCAGAGGCCTACCAGATTGGTGAAGAGGGCCATCCTGTCCGTGCGTACCTGGACATCGAGGAAATCATCCGCGTTGCCAAAGAGTCCGGCGCCGATGCAATCTACCCAGGCTACGGATTTATGTCCGAGAACCCGGACCTGGCTCGTGCGGCAGCAGCGGAAGGCATCAAGTTCATCGGTCCCAAGGCGGACGTGCTTGAACTGGCCGGAAACAAAGTTGCTGCACTGAAAGCAGCCCGTCAAGCCGGTATCCCAGTACTAGAGTCATCTGAACCAAGCGACGACGTCGACTTCTTGGTCGCTGAAGCGGACCGCATTGGGTTCCCAATCTTCGTCAAGGCTGTAGCTGGTGGCGGCGGTCGTGGTATGCGTCGCGTGGACAAGCGCGAAGATTTGCAGGAACTGATGGGCGCGGCCATGCGCGAAGCTGGCACCGCCTTTGGTGACCCCACCGTGTTCCTCGAGCAAGCGGTACTGCGCCCTCGTCACATCGAAGTGCAGATCCTGGCCGACGAGCATGGAAACATCGTTCACCTGCACGAGCGTGACTGCTCCTTGCAGCGCCGCCACCAGAAGGTTGTTGAGATCGCTCCAGCGCCGAATCTGGATGATTCCATCCGTCAGGCACTGTTCCGCGATGCGGTGAAGTTTGCCAAAGCCTTGGGCTACCAGAACGCCGGAACCGTTGAGTTCTTGGTAGATACCGTCGGCGATCGAGCCGGCCAGCACGTATTCATCGAAATGAACCCTCGTATTCAGGTTGAGCACACAGTGACCGAAGAAGTCACTGACATCGACCTAGTACAGGCGCAGATGCGCATTGCCGCCGGAGAATCGCTGAGCGATCTTGGCATTAGCCAGGACAGCATTCAGGTCCGCGGCTGGGCACTGCAGTCCCGCATCACTACCGAAGATCCATCCAACGGCTTCCGCCCAGACGTAGGCACAATCACCGTTTACCGCTCGGCCGGTGGCTCGGGTGTGCGACTTGACGGCGGCACCATCTACGCTGGTGCTGAAGTCTCCCCACACTTTGACTCCATGCTGGTCAAGCTCACCTGTCGTGGACGCGACTACCAAACCGCCGTGGCTCGTGCCCGTCGTGCGTTGGCCGAGTTCCGCGTACGTGGTGTGGCAACCAATATTCCGTTCATCCAGAACGTACTGGCCGACCCGCAGTTCCTGGCCGGCGATGTAGCTACTGACTTCATCGACTCCCGCCCAGATTTGCTCACCGGTAACAAGTCTCAGGACCGCGGTACCAAGGCCTTGAACTACCTGGCGCACGTGACCGTGAACCATCCACACGGTGAGCGCATCGAAGGTATTGACCCACGCAAGAAGCTGCCAGCTTTCCCGGGCGATAAGTCCGATGAGCCAGAACGTTCTCCATTTGATGGCCCATCCAAGTCTGCTGCACCAGTTGACGGATGGCGCCAGAAGTTACTGGATCTGGGCCCGGAAGGGTTTGCCAAGGCACTGCGCGAATCCCAGGCCGTAGGCATTACCGATACCACCTTCCGCGATGCGCACCAGTCCTTGCTGGCTACCCGTGTGCGCACCCGTGACCTGCTTGCTGCAGCCCCGGCCTACGCACATACCACCCCACAGTTGTTCTCCATGGAAGTTTGGGGCGGAGCCACCTACGACGTGTCCCTGCGCTTCTTGGGTGAAGACCCATGGAAGCGTTTGGAACTGCTGCGTGCCGAGCTGCCAAACATCCCACTGCAGATGTTGCTGCGTGGGCGCAACACCGTCGGATACACCCCGTACCCGACCGAAGTCACCGATGCGTTTGTTAAGCAGGCTGCGGCCTCAGGCATCGACATCTTCCGTATTTTTGATGCGCTCAACGACGTTTCGCAGATGGCTCCGGCCATCAAGGCAGTGCGCGAAACCGGAACTGCGGTTGCCGAAGTAGCCCTGTGCTACACCGGTAACCTGCTGGATTCCAACGAGAAGCTGTACACCCTGGATTACTACCTCCAGTTGGCACAGCAGATCGTCGACGCCGGTGCACACATTATCGCCATCAAGGACATGGCCGGGTTGCTCCGTCCGGCAGCTGCCACCAAGTTGGTTACTGCGCTGCGTGAGCGCTTTGATCTGCCGGTGCACCTGCACACCCACGACACCGCAGGTGGCCAGCTGGCTACCCTGATGGCAGCCATCGATGCCGGCGTGGACGCGGTTGACGTGGCCAGCGCCGCCATGGCCGGAACCACGTCGCAGCCATCGGCCTCAGCACTGGTCGCAGCGCTGGAATTCACCGATCGTGATCCAGGGCTGTCCTTGGATGCGGTAGCCTCGCTGGAACCATACTGGGAAGCAGTACGTGCACTGTATAAGCCGTTCGAATCAGGCCTGCCAGCACCAACCGGCCGCGTATACCAGCACGAGATTCCAGGCGGACAGCTTTCGAACCTGCGCCAGCAGGCCATCTCGTTGGGACTGGGCGAGCGTTTTGAGGCCATCGAGTCCATGTACGCTTCGGTGAACGACATGCTCGGCAACGTGGTCAAGGTGACTCCGTCCTCCAAGGTGGTTGGCGACCTAGCACTTCAGCTTGTCGGCTCCTCGGTGGCTGCTGCGGACTTCGAAGCCAACCCGCAGAACTACGATGTCCCAGATTCGGTCATCCAGTTCCTCTCCGGTGAGTTGGGCAATCCTCCGGGCGGATGGCCAGAACCATTCCGCACCAAGGCGCTGCAGGGACGTAATATCAAGAACCGCATTGAGGATCTCTCAGCCGAGGATGCTCAGGGCCTGCAGGGGGATGACGAGACCGTTCGTTCCACGTTGAACCGCTTGCTCTTCGCCGGACCAACCCGTGACTTTGAGAAGTCCGTGGAGAACTACGGAGATTTGTCCGTGCTTCACACCCGTGACTACCTCTACGGCTTCACTCCAGGCTTTGAGCACGTCATCTCGCTGGGCACCGGCGTTCGTCTGCTGGTCAAGTTGGTTTCCGTTTCGGATGCCGATGAGAAGGGCCTGCGCACCGTGGTGGTCACCCTGAACGGTCAGTCACGTCAGATCAAGGTCCGTGACGAGTCGGTGGAATCCACCGTCAAGTCCGCACCAAAGGCTGACCCGAACAATGCCGGACATGTGGCAGCACCATTTGCTGGGGCTGTGACGGTGAACGTGAAGACCGGAGATTTGATCGAAGCCGGTCAGTCGGTAGCCACCATCGAAGCGATGAAGATGGAAGCTGGCATTACCGCAAACGCCTCGGGCGTTGTCACGCAGATCACCCTGGATGGCACCAGCCAAGTGCAGGGTGGCGATCTACTCTTGGTGATTGAACCGAAGTAGTACGTAGCAAGTCTTTTGCATCGGGCACAGGGGCCCGCAACATAAGTTGCGGGCCCCTGTGTTCACTTCACAATTTTTAGAAACACCTTAGACGTACAAGGAGCTGCGATGCGCGCCAGCAAGACTCCAGCAGGGGTAACGCCCCAGGAAATCAGCACCCAAGCCAGCGAATTCTCCGCACTGCGAAGCCGGCTGGGGGTTCTGGTATTTACCTTGGATACCCACCTGCCGTTTTTTGAAATCGCTGAGCATTTAGCCGAGCAATTTGGCGAGGTCAACGTCAAGGCCGAGGTCTCAACCTCTGGCCCGCAACGCGTGCAGACAGCCCTGGAAGGCAAATTCAGCGCCGCAGATGTACTGGTCGTTGTTGGTGAACCAGGTCCGGATAGCGAAGACCAGCTCATGGAACTGGTCGAGTGGCTGTTGGCTAATGGGCGCAAAGCTCTGGCCGAGAACCTCATCTTCGCGGTGCTCGGCGAAGTGCGTGCCGATCATCCGGTACCGGCCTTCAATCGGGTTGTACTTCCACGTAGCTACTTTGCCCGGACACAACACAGCGGCCTCAGGTTGCCCTGGGCCGCTTCAGCTCGCGAATCGTGGGAGCTAGTTGGTGCTGTTATGAATTACGCTGTTGGTTTAGGCGCCGAGTAGATCTCTTCGATGAGCTCGTTGTAGTCCTTGAGAACCGCAGCGCGCTTGATCTTCAGCGATGGCGTCAGGTGCCCGGTTTCCTCGGTGAAGTCCGAGGCTACAATCCGGAAAGACTTGATCGCTTCGGCACGGGATACCGAAGTATTGGCCTTGGCTATCACCTTTTCGATGGTTTCGCGCACGGTCGGGTTTTGCGCCAGTTCTTCGAGCGAACTGTTCTTATCCAGGTGGTGACGATCAAGCCAGCCTGGCAACGCTTCGTCATCTAGGGTCACCAGCGCGGCGATAAATGGTCGGCCTTCGCCGACGACCACACACTGTGAGACCAATGCGTCAGCACGGATCTGGTCTTCGAGCAGCGCAGGAATCACGTTCTTGCCGCTGGAAGTGACGATGATTTCCTTCTTGCGTCCGGTGATGCTCAAGTAGCCGTCATCGTCCAACTCGCCGATATCTCCGGTATGGAACCAGCCATCGGTGAAAGCTTCGTCTTGAAGTTCTGGCCGGTCATGGTATCCGCTCATCACGCAAATACCCTTGGCCAGGATCTCTCCATCGCTGGCAATACGAACTGCATTGCCAGGAAGTGGCTTGCCCACGGTACCGATCTTGATGCGGTCCAAGGTATTAACCGTGATCGGAGCGGTAGTTTCCGTCAGACCGTAGCCTTCAAGAATGGTCACACCAATGCCGTTAAAGAAGTGGCCTAAGCGTTCGCCCAGTGGGCCGCCGCCGGATACTGCATGGCGGATATTTCCGCCCATGGCATCACGCAGCTTCTTGTAAAGAAGTGCGTCAAAGAGCTTATGCTTCAGCGACAAAACTAGCGGAATTTTGCCCGACTGCTGCGCCTTGGAATAGGCCACAGCAACGTCGACGCCGGCATGGAAAATCTTGCCCTTGCCACCGTCTTCGGCCTTGAGCATCGCTGAGTTGTAGACCTTCTCAAATACGCGAGGCACCGCGAGGATGAAGTTCGGTTTGAAGGACTGAAGGTCACCAAGCAGGTTTTTCACATCTGGGGTGTGGCCGGTACGGCAACCAGCTGCCACGTTGATGACCGAAATGAATCGGGCAAAAACGTGTGCCAGTGGCAAGAACATGATGGTGGAGGCACCAGGGTACACAGCATCGGGTAGGGAAGCTGCAGCGTTTTCGGCCAGCTCGACAAAATTGCCGTGCGTCAGTTCGCAGCCCTTAGGCCGCCCGGTGGTGCCAGAGGTATAGATGATTGTGGCGATGTGGCTCAGCGAAACTGCAGCGCGACGGGATTCAAGTAGATCGTCGTTGATCGCTCGTCCATCTTCAACCAGCTGTTCCAATCCACCGTCAAACTGCCAGACGTGATCGAGAAGTTCGAGCTGCTCTTCGTGAGCTGCCCGGCGTACGACGTTTTCATGTGCTGCAGATTCAAGGACGACCGCTTTGGCGTCGGAATCCGAGATAATCCATGCAACCTGGCTAGGGGAGGAAGTCTCATAAATGGGAACGGTGACACATCCGGCAAACCAGATGGCGAAGTCCACGAGGGTCCACTCGTAGCGGGTTTTGGCCATCAGCGCGATGCGTTCGCCGGCGTCGATGCCGTTGGCGATAAATCCTTTGGCGATGGCTTTGGCATCGGCAGCAAACTGCGATGCGGTGACGTCTTGCCACGATGAGTCAGGTCCAGGCTTTGAGAACAAAGCCGGGTTTGCTGCCGAATTTGCGTGGCGTAACAGTAAGTCGGTGATATTTGACTGTTGCGGTGTGTGGATGCGAATTGGCGAGCTATATTCGCGCATCTGGTACTCAACTCCTGAACTTTGTGTGACCCCAAAAGCAATGGCGGGTAACCCGCATCACATTTTATTACTTTACAGTAACCTACCGTGCTTAACGCTCCAAGTTCGGTTCAGACTTGAGCCCCATCATCTCCCGGATCGCGCTTCGTTGGAAGACGTAGAAGTAAGTAAGCGATTCCGGCCACTGCCAACAGCGCCAAGCCGATAAATACAAACGTCGGAGCTGAGCGGAAAAACAGCACACACAGCAATAGCCCGATCGGGCCGCCAGCTGCAGTAACCCACGCCATATTCAACATTGGATCCCCGGAACCCAACGCGGCAGGTTCATCGGGAACAAATTTCTCATCGGATTCTTCAAGCTCCGCCGGCGCCGAATCGCGTGGGCCAGCCACCGCGCCGGGACCGGTATTAAAGAGCTTCTTGAGCTGATTTGCACGTTCGGCAGCACTGGGCTCACGCGGAGCCGTCGCATCGATCTCTTGGAAGTTCGTCACCAAATCGTCCCACCGCGGATCGTCTTGATGCGGGGGACGAGCGTCAGGAAAACTCATACGTGCCTCCCTGCTTGGCGGTGAGTTTGGCGCTGCTCGCCGGTCGAGTGCTGTGAGAAGAAGCGTCCGGATTCTTGGAAGATCTGCGCTGCGTCGTAATCCAAGGTGGCCACGTGTTTGGAATGAAGCAACTGGTGGTGTTCGGCCAAAGTTCCCGGGGTGAGCCCACCGACCAATTCCCGCACCGAAGCATCCGAAACGACGTTGTCCACCGTGGAGCGGAAGAGCTGGACTGGGGCGGTGACAAGTTCCAACCGTGCACGAGTTTGGGCGAAGAGTGCATGCAGCTGCGCGACGGCGGCGATGGGGGTGCGTGGGTAGGCTCCTTCATCCACGCCACGCTTGGCGATGTCGTTGCTAATCGGGGCAACACTGCGAACCACATGTTTGAGCCATGGGGTGTACGGGGCCAGCGGCGAATCAACGATAAGGCCGGGATTGACCAGTGAAACTGCGGCAACATTGCGGCGAGTGGCCAAGTGCAGAGCTAGCGCGCCACCCATGGACAGGCCAGCAACAAAAACGGTTTTGTGCGTGCGTGCCAGTTCGTCAAAGGCCTGTTCTGTGGCATCGATCCACTGGCTATAAGTGTTGGTAATCATGTCCTGCCACTTGGTGCCGTGTCCTGGAAGCAGTGGCACCGCGGTATCAAAGCCTTGACGGGACAGGGCTTGCGCCCAAGGCTCCATAGCGGTGGGAGAGCCGGTGAAGCCGTGGATCAGCAGCACTGCGCAATCCTTCGATACCCGAGGCTCAGTGGTGTTTTGTGCATCATTTTTCATCGTGACCACTCCAATTTTCTGCTTACACTATCGAGCGTAGTGCACAATTGAAGGGTGCGGACAGTGCCATGACCACCACGGCTTAAGAATGTTCCGCCATAAGCTGATCCTCGAGAAGAAGGAATTTTTCTGCCGTGCTGTACGACTTCCTTAAGCGTTTTGCTGTTCGGCCCCTGATTCGTGTCTTCTTCCGTGTTGATCTGCGAGGCCTAGAGAACGTTCCGGACACCGGGGCAGTTATCTTGGCCTCGAATCATCTCTCGGTCAGCGACTCCGTTTTTCTACCTGCAATGCTCGAACGCCCCGTGATTTTCTTGGCCAAAGATGAGTACTTTAACGGCCGTGGGCTCAAGGGACGAGTGACCGCATGGTTCTTCCGCAACATCAACCAGTTGCCGATGGATCGCTCGGGGGGACGTAAATCAGCGGCATCGCTGGCCAGCGCAAACCGCGCCTTGGGCGAGGGTAAAGTCTTGGGCATTTACCCCGAAGGAACACGCTCGCCCGATGGTCGGCTCTACCGGGCAAAGCTCGGGGTCGCCAAGCTCGCTTTAGAATCCGGCGCCCCGGTCGTTCCTGTGGCCATGATCGGAACCGACAAAGCGCAGCCCATTGGGCGCACGATACCGCGCCCGGGCAAGATCGGCATCAAGATTGGCAAGCCTCTGAACTTTGATCGTCTGGCAGGGAAGCACGATGATCCACAGGCTCTACGCCAGTGTGCAGACGAAATTCGTCAGGCCATCAACGTACTCTCCGGACAGAGCTACGTGGATGTCTATGCACCGAGCAAAGCCAAGAAATAGCGTCCTCTTCACACTGTTACGCAACCCTGTTACATTCGTCGCGGTGCTTTGCTGCTGCGCCACGTAGAATCAATAGGGTGAGCGTAGAAAATCGAACCCCATTGCCAGGCTCCTCCGTAGGCGGCCCCGCCACCGATCCACAACTAGACCTGTGGCGTGAACTGCCTATCGCGCAGCAGCCAACTTGGCGTGAGCACAAGGACTATCAGGCCTCCATCGACGAATTGGGTTCGCGTCCTCCACTGGTATTTGCCGGCGAAGTTGACGTATTGCGCGAACGCCTAGCCGAAGCCGCACAGGGACGTGCCTTCCTGCTTCAGGGTGGTGACTGCGCCGAGACTTTTGCCGACGCTACTGCCGACAAGATCTCCTCGCGTGTACGCACGATTTTGCAGATGGCCGTTGTCCTGACCTATGGTGCCTCGTTACCTGTTATCAAGATGGGTCGCATGGCTGGACAGTTCGCCAAGCCACGTTCCTCGAATGATGAAACCCGAGACGGTGTTACTCTGCCAGCATTCCGCGGCGACATCGTTAATGGCTTCGACTTCACTCCTGAGTCCCGTGCCCATGATCCAAAGCGTTTGGTGCAGGCCTACAACACCTCCTCGGCCACGCTGAACCTGATTCGTGCATTCACCCAGGGCGGCTTTGCTGACCTGCGCAGCGTGCACTCGTGGAACAGCGGCTTCATGGCTAACCCGGCGCACTCCGCCTACGAGCAGCTGGCCGGCGAAATCGACTCGGCCATCCGCTTCATGGATGCTTGTGGCGCCGATTTCGAGGCACTCAAGCGCACCGAGTTCTTCGCCTCCCACGAGGCACTGTTGCTGGACTACGAGCGAGCATTGACCCGCACCGACTCCCGCACCGGCCTGCCATACGACACCAGCGGCCACTTCCTGTGGATCGGTGAACGCACCCGCCAACTGGATCACGCACATATCGATTTCCTGTCGCGTGTACGTAACCCAATTGGCGTGAAGCTTGGCCCAACCACCGATCCAGACGATGCGTTGCGACTGGTCGAGAAGCTCGATCCAAATCGTGAGCCAGGACGTTTGACCTTCATTACCCGCATGGGTGCGAAGAACATTCGTGAAAAGCTGCCAAATTTGGTCGAGAAGGTTACCGCCTCCGGTGCCCAGGTGCTGTGGGTTACCGACCCAATGCACGGCAACACCGTCACCAGCCAGAACGGTTACAAGACTCGCAACTTCGACGATGTCATGGACGAAGTCCGCGGCTTCTTCGAGGTACACGACTCGCTGGGAACCTTCCCAGGTGGCCTGCACGTGGAGATGACCGGCGACGACGTGGCTGAGTGCCTCGGCGGCGCTGATCCGATCCGTGAGGAAGACTTCGACTCGCTGTACGAGTCAGTTTGCGATCCGCGACTGAACCACCGTCAGTCGCTAGAGATGGCTTTCTTGGTCTCCTCGGCGTTGCAAAGCCGTAGCCGTAACCGCTAACTATTAGCCACAAACAAAAAATGGGTTCAGTTCCACACCGTGGAACTGAACCCATTTTTTTGTTGCCGCTAGAAAGCGTAAATGCTGATCTCGCTGCCTCGTACGGCTCGCTGACCCAGCGGTGTCTGCATCCGTACAGTCTGCTGTGCGCCACCAAATACTTCATGGGTTTTCACCGTGAAGCCGGCAGCTTGAAGCTGCGCAGTGGCCTCTTGGACGGTGAGCCCTACAACCGACGGGATCTGAAGATATTCAGGACCCGAGGAGATGCTCACCTCTACGGAACTGCCGAATTCGGCTGCACCCTGGGCCGGTGACTGCGCCGCGATCTGGCCCTTGCTGACCTGTTCTGAACTGACTTCTTCACCAGGAGTGAGACTCAGACCGACGTCCTTGAGCTTCTGCGTAGCCTCATCCTTGCTCAACCCAATGAGAGAGGGAACCTGAACCGGAGCCGGGCCCTTGGACACCGTCAGCGTGATGAGGCTCTTCTTCGGCAACCGCTCGCCGTTGCTAGGGTTCGAAGTGATGACCGAACCGTCGGCCACTGACGAAGAGTAGGCTTCAACAGTTTTCAGGTTTTCAAAGCCCACCTTGGCTAGCGACTTCTTTGCTTGGCCTAGTGTGGAACCAGCGACCTGAGGGATTTGGAAAAGCTCTGGCCCCTCAGAAACCGTGAGCTCTACACCTTGAAATTTCATGATGTTCTTGCCGGTGGCTGGATGAGACTCAACCACCCGACCAATGGAAACTTCATCATCGTAAGCAGTGCTGACGCGCACGGGAACACCGGCGTCGTCCATTTGGGCGATCGCCTGCTCTTGGATCATCCCGGTCAGCGATGGGATACGAACGATCGTTCCCGGACCGCGGCCAAAGAACCAGCCAGCACCGGCCACTACGGCGACAACCAAAATCCACACGAAAATCATGACGGTCTTCTGAGTCCCGCTGCGTGGGCGCCTCAGCTGGTGTGTAGGAATCTGGGCTTCCTTGCGCCAGCGTTTTTCGGCTTGCTTCTGTGCACGCTTGGCTTCGCGAGCTGGGACCTGAGCATCGCTCGCAACCGGTTCAATGGCAGCCGACTCATTGCGTGCGTACACCGAGGTCGCAGCTATGGCCGAGTCAGAATCATTATCTTCGAACCGGTTCATAGCCAGAGTTTGTTGAGCGTCCCGCAAATCTAGAACTTCGGTGGCATCCGAGACTGCAATGACGCTGGTAGGCGATTCACTGCCTAAGTCCTCGTCGAGTTCATAGTCGCCGTCGGCAGCCACGGTATTTAGCTCTTGCCATTGCTTCTCACGATCAAGTTCGCGATCTCGCTGCATGGCGTCAAGGCGTTGTTGCAGCGTGGTCGGCATATGCGCAAAACGTTCGGGAATCAGGTCTTCCACGTTCCCCAGCGAATAGGCACCCAGATCAAGCTGCTCGTCAGTGAGCGTTGCATGGATTTGACGCACTTCTTCTAGAAGCAGCGAGGCATCTTGTGGGCGCTTTTCGGGGTCCTTCTCGGTGCACCAACGCACTAGCTCATCGAGGTCATCAGCCAATTCGGTAATGGTCTGTGATGGCAATGGCATGGGGGAGTCCAGATGATGTTTCATCATGGCTGCGGGGTTGGTTTCCGAATATGGAAGACGTCCGGTGAGCATCTGATAGATCATGATGCCTATCGCATAGATGTCACTGCGCGAATCAGCTGGCGCACCGGAAACCAGTTCAGGGGACACATGGGAAAGGGTGGCCAGCAGGGTCGCGGACTGCGTATGAGCGCTAGCTGCGCGGGCTAACCCAAAGTCGGTCAGTTTGATTTCGCCGATGTCGGAAAGCAAGACGTTGGCGGGTTTCATGTCACGGTGAATGATGCCTTCACTGTGCGCTGCGCTTAATCCGCTACAGATCTGTTCAAGAATGCTGAGCATCTGGCGTGGAGTGAAACAGCCGCGCTCGGCGATAACCTGGTCGAGGTTTCTTCCGCGCACGTATTCCATGACGAGGTAGACAAGGTTGTCGCTGACGTTATGGTCGCGGATCGATACAACATTGGGGTGCGTGATATTTGCGGCGATTACCGCTTCAGATTCGAAGCGTTCTCTTACCGTAGGTTCACTGGCGAAGTTATCGTTCAGTATCTTCACCACTACTGCTCGATGCAGTCGCTTGTCCATGCTGCGGTAGATTCTGGACATGCCGCCTAAAGCCAAGAGGTGGTCCAGGCGATAACGACCATCGAGTGTTTTTCCCAAGTGTGGGTCAGTCAGGGCCGAGCTCATCGTTCGTCGGCACCCACTTGAAGAGTGCGCGCGAAGCAGACCAAAGTCACTAACGGATCCTTTCGAACATGAATACTACTTTTAATCTACCTAGCCGAGCTGGAAAAATGCCGGTTAAACTCAAAATCCGCCAGTGGTGTTGACCGCTGGCGGATTCTGATTGGCGTCTCGGGTTGCGAGATTTACCTCGAGCGCATAATTATGAGGCGCGACGAGCTCGTGCAGCGCGGCGCTTCAAAGCGCGACGCTCATCTTCACTCATACCGCCCCATACGCCTGCATCCTGACCGGACTCAATGGCCCACTGCAAGCAAGTTTCGGTTACTTCACATCGACGGCAGACGCTCTTGGCCTCTTCGATCTGCAATAGGGCCGGACCGGTGTTTCCCACAGGGAAAAACAGTTCCGGGTCCTTTTCCAGACACGCCGCGCGGCTACGCCAATCCATGCTTATTGATGCTCCTTGAAATCTGAGGGGGTCTGAAGAGCTAACGGCAATCAAAGTTGGGGTAAAGACTAGCTAGGAATGAAATTAATTCCTGATTACCTTACGGTTACTGATCGGCTCTTCTGATCGTTGGTGAGGACCGATTGGGTGCCTCGTTTAACCAACCACATAAGGTTTTCATGTTACGAGGAAGTAAACAAGAGTCACGATAGCGAAATGTTGCTGAATGCCTGAGTGCTTTCTCACATGGCATTTGGCCATGAAGTCCGCTAGGTCTATCTGGCGTGACGTCGACAACATCGTGGCAAATAAACACAGTTTGAGTTCCAGTCAAAGGTCAACGAAGATTATTGACGTGAGCCTCGAAGAACGTAACATACCCCGCCCTGTTAGCGCTATTGTCGTCGCGACGATGGTGATGATAGAAGCCCTCGCAGTACTGGTCTATGCCGTCAGCTATCTGGCTAATCTTTCAGCCGGCGGGACTGTGAACATCGGCGGGCAGATCTTCATGTTGATCTTGTGCCTGTTGGTGGCGATCTGGCAAGGGTCGGTGGCGATCAATTTTTACAAGGGCAAAGCGTTTACTCGTGCACCGATTATCGTGTGGCAGTTGTTCCAGTTGATCCTTTCGATCTCATTCCTCAGCACAGACATTCTTTTGGTGAAGCTCGCTGCTGTGCTGTCTATGGTGATCGCCGGAGTCTGCATCGTTATGCTCTTTGCTCCAAAGACGACTGTGTTTCTGGGCGACCGGCCTACGCGCTAAGTACTTGGTCTAACCGGCACGAGGTATGTGGATCAATCTAGGTTGGCCATTGCGAGAGATGATCGCGCGCCAATAGTCGCCAGCAGTTGGGTCCTTGCGGTGATGAAGCGGTGGCCACGTTGAGGGCTGCATATCTTGTGAATGTTCGGACTCGACGACGATAAGTTCTCGATCGTCAATGCTGAGCGACGAAATACCTAGGTCGTAGGTCAGACGAGTACTGGGCGGGACGAACAGCACCGTTCTGACCCCGATCCGTCGTAATTTTTCTAGGGTCGGAGCAAGACGAGGATCAGCACTCGTTGCCAGACACGCACAAAGTAAATCTTGCCCAGTCTCGATTGAAGCTTCGCGCTCGTCTGCGAAAGCAACGATGTCGTCCAGACCAGAAGCATGGACCGCTCCCCAACGGTGGGCAAGAACCTGAGACATCGTTAGGCGTTCGTCGTCATTGGGACAAATCATGATCAATCTCTGCTGTACAGGCAGCAGTGCGGATTCTCCACCAAACGGTAGATAGCCAAGCAGGTTCGAATGATCAACATGTGCTGGTTCATGATCTTCTTGGCGAGGCCCTGGGGTGTCCCAGCGCTGGTGTCCAACGTCGTCCGTAGCGAAGTCGGTGATTTGAAAAACCTGAGGTGGATGCCCCGACGTAATCTCGACCCCACGACCCGGTAAGCCCGAACAAGCAGGGAGCTTGGGCCACATCATCTTTAGTGAGTCCGTTGCGTTCAAAGGAAAATACCATTGCGTCGTGAATAGTCCGGTGGACTTCAACGAATTCTGGTCTCGATCTACAGAGCAAACAATCAGAGGTGAGTCCTCACTGCTGTGACGAAGTAACGCACCGAGCGCATCATCAAGTCGCTGAAAATGTTGAGGATGCAGCTCAGACTGAAGCTGCGCGACGGAATGAATAATGATTGTCAGTCCTGGATCTTTTGGCGATGATTCCAGAAAATCTAAGGCATCAAAGAAGAGATAGGGATCCTGCCCCGTAACTACTCTGAGGCTACTGGTCTGATCGCTGCCTTCAATCGGTGAGGGTCCAAAACACAGGACCTTGCGATGCAATGACGACAAGGAACTAAGGACTTGTTTCGCCCCGGACTCAGGAAGTCCACACATCAGAAGCGATCTTTTCTGCTCACTGCCCAGAGCCAACGGGTCTAGGGTGCCACCGTGCAAGTTGTCCCTGATGCCACAGTACAAGCTACCTTCTAGAGCGCCCGGCCAAGTCGAAGGCATCGACAGGTGTTCCAGCGGCATTGGAAGAGCTGGGGCAAAACCAGACGGGGGCTTAGGACTGTCAGTCCAGCGGTCCATCAAAGCTGATACATGGGTTCGTAAAGGATCAGCATCCTCAGGACCTTTTGTTCTATTGAACGTGCAGACCGGAGCGAGGCGCATAGTGTGGCGGTCACGTTCAAAAAGTTCACCCTCTAGTGCTGGTTCAACAGCCAAATGAAATTGAAATGACTGAGTCGCGCGCGAGGAGCTTTTGATTATCGCCAGGCCCGGACGGTCCAATTTTGTTGCTGCAGTGGTACCGATAAGCTCAACGGATTCACTCGGATCGTTCACTCGCAAGGCGACGACGGTGTTTATGTTCGCTCGGGTCTGTCCGGTCAATGTACCCGCGGGTCGTTGCGTACTGAGCAATAGGTGAATGCCCAGAGCCCTTCCGACTGCGGCCAGCCTGTCGATTTTTGGACCAGCCAGTGGCAAGGTTTCTACGAACACTCGAAATTCGTCGATAACTATCAATAGCTTTGGTAGTGCCTGTGGCATCGAATCGAGGCTCTGAAATTCTGCGAGATCGCTGCATCCGCTATCGGCCAAGATCTTTTCGCGTCGCTGCACTTCATGTTCGAGCTGTTCCACAGTTCGCTGAGCCCCGGCTTCATCCAAGTCGCTGGCAAAGAGCTGCACATGAGGTAAGTGCTCATAGACGCCAAGTCCTGCGCCACCCTTAAAGTCAATCAGTACGAGGCCTAAGCGCTCAGGGGAGTACTGATGTGCAAGGTCGGAGATAACTCGACGCAAAGCTTCTGATTTACCCGAACCTGTCGTGCCGCAAATCAACATGTGTGGTCCATCAGCATCCAAATCAAGGTTTACTTCTTGTTCCGCCTCGCTGAGTCCGATGCTGGCTCCAAAACCAGTGGCCGAGGACTGAATGGGAGATAGGACTGACGGATTTGTAGAAGAGCGCAGACCAACAAACTGTTGTACCAGGCGATCTAATCTCGACAAGCTCAGACGGTGCAATCGTTGCAACACAAAACGTGAATCAGGCAAGCAGGACGTCAAAGGATCAGGCGCGATCCAATGATTGGCTTGCTCAGAGAGCACTGGGCCCAGACTAATAACCAAGGTATCGGGAAGCGCGACGGGCGGTTTGGCAGTCAAATATAGAGTTGTTAGTTCAGAGGATTCGTGCACAGATGACAGGCGGTCAACCGGCTCTGCGAGTGTTGAAATGCGGACATTTGTAATGAGCAACAATGACGCGGGCAAACAACAGATGCTGGGATCGATGACCAGCCTCAACAAACCTGCATAGATCATCGGCAGAAATCGCGAAACTATGTTGGCTAGGACCTCAGCTGAAGCAGCATCCTGTTTAGCGACTATTTGCCATACCCCCGGTAGCGGGGCAGCAAACACGGGGCCATGACAAGGCGCATCTGTTTTTGGCCTCGTCAGTTTCAACCTGAATTTTCGATGTTTTCTGGGGGTCGATTTTTCGGTGCTTTGTGGGTACCAGAGACCTTCACCCCAGACGATGGGCGGTAGCTGCGTCGGTGCGATCCCCAAAGCTGCCCCGTCAAGGCCTGCCAGAAGGCTCTGTCCAAGCGCAGCCGCGTACTGAGAACGCGCCTGCACCGCGAGCGCTCGTTGAACGCGCATTGTCTGTTTCCAACGACGTCGTTCGGAAATAACCTGACTAGCAGGAGCCACCGCCATCAAGGCTGAGACACCGCTGATGATCAGAAACAGCATTGAATGCATCAAGACTGCCAACAGGACACCGGTCAAAAGCGGAACGAAGGCCGCAAGGACTACGGTGACGAGCCGCGAAGCTTCAGGCTTTGCCGGAACCTTGACCTCAAGTTCGCTGGACGAAACAGGTTTCTTAGATTCAGCGCTCACGGGGTCACCTATGGCGAAGAACGTATTTCCTAAACGAAACGTCGAACCTATGCCCAGGTCCAAGGATTCGCAGCTGCTTCCGTCCGCACAAAAAATCTTCTGCCCAGCGGAGGCAACGAGTCGCAACCGTCGTGCCGACACAGTGAGCACTGCGTGGGAGCGAGAAAGCAAAGGGTCTTCTAACCACAAGGGAGCAGAGCGTCCCAGAATATGGTCACCGTGAGTCAGCGGGACCCACGCGCCGGCATCACGCCCATGCACTACGTACAACTTGGTTGATGCGCCATTTCCAACATGCTCGGGGAGAGCATGTGGCAAGTCGCTGAGAACGAGACGTTGATTCGACTGACAAACCCCTACGGATTCAAGCGGACGGGTGTCGCAGTACCAGCGCTGTCCGGGGAATGCGGACAGTAGCAATGAAGCAAGTTGCTCTCCTGATAACCGTCCAGACATGTTCAGCTCAAACTGCCGAGGACGTTGGAAATTCCGAGATATCAGCAGAAGTTCGTACCTGGCCATGAGGTCTCCAGATCAGATTCAGTCGGACTCTTGGAACCATAAGAACCTGCTATTCAACCTGCTCGGATAAATAAATTACTGCCTGTGGACATTGGATTTCGGCGGGGTTCAAGGTTATCCACATTCAAAAAAACTCTTGAAAGCAGGCGAATGTGCCTATAGCATCCCTTTTCATACGTAGATGATTGCTGCACCGACGAGGCGCTCGCCGGTGGTCCCCGACTTCGGGATCCTATGACAGGAAAAACAGCAGGAGTAAGTCGTGGAAGCATTGTCGATCGTTGAGGACGAAGTCCGAGAGCTGGTTCGGCGGCGGGGATTGGACCCGGCGAAACAGCCGACGGTGATCAAGTCATTGATCGAGGAAGTAATTCGCGATTACGACGAGCGGGCTCTCCTAGGTGCAGTTCCGTCGTTGAATTCACTCGACTCGGCTCGACAAGCGGTCTTTGACAACGTTGCTGGCTTTGGTGCTTTGCAACCACTTTTGGATGATCCGACGGTTGAAGAAATCTGGATCAATGCTCCTCACCAAGTATTTTGCGCTCGTGGTGGCCAAAGCCAACTAACTCACATACGAATGGAGTCCGCTGAAATTGCGGCCTTGGTTGAACGCATGCTTAAGTCATCCGGTCGCCGGCTGGACTTGTCGCAACCATTTGTCGATTGTCAGTTGCCCGACGGGTCACGCCTCCACGTAGTTATCCCAGACATTACTCACGAACACTGGGCAGTGAATATACGAAAATTCATTGCCCGCGCCGGGAAGCTTGAAGATCTTGTTGAATTGGATTCCATGAGTTCACAGGCGGCGCTGTTCCTATCAACCGCCATAGGCGCCGGACTCAACGTGATCGTCACCGGGCCAACCCAAGCAGGCAAGACCACCATGCTTAACTGTCTGGCTTCTTCGATTGGTCCGCGAGAACGGATCATCACGATTGAGGAAATTTTTGAATTAAATCTTTCCCTGCGCGATGTGGTTGCCATGCAAACGAGGCTTGCCAACCTCGAGGGAACAGGCGAGATCACCATGCGCCGGCTGGTCAAGGAAGCTCTTCGAATGAGGCCGGACCGAATCATCGTTGGTGAGGTCCGTGAAGCTGAATCACTCGACATGCTTATCGCACTGAACTCTGGCATCTCCGGTCTGTGCACCCTGCACGCCAACTCGGCACGCGATGCGATCACCAAGATTTGTACGTTGCCATTACTCGCAGGTCCCAATATAACGAGCGACTTCACAATCAAGACCGTTGCTGCGTGTATCGATTTGGTAGTTCATTGTGTTCGAAGCCCAAGCGGACACCGATACGTCAACGAGATCCTCAGCATTCGCAATCGAGTTGAAGACGGACAGATCGAATCATCGACGCTGTTTGAACGTCACGGAGAAGCCCTCTGTACCTCACGCGGGGCTGACTGGGAACACGAAAAGTTTGATCTCGCCGGTATCAACGTTGCCGAATTGATGGCAGTCCAATGATGGTTCTTTTCTTCGCTCTCTTAGGAGGCCTCGGTATAGCTATCCTGGTGGATTGGCTGTTTTTTGCTCCGTGGGTTCGTGCACCAAAACGAAAGTCGGTCATCAAGGCAGCTCTGCTCCAGGCCGGAATGACAAACGTTGCACCCTCCAGATTTGTACTTATCTGCTTGGGGTGCGGTCTCGGCTTCGGCGTACTGACTTTGGGACTAACTGGAACACTTCTTTTTGCCGTGGTGTTCTTTGGATTTGGTCTCTTTGCACCGTGGGTTTATCTACGCCACCAAGCCGCAAAACGCCAAGCAGCGCTACAGGAACAGTGGCCTGAAGTGGTTGACCACCTAAGGAGCGCGATTCGTGCTGGCTTGTCTTTGCCTGAAGCTCTGAGCCAGCTGGCTACAGTTGGTCCGCAAATCTTGAGACCACTATTCGGAGACTTTGCTTTGGACTACAGGGCGACGGCTAATTTCGCAGTTGCCTTGGAACAGCTGGGGGAGCGACTGGCCGATCCCGTTGCAGACAAGATTCTTACGACGCTACGGATCACCCGCGAAGTTGGCGGCACTGATCTTGGACATACGCTCTCAACGCTGTCGGCGTTCCTGAGAGACGATGTGCGAACCCGAGGCGAATTGGCTGCTCGCCAGTCTTGGATTGTCTCAGCAGCAAGATTAGCAGTGGCCGCTCCATGGATTCTCTTGTTGGTGCTTGGTACCCAAGAGGCAGCTAAAGAAGCCTATATGACTGCTGGCGGAGTAATCGTCTTGAGCATGGGCGTGGGAATTTCAGTGGTTTGCTACCGGGTCATGCTTCGACTTGGCGCATTGCCCACTGAAGAACGAGTGCTGTCATGAACACCTATGTATCGTGGGCTGCGCTATGCGGCCTTGGACTGGGCTTAGGAATTTGGATCATCATATTGAATCTGCCTGGCTGGAGAAAAATGGCCTTTGCTGAACGCATTGCCCCGCACGTGCGGGTGGGAGTCAGAAGCGCACGAATGCTTGAAGATTCATGGCACTCTGACTCGGGCCATTCGACCTTGGGGCAGCTCGCGTCGCCCTTGCTCGTTCAAATCAAGAAGTTTGCCAGTCGGCACAGTCCTTCAAGTGACATTCTGAGGAAAAGATTGGATGCAGCCGGACTCGAAATCAGCGTCGTGGACTATCGATCCCAAGAAATTGTTTGTGCTTTGTCCGGACTGGCGGTGGGGTCTGTGCTCACTGGTCTTGCTTCAATGCAGTACCACTTGTCTTTGATATTCGCAGTCTTGGTTGTCATCGGTTGTGGCCTTTTGGGTTACGGGCTACGGGGATGGTGGCTCGGTGAACAGATTCACCGCCGTGCCCGCAAGATACTCACCCAATTTCCGACGGTCGCCGAAGTACTCGCGCTGACCGTAGGCGCAGGAGAATCAACGACCGGAGCTATCGAGCGAATCTCGCGAATTTGTCACGGCGTCATCGGCGACGAATTTGTTAAGACCCTCAACGACATTCACGCCGGAACGCCCATGATTCAAGCGATGCAAAAGATGTCAGATCGAATGCAGGTAGGAACCATCGCCAGGTTTGTCGATGCCATTGTTGTTGCAACTGAACGAGGCACACCTATCGCGCAGGTCCTGCGAGACCAAGCACAAGATGTTCGCGATGCTTCGAAGCGAGAACTGATGGAAGTCGCGGGTAAACGAGAAATCCTTATGCTCGCGCCCGTGGTCTTCGGAATACTGCCGCTGACCATAGTCTTCGCCGTTTTCCCGGGGCTAGCGCTATTGGAGATGAGCTATTGAGCCAATCGAAAAAGACAGAAAAGTAAGACAGCAAAGTTTCAGAATCAGTCGAAAGGTACGTCATGTTCACTATTCAAGAATTGATGGTTCGTTTGGTCCTTGGGGCAACCGCCCGGGCACAATCGGTGTGGGACAAGCTCATGCCCAAGTTGAAAGACAGCAGGGGAGATGTGCCTGGATGGGTAATGATCACCTTGATGTCCGCCGTCCTGGTTGCCGCTTTGCTGGCGATAGCCGGACCTCGATTACAAGATCTCTTCAATCAGGCCATAGACCGGGTATCTGGTTTGGGATAGTCGAACTAGATGCGACAGCCAGGAAGATGTAGCAAGCGACCAACTATGCAATTGCTACGCGAGGAAACTCGCGGGTCGGCAGTCGCAGAATTTGTCATGATTACTACTCTGCTTGTGCTGATCGCGATGACCTTGATTCAACTCGCTCTGGTCCTGCACGTGCGCAATACCTTGATTGATGCTGCGGCCAATGGCGCTCACTATGGGGCTCTCGCAAACCGATCTGAAGCGGATGCACGAGGCCGTGCCCAACTCCTGATCACTGAAAGCCTGCATGGCGGGTTTGCAGACAATGTGGGCGTCAGCTCGGCCAATGTTGGGAAAAATCAGGTGATTACCGTGTCAGTAGATACGCGCGTGCCACTGATTGGTCTTCTTCCGAATGGTTGGGACCTACATGTTCAGGGTGAGGCCGTGCGATATGGCTAAAAATCTGAGATCCTCAATCGCTGCCTTGCGCCAAATGGCTCGTGATGAGGGCGGAAGTGCAATTGTCGAGTTCATTTTCGCAGCGACCGTGCTGCTGATTCCGATGATCTATCTCATTCTTGCGGCGAGCCAGCTGCAGGCTGGAAGCTACGCCGTGGTTGGCGCAGCAGATCAAGCGGCCAAGGTTTTTGCCGTTGCCGAGACTCCGGTGCAGGCACGTGCCCAAGCGCACGAAGCAGTAAATCGGGCCATGAACAATTTCGGATATTCATCGGCAAAGACATCCATATCGTGCGATTCCACCTGTCTGAGTCCTGGAAGCGTCGTTACGGTGACCGTAGAGCTGGATGTACCTTTGCCCTTCGTCTCGGAGATATTTGATGCTTCGGCGTTCTCCGTTGATTCCTCAGCGTCCCAGCGAGTTGATCGATTTGGGTAACATCAGACGGTTCCGAGCCTATTTCACGAGGGAAGATGGGCAGTCGCTAGTCCTTGCTATTGGTCTATGTGCCATCACGCTGCTGACGATTTCGGTGGTTTTGGCGGTTAGCGCTGTACAACTGAAAGCTCGACAACTCCTGTCGATTGCTGATGGTGCCGTCGTTGCTTCGGTCGACGAATTTGAGTTTGTGGCTGATGGACCGAACCCGCGGATACAGCTCAGCCAGCAACGCGTACAGCAAGCTGTGGCTCAGTATCTTAGCGATGTAGGTGCCAGCGGTCGCGTTGACAATCTTCAGATCAGATCCGTCCAAATCCGTCCCGATGGGCAAGGCGCCACACTAGAACTTTCAGGTTCAGTTCAACCACCGATGGTGGGGTGGATCGTGCCCGAGGGTGTGCCGATTTCAGTGAATTCAACGGCTCAGACCGTACTTAGCAGATGACCGTGGGCTCAGGAATCGGAAGCGAAATGACGTAGTCTTAGATGACCATGGCAAAAACTGACTTCTCTGCAGAAATCCGCACACTGCGCTCAACTTTCTCGTCGATTGAAGACGTGAGCGATGTTGATCAGATTAAAGCTGACATCGTGACGCTCTCCGAGGAAGCCGGAGCTCCCGATCTTTGGGATGACCCCGCTGCCGCGCAAATCGTTACCAGTAAACTTTCATATCGCCAGTCTGAACTTGAACGATTGACCAAGATCAGGACTCGTATTGATGATCTAGAAGTTTTGGTAGAACTGGCGGAGCTCGAAGCCGACGAAGAGACCATTCAAGAGGCGGACAGAGAACTTGTCAGCATCCATAAGGCTCTCGATGAGTTAGAAATCGTGACTTTGCTCAGCGGAGAATTTGATTCTCGCGGGGCAGTGGTGACGATTCGCTCCGGCGCTGGCGGCGTGGACGCAGCCGATTTTGCCGAGATGCTGATGCGCATGTACCTGCGTTGGGCTGAGAAACGTGGCTTCAAGGCAACAGTCATGGATACTTCCTACGCCGAAGAAGCTGGACTTAAATCTGCGACTTTCGAAATCGACGAGCCATACGCTTTTGGAACGTTGTCAGTAGAAGCCGGCACTCACAGGCTTGTCAGAATCTCACCGTTCGATAACCAAGGCCGCCGCCAAACGTCGTTTGCGGCCGTGGAAGTTGTGCCGTTGATTGAGCAGACTGACACGATTGAAATTCCAGAGTCGGAAATTCGAGTCGACGTCTTCCGTTCGTCGGGCCCTGGTGGACAGAGCGTGAATACCACCGACTCTGCCGTGCGAATGACTCACATTCCAACGGGTGTCGTAGTTTCGATGCAGAACGAAAAGTCGCAGATTCAGAACCGAGCCGCTGCGCTACGCGTCCTGCAGTCCCGACTTCTGCTATTGAAAAAAGAGCAAGAAAATGCACAGAAGAAGGAATTCGCCGGAGATGTGAAGGCATCGTGGGGTGACCAGATGCGTTCCTACGTACTCAATCCTTACCAGATGGTTAAGGATCTGCGTACAGAGCACGAAGTTGGAAATACTCAAGCTGTGTTTGACGGCGAAATCGATGACTTTATTGACGCAGGAATTCGATGGCGCGCAGGCCAGCGCCGTCCGAGGAAGTAGCAGATCATGCGAATACCAATCGAGCTGGGCAAACTTGTCACAAACTGTGTAAGTATCATCACCAAGGCAACTGACTACAAGTAAAACCGTTCAAGTCACGTTGGTCTTCAGCCATTTCTGGAGGCTGTGCTTATTGGATGAATCTGGCAACACGCCTAGGATTTAGGCGTGTTCTAGCGCCTGCACCGATAGTGTTTGGAATACTGGCGCATCTATTGACGTTTGATCTCGAGATTGGTATTCGTGGGTCGCGCCCCGACGAAAACTAGCGATTGAAGACATGATTAAATTCGAAAATGTCTCGATGGTTTACGAGCCAAAGCAGCAGAACGTTGCTTTGGATGACATAAACATCGAGATTGACCGTGGCGAATTCGCCTTCCTTGTTGGTGAATCCGGTTCCGGAAAGTCGACGTTCCTCAGCTTGGTGCTACGCGAAAAGCGTTCCACTGATGGTGCTGTGTACGTGGCCGGACAGAACCTGAACCGTATCCCGAGTCATCGCGTGCCAAAGCTGCGTCGCGATATCGGCTTCGTGTTCCAGGACTTCCGACTCTTGCGCGAGCGTACGGTTTTTGACAACGTCGCATTCGCCATGGAGGTCATTGGTGCCTCGCGTGCTCAGATTCGAGAGCGCGTGCCAGACGCGCTGAAGCTTGTCGGCCTTGAAGACAAGGCTCGTCGTAAGCCAACTGAACTTTCCGGCGGTGAGCAGCAACGCGTGGGCATAGCGCGTGCCATCGTCAATAGGCCATCAATTCTTTTGGCGGATGAGCCTACCGGTAACCTCGATCGCAAAAATAGCGTTGAGGTTATGAACGTGCTCAACCGCATCAATCAAAACGGTACAACCGTTTTGATGGCGACCCACGCACACGAACTTGTTAGTGAATACCGTCATCGTGTGATCGAACTCCAGCGCGGTCAAGTTATCCGTGATGAGATTGACGGCCAGTACATGCCAATGACCACAGTGGTGAACCAAGACGGCTCGCGTGAGCTGCTCGTGGGCGATTCCGCTGTTGAGCATGATGAAGATTCGCAGTTTACTGAGGACCAGAAGGACGAGGACCAGTGAAACTAGGATTTATTCTTCGCGAAGCGGCCAAGGGCCTTCGCCAGAACGTTGTCATGGTCGTTTCCGTAGTGCTGGTGACTTTTGTGTCGTTGACCTTCGTCGGCGCCTCAGCTCTTTTGCAGCTCCAGATCAACCAGATGAAGGGCTACTGGTACGACCGCATGGAGGTAGCTGTTTACCTCTGTGACGACTCCAGCTCTTCAACAAACTGTGCTGGCAAAGAAGTCACCGACGCCCAGCGTCAGAACATTGAAAAAGTTCTCAAGTCTGAGCAGCTAGCGCCGTACATCAAGGAATATGCCTACGAGTCGAAAGACCAGGCATACAAGAACTTCTTGGATCAGTACAAGAACTCCTCGCTCGTCGACCAGATCACTCCAGAGCAGTTGCCTGAGTCGTACCGAGTCGCACTGG
This sequence comes from Glutamicibacter sp. MOO4, assembly GCF_056934395.1. Classification (NCBI taxonomy): domain Bacteria; kingdom Bacillati; phylum Actinomycetota; class Actinomycetes; order Micrococcales; family Micrococcaceae; genus Glutamicibacter; species Glutamicibacter sp. MOO4. The sequence goes on from NZ_CM167800.1 coordinate 679,217, forward strand.
TTGATCCGGAGAAGTACCCAGTTATCAACGAAGCATTGTCGACCGTTGATGGCGTTGACTCTGTAGTGGATCAGCGTGAACTTTTGGAAAAGGTATTCCAACTGGTCCGCGTGGCTTCTGCTGCTGCAGCAGTCGTTGCAATCGTGATGATTGTTTGTGCCGTGTTGTTGACCGGTACCACCATCCAACTCTCTGCAATGCACAGGCGGCTGGAAACCACGATCATGCGTTTGGTCGGTGCCTCGAAAGCAACCATTCAGTTACCGTTCATTATCGAAGGTGTTATCGCATCACTGATTGGTGGTGTGCTGGCATCAGGCACGCTATGGCTCCTACTCAAGTTCCTTGTCGAAGACAAACTTGCCAGTGAAAACGTCGGCGTTGCATTCATCTCTACCAATGAAGTTTGGCTAGTTGCGCCTGGCCTCTTGATTATTGGTATCGTTTTGGCCACAATTTCATCAGTGGTAACGTTGAAGCGTTACCTGAAGGTTTAATCGACCCCTCATCGTCGGTAGACCCGTAGCACGACATCTTTCTCGAAGGAGCCACATGCTGTCCAACGCAGTGCGAAGTAAGTTCTTGCGCGCCACCCTCGGTGGGGCAATGGCTCTCGCTTTAACGTTGCCAGCAGGCCTAGTTGTCGCTGATGATCTTGATGATAAGAAGACCCAGGTTGAAGGAAATATCAACAACCTGGAAGAGGACATGGAATTCTTGGATTCCGATATCCAGGCAACCGACAAGAAGCTACGTGATCAGCAGGCTCAAGTACCTGCCGCTGAACAGGCATTGGCCGACGCGCAAAGCCGTGTCGCTAATGCCCAATCCGCTGTCGCTGATCTGAATGATCGATTGATCGCTGCTCAGTCGACTCGTGATCAGGTAACTGCCGAGATCGAGAAGAACGCCAAAAAGATCTCCGAAGCGAAAGCCGCCATGGCTTCCATCGCTTCCGAAGCTTATAAGCGCGGTGGCGTTTCCAGCGGACTGGACATGATCCTCAACATGGATTCGACCCAGCAGATGGCCGACGGCCTAGACTTGGCGAACCGTGCCATGGAATCGCAGAGCAACACTTATAACGATCTTGCGCAAGAGCAGGCCAATAACGAAAACAACAAGCTTCGCTTGAGCGCTGTCGAGAAGGAAATCTCCTCGCTCAAATCGCAGGCGGAAGAAGCCTTGGCGCAAGAGCAGACCGCTCGAAACCAGGCCCAAAACGCGAAGAATGAGCTTGATGCTTTGGTCGCCAGCACCGAGAAGTTGGGCGCTGAGCTCGAAGCGAAGAAACCACAGATTCAGGCCAAGCTAGCGGCACAGCAAAAAGAGTACGCTCAGGTTAAGTCCGATATCAAGGAACGCCAGGAGCGTTTGTTGCGTGAGGAAGCCGAACGTAAGCGTAAAGCTGCTGAAGCTGAAGCAAAGCGCAAGGCTGCCTACGAAGCAGAGCAAAAGCGTCTAGCTGAGGAAGCGGCAGCAAAGAAGAAAGCTTACAAAAAGAAAGCTTTCGTTCCTGCGCCAGTTTCCGAACCTACGGTTAGCAAGTCAGCGGGTTCAAGTGCTTGGGGATTGGTTAAGCCGACACCAAGTAATAACCTGACCTCAACCTTCGGATGGCGTCCGACTCCTGCCGGAACGATTGATTACGGTGGACAGGGTGGATACGTTCACGCCGGAATTGACTGGGGCTTTGGCGGACAATGCGGTGCACCGATTACCGCTGCGGCTGACGGCGAAGTTTGGACCGCTGGTTGGGGCGGAACTGCTGGCAACAAGGTCATCATTTCCCACGGCGTCGTCAAGGGCAAGGCCCTTGCTACCGGTTACCACCACATGTCGCGCGTTGCTGTAAGCGTCGGGCAACACGTGAAGCAGGGCGACGTAATCGGTTATGTCGGCACTACTGGCAACTCGACTGGCTGCCATCTGCACTTTGAAACAATCGTAAACGGCAATGCCGTGAACCCATTGGGACTTCTCTAGCGCTAGACTTGTAATCTGTGCGCGGGAGTCCGCCCACGACATGCAAGGAGTAACGTGGCTAAGAAGAATCAAGAAGATCGGGTGATTGCGAGTAATCGCAAGGCACGCCACGATTATGAAATCCTCGACACTTTTGAAGCTGGCATGGTGCTCAGTGGCACCGAAGTAAAGTCACTACGCGAAGGTAAAGCCTCGCTAATTGACGGCTTCGGACAGTTCTACCGTGATGAGCTTTATATCGAGAACGTCTACATCCCTGAGTACCTCAACGGATCGTGGACCAATCATGCTGCACGCCGACGTCGTAAGCTCTTGTTGCACCGTCAAGAATTAGTGAAAATTGAGCGAAAGGTTGGCGAAGCTGGTCTCACCATCGTTCCATTGAGTCTCTACTTCAAGTCGGGCCGAGCGAAAATCGAAATCGGTGTTGCACGCGGTAAGCGCGAGTACGACAAGCGCCAGACCTTGCGTGAGCAGCAAGACAATCGCGAGGCACTACGCGCCATGCGTGAGCGTAATCGCGGCTAGCTTAAAGACTAGATTGTGGCGTATCTTGCGTTGGGTTAGCTCAAGGCAATGCGCTATGATTGAAAAATACGCTCTTGGGCGTGGTTGTACCTGGGAAACTGGGACTGACAACAAAATACGGGGATGATCGGTTTCGACGGTGTGAGTCGCGACAGATGAAGCGGGCCGAGGATGCAAAGTTATCTCGTAAACGCTCTTTGCAAAACAATAAGTGCCGAATCAAAGCGCACTGACTTCGCTCTCGCTGCCTAAGCAGCCAGACAGTCCGTTAGCCAGAGGTTTGCTATCGCCTCTGATCCTAACGTCATTTAGATAGCCACTGTATCCAGCGGCCGTTACCGCTGTTGGGTACATATTTAGGTAACTGTGCCTGGATCAACCACATGTTTGCGTGATGGTTGGGGCAGAGAAAATCCGCAGCAAACTGCGCCCGGAGAAGACCTGGCAACACCACATCGGACGGGAGTTCAATTCTCCCCATCTCCACGTATCTAAGCTCCGGAATCAGGCTAACCGCTTGGTTCCGGAGCTTTTTCGTTTGTGCTGAACCTGTCGCGCATTGGGGGAGTCCGCTCGGATAACACTCGCGAGCCTTGACTAAACACTGTGCAAAAATTGCGAGTCCATTCGCGGCTTGGAGGTTTTACACATAGACTTGAGATGAAAGCCGAAGAATTTCATGCGGTGGACTTTGCAGAATTGGAGTGAGAGAAGAATCGATGGGTAAAAACAGTTCCCAACGGGTGTCGCCTGTCCTTTCAGCAATCTATGCAGTCGTCGCTTTTCTGCTCGAAGTCGGTTTGCTTTTCGCAGCAGCATTGGCCGCCATCGCCTTCATCCCATGGCCCACCATTCCGGCGATCTTGGTAGTGGTTATCCCGCTTCTGATCCTCTGGGGAATCTTCTTTTCCCCGAAAGCCGTGGTCAAGTTCAGGCTACGAACGCGCATGCTTTTGATTCACCTGATCTACATCGGTGGAGCTTATACGTTGTGGCTCAGCGTTGATCACTCGTTCTATGAACAGTCACAAATCTGGGCCATTGCCATGCTCGCCTTGACCGGCATCAGCGCGATTCTTGTCGTTGCCACCGGCGGTTACGCCGTGCCGCACGACCGAACGCCAAAGCAGCCCCAACCACTTCCTCAAGCCGAAAGCTCAGGCGCTCCCAAAGGCCGGCGAGCTGCACGATAAAAGTTTTTCCTACAAGAAAACCCCAGCCAACGGCTGGGGTTTTCTTGTCTCTTAGAACAAAGTAGCTAGCAGGAAGCCCAGATAAGCAGCGAGGATTGCGCCGAAAAGCGTACCGAAGGCATTGGCCAAACTGGCGACCGTCCGGCCCTCTCGAAGCAATCTCAGGGTGTCAAAACTTGCTGTGGAGAAAGTCGTATAGCCGCCAAGCAATCCAGTTCCCACGGCGAGAAGCCAGGGCTCAGGCAACAAGGAATGCGTCAGTAGGCCTGTGAGAAAACCCAGTACGAAGGAGCCGGAGAGGTTGATAACGATGGTTCCCCAAGGCATTCGTGAGCCGAAGCGTGCGGTGAGTAAGGTATCAACAGTAAAGCGAAGTACCGCGCCCAAACCACCGCACAGAGCGATGGTGAGAAATAGGGTAGGGGTTATGGCCATCTCAGTTCCCCTTCGCCGAGGTGCGACGTTTGGTTCCCACCAGCATGCCGCACCATGTGGCCAGCGCTCCGACGAGAACTGTCCCCAGCCCGTAACCTAGGCCTAGTAGCACCGATCCGTCGTTGGTGAGCAGCATGGAGTCGGTTGCCAAGGCACTGTAGGTGGTGAAGCCTCCCATGAAGCCGGCGCCAACAAGCAAACGAATTCTGCGGCGTGCTGACGTTTCTGGTCCGCGAGCCGAGAGGGAAGTGAGTAACCAACCCAAGGCGAACGCGCCAACGACGTTGACCAGCAGTACCATCACAGGAAGGTTGAGTCCTTGGGGCTGAAGCAGGCTCAGGGCCAGTCGGCTGGCTGTGCCCAGCGTTCCGCCAACAAAGACCAAGGCTAAGTCGACCCTGCGAAATTTTGGGATGTGTGCCCCGGAGTTAGTACTCATCTTGGTTCACACCCCTGCGCCAGCATGGACCCAAATAAGTGAGGCCTCGATGTAGTCCAACTGGTGTGGGAGTTTGATTCTGGCCCCGGGTACCAGCCCCTGGGCGGCTGCGCGTCGCAAAAACTCGGGATCTTCGTCGCTGATCCGATCGATGATGGCTTCTTTGCCGGCAAAACGGTCAAGCCTGATCGCTTTAGAGACGGGCAGGGTGCCATCGGCAGCAGGGATCGCGTCCCCGTGTGGGTCACGGCGAGGGTGGCCAAGGCGCGCGTCCAGGGCGGTAATAAATCGGTCGCTGACCGTATGCTCCAACGCCTCGGCCTCGTCGTGGACCTCGTCCCAGCCATAACCTAATTCATCACGCAAAAAGGTTTCCAATAGCCGATGACGTCTGACCATCCGCAGTGCTTCGCGCCTGCCACTATCACTGAGCGAAACAGATTTGCGTGGGACGTGATGGACCAGACTTTTACCCGCAAGCTTTTGGATCATTGACGTCACCGATGCAGGGGACAGGCCCAGCTGATCGGCCAGGACCCCGGTGCTTACTTCGGAGTCGTCCCACTCGGTCAGGGTGTAGAGCGCTTTGAGATAGTCCTCTTCGCTGGTGGTCAGCGACCCGGTGGGGTGTGGGGTGCTCATTAGCGGTTTAGATATGGCAGGATCGCCTCGTGCAGCTTGCCGTTGCTGGCCAGCGCGTTGCCTCCATGGCAACCTTCTTCTCCAGCTACCGAGGTGAAGCGACCACCGGCTTCACGAACCACGGGGACCAGTGCGGCCATATCGTAGAGTTCAAGCTCGGGCTCAAAAGCCGCGTCCACGGCGCCTTCGGCCAGTAACGCGTAGGAGTAAAAATCTCCGTAACCGCGGGTACGCCAAGCGGTGTCCAACAGGTCGAGGAAACCATCAAGCTTTCCGGCTTCCTTCCAACCACTCAGCGAGGCGTAGGCCAGCGATGAATCGGTCAAATCGGTCACCGAGGAGACCGAAATGGCCCGGGTGGCGGTGGAGCCCACGCTGGTGCCCGGTTCAGTGACGTAGGCGCCCAAACCGGTGGCGGCGTGCCAGCGACGGCTCAACGCTGGGGCAGAAATGACACCAAGCACTGGCTCGTCATCGATCAACAGAGCGATCAACGTAGCCCAGACAGGCACGCGACGCACAAAGTTCTTGGTGCCGTCGATCGGGTCGATCACCCAGCGTCGTGAACCGGTACCGTGCACACCAAATTCTTCGCCCAGTACCGAATCATCCGGGCGGTGGGCAGCAAGTTCGTTCAAGATCAACTGCTCTGCGCCACGGTCTGCATCAGAGACCGGGGTCATATCCGGCTTGGATTCGACCACCAAGTCATTGGATCCATAGCGGGCCAGGGTGAGCGCATCAACCTTATCGGCCAAAGCCAGCGCAAATTCAAGATCTTCTTGCAAGGTAAATTCTGCCATGGTGTTCCGGCGCCTACTGAGCGCCGAGCTCCTTTTCGTGCGTGGTTTCCTTGGTGGTCACTAACCGCCGGTACGAGGCCAGACGATCTGCAGGTTGAGCAGTATCTGCGCTCAGCGCCCAGGCTTCTAAAGCACAGCCAGCTTCACCGGCGGCGTGGGTGCAACCTCTCGGGCAGTCGGTCGCGATCTGGGCCAGGTCTTCAAAGGCGGCCAGAATATTATCCGGATCCACCAAGCCCAAACCGAAGGAACGAATACCAGGGGTATCAATGAGCCACGAGCCCGGAACCTGTCCCAGGCGTAGCGCGAGCGCATTTGAGGAGGTGTGGCGTCCGCGCCCGGTCACTGCGTTGACGTGCCCGGTTGCTCGGGTTGAACCAGTCAACGCGTTAACTAGGGTGGACTTGCCAACACCAGAGTGTCCTAAAACGACCGAAACGCAGCCGCCAAGCAGCTCATCAAGTTCTGCCAGTGCACGCACATCCAGCCTTGCACTGGACCCGTCGGCGCCTCGGGCATCAACGCCGGAGGCCTCTTCGGTGGTGGTGCGGGAAATGACCACGGGGAAATCCAGACCCTCATAGTGCTTGAGGAATTCGGCCGGGTCCTTCACATCGGCTTTGGTCACGCACAAGACCGGTTGAATGCCGGCATCGTAGGCGGCCACCAGTGCGCGGTCAACAAAGCCGGTGCGTGGCTCAGGGTTGGCTGCGGCCACCACAATCACTAGCTTGTCCACGTTGGCCACCACAACACGCTCGGTAGCGTCGGTATCATCGGCACTGCGGCGCAGCAGGGTTCGGCGTTCTTCGATGCGCACCAAGCGTGCCAGGGTGTCAGGCTTGCCGGTGGTGTCACCGACCAGTGCTACTAGATCGCCCGGGACGATCGCCTGGCGACGAAGTTCGCGGGCGCGAGCTGCGATGACGATGCGCTCATTGGCGGTGTCTTCATCCAAGATGGCCGTGTAGCGGCCGCGGTCCACGGTGATGATGCGGCCAATGACGGCCTTTTCGTAGGCGGGACGGTCCTTGGTGCGCGGGCGGGAGCCACGCTTGTTCGGACGGACACGCACTGAGGATTCGTCATAGTCTGAGTAGTGCATTAGCCGCGATCCTTAGCGGTTTTGGCCATTTGTGTCCACAGTTCGGGGAACTGCGGCATGGTCTTGGCGGTGGTGGCAATATTTTCTACGCGGATGCCTTTGATGGCCAGACCCAACAGCGCACCGGCGGTCGCCATGCGGTGATCCTCGTAGCTGTTCAGATCTGCGCTGGTACGCACCCCGGGAATGATTTCCAGCGCGTCGTCGGTCGCGGTGACGCTGGCACCGATTTTGGCTAGTTCAATTTCCAGCGCTGCGAGCCGGTCGGTTTCATGTCCGCGGAGGTGTCCGATGCCGGTGAGCTTGCTCGGGGAATCGGCCAGTGCGCAGAGAGCAGCCAGAGTTGGCGCGAGCTCGGAGGCATCGGCGTAGTTGATGCCGGTGATCTTTCCGGTGCCGCGCACGGTGAGCACCCCGTCGGTGCCATGGCTGACCTCGGCCCCCATTTGGCTCAAGATCTGCACCCACTTACCGCCGACCTGGGTGGTCTTTTCGGGCCAGAAACGGATGCCCACCGAGCCGTTGGTCGCCAGAGCTGCAGCCAAAAAAGGCCCAGCGTTGGACAGGTCAGGTTCAACGGTCACGGTGAAGCCGGCAATGGGTGCTTCGGCGATCTGCCAACCGCGGCCATCGTCATCCACGGTGATCGCTACGCCTAATTCGCGCAAGGTTTCCACGGTCATGGCGATGTGATCCGGGGAGGCCACCGGGCCGGGTGCAGCGCGCAGTCGCAGTCCGCCGGGCAGTGCGTGTCCGGCAAGCAGCAGTGCGGAGATGAATTGCGAGCTACCCGAAGCGTCAACCACTACTTCTCCGGTGCTTTGTACTTCGCTGGCATCCATGGTGAACGGCAGCATGCCAGGTGTTTGTCCGTAGCTCAGGCGTGCGCCCAGAGCCTGAAGTCCATTAAGTACCGGGGCCATGGGACGCACTCGAGCGGCCGGGTCGCCATCAAAGTGGACCCGTGCTTTAGCGACAGCAGCCAATGGCGGAACAAAACGCATCACGGTTCCGGCCAGGCCGCACTCAATGGTCAGCTCGGTGCCATCGGACTCAGCGCGCTTTAGTTCGCTGGCAGGAGTGAGCACTACCGTGGTGGAGCCATCGGGCTGCTCGGTGCGATCGATTCCCACCCCGAACTTTTCCAGCGCCCCGAGCATCAGCTCGGTATCGCGGCTGATCAAGGTGTTGTGGATGGTGGATGGCGAAGAAGCCAAGGCCGCAAGGATCAGATAGCGGTTGGTTAACGACTTGGAAGCTGGCACGGTGACGGTGGCGTGAACCCCGGTGCCGGTGTAGGGCGCGGGCCACCAGTTCTCTGCGTTGTGCTGCGGTGGGTGGTGCTGGCTTCCAGAGGCGCTTGCGGTGTTGATTGCTGATCCTTAGGCTTGTGCGATTTTAGTTAAATCTTAGCGGAGATCTATGGGGGAATAAGGTTTTGGATCCCGTGGTTGTACCCAGTGTGACGATCAGAGAGCAGACTTCAACAGCCAGCGGCACCACTTGTGTGGTGGACGAGGAACCTCGCGGGGCCCGTACCGTTACCCGGTCGCGTTCGAATTCGCGCAATAGCGCTAGTAACCGCGTAGACTCAGGCGTGATGAACAACAAGAGTGTGGACGAGAATTTGCCCGATGCGGCCACTGAGTCCGAGGCACAGCGTCGCGAGCGTTTTGAACGTGACGCCATGCAGTATGTGGATCAGTTGTATTCAGCTGCCCTGCGGATGGCTCGAAACCCTACGGATGCTGAGGATCTGGTGCAGGAGGCCTACACCAAGGCGTACTCGGCCTTCCACCAGTACAAGCCAGGTACCAATCTGAAGGCCTGGCTGTACCGCATTCTGACCAACACCTATATCAACTTGTACCGCAAGCGTCAGCGCGAGCCTTTGCGCACCAGCACCGACACCGTCGAGGACTGGCAGATGGCTTCAGCGATGGAGCATTCGCCTACGGGTTTGCGTTCGGCTGAGGTTGAGGCGCTGGATCACCTTCCGGATTCGGATGTGAAGGCGGCTTTGCAGTCCATCGGTGAAGATTTCAGGATGGCCGTGTACTTCGTTGATGTTGAGGGTTTCAGTTACAAGGAAGCCAGCGACATCTTGGGTGTGCCGATCGGCACCGTGATGTCCCGGTTGCACCGTGGACGTAAGAATTTGAGGGAACTGTTGGCAGATTATGCAGCAGACCGTGGGATAGCCACCGGAGCTCGTGCCAAGAGCGCCGCGAAGGCTGATGGAGGAGCGAAATAAGATGGATTGCAATTCATTGGGTGATTGCGCCGATGACCGCATGGTACGCATCTATGAATACCTCGATGGTGCATTGACGCTGAATGACATCAAAGAGGTCAAAGCGCACCTTGATGGCTGCCCGGAGTGCACCGAGGAATATGACCTTGAGTGCATTATCCGTTCGGTGGTGCGACGTAGCTGCCAAGAGCAGGCGCCGCATAATTTGAAAGCCAGTATCTTTGCCAAGATTTCGCAGGTTCGCCTCGAATCAGGTCACTAACAGGCAAAGAGAAACCCCGTAGCTTTCGAGTAAAAACTCGAATGGTACGGGGTTCTTTTTATGTTCGCTTCGCTTAGCTGTTTGGGCGCTTGCCGTGGTTGGCACCGCCACGCTTGCGATCGCGACGCTTACGAGCGCGCTTCGACATGGTGACTCCTTTAAGGGATCAATGGTTTTCCCCGATAGCTCGGGCCGACTAATAGTCTTTCATACTTTGCGTCCATTTTCCTAACGCGCAAAGGTGGTTTAGCCCTCGCCTGGCTCCGGCAAGTCTAGCCATGAGTACCAGCCTCGGTGTAGTACCAACCAGGCCATCAGTCCGTAACCGGCTTGCCCAGGTACACCGCCCGAGGCGTTCAGGTCGCTACGCCATTGAGCGTGACCGCGCAGGGGAGTGAACGTATCCACGTAGTGGTGGTTGCGGCGCAGTGCCACATCCGAGTACACGCGGTTTAATTCTGCCACGCGCTGGTTGCGAGCGTCGTCCAAGCCGGGGGCTGGGCCAACAAGCAAAGCTTTGATGCTCATTTGTGAGGCTGAATCAAGGATGTTGGCCAGGTTCAAACGGCTGCGTGCGGTGGAGACATCGAGGTCAACATCGCGATCTGAGAGTGCAATAACCAGGCGGTTTTCATACTGGTCGCTGAATCGTCGAGATGCTTCGCCCATCCAGCGCTCGGCTAGGGCTTCGGATCCTTCAGCGGGGGCAGCCAGAACGAAGGACTGAAGTCGCAAGGCAGGGTCCTGGGTTCGGGCCATAACACGGCCGAACCAGCCCAGTCCGCGCGGGTCCCCATGTCCGGCCAGTAGCTCATCTCCGATTGCGGTAATTCGGATTGTGCGTAACTCCAACTGGGCGACCTTTCGTTGGCTTCAAGAATATGAATCGATCCCAACCTTAGCAGTCCTATGGGTTGCTTTCCGGGAGATTCATGCTGGAAAAGGCAACAAGTTACTGTGCAGTGTGAGTTTGTGGTTAAAGAGCTGTTGCCGGCGGGTATTGACCATAAAATCTTGGAAAATACTCGCCGGCAACTAAGCCTTAGCGATCAAAGCGGCGAAAGATTAGCGGGCGAAAGCCTGCTGCATCAGCACTGCGTTTTCTGCGTCGTGGCGCTTTGCGGTACCTGCAGAGGTAGCGGCCAAAGCTGGGCGGGAGACCAATTCAATCTTCTGCTCAAGCTGCGGTGCCACATACAGACCGAAGAACGGCCATGGACCCTGGTTGGCTGGTTCGTCCTGAACCCAAGTTGCCTTGGCGTTCGGGTACTTGGCCAGCTCGGCAGCGATCTGCTCCAGTGGTGCAGGGTAGAGCTGCTCAACGCGGATGATCGCGGTCTTGGTGTCCTGAGCCTTGGCGCGGGTAGCGATCAAGTCGTAGTAAACACGACCCGAGCACAGCAGTACCTTCTCTACGGCGTTGGCATCGGTGATCGATGCGTCGCCGATGACTTCCTGGAAACCACCGGTGGTTAATTCTTCCACGGTGCTTGCTGCGGCCTTCAGGCGCAACAGCTGCTTCGGGGTGAAGACAATCAGTGGCTTGCGTGGACGGGCGTAAGCCTGACGACGCAACAGGTGGAAGTGGTTGGCACCGGTCGATGGCTGAGCCACAACCATGTTGTTCTCTGCACAAAGTTGCAAGAAGCGCTCGATGCGAGCCGAGGAGTGGTCTGGGCCCTGGCCCTCGTAGCCATGCGGAAGAAGCATAACCAGCGAGGAGGACTGTGACCACTTCTGCTCTGCCGAGGAGATGAACTCATCGATGACGGTCTGTGCGCCGTTGACGAAGTCGCCGAATTGGGCTTCCCAAATCACCAGTGCATTTGGACGCTCCACCGAGTAGCCGTACTCGAAGCCGAGTGCTGCGTATTCGGAGAGTAGCGAGTCGTAGATCCACAGTGGAGCCTGATCATCGCTTAGGTTGTGCAGTGGGTACCACTCGTTGTCGTTTTCGCGGTCGTGGAAGACCGAGTGACGCTGAACGAAGGTACCACGGCGTGAGTCCTGGCCGGCCAGACGTACTGGTACGCCTTCCATGGACAGCGAGCCCAGGGCAGCGATTTCGGCGAAGCCCCAGTCGATGCCGCCTTCACGGGACATCTTCTCACGACGCTCGAGCAACGACTTGAGCTTGGTGTGCATGGTGAAGCCTTCAGGGAACTGAAGGTGAGCTGCACCGATGTGGGCCAAGGTCTGAGCGGAGATGGCCGATGCGCGTGCGCCGTCGACGGTGTTCTCGTCGGCAGCCTGAGCGAATGGCTTCTCTAGGTCGTTGATGGTCGAGCCCGGGGTGATGATTGGGATCGGGGAAGTCTGGGCGGCATGCGTCTCAGCGAAGATGCGCTCCAGGTTTTCCTTGTACTCGGCCAAAACGTGCTCGGCTTCTTCCTGCGTGATGTCGCCGCGACCAACCAGGGCCTCGGTGTACAGCTTGCGGGTAGAGCGCTTAGCTTCGATCAGGTTGTACATGATCGGCTGGGTCATCGAAGGATCGTCGCCTTCGTTGTGACCGCGGCGGCGGTAGCACACGAGGTCGATGACAACGTCCTTGCCGAACTTCTGGCGGTACTCGAAAGCCAACTGACCTACGTGAACCACTGCCTCTGGGTCATCCCCATTGACGTGGAAGATCGGAGCCTGAACGGTACGAGCAACGTCCGAAGCGTAAACCGAGGAGCGCGAAGAGCTAGGTGCGGTGGTGAAACCAATCTGGTTGTTCACAATCACGTGCACGGTACCGCCGGTCTTGTAACCAGGCAGCTGGCTCATGGCCAGAACCTCGGAGACGACACCCTGGCCGGCGAATGCAGCATCGCCGTGAACCAACAGTGGCAGTACTTCATTCTTCGAACCCAAGCGGTCAAGCTTGGCGCGGGTGATGCCTTCGAGTACCGGATCAACTGCTTCCAGGTGTGAAGGGTTAGCAGCCAAGTAAACCTTGGTCTGGTTGCCAGCGTCCGAGGTGTAAGAACCTTCGGTGCCCAGGTGGTACTTCACGTCGCCCGAGCCCTGAACCGAGCCTGGGGTAGCGGTGCCTTCAAATTCGCGGAAGACCTGTGCGTAGGTCTTGCCTGCGATATTGGTCAGTACGTTCAGGCGTCCGCGGTGGGCCATACCAATGGCTACCTCGTCCAGCTGAGCGTCCGCAGCATCAGAGATGATGGCGTCCAACAGTGGAATCAGCGATTCGCCACCTTCGAGGCTGAAGCGCTTCTGTCCAACAAACTTGGTCTGCAAGAAGGTTTCGAAAGCCTCAGCGGAGTTCAGCTTCGAAAGAATGCGCAGCTGCTCTTCGCGGGTTGGCTTTGCGTAACGGGATTCAAGCTTGGCCTGGAACCACTCACGCTCTTCTGGGTTCTGCAGGTGCATGTACTCGGTGCCGATGGTGCGGCAGTAAGCATCACGCAGGGTGCCGAGGATCTCTCGCAGCAGAGCGCGGTCGGTGCCGCCCAGTCCGCCGGTGATCCACTCGCGGTCCAGATCCCACAGGGTCAGACCGTAGTTGTTGATGTCCAGATCTGGGTGTTTGCGCTGAACGTATTCCAATGGGTTGATGTCGGCCATCAGGTGGCCGCGCTCCCGGTAGGAGTTGATCAGGTGCTGGATGCGTGCAACCTTGTTGACCTGCAGGTCGATATCAACCTGGTTGTCAACGGCCCAGCGAACTGGCTCGTAAGGAATACGAAGCTGTTCGAAGATTTCGTCGTAGAAGCCCTGCTCGCCGAGCAAGAGGGATTCAACTAGCTTCAGGAATTCGCCCGAACCGGCACCCTGGATGACGCGGTGGTCATAGGTGGAGGTCAGGGTGATGTGCTTGCCGATGCCAAGGCCGGAAACGGTCTTCTCTGAAGAGCCGCGGAACTCAGCTGGGTATTCCAGTGCGCCCACACCAATGATGGCTGCCTGGCCCTTGGACAGACGTGGGACCGAGTGAACGGTACCGATGCCACCTGGGTTGGTCAGCGACACGGTGGTGCCTGCGTAGTCATCAGCGGTCAGCTTGTTGGCACGAGCGCGCTTGATCAAGTCTTCGTAGGTGGCCCAGAACTCGTTGAAGCTCAGGGTCTCCGCGGCCTTGACGTTTGGTACAGCCAACATGCGGGTGCCATCTGGCTTTGGCATGTCGATGGCGATACCGAAGTTCACGTGTGCTGGCTGGATGGCGGTTGGCTTCTTATCGATGACGTCGTAGGTGACGTTCATCGAAGGGATCTGCTTCAATGCACGAATCACGGCGAAGCCGATCAGGTGGGTGAAGGAGATCTTGCCACCGCGCGAGCGCTTGAGGTGGTTGTTGATGACGATACGGTTATCGATCATCACCTTGGCTGGAACCGCACGAACGGTGGTTGCAGTCGGCACGGTGAGGCTGGCATCCATGTTGGTTGCGATGGCCTTCATTGGCCCACGCAGTGGGGTGCGCTTTTCCTCACCGAAAAGTTCGGTGGAAGGGGTAGCCTTCGGAGCCTGCGCCGGAATTGGCGTGGTCTTCGGTGCTGGCTCAGCCTTCTTTTCTTCAGCAGCTGGTGCTGGAGCGGCGGCTGGCTTTGAAGCTGGTGCTGGTGCTGGCTCAGAAGTGCGAGCCTGGGCTGCAGCGCGTGGTGCGCCCTGCCCATTGGTAGCCGGAGCCGCAGCAGGAGCTGCTGGCGCCGCAGGCGTCGGCTGCGCTGCCGGTGCCTTTTTGTCGGCGGCGAGAGATTCGAAAATATCCCACCATTTCTTATCTACCGAGTTCTTGTCGACGAGATACTGTTCGAACAGCTCGTCTACTAGCCACTCGTTTCCACCAAACTCTTCAGTAAGTCGGTGGTGTGCTTGCTCTGGCACGTGCAACGCCTCTTCCCTGATTTCTACGTTGTTCTAGCTTGAGCCGGTGGTCTTCCGAGGACGTGAATCGACCACTTCGGCTCACAAGATTTCTAGACCTGCGCACCAGTCTAGTTACTTTTACGGCCGCTTGGCCACGGCACGTATGTAATCTCACGAAAGTGTCGTGTATAACAGTCCGTTTAGCGTCATTGCGCTACCGTTGAACGTCACAAAATCGATGTGGTGCACAAAAGGTCATCGTTCGATAGACTAAAAAGCACTATGGAATCACACTCTCCAAGCCGGCGTGCCGCCCACGGGCGCAGTGCCGGCCAACACAGTTCATGTTCAGCAGGTTCTGGCTCGCGATTGGAGCCTTCTAGTTGCCGCCTGATCGGCACCGAACCTCTTACTTTGATGTCAACGAACAGGTGGCGGTAACCACCCATGGATTGGCTCTACATTCTTTTTGGCCTGCTACTTATTCTTGGCACAGGCTTTTTCGTGGCGGTGGAATTCTCACTTGTCGCGCTCGATAAAAGTACGGTGCAAAATGCCGTTGATCGAGGGGAAGCTGGCGCAAAGCCGCTCCTACAATGCTTAACTTCACTGTCCACCCAGCTCTCTAGCTGCCAGTTGGGCATTACCCTGACCACTTTGCTCACCGGTTATGTTCTTGAACCGGCCATCAGCGCCCTGCTGGAGCCACTGTTGGAAAACTTGGGTGTCCCGGAGGCCAGCTCGGTAGCAGTTACCGTCATCGTGGCCCTCGTTCTGGCAACCTTGCTCTCAATGCTGATTGGTGAATTAGTTCCAAAGAACATGGCTATCGCTCAGGCAATGCGGGTCGGAAAGTTGCTGGCTCGCCCGCAGCTAGTTTTTACCGCGATCTTCAAGCCCGCCATCATGGTGCTTAACGGTTTTTCCAACGCAATCCTGCATCGCTTCTTCGGACTAGAGGCCAAGGAAGAAATTTCCGCAGCCCGTTCGTCGCAAGAATTGGCTTCGCTGGTGAGACGTTCAGCTCAGTTGGGAACCTTGGACGTGCAGACCGCGCGTTTTGTGGAATCCACTATTGAGTTCTCAGAGCGCACCGCAGCTGATGTGATGACTCCACGTACTTCGATGTCCACCATAGATTCGCAGGCCCCACTTTCGGAACTGATCGAAGTCAGCGCCGATACCGGTTTCTCACGATTCCCGGTCATTGAGGGATCCAGTGACGAGATCCAGGGCATCTGCCACGTGAAGGCTGTTGTCTCGGTGCCTCGCGAACGCCGGGCAGCATTGCAGGTGGGTGAATTCGCCCGCGATGCACTCTACGTTCCTGAGACCATCCACCTTGACGTGCTTCTTGAACAACTGCGTGCAGCTGAATTCCAGATCGCCATCGTTATGGATGAATACGGTGGAACCGCCGGTCTGGTCACCCTTGAGGACTTGGTCGAAGAAATCGTCGGTGAAGTATCTGACGAACACGATGAGGACGAAGAGGAAGCAATCACGCAGCCCAACGGCAGCTGGTTGTTCCCCGGAATGTTCCGCCCCGATCAGGTTAATGAAAACTTTGACCACGAGGTAATCCCCGAAGAGTCTTCCTACGAAACCATTGGTGGATTCATGCTCGCTGAGTTGGGCCGCCTGGCAGAACTCGACGATCAGGCGGTGACCGAGCACGGTACGTTTACTGTCACCGAATTGGAAGGTCGTCGTATCGCCCAGGTGAAGTTCGAACCATCGGCACCGGAATCGGAGGCCGACGATGCATGATTTTATGGGTCTAATCTGGCTCGTTGTCTTGTTGCTGGGTAACGCTTTTTTTGTTGCCGGCGAATTCGCGGTAATGAGCGCGCGTCGTTCGCAGATCGAGCCGTTGGCGGACGAAGGCAACAAGCGCGCCAAGCTCGCGTTGTACGCCATGGAGCACGTTTCGGTGATGCTCGCGGTCTGCCAGTTGGGCATTACCGTGTGCTCGCTGCTGATCTTGAACATCTCTGAGCCAGCTATTCACCACCTGCTTGCTGAACCGATGGTCCATTTGGGTATGTCTGAGTCGGCAGCGGATACCGTGGCGTTCCTTGTTGCTCTGGTCTTGGTGACCTTCTTGCACGTGACTTTTGGTGAGATGGTGCCAAAGAACATTTCGGTGTCTGTGGCAGATAAGGCAGTGATGCTGCTGGCCATGCCATTGGTGGGACTTTCAAAGGTACTCAAGCCAATCACTTCGATGCTCAACGGCATGGCAAATATTGTCCTGCACGTCTTTGGTATTGAGCCGAAGGATGAAGTGACCAGCTCATACACCGCTGATGAAGTGCGTTCGATCATCGACACCTCTTCAGAAGAGGGCACGCTGGACGAAGACAATGCCATGCGTCTGACCAAGGCCTTGGAATTTTCCTCGGTCACCGCACGTAGTTGCATGGTTCCCATCGATGATTTGTTCACCCTTGAATGGGGACAGACCACCGCACGTGAATTTGAGAAGAAGGTTGGTAAGACCGGCTTCTCGCGCATGCTGATCACGAAGAACGAGATCCCGGTGGGTTACTGGCACGTCAAGGATGTCATGCTCATTGACGACGCTCACTCAACTCAGCCATTGATTGATTTGCCACTGCACCCCTTGGGTCAGCTGAGTCAGGACACTGAGATTGAAGCGGCCCTGGAAGAGATGCGTCAAGAAGGCAACCATCTGTCGGTGGTTGTTGATGCTTCGGGGTCGGTCATTGGCGTGGTGTTCTTGGAGGACGTGATCGAGGTGCTGGTCGGCGAAATTACCGACACCACCCGAAAGCGTGCCTCGCTACCTCGTGGTGAGCGCCAAGGAAACTAGGCGAAGCTCACTTGGTGAGTGCGTATTGCGAATGAATCGCAACTGGTAGGATTAACTGCGGTGCCCATCATGGGTGCCGCAGTTTTTCGTCGCGGCTGTTCCGCAAACCGTGCAGTTTAGAAAGTATTCCATGTCATCTAGCCCGATCGTCCGTTTTCAAGACGCACGCTTGGCCTACGGGTCCCGAGTGCTTTGGGATGAACTTAATCTTTCCATCGATAAAGGTGAGTTCCTTGCAGTCTTGGGGCCTAACGGCTCAGGCAAGACCAGCTTCATCAACACCATGCTCGGAACAACCTCGCTGAATCGTGGCTCGGTATCGATCGCGGGAGAAGCCGTGCGTCGAGGATCAGCAACTGTCGGATTGATTCCACAGCAGCGGCCCTTTGGCGATAACGTTCCATTGCGTGCCAGGGATCTTGTGGCCCTTGGACTAGATGGTTCTAAGCTAGGCATCCGAATTGGCCGCAACTCGGTGCGCAAACAGGTCGATCAACTGTTGGACATGGTCGGAGCCAGCGGATACGCCAATCGTGCGGTGTCAGATCTTTCTGGCGGCGAACAGCAGCGGCTTCGTGCAGCCCAGGCCTTGGCTGGTAACCCGGCAGTGCTGCTGTGCGATGAACCGTTGCTGTCCCTGGACTTACACCATCAGCAGGCCATCAGTGAAGTCATTCACCGCCAGGCCGTTGAACGCAATAGTGCGGTAATTTTTGTCACTCACGAGATCAACCCGATCCTGCCGTACGTTGACCGAGTTCTGTACTTGGCACAGGGCAAGTTCCACTTGGGGACCGTAGATGAGGTCATGCAGACTTCGGTGCTCACCGAGCTCTATGGTGCACCGGTTGAAGTGCTGCGAGTGAATGGACGCATTGTGGTGGTTGCCGGTGACGGCGCTGGACCGCTACCTGCCGATGGGCATGATCACGCACATGATATTGAACTTGAGACCGGGAAGTAGGGCTAACTGTGAACTTTTCCGATTTCATCGACAAGGCATTTAACTTTGACGACTACGCCCTACTCTTGCCCCTAGTGTCCAACTCACTGATCGCCGGAGCGGTTCTGGGCGTTGTGGGCGGACTGATTGGCATCTTCATCATGATGCGCGATATGGCCTTCGCTGTGCACGGCATTGCTGAACTGTCCTTTGCTGGCGCGGCCTTTGCGCTGCTCATTGGCGCCGATGTGGTCACTGGCTCGGTACTCGGCTCACTCATTGCCGCGTTGATCCTTGGATTCCTAGGCACCAGAGCACGAGACAGAAATTCAATTACCGGTGTCCTGATGCCATTTGGTTTGGGACTGGGCATCTTGTTCCTGTCCCTCTATGAGGGCAGAAGCGCAAATAAATTCGGCCTGCTGACCGGTCAGATTGTTGCCGTGGACGATGTCCAGCTCAACGGCATGCTGCTACTTTCTCTGGTCGTAGTGCTTGCGCTGATTCTGATCTGGCGCCCACTGACTTTCGCTTCCGTGGACCCAGTCGTGGCTAATGCCCGTGGCGTACGCACCTCCGGGCTGTCGATTATCTTCATGGTGATTTTGGCACTTGCCGTTGCGGTGACTATTCAGGTTGTCGGCGCACTGCTGGTCCTAGCCTTGCTGATTACACCGGCCGCTGCCGCGATGAGGGTGACATCCAATCCGGTACTGACCGTAGTGCTCTCGATTGCGTTTGCAGAACTTGCCGTTGTTGGTGGCATCTTGCTGGCCCTAGCCGGTTCGCTACCAATCAGCCCTTACGTCACCACGATTTCATTCTTGATTTACGTGATCTGCCGAAGCATTGAATACGTTCGTTCACCGCGCAGACGTCACCAGGTATAGAACTTCAGACATGACAATCGCCCCAGATCATTGATCTGGGGCGATTGTCATGTTCACAGAGATTTTGAATTCCAACTTCGGTGATTAGCTACTGGCTTTAGCGCGACATTCGGCGCACACACCATAGATTTCAACGGTGTGTTCAGGCTCAGAAAAGTCATGCTCGGCTGCGACTCGTGCGGCCCAGCGTTCTACGGACGGGGCCTGTACTTCTACGGTCTTAGAGCAAGAGCGGCAGACCAAGTGATGGTGGTGGGTGTCGGTGATGCACTGACGGAAACGTGCTTCGCCGTCACCGCTACGCAGGACGTCAACCAAGCCGTCATCTGCCATGGATTGCAACAGGCGGTAGACGGTGGCCAGCGAAACCTTCTTTTCGGAATCCTGCAACCAACGGTGCAGCTGCTGTGCGGTGGCGAAATCATTGATCTCGCCCAGTGCCTGCGCTACAGCCAGTCGCTGCTTGGTAATCCGGGTTTCTGGCTGGGACATCTACGTGCACCATTCCTTGACTTCGTTGCGGACAGGCAACCGCTCATGTAACTGCGCAGTTCACCTGTACTGTCACTCAATTTTAGCCAACTTTTCTGGATGATGCGTGTCAGGCGCTGGCACGGGCGGGGCGTGGAGCCTACGCTAAAGACATGCGCATCAAAACCAGAGGCCATTCCTGTATTGAACTGAGCACCGTAGACGGTTCGCTGCTGCTTGATCCTGGAAGTTTTTCTGAACTGACTGGGGCTTTCGAAGACAAGCACGCAGTGCTGATCACCCACGAGCATGCGGACCATGCGGATCTCGAAGCTATCGTCCAAGCACTGAGTTCTAATCCGGTGTTGGAGGTCTACTCGCCAGCGGCGTTGGCTAAGAGCCTGAAGGAAAAACTACCGGCCGCCACCATTGCCCAGGTGCACCCCGTGTGCGCTGGAGCCGACTTCATTGTCGGCGGGATTCGTGTGCGCGCAGTAGGCGGCACCCACGCGACGATCCACCAATCCATCGACTTGGTTGCCAACGTCGGATACGTGCTGGGGGATAAGGCAGTTGGTCAACCGATAGTTTTCCACCCCGGAGACAGCTACCAAGTTCCCGTGGGCGTGCCAGTAGATTTACTGCTACTGCCGGTGATGGCACCGTGGGGCAAGATGTCTGAAGCTGCTGACTTTGCTACGGCAACCAAGGCAAAAACGTGGGCGCCAATCCACGACGGGTTGCTCAACGAGATCGGCGTGGGCTTGTTCGACCGCCAGTTGGGCACCATTGCTGAGCGTTCCGGCAGCACCTATCAGCGACTAGAGCAGGGCACCGAATATAAGGTCGAGGAACTGTTAGCAAGGTAGTGCATATGAATCCTTTGATTTCCGCCAATGAACTCACAGCCTTGCTTCAGGGCGAGGCCTCTCCCGTGCTCTTAGACGTGCGCTGGGTGCTTGGAAAGAACGACGGCGCACAGCAGTACGCTGCCGGTCATATTCCGGGTGCCATCTTTGTGGATTTGGAAACGCAATTATCGGGCACCGTCGGTGAACATACCGGACGTCACCCATTACCACTGCCTGCAGATTTTGAAGCTGCCGCGCGCAGTTGGGGCATCAACCCAGACAGTCGCGTCGTGGCCTACGACGATTCTGGTGCCCTCGCCGCAGCCCGCGCTTGGTGGTTGTTACGCCATGCAGGATTTGAAAACGTTCAGGTACTTGATGGCGGACTGGAAGCTTGGAAGCAAGCCGATGGTCCGATCTCGGATGGCATCGAAGAAGCAGCACCCGGGACGGTGATGCTCTCCTGGGGCAGAATGCCGGTAGTCGAGTTCGGCGAATTGGAATCCCTAACTGGAGTGCTAATCGATTCGCGCGCTACCGCCCGCTATCTGGGGATCGAAGAGCCGATTGACCCGGTGGCCGGACACATTCCCGGCGCCTTGAACCGGCCGACCACCGACAACTTGGACGCCCAGGCGCGCTTCCACACACCCGAACATCTGCAAGCAAGCTTTACCAAGCTCGGAGCGCAGCGGCCCGGTTCTGCAGCCTACTGTGGCTCCGGCATCACCGCCGCGCATCAGGTGCTCGCTGCAGCCAGCGCAGGCATTGAACTGGGCTTATACCCGGGTAGCTGGTCCGAATATTGCTCATACCCGCAAGCACCAGTGGCCACGAGCGACGAAAAGCATCGCAACTAAAAATACTGCAGCTAGAGAAAGGCAGCAATGAGTACGCTGTTCAGCAAGATTATTGAAGGTCAGATCCCAGGCCGTTTCGTCTGGAAAGACGAAAAATGCGTTGCCTTCTTATCTATCGGCCCACTGACCGACGGACACGCACTGGTAGTGCCACGTGAGGAAGTCGATGAATTCACGGATGCTTCTGAAGAATTAGTAACCCATCTGACCCTGGTGGCGAGAAAAATCGGACAGACCCAGAAGCGCGTATTTGGTGCGCAGCGTGCCGGACTGATGATTGCAGGCTTTGAAGTTCCTCATCTACATGTGCATGTCTGGCCAACCAATTCGCTGGCTGATTTTGATCTGTCTAATGCGACGGAGAACCCAGACCCAGTGGCCTTGGATAAAAACGCTCAGCTCTTGCGCGATGGCTTGGTTCAGGACGGCCACAGCGAATTTGTCCCAGAGGCCTAAAACCTTGCTGTACCTGCGCTACCAGTCTGTGTCGCCTAACCATCGCGGCGTAAATCTAGGAATTTTTGCCCTCGTCAATTCGCTCGGCCGTGGCGGTGAGCTCAGCGAAGAAGAGCACGTCATTTGGCGTGCGGGCAATGATTGGTATGACGCAGCCTATCCAAACCCAAGCAGCACTGACCCCGAAATTTATGATCATGAGCTCAATCCCGGGGCAGTGGCTTGGTTTAAGGACAGTGCACACCACCTGCTGGAGCGCGTCGAGCCGTATCTCAAGTTGCTCGACGCGCACCAGATCGGTTGGGAGAAACTACAGTCAAAGTCTCCTGGCACGGTCATCTACGAGGACGACGTGCAAATCATCGTCGTTCCACCAGCCAGATAGTTAGCCTTGGACCTGCGTGGTTGGGCGTTCAGAACCGATATGGCGCGCCAACATGATGTCCAGTACCCCGCGGCATCTGACTCGGGATTCGTCCCGCTTCAAACTTTGTAACGAGTATGGCTAAAGCTCAGCGAGCCCATCCTTCATTGCTTTACGGATGCGCTTTTCACTGACCGAATACGCAGTGCCCAGTTCTTGGGCAAAGAGCGAAATGCGCATTTCTTCCAGCATCCATTTCACCTGGCCCAAAGTCGCAGGAACACGTGCGCCCTGTGGAACCTTACCCAGAGCAGTATCGTACTCATCTTCCAGTTTTTGGATGGTCACCAATGCCTGTGAATCACGGGTGACCGCTCCACCGCGCAACTTCTCCAAACGCACTTCAATGCCTTGTACATAACGCGGTAGGCGCATGAGGTTCGCGGCACCGGTGGCAGCAATGAATCCCGGATAAATCAACTGCTCAAGCTGCGAACGGATATCGGTGACTGCAGCAAACATCGCCAATGACTTTGTGCTCTTTAGATCCTTGTTGATCCGGGTCGAAGATCCAAAGACCTTAGCCACCACTGCGGTGATGGTGAAGACGGTGTCAATCTGCTCGGCACGCACAGATTCGAAGAGTGCTTCAAAACTAGCTCGGTTCATCGGAAGCGTGGCCGGAACCAACTGATCCACGGCGGCCATGGTGCAATCAGCAATTAACTTGTCGATGGATCCGTGCGGATTCTGCGTAAACACCAGCTTTTCCGCATTTTTCAGGTGCGAGACGACAAACTTTGCCGCCGACGGCAAACGCAACATCAGCAGTCGAATGACACCACTACGATGCGCAGCATCGCGTTCGGTCTCGCTACGGAAGACGGTAAGATCTACGGCCGACCCGGTGTCGTTCAGTCCGGGGAAGGCAGTGATCTCTTGGCCCATAACCGTGGTGGTGACCTTAGCAGGCAGAGTGTCGCCTAGGGTATCGCCAGCGGCCTCTAGCTCAGGCCAGTGATCAAGACCTTGCTGGTCCCAAGCGCCCTGAGTTGGTGCGGCCGAGGCCTTGGCACCCTTCTTGTTCGACTTGTTCGACTTGTTCGAAGGTGATGCCACCGATGCGCCAGGTTTGCCCGGCTTATTGACTCCACTAGCCAGCGCTGCGCGGTTGGCAGCCGCAAACTTGTATTGCAGGGCGGCCAGATCATCACCCTGACCCAATACCTTGCCGGAGGCATCCGTGACAGTGAAACCGAAGCGCAAGTGCGCTGGCAATGCAGCAAAATCAAAGACCGAAGGTTCAACCACCATGCCGCGCAATCGACGCAAGACCAGCGCCAGTGATTCCGCCAGATCATCAGTAGCTGGATCAAAGTCTTGATCCAGCATGTTTAGAGCTTTACCTGCAACATCCGGGGCCGGAACGAAGTTTTTACGTATGGCCTTCGGCATGGAACGGATCAGCGCAGTAATCAGCTCGTGACGCAGGCCTGGAATGAGCCAAGCGAAGCGAGCAGGGTCCAGCTGATTCAAGAACACCACAGGAACGGTAAGCGAAACGCCGTCGCCTTCACCCGCACTGGCGGCCGGATTGTATTCGTAGCTCAGGGGCAGGTGAATATTGCCCAGTTGCCACGTGGTGGGGAAGTTACTTTCATCGAGTTCTTCACCGTCGGCCAACAAAGCTTCGGGGTCAAAGTCCAAAAGCGTTGGGTCAGTTGCCCGTGCATTTTTCCACCAACGGTCAAAATGACGCTCAGAATAAACTTCGGAGCCCACCCGCGCATCATAGAAAGTGAATAGATCTTCATCAGAGATGCGCAGATCATGACGGCGCATACGTGTCTCAAGCTCTTCAACTTCTTCAAGCAGAGCCCGGTTCTTGGCAAAGAACTTATGGTGGGTACGCCAATCTCCCTCAACCAGCGCGTGACGAATAAATAGTTCGCGCGCCAGAATCGGGTCAACCCGCCAGTAGTGGAACTGACGGCGGGGGATGATTGGCAGGCCAAAGAGCGTGACCTTTTCATATCCCATGACAGAGCCGGTGCGCTTAGACCAATGCGGTTCCGAGTGCGTTCGCTTAAGCAGATGCGGCGCGAGTTCTTCCACCCATTCGGAGGAGATGGCTGCGTTCATTCGCGCCCATAGGCGTGAGGTCTCCACGAGCTCGGCGGACATGACCCAGGTTGGCGACTTCTTAAAAAGTCCGGAGCCAGGGAAGATGGCAAAGCGAGTGCCACGCGCACCGAGATAATCTCGTTTGCGCTCATCGTACATACCGATATGTCCAAGCAAACCAGCCAGTAGTGACTTGTGAACTTGGTCTTCGTTGGCAGCCGGGTCAATCGGGGCAGCCGCTACGGTGATGCCCAACGGCTTAGCAAGCTGACGCAACTGTGTGAACAAGTCTTGCCATTCACGCACGCGCAGGTAGTTGATGTGCTCTGTCTTGCACATGCGGCGGAAGGCCGAGGAAGAGAGTTCCTTCTGCTGTTCTTGCAGGTATGCCCAGAGATTAAGCAAGGCAATGAAGTCAGACTTCTCATCGGTGAATCGTTTGTGTAGCTCGGCAGCTCTTTCGCGCATGCCGGTATCTTCACTTGGACGCTCTCGTGGGTCCTGGATGCTCAGACCTGCGGCGAGCACCATGACTTCCTTAGCCACTGCGCGGTCCGCAGACTCGACGATCATTCGTCCCAGACGTACGTCTAGTGGCAGCTGGGACAGCTTGCGACCAATCGGGGTGAGCTTGGCGGACTTGTTGGATTCCAACGCACCAAGTTCGCGCAGCAGGTTCACACCATCGGTGATGGCCTTTGCTTCGGGAGGCTGAACGAAGGGGAACTTTCCCACCTCGGTGGCTGACGCAACTACGCCCATGGAAATCATCTGCAAAATGACGCTAGCTAGGTTGGTACGCAGGATTTCTGGGTCAGTGAACTCGGGGCGAGCCTCGAAGTCTGATTCCGCGTACAGGCGGATGGCGATGCCCTCGGAGACACGACCACAACGGCCCGAACGCTGATTGGCGCTGGCCTGTGAAACGCGTTCGATAGGTAGACGTTGCACCTTGGTGCGATGAGAGTATCGCGAGATGCGGGCGGTGCCAGTATCGATCACGTACTTGATGCCTGGCACGGTGAGTGAAGTTTCAGCCACGTTGGTAGCCAAGATCAGGCGTGGTGCACTGCCCGGGTGGAAGACTCGGTGCTGCTCAGCAAGTGAGAGGCGAGCAAAAAGCGGCAATACTTCATAACGAGGCAGGCGCTTATTGGCGGTGACCATTGCTCGCAACGCCTCAGCCGCATCGCGAATTTCTCGTTCACCGGAGAAGAAGATCAGGATGTCGCCTGGTGCTTCTCGGCTTAGTTCCTTAACCGCATCGGTGACTGCATCGAGGGGATCGCGTTCTTCCTCTAATGAATTTTCATCATCTGACTCATCGTCAAGGGCTGCTTCAGCCTGCAATGGGCGGTAGCGCAGTTCAACGGGGAAGGTACGTCCGGAGACTTCCAGAATCGGTGCTGGTTCAATCTCGCCCGAGGGTAACGTCTTACCAAAGTGCTCGGCAAAACGTTGAGGGTCGATCGTAGCCGAGGTGATGATGATCTTCAGATCAGGGCGCTTTGGCATGATCTGCTTGAGGTAACCAAGCAGGAAGTCAATATTCAGGCTGCGCTCGTGAGCCTCATCGATGATGATCGCAGAGTATTTTTTCAGCAAACGGTCGCGCTGAATTTCGGCAAGCAGAATACCATCGGTCATGACTTTTAGCTTGGTATTGCGCGAGACCTCACCGGTGAAGCGCACATGGAAACCGACCTCGTCACCAATTTCGGTTCCCATTTCCTCGGCAATTCGTTCAGCCACGGTGCGCGCGGCAAGACGACGAGGCTGGGTGTGCCCAATCATGCCCTTTTCGGCCAGGCCGAGTTCAATGAGCATCTTGGGTAGCTGGGTGGTTTTTCCTGAACCGGTTTCACCGGCTATCACTACCACCTGATTTTCGCGCACTGCTTTGAGGATGTCTGCGCGACGGGCTGAGACCGGGAGGGCTTCTGGATACGTAATGCTAAGCGCCATGATGTTTCTATTCTATTCGCGTAGCGCCCAATCCACTTGCCGCCGAGCCGAGGGCGAAATTTGTGGCCTAATCCGGTCCAAGGATGTGTGAAAGAGGTTAGTCAAATTTTCTGTCCGTCTAGGCAAACGTCGACA
Organism: Glutamicibacter sp. MOO4; assembly: GCF_056934395.1. Lineage (NCBI taxonomy): Bacteria > Bacillati > Actinomycetota > Actinomycetes > Micrococcales > Micrococcaceae > Glutamicibacter > Glutamicibacter sp. MOO4. The sequence goes on from NZ_CM167800.1 coordinate 705,571, forward strand.
TCTTGTGGAGACAAAATACAAAACGTACCAATTTCGTCTCACTACTCGGAAATTGTGCCCATAAAGTTCAATATCAAGATTAAAACGTCTCTCGATGGCCCTATCCGGTGACTAAAGTGAGGTCGTTCACATGTAAGATCTAGGGTAATCATCGACGTGGTGTTGGGACGGTTCCCGGATGCATTTCACAAGTGGTCTTGCAGCCCAACTACCAACTGCATTGATGACATCACTCGCACTATGGGGACTTTGAAGGGGATTTCAATGAAGAGCTTCACAGCTATGAAATTTGCAGCAGTAGCTGCAGCTAGCGCACTCGCGTTGACCGCTTGCGGCGGTAGCAATGGATCGAGCGACAAGGCTGCAAGTGACGAGCCAGTAAAGATCGGCATCGCACAGTACGTTACGCACCCATCCTTGGATGCTGTCGTCACCGGATTCAAAAAGGGCATGGAGAGCGCCGGGTACACCGGTGACAAGATCTCCTACGACGAGAACAACGCGGAAGCTGATCAGGCTACCAATACCTCGATTGCTGGCAAGCTTGCTGCGGACTCGGATATTGACTTGGTGTTGGCAGTTGCCACCCCGTCAGCCCAGGCAGTAGCCCAGACCATCACCAAGGTTCCAGTTCTGTTCTCAGCTGTCACTGACCCTGTGAGCGCGAAGCTCGTCGGATCCAATGAAGCACCAGGTGCCAATGTCACCGGCACCTCGGACTTGAACCCGGTTGATGAGCAGCTTGCTTTGCTCAAGGAACTGAAACCAGATGCTAAGAAGGTCGGCATCGTTTACTCCTCGGGCGAAGTGAACTCGGAAGTTCAGGTCAAGCTGGCTGAAGAAGCTGCTAAAGATTTGGGCCTGACCATCGAAAAGTCTGCGATTTCAACTTCCAGTGAAGTACAGCAGGCAGCAGGATCGTTGGACGTAGACGCTTACTACGTTCCGACCGACAACGCTGTGGTTTCTGCACTTGAAGGTCTGATCCAGACCGCTGACAAGAAGAAGATTCCAGTTATTGCCGCTGACGGCGACTCGGTTAAGCGTGGTGCTACCGCAACCTACGGCATTAACTACGAGAAGCTCGGCGAGCAGACCGCTGCCATGGCGGTCAAAGTACTCAAGGGCGAAGCCGAACCAGCAAGCCTGCCGGTAGAGACCATCTCAAAGGTTGACCTGTACCTCAATGAGAAAGCCGCAAAGAACTCCGGCATCGAATTCTCCGAGGACATGAAGTCAAAGGCCGTCGAAGTCTACTAAACCCTGCATCACAAGCGACGTAAGGCGAGGCGCATGATCTGATGCCTCGCCTTTCGTCGTGACAATACAACTCAAGGATCCCCACATGATCACAGCGGTTGAACTCGGCCTGATTTACGCCATCATGGCGCTCGGCGTGTATCTGACCTTCCGTATCCTAGATTTTCCAGACCTGACAGTCGACGGTAGCTTCACCACCGGAGCCTCTGTCGCCTCGGTGAGCATTGTCAGCGGCGTGAACCCGTGGCTCGCTACGGCACTGGCCTTTATCGCTGGCCTAGTTGCCGGCACCATCACAGGTCTACTGCATACCAAGGGAAAAATTGACGGCTTGTTGGCCGGTATTTTGACCATGATTGCTTTGTATTCCATCAACTTACGCATCATGGGTAAAGCAAATACACCGTTGCTTGGTGAAGAAACTCTGTTTAGCCCCCTGCGCAAAGCGGGATTATTGGGTACTGGGACATCGATTGCGATTCTCTTCGTTCTCTGTCTTGTATTTGTTGCTGCCATTGTGTGGTTCCTGCACACCGAAGTGGGAATGGCCATGCGTGCCACCGGCGATAATCAGGAAATGATTCGTTCCTTCGGTGTCAGTACCGATAATCAGAAGATTCTGGGCCTTGCCCTTTCCAACGGCCTTGTGGCGCTTTCCGGTGCGGTGATTGCTCAGTACCAGGGCTTCGCTGACGTAGGCATGGGTATCGGTTTGATTCTGATTGGCTTGGCTTCGGTCATCGTTGGCCAAGCGATTTTCACCCAGCGTTACATCTGGCTGGCTGCATTGGCAGTCGTATTCGGCGCAGTGATTTACCGTCTGGTGATTCAGCTGGCTTTGTCTGCGGGCCTGGAAGTCAACGACATGAAGCTGATTTCAGCAGTGCTCGTTGTCGTGGCGTTGTTGCTGCCTAAATGGAAGGGGTTCCAGAAAATAGTGAAGACCTTCAAGCGCTCGCCGGCTACCGTGACTGGCAAGGAAGAGGTTCGCACCAATGCTTAATATCCAGAACCTATCGCGTACGTTCTTCCCCGGAACCGTCAATGAACGTAAAGCTCTGCGCAACATCAATCTGGAACTGACCGACGGCGAATTTGTCACCGTCATTGGTTCCAACGGCGCAGGCAAATCTACAGTGCTCAATATGGTGGCCGGCAAACTTCAGCCGGACGCAGGCTCGGTGAGCATCGCCGGAAAGAACGTCACCAAGCTAGCGGACTACAGTCGAGCAAAGTACATCGGCCGCGTATTCCAAGATCCAATGGCTGGCACTGCTCCAGCCATGACCATTGAAGAGAATATGGCCTTGGCCTACGCCCGTGGCCGTTTCCGCGGATTGGGTTTGGGCGTTGGAGCCAAGCGACGTGAGCTATTTGTCGAGGAACTCAAGAGCCTGGAACTAGGCCTCGAGAATCGCCTGAAGACCAAGGTTGGATTGCTCTCGGGAGGTCAGCGTCAGGCATTGAGCCTGTTGATGGCTACGTTCTCAAAGCCAAAGATCCTGTTGCTGGATGAGCACACCGCAGCGCTTGACCCGCAGCGTGCAGCTCTTGTATCTCGCTTGACCAAGGAAATCGTTGAACGGCATCAGCTGACGACGCTGATGGTCACACACAACATGGAACAAGCACTGCAATTGGGAACACGACTGATCATGATGCATGACGGGCAGATCATCTTGGACTTGAATCAAGAAGAAAAGTCGCAAATGACTGTTAAGGGATTGCTCGGTGAATTTGAAAAGATCAAGGGCGCTCAGCTCGATGATCGCACCATGCTGCAATAAAAACTGAGAACAACAGTTCAGGCTCCGCATATCCTAATGGTTGGCGGAGCCTGAACTGGTTTAAGTCGAAGTTTTCTCCAATAGGCACTCGACGCGTCCCGAACTCTGATCAACGAGTTCTTGGCCTGTCTGCTGGTAGCCGCAAGACAGATAAACCTGCATGGCGCGGGAATTCTCGGCTATGACCCATAAACGGATGTGGTGGAAGCCTGCGCTCAGCGCGTAGCGGTCTACTTCATCCAACATCTGACGTGCAACGCCACGGCCCCAGAATTCTGGCGAGACTGCGACATAGTAAATTTCCAGATAGTCATCGTGCGGAGCGCAGAGGGTAAAACCTGCAGGCTCATCAGCGAGCGTAGCCAAGACGAGCCGGGAGCTAGGAAGGGCTAAACGACGTTGGACGCCAGCGAGAGCTTGCGCGCCATCTTTGGGCAGTGGCTGGTGATCGCGCTGGGCGGCAGCGCGAGCCCAGATGATTGCAGCCTGGGCAACAGACTTTTGATCTTCAGGCTTCACTACTGCGAAAGTTATTGACGGACTTTTGGCATCCATAGTCTTAGCTTACTGAGGTACGTGTTCCATCTTTGTCAGTGCAAGCAGAGCGCAGATTAGGCAAGTGGCTATCTAGGACAATGCACTAAAAGATTCCGCTGGATCCAAGCAGGGTGCCGATGAAGAACGTCGCCGCCAAAGCGAGCGCACCACCAATCACCAAGCGAAGCGCCGCGACACGTTTGGAACTTCCACCGATGTAGGCGCCGAGTGTCCCGGTCAGCGCAAGAGAAATGAGCACCGCGGCGAAGGTTATCGGAATGCGCACCGAATCCGGCGGCAGCATGATGGCCAGCATGGGTAGGATCGCGCCGATAACAAAGGCAGCGGCAGAGGCATAAGCAGCATGCCAAGGATTGACGACTTCTTCTTCATCGATATTCAGCTCTGCCGACAAGTGTGCTGCTAACGCATCGTGTTCAGTGAGTTCATTGGCCACCTGCAGTGCAGTCTCTTGGCTCAGCCCTTTCGACTGGTAAATCCCAGCAAGCTCAATAAGCTCTGCTTGCGGATCATCGGCAAGTTCTTGGCGTTCTTTTTCAATGAGTGCGTGCTGTGAGTCGCGCTGACTACTGACCGATACGTATTCACCTAGCGCCATGGATATCGCGCCACCAATGACGGCAGCCATGCCGGCAGTAAAAATGGGTGCCGATTGGTTGGTGACACCCGCGACGCCTACTACCGTGGCCGCTACTGAAACAATGCCATCATTGGCGCCAAGCACGCCGGCGCGCAACCAGTTGAGACGTTCAGCAAAGTTTTTCTGATGCGGTTCGTTAGGGTGAGCACTCGTGGATTCGGTCATGAGCCAAGATAATCACTAAGCAAGACATAGACGCCAGTGACAAGTAAATCTTCGCCATAGTTATCGGCAACATTTAAACAAAAAAATTGCAGGTCTGGAATTCCAGATCCTGCAATTTGCTGGTGCCCCTGAAAGGAATCGAACCTTCGACCTTCTGCTCCGGAGGCAGACGCTCTATCCACTGAGCTACAGAGGCGGGTTGCTGAGCAACAGAAAAAATACTATCAGGTGGTGCGCTGATCTGCGCAATTGGAGAAAGCACTCAAGAATGTGGTGCAAAAGTCACCGGGACTGCTCAGTCTCACAGTCCGGGGGAGTCATGAATGATCATTATTTAGGGCAATTACCGGTATTCTTGAACGGTGACTCCTGAAGAACTCTCCGCAGCAATATCCGCATGCCTCACCGAAGCCGTAGCCGCTGGTGATATCTCCGTTGAGGTGCCAGAGACCGTACGTGTTGACCGTCCAAAGAGCCGTGAGCACGGTGACTGGGCAACCAACATCGCGCTGCAGCTGGGCAAAAAAGCCGGAATGGCACCCCGCGACTTCGCGCAGCTCCTTGCCCGACGACTCGCAGAGGTTCCAGGAGTCGACGCAGTCGACATCGCTGGTCCAGGCTTCCTCAACATCACCCTAGAAGCCGGCGCAGCCGGTGAGCTAGCCCGCAGCATCGTTGATGCCGGCGCTGCCTACGGTCACAACCAAGCCCTGGCCGGCCACGTGGTCAACATGGAGTTCGTTTCCGCGAACCCAACCGGACCCCTACACATTGGCCACACCCGTTGGGCCGCACTGGGCGATGCCATCTCGCGCGTCCTGCGTGCCTCTGGCGCAACGGTCACCACCGAGTACTACATCAACGACGCCGGCAACCAGATGAACGTCTTTGCCCGCTCCGTATACAACCGCATCCACGGCCTGCCCGTACCTGAGGGCGGTTACCCAGGTGAATACATCAAGGAACTCGGCGACGTAGTACTCGCTGAGAACCCTGAGCTTGGCAAGCTGGAAGAAGCAGAAGCCATTCCTGCCCTGCGCGAAGCTTCGTACAAAGCACAGTTGGTTGATATCAAGGCGACCCTTGCTGACTTCGGTGTCACCTTCGACGTGTTCTTCTCAGAGACCGCTTTGCATGAGGGCGGTGCTGTGGCTGACGCCGTGGCTCGCCTACGCGAACAGGGTCATATCTTTGATCAGGAAGGCGCAGTCTGGCTACGCACCACCGATTTTGGTGACGACAAGGATCGTGTGCTGATCCGTGCCAACGGCGAACCAACCTACTTTGCTGCCGACGCCGCGTACTACCTGTCCAAGAAGGACCGCGGCTTCGAAGAAAAGATCTACCTGCTCGGTGCCGACCACCACGGTTACGTTAATCGACTGAAGGCCATCGCTGCCTGCGCAGGAGATGACAAGGAAAAGAATATCGAGGTGTTGATCGGTCAGCTGATCAGCGTCAACGGTGCCAAGCTGTCCAAGCGTGCTGGCAACATCATTGAGCTGCGCGATCTGATCAACTGGATCGGTGCTGACGCACTGCGTTACTCGCTGGCTCGTTTCCCAGCCGATTCTCCAATTGCCTTGGATCCAGAGCAGCTGCGAAAGAACACCAACGACAACCCGGTCTTCTACGTTCAGTATGCTCACGCACGTTCGGCTGCCGCAGCCCGTAACGCTGTAGCCAAGGGCATTACCCGTGATGACTTTGAAGCAACCCTGCTGACCGATCCGACCGAAAACGAACTGCTGGCCGTACTCGGACAGTTCCCATCGGTCGTGGCTGGTGCTGCAGAATTCCGCGAACCACACCGCATTGCCCGTTACCTGGAGCAGGTAGCCGGTGCATACCACTCGTGGTACGCCGCAACCCGTATCACCCCGGTTGGTGAAGACGAAACGATCTCAGCAGTGCACAGCACCCGCCTGTGGCTGAACGACGCTGCCACCACCGTCTTGGCAAATGGATTGGAACTGCTGGGCGTTTCTGCCCCAGAGAGGATGTAACTGGTATGGCTGTATCGCCGCTAGCCCCGCAATGGCTGCAATTCCCCGAAAACGTTAACGCACTACGCGAGATCGAATGGGCTTCGGGGGTTTCCCGCGAGGCTGACGGCGAACTGTCCGTCCAGGGCCTTCGGGTCAGTGCTCTCGCCGAAGAATTTGGCACGCCACTGTTTGTGCTTGACGAGAATGACTTCCGCGCCCGAGCCCGCGGGTTCAAGACCGCTTTTGATGAAGCGTTTAAGGACTTGTGCGGGGGAGTAGATGTTTACTACGCCGGCAAAGCTTTTGTCTGCACCGAGGTAGCCCGCTGGGTTACCGACGAGGGTCTGCGCCTAGATACCTGCTCCGGCGGAGAGCTGGCAGTAGCTAAGGCAGCTAACGTTCCGGCAGAGAATCTCTCGCTGCACGGAAACAACAAGTCCAAGGCCGAGATCATCCGCGGCCTTGAAATGGGTGTTGGCCGCATTGTTATCGACTCACTTGATGAGCTGGAACGTGTGATCTCCTTGGCTGATTCTTTAAGCCTGACCGCAGAAGTGATGCTGCGTATTACCCCTGGTGTTCACGCATCAACTCATGAAGCCATTGCCACCGCGCACGAGGACCAGAAGTTTGGCTTGTCCATTCTTCCCGATGCCACTGGCACCTCACCGGCTTTGCGTGCGGTAGCCCGCGCTATTGAAGCGAAGAATGTGAACCTCTTGGGCTTGCACGCTCACATTGGTTCACAAATCTTTGAAGCCGACGGTTTTGCCATGGTGGCTCGCACCATGCTGGGTCTGCTTGCAAAGGTTCGTGAACTTCACGGCGTTGAGCTGCCTGAACTGGACTTGGGTGGTGGCTACGGCATTGCCTACACCTCCGAGGATCACCCCTCCACCCCGGCGAAGCTTGCCGGCCAGATGGCCGAAGTTGTTTCGGCTACCTGCGCGCAATTGGATATGGCTTGCCCTCGCATCTCCATTGAGCCAGGCCGCGCCATTGTCGGTCCGACCACTTTCACCCTGTACGAGACCGGTGTGCTCAAAGATGTTCAGGTTGAAGACGAAGCCGGCACCCTGCACCCGCGCCGTTACATTGCCGTTGATGGTGGGATGAGCGATAACCCTCGTCCGGTGCTCTACGACGCGCAATACACCGCCGTTCTGGCCAGTCGTATGACGCAAAGCGACGCAATTATTTCTCGTGTAGTTGGGAAACATTGCGAGTCAGGTGACATAGTCGTGAAGGACGTTTACCTGCCCGACGACGTGGCGGCTGGCGACTTGCTCGCGATTCCGGCCACCGGCGCATACTGCTGGGCCCTGTCGAGCAACTACAACTACCTCACCCGCCCAGCGGTGGTAGCTGTACGCGATGGCCAAGCCCGTTTGATCGTACGCAGGGAAACCGAAGACGACTTGCTAGCCCGCGACATGGGAGTTTAATTGAGCGGCGAAAAGAACCTGAAGGTAGCCCTGCTGGGTTGCGGTACGGTCGGAGCCCAAGTGGCCCGAATCCTGCTGGAAGACGCGAATGAATTGGCATCCCGTTCGGGTGCTGGTCTGCAGCTGATCGGCATTGCCGTGCGGAACCTTGATACCAAGCGCGACGTGGACTTGCCCAAGGAGCTTTTCACCACGGATGCACTCGCGTTGATCGAAAAGGCCGATGTGGTCATCGAACTACTCGGTGGCTTGGACCCAGCCGGCCAGTACATCGCTGCCGCCCTGTCCAAGGGTGCCAGCGTAATCACCGGCAACAAGGCACTGATTGCGCTTAAGGGTGCAGATCTTAATGAAGTTGCTGCACAGTCCGGAGCGCAGTTGCGCTACGAGGCGGCAGTGGCCGGTGCCATCCCGATCCTTCGCCCGATCGCTGATTCGCTGGCTGGAGATCACATCACCAAGGTGATGGGTATCGTCAACGGCACCACCAACTTCATCTTGGACGCCATGGATACCACCGGTGCGGCTTTTGACGACGTATTGAAGCAGGCCCAAGATTTGGGTTACGCCGAAGCCGATCCAACTGCCGACGTCGGCGGACACGACGCTGCCGCGAAGGCTGCGATCTTGGCTTCATTGGCTTTCCACACCACTGTCTCTTCGGAACAGGTTTCTACCGAAGGTATCACCGAGGTCAGCGCAGAAGATGTAGCAGCCGCCGCCGAGGCCGGCTACGTCATCAAGCTTCTGGCTATCGCTGAGCAGAGTGAAGCGGGCATCTCGGTGCGCGTATACCCAGCATTGATTCGTCGTTCGCACCCACTGGCAACAGTGCACGGTGCCTTCAACGCCGTTTTTGTTGAAGCAGAAAACGCTGGCGACCTCATGTTCTACGGCGCCGGTGCCGGTGGCAACGCCACCGCCAGCGCCGTGATGGGCGACGTGGTCGCTGTGGCTCGACAGATCGCCGCCGGTGCACCACTGCCCAATGGTTCGATCCAGCGCAGCCCACGGATGCTCGACTTTGATGCGATCACCACCCGCTACTGGATTGGCCTGTCGGTTAAGGACCAGTCCGGTGTGCTCGCTTCCATTGCCACCGTTTTTGGTGAGCATGGGGTCTCGATTGAATCGATGAGCCAACAAGGTGACGCAGATTCTGGTGCGCAGTTGCGTATCCTCACCCACCAGGGCACCGAATCGGCCCTGTCCAGCACCGTTGAGGCCCTCGAAGCCTTGGACGCTGTGCATTCAGTTCTATCCGTTATGCGAGTTGAAGGAAACTAACGTGGCTCACCAGTGGCGCGGAGTAATCCGCGAATATGCCGACCGTTTACCAGTAGACGAAAACACCAAGGTCATCACCTTGGGCGAGGGTGGAACCCCGTTGGTTTACGCCCCGGCCCTTTCGGCACACACCGGCAACGATGTGTACCTCAAGGTTGAAGGCATGAACCCAACCGGCTCCTTCAAGGACCGCGGCATGACCATGGCAATGACCGCCGCGGTAGCCGCCGGTGCCAAGGCTGTGGTTTGCGCTTCGACCGGTAACACCTCGGCTTCAGCTGCCGCCTACGCAACTCAGGCTGGCCTGAAGTGTGCGGTGCTTGTTCCGGACGGCAAGATCTCCATGGGCAAGATGTCCCAGGCTATCGCTCACGGTGCTGACATCATTCAGATTGATGGCAACTTTGATAACTGCCTTGAGGTTGCTCGCAAACTGAGCGAAAACTACCCAGTCTTCTTGGTGAACTCCGTGAACCCTGCCCGTATTCAGGGTCAGAAGACCGGCGCCTTTGAAGTGGTTGACTTCTTGGGTGACGCACCGGATTACCACATGCTGCCAGTTGGCAACGCCGGTAACATCACCGCGTACTGGAAGGGCTACAAGGAGTACTCCTCCGAGTGGACCAATGAAGCCGGCAAGGTTTTGGAACCAGTGTCCACCAAAACTCCAATCATGTGGGGCTTCCAGGCTGAAGGCGCGGCGCCAATCGTTGCAGGTCACCCAATCACCGAACCAGACACCATCGCTACCGCTATCCGCATTGGTAACCCAGCATCATGGGAACAGGCTGAAGCAGCGCGGGACGAGTCCGGCGGACAGATCGATTCGGTCTCTGACGAGCAGATCCTAGAAGCGCACCGTTGGCTTTCGAGCCGTGAAGGCGTTTTTGTGGAGCCTGCTTCGGCTGCCGGTGTTGCCGGTCTGCTGAAGCACCACGCTGCTGGCAATGTGCCAACCGGCAAGAAGATTGTCATCACCGTCACCGGACACGGACTCAAGGACCCAGACTGGGCCTTGAAGCAGGCCGATGGTTCAGCAGTCACCCCAAAGAAGGTCGGCTTCGACGTTGTCGAGGTAGCCGGCGCACTGGGCCTGGCCTAGAACCTCTGCCGGATTTCGCCGGCTGAATATGGCCCGTCGCGCCTTGGCAAGTTCCCGTAGGGGAGTTAGGTCAACCGTGACGGGCCATTGTCCATTTTTCACATTTCCTGTTCTGAAACTGAAGGAACTATGACGCAGCAGATCGCCTTGGGCCAGCACGTAATTGTTTGCCCACCAGCCACTTCCGCCAACCTTGGCCCAGGCTTCGATTCCCTCGGCTTGGCTTTGGAATACCGGGACCGGCTTGTGGTGCGCACTGCGTCGACGAGCTGCGTTGAGATCACCGGGGAAGGTGCCGAGGATCTTCCCAAAGATGAATCACATCTGATCATCAAGGAGATGCACCGCTACTGGAGCCGTGCCGGTTTTGAACCGGTTGGTGTTCACCTCGAGGCAGAGAACAATATTCCTCACGCACGCGGTATGGGTTCCTCCGCGGCAGCCATTGTTGCCGCGTACGCAGCAGCCGATGCGTTGCTGCCTGAAGAATCACGCGGTGGCACCGAAGCAATTTTCCAAGCCGCGGCAGCCTGGGAGGGGCATCCAGACAACGTAGCGCCGGCGGTCTACGGTGGCCTGAGCATTTCATCAACGCAACCAGACGGTAGCTTTGCTTCGGTTCAGGTGCCGTTGCAATCACAGCTGCGTGCTGTACTGGCCATTCCTTCCAACGGGCTATCAACCGAGGTAGCGCGTGGAGCACTACCAGCGCAGGTTGATCACAGTATTGCGGCCGCCAATAGCGCCAGTGCAGCCCTACTTATTCATGCTCTCAGCAACGATCCATCGGTCTTGCTGGCAGGCACCAAGGACTATCTGCACCAGGATTACCGTGCTGTAGCTATGCCCGAAAGTGCGTCCTTGATCGCTTCATTGCGTGAGGCAGGACTGGCCGCTGTGGTTTCCGGGGCAGGCCCAACGGTTTTGACCTTGGTCGCGGGCGAAGAGCAGGTGGCCCAAGTCTTGGCCAAGATTGAAGAGTTTTCTGCGGAATCTACAGTGTCGTGGCGTGCTGAAGTTCCTGCGCTGGCTAACAACGGTGTTACAGTAGAAGTGCTGTAACACTATGGCAGGCCGGATTGTTGGGTAGTTACCCGGTTCAAATCCCATTGGCCAGTGTTGATACGGAATGGTTCGGTTCTTGAACCCTACTTTCTCCGTCCAGTCGTTCCGGTTCTTCCTGCCGTCGCAGCAACTTTGATATCCCACATTCATGCACAGCCTCGTGCCGTCGAGATATCAGTCTCCTTATATATTCCACCGCAGTTTAGTGACCTGCTTTTTGGGCTCGCTCGGTGGAATGCGCACTAGCCATGAAATCTTCGGCTAAGGCAAAACATTAACGGCATAGTGGGCCTGCCTTGAAGCGGCCCATCCTACGAGTCAGAAGGAACTTTCGTGACCGAAACCACGAGCCTCAACGAAGGCGTGGACACCAAGACTTCCGAAAACAAGAGTGCCGGTCTGGCCTCTTTGAAGATGACCCAGCTTCAGCAGCTGGCTTCGCAGCTGGGAATTACCGGCGGATCGCGAATGCGCAAAGCTGACCTGGTAAAGGCTATCGGCGAGCATCAGCGTGGCGGATCTGTCGCCGCGAAGGAAGCAAAGGCAGCTAAGAGCGAAGCAGCACCAGCTGCCGAACAGCAGCCAACCGAAACCAAGGCGCGCTCGCGCCGTGCACCAAAAAACGCACCGGCAGCAGAAGCTGAAGTTGCACCACAGGCGCAGCCAGCTACCGAAGCAGCGAACGACTCGACCGCAGGACAGAAGCCTGCACGCACCCGTCGCCCATCGCGTCGAGTGACCGACTCGGGCAAGGCTCCAGTTGCGCAGGAGCAGACTGAAGCACCTGCACCTGCAGCAACAGTTGAAACTGAAGCCGCACCAGTTGAGCAGAAGGCACCACGCCAGCGCCGCAACTCGAGGGCCAAGGCTGAAGTCAACGCTGAACAGCCTGCAGCTCAGAACGCTGAGCCACAGACCGAAGCTACTGATAACAACGCTGAGCCACGCGAAGAGCGTCGCGAACGCAATAACAACCGTCGTGACCGCAACAACCGTCGTGAGCGTAACAACGACCGTGGCGAGCGCACTGAGCGTGGCGAGGCCAACGAGGCTGAGGCCAACGGCGAAGCACGCGAAGAGCGTCGTGAACGTGGCAACCGCCGCGAGCGCAACAACGATCGCAACAATGATCGTAACGAGCGCAACGAAGTCAGCGAGTCTGAGTCCAACGGCGAAGCACGCGAAGAGCGTCGTGAACGTGGCAATCGCCGCGAGCGCAACAATGACCGCAACGAGCGCAATAACGATCGTGGCGAGCGCAATGAGCGCAACAACGACCGTAACGATCGTAACGAGCGCAACGAAGCGTCAGAGAACGAATCCGATGAACGCAGCAACGATCGTAATGATCGCAGCAACCGTCGTGAGCGCAACAACGATCGTAATGATCGCAGCAACCGTCGCGAGCGCAACAATGACCGCAACGAGCGCAACAACGATCGCAACAACCGCAACCGTCGCAACCGTCGTGATGAAGACGAGCCACAGCTGAGCGAAGACGATGTTGTGTTGCCAATCGCCGGTATCTTGGACGTGCTGGAGAACTACGCATTTGTTCGCACCTCCGGCTACCTGCCAGGTCCAAACGACGTGTACGTCACCTTGGGCCAGGTCAAGAAGTACAACCTGCGCAAGGGTGACGCCATTGTTGGTGCGATCCGCCAGCCACGCGAGGGCGAGACCCCTAACCCACGCCAAAAGTTCAACGCACTGGTGCAGCTGACCAGCGTCAACGGCAAGAAGCCAGAAGATAACCGCGAACGTGTTGAGTTCAACAAGCTCGTTCCGCTGTACCCAACCGAGCGCCTGCGCCTGGAAACCGATCCAAAGCTGGTCGGCCCACGTGTTATCGATCTGGTTGCCCCGATCGGTAAGGGCCAGCGTGGCCTGATCGTATCGCCTCCAAAGGCCGGTAAGACCCTGATCCTTCAGGCGATCGCCAACGCGATCACCATCAACAACCCAGAAGTACACCTGATGATGGTGCTGGTTGATGAACGTCCCGAAGAAGTCACCGACATGCAGCGCACCGTCAAGGGCGAAGTTATTGCTTCGACCTTCGACCGCCCAGCTGATGACCACACCACCGTGGCTGAACTAGCCATCGAGCGCGCTAAGCGCCTGGTGGAAATGGGCATGGATGTTGTGGTTCTGCTTGACTCGATGACCCGTCTGGGCCGTGCTTACAACCTGGCTGCTCCAGCCTCGGGCCGTATCCTCTCCGGTGGTGTCGACTCGGCTGCACTGTACCCACCAAAGCGTTTCTTCGGTGCTGCTCGCAACATCGAAAACGGTGGCTCGCTGACCATCCTTGCCACCGCACTGGTGGAGACCGGGTCCAAGATGGACGAGGTCATCTTCGAGGAATTCAAGGGCACCGGCAACATGGAGCTTCGCCTCTCACGCCAGCTGGCCGAGAAGCGCATCTTCCCAGCGGTGGACGTCAATGCATCCTCCACCCGCCGTGAAGAGCAGCTGATGAGTGCCGAAGAGGTACGCATCATGTGGCGTCTGCGTCGTATGCTTTCGGGCATCGATCCACAGCAGGCTCTGGAAGTGCTGACCGGAAAGATTCGCGAAACCGAATCCAACGCTGAATTCTTGATGCTGGTCAACAAGACCACCCCAAACAAGGATTAGTTGCCCTACTCGCCATGGCGTCCAGCCAGTTTGCCCCACCCGGGCAGCTGGCTGGACGCCATCGGCGCGTAGTGACCGTTTAACCCACTAGAATTTTAATCTCAGCAGCCCGCAGGCCCGAAAAGAGCCTGATTGTGCGGGCACCGCCGACAAGGAAAGCACATCACCATGTTCGAATCCGTCAAGACGCTACTAGAAGAGCATGCCCAGATTCAGGCGCAGCTCTCGGATCCGGCGGTGTACGCCGACCAGTCGCTGGCCCGCAAGCTCGGACGCCGCTCTGCCCAGCTCAACGGCATCGTTGAAGCCTACAACCGCTGGCACACCGCTACCGATGATTTGGAAGCTGCGCAGGAAATGGCGGATGAAGATCCAGAGTTCGCCGAGGAAGTCGAAACCATCAAGGCAGCTCTTCCGGAGCTGGAAGAAAAGCTTCGTCGCCTGCTGATCCCACGTGACCCTAACGATGCACGTGACGTGATCCTTGAAGTTAAGGGTGGTGAAGGTGGTGATGAGGCAGCACTGTTCGCAGCTGACCTCTTGCGCATGTACACCCGCTTTGCTGAGAACAAGGGCTGGAAGGTGGAGATGATCTCCTTCAACGAGTCTGACCTTGGCGGTTACAAAGATGCTCAGGTTGCGATCAAGGGCAAGTCCAATGACCCAGCTGAGGGTGTTTACGCACAGCTGAAGTTTGAAGGCGGTGTGCACCGTGTGCAGCGTGTTCCAGTGACCGAATCTCAGGGACGTATCCACACGTCGGCTGCCGGCGTGCTGATCCTGCCCGAGGTTGACGAGCCCGAAGAAGTCGACATTCACCCGAACGACCTGAAGGTGGACGTATACCGTTCCTCAGGTCCTGGTGGCCAGTCGGTGAATACCACCGACTCCGCGGTTCGCCTGACCCACATCCCGACCGGCATTGTGGTCGCCATGCAGAACGAAAAGTCGCAGATCCAGAACCGTGAAGCGGCCATGCGTGTGCTTCGTTCACGCTTGCTGGCTCACCAGCAGGAAATCATCGACGCCGAAAACTCGGCAGTTCGTGCAAGCCAGATCCGTACCATGGATCGTTCCGAGCGTATCCGTACCTACAACTACCCAGAAAACCGCATTGCTGATCACCGCACCGGTTACAAGGCGTACAACTTGGATGCCGTCATGAGTGGCGAACTGCAGCCAGTGATCGAATCATGCATCCAGATGGACGAAGAAGAGCGCTTGGCAGCGCTGGGCGAGTAAGCATCGTCTTGGAAGAACTGTCTGCCGTCCGCCACAAGGCGATCGCGGCATTGGCCGACGCCGGGGTGCCAAGCCCCGGCGTCGACGTCGACCTACTGCTTTGCCATGTCCTGGGCATTAGTCGTTCCGAACTCAAGCTTCGCGAGCTACGCGGGGATAGCTTTGAAGCTAGCCACCGCGAAGAGTTCACACAGCTAGTGGCTGCCCGGCGCACTCGCATCCCATTGCAACACCTCACCGGGGTGGCACATTTCCGCTACCTGGAGCTCAAAGTTGGCCCTGGTGTATTTACGCCGCGTCCAGAGACTGAAACGGTCGTGCAGTTGGGGCTGGATTTTGTGGTCCAACAGGCACTAGAAGCACCAAATTGCATTGATCTGTGCTCCGGCTCAGGAGCGATTGCTGCTGCATTGGCCAGTGAACTGCCCGGCTCCAAGGTCTGGGCGGTGGAGCTTTCCGATGATGCTATCCAGTACACCAAAGCTAATTGCCTGCCACATCAGGTTACCGTCCTGCATCAAGATGCCACCACGCTTCCTGAGGACTTGGAAGGCATCATGGATTTGGTAGTTTCAAATCCGCCGTATATTCCGCCTAACGCTATCCCGCGCGAGGCCGAAGTTCGAGACCATGATCCGGCCATGGCACTCTACGGTCTAGGCGATGATGGTCTGCAGATTCCGCGTGCCGTGGCAGGGCAGGCCATGAAGCTATTGCGTCCCGGTGGATATTTTGTGATGGAGCACGCTGAAGTGCAGCAAGACTCGGCGGCGACGATGCTCAGAGAAGCAGGGTTCACCCAAGTTTCCGGTCACGAAGACCTCACTGGACGAGCCCGCGCCACCTGTGGGTACGCACCACACCGCTAACCAGTACCACCTACTACGCACAGTGCATGAAAGAATGATCCCGTGAGCACAAGATTTTTGGTAAGCAACGAGCAAGAACACGCTGACGGCATCGCAGCAGCTAAAGCTGCCCTGGCCGATAAACGATGCATCGTTTTGCCTACGGACACCGTTTACGGGATTGGCGCTGACGCCTTCAGCGCTCAGGGAGTAGCCATGTTGTTGGCGGCCAAGGGCCGGAACCGCACCATGCCACCTCCAGTACTGATCGCGCAAAGCGCCACCATGGATGGGCTGGCTCGCGATATCCCAGATGCTGCCCGCAAACTTGCTGAGGCTTTTTGGCCTGGCGGACTGACCCTGATCCTCCAAGCGCAGCCCTCGCTGACCTGGGATCTGGGGGAGACCCGCGGAACTGTTGGATTGCGTGTTCCCAACGATGACACCGCCCTAGAACTTTTGCGCGAAACCGGACCATTGGCCGTATCTTCGGCTAACCGCACCGGCAAACCAGCAGCCTTGGATATTGAGTCCGCGATGGATCAGCTTGGTGAATCGGTAGACGTCTACCTCGATGGTGGTCCGCGCGGCGAAACCGGCGAAGACGTAGCAGCGTCAACAATTATCGATTGCACCGGTGAACAGCTCAAGGTTGTCCGTGCTGGAACGATTTCCATCGAGGAGTTGCGCGTTGTAGTTCCTGAAGTGCTCGACTTGGGACAGGATGCCCCGGGCCAGGACGCATGAGAATATACCTACTGCTTATCGCCTTTAGCTTCACCGCTTCCTACCTGCTGACTCCGATTGTTCGGTCAGTGGGACACAGGTTTACGAACAACCAGATGTTGCGTGACCGCGATCAGCATCAGGTACCCATCGTGAAGTTTGGCGGCGTGGCAATTATTGCCGCTTTTGCCATGGGGTTATGGCTGGCCAGTAATTTCCACTTCTTCAGGGGAGTCTTCAGCGGCTACGTACCTCAAGGTCTGAGTTACGCCTTAATTGTCATCCTGATTCTTGGACTGGCAGATGACATGTTTGATCTGCGCTGGTGGATCAAACTCTTAGGCCAGATCTTCGTCGGATTCATCATGGCCACTCACGGTGTGCTGATTCAGTCTCTGCCTGTGGGGTCGTGGCATATCAACGCACAATGGCTACAGATTGTACTGACAGTATTTTTGATTGTACTGACCATGAATGCCATCAACTTCTCCGATGGGCTTGACGGTCTAGCTGCCGGCCTCGCAGCCATTGGCGCTGCCACCTTCTTCGTCTATTCCTATGTACTGGCCACACATGTCAGCGCGGATGATTACGCGAACGTTGGCGCCTTGTTGTGTGCACTGCTCCTGGGTGCTTGCCTCGGATTCTTGCCACATAATTTCAACCCCGCGAATATCTTCATGGGGGAGAGTGGCGTACTAGCCATCGGGTTGATCCTCTCGGTATCAGCAATTGCGGTCACCGGTGACGTGCGTGGGCTGGAAGCTCAACGGTTCAGAAACATCCCGGCGTACATGCCAGTGGTCTTGCCCATGGTTATTGTGTTCCTACCAGTACTAGACCTTGTACTCTCAGTACTGCGCCGGTTGGCTAACAAACGCTCACCCTTTTCTCCGGACTCCAAACACATCCATCACCGCATGTTGGCTCAGGGGCACTCAGTGCGCAGGGCAGTGATCTTGCTCTATATTTGGGCCGCCGTGATTGCTGTGTCCGTGGTCGCAATTGCCTTCATCCCAGTGGCCCTGGTGGTCCCTGTGGCCTTGGTACTCTTCCTTGCTGCGGCTATTGGTACATGGTGGCCATTGGTGTTGCGCAGAATCAATGCATTACTCAAACGATTGCGCAAGGCCTAACCCGGCCAATTGGCCAAGCAATTCGCGAGCAATGTCTTTCTATCTCGTGTAGAATTCAGTATGGATCTTCTTCCGGACGCTCTTTTGGGTGAGCGGAAGTTTCAAGTTTCATCAGCATCGTGGGTGCTTGATGGTTCCTCGGATTTGACGAAGAAAGGTTGCGGTCGTGGCTTCTAGTTCTGCCCGCATCAGTACTTCGTCAGCTCCGAAATCCATCTGGTTGCCGATTCTGGCTTTGTCACTGATGTATTCGTTGATCGCAACAGCCGCATTTTTCCTGATTTCGTGGTTGGCCGCCGATCTTCGTTACGCACAGTCGGGCGCATTGGCGGCAGTGATTGTCATTAGCTTTTTTGCTATTGGCATCCTGATCGCCGAAGTAGCGGGACGAATTCGCCGCACGTGGGCTATGCCCGCGTTTTTGGGCGCATATGTCATCAAGGTTTTTGGTATCGCCTTCGTGTTGTTGAACCTGGGTTTGCCCGAGTGGGTAAACCGACAGGGATTCGTTCTTGCAGCAGCAATCTCACTCGTTGCCTGGCAGATTGGTGAAGTGCGAGCCTTCATGAAGGCTCGGCTAGCTATCTACAACGAGGACTAGAGAGTTCCCGAAGGCGATATGTCTCAGGGGATGCTGTGAGTTTGATAAGCTTACTACGGGTCATTTTTAGCTAAGCGCCCAAAAGCGTGAGGCTGAATAGTTAATGCTGTCGCAGGGAAACTTGCTGATGGCTCCTCATCAAGGTTGATGCCTCCGGCAACAGCTGCGATGAGATCCCGTTTGATCTTTTCTTCACACGGTGAGAGGCAGTTTCCGCCAGTCACCGCCTTTTGCCCGTGACCGTTACTGCAGAGAGGACAGCGCGTTGTTCGCGTTTGCGCTCCCAATGGCCTCCGAAGAAGGCGGCTTCATTCCGCCAACCGTGCACGATACCCACCTCCCGGAAATTTTCCCATGGGCGGCTGAGTACGGCACTGGTTTCGGCAAGCAGATGCTCATGATCGCTTTGTCGGTTGTGCTTATCTCTTGGTTCTTCACCATGGCCATCAAGAACCCGAAATTGGTTCCAGGCAAGATGCAGTACCTCGCTGAATCCGGCTACGCCTTTGTGCGTAACGGTATCGGCCGCGACATCATTGGCGAGAAAAACTTCCGCCCATGGATTCCGCTGCTGTTCGCGACTTTCTTCTTCGTACTGCTCAACAACCTCTTCGGTGCGATTCCGTTCCTGCAGCTTCCATCGTTCTCACACGCTGGTTCTGCATACGCAATGGCCATCATTATCTACGGCACCTGGATTGCTGTAGGTCTGAAGAACCACGGTATCCGTTACTTCAAGTTGGCAGTCACCCCACCAGGTGTCAGCCCAGTGATGCTGATCCTGCTGGTGCCTTTGGAAATCATTTCTAACTTCATTGTTCGCCCACTGACGCACTCGTTGCGTTTGATGGCGACGATGCTGGCAGGCCATATCATTGTGATGCTGGCAGCCTCAGGTGCTCGTTACTTGATTGTCGTCCAGGATCAGCTGGCACTGAATGGTGTTGGTGTTCTGGTAATCGTCGGTTACGTAGCAATGTACTTCCTTGAATTGTTGATCATGGTTCTGCAGGCGTTCGTCTTTACGCTGCTGACCGCGATCTACATCCAGGGTGCAATTGAAGCTGACGCCCACTAGGCCATTTCTTATTTACTAAATCCCAAAAGTTCTTCCTTGGATCCTTCAAGGAAAACCTCACAACCTACCGGCTAAGAAGCACGGTATCTTGAAAGGAAAAATCGCATGAGCGGCTCCCTGAACATGATCGGTTACGGTCTGGCAGCAATTGGTTCGGCTATCGGCGTGGGCTTGATCTTCGCTGCTTACATCAACGGCGTTGCACGTCAGCCTGAAGCACAGCGTATCCTGCAGCCAATCGCAATGCTTGGCTTCGCACTTGCCGAAGCACTGGCCATCCTTGGCCTGGTTTTCGCCTTCGTTATCAAGTAAGTCCTTCCCGGCTGTAGTGGCCTCGCCACTATCGCGAGGCATACACACAAGTGGAAACTATTAGATAAGGAATGGTGAGAATGAATAGCACTGACTTCATCCTCGCTGCGGAAGAATCGGTCAATCCGCTGCTGCCTAACCCGTGGGAAATTCTCGCCACAGGCGTTGGCTTCGCGGTGCTCCTGTTCATCGTCATCAAGGTGATTGCTCCGAAGTTCGAGCAGGCCTATGAAGATCGCGTTACCGCGATCGAAGGTGGTCTGGAGAAGGCCGAAGCAGCGCAGAAGGAAGCAGAGGAGACCTTGGCACAGTACAAGGCTCAGCTTCTGGAAGCACGCACTGAAGCGAACCGCATCCGCGAGGAAGCTCGCAGCGAAGGCGCTCAGATCCTTGAAGATCTGAAGACCAAAGCAACCGACGAGGCTACTCGCATCAGCGAGCAGGCTCAGCGTCAGATCCAGGCTGAGCGCGTTGCTGCTCAGTCGTCGCTTCGCAACGACGTGGGCACTTTGGCCACCGAGCTTGCAAGCAAGATTGTTGACGAAGCTCTGAAGGACGATGCCCGTGCACAGCACGTGGTTGATCAGTTCCTGAATGATCTGGAGACTCAGCAGAGCGCAGGTGCATCGAACTAATGGCAACTGTATCGAGCGAGTCATTGGCAAAGGCCTTGGAGTTCTTAGAACCCAAGTTGGCACTGGCATCTATTGAGCTGCCAAAGGAACTGTTCGCGGTCCTGGAAGTACTGGATGCAAATGCCGGTCTTCGCCGAGCATTGACTGATCCAGCCCGTGAAGATGCCGAAAAGGCAGGCCTTTTGGCTCAGCTGTTGCGTGGAAAGGTCTCGGCTACTGCTGAGGAAACCCTCGCTCAGTTGGCTTCAACCCGCTGGAGCTCGGAACGCGGCATTAGCGATGCGCTTGAAACGCTGGCAGTTACCGCGGTTACCGCAGTAGCTGAACAGCAGAACGGCGCTTCAGGACTGAACAAGCTGGAGCAGGATCTGTTCTCCTTCATCGAGGTAGTGCGTGGCAATCACGAACTACAGCGTGCGTTGGATGATGCACAGGCCCCAGTTGAAGCTAAGCGCGCTCTTGCGCTGAAGCTTGTGCCTACCGCGTCGCAGACCTCGCAGGTTTTGATCGCTCAGGCTGTTTCAAACCCACGTGGTTTGAAGCCTGCAACGTTGGCAGAACGTTTTGTTGAGCTTGTGGCCAAGCGCCAGCAGCGTTGGATCGCTTCGGTGACCAGCTCTGTAGAGCTTTCGGAACTTCAGCGTTCACGTCTGCAGACCAGCCTGAACAAGCTATATGGTCGTCAGCTAAAGCTCAACTCCACTATTGATCCATCGTTGATCGGTGGAGTAGTAGTAAAGGTTGGCGACGAAGTAGTCGACGCTTCCGTGGCATCACGTGTGGCCCATTTGCGCCGCACACTGGTTGGCTAGAACTTTTGCCAGGTGGCTTACTCCTGGCAGAGGTTCCGGCTTTCCGGGACCAACACAGACTTCATTCACATCGATCCACCGCTTTTGAGGGTGGATCACAATTTAGGAGAGCAGGGACTGCAGATGGCCGATTTGACCATCAATGCCAACGACGTCCGCAATGCCCTAAACGAGTTCGCATCTTCCTACGAACCGGGTAAGGCAGAGCGCACCGAGGTGGGACGCGTCGTCGCCGCGAGCGACGGCATCGCCAAGGTGGAAGGTCTTCCTTCCGTCATGGCCAACGAGTTGCTGAAGTTCGAAGATGGCACCCTGGGCCTGGCCCAGAACCTCGATACCCGTGAAATCGGTGTCGTTGTGCTTGGTGACTTCACCGGCATCGAAGACGGCCAGAAGGTCGAGCGCACCGGCGAGATCCTTTCGGTTCCAGTCGGCGACGGTTTCCTGGGTCGCGTTGTTGACCCACTGGGCGAGCCAATGGATAACCTTGGCCCAATCGAGGCTGAAAGCCGCCGTGCACTGGAACTCCAGGCACCTGGCGTAACTCAGCGCAAGAGCGTTCACGAACCAATGCAGACCGGTCTGAAGGCTATCGACGCCATGATCCCGATCGGCCGTGGCCAGCGTCAGCTGATCATTGGTGACCGCCAGACCGGTAAGACCGCCATTGCGGTTGACACCATCTTGAACCAGCGTGATAACTGGGCAACCGGTGACGAGACCAAGCAGGTTCGTTGCATCTACGTGGCAATCGGCCAGAAGGCATCGACCATCGCTGCCGTACGCCAGACCCTCGAAGAGCAGGGTGCACTGGAATACACCACCATCGTGGCTTCCCCAGCATCTGACCCAGCAGGCTTCAAGTACCTCGCACCATACGCAGGCTCGGCCATTGGCCAGCACTGGATGTACGGTGGCAAGCACGTACTGATCGTCTTTGATGATCTGTCCAAGCAGGCTGAAGCTTACCGCGCCGTGTCGCTGTTGCTACGCCGTCCACCAGGACGCGAAGCATACCCAGGCGACGTCTTCTACCTACACTCCCGTCTGCTTGAGCGTTGTGCCAAGCTTTCTGACGAGCTCGGTGCAGGTTCGATGACTGGTCTTCCAATCATCGAAACCAAGGCAAACGACGTGGGCGCGTTCATCCCGACCAACGTTATCTCGATCACCGACGGTCAGATCTTCTTGCAGTCGGACCTGTTCAACGCCAACCAGCGTCCAGCTGTCGACGTGGGTATCTCGGTATCCCGCGTTGGTGGTTCGGCACAGGTCAAGGCCATGAAGAAGGTCTCCGGTACTTTGAAGCTTGAATTGGCTCAGTACCGCGACATGCAGGCATTCGCTATGTTCGCTTCGGATCTGGATGCCGCTTCCAAGCAGCAGCTGACCCGTGGTGCACGTCTGATGGAACTGCTCAAGCAGGGTCAGTACACCCCTTACGCTGTTGAGGATCAGGTCGTTTCGATCTGGGCCGGCACCAACGGCTACCTGGACGATGTTCCAGTTGAGGACGTACGCCGCTTCGAAGCTGAATTCATCGACTACCTGCGTCACCGCACTGACGTTCTGACCGTTATCGGCCAGACCGGCAAGCTGGAGAACGAGACCCTGGAAGCTATGAAGGCCGGCGTCGCCGACTTCAAGGCTGGCTTCTTCGGTGCAGGCAGCGACCAGCTGGTTGCCGCCGGCCACGAAGAGCATGACGCTCTGAACGCCGAGTCCGTTGACCAGGAAAAGATCGTCAAGCAGAAGCGCTGACAATCTTCTTGTGTTGAAGTTGCGGCGCCGGTAACGGCGCCGTAACAACAGCACAGGGGATAAGGAAAGGACACACATGGGAGCCCAGATTCGGGTCTACCGCCAGAAGATCGGATCGACCAAGTCGATGCGCAAGATCTTCAAGGCGATGGAACTGATCGCTGCATCCCGCATTGGTAAGGCACGTACGCGTGTCGCGGCTTCACTGCCATACGCCAATGCGATTACCCGTGCAGTAACCGCCGTCTCGTCCCAGGCCGATGTCGAGCATCCACTGACCACCGAGCCGGCGCAGGTACGCCGCGCCGCGGTCTTGGTATTGACCTCGGATCGAGGACTTGCCGGGTCCTACTCCGCCAGCGTTCTGAAGCAGGCAGAGCACCTTGTCGAACTTCTTCGTGAAGAAGGCAAAGAAGTCAAGACCTACTTGGTCGGCCGTAAGGCTCAGGCTTACTTTGATTTCCGTTCACGTGAGTACGCACGAGTGTGGACCGGAGAAACTGATTCTCCGCGTTTCGAAACCGCACGCGAGCTGCGCGACGTTCTCCTAGAGGACTTCGACACCGATTATGAAGCGGGTGGCGTAGAAGAAATTCACGTCGTCTACACCCAGTTCAAGTCGATGGTCACGCAGGAACCGACGGTCATCCGTCTGTTGCCGTTGGAGGTTGTCGAGGATGAATCCGAGACCGCAACCGACGAGCTTTTGCCACTGTACGAGTTTGAGCCATCGGCGGAAGAAGTGCTTGACGCACTGCTTCCACGCTACATCGAATCTCGATTGTTCAATGCCCAGCTGCAGTCCGCAGCCTCCGAGCTTGCTGCACGTCAGCGCGCTATGAAGGCCGCAGGCGACAACGCAGGCGAACTAATCAAGAAGTACACACGATTGCTCAACAATGCCCGTCAGGCTGAAATCACCCAGGAGCTATCGGAAATTATCGCCGGCGCAGACGCGCTGAACGGCTAATTCCCCCTAGTTCCGACCAGACAAGAAGTGAGAAAGATGACTGCCCAACTCAACGAGCAGGTTACCGCAGGGGCCATCGGTCGCATCGCGCGTGTGACTGGCCCGGTCGTGGACGTCGAGTTCCCAGCCGACGCACTGCCTGCTATCTACAACGCACTGACCGCTGAGCTGACCCTCAACGGCGAAACCAAGAAGATCACCTTCGAAACCAGCCAGCACCTCGGTGAAGGTCTGATTCGTGCGGTATCGCTTCAGGCCACTGACGGCCTGGTACGCGGCACCTCCGTGACCGACACCGGCGCTGCTATCTCCGTCCCAGTAGGCGACGGCGTCAAGGGCCACATCTTCAACGTATTGGGCGAGGCCCTGGACGTTGATAACTCGGAGATTCAGGTCACCGAGCGTTGGCCAATCCACCGCCAGCCACCTAAGTTCCATGAACTTGAGGGCTCGACCGAAATGCTGGAAACCGGCATCAAGTCGATCGACCTTCTTACCCCATACATCAAGGGTGGAAAGATCGGCCTGTTCGGCGGCGCTGGCGTTGGCAAGACCGTTCTGATCCAGGAAATGATCACCCGTGTTGCACGTAACTTCGGTGGTACTTCGGTATTCGCCGGTGTTGGCGAGCGCACCCGTGAAGGTAACGACCTCTGGGTCGAAATGGATGAGGCTAACGTTCTGAAGGACACCGCCTTGGTGTTCGGTCAGATGGATGAGCCACCTGGAACTCGTTTGCGCGTGGCACTGTCGGCACTGACCATGGCGGAATACTTCCGCGATGTTCAGAACCAGGACGTGCTGCTGTTCATCGACAACATCTTCCGCTTCACCCAGGCCGGTTCCGAGGTGTCGACCCTGTTGGGCCGTATGCCTTCCGCCGTGGGTTACCAGCCGAACTTGGCCGATGAAATGGGTCTGCTTCAGGAACGCATCACCTCGACTAAGGGCCGCTCGATCACCTCGATGCAGGCTGTTTACGTCCCGGCCGATGACTACACTGACCCGGCTCCAGCAGCGACCTTCGCTCACTTGGATGCAACCACCGAGCTTTCGCGTGAAATCGCGTCGCGTGGTCTGTACCCAGCGATCGATCCGCTGACCTCGACCTCGCGAATCCTTGATCCTCAGTACATTGGCCAGGCTCACTACGATGTTGCCATCCGCGTGAAGGCTATTTTGCAGAAGAACAAGGAACTCCAGGACATCATCGCGATTCTTGGTATCGACGAACTGGGCGAAGAAGACAAGATTGTCGTTGCTCGCGCACGTCGTATCCAGCAGTTCCTCTCGCAGAACACCTACACCGCAAAGCAGTTCACCGGTGTTGAGGGTTCGACCGTGGCCATCAAGGACACCATCGAAGGCTTCAAGGCTATTTGCGATGGCGACTTGGATCACATTGCTGAGCAGGCGTTCTTCAACATTGGCGGACTTGACGACGTCGAGCGCCAGTGGGCCGAAATCCAGAAGGCTAGCTAATTATGGCTGAGCTTCAGGTCGAAATCGTCGCGGCTGACCACTTTGTGTGGTCAGGCGCTGCGAAGCTGGTCAAGGCTCGCTCGGTTGACGGCGAGATCGGCGTTCTGCCCGGTCACGTTCCGATGCTGTCGGTGCTTGCCGCTGGGGATCTGGAAATCGATCCAGTTTCCGAGTCACGCTTCTCGGTTCAGGTTGATGGGGGATTCTTCTCCGTTGAATCGGACCGTGTAGTGATCGTTGCTGACAACGCTGTGCTTGGTACCGCAGCGTAGGCGATGAATTGTTTGAGATAACCGCACCAGTTCTGGTCGCTTTGCTGATCTTGATCGGCATCGCCATGTTCTTTGGAGCCATGGCTGTGCGCCGCATTCAATTGCGACGCACGCTGGGCACCTTTGATGCCTCCATCTGTACGCCTCAGGGCAAATGGATGATGGTCATTGCCCGCTATGGCGGGGGACATGTAGATCTGTTGCGGTTTTTCTCTGTTTCGCCGGTACCGCGGTTCCAGCTGAACCGTCGAGGTTTAGACATTACCGGGACCCGTAAGGCCACCGATGATGAATCTTCGCGTATTCCGCCAGGATTTATCATCGTGATGCTCACCCGAAACGGAGAAGAACTGCTGCTAGCCATGGATTACCGTGACTACACCGGTTTCTCGGCCTGGCTTGAAGCCGGACCGATTGCCGGAAGCTGGCAGATCTAGATCTTCATAAACCAAAAGCCGTCGTTACCCAGTGGGTAACGACGGCTTTTGCGTATTTTAGACCAGGCTGGATTGTTCGTATGAGCAGGGTCTGACGCAAGTATTTAGGAGGGATGCCGCATCCTTGGGATTCTGCGGATCATCCGGGCCATTAAGTCAGATCGCACAAGAAGGCTGACCGTAAGGGCCTGCATCAACTGTGCCCTGTGCGAAAAGGCTAGGCGTGAAGCGCACGCGGTAGTTGACTGTAGCTATGAAACGAACCTTGATACTGGGAGGCACTGCCTGGCTTGGACGTGAGCTCGCAGGCCAGTTGGTGCAACGTGGTCATGAAGTGACCTGTTTGAGCCGGGGTAGGTCAGGTGAGGTGGTCGACTCCGCGCGATTTGTGCGTTCTGATCGAAGTCAACCCGGTGCTTATGACGCGGTGCGCAGTGAACACTTTGATGAAGTTATTGAGCTCTCCTTTGATCAGCGCTTTGTGCAGGAGGCGTTGGCAGCACTTTCGCAGAACGCTGGACACTGGACCCTAGTCTCCTCGATTTCTGTCTATGCCAATGAACAGCAGCCCGGGGCGGATGAAGAAGCAGAAGTGCATGATCCCGTAGATCTGAGCGATTACGCTCACGCCAAAGTTGCTGCAGAACGTGTCAGCACGGCCATAGTAGGGGAGCGACTGCTCATTGCTCGTCCGGGATTGATCGCTGGACCTGCAGATCCCAGTGATCGTTTTTCTTATTGGATCTCTCGCTTGGCTTTGGCAGGCGACGGGCAAGTTTTAGTTCCGCGAACCAAGAACCGCTATGTGCAGGTGATTGACGTGAGAGATCTCGCCTCATGGATCATCGATGGCGCAGAGCGCTCATTGACCGGAACCTTCAACATCGTCGGGAGCTCGTATAGCTTTGATGAATTCTTGCATCTGTCCTCAACGATTGCACGCTTCAGCGGTGAACTGGTCACCGCCGACGATGCATGGCTACGAGAACGCGAAGTCAATTACTGGGCTGGGCCTCGTTCGTTGCCCCTATGGATACCGACAGAGGATCTTGGCTTCGCCCAGCGCAGCAATCAGCGGTATCTCGATGCCAATGGACTTGAGCGAGCACTTGAAGCTTTGCTCAGCGATGTCCTCGCCGATGAACGGGCTCGTGGCTTGAGAAGAACCAGACGTGCGGGGCTGAGCCGCAGCGAGGAAATGCAACTGCTCAGCGAACTTGTCACTGGCGCGTGAGTAGCACAAAAGCCATCTCATTTCGTTTTGAGATGGCTTTTGATAACAGCGGTTGTGTATGCGCTAGAGATACTCACCCTTGCGGATGGTCTGAGTCAGCTGCAAATGCGAGTCAAGGATCAACGCATCCGCTGCGAAGCCATAGTGTAGGGAACCGACCTCGTCGGCCAGACCGATCAGTGAGGCAGGAATGCTCGTAGCCGAGGTGACGGCCTGTACTAGTGGAACGCCTGCCTCAACGGTGCGCTGGACGATCTCAAGTAGGGTGCTGGTGCCACCTGCAAGTGAGTTATCACTGGCTAAGCGTGCTTCGCCACCACGAACGTTTACGTCCTGTGGGCCAAGGGTGTACGCACCATCTTCTAGGCCGGTGGCAGCCATGGAGTCGCTCACCAACAAGATATTGTTGGCACCAACCAGACGGTAGACCAAACGAACCGTATCGGGCGATAGGTGTACCCCATCGGCAATGAGTTCAACAAAGGCATTGTGGTTTGCAGCTTCTTCAAGGCATGCGGCTACCGGACCTGGCTCACGATGATGAAGCGAAGGCATTCCATTAAACAGGTGGGTGACTGTCGGTCGTTCGGTGAAACCGTCCACCCCGGCGCTACCAAGTTCCTCACTGGCGAAACGCAGTGAATCTGCAGCGACCTGCGCACTAGCGTCGGTGTGCCCAAGGGACGGAACAACACCGTGCGAAACGAGCTGCTCGATGAGCTCTTCGCTGCCTTCTAGCTCAGGAGCGTAGGTCATGGTGCGAAGCTGGCCACGGCTGGCGGCAACCAGTTGGGTGACAAACTCTGGGTCAGGATCCTGAAGGAAGTGCGGATCCTGGGCACCGCAACGTGCTTCAGAGAGGAACGGTCCTTCAGCGTGGATGCCCGCGATCTGTGCGTCTTCCGCAAATTCGGCCAAAACTTCGGCGGCCTCGATCATGGAATTTGGTTCTGCAGTGACGAGGGACGCCAGCAAGGTTGTGGTTCCTGCGCGGTGAAGGAATTGCACAGCCTGGGCGATATTCGAGCGATCTGGCGCTGAAAAATCTGTACCCAATGCGCCGTGACAATGTACATCAACAAGTCCTGGAATGATGATGGATCCAGCATCAAGCTCTCGGATCTCGTAGTCGGTTGAGTCAGAGAGGGCAGCGAAGTCATCTCTATTCCCAGCAAATCTGATGCGGTCACCATCAACGGCTAACACGCCGTCGGTCACCTCGAGCCCATCGGAAACTAAGGTGGCGAAAAGTGCATAGCGCGTCGAAGTCATGCTCTCAGCTTAGAAGACAGAACGCTCTGAGTCATCGACTGCGGGCAATTGATCTCAAAGAACGGTTAGAAAAGGCGCCCAGCGGAGTCATCGACACCGCGCATCGCGTCATAATCCAAAGTGAGGCAACGAATTCCACGATCCTCGGCCAGCGTGCGGGCCTGCGGTTTGATCTGCTGGGCAGCGAAGATTCCGGTGACGGGTCGCAGCAAGGGATCACGATTGAGCAACTCTAGGTAGCGGGTGAGCTGTTCAACGCCGTCGATATCTCCGCGACGCTTGAGCTCCACCGCAACGGTGGCGCCCTGGTGATCGCGCGCGAGGATGTCGACAGGACCAATAGGCGTCATGTATTCACGGCGGATGAGCTTATGACCGTCACCGAGCAAGTCAATCTGTTCGGCGAGCAGACGCTGCAGATCAGCTTCGACGCCATCTTTGATGAGCCCCGGGTCGGTGCCAAGAATGTGTGCCGAGTCGTGCTCAAAACTGTGGAAGTTGATGGTCAACTTGTCATCGGTCTTGGCGCTGGCCACGGTCCACGTGGCAATAGCGCCCATCGCGGCGGCATCTTCGTCCGGCTCAACCTCGTGAAGAGTCAACGGCGGGTTCATCCAGTTCAATGGCTTGTAACTACCGCCATCGGAGTGAATTAGTACCGAACCATCGGCTTTGACCATCACCAGACGAGTCGCCAATGGGAGGTGGGCACGAAGACGGCCCTCATAATCTACTGAACACTTTGCAACCACTAAACGCACTTCACACACTTTACTAGGTGGTTGCGTAATGCGCCGGGAGATACGGCATGATTAATGACATGCCTCGTTCAAATCGTCCACGCCGTCCCAAGAGTTCACGTCCGGGTAATGCGCGGAATCATGATGAAGAATCAGACTACGAAGCGGGCTCCGATGACTGGTTACAAAAAGCACGCTTTGGCGTGGTGCGACTGCAAGACGCCCCCGATGGTCAGTGGCACGTACGCAAAATCTCACCAATGAACGCGAGTAAGACTTATACCTGCCCTGGTTGCAATCGACAGATTGGCGTTGGAGTAGGGCATCTGGTGGCGTGGCGAGCGGACCACTGGTCCGGCGAGGACGCTGCAGCTACCGCGAGGCGACATTGGCATTCGCACTGCTGGGATACCCGTTCCTACCGTTACTAAGCTTGGCTGAAGTATCAGCAGACAAGTAACTAGCGGCGGTCCTGCCGTGCGATGAACACTTCACGCAAAAGAATCATGGCGCTGGCTGCAACCGGGATAGCCATCAACGCACCGGTGACTCCGGCCAAGGCGCCTCCGGCAATCACCGAGATCACCGCAACTGCACCTGGAACGGCAACGGCTCGACGCATGATGCGTGGGGAGACGAAGTAGGCTTCAACCTGCAGGTAGCCGAAGTAGCAAACCGCGTAAATTACCGCAGTCTGCCAACCCAGCGAGAGCGTCACCAAGGTGACTAAAATTCCGGCGATGACACCGCCCACTAGCGGTATAAAAGCGAGCACTGCGACAAGCAGGGTAAGCAAAGCAGTAAACGGAACGCCAAGTATGGTCATCAACAGCAGGGCAACCAATGCGTTCAGAACCGCCACAGTGGCCTGGCCCATGACGTAGTTACCTACCGAGCGGGTAATCCTTTCAGCTAACCCAGCGACCCGTTCTCGTTTTGAACGAGGGGCTAAGCGAAGCGAGAAGCCCATCATGCCTGGCAGTGAAGCTAAGAAGTAGATGGCCAAGACCAGAACAATCAGCACGCCAAACATCGACTGTGCAACGGTTTGTGACACGCCGAGAACGCCACCAAAGACGTTGGTTACGGCACCTGAATCACCAAAGAACCGGTCAACCTCTTCCGTCACTCGTTCAGTGAGCGCGTACTGCGTATCAATGTCTTGAACCCATTGCGTGTTCAAGAAATCGGCCACGATCTCAGGCGCGCGAGCAATGAACGTGGAGATCTGATTAACCAGTGTTGGAATGATCAGCGCCATGAAGCCACCAAAAATGATCAGCATCCCCACCATGGTTGCCACCACTGCTAGCGGTCGAGAAAGTCCCTTGCGCATCAGGAAGCGAACCACCGGGTCCAGACCCAACGCAATAAACAGCGCAATGGCGATCCAAGTTAGTAGGGAACCAACGTTGGTTAGCAGGTAAAAACCGCCCAGCGCCAAACCCACACCGATCGTGGCCAAGAAGCCCATGGAGATCGGGTGCAACGAGGGGAACGGTTCAAATGTTTCTCCCGAATGGTGCTCGGGCTCTTCGCCCAGTGCCGCGGCGCGCTGAGGCACGTTAAGTAATTTGTTCAGGGTGGTGATCAGCCGGGGGACCAAACCGTCTTGCGCCGAAACAGTGTGCGGGGCCGTCGGTATAGGCCCAGTTGCCGAAGACGCGTCAGGAGCAGACGATCCAGTTGATGGTGATTCTGAACCGGATTGTGGCGTACTAACAACTTCGTCGGTCTCGTTGGGATCGCGGTGCTCACGCGGCTGATCTTGCTCCATGGCACTGAGCATATCGCGGTAATAAGATGATTTTGTGTTTCAAGACACCGAACGCAATAGCTAATGAGTCACTTCACAAGCGAAGAACGGAACCATGAATGCGCTGGACTCGTTAGACTTGGGACAGAACTGCTGTGAGACGTAGGCGAATAGGTGAACTCGTGCGAAAAGTAATCTCCGTGATCGCGATGCTGCTAGGGGCTGTGGCCCTTGTAGTTGGCATCGGACAGAAGACCTTTTGGGCCCCGCCCGAAACGGTCACCGCTTCCATGCCGCAACTGGACGGTGAGGCGCCGCTGACATTGATCGAGCCATCGATCGATGATTCCAAACTGGACCCCATAGATCTGGTCATTAAGGGCAAGGGTGATTTCACCGCGTCTCTGGGCCGTAGCTATGACGTTGACGCTTGGGTTGACAAGGCAGCGCACGTTTCGCTGACCGGTATCGATACCGAGAACCATAAGATGATTGCCGAGTATGTCAAGGGTGATGCGCAAGTACCTAACCCTGCTGGTGATGACATCTTCTTCGATTCCCAGAGTGCCGATGGCACCATGACCTACCGCTGGACTGCTCCAGACTCCGGTGATTGGTCACTGCTGTTGGCTGCTGACGGAAAGGACGCCGCTCCAGTGGATATTTCCGTAACTTACGCCAATGACGATGCAATGCCATTCGCATTGCCACTGATCATTGCTGGCGCACTGCTGTTGGTCTTCGGACTGGCACTGCTGGTTATGCGTCCAGGTAAGCCAAAGACCAAGGGTACAAACACCCAGCACTCGGTGGCTGCTGCTGCCGTCGTTGCTTTGACAATTTCTGGCGTGACCCTGCCAATGCAGCCTTCGGATGATGCAAGCGCAAAGCCTTCGGAGTCTGCAGATGCTAGCTCTAGCCCAGCCTCCTCGGCTCCTGCCGATGAATCCGCTTCGGCATCTAGCAGCAAGAAGGAAACTACCGAGTTCCCTGTGCTGACCGAAGAACAGCTGAAGAATGTTTTGGCTGATGTGCAGAAGCAGGTCGCTGCTGCTGACGAGAAGAACGACTCCAAGGCATTGGAAGCTCGTACTGCCGGAGCCTTCAAGTACCTGCGTGGCAAGCGCTACGACATGCTGAAGGAGAAGTTCCAGGTTGATAAGCCAGAGGCCCTGAATACTCAGGTTTTGCGTTCGGCCGCTGTACCAAACGCTAGTGGTGCCAAGTTCCCTCGCGTAATCTCCGTGGTTACCGCAAAGGACAACGACGCCAACACCTTGCCACAGGCTTTGACCTTGGTACAGAAGAGTGCTCGTGAAAACTACCAGGTAGTCTTTGCCGGCCAAATGCTGCCAAACTCTTCCTTCCCAGGTATTGCTGTGGGAGATCCTGCTACCAAGCAGTTGACCGCTGACGCCAAGAACTTGCAGATGACCCCTGAAAAGGCACTGGACGCACTGGGCGATGTTTTGACCAACGAGAAGTCGAAGCAGGCGGACAAATTCGCTGATTCTGATTTCATCAAGGCAATCCATGCCGCTCAGAAGTCTGAGTCAAAGGATGCTGACCAGGCAAAGGTGAGCTACAAGCGCAGTGTCAACAAGGGTGATACCTACGTAGTATCTACCCCAGACGGCGGCGCCATTGTTGCTGGCAAGCTGGAGAACAAGGCAAAGTTCGAACGAACTGAAGATGCTGATCCGCTCAAGAGCACGGACAAGCTCACCCAGCAGTTGTTGGGTAAGAATGAGTCCAACGGTAGCGTAGAAAGCACTTACGCTGAACCAGTAATGTTCTACATTCCTGCTGATGGCTCTGACGATAAGATCCAGCTGATCTCAGCTGATCAGGTCCTACTCGGTGTAAAGGAAGTTGACTAGTACCCATGACTCAAGAGAACATCCCATCGACCCGCGGCGCGGTAGACCTGTCGGCCTTGGCTAACCAGGCCCCAAAGGCTGTTGACAGCTCGGCGGCTGCTACTGCTGCTAGCTGGACCATCAATGTGGACGAGGCGGCTTTCCAACAGTTTGTTGGCTTGTCCCAGAACGTGCCAGCCATCGTTTCTTTGGGTTCGCCTCGTGTCCAGGTGTCAGTTGATCTTGATGCACTGCTCACTCGTTTGGTCGATTCCAAGGGAGGCAAGTTTGTCCTCGGCTTGGTTGACGCAGAAACCTACCCGCAGATTGCTCAGGCTTTCCAAGCCCAGCAAATCCCGATGGTTGTTGCGCTGATCAAGGGCCAACCGGTTCCGCTGTTCCAAGGCCCAGCGGCCGAAGAACAGATCAGCCAGCTCTTTGTGCAGCTTGAACAGTTGGCAGTTCAGCAGGGTCTGAGCGGAACTGTTCCACCGTTCTCCGGAACTGCTACCGACACTGAGCCAGCACTGCCACCGTTGCATCAGAAGGCCATCGATGCCATTGATGCGGGGGACTACGCTGCAGCTGAAGCTGCTTATCACGAAGCGCTGAACGAGAAGCCAAACGACCACGATGCACAGGTTGGTATCTATCAGGTTCGTTTGCTTTCACGCACGCAGAACCTTGACCTGAACAAGTCACGTGAACAGGCTGCGCAGAATCCAGAGGATATCGCTGCGCAGTTGGAAGTCGCTGATCTTGATGTCATCGGCGGCCACGTAGAAGATGCGTTTGCTCGTTTGGTGACGCTGATTTCTCGGTTGGTTGACGACGAGCGTGAACGCGTTCGCCGCCGTCTCATTGAGCTTTACGCGGTGGTTGGTAATACCGATCCACGTGTTGCAGCCTCACGTCAGAAATTGGCACGATTGCTGTTCTAAGTCACAGCAATAAAGCGCCGCGGTTCAAAGAGAAATCTTTGAACCGCGGCGCTTTGCTGTCTGCGAGGATAACTCCAAAGGATGATGTGTTCTGACTAGGGCAATTGCTAGGCTAATTTTATGAGTCAGATCGCACTGGATATCCGCGGCCTCGCCAAGCAATTTGGCCCCAAAGTCGCAGTGAACAACGTCAGCTTGCAAGTTCCCACCGGATCTTTTTATGGTCTCGTCGGCCCCAACGGTGCAGGCAAAACGACAATGTTGTCGATGGCCACCGGCCTGCTTCGTCCGGACTCCGGCCAGGCGCTGGTCAATGGTCTGGACATCTGGGCCCAACCGCAAGAAGCCAAAGCGACCCTAGGTGTGCTGGCCGACGGGGTGAGGCAATTTGACCGTCTGACCGGCCGGCAACTGGTCAGCTACTCGGGTCTCTTGCGCGGAATGAACCGTGCAGAAGTTGCCCAGCGCACCGAAGATTTGCTGCGCGTGATGGACCTGAGTAACGACGGCGACAAACTGGTCGTGGACTATTCCGCCGGTATGACCAAGAAGATTTCCTTGGCCACAGCGATGATCCATTCTCCAAAACTTCTAGTTCTCGACGAACCTTTTGAAGCTGTTGACCCAGTCTCGGCAGCGAACATCCGAGACATTCTTAACGACTACGTT
Source organism: Glutamicibacter sp. MOO4 (assembly GCF_056934395.1). Lineage (NCBI taxonomy): Bacteria > Bacillati > Actinomycetota > Actinomycetes > Micrococcales > Micrococcaceae > Glutamicibacter > Glutamicibacter sp. MOO4. The sequence goes on from NZ_CM167800.1 coordinate 740,291, forward strand.
GCCTATGGCGGTACCGTAATCGTTTCCTCGCACGTGATGGATCTAGTGCAGCGTATGTGTACACACGTGGCAGTTATCGCTGGCGGTGTGCTCAAGGCGCAGGGTTCGGTAGACGATGTCCGTGGCGGCATGAGCTTGGAAGATCGCTTTGTGGATCTGGTTGGCGGACGCGGAAATAACGAAGGGTTGTCATGGTTGCGCACATCCTCAAACTAAAACTGAGATTGCTGGGCAACGGTTTTAAACGCTCAATCGGTCAACTGATCGGTGTGATCATCGGTGGCGTGTACGCCCTTGGGATGATCACGATGCTCACCATCTTCGCAGTGGTCTCGGCCGGTGAAACCACTATTGCTTCCGAAATCAGTATCATCACTGGATCGCTTGCCGTGCTCGGCTGGGCGATTATTCCGCCGCTACTGACCGGTGTAGATCTGACTCTGGAACCTTCGCGCTTTGTGCACTTTGGTATTCCTCAAAAAACCTTAGGCCCGGCACTGGTACTTTCTGGCTTCATCTCTGTGCCAGCAATACTCACCATTATCGGACTGATCGGCGCTTCACTGATCTGGCGCCTAGAGGTTGCCATCTTGCCGGTGGCTGTACTGGCAGCTTTAGCTACCGCGGTGATGGCTATACTGGTTTGCCAGTACCTGACCATCATGTCCACCGCACTGCGTGCTAAGCGCCGATTCCGCGAGCTTACCTTTGCCTTGTTGTTCCTTGTACTCATCTGCTTTGGCCCAATCATTTCTTCAGTAGCTTCAGCCGCCCAGAGCATGATGGATTGGCTTGCTCCACTGACCAATGTTCTGTCCTACACCCCATTGGGTGCCGCAGCTGCCTTGCCAGGAGCGCTGGCCTCGGGGAACTATGCGAAGTTTGCCATCTGTTTGGTACTGGCCATCGTTTACCTCGGTGGACTCTACTTCTTGGTCAACAAGGCCACAGCAGAAGCCACGGTGACCCCGCCGCCCGAACAACGCGCTGCTAAACAAAGTGGCCTCGGCTTTTTCAAGTTCGTTCCTGCCACGCCGACTGGTGCCGTAGCTGCACGAGCATTAACCTACTGGTTCAAAGATCCGCGATATGCAATTGGTGTGCTGCTGGTGCCGGTTCTTCCGTTGATTTTCTGGTTCAGCGGCAATCAGTCCGGCGATTACACCATGATGTTCTTGATCGGACCGATCATTGGTATCTTGCTGGGCTTCTCAATTTCTGCAGATATCTCTTATGACAACACTGCTTTTGCGTTGCACATTCTTACTGGCGTTCATGGCAAGGCAGATAGGGCGGGGCGTGCCGCGGCCTGCTTCACCCTTTCGATTATTCCGGTGCTGCTGGCCGCAATTCTGCCTGGCGCCATTTCCGGCCAGAGCTGGCGAATTGCCGGGGACCTGGGGCTTTCCTTGGCCGCGTTGCTCATTGCGTTGGGAGTGGCTTCGCTGGCTTCGGCCCGGTACACCTATGCTGTTCCATTGCCGGGGGATAACCCCATGAAAACACCTCCGGGCAACGGAGTACGCGTGGCATTAACGCAGCTGGGAACCGTTGGTTCCATGGCGGTCTTGCTGATCCCGGTGTTGATTCCTTATGTGATCGGTTGGATCCAAAAGTCTGCGGCGCTGGGTCTGGTGACCCTAGCGGTCGGACTAATCCTCGGAATGACGCTGTTGGTCGTTGGGATTATCGTTGGCGGAAAATGGTATGAGAAGCGGGCACCTGAACTAATGCAAGCTGTGATGCTGAACAAATAGCAGACTTGGTACCAGTACGACACGGGCACACCGATCAGACGCAATTTTTGATCGATGTTCCCGTGTCGTTTTTTGATGTTAAAACCCGGTGAATTCTGCGCCGTCCGCGCGGTCGAAACGAGGCAGGTGAGAGCGCCGTGAAGCGTGTTTTGGACGTGGAATGTGGACAAGCTCCCATGAGCTAACGACCCACGTACAGACCAATACGTATTAGACTTGAAGGCATGGTGGAACAGTCTGAAGAAACCCGTGGCGGCACAGCAACAATCGAACGTACCGAGACAACCCAGAGTGTCGAGGCCGGCGATCATGAGCGTTTTGCCCACTACGTCCAGAAGGAAAAGATCATGGAATCGGCGATGTCCGGTGATCCAGTGATTGCTCTGTGCGGCAAGGTCTGGACCCCAGGCCGTGACCCAAAGAAGTTCCCGGTATGCCCTGAGTGCAAGGAAGTTTACGAATCCTTGATGGGTTAGTGCCTAAGAAATACAGCACTAGTTCACACACAGCACGCGGCCGGGAAAAGGTATATGACCGAGACACTTTTTGATTTTGGTGACAAGCTTCCACTGGAAGACAAACTCCCTTTAGCGTATCCGGAGCGTACGGCCTGGGGCACCGGGCCTAAGCTTCGAGCTTGGCAGGCGGAAGCACTGGCTCAGTACTTTGATACTGAGCCCAAAGACTTTATGGCAGTGGCTACCCCTGGTGCGGGTAAAACCACGTTTGCACTGCGCCTTGCAAAAGTTTTGATTGACTCTGGCAAGATCAACCGCATGATCGTTGTTGCGCCTACCGATCACTTGAAAAAACAGTGGGCGGACGCAGCAGCGCGCGTGGGTATCGCCTTGGACCCCAATTACAAGAACTCAGATGGACGCCACGGTTCGCACTATATGGGTGTTGTTGTCACCTATGCGCAGGTTTCGCTGAAGCCAGCAGTACACCGTGCAAAAACTGAGGGTGCCCGTACCCTGGTCATCATGGATGAGGTCCACCACGCAGGTGACGCACTGTCCTGGGGTGACGGTATCCGCGAAGCATTTGAACCGGCCACACGCCGTCTTGCCCTGACCGGTACACCGTTCCGTTCCGACGCGGCACCGATTCCCTTCGTTCAGTACGTTGACGAAGGTGATGGCATCCGCCGTTCCAAGGCTGACTACACCTATGGCTACGGCAACGCCTTGGCTGACCATGTGGTTCGTCCTGTGCTCTTCATGGCGTACTCGGGCAATATGCGCTGGCGTACCGCCGCCGGTGAGGAAATGGAAGCAAACCTTGGTGAAGGGTTTACTAAGGACATCACGGCCCATGCTTGGCGTACCGCGTTGGACCCGCACGGTGACTGGATTCCTTCGGTGCTTCAAGCAGCGGATCGACGCCTGTCCGAAGTTCGTCGCACCGTAAAAGATGCTGGCGGACTGATCATTGCCACCGACCATGAAGACGCGCGCGGTTACGCCGCACAGCTCGAAGCGATTTGTGGCGAAAAGGTCACCACGATTCTTTCGGATGACCCTAAAGCGTCGCAGAAGATTGATGATTTCTCGGCATCTGAGGCACGCTGGATGGTCGCTGTGCGCATGGTGTCTGAAGGCGTGGACGTTCCGCGTTTGTGTGTTGGCGTTTACGCCACGAGTACTTCAACTCCGTTGTTCTTTGCGCAGGCTGTTGGACGCTTTGTGCGTAGTCGTAAGCGCGGCGAGGTAGCCAGCGTTTTCCTTCCTTCGGTGCCAATCTTGATGGCCCTGGCCAACGAGATGGAAGTTGAACGTGACCACGCCTTGGACCGTGAAGGTTCAAAGGAAGAAGACGGTCTTGATGACTCGCTTCTTGAAGCTGCCAACAAGGAAGACAAGGCCAGCGATGATCTGGTGCGCAGTAAGTTTGAGGCACTGAATTCTCAAGCTTCCTTCGACCGTGTGCTCTTTGACGGCGGCGAATTTGGTACCGGTGCAGATATTGGTAGCGACGAGGAACTTGGGTTCCTAGGCATTCCCGGTCTGTTAGACACCGAGCAGGTATCTGAGCTTCTACGCAAGCAACAGAACAAGCAGATCAGTAAGGGCGCTACCAAGCCTGAACCTGTCTCGGATCACCGACGGATGATGGATCTGCGTACCAAGCTTTCTAAGAATGTGTCCGCTTGGGCTGCTCGCACCGGAGCACCACACGGTCAGATTCACAATAAGCTGCGTAGCGTGTGTGGAGGGCCAGCAGTGCCTCAGGCCAACGCTGACCAGTTGCAAGCCAGAATTGATAAGTTGCAAGATTGGTTTGTTGGACGCAAGTAGCGCTTAGCGCAGATAACGCTCTGCGCAGACACTGACGTCATTTTTCCGGCCGCCCGGGTGCATTGTAGAGATCGCATCCGGGCGGTCGTCTCTGGTGCGGCGCAAGTATTCTCTGCATCATACGCAGGATTCATCGCAGCTGGTGCACGTCAGGACGAGACGCGGTCATAAACCAGAACCCGGACTCCGGAGTCGAGAAGTACCTCGCTGGTTGGTTGGTAGTCGTGGAACGCGAATGGGCCGTTGAACAATGGGATTCCCGAGCCGATAATTGAGCGGTTCACTTTCAGAACCAGCCTGTCGATTTCCGGTAGCAGGCTATGGGCAAGTGTTCCGCCACCGGCAAGCCATAGGTCTTTACCGTCCTCGGACTTCAACTCGCGTACCCGTTCAAGGCCACGTTCGCTGACGAGCTCAACACCAGGACCAACGCTAGTCAACGTAGTTGAAAATACTAGGTGGCGAAGGTGCGGGTAGGCATCACTCAAGCCGGCGGCCACGCCCAACTCATACGATGATCGACCCTCTAAAACAGTGTCAAAATGCTCGCCCGGCGCAGACAGCCCCATGGCTTCACGAGCAGGCGCTGGCAAGGTTTCCGGGTAGTTCGTTACGATGAATTTGATGAGGTCATCGGTGATTGGGAAAAACTCTGAGCCGCTGGGGTCCCCGCCGTCTGGGGAAGCGATGAAGCCATCTAGAGTGGTGGCAACGTAGTACACGAGCTTTCTCATACGCAGTCCGTTCATCAACATGAAAAGTGTGCACCTAGCATGTCAATTGAACCGACGCTGGTCAATGGCTCATGGACTCTTAGGCTAGCTCGCACTCACAACGCTGACGCCTGCTGAGCGCAATTCTTCGTGGACGGTAGGTAAGTTTTCACCGTTCACGGCAGCGGTCAGGGTCGAGATGACAGTGGCTGTAAAGCCTCCTGCCACGGCGTCCAAGGCCGTGGCTCGAACACAGTGATCTGCGGCTAAACCAACGATGTCTACGGTGTCGATCTGTCGCGAGCGTAGCCACGGGGCAAGTAGTACGCCGCTTTCATCCGCGATATCGGCCTGCGTATCTAGCAGTCTTGCTTCAAAGCCTGAGTACGCTGCGGTGAAGCGGCCCTTGGCAAAGTGCGCATCCACGTTCAGCTGCGCAATCAGCGGATGCAACGCAGCCCCATTGGTTCCGGCAACACAGTGATCGGGCCAAGAGTCCACAAAGTCCGGCTGATCCGAGAAATGATCCCCGGGCTCAATGTGCCAATCCTGAGTGGTGATAATCGCGGAGTAACTCGCAACGCGCAAGGCAACATCCTTGGCGATAGCCGCAGCTACCGCGTTCCCACCAGCAACCGCCAAGGCGCCACCCTCACAAAAATCGGGCTGTAGATCAATGATCAATAGTGCTCGGTTCATTGCAGGCTCCTTGGCGGCGCGGTGGGTACTTTGCAGTTATTTAGGCTTGGATCATGATGGTCGGGATGACCGGTTCTCCACGCTGCAACTTGCGTGCCACACCAGGCAACTCCTGAATTGAAGTGCGGTGGCGTTCAGTAGCCAGCTTGACGCCCGAAGCGCCGGTGTAGGACTGATCAATTTCACCGTTTACAACCAGTGGTACTACCAATTCTCGCTCCGGTCCACCAGTGGTGTGCGAAGTTGTGGAGATAACCTCGGCAACTGCGCGCTGACGGTCGTTGAGCTGGCGCACTGCATGTTTACGTCCGCCAACGCTGGCCTTATTCAAGGCGGCCTTGGCCACTGGAATCCATTCGCCGGCGTCGTCTTGACGCGCCACCAACTTGTACACCATAGACGCAGTCGGATGTCCCGAACCGGTGACCAGTGCGGTACCCACCCCGTAGGAATCAACCGGTGCGCTAGCCAAGGCTGCGATGGCGTATTCGTCTAGGTCCGAGGTGACGGTGATCTTGGTATTCCAGTTACCCAGATCATCAAGCAGCTTGCGAACCCAGCCTGCCTGCTGCACCAGGTCACCAGAGTCAAGGCGTACCCCGCCAAGTTCCGGACCAGCAACCTCAACGGCGGTGCGCACACCATTTTCTACGTCGTAGGTGTCAACCAACAAGATGGTGTCCTTGCCCAAGGAAGCGACCTGCGCTTCAAAGGCGGCCCGCTCCGAATCATGAAGCAATGTGAAGGAGTGAGCCGAGGTGCCAACGGTCTTTAGCCCGTAGCGTGCACCGGCTTCCAAATTTGAGGTGGAGGTGAAACCAGCAATCATCGCTGCGCGAGCTGCGGCCACAGCGGATTCTTCATGGGTTCGACGCGAGCCCATTTCAATACATGGACGGTCGCCGGCCGAAGCAATCATGCGGGAAGCCGCCGAAGCGATGGCCGAATCGTGATTCATGATCGAAAGCAGATAGGTTTCAATCACGCAGGCTTCAGCAAAGGTGGATTCCACCGTCAACAGTGGTGAATTCGGGAAGTACAGTTCACCTTCGGCATAGCCAGAGATGTTGCCGGAGAAACGGTAGTTTTCCAAGTATTTGATGGTCTGCGCGTTCACTACCTTGTTATCGCTCAGGAAGCGCAATTGCTCATCATCAAAGTGGAAATCTTTTAGGCCTTCGAGCAGACGACCGGTGCCACCAACTACGCCATAGCGTCGTCCCTCGGGAAGGCGCCGCGCAAATGCTTCAAACACGGATGGGCGGTGGGCCGCACCGGACTCGAGCGCGGCTTGAAGCATAGTCAGCTCATAGTGGTCGGTGAAGAGGCTGGTGCGCATGGGACGCTCCTGAGGATCGAAAAGGGTCAACGGTGGCGCTGGTGATACCAGCGACCGGTTTTACTGTATAACGGCTCACGCTGAAGATGATATTTACCGTGTCCTGCGTGGCGTTGACGATCCAAGCGTAAAATGGAATTTATGACCGCAATGCCCGATGTACTTCCCGAAATCGAAACCGCCGCCACCAATGAAAAGCCATGGCGCTTGATTGTGTGGAATGACCCGGTGAATCTGATGAGCTACGTGTCGTACGTGTTCCGTTCATACTTCGGTTTCTCTAAGGAAAAAGCCGAACAGCTCATGCTGCAGGTGCACCACGATGGTTTCTGCATGGTGCGCAGCGGTAGCCGCGAAGCCATTGAATCGGATGTGCAAGCGATGCACGGTTTCGGCTTGAACGCGACCATGACCCAGGGAGCCTAAACGTGGCCAAGGCCTTCAAATATGGTGCGCACGGTATTACCGGCACCATCCATGCACCTGAACGCAAGCTACTGCGAGAGCTGTTTAATGACGTCATCTTGATGCTTGAAGATCGCGCCGAAGTGCATCAGCTACCCGAAGACATTGATCCGCTCTACGCGCTGACCGGCATGCGGCCGGAGTCCATGGATCTTCCTGCAGTTGCAGATCCTGCGCTGGCCCGTCTGCTGCCGGATGCTAGCGAGGATCCGGTGGTTGCCGCGGAGCACCGTCGACTGACCGAAGCAGATCTGATTACAACCAAGATCGGTCAATTACGTGAAGCTCAATTCCTGATGGAAACTGACAAGATTGTTTTGAAAAAAGACAACGCTCAGCGCTTCGCCCAAGCACTTAACGACGTTCGTTTAGTTCTCTCTGAGCGTCTAGAGATCCGCAACGAAGATGATGCAGCCAGAGTTTCCGAGGTTCTTGATGCCGCCGAGGTGCAGAGCCCGGACGAATACTTGGCCTTGGTTTACAACTTGGTCTCGTGGATCCAAGAAACTTTGATCAACGCACTGATGGATGCGGAGCTTTAATCGATGAATTCTTATTTTGCCACCGGTCAGGTTTCGGCTCCCGATTCTGATACTCCGATTGGGATTTTTGACTCCGGTGTGGGTGGACTGACTGTTGCCCGAGCAATTATCGACCAGCTGCCTGGTGAGTCATTGATCTACGTTGGGGATACGGCTAATTCACCCTATGGTCCTTTGCCTATCGCGCAGGTGCGAGCCAATGCGCTGGGCGTTATGGACGAGCTGGTTGACGCAGGGGTGAAGCTTTTGGTGATCGCCTGTAACTCCGCTTCGTCAGCCGTTTTGCGCGATGCGCGTGAACGTTACACCGCGCGTTATGGCATTCCCGTCGTTGAGGTCATCCAGCCGGCCGTTCGACGTGCCGTGGCCGGCACCAAGACAGGCAAAATCGGCATCATTGGAACCCAGGCGACCGTCGGCTCCCGTGCCTATGAAGATGCTTTTGCTGCAGCTCCTGACTTGCAAGTGACTTCGGTTGCTTGCCCACGATTTGTTGAGTTTGTGGAATCCGGGATTACTGCTGGACCAGAGCTATTGGAGATCGCCCAAGAATATCTGGCACCGTTGCAGCAAGCCGGGGTCGATACGCTGATTTTGGGTTGCACCCACTATCCGCTGCTGACCGGTGTGATCTCCTACGTCATGGGGGACAGCGTCACTTTGGTTTCCAGTGCCGAGGAAACAGCCAAGGACGCATTCCGCGCATTGACCCGTCACTCCTTGGTTCGTGAAGACGGCAGCCCGGCGAGTCATGAGTTCCTTGCCACAGGCAACGCTGATAGCTTTGGTGTACTGGCTCGCCGTTTCCTCGGACCTGAGGTTTTGCAGGTGCGTCACGTGGACCATGTAGCCGCCCACTATCCGACCGGTGCCATCGCGCGGATTACTCCGCAGTTGATTGCCGCGTCGAAAGCGAGAAACGAATGAAGCTGACCATCATTGGATGTACCGGGTCGTTCCCGGGACCGGGCTCGCCTGCGTCCTGCTACCTGGTGTCTGCCTTTGATGGCACCCGCGACTGGAAGATCCTATTGGATTTGGGCTCCGGGGCTTTAGGCGTGCTACAGCGCTACACAGATATCAAAGATATCGATGGGATCATGGTTTCCCATCTACACCCAGATCACTGCATGGACCTCTGTGGCATGCATGTGGCCATCCGTTGGGATCCTAATGGGTGGGGCCGAGACCGCATGTTGGTCCACGGTCCAAAAGATACCGCCGATCGTATTGAGACGGCGTACTCGTTGCCTGACGGCGACACCATGGCCAAGGACTATGACTTCCAGGTCTGGACCCCGCGCAAGCCGGTGAATATCGGCCCATTCAAGATCACGCCTATTCCGGTGCGCCACCCAATCGAAGAGGCTTACGCCCTGCGCGTGGAAGCCACCGAGCCTGGTCCTGATGGCGAAATGCTCACCAGCGTGCTGACCTACTCGGGTGACACCGATACCTGCGACGGCCTAGTTGAAGCTGCTAAAGATGCCGACATGTTCTTGTGCGAAGCAGCCTTTGAAGAGGGCCGCGACGACGCCATTGACGGTGTGCACCTGACCGGCAAGCGTGCCGGCGAAATGGCGACGGCTGCAGGCGCTGAACGCATGCTACTGACGCATATCCCGGTATGGACTGACATCAACAAGGTGGTTGAAGAAGCCAAGGGCACCTACGAAGGCGGCATTGCCGTGGCTGTATCTGGCGTGACTTACGGAGTGTACTCAGGAAGCCTGAAGCAAGATCAGGAACCAGTGCAGTTCAAGGGGGAGCGCGGCACCGACTACCTCAAGACGCGTACCGGTACCTTGCCAACAATTTCTTATGAAAAAACTCGAAAGTTCCCGTTACTCAAGCGCAAAAAGTAACGAACCCAGAGTACAAACAGCACCGCAGAATTGGACAGTCCAATTCTGCGGTGCTGTTCGTTTTCCACAAGCGAGGTGCATTTCACCGCAACTCTTGGCACATCGGCGCAACAGCTGCACTCAAGCGTGGTTAGGATGGAACTATGACTTTACGTGCTGACGGCCGAGGAGCCGCGCAACTTCGAGATATCACCATCACCCGCGGCTGGTCCGCTCAGGCCGAAGGTTCGGCTCTGATTGAATTCGGAAACACCCGAGTACTGTGTACCGCATCCTTCACCGAAGGTGTGCCACGCTGGCTCAAGGGCCAGGGCACCGGCTGGGTCACCGCCGAGTACGCAATGCTGCCACGCGCCACCAACACCCGTAACTCCCGCGAATCGGTCAAGGGAAAGCTGTCGGGACGTACCCACGAGATCTCCCGACTCATAGGCCGCTCCTTGCGCGCAGTAGTGGACACCAAGGCGCTGGGCGAAAACACCATCGTGCTTGACTGCGACGTACTGCAGGCCGACGGTGGAACCCGCACCGCGGCAATCACCGGCGCCTACGTGGCACTGGCGGAAGCACTGTCGTGGGCTCGTTCCCAGGGCATCGTGAAGGCTAACGCCCAGGTGCTCACCGACTCGGTCGCTGCCATCTCAGTAGGCATCATCGACGGCACCCCAATGTTGGACCTGCCTTACGAAGAAGACGTGCGTGCAGAAACCGACATGAACGTCGTAGTTACCGGAAGCGGTGATTTTGTTGAGGTTCAGGGTACTGCCGAGGGTGCACCGTTCAAGCGTTCCGAACTTGATGAGCTGTTGGATCTAGCTTTGAGCGGAACCAACGAGCTGGCTCAGATCCAGCGCGAAACTCTGAAGAACACCAAATGAGCAAGCCAGTTCTAGTCCTTGCTTCGCATAACCAAGGCAAACTGCGTGAACTACGCGAACTGCTGCGCGGACAAGTGCCCGGACTGGATGTTGATACTCAGGTCATTGACGCCGCAACTGCCGGCGCAAAAGATCCAGTAGAAGACCAAGTAACCTTCCAAGGCAATGCGCTAAAGAAGGCCCGCGAAATCTCTGCGTCTACCGGACTCATTGCGCTCGCCGATGATTCGGGTTTGAGCGTAGATGTGCTCGGCGGAGCTCCGGGAATCTTCTCGGCGCGTTGGTCCGGTGTCCACGGCAATGATGAAGCGAATATTGACCTGTTGCTTGCGCAGCTTGGCGATATAGCCGCAGAGCACCGTGGGGCACAGTTTGTCTGTGCCGCGGCGCTGGCCACCCCGGCCGGTGACGAGCACGTTGAGCTGGGTAAGGTTGAAGGTTCGCTACGCACCGAACGTGCTGGTGAACATGGCTTCGGTTATGACCCGATCTTTGAACCTGTGGGTGCTGGCAAGTCGATGGCACAGCACACGCCGGAAGAAAAGAACGCGATCTCGCACCGAGCACGTGCTTTTGCAGTCTTGCTCCCCGTGATTGTCGAGGCCGTTGACAAAGCCTTGAAGCAAGACTAAGTTCTTAGCGATTCTAAGCAGTCAGGCCAGCATCCCTGTACCGGGATGCTGGCCTGACTTTTGGGAAAAGTGATGCTTAGGAATCAGTAGCTGCTGAAGTTGATGCGCTTGGTGCGGCGTCATCCTCCTCAGATCTTGGAGCGGTTGATGGCTGCTGGGTCGTAGATGAAGAACTATCAGCCGAATCAGAGGTGAAGTGCGTGCGGATCGAATCTGCTTCGCTGGTCACCGTCGTTGAATCAACCAGATCACTGGCCTCGCTGGTCAGCAGGTCGGTCCACTTTTTAAGAATTTCTTCAGCGGTTCCCGAGGCGTAGAGCTTGTCGGAAAGCTCAGTTTTTGCTGACTCATACTGCGCCTTGAAATCTTCATCAGCCAAGAAGCGGGTTACCAGCGGGTTAGATTTTCCGCCCATCTTGCCGCCGCCCTGACCGCCAGCTGCTTTGTTATCGCCAGTGTCCGTAGACGTGGAGTCAGTGGCCTTGGAGTCAGTGGTTTTGGAATCATCCGTTGAATTCTGATCTGGGGGAGTCATGTTCCCACCCGGTGCACCACCGTCACCGTTCATCTCTGGACGCTGGCCACCACCGCCTCCACCAAAGGTGAGACCGTCCGGCATGTCGCCATCAACCAGATCCTTGAGAACATCAATGAGCTTGGTGCCGTCCTCAAGCTTCATCTGTTCAGGCAGTTCCATACCGTCAGGAACCGTGCCAGCAGCAATCTGCTTCTTGGCATCCGCTAGCTTGAGTCCATCAGGCAGCATGCTGGTCAACAATGAATCGGCGTCCATCTTTCCTGGACCGCCGCCGTTTCCACCCATTGCTCCGCCCATGCCACCTGGCATCGAACCGAAGGATAGGTTCTGGTCCCACGCCACGACGGTCATCTTCTTGGTTGCCGTGTCGTAGCGCAAGAACGAGTTATTGCCTGGGCCGTCAATGTCATCTGTGTTGGAGACCAGATCCTGCATGGCCAAGTAGGTGGCAAATTGGTCGGTGTCGAGATACTCGGAGAGCTTGCTGGCGAAGTCTTCATCTGAAGAGTTATTCACAAAGTCCAGGAACGTGGCGATGGGAGTTAGATCATCTTCACCTGCCTCAACTTCGAAGGCTGATTCGTAGTCGCTTGCTGAATCCCCTCGGTAGGAGTAGTCACCGTCAGCATCAGCCTTGTACGTGATGCCATCACCCTCAAAGGTTTCATCGCTGTAGAGCTCATCGGACGGGTTGTCGATCACCAAACGCAGTTCAGCGTCGGAACCATTGAGACTGAATCGTGTGGCCGCGGCGTGCTCGGTGGCAAGTCCTGCCTCGCCGAGCAAATCAAGGGCTACGGCCTCATTGAGTGAGGATTCACTGGAGTTGGTGCGAACAACAAATTCTGTTCGCCCTGAGTAGCTTTGGTTCTCTTCAAATTTGTCCAACCGCACAACCCACGGAAGGGTGGCAGCATCCGATGATTCGTCAGCTCCACGCAACGTGGAGTTGCCCTTGAGCTTCATGCCGACATTCTTGAAGGTCTGACCATCAATGGTCACGTCGGCCGAGATCCAATCCTTCGTTCCATCAGCTGCGTAAGCCTTGAGTGCTTTGGTAATGTCATCAGGCTCCGCGGTCACACTGATCTCGTGCACCGAATCGGCATTAAAGAAGGCTGATGTTTCGGTACTGATATCCGTGTTGACTACGCTTTGCGCTTGGGCAGCATTGCTGCAACCGGCCAAGGCTAGGGCGCCAATGGACAATGAGGCAACGGCAGTTAAGACGCGTGGTGATTTCACGGAGAAACGACCTGGGGACTGCGCCCGATGTTTGGGTGAGTCAATCATGATGCTCCTAAGGATGCAGGAATACTGCGGTGGAAATTTTATGTGTGGTGGTGTTGTGCCAGCGGTTGGCTGGAAGATGCTTATGCAGCAGGCTCATACCGGTGGCAAACTTTGAGATCCGCGAAGGCCGGATTTGGCGGCTCCACAACAACTTGTCGGCAGGCCCAGCATTCATAGCTGATTTGGTTTCCACGATGATCTCGTTGCATTCAAGCTGGAAGCCTGACTTTGGATCCCGCCATACCAAGTTCTCGTCCACCGTCACCCGACTATTGGTTTGTGGCAGATACAAGGTGGTACGGGTATAGGAAGAATCGATCACTGGTGTCAGTGCACTGGGAAGGATGGGACAGCTTCCTAGCTCGTGGTCCAAAGTCTCTTGAATGTAGTTCAGCGAATTCTCGCTCAGCGCGTCCCGAGCGATAAACGGATGCTCGATGCGTTCTTTGACCGTTTGTGCACGGGCACCTTCGGTTTTCACTTCCAGATAGCACTGCTGGGTATCCATGTAGCTACGAGTGCGTACCTTGAAGCGACGTCGACGCGGGTGGGCGGCTAGATGGAAGCTGGCTAGGTCAGGGGTATCAAAGTAGACCGAGGTGTAGTCCGATGACCGGCGTCCATCAATGGACAGGACCAGTGCTTGCTGGGCTAGGAGGGGAAGTACCTGTTCTGCCTGCTGCTCGGTCAATATGTATTTGCGGTCGGTGCGGGTTTGTAAAGCGGCGGCCTCGTTGAGCTGTTCAAGGCTGATGGTTTCTAGACTGTCGGTGAAATTCATCGTGCTTGCTCCGAAATAACTTCATGATTTTCGACCGAACGGGTCGAAGCTGAGGTTGGTAGCGCATCGTTGGCCTGTGAATAACGGACCTTGACGATGGTTTTGTCATTGACCAAGTCCAGCTGCTGAACAACGGCCTGGTGAATGGTTGCTCCACCGAAGAGCAGGCTCAGGTGGGCAAACATCTCAGCGTCGTTAGCGATAGCACGGTCCAGAATGACTTCTTGGTGTCGGTAGGTAGGAAGAACCTTGGAGTGATCGGCAATGAGCATGGCGATAAGGATGAGCGCGACCAAGGCCAGTGGCAGCCAGATGGGGGTTGGGCCCATGCCGGTGATCAGACCGATGGCCAGAGCTGAGAAGTAGTAGGCGATCTCGTGCTGTTCCAGCTCGGTTGAGCGTAGGCGGATGATAGAGAGAACTCCGAACAAACCCATGCCCAATCCGGCGCTTACGGTGCTTCCGGCCAGTGCAGTGGCGACGGCGAAAACACCGATGTTGATTCCGATGTAGGACACCGCCAAATCTCGGCGTCGGTGGCGACGAAGGTAGAGGCCAAAGGTGAGGATCAGAATGGCAGCGATATCGGCAGCGGCAAAGAGCAAGACGTTCATGAATTTCCTTGATGTTTTCGGAAGGGGGGCTGCAATAATCATTGAATTCATTACTGTGTGATTCGTAGGACGACCACTTGTAGAACCTAAGGCACAGGTCAAAGGGAACTCTCGGACAAGAAAAATGGATTGTTTTACAGCAGTTAAAAGCGCGGAATGCTGAGGAATTTCAACGAAATTTTGGCTTTCGTATGCATTGATTATGAGAATGCCCAGAAAGGAAAAATGGGTCACGGCTTGCGCTCTACCAGAATGGGTTCTATGGTTAGTTGCATGAGTAACTAACCCACTAACTAACCTGGTGGGTTTGAGCACGGAGAGGGGCCAGCATGATCGATGATTCGAAACCGATTTTCATGCAGATCGCTGAGCTGATCGAGAACGACATCATCTCTGGTGTTCTAGCTGAAGAAGCGCAAGTTCCATCAACCAATGAGTTCGCGGCTTTCTACCGGATCAACCCAGCGACGGCTGCCAAAGGCATTAATCGATTGGTGGAAGACGGGCTGCTCTACAAGAAGCGGGGGATCGGCATGTTTGTCACGCAGGGCGCGCCACAGCGGTTACGCGAAAAGCGCCGCGAGAAATTCCAACAGCAATTCATCGCACCACTGACCGCCGAAGCATCCAAGCTCGGCATCGGCATCGAAGAACTGGTATCCATGATCAAGACCGGTTCAGCAGGCTAAAAACCATCACGAGGTAGGGAGGAACGGCATGACTCGATCAACAGCGATCGCCACCCGCGAGCTGAGCAAGACGTATAAAGACGTACGCGCCCTGGACAATGTGACTCTGGATTTGGAACCTAACCGGATCTACGGGCTGCTCGGCCGCAACGGCGCAGGCAAGACCACACTGATGTCCATCCTAACCGGACAGAACTACCCTGATCAGGGCACGGCGCACATCTTCGGGCACGAACCATTCGAGCATGACCTGATCCTTTCGCGCATCTGCTTCATTCGCGAATCGCAAAAGTACCCCGACGATTTCAAAGTCCATCAAGCTTTCAAAGCCGCGGCGATGTTCTTCGAGAACTGGGACGAGCAACTTGCTCAAGATCTCGTTGAGGCCTTCGCCTTGCCTACCAAGCGCCGGATCAAGAAGCTATCCCGCGGTCAGCTCTCCGCTGTCGGCGTCATCATCGGCATGGCTTCTCGCGCCGAGATCACCTTCTTTGATGAACCGTATCTGGGCTTGGATGCCGTGGCACGGCAGATCTTCTACGACCGCCTGGTTGAAGATTTTGCCGAGTATCCGCGGACCATCGTGCTTTCCAGCCACTTGATCGATGAGGTGGCGAACCTGCTTGAACACGTCATCGTGATCGACAAGGGCCGGATCGTAGTGGACAGTGACGCTGAAGAGCTGCGTGGGGCCGCTGTTACCGTAACCGGCGATGCGAAGAGGGTCCAAGAATTCATTGGGGCGGCCGACGTACTGCACCGTGATTCACTGGGCGCGCTGGCCAGCGTGACCATCAAGGCCAAGCTCAGCGCGGACCAACGCGAACAAGCAAAGCTCATGGGGTTGGATTTGAGCCCAGTCTCACTGCAGCAGCTGGTGGTTCGCAGTGCGTTGAGCACCAACGAAGGAACTGATGAAAGAACGGAGGCACGAGCATGAACCGCATCATGAAAGTTGCGCGCATGCAGCTGATCAATAAAGCCACCTTTATCGGTATTCCGCTGATGATCCTGATCAGTGCGTTCCTCTTTACTGTGGCTATTTGGTGGTTGGTTCGCCGAAGCGGAGGGGACGGCGTGCTGTATGGCGGCGGAGCTCAGGCACCCATGTGGTACTTCCTGGCGCTTGGTATTCAAGCGCTGACGATGACATTCCCATTCTCCATGGCGATGAGCATCTCGCGACGTACCTTCTACTTGGGTACCCTAATGCTGTTCTCGGTCTGTGCCCTAGTACTCTCGGTCTTCTACTACCTCATGGGTTTGGTGGAAACCGCTACCGGCGGGTGGGGACTTGACGGACGATTCTTCGCACTGCAATGGATTGCCGACAATAACGGGTTCATCCAGATCATGTTCTACTTCGTGCTAATGGTCCTGCTGTTCATGGTTGGGTTCTTTATCGCAACCATCTACATGCGCTGGCGCCATGCCGGCATGGTGGTCTTCTTTACTCTGTTGGGATTGCTGATCCTGGGCATTATCGCTTTGTTCACTTTCACGAGCTTCTGGGATCAGTTCTGGAGCTGGGCGTTGACTTGGACTGCCGGGTCTGTCAGCCTGTGGGGTGCGCTCGCAGCTGTACTGATGGCTGCTGGTTCATATCTCACCTTGCGCAAAGCCACCGCCTGATCGCTGGAATAGAACGGGTACATCAATTGCAATGCCCTCGCCACTGGCGGGGCATTGCTCTGCCTGGTCTAAGAGACTCTTGTTACTCTTTGAAGACTTCGACAATGCCGCCGCTATCGCGTAGGAGAACCGCCATGAGTATCCAAGGAACGGGGACGCGAGATCATTTGGATGTCTTGGAATTACGGCGCTCTTTCGGGATCAGCACCACTGAATTATGGCGGTACCTCGTTGACTCGGACTATCTAGATCAGTGGTTTGGAACCTGGCAGGGGGAGCCCGCGAACCGGCGGGTACAGGTCACGCTCAGTGCCGAAGAAGGCTCACCCACAGAGTCGGTGGAGATTGTTGATTGCGACCAGCGCGCCTTGCATTTGGAAGTTCGCACGGGCGAGGGCAACGAAATCTGGCTGCTGGAACTGCACATCGAATCTCGGGACGAGGGGAGCGAATTGGTCTTCCGGATGCCCGGACTTGATCCGCAGATGGCCTCCTCGGTGGGACCTGGATGGGAATTTTATCTGGACCGACTGGTCGCTGCCGTGAGTGGAAAAGACGCTGTCCTTGTGGTGTTTGAACCTAACTACTATCCGGGACTGAGCGAATACTATAAGACGCTGTTCAACTCATAAACCACGCACCACTCCAATGTGAGATGCCCTGCCTTGGTAGAACCTCCCAGTTTTCGGGCCATGGGTAATACGCGCACGTCAGCACTGACATGCAAGGAAAACGCCGGCCGGGTCGATGCAACCTGGCAGATTCCCTTCGAACCTAGCCGAGGTCTTGAATGCCGAGTCTTGAGCTAAGGAGAGTAAGCTATTGGGCGTGGCATTGGACTTCACAGCAGTAGATTTTGAGACAGCAAACGGTTTTATCGGCTCCGCCTGTTCGGTGGGTCTGGTCAAAGTCCGTTCCGGGCAGATCGTTGAAACCAAACAGTGGCTCATGAAGCCGCCTGTGGGCTTTGACCACTTTGACCCGCGCAACGTATCGATTCATCACATCACCCCAGACATGGTGGTTGATGCTCCGCGCGTTACCGAGCTACTGCCAGCGCTACTGGACTTCATCGGGCCTGACGTACTGGTCGCCCACAATTCCTCCTTTGATTCAGGTGTAATCCGTGCCGCGTCTGAAGCCAGTGGGATCCGCGTACCGGAAATCGCTCACCTCTGCACGGTGAAACTTTCGCGTAAGGCCTACGACCTACCGAGTTACTCACTGCCCTTCGTCGCTGAAGAAGCAGGGCACCCCATCGAGAATCACCACGAGGCGCTCGCCGACTCCGTAGCGTGTGCCTGGGCAATGATCGATATCGCCGAACGCGCAGGCTTTGAGTCACTGCTAGAGACCGCTGACCACTACGGTGTTCGCCTCGGACTGACCTCGGCCTGGCTGCCAGGCGACGAATACTCGCGGGCAACCCGCGACGCTCAAGGCTGGCTGGCATCGGGTCATCCCTTGCCTCCCCAAGATGCGTTTAATAATTGGCCGCAAGAAGGTCCTAACCCGACGCCAAACCACGACGCTGACCCAAGTCATCCATTGTTCGGGCAGATCATGGTGTTCACCGGCAACTTGGCATTGCCCCGTTCACAAGCCAAAGAATTGGCTGCGGAGAACGGTGCGCAAACTGCTTCGCGGGTAACCCGTGCCACCACGGCACTGGTGGTTGGTGACGGTTTTGTTCCTGAGGATCTTGCCAACGGCAGATTGACCAACAAGGCAAAACACGTACTGCGCCTGCGCGAAAATGGTCAGAAAGTTTCGATCATTTCCGAAGGCGAATTTATGCAAATGGTTGGCGGCTTCGGACTGACCGTCTAGTTCGCAACCCGTCAAATAATTTCAGCATTAACGAACTGAAGGCCGGCTCAATGAGCCGGCCTTCAGTTCGTCATGGTTCAGTGCAATGGCTAAGCGACTAGATCCATCCAACGATCGTGTAATTCAGAAATGATGTCATCCAACGCGCTGGCCGGACGATCTCCGACAGCTTCGGTTCCATAGATCGCAGCCAGCAAGGCTACGGCGTAAGCGTCAACCTCTGGATCCCGATCTTCTGGATCGGCAACGATCGACTCCGGAGCTGCCGAGACATCAGATTCCTCGGATTCTTCAACAGAATTCTCACCAAAGTAAGCGTCGTAGGCTGCTGAGGGGGACAGGCTAATGTTCTCGCGGATCTTGGTGACCACTTCACGCAGGGCATCAGCCGACGGTCCTTCAAGGCCTTCGAGCAGTGACTCCCACTCGCCAGCGGACTCTTCGCTGCGCTCGATCGCGGTGCGAAGAATCTTTGCCGCGGCCACAGCGGTTTTTGCTGCTTGAACGTCGTGGGTTAGGAAGGCTGCGGAACGAGCCAAGGACTCGGTGGTGCCCACAGGAACGCGAGCCAACAACGCGGTAATGGCTGCACGAGGCAACACACCCGTGGAGTCAGCACCCGGCGCTGTTGGGCGGCCTGGATGGCCCATGTCTACGCTGTTTAGCCCAGCAATGTTCTTCGGGTCTCCGTCGGCGATCTTCTCGAAGATCTCGACCTTAGGGAATTCCTTATCAATCCAGCGGCTCAGGGGTTCCGGAGCGCCGGCCGGGAAGGACCCGGTAAGTTTTTTGTAGCCGCGAAGTGCAGCCAGCCACATACAGGCGGCTTCATCGCTAGCAACACCGTCACGAGCCCACTCCAACGCTTCTAGCAGGCCATCGGCCATGTAGAGCGGAAGGATTTCGGTGGCTCCGGGATCGATGTCGTCACGGGCGTGGGTTGCGCCGTCGGCTAGGCCGAGCAAGATCGCAAACACCTTGTCTGAGTAGTTCTCTGGCAGGACTGCAGATTCACCGGTTTCATTCACACCTCTATTCTAATGTCCAAGTTGTCCCTGTTATTGCATATGGTTGGAAACATGCGATTGCTTCACACTTCAGACTGGCATTTGGGACGGACCTTTCACGGTGCCTCCTTGCTCGAAGCGCAACGAACCGTGTTGCAAGAGATTATTAACATCACCATCAATCAGCAGGTTGAGGTGGTGCTGATCTCAGGTGACATTTATGATCGTGCTCTTCCGCATGTGGATGCCGTCCAGCTGTGCAACTGGGTTTTGCGAGAACTACGCGCCACAGGTGCCACCATCGTGATTACCAGCGGAAACCACGACTCAGCGTCTCGTCTAGGATTTGGTGCTGACCTTTTGGACAGCGCTGGGGTGCACATCATTGCGGATCTTGACCGCATGCTCATTCCGGTAGTTCGTGAAGCTGAAGACCACCAGGTTCTGATTTATGGGATCCCATATTTGGAACCACGAATGGTCATGGAGCGTTTGGGTGTCACCAAGGCCAGCCATGAAGCAGTGGTTCGCGCGGCCATTGGAACCATCGATGAGCATCTGAAGACGAGGACTGGCATCGACAAACCGGTTGTATCAATCGCCATGGCTCATCTATTTGCCGCGGGAGGAATCGGAAGCGACTCAGAACGCGAACTCAGCACCGGCAACCTTGATGTGGTACCGGTCGAGCTATTTGAGCATTTCAACTATGCCGCGCTCGGGCACCTCCACGGGCGACAGAAAGTCCGTGAGCATGTCCGCTACTCGGGCTCACCCTTGGCTTATTCATTCTCTGAAGTGAATCAAACCAAAGGTGTGTGGCTTATCGACACCAATGCTCAAGGCATTGAATCAATCCAAGAAATCTTGCTGACCGTGCCGAAAAAGTTAGCGGTGCTCAAAGGCAAACTGGCAGATCTGCTCAGTGATCCTGCTCTTGAATTCGCCACCACCGCCTGGTGTCAGGTCACGCTCACTGATTCGCAACGGCCAGCGGATGCCATGACAGTAATCCGCGAACGCTTCCCGTGTACCGTGGTGCTGAACTTTGCGCCGGAGGGTGCAGATGACAAAGAAAAGCCGTCAAGCTATGCAGAACGAATGGCCAAGGCGGGCAGTACCGAAGAAGTAGTCAGCGACTTCATGGAGCATGTGCGTGAACGTTCTGTAGATGAACCAGAACGTGAAGTCATCACTTCGGTCATCCGTGCCACCCGAGAATCGCAGGTTAGCCAGTGAGAATCCATCAACTTCAAATTCAGGCGTTTGGTCCCTTCGCAGGCAGTGAAGAGATTAACTTTGATGAACTAGCTGACGGGGGACTCTTCCTCCTTGATGGCCCCACCGGAGCTGGTAAATCAAGTATCTTGGACGCAATTTGTTATGCGCTCTACGGTTCGCTGCCCGGTAGCCGAACTGGAAGCCGACAAATCCGTTCAGACCACGCAGCGTCAGACTTGGCGCCGGAAATTGTTTGTGAACTGACCATTGGTGATCGCCGATTTGAAGTCACTCGATCACCGGCATGGATGCGCCCGTCAAAGCGTGGCAAGAACAAGACAACTGAACAGAAGGCATCTAGCCTGCTGCGCGAGTTCACCGGTAGCGGGTGGAAGGAACTGTCGACGCGTAACGATGAAGTTGGCCATGTCTTGGGCAGTCTCATGGGACTGGACCGTGAGCAATTCGCCAAAGTGGTCATGCTCCCGCAAGGTGGTTTTGCAGATTTCTTACGTGCCAAGGCCAAGGACCGCGAAGACCTATTGGCCAACCTATTCGACACGAGCGATTACGCGCGGATTGAAGAAGAGTTTGCCGCCAGGCTGGCCGAAGAACGCAAAAACACGGAGACCATTGAGGCACGTCTAAGCGCCAGCGAAGAATCCATTGCCGCTGAAGCCGCCGCGTTCTTAGCTGGTAGGGAAGTTCCGACGAACTCCGAAGAGCAAGATGATGCGGCGCTACTAAGTGTCGATGACCGCTTTGCTGATTTTCACCGCCGCATCGATGTCTTGCGAGCGCAGGCGGATGAAGAAGCGCAAAAGCTGCGGGTACAAAAGACGCGAACTGCTCAGGACGCTAAGAAGTTAGAAGAGCAACAAAGAGTATTTGCGCGACTGGGCGAACTGCGCGCAACACAGACTCGTTATGCCCAACAGCATGAAGGCGCAACGATCGCAGCCAGCAAATTGGAACATGACGTCAAGGCAGTCTCGGTGCAGGCCTACCTGGCGCAGGTCAAAACTGCACAGACGACCAAGCACGAGAGCACCTTGTCGTGGGAAAAACATCAGTTGTGGCTAAACACTGCGCTTGAACTAGATTGCGGATCTGATATTCAAGCCCTCGAAGATCTTCGAGAGCGCGCGCTGGTGGCAGCCGAAGAACACGCCGTGGCCAAATCTGCTGTCGAAGAAGAACAGAAGCGCACGTTGCTGGCGGCTCAAGTCGGCAAAGCAGAACAGCTGGCAACAGAGCATAAGCAGACCCGGGACAAAGCTCAGGCTGAAGTAGCTCAGCTGAAAACTGAACGAGAAAAGCTGGAGGCCGAAGACCTGGACCAAGTGGCCGCGGGTGAAAATTTACAACAAGTCAAAGAGCGTCAGCAGCTGCTCGTAACCCAAATTGGGCATGCGACGGTCCGTGATGATTTAAAGAAAAAGGTTCTTTCAGCCCGCGAAAAGGCCAGTGCACAAGAACTGAAGATTGTTGACACCGAAAAAAGCTTGTTAGCTCTGCGCACAGAGCAACTAAACCAAAGCGCATTGCGACTGGCCGCGGCGTTGGAAGATGGGCAACCTTGCCTGGTCTGCGGTTCGGCAGAACATCCGGCACCGGCACAGGCTGATGCCGATGCTGCGCTGATTGATGATGAACAAATCTTGGAATTTGAAGCCGCCGTGGCAAGTGCTCGTTCCCAAGGACAAAAGACCGCACAAAGCCGAGACATGCTCCTAGCAAAATTGGAGACGGCTCAGCAGGCAGCGGGCGAAAACACCGTGGAGCAGCTACGTCTTGACCTTGGGGAAACACAAAACACGCTGGAGCAAGCTAGCAAGCGCCAGACTGAAGTGGCTGCACGAGTGAAAAAACTGGAGCAGGTACGCCAACGCGTCGAACAGCTAACGGCCCGCGTTTCGCAGGTGTCGCTGGAGCACGCCACCGCTGTGCAAAACGCCCAATCGCTGGCGGAGCAGCTGAAGCAGTTGGACGCCAAGCTGACAGAACTACGCCAAGGTAAAGATAATCTCGCAGCCTTGGTCGCAGAACTTTCGCAACAATCCAATGGACTGTCTGGAGCCGTGCAGTCTTTACAGCTGCTTCATGACGCAGTCGCGGCTTTAAATAAAGCCGAAGCCACGTGGAATACACAACGAACTGGTGCAGGTTTTGCCACTCTGGCTGACTTTGAGGCCGCCTTGCTTGATGCACCAGAGCGTGAACAGCTGCGACAGATCCAGCGAACCGACGCGGATCTAGCCAGTGCCATTGCCACTCTCGAACAGTCTGAAGATTGCCGCAAAGCACTGGAACTTGAAACTGACGGTCTCCGAGCACCTGATGAAGAGCAGATCCTAGAAGCCGCCCAATTGGCCCGCGCCGCGGAGGAGCAATTTGAAGTGGCCCGCGAACGTGTTGTTCTAGCGCAAACCAGACTGGAACGCCACGACGAGTCGGTCGGTCAACTTGAGAAGTTGCGCGCGGATGCCGGACCGGTCATCGAGTCCTATCGGCGGTTGCGGTCCCTAGCTGAGGTCATTCGAGGTGGAGGCGAGAATCTGTACAAGATGACCTTGAGTACCTATGTGCTGGCCGCCCGTTTAGAAGAAGTGGCCATCGCGGCAACTGAACGTCTTGATGCCATGAGTGGTGGGAGGTATTCACTGCACCACGACGACTCCAAGCAAGGCAATTCAAAATCTGGTCTTGGATTGCGTGTCCTAGATTCATGGACCGGAAAATATCGCGAAACCCAGACCCTATCCGGCGGTGAAACCTTTATGGCTTCACTGGCGCTGGCCCTCGGGCTGGCCGACGTGATTTCCCACCATTCTGGAGCGGTGGATATGCAAACGCTCTTTGTTGATGAAGGTTTCGGTTCCCTCGATGCCGAAACGTTGGAAGAAGTCATGCAGGCCTTGGAAAATCTGCGAGCTGGTGGGCGGACCATCGGTCTGGTTTCGCATGTGGCAGAGATGAAGCAGCGCATTACTAATCGCGTCTCGGTGCTCAAAACTCAGCACGGTTCAACGATCCAACGTGAGGGGTTGCTTACCCTTAGTCTCTAGAACTGGACTTGTTCCGCCCGGCTAGCTATCTTGAAGGTAGTGCCATTAGGCATGCTTGGGAAATTTTGTACGTCGGGGGGCGCGGGACGACGTACGCTTCGTTATGGAGTTTTTGTTGACTCAATATGCGTTGTCCAAAGGAAACCGTGAGGATTCAGCGATGAAATCCGGTTACTCTGCACTCGTTCCCCTGGTAGGAGCACCGTTCCTACCGCTAACATTTTTTGCTCGCCTTCCTCTGGCGATGCTTACCATCGGGTCCATGACCCTGGTGACAGCCACCACCGGCTCGTATGCCTTGGGTGGTCTTGCTGCTGCCATGGTTGGTTTAGGCTCTGCCGTTGGCGGGCCTAGCGTTGGTTACCTTGCTGACCGTTTTGGTCAGCGTCCCATCTTGGTGGCCGTCTCTCTGATCCATAGTGTTTTGCTGGTCTTGCTTACCCTCCTTGGCGCCAGCGGGCCAGAACTGTCTGTGCCGTTGCTGGTTCTTATGTGTCTCATTACCGGAGCAACGGGACCTCAGGTTGGCCCGATGTCTCGTGTTCGGTGGATTGCCATGACCCGCCAGCAGCAGAAAAATCCCAAAGTGCTTTCGGCTGCACTAAGCCTTGAATCCATGTTTGATGAATTGGGCTTTGTGTTCGGTCCGGTGGCAGTCGGCTTGCTGGCTTCGCTGGTTGATCCTGTGCTGCCGTTGTACTTAGCCGCCATTCTGACGCTAGTGCTGGTTCCAATTTTTGCCACGCACCGCACCGGAAATGTAGTGAAGCCGGTAGCTGGCGCGAAGAGTGCACCAAAGGTGTCAATTACTCGAGCTCAAGTTGCTGCCATCAGTGCGCTGGTCCTGGGCATGATCGCACTGGGAACTGTTTTTGGTTCCTCTGCCGCCGGTACCTTGGCCTTTGCCGGGGAACAGGGAAACTCGAACCAGGGTGGCCTGCTCTATGGTGCCATGGGATTGTCCAGTGCCATCGCAGCCATTTCTGTTGCCGCCTGGCCACAGTACTTTAGGCAGATCAACCGTTGGGTTCTCTGCGGTGCTTTGCTGACTATTTTGAGCTTCGGTCTTCACCTGGCCTCAAGCACACCATGGATGGTCGTGGCGTTGTTTGTTGCTGGCTTTGCCGTAGGACCGGTAATTGTCACGGTCATGACTCTGGGTGGGGAAGTTGCTCCGGCTGCCCGACTATCTACGGTGATGACTATGCTCTCCGCCGGCATTGTTGTTGGCACGGCCATCGGCAACGGCTTGGCCGGTGTCTTTGCTGATTCGCTGGGCTACCTCGGAGCGTTCTGGGTATCCAGCGGCGGTGCTGCCGTTATTTTCCTCGCGGCCCTGGCAATGAAGATTATCGTTGCCAAAGCTCCGTCGCTCTCGCGGGTGCGCTAGTTCCATTAGAAACTGAACAGGCGACCTCGCAGTGGATCGTGAAACACGATTCATCGCGGGGTCGCCTTTTGCCGTTGTGCCGATGATTAGGCAGAAAGCTTGTCGGCAATGCGTTGTGCTGCCAGTTTGAGTTCCTCGATGATTGGTTCGAAGCTATCAACAGTGCTGCTAGCAAAAACTACAGCCAAGGCGGCAGGGGTCTGACCAGGCTGGGCAATCGGGACAGCGATGGAAGTTACGCCTTGGATAACTTCATCCTCACTGGTGGCGTAGCCGTCGAGGCGTGCCTGAACCGCCGCGTCGCGGTAGTCCACGGTGCTTTCCAGCGAGTCCCATTGCTCTTTGCTGTAATGCGATTGAATTGCGATGCCTGCAGCGCCTACATCCATGCCGTGCACCGATCCGGGACGGTGGACAATAGCGCGCTGCGAATTTAGGGGTGCAACGGATTGCAAGGTGGTGCACAAGTCGTACTCCCAGACGGCAACAAATGCTGTCATAGACAGTTCATTGGCCAACGTGGTGAGTTCTACTGTGGAGATCGCTTGAAGGTCATGTTGTACCGAACGGGCAAGTACGGCAAGACCCGAAGCAGAACGGATATGCCCTGCGTCATCACGGTTGAGCAGGTGATGCTGTTCTAGAGTCCGGATGATTCGGTATGCAATGGAACGGTGCACTTCAAGCTTTTCGGCAATCTCCGCGATAGACAGATGCACCGGCGAATTGGCGACGATTTCTAGGACGCGGATTCCGCGGGAAAGCGTCTGAGAGGTAGGCATGAAACTTCAATCTGGCACACGGCATTTTCCAATGCCTCCACGCGCCTTCGCTGTGAGCCTTGCGACTGCTGAATAGTTGCTCTTATTCGAAATTTTAGTCGTTCTCTATTAGAACACCGAATTCTTTTCGAGCGCGGTCTATAGCTCTGCATTCAGAGTTTGGGCAAGAAACCTGCGATTGTTGTGATCTGCTTCACTCTGTGTTTATGATTGAGAGCATCATAAACCGTCCGAACGGTCGGTAAAGTAAGCTTCAAGGGGCGCCCATGTCATCCACAGTCACTCGCACCCAGGAAGAGCGTCGCGTTCTCGCCGGCACTCTCGTGGGAACCACCATTGAGTGGTATGACTTTTTCATCTTTGCACAACTCACCGCAACACTTCTGACCCCGCTATTCCTCGCACCGCTCGGTGCATCAAATCCTGGACTAGCTCAGATTCTTTCCTTCGCAATGATCGGAATCTCGTTCTTCTTCCGCCCACTGGGTGCGGTGGTAGCAGGTCATTTGGGGGACCGCTACGGACGCAAGAGAATTCTTGTCCTCACCCTGATTCTTATGGGTGTGGCCACCGCATTGATTGGCTTGCTGCCAACCTATGCATCCATTGGCATTGCAGCACCAATCCTCTTGGTGCTTCTTCGCGTTATTCAGGGATTCTCGGCCGGCGGTGAATGGGGCGGTGCGGCTTTGATGGCCGTGGAGCACGCTCCCAAGAATCGTCGCGGATACTTCGGTTCCTTCCCGCAGATCGGTGTGCCAATTGGCATGATCTTGGCTACCGGTTTGCTCTACATTCTTCGAATTTCCATGTCTCCCGAAGCCTTCGGGGCTTGGGGCTGGCGCATCCCATTCCTACTCTCGGTCGTACTTGTTCTTGTGGGCTACGTGATCCGCCGAGCTGTGGAAGAATCCCCAGTGTTTAAGCAGCTGGCCCTACGCAAAGCTGCCGAGCACACGCCGCTTCGCGAGCTGATGGCAAAAAACACCAAGCAGGTAATCCAGGCCGCGCTGATCTTTATTTCCAACAATGCCGCTGGATATTTGGTGATCGCGTTCTTCATTTCCTACACCACTGCAGTGCTCAAAATGCCAGTGGCGCCGGTGCTCTTGGCAACCACTATCGGTTCGGTTGGCTGGCTGATCTTCACCTTGGTTGGCGGTTGGCTCTCCGACGTGATCGGACGCCGAGCAACCTTCGTGATTGGCTACGGTCTGGTGTTTGTTTGGATGATTCCAATGTTCATGCTCGTTGATACGGGAAATATCGTGCTGTACACGGTAGCAATCTTCGTTCTAACCGTCGGATTGGGACTGTCCTACGGACCTCAGTCGGCCATGTACGCCGAAATGTTCCCTGCACATGTGCGTTACTCAGGTATCTCGATTGGCTACGCACTCGGCGCTATTCTTGGCGGCGCTTTTGCTGCCACCGTGGCGCAGATTTTGCTCGAAACGACCAAGTCATCCATCTCCATCGCTATCTACATTATGGTTCTGACGGTCATCTCGGTCGGTGCCGTATTGTGGGCCGGCGAGACGCGTGGCCGAAACCTGAATGTGGAAGAGGTTGAGGGAACTTCCGCTGATCTGGAAGGCGCGCTCTAGAAGACACTGAACGACAAACTGCCCGGGTAGCGGCTGGATCTCATTCCAGTTGTTACTCGGGCAGTTTTTTGTACTATCGACTTCAGAAGAATTACTTACCGTAGCTCCAGGTACGAACAAGCTAAGAAGTAGGCTGCGGCTTCATGGTTGAGGAGCGTACAACCAGACGGTGCTCCAGTTCATGAGCTGCCGCCGGCTCCTGACCGCGAATGGCCCGAAGCAACATCGCGACAGCAAGATTTCCCTGTTCATGTGGACGCTGCTCGACGGTAGTTAGACCAAACATCTCAGCGAGGTCATGGTTATCCACGCCAATCACTGATAGATCATGGGGGACCTGCAACCCCAGATCACGGGCCGCGAGTATGGCACCGATGGCCATTTCATCACTGGCGGCTAACACTGCCGTCGGGCGAGCAGCCGGGCTGCCGAGCAATTGTTTGGCAATCGTGTAGGCGTGCGGCATGGTGAAGTCTGCACCAACACACAAAGAATCGTCTACGGGAATTCCAGCATCTTTCAGTGCGCTTTCATAACCGGTGCGTCTATGGCTGGGGACCCTGAAGTCAACGTCGGTTTCTTCATTGCCACCAATAAATCCAATACGTTCATGGCCTAAAGCAATTAGATGCTGAGTGGCCAATGCGGAGATACCTTCATCATCAACATGCAAAGTCGGAACACCGGGAAGCGGTCCACCGACTCCAACCAAAGGCTTATCCAAGGCGTGTAGCGCCTGGACTTCTTCAGTATCCAATTCAACGTTGACCGCGATCACCGCATCCACACGCTGACGGAGTAGGAAGTCCGAGAAGATCTTTTCGCGTTGTGCCCGGTCTTTGGTCAGCTGATACAGCGTGGTGTCATAACCTTCGTTCATCAGTGAGCTGGTAATGCCTTCCAGCACGCTGGCGTAGAACCAGTGATTGATGACCGGAACTAAGACTCCGATATTTCGGGTGCGTCCTGAGGCGAGGCCAGACGCCGAGGACGAAACTACATATCCCAGTTCCGCGGCAGCATGTTGCACTGCCTCTTGCGCGGAGGACGAGACGGAGCCGCGTCCCGATAAGGCGCGAGAGACGGTCGCGATAGAGACTCCGGCCGCTTCAGCGACATCTTTAATCCCTGCCACGATAAGTCCTTCCTAAGTGTTTGTGGCCGCGGTGGTGATGAAGATGAAATATCTCCAGACCGCGGCCACTTTTCAACAGTACCGGTGCTCTCAATAGAACAAGCACCATGTGACCTTACTAAGGCAGCAAGAACCAGATGGTGGTTTCCGCAGGGATGCTCCCGTTCTCCGCATCCGTTGCAGGCTGACTGCGCACTAGTTCTTGCGCGCCATTTGCCAGCTGCCCAAGATCCAACGGTGACTGACCGAAGTTGGCTATCGCCAGGATCTTGCCGTTGGTAAATGCCAACAGATCTGGCTGTTCATCGGTGACCCAGGTCAGCTGACCCGCACCTAGGTTGTGCGTCTTGCGTAGCTCCAGTAGCTTTCGGTACAGGCTCAGCGTGGAATCGGGATCATCACGTTGGACCGAGCGAGCGAAAGACGCCCACTGGGCAGGCTGAGGCAACCAGCTTTCGCCGTTGTCGCTAAACCCGAACGAGGCTCCCTCGGCTTCCCATGGCAAAGGAACTCGACAACCATCACGGCCGTAGCGTTCCTTGTTGGTGCGGAACCAAGTCGGGTCCTGGCGTGCTTCGTCGGGCAGATCGATTGCTTCCGGAAGACCTAACTCCTCACCCTGATAAAGGTAGGCGCCACCGGGTAGGGCAAGCATGAGCGCGGTTGAAGAACGTGCACGGCGCAGGCCGACCGCAGGATCCGGAAGGTTAGGGGTTTTTGGACCGATGCCTTCACCCTGAGGATTTTCGTCCGTTAGTGCCAAGCGGGTGGCATGACGGACCACGTCATGGTTGGACAATACCCAGGTGCTTGGTGCTCCGACCGCGCCAAATTCTTTCAGCGACTCATCGACGGTTTCGCGGATCTGCTGCGCGTCGTAGTCGCAAGACAGGTACGGGAAGTTGAATGCCTGATGCATCTCATCTGGGCGAACCCACTTGGCCATCAGCGAGAGTGGATTAACCCAAGCTTCTGCACACAAGACACGCTCACCGTCATATTCATCGATGACCTTGCGCCAGTCGCGGTAGATCTCGTGAACACCATCCTGACCCCACCATGGTGCAAGTTCTTCGGTGCCGCCCATGGAAGCTGCCATCGGATTCGGGGTGAAGTCCGGTAGGCCCTCAGCCTTGATTAACCCGTGAGCCACATCAACGCGGAAGCCATCGGTGCCACGATCTAACCAGAAGCGAAGGACATCGCGGAACATAGCCCGAACTTCCTCATTCTTCCAATTAAAGTCGGGCTGCGAAGAATCAAAAACGTGGAGGTAAGACTGGCCTACACTTCCGTCTGGGTTAGTGGTGGCGGTCCACATAGGTCCACCAAAGACCGATTCCCAGTTATTTGGAAGGCCCGTTTCCGGGGCGTCCTGGAACATAAAGCGATCTCGCTCGGGGGAGCCGGGAGCTGCCGCAAGGGCTTCTTGGAACCATGGGTGCTGATCAGAGCAGTGGTTAGGAACAAGGTCAACAATGACCTTCAAGCCTAACGAATGCGCCTTCGCCACCATTGCGTCATAGTCCTGAAGGGTACCGAATAACGGGTCTACATCGCAGTAGTTGGAGACGTCGTAGCCGGCGTCCTTCTGCGGAGACGAGAAGAAAGGTGAGAGCCAGATGGCGTCAACAGAAAGTTCTGCGATGCTTTCTAGCCGTTGCGTAATGCCCTTTAGGTCGCCCATGCCATCCGAATTGGAATCAGCAAAGGAGC
This sequence comes from Glutamicibacter sp. MOO4, assembly GCF_056934395.1. NCBI lineage: Bacteria > Bacillati > Actinomycetota > Actinomycetes > Micrococcales > Micrococcaceae > Glutamicibacter > Glutamicibacter sp. MOO4. The sequence continues at coordinate 770,781 of NZ_CM167800.1, forward strand.
GAGGGTAAATCTGATAGATCACCGAGGAGCGCCACCACTGCGCATCTTTGGATTCAGCGAGGTTTTCAACGTCGGTACGTGTTTGAGTCATGACGGTAACGATAATAGATGACGACTTGATTGTAAACGCTTGCATTCTTGCTTTTCATGAATAACGTCCGCTGAGCGCCAGTATCTGTCTACTTTGCCTAAGAATCGGATTTTTTATCTTTTGTCTTGCCAAGTCTCGTGATCTGTGCCACTCTGGAAACGCTTACAAATTATGCGCACTCGCATTTTTAGACTTCACCGGCGGCTCTGCGGAAAACCGTAACGTCACCGGCCCATCGGACAAAGTTGTCACGAAAGGACATTCCATGAAGGTGAACAAACACCCTTGGCTACTTGGCGGAGCATTGACTGCAATTGCAGCTCTATCACTGACTGCTTGCGGCGGGTCCGGTTCAACAACCCAACCATCCTCTAGCCCTGCTGCCGCAGAATCCTCACCAGCTGCCGCCTCCGGTGGATCGCTAACCGTTTGGGTTGACGCAAACCGTCAGCCAGTGCTCAAAGAAGCAGCCGCCGACTTCGAGAAGCAGTCCGGCGTCAAAGTGAAATTGGTCGTCAAGGACTTCTCCAAGATCCAGGAAGACTTCCTGCGTCAGGTTCCTACCGGCAAGGGCCCCGACATCACCATCGGCGCCCACGACTGGTTGGGCAACCTGGTCAACAACGGTGTAGTTCAGCCAGTTGAGCTGGGGGACAAGGCTGGTGACTTCCAAGAAGTTTCCGTCGACGCCATGAGCTACGAAGGCAAGAGCTACGGCGTGCCATATGCCACCGAAAACTTGGCCCTACTGCGCAACGCAGACCTGGTCAAGGAAGCCCCAAAAACCTTTGACGACATGATCGCTGCTGGCAAAAAGGCAGACACCAAGTTCCCATTCCTGGTGCAGGTCACCGAAGTGGGCGACCCATTCCACGCCTACCCATTCCAGACTTCGTTTGGCGCTCCAGTCTTCGGAACCGATGACACCGGTGCGTACGACCCGAAGGACCTGCAGATTGGTAACGAGGGTGGCGTTGAATTCGCCAAGTGGCTGGCAGAGCAGGGTGAGGCTGGAACTCTAAAGACCAGCATCGACGCTGACATTGCCAAGGAAAAGTTCGCCTCGGGCGACTCACCATTCCTCTTGACTGGTCCATGGAACGTGGAAGCGGCCGAAAAGGGAAAGATCAACCTAGCTATTGATCCAATCCCAAGTGCCGGTGGAGAAGAAGCGCAGCCATTTGTTGCCGTTCAGGGCTTCTTCGTCTCATCGAAGACCGAAAACTTGCTGGCAGCTACTGAGTTCCTGACCAACTACATCGGTACCGAAGAAGTTCAGACCGAGCTGTACGAAGTTGGCAACCGTCCACCTGCAAATAAGGCAGCATTCGAAGCCGCCAAGTCTGACAAGACGATCGCCGCCTTCGGCGAAGTAGGCGCCAACGGTGTTCCAATGCCAAACGTTCCAGAGATGGCAGCGGTATGGGAATACTGGGGTGTTGCTGAAGCTGAAATCATCACTGGCAAGGCCGACCCAACCAAGCGTTGGAAGAAGATGACCGAAGATATCGAAAAGGCCATCAACAAGTAGGCTCGCCTGCTCAAAGTAGTACCGATAACGCTGGAGCCGGAACGGCCATCGCCGCCGGCTCCGGCGTCTATCTCCGGCCAGCACTGAACGAATTTTAATGACAGGCACATCTGGAAGATGACTATGACAGCCCCTGAGGCACCACCGAACAGTACTGAGGATCCCAAGCGTAAGCTGTCCCCAGCTGCACAACGCTTCGCTCATGCATCAAGCACGAGCCTAGGCTCAACGCTAATCAAGATCATTTTGGTCGCACTTGTTGATGCGACGGCGCTCTTCGCAATTTTCACTGCTATCGGCCGTGAAGCATGGTTGATTGCCTCAGTCATCGCAGTGATCACTGTGGTGATCAATGTTGTCTACTTCAAAAAGGGTTGGCTTCCTGCAAAGTACTTGCTTCCGGGCACCATCTTCTTGCTTATCTTCCAAGTTTTTGTCATTGGTTATACCGGCTATATTGCGTTCACCAACTACGGCTCCGGGCACAACTCGGATAAAGCCGACGCGGTGTCTTCACTCTTGCAGTCCAACCAGGAACGCGTTGCTGGATCACCTGGCTACCCTGTCACGATGTACAACGGTGCTGACGGTCTGGCCATGGTTATCGAACGTGACGGCCAACAGCTACTAGGCGACGTGGACGACGCCTTTGCACCGGTTGATCCGGCCAGCCTAGAAAACTACACACAGCTAAAATTCGCTGATCTTTTGGGCCGCCAAGAGGAAGTGACCTCACTGAAGGTCGCACTGAGCGATGATCCAGCTGAAGGCACCCTGCGCACCAGCGACGGACGAACCGCCTACCAGTACACCTCATCACTGAGCTACGACAGCAATGCTGACACGATGACGGATCAGAAAACGGGCACCGTCTACAAAGACACTGGCGTGGGCGCGTTCACCGCAGAGGACGGTTCGCAGCTGATGCCGGGCTGGTCCATCAATGTGGGCTTTGATAACTTCACCCGTGCCTTCACCGACTCATCCATTCGTAGCGCGCTCTTCTCGGTGACCGTATGGACCTTCGCCTTTGCGTTCCTTTCGGTAGCCTCCACCTTCTTCTTGGGACTTTTCCTGGCTATCGTCTTCAACGACATGCGAATGAGGGGGCGCAAGATTTACCGCGTCATCTCAATTCTTCCCTACGCATTCCCTGCCTTCTTGGGCGGTCTGGTCTGGGCAGGCATGTTGAACAAGGACTTTGGCTTTGTAAACCAAGTTCTCTTTGGCGGAGCGGAAATCCCATGGCTCACCGACCCCTGGCTCGCAAAGTTCGCAGTGCTCTGGGTTAACCTGTGGCTCGGCTTCCCATACATGTTCTTGGTCTGTACCGGCGCATTGCAGTCCATCCCGCAGGAGTTATCAGAAGCTGCCACCATTGACGGTGCCAAGCCTTTGCAGATCTTCCGTCTGATCAAGTTGCCATTGTTGCTGGTCTCAGTTGCTCCGTTGTTGATCAGCTCATTTGCCTTCAACTTCAATAACTTCAACATCATCTACATGCTCACCGAAGGTGGTCCGCGTTTGGAAGACGCAGGGCTGAACGTCGGCGCAACAGACATCTTGATTTCATTGGTTTATAAGGTTGCCTTCGTCGGATCCCAACGTGATTATGGTTTGGCCAGTGCGTTCTCCATCATCATCTTCGTGATCGTTGCCATCATCTCAATTATCAGTTTCAAGCAGACCAAGGCACTGGAGGAGCTGAACTAATGAGCGCCGACATGACATCAACACCAACTTTCCGTTCCATCCCGAAGCCCGCTCGGCGAACCTTTGGCAAGTGGTTCGCCACCACCGGATGGCGGCACCTGATTGGTGTGGCCCTGTGCATCTATGCGGCATTCCCACTGCTGTACGTACTATCCGCATCGCTGAATCCCGAGGGAACCTTGCTCTCCTCCAACGGATTCTTCAGCACCATCGGGCTACAGAGCTACATTGATCTCTTCCACAACGAGCAGCGACCCTATGCAGCCTGGTTCGCCAACACGCTGTTCATCGGGCTAACCACGGCGGTAGCTTCGGTCTTCCTCGGAGCACTAGCTGCCTACAGCTTCTCGCGTATGCGCTTCACCGGCCGGCGAGTAGGTCTGGTTAGTTTGCTCGTTGTGCAGATCTTCCCGCAGCTGCTGGCTGTAGTGGCAATCTTTATTCTGCTGACCTCCCTGGGCGATGTGTTCCCGGCCTTGGGAATTGATAACCAGATCGCGTTGATCATGGTTTATCTTGGCGGTGCCTTGGGTGTGAATACTTACCTGATGTACGGCTTCTTCAACACCGTTCCGGTGGAAATTGATGAAGCAGCCAAGATTGACGGTGCGAGCCATGCGCGCATTTTCTTCACGATGATTCTTCGCCTGGTTGCCCCGATTCTCGCCGTGGTGGGGCTGTTGTCCTTCATCTCTAGCACCAGCGACTTTGTTCTGGCCTCTGTCGTTCTGGTTTCTCCAGAAAAGCAGACTCTGGCCGTGGGGCTCTACTCCTATGTGTCTGAAGAATTCACTTCCAACTGGTCGGTCTTTGCCGCCGGTGCAGTGCTTGCAGCGTTGCCGGTCATGGCATTGTTCCTGTTCTTGCAGAAGTACATTGTCGGGGGATTGACTGCCGGCGCTGGCAAATAAAGCAGGATTAGACGCTAATAACTATTGACGATGCGGGGCACGCCACTGGCGTTGCCCCGCATTATTGCGCTCTAGCGCTGCCCGCTCCACGTAAAGTTAAAACCATGAGCCAGAACCTGCCACGTGCTGCCCGCAATTACTTGGAGCAACTTCGCCGTGCCTTCGATTTCCTCTCCGAGGATGAACGCAAGCAAGTTCTTGAACAAACTCGTGACGAGATTAAACGACTGCCCGATGGTGGACGGCGTAAGCGCGAACTAATTAGTCTGCTGGGGGAGCCTGCCGTCAGAGCGATGAAGTTCGAGCGCACCGAACCCGAAGATTTGGAAGTGAGCAGTGGTAAGCACTTCTTGACTCGAATTCTGGCTTGGCCAATTTTTGCTTTGTCGCTGATCACCGTAGTGGTGGTTCTTTTCTCCCCGCCACACGACGCGATGATTGGCCCGGTTGGTTTGACTGGTTGGCTGAATTCACCCGGCGGCTGGCTGGCCGAGCTTGAAAAAGTGATGGGTGCGCAGCTGATCTGGTTGGCGTTTATCCCGGCTGTGTTGAGCTTGATCCCATTGCGAATTAGCGGTGTGACGTCGCTGATTCTTCAGGTTATCGGGGCGTTGCTGATGAGCGCTGTTTGTATCAGCGGCGGCTCAGTTATGGCCGCGTATTTCATCCCGGTCACTGTATTGTTGTGGGCCCAGATATTCACACCACTATTGATGATGCGTGGTTCCATGGCCCGTCCAGACCCAGGATGGATGATCACCGCTGCGGTGCTCCTCACTGCTGCAGTTGCCTTTACTACCTTCCAGGGCTTGCAGGGTTTTGAAGGTCCGGTGTGGATGATTTTGGCCCCGGCTGCGTTGCTGGTGGTACTGGCCATCTTGCTTCCACTGCGCTGGAAGAGTGCACATATTGCCTTGGTCGTCACCGGGATACTGGTGATTGTCGCAGGCTTTAGCGCCTCGCTACCGAGTACCTATGGTGCAGTTCTACTGTGGCCTTGGCTAGCTGGCGGTTTGGCATTTGCGGCAGGCCACTTGGCCGTGGCTGCGGATCTGTGGCACGAGCGGGCACGAAAGCTATTGGCTTTGTTCTAGTGCTATTGGGCGTGCTAAACGTATTTACTCCGATATTGCGTATATCCTCATGAGATGGCCGAAATTAAGGAAACTTCGCCCGTGCCGACGGCGAAGCGAGGACGCGGACGCCCCCGCAAAGATTCTGAGTTCACATCTTTAAGCAAAGATTTGTTGGCCGAAAAGGCACTGGAAATTGCTGGTGCTGAAGGGTACGGAGCACTGACCATGCACCGCCTGGCTTCCGACTTTGGTGTTACGCCCCGCGCCCTATACAACTACGTGGCGGACCGTCAAGAGGTCGTTAACCTCGCAGTGCAACGCTTCCTAGCTATTAGCCCGCTGGTTGAATTTGATTCTTCCAACTGGAAGCAAGGAGTCCGCCAGGCCTACGTCGCCACGCGGACTGCCTATCGCGCCTACCCACGTGCATCCCAAATGAGCTGGGACGACAAGGTAGATGTCGCGCCCGGACCACGACGCACCGAACTCATTGAGCGTGTACTACGTTTCTACGTTGAAATCGGGCTGACGCTGCAACAAGCGGTAACCATGGTTCGCGCGCTAGAACGAGACGTTTTGGGATTTGTCCTGCACGTTGATTACTTCTTTGACCGACGTGAAGCTGGGAACTCGGACTCCTTGAGCCACCTTGTCTCAGCACAACGTCTTGATGCCTACCCAGAGATTTCAGCACCGTTAGCGCGTCAGGCACTAGAACTGCCTGCGCCGGATAGTGACGAGCTCTTTGAAGAAGTTATCGAAACTCGGATTCTTGCCATTGAACAGTGCGTGTCGAAAAATCGTCAATCCGAGACTGACCAAGCATAAAACTTCTGGTCAAGGAATAATCCGCGACGTAGTTGCGCTGTAGGGACTAAAGCCAAAGGATCCTGTGGCTCGAAAAATGTGCTGAAAGTTGCCCACTATGTCGCAGAGCCCACCCGAAGCGCCACCTGAGTCCGGAGAACTATCACCGGCAGCCCGCTGGCGCTTGCTCGGTGTGCTGCTCGCTGCCATGTTCATGTCGCTGGTCTCGGTCAGTATCGTCAACGTCGTGCTACCGTCCATCGGTTCCACGTTGCACGCCAGCGAAGCCGATATGCAGTGGGTTCTAGCCGGGTATGCATTGACCTTCGGCGTGGTTCTTGTCGCCGCCGGACGGGTCGGTGACCTGCTGGGTCGAGGTGTCATCTTTGTCGCCGGTGTCGCGATTTTTACCGTGGCCAGCATCTTGGCGGGGTTCGCCGCTGATCCGCTGATGCTCAATGTTGCCCGATTTATCATGGGCATTGGATCAGGGCTGCTCAACCCGCAAGTTATGGGCATGATCCAGCAACACTTCCGCGGTGCCGCCCGAGGACGCGCCTACGGACTGTTGGGCACCGTGGTCGGATTCTCCGTAGCCGTTGGTCCGGTACTCGGTGGGCTATTGATCAACTGGCTGGGTGCGGATGCAGGCTGGCGTTCGACTTTCCTCATCAACGTTCCCGTAGGCGTAGTCGCCATCACCCTAGCTCTCTTGTGGCTTCCCAAACCACTATTCACCAAGCCAGCAGGAAAACTCGATCTGGATCCAGTGGGTGGACTGGTGCTGGCGATGAGCATCTTTGCGTTGTTGCTACCTTTTGTTCAAGGCCGCGAAAATCCAATGTTGTGGTGGTTGCTTCTCGCAGCCGCCGTGTTGCTGTTGGTGTGGATCTGGTGGGAAAAAATTACAAAGAACGTGGCCGTGAGCCAATGGTGGAACTGGGATTGTTCAAAATTCGCAGTTTCACCAACGGTACGCTCATTGCTGGACTGTACTTCATGGGTGTCTCCAGCGTGTGGGTGCTGGTGGCCATCTACGTTCAAGCTTCCCAAGGTTTCACTGCACTGGAAGCTGGCCTGATCTGTTTACCCGCTGCCTTGCTTTCGGCGTTTAGTTCTCATATTGCAGGCCGTTATGCCACCACGCTGGGGCGCAAGCTGCTGATCGGGGGAACGCTCAGTGCGTTGTTGGGCTTGATTGCAACGATTGCTGTGGTGTTCTTCGAAGATCGAGGCAACCTCAACGTCTGGTGGATGTTGTTGTCACTGACCTTTATCGGTATTGCTCAAGGCTTCATCATTTCCCCCAACCAGGCGTTGACCCTGATGGAAGTGCCCGTGGCCAATTCGGGCAGCGCCGGCGGTCTGATGCAGACTTCGCAACGTGTGGGAACTGCTGTGGGCATCGCGGTGATCACCGCAATCTTCTACGGTTTGAACCACGTTGCCGGCTACTCAGTGGCCATGGAATTATCCTTCGTCGCGATCTCAGTATTGGTGATTGCAACCCTGCTGGTGGCCATCGTTGACTTACGGCAAAGCCGTACCATCAAGCGCGTCTCAACGCGAGAAGAATACATCCCGGTTGAAGAAGGTGCGCAATGCACGGTGACTGGTGCGATCGAGGTTGTTGGCCCTAAGAAGCCGAGCCAACCTGCCGACGCTCAGCCATAAGGGCAGCAAAGCGAAAAGCGAGAGGACAGACCAATTGGTCAGTGTCCTCTCGCTTTATTGGTAATGCCTGCAGATAGTTCTTAGCTCACGCGGTAGCCAGAAACCAAAGGGCAATCAAAAGGATCTCGTGCGGACAGGCCCACCTTGTTGAGGTAAGTGATCACCTGTGCGTAGGATTCGCGCATGCTGGCCACGGTGTAGGGGATCTGGTGATCTGCGCAGTACTGACGCACGATGTCGGACACTGCTGCAAGATTGGCACGTGGCATGGAAGGGAACAGGTGGTGCTCCACCTGGTAATTCAAGCCACCAAACAGGTGGGAGAGAATCCGGTTGCCCCACGACGAGCGAGCCATGATGTTACGGCTGGTCAGTACCTGACGTGAGAAGAAGTCAATGCGAGCATCGCCCGGAACCATAGGCATGCCCTTGTGGTTCGGTGCGAATGAAGCGCCCATGTAGATACCGAAGACAGCTAGCTGCACGCCGATAAAAGCGAACGCCATGCCAACGGGAAGGAAGACAAAAATCAGTGCAACATACAGTCCCACACGCAGTGCGATAGCCCAGATCTCACGCTTACGGCGCTTGGCGCGATCAGCGGTGAACAAGTAACGGATTGACTGAATATGAAGATTCAATCCTTCCATCGTTAACAATGGGAAGAACAGGTATCCCTGACGCTCGGTGATCCACTTGAGGATTCCACGCTGGCGCTGAGCATCAACCGGCTGGAATGAGATGGTGTCCCACTCGATGTCGGGATCCTTGCCAATGGTGTTGGGAGTCGCGTGGTGCTTGTTGTGCTTGTTCATCCACCACTGGTAGCTGATGCCCACAACGATATTGGCCAGGAACTGGCCCAGCTTGTCATTGGTCTTGCCCGAGGACAGGATCTGACGGTGGGCCGCTTCGTGTGCGAGGAATGCAAATTGCGTAAGTAGGATTCCCAGCGCTGCAGCAATCAGTAGCTGGAACCAGCTGTGGCCCAAGAGGATTGACCCGGCAATGGCTGAACCCAAAAGGATAACCAGCACTGATCCGAGGCCAAGGTAATGGGCGCGACGACGTCCGGACAAACCTGCATCCTGAACGAGTTTCTTAACGTGGAAAAAGCTCTTGGGGTCTCCGGGCCTGGTGGTAGGTGCGGAGTTCTGAAGAACGGAACTGCTACTCAAGTAATTTCCTAAGTTGAAGTAGCTGGCGACATCTCAGTCGAAAGAACGGAAAGTCTCGGCTCCTATGTCTTCAAGACTACGGTATGCGTCTGTGAACGAACCCTAAATGTCCTTGATCTTCTCCCGTATTAATAGACAACGGTGAGTTGGCCATCGGAGATTTCCCAACGGGTTGTAAGCCGGACATTCTCCAGCAACCTACGGTCGTGGGTGACCAACAGCAACGCGCCTTCGTAAGCTTCGAGGGCTTCTTCTAATTGCTCGATGGCCGGGACATCCAAGTGGTTCGTCGGCTCGTCAAGCACCAGCAGATTCACGCCACGCGCTTGCAGTAGAGCCATCGACGCGCGGGTGCGTTCGCCGGGTGACAAGGACTTGACCAGCGCAGTGGATTGGTCTGCCTTCAGCCCAAACTTTGCCAGCAGGGTGCGCACTTCAGCTGACGAATACTCGGGGACCGCTTGTTCAAAAGCCATGCCCAAGGCCAGATCCCCTGGCAGCTGGCTACGGGCCTGATCAATTTCGCCAATGCTCACCGAGCTACCCAACGAAGCACTGCCGTGATCCGGGGAGAGCTTGCCGAGCAACATGTTCAGCAGTGTGGACTTGCCGGCACCATTGGGGCCGGTGATGCCAATGCGGTCCTCGGAATTAACCTGCACGGAGACCGGACCAAAGTTATAGTCGCCCTGCTGTAGCGCCGCTTCGTTCAAAGTGCACATCACCGATGAGCCACGCGGTGCGGGTGCAATCGAGAATTGCAGTATCCACTCTTTGCGAGGTTCATCAACTTCATCCAGCCGGGCGATACGAGATTCCATTTGGCGAACCTTGGCGGCCTGCTTTTCTGAGGACTCGCTATTGGCACGACGACGGATCTTGTCATTATCAGGCGCCTTACGCATGGCGTTACGTACGCCTTGGGAAGACCACTCGCGCTGGGTGCGGGCACGGGAGACGAGGTCGGCTTTCTGATTTTCGAATTGCTCGTAGGCTTCCCGGGCATGGGTGCGGCTGATGGCACGTTCGGCGAGGTAGGAGTCATAGCCACCCTCATAGACGGCCACCTTATTTTGGGCCAGGTCCAATTCGATGATGCCGGTGGTGCAACGCGCTAAAAATTCGCGGTCGTGGGATACCAGAATGACCGGGGAGCGCAGGGAATTAATGAACTCTTCAAGCAGTTCGAGTCCGGCGAGATCTAGGTCGTTGGTGGGCTCATCAAGCAAGATGATGTCAAAACGAGAAAGCAGTAGCGCTGCCAGAGCGACTCGGGCTACTTGTCCGCCGGAAAGGGCTGTCATTTCCGTTTCTAAAGACAGGGTGAAACCTAATTTGGCCAGCACCTCAGGAATGCGGTCCTCGAGGTCCATGGCGCCGGAGGCCATCCAGTGATCAAAAGCGTTGGCGTAGGCATCATCGGCGCCCGGCTTGTCGCTACCTAGGTCTTCTGCCGTGGCTTCCATGCGTGCGGTGGCCTCGGCGCAACCAGTGCGACGAGCCAGATATCCGGTGATCGTTTCGCCAGGAATTCTTTCGTGCTCCTGAGGAAGCCATCCGATAAAAGCAGAATCCGGTGCGGTGCTGACCGTTCCTGCCTGTGGGGTTGCTGCCTTGGCTAACAGCGAGAGCAAAGTTGATTTGCCTGCGCCGTTGGCTCCCACCACTCCGTAAACATCCGAGGTACTGGCAGTGAAGCTCAGAAGAGAAAACAGGGTTCGGTGGGCGTGGCCACCAGAAAGGTCTTTGGCCACGAGTGTTGCAGTCATGGCGTTAAGTCTAGTTTGAAATCAGCTTGAACACAGACGAGTGGTTCGAGCCCTCATATTAGAAGAGCTCGAACCACTTTTGTGTGATGACTTCCTAGGCGGAAGCTTCACCAATGCGCTGGAACTTCAGCTGACGACGCGCCAAACGATGGGCATCAGGAATAGCCCGCGCCAACGAAATCTCGGCAGCAATTGCAGCGCCAAGTTCCTGACAGAATTCGCGAGGACGCTTCGCCGCATCGATCTGTTCCTCCACTACATGGTCAACTAGTCCGGCCTCGCACAATGAAGCAACACTGATCTTTTGTCCGCGAGCCATATCGGCCGCCTTGTCGGTGGTGCGGTGAATGATCGCGCTGGCACCTTCCGGTGGCAACGGCGAAAGCCAAGAATTTTCGGCAGCCAGGGTGCGGTCCGCCGGGAGCAGTGCCAACGCTGCGCCACCAGTTCCTTGGCCCAAGAGCACTGACACCGAAGGGGCGCGCAGGCCAATGAGTTCATTCAGCGATCGCGCGATTTCCCCGGCCAACCCACCTTCTTCTGACTGCACCGATAGCTCGGCTCCGGTGGTATCAATGATGGTCACCAACGGTAAGTTCAATTCTTGAGCCAGCTGCATACCTCGTCGTGCCTCACGTAACGACGCTGGACCCAAACTTGCTGTCTCCGGGTGCCGAGGACGCTGTTGCCCAATTACCACACACCCCTGGTCGCCAAAGCGAGCCAGGGCAAGCATCAAGCCGGGATCCTTTTCACCCTGGCCGGTGCCGTTCAGCGGCAAGGCCTCGTCAGCAGATGCCAACAGCATCCGAGTATCGGGCCGACGGGGGTTGCGACTAGCAATCACCGATTCCCAGACGTCTTTGCTTTCGCGCAGATACGGCTGACCTGCCGGGGCCGGAAATTCATTGCCCGACGGAGCTGCCTGCAAAATAGACAACGCACGATCTACCAAGCTGGAGAGTTCCTGCGGCGGAACGACAGCATCAATCAGTCCCTTACGGAACAGATTTTCTGAAACCTGCACGCCATCTGGGAACGTCTGATCATAAAGTGCTTCGTAGACGCGCGGGCCCAGGAAGCCTAGCAGGGCTCCGGGTTCAGCGACGGTGATATGCCCCAATGATCCCCACGAAGCCATGACACCACCGGTGGTGGGGTGACGTAGGTACACCAGGTAAGGCAGGCCAGCTTCCTTATGTCGACGCACCGCATCGGTAATGGAGACCATGCCCAAAAATGCCAGTGTGCCTTCCTGCATTCGGGTACCGCCGGAGGCTGGTCCGGCGAGCAGCGGAAGCTTTTGCGCGGTGGCCCGCTGAATCGCAGCCACAATGCGCTGTACCGCTGCCTGCCCGATAGAACCGGCAAGGAATTTGAACTCAGAAACGATGACCGCCACTTCGCGCCCGTGGATCCGACCCTTACCGGTAATAACCGCTTCGTCGGCGCCACTTTTAGCTTCGGCCGCCTGAAGATCTGCCGCGTATTCTGCGCTCAGCGGTGGCTGTTGTGGCTTTTTATCCCAAGATTCAAAAGAATCAGCGTCCAGCACAATATCAAGCAGGGCCGCGGCGTCGATGCGCAACGTTGGGGTACTCATCTAGGCTTCATCCTTTCGAGCCTGTAGCCATTGCTCAATTTCTTCGGCGTCACCGTTGAGTACTGGAGGTGCGCTGTGCTTGGTGCGTGTGGTTTCCTGATTCGTGGCCGGGTCAAAGAAACGCAGCGGGGGGCCAGGAAGGTTGATCTTGCCAAGGACCTCATGCTCAACTTCGACGATCAGACCTTGCGACTTGACCTGTTCCCACTCATACACTTCTTCGATGCTGCGTACCTTGCCCGAAGGAATCCCGGCTTCATCGAGTGCGACTAGCAGATCCTGCGCGGTGTAGCTAGCGAATGCTTCTTCGATCAAAACGTTCAGTTCCGGACGGTTTTCCACGCGGGCCGAGTTATCGGCAAAGCGTGGATCATCAGGAGGAAGACCGAAAGAGTTGGCGAAGTTCTGCCACAGCTTCTGGCTGCCGATGCTGATCTGAACCTTCGAGTCCTTACAGGCGTACAAACCGTACGGGGCGATCGAGGGGTGGTGATTACCGATGGCCTTCGGATTTTGTCCGGCCACGGTGGCACGGGTTCCTTGGAACGCATGCACACCGATGATTGAGGCCAGCAGGGAGGTGCGAACTACCTGTCCGCGTCCGGTCTTTTCTCGTTCAAGTAGCGCGGCCAATGCGCCGTAGGCTCCGTACATCCCGGAGAGCAGATCCGCGATGGGAACACCGACCTTCTGTGGATCTTCCGGGCCTGAACCGGTGATCGACATGAGCCCAGCTTCACCTTGAAGGATCTGATCGTAACCGCTGCGGTGAGCTTCTGGTCCGTCGTGGCCAAAACCGGTAATCGACAAGATGACCAAGCGCGGGTTCAGTTCGTGAAGAACCTCAACGCTGAAGCCGAGTCGGTCCAGCACGCCCGTGCGGAAATTTTCCATCAGAACATCGCTGTTTTTGATCAACTGAACCAGCTTGGCTTTGTGCTCTTCATCTTTCAGATTTAGTGACAGCGAGAGCTTATTGCGATTGCACGACAGGAAGTAGGTGGCCTGACGGTTATCTTCTGGTCCAACAAAGGGCGGACCCCAACTTCTGGTGTCATCTCCGGTACCGACGGTCTCGATCTTGATGACCTTGGCGCCAAGGTCGCCCATCATCATGCCGGCGTGGGGGCCGGCCAAGGCACGGGTTAGGTCCAGAACAACGTAGCCGCTCAGTGGTCCGGTGGCACCTTGGCTCGAAGTGGCAGCTGTTTGCGTAGTTGAACTCATGAGGAGCCTCCTTTAGATGGCAGGTAAGTAATGAGAATTAGTGTTTAGAGCCAACCGGGAAGTACCAGCAGCGCCCAAGCCAAGATTGGTCCTGCAACAACGATGATGCCGCCGTAGCCAAGCACCTGCTTGTAGAACCGGTCCTTGTCGGTGCCTTCCGGGGCATTGGCAAGAACCAGCGCACCGTTGGTAGAGAAGGGCGAGACGTCAACAACGGTCGAGGCGATGGCCAACGCGCAGATCAATCCGGTAGCGCTGATTGATCCGCTGTCAAGGAATGGAATGGCCAGTGGAATCAATGCTGCCAAGATGGCGGTGGAGGACGCGAAGGCGGAGACCACAGCGCCGATGTAGCAAATCAGTAGCCCGGCGAGCAATGGTGCCCCAAGGTTGGCCACACCGTCAGAAACGTACTTGATGGTTCCGGCTTCTTCCAGGACACCAACAAAGGTGAGCATGCCGCAGATGAGCAAGACGGTAGACCAGCTGATCTTGTTGACGGCACCCTTTTGTGCAGCCGGGTTGACCAGTGCGAGGAAGACAGCGATGGTGATCGAAACAAATCCAACATCAACCTTGAAGCCCAGAGCGATTACTGCCAGGGCGATCAATCCGATGATGGTCATAATCTGGCCAAAACGCTGGCCCGGAGCATGCGGAGCGGCACCGTCGCCAGCTGGGTCGCGTGGTCCGTAGGTTCCCGAGCCACTGGCCTTGAAGTCAACGTCTGCCGCATGGGCACCGGCAGAAACGCTTAAGCGTGCTTCGGCAACACGTTCAGCAATTGCACCAGCGCGCTGGCCGGCAAGCTTACGTCCACCCAAAACGAGGAAGAGGACAATGGCGATGGCCAGGTTGAAAATAAAGCTGGTCAGGAACAAAGCGGTCGGGCTGAATTCAAAACCGGCCTTGTCGATCAGGCCGTTGACGATGACGCCGTAGACGGCGATAGGGGAGAAGCCGCCGGCCTGGGCGCCGTGTACAACGAGCATGCCCATCATCAGTGGGTTGATCTTGTAGCGCTGCGCGAAGTTCAAAGCGATAGGTGCGATGATCGCAACCGCCGCTGGGCCCAAGGCGCCAATGGCGGTGATGGCTGCGGTGATGACAAACATGACCCAAGGAATCAGCGCAATGCGGCTGTCCACCAGTTTCACGGCTCTGTCCACCAAGATATCGATGGTGCCGTTATTTTGGGCTATGGCAAAGAGGTAGGTAACGCCTACCAACGTTAAGAACAGACCGCCAGGGAAACTGGCGAGAATTTCTTTGGAATCCATGCCAAGGAAAAGAGTGCCGAGCAGGAATGCTCCGACGAAGGCCAGGGCCCCCATATTGATGGGGAACATTGTGGCGACGATGAACATCACCGCCAGAATGATGATGGAAACTAATGCGACAGACATGTGGAATATCCTTTTCGTGGTGGCCGCAAATCGAGGTAGTTTGTATGTGACGAGCGTCACTGGCTCACTGGCCTAGCCTCCTAGACTCTGAGTGTCTTGTCAAGTCAATTTTCGGTGTAGGTTGGTGCTAAGAAACATCAAAAAGGAGTGAACATGGCTGAGATCCAGAAGCCTAAGGGCTTTGCCAAAGTGCAGCGCCCTAGGCTTTATGAACAGCTCATGCAGCAGATCCTGGCCTTTGTGGAACAAGAGCAACTCGGGGCCGGTGACCACCTGCCAGCTGAGCGAGAATTAGCAGACCAGCTTGGGGTTTCCCGAGCAACGTTGGCTCAAGCGCTTGTGGCGTTGGAGGTCTTGGGCGTCATTGACGTAAAGCACGGAACCGGTGCCGTCTTGGTGTATCGACCGAGTGTGGCCACAGTGTTGCGGGAGCTACGCGAACACGAAAATAGGCTTCCCGAAATTGTCGAAGCCCGTAGCACCCTCGAAGTGAAGTTGGCATCGCTGGCGGCCGAACGACGTACCGAAGAGGACCTCAAAAGCATCAACCAAGCCCTGGATGTCATGGGTGAAGAAATTGCTAATGGCGGCCGAGGTGAGAAGGGTGACGAACTTTTCCACGAGGCAATTACGAGGGCCGCAAAGTCTGCGGTTCTACAGAAGCTGATGACTTTTATTTCCGAGATGGTGCTAGAAACGCGTCTGGAATCTCTGGGTCAGCCCGGGCGTCCGGAGCGGTCTTTGGAGTCGCATCGGAAAATTGCTGAGGCAATCCGAGATGGTGATTCTCAGGGTGCTGCGGTTGCGATGCAAGAGCACATCGAGATGGTTTCCGACGTTGCGTTGCTTAAGGATCTTTCCTAGGTCAGCGGGTTGTTGAGTATCTAATGCCGGCGCAGATCCAGACGGTCACCTGATTCGGATTTAGCGCGCGGGCTACAGCTCCACGTGCTTCAAACGCGAAGACTCCCGTGGGATAACGAGATGACGTTGTCTCACAGGAGTCTTTTGAATGATGTGTCCTATACCTGGTTGCCCAGCTTGAAGCCCTTCGACGGCTCACCTCGGTAGGTGCCGTCTTCATCTTTTTCGCGAGTGTAGGAGAAGCCGTCGGCGCCGACGGTCACCGCCATCTCCGAGTCATCGGTGCGGGCGATAACTTCCTGAACGTTGCCGTCCAGATCCAAGACTTTGGAAGCTTCGGTGTACCAGGACGGTACAACCGGGTTGCCCCACCAGTCGCGGCGCTGGTTATCGTGCACATCCCAGGTGATGACCGGGTTGTCTGGATCGCCGGTGTAGTAGTCCTGCGTGTAAATCTCGATGCGGTGATCATCTGGATCCAAGATGTACAGGTAGAACGCATTGGAGACACCGTGACGGCCTGGGCCGCGCTCGATGCGATCCGAGATGCGCAGTGCACCCATCTTGTCGCAGATCTGAATGATGTTGTGCTTTTCGTGAGTGGAGAAAGCTACGTGGTGCAGACGTGGTCCATCACCACCGGTGAGCGCGGTGTCATGCACGGTACCCTTACGCTGCATCCAGGCCGCGTAGGTGGTGCCTTCTTGGTCCTGAATGTCCTCGGTGACGGTGAAGCCCAAGTTTTCCAGGTACTTACGTCCGCGGGGCACATCTGGGGTGACCTGGTTGAAGTGGTCCAGACGAACCAATTCTCCAGCCGAGTACAGGTCGTAACGCATGTGTAGGCGCTCAACGTGGGTGGTTTCGAAGAAGAACTCGTAAGGGAAGCCCAGTGGATCTTCCACACGCACGGCGTCGCCGATGCCCTTGACGAAGCCTTCTTTGCGGCGTTCGGTGCGACAGCCCAGTTCCTTGTAGTAAGCCTCGGCCTTATCCACTTCTTCGGTGGAGCGTACACGGAATGCCATCGCTTTGAGCGCTGCCACCGGCCCCTTGGTGAGTACCAAGTTGTGGTGAATGAATTCCTCGAAGGAACGCAGGTAGATCTGGTTCTCATCTTCATAAGAAACATGAAGGCCTAGTACGTCCACGTAGAACTTGCGCGAGGCGGCCAGGTCGGTGACCACCAGTTCGGCGTAGGCGCAGCGCAGAATATCCGGCGCTGAAAGAGAAGGGGTAGGGATTGGGTTAGAAATCTCTTTGCTCATGTTGTTGCTCCTTTGCAAACAATCAAAGTACGAGTTAGACGCCGAACTTAGGGGAGTGGGCTTCGTTCAGGGTGATCTGGATGGACTGCTGGGTGGTGTAGAAGTCCACCGAACGGTAGCCTCCCTCGCGTCCCAGACCCGAAGCCTTCACACCGCCGAATGGGGTGCGCAGGTCGCGGACGTTGTTCGAGTTCAGCCACACCATGCCGGACTCGATCTGGTGCGCGAAGTTGTGCGCGCGCTTCAAATTGGAAGTCCATACGTAGGCGGCCAGGCCGTACTTGGTGTTGTTGGCCAGCTCCAGCGCTTCCTCGTCGGTGTCGAACGGGGTAATGGCTACCACTGGGCCGAAGATTTCTTCCTGGAAGATCTGTGCATCAGGGGCGACATCGGCGAAAACGGTAGGGGCAACGTAATTGCCCTCTTCGAAGCCTTCGGCACGGCCGCCACCGGCCAGCAGGCGGCCTTCCTTCTTGCCGATTTCGATGTAGCTCATGACCTTCTCGAAATGCTTAGGGTGCACCAGCGAGCCGACCTCGGTCTTCGGATCGCTTGGCAGGCCCACACGGATGTTTTTGGCGCGTTCTGCGAACTTGGCAACAAAATCATCATAGATATCGCGCTGGACCAGCACGCGGGAGCCGGCGGTGCAGCGCTCGCCGTTCAGCGAGAACACGCCGAAGACGGTGGCATCCAGGGCCGCATCCAAATCAGCGTCGGCGAAGACCACTGCCGGGGACTTGCCGCCTAGCTCCAGGGACAGGCCCTTGAAGAACGGGGCAGCCGCGGTGGAGATGGTGGCGCCGGTGGAGGAATCTCCGGTGAAGGAAACCAGTGGCACATCTGGGTGCTTGACCAGGTAGTCTCCGGCCACAGAGCCGGAGCCGAAGATCAGGTTAAAAACGCCTTCAGGCAGGCCTGCTTCGCGGAAGATCCCAGGCCACAGGCCAGCAGAAAGTGGCGTGTAGCTGGCAGGCTTCATCACCACGGAGTTGCCGGTAGCGATGGCCGGAGCGAGCTTCCAAGATTCCTGCATGAACGGAACGTTCCATGGGGTGATCAGTGCGGCCACGCCAATTGGCTTGCGGTTCACATAGTTCATCTGGCGCCCTGGCACGCGGAAGGAATTATCTACCTGAGCCACGATCAGGTCAGCGAAGAAGCGGAAGTTCTCTGCCGCCCGGCGGGCCTGACCCTTGGCCTGGGTGATAGGCAGACCGGAGTCGTAGGACTCAAGCAGAGCCAACTCGTCATCGCGGGACTCAACGATGTCAGCGATCTTATGCAGTACCCGCGAACGTTCGCGCGGAAGCATCTTGGACCAAGGTCCTTCCTTGAAGGCCTTCTTGGCGGCAGCGACTGCCAGATCCACGTCTTCTGGCTGAGCAGAAGCTGCGGTGGCGTAATTCTGATTGGTGACCGGTTCTTGAACGTCGAAGGTTGCTCCGCCTTTGGAGTCAACAAATACGCCGTCAATGTAGTGCTGCAGGTGAGTTGGCAGGTGTTCTGGTACGAAGTGCTTGCTCATGGCAATTCCTTTCGTGCTGGTGAGTGTTGGTGTGTCGTGAAAAATCAGGTTCTAGATCGCGCTCGGTTCCATGCCCGCAGCCTTCAAATAGCTGTTCAGGGTATGGGCGCGGTGTTCGCGGCAGGCCGCTTCGATCTGCGCCGGGGTGGCGTGATCGGCGATCAAATCCAGGAGCGCATCGTGTTCCTTGACCGATTCGCGGGCACGGTACGGGATGTGTGTGAAGCTGCTGGCACGCATCGCTGCAAGTCGGCGCCATCCGCGCTGCACTAGATCAAGAATGTGCGGGTTGGGGCACTGGCCGTAGAGCAGCTGGTGGAACTCGGTGTTCATGCGGGTGAAAGCTAGCGGATCAAAATCTTCCAAGCATTGACGGATTTTTTCGTTCAGCTCTCGGGCCTTGGACAGCCACGCGGCGTCCATGGCATCGGCGGCTAGCGCGGTTGCCGCAGACTCAATAATCATCAGCGTCTGCATTGTGTGCAGGTAGAGGGTGGAATCAACCTGGGCCACCGTGGCTCCGACATTTCGAGTGAAGTGAACTAGCCCTTCAGCTTCTAGCCGGCGAATTGCTTCGCGTACCGGTACTACCGAGCAGCCAAGTTCTTCGGCAATAGTGCCAAGCACCAGACGGTACCCGGGGGAGTAGGCGCCTGTGTTGATTCGCTCTGAAACCAGTTGGTAAGCGACCTCGGACTTCGAAGCAGTCATTAGAGTGACCATGAATCTAGCTCCGGGCATCCTGCTTCTTGCCAAGCGTTGTACTTGGCTTTCCACTCAGCATTCATTGGGAACAGGCCTTCAATGCCGTAGCCACGTTTGACCATGGCGAAAATGAATTCGTCATTGGACTCGGTGACTACCGCTTCTGCGGCAACTTCTTGAACCATTGCTGGTGGGATGACCACAATGCCGTCTGAGTCTGCAACGATCACATCGCCTGGCTGGACTGATACGCCACCGCAGGCCACGGTGATGTCTTTGTCCCAAGCCACATGTTTGCGCCCCAACACTGCTGGGTGGGCGCCGTTGTAGAAGACCGGGATATCTAGGTTGGATACCGCGTCAAGGTCACGCACACCACCATCGGAGATGATGCCGGCTGCACCAAGCTGCTGAGAGCGCAGGGCCAAAATATCGCCCAAGGTGGCCGAACCAGTCTCCCCGCGGGCTTCCATCACAAGAATTTCGCCGTTATTCAGTGAGTCAATGGACTGCTTCTGGGCGTTGTAGCCGGCACCGTGAGCTTTGAAGAGATCTTCGCGGTTTGGGATATAACGCAGGGTGCGGGCGGTGCCGATCACACGCTGCATGCCCTTGGTCGCTCCGGGAACTTCGATGTTGACGTTGTTCAGTCCGCGCTTACGCAAGGTGGCGGACAACGTGGCAGTAGCAACCGAGGCGAGTTGTTCGCGCACCGAGTCGGTGAGCACGTCTTTGCCGGTGATCACCGGTGGCAGGCCGGCCGAAGCACGGTCACCGTACGCGTCTTCCTTGTCTTGTTCGGTGAGCTTTGGCTGGTTTCCGAAAGGCGCAAAAGCTGAAGTTCCCTCGGTAGCCGTGGTCTTAAGCTTTCCGGTGGTGGTGCCGGTGATCAGATCAGTGACCTCAACCTCGACCACATCGCCTGGGAAGAAGACGGTAGAGCCGGCAGGGGTGCCAGTGAGGATGATGTCTCCTGGCCGCAGGGTCATCTGTTGGGAGAGATCAGCGATGATTTGTGCAAAGGAGAAGAGCAGTTCTGAGGTGGAGGCGTCCTGCGCGATCTGACCATTAACCCAGGTTTGAACGCGTAGCTTAGCCGGATCCAGTGAGGCCGCTTCCAACAGGTTGGGACCAACTGGTGTGTATCCGTCACCGGACTTGGAGCGGATGTTGGAACCTTTGTCGGCGTACTTCATGTCATGGACACCGAGGTCATTAGAAGCGGTAACCCAACCAACGTGGCGCCATGCGTCCTGAACCGAAACACGGCGGGCAGCGGTGCCGATGATCAGTGCGATTTCGCCTTCAAAGGCCAAGAGCTCGGTGCCGGCAGGTCGCTCAACACTTCCGTTGGTGGCAGCTAAGGAGCTTGACGCTTTCATGAAGTAGCTAGGGAACTTCGGGGTGCGCCCGCGCTGGGCTGCACGCGAGGAGTAGCTCAGGTGAACAGCCAGAACTTTACCTGCCTGAGCGAAGGTCTGATCGGTTACTGGAACAGTAGTGGTCACCGTTGATCGTCCTACTTTCGTCATGGATCATGTCGTACATCAAATCGTATACGATCAGTGTGCGCTGAATCTCAATGACTGTCAAGCAGAGTCTCCGACGGGATGAATGCGATGTTCCTCAACAGGTAAAAATCGACTCAATATCAGAACACGCAAGAGCGCCGCCCAAGAAAAAATAATCTTGGACGGCGCTGCTGTTTCTGACGTGCGACGTGCATCAATGATGAGGATTCGTGGAGTAATCATCGAAGAATACGGTGCGCGGCGGTTTCCTGGATAATGTTGGAGGCTTGTGACTCACCTTTGTTGGTAAGTTACTTTGCCACCGAGTTGCTAGTGGTTGAAGCAGCCCAGCTGGCTGTCGGAATCGATAGGCGATAGGTCTTCTTCTTTGACTGAGTAACAGTCAGCTTGGCCGTGCCCTTGGTGAGCTTCACAGTTTTCAGCGTCTTCCACGAGGTGCCCGACTTGACCTGGAACTTGGCGTTTTTGGCGTTGTACTTGATGTAGCCGTAGCGATCCGGAGCGTAGACCTGAGCCTTGGCGGTCAGTGTGACCTTGCTGCCCCTGCGTGTGGCAGCCACCGAGCTCTTTGCCTTGCCACGTACGTAGAAGGTCTTGCTGGTTCGGTCCGTGTAGTCGGAGTAATCGGACCACATCATGTCGTAGTCGGAGCGCCAGTAACTAGAAGTCGCCCCAATATCCGCGGGACCAACCTTATAAGCGCCGAGCCCATCCCAACTTGGGCAGATGAACGCCCGGTCTGAAACCTTCCGATTATCAAACCAGAGTGAGTCAACTACACCGCCGCGTCGGGTTACATCGACAGTCCCGGAAGCGTCCTCGTAGTCCGACTTCACCTTGGTTGAAGCTTTCACAGTGACGTTGCGGCAATTTGTGTCGGCCACGGTGAAGGACGACACCGAATAACCGGTGATGTCGATTGGACGTTCGCTTGCTTGTGCTGGCATTGCGCCCAACGCCAGCGCCCCGGTGATAACCAGGCCCACGGCCGCGTTGTGAACACGGCGAATCGCGGAAACTTTCATGATGTGCTCCCATAAGAGTGCGAGTGAATATCCAAGGTGGATTCCTTGAATGAACTAAGAGTAAGTGACGCGGGAGACAATTTAGCTTTGACGGCAAATCATGACATTGCAGTCAATCGCGATCTCACAAAGTCCATGTGTTCGTGACTTTTATTGATGCGTTTTTCGCGAAGGCCTTTGTCTTTGGAATTACGCTGACACAATGGTTCTATGCGTATTATCTTGATCCGTCATGGTCAGACATCATCAAACATTGGACGTCATCTTGACACAGGCGAGCCAGGGGCGCCTCTAACTAAGTTGGGGCATGAACAGGCCAACTTGTTGCCTCGTACTTTAGAAAACGAGAGAATTGACGCTATTTACGCATCACCACTTTTACGAACGCAACAAACCGCGAAACCATTAGCCTCAGCGCGGGGGATCAGTGTGCAAACCCGTTCTGGAATATGCGAGGTTTCCGCCGGCGACCTAGAAATGGCTAACGACGAAAACTCAATTCAGACTTATCTCAAAATCGTCATGGATTGGGCCGACGGTTCGGAGGAAGCTATGATTCTCGGTGCTGGGGAAAATGGGAGCGATGTTCTGCGAAAGTTTGACCGTGTAGTTGATGAAGTACGTGCTTCAGCAGTGGACAGCGCGGTGTTTGTCTCACATGGTGCGATCATCCGTAGCTGGGTTGGATCGCGGTGCGTCAATATTGAGCCTGGTTTTGTTGCGCAAACTCCGGTGTTGAATACCGGTGTGGTTGTCGTGGAAGAAACCGACGGGCAATGGCGTGTTGTCCAATGGCAAGAGCAGCCAATTGGTGGTCCTGAAGTTCAGTCTCCTGAATCAGACGGGCCGGCCGCCGAAACGCCTGATGGCAATTAGAAATCAACACTAGTTGAGCCAGAAGCACTCCCAGAGCCTAGTTTCCAAAGTGTTTGCGGACTAAACGACGCAAGCCGGTCCTGCCCGAAGGCAGGGCCGGCTTGCGCGGCTTACTTTAGATTTTGGCTAAGCGTAAGCTACGCCCGAGCACCTTCGCGTGCCGCGGCGGCTTCACGCTCATCGGCTTCGCGCAGTGCACGCTCCACACGATCAACGTCGCGGACCGCACCCCTATCGGCGGACAGCGCCATAGCTGCATAAGCACGCAGCGCAGGGGAGACCACACGTTCGCGGGTTGCTGGACGGTAACCGGTGGTGGAGATCAAACGTTCGCGGCGTTCGGCCAGTACTTCCTCGGAAACGTTCAAGGTCAGCTCACGAGTAGGGATGTCGATGGAGATGGTATCTCCGTCTTCAACCAATGCGATCATGCCACCGGAAGCAGCTTCTGGGGAAACGTGTCCGATGGACAGACCCGAGGTACCACCGGAGAAGCGACCGTCGGTGATCAGTGCGCAAGACTTGCCCAGACCGCGACCCTTGAGGAAGGAAGTTGGGTAAAGCATTTCCTGCATACCCGGTCCACCCTTAGGACCCTCATAACGGATAACAACAACGTCGCCTTCCTTCACCTGCTTGTTCAAGATCTTTTCTACGGCTTCATCCTGTGATTCGCAGACAACCGCTGGGCCGGAGAAGGTCCAGATCGATGGGTCCACACCAGCGGTCTTGACCACTGCACCGTCAACGGCGATATTGCCGCGAAGCACAGCCAAGCCGCCATCCTTGGAGTAGGCGTGCTCTACCGAGTGGATGCAACCTGCTTCTGCGTCGGTGTCCAGTTCTTCCCACTGAGCCGACTGCGAGAAAGCGGTGGACGAGCGTACGCCACCTGGGCCTGCATGCCACAGTGCGAAGGATTCCTCGGTGGCTTTGCCGCCACGGATATCCCAGTCATCAAGCCATTCACCCAAGGTGGTGGCGTGAACGGTGTGGACGGTTTCATCAAGCAATCCGCCTCGACGCAGTTCGCCAAGGATGGCAGGGATGCCACCGGCACGGTGAACATCTTCCATGTAGTAGATCTTGCCAGCGCCTGCAGCGTTTGGTGCAACCTTAGCCAAGCACGGTACACGGCGGGACACTGCATCGATTTCATCCAAACCAAACTCCACGCCAGCTTCGTGGGCGGCAGCGAGCAGGTGCAGGATGGTGTTGGTGGAACCGCCCATGGCGATATCCAAGGCCATGGCGTTGCCAAAGGCTTCGATGGTGGCGATATTGCGAGGCAAGACCGTCTCATCGTTGTCGGTGTAGTAGCGGTTAGCGATGTCTACTACCAGCTTGCCGGCGTTTTGGTACAGGTCCTTGCGGGCGGTGTGGGTGGCAAGGGTTGAACCGTTACCTGGCAGTGACAGACCCATGGCTTCGGTCAGGCAGTTCATCGAGTTGGCGGTGAACATACCAGAGCAGGAACCGCAGGTAGGGCATGCGGCCTCTTCGATACGCAAGAGGTCAGCGTCCGAGATGTTTTCGTTCACGGCATCCGAGATGGCGTCAACCAGGTCCAGGGTACGTACGGTGCCATCGACCAAGGTGGCGCGTCCGGATTCCATGGGTCCACCGGAGACAAAGACGGTAGGGATGTTCAGGCGCAGTGCGGCCATGAGCATACCCGGGGTGATCTTGTCACAGTTGGAGATACAAATCAGTGCGTCAGCACAGTGTGCATTGACCATGTATTCCACGGAGTCAGCGATCAAATCGCGCGAAGGCAACGAGTAGAGCATGCCGCTGTGGCCCATAGCGATTCCATCATCAACAGCGATGGTATTAAATTCTCGGGGGATACCGCCGGCAGCCTCAATGGCTTCGGAAACGATGCGACCTACTGGCTGTAGGTGGGTGTGTCCGGGGACGAACTCGGTGAAGCTGTTGGCCACGGCGATGATCGGCTTGCGGCCAAGATCTGCGCCATTCACGCCGGCTGCGCGGAACAGTGCGCGGGCGCCGGCCATATTGCGGCCATGGGTAACGGTGTGTGAACGAAGTGTGGTCATTTTAAAATCTCACCATAGATTTGTTCCGAAACCCAGACGGTGACGATACTAGTAGTACTACTACCATGATATGAGGATCGGGATATGAACGCAGGTCAGCGTCGCCGCGAAGAATTGGCGGCCTTCCTCAAAGACCGAAGAGCTCGCGCCGACAGGGCTTCGCATGGTTTGCCCGAAGTGGGACGCAGTCGAGTGCGTGGATTGCGCCGTGAAGAAGTGGCCACCCTCGCTGGGGTATCTGCCACCTGGTACACCTGGTTGGAGCAAGCTAGAGACATCAATCCCTCACGTCAGGTGATGCAGTCTCTTGCGCGTCTCTTCCGCCTAAGTGCAGTAGAAACCAGCTACCTCTTGTCCTTAGCCGGCCACGGTGAATTGGCGCCGGAAGAATCCAGCCCAATGACTGACGCATTACAAAGACTCTTAGACGTCATGAATTTCCCGGCCTTCTTGCTGTCTGCAGACTGGGCCATCATTGGCTGGAACGCCGAGTATGCGCAGCTCTATCCGAGAATTACTTCTGTGGACGTTGAAGACCGGAACTTGTTGTGGCTCGTGTTCACCGACGCTCAATTGCGCGAGATGCTTCCAGACTGGGAAAAGCAGAGTCGTGGTTTTGTGGGAAGCTTCCGTGCTGAAACCAGAGGCTGGCTCAGCCCGTCGGGAGAGACTGGAATCGTCGCACGAGTCTCGGCGGCTTCGGCTGAATTTGCTGCGATTTGGAATGAGCGAGATGTTGCAGGATTCCAAACAGGGGAGCGGGTCTTCCGCCATCCAGCCAAAGGGCTAACCAAATATGAACAGCACAACCTGACGCCAGCTGAAGCCCCAGACCTTACCCTGTTGATGTATACGCCACTGTAAAGGAATCTCTCAGCATCCTGTTGTTCTCGAAGAGCAACGAGGCGGTCAACATCAATGTTCATCGCTGGAAATACCTACGAAATCTTCCCCTGCCACACTGGAAGCACCACATAGTTTGGTGGGGATCGCGGAGATCGGCAGGCAACCGTTGAGTCTCCCACGTTGAACCGGGCAGCGGCGCCCCTTGCACGAAGGGGCAGATAATGTTTGGGCTCGAGCTAGTTGTCATATTGGGAATCACCATCGTTGTGTGTACCGGGTTGGCCAGCCGGCTGCATATCGCACCCCCGGTGCTTCTGTTGCTTGGCGGTCTTCTGTTGGGTTTTCTGCCAGCACTTCGCGAAGTCTCCCTGCCACCTGAAGTGGTGCTGTTCTTATTCCTTCCAGCGTTGCTCTTCTGGGAGAGCCTGACTACCTCGCTGCGCGAGATTCGAGCTAATCTTCGCGGAATCATTCTTGCCAGCACCTTACTTGTGCTGGTTACCGCTGGAGTCGTGGCTAGCATTGCGCATGTATTCGGCATGGCTTGGGGCCCAGCCTGGGTGCTTGGCGCGGCACTGGCGCCCACTGATGCCACGGCCGTTGGTGCACTGACCCGCACCTTCACACGCCGAGACGTGACAATTTTGAAAGCCGAAAGTTTGATCAACGACGGCACAGCTTTGGTCATCTATGGCATCGTCGTCGGAGCTACGGTAGGAACCGAAAAGATCACTATTGCTCATGTCTCATGGTTAGTGCTTCTGGCTTATGCCGGCGGGATGCTGATCGGGGCGGCCCTCGCATGGACCATACTGCGATTGCGCGCTGCGATGGATAGCCCAACCCAAGAAACGGTACTGACCTTCTTGACGCCATTTCTTGCATACTTCATCGCAGAGACCATCGAAGCATCAGGGGTGCTGGCCGTAGTGACTGCCGGGCTCATCATGAGCCAAGCCAAGCCGCGCAAGTCACGTGCCGCATCCAGGCGTCAGTCCCATGGCTTTTGGAGCCTGTCCACGTTCTTACTGAACGCTTCACTCTTTGTGCTGGTTGGGCTTGAAATGCAAGCGGCCATGAGGTCACTGGACTCCAGTCTCATTGCACGGGGCTCGGTGCTGCTGGTTGTCATTTCACTGGCCTTGGTCCTAGTGCGCATTGGTCACCTCTTCTCGGTGACCTACATTATTCGCTGGATAGACCGGCGCCCGGCGCAGCGTCTTCGCCGAGTCAGCCACAAAACACGCATCGTTAATGGCATGGCGGGATTCCGCGGAGCGGTGTCTCTAGCCGCAGCACTTGGCGTGCCATTGCTGGTGGCCTCCGGTGATCCGTTCCCGGAAAGGGAATTAGTTATCTTTGTCACTTCAGGCGTCATCGGAGTGAGCATACTTGTCCAGGGTTTGCTACTGCCGGTGGTGGTCCGATGGGCCCAAATGACGAGGGATACTGCCATCGACGAGGAACGCTACTTGGCCGAAAGAACGGCAACCGAGGCGGCCCTTGTTGAACTGGACGAAGCCGCCACCGTCCTAGGCGCGGACAAAGCCGTGAGCCAGAAGCTACGCGAGGATTTCGAAACCCATCTGCGTATCCTCAACGCCGGAGCCACGGACGGTGAAGGCGACGACGAGGTACGTCGAGACCGGCAATACCGGGCACTGCGCCTGCACATGTTGGAGCGTAGGCGTGAGACCGTCATGCGTCTGCGCAATGAGGGGCACATCGATGACACTGTCCTACGGCTGATCCACAACGACATGGATGTCGAAGAGCTGCGGCTAGGACCCGAGCGATTCGATTAAAGCTCGGATCCCATTTTGCCGCGTGGGAACTTAGACGAGCGGATTGATACAAAATCTAGTCAAGGTCCAGCGTGAAATCAGAACCATCCTTGCGCGGAATGGTGATGGTTCCCAGCTCTTTCGCCGTTGCCGGTTCCATTGCTACCGAGACAATCCCAAAGTCGGTAGCTTTGAACTCCACCGGTGGACGTAGATCTTCGTGATTGCCCGGA
Source organism: Glutamicibacter sp. MOO4 (assembly GCF_056934395.1). Taxonomy (NCBI): domain Bacteria; kingdom Bacillati; phylum Actinomycetota; class Actinomycetes; order Micrococcales; family Micrococcaceae; genus Glutamicibacter; species Glutamicibacter sp. MOO4. Next base: position 798,488 of record NZ_CM167800.1, read on the forward strand.
ATCTTCAGCAAGACGGTACGGACGTCTTTCTCTGCCACATCTGGTGGAAGCATTGCCAGAACAACGCCGGGCTTTTTGTCGCTGCCATCGATGTTCAGCGTCAAGCCGTCCTTCTGTACCTCAGCGGGAGCGTCGCATTCAGTTTCGGGACCGTTAATAGTTGCACTGCCGTCACCGTCTCCGCTTTGCGCCCAGGCAACCAAGCATAGGTCGCCCTCTTTATTGGTTGCAGCAAATTCTTGGGCGTAGGACAACGGTGCCAGGGCCCTAAAACTGGACTTCTTGATGGATGAATCGTTGAACTTCTGGGACGGTCGGTCCTCGTCCGTCTGCGGCTTGGCCAACGTGGGAATGATGTCTTTCGCGCTGACGGATGCCGGTGACTTAGATGCCGAGGCAGATGGTGATGCCGATGGTGTGGCGGATGATTTATCCCCTTTCTGCGACTGGCTAGTTGCAGAAACTGGCTCCGCCGAAGTGCCGGATTCTTCGCTTGTTGGGGACGCTGCCGAGCAGGATGTGGCCAGAAGAACGGCGCTGAGTCCAATGAGTAGCGGGAGCTTTGATTTCATCAGAAAACCTCGAAGTCTGTTGTGGATGCATCAACAAAGATGACGATCGTGCAGTCGATGGGGCTCATCGCGTTTGGACCAGCTGAACAATTGCCTGAGTAATTAACAGCACGTAGCTTTGCGTTTGAACCGCTCTTAGAACAAGACGCTAACATCAGTCGAATCCGCGGGGCAAGCATTTTAGTCAAGATAATTGTTGAAAGAGATCAATCGAGGACTGTCGATAGTTTGAAGGCGAAATTTAGGTGAAGACTGGCATGGTGAACCATCAGGACATGACTTGTCTTGATGGTCTTCACCGGTCTTCGCGCTCAAGTGCTAGTTGCCCAAGAAGTCCAGTGCTTTCTCCTTGAACTCGCGACTGGTCACCGCATTGGCATGATTGCGCCCGGCCAGCCACAACACCTCGTTCGCAGTTCCCGCGTCTCGCAGTAGTCGGCGCAACCGAGGCATGGTGGTTGCAAGGTCATCCTGGTCGCCAGCAACTAAAAGCGTGGGGACCGAAGGGATCTTCGCTGCGGGATCGTATGGCTCTGACTTGATGGCTTCGATCAACTCAAATAGGGTCGTGAGGTCATTGCTTGGTTCGGCGGAGGCAATCTTCATGATGGTTGCCGTGTAGTCATCGTTGATCGGTTCACCGGAAGTGACGTTGGCCTGAGCTTGCGCAAGATTAAAAGCGGCCAGCGGGTCGCCGGCTCCTGGGCCACCCATGATCAGGTGCTCCACCAGGTCTGGATTAAACGCCGCAAACTCCCACGCAAGGCGAGAGCCGAGCGAGTAGCCGATGACATCCACTGGTCCTTCATCTAGCTCCATGACAATCGCTGCCAGCGACTGGCGAATCTGGCTAGGTGCCCAGTTTCCCTCATTGCGGTGTGGGTCCTTGCCGTGCCCGGGCAGATCGACGAGCAGCACATTGCGCCCGGCATCAGTGAAATATTTCAGCCAACGCGAACGCTCCCAATTCAATTCGCCAGATGAGGCGAAGCCGTGGATGAAAAGCACGGAAGGGCCACTCACCTCAGCGTTTGTGCGAATCACTCGAAGATTTAGATCCAGTGTCATGCCATTGATCATAGGCCATTGTGTCCTGAATTCAGGACAGAGGTTAGCGTCAATCGAGACTTAATGTCAGAATGACTCTAACGAAATCTATGTAGTGAAAATGAGGTAACAACATGTCATCGGTACCCGGATGGGCCAACGTCAACGAGCGGCGCAACCTGCCGCCGGCCCTGGCAGTCTCCACGGTGATCCTTGGCATCCGAGAAGGACAAGACGGTGGCCCGGATAAACTCTGCCTACCGCTGGTGCGCCGAATCCGAGAACCACACCAGGGACTGTGGGCCCTGCCCGGCGGACCCGTTGACGCACAAGAATCCTTGGGCCAAGCCGCGGGACGCAACCTGGCCGAGACCACCGGACTGCGCCCTAATTATCTTGAACAGCTATATACCTTCGGTGATATCGATAGATCTCCAACCCACCGTCTGGTCACCATCGCCTACTTCGCCTTACTTAATGCCAACCAAGTGGGCACAACGGTTCAAGACGAAAATGTGGCGTGGTTCGACATCGATGATCCACAGATCGCGCAGCTGGCCTTCGATCACCGCAAGATCGTTGACTACGCGTTGTGGCGACTACGCAATAAAACCGAGTACGGGCAAATTGCGCATCGATTGCTGGGCGAGCGCTTCACCCTCACGGCATTGCGCGGCGTATATGAAGCCATCTTGGGACGACGGCTAGATCCTGCGAACTTCCGCCGCACGCTGAAGAACACCGCGACCATCGAGGTCACCGATGAGTACCTCGCTGGCGGACAACACCGACCTCCGCGACTCTACCGCTATGTAGGCCACGGACCTGACCCGCTGGAAGTCGATCCCACGCAGGCCTAGAACTTTTCACCAGCTTTATCTTTTTTGATTCGCAAGAAATGGACAACCCCATGAGCACCGAACTAACTGACAACTTTGGATCTGTCGCACAGAACATCACCCGGCTAAACCTCTTGGCTCCAGAATCCACCTGCTCCACCGACCTGGCCGCAAACCCGTGGGATACCCCAGCCGGTTATGGTCCCGGAGCTTCCCAAGAGGACAAGATTCCTTCCGGGTACCCGGTGCAGGGCTCCATTCCCGAAGAGTATCTGAAAGCCAGCGATGCTGAATTGGATGCTCGGATCGTGGCGGCCAAAGAAAAGCTGGGGGAGAAAGCAGTTATCCTCGGACACTTTTATCAGCGCGATGAAGTGGTGAAATACGCGGACTTTGTTGGTGACTCTTTCCAGCTGGCCAACGCAGCCCTGAGCCGTGACAAGGCCGAGGCGATCATCTTCTGCGGTGTGCACTTCATGGCTGAAACCGCCGACATTCTTTCCCGTGATGACCAGGCCGTTATCCTGCCCAATCTGGCTGCTGGCTGCTCGATGGCCGATATGGCTGATGGTCCCAGCGTGCAAAAGTGCTGGGAGGACCTCACGGCGCTGTACGCAGATGAAGAAGATGACGGACGGATGCCGGTTATCCCGGTGACCTACATGAACTGCTCCGCTGAACTCAAGGCTTTTGTGGGTCGCAACGGGGGATTGGTCTGCACTTCATCCAACGCAGCGACCGTCCTGGAATGGGCCTTTGAACGCGGACGCCGGGTACTGTTCTTCCCTGATCAGCACCTGGGTCGTAATACCGCCAAGGCTATGGGCGTGCCACTAGAGCAGATGCCAATGTGGACACCGCGTAAAGAACTGGGCGGCAATGAGTCCCAGACTTTACTCGACGCCAAGGTCATTTTGTGGCACGGTTTTTGCTCCGTGCACAAGCGCTTCACCCCGGCCCAAATTGCCAAGGCGCGTGAAGACTTCCCCGGTGTACAGGTCATAGTGCACCCCGAATGCCCAATGGAAGTTGTCGACGCAGCAGACTCTGCTGGCTCCACCGACTTCATCCAAAAAGCTATCGCTGCTGCTACGGAACCAACTACCTTCGCCATTGGTACCGAGATCAACATGGTCAATCGTCTGGCTGCCCAGTACCCACAGCACACGATCTTCTGCCTTGACCCAGTGATCTGCCCCTGCTCCACCATGTACCGGATCCACCCCGGCTATCTCGCTTGGGTACTAGAGGAACTGGTAGAAGGACGCGTAGTCAACCAGATCACTGTGCCAAAAGAACAGCAGGGTGACGCAAAAATTGCCCTAGAGCGCATGCTGGCAGCAAAGCCATGAACAAGGCATTAAAGGAAGACCGGAAGCTGGTGATTATCGGCTCCGGTGTGGCTGGACTCTGCGCAGCATTGGAGGCCGCTCGGTTAGAACTGCCAGTAGTCATGGTGACCAAAGAGCAACTAGGTGCCGGAAACAGTGCCTGCGCTCAAGGTGGACTTTCGGCGGTGACAGCTCAAGGTGAGGCAGTAGGAGATAGCGTGGCTAGCCACGTAGCTGACACCTTGCGCGCTGGTGCCTGGTACGGCGGTCAAAATGCGGTTCAGGAACTATGCGGTGCAGCTGCCGAGCTGGTCAGCACGCTGGAAAAGTATCAGGTCCACTTTGATACCGATACGGCAGGCAACTATGAACTTGGGCTGGAAGCCGCGCACAGTGCTAATCGGATTCTGCATGCAGGCGGAGACGCTACGGGCGCAGGATTAGTCGCTGCGCTGACACAGGCCGTTCGCGCCGCTGCCTATGAAGGGAAAATAGATCTTCTAGAACATGCTCTGGTCACCGAAATCGTTTCCGGTGATGATGGACAGCGCACGGTGAACTATCTACAGGGAAATCAGCAACAGTCTTTCAAGGCTGATTCGGTGCTCATCGCTACCGGTGGTATCGGCTCCTTGTACCAAGCGAGCACCAACCCGCAAGGTGCAACCGCTGACGGAATTGCGTTAGCTGCCCGTGCTGGAGCGGTGATTAGTGATCTGGAATTTATTCAATTCCACCCCACCTTGGTTGACCCAGCACTTCACCCGAATGCCGGCATGATCAGCGAAGCGGTACGTGGCGAAGGTGCCGTCTTGGTCAATGAACTCGGCCAGCGCTTCATGCTGGAGATTGATGAGCTGGCAGAGCTTGCACCACGCGACGTGGTGGCCCGAGCGATCCACGCCCAATACCAAGCAGGCCATCAAGTCTTTATCGACGCCCGCGAAATAGAGAGCCAGAGAGAAGAAGGGTTCCTCGCCAGCCGTTTCCCTTCCATTAGCGCGCGGCTGAAAGCGTGCGGACTGGATCTTGCAGTGGCCCCAGTACCTGTGGTGGCAGCCCAGCACTATGTCATGGGTGGAATCCACACCGACACCCATGGACGTACCAGTGTGCCAGGGCTCTATGCAGCCGGGGAATGTGCCAATACCACTGTGCACGGGGGCAATCGTTTGGCCAGCAACTCGTTACTGGAAGCGATGGTCTTTGCCCGCAAAGCCATCTACGTCATGAGTACCGATGCACCGACACGAGTCTGCGAGCTCAGCGACCTACAAGTTACCCAGTTGCCACCGGTGTGGACCAAAGCGCCATTGGACCTAGCTCAGCTACAAGCATTGGCTAGTGAGCACCTCGGGGTACACCGCAGCGGGCATGGACTTGAACAGCTAATTTCCGTACTGGATGCCAGCGTCCCGGTAGCTCAAGAGCAACGTGCCCAAATTGAACTCAACAACCTGTTCACCAGCGCACGAATCATTGCCTACGCCGCGCTGACCCGTAAACAAAGTCTCGGAGCGCATCACCGACTTGATGCGCCAGCTGGCAGTGATAACAACAGACAGCGTTTCGGTTGGGTCCTAGATACCGCGAAGCCAATAATCAATCAGTCTGAAAGCAAGGAAGTCCACGCATGAACCAGCCCATCCGTCCAGTACCGGCCCAAGCTATTGATCGCATCTTGGACATCGCTTTTGCTGAAGACAATCCACGGGGAGATCTCACTGCAGATTCCATCGTCCCGGTGGGCGCGGTGGCTACCGCAGTAGTCAGCGCACGTGAACCTGGAGTACTTGCCGGAGCCGAAGTCTTTACCCGGGCCATGAAAATGATCAATGCTCAGATTGAGGTCACTGCGCTGATCCAGGACGGAGAAAAATTTGAGGTTGGAGCGCAACTGCTCAAAGTTCACGGACCAGCAGCCTCGGTATTGACCGCAGAGCGGGTAGCACTGAACCTATTGCAGCGTATGAGCGCTATCGCCACAGCTACAGCGCAGCTGGTAGACCTCGTTGCGCACACCAAAGCTCGCATTGCCGATACCCGAAAAACCACACCGGGCCTACGGGTACTTGAACGGTATGCAGTGCGTTGTGGTGGGGGAGTGAATCACAGAGATAATCTCTCCGACGCATTCATGGCCAAAGATAACCATCTGGCATTGCTCGGTGAGGGTGAAGAGCTCACTAAAGCGCTGGTAGCGGTTCGCGCCCGGTTGGGACACACCACCGCCATGGAAGTTGAAGTGGATCGAATCGAGCAGATCCCCGCAGTTCTGGCAGCCGGGGTAGATGTGATCATGCTGGATAACTTTGATCTTGCAGACATCCCCGCAGCTATAAAGCTCATTGATGGGCAGGCCATCATCGAAGCCAGCGGCACGGTTAGCGCTCAAACTGTCGGACCTATCGCTGAAACGGGCGTGGACATCATCTCCAGCGGAGCCATCACCCACTCGGTGCGAGCCATTGACCTCGGTTTGGATATGGTTATTGCATGATCTACATGGACGCCGCCTCCACCGCACCGCCGAGACAAGAGGTTCTTGACCTCGTCACCCCGCTACTTACTAGCAACTACGGCAACCCGGCGTCCCTACACGAATTGGGCCACCAAGCTAAGCGCGCCAGCGACTGGGCCCGCGCTCAAGTTGCCGATCACCTCGGGGTAGACGAAAGCGAAATTTACTTCACCTCTGGTGGCACCGAAGCCGATAACACTGCAGTGATCGGTGCAGCCTTGGCCAATCCGCGTGGAAAAGTTGTCGTGACCAGTTCCATTGAGCACCCGGCTGTACTAGAGGCCTGCGCCTATCTGGTGCAGTTCCATGGCTTCACCCACCGCATGATCCCGGTAGGGCGTAACGGAATCGTGGACATGGACGCAGCCAATGACCTCATTGATGAGCACGTCGCAGTGCTATCGGTGATGGCGGTGAACAATGAAGTTGGAACCATCCAACCCATCAAGGAACTAGCTTCACTTGCACACGCAGCCGGTGCCTTGATGCATACCGATGCGGTACAGGCCGCTGGATGGCTGGACGTTGCGCTGCTCGCCTCCCACGTTGATGCACTGAGCATTTCTGGGCACAAGATTGGCGCATTAAAAGGAAGCGGAGTCCTGTACTTCAGCAACCGTCATCGCCTGGTCCCTTTACTGCACGGTGGGGGACAACAAGGCGGTGTACGCTCAGGCACTGAGAACCCAGCAGCTGCAGTAGGAATCGCACGAGCCCTGCAACTCGGCGCCGAGCAGCGTGAAGCATCAGTCGGTGATAGCTACTCGAAGTACCTCATTGAGCGCATCACCAAGGAGGTGAACGCAATCGCGCCAGGCCTAGTAGAACTCACCGGGGATCCTGAACAACGAATCGGCGGCATCGTTTCCTTCGTCTTCCCACGCACCGCGGGCGAAACAGTACTCATCGAGTTAGAACGTCGAGGAGTGCTGTGCTCTTCTGGTTCGGCCTGCTCGGCCGGAAGCACCGAACCCTCAGCTGTGCTCACGGCCATGGGGTACGAGGAGGAACTCGCACATACCGCCGTACGTTTATCCTTCACCCGCAGCACCAAGGAAAACGAGATCAGTCAGGTAGCCAGCGCGGTGGTCGCCACCATCAAATCTCTGGTGAGCTAAGCAGCCAGAGGCTTAGCGGTCAGCAGCTTACCGCTCAGCGACAAAACGCTTGGTGACGGAGATGTCTCGGTCGCCAAGGCCCGCATCAATGACTTCCTCAATGGCCGCACGTAGCTGGGGCAGTAACACCACATTGGTCTCGGTGGCTTCGGCGATCTCGTTGGCACCGTGAAGATCTTTACGCATGTACTTGATAGCACCAGAAGGTGAATCATCACCTGAGACCAGCCGATCTTTACGGCTATCAAGTAGGCGCGACGACGCGTACCCGTGACCCAATAGGTCCCACATGGCTTCCAGATCTAGCCCGGAACGCTCAGCCAACACCGACGCTTCACCCAAGGCAAAGATGGTGGCGCTGACAACCAATTGATTACACGCCTTAGCAACCTGACCGGACCCGAGTTCGCCTAGACGCACCGACGTGCCACAAGGTGCCAATGCCTCAGATGCTCGTTCACAAAGAGCTTGTGATCCGCCAAGCATGATGGAAAGCGTGCCTGCTTTGGCACCATCCTCACCGCCTGAGACCGGTGCGTCGACGACGTAAATGCGCTCGCCGAAACGTGCGGTGAGGTCTTCAGCTAGTTTGCGTACCCCGGGGGCCGAGCACGTGGAGCCAATAAGAAGCAGTAGTGGTGGGGCTGTTTCGGATCGCTGTTCCAGCCCGGCCAAGAGTCCTTGGGGGCCTTCCAGGGTTTCGCTGATCTGTGGAAGGTCCGGAAGCATAAGTAGAACTTCATCGCATTCGGCCGCTAGTTGTGCCGCATTGGATGCCCACCGAATGTTTTCTGGGTTTGTGCCGTCTTCCAACTCTGATCGTAGGTCGGTGAGCACCTGGTCTTCCGGTCGGCTGGAAGTCACGGTAACCACTCCGTGGCCCTCGGCTAGCAGTCTGGCCATAGGACGTCCCATGGCTCCAAGACCGATCACGCCTACAAGAGGTGTGTTCTTTTGTACTGGTGAATTCATCAGCAACTCCTTTGTTGTGAAGTGGAACGACGTAAAAAAGGGTGGTCAATATAGAGAACTCTGTTCAATATACTGTCCAAGACGCTATGCTGTCACCAGACGGAAGGAAAACAGAGCAATGACGCCTACAACACAACGCCTGCGCGTGGGAATCGCCGTAGATGTACCCGCAGCAGATATTGAACTCATGCAAGAACTCGAACCCCGCTTGGATTTCATTTATGAACCGGGGCTTTACCGGCCCCAGCGCTGGCAAGGTGACTGGGAGGGTGATCCGCAGTTCACGCGCACGGCCGAACAAGCTGAACGCTATCAAGAGATCATCACTTCATCACAGGCACTCTTTGGAATTCCGGACGTAAACCCAGGACTTCTGAAGAAGACCGTGGGCGAAAACTCGGAACTTCGCTGGGTGCACACCACTGCTGCCGGTGGTGGCGCGCAAGTTAAAGCCGCAGGGCTGACCACGGAAGAACTGGAGCGCGTCGCCTTCTCCACCAGTGCCGGAGTCCACGGTTCAACTCTGGCGGAATTTGCCCTCTTTGGTGTTCTGGCCGGTGCAAAGAATCTGCGCAAGCTTGAAGCTGACCAAGCCAATAAGTTTTGGCCCTCGGAACGCTGGGGTATGCGCCATCTAGATGAGATGACCATTCTTGTTGTTGGCCTCGGCGGCATTGGTACCGCAGTAGCGGAACGCTTTAAGGCCTGCGGATCTACCGTTTGGGGAACCTCGCGTAGCGGCCAACCGGTTACGGGTGTAGATCGACTGATTGATCCTTCCAAGCTGGCCGAAGTGGCTGGTCAGGTAGATGCCATTGTCGCCACGCTTCCAGGCACCAAGAGTACCGAAGGACTGCTGGGTGCTGACGTCTTTGAAGCGGTCCGCGAAGGAACCATCTTTGTGAACGTGGGACGTGGAACTGTGGTTGATGAATCTGCGCTCATCCCTGCATTGCAGGCCGGTCGAATCGGATTTGCTGCCCTTGATGTGGTGGCTCAGGAACCGTTGGATCCGAACAGCGTTTTGTGGGATCACCCGAATGTTTTGATCAGTCCGCATACAGCTGCGCTGAGCAGCCAAGAGACTACGCGAATCGCTCGTCTCTTCGCTCATAATGCAACGTGCTTCCTGGATGGTCAGGACTTGCGCAACAAGGTCGACACCGTAGAATTCTACTAATGACAAGCGAAATTGAGGTTACTGAAGGCACCGGCGAACGGGGTAATAGAGACCCTGCGCCGGCGGTGACCCGAGCCTTGGGAATTCTAGGTCTGCTTGCTGAAGCCGATGGTCGTGCGCTCTCACTTAGTGAGCTCGCACGAACCTTGGGCATTGCCAAATCCTCCTGCGCCAACCTTTGCCAAGCATTGGAAGACGGCGAAATGATACGGCGCACCAGTGACGGATTTGGACTGGGTCGACGCAATGCCGAACTTGGCGGAGCGTACTCGCTGCAGTTCAATCAGGTGCGCGAATTCTTCGGGCTCATCTCATCCTCACCCACCCTGCGTGGTGAGCTGGTGCAGATTGCCATGCTTGATGGCGCGGACGCGCTGTACTTGGCTCGTCATGAGGGGCGTATGCCTTACCGCTTTGGTGCTCCTCTGGGTTCGCGGCTACCGGCCGTCTTTAGTGCGGCGGGTAATGCGCTGCTAATGTCGCTCACCGAAGATCAGCTGACCGAACATATCGACCAGAATCTGCCATTGCGCAGTGGGATTGATGGTCTGGAAGTGACGCCGAAGGAACTTCGTCAACGTTTGACGCTGGCGCGTGAGCGTGGATTTGCGGTGGATGAAGGGCATTCAACCAGTGGCGTTACCGGCGTAGCCGTACCGTTGGCTGCCTGGTCGCCAGGTGATCCGCCATTGGCTCTTGGAACTGCTATTCCGATGGATCAGGCTGACCCGTTACGTGTGGCTGCTGTAGGTACTGCACTACGCGAAGTGGCTGCGCGTCTTGAAAATCCTTGGAGAGCCCGCGCCGCACGAGACTAATTGTCTCTAGCGAAAACTAAATAGTGTTTTAGAGCGTCACCTCGTTTCCCCTTGTGAAGGGCGTGCGAGGTGGCGCTTTTGTTTTCCAAGAAATATCAACCAAAAATAATGTGTCCAATATGTTGTACAGCGTTCGCTATGCTGGTATCTTCAATTCAGGTAGAAGTGATGTGCTTCACTCGTCAAAGGAGACCACCATGAATTCAACGCCAACGGGAGCCACCGGCTCCGGCGGTTCAGCACTTGATGCGAACTACGCTAAAAACCTGCAACGGGCCACCTTGGCCTCGAGTATTGGTAGTGCACTGGAGTATTTCGACTTCGCTCTGTACGGCTTGGCCACGGCGCTGATTTTCAATGTGCTCTTCTTCCCGCAAGGCGATCCGGCCATGGCCACGGTGGCAGCATTCGCCACCTTTGGTGTTGGATTTATTGCTCGGCCTTTTGGCGGCCTGTTCTTCGGAATGCTCGGTGACCGGCTGGGGCGAAAGATTGTCCTGATCATCACCATCATGCTGATGGGCGGCGCATCAACCCTGATCGGTGTATTGCCGACCTATCAGATGGCCGGCATCTGGTCCCCAATTCTGCTGGTGCTCCTGCGCCTCTTGCAGGGCTTCGGCGCAGGCGCCGAACAAGCTGGCGCTACCGTGCTGATGGCAGAGTACTCGCCAACTGCGCGACGCGGTTTCTTCTCGGCCTTGCCATTTATCGGCATTCAGGCCGGAACTCTGCTGGCCGCAGTGGTGTTCTCGCTGCTGACCATGCTTCCCGAAGAAGCATTGATGACCTGGGGCTGGCGTGTACCTTTCCTAGCATCATTCTTGCTGATCATCCTGGCCGTGCTTATCCGTTCAAAGCTGGAAGAAACCCCAACCTTTGTTGAGATGGAAAAGCGCGAGCAGGTTTCAGAGCACCCACTGCGTGAACTCTTCCGCAACGGTTTCCCCGGCGTGCTGGTAGGTATCGGTCTGCGCATGGCGGAAAACGGTGGCTCCTACATGTTCCAGGGCCTGGCACTGAGCTTCTTTGTCACCGTTGTGGGTCCAGAAGCCGACAAGGGCTTGCTTACCTGGGGTGTGACTATTGGTTCGCTGATCGGTGTCTTCTCGGTACCGTTTGCCGGAGCACTCTCTGATCGTTTCGGACGTCGAATCATTTATCGTGCCGGCGCGGTCTTCATGCTGGTGTACTCACTGCCAGCATGGTGGGCCTTGACCCTGGGCAGCCACGCCTTGGCCATTGCCGTGATCGCAGTGGGCATCGGCATTGGTGTTGCCACGATGCTTGGCCCACAGTGCGCCATGCTTCCTGAACTCTTTGGCAGTCGTCACCGTTACTTGGGTGTGGCTATGGCCCGCGAAATCTCTGCAGTGCTCGCCGGTGGTTTGGCCGGTGTGCTCGGTGCCTACCTGATTGCCATCACCGATGGCAGCTGGTTGGTCTTGGGACTGTATATGGCAGTGCTTTCGGCCATCACCGTAGCTTCGACCTTCTTGGTTCCTGAAACCCTGCGTCGAGATTTGACCCGCACCGACGATGCAGTCAAGATTTCCTCGGTAGAAGCAGGCGACGATGTCTGGCTCTCCGGCAGTCAAGGTATGGGTGCCTCGGCAGTTTCTGCTCGCACCTCCTTCACCGTAGACCGGGAGCCGGTCTCGATGGACGAACGGTAGATCCCAACGGCCACAAATGACCGTGGGTAGATAACCAAAACTCAAAACGCGAACCTCCAAGCAACTCGGTTGCTTGGAGGTTCGCTTTGTTCTGGGCAAAACACTAATTTTGTGAACCCTGCTACTGGGGGACTGGTTTAGTGGTCTGGACTACCCAGAAGTAGTAAAATGACGAAAAACTTGTTACTCGGCGTAAGTTTTGGCGCTGAGATGGCTGAATTTAGGTGCGCAGAGCGCCGCGATGTGGCAAAGTTACACTGGGCGCAGTCCATAATAGGGCGCGGCACCGGCGCAGTCTCGTGGCTGAGGCCAAAACTAAAGTCAACTCGCATCATTAGTTCGGGTAGCGCTAGACCACGCACATCAGGTGGCAAGCGACTGCACTGAGCCACAAACAGAAGGACCCTATGAGGATTCCTGGACGTAGTGCCGCCTTAGCGCTGGCCGTAACCATGACCATCGGAACAGGTGCACAGGCAGCGGTTGCAACCGCAGCCACCCCTGAAGTTCCCAAATCATTGCCTTCGACTAAGCTCAACGTCGCAGCTGCAAAGTCCACAGTCACCAAGCGCACCACGGCGAATCTGCGCTTGCGTGCCAAGGGCAGCACATCTTCGGCCACCTTGGCGGTCATTCCCAAGGGAACCAAACTCACCATTTTGGGCACCAGCGGATCATGGAGCAAGGTTCGATACGCTGGCAAGACCGGTTGGTCTTCCAACTCCTACCTAGCCACCGTCTCCGCGTCGCAAAACAACGGTGGCGCCGTGCGCTACACCATTGCCAATCTGAACCTTCGCAGTGGCGGTGGAACCAACTATCGCTCGCTGGGTGTGATCCCTAAGGGTGAGCGTGTCACCGTCCTGAAAACTTCAGGTGGCTGGGCCAAGGTTTCTTCTTCCAAGGGCACCGGCTGGTCCAAGGCCAGCTACCTCAAGTCCTCGGGCGGTTCCTCGACCCCAGAGAAGTCCACCCCGGAAACAACGAGCACTTCTCGTTACACCACAGCTAACCTGAATCTGCGTACCGGTGCTGGACTCAGCTACCGTTCACGGGGTGTGATCCCCAAGGGCGAAAAGGTCAAGGTCTATCGCTCCTCGGGCAACTGGGCTCAGGTTTCAACTTCCAAGGGAACAGGCTGGGTCAGCAAGTCGTACCTCGGCAATGCCGCTACGCCGCAGAAGCCACAACCAGCGCCTAAACCAGAGCAGACTCCTACCAAGACTGCCTACGCCACTTCCAGCGTGAACCTTCGTTCCGGTCCGGGAACTAACTACCAGATCAAGGGAGTTGTTCCGGCTAGTTCCAAGGTTCAGGTACTCAGTGCCGAGGCCGGCTGGTCAAAGGTTTCCGGCAGTGTTGGTGTTGGCTATGTCGCCTCTAGCTACCTGAGCACTTCGGCAACTGGCTCGTCAACCAGCGGGGTGCGCAGCGATACCCGACTGGTCATGAACACTGTCAGCAGACTATTCGCCGGCGATTTCACCTCACTGGGCACTCTGCGTTCAGGCTCTGTAGGCCATAGCTCAGGACGAGCAGTAGACGTGATGATCCGCAATTACCAGAGCGCCTCAGGCGTTCAGGCCGGTGACCGCATCGCTCAGTTCCTTCTGGATAACCGTCAGCAGCTGGGCATCAGCTACCTGATTTGGCAGGACAAGATCTGGTTGGGTGAGAGCAAGGGATGGGAGCCATACTCTACTTCAGGTAAGTACGGCACTCAGTTCACAAACAACTGGACTGACAACACCCGACACATGAACCATATCCATGTGGAGACCTTTGGTGATTCTGCAACCGGTGGGGCACTAAACTACCGCATGCTGAACGGCTAAAAGCAACGCACAAAGCAGTAGACGCTTGAATATTGTGTTCAAGCGTCTACTGCTTTAATAGGCCTCGGCAGCCGGAGTGCTGGCTCGTCGCACCGCAGCCGGGGCGTGAAGGGCAGCGGGCCAATGAAACCTGACAGAGCTTTCGCCCTTCAGCTCCAAGACTCTGGCGCCTGGCTACAGCGTGTTATAGGTTGGGCGTGTTGTGAACGCTGTCTGCGGGGAAGGACCTGACCCCGCATTTGATATGTGCTTCACCGAACCTTGGGCTCCGCCCCGCAGACGTTTCAGATATCTCAGGAGAACCATTGATGGCCTCATCCCGCATTGTCATTGCCGGTCCGGCCACATGGAATCATCTGATCAAGATGGATCACCTACCAGAACCGGTACCTCACACGCAGTTCGCACAGTCAGCCTGGCACACGGTAGGCGGAACAAGCGCGGGTAAAGCACTGCATCTGGCCGGGCTGGCAGCGGATGTTGAGCTATGGACCAGTTTGGATGAGGACACAGATGGCACTCGGGTAAAAATCCTGCTCGAAACCGCCGGAGTCCACGTTCAGGTCATCCCAAGCAAGGACACCGAACGGCACGTTAACCTCATGGCTGGTGGAAGCCGAGTTTCCGTCTATGTCTCTACGGTCTCTGCACCAACAGCCGCGTCGGTAGCAGCCCTTTGTGAGGCAGTAATGGGCGCACGTGTTGCGGTCATCGACCTCAGCGTCGTGGGCCAGCACCTCTTGGATTTGTTACCTGTTGAGCACCCGCCACTGTGGATGGATCTACATGACTATGACGGGTCCTCGACCTTCCACGAACCATTTCTGAGCCGGGCCAGCACAGTCTTCATGAATGACGACGGAACTGATGATCCCTGGACGCTCATGAAGTCCTGTCTTGAACGTGGCCCGCAGCTGGCGGTGTGCACCTTGGGTGCCAAAGGTGCGATCGCCTTGGAAGCTGACGGCACCCGGCACCAGGTTGCAGCCGCACCGGCAACAATAGTTGACACCAACGGTGCAGGCGATGCGTTCATGGCAGGGTTCCTCGCTGCAACTCTGAACGGTAACGACGTCCAGGAAGCGTTAAGCGCGGCCGCGCACCAAGCTACAGAAGCTCTAAAAACCAGGCACTTGCATCCGGTGCTCGCCGAGCTCTGGCAGCCGATTGATTAGCAGTTAGCTGACTATGTCCAAGGGCTGCGGCATTTTATTGTGATGATTTAACGCAAGTACTTGCCAGAGGCCCAACCGTTTTTACCGGCGTACTTCACTGGGTACCACCCCGATTTTTTGGAACCGGTGACGCTCACCTTTTTACCCTTGGGGATTGTCAAGATGATTCGGTGGTTGGTTCCGTTACCGGATCGCATGTTCAGGTTTTCAGTCGTCTTAGCCGACTTTGCCTTGATGGTCTTGGAGTCATCCTTTTTTGGAGTGTCCTTGGACGTATTCGATGGCATGGAGATGTTCTTTAGGTACTTGCCAGAAACCCAACCGGTCTTTGAACTGTACTGAACCTGGTACCAACCCGAATTCTTGGAACCGGTGAGCTTGACGGTTTTGCCGTTAGGAATGGTCAGCAAAATTCGGTTGCCGGTGCCAGCGCCGCTACGCATATTCAAATTTGCGCTTGTTTTTGCCGTTCCCTTGGCGCTCTTGGAAGGAGGAGTGGTGGACTTGCTTCCGGCAACACCGTAGTAGGCGTCAAGAGTTTTCGCGCCTGAGTTCTTGTAGCTCTTGGCCAGTGACGTTCCCAAGTAGCGGAAGTGCCATGGCTCGTACGAGTATCCCGTGATCGATTCTTGGCCCTTCGGATAACGAAGGATGAAGC
Organism: Glutamicibacter sp. MOO4; assembly: GCF_056934395.1. Lineage (NCBI taxonomy): Bacteria > Bacillati > Actinomycetota > Actinomycetes > Micrococcales > Micrococcaceae > Glutamicibacter > Glutamicibacter sp. MOO4. The sequence goes on from NZ_CM167800.1 coordinate 814,230, forward strand.
CGTACTTATGTGCATTCTTTGCAACCCAACGGCCAACAGGAGTATCGGCAAAGCAGGCTTGCAGGCCGCAAGCGCTGTTGTTGTTTCCAACATCGATGGCCAGGCCCGTTTGATGCTCGCTGGTTCCGGGGACGGCCGAAATCTTAGATGCGTAGCTCTGACCGTAGATTCGTGTGTAGTAGTTGTAGAGCTCCGCCTGACGGGCGTAGGAACGGTAGCCGCTGACCGCACGAATCTTGACTCCGTCTTTGGCTGCTGCCTTGACCATCGTGGTGTAAGCAGATGATGCCGAAGATTTCAGGCGAACGTTAGTGCCTGGTACTGCAACTGTCTTAGGTGCGTATTTTTTGGGGCTCAACGGGTAGCTCTTGTTCACAAATACGTCGGTCCGGCTCGGATCACGCTGGATCTTGCGTGCAGCTATGTGTACCGCCGAGTCTACCGAGAGTGCTTGGGTGCTGATTTCGCTCGGCGCAGCAATGCTCGAAGTGGCAGAGGCTGGAGCTAACGGCATCAATGTTGCCATTAACGCAACACTTAGCGTCGTGGCCAGAGAAAGTCTAAGCATGCGTGGCGATTTCATGCGTGTGTCCATTCGGATCTCGAGTGATGTGCTGCTCATTTCATCACTAATCGCCCTCCGATTCAAGGTTTCTGCAATTGGTTGAAGATGAATGTTCTACTTGCCTGCGGTTTATCGAAGCCAGTCTTCATTGGTGTCAAAAGGTGAATGTCCCGGTCAGAGACAGGTGGATACGTCATCTTGTGCCGGCGGCTGCGAGTTCAATTATTACGATGTGTTCAGCCAGCGGTGGAAGCGATACCGGTAGTTATGAGCTGGCATGCACAAACGCTTTTGAATGAGGTGGTCGGCGAGCATATTGATCGGACCTGACGCCCCGAACGGGTTGATCAATCTGAGAGGAGAATTTTTCTTGCTCGGTGAGTTTTGATAAGTTTGCGATCATGCATATCCGTCCAGAAGTCTTTGATGACCGTGCTGCGGTGTATGCAGTTACGCATGCAGCCTTCGCCGGAATAGACCCGATGGTGGAACCTGAAGAGGTCTCACTTTTGCAAGAACTGTTCGACTGCGACGAGTATGACTCCAGGTTCTCGTTGGTCGCTTTGGATGGCACCGCTGTCATTGGCCACGTGATTGCCACGTGGGGGAACATCGCTGGCGTACCGACTCTCGGGTTAGGCCCACTAGCGGTAGCCCCGGAATACCAGCACCGCGGCGTCGGATCGATCTTGATGCAGAGCATCCATGATCAGGCCGAAGCAGAAGCTCTTGGTGGAATCGTCCTCTTGGGTGCTCCGGGCTATTACCGCCGATTTGGATATGAGCCGGCACTCGCGCGAGGAATCAACCCGAGCGACAGCACCTGGGGCGATCATTTTATGGTCCGGGTCTTTGATGAGCGGAAGCTGCCCACCGGTCATTACCAGTATGCCAAGCCCTTCGGTGTTTGACTCAGAATTCTCGGTAAAAAAGTAGCGAAGTGTTGCCTGAGCCTACCGCTACGCGTAGACATGAAACATGGCATCAGATCAAGATTTAGAGCAACTGTCCTTCACCGTCTCAGGATTTATCTCCAAAGAGATTTCCGAGGTTTACGAAGCCGTTGCTGATCCCGAAAAACTCTCTAGCTACTTCACCACTGGTGGGGCTAAGGGCCGTGCTGAAACCGGGGAAACGCTCACCTGGGATTTTCATGATTTCCCTGGCGCTTTCCCGGTCAAAGTCATTGAGGCGCAGTCCCCAAAGAAAATCGTGATTCAATGGGGCGCTGAGCACACCACCTCAGATAACGCGATGAACACCGTGACCTTCGATTTCACTTCCGTTGATAATGACACACGAACTAAAGTCGATATCACCGAAACCTCGTGGCAAGCCACCACTGATGGCGCCAAAGCGGCCTTTGGCAATTGCATGGGATGGACCGGGATGATGGCCGCGATGAAAGCTTGGCTGGAGTACGGCATCAACCTGCGTGAGGGCTTCTACAAGTAATCTCGACGAATCTAGCGGCGACGTCGGTAGTACAAGTGGGTGGCTAGCGAAGTTTCTCGTCGTGAGTAACGGTCCATATGCGACTCGATTGTTTCTACGGTGATCGCTTCGCCCTTGCCCAGCTGAATCGGCGCGATATGTAGGCGCAGTTCATCAATGAGTCCCTCGTTCAAGAACTGCACGATCGTGTTGGCGCCGCCAGCGATGGCTACCTGCCCTTCGCCGGCAGCTTCCTTGGCTTCGGAGAGCGCCTCCTGAATTCCGCGGGTGACAAACTGAAAACTTGTGCCACCATCAAGGCGAAGTGTGGGTCGAGGGTGGTGGCTTAGTACAAAAACCGGTGCGTGGTACGGAGGATTATCGCCCCACCAACCGCTCCAGCCGGACTCAAGGGCTTGTTCTGGTGGGCCAAACATATTCAGGCCCATGATGAACGCTGAGGCTTCGGTAATGGCCGCTATCTCGGCGGTATTTTCCTCGGTGCGCTCAAGTTGCCACCGATGCAGTTTCTCTCCGCCTTCGCCTAGCGGAGTTTCTAAGCATTGATTCGGTCCGGCGCAGAAACCATCAGAGGAAACCGTAACATCGCAAGTAACTAGCCCCATCACTAGACCTCAATTCATCATCGGAGAAACGCTTTGAGTATTGGTACTCCTACAGTGAACCGGTCAGAGAGTAGATGCAAGCAAATCACGCACGGAACGCGTCGAAGCTTAGGAATCAGCGTCCTTAGGAACACCAACAACATTCCACACCGTGGCGGCGTGCTTCTTTAGTAGTGCAGATTCCAAAACTACGGCGGCCTTGCGGTGCACACAAGTCACCCATCTGATCTCACCGTCCAGGCGGTCAATGGCGCGCCTTGCTACAGACTCAACTTTGTCTGCGGTTCCAGCTTCGGCCTGTTGGAGTAGTTCTTTCACCCAGGCGGGATCTGCCAGTGCCCGATCCATGGCATGTTTGCCTAGACCGGAGGTTGCGCCCTTGCCGGAAGAATAGATTCTTAACCGACCGCGCACACCCTTGCCGTTTCGTTCGCCGGCAGCTCCGATATACAGCGGTGGATTTGAGTCGCTGCCTTGCTGGCGAAACATGTAAACACCAGGAAGCGCCGGTGCTTCGTTGGCTGCCTGAGCAAAGGGGATCCACTCGGACCAGTCCAGCGAATCTAGGGTTTCGTCGCTGATAGGTACCAACGGTGCGTTTAGTCCCGGGGCGCCAGCGAATCCGAGCTGGGTGAGCAACGCGGGTTGCAGGTGCCAGTTGCCGCCGGGCTTATTCGGGATTTGGACACCGCCCTTGGGGCGCTGCTTTTGAAGGTAAGTTCTTAGATCCTTGGTAGGAACGCCAAGCTGGCTAGCTGCTACGTCTAACGAAAGTAGCTGCTCATCTTCTAACAATGATCTTCCTTCGGTGCTGGTCTAGGTCCGACTATTTTGTTGCCTAGTTCAATGGTGCCAGAAAACCCGGTAGGCGGGGCGCGAGCCTGACCTACCGGGTCTGTAATGATGAACTAGTCAATGGCGCGGTGCAACTTCGTGCTCAACCGTTCTAATTCGTGAAATTCTTCTTCGCTCAGTGCTGAACCCAAAAGCTCATGAAGATGTTTAACATGCTCACGGCCGATTTCCTGCTGAACTTTGAGACCTTGATCGGTCAGCGAGAGCCGTGAGGCCCGTTGGTCATCTGGATCTGCTTCACGGACTACCAGGCCTCGCTCTTCTAAGCGAGTGATCATTCGACTCAAACTTGGTTGGGTAATGAGCAGATGTTTGTTCAGATCAACCATGCGGCTTTTGCCTTCGGGGCAGTTGCGCAAATTGAACAATACGTCGTATTCGCGCATGGAGAGCTTGCCGAACTCGGGCATCGAATTGATGTGACGCATGACCGCCACCTGTGCTCGGAAGAGTGACTCCCAAGCATCGGTGGTGCTCTTGAGCGAGGCTACCGGTTTACTGGTCTCGGTCACTTGCTACTGGCTCCTTGGTATTTGCTAAGTCAGCTTCCATTTTAGCCCGGCGAGCTACAATCAAGCGTTCATGGGTTGGAGCTGGAGTCAGGTCGTTTGGAGCACGTGACTCCATTTCTTTGCGCAGTTCTGGCAAGACGTACTCACCAAACATGTCCAACTGATTCAGCACGGTCTTCAGTGGGAGACCTGCATGGTCCACCAAGTAGAGCTGGCGCTGGTAGTCGCCAAAGTATTCCTGGAAAGTCAGGGTCTTTTCGATGACCTGCTGTGGGGAACCAACGGTGAGCGGAGTTTGTGCGGTGAAATCTTCCAACGACGGACCATGGCCATAAACCGGCGCATTATCGAAGTATGGACGGAATTCTTTCACCGCCTGCTGCGAGTCCTTGGCCATGTAGAACTGGCCGCCAAGACCAACCACTGCCTGATGTGCTTTGCCGTGACCGTAGTGCTCGTAACGCTCACGGTACAGGTTGATCAGCTGCTGGTAGTGCTCCTTTGGCCAGAAGATGTTGTTGGCGAAGAAACCGTCACCATAGTAGGCAGCGATTTCAGCTACCTGTGGGGTACGGATTGAGCCGTGCCAGACGAACGGTGCAACATCATCAAGCGGACGCGGGGTGGAGGTGAAGTTCTGTAGGGGAGTACGGAACTTCCCTTCCCAGCTCACCACATCCTCATCCCACAGTCGGCGCAGTAGGTTGTAGTTCTCAACGGTCAGGTTCACTGAGTCCTGCATGTTTTTGCCAAACCATGGGTACACCGGTCCGGTGTTACCGCGGCCCAAGACCAAGTCCACACGACCATTGGAAAGGTGCTGAAGCATGGCAAAGTCTTCTGCGATTTTCACCGGGTCATTGGTGGTGATCAGCGTGGTGGTGGTTGAAAGAATAATTCGCTCAGTTTGCGCAGCGATGTAAGCCAGGGTAGTTGTCGGCGAGGAAGAGAAGAATGGACGGTTGTGGTGCTCGCCGATGGCGTACACATCCATACCAATTTCTTCTACCTTTTTAGCGATAGCTACCGAAGCGTCGATGCGCTCCTTTTCGGTCGGGATACGGCCGGTGGTTGGGTCGCGGGTGATGTCGCTGACTGAGAATACTCCGAACTGCATTTCCACTCCTGAATCTATGGGCTGTTGCGATGTGCGCTTGCCTCAAATTTATATGCGTATGCATGTAATAACAAGTTGAAGCGTCAAATATTCCCTGAGGCTTAGAAAACTCGCCGTCAGTTCCGATGGCGCAAGAAGCGGTACCAGCTAAACAAGGCATCGTGCACAGCGATGCTGGATGGGGCTCGGTGACGGGTGCTGACCATGAGTAGTGATCAATCTCGCCGGGTTTCGCGACACCGGTGATGATTGGTTATCGTAGTGAAGATGAATCAATCTAGTAGCGTTGTGCGCCTCGGTCAGCGGAGGATTCCTCCGATGACCTTAGTACGCATGGCGTTGCTCGTTGGTTCAGTTTTTATCGGCCTGCTTTCCATGCATGTGCTGCTGGCACCGGCCACACAGCCTCAGTCAGTTCCAGCAACGAGCCATGAACAGGTAGTTGCCCATCATGGGTCTCACGCCTCTGCCGATGCCAAGAGTGTTCCAGAAAGATCGCACGGTTGTGCTGACTGTCCGAGGGACCATGACATGGCAGCAGTAGGCTGCGTTCTCGCCTTGCTGGCGCTTTTGCTACTTGTGCGCCCTCCGAAGGTTCTAGGTATTTCCGCTGTGGTGGAGAGTATCTATCGACCAGTGAATGCCACCTCACGAGTATGGGCGACGAGGCCAGATTTGACCGCGTTGGGGATTTGTCGAACGTGAAATATTGGCAGGCGCTATCTTGACCTGCCGTTTCGCTCTTTTGTGCCAAGGCTAAGCCGGCACACGACATCTTTCACCCAACGTAGGAGTTTTTCTTGAAGGACAAAAATCTATATTTCAGCGCCCTGGCGCTAAGCACCCTGTTTGCATTCACCGCTTGCGCAGCCGAATCCGGGCAGGTGGCCGAACCAAGTTCCTCGGTTCACGACAGCGGACATCACGCTTCCTCGGCGCCAGCCACGGAATCGGGTGCCGCCAATTCGGCGGATATGAGTTTCGCCAGCGGAATGAAGGCCCACCATCAACAAGCTCTGGACATGTCCGAGGACCTGCTGAGCAAGGAAGATATTCCACAAGAGGTTCGGGAGCTGGCCGAAAAGATCAAGTCGGCTCAGGGGCCGGAAATTGAACTCATGAACAGTTGGCTAGCCGATTGGAAAATGCCTCAAGGCATGGATCACGGTCAAATGAACCACGGTGACGGCATGATTTCAGATGAAGACATTGCGGCCCTGAAAAAGGCCGAAGGAACTAGCGCTGCAAAGCTCTTTCTGCAGCAGATGATTACGCATCACGAAGGCGCGGTCGACATGGCCAAGACTGAAGTGGATCAAGGGTCAGATGCTGAAGCGATCAAACTTTCAAAAAACATCATTGAAGATCAAAATCGTGAAATTCAAGAGATGAAAGAGCTATTGAGCGGACTCTAATCTCGACGCTGTGCTGCTTCCCTATGAGGCAGTGAGCATTAGATAAAACTAAACGGTGAGTGCCGCATGGCACTCACCGTTTAGTTGAACTTATGAGGTATTCAGCTCTTTGAACGCAACTGATCGCGGTCACGCCAAGCTCCGGTTCCCCAGAGTGCCAGTGCAACCAGCGCCGGCTGGAAGAACAGCCGAGCCAATCGCTTGCCATCGGTATCTAAACCGAAGGCATCGCGGTGATCCAGTAGCTGTGCGATATTGCCGGGGAATACTGCGACAAAAAACAGTGCCACTATCCAACCGACGTGAACACGCTTCTTGAGCAGGGTCAGTAGCGATAGACCTAGACCCACTTCTGCCACGCCGGACAATATAACCACTAAGTCAGGATCCAACGGAAGGCTCTGTGGAACTTGCGCCTGGAATTCTTGGCGTCCAAAGCTCAGGTGGCTAACGCCCGCGTAGGTCAGGAATGCGCCGAGCACCAGACGTGCTGTATGCCTTGGCTTGCTGAGTTGATTAGTCATCAGAAACGGTGACGGTCACGTCGATGTTGCCACGGGTGGCGTTCGAGTATGGGCACACGGCGTGAGCTGCATCAGCAAGTTCCTGAGCAGCGTCGTGATCCATTCCGGGGATGATAACTTCCAGCTCTACCGACAGCTTGTAGGCATCGCCATCGCGGTGCAGGTTCACTCGGCCACCAACGCTGGAGTCCTCAACCTTGATCTTGCGTGCACGAGCCACGGTGTTTAGTGCGGAGTGGAAGCAAGCCGAGTAGCCGGCAGCAAAGAGCTGCTCTGGGTTGGTGCCAATTCCGGTTCCACCCAATTCCTTAGGGGCAGTCAAAACCAGATCAAGACGGCCATCCGGGGTCTGTGCGCGACCTTCGCGGCCCTGGCCGGTGGACAATGCTTCTGCGGTGTACAAGGTTTCCATGGTTCTGCCTTTCTTAGGGGGAATACGTGCTGGTGGGCAGTAAATTATTTGCTGTCCATAGTTGGGATCTCTTGCATTGATTCGGTAAGCCGATGCAATGAGTTCACCAAAGCTTTGGCGCTGGCGATGTCGGGTAGGCCCGTGCCGCAAGCGATTTGTTCTGGGATATGCGCTAGTTCATTGCGTAGATTGTTGCCCTGCTCGGTGAGTAGAACGTTGACTACGCGAGTGTCTGTCTCGCTGCGTTGACGCTTGATGAATTCTTTGCTTTCCAGTCGGCGTAACAGCGGGGAGAGCGTTCCGGAATCCAGCTGGAGCATCTCACCGATTTCTCGTACCGGCTGCGATCCTTCATTCCAGAGGATCACTAGGACCAGGTACTGGGTGTAGGTCAGTTTCCACGGAGCTAGCAGCTCGGTGTAGGCCCTGGTGGTAGCTCGGGTTGCCGAGTACAGGGAGAAACAAACCATTTCATCAACTATCGCCATGCATTAATCATTGCACGTAATTAGATTGTGCGCAACTTAAATTTGTGGTGAAGTGCTTCACGCGGTCATGATGTCCACGCTGAGCAATTGGCGGAGACTCTGAAGATGAAAAACGGCGGACCAGACACCGTTAGTTTGGTGTCTGGTCCGCCGCCTAGTCGAGGCCGAGATTAATCTTCAGAAGCCTTAGGGGACTTATTGATCATCTCTTCAATCGTCCGTCGTTCGCGACGTGTGCTCGGGATCTGGCCGGTCATGGGATGAACCACTGGATCATTCGAGACAGGAGCCTTAGAAGTCTTACTTTCGACTTTGTCAGTTAGGTCGGTTTCTGACTTTTCAGGCTTCTCGCCTTGAACCGTCGACTCACTGGCCGGGGCAGTGATCTTTGCGGTGGCCGAATTCATCGCCAGAGCAAGATCAGCGGAATCGGTCTGTTGTTGTGAGGAGTGCTTGCGATTGGCACGACGTGCCGCACGCTTTTCCTTGCGGGACTCCACCAAGCGGTAAAGCACCGGCACCAGGATCAAGGTCAGCAAGGTAGAGGTCACCAGGCCACCGATCACCACAACAGCCAGAGGCTGAGAGATGAAGCCTGACTGTCCAGTCAATCCAAGACCCATTGGAATCAGCGCAAAAATGGTGGCCAATGCGGTCATCAGAATCGGACGCAAACGTTGACGCGCACCATGGGTGATGGCATCTTCCAGACTCATGGCCGCACGCTCAGCGGAAGGCTGACGATATTGGTTGATCAAGTCGATCAGCACAATCGCGTTGGTGACCACAATGCCCACGAGCATCAACATACCAATCAGCGACGGCAGACCCAGCGGGATGCCCGAGATCAGCAGCAGACCGATGGCGCCGGTGGCAGCAAATGGAATGGATACCAAAAGCACCAGCGGCTGAATCAATGACTTAAAGGTGGCCACCATGATGACGTAAACAATGGCTACAGCAGCCAGCAATGCGAGGTAGAGCTGGTTGAACGAGTCTGCCTGCTCGGTGGCAGCGCCACCAATTTCTGCGCTGGCACCTTCTGGAAGATCTACCGAAACAAGCTTGGTAGTGACTTGTTTGGAAACCTTACCCAGCATGTTTTCATCCGGGGTCAGCGTCACCGTAGCGATGCGCTCACCATTAGAGGTGGTGACCTGCTGGACTACCTTGGTGCGATCAACCTTGGCCAGATCCTGCAGCTTCTTCGGACCCGTTGCGGTAGGGATCTGCAAGTCGCGGAGCTTCTGTACGCTATCGAGCTTGAGCCCCTCACCAATCTGTACCGTCAGGTCGGTGTAATCAAGGCGAAGCTTGCCGGCTGGAACAGGGGAGACCTGGCCAGCGACCATTCCGGCCAGCTGGGATTCGGTCAGACCCGCTGCTGCGGCCTTATCTGCATCGATGTCGATGGATACCTGCTCACGTTCAGCCGAGAGGTTGTCGGTAATACCGGAGACATACGCGGTGTCCTCAAGCGCCTCACGCATAGTCGCTGTGGCTTCCCGCAAGCTGTCTTCATTAGGAGCTTTGATCTCCACGGTGACGTCACTTGAGGTCATAGCCGAAGAATTGGAACCGTAGGTGACGGTCATGTCCTTGGACAGATCAAGGGAATCAACTTGCTCGTGGATCGTATCGGTCAGCTTTTCCTGATCTGCGTCCTTATCGGTAATGACGGTAAAGCTTGCGGTGTCTGAACCGGAAGCAAACATGGCCGCCATGCCGCTGGCGGTACCGACGGTCATCTGAACGTCTTCTACACCATCAATGTCGCCAAGCTTAGACTCAATCTTCTTGGCTTCATTAGTGGTTGTATTCAACGCGGTACCCGAAGGCATAGTGGCCTTGACCGTGATGGAGTTTTCGCCGGTAGAACCCAGCAGGTTGGTGTTCAGCAACGGGGTCATGGCTACGGTGCCAGCCAAGATCAGCACTGAGGCCAACAAGGTGATGACCGGGTGCTTCTGGGTAGATTTCAGCACTGGCTGATAAGCCCGCTGCATCCACGACTTATCTTCAGCAACGTGAACCGTGTGCGCCTTGGTGGTCCCTGGACGGTGCGGTAAGAACCAGTAGGCCAAAACCGGAACGATAGTCAAAGAGACCAGAAGTGAAGCGAGCAGTGCGATGGTCATGGTTAGCGCGAACGGGCTGAACAGTTCACCAGCCATACCGCCAACCATTGCGATAGGTAGGAAGACTGCCACCGTGGTCAGCGTTGCAGCCGTGATAGCACCGGCAACTTCCTTGACCGCTAGCAAGATGGACTGAGCCTTGGATTCACCAAAGGCAAGGTGTCGTTTGATGTTTTCAATGACCACAATCGAGTCATCAACCACACGGCCAATGGAGATGGTCAGTGCGCCCAAGGTGAGCATGTTCAGGGTGTAGCCAAAGACGTTCATTCCAATGAAGGTCATCATCAGCGACAGTGGAATCGAGATTGCGGTGACCAAGGTGGAACGCACTGAGAACAGGAAGATCAAGATAATGATGACCGCAAAACCAAGGCCCAGCGCACCTTCGATAGCCAAGTGGCTGATCGAGTCTTCAATAAATGGTGCCTGATCAAAGATCGTGGTCATAGTGGCCTTGTGGCCCAGCTCGGACTGAAGGTCCTCAACCATGTCAGCAACCGCGTGGGAGATGGCAACGGTATCGCCATCTGGGGTTTTGGTCACCGAGATGGAAAGAGTTTCTGCACCGTTGGTGCGGGTGATGCTGGTTGCTTCATCGGCCTTGACCGAAACATCTGCAACGTCCTTGAGCAGGGCTGGTCCATTATCCGTAACGATCGGGATGTTCTTGATAGCATCCAAATTATCCGGGGTTGAGCCGGCAATAACGGGCAACTGGAGACCGTCCACGTTCATATTGCCCACCGGAATTGGTGAGCCGGCGTTCTCGATGCCGTCCTTCAAATCGGAGACGGTCAGCCCGGCACGGGACATCTCAGCGTTTTTCGGTTTCACCGCAATGTGCTGGGTCGCACCACCAGAAACTGAGGCTTCACGGACTCCGTCAATCTTCTGTAGCTTGGGAAGTGCAATTCGCTTAACGTCGTCATTGAGCGACTCCAAGGACTCATCCGAGGAGACAGCAAGCATCAGTACCGGAAGATCTGCGATGGATCCGGCCAGCGCTGTTGGCTCAACGTCATCAGGTAATTGGGACTTGGCGTTAGAGATCGCGCGGTCTACTTGAGAACGGGCACGATCCATATCGGTGCCGTACGCAAAGGTTAACGCAATGCGGGTGAATCCGGCCTGCGAGGTAGCGCTGGAAGATTCAAGACCCTCAACAGCCTGCAACGCCGTTTCAAGCGGAGCGGCAACCTGCTCATCGATGACATCAGGACTTGAACCTGTTTGGGTAGCCATGACGGAGATCTGCGGGAACTCCATGGAGGGGATTAGTTCCTGTTTTAGTGATCCCATGGAGATCACACCAAAGATGGCGGCGAAGACCGTAATTAGCGCAATGAGCGCTCGGTTCTTCAATGACAAGGTGGCCAAGCGTTGCATGCGGGTGTAGTCCTAGCTAGGTCGCAGTACGGATGAAGTGCTTGGAACCAATTCTAGTTTGTTGTGCATGCGCAACTGTCCACTAAAGAGTTAAAACGGTAAAGATCATCCGTGAGGAGTAGTGGCACAAACAAACCCCTCGCGGACTGTTGTCCGCAAGGGGTTTGTAAGTTCTTCAAGTGCGCGGGTTAGGCACGGACGTTGCCACCAGAAACGGCCGCAAATTTGTCGATTATTTCCAATTCTTCGGTGGAGAACTCAAGATTATTGACCGCAGCCAACGAGTCTTCCAACTGCTTCACGCTCGATGCACCAACCAAGGCGGAGGTCACTGGCGTGCCAAGTGGCTGGTCGCGCAGCAACCACGCGATAGCCATCTGGGCCAACGACTGCCCGCGCTTGGCAGCAATATCGTTGAGCCCGCGGATACGGTCCAGGATCTCGTCGGTGATTGCCGACTCGGAGAGGAATCGTCCCTTGGTGGCGCGCGAGTTTTCCGGGATTCCATTCAGGTACCGGTTGGTCAGCAAACCCTGGGCCAATGGCGAGAAGGCAATAGACCCAGCACCTACCTGCTCCAAGGCTTGGAAGACGTTAGGGTTCTCTGCTTCGGTCCAGCGGTTAAACATTGAGTAGCTTGGCTGATGAATGAGTAGTGGAGTGCCAAGTTCCTTGAGGATTCGTGCTGCCTCCAGTGTCTGGGCAGGGGAGTACGAGGAGATACCTGCGTACAGTGCCTTGCCTGAACGGACTGCTTGATCCAGTGCGCCCATGGTTTCTTCCATAGGTGTCTCAGGATCTGGGCGGTGGCTGTAGAAAATATCTACGTAGTCTAGGCCCATGCGTTCGAGGGACTGGTCAAGGCTGGACAGCAAATACTTGCGGGAGCCGCCATCACCGTAGGGGCCAGGCCACATGCGGTGACCGGCCTTGGAGGAGATGACCAATTCGTCGCGGTAAGGCTTGAAGTCTTGGGCCAGGTGGCGACCGAAGTTCTTTTCAGCGGTACCATCCGGTGGACCGTAGTTATTGGCCAGATCAAAGTGTGTGACACCTAGATCAAAGGCACGGCGCAGGATTGCGCCCTGCTCGTCAAAGCGTTTGTCATCGCCAAAGTTATGCCACAGTCCCAACGAAATAACGGGAAGCTTCAGACCGCTACGTCCAACGCGGCGGTAGGGCATGGAGTCGTAACGGTTTCCCGCTGCGGTATAGGTCATTGGTACCTTTCAGCATTCCGCGCGGGGTTGGCCGGCGCAGGAAATTTTGAGACTAAAAACAGTTAGTGTGAAGTAGACAACCTTTTTGAGGATACAGGAATTGTGATCTGTGGTTCTTGGTGTGGCCCGTGTGGAAATAAATTGTTCGGAGCAAGAAGTTCTATGGAATGAGGGATGCTTCCAATGTCGGTCATAGACGAGCGTTTCGGGTTGGCAGACCGCCAGGTCGAGTCTTTTCGGTACCGAATGAGTTACCTGACGATTCTTGGTATCTAGATCTATACCGTGCCGTGGTTAGGGAATGAATAGCTTCAGCCCAAAGAGTCGCTTTTATGAAAATTTGGTACTTTCTGGTGGTTGCAAGATTTCTAGGAAAAGTATTATGCCTGCTTTACGTCAACGTTCTAATGAAGTTTCTGTTCAGTAACAATTAGAGCCGTAAACTTATTTGTCTGAATTTCTCTAAAATGTCGGAAGCTGGACGTACGCTTGGGGCTACTTGGTGGGGATTGATTGGGGCCATCAAGTTCACTCTCAAATCAGTTCCTAGGAGGACAAGTTGTCCACTCGTTTTAATCCACCGCCAGCCTGGCGGCCTTACCTTCCGCACGATTTTGTCCCTGGTGTCCAATGGACCCCAGAGCCTTCTTGGGGCGCTCCGCCAGCCGGATGGCCTCTGTGGGTTGACATGAATACCGGAGCTGCTGCTGAACCGCCGATCGAGTATTCGCAGAACCCGTTCCTGTTCATGTCTGTAGTGCCGGATTGGGGAGCAACAAATAGCGCTTCACTTGGTTCCTCGCCGCTTGGGTTGCCTGTGTCTTCCGCCAAGAAGCGCCTTGGGCGAGGAAAGAAAATTGGCCTCGGCGTTCTAGGGGGAATCGTTGCCATTGTTGTCATCGCTGCGCTTAGTGGTGGGGGCGAAGACGGGGGTGGTGACCCGGTAGTTGCAAGTCCAAGCGCCAATGTTGCTGCAAGCGCCTCGAATATCGCGCTGGCCGAGGAACCGTTGGCAAGTGCCTCTGCTTTTTCTGAAGCTGACGAAAGCTCTAAAGAAGCGGCGGAGGAACAGGCCAAGGAAGAAAAAGCTGCGGCAAGTTCAGCGGCCGCTGCCGAAGAGAAAGAAAAGGCCGCGGCGGAAGAAAAAGCAAAGGCTGAGGAAGAAAAGAAAGCTGAAGCTGAAGCTAGCGCCAAGGCTAAGGAGGAAGCGGAAGCTTCGGCGAAAGCGGAAGAAGAAGCTGGGACACTTAGCCAGCAAAATGCGCTGAATAAAGCTGCTGATTATTTGGAATATACCGCTTTTTCAAAGACTGGTCTCGCTGGACAGCTTGAATTTGAGGGTTTTTCAAAATCCGAAGCTGCTTGGGCGGTTGAACGCGTCACTGTTGATTGGAACGAACAGGCCGCGTTGAAAGCTGCCAGTTACTTGGAATATACGTCATTCTCAAAGTCAGGGCTGGTCAAACAGCTGGAATTTGAAGGCTTCACCCAGAAGCAGGCGGCATATGGGGTAAGCACAACGGGTCTGTAGCTACGATGCTGAGTGACTATCATTTTTGTGATGGCTGAGAGGCAAGTCTCGAGCTTTGTTGCTGGTGTCTAGTTGCTCATGGTGTGGTTAACGTAAAAAGGTCCGTCCACCAATTGGTGGACGGACCTTTGAACGTAGAACTAGATTAGTCCCAGAGTCTTATCGGTAGCAGCCTTAACCTCAGCGTAGAGCGCTGGGTTTTCATTCAGCTTCTGACCGTAAGAAGGAATCATGTCCTTGAGCTTCGACTCCCAGCCGGCGAACTGCTTAGGGAAGCAGCGCGAGAGCAGGCCAACCATGATTGGGGTTGCGGTCGAAGCACCAGGCGAAGCGCCGAGCAGACCGGAAATGGAGCCGTCCGAAGAAGTGATGACCTCGGTTCCGAACTGAAGTACACCGCCCTTCTTGGCATCCTTCTTGATGACCTGTACACGCTGACCGGCGGTGATCAATTCCCACTTGGAACCATCGGCACCAGGGAAGTACTCGGTCAGCGCCTCGTCCTTCTTAGCGCGGGACTTGAGAACTTCCTTGATCAGGTAAGTAGTCAGATCTAGATTGTCCTTGCCAACAGCCAACATCGGAATGAGGTTGTGTGGGCGCAGCGACAGTGGAAGATCAAGCTGGCTGGTGGACTTCAAGAAGTTCATCGAGAATCCAGCGTAAGGGCCGAACATCAGCGAGCGCTTGCCATCAACAAAGCGGGTGTCCAAGTGTGGAACCGACATTGGAGGAGCGCCAACCGAAGCCTGGCCGTAAACCTTAGCATTGTGCTGGTTCACGATGGTCTCATCGGTGCAACGCAAGAACTGACCGGAGACTGGGAAGCCACCGAAGCCCTTGATTTCATCAATGCCTGACTTCTGCAGCAGTGGCAGTGCGCCGCCACCTGCGCCAACAAAGACGAACTTTGCCTTGACGTTCTTTACTGTGCCGGAGGCCTTGTCCTTGACGGTCAGTTCCCAACCAGCACCGGAGCGCTTGAGGTTCTGAACCTTGTGACCGTAGTTCACCGAAGCACCAGCGGCGCTCAGCGAGTTGGTCAAATCTGCGGTGAGGCGACCGAAGTCAACGTCGGTACCCGAGGTTACGCGTGAAGCTGCAACCTTCTGCGAAGCGTCGCGACCCTGAGCAACGAGTGGAGTCCACTGATTGATGGTGTCTAGGTTGTTGGTGATTTCAAGTTCCTCAAACAGAGCGTTGGGCTTCAGTGCCTCGTAACGGGTCTGCAGGTACTTGGAGTGGTCCTCGCCGATAACAAACGACATATGAGGAAGCGGGTTGATGAAGCTGTTGTCAGCAACGCGCTTGTTGTCCACGGCCCAGGAGAAGAACTGGCGGGACATCTGGAACTGTTCGTTGATGCCAATAGCCTTGGCTGGATCAACCGAACCGTCAGCAGAAGCTGCGGTGTAGTTCAACTCGCACAGGGCCGAGTGGCCGGTACCAGCGTTGTTCCAAGGGGAGGATGACTCCAACCCCGCCTTGTCTAGGTTCTCAAAGAGACCAATAGACCAGGTTGGTTCCAGCTGGTTGATCATGGTGCCAAGAGTGGCACTCATGATGCCGGCACCGATTAGTACTACGTCAAAAGATTCGGTTGACGTTTCAGAAGGCACGAGGATCTCCATCGACAGTGATACTTTGCTCTATCCCAGAGTAGACCTAACCACCCTTGGGTTAGAAATCGTTAACTGGGTTAATGCTGATTAACTCTTTAGGGCTGGTGAATTAGTCATCTGCACATCGGCGTAGCATTCGTTGAGCATCGGCGATGGGGGATAGAAGGTGACGTTTCCGTTGAACGCCAAGGCTGAGATTGGGAAGACCAGTGGCAACAAGGGTAGATCCTCATCCAATGTCTTCAGAATGCTTGCGTAGGCATTAGTGCGTTCTTCTCCCGAAGGAATGGAACGAGCAAGCAAGATTTGTGAGTCAAGTAACGCTGACTTGTATCCGAACTCATTAGCTTTATTTGCCAATATTCCGGAGAAGAAGTCATCTGCTGAGCGGTAGCCTCCGGAGAACCCGAGTAGGTGCAGCCCGTTAAATTCACTTGATTGCACGGTTTTCACATAGCCATCGGTCCACGCGATAGGACGAGGCTTGATACGAATGCCTACCTTGGCTAGGTCCTCTGAGATCTGAGCAAAGGTACG
Organism: Glutamicibacter sp. MOO4; assembly: GCF_056934395.1. Lineage (NCBI taxonomy): Bacteria > Bacillati > Actinomycetota > Actinomycetes > Micrococcales > Micrococcaceae > Glutamicibacter > Glutamicibacter sp. MOO4. The sequence continues at coordinate 830,615 of NZ_CM167800.1, forward strand.
TTCAGGAAGTGGGAGATAGTTGCGCGATACCCGTAGTGGGTAGGCAAACTCAATTTCTTCTCCCTTGTAGTTGATCTCATCCAGAAGTGCCTTGGCCTTGGACTCATCATGACTCGGCGTATTTTCTGGACTGGGAATGTTCAGCGCTGGCGGCAAAATGGTGGCCGCGTACTTTGATCCCTGAATGAATAGTTTGTCAGCCAGTGAAGTCCTGTTAGTTGCATGGGCAATGGCCTTGCGGAACTCAGGCTTTGCTAGCCACTTGTTGCGCTGATCCATGCCGAGGTACAGCACGGAGAATGGGTCACGCTGAACAACTACCTTTGCATTGCGTACCAAGGTGCGCATGGTGTCAACGGAGACCATATCGAATCCATCAACTTCTTCGGCCAGCAAGGCGCCCTCCCGGTTATACGGGGAAGGTATGGAAGAAATGAGAACTACTTCTGGGTGTTGCTTATTGTCTGTGAGCCGCTTCTGATTCCAGTAGTCAGCAAAGATCTCGAGACGAACAACAACCTTGTCCAAAGAAACAAACTTATAGGGACCGGTGCCGACCGGTGCGGTAGCCAAAGATTCGGCAGGGTTATCTTCTGGTCCACCGGTCAGGCCGCTAGGTGCAGCAATGGCCATTCCTGGAAGAGTGAATGCCTCAATAAGATCTGGCAGGCGGCGGCGCAAACGTAGAGTGACTTCGTATTTGTCGGTGGCTTCCACCGACCTGAAGTAGCTTGCGCTCCCACCCTTTGACTTACCAGTAAAGAGGTTGGTGGTGAATTGCTTTTGCAGCTCCGTTAGCTGTTGAACACGTTCTTGCTGTGTGGCCAGTTGTTCTGCCGAAGCGGATTCGCCGTCCTTGACCTCCGGCTCAAGATCGTCGGCCTTAGGGAGCTTGGGAATGTCACAGTCGTAGTGGAAAACGTCAAAGAAACCCTGCGTCGACGAGGCGGTTTGGGAGCTGGACAGGGATTCCCAACGTTTGAAGTTGGCAATAACGCCGGCTGCAATCAGCTCGGTGCCGTCGTGAAAGAGCACACCTTCACGCAATTTGAAGACGTAGGTTAGTCCGTCTGTACTTTCACTCCAAGACTCTGCCAGTCCTGGAATTGCGCCACCGGTATCCAGATCAATATTAACGAGCGTCTCGTACACCTGACGAGTGACGCGGAACGACTCATTGTCGGCAACCACGGCTGGATCTAACTTGATCGGCGGAGCCGAGGCGGACAGGCGTAGGGTCCGGGGAATCGGGGTGCTTGAGGCAGAAGCATTGGAAGACGGATCGGCTTGAGTGCCAGATTTTCCAGTGCAGGCGGCCAATGCCAGAGCGGTTGTCGCCAAAGTACCGGTCAGCATTGCGCGTCGAGATACGAGACTTAGTGGCAAATCGGGCACTGGGATGGCTCATCTTCCTTTAGCAAGCAACGTTCTATGCCGCACGCACCAATAACAATGGTGGACTAACGGTATTTATCAAAGATAGCGCACCATCGCTATAGCCCCGGGGCTAAAACTCCCGGGGTCGATAAGTGTCACCTAATTGTTAGCTGCGGTGCACAACATTCTCGCCAAAATCTCCCTCGGACCATTGAACTAGCTGTCGCTTGAGGAGCTTGACCATACGCGGGAAGAAGGCTGCAGTATTTCCGCCGTTGTGGGGAATGATCAGCGCGTTGGGATGCTGCCACAAGGGGTGATCTTTAGGCAGTGGCTCCGGGTCGAACACATCCGAGGCAACGTTGAGGCGTCCAGAGGCGACTTCTTTAACCAAAGCATCGGTATCAACCACCGGTCCGCGAGCAACATTCACGATCGTTGCGCCGTCGGGCAGCTGCGCCAAGAGCTCAGCGTCAACAAGATGATGGGTGGAATCGGTGAGCGGCACAATCAAGATCAGTACTTCTATATCTGCAGCGTGCTGGGAAAGTTCGTTGGTGGAAAGGATTTCGCCGTGCTCATCTGCACGAGCGGTTGAACCAAAGCGCAGCAGGTTTACCTCAAAAGGTTCCAGACGCTTGCGAATTTCTTCACCGATTCCGCCAACACCTACCAGTCCTACGGTTCGATCAGCCAGACCAGGCCACTGCTGCGGGTTCCAGCGGCCGTCCTGCTGGTCTCGAACTGCCTGCGGGAATCCACGCAGGGACGCAATAGCCAGACCGATGGCCATCTCTGCAGTTGATGCCGCGTGCACTCCGGCTGCTGTGTTGATGTTTGCCCGGTCTCCAATCAGATCCACTAAGCCGTCAAAGCCGGTGGTCTGGGTCTGAACAATCTTCAAGTTAGGTGCCTTGCGGATGTTTTTCAGGGCGGCTGGGTTAGCCATATAAGGCATGACCGCAATTTCAATCTCGTCTAGGGGAGTCTGCGGGTCGTTGACCAGATCCCACAGCACTGGTTTGAGATTCTCGGGGAATGAGCCCACCGCATCAATCAAATCTTGGGAAGGGAGAGAAATTGTTTGTTGTCCACTCATGGATTCACTGTACAAACCGAAGCGATCCTATGGAAGTAACGCCTAGTCATATCCTGTAATGAAGGTCACCGGTCCGCGGTGGGTATCGAATTTGCGCTGGGGGATAAAGCTGGTAAAGTTTTATCTCGTTGCGAAAGCGCGGAGCCCAAAAGCTTCTAGAACATCGCAGCGGGCGCCTCTAGCTCAATTGGCAGAGCAAATGACTCTTAATCATTAGGTTTCGGGTTCAAGTCCCGAGGGGCGCACCAACATATTGATCGTTTCGATGAGCAATATGTTCACAAAAGAATAAAACGCGCCTCTAGCTCAATTGGCAGAGCAAATGACTCTTAATCATTAGGTTTCGGGTTCAAGTCCCGAGGGGCGCACCAAAGAAAATAGGTCAGACTTCGGTCTGGCCTATTTTTGTTTTCCCGGATTCTCGAGACCTGAATTCAAATTTCGTTCCTTCTGCCTGTAGGCCCGTGTTCTGCGTGGAAACCACAAGGCACGGAAGGTAATGTGAGGCGCTGCATAGACAATATGGTGTGGCGTGAGTTACTTGGTGGTCAGTTGGCCTATCGTAAATCAGGGGTTGACTAGTAACTACGCGCTCATTAGCGGCAGATTGACCGGGTTTTGTTTTTTGGTCGGTTACTGCTTATGATTATCTACGTTGCAAAGATAACTTCTTCAAAAGAACTAGTCAGAGCGATATGCGCCTCTAGCTCAATTGGTAGAGCAAATGACTCTTAATCATTAGGTTTCGGGTTCAAGTCCCGAGGGGCGCACAGTAAATCCGATCTGATTCATCAGGTCGGATTTTTTGTATACCGTGAAGAAAAGAGGTCCAGTAATGAGCACTTCCGAAACAACCGCACGCCTTGCCGTTGGCGATAAGGCTCCAGAATTTACCCTGACTGACGCAGCGGGTAATTCGTTGTCCTTATCTGATTACCGCGGTAAGAAAACCATCGTATATTTCTACCCGGCAGCTTCCACCCCAGGCTGCACTAAGCAGGCCTGCGACTTCCGTGACTCGATTGAGTCTTTGAAGTCTCTGGGCTACCAAGTTCTGGGTATCTCTCCGGACAAGGTTTCAAAGCTGGAAAAGTTCGTCGCAAACGAATCCCTAAACTTCCCAACACTCTCTGATGAGGATCACGCGGTGGCCGAGGCATACGGCGCGTGGGGTGAAAAGAAGAACTACGGACGTGTTTACGAGGGACTGATTCGCTCAACCATCGTTGTGGATGAAGAGGGCAATGTGGCACTCGCGCAGTACAACGTGCGTGCTACAGGTCACGTTGCTAAGCTCCGTCGTGACTTGGGGATTGACCCAAAGTAGGCCGCGTGACTCGCCGATTTCGTATCGGTGAAAACTTCCGCTACACTGATTGAGGTCGCCTTCGAGGATTTCGATTCTCGGTGTAGCGCTGGCGAGTATGGCGGAATTGGTAGACGCGCTGGATTTAGGTTCCAGTGTCTTCGGACGTGAGAGTTCAAGTCTCTCTACTCGCACCTGATAACCCTGCGGTCTGAGCAATCGGACCGCAGGGTTTTTGTCTGCTTCATGGCAAGCCAGTGAAGCGTAGTATCAAAGGATCATAGGCAGCGAATAATCGTGTTGCTGGGCCGGGCAAGGGCGTAGGGGAGGGTGTTATGGCAGTAGAGCGGTTGCCCACAACCTATGGGCTTGTAGAATCGGATCCAGAACAGTTATTGATTGACCGGCGGGGCATTTCCCCTTCTGATCTGGCGCAGATCGAGCGGATCATGGCCGAGATGGGCCGAATGCGGCAGGTTGAGCGCAAGATCATGCGCAGCTCGCAGCGCTATATGCAATTGAATGAGACCGACATGCGTGCGCTTCGGCAATTGATCGCCGCAAAGAATGTGGGCAGGGTTACTACACCCACTGATTTGCGCGCTTATCTCGGGATCTCCAGCGCGTCCGTGACGAAAATGATCGACCGGCTTGAAGCCCATGGGCATGTTCGGCGCAGCCAGCATCCGACGGACCGCCGGTCGCAGTGCATCGAAGTCACCGAGCAGGCACATCTGGCTGCGCGCGAGCAGATGGGGCGGCATCATGCCAAGCGCTTTGAGGTGGCCTATTCTCTGACCCCTGAAGAACGCGAGGTCGTGATCCGTTTCCTGGCCGAGACCTCCGATGCCCTGGACAGCAGCCTGGAGCAGTCAAACCCCACGCGTTCCTAGTCGCGCCTAGTCCCGGAAACCGCGCGGTGCCTGTTCTGCGTCCTTCGCGATGTTGGCGATTGTCGCCGGGAAAATGACCCCGTGAAACGGGTAGACCGCCCACCAGTAGCAGCGTCCCCAGAGGCCGCGGGGAAAGAAGACCGCACGCTGGATGAGCTCAGAGTTTCCGTTGGCTTGCTGGCCGATGGAGTATTCAAGCCAGGCCTGTCCCGGAACGCGCATTTCCGCTCGTAAGCGCAACAGGCGGTCCTTCTCCAGCGCCTCGACCCGCCACCAGTCAACTACATCGCCTAGGGCCAGGGTGCTGTGCGAGCGCCGGCCTCGACGTGACCCCACGCCGCCGGCTAGTTTATCCATCAGGCCGCGCAGCCTCCAGAGACTTGGGAATGCGAAGTATGGCGAATCACCGCCGAGTCGCTGCACCACCTGGAAGAGTGCCTGCGGGGTGGCTGCCGTGCTGATCCTGCGCGTATCGGTATAGCTTTTGCGCCCAGCCCATTGTGGATCCGAGGGCAGCGGCTCGGCCGGAGCTGAAATCGGATGGGCTGTCGCCCAGGTGGTTTCCACCGCGTCCGCATGAATCTTTTCCAAGGCCAAGTGCACCGATTTGGGGTAGTCGCACAAGCCCTGCGCAGGCGGCGCAATGAGATCGTCAATTTTTCGCGATTGCATAACGCAGTCGTGCTGCAAGGACTGGACGAGCGCGGTAGCCAAAGTGCGGGGCAGGGGCGTGACCAGATTGACCCAATGCGAGGCCAACCGCGGGGTCAGCAGCGGAAGCGCCCAGATCCTCGGTTCGCGTAGCCCGGCCACGCGGGCATAGATTTGCATCAGCTGGGCGTAGCTGTAGGCTCGCGGTCCACCGATGTCGTAGGCGCCTTGGACGGGCGCTCCCAGTTCGGCTGCGGCCACGAGATAATGCAGGGCATCGCGAATGGCTATGGGCTGGACCTTGTTGCGCACCCACCGTGGTGCCGGCATCACCGGCAGTACATCGCTCAGGTGCCGGATCATCTCGAAACTGGCGGATCCCGAGCCGATCACCAGTCCGGCCTGCAGGATCAGCGTGTTCACCGAAGCGGACAGGATCTCTCCTACGGCAACACGGGATTCCAAGTGCTCGCTGAGTTCTCCCGAAGGGTGCAGCCCGGAAAGGTAGACGACTTGGCCAACACCTTGCTGCAGTGCCGCCTGGGCCATGACAAAAGCGCAATTTTTCTCCTGTTCGGCGAAATTGCGGCTTCCGGACATGGAATGCACCAGGTAATAGACGACGTCGGCACCGGAGCAGAGCTGGGAAACGGCCTCAAGGTCCGCGAGGTCTCCTTCGATGATGTCCACCTCGGCATGCCAGGGAACGTCGCGCAAACGCTGGGCATCGCGGGTGAAGACCTTGACCTGGTGCCCTTGGCGCAGCAGCCGCGGGACCAGCCGGCCTCCGATGTATCCGGTGGCACCGGTGACGGCGATCATGCTCATCGGGAGCCCTCCTTTGAACTCGATGTGCGGTGCCAGGCGATTGCGCTGGCTCCAATCAGGACTGCTGCCGCGCAGCCGAGTGCGGTGATGCCAACCAGATTCGATGCGTTGGCCCCGCCCAGGCGCCCAACGCCGATCCATAGCAGACCCCAGCAGATAGCTGCTGGAGCAAAGATGTTGCGCGCATAGAAGCTGATGGTCAGAGCAATCAGGACGGCAACAATCAAAAGCGCGACGGCCAGCTTGGGAGCCCACGCAGCATCGACGCCGAAGCCCAGCGACAACAGCCATGCCGCGGTATTGGCTATGCTGGCAACGCTTACCCATCCCAGGTAGAGGCCGAAGGTCAGCCACATGATCCAGTATTCCAGCCCCGATGATGGCGTGCCGGCACGCATGATTGCCATCATCCACGCCAGGACGGCGACGAGGCCGAAAATAATGGCAACACTGAGTCCCAACCAGCCAAGTTGCACCACGCTGATCCAAGCCGCATTGAGCAATGCCGAGAGCACGGCCGGAGTTCGCAGGGTCGCTGCCCAGGAAGAGCGCCGGCCCGATGCAGTGAGCTGGAAAATGCCGTAGACCGCCAATCCGGCGTAGATCACGCTCCAGATCGAAAATGCCGGTCCTGCCGGCGCCAGCAGTGTCGCATCAGCGCTGAGGTAGCCTCCGGCCACCTGCTGGACCGGAGTGCCGCCCAGTGCTCCGCTGCCGATGAAGGATACGACGATGGCCGTGGCCAGCGAGATTGCCGTGACCACCGACCAGGTCCATCGCGGTTCGGCAACAGGGCTGACGCCCGGCTGCAGTGCGGGTTGGTGTGAGGGTCTCATGCGTTGCTCCTAGGATCGTGGAATCTTTTTGCGGATGCGGCTGGACAAACCTATCTCTACAAAACTATATTATTAAAACATCATGTATCTAGATAAGCTAAATATCAACATAGCGAGATAAAAAATCATGGCAAGTGCACCTCCCTTCCGTACTTCGGAACTTTTCCGCTCTCTGATCTCACTTCAGCGAGCGCATGCACTGCGCGAAGTTCGATTACGCGCTGGCCTGAATCTGAACGACACGGATCTCAAAGCGCTGAACCTCATCCGCAGCTTGAGCGCACCCGGACCCGGCGAGCTGGCTAAGGAGCTGGGCGTTTCTACGGCCGGCATCACCGCGGTGTTAGATCGGCTCGAGGTACGCCAAGTGATCGCGCGCCGGGAACACCCCACGGACCGGAGGCGCACTGTGATCCATGCAGGCCCTGCCTTTCCCGAGGCAACCGGCGAGGCGCTGGCGATCCTGCGCAGCCTGCACAGGTTCTGTGCGCAGCTCGATGCTCCCTCCCGACAAGCGCTGCGCACGCTGCTCGCGGAAATCCTCCTATCGCTGCAGGCCGCCAGCACTGGGCAAGACGATAATTCCACCCCACCAGATCACCGGAGCAGTGAACTATGACAACGCATGCCAGTACCGATCAATCTTCGCCGGCCGGCCCGCGCACGATGACCGGCGAGAAGGGGTTCATCGACGAAGTCACCCGGGCGGCCATCAGCGATCGCCTCGAGCAGATCGGGTTGCAGGCTCAGCAGCGCAGCGCGGCGTATTCCGCGCAGGCCGCCGTGCTGTGGTCGCAGATCACCGCCCGCCTGTCCACAGGCAAGCTGATGCGCCCGGCCTTGGTCATGCTCGGCTACCGCGCCTTCTCGGGCTGCAATGAGGTCCGTGCCATCGATTTGGGCTGCGCTTTCGAGCTGCTACACAGTGCGCTGCTGATCCACGACGATGTGGTGGACAAGGACTTCGTGCGCCGCGCAGAGCCAACCATCTCGGCGCTGTACCGCGATCAAGCTCTAACCGTCGGGCGCAGCCAGGCCGAAGCGGAGCATGCCGGGAATTCGGTGGGGATCATCGCCGGTGACCTGCTGATCAGCGAGGCGATCAAGCTCGCCGCACGGGCCGCCGCTGGCACCGACAGCGAGTCCGTCGTGGAGCAGGCCTTCTTCCAGGCAATCGAGCAGGCCGGAGCAGGGGAACTGGAGGATCTGCTCTACTCCCTGGGATCGGCCCCGGCGACCACCAGCGAAGTGCTGCGCATGGAGCAGCTAAAAACCGCATCGTACTCCTTCCAGTTGCCGCTGCAAGCGGGGGCGCTCTTGGCAGGTGCAACCATGGGCCAAGCTGAAAACATCGGCACCGTCGGCTGCCAGCTGGGGGTGGCGTACCAGGTCATCGACGATGTGCTTGGAACCTTCGGGGATCCTTCGTGCACCGGCAAATCCGTGGAGTCCGACCTGCGCGAATTCAAGAGCACGATCCTGCTGGCCCTGGCCGCCGAACAGCCTGAATTTGCCCAGATGCTCAATGGCCTCCGCTCCGGTCACGTGTCAGTCGGGCAGATCCGCCAAGAGCTGGTCGACCAGGGGACGGAGCAATTCGCCCGGCATCTGGCCCAAGCACTGTGCAGCCGCGCCACTGGATCGACGGCATTCCGCGACTTGCCCGAGGAGGCCCAGCAGCTGCTGCGCACCTGCAGCCACCTCATCCTGGAGCGACGCCGATGAACGCCATAAAACCGCGGGAGCTCAACCCGCGCACCCCTGCCCTGCACTTGTATTCCCGCACGGCACAACGCAGCGCGCAGGTGCTGCTTCGCCAGTACTCCACCTCCTTCTCGCTGGCCTGCCGGATGCTCGACACAGCTAGCGCCACCCATATCGCCAATATCTACGCCCTGGTGCGCCTCGCCGATGAAATCGTCGACGGCGTGGCCTTCCAAGCCGGGCTCGAGCCGCGCGCGATCGCCGCGTGCCTCGATGACCTGGAAGCGGAAACGGAACGTGCCATGGAACGCGGCTACAGCACCAATCTGGTGGTGCATGCCTTTGCGCTCACCGCTCGTTCCACCAGCATCACGCAGGCGCTGACTGCCCCGTTCTTCGCCTCGATGCGGGCGGACCTGACCACCGGGCAGCACGATGCGCGCAGCCTCGAAGATTATATCTACGGCTCCGCCGAGGTGATCGGGCTGATGTGTCTTCAGGTGTTCCTGGCGATGCCCGGGGCCGTGCCGCTGGACGCGGAGCAAGCGGACCAGGCCAAACGGGCGGCCCGAAGCCTGGGCGCGGCCTTCCAGAAGGTCAATTTCCTGCGCGATTTGATGCAGGACAGCCAGGAGCTGGGACGTGCCTATTTCCCCGGCATCAACCCCGCAGCATTTAGCGAGCAGGAAAAGCAGCGCCTGGTGGCGCAGATCGAGCAGGATCTGGAAACGGCGCGTGCTGGGCTGCCACTGCTGGCGCCCGCCGCGGCGCGTGCGGTGCGCCTGGCCCACGACCTGTTCAGGGAGTTGAACAGGCAGCTGGACAAGGCTCCGGCAAAAATGCTACTGCGCACCAGAATCTCGGTTTCCCCCGGGCGCAAGGCGATGATCGCGGTGCGGGTGCTGCTGGGCAGGCCGGGAAAGACGCAAACCAGTCACATCATGGAAAGGCGGCACTAGATGGCCAGAGAAATTCGGGACGTGGTAGTCATCGGAGGGGGATTCTCGGGCTTGGCCAGCGCCGGTCTGCTGGCCGCGCGCGGGTGCAATGTCACCTTGCTGGAACAGCACGCCACGGTGGGCGGCCGGTCCGGCCGTATTGAGCGCGCGGGATTCCGCTTCGATACCGGGCCCTCCTGGTATCTCATGCCAGAGGTATTCGAGCATTGGTTCGAGCTCATGGGAACCAGTGTCAGCGCGCAGCTGGAGGTGCGCGAACTGGATATCGGATACCGCACGTTCTTCCAAGGCCGCCCATCTCCGGTGGACGTGGGCACCGCACCGGGCATCCGCGCGCTCTTCGAATCCCTAGAACCGGGAAGCGCTCCAGTGCTTGAGGATTACCTGCGCACCGCTCGCACAGGTTACGAACTGGCCCTGCAGCACTTCCTCTACGATGATTTCAGCTCGCCCCGGTCGCTATTGGACCCTCAGCTGCTGCGTCTGCTCCCACAGCTGGCCGCCTTGTTGGGCTCTAGCCTGGAAAGCTACCTAGCCAAGCGTTTCCAGAGCAATGAAATTCGCCAGTTGCTTGGCTATCCTGCCGTATTCTTGGGCTCCAGCCCGGAGCGCACCCCTGCGCTCTATCAGCTGATGAGCCACCTGGACCTGACAGATGGCGTCAAGTACCCGATGGGCGGCTTCGCTGCGGTGGCCGAGGCTATGGCAAAGGTGGCAACCCAGCATGGAGCCAGCATCACAGTAGGAGCCACCGCCACCGCGATCGAAACCACGCCGGGCAAGAACCCGCGGGTGGCGGCGGTTCACTGGACCGATGCCACGGGGAAGCGGCAACACACCGCGGCCCAGGCAGTGATCGGGGCAGCCGATGTGCGCCATATCGACGGAAGCTTGCTGCCAGGGCACCTCCAAACTCATACGGCCAAGAATTTTGCGCGCCGGGATCCAGGCCCGAGCGCCATTCTGGTGTGCCTGGGCATCACCGGGAAACTGCCAGAACTGGAACATCACAACCTGCTTTTCAGCACGGACTGGAAAGATAATTTCGCGCGCATCCGCGAAGGCCGCGAATTGCAGCCGGAAACCAGCATCTACGTCTGCAAGCCCAGCGCCACCGACCCTTCCGTCGCGCCTGCTGATTGCGAGAATCTGTTCATTCTTGTGCCTGCTCCAGCCCTGCCAGAATGGGGAAAAGGAGGCCCGGATGGTCATGGGGATCCCATGGTCGAGCAGATCGCTGACGCCGCCATCGACCAGCTGTCGAGCTGGGCCGGAATCTCGGATCTGCGCCAGCGGATCGTGGTGCGCCAGAGCATCGGGCCGGCGGATTTCGAACAGCAGTATGGCGCCTACCGGGGAGGGGCGTTGGGCCTGGCACATACCCTGGGCCAAAGCGCCATGCTCCGGCCCGGCAACCACAGCAAGAAGGTGCAGGGACTGCATTATGCCGGAAGTACGGTGCGCCCCGGGATTGGCGTTCCGATGTGCTTGATCAGCGGCGAGCTGGCCGCCAAGGCAGTTCTGGGCATCACTGCCCCTGGCCCCTTGCCCGATGAGCGACGAAGCGCCAACAGAAGGGAAGCGGGAACATGATCTATCTGGGTATTCTTCTCGGACTGCTCGGGTGCATGGCGCTATTGGATGCCAAATGGAAGCTCTTTGTCTTCCGCCACCCGCTGCGCGGGCTGGCGGTCCTGGGATTGGGGACGGGATTTTTTGTGTTCTGGGATGTCCTTGCCATCGGGCAAGGGATCTTCCTGCATGAGCCATCGAAGCTGATGACCGGGATCATGGTCGGCGAACAGTTTCCGTTGGAAGAAGTCTTTTTCCTGGTCTTCCTGTGCTATTGCGCGATGATTTTAGTCACCGGAGCGCAAGCGCTGATCCAGGTCCGGGCGCGGCGATGCCGTGCAAGCTCAGAGCTAAGGGGAAGGCGATGACCTTGTTTCTTGAGATGAGCTTATGGTTTCTCGCTGCAGCAGGCAGCGTGTTCCTCCTGGGCGTCCTGGCCAGCCGGAAAAGGCCTGCCGCTATAGCGCTGCCGTTGCTGGCCGCAATGGCGCTGATGCTGCTGCTCACGGCGATCTTCGACAACCTGATGATCTTTGCGGGGCTCTTCGACTATGGGACGCACACGCTTTCCGGTCTGCGCATCGGGTTGGCGCCCATTGAGGACTTCTTCTACTCCGCCTGCGCTGTGCTCTTGGCACCCGGCCTCTGGTGGCTCTTCGAAGGCCAGGAGTCAAGGCGCAAGGGCAGCGGCCATTCCACTCTTGACCACGACAAGGCTTGAATATGCTTCATGGAATTATCACAACTTCGCGGCCGGTGTCTTGGGTGAACACCGCCTACCCCTTTGCCGCCGCCTACCTCTTGGCTGGTGGCTCAGTGGATTGGAAATTCGTCGTGGGTACCATCTTCTTCTTGTTTCCCTACAACCTGGTGATGTACGGGGTCAACGACGTCTTCGACTATGAATCGGATCTGCGCAACCCGAGAAAGGGCGGCATAGAAGGCGCGCTACTGGCCCGCCACAGCCACCGGATGATTTTGCTGGCGAGCGCGATCACCGCCGTGCCCTTCCTGATCGTCTTGGCCGTCGCCGGTAGCGGCATCTCCACTGCTGTACTGGCGGGGTCGGTTGCTGCGTTGCTTGCCTATAGCGTTCCGGTCCTGCGGTTCAAGGAACGCGCTGGGCTGGATTCCCTGACCAGTGCGGTCCATTTTGTCTCACCTGCGTTCTTCGGCTGGGTGCTGGCGGGAGCGCCGGTGCACCCCACCCAAGGGCTGGTGTTCACTGCATTCCTCCTCTGGGGCATGGCCAGCCATGCGCTGGGTGCCATTCAGGACATCCTTCCCGACCGTGAAGCAAAGCTTGGTTCGATCGCGGTAGCATTCGGTGCACGGACGACGATTTTCTTGGTGGCGGGCGCGTATGTATTCGCTGGGCTGTTGCTTCTGCTCGGGGTTCGCGGAGTCGGCTCGTTAGCTGGCTTGCTCGCCATCGCCTACATTCTTAATGTGCTTCCGCATCTTGGGGTGCAGGATTCCACGTCCGGTACGGTTAACCGTGCCTGGAAGAGATTTCTGTGGATCAACTACCTATGTGGTTTCTTGCTGACGATGTTGTTGATTTACACAGCTGTATTCACCCGCTAATCACCAAAGAGATGTCGAGGATTTGATGGATGTCATCCTGCTTTCCGAGGACGGCCAGCCAGTTGGCGTCATGCCCAAGGAAACAGTGCATACCAGGGATACACCTTTGCACCAAGCGTTCTCCTGTCACGTCAAGAATTCCCTGGGCCAGGTGCTGATTACACGCAGGGCGCTGTCAAAGTCGACATGGCCCGGGGTATGGACTAACTCCTTCTGTGGCCACCCCCAGCCGGGGGAGCAGATGGAAACCGCGATCCGCCGGCATGCTGGCGGTGAATTGGGCATGGCGATCCGCGATATCCAGGTGGCCTTGCCGGAGTTCCGCTATCGCGCGGTCGATGCCTCCGGGGTTGTTGAGAACGAGATCTGTCCGGTATTTACCGCCGTGATCGATGCAGAAATCACCATGAATCCGGAGGAAGTCATGGATTACCGCTGGGTTGATCCCGTGGAATTTGCGGTAGCGGTCCGAGCCGCTCCATGGGCCTTCAGCCCATGGCTGGTCATGCAGGCCAGCGAAATGCCCCAGTATCGCACTCAGTAGCGAGCCCGGCCAGATTAGCGGCTCTTAAAAGCCAAGCGTGGTGAGGATGCTCAGCACGGTAGTAAGCCCACCGTATACAACAATATCCGACCCCGGTAATGACCCTGATTCCGATACCCCCGACCAATCCGTTTCAAGTTCTTCGCCGTCAAATTCACTGACTCACCCTTAGCGTTAGTGAACCGGGTACTCACAAACACCAACAACTCGCACCGCCAGGCAACCAACGTCCGGAACAAAGACTGCGCCTCCACCATTTTCGATGCTTTCGCTGACTTCTCCGACACCGCCCCCGGGAATGACACTCATGAACGTCCGTAGCCTGCAACAGCGTTCTCATATGCTCTTTAATCCCATAAACCACCGCGAGTTCAGTATCTGATTACAGGATCTCTTGCAGTCGTTCAATCTGAAGATGGGAAAGGTTCTCCAAGTTACAGGTCAACAGTTTCCGATACTTATACGCCGGATCAGTCACCCTGCCACGACGCTCAAAGACCTCATCGGACCGGCGTCGACGAACCTGTGTGATCATATGATTCGCCCGCTGAATCACATGAAAATGATTAACACTGATCTTCGCTTTCAGTAAGTTCTCCCGCACCGCTTTACGGAACTCTGAGGACATATCAATCGCCACATGCTCAACACTTTGACGCCGATACCGCGGCCGGGCCTTCAACCATTTCTTCACTGCCGCACCGCGGCGTGCGTCCACGATATCCAAGATTTTCCCCGTATCAAGCTCAGTGAACACAATGGACCACGGTTCAATCCGCACGAATTTTCCGGTCCTACCCCGGGCATAACGAACCTTACGAAATTGGTGTTCATCGATACCGAGGCGGCGAATAAACATCCGGTCCACATCCCCGACAACCTGACCTTCAACATTCAGCCGCGCCATGACCGTAGGCCACGACTCTCCGTGCGCTGCGGCGACCCGAGACACTGCCCGCAATTCGCAGCTCATCTCATCGACCAGACGCTGGAGAGCGGGCTGGTGATCCGTGCAAGGGGAGGGCAGCTGGGCGGTGGTTTGCACGAAGGCACGGCGTGCACAGGCTGTTTCTTGGCAGGCCATACGGCGTTTGCGTACCAGGATCTGGAGGTCGTTTCCGCCGGTTGGGATGTCTTTGACTCGGTGGATTGGCCTGGCTTGGATGCGAGTGGTGACCACCCCCACACGAGGGGCAGGCAGCTTCGAGGGCTTTGGGCTCGAGGAGGACTTGTTGTCCATCAGTATCGTGGGTTGCGTTGATGACGCGGTAGTCAGTGAGGTTCAGAAGAATCGACGCAGGGTCGCTTCCACCGGAATCCTTGAACGCGGCTCGTAGTTCCTTACGTAATGGTTTGTCTAGACGACATCCATTTTCTCAGAAGGGACTGCGAGCCCTACTTATTTTGGGGCCACCACGCTAAAACTTGAAGAGCCATTTAAAGATTTCTCAAAATTCCGTTTGGTGGAGCCCTGTACCGTGAGGAGTATGGGGCCGGTCATTTTGACCTGTTCCACACAGGAAGAGAGCAACACGTATGGGCTCGAGAAAAAACCTTTCGCTAGGTGTCATTGCAACTTCGCAAAAGACTGACGAAAAGCGACTACCAATTCACCCGATGCATTTTGAACGCATCGAAGAAAACTCCCGCCAGAGCATCATGATCGAATCCGGATACGGCATTCCCTGTGGCATGAGCGATGAAGAACTGGCACCATTTGTCGGAAAAATCGCCTCACGAAGTGAAATCATCGCCAGCGCAGACATTGTGCTGCTTCCCAAACCGCAATTCGCCGACCTGGAAGAAATGCGTGAAGGGCAGACACTTTGGGGTTGGCCTCACTGCGTCCAGGACGCAAAGCTGACGCAGCTTGCCATCGACAAAAAGCTCACGCTGATTGCTTTTGAAGCCATGAATCACTGGGGTGCGGACGGTAGCTTTGGGCTGCACGTGTTCCACAAAAACAATGAACTCGCCGGCTACGCCTCGGTACTTCATGCCCTGCAACTTTGCGGGGTCACCGGAGACTATGGTCGCCGGCTGACCGCGACTGTCATTGGCTTTGGTGCTACAGCTCGCGGCGCTGTCACCGCGCTGCGCGCCCACGGCATTAACGATGTTCGGGTGCTAACTAGCCGATCGGTAGCTGCCGTAGCTTCCCCAATTCACGCCGTACAGATGGTCCAGTTTGAACATGAGGGTGGTCCGAACCTAAGCGAAGTCATCACCGACGAGGGCAAATTGCCATTGGCGCCGTTCCTGGCCGAAAGCGACATTGTCGTGAACTGCACTCTCCAAGACCCCAATGCTCCGTTGATGTACTTACGAACCGCCGAATTAAGTGCTTTCAGCCCGGGGAGCATCATCGTGGATGTGTCTTGTGATGAAGGGATGGGATTCGAATGGGCCAAGCCGAGCACCTTTGCCGAACCAATGTCGAGCATTGGTCCGAACATCAACTACTACGCGGTGGACCATTCCCCTTCGTATCTGTGGAACTCGGCCAGCTGGGAGATTAGCGAAGGCTTGTTACCATTCCTCGATACCGTGCTGGCCGGAGCCGAGGCCTGGAAAGAAAACAAAACTATTTCACGGGCCATTGAAATCCAGGACGGTGTTGTTCTCAATCCTGCGATTCTTGAGTTCCAAGGCAGGGGAGCGCACTACCCTCATCAACTCTCCGCCAAGTAGCAATACTTTCTTGAGATTCTCCGTTGGTAGCTAGGCGGCAGGTTCCGATACGCTTAGTTCCCAAAGGTTTTACCGGTGAGCGCCAATCAGAACAGGAAACAAGAATCTTCATGGATGTAGTTTTGCTGTCGGAGGATGGTCAACCAATTGGCACTTGTGCCAAAGAACTGGTGCACACCACCGACACCGCACTGCACCAAGCATTCTCCTGCCACGTGCTTAATGCAGACGGACAGGTTCTGGTTACTCGCCGTTCACTGAATAAGCTCACCTGGCCTGGAGTCTGGACGAATTCATTTTGCGGACATCCGCAACCGGATGAAGTGATGGAAGATGCTATCAAGCGCCATGCCCAACACGAACTAGGTCTGTCCATCAAGTCAGTTGAACTGGCGCTGCCTGACTTCCGTTATCGAGCAGTGGATGCCAGCGGCATTGTTGAGAATGAAATCTGCCCGGTGTTCACTGCGGTGATTGATAGCGAGATTTCGGCCAACCCGAGCGAAGTGATGGATCACCGCTGGGTTGACCCGAATCAGCTGGGGGACTCCCTTCGCCTGACCCCTTGGGCATTTAGCCCATGGGTAGTTTGGCAAGCGGAACAGATGGATTTATATCAGCGTGCCTGAGTTGAATCGAAACTGAAACTAATAACAAGGAAGCCTCCCAAACTCAAAAGAGTTTGGGAGGCTTCCTTGTCTTGTTCGGAGGTCGACGTTGACCTATACGAAGTTTTCAGTTCCTTCAACGGTGTTCATGAAGTGATCCATGAACTCAGCAAAGTCCTGAGCATCTGACTCTTGATCAATAACGGCACCAACGCTCACCGCGTCATCGATATAAAAATCAATGCTCGGCTTAACCGGGATGGTGAAGCGGAAGACTCGTCCAGTGGAGGTGGCGACTTCATAGCCGCCGTCTACAAGCTGGGCAAGCTGGTTCACATTGGTGTTATTGATATTGATGGCGTCTTCGGAGGCCCGCAAGTCACTGGAATTCACCGGAGCGATGATCAGTTCTGCTGGCTGACGCCGATAGCCGATGACCTTAAGTCCTCCAGAACCGGCAATACCAGTTCCAGCTACAAGGTTGTAGCTGGCGAAATTAGGGATCTGCGAATCGAACGCGTCGTGAAGACGCGCTTTGACCTGCTCGGCTGGATTTTCGTCTGGGCGGTTGTCCATGTCTCCTACTCTACCGATATCTTTGGACAATTTGATCAGTCATAACATTTATTGAAACATGTCATGGTTACGTCATGGGTTGCTCAATTGGTCATATTGACGACTAGAATGAAATTTATGAGCCAGGATGCTACGCCAGATATCAAACCACGTTCCCGTGTGGTCACCGATGGTATCCACGCCGCTCCGGCGCGCGGTATGTTGCGTGCCGTCGGCATGGGCGATGATGACTTCGCAAAACCTCAAATTGGTATTGCCAGTTCATGGAACGAAATCACTCCATGTAACCTTTCGCTTAATCGTCTAGCCCAAGGCGCCAAAGAAGGCGTTCACGCAGGCGGCGGTTTCCCCATGCAGTTCGGAACCATCTCCGTATCTGATGGCATTTCTATGGGCCATGAAGGAATGCACTTCTCACTGGTTTCACGAGAGGTCATTGCCGACTCGGTAGAAACAGTGATGATGGCCGAACGGCTTGACGGCTCAGTGCTGCTGGCCGGCTGTGACAAGTCGCTGCCGGGAATGCTCATGGCAGCTGCCCGACTGAACCTCTCATCAGTGTTCCTCTATGCCGGTTCCATCATGCCGGGCTGGGTCAAGCTAGAAGACGGTACCGAAAAAGACGTCACCTTGATTGACGCCTTTGAAGCTGTAGGTGCTTGCGCGGCCGGGCGTATGAGCGAAAAAGATTTAGATTCTATTGAACGTGCCATCTGTCCAGGTGAAGGCGCCTGCGGTGGAATGTACACGGCCAACACCATGGCATCAATCGGTGAGGCCCTGGGTATGAGCCTTCCGGGTTCCGCCGCTCCACCGTCAGCCGATCGACGCCGCGACATGTTTGCGCACCGCTCCGGTGAAGCCGTGATTGAAATGTTGCGCAAGGGAATTCGCGCCCGCGACATTATGACCAAAGAAGCATTTGAAAACGCTATTGCCGTCATGATGGCCTTCGGCGGATCAACCAATGCAGTGTTGCACCTATTGGCCATTGCTAAGGAAGCCGAAGTTGAACTGTCACTGAGCGACTTCAACCGCATTGGAGATAAGGTCCCGCACCTAGCGGACCTGAAACCATTTGGCCGTTACGTGATGAATGACTTGGACCGCATTGGCGGTGTCCCCGTAGTGATGAAGGCGTTGCTAGATGCAGGACTGATTCACGGAGACTGCCTGACGGTCACCGGCAAGACGGTTGCTGAAAACCTCGCGCACATCGCTCCACCAGATCCTGACGGCAAGATCCTTCGTGCCATGGACAACCCGATCCACAAGACCGGTGGGGTGACCGTGCTGCATGGTTCGTTGGCTCCCGAAGGTGCAGTGGTGAAGTCCGCCGGCTTTGATGCTGATGTCTTTGAAGGTACAGCTCGCGTCTTTGAACGTGAACAAGGTGCACTCGAAGCCTTGGATGCAGGAAAGATTCACGCCGGAGATGTGGTGGTCATTCGTTATGAAGGACCCAAGGGCGGACCGGGTATGCGAGAGATGTTGGCCATTACCGGAGCCATCAAGGGCGCCGGTCTAGGTAAAGATGTCTTGCTACTTACCGATGGACGCTTCTCCGGTGGAACCACCGGATTGTGTATTGGACACGTGGCACCTGAAGCCGTTGATGGTGGGCCCATTGCCTTTGTGAACGACGGAGATAAGATCCGTGTGGATATTTCGGCACGGAGTTTTGACCTCTTGGTTGATCCCGAAGAATTGGAAGCTCGCAAGATTGGGTGGAAGCCCTTGCCAGCGAAGTTCACCACGGGTGTGCTGGCCAAGTACGCAAAGCTAGTCAATTCTGCTTCGACAGGCGCGTATTGTGGCTAAGCAGCAGAAAATTCATGGTGTGGGTGAGACGAAGCGTCCACACCATGGACATTCATCTCATATACTGAGATGAACGGGGCGTCTATTTGCTCTTTACCCTCGGGTAGAGAAAACTAGAGGCATGCAAACAAACTTCGATGTTCTACTAGTTATCAGGCGCGGAGCCTGAGACGCTGTCGCACTAAGCGGACAGAACATCGGTAACGCGCAAGCCCCCTTTCGTCAGTAGCGACGGCCGCGGGGCGTTTTTTATGCGCAAACGAAGAGATAGAAATGGAAAGGATCCCGATGAGCAACTCAACACCCGCCAATCCGGCGTCGGTTGCGAATTCAATCAATCGAACCAAGGATGCCGCCGCCGCTGTCTCTTCCGTTGTGGAAGCTTCGAACCCGGTACAGGGTCCGAATACTATCGTTGCTCCCACACAGATGACGGGCTCACAAGCCATCGTCCGCTCGCTGGAAGAACTAGGCGTCAAAGACGTCTTCGGATTGCCAGGTGGGGCCATCCTTCCCACCTATGATCCACTGATGGATTCGACCAAGATCAACCACGTCTTGGTCCGCCACGAACAGGGTGCCGGCCATGCCGCACAGGGTTTCGCCATGGCTAGCGGCGAGGTAGGCGTTTGTATCGCCACCTCCGGCCCCGGCGCAACCAACCTCGTCACCGCACTGGCCGATGCCAATATGGATTCGGTTCCAATGGTGGCAATCACAGGTCAGGTGCACAGTGCCTTTATCGGCTCTGACGCATTCCAGGAAGCAGACATTGTCGGCATCACGATGCCGATCACCAAGCACGCTTTTTTGGTCACCAAAGCAGAAGACATTCCCAAGACCTTGGCCAGTGCCTTCTACCTAGCTCAGACCGGTCGTCCCGGTCCGGTGCTGGTAGATATCACCAAGGATGCCCAACAGGCGGATATGACCTTCTCGTGGCCACCAAAGGTGGAATTGCCTGGATACCGTGTGGTGACTCGTGGTCACAACAAGCAGCTACGCGAAGCAGCCAAGCTGATCGCCGGCGCAACTCGTCCGGTGCTCTACGTAGGCGGCGGCGTCATCAAGGCCAACGCTCACGAAGAGCTGAAGGAATTTGCGGAATTCATCAATGCGCCAGTGGTCACCACCCTGACCGCACGCGGTGCGTTCCCTGACTCCCATGTACAGCACGTGGGCATGCCTGGCATGCACGGTGCAGTATCCGCGGTGACTGCACTGCAGCAGTCAGACTTGCTGATCACCCTGGGTGCTCGCTTTGACGACCGTGTCACCGGTGTGCTTTCATCCTTCGCTCCTAACGCGAAGGTGATCCACGCCGATATCGACCCAGCGGAAATCTCCAAGAATCGTGTAGCAGATGTGCCAATTGTGGGCTCGCTGGATGAGATCATCCCGCAGCTGCAAGAAGCCTGCGCTACCCGCTTTGAAAACGAGCCTCAGGCCGATCTGACCGGTTGGTGGGGACTGCTGAACCGTCTGCGTGAAACCTATCCAATCGGTTACACACAAACCCAGGATGGACTCTCCGCGCCACAGAACGTGATCCAGCGTATCGGTGAACTCACCGGTCCTGAAGGCGTTTATGTAGCCGGCGTAGGCCAGCACCAGATGTGGGCTGCCCAGTTTGTTAAGTATGAGCGTCCTCGCTCCTGGCTGAACTCGGCCGGTCTTGGCACCATGGGCTTCTCGGTACCTGCAGCGATGGGTGCCAAGGTGGCCCAGCCTGAGCGTGTGGTCTGGGCTATTGATGGCGACGGTTGTTTCCAGATGACCAACCAAGAGTTGGCCACCTGCGTGATCAACAAGATCCCCATCAAGGTAGCCATCATCAACAACTCTTCACTGGGTATGGTTCGTCAGTGGCAGACCCTGTTCTACGACGGCCGTTACTCCAACACCGATCTGAACACCGGTCACGGCACCGCACGCATTCCCGACTTTGTGAAGTTGGCAGATGCCTACGGTTGTGTGGGACTGCGTTGTGAACGTGATGAAGACATTGACGCCACCATCAAGCAGGCTTTGGAAATCAATGACCGCCCAGTGGTGATCGATTTTGTTGTCTCGGCTGATTCGATGGTGTGGCCAATGGTTCCTTCGGGAGTCAGCAACGACCAGATTCAGATTGCTAAGGGCATGACCCCTGAATGGGAAGAGGAGGACTAGAACATGGCAAAGCACACGCTTTCGGTACTGGTAGAAGACGTACCTGGTGTACTCACCCGAGTAGCTAGCCTCTTCGCCCGCCGTGCCTTCAACATTCACTCATTGGCTGTAGGCCCCACGGAAATTGACGGCATTAGCCGCATGACCGTAGTGGTTGACGCCGAGGGCGATTCCCTAGAACAGGTGACCAAGCAGCTGAACAAGCTGATCAACGTCATCAAGATTGTCGAACTGCTGCCGGAAACCTCGGTGCAGCGCGACCACATCATGGTCAAGGTGCGTGCCGACGCGGCAACCCGCCTGCAGGTGACCCAGGCTGCGGAACTCTTCCGTGCCTCGGTGATCGATGTGTCCACCGACTCGCTGGTAGTGGAAGCTACCGGCAACGCGGCAAAGATTGAAGCGCTCTTGGCGATCCTTGAGCCTTTTGGCATTCGAGAGATTGTCCAGTCCGGCACCCTCGCGGTGGGACGTGGCGCCAAATCAATGAGCGACCGCGCACTAAAGTCCCTCTCCGCCTAAGACTGGCGAAGACATCAACGGACACGAACTACAAATTTTAGATACTTGGCACCTAGCTTAGAGATTGAGCTAAACGCCAGAGCACAAATAAGGAGAACTACAGTGGCTGATCTGTATTACGAAGACGACGCAGACCTCTCGATCATCCAGGGCAAGAAAGTAGCCATCATTGGTTACGGTTCCCAGGGTCACGCACACGCACTGAGCCTGCGCGATTCGGGTGTTGAGGTTGTTGTTGGTCTGGCTGAGGGCTCCAAGTCCCGCGCCAAGGCTGAAGCTGAAGGCCTGAAGGTCTCCAACGTAGCTGAAGCAGCTGCTTGGGCCGACGTCATCATGATCCTGACCCCAGACCAGGTTCAGGCTCAGGTGTACTCCGAGTCCATCGCAGAGCACCTTGAAGAAGGCAATGCACTGTTCTTCGGCCACGGCTTCAACATCCGCTTTGGCTTCATCCAGCCACCAGCCAACGTTGACGTTGCCCTGGTTGCACCGAAGGCTCCGGGTCACACCGTACGCCGCGAATTCGAAGCTGGCCGTGGTATCCCTGACCTGATCGCCGTGGAGCAGAACTTCACCGGTGGCGCCAAGGAACTGGCACTAGCTTACGCAGCAGGCATCGGTGGCACCCGCGCTGGTGTTATCGAAACCACCTTCACCGAAGAGACCGAAACCGACCTGTTCGGTGAGCAGGCTGTTCTTTGTGGTGGTACCTCGCAGCTGGTTCAGTACGGCTTCGAAGTTCTGACCGAAGCTGGCTACAAGCCAGAGATCGCTTACTTCGAGGTTCTGCACGAGCTGAAGTTGATCGTCGACCTGATGTGGGAAGGTGGCATCGCCAAGCAGCGTTGGTCCATCTCTGATACCGCTGAGTACGGCGACTACGTCTCCGGTCCACGCGTTATCACCCCAGAGGTGAAGGAAAATATGAAGGCTGTACTGGGCGATATCCAGTCCGGTGCTTTTGCAAAGCGCTTCATGGAAGACCAGAAGGCCGGCGCTCCTGAATTCAAGGAACTGCGTGCCAAGGGTGAGGCCCACCCAATCGAGACCACCGGCCGCGAACTGCGCTCGCTGTTCTCCTGGATCTCGGACGCATCCTCGGATGACTACGTAGATGGTTCCGTAGCCCGCTAATTGCGAGCTGAGAACTAGCTTTATTATCTGAAAGCAGCTGGCTCTGAACGATAGGAATATCGTTTAGAGCCAGCGGTTTTCGTTTAAATGCATGTTGCGTCCATTCTGCGATGAGCGCATCGAAAAGGGAGCTGCACTCCTGCTGTGTGCTGAAGTGCCGCGGCCTGAAGGAACTTTAGTATTCAATCTTTTAGTGTAAGAATTGTTCCGGGCGAGAGCAGAACGAACAATGCCGCCGCCGCTGTTCAATAGCTGATAGTTCAAGGAGCAAAAGTGGCTAGCGAAGATATTGAGATCGTTTCTGATGGAAATGGCGTGGCAGTCCTTGGCGAACGCAGCGCCGTTGACAAATTCGTGGAATCCGTCGGCTTGATTTCCAAGGAACTGCCCTTGGAACGCGTAAGCAAAGCAGCTGGCCACAGTGCAACCGCGATGCAAGCCGGTAGCGGGATTGCGCAGACGTCCGGACGCTGGATCAAGCTCTCGGAAGACTCAGCACGGATCTTCAATGCCAAGAACCTGATGGCTGGATCGGAGAACGGCCTGGCGCGTGCAGTCGTCATGAAAGATGGCAAGATCAGCAATTTGCTTGAAATCGTCACCAGCCCAACGGCGATGCTTTCAAACCCGGCTGTTCTGGCAGGCGTGGGTGGAATTATAGCCCAATACGCGATGCAGCAGAGCATGGATGAGATCACCGATTACTTGAAGGTGATCGACGAGAAAATTGACGATATCCTCCGTGCGCAGAATGACGCGGTCCTAGCGGATCTTGATGGTGTTGGAATGCTCATCGATGATGCCATGGTCGTGCGCGACCAAGTGGGGCATATCGGCGAGACGACATGGTCAAAGGTTAATTCGAATGCCAAGACCATCGCAACGACCCAGTCCTATGCGCTGCGGGCCTTGGCAGGATTAGCTGAAAAGCTGGAAAACAAAACGAAGATGGGTGAACTGGCCAAGATCACCCGCGAGATCGAATCAAAGGCCACCCAGTGGTTGGCAGTATTGGCACGTTGCTTCCAACTCGAAGACGGCATGTCTGTTCTGGAACTGGACCGTGTGCTCAACGGGTCTCCTGACGAACTGGAGAATCATCGAATCGCGCTGCAGATCGCGCGCGAACGCAGAATCGCACACATTACGAAGGTGACCGAGCAGCTTCTTGAGCGAATCGCTGTCGTCGCCGGACTGGCGAATTCAAAGGTGCTGCTGCATCCGAAGTCATCGAGCGAAGTCGTGAAGGCGACGAATGCCGTCTCGAATGATCTAGTGGAATTCCAAAGCCGATTGGGAATCGAGAGCGCCTACGGGGCACTGGAGTCAAAGAAGTGGCTCAAGGCTGTCTCCGAGGTTCGGGACAAGGTGACTGATGCAGGCGCTGATGGCTTGAGCGCAATCAAGCAGTTTGGGGACGAGACGAAGAACCGTGCCTTGGACAAAGCCGAGGACGTAGCAACTTCATTTGCCGAGAATATCAAGAAAAGCCGCAGTGGGGAGTCCGCGAAGGATTCTCCAGAAGCCATTGAGAAGTAGGAGCTGGCGGAGCTAGATTCTTCCCTCGCACTTGGCTCCATTGCATTTCAAATAAATCGACCTCGGTTACTTCCGATATGGGAAGTAACCGAGGTCGATTTTTTAGTCTGCTGGGTCGGATACCAGCCAGGCAGGCTTAGAGCTTCGAAGCCCGGTAGCCGGCCTTGCGCGCATCAGCTGCAGTCTTGAAGCATTCTTCTGGCTTCGTGATGTTGTAGAAGCGCTGTCCCTTGACGTGGTACTTCCACTCCTTCTGGCTGCCGGTGCGGTTGCCCTTCACCGGGTAGCCTGCAGGGCAGTTCTTTGCCTTGCCGCTCATCTTCACGGAACGCTTGGCGGCCGCCTTCTTCACCAGCAAGGTCTGCGTCTTCTGAATGGTGGAGGTCTTGCCCTTGAGCTGGTACTTGACCGTGGTGGTGACCTTGTAGGTGCCCGCTGCGAGCTTGACGGACTTCTTCTTGCTGGCGACGGTCTTCTTGCCCTTGACCACCTTCAGCAACGCCGACTTGATCTTCACGTTCTTTGCCTTGGAATAGCTAGGCTTGATGGTTGCCTTGGCTGAACCCTTGACAGTCTTCGTGCCAATTTTCTTGATCGTTACCGCAGGAGCCTTTTTCTTCGCAGCAACGATGCTGGCAGATGAAATGCTGGTGGGCAACGGAGCGGCCGAGGCCGCGGAGACACCGGAGAATACAAGTGCTCCCGAAGCGATGACAGCGAGTGAACGCTGAACTAATTTATTCAATTTCTCCCCATGGAAAGTCGAGCGAGCATGGGCACTGATCGGTCCCATGTGCTGATTCTAATCTGGACTGGGAATAGAAACTATGGCTTGACGCGATTGTGATCGATTGCGGCTATTGCCGTCAAAGCGTTACCCGAGCAGTCGAGTGTTTTCCCAATGATTAGTTGAAGCCTTTGCTAGGCTCGGGCAAAACCATGCAAAGGAGGGCGCCCATGCCACAGGAAAGCAACTACGACGATTTCGCCCAGGACTACGCTGACGAGAACGAATTCAGCATGCTGAACGCCTACTATGAGCGGCCGGCCACCTTGGAACTGGCAGGAGAGGTTGCCGGCCGGAACATCCTGGATATCGGCTGCGGCGCCGGTCCGCTGTCGGAACAGCTCATGAGCCGTGGAGCGAGCGTCTCGGGCTTCGACACCAGCCGGGCAATGGTGGACCTGGCACGCCAGCGGCTGGGCGAAGATGCCGACCTGAAAGTGGCGACATTGGGGGAGAAGCTCCCGTATGCCGACAACAGTTTTGACGATGCCATTGCTTCCTTGGTGTTCCACTATTTGCCGGACTGGGACTACGCACTGGAGGAAGTCCGCCGGGTCCTCAAGCCCGGCGGCCGGCTCATCATGTCGGTGAACCATCCGATTCTCTTCCCGTTCAACCACCGAGGCAAGGACTACTTCCAGCTCACCCAGTACACCGACGAAGTGACTTTCAAGGGGAAGCCTGCCGAACTGACCTATTGGCATCGGCCTTTGCATGAAACCATGAAGGCACTGATCTCCGCAGGGTTCGCGGTGGAGCGTGTTTGGGAGCCGCCGTATGCCAAGGATGCGCCCGAAGGCGTGATTCCAGAAGCCTTGCGTGAACGCGACGCGTTCTTGAGCTTCCTGTTCTTCTCGCTGCGCTCGACGCGCTAGCCAGCGCGCTGCTTCCAGGTGCCAACGGCGTCCGGAAGCCGCGAAGCCCTCGAATGTCAGCTGATAGCCGGCATAGCGGCAGGACGCGTTGAATGATGGGGATCGACGAAACTGTTTTCTGCCAGCTGAAGCAAGTAATCGCCATACCCGCTCTTGCCCAACTCTCGGCCCAAAGTGCGCAACTGGTCATCGCAGATGAACCCCTGGCGCCATGCAACTTCCTCGGGAGAACCGATCTTCAAACCCTGCCGCGCTTCGACAGTGCGCACGAAGTTGGAGGCGTCGTTGAGCGAATCGAAGGTTCCGGTATCAAGCCACGCAGTTCCGCGGGCCAGCACCGTGACGTTGAGGTTGCCCTCTTCGAGGTACAAGCGGTTGATGTCGGTGATCTCAAGCTCTCCACGGGCCGAAGGCTGCAATGTCCGGGCTTTGCCAACCACGGAATTGTCGTAGAAGTACAATCCCGGAACAGCGTAGTGGCTTTTCGGGTCCAGCGGCTTCTCTTCCAGCGATACGGCCCTTCCGGAGCTATCGAACTCGACGACGCCGTAGGACCTGGGATCCTTGACCCAGTAGCCGAAGATCGTCGCGCCGGTCTGGTCGGCGTAGCTTCCCAACTGGGTGCCGAACCCCGGTCCATGGAAGATGTTGTCACCCAGCACCAGCGCCACGGATTCCCCTCCGATGTGCTCGGCGCCAAGTATGAACGCTTGGGCCAGGCCTTCAGGCCGGGCTTGCACGGCATAGGACAGATTGATGCCGAACTGCGAGCCATCGCCGAGCAAGGACTTGAACTGCCCCTCATCCTGCGGCGTCGTGATGACCAGGATGTCCCTGATTCCAGCGAGCATCAGCGTGGTCAGCGGATAGTAGATCATCGGCTTGTCGAAGACAGGCACCAATTGCTTTGAGATGCCTCGCGTGATCGGGTGCAAACGAGACCCGGTTCCCCCCGCTAGAATTATTCCCCTCATGGCTATCGAGCCTAATGAAGCGGGCAGCGATCTTGTCAGAGTAGTCATACTCGAGAATTGCTAGGAAGTTGCTTGGCCGCGGTGCCCACTGGCTACATTGGTGAGATGAAAAGAATCCTTGTAACTGGGGGAGCAGGATTCATTGGGGCAAATTTCGTGCACCATATGATTGCGCATTCCGACAGTGAAATCACCGTATTGGATAAGATGACCTACGCCGCCAACCGGCAGTCGCTGGAAGGCTTGGACAGCAAACGCGTCAACCTTGTTGTTGGCGACATCTGCGACTACGTGTTGGTCAACGAACTGGTGCCGCAGCATGATGCTGTGGTCCACTTCGCGGCCGAGACGCACAACGATAATTCCTTGCACGACCCGCGCAGCTTCGTGAATTCAAATGTCTTGGGAACATTTGAACTCCTGGAAGCTGTGCGCAACCACGACGTGCGCCTGCACCATATCTCCACCGACGAGGTCTATGGGGACCTGGAACTCGATGATCCGCAGCGCTTCACCGAAACCACGCCCTACAAGCCGTCCAGCCCGTATTCGGCTACCAAAGCCTCCAGCGACCTGCTGGTCAAGGCCTGGGTCCGTTCCTTCGGGATCGAGGCGACGCTGTCCAACTGCTCGAACAACTACGGGCCGTACCAGCATGTGGAGAAGTTCATCCCGCGGCAGATCACTAATGTCCTTGGGGGATTGCGGCCCAAGCTCTACGGCAATGGGGCAAATGTGCGCGATTGGATCCATGCCAGCGACCACTCCTCGGCGGTGCAGCTCATTCTGGAAGCGGGCCAGGCCGGGCGCACCTATTTGATTGGTGCGGACGGAGAGAAGAGCAACCGCGAAGTGCTCGCACTGATTCTGGAGCTGATGGGCAGGAAAGCCGATGACTTCGATGCGGTGGCCGACCGGGCCGGCCATGACCTGCGCTATGCCATTGATTCCACGGTGCTGCGCACCGAGCTTGGCTGGCAGCCGCGGTACACCGACCTGGTGCAGGGCCTGGAGCAAGCCATTGGCTGGTACCGTCAGCACCGCTCCTGGTGGGAGCCGGCCAAGGCACAGACCGAGCAGCGCTACGCGCAGCAAGCCGATGCGTTCAAGGTTGCCAGCTGATGGGCGGCGCGGCGCAGCTACGGGTGGAGGGCAGCCCGATTCAAGGACTCGAGGTGGTCAGCCTACCGGTGCACCGCGATGAGCGCGGCTGGTTCAAGGAGAACTGGCAGCGGGAGAAAATGGTGGCTGCGGGTTTGCCGGACTTCCGCCCGGTGCAGAACAATGTCTCCTTCAATGGCCCGCGCGGGACCACTCGCGGATTGCACGCCGAGCCATGGGACAAATACATTTCGGTGCTGTCTGGAGAGATCTTCGGCGTCTGGGTGGATCTGCGTCCCGGGCACGGTTTCGGCAGCCTGTTCACCGCGAAGATGGGCGAAGGCCAAGCGGTCTTCGTGCCACGCGGGGTGGCCAATGCCTTCCAGACCTTGGCCTCGAACACCGTGTACTCCTACCTGGTCACCGAGCACTGGACAGAGGCAGCCCGGTTGGAATACAGCTACGTCAATCTGGCCGACCCGGATTTGGACATCCCCTGGCCCATCAGCTTGGATGAGGCCATAGTTTCACAGGCGGACAAGGAGCACCCACCGCTGGCGCAGGCGAAACCAGTGCAGCCCAAGAAAATTGCGGTGCTCGGCGGGAACGGTCAGCTCGGACGTGCCTTCGCTCAACTGGCGAAGTCAGATGAACGGATCGCTTTGTATACCCGCGCCCAGACCGACTTGCAGTCCCCGGGCTTCGCGGCATCGCTGGACCTTGCCAATTGCAGCCACGTGGTCAACGCGGCGGCGATGACCTCAGTGGACCGGGCCCAAACCCCTGCGGGCAGTGCCGAAGCGTGGCAAGTCAATGCCGTGGCCGTGCGCCAGCTGGCGGCACGATGCGGTGAGCTGGGGGTGCCGCTGGTGCATGTTTCCACCGACTATGTGTTCGATGGCGCGCAACGCGAGGTCGATGAGCTGCATCCGATCGCGCCGCTCGGAGTCTACGGCCAAAGCAAGGCCGCTGGCGAGCAGGCTGTGCTGGCTCACACCGGCAACTATGTGGTGCGCACCAGCTGGGTTATCGGGCAGGGCAACAATTTCGTGTCCACCATGCGCCGACTGGCCGAGCAGGGAATCGCGCCCAGGGTGGTCGATGACCAAGTTGGACGACTGACCTTCGCCAGCGAGTTGGCCCGCGGCATCATGCACTTGCTGGATACCGGCAGCGCCCCGGGGATCTATCACCTGCAGGGCGGCGGCGAACCCGCCAGCTGGTACCAGGTTGCCCGCGAGGTCTTCGCCTTGTGCGGCCATGACCCGGATGCCGTGCAGCCGGTTTCCACCCGGGAGTATGCCTTGGACCGGCCCCATCTGGCACCCCGGCCGGTAAACAGCACGCTGGACACCGCAAAATTGCAAGCGACCGGCTTCGCGCCGAAGCCGTTATCCGACTTGCTGGACCAGTTCCTTGGCCAGAATCGTGTGACGTCATAAAAACCGGGTAGGTAAAAATCGGGTGTGGTCCAAGTGGAGGGCAGGTGAACGGAAAGAAACCCTCAGTCAGGTTCGACCATCCTGCGCACGGTGAGAGTTGTTCCAAGTCAATTTCAGAATTTGCGGGGACGAATTCGTTGTTGCCGAGTGATGGCGAAGTGCCGTGCATTCACTGGGAAAAGAAGAAAAAGTGACTGAGCTTCATTTATCCTGCCGAAGCCAGTGATCTCGCTGCCTTTAAGTCATAGGATGGGGAAATACGAGGAAGAGTCCAGGCGGATTCTATCGCGGATAAGCGGTTAATTCGGGGGAACGAACCGATTGGGGCGGTTTGAATAATGGAATATTCACGAATTCTCTCGCTGGCGGGCACTCGCAATGCTCAAGCGCAGCGGGGAGATAGTAAGACAACTTCGAAACTCTCGCGGATTTCGCAAGGCATTTTGGGCAGAGTCCTGAACGACCCGCATTGCGCCGGAGCTGTGGTCTCCGGACCAGTGGGTAGCGGTCGAAGGGCGCAGCTGGAAACCGACTTGGGCCAGATGGCCGAGCCGCCGAAGCTGATCCGGCTGAACGGAAGCAACTTCGGCACGAAAGTGCCTTTCGGTGTGCTTTCATTCCTGCTTGCCCAAGTCGACGTGGCCGGAGCTTCGAGCCGTCATGAGCTGATCCACCAGCTGGGCCGGGTGCTGTGCACCGACCAGCGCCCGTCAATGGTGGTGCTCGGGCGGCCTGAATTGATCGACGAGCAATCCAGCTCCTTGCTCGCCCAGCTGGCCACGATGGGCAAGATCAAGCTTTTCGTGATCTGCGAACACGTGCAGGATCTTCCTGTGGACC
This sequence comes from Glutamicibacter sp. MOO4, assembly GCF_056934395.1. Classification (NCBI taxonomy): domain Bacteria; kingdom Bacillati; phylum Actinomycetota; class Actinomycetes; order Micrococcales; family Micrococcaceae; genus Glutamicibacter; species Glutamicibacter sp. MOO4. The sequence continues at coordinate 861,053 of NZ_CM167800.1, forward strand.
TGTTCGCCTTGTATCGTTCGGGCCGGCTGGCGCACCAGCGCGTCGAGCGCATGGGCAGCATGGAAACGCACGCTTTCGTCCAGCAGGAATTGGAAGGGCGGGTCTCCGCCTACGCCTCGGCAACCCTGTGCTACTTGGCCGGGGGCAACCGCTCGCTGATGCTCAAGTTGATGCACAGCTGGCGCGAAGACGGCCATCTGCTGCAGCACAACGGTACCTGGGCCTTGCGGATAAACGCGCTCGATTCCGGGCCTGCGATGCAGGCCCTGCACGTTTCGCTGACCCATGGGCTCGATGACGGTGAACGCGAACTGCTCGGGGCCCTGGCACTGGGCGGGCCGGTGGAACTCAACCGCATCCGGCATTCGGGCCTGACCTGCGAGCTTGACGGCTTGCTGAACCGTGGCCAGGCCAAGTACCTGCCCGGCGCCGCCTACAAGGTAGGCATATCCAATCCGCTGCTGTCCCTGCTCGTGCGCGCCGAATCCAGCAATCAGGCTCACCCTCACGGTGCGGAAATGCTGGCCAAGTTGCACAAGGACCCATTGGCTGCCCGGATCCTTGCGCAACTGAAATCCCTGAACGACCTTGGCGACTACGAATCGCAGCTCAGGGTGGCTGAAGACTTCCAGCAGCAGGGCTATCACGCCGAACGCTGGCCAACTGACCCGCGCACCCGGGTGGGCATCGTGGAAATGCACGTGCGCGCGCTGGCCATGCTCGGCCAGTTGTCCCACGGACTCGAAGCAATCGACCTGGCCAGGGCGGGACTGGCCCAGGCCATCAGGGAATCCGGCCCGCGCGAATCCCTGGATATCGCATTCCAGGAACTGGAACTGCTCAGCACGTTCGCGACCTTATTCAGCACCGAGATGACCAAAGAAACGAGCATCGCCGGCAGCAACGAGTCACTGCTGTCTTCGTCAGACTGGATGAGCGAGTCATTGCACCTGCGGTCCCTGTCGTTGCAAGCTGCCAGCTGGGCGGCGCAGTCGCGACAGGCCGATGCCATGAAGCTGGTCCGTTACGTGGACGGGGAACTGCGCAATATCCGCTTCAACGGCCCGACGATCTCGAATTTCCATTCCGAGGACGCAGCAGACATAGAGTTCCAGCTGCTCCAGGCCGAATTGCTCTCCGGAGTCTGGAACGCGGCATCAGCCCGCGCCCAGCGCCTGGCCGAAGGACAGTACATCAGTCCCTTGCTCATTTCCTACGGGGACATCATGCGGGGGATCCTGCTGGGACTGGGCAATGAGTACGACGCTGCCTTGCGCCTGCTGGAACCGAACCTGCACCAGATGCAAGTGGCCGGAGACCGGGGAACCGAAGCACTAATTGGGTCGGTCATTGCCTATGCGCTGGCTTGCTCCGGGAGGCGGGTGGAGGCAGCCGCACTGGTATGCCCTGAATACGGGACCCCCGGAGCGATGCAGATGCCGCTGAGCTTCTACTCCTGGGCGGCAGAAGTCTTCTCCTGCCTTGCGTTGGCCGAACTCGGCTCGCCGCAGGTTGCAAGGCTGCGGCTGGCAACCTTCGCCCAGCGTGCCCGCGGCGGCCAGCACACCCTGCTCGAAGCGCTGACCTTGGGGTTCGCCGCGCGGCTGGGAGACCAGCTGGTGCTGCCGCAGCTGCGCAGCGCCGCCAGACGCTGCGAGGGCCTTGTCGGACAGAACCTGGAGGCGCTCGCAGACGCGGCGTCGGCCAAGGACTCGCCGCGCTTGGCAGCGGCTCTGGACAGCATGGTCGAGGCCGGGCACTTGCTCATGTCCGTGCCATCGAACAACGAGTTCGTCGCATCAATGGAAACCAGGGACCAGCGCAAGCTTTCCCGGACAGTCAACGGCCGCAAGCGGGCCTCGGCTCCGCAGATCCAGCAGCACGACGAGCTGCAGTTTGAAGCCATCGAACAGCAGCCGGGCTGGATGTGCGAGCTGACCAAGCGTGAGGCCCAGATCGCCAAGATGGCCATAACTGGCAAAACGAATTCGGAAATTGCCAAATTCAATGGCGTCTCGATTCGCACCGTGGAGGGGCATCTTTACCAGGTATATTCCAAGCTCCAGGTCCGAAATCGCCAGGAGCTCACTGCGCTTGACCGCACCAGCCGCCGTACCGCAGGGCTGCGATGAAACAGCATCAACTGATTGCCAAGACCAGGACAACTGAATACAACCAGCTGCTGCAGATCCTGCAAGGGCCAGGTCCTGCCGGCGTCTTGCTGCTGGGCGAGCAGGGCGTGGGCAAGACCAGCCTCGTGGAGGCAGTGCTGGCTTCCCCGGGCATGGGCGAGCCGGTCATGACGCTGTATTGCACGCCGTCCTTGAGCACTATTGCCCATGGTGCCTTGTCGCCATATCTGGGGGCCCTGGAGAGCATCGACGAGCCGGTGAGCGTGCTGCGCGAGCTGAATCGGAGCCTGCTTTCCAGCCGCGGGCAGGTTGAACCGCATATCGTTGTGGTCGAAGACGCGCAGTTCCTGGACCCGCAGTCCTGCTTCATCCTCTCTCTGCTGGTGGAAAACGCCGACGTGAAGGTGCTGGCCCTGGGCAGCGGGTCGCTAGAAGCGGATAGCCCGCTGGGCGCACTGGCCGAGCTGGGATCCTTCACCACCATGGCCCTGCAACGCCTGGACCGCAAAGGGGTGCGCGCGGTGGCCGAAGGAGTGATCGGGCGCAAGCTCGCCGAGGGCACGGTGAGCCTGATCGATGTGGTCACCGGCGGTAACCCCAGCTTCATTGAAGCCTATGCTGCATCCTGCCTGGAACAAGGCACGCTTTTCCACGATGACAGGCTGCCGCAGGGCCCCGGGCTCCACGAGCCGGTATGGATCGTGGCCCGCGCACTTCCGGAAATCGATACGCCAATGTTGACGCTGGGCCGGGAAATCACCCGGTCCCTGTCCGTTCAGGAGCAGCAGTCGCTGTTGTTGCTGGCTTTGGCCGGACCGCAGCCTCCAGAAGTGCTTGAGCAGTGCGGATTGCCCTACCGGCGGCTGCTGAAAATCGGCGAGCTGATGCGGCAAGGCCCGGCGATGGCCTTGAAGTCCAAGCTCATGCAGCGGAGCGTCCGCGCCTTGGCCACCGAGCAGGACATCGCACAGTTGCATGACCTGTGGGTTACCGCGGCGGTCTCGCTGGGAAAAGAGCCAAATGCCCGCGAGGTGCTGTGGTCCTTGGAAACCGGTAAGCAGGTGCCCACGAAGCTGGTCCTGGATTTGGCCGAGCAGGCCGCTCGGGAACTGAATTTCGGGTTGGCCCTGCGCCTATGCGTCTTGGGTAAGCTCGCCCGGCATCATGGGCAGGGAGCGCTGCTCGAAGCGCGGATGCTGCTGAGCATGGGGCGGCACCATGCCGCACGCGCGCTGCTGCTGCGCCTGATCGATCAGCTGACGGATCTGGCGCTGCTGGGGCAGGCCTACGCCTACCTGCTGGAGGTCACCACGAATATCGGAACTGATGGCGCCGAATTGGAGCGGATCCTGGACGATTGGAAGCATCGTGCCCGGGGGCACGCGGACGCAGAAGAGGTATCCAGCTTCTTGGCCCTGCATAGTGCGGGGGCCAGAGTCCTGGATTTCTGGCTCAGGGTCAATACCGCCCGCGGTCCGCTGCCCAGCGTTTCCGAGCTGCAAGAATTCCTGGAAGACCGGCTGCTGCCCGCGCAGGTGCGCTTCATCGGCATGATCATGCTCAGCGACCTGCACACTTCCGCCGGCCGGTGCCAGCAGGCCCTGGATCTGATGGAACCGGCTTTGCAGGACCTCAAGGAGTACCCGGTCCCGCAGGCCATGTACGAGGTCCGGGTGTTCTTCCGCATCGGCTGGAACCTGCTGTTCTTGGGACAATACGAGCGCGCCGCGGCATTCATCGACTCCTATCGCCATGCCCGGCTCCGTTCCATCCAGTACTACCAGGGGGCCATCTCGCTGCTCGATGGCGTCAGCCACCTGCTGCAAGGCAGAGTCCAGCTCGCCATGGCCAAAATGGCCGAGGCCGTGACGGAGCTGCAGATTGCGGACATCACTCAACTGCTGGCCTTGGCCAATAAACTGTACCGGCTGCTGCTGGCCCGGTTGGGCTTTCCGGTGCCTGAATCCCTGGTGGTCGGGCCCGGGTCCTCCAGTTCCAGCGGGACGATTTCGCTGAACGGACAGCTGGGCGAGGAGTCGTCGAAGCAGCGGATACTTGCACGGGCCTTCGCTGCGGGACTGGGTTATCCGTATCCGGGTGAGTCGCTGGAGTGCTTCCCGCTGGTGGAACGCGAATTCGTTTTCAGCATGACACGGCAGCTGGGGGACCAGGAGCTGGCCGACTCCCAACTGGGTGAAAGACTGCGCGCCTTGGCGGCGGGGCAGCAGGGATCGCGAGCGGCGTTGTTGGCGCGCCTGATGGACTTGCGAGGCTCAGAGCTTGGCGAGCCTCTGGAACAGCTGGCCCAGGACGCCCTGGCCAAGAAAGAATACCTGGTGGTGATCGAGGCCTGGGCCCGGGCGGCCGAACGCTACGCCCAGTCCGGGGATCAGCGGCGCTGCGGCGCCTTGCTGCGCCGGGCCGCCCAACTGATCGACCAACAGGGGATGGACCCGGGAAAGTACATCGCCCGTGTCCTGGCCCTGACCGAATTGACCGCCCGGGAAGCGGAAATCGTCGGCTTGGCCCGGCAGGGATTGAATAACGCGCAGATTGCCCGGACCTTGACGGTCTCGCAGCGCACGGTGGAGGGGCATCTCTACCGGGTATTTTCGAAGTTGGGGATTACCGAGCGCGCGGAATTGGATCACGCAGGGCTTGAAGCGGGTACAACCGGCAGGTAGCACGTGCCGGTTTGCGCAAACTTGGGGTAGGTACCACCCGTGCCCGGCCCAGCACAGGTGAGTAATGTGATTTGCGGGAGCTGGCGAATTACGCAAGCGATCTTTTGCGAACGAGTGCCCGTCGGTCTGGCGCGCGCTTGGTGTTTTGCGGCGAAGCTCATCCCAGAGACGGAGCCGGTGGCTTGCGAATCCGCAAGGATTACCCCCAGCGCGACCGCCGGCTCCTTTCCGAAAAGACCCTGTACCGGCAACCCCTCTGCGCCGGTGCAGGGTTTTTCTATGCACTGCCGGTCCTTTCCACGTAGTGATCGAGTAGGAACCAAGTGCCATGTGAGTATTTGCGGGTACGGCAGGCAATCTTTTGAGTGTTCCTCCACTCGTGCATCGGGTGCCTTCGCATCCTAAGCTCAGACACAGTACGGCAACCGGGCTGGTGGGACAGCTCGATTGCCATGTGTTTTGGGGAACTCGCTTATTTCTTGGGGGAATACAGATGCTTGACTTTGTGTTGCCGACCAGCGACCACCCTTGCAGCGTTGAATCGCTAGCCAGGGTGGGAACAAGCCATGTCGCAAATTAGCAGCAAGCTGCGCGAGGATCGTGTATCTTCGCTCGGCACCTTGACGTTCGCACGTCCAAGGACAAATCCGGAAACCGGTACCGCCAGTGCCCAGGGCCGCGCCTATCTGCGTCGGCTATACGGCACTGATCTGCTGGTCATTTCCCTGGTGAGCTCCTTGCCGGCAATCGTGCAAGTCCAGGGCTTGCAGATGCCGCAGTTCATTGCAGGCAGCACGCGCTACTACGCGCTGGCCGGGTTGCTGCTCACCTTCGCCTGGATGGCCAGCTTGCTATCCTTCAAGGCCCACCGGCTGGGAAGCGTTGCCGTGGGGATGCAGGAATACAAGATCATGGTCTATTCGGGGCTGGCGTTGTCGGGCTTCATGGGGGTACTTATCGTGCTCACCGGCCAGGACAGCCTGAAAATTTTCCTGGTCCTATCCTTGCCTCTGGGACTGCCCGCACTGCTGCTGAGCAGGTGGACCTGTCGCCAGTGGCTGAGCTGGCGTAGCCGAAGCGGCTTCGCCTTGAGCAATGTGCTGATCTACGGCCAGCCCACCGACGTTCCATCCGCCGTCCGCCAGATTTCCAAGAAATCCGGGCCCGCCTACCGGGTAGTTGGCGCGCTGATGGACGGCGCGGCGGATCCGGAAGCCGAACGCGATATCCGCAAGGCCGATCCGACCCTTCCTCTGGGCTACGACACCGGTGCCATCGAGCAGGAAATCCAGCGGTTGCATGCTGATTCGGTGCTCGTGGCCGGACCATTGCCCGGTGGCAATGAAGCCTTGCAGCAACTGGGCTGGCGGCTTGAGGGCACTGGGACCAGGCTCATCGTGGCCTCCTCGATCATCGGGATTGCCAGCCGCCGCGTGCGGACCAGCCCCGTGGATGGGATGCCGCTGCTGCATGTGGAACTGGCAAAGTTCAACGGAGTGCGATACTTCTGCAAGCGCGGCTTCGACATCGTCTTCTCGCTGCTCGCCCTGCTGGCCTTGTCACCGGTTTTCCTGGTGATCGCCTTGCTGATCAGGAGTGATGGCCCGGGGAAGATCTTCTTCCTCCAGGAACGGGCCGGCCAGGATGGCCGTTCCTTCAAGATGTTCAAATTCCGCACCATGGTCCAGGATGCCGAAGCACAATTGGCCGCGTTGCAGAAGCTGAATGAAGGGGCCGGGCCGCTGTTCAAATTGAAAGACGACCCGAGGGTCACCCGATGCGGCAACTGGCTGCGCAAGCATTCATTGGATGAGCTGCCGCAGTTCCTCAATGTCCTGCGCGGGGACATGTCTGTGGTCGGACCCCGTCCGGCGCTGTTCGCCGAAGTGGAAACCTATGATGGCTACGCCCGCCGCAGGTTGCTGCTGAAGCCGGGGGTGACCGGACTTTGGCAGGTCTCCGGACGGTCGAATTTGGAGTGGAAGGAAAGCGTGCGGCTGGATCTGTACTACGCAGAGAACTGGACCGTGCTCAGCGATTTGCGTTTGATCTGGCGTACCTTCCAGGTCATGGTCAAGCCCGACGGTGCCTACTAGGAGCCAGGCTGAGAACTTGCATCGTGCCCGCGGCGTTGACTGCGGGCACGCCGTGGCAGGACCACTGGGACAAGTAGATATCGGGCCGCATCAATTTGCAGCCAGGATCCGCAAGCATGCGCTACCTTTCATCGGGTGCCTAGCGCAACCAATGTTCGAAAACAAAGCAGTACGAATTCTGTGGGGGATCAGAAAATGCGTTCGTTGCGAGCACATGAGCCTGGAAGCACTCGGGCTATCAAAAAGAATTGCTCTGGCGGGACACCGCCGGATGCGCATCAACCAGTCCATCCGATTTCCCGCGCGGGAGAAATCCCGCGTACGACTTCCGGGTGGGCTCATGAGGCGGAGTCGGCGGCATGCCAGTCGCGCGAAAACACGACTTGCCCCCCAGCTGCCGCCGACTCCTTTGCCACGAAACCCGCCGGACGGATAAGAATTCTGGCAGCGCTGGGGATGCTCTGCTCATCGATCTTCTTGCTTGCAGCGTGCACTTCAGCTGCGCCCCAGGCGAGCGAGCTGGACAACGCGGCGCCGCAAGCACAAGCACCATCACCGTATGCACCGCCAACTGGGAAGCCGCAGGCCAATCCGACGAAGGCACCGGAAGACAGTGCGCCGCAGCTGGAAGCTACCAAAGTGCCCAGCGACGAGCCAACACCCGAAGTCGAGAAGCCAGCAGACTACAGCGGGGTAGCCTTCGAAGCTGACGATGGAAAACTGCCGGTGGTGAAGCGCTCCGGTGAAGCAGTCAAGGCCGCAGACCGCATGCCGGCGAATATGACGGATGCGACGGAAGCCAGCTATCGGGACGGAGTCAACGTCACGGTTGCCGCGATCAGCAATGGCATCGTGAAAAGCGAAGGACCAGGCTATTTCACCGGAGCGAAGTACAGGGTTTACGAGGTCCGAATCGACAATGGATCCGGTAAGGAACTGGACATCTCCAGTGTGATCATTAACCTCGTGCTGGGCAAGGGCCAGCAGGCAGCCCTGCCGCTATACGGCGAGGTCGAGGCCTATGACTTCTCTGGCACGATCGAGGCTGGAAAGCAGGCCAGCGCCCACTACGCCTTCATCGTCCAAGATGCCGGCGCCGTGGCAAAGTTGCAGGTGGATCTGGACAACCAGCACGCTCCAGGGTTGTTCACGTTGAAGGCAGAGAAGAAATGACTCTAGCCAGAACTCTGCTGAACAAGGTTGCCGGTGTGGCTTCATCGTCCACGGCCCAGGCAATCCAGTCCCTGACGAGCCTGATTGTGCTGATGCTGGCCGCCAAGCTTCTCGGGCTGGAGGCCCTGGGCCTCATTTCGACGCTGTACGGAGCGCTGATCCTTGCCGCCGCCATCATCTCCGGCTTTGTTGGCGACTCGCTGACGGTACTGGACCGGCATGATCCGCATGTGCGCGCCGGACTGCGCTTCTGGCTCGCTTTGCTGGCCCTGTCTCTGGGGGCCATCGGAGCGTTGCTTTGCTGGGCGGGTACCGAGCTGGGCTTGCTCGGAGCCGTGCTCTACGGCTTGGCAGTGGTTGCCTACGTCGCTGAAGAGCTGGTTCGGCGCAGTTACATGGTGATCCTCAACTTCGGAAAGCTGATCGCGGTGGACCTGGTGGTATTGGGAACCACCAGCATGGTGCTGCTGGGATTCGGCGTCTTCTCCACCCTGACGCTGGAAGCGTTCTTCTTGGCGGTCTTGGCCGGGCAATGCGCCGGAACCGCCTTCGGTTGGCTGCGCCTGCCAGAAAGCGAAAAAACACCGGCCCGCCGTCCGGCTCAGATCCGTGCCGTCGCCAGGTTCGGAATCTGGCGCTCTGCCCTGCAAGGACTGCGCCCGGCCCAGCTGACCGTGATGCGCGTGCTCGTCACCGCCTTGATCGGCCTGGCCGCGGCCGGCTCGCTGGAGGCGGCTAGGCTTTATGCTGCTCCTGCGATGCTGCTGGTCACTGGCACCTGTGCCTACCTGTTTGCGTCACTGGCCCGCGACCGAGATGCCGGTCCATGGCGCCAGCTGAAGAACACTGATTCGGTGGTGCTCAAGCTGTTGCTGGCCACCGCAGGCTGCGCGGCCATTGGACTGGTGCTGCTGCCTTGGGGCGGACCTCTGCTGACGGGCATCCGCCCGTCAGGTCTTGCTGTTACCGGGTGGCTGGCGTATGCCAGCGCGGTGGCGGCGTCCACACCGTATGGCCTGCTGGCTGCGGTACATGAGAATGCACGGCCGGTATTTGCCATCAGGTTCATGGACAGCATCCTGTCCGTGGTGCTGATTGCAGCCGTGCTGGTATTCACTTCGGATTACCGGCTGGTTCCGTGGGCCGCCGCCGCTGGTGCTTTGGCCGGCGGCTTGGCCATGCGACGGTGGCTGCAGAAATCGGTTGCCGTGCACTTGCCCCGGCAGGGGCAACCAGCGGACCGATTCGCCCAGCAGCGCTGACTTGGCAAAGCCCCGGTATCAATAATGAACGGAATGGACATGGAAGAGCAGCAGATAACTGCAGGCCGGCGCACACCCGTGCGGCGATTCACACGGGTGCTGGCTTCGGTCGCGGCGGCTGTGCTGGTCATTGCCGGCCTGAGCGCAATTCCGGCGACGGCCGCTGGCGAAGAGGAAATCGAGCTGCCCGAGACGGTCAGCGCAAATCATCTTCCTACTCCGCAGCTGAACGGGGTGGCGTGGGACCTTCGTGTGCGCGGGAACGTGGCTTATGTGGTCGGTTCATTCACCCGGGTACGGCCAAGCGGTGCGAATCCTGGCGGCGCCGGGGAAGTGGTTCGCAATAACGCCATGGCCTTCAATATCACCAGCGGGCAGATCCTGCCCTGGAACCCGAACTTCAACGCTCCGGTCATGGATATCGAGTTTTCTCCGGATGGAAGCCGATTCTACGCAGGTGGACAGTTCACCGCAGTCAGCGGCCAAGCCCGCAGCAAGATCGCTGAATTCACCACTTCCAACGGGGCGTTGAGTTCCTTCTCCGCCAGCGTGGGCGGGTCTGTGGAAACCCTTGCAGTGACCAGCGACGCTGTCTACCTGGGTGGCTCCTTCAACTCCGTGGCCAACCAGACCCGGCGCAATGTCGCCAAGCTGAACCGCGTCAACGCGGAACTTCAGGCGTGGGCACCGACCACCGATGACATCGTCCACGGCATCATCGCCACCGACCAGAGCGACCGCGTGGTCATTGGCGGACGCTTCCAGACGATCAACAACGAGCCCAAGGTCGGCATCGGAGCTGTGAACGAGACCACCGGCCAGCAGGTGGCATGGAGCTCGACTCCGGTCCCGGCGCGGATCGATGACAATGCCCGTGCATGGGTCGTGGACCTGAAACTTGAAAACGGAGTCATCTATGCGGCGAACAACGGCATGGGCTGGCACTGGTTCGACGGCAGATTTGCCGCCGATTACGCCACCGGAGATCTGATCTGGCTCGATAATTGCTATGGATCGACCTCATCGATCAGCATCATGGGCGACGTGGTCTACTCGACCCCGCACGCCCACGACTGCTCGTCGGTCAACGGGTTCCCCGAGGAGAATCCGATGATCTGGAAGCGCGCGCTGGCGGAGACTGCCTTCGCCACCGGTACGGATGCCACTGCGCCGTCGAATAATTCGCTGGTGCGCAACCAGCCAATCCCGACCTTGCTGCACTGGTATCCCTCGATCAATACCGGTACCTACACCGGGCAGTACCAAGGTGGCTGGGCCATGGACAATAACGGGGACTACCTGGTTCTCGGCGGCGAGTTCACCAGGTTGAACAACACTAACCAGCAGGGCTTGGCTGTTTTCCCCAAACGGTCGCTGTCGTCGAATTCGATACGGCCCGAGTACACCGCGGAGCTCAAGCCATCGGCGATCTCCCAACGCAGCGGTTCCGTGCGCGTGGCCTGGCCGACCACCTGGGATCTCGATGACGAAACGCTCACCTACGAGCTGCTGCGCGATAATTCGCTCACCGCCATCGACAGCCAGGACGTGTCCTCCATCTGGTGGAAAAAGCAGTCGCTGGGCTTCCGCGATGACAGCGTGGCTCCGGGCAGCACCCACACCTACCGGGTACGCGTCTCGGACCCGTGGGGCAATAACTACATCGGTCCGCGCTCGGATCCGGTGACCGTCAGCAACAGCGCCGAGAGTCCGTATACGCAGGTCCTGCGAGAGACCGGCGCGGATATCTACTATCCACTGAACGAATCCGATGGCAGCGTAGCCTTTGACAACATCGGCTTCGTCGATGCCGACGCCAGCGCGGCCCTGCAGCGCGGCCTGCCCGGTGCGATCAGCGACGATGATGCCAGCGGATTCAGCGGGCAGTCGCTGGCGAGCCGAAATGCCGCGACCGCGCCGGACACCTTCACCACCCAGCTGTGGTTCAAGACCGAGAGCGACCAGGGCGGCAAGCTGATCGGCTATGGCAGCTCGGCCACCGGCGACTCCGGTAGCTATGACCGCCATGCCTGGATGGACAATTCCGGACGCCTGCACTTTGGCACATGGCTGGGGTGGGCGGCAACGGTCAGTTCCTCGGCGAGCTACAACGACGGGCAGTGGCACCAGCTCACCGCAACTCTGGGCCAAGCCGGAATGCACCTGTATGTTGACGGGCTGAAGGTCGCCGAACGCACCGATGTCAGCAGCGGCCAGGCCTACTCCGGCATGTGGCGAATCGGCGGGGACAACCTCAACGGCTGGCCGAACCAGCCGTCGAGCAAGGCCTTCAACGGCGAGCTGGACGAGGTGGCGATCTTCAACGAGCAGATTGATGCAGCCACCGTGCTGCAGCTCTTCCAGTCCACCGGGCGCACTGCGGACATCCCCGAGCCTCCAGCCGATGCCTACGGCATCGCGGTCTACGGCGATGAACCGCAGATGTACTGGCGCCTGGATGAAACCGGGGGCAACGTGGCCACGGACAGCACCATCGCCCGCAACGACGGAACCATCAACGGCCCGGTCCGCTACGCAGAAGATTCCGCTATCGGCCACGGCACATCGCTGGGCTTCGGCGAGTCCGATGCCGCGGTGGTCTCGAACCGGGCGGTGCAGAACCCGACAGTGTTCTCCACCGAGGCCTGGTTCCGGACAACCACGGGCAATGGAGGCAAGATCATCGGTTTCGGCAATGCGGCCAGCGGCTTGTCCTCCAGCTACGACCGGCATGTCTACATGCGCAATGACGGCACCTTGGTCTTCGGCGTCTACACCGGAGCTGAAAATCTGGTCACCACCGGCCGGGCCTACAACGACGGTGACTGGCATCATCTGGTTGCCACTTTGTCCGGCGAGGGCATGAAGCTGTACGTCGATGGCGCGCTCACCGGCACCAACCCGCAAACCGCGGCCGAGCCGTTCAACGGCTACTGGCGCATTGGCGGGGACCGGGTATGGTCCGGAGCCAGCTCCGCATGGTTCGATGGCGAAATCGATGAGGCCGCCGTCTACGCCAGGGCACTGAGCCAAGCCGAGGTCAATGAGCACTACGGGATTGCAGGAGAGCCCAACCAGGATCCACTGGCCGAGTTCACCAGCACCAGCCAAGGGCTGGCAGTGGCATTTGACGCCAGCGGATCAACCGATGCCGACGGCACCATCGCCAGCTACGCATGGGACTTCGGCGACGGGCAAAGCACCACCGTGCAGACCGAAGGCGTGCTTCATGAATACGCCCAAGCCGGCACCTACACGGTGGTGCTGACCATTACCGATGACCGCGGTGGCACTGCCACGAAGACGCAGCAGGTCGAGGCCAAGGCGGTCAACCAGCCGCCGGTGGCCGCGATAGCCAGCGAGCAGGCCGGCTTGAAGGTCAGCCTCAGCGGCTCCGGATCCGCGGATCCGGAGCAGGGGGAACTGTCCTACGAGTGGGACTTTGGTGATGGCAGCCAGAAGGCATCCGGCCAGGATGTGGAGCATGCCTATGGCGCCGACGGTGAATACACGGTGACCCTGACGGTAACCGACAGCGCTGGGGCCACTGCCCAGGCGCAGAGCACCCTGGCGGTCGAAAATGCCGCTCCGGTCGCGGCCATGGAACTGGGTGTTGACGGCCTGGGCATCAAGGTCGATGGCTCTGGCTCCGCAGACGCCGAGGACGGGGAACTGGAATATGCCTGGGACTTCGGCGACGGAACCGAGGCCTCGGGGGCCGAGGCCGACCACGAATATGCGGAACCGGGAACCTACGAGGTCACTCTCGTGGTGACCGATGAGCACGGGGCTACCGGCACGGTGTCGAATTCGGTACAGGTCAAGGTTCCCAACGCGGCACCGGAAGCTGCCTTCGAATCCACTGTTGACGGGCTGGCCGCCACCTTCAGCGCTGCGGCATCGCTGGATGCCGATGGGCAGATCGTGTCCTGGGAATGGGACTTCGGCGACGGGACTACCGGCACTGGGGCCCAGGCCATGCACCAGTACTCAAGCAGCGGAACCAAGACCGTGACCCTGACCGTCACCGACAACGAGGGCGCAACCGGCACCGCTTCCAGCGATGTCGCCGTGCAGGACCCGGCCGAGCTGGATCCGACTGCTGCCTTCAGCTGGGAATCCGATGAGCTGGCGATCACCGTGGATGCCTCCGATTCGCTGCCGCCGGCAGCTGGCGGGGAGATCACCGGATACTTGTGGGAGTTCGGAGATGGAACCGAGGCCAGCGGAGCGACGGCCAGCCACGACTACGAATCGGCAGGCACCTACTCCGTGACGCTGACAGTCCAGGCCGGGGAACGGGAAAGCACCATCAGCCAGGTGGTCACAGTGGCCGCGGCCCAAGGTCCGCAGGCGCAGTTCAGCACCTCGGTAGTCGGGCTCGCGCTGAATACCGATGCCTCGGGCAGCACGGCCGGGGATGCGCCGATTACCGGCTACAAATGGGACTTCGGCGATGGGCAGAGCGCTCTCGGCCAAACTGCGCAGCACCGCTACGCCGAGGACGGCCGGTATACGGTATCCCTGACCGTCAGCGATGGGAACGGGCTGGAATCGCGCACCGAAACGGAAGTGAATGTCCGGAATTCGGCACCGGTGGCGGCCTTCGCCCTGGAAGTGAACGGACTTGAAGTCCAAGTCGATGGCGCCGCCTCCAGCGATGCTGATGGCCAGATTGCCACTTACGCATGGGATTTCGGAGACGGGAACACCGCCAGCGGCCAGAACGCCTCCCATGAGTACGCCGAGCCAGGCGACTATCAGATCAAGCTGGTGGTCACCGACGAGGACGGGCTAAGCGCCGAACTGGTCCAGCAGGTGCAGGTCTCGGAAATCGCGGAACCTGCCCTGCTGGTCTCCGATGCCTTTGGCCGCACCGTTTCCGATGGATGGGGTGAAGCCGATACCGGGGAAACCTGGACGCGCCAAGGCTCGTCATCTAACTTCAGCGTGACCGAAGGCACCGGAAGGATCCGGATGTCCACCGCCGGAAGCGGACCGCTCTCGTGGCTGCCAGCAGGCGTGCGGGAAGGCGATTTGCGCATCAAGCTCAGCCGCGACAAGCAAGCCACAGGCGGAGGCATCTACCAGACGGTGACCATCCGGGACATCCCCGGCGTGGGGGCGTACCGCGCCAAGGTCAGGTTCCTGTCCAATGGCTCGGTGGCAGTGACCTTGGAAAAGGTTGTCTCCGGCAGCGTCAGTGCATTGAGCGCAGAGACCGTCATCGGCCAGGTAGACGGTTCGCCAGGCGAAGCGGTGTGGCTGCGCCTGCAGGCCGAGGGTAGCAGTTCCACCAGCTTGCGGGCCAAGGCCTACAACCAGGGCCAGGATGAGCCGTTGGACTGGCAGCTCAACGCCACCGACTCCACCGCCGCCCTGCAGGCTGAAGGGCGTCTGGGGTTGTCGGTCTACCTCTCCGGCTCGGCGGGTAACGCGCCGGTCAACGGCGGTTTCGATGATCTGGAGGTGTGGGAAATCGCCGAATGAGCCCGGCCGTTCGCAGTTCGTTGCGCCAATGCGGTGCGAATCGCGAGCGCTGGCTCAGCGGCTTCGCCTAGGAATAGGAATTCGATGGATAGAACACGGGAAATCAACTAGATTGTACTCAGCTTGGGTTGTCCCCTGGGGATGCGCTGCAGAAATGCGGTGCTTGGGGACAGGGCTGAATATCGGGGGCGCTTGCGGCCGATCGCGGCCGCAAGCACATAAGAGTTCACTGGGGAGGACTCACATGCTGCAAGAACAACAAGGATACCGTTGGGCGGTCGCAGAACTGCGCCAGCGGCAGAAAACCAATAAGGGAGCGCCAGCCTACTCGCGCTTCGTCAACAGGCCACTGGGCCGCCGGCTGGCGGCACTGGCCTATCTGCTTCGGCTAACGCCCAACGGCGTCACCGGCATCAGCGCACTATGCACGGCTGGCGGACTGGCGGTGATCGCACTGCTGGAACCGTCCTTCGGCTCTTCGCTGCTGATCACTGCTTTGCTGGTGCTCGGCTACGCGTTGGATTCTGCTGATGGGCAGCTGGCCCGTCTCCAAGGCTCCGGATCCGCTGCCGGCGAATGGCTGGACCATATTGTCGACGCGATCAAGACCGCCGCCCTGCACGCGATGGTGCTGATCTCGTGGTATCGGTTCTACCCGGTAGAAGGCGCCTGGTACCTGGTGCCCATTGCCTACCAGGTCGTGGCCTGCAGCCTGTTCTTCTCCATGATCCTCACCGATCAGCTGCGCCGACTGAACTCCGGGAGAACGGGGCACTACCTGCAGGGCCAGGGCAAGAGCTCGGCCCTGTATTCATTGGCCGTCGTGCCTACCGACTTCGGCCTGATCTGCCTGGCCTTCCTGACGCTGTGGCTGCCATCGGTGTTCATTCCGGTGTATGTCCTGCTGCTGCTGGCCAACGCAGGCTTCCTGGCGCTGGCCCTGGGCAAGTGGTACCGGGAGGTGAAGGGCCTTGGCCAAAGCGCTTGATTACCAAGAACATCGCACCTGGCCAGCTGCACCGGAATTGGGCTGGGGACAGCATGCGCATCGGGAGGTGGCAGGCATGGATCTGAGTGATTTCTTCTTCGTGCTGCGAACCCGCATGTGGTGGATCGTGGCCAGCACCCTTGCCGGGATACTCGCCTCCATCGCCATCACCCTGGGGATGACCCCTGTCTACACCGCGAAGTCGACCTTGTTCGTCAGCGTCAATTCCAGCCAGGACACGGCCTATGCCCGTGGCCAGTTCGCGCTGCAGCGAGTGGGGTCCTACCCGCAGCTGGTCAATGATCCGCAGCTGATCAACCAGGTGATCCGCGAGCTCGATCTGGATCGCAGTTTCCAGGACGTCAAATCCAATGTGAACGCCACCAATCCGGTCGATACCGTGCTGCTGGCCGTGACGGCGAAGGCCCCGGAGGCCCAGCAGGCCGCGGACATGGCCAATACGGCTGCCGGGTTGCTGGCGGAGTCCATCCAGAAACTGGAGAACACCGATCCCAAGAAGCTCGAAGTCAAAGCGGAGCTGTCCGTGCCGGCCGCGGCACCGCAGTACGCCACCGCGCCTCGCAAATCCGTGAATCTGGCCCTGGGCCTGGTTTCGGGAGCCAGCTTGGGATTGCTGCTGGCCCTGGCGCTGCACAAGTTGGATCCGAGGATCCTGCGCGGCCGCGACGCCGAACGGCAATTGCGCATGCGCGTGCTGGGCACCGTGGCGGCTCGGTCCAAGGACGGAGCCCGTGCCAACCCGACCGGCATCCAGGTCGGTTACCGCCAGCTGGTATCGAACCTGCTGATGGCCAATGACGGGCGCCTGCCGCAACGCATCCTGGTGCTCGGTACCCGTGCCGATGCGGTTCTCGATGGGCAGCAGCTCGCCCAGACCCTGGCGGCCATGGGCAAGCGCTCGGTGATCGTGCAGGCCGACCGACAACTGGAGCCGCTGCGCCGCGACGAGGCAAGTGGAACGGGCCTGACCCAAGTGCTCGCTGGCACCAGCGAGCTGCATGATGCGCTCACTCATATCGAATCGGTGCCGATGGGCTACCTCCCTGCCGGACCGCAACCTGAAACGCTGCGCCGTTTCGATGTGTTCGCCGGATTGGACAGCTTGATCGCTTCCCTCGAAGAGGATTTCGATGTAGTGATCTTCGTAGCCAGCATGGAGGGCCAGCCGGTGGACGCTACCGCAGTGGCCCTGCACAGCGATTGCGTGATCCTCACCGGACGTGAACGGCGAACCACCTACCGACAGGTTGCCGATGCCCTGCAGGAGCTGAACGCTGTGCGCGTCGGAGCGACCGGGCTGGTGCTGGTGCGCAAGCCTTCGCGCTTCCGGCACCGGCGGGATACCTGATCATGCCTCCGGCCGTCAGCGCGTCCTGGACGCCGGCGGAGCAGATCCCGGTGCCACGGCGCTACCGGGTTCCGCGTCTGTGGCAGTTGAACCTGCTGTGGATCCTGATGGTCTTCAGCGTGGTTGCCTGGCGCCAGGGAACGCTATTCACCGGCGGACTGGACCTCGTGGTCGTGCTCAAGGCGCTGTTGCAAGGCGCCGTGCTGTGCTGGGCGATCCTGCTGTGGATGTGGAGTGGGGCCCGTCAGCCGGTAGGCGTGCGCAGTATCGCGCTGCTCGCTCCGGTTCTGGCCCTGAGCGTGATCGGGGCGATGGCAGAAGGCAATGTCATGGCCTCGGCCATCATCGCGATCCGCGTGGCGATGCTGGCAGCGACAGTGCTGTTCATCATGCGGGTTTTCCCGGCCCATCAGGTGCTGCTGGCCATGTGCGTCGGTTTGGCCGCGGTGGGCATCATCAGCGCGGGGACCGGGCTGGCGCTGGGCGGAGGCGGGCGCCTAACAGGCGGCATCCCTCCGCTGAGCCCCAATGAGATTGCCTTGCTTTCCGGCATCCCGGCACTGGTTCTTTTCCACCAATCGCTGCGCGCGCACGCGCGGTGGTGGCACGTGGGGATGCTGGTGTTGCTCAGCTCCATCCTTCTGCTCTCCGAGTCGCGCACCGCTCTCATCGCGGCTGCTTGCACGGCAGCTGGCATGCTGCTGATGCTCCGCCGAATCCCGTTGCAGACCATCGTGGCGGCGCTGGCGGCACTTCCGCTGGTGTTCTACCTTGCGTTCCTGACTCCGGTTTTGCAGAATCTGATGGCTCGCGAGGACAGTGCCTCGGTGATGACGTTGAACTCCCGGACTATCAGCTGGTCGGTCGTGCTGAACCTGCCCAATGATTCATGGCAGAGATGGATCGGTGCGGGATTGAGCCAGAAGACCATTGCTGTCGAAGGGCAGTACTGGGACGAGCAGGTTTTCGATTCTTCGTGGATTTCCTTGCTGGCGCAAACTGGAATCATCGGAACGCTGCTTGTGGCTTTCTGGGTTCTGCTGACGGTTTTCGCCGCATTGCGTTCAAGCAGGCTGCGCAGCTTGCTGTTCCCGCTGCTGGCATTCGTGATCATCCGCAGCGTGATGGAAAACGGGCTGGTAGATGCCGGTGCGCTATTCCTGATTTTCCTGGTGTTCGCCCTGATGCTGGAACCGGCCAGCAGCCGAGCGGCCTTGGACTGGGAACACGCTGCACCCCTGCAGCGCAAGCAGCCGCCGGATCCGCCGGTGGCGATGGGCAGCTGAACCCGAATGCACCGGATCCCGGCTGGGCACAATGCCGAGCCGGGATCCGTTGCTTGTACTGCCAGGGTGGCCCGGAGCCTAGCGCGGGTAGCTGCCGATGCGCTTGGAAGCGGGGGCGTGTCCTATCAGGAAGGCAATATCGCTAGGTAATGCGGTAGCCTGGCTGTTCTTGCCCGTAACGCTGGTAGTCGGATTATTGGTACTGCTCAGCACCGTGCTGGAGGTGAGTTCAAAGGAATTCAGCTCTTGTCCGGTGGACTTGGCGAAGGCCGGCAAGGTGGTGAACACCGCGGGGTTTCCAGCGCCTTTGGACCAGACGGAGGACCACTTCGGATTCGTGGAGTTGATGCGGTGATAGGCATTGGACGCCAGGGAGATCTTCATCTGTTCCGCCGTGTAGCTCCCCGAGTAGTCCTCGACGGCAAGAATTGCGTTGCCACCGCCGGTATTGGAGAACACGTTGTTCTTCGCGACAATGTTCTTATTGATCCAGGTCATGGTGGTGTCAGGGAATGGCTGGCGCGGATCGTGCCCGGGGTCGGACTTGTTCGCTGCGCGGCGCGCATCCTGCACGATGTTCAGCACCCGGTTCTTGCCGCTGATGGTGTTGTTCCAGATCTTCACATCGCTGGTGTTGTTCAGTTTGAAGGCGAATCCGGAATTCTTGGTGATGCGGTTGTTGGCCACCACTGCTTTTGCGGAGATCTCCAGCGACAGTCCGGGCCCGGTATTGGAGATCAGGTCATTATTCAGGATCTTGGAATCGTAGACGGATTCATCCAGCCATAGTCCCGGGCCGTAGTTGCTGTTGAGCTTGGAATCCTTCACCGTCACGCCCCGGGTGCGTCCGATCTTCAGCCCGCCGGAGACAGGCGAAGTGTTGAACCGCTCGTGGTTATTGCCTGTGGAGGCCAGTTTGTTGACGACCAGTCCGTCAGCGTACACGGCGTTCATGCCCAGCATGCCGCTGCGCTGGATCTTCACGTTGCTCACGGTGTTCTTCACAGCGCTGACGTTCAAACCCGTGGTTGCCGTATCCTCGATGGTCAGGTTCTGCACAGTGATGCCCGGCTTCTCCGCGGTGACCGCACCCATGTCGGGCACCGAAGGAGCGAACTTGCGCACATTGATACCCGAAACGCTGGAATTGCCGCTGCGGATGCTCAGGGCCTTGACCAGCGTAGAAGCGCGCACGGACTTTCCGGTTGGGTCGGTGCCGAGGTGCAGCTTGTTGTTGGCGCGGTCCACATAGAAGGCACCCGGTTTGAGCTTGGCAACCGAGGATACCTGGGTCTGCTTGGCCCCGTTGATCCATACCTGGTCGGGGTGGGCTGCCATGGGATAGCTGGAATTGATGAAGCCCCATGCTTCAGCCGTATTGTCTGTGGCTCCCCGGGTGTAGGTCGGGCTGGTATCGAAATCGTAGTCCCAGCCGGATTTCACCCATCCATTGCTCGCAGCGGAGAAGCCCGTGATTGCCTTGGAACCATCGAGCCAGACGGTCTCTCCCGGGTATTCGCGCAGCTTGAGGCTCTTGCCTGCGGGGATCACTACCGACTCATGGTAGCTGCCACCACGCACCACGATGGTCTGTCCGCTGGAGGCTTTGGAAATGGCCTTGGACAGGGTGCGCAGTGGCGCTGAGGCGGTACCGCCGGAGGCATCATTTCCGGATGCCGAAACATAAAGTGCAGTTGAAGGGATGGCGCTCAGGGTTCCCGCCTGCGGTGCCTGCTCGCCAACGCTGACCTCTTCGGAGTGGAGAACGGTTCCTTCGGCCTCAGGTGCAGGTTCGGGAGTTGGGGAAGGCGATGGGGCAGGTGCCGGTTCCGGGGCCTGCATCGCCGGTTCGGTAGCTGAACGCGCCACCAGATTATCTACGTGCAGACCGGAGTTGCCGGCGGCGCTGGCCGAAAGGTAACCGCCTATGCGCAAGCTGCCTTTGGCCGAGGCCAGCGCTGTGGATGCATCTTCCGATTCCAGTTGCCATTCGGGGGTTCCGCGGCCAGCTGCGAAGGCTCGGGCCTTGAGCGACGCGGTGCCGCTTCCGGTGATGGCGAAGTCAACATGGTACGCAGTCCCCGGGCGAGCCGCTGCGCTGATCTGCCGAGAATCGAGCACGATCTTTTTACCGCTGACGGTCCGTGAAATTTCCAGGGACAGATTGCCAGTGCTTTGCAGCCGAAGCGAAGCGGTGTATTGGCCATCTGCGGTACTTCGGGCACCTAGGTGCGCATAGGACGAACCCGTGCTGGGCAGCGAGTCGAAGGAAATATCGACGCCGGCCTGCATGTCGGCAGCGTTGATGGCGGCGGTGGCATGGCTGAGCTTGCCGGGGACCAAGGTAATTTCACCCTGGGAACCATCTACGGCGAAACGGCTTGGACTGTTGGCTAGGTAGGGGATTCCACTTGAAGTAGAGCCCCAGCCGGAGCCAACTATGCGGTTCATGGCATCGGCGACCAATGTGGTCGAAGCGGCCACGGGCACCGGGTTCAAGGAGGTGGCAACGATGCCGCACGCGGCGGCCAAGGCCAATGCCGCGATCAGGCGCGGCCGCTGGGAAGATTGGCCGGATGTATCCGGACCGAGGGGCAAGAGATTTTTGGGGGAAAGGTTCTGCAAAGGATCCTCGGAGCTTAACCCGTGCTCCCCAGCAAAACAGGCCCTGCTCATTCAATATAGACGATGGTTTAAGGGTCACGCGGGCCCTGCTGTAAATGGTGGCATGGAATGAACCGTTATTCAATCGTGATGTTTCTCTCTCGATCCCTGGACTTCGAGGTTGACGAGGAAACTTCCCCAGTGGCCAGCGAGTATTCCAAGTACCCCCGAGCAAGTAATTCGCGGGTAACGCAAGTACGGGTGCACTCGTGTGCCGCAACGGCACGACACATATGCTCGGTAGATGAGAAACGCATGCTTGCGGCATGTTCCGGAACTCGCCGTTGATTTTGGGGATCGACGCTGGTGCGGCAAGCAAGCGAACGTTGATTCTGCTGTTTAAATTTGGGGGAACAGAATGCAACGCACCGAGCACCATGACTCGCGCGCCAAGCTGAGCATCGCCTTGATCGGCACCAGGGGAGTACCTGCACGCTATGGCGGTTTCGAGACCGCTATTGAAGAGGTAGGGCGCCGCCTGGCCGATCAAGGGCACGAGGTGACCGTATATTGCCGTGGCACTGCCAAAGACGAGCGCATGAGCGAATACCAGGGCATGAAGCTGGTGCATTTGCCTGCCATGAGGCGAAGGAGCCTCGAGACGCTGAGCCATACTGCACTGTCGGTGATCCATGCCCTCTTCAACCGGCCCGATGCGGCGATTGTCTTCAACGCGGCCAATGCCCCGCTGCTCCCGCTGCTGCGTTTGGGAAGGATTCCCGTCGCCACGCACGTGGATGGGCTGGAATGGAAACGGGCCAAGTGGGGACCTATTGGCCAGAAGTACTACCGGCTATGCGAGCGCCTCTGCGTCTGGTGGAGCAGGGAATTGATTGCCGATGCCCTGGGTATCGCCAACTACTACGCGGCGAAATTCTCGCGGGCAACGAGGCTCATCACCTATGGCGCACCGCAAATTCCCGAGGCTGCTGCCATGAAATTGCCCGCGCTCGGCTTGGAATCAGGAAAATTCCATCTGGTAGTGGCCCGCTTCGAGCCGGAGAACCACGTGGAGATGATTGTCCGTGGCTACAGCCAATCGCAGGCCAGGCTCCCGCTGGTGGTCGTCGGTTCGGCGCCCTATGCCGAGCAGTACACTCAGCAGGTTCATGCCGCGGCCACGGAACAAGTCCGCTTCCTAGGCGGGGTATGGGACCAGCAGCTGCTAGATGAGCTCTATGCCCATGCACTTGCCTACTGGCATGGCCATTCGGTCGGCGGTACCAACCCATCATTGCTCAGGGCGTTGGGTGCCGGTACGGCGATCAACGCCTATGACGTGAACTTCAACCGCGAAGTGGCCCAGGCAGCCGGCGAATACTTCAATGACCCGCAATCCGCGTCCAGGCTCTTCGACCGCACCGAATCAAAGGAAAATGCCGTTCGACAACGCGCCCAGCTCGCACGAAAGCGCGCTAACGACTATGACTGGGACGATGTTGCCCGGGCCTACGAAAAGCTGTGCTTGGATTTGGCCGGCGCCGGAAAGCCTTCGGTGGAATTCGACGCAGTACCGTCTGCGGAAACTGGCCGACGCCGCGCCTGAGGCTGGCACAAGAATTCTGGGAAACAGTAAAGCGTCTAGGCCATGGGGATGGCCCGGATGCTATGGGGAATCGAATCAGCAACTGGTTCATGAGAAATTGGGGAAAATAATGATCACTGGGTACGCCGCAGGTGCTTTCGACCTGTTCCACGTCGGGCACCTGAATATTCTCAGGCAAGCCAAGTCCAGATGCGACTATCTGATTGCCGGTGTTGTCAGTGATGAAAGGCTGCTCCAAACCAAGGGGAAACGGCCGGTGATACCGGAAAGCGAACGACTGGATATCGTCTCCTCGATAGGCTTCGTGGATGAGGCGGTTCTCGATTTTCATCCGAACCGATTACTGACTTGGGAGGATGTCAGATTCGATGTGTTCTTCAAGGGAGATGACTGGAAGGGCACCCGCGAAGGAAAAGGACTAGAAGAGCTCTTTGCAACCGTCGGTGTGAGAGTCGAGTACTTCCCCTACACCGTGCATACTTCCAGCACCAAGCTCAGAGTGGCCTTAGAGCAATTAAGCTCGCCATCTATGCAGGTCCAGCGGGCCTGAGCGCAGAACCAGACAGATCATGCGACGCGCACAAGCAGCAGAACCTCCGGCCTGCGGCCATGTCCCAGCCAAGATGCGCATCGTTCCGATGCTGCTCTTGCTGGGAATAGCCCTGGTTTCCTGCACGGTAGAACCCCAGGCTTCGCCGCACGCGGCCATGCCTGGGGAACCAGCCGAAACTACATTGGCGACTATCGATCAGCAGCTGCACGAATCAGCCTTGGCGGCGCCCGCCACCAAGACGGGCAAAGCCGCTGAAAAATCCGAGGATTCAGCTTCTCCTGCCGAGAAAGCAGAGAAGTCCACATGGAAAAAGGACAAGGACGCGCAGAAAGTGGCGCCGGACGCCCAAGCGGCTGGCAAGCCGCCTGCCACAGCCAAGGCGGTGGACCTTGCTGAAGAGGTCCAGGCGGGCCCGCATGCGCAGATGCGGATCAAGCGCATCGAGCAAACCCAGTCTGAAGCAGAAGGCATCGGGCAAATCGCCGGGGCCGCGACACTGGTTGAAATCGAGTTATCCAACGACGGAGTCACCGCGCTGGACTTGGGCAAGGCCCAAGTGCGCTTGTTCTACGGCGACGGCAGGGAACCGGCGGCCGTGCTCACAGACACACGCAGCACCGTACTTCCCGCACAACTGGAGGCAGGCAAACAGGCTACTGCCACCTATCTCTTCAGCGCCCAAACAGAATCCGCGTCTGACATGACCCTAGAATTCGAAACCGGCGCAACTAAGAAAATCCAACAGCTCGCAGGTGAGGTATCGCCATGATCCGCAGATCCGCCCCGGCCATCGCCCGATGGGCCATGTCTATGATTGCTGCAACCGCGCTGATCGCGGCCGCCGCATTAGCCACGCCGCCGCAGGCACTTGCAGATAGTGTGCCCGCGGATCCGTCAGACCCGCTCACCCCTGCGACAGTCACCGCCGATGCCCTCCCGACCGTCCAGATCGATGGCGTGGTCTGGAGCCAAGTGGTCATTGGCAACACGGTATATGCGGGAGGAAGCTTCGCTACCGCACGTCCTGCAGGTGCGGCGGCCGGGACGCAAACCGCAACACGCAAGAACATCCTGGCCTATGACATTCGAACCGGAGAACTGCTCAACAGCTTCACTCCGGAATTCAATGCCTAGGTACTCACTCTTGCTGCCTCGCCGGACGGCAGCCGGCTCTACGCTGGCGGCGACTTCACCACCTTGGACGGGCAAAGCGCCTCGCGCATTGCGGCACTGGATCCGGTAACCGGAGAACGCATCGAGGAATTCGACCCGCAGCCTTCCAATTCCGTGCGCAGCATTGTCGCCACGAACACCACGGTGTACCTGGGCGGTTCGTTCTTCCGCATCGGCGAAGCCTGGCGCGAGCAAGCGGCTGCGCTGCGTGCCAGCGACGCCGCCCTCCTGTCGTTCCGGCCAGTGGTCGGCGGAGGGCACGTCGAGTCCATGTCGCTGTCGCCCGATGGGACAAAGCTGGCCTTGGGCGGCAAATTCACGCAGGTGAACTCGACCAGCGACTTCGCCAACGGCCTGGCCGTCGTGAGCACCGAGACCAGCGCGAAGTTCTCCTACCCGGCAGCTTCATATATCCGCAATGGCGGGGAGACCGGATCCATCACGTCGATCGCCTCGGATAAGGACACCTTCTACGCCAGCGGCTACACGTTCGGACGGGCCACCACGCTCGAAGGAGTGGTGGCCATCAAGTGGGCAGATCTCGAAACTCGCTGGGTAGAGGACTGCCACGGAGATACCTACTCCGTGCACGCCACCGGAGATCTGCTCTACATCGCCGGGCATCCGCACTATTGCGGAAACATCGACGGCTTCGCCCAGGAACCCAGCTGGCAGTACAACCGCGCCATGGCCTTCAGCAAGGAAACGGCTGGAACTATCGACCGTGAAATCCACGGATATACCAATTTCGAGGGCCTGCCGCATCCGCA
This sequence comes from Glutamicibacter sp. MOO4, assembly GCF_056934395.1. Lineage (NCBI taxonomy): Bacteria > Bacillati > Actinomycetota > Actinomycetes > Micrococcales > Micrococcaceae > Glutamicibacter > Glutamicibacter sp. MOO4. The sequence goes on from NZ_CM167800.1 coordinate 886,239, forward strand.
GCTGCAGACCTGGTTCCCGGCATTGAGCACCGGCACCTACACCGGGCAGAGTCAGGGACCGTGGAGCGTCGCCGGCAACGACCAGTACATCGTCTACGGTGGTGAATTCCAGCGGGTGAACTACAAGAACCAGCAAGGCCTGGTGCGCTTCGCAATTCGCGATTTGGCCCCCAACGACAGGGGGCCGCTACCGAGCGGGGAGGACTTCGTTCCGACCTTGAGCTCCACCACTGCAGGCCAAGTGCGCATCCGCTGGCAAGCCGCTTCGGATATGGATAACGGGACCCTGACCTACAAGGTGATCCGCGACGGGGCGAATAATTCTCCCATCCACACTGTTAAAGCCGACTCGACTTTCTGGATGCGCCAAGGAATGTCCTTCGTGGATAAGGACGTGGAGCCCGGAAGCACGCACAGCTACCGGATCTTTGCCGTGGATCCCACCGGAAGGGAGGCGCGCAGCACCACCGAAAGCATCACTGCCGCCGGCGACACCGTTGCATCCACCGCATACGAAAAAGTCATCAGGGCCGACAAGCCCAAGGCCTACTGGCCTTTCGGAGCAGCTGACAACTCCACTGCCCTCGATGCAGCCGGGAGTGAAGACCTGCAGCTGGCAGGAAATGCAGGCGTCGATTCTTCATCAGCCATTGCCGCGGGACATGGCAGCAGCCTGTCACTTGGCGGCAGCGGAGCGCAGGACATGGTGCGCTGGAAGCGTCCGCAGGAATTCACAACCGAACTGTGGTTCAAGGCCTCGCCCCTGCAACGCGGCCGGCTCATCGGCTATGGCAACGGGCAGAACGCAGACTCAACCGATCATGACCGGCTGACCTATTTGAATTCCGTAGGACGGTTGTCCTTCGGCGTGACCGAACGCGGCGCTCGCCGGGTGATCACCTCTTCGGGGATCTACAACGACAACAAGTGGCATCACGTGGTCTCAAGCTTGGGAGAAGACGGGATGCGCCTGTACGTGGACGGGCAGCAGGTAGCTTCGCGCGCAAGCACCAAATCCGCACTGGAGCTCGACGGCTTCTGGCGGCTGGGCAATGACCGGGTCAGCGGATGGAGCTCGGCGCCTACGAGCGGTTTCACCGGACGCGTCGACGAAGCCGCGGTCTACGGCAAGCAGCTGAGCCCGGCGGTGGTGGCGAACCACTACCAGGCCGGCATCGGCCAAGCGGCCAATGCCACTCCGTCGGCAGAATTCACCCATGAGGTCCACGACCAGCAGCTCACCGTGGATGCTTCGGGTTCCACAGATCCCGACGGCACCATTGTCGGCTATGGATGGGACTTCGGAGACGGAAACAGCGCTGAAGGCATCACCGCCGGTCATGGCTACGCAGAACCCGGAACCTATCAGGTGAAGCTGACAGTCACCGATAACGTAGGCGCGAAGGATACGGCCACCAAGCAGGTCACCATCCTGCCGCCGCCAGAACCGAACCGGCCTCCGGAAGCGGCCTTCGAAATCACGGAAGTGGACGGGCTGGACATCACCGTTGATGCCTCGCAGAGTTCCGATCCCGATAATGATGAGCTCAGCTACCGCTGGTCCTTCGGCAACGGAAGCGGCTGGGTAGAGGGATCAGCAGTTGAATCGTTCAGCTACACCGAGCCAGGCGAGTATACGATCACCTTGGAAGCCAGCGATCCGGAAGGGCTGGTGGATACCCGCACCGAAACGGTGAAGGTCACGCTGCCGCCAAGGCCGGTGGCAGTTGACGCCTTCGGCCGCACGGCCACGGGCAATTGGGGTGCTGCCGATACCGGAGGCACGTGGACGCGGACCGGATCCGCGGCGACCGCCAACGTCGCCGGGGGAATGGGCCAGCTTCTTGGCCTGAACCCCGGTTCAGGCCCGGCGGTCTACCTGCCGGTGGTCGACAGCACCACCACGGAAGCCGCTGTCCAGGTCCAGCTTAATAAGCAGCCTACCGGCAATGGCACCTATGTCTCCTTCTCGCCGAGGTATCTGGGCAATGCGAACCAGTACTACCTCAAGAGCCAATTCACCTCCTCGGGCGGCATCCAGATCCAGCTGATTCGTGCTGTAGGCGGTGCAGAGAGCATCCTGGACACGCAGTACCAGTCTTCCTTCGGCTACCAGGCCGGTGAAGCGGTCCACTTGAAGCTGTCCGTGACGGGCACGAATCCGACGCAGCTGGCGGCAAAGATCTGGGCAGCTTCGGACAGCGAACCAGCTGACTGGCAGCTCAACGCCAGCGACTCGACCAGCGAGCTGCAAGTCCAAGGCGGCATAGGACTGCGCCTGTATCTCTCCGGATCGACCACCAATGCGCCGGTGACCGCGTCCTTCGACAACCTGTCGGTGATCGGGTAGCAAGGATCCAATCAATGCCATGCCCGCCAAGGCCCAGGCCTTGGCGGGTATGGGCTGCCGAGGGGGCACCATGGAAATCGGAACCGCAGGACAGCACGGGGTCAGCCGCCGCGCCTTCTTGGGCCTGGCTGCCAGCACGTTCGTGCTGGCAGGGTGCTCAAGGGAACTGGTGGCCAAGAACGCCGCGCCCAAGGTGGCCAGCGCGGCGGACCTGCTGGGGCAGGACCTCTTCTATATTGCCCACCGCGGTTCGGGAGACAACTGGACCGAGCATACGCTGGCGGCCTACAGGCAAGCTCTGGTCCACGGTGCGCAGGGCATCGAGATCTCGGTGCACCGGAGCAAGGACGGACAGTTCATTTGCCACCATGACACCAGCTTGCAGCGCCTTTGCGGAGTCCCGCAGCTGATCAGCGAAACCGGGTGGGACCAGCTCGAAGAACTGCACAACGATGCCCGCCAATGGCTTGGACCGAATGCGGCGTTGGAGCCATTGGCACGCCTGGAAACCGTTCTGGAAGCACTGGCAGACCAGGCGGTCCTGTTCATCGAGGACAAGAGCGGACAGCATGCCGCCGCGTTGATCGAGAAGATTGCCGCTTCCCGGGTTCCTGTTGAATCAACGGTGTGGAAGCAGCCGGCAACCGGCACCGGAGCCGAACTGGCAGCGGCCGCCGGGATGAGGACCTGGGGCTATTTCGCCCCGGAGAATTTCGCCGAGATTGAAAAGCTTGCCGGTGGATTCGATGCCATAGGAATCCATGATTCTGCTGATCCGGGCACCATTAAACGAGCAGTGGCCACCGGGCTGCCGGTAATCTGCTGGGAAGTGCACCGCAGAAGCCAAAGGGACTTGCTGGCAAGGCAAGGCGTCCGGGGAATGATGTGCTCGAACTTGCCTTATGTGACTTCCTCACCGCGAGCTGTCCGCATAGCTGCCGATGGCTTTTCCAGCGGCTTGAGGTCCACCGGTGATCTGCCGGATGTGCTCACCTGGAAAGCCCAGCCGCAGATCGCGGCTGAGGAGGGTCTGCTCACGCTGGGTGAATCCCGCAAGGCCGCCTATGTCCTGGGCTCCATGGCCACAGCAGGAGGCGGTAATTGGCGATTGAAAGCCCAGATCCGCTGGCCGCAGCGGGGAGAACAGAACCAGATTGCCGGCATGGCCTTCGGTTTGCCGACGGATGCGCCCTACCGGGCATTCGAAAATTCGCAGGCAGAAGGATTCCATCTTCAGCTTGAAAGCCGCGGAGAAGTTTCACTGTGGCGCGCTGCCGGCAAAAGTCCGCAGAATCTGGGCAGGGCAGCATTCAGTGCCCCGGTTGAGGGCGGATGGGCTGAGATCGAGCTGTCGATGACGGATGGACGGATTCTGGTCCAATGCGGTGGCGAGGCATTGGCGGCGCAGCTGGGCGAATCAGTTGTGCCTGGCTACGTGAACCTGCTGAATCTGATTCCGGGCGGACATCGTGTGGACTTCCGCAAGGTGTCGCTCGAAGTGGATGCATCGGCGTGAGGGCCACCTCATGGCACTGGAACCTATTTGGATGCAAGAAGCGATTTCAAGGCGGAATCCATGCGCTGTCCGAAGAGCTCGGGGTCGTGGAATTCTCGCGCCTTCACCGCCGACTGCTTAGCTGATATCCGGAATTTCTCCCAGTCGTTGCGGATCTTCTCGATGGCCGCCGCCAGCTGTTGGGGATTTCCTGGTTCAACGAGCACTGCGCTGGAATACGGTTCCACGGCTTCCTGCAAGCCGCCGATGCGCGAGGCAATGACCGGACGTTCGGCGAGTATGGCTTCCACCGCGGTGTTCCCGAAGGATTCTTCGAGCTGCGCGGGGACCACAGCGATGTCCGCGGTATCGTAATGGGGCCAGACAACGGACTGGAATCCCAAGAACTCCACCAGTTCGGGTCGTGGCAGTGCATCAACTCTCTTCGTGAGCCCCTGTTCAAAGGCTTCGTTACCTTCGAAAACAGCTCCGACCAAGCTCAACGACACGTCCACTCCCTGCAGCTGCAGGATCTTCACGGCATCGAGTAGAACCAGCAGCCCTTTCCGTTCCGAGAGCCGTCCAACGTAGAGCAACCGCAGGGGGCCGTCAATTGTCTGCCTGGCTGGCGCCGAATCAGCCGGACCTGCGATGCCGTTGTAGATCACTTGGCTGTTCTTCTGCGCCCAAGGCACGTGCTGGAAGTACGCGCCACTGGTGAAGCGGCTATTGGTGATGATCTTGTGAGCGAATGTTCCCGGCAACGACAAGCCCAAGCGCATTGGCTTGGGGGCATGGGATTCGGACTCGTGCACGTGCAAGGCAACCTTGTGCCCCGAAAGGCGGGCATAGGCGACCCACAAGGGGATGATGGTGGTGTTCACCAAGACGGCCGATGGTTTGGTGCTCTTGAGCAGACCATGCATCTGGCGCATGCCTTGGAATGTGTCTTTGGCCAACCCCAAAGCGCCGCGCAGCGTGAAGATTGACTTGCGCAGTACTGGAGTATTGCAGACCATGACCTTGGCGCCCTGTTCACGCAAGGCCCAGGCCAGAGGCCCTTCGCTGGGAAGGCCGACGGTGACTTCCCAATTGCCCCGCAGCAAGCCCTTGACGTCTTCCAGCAGCATTCTGTCGGATCCATATAATTCCGAACCTGGATGCGCTACTACGATAATTTGATTCGATGCCTTTGCCCCCATGGAATGATCTTCCCATCCGCAGCGGGAATCCGATAGGCGCGGTCAGCGCCAGTTCTGCTTTCCAAGTAAAAGTAGGGGGAGTGCAAAACGACACATCTGAATGGCCAGGAATTTGACGTGGAACTGGATGGGCGGAGGAGCGAAGTGAAATCCCATATAGAAAGGCAAAGGTTCGCCTGGCATTCCTTGTATCCTTTCCGGCAAGTCGAGTTATTCGCAAATCCAGGTGCCCCGTGCGACATGCATGAATTTGAGTTACAACGGGTATGCATAGGGTTACTCTGGAAGTCCAGACAGTGAAAAACAGCCGCTTCTATGCCAGCATCAGCTAGAAAAATTGCAAAAGTGCTACACCCGGGGCGGGTGATACGTCGATCGTACTTCTGGCCGAACAACCTTTCTCAGCAATTGTCTCTGCTCTCGACCCCGACTTTGAAATCGGTCAGACCGACTGAGCTGAACGTTTTCAGCTGCATAAATCCACTGCCGATGTAGTTACAATGCTCGTTTGCTCGGCACCCTGGATGCAGAAGCATTGGCCACAGCAAAGAACCTGAAGGCTATTGCGCGCGTAGGCGTAGGCCCTGATTATGTAGCCATCAACGCAGCCACCAAGTCTTGCGTCAAGGTGCTCAACGGTGCCACCTTAACGGGCTCTTCGATTTTTAGCGTGGTGACCTCGAAAAAGAAGTAAGGCTCGCAGTCCCTTCTGCGAATATGGATGTTGACTAAAACTATTCATACGCAAGGAACTACGAGCCGTGTTCAAGGATACCGGGCCAATCGACGCTGCGTCGATTCTGTTGAATCTCACCGACTACCGCGTCATCACCGTGACCCAGGAACCTGCCGGACGGCAGGTACTTGTTGAGCCCATCGAAACCGAAGCGGCCTGCCCCTTCTGCGGGGTACTGACTACCCGGATCCAAGCCAGGCCGGTGCACCGGGTCAAGGACCTTCCCGCCGGCGGTCACGACCTGCATGTCCGGGTCCGCAAGCGGCGCATGGCCTGCCAAGAGCAGGCTTGCGAACGGCGGTCATTCGTGCAAACCACCGAGCAGCTGCCCTTCCGGGCCAGGATCACCACCAGGCTCTCCCAACAACTGGTGGACGAGATGCGTTGCGAGCTGCGCGCGGTCTCCCGGGTCGCTGCCGCGCACTCCGTCTCATGGCCAACCGTCATGGCCCGGCTGAACACCGTCGGGGAACTGGTCGGGAACGTGGACCGCATGTTCATCCGCCGCCTGGGCATCGACGAGCACCGTTTCCGCAAGGTCCGCTACGCGCGCGGCAGAACCGGAAAAGTCGTGCGGATTGAGCCGTGGTCCATCGTGTTCACCGACCTGGATACGGGGAAGATCCTGGATATCGTGGATGGCCGCCGCGGTGCGGCGGTGAAGAGATGGTTGAAGGCCCGGCCGCGGTATCGGCGTCAAAGTGTTGAGCATGTGGCGATTGATGTGTCTTCAGAGTTCCGTAAAGCGGTGCGGGAAACCCTGCCTAGGGTGAAGATCAGTGTGGATCATTTCCATGTGATTGCCCGGGCGAACCTGATGATCACCCAAGTGCGCCGTCGGCGTTCGCACGAGGTGCACGAGCGCCGCGGCAGGATCACAGAACCGGCTTACAAGTACCGGAAATTATTGACCTGCAATCTGGAGAACCTGTCGATCATGCAAGTGGAGCGCCTCAAATTGATCCTTGAAACGGATCCCGAACTTGGAGTGACCTATGGGATCAAGGAGCACGTGCGGGACCTGTTGCGGGCCACGGATGTTCATGAGTTCCAGGCCCGGTGGGCGGTGCTGGAGAAGTCGGTAAAAGCAACGAAAGTGGTGGAGGCGAAATCACTGTTCAGGACGTTGAACGCGTGGCGCAGTCAGCTGCTGGTGTTCGTGCGTACCAGGCTGACTAACGCCCGGAGCGAGGCGGCGAATCTGACACCGAAGAACTTGAAACGGATTGGCCGGGGTTATCGGAATCAGGGTCGTTACCGGGGTCGGACTCTTCTATGTCTGTCAACCCGAAACAGAAACCTTTTCAACCATTGCTGAAGCACTGAAGATTCTGAAGATTCGACGGACCAGGTAGCGTTTGATGCAGCGGCGGATCTCACGATCGGTCTTGCCATCAGCCTGGCGCTTCTCAACATAGGCCCGCGTCTCCTCGTCGTGGGTCATGCGCGTGACCGCGGCAATATGCAGGGCAGCATTCAGCGACCTATCACCACCACGATTAAGCCGGTGCCGGATTGTGTTCCCCGACGACGCAGGAATTGGATTCACGCCAGCCAGGCAGGCAAATGCCGCTTCATCACGCACTCGCCCTTCATGAGACCACGCGACAAAGCATTTCGCCGCAGTGATCGCCTTGAAGCCGGTTTCATTCAACAAGGGTGCCGCTTCGCTGGCTTTGACCAGCTCGTCCAGCTGCTGCTCATTGGCCGCCAACTGCTGGTCCAAGTCGAGAACATGCTTGGCCAGCCGTACCGCTTCGGCTCGTGCGATCCTCAGCGATAGTTCTTCTTCCCGTTCCCTCCAGCGGCTGATTTCATCGATCTGGCTACCGGTCAGCTTCTTGCGGGCGTCGATCCCTAACTCATTGCTGCGTACCACCGCGTTGAGAGCGTTGACCGACCTGGTGCGATCCTTCGCCATCGAGCTGCGTGCTGTGACAAGGATGCGCAATCCTTGCCAGATGCCTTCATGCAGTCGCAGATGGCGCAACTTGTTTACCTGTAGTGGCAGGGAAGCCATCGCCATGCGGTGGGCGTCCAAGGCATCGCTTTTCCCGACACCGCGGTTCTGCTTTGTGCTCATGCGTGGTGCCTCGGTGACGGGGAATCCGTGGGCGGCCACGGTGCCGGCAAGGATCGCTCCGTAGGTGGCGGTGCCTTCAATGACCCAGAGAGTGTCTGCTGCGCCTTGGGTGCGTCGTGCGACCCAGTTGATGGCCCGGTTGATGCCGGTGCTGCTCACTGGAAACGACTGGGTATCGAGCAGGGCGCCGTTGCTGGAATCGATGATGGCGTAGACATGGTTGCGTGCGTGAGTGTCGACACCCACGACAAATGGGTGGCAATGAGCGACGATAGGTTGTGCGGTCACCGTCATTTCCTTTCCTGGATTTTCTTGGTCGGCCGTGAACGGCCGGTACCAGTCCGGGTAAGGGTCACTACGGAACAGCACTGTGATGGGTCACGCCCTCTAGTTGGGGTGGACAATCTTCTGATGAAGCTACCGTGGTGGGCCGGATTGGTCCCGGCCGACCCACCCCAGTTAGAAGGACAAGTCCGAAGCATGACACTGTGTCAGGTCAGATATTGTTTGAGTCACATCCAGGGGGGTGGGACGGCTGGTTCCTATCCTGCCAGCTAGTCCCAGACCAGCCACCTCAATACTCACAGATATTGTTGTATACGGGGCTACGACCGTGCTGAGTATCCTGCGCCACGCTTAACCTTTAAGAGCCATATTGTTCCGAGGGCCACCATTCTTTGCCACTGAAGCATTTCCCTCAAAGCGATAGCTGATGCCAGTGGCTTATAGGGCTTCGAATCCCGCATTTGGCAGCCACCGTTATCCCGAAATTGATTCTGGTGAATCATATGCGCCAGAAAAGACGGAATTAGCGGTGAGGATCATGTAGCTGTAGATAGTCGAACGGTCTTCAACGTCTCGGCCAAGGTTTCCACGATTCCTATCAGCAGGACAGGATGTCACATTCTATGCAATAAGTGAAAGTTTTCACAAAGTGCCGTTTTCTCTACGTAACATGCGTGAATTCGCACCAAAACGTTGGATGCATAGGGTTACGCTTGATTCGAAGGTAGTCGTTAGAAGCTACCGTCTTGCAAGCATCAGCCCAATGAAATCGCAAAGGTGCCACACCCGTGTCTGACATTAAGCCCATCGTACTTTTGGCCGAGCAACTCTCTCCTGCAACCGTTGCTGCTCTCGGTCCCGACTTTGAAATTCGTCAGACGGACGGTGCGGACCGCTCTCAGCTTCTTGAAGCTATCGCTGATGTAGATGCAATTCTGGTTCGTTCCGCTACTCAGGTAGACGCAGAAGCCATCGCCGCAGCTAAGAACCTGAAGGTTATCGCTCGTGCAGGTGTTGGTCTGGACAACGTGGACATCAAGGCTGCTACGCAGGCCGGTGTCATGGTTGTGAACGCTCCAACCTCCAACATTATCTCTGCTGCTGAATTGACCGTTGGTCACATCGTGTCTTTGGCTCGTCGAATCCCCGTTGCCAACGCCTCGCTAAAGAGCGGTGCTTGGAAGCGTAGCTCCTACACCGGTGTTGAGCTGTTTGAGAAGAAGGCCGGCATTATCGGCCTTGGTCGTATCGGCGCTTTGGTCGCAGCTCGCCTACAGGGCTTCGGTATGGAAATTATTGCCTTTGACCCATACATCACCCCAGCACGCGCAGCCCAGCTAGGCGTAACCTTGGTGACCCTGGATGAACTGCTGGAACAGGCTGACTTCATCACCATCCACATGCCTAAGACTCCAGAGACCCTGGGCATGCTGGGCAAGGATGCCTTCTCGAAGATGAAGAACACCGCCTACGTAGTCAACGTAGCTCGCGGTGGCTTAGTTGACGAAGCAGCACTTTACGAAGCATTGAAGAATGAAGAGATTGCTGGCGCTGGCATTGACGTCTTCGTCAAGGAGCCAAGCACCGACCTTCCATTCTTCGAGTTTGAGAACGTCACCGTCACCCCACACTTGGGCGCTTCCACTGATGAAGCTCAGGAAAAGGCTGGCGTATCTGTGGCTAAGTCGGTTCGTCTCGCACTTGCTGGCGAGCTGGTTCCGGATGCAGTCAACGTTGCCGGTGGCGTCATTGATGAGAACGTACGCCCAGGCATCTCGTTGATCGAAAAGCTTGGTCGTATCTTCAACGCACTGACCGCTGGATCGTTGACCAGCATTGATGTTGAAGTCGCCGGCGAAATCGCCTCCCTAGATGTCAAGGCTCTTGAGCTTTCGGCACTCAAGGGTGTCTTCATGGATGTCGTTTCGGAGCAGGTCTCCTACGTCAACGCTCCAGTGCTTGCGGAACAGCGTGGCGTAGCCACTCGTTTGATCACCACCGCTGACTCACCTGAGTACCGCAATCAGCTGACCATCAAGGGTTCAACCAACGAGGGCACGCAGCTTGCCGTGTCCGGTACCCTTACCGGTCCTAAGCAGATTGAAAAGCTGGTTGGCATCAACGGTCACGAAATTGAAATCCCAATTTCTGATCACATGATCGTAGTTCGCTACGCTGACCGTCCAGGTGTTGTCGGTTCTCTGGGCAACGTTTTGGGGGAGCAGGGTGTCAACATTGCTGGCATGCAGGTTGCCCGCGATGAAAAGAAGTCAGAGGCCCTGGCCGTCATCAGCATCGACTCTGCACTGCCTACTGGTGTCCTAGACGTAGTTGGCGCTGCTATCGGTGCGAGCGTTGCACGAGAGATCAACCTCGCCGACTAAGTATCACTAATCTGAGGCAACCCGCTCCCTGAACAATTTGTGAACTGCTCCCCAAAAGTTGGACTGTAAAAGTCAACAACTATTGGGGAGCAGTTTCATGCGCGCACGAAGCACACTATCCGAGTATCAACGGGAAAAGCTCGTTGTTCTTTTTGAGCAAGGCAATGCGTATACGGCTGCGTCATCCAGGATCAACGTAAACCCAGGGGCGGCCAAGCGTCTCTATGACCGGTGGCGATTGCATGGCAGTCTATGTCTCATGGAGAATCCAACTAAAACGCAGTATTCCTTCGAAACCAAGAAGGAAATCGTTGACCGCTTCCTTTCCGGAGAAACGGCCATGGGCCTTGCCGCTGAGTTCAATCTCAGTTCCAAAGTGCTGGTTATTACCTGGGCACGTGAATGGCGGAAAGCCGGCGACGAAGCACTCATGCCCAAGGCTAAAGGACGTCCGAAAGGCTCCGCACCTAAACCAGCGTTGAGCGAAGAAGACAAACTCCGTAGGGAGAACAAGTTCTTGTTGGCCAAGGTGGCTTACTTGGAAAAACTCCGAGACTTGAGGGATCAGGGACACCGCTAAAAGCCCAGGCGGTCGTCACTCTCAAGTCAGAGCACGACCTCGCAGACCTGCTTGCCGCGGCGGGATTGGCCAGGTCAACCTATTACTACCACCTGAAATTGATGGATCAGGCGGATCCGTATGGGGACCTCAAAGCTGCCATCACTATGTCGTTTGAAGGCAGTAAGCGACGCTATGGGTATCGAAGAGTTCACATGGATCTTCACGCTGAAGGTTGGAACGTTGGTAGGAAGCTGGTCCGTAAGCTCATTCGGATCCTCGGATTCCAGTCCAAAGCTCGTCCGAAGCGACGTTACAACTCGTATCAGGGTGAGCAGGGCAAGATCGCTGAAAGCCTTTTGCAAAGAAAGTTTGACGTGGAATCCCCGGACACTGTTTACGTCAGTGACGTGACAGAGTTTCGGGTTGATGAGAGGAAACTGTATTTGTCTCCCATTATGGATCTGTTTGACCACAGCATCCTGAGCTACACGATCTCTTCATCACCGACTACGGCGTTCACCAATGGGAGCTTGGCACTGGCTTTAGGGTCGCGGGATTTCGGGAAGAAGTTGTTGGTGCATACGGATCAAGGTTTCCAATATCAGCATCAGTCTTGGAAGGCCTTGTTGGAGGAGCATGGTGCGGTGCAGTCCATGTCGCGTAAGGGAAATTGCTATGACAATTCTGTTATGGAGAATTTCTTTGGTCATCTGAAGTCAGAGATGTTCCATGGAGAGCATTTCGCTGATTTTGCGGAGCTCAAGGTGGAGATTGAAGCGTATATCCATTGGTACAACACGGATCGACGTCAGGAACGGCTGAAGGGTATGGCACCGATGGAATATCGATGTCATACCCTTGCAGCCTAAGCCAGGACTATTATTTAGTTAGTCTAACTTTCGGGCCCCAGCTCATTTGTTCGGCGGGCGGGTGCTTTCGTTTGTGAGAAGAGGTCGCATGGGATGAAGTCTAGACAGGCTCGATCAGAACCGACTTACCCCCGTTGCTGCTTGGAGGGTAGCCGAGGTTGCATGATGATGACTTTCGCCGAACAATTCGTAATGCAAAGCTTTGGGGAGTTCTAGGTAAACAGAAGATGAATTTGTGATTGAATTCAGGTTATTACTAATGAGAAGTCGTTTTATAATTAGCTGACATCTTTTTATTGGGATAAAGTTGATTTGATATGAAGCCTGAATCAAATGACAAAGCAGAGGTCGATACGACGAGTTTCGCACCGTCGGATACGGCGATCGTGATCGTTACCTACAACCGGTCGCACCTGCTTGATCGTCTACTCTCCAGTATCCAAGTGATGAATCCATCGCCAGGTCACGTAGTAATTATTGATAATGACTCAGCGGATGACACGCATGAGATTGTCGCCAAGCACACGAGTGAGCTGGCTCCAACGGTTATCTATCAAAAACTCGCTACGAACACCGGTGGTTCAGGCGGTTTCCATCACGGTGTGAAAACCGCCTATGAACTCGGCGCCTCATGGATCTGGATGATGGACGATGACGTAGAGGTCATCCCTGATTCTCTTGGCAAATTAGGCAAGTGGGCAGCGCGGTTCCAGGTTATTCAAGGACGCCGGTACGACTACGACGGTAGCGAGTTCTATTGGCAATATCGGATCTCTGACCGTCTTGCCATCCCGATTCCGTTTGCACCGAGCGACTTTGATATCACTGGATATCGAGAGATGAACTCCGGGTGCTTCGAAGGCATGTTCATCCACAGGGAAGTGGTCCGTCGTATTGGGCTTCCCGACCCACGGTTCTTCATATATTGGGACGACCAGCTCTATGGTTGGTTAGCTTCGAAGATCACCACGTCTGTTATCGTCAATGAGTTTGTTCTCAGGCGTACCCGAGACATTCGGCAACTCGACCTCGGCGTTAGGCACTTTAACGCGTCTAGCAACGGATACCGATACTACATCATGCGCAACCGGGCGATTCTCAAACAGTATTATCGCGCTCACGGCGTGTTATTCCCCGTTCACTTCGCCTTGGGAACGGTTCTGACCTTCGCGAAGGAAATCCTGCGCCTAGTACTTGTTGAGAAGACTATCCGCGGAACTTCCAACCTCTTCAAGGGGCTGCGAGACGGGCGAAAGATAGAAATTGATAAGGCATGGAAACCGATGGCTCCCTTGGAATCAACTGACGATAGCCTTCAGCTAAAGAATCATTAGACAGACGGACTTGCCGAAGAGCCGGGCGCCCCTTGGTGTGGGGTGCCCGGCTGCTGGTTTAATGGCCGAAATTGTTTGTCCCGGTGGATGGTCCTGAGTTCGGTGCTTGTCGTCGTTGCTAGGTTCCCGGTGAACAGGCACTGACAAGGTTTTCCATGCCTTGAATGGGGACTGGGATGTCAGGATATCCATTATTCAAGAAAGAGGCATGTGGCTGGTGCGTCTTTCGTTGCGCGTTCATCACTGTCAGCCGCATTCGTAGCAAGCCATCAAAGAAACTAGCCGTTTGCGTCCACGCAGTCTCTTTCTGGTGCGATGACAAAAAACCGGGGCGCGTTCGCGCTTGAATCGCGAACACACCCCGAAGGCTTAATGCTTATCTCATATTACTGAGAGACCTTTTGCTCCTCAGCAAGTGCGGAGATCTGGTTGTCCCACATGGAAAGCGCAGAGCCGATTGCCATGTGCATGTCCAAGTACTGGTAGGTGCCAAGACGGCCGCCGAAGAACACATTTTGTTCCTGCTTCGCGAGTTCGCGATAGGCAAGAAGTCCTGAACGATCTTCTGGAGTGTTGACCGGGTAGTACGGTTCATCATCCTTTGTAGCGAAGCGTGAGAACTCCCGCATGATGACAGTTTTGTCAGTTGGGTAGCTATCTTTGCGTTCAGGGTGGAAGTGCTTGAACTCGTGGATGCGAGTGAAATTCACGTCAGCATCTGGATAATTCATCACCGGCGTTCCCTGGTAATCGCCGACATTCACAACTTCTTCTTCAAAGTCCAGGGTTCGCCATGAGAGCTCACCTTCGCTGTAGTCGAAGTAACGATCAATGGGTCCGGTGTAAACAATCGGAATCTGGCCGGCTAGGTCGTCCTTGTTGAAAGGCTGGCTTGAATCAAAGAAATCAGTGTTCAGATGAACCGTGATGTTCGGGTGATCCGCCATGCGCTCAATCCAAGCCGTGTACCCATCCGTGGGTAGACCTTCGTACTTGTCGTTGAAGTAGCGGTTGTCGTAGTTGTAGCGAACAGGAAGGCGGCTGACGATATCGCCTGAAAGCTTTTCTGGGGAGGTCTGCCATTGCTTGGCTGTGTAGTGAGCGAAAAATGCTTCAAACAGTGGGCGTCCTACAAGGGCGATACCCTTTTCGTAGAAATTCTTTGCGGTATCAACGTCAAACTCCCCAGCTTGTTCTTTAACCAAAGAACGTGCTTCATCTGGGGTATAGGCGGCATTAAAGAACTGATTGATCGTGTGCAAATTTACTGGCAATGAGAAAGTCTGTTCATTGTGAGTGGAGTACACACGGTGAACGTAGTTGGTGAAACTGGTAAAGCGATTCACATACTCCCACACACGCTCGTTCGATGTGTGGAACAGATGAGCTCCGTAGCGGTGTACCTCAATGCCCGTCTCAGGCTCTGCTTCGCTGTAGGCGTTTCCGCCAATGTGTGATCTCCGGTCAATTACCGTAACTTTGAGGCCAGCTTCTGCGGCGCGCTCGGCAATGGTGAGACCGAAGAATCCTGATCCGACAACTAATAAGTCTGTATCCATACATGCAATTTATTCATTCGGCAGTAACGAGCTGTCGTATTGAAGGTTAACGTGAGGTGTACTTAATATAAACAAATTTGCCGATGGGTCAATTTCAAAGGTGAAGGAATTGGTTTATTGATAATGTGGTTTTTTGCGGCCAACGGAAAGTCCGTTTCGGATCGCTCCAGCATAAGAAAATTCGCTGACAAATGGCATCCGGGCCTACAGAAGTACGACGTGGCAATGCGTTAGTTCGTGCATGATGCGTAAGACAAGGAATGAGGAATTTCCCCTTGGTGGATCCGAAGAATAAGTATGATGTGGCCGTCCTCGGCTGGTGGTACGGCAAGAATTACGGATCAATTCTGACCTACTACGGTTTGAACCGCGCCATCGAAAATCTCGGCCATTCGGTGCTCATGGTGCATGAACCTGTCGGCTACAACGGTTTCCGTGTGCAATGGCCAAGCGAGATCCTGTCAATGGATTTTGCGCGTCGCACCGGATACGAATACACGGAGCAGCTCCATTACTCGGATCTGGATCAGCTCAATGAGCTCGCTGAGACCTTTGTTGTTGGCAGTGACCAGCTGTGGAACCCGCTTATCGGGCGCGTCAACGATGATCTGTTCTTGGACTTTGTCGCACCGGACCGAAACCGAGTTGCCTACGGCACGTCCTTCGGCAATCGAGGAACTGATAAGTTCAAGCCGGCCTTCGTTGAAAAGCACTCGCAGAATCTTCAAAACTTCAAAGCCATCTCTGTACGTGAGAACTATGCAGTAAAGACGGCTAGTGACATCTTTGGCGTCAAAGCCGACCTCGTAGTTGATCCGGTATTCCTTCTGGACCAGGAACACTACAACGCGTTGGCTTCCAAAGCGTCAATCTCACCTGAGGGTGAATATTTGGCAGTGTTCCTTCTGGACCCAACGGAGGAAAAGAAGTCGACGGCCCTGGCCATCCTTGAAAAAACCGGCTTGGAAAAGATCCTCGTTATTTGTAACCCTGATGAGGGACGCGCGGTAGCAGAAGAGATTTGGGCTGATGAACCGCGTGCAGAAATCATCGCAGCTGACTCACCAGAAAACTTCCTTCGCGCTTACAATGATGCCAGCTATGTAGTCACCGATAGCTTCCACGGCACGGCGTTCTCGGTCATCTTTGAGAAGCCATTCTCATCGATCTACAACAACAAGCGTGGCGCGGACCGATTCAAGAATTTGCTGGCCTCACTCGGGTTTGGTGACACTCGCCGAGTCTATGAAAGTGATACCACAGAGACCGTGAATGAAAATCCAAACGTAACTCGGACCATCGATTTCACCAAGGCTCGCACCTACATCACCAACGGGCGCAAGACGTCGCTTGAGTGGCTGAAGGCGGCTTTGGACCCCAAGGTAAAGTCGACAGCCGCACTCGAAAACGGCAAGGCCATTACAGCAGCCGCGGCAGCCGGTGCCAGCAGTCACACTCTGGACCTGGACTTCTCCGCTAACAGCGACGTCTGGTCCATCGACAAGGGCGCAGAGGGCGTTTCACTGAGCGTCGTAAAAGACAAAGAACTTCGTGGAAAGCACGTTTGGACCAATCTTCCAGAGCCACTTACTCCAGGTTCAAAAAAGCGCATCAAGATTCAGTGGACACCAACCACGCAGACCAAGAGCATCAATGTGCACTTACGTAACCCTGAATCCGGAACTTTCCGAGTGATCGGCAAGGCGGCAGTAGCTGCCGGTTCGGGAAGCTTGCGCACCGATGAGTTCGAGTTCTCGGTAGCGGAGCCAGGGCTAAGCCAGATCATGCTTGGAGCACTGCACTTCACCGGTCCTAAGGCCGGAGCGCAGGTACACGAAATTTCGATTTCTGATGCAAAGGGTAAAGTACCGGCACCCAGCACTCCAGCGGCCAAGAAGTCAGACGAAATTGTAGAAGGTTTCTCCAAGCAGGCACGCCGGCTGGCCAACCATGACTTTGAGCAGCAAGTTCGTTCCTTTACTCGCGGAAGGTCAGCTGACTCTGTAACTGGGATCCGCGCGCGGATGTTCTTTCATGCGCACGCAATTGAAAAGGGACTGACCCATAGCAACTTCCGTCCGGGCTTCGGACGAATTGCCATCCCAGGTCTTGCCAAAGAGATGAATGCTTGGCTATCGCGTGGTTTGGGCACGGACGACACCATCGTTCAAAGCTCAGCTTCGGTGCTGAAGGCCTACTTCGCCCGCAACGAGGAGACCAATACGGATGTCTCTCATTTCCGAAACTTGTTTTCGGTGGAGTCGCAAGAAGTAATCGCAAAGGGTCAGCTGGGGGAGGGCGGAGCGTTCCCAGCCTCGAAGCACCGCGAAGACCCGGTTGAAACGCCTAATGATGACCGTGCATTCATGGAGGTCGTTTACGGGCGTCGCAGCGTACGCGAATTCAACGACACTCCTGTTGATGATTCAGCGATTGCTTCCGCAGTTCAGATTGCCATGCAGTCACCATCGGTTTGTAGCCGTCAGGGAGCACGTGTTCACCAGTTTGATGATCCAGAGATCATCAAGCAGCTACTTGAAGTTCAGGGTGGATTCTTTGGATTCAATGCGCCGCCACGCCTGCTCTTGGTCACTGCAGATCTAGATGCTTTCCTCTTCGCACCGGAACGCAATCAGCCCTTCGTCGATGGCGGGCTGTTCATGATGTCGTTGTTGCTGGGTCTAACCCAAATGGAATTGGGATCATGCCTGCTGAACACAGCCATGGGAGTCGAGAAGGAACAGAAGATTCGCAACATTGTTGATCTTCCTGAGAATGAAGTCTTCATCGCCTTTGTTGCTGTCGGTAACTTTGACCAAAGTGTCCTGGTTCCACGCTCAAAGCGCGTAGAAGCCGACAGCATCCTGAAGCGACATGGCTAATCAACAACTCATCGGTAAGGAGGGTGACACAAGCATGACGTTGCCAGCGACATTTGAATTGGGACAGACTGAAGGACCTGACATGGCTGATTCCACTACCGCGTACCCTGTACAGCCTGGAATTTGGCTTCAGGCCGGTATTTCCACGGAACAAGAAGCACATTTCCATGTCTATGGTCCAGTTGGTATTTCGCTGAGCCGTGGAGTGGCAGAATTTGCGCCTGGTGGCCTACTCTCTACTGGCACTTACTACAACGTGTTCAATTACGGAAAGTGGAAGAGGATCTGTGGAAATATTCCACTAGAACTTCAGCTTAAAGGCAGCGGACGCTTCCAACTAACAGTCTTCCAAGCCGACCGTCACAAGTCGTGGCACAAGTTGGTTAGCGAAGTGGTGACCTTAGATGGCTTGTATCGCCATCCAGTCGTAGTAGACGAGGACACACCGGATGAGTCGTTGCTCTTCTTTGACTTGATGGCATTGCAAGATGGCGAGTTGGAAGATTTTGCGTGGGCCACTACAGCCAAGCCAGTGCGCACCCCGGATCTGATGCTCTCGGTAACGACCTTCAAGCGGGAAACTGAAGTAGAAGACACGATTTCCCGATTCCGTGAATTCCTTGCCGATTCGGCAATCAAAGAACATATCAGCATGAAGGTGGTGGATAACGGCAATTCGCTCAATGTTGAAGACGGTGGCGGCGTTGAAATCATTGCTAATGAAAATCTGGGTGGTGCTGGCGGATTTACGCGCGGTCTTTTGCGCGCACGCGAAATCGGCGCAACACATTGCTTGTTTATGGATGATGACGCATCGATCCAGATGGAAGCCTTGTCCCGAACATGGTGGCTGTTGGCCTATGCCCGAGATTCACGTACTGCCGTTGCAGGCGCAATGATCAACGCTTCACACCGTTGGCAGATCTGGGAAAATGGTGCGGAGTTTGATCTGGGATGTAAGCCTAGGTATCACGGATTAGATCTGCGTTCACGAGACGCAGTCTTCGACATGGAATATGAGACTACTATTCCAGCTCCGGAAGATCTTTACGCCGGTTGGTGGTTCTTCGCGTTCCCGCTGGACAAGGTGGAACACTTGCCGTTCCCATTCTTTGTTCGTGGAGACGACGTGAGCTTCTCATTGGTCAATGACTTTGACATCGTTTCGCTACCTGGCGTTGCATCTGTTCAGGAGAATTTCACTGACAAAGCTTCGCCAATGACCTGGTATCTAGATTTCAGAAGCCACCTGGTACATCACCTGTCGCTCCCAGAAAAGCAACGATCATGGATTGAACTGCAACAGATGGTGCTGAGCTTCTACCAACGCAACGTTATGCGGTTCCACTACGACACTCTTTCGGCAATCAACCTTGCCTTTGAAGATGTGCTTCGCGGACCGAAGTTCTTTGATAAGCATGCGGATATGGCAAGACGGCGTTCGGATCTGAAAGCTTTGACGAGGCAGGAGGCCTGGAAGCCAGTCGTTGAGCGGCCGGAAGAACTTCACGGTGAGAAGTCGCGTCTTGCTAGGGCTCTACTCTTGGGATCGTTGAATGGACACTTGTTGCCAATGGGCAAGGAGGGTGATGCTGATTTGACGTTGTCTTCGCCATTTAGGGATGACTACCACAAGGTCTATGGTGCAAAACAGATCACTTACCTCAATGGAGATCAGTCTTCAGCCTACGTAGTTCGTCGCAACCAGAAAAAGTTCTGGCGCGAAACCGCACGACTGGTGCGAAACACCATGCGATTGAGGGCGACCTACGAAGAGAACCTTCGTCTATGGCGCGACGGGTATGACCAGTTGACGTCTGACGCTTACTGGACAGAAAAGTTGAATCTTTCCAGTAGAAGAAAACCAACTGAGCTCTGGAACGAATGAGCAAAATGCATCTCAAATGAGAAGTCCACACGCCCTGCGAAGGATATGTGGACTTCTCATTTGTCTTTTTGACCGGCAACTTTGAAATCAATCGAATTTGACGGAACGCTACTTCTGTTCTGGCTAATTGGTTATCTGGAATCGCCCCAGTCAGGCATCCGGTGTGAAATCTCGGTCAAAATGAACGATGAAAATCGTTACTACGTCAAAAGCGGATTTCAAAACTTTGTACACGGCAACCAACCGCGATAAATGGATAGTAGCAGCCGAGAGATTGTTGGTGATCAAAGAACTTCGTAAATTGCCATTTCCGTGCTGAGTCACTGCGCAATACCGCGCAAAGCTTCCTTCTTCAACTGTAGGATTGTCAGCGTCACCTGATTTGCCCCTGATGGAATACGACGAGACAGACTTTCGGCCCACTTTCAACGGCGCCAGCGGCAACGACATTACAACTGCACTTGTGTCCGGATCCGATAGTAAGAGGTCCGAGAGGCTAGTAGCTACTTCGAACTGATCCAGAGCCTGTCGTTCAGTGCTGACTGTTCTGGCCACAACAACAGGTCCACTCAGAGCGCGAGAAACAAATCAGACCCGTGTCACTGCCTGTATACTAGATCGAGGCAAATGTAGCGTATGGCTAACTGAAAAAGGGGACAAGACGATCTCATGGAGTCAAAAGATAAAATGAACGTATTCCGTAGACTCTTTTCTCAAGCGACCCCGTGGAACCAACAGGCTCGGGGTTGGATTGGAAACGAAGATCGTCCGGTGCTGGAGGAGACGTTTAGAACTCCGACAGAAGTGCTCTTGAAGAATTACGAGTATACGAAAAGAATTATTGTTGACTCTGAATGCGAACCAATTCTAATTCGAGGTTTTGATCGAATTCGCTTTGTTTTTGTTATACCAGAGTCCAAAAAACGACAGTTCTTTCGCGCACTAACGCATTCAAAAAACAGTCCTTCAATTCGGATCATATCACCGTCGAATGGACTTCCTGAATTAACGTACGACGCTGCAAGTTTTAAGCAGGCTGAAAAAAATCGACATATTTCCGTAATTCGATTGACCTGGCATCTAAAAGATGAAGCACGCGAAGGTTTCAATGGCGAGGAATTTGGCGCAGAAATTGAATTCTGGGATGATGAGTCAGCCATCGGAGAGGTAAGAACCTACGATGATGAGTGGATTGCACCACGCCATAATGCTAGCGGTAAAAGGATTCGATTGTCAGAGGGACTGACGACGGTCCCGCTGTCCTCGATGAGCAATTTTGCACCGACTGAACTTAGCGATGTTCAAGCCTTAACTTTTGAAATATCAAAGACCTTGGATCTTGACGTAATCAATTTTCCGATTGATATCGTTTTTACATGGGTGGATAGTTCTGACCCAAGGTGGATGGAAAAGAAACGAAAATTTTCGCCTTCATCAAATCTCCACGGTGAGTCCGCAAGCGCAGCGCGCTACCTAAATCGAGATGAACTGCGCTATGCGCTGCGGTCGATATGGATGTTTGCGCCGTGGGTCCGTCAAGTTTTTCTCGTAACAGACGATCAAACACCAGAGTGGCTGGACGATGTTTCGCAAAACAGAGTCAAGGTCGTGAGTCATGCCGACATATTTTCTAATCCAGACAATCTACCAACATTTAATAGCCATGCTATTGAAAGTCAGATCCATAAAATTGATGGGTTGTCGGAGCAATTTATATACTTAAATGATGACATGTTGTTTGGGCGTCCAGTAGTTCCGGGGCAATTTTTCTATGCAAATGGTGTCGCTAAACATTTCCGGTCCCAATCAAGAGTCCCTGCTTTCGGCAAGTCCGAGCAGGACACCCCCGTAGACCAAGCAACAAAGAATTCACGAAACGTAATTCAGCAAAAATTTGGTAAATCGCAGAGTCAAGTTTTCGAGCATGCACCGTATGCGATTGTGAAATCCGTAATGTCGGAAATTGAAGAGGAATTTCCCTTCGAAGTTGAACAGACGGCGTCCTCGAGATTCCGTAGCAGCGATGACCTCAATATTCCATCGCATCTCGCACACTATTGGGCGTACCTTAGCGGACGGTCAATACCGTCAACAATTTCCTTCTCCTACATTGGATTGGCAGTCCATGACGTGCAACGTCGACTCGACAGATTGGAAAATCGTAGAAACGTGGATGCTTTTTGCATAAACGATACGTTTACGGACAACATCGATTTGGATCTGCAGGCTCAGATGGTACACCGCTTCATGACAGACTACTTCCCGCACTCAGCGCCTTGGGAGCGATAGGATTATGGCAACAATTACGTTCTTGACTCATAATATCTACGGCGTCGGAGGTACTGTCCGAACCGTTGTCAACCTGGCCAATGAGCTTGCGAATTTGCACGATGTTTCTATTCTTTCGGTATACCAACGTGTAGATAGTCCTTCGTTCGACATCAGCCCGAAGGTTCAAGTAATTCCGCTAGTGGATACGAGACTTGGATCCCAAGACAGGAATGATGAGAAGTCGCAGTTTCCGAGTCAAGAAATCCCTGCTCAAGAGGAGTTATACGATCAATATTCTGTACTTTCTGATGAAAGACTGAGGGAATTTTTCTCAAAACTTGAGTCCGACGTCGTCATCTCTAGTCGCCCTGGACTAGCGATCATGATGGCGAAATATACAAGGCCTGGAACGCTGAGAATCGCACAAGAACACACATCTGCTTCCATGCTTGCACCCGACTTGGTGAATGAGATGCGATCCAGCTACAGTAATATTCAGGAAGTCGTTACAGTAACAAATTATGAACGTGATTTGTTTGCAAAATTATACGAAGGCGTAAATGTTAGAGTAAGCTGTATTGCTAATTCATTCACCGTCTCCAATCTGCCAAAATCGACTCAACAAAATAAACTAATCGTTGCTGCTGGCCGATTGAACAAAGGGAAGCGATTTGAGCTTTTAGTACACGCCTTTGCCCAGCTGAAGGACGAATTTCCTGACTGGAAAGTTCGTATCTATGGTGATGGCGCGGAACGTTCTTCCTTGAAGCTCCTTACCCAGAGGCTCGGATTGTCTAACCATGTGCACCTCATGGGACCACACGGTTCCATGGCAGCGGAATGGCGCAAAGGAAGCATAGCGGTATCTACTTCAGACGCTGAGTCGTTTGGCATGACGATCATCGAAGCAATGGATGCCGGTCTCTCGGTACTGAGTACGGATTGTCCCGTTGGCCCGAGAGAGATTATTGAAAATGAGGTTGACGGGATCCTCTCGGAGCTCGGAAGCCTCTCCGACCTGACACGACATCTTCGAAGGTTATTACGTGATCAGGCTCTCCGGGAAAAACTGGCCGAAAATGCCAAACATAAAGCGATCCAGTATTCGTCCAAATCCATAGCAATGCAATATAATAAACTGATGGCTGATGCAGGAATACTTGGTACCGACCCAATGCCTAACGCACTAAGGGCACCGAGTAGCAAGACTTCCCCAAACCTTGACGTAAAGTCGATTTCTGGAAATGAACTTACACTCCGAATGTCTTTTCCGAGAGGCAACTTCGTAGCATTTCCTACGGTTACATTTTCTAGTAAGACGAAAAAAGCCCTAAGTTTTAGTTCAAGGCTTCAGAAGGTAACTCAATCAACAGATGGAACCGTATACGAAACGGTAATCACGTCCGATCTTTTTAATACGGATGCAATTTGGGACACTAAGTTTAGTAGTTTGGGTAGAAGGATTGCTTACACGAATCTGACTGTTGATTCATCTTCTTTGGTTTCAAGTTCAATCAACGAGACCCAGGCCGGTTTTTCTCACGTCATCCCATTCTCGTCTGGTCAAGGGGAAATGAGGGTACGCTCTTGGCGCCGCAAACGGCATGCGGAGTTGTCAACGTTGCGCCAACAACAGTCGTTGGCCGTTGTTGACATAAATTCTTTGTTTGCGCAATCCGAAATTAAAGATGCCATTCTGGTGCGCCGCGGAATAAATAAGGAACGAATCACGTTTCCCGTTGACTTCCAAGGGGTTGACTCCCTTCGAGTCGTGATTGATCTTGCTAGACTCGCAGAATTAGCAATAGATGTTCATGAAGACTGGGATCTTTTCCTGAGGGAAAAAAACAAGCGTATTCGTGTTTCGAAAATCATTGATGACGTAGTTTCTAAAAAGCATATATATAGTTATCCTGCTTGGAATTATGAAGACTATGATCAGATGCACCAAATTGAGGGTCGCGTTTCAATTCGGCCGTATTTGTCTATTCGAAACGATTTGTCGTTCAGTGTGATTAGTCGAAAGGTCTGAATCTATGAAGAAGTTATTTATTATTGGCGATTCTGTCGCTGCGCCTCGTACAGAATCTGAGCAGCCAATGCATGGTTGGGGCAGTCACCTCTCTGATTTTGTCGGAGGAGACGTTGAGGTACTAAATTTCGCTCGAAGCGAGATGACGACTCGAATATATTTTACTGAACGATTCCATCTGCTCTTGGAGCGGCTTGCACCAGAGGACGTTGTCCTAATTGCTCTCGGCACCGTTGACGCCATGATCCATGACGCAACTAGATTTGTACCGATTCCAGAGTTTAAAACTTGGCTGAATTCACTGATACAGTACATCAACCGGTCGGGAGCACGACCGGTATTGTTGACGCCTCCACAGAGACATACTTTTCAATCATTAAATGACTCTGCACTCTCTCGTGGAGCGCACTCGTCAGCAATTCGTGCGGTGGCCACGGAGACACAAACTCCGTTGATCGATCTAGAAGTTCGAACTAAACAGATTCTTGATAACCTGGGTTCCTTCAGCGCGCGTTATCTGTTTTGTTGGTATGAACCAGGCGAGAACGATCATAAGCCGAACGGTGTATGGGACGGTACTCATCTCAATCAGCTGGGCGCTCGTTTGGTCGCGTCTTTGGTTATAGAAGATCTCGCACTGAATCATGTTTTACGCGCTATCGATGGCTTTGAGAAAGCGATTCAGTTTTCAAGTGAATGCATTAGTCGATTGTCGAATCGCCTTCAGGAGGAAATGAATCAGCCAGCAATCTCTGACCAAGCAAAAGGCGACCCGAGTTCGTTAGAAATCTCAATTCCGCGCCGGCCACTTGGCCCGTACGCGAAAATAAGTGGTCGTGTTATTGGTGACACGGGTTCTCGAGGAATTATTTCTGCGTATGTAGGTGAAATTCTTGTCGGTAAGTCAAGCCTCGACTCTGACCTGAATTGGACACTCCGACCCGTAACGGCATGGCCAGATGGGGAAAACGAGTTGATTATTATCTTGTCAAATGATGATGGAATAAAATCTTCGGCTGCTATGGTATTTTCTTCGCTTAGTGGCCCGGCTTCACCTGTAGTGACTTTTCCGACTCGACGTTTTTCCTCTGCAATTCCGGAGATTCGTGGCAGCGTTTCATCGCCGAGTTCGAAGATAGTTATCTGGGGCAACGACTTAATCGTTGGAGCAGTTGCTGCTGATAGCGAGGGGCGGTTCCATTTCAAATCTGCGCACCGATGGAAGCCTGGTATCCATCGGGTTGGAGTGTCATCTGTTTATGGTGCAGTCGAGTCAAAGCGAGTGGAATTTGAGATAGAGATTCTTGGGGCAATTCAACTCAATAAATCACTCGCTCCATCCAGTTTCATTGTGTACGAAGAAGAATGTCGCCACAGACCGTATAATAATTTTACTTTTGAAAATGTTCGAAATCTAGGCTAATTTAGGTGTATTTTAGATGCAGACTGTTCTATCAAAAATGCTGAATAGAATGATCAGAATATTCCGCACATGGTACAATGAGGTATCGTGTTCCCTTTTTTCCATATTGATACTTCTGATTAACAGCCGACAATTTAGGCAGGCCGGAGTTGTGGTGCACGCCCAATTTCTCTCTGTTAGGTTTTTTCTTCCGCCAACAGTTGGGTCGCTTCAGAGTTCAGCCCAGTTGAATATGAATTTGGTAAAAAATCAGCTAGCCAAGATGAACCTGGAATATTGGGAGTTCATCCGGCCGTGGCCACAAACTCCGTTCCTGAACTTGACGGATCAGGATTATGAAAAGTTTGTGAAAAGTACTGCCAGTTCACCTCATTTCAAGTATTGGTACGCTGCGCCACTGGACGGACGGGGTCGCGCAGATGAGACTAAGGCTCAGCCAGTCGGTCGTGCGCGCCTAGGGAGGTTCCCCCGTGGCTTAAGGTTATTTCCTTATCGTTGCTTATCATCGAACCCTGAATCAAAATTCAAGAGTGGGATAGCTCAAGGCATAGATGTAATACGATGGTGCCCTTCATCTGATTCTAATTCTATAGTTGCCTCATGTTGGAATCCGGTTTCGGCAACTTTGCCAGACCCTAGCTTTAATATTAGTTCATTCGAAAAGGCCATTGACGAAGCCAAGCAGTTGGATGGACTATCTGTTCAATTTCCGATCGATGCCGTTATTACTTGGGTTGACGGTCAGGATCAAGTCTGGAAGCGAAAGAAAGAGCGATTTCTTCAGACGAGTATGGGCGATGAGAAAGGGCTCGTTCCTGACGCCGTAGCGGATTCAAGGTACGATTCTTTCGATGAATTGAAATTCTGCCTTCGATCGATTAGGCAGTTTGCTCCGTGGATACGAAATATTTTTGTAGTGACTGATGGGCAAACTCCCGTTTGGCTAATTCCAGATGATCAAATACGCATAGTTGATCATTCTGAGATATGGCAAGATGCGTCAATGTTGCCAGTATTTAATTCACATGCGATTGAGGCGAATTTACATCACATAAATGGTTTATCTGAACATTTCCTTTACTTCAATGATGATTTCCTTTTGGTGCGGCCCATTGGTCCCGAAGCGTTCTTCCACCCGAACGGGGTTTCTAAAGTATTTTTCTCCAGGGCCCTGGTTAATTACAACGATGAATCGGATCTAGACAATGTTTCGACGGTTGCCGGTCGCAACGCTCGAAAGTTATTGAAAAGTAACAACTATCCGATTGTCAACCGTAAATTTTATCATACGCCTTATGCCCTTTCTCGGTCTGTGTTATATGAGCTTGAAGATTTATTTGCCGAAAATTTCAGGGAAACTTCTTCATCACGTTTCAGGTCAAAACGAGATCTTGCTATTTGTGGCTCTTTGTATTTTCAGTACGCTCTTGCAAGGGCATACGCCGTTCCCGGTCGCATAAGGTATGACTATATTGACCCAGGAGATTCGCATGCGCTAGGTCGACTCAAGCGTATTCTCAGTAGTAGGTCACATGACACAATCGTAATTAATGATGGATCCAGTGCTGTGTCGGATCAAGACAGGCCAAGAATGAAAGCTCTAGTTGGAGAATTGCTTGCAGCTTTTCTGCCTGTAGCCAATACGTTTGAGAACGAAGCCCCGAGAATAACGGACTAGTTGTTGAGTTGCCGCAGGATATTTTGAATTTCGAACGACATGAGATCGGCTCCTTTGGGTAGATATCGTACGATCGAAACATGATGAATCAAACCGCAATATTTGTTGACGCTGGATTCCTACTTTCACTTGGCGGGCACCGCGCCGCTGGTACAACCCTAAGATCCGCATTTACTACTCACTACGAATCGTTGGTACGGGGAATCGTCCAGACGGTAAAGAAAAATACCGGGCTGAATAACCTGCGTGTTTATTGGTATGACGCGTCCAAGGATGGACTCTTTACCGAGCAGCACAAGCGAATTGGACTTATACCTGGCGTGAAAGTTCGTCTGGGTCGTATTTCTTTCAACGGAGAACAAAAAGGCGTGGACTTGCGTCTTGCCTTGGATCTTGTTGGTGTTGCTCGAAATCGCTCAGCTTCCATTGCCTACCTTGTCTCCGGTGATGATGATCTTGCTGAGGCTGTAGAAGAGGCTCAGGACCTCGGGATGAAAGTGGTGCTTCTTGGTATCGCTAAATCGGATAGCAGGTTAGGCGTCGCCTCTGTGGCCGAGCATTTGGCACTAACAGCGGATTACATTGAAATCATTCCTAACCAGTTATTGGATAGTGCGTTCACTAAGGTACTGGAATGGGATCAGCACCATTCAGAGAAGACGTCGGCAATTGCCGGTGCTCCAACGGCTCCAGCAGTTCCTGCCACGCCAAAACCAGCTATTCCAACCCCGGCGATGATGGCTCAAAAACCTGTAGCTCAAGCGTCCGTTCACGCGGAGCCAAGTCTAGAAGTTGTGTATTCCAGCGGTGGCGAACGTCCTGGATACAAGGGCAATGCTGCCTATGAGCAACAAGAGCTTAAGGTAGCTGAAGAGATTGGCGCAAAGGTCGCCGAGTCCTGGCTTGCCTTTACTACACAGTCTGAAGTAGTGGAATTAATGGCTGATAAGCCGCAGCTTCCACCGGAAATTGATAGGACGCTACTCAAAGATTGCGCGCAGGTTTTGGGGGAGTGGAAGACTGATCAGCAGACTGTCCGCAGAACATTAAGAAGTGCCTTCTGGGAGTACCTAGACAAGATCATGTGACAGGCAAGCAACGACTTGAAGAACTCTAAAGCACGCAAGCTAAGGTAAATTTGTATCGTGACTTCTCAGCAGAAACCTTTTTACATCACCACTGCCATTTCCTACCCGAACGGCACTCCTCACATCGGCCACGCTTACGAGGTTGTGGCTACCGACGTGATGGCTCGATTCAAACGACTTGACGGCCACGACGTATTCTTCTTGACCGGCACTGATGAGCATGGTCAGAAGATGATGCAGACAGCTGAAAAGTTGGGAATCACGCCGGGGCAACTTGCGCAGCGCAATTCGGATGCATTCCAGACAATGAATGATGATCTGGGAACAAGCTACGATCGCTTTATCCGCACTACTGACGCGGACCACCATGCTGCAGCTCAGGAGCTGTGGCGTCGGATGGAAGCCAATGACGACATCTATCTAGATAAGTATGCTGGCTGGTACTCCGTACGCGATGAAGCGTTTTACACCGAAGAGCAAACTGAAGTCCGTGAAGACGGAATTCGCTACGCCACTGAAACCGATACCGAAGTTACGTGGACTGAGGAAGAATCCTACTTCTTCCGTCTGTCCAAGTATCAGGACAAGTTGCTGGACTACTACCAGAACAATTCTGAATTTGGAGCACCCCGTACTCGCTTTAATGAGGTAGTGCGCTTTGTTGAAGGCGGTCTGACCGATCTTTCGATTTCACGCACAACCTTCGACTGGGGAATCCCGGTTCCTGGTAACGAAAAGCACGTGATGTACGTGTGGGTTGACGCACTGACCAATTACCTCACTGGTGTTGGATTCCCAGACGTGGACTCCGCTTCGTTCCAAAAGTACTGGCCAGCTGACGTACATGTTATTGGTAAGGACATTTCTCGTTTCCACGCAATCTACTGGCCAGCGTTCCTGATGTCCGCCAAGTTGCCGTTGCCTAAGCGCGTGATGATTCACGGCTTCTTGCACAACAATGGTGTGAAGATGTCTAAGTCCTTGGGCAATACTGTTTCACCTGACGATTTTGTGAACCGTTATGGACTAGATCAGGTGCGTTACTTCTTCCTCCGCGAGGTTCCTTTCGGTGCTGACGGAAGTTACAACCACGAAACCATTGTCGCTCGCATCAATGGTGACCTTGCCAATAACTTTGGCAATTTGGCTCAGCGTTCATTGTCCATGGTGGCTAAGAACTGCGGGGGAGTCGTTCCGACTCCTGCAGGGTTTGTTGCCGAGGATCATGAAATTCTTGATGCTGCGGGCAAACTGTTGGACATTAGTCGAGATGCCTACTCGCGCCAAGAGTTTAGCAAGGCGCTTGAAGCTGTTTGGCACGTGCTTGGCGATACCAACGCGTACTTCGCAGAGCAAGAACCATGGAAGCTTAAGAAGACAGATCCTGAGCGCATGGCCACTGTCTTGTACGTGACCATCGAGGTAGTCCGTAAGGTGGCTTTGCTCTTGCAGCCAGTCTTGCCTCAGACCATGACTGCCATGCTTAATTCGCTGGCAGTTGGCGAGGGTTCGGCTCGCACCTTCGAATACTTCGACACCTCTTTGGTTCCTGGCACGGAATTGCCAGCTCCGAAGCCTGTCTTCCCGCGCTACGAAGAAGAAAAGTTAATTTAGCTTCTGATAGAGAATGCCGGCCTTACAGGACTTCAGTCAATTGATTTCCTTGCAAGGCCGGCATTCGTCATACCTAGGGGCTAACTACTCCGGTCTGGTAGGCGATGACAACGGCCTGCACACGGTCGCGGGCTTCAAGCTTTGAGAGAATGTGGCCGACATGTGTTTTGACAGTAGCCTCAGATAAGAACAATTCTTGAGCGATTTCTGGATTTGAGCGACCCAGTGCAATCAGGCCAAAGACTTCTCGCTCACGCCGGGTCAGTGAGTCGACCAGACCTGCTAACTGTTCATTGCAAGGAGCCGAAGCTTTTTTCATCAATGGCGCCATATGATCCAGTAGTCGTCGCGTTGTTGAAGGTGCAATGACTGCATCTCCGCGGTTGACCGTCCGAATTGACTCCAGAAGTTCTTCCGGAGGGGCGTCTTTGAGAAGGAATCCACTGGCGCCGGCCTGGATGGCACTGAAGGCGTATTCATCCATGTCGAATGTGGTTAGAACAATGACCTTTGGTCCGTCTGCTGCTGGCTTTGATGGGTCAAGCAAACGCTGGGTGGCTTCGATACCGTCCATCTCAGGCATCCGAACGTCCATAAGGATGACATCTGCTTGTGAGGTCAGGGGAGAAGCTATCGCTTCTCGACCGTTTCCCGCTTCAGCAATGACTTGCATGTCATCTTGTGAGTCGATAAGCATTCGAAAACCGCTACGAACCAGTAGCTGATCATCAACCAATGCGACTTTGATGGCATTGATATTTTCCATGTGTGTTTAGTCCTCAGAGTATGGGATGAATACTGCTACGGCGTATCCGCCGGATGGTTGTGCGCCGGAAGTGCAGGTACCGTCGTACAAGGCTACTCGTTCTTTCATTCCGATTAGCCCTTGTCCAGTGCCCTCTAATTTGATGGCCCCGGCACCACGCCCGTTGTCCACAATGCGAAGGTCAAGACCACGGTAAGTCCACGTGAGTAACACTTCAGCAACTACGTTGGTGCCGGCATGTTTCAGAACGTTGGTCAAGGATTCTTGAATACACCGATATGCGGTGAGCTCTGCTCCGGCGGGTAGGTCTTTACGGGGTGTGCCAGCTGTTTCCAACTTCACTTCGAGTCCGGAGTTCCTAGCAATTTCAGCCAGGTCTTCAACATCAGTCAAGGAGGGCAGCGGTCGATTTTGGAGCTCTTCGTCCTTTCGCAGCACGCCCAAGAGTCGGCGCATTTCTTTGAGTGAGGCACGACCGGTATCAGAGACAGTCTTCAAGGTGTCGATTGCAATTTGCGGATCTTTGATCGCAGCGTAGCGTGCGCCGTTTGCTTGGGTAATGATCACAGAGAGCGAGTGAGCAACGATATCGTGCATTTCTCGGGCAATATGGTTTCGCTCATCTGAGGCAGCCAAGGCCCGTTCCATGATTCGTTCGTTTTCCAGTCTGTCTGCATGATCCTTGAGGGATTTCATGGCTAGTCTGCGTGTCCGCGCCAAGTCGCCAAAGGTCCAAGACAAGGTCACGAGCAACGCCAATCCCACGAAGGAAAAGATCATGTCAGCGGATAACCCAGTTGAGACTTCTGGGCTGTACTGAGACGGGCTGAAAAGCTTGAAGGTGGCAAGTATGGCGCCTAGAAACCCGAGCGCCAACGTGCCGAATGACTGCCAACGTTTCCCGTACACGGCCATGGTGTAGATCATGATGGGCACTGATATCTGAGACGGAAGAATCAGGCCATCAAAGGCCAGCTGCAGTAGATGGCCCACGACTATAACCAGAGTTGCTGCCCACGGGAATCGTCTGCGGACCATCATTGGAGCGGATTGCAGAAGGGCAATCGCAAAAATGGACAACATTGCAGTGACTGACATGGAGCCGGTTAAACCGATGGTGCCGGGCACACAGAAAAGTGTGTAAACGAGCCCGGTGATGAAATCTACGCGTCGTGGATTCGCGCGGATCCAACCGTCAATGCGACGGTGGGGATTAGCAAGAAACAATGCTTCCTTCAATTCAGTGGTGTCAGTTGCGGACAGATAAAACCGATACAGCGGTGTCCGCTAGATCTAGGATATCGAGTCGTTGAGACGGTGCACGTCATGCTCAGGTTTGAAGTCTGTAATTGAAAGTCGCAGAGTTCTCATAATATGAGACGAACTCTCACATGTTGGACTGTGGTCGCTAGAGTTGAACCATGGCAAATGAAATTGATATTGCGGTCATTCCAGGTGACGGGATTGGCCCAGAAGTTATAACTGAAGCGGTCAAAGTTCTGAAGTTCGTCACCAATGGTGGCAAGCAAGACGTCAAGCTCACTTACTACAAACTTGGCGCAGAACACTGGCTTGAAACTGGAGAGACTCTCCCAGATGAGACGCTGACTGCAATCAAACAGCACGACGCCATTCTTTTTGGTGCCGTAGGTGCAGCTCCTGGTGATACTCGTATTCCTTCAGGAATCATTGAACGTGAATTGCTGTTGAAGCTTCGCTTCTCCTTGGATCACTTCGTGAACCTACGTCCATCCAAGCTTTATGCCGGCATTGAAAGCCCGCTGGCTAACCCTGGCAACATTGACTTTGTCGTGGTTCGTGAAGGTACCGAAGGACCATACGTAGGCAATGGTGGTTCGGTGCGCACCGGAACCGCGCACGAAATTGCCACAGAGGTTTCGGTGAACACTGCCTACGGTGTTGAGCGAGTGGTTCGTGATGCATTCCGCCGCGCTTCAGAACGCGAACGTAAGCACGTGACTTTGGTTCACAAGCACAACGTCTTGGTGCACGCAGGCCACTTGTGGAAGCGAACCGTGGAAGCCGTTGCTGAGGAATTCCCTGAGGTCACTCATGACTACCTCCACGTTGACGCTGCCACGATTTTCTTGACCACGGACCCATCTCGTTTTGATGTCATCGTTACTGACAACCTGTTTGGTGACATCTTGACTGACCAGGCTGGAGCCATTACTGGTGGCATCGGACTAGCTGCCAGTGGCAATATCAACATGGAGCGCACCTACCCTTCAATGTTTGAGCCGGTACATGGATCAGCTCCTGATATTGCTGGCCAGCAGAAGGCTGATCCAACGGCTGCCATTCTGTCTGTGGCTTTGATGCTTGATCATCTCGGATTGTCAGAAGAAGCACGCACAGTTGAGCAAGCTGTTGAAAAAGAGATCACTTCGCGACAGGAATTGACCGATAATCGCACCACAAGTGAAATCGGCGATGCAATTGTCGCTCTACTGGCATAAGCTGAAAACAGACGTTTCCGGTTAGTTCCTAACCGGTGGCAATTCCACGAACGGATGTTCCGCGTAAACGTGGGGCATCCGTTCTTTTGATTATTGAGCTAGGAAGTCCAAGGGTAGATGGAATTCACCGAAAATCTTTCAACAAGTCGCAAGAGTGCCCAGGAGCGCGCCAGCGTTTTGGCTAACCCGGGCTTTGGAGATTTCTTCACTGACCACACTGCAGTTGTCGATTGGACCTCCAATGAAGGTGGCCGCGATGGTCAATGGCATGACGCTCGAATTGAACCCTACGGTCCAATCGCCATGGATCCAGCCGCCTCGGTGCTTCACTACGGCCAGGAGATCTTTGAGGGTCTGAAGGCATACCGTCACGAGGACGGCTCAGTTTGGAGCTTCCGTCCGCGGGCTAACGCTGCGCGCTTGAACAAGTCGGCACAGCGGTTGGCTCTGCCACAGCTGGACGAGGACGTGTTTGTTGATTCCTTGAAGAAGCTTGTTGCTACCGATGTCGAGTGGGTTCCAACCGGTGAAGGTGAAGCTCTTTACCTGCGCCCGTTCATGATTGCTACTGAAGCTTTCCTCGGAGTGCGCGCTGCGCGAGAAGTTTCCTACCGCGTCATTGCTTCTCCAGCCGGTAATTACTTCGGGGGAGAGCTCAAGCCTGTGGCCATCTGGGTTTCCAAAGACTACGCCCGTGCCGGGCGCGGTGGTACCGGCTCGGCTAAGTGTGGAGGCAATTATGCTGCTTCCCTGATTGCCCAGCTGGAAGCGGAAGAGCACGGCTGCAAGCAGGTCTTGTTCTTGGATTCGTTCAACGACAATGCTGTTGAAGAACTTGGCGGCATGAACGTTTTCTTTGTAACAAAGGATCAGAAGCTCATTACACCTGCGCTGACCGGGACAATCCTTGAAGGTGTCACCCGTTCGTCGGTCATTCAGCTTGCCAAGGATCGTGGCATGGAGGTTGAAGAGCGCAAGATTACCCTTGACGAATGGCGTGACGGAATCGCTTCAGGCGAAATCACCGAAGCATTCGCTTGTGGTACGGCCGCAGTCATTACTCCGATTGGTGTGCTCAAAAATGGAGATGAACTTATCGGAAACGAAAGTGCTCCAGCAGGTGAAGTGACCATGTCTATCCGTGAAGAACTCTTGGGTATCCAGCTGGGTACCGTTGAAGATCGACACGGTTGGCTTGAGCGCTTGGCTTAGAGGCCATAACAAACGACTACGATGGTCTCGGGGATTCTTTCCCGAGGCCATCGTTTTTGAGTTGTAAAGGACTGCAATGCACGTACTGGTAACTGGCGGAGCTGGCTACATAGGATCGCACGCTGTGCTCCTATTGCTAGAAGCAGGACACAAAGTATCCGTCTTTGATAACCTGAGCAATTCTTCGCCTGAGTCGCTCAAGAGAGTACGTGAGATGTCTGGCTCAGCACCGCAATTGTTTACCGGTGACCTGCTGGACAGCGACCGTCTTGAGTCTGTTCTTCTAGAAACCAAGCCTGATGCTGTGATCCATTTCGGTGGTCTGAAGGCCGTTGGCGAGTCAGTAGAAAAGCCAATTACCTATTATCAGAACAACGTGGTTGGCACCCTGAATTTGGTTTCCGCAATGGAAAAGGCAGGCGTGAAACGCTTGGTCTTTAGTTCTTCGGCCACCGTATATGCGGAATCAACCGAATTGCCGTTGGTTGAAGGCGCTCAACGAGACGCATCCAACCCGTATGGTCGTACCAAGCTCCACATTGAACAGATCCTTGAAGATTTGGCTGTCTCTGATTCATCCTGGTCCATTGCGACTTTGCGTTACTTCAACCCTGTTGGTGCTCATCCGTCCGGCAATATTGGCGAAGATCCACAGGGCATTCCGAATAACCTGATGCCATTCATCGCTCAGGTTGCGGTCGGACGACGCAGTGAAGTTCAAGTCTTCGGCAATGATTACCCAACCTATGACGGGACTGGCGTTCGAGACTACATCCACGTCATGGATCTAGCCCAAGGCCATCTGGATGCCTTGGACTTCCTCAATGAGCACAGCGGACAATATGTATGGAACCTTGGCACAGGAAGCGGCACAAGCGTCTTGGACGTTATCGGTGCGTTCTCACGTGCTTGTGGACGGCAGCTTCCCTACAAGCTTGTTGATCGCCGCCCGGGCGATATTGCCGAGTACTATGGCGACCCGACTACCGCTCGCTTGGAGCTAGGCTGGAAGGCAGAGCGTGGTGTCGAGGAAATGGCCCGCGACATGTGGCAGTGGCAGTCCAAGAACCCAGCCGGGTACCCGGAATTTTCCCTCGATGATATTTCTGAAGACGAGATGAACGAGTTTATTCGAGGCGAACGAACTTCGCTGGCAAAACAAGATTAGATAAGAGAAGTAATCGAATGAAGATAGCAAGGTTTGTAGTAGACGGCGACCCGCTTTACGGCGTCGTTGATGGAAATGATATTCACGTTCTCGCGGGAGACCCGTTCTTCCAAGGAATCAAGACAACTGGTGCGACCCATAGCTTGGATGACGTTCGGCTTGTCGCGCCGATCATTCCTCGTTCCAAGGTTGTCGGATTCGGCCGCACCTATCGCGAACATGCCAAGGAACTAGGTAATGAGGTTCCAAAGGAACCAATCATGTTCCTTAAGCCCAACACTTCGGTGGTTGGTCACGGCGACCCGGTTACTCTGCCGGCATTCTCTGAAGAAGTCTCTTTCGAGGGTGAACTTGCTGTGGTCATTGGTCGCATCTGCAAGGATGTTCCAGCAGACAAAGCTCAAGACGTGATCTTTGGCTACACGGTGGCAAATGACCTGACCGCACGGGATGCACAGCGGTCAGATCCGCAGTGGGCACGTGCCAAGGGATTTGACGGATCTTGCCCATTGGGTCCTTGGATTGAAACTGAACTGGCCGATCCAGATGACGCTGGCATTGTGACTCGCGTGAACGGTGAAGTCCGTCAGGACGGATCTACTAACGAGATGATCTGGCCAGTGAACGAACTTGTGGCTCGCGCCTCCGAGGCATTCACCCTCCTGCCAGGTGACGTCATCATGACCGGCACTCCAGCGGGTGTTGGTTTGGTTGAAGCTGGAGACGTAGTTGAAATTGAAGTTGAGGGCATTGGCTCCTTGCGAAGTGTATTTAGACGTTAAGTATCGTCTACTAGGCAGACAGGCGCTCCCTAGCTATCCTGCCCAACTTGCCATCATCAAATTGGTGGAACCGCACTGGCTCTCGATCATTTATGTGATCGGGAGCCTTGCGGTTTAACTGCAACTTTCGGCTTCAAAGGCATAGAATGTAGACATCATGACTGATCTATCGCTGATTCCTGAAGTAACCGAAGACACCCCAGTACGCGTTCGTTTTTGCCCATCACCCACAGGTACGCCACACGTTGGCTTGATCCGCACGGCCCTGTTCAACTGGGCCTACGCTCGTCATACCGGTGGAAAGATGATTTTCCGCATCGAAGACACCGACGCAAAGCGCGACTCGGAAGAAAGCTACAACCAAGTGCTTGAAGCATTGGGCTGGTTGGGCATCGACTGGGACGAAGGCGTCAATGTTGGCGGACCACACGAGCCATACCGTCAGTCACAGCGAGGCGAGATCTACCAAGATGTCATTGCAAAGCTTCGTGCAGCTGGACACGTATACGAGTCCTACTCCACCCCGGAAGAAGTAGAAGCGCGCCACAAGGCTGCTGGTCGTGACCCTAAGCTGGGCTACGACAACTTTGACCGTGAACTCACCGATGAGCAGAAAGCAGCGTTCAAGGCAGAAGGCCGCGAGCCAGTCTTGCGCGTTCGCATGCCGGATCACGATGTGACCTTCAACGACCTTGTTCGCGGAGAGATCACCTTCAAACCAGGCACTGTTCCGGACTACGTTGTAGTCCGCGCCAACGGACAGCCGCTTTACACGCTGGTCAACCCTATCGATGACGCGTTGATGGGTATCACTCACGTGCTTCGTGGAGAAGACTTGCTTTCTTCAACTCCACGTCAGGTTGTCCTGTACGCACTGCTCCACGACATTGGCGTCGCACAGTACATGCCGCGCTTTGGTCACCTGCCATACGTAATGGGACAGGGCAACAAGAAGCTTTCCAAGCGTGATCCAGAATCAAGCTTATTCTTGCACCGTGACAACGGCTTCATCCCAGAAGGCCTGCTGAACTACTTGGCGCTCCTTGGTTGGTCCCTAAGCGCTGATGAAGATATCTTCTCGCGTGATCAGCTTATTGAAGCCTTTGACGTGACGGACGTGCTGTCTAACCCAGCACGCTTTGACGTGAAGAAGGCCGAAGCTATCAACGGTACTCACGTGCGCATGCTTGATCCACTAGATTTCCGTGACCGTTTGGTTCCTTACCTTCAGGCTGCTCAGCTTGTTGGTGAAGAACTTACCGCGCGCGAAAACGAGATCTTGGATCAGGCTGCTCCACTGGTGCAGGAACGCATTGCCTTGCTCGGCGAAGCTACAGACATGCTTGAATTCCTCTTCAAATCAGATGATCAGATCGTTATCGCTGACAATGCGCTCAAGGGCATGCCAGCTAACTTGGTCGAGGTCGTTGATGCATCGGTAGCCGCTTTGGAAACTGTCAGCGAATGGAATGCTGAACACATTCAGGTTGCCCTGCGTGCCAAGCTCGTTGATGAACTGGAATTGAAGCCTCGTCAGGCATTTGGTCCAGCCCGTGTTGCCATCTCAGGCAAGCGAGTTTCTCCTCCACTTTTCGAGTCAATGGAAATCCTGGGACGCGAATCAAGCCTGAACCGCCTGCGTGCCTTCGGTGAAAGCCGATAGATAGCCACTGTAGGTTTTCTTGATTCGATCCGTCGCTCCGAGGTGCCGCAACATTTTTGTTGTAGCCCTCGGGGCGATGTTTTTGTGTCACTGACGCCTTGGTCTACCTTCGACGCAGAACTCTCTGTTTCGTTCTTGGCTAGTCGTAGGAAGAGTGCGTTAATTCACAGATACTAAACACTGGGTTCTGCACTTGATGAAGGTGAACTGAACTGAGTGGTTCCGCACCATGTCGCGCAATATCTCCTTAAAAACCAACACAGTTTCCGATTTGTGTAGATAATCGTAGAGCTGTATAGTTTTATCTCGTGCTGCGGGAGTGGACGGAAATCAGAACTATCTGAATTCCCTAAACCTCCAAGTCACATTGGGATATGGTGTAATTGGCAACACAGCAGTTTCTGGTTCTGTCGTTCTAGGTTCGAGTCCTGGTATCCCAGCGCTTCACCAAAGCAATTTGGTGAGTTGAAGATCCGTCTTCGGCATACGGCCCCATCGTATAGCGGCCTAGTACTCCGCCCTCTCACGGCGGCAACACGGGTTCGAATCCCGTTGGGGTCACCATATTAAAACCACGGAGAAATCCGTGGTTTTTTCTTTTGCCCCAAAATTCTGCGTTGGGCTCTCCATAATCACCGTTGTCATAAGGCAAGATGGTGCACATGGAGTCGAATTCAGATCAGAGCGAAAACGCAGCAAGTAATGTTGCTAGTGGTAGAGGATTCAGCAGCGTCGCCACCCAGAACCTGACTGAACTACGAGACACACTCACCGAATTAGTCTTTGTTCACGGTCCTTCAGAAGCTGTGTCCCAAAGCGAAGAGCTGCGTGCCAAAACCTTGCACCAGATTTCTGATTACCTTCTGCCCCGTGTATCAAACTTGGGAGCACCGTTGCTCGCCGTGGTTGGCGGGTCTACCGGTTCAGGAAAATCGACTTTGGTGAATTCGTTACTGGGGGAGCAAGTCAGCGTTTCCGGTGCCGTGAGGCCAACCACTCGAACTCCAGTCCTTGCATTTAATCCTGCAGACCAAGCTTTTTTTGATTCGGAACGCGTATTACCGGAACTCATCAGAGTAACAGGACAGGGCTTTGCTGTGGGCGGCGACTCATCTCGAAGTGATGCGCTGCTCATGACTCCACACGAACGCGTTCCGCAAGGTCTAGCAATTTTGGACGCGCCGGATATTGACTCGGTATCCGACGATAATAGAGCGCTTGCGGGACAGCTTTTGAACGCCGCGGATTTGTGGATTTTTGTCACCACAGCCAACCGGTATGCCGATGCCCTACCGTGGGATCTGCTCACCGACGCCGGAGTTCGAAACATTACTGTGTGCGTCGTACTCAACCGCGTACCTCTGGGCGCTGAAAAAGATATCGTCCCTGATCTACGCCGGCTGTTAACGGAAAAGAATCTTGACCCCGCGCTGCTTCATGTACTGAACGAGACGCAGCTAAACGACGACAAGCTAATTCCAGCAGACCAAGTAGCTCCACTATCTCAGTGGCTTAACGAACTGGCTGCGGATGCGACTAGGCGACAGCAACTGGCAGCCCAGACGCTTGAAGGAGCAATGCGCAGAACCACAGCTGACGCAGGTGAGCTGCTGGCTGAAGTGCAAGATCAGGAGAACCAACTAGCTGAACTTCGCAAACTAACTTCCGACAGGTTCGATCAAGCGCTGGCGAGAATTAACGAAGGGCTAGACGACGGTTCGCTTCTTCGAGGCGAAATCTTGGCCCGGTGGCAAGACTTCGTCGGCGCAGGAGAGCTACTTCGCGGGATTGAAGGTGCTGTTGGCCGCATGCGTGATCGCGTGAGTTCGTTCTTCTCTGGTCGGCCAGCCGCGACCCATAAAGTGGAACAGGCGATTGAATCTGGACTCCATACAGTCTTCATTGCAGAAATCACCAAAGCCTGCCACGACATAGACCGATCTTGGAAAAACACACCTCTGGGGCAAGTGCTTCGAGGCGAACTCAGTTCGCCTCGGCCCGCCGCTGACTTTAATGAGCAAGCTGCCGACAGCATTCGGCTTTGGCAAAAAGACATTCTTGAGATGATCCGTGAAGAAGGTGCGGGCAAACGCAAGACCGCCCGTATGGCCGCTTTTGGTGTTAACGGAGTCGCGGTGATCTTGATGGTGGTGGTCTTTGCCTCCACCGCTGGGCTCACCGGGCTAGAGATCGGTATTGCCGGCGGGTCCGCGGTTGTTGGCCAAAAGCTCTTGGAAGCGATTTTTGGTGAGGACGCTGTGCGTCGCATGGCTTCACGAGCAAGAAAAATGCTTGATACGCGAGCAAAAGCACTCATTGCAAATACATCTGAGATCTACACGAATGAAATAGACGGACACTCGCAGCCTGAGGTTGTAGAGGCATTGAACCGTGCTACGGAGAGCCTGAACAACAAGGGGGCCCGCAAATGACGGAACGCAAAGTAGTTCGTGCAGCCAATGGTCTTGATCAGCAGATCAACAGCGTCGTCCAAGCGATGCAACTTGCTGAACCATACCTGGACACGGAGAGTATAGATTTAGCCGCTGCAGTCATCAACAAAGCTGAATCACGCCGTCAACTAT
Organism: Glutamicibacter sp. MOO4; assembly: GCF_056934395.1. Classification (NCBI taxonomy): domain Bacteria; kingdom Bacillati; phylum Actinomycetota; class Actinomycetes; order Micrococcales; family Micrococcaceae; genus Glutamicibacter; species Glutamicibacter sp. MOO4. The sequence continues at coordinate 926,630 of NZ_CM167800.1, forward strand.
CAGCTGACCACGTAGTAGTTGGGTTGTTCGGGGCTACCGGAAGCGGAAAATCCACACTCTTCAACGCACTCGTTGGCCAGAAGCTAGCAAGCACAGGGGTCATTCGACCTACAACAACAAAGACCGTCGCAGCCATTTGGGAGACCGAAGGTGCCAACGAACTCCTTGATTGGCTAGAAGTCACTGACCGCCACGTCATTGAGAAATCTGCTGAAGGGAAAAGAAGGGTAACCAAGAAGTCCCTAGACTCAGGCTTGATGCTCTTGGATCTGCCCGATATGGACTCCACAAGAGTAGAACACCATGAGATTGCCGCCCGGCTGGTTGGTCAAGTGGACTTCTTAGTCTGGGTGCTAGATCCCCAGAAGTACGCCGACGCGTCGATTCATCATGGATATCTGAATTCCTTGCGCAGTCAGCAGGGAAATATTGTGATTGTCCTGAACCAGATCGACAAGGTTGCAGAAACAGACCGCAAGAACGTCGTGCATTCACTGCGCGAGATCCTCGCGCAATCTGGTCTCGAACGGTTGCCGGTAGTTTGTGCTTCTGCTGTGACTGGCGAGGGCCTGGACGAGGTTCAGAAGCAGATTGCAACTGTGGCTAAGAACAAGGCTTTGTCTACTCGGCGTTTACGTTCTGACGTAGATCAAGTTATCCATAAGCTCAACGGTGATTTGAGTACCGAAAAGGTGCGTTTGCCGGGGCAAATGCATCAAGCAGAGCTTGAACAGACAATTGCCAATGCGCATGGAGCAAAGTACATCGCTGATGCTGTTGAAACTTCGTACAAGCTTCGTGGCGCGCAACGCACCGGCTGGCCACTGACCACGTGGTTGATCCGACTGCGAAATGACCCGTTGCAGAGAATGAATTTGGGGCGTAGTAGGCAAACTTCTGATGTGTCCATTACTTCGCGTCCAGAGCTCTCGGTTGCAGAATCCGCGGCTATTGATCATGGGATCGACAAGTACGTAGCAGAGGCTACAAGTCAATTGCCGGAGAGCTGGCATGAACCGATTAGAGATGATGTCAGCTCAAACGTTACTTCGTTGGACAGCGCAGTAGACTCAGCCATCGCCGCAACACCACTTGGGGTGGAACGTCCTTCTTGGTGGTGGCCAGTGATCAAGTTTGTTCAGTGGGTGGCACTGCTCGCTGCACTGGCAGGGGCTCTTTGGCTCGCGGCCTACCCGGTGGCCGGATACTTCCAATTTGACCTGCCAGAAGCACCGCGCATAGAGGGCATAGCCGTACCAACGTTGGTTCTTGTCATTGGTGTGTTGCTTGGCGTGGTGCTGGGTATAGGGTGCTCGTTCGTCAATCGAATAGTGGCTAAAGTTAAACGTAGAAAAGCGTTGAAGAATATTCAACGTTCTGTGTCGGGTTTGGTCCGGACGGCAATCGTTGATCCGGTTGATCAGTACCTGAACACTTACAACAGTTATGCCGAACTCATCAGCTCGGCAGCAAAGAAAGCCGAATAGAACTCCGTGACTAATTTTCAATCCGAAGCTACGGTTGGTGACCTTGGCGAGCAAGGAATACTTGACGCCATTTTGCCGCTTCTTGATTCAAGCAAAGCGAGCTTGGGTCCCGGTGACGATGCGGGTGCGTTGCGTGTGGCCGGGGGAGAAGTTCTCGTTTCGGTTGACACGCTAGTTGAAAATCAAGATTTCAGGTTGGTCTGGCCTAGCGGGCAAGAACATAAGGCTTATGACATTGGGTGGAAATCAATTGCCCAAAATGTCTCTGATATCAACGCAATGGGTGGCAAATCCACTGGGGCTGTTATCTCGTTATCCCTTCCTGGTAACACGCCATTGGAGTGGGCCAAGGATTTTGCCCAGGGCGTTACGGATGCAATCAAGTATCTCGGAGCAGAGGAACTGACTATCCTCGGCGGTGATCTTGGAAAGGCCTCAGAAATTTCGGTGACTACCACGGTGCTCGGTGAATCTGAGCATGGAAAAATTCTGCGTAGCGGTGCCAAGCCGGGTGACCTCATTGCTGTGGCTGGCCATTTGGGTGATGCTGGTGCCGGTCTAGAAGTACTGGAGCATCAAAGCGATTCAGCAACCTGGAACCGAGCTGTGCGTCGGTTAGTCGCTGGACAGTGTAGGCCTGTTCCTCCACTAGGCTCTGGACCTCGCGCCGCAGAAGCTGGTGTTCATGCACTAATGGATATTTCGGATGGGCTGATTCGTGACAGCACCCGTATGGCTAAAGCCAGCGGTGTGAGCATTGATTTTGATCTTGAGGTTCTCAAGAAATTTGCTGAACGGTTAAAGCCGGCTGCCGTGTTGACCAAGCAAGAGCCGATGAAGTGGGTTTTGCACGGCGGTGAGGATTTTGGACTCCTGGCTGCTTTCCCGAACGCTTCGGATGTGCCAGAAGAATTCACTGTCATTGGCAAAGTCACTGCCCGCAGTGGCCGTCGGTCTGTGGTGACTGTGGGTGGCAAGCCCGCTCTTGGAAGTGCGGGCTTTGATCACTTCAGCTAAGTCAGCCTAGCGGCCGCAGCGTAGTGCAACTCAGCGCTTAGACGTGGTCGTTCTGAACGCGCAGTAGTTCGGAAAGTTCGTGGGCCGCGCTGGTCACCGCTTCATGATGTATTTTGCCCGGCTGTCGGGTTAGACGTTCAATCGGTCCTGACAGCGATAACGCGGCGATGACTCTTCCAGACTGTCCGCGAACTGGAGCTGAAACAGAAGCGACGCCTGGTTCACGTTCGCCCAGTGATTGGGCCCAACCGCGTCTGCGCACGCCGGCGAGGATCGTTGGAGTGAAGCGAGCATGGTGAAGCCCATCAACCATGCGTTCATTGTCTTCCCACGCAAGCAGGATCTGGGCGGCGGAGCCTGCCTTCATGGACAGCTGTGTTCCTACCGGAATGGTGTCTCGTAAGCCGATAGGTCGTTCTGCGCTGGCAATGCACACACGGAAGTCACCTTGCTTGCGGAAAATCTGAGTACTCTCACCGGTGATATCTCGAAGCTTAATCAGAATCGGTCCAGCGGCGCTCACAAGACGGTCTTCGCCGGCGGCGCTAGCCAGCTCTACCAACCGGTTGCCCAGCTCAAAACGGCCATGCATGTCTCGTCCAACGAGTCCGTGATGCACCAAGGATTGGGCAATGCGATGCACGGTGGGACGTGAAATATCGGTCAGGTCCACAAGCTGAGAAAGGGAAGTGGGTCCATTCTCAAGCGCGTTGAGAATAGCCGCTGCTTTGTCGAGTACGCCTACACCGCTACCAATAGTCATACAGTTAGTATCGCGTCTCATTATTTGAGATTCAAGTCCGCATACTGGAAAAGACTCTCTGTGAAGTGTCAAAGTTGAACTACCACAATTACGTAGCTTGAGGAGTGTGTCGCATGTCCGTCATGCAGTCGCCCCAGACATTGGCAGAAAAAGTTTGGAACGCACACGTTGTGCGCCATGGAGAAGGCAACGGCGAAGCCCGTCAGCCTGATTTGATCTACATTGATCTCCACCTATTACACGAGGTGACCTCCCCGCAGGCCTTTGAAGGTTTGCGCTTAGCGGGACGTCAACTTCGTCGCCCAGATCTGACCATTGCGACAGAAGATCACAACACTCCCACGCTTGAAATCGATAAGCCTATTGCTGATCTCACCAGCCGTACGCAGATCGAAACCTTGCGCGAGAACTGTAAAGAGTTCGGCGTGCGTCTGCACTCGCTGGGTGACAAGGAACAGGGAATCGTTCACGTTGTCGGCCCCCAGCTGGGACTGACCCAACCTGGCATGACCGTCGTTTGCGGAGACTCCCACACCTCAACCCACGGTGCCTTCGGCGCTTTGGCATTTGGTATCGGAACTTCCGAAGTTGAACACGTCATGGCTACTCAGTCTCTGAGCCTGAAGCCCTTTAAAACCATGGCCATCAACGTTGAAGGCACTCTGAAGCCGGGTGTTACCGCAAAGGATATTATCTTGGCTGTTATTGCCAAGATCGGTACCGGTGGCGGTCAAGGTTACGTACTTGAATACCGCGGTTCAGCAATTCGCTCGCTGTCCATGGACGCACGTATGACCATCTGCAACATGTCAATTGAAGCTGGCGCTCGCGCTGGCATGATTGCTCCAGATGAAACGACTTTTGAATACGTCAAGGGACGTCCACACGCGCCACAAGGCGAAGACTGGGACGCAGCAGTTGCCAACTGGAACACCTTGCATTCTGATGAAGGCGCGAGCTTTGACGCAGAAGTCTTCCTGAATGCTGATGAACTTGAGTCGTTTGTCACCTGGGGTACTAACCCTGGTCAAGGCGTTTCACTCTCGCAGAGTGTTCCTTCCCCGGAAGATTATGAAGACGAGAATGACCGTAAGGCTTGCGAACGCGCATTAACCTATATGGGCCTGACTGGCGGAACGCCAATGAAGGACATCCGTGTAGACACAGTCTTCTTGGGATCATGCACCAACTCCCGCATGGAAGATCTGCGAGCGGCTGCAGAAGTAGTCAAGGGCAAGGTCAAAGATCCAAACGTACGGATGATTGTCGTTCCGGGTTCGGCTCGCGTTCGCTTGGAAGCCGAAGCAGAAGGCTTGGATCAGATATTCAAAGACTTCGGAGCAGAATGGCGATTCGCCGGTTGCTCAATGTGCTTGGGAATGAATCCAGACCAGTTGGACGAAGGGGAGCGTTGCGCTTCGACCTCCAACCGAAACTTTGAAGGACGTCAGGGCAAGGGTGGGCGTACCCACTTGGTTTCACCGCTGGTTGCAGCTGCAACCGCAGTGCGCGGAACCCTGTCTTCACCTAGCGACCTGGCCAATACTCCGGCCGCAGTCTAGAAAGGATTACCATCATGGAAAAGATTCTTACTCATACCGGCATTGGTGTCCCACTGCGTCAGAGCAACGTTGACACGGACCAGATCATCCCTGCCGTTTATCTGAAGCGTATTACCCGTACTGGGTTTGAGGATGCCTTGTTTGCTGGCTGGCGCCGCGACGAGAACTTCATCCTGAACAAGGAACCATTCAACGAAGGTTCTGTGTTGGTAGCGGGCCCAGACTTTGGTACCGGTTCTTCCCGTGAACACGCAGTATGGGCGCTGAAAGACTACGGCTTCAAAGCTGTAATCTCAGCTCGATTTGCCGATATCTTCCGTGGGAACTCTGGCAAGCAGGGATTGGTTACTGCCGAGGTTGCGCAAAGCGACATTGAGCTGATCTGGAAGGAACTGGAAAATAATCCAGGCACTACCGTGAGCGTTGATCTTGAGTCACGCACGGTTCAGTGTGGATCGATTTCTGCTCCGTTCCAGATTGATGATTACACTCGCTGGCGCCTGATGGAAGGTTTGGATGACATCGGGCTGACCTTACAGCAGGAAGACGCCATCACGGCGTATGAAGCCACGCGCCCGGAGTACAAGCCAAGAACCCTGCCTGCTAAAACCGCCGAATAATTCTCACGCGCAATTGAGGAATAATAGGTCCGTTCTCATCTGTTCAAATAGGTGAAGAACGGACCTACCTTTCTTTAAGGACGCACATACCGTGCGAGAAGGCTGACGTGGCTGAAAGCATGCTCACAATGTGTGCGCCACACGATGACCTGAACGTATCAACAGCTAGATAAGCGGTATGCTTGCTAAGTCCTGCCAGTTCGAAAGCTCAAAAGCTTCGGCGGGCGATAACGACTACGCGATGAGGTAATTCATACATGGGTAAGATCTTGACGATCCATGGTGGTGTCCCACTTAAGGGCACCGTACGAGTCGGCGGAGCTAAGAACCTAGTGCCAAAAGCCATGGTTGCAGCTCTGCTCGGTGACACTCCTTCGGTTTTGCGAAACGTACCGGAGATTAAAGATGTCGTTGTAGTACGCAGCTTGCTTGAAATCCACGGAGTCAAGGTTGATCAGGACCCAACCACCGGTGACCTCTCGCTGGATCCAACCAATGTGAAGACCGCGTCGAATCAAGCAATTGATGCGCACGCTGGTGATTCACGTATTCCTATTCTTTTCTGTGGCCCACTGATCCACGCACTGGGTGAAGCCTTCATTCCAGACCTTGGTGGTTGCCGCATTGGTGACCGTCCAATCGATTTCCACCTAGAAGTTCTTCGCGAATTCGGTGCAGTCGTAGACAAGGCTCCTGATGGCATTCGTATCTCGGCTCCAAATGGTCTCACCGGCGCTAAGCTGAACCTCCAGTACCCAAGCGTCGGCACCACCGAGCAGGTACTGCTTTCGGCAGTTCGTGCTAAGGGTGTTACCGAGGTCAGCAACGCAGCTATTGAGCCAGAAATTCTAGATTTGATCTCGCTGTTGCAGAAGATGGGCGCAATCATCTCTGTACACCGTGACCGTGTGATCCGTATTCAGGGTGTAGATAAGCTCAGCGGCTTTGACCACACTTCGCTGCCAGACCGCAACGAGGCAGCTTCATGGGCTTCGGCAGCGCTGGTGACCAAGGGTGATATTTTCGTTCAGGACGCGCAGCAGCGTGACCTGACCGCATTCCTGCACGTCTACCGCCAGATTGGTGGCGAGTTCGAGGTCAAGTCCAACGGCATTCGTTTCTACCACCCAGGTGGAGATCTGAATCCGTTGATCCTCGAAACCGACGTTCACCCCGGCTTCATGACCGACTGGCAGCAGCCGTTGGTTGTCGCTTTGACTCAGGCTAAGGGCGTCTCAGTAATTCACGAGACGGTCTACGAAAACCGTTTCGGTTTCACCGACGCATTGGTGCGCATGGGTTCTACGGTTCAGGTGCACACTGACTGCCTTGGGTCCACTCCTTGCCGGTTTGGCCAGCGAAACTTCAAGCACTCTGCAGTTGTTGTCGGTCCAGCAAAACTCAGCGGCGCAGACATTGACGTTCCAGACTTGCGTGGCGGCTTCTCGCACCTGATTGCTGCCTTGGCAGCTGAAGGTACCAGCCGTGTGACCGGGATTGAAATCATCAACCGCGGTTACGAGCACTTCATGGACAAGCTTCAGGGCCTGGGCGCAAACGTCGAGCTGAGCAACTAACTAAGGGGATCTCGTACGTGGTAAAGATCCTGGCTCCCGGAGAGTCTGCTAGCACCAAACTTGTTTTTTCTGTCTTGGCAGGAATTGTCCGTTCAGGCATGAACCTGATGACAGGCAAGTCATGGAAGGGCTTTGATTCTCTTCCAAAGGGTGGCTACATTGTGTGCCCTAATCACTTGACGGAAATTGATCCGTTGGTGGTTGGCCACGCAATCTATAGCAACGGCAGGCTCCCACGGTGGCTGGCAAAGGAATCTTTGTTTAAGGTTCCTTTACTTGGCTGGTTCCTTAAGAAGACCGGTCAGGTTCCGGTGACACGTAGTTCAGCTAGTGCTGGGGAATCTCTGAAATCAGCGCAAAAAGTTCTGGACGCTGGGGGAGTCATTGTGATCTACCCAGAAGGTACCCTTACCCGAGATCCAAATTTATGGCCAATGGTCGGTCGCACTGGTGCTGCGCGTCTTGCGCTGCAGACCGGTGCGCCGGTCGTGCCTATGGCCCACTGGGGAGACCAAGAGCTACTGCCTAGGTATTCCAAAAAGATGTATTTGTTCCCTCGCAAACACGTAACCGTCGCTGTTGGTGCGCCGGTAAACCTTGATGATTTGCGTGATGGCCCCAGGACTCGCACCGTTCTTCAAGAAGCCACGGACCGCATCATGGATGCAATTACCGGTTTGCAGGCCGAACTTCGTCAAGAAGAAGCTCCGGCTACTCGCTGGGATCCTAGCGACCACGGCCAGACTCAGACCGGGCGTAGTTTCGACAAGCCAGAAAACTAATCGACTTCATCATCACTTTCTAGAGGACAGATAATGACTAAGCCGCTTCCACGTAAAATTGCCGTCATGGGTGCCGGCAGCTGGGGAACCACCTTCGCCAAAGTACTTGCCGACTCCGTTGTGGACAAGGGGACTCCGGTGCAAATCTGGGCTCGCCGTGATGACGCAGCTGCAGAAATTAATGAACGCCACACCAACTCCCGCTACCTGCGTGAAACAAAGCTTCCGGCGAACATCTCTGCTTCCTCAAATCAGCGTGAAGTGCTAACGGATGCGGATCTTGTGGTCCTGGCCATTCCTGCGCAGTCGTTGCGACAGGAACTGGCGGCGTTCAAAGAACACTTTGCGCCTGGCGTGGTTTTGCTTTCGCTGATGAAGGGTCTGGAACGCGGCACCGATCTACGCATGAGCGAAGTCATCTCGGAAGTGACTGGATTGCCAGCCGAACAAGTAGCCGTGCTTTCAGGTCCAAACCTTGCAATGGAGATTGCCCGTGAGCAGCCAACTGCCTCGGTTGTAGCTTGCACAGATTCGGAAACTGCTGAGTGGATTGCAGAACTTTGTTCAGCACCATATTTCCGTCCTTACACCAATGACGATGTGTTGGGCGTGGAGCTTGGTGGAATCGTCAAAAACATCATTGCCCTTGCTGTTGGCATGTGTGATGGCATGGGCATGGGTGATAATACAAAATCGACTGTCATCACCCGCGGCTTGGCAGAAACCACTCGTCTAGTTCTCGCGCTCGGTGGCCGATTAGATACTCTGTCAGGGCTCTCCGGCCTGGGTGACCTGGTGGCAACGTGCTCATCATCATTGTCGCGTAATAACACCGCGGGTCGCTTGCTGGGGCAGGGACTTTTCCTTGAAGAAGTCAATGACCGCATGTCGCAGACCGCTGAAGGCATCAAGTCTGCACGTGCAGTGTTTGATCTGGCACAGACTCACAAGGTCGAAATGCCAATTACTGAAGCAGTAGTCATGGTTCTTGAAGGTACGCTAAGTGTTGAAAACATGGCAGCACGTCTACTTTCTCGTGAATTGAAGTCTGAAGGAGAACAGCACTAATGGTCGATCGTAAACTCCGAGTCCTGCTCCTTTTCGGCGGTCGTTCATCTGAGCACTCCGTATCTTGTGTAACGGCAGCCGGTGTCATGCATGCCATTGATCGTGAACGTTTTGACGTAATTCCAGTGGGAATTACTCGTGACGGAGGCTGGACCTTGCTGGACAAAGACCCAGAGGGCTGGGCTTTGGACTCCGGCCAACTGCCGGAAATCTCCTCCGTTGACCACCCGGTGCAGTTGTCTCCTGAAACCAATACAACATCTCTTCAGTCATTGACTGGCGCGACCATTTCTGAGGTTGCTGAAGTTGATGTGGTCTTCCCATTGCTCCATGGTCCTTTTGGCGAAGATGGATCAATCCAGGGAATGCTGGAAACCGCAGGCGTTCCTTACGTCGGCTCCGGAATTGCCGCCAGTGCCATCGGCATGGATAAGCACTTCATGAAGGTCGTTTTTGAAGGCGCTGGATTCAACGTTGGACCTTATGAGGTCATCACCAATAAGCAGTGGCTACGCGATAGCGAATCTGCTCTAGAACGTTGCCAGAATCTTCAGTACCCACTGTTCGTAAAGCCTGCCCGTGCAGGTTCCTCTGTGGGTATCACCAAGGTGGATGTCCCATCGGAACTTCGCGCCGCAATTGAAATCGCTCGGGCCGAAGACCCTAAGGTCATTGTCGAGCAAGGCATCGTTGGTCGCGAAATTGAGTGTGGCGTATTGGAAGGCCGGGGTAGTTCAGCTGCACGAGCTTCATTGCCTGGTGAAGTTGCCGTCGCAGCTAACGGACACACCTTCTACGATTTTGAAGCGAAATATGTGGATGGCACCGCAGCCCAGCTCAGTTGCCCAGCTGAACTGAGTGAAGAAGCCACGACAGAAATCCGCGAGCTTGCTGTTAAAGCCTTTGACTCTTTGGACGCTGAAGGTCTATCCCGCGTTGATTTCTTCTACACGCCCGAGGGCGAGTGGATCATCAATGAAATCAACACCATGCCGGGCTTTACGCCGTCAAGCATGTACCCACAAATGTGGGACAAGACTGGCATTGAATATCCAGAGCTCATCAATGAGCTCATAGCTTTGGCGACTGAACGAAACGTAGGACTGCGCTAAACGACATACTGCTTTTCCAAATAACAAAGCGAGGAGACGATTCGTCTCCTCGCTTTGTTATTGCTCAGTGGTTCTTGGCTACAGCTTTTCTGCCTTATCGACGCTTACACACGCCTTTTGGGCTGGGATCTTGGCCGCCGCGTCAGAAAGGGAAGCGAGCACCGTGCTGGAAGGTATGACGTTCGGGTCAAGCACCACTTCTGTCGCAGGAGTGCGTCCGTAGGTGGTCAATGTCCAGATCTTTGACTTTTCATCTTCGTGAGCAACCCAGTCAACATCATTGACTGATACACACGGATCTGAAGTAGGCGTAGGAACTTGCACGCCGCAACGCAGTACTACTTGCGAAGGATCGCCCCAGGCTGAGGTAGCTTGAGAAGTTGTGGACCGTCGTTGTGCGTCCCCGATTAAATCAGGTAGCGCCACCATCATCTCTGCGCAGGCAGGATTGGCCGCGTCTGGTGCAGCGTCAACGGCGGCGACAGATGAACAAGCAGTGAGAGAAGCAAGTGCAACTACGCTTGCCGCCATGGTCGCAATCTTTTTTATATCTGCATAACATTTCGGCGACACTTCGGAATTCACACTGAGTTTAGACACTTCATAAGCCTACATCCCTACGCTGACAGATAAGATGTATTCAGATGAAACTGTGAAAGGTAGCATATGTCCTTCGATGCACACGCAAGTCAGCCAGTAAAGAAAAAACATACTGGCCGCGCGATAGTACTGAGTATTCTTGTTTTGGTCGCAATTGCGGCGCTTGTAGCCGCGGGCTACCTTTGGAATCTGGGGCGAACATTCGACTCTGAGAGTGGCAAGATTGCTGATGCCTTCCCTAACGAGGACACCCGTCCTGAAGTTAAGGATGAGTCCAAGGATGCAGTCAATATTCTTCTGCTAGGTACTGACACTCGGGCCACGCGAGATGCGTCTGAAGACAGCGAAGACTTTGGCACACTGCCAAATGGCGGTCGTTCCGACACGATGATGCTGGTTCATATCCCGTCGGATCACAAGAACATTTTCGTCACCTCCATCATGCGTGATACCTGGTTAAACATCCCAGGTGTAGGTGAAGCAAAAATTAATGCTGCCTTCGCCCATGGTGGCGTTTCCAAAGCTGTCGAGACCCTCGAAGGTCTATTCGGCGTTCGCATCAATCACGTTGCGTCAATTGACTTTGAAGGCTTCAAGGGCCTCACCGATGCCGTTGGTGGCGTGACCATCAACAATCCACGTGCATTCAATTCAACATCTTTCAAGGGCAATAATTTCCCTGAAGGTGTTCAGACCCTCAACGGTGATCAGGCATTAGCGTTCGTTCGTGAACGCCACGCGTTCCCCGAGAGTGACTACCAGCGCGTCAAGAACCAGCAGCTTTTTGTCAAGGCCTTGCTTGGTCAGATCATGTCTAAAGACACCCTGACCAATCCTGCTAAGGTATCGGACGCCGTGGGACAGATCGCCCCATACATTGCTGTTGATGATTCTCTTGATTCAACTCAGGTTGCTTCATATGCATCGTCCATGCTCAACGTTCGTCAGAGCGACATGGAATTCTTCACCCTTCCAAATAGTGGTACCGGTACATCTGCAGACGGTCAGTCCATCGTAGTTCCAGACATGGCAGCCATTGATAAGTTTGGTCAAGCGCTTCAGGACGATACAGTTTCTGAGTTCGTGAAAACCACTGATCTATCTAAATAGTTCAACTAAGGACTAGGAATCCATGACTCCCCAAAAGCTCGATACCTCCGTGCGCGCAATTCATGAATGGCTTGCGCGGAGCGTCAAGAGTCTCGGGAACCACTCTGATCGACTTAATGCCATCAACGTCTTTCCAGTTGCAGACGGGGATACCGGGAGCAATCTCTATCTCACCGCCCGGGCTGGGCACGATGCCGTTAGCCAACTGAAAAGTGACGATATCGGTGGTTTTCTTGAAGTTGCTGCGCGCGCATCCATGGAGTCCGCCCGCGGTAACTCAGGAACGCTCTTTGCCGTCTTTCTTAGCGGCCTCAGCGAGCCATGGATTGGCCACGAGCGCCTGACCGCACCTCTGCTCGCTCTAGGATTGGAGCGAGCAAAGGTACGTTCATGGTCTGCATTGAGTGAACCGGTTGAAGGCACCATGCTTTCGGTAATTAATGCGATAGCTCTAGCTGCCGGATCGACCCTTTCGCATATCAAGACTGATCTCGAAAGTCGTGCTGCATTAGACGCACTGTTGACCCAAATGACTCAGGCGGCGCAGCTAGCGGTCAAGGGTACGGAAACGGAATTGGAACCACTGCTTGAGGCCGGAGTTGTCGATGCCGGAGCAGTGGGAATGCTGATCATCATTGATGAGCTCTGTGCAGCGATCCGTAATGACGTCACTGATTTTGAATCTTATGAATCATTCCATGGCTACAGGGTGCAGGATCCGCATGTTCACCTGAATCGAGAAACCGAATCCGGGGTTGAAGTCATGTGCACCGTTTCCTTAGATGCCTTGGGTGCGGCCACGTTGCGTGGCCAGCTAGACGCCATGGGCAATTCGGTGATCATGTCGCCGGTGAACCAATTGGAAGAAGATACCTATCGTTGGCGAGTCCATGTCCATGTTCCTGAAGCAGAGCCAGCCATAGAACTAATTGGGAAATACGGCGATCCTATAAATGTCAGCGTCACCGACTTGTGCACGAATGATGACTGAACAGACCCTGGTTTCTTTTGAGGCTTCAGAACTTTCCACCTACCTTGGCGACAAGAACGCCGCGGCACTGGAAAAGGCTTTTGGATATACAACAGTAGGGGAATTGCTGTGGCACTTTCCGCGTCGATATGTTGAAGTCGGTGAGCTGACCCCTATCGCTGAGTTGCCATTTGATGAACACGTCACCGTGGTCGCTCAGGTTGTCAACGTTAGCCAACGTCAGATGCACTCACGCCGAGGCTTCATCTATGAAGTTACGGTTAGTGATGAGCTGAGCTCTGGCGGACAAGAACTGAAGATGACTTTCTTTAATGGTTATCAAGCGCGCACTGATCTGACTGTCGGTACTATCGCGATGTTCAGTGGAAAAGTTGGTTGGTATCAGGACCACTTACAACTCAGCCAACCAGACTACGCAGTATTGGACGAAGCCTCCCAAGCGGACCCTCGACCAATTCCTATCTATCCTGCATCGGCAAAGATGCCCAATAAGCGGATACGAGATTTGATGGGGCTGCTTCTCCCACACGTCATCGAAGAGAACCTGCCTGAATTTCTCCCTAGCGACCTTCTTGGATCAAATCATTACCCCCAGCGTTTCCAGGCGTACCTCCAGCGCCATGCGCCACGCGAGGTTAAGCACGCGTACGTTGCCCGTCAACGCTTTGCTTATGAAGAAGCATTTGTATTGCAGCTGACCCTAGCTGAACGTAGTCGTCAGCTCGGTGCCCAGCATGCCGTTGCGCGTCCACGTCAGTCCGGGAAACTGGCTGACAAGTTTGAAGCGCAATTGCCTTTTACCTTGACCGAAGACCAGCTACAAGTAGGGGATCAGCTTGCGTCTGATCTTTCCCAACCACATCCAATGCACCGTCTTTTACAGGGTGAAGTGGGCTCCGGTAAAACGATCGTCGCATTGCGGGCAATTCTCCAAGTCATTGATGCTGGGGGACAAGCCGCCCTCTTAGCGCCAACGGAAGTTTTGGCTGCTCAGCACTTTGCGTCCATTACTAAGATGTTGGGCAGACTTGCAGACTCAGGACTATTCGGTGAAGGCGTGGGGGCCGGCGTTGCTCTTTTGACCGGTTCTGCAAAAACGGCACAACGACGACAAGCCCTGTTGGGCATCGCTAGTGGCGAGATCGGTTTGATTATCGGTACTCATGCCTTGCTTAGCGACCAGGTGCAGTTTGCCGAACTCGGGCTCGTCGTTGTTGACGAGCAACACAGATTTGGCGTTGAGCAACGCGATGCGTTGCGAGACAAGTCTGGTGACGCGGTTCCACACACTTTGGTCATGACGGCTACACCAATTCCACGTACCGTCGCGATGACAGTATTTGGGGATCTAGACACCTCTACCATCAAGCGTTTGCCAGCTGGACGTGCGCCCATTCAAACGCATATTGTGCCAATGCAACTGACCAGTTTCCGGGAACGGTTGTTCTCGAAAATTACGGAAGAAGTGAGTCAGGGGCACCAAGTGTATGTGGTGTGCCCTAGGATCACTGACACCGCTGCAGAACAAGGTGTACTTCTGTCGACGTATGAAGAATCGTCGGGACAAACCATGAGCGTTGAAGCCATGATGGAGTTACTGGCCGGTATGCCTAGTTTCGCTAATGTGCGGGTCGAAGCATTGCACTCGCAATTGGACTCAGATGAAAAACAAGACGTTATGGACTCATTTGCTGGGGGCAACGTCGACGTTCTAGTTTCCACGACGGTCATCGAAGTTGGCGTTGACGTCCACAACGCGACTCTCATGGTGATCATGGACGCTGAACGATTCGGAATCTCACAGCTGCACCAGCTTCGCGGACGTGTTGGTCGTGGCGGGTTGCAGGGAACATGCCTAATGACTACGTGGCTAGATGCTGATCATCCATCTGTGAGGCGGCTCAAAACAATCGAGTCCACCATGGACGGATTTGAATTGGCCGAGGCCGACTTGGCTGAACGTAGGGAAGGCAATATTCTCGGTGCGCAGCAGTCCGGAAGTAGGTCAGCCTTGAAAGAGCTAAGCATTATCAAGGACCGTAAGCTCATTGAGCAGGCCAGAGCCAATGTTGAGGCGCTGATGAATGTACCCGAGTGGCAAAGCAAATACCCAGAACTGCTGAAGATGGCTGGTTCCTGGGTGGACGAGTCATCTCAAGAATTTTTGAATAAGAACTAACTAAAGATTGAGGCTGGAATGAGCCGTATTATTGCCGGTGCAGCGGGCGGAAATCCGTTGAAGTCAGTACCCGGAGATGCGACGCGACCAACTACGGATAGAGTCAAGGAAGCACTGTTTTCCCGCTTAGAGAGCTGGGACGTGCTTTCTGGTGCACGCGTTCTGGACCTATTTGCAGGGTCAGGTGCTCTTGGCATTGAATCGGCAAGCCGGGGCGCACGCCAAGTTGTGCTTGTTGAAAAAGCGCCTAAGGCAGCGAGCGTTTGTCAGCAAAACGCGTCCATGGTTAACAAGGCGCTCAAGGCAACGGTGGTTGCGGTGCAACGAGGTTCTGTTGATTCGGTACTGGACAGTTTCGTGTCAAGTAGTACAGGTCTGCCGAACCGAACATTCGACCTTGTTGTTTTAGATCCTCCCTACCCGCTGACCGAAGAAGAACTAACGGTTACTTTGGGCAAAATATCCAAGGTTCTAGCTGATGACGCGACAGTAGTGATCGAACGCTCGGCTCGTTCACCCGAACCAACCTGGCCCGAGGGCCTAGAGAATTTCTCAGATAAAAAATACGGAGAAACGCACTTATGGTTTGCTGAACCTGTCTAGGTCCAGCGAGTGCCGCACCTCGGAAGGATGCGGCCCGGCTGCTTGGCATCGCTCAACCATGTCTTCGGGTAATGGGCTCTGCATGGCGGTGAGGATCAAGTTTCCCGGATAGCGCTGCGTAAACATCTCGGGGCTAGAACTGAGCATCACAAATCTAAAGACTGACTGAGCTGCAACGACTTGAGACTTCGCAAAGTTCAACGGGGGATCATCGCCAATGTTGACGAATAGTAGTCCGTCCTCGGACAAGGAATTTAGAAGTTCTGAGTAGTAGTCAGCTGTAGTTAGGTGTCCGGGAGCTTCCGGACCAGAGAAGATATCCAAAACGATGACATCAAATTTTTCGTTTGCTAGTTGTTCGCTTAGCACCGATCTTGCGTCGGCAACAATTGGTCGTAGCTGGCATTGCGTGGGCAACGGCAATTGGGTCAGTACAAAGTCCAGAAGCTCACGCTCAATGTCTACTGCCACATGGGTGCTAGAAGGGTAGACAACGCTGGCCCACCGGGCCAGAGTTAGAGCTCCTGCGCCCAGATGGAGCATTTTGAGAGGTCTATCCGGGGTGCGCAGCACCTGCAAATGATTAGCAACACGGGCAAGATATTCGTAGAAGACCTCTTCAGGGTGCGCCAAGTTCACATGCGACTGCGGAGCATCACCTATGGCCAGTATTTTTGATCCTGGGATCAAATCGTCATCATAAATTGTTGCGTGCTCTTGGACGAATCCAAGCCAACGCTTTGCTGTTTTGCTCATCGGTTTAATACCTCTGGTAGGTGCTGGAGCTTTTCTACTGCAGCGGCGATCACCTGGGGTTGTTTGCAGAAAGCGAATCGTAAGAAGCCCTGATAGTGCTTCATGTTTTCGGGGCGCACAAACACTGACAACGGTATCGCAGCGACACCGACTTGTTCAGGCATCAACCGTGCTACCTCCACTGCATCCTTGCGCTTAAATTGATTAATGTCCGCCACAAGGAAGTATGTGCCCCTGGGCCTGATGACAGGGATGCCAGCGGCCTCCAGCCCACGGGACAACGCTATTGCGCTTTCCTCTAGCGTTGCGGCGAATCTTTCAAAGAATGGATCTGGCAGCTGTAGAGCTTGGGCAATTGCTGGCTGAAAAGCTGGGCCTGAGGAGTAGGTGAGGAACTGCTTGACTGTTCGAAGCGCGGTGATCAGTTCTTTTGGACCAGTGGCCCAGCCGACTTTCCAACCCGTGAAAGAAAATGATTTACCGGAAGACGAGATCGTGAGCGTTCGTTCAAAACCGCCAGGCAGGCTTGCAATCGGAACATGCTTCGTACCAAAGGTGAGGTGTTCATAGACTTCATCGGAGACGATGATGCAGTTGTGCTGATGAGCCAGGGCAATGATCTCATTGAGAACAGTGAGTGAAAATACCGCACCCGTAGGATTATGTGGGTTATTGATAAGAATGACTCGAGTTTGGTCCGTGACTGCACTGCGAAGATCATCTAAGTCGGGTTCAAACGCGGGAGCCCGCAGCGGGACTACCTTATGCTGCGCATTCGTCAAGCCGATCATGGCCGCATAAGAGTCATAAAACGGCTCGAAAGTTACTACCTCGTCGCCTGGTTCTATGAAAGCCAGTAGCGCCGCGGCGATGGCTTCGGTCGCACCAGTGGTTACAACTACCTCGGATAGTGGATCGATCTTCAACGAATAGAAGCGGTTCTGATGCTCTGAGATTGCCTCTCTGAGCTGCAGGGTTCCGGATCCTGGCGCATACTGATTGGCCCCGCCCATTATGGAATCTATAGCAATTTGGCGGACTTCCTCCGGACCTTCAGTATCCGGGAAACCTTGACCTAAGTTGATTGCATTATGTTTGTTGGCGAGTGCGGTGATCTCTTCAAAGATCGTCACTCCGGGTTGACCGGCAGAGTCCAGAAGATTCGCCTCGTGCGCTGTACGTTGCCAAGGAGTCATTGAAATACCCATAGGTTCATTATGAGTGCCTTGTAATGGTTTGTTGGCCATTTAGTCAACAAGTGGTTGCATGACATTTACCTTAGAACCAACAATTGAGCTGAGTTCTTGATAGATTCAGTTCATGCGAAGAGCAGTATGCCCCGGATCCTTTGACCCCATCCACAATGGTCACGTTGAAATCATTGCGCGTGCGGCAAGCCTTTTTGACGAGGTGATCGTTGCTGTGTCGACGAACTATTCCAAGAAATATCGGTTTAGTGAAGACGAGCGCGTTGCAATGGTTGAAGAGACCGTCGGGGGGTTGCGCGGCGTCACTGCTGTCCCGATGGGGCAGGGGCTCCTAGCTGATTTCTGCAAGGAAAACGGCGCCGAGGCCATAGTCAAAGGACTTCGTAGCACTGTGGATTACGCATATGAGATCCCAATGGCGACCATGAATCGACACTTAACTGGCGTCGAGACGGTGTTCCTACAGGCAGATACTCGTTTCACTCATCTGTCTTCTTCACTGTTGAAGGAAGTTCAAGCATTGGGTGGAGACGTTGACGAGTACTTCCCTCGTTCAGTCAAAAAACGGCTCCTTGAATAGCTGATGCTTAACGCAATTGGTAATTACACAGGGTAGATATAAGATTAGGGTCTTGAAAGATCACTCTCACTTTTTCGGACGGTATTTCTAAAATGAATCCACGAGTCATCACTAAAGCAGTAATCCCAGCCGCAGGTTTGGGTACTCGCTTCTTGCCAGCAACCAAGGCAATGCCAAAGGAGATGCTGCCGGTTGTTGATAAGCCAGCTATCCAGTACGTTGTCTCGGAAGCTGTAAAGGCTGGCTTCACCGACCTTTTGATGGTCACCGGCCGTAGCAAACGAGCTCTAGAGGATCACTTTGACCGAGTTCCATCGTTGGAGTACTCGCTAGAGGCTAAGGGCGACAAGAAAAAACTGGCTGCAATTCACGAAGCAACTCACTTGGGCGACATTCACTATGTCCGCCAGGGCGATCCAAAGGGGCTCGGCCATGCAGTCTTACGTGCTAAGCAGCACGTCGGTAACGAGCCATTCGCTGTCTTGCTTGGTGATGACCTGATCGATGAGCGTGACGAGTTGCTTTCGGTGATGGCTGAAGTTCAGCAAAAAACCGGTGGTTCTGTGATCGCTTTGATGGAAGTTGAGCCAGAGCAGATTAGCGCATACGGTTGCGCCGACGTATCAGTCGTTGAAGGCGAAGAATACGTCAAGGTCAACGGGCTTGTTGAAAAACCGGCAGTGGACGAAGCACCAAGCAACCTGGCGATTATTGGACGCTATCTTCTTCACCCACGTGTGTTTGAAGTACTTGAGCACACCGCGCCAGGACGAGGCAACGAGATTCAGCTGACCGACGCTCTCCAAGTTCTTGCAGCTGCAGAAGGGGAGGGTGCTGGTGTGCACGCTGTTGTGTTCCGTGGACGCCGTTACGACACTGGTGACAAGCTGAGCTACCTTCAGGCAAATATCACTCTGGCAGTAGACCACGAAGATCTCGGCGCAGGACTCAAGACCTGGCTGAAGGACTTTGTAGCAGGACTCGACGACTAGAGAGCTCCCGGCCTGTTCCGGATGGCATAGACGCTATAAAAGCGGCGACCTAGAAAAATCTAGGTCGCCACTTCGATTTTGAGGGTTCAGGTTTCAACTTCGTGGAATCCAAAGGTTCAGCTGATCTGGTGCTGAAATGTGTCCATCGTGAAGCTGAATTGCCACTAGAGATACCAGAACGGAATGGGTCGCCTAAACCCAAATCTTATTTGGCCTGCAGCCCCAGTTCGCGGCTAAGTCTTTTCGCGATGGCCTGATGACCCAAATTATTTGGATGGAATGCGTCTGACTTCCCTTTCCAAGTGACGGCGCCGGCAGGCCCACGATTGGCTGGCTGATCAAAGATGTCGGAGATTTGAATATAAGTGCCACCGTTTTGCAGGCATGATTCGCGAATGATGCGATCTAGGGCTTGAGTATTCTTTGATTTTGAATCATGCCACACGCCTAGACAAACCAGTTTTACCTTTGGCGAGCTGGCTTTGATCTTTTTCAAGTATGCCTGATATTCACGCTTGAACACTTGGGCCGGTGTGCGTCCCCTTATGTCGTTGGTCCCCAGCTCAACGATCGCCAGGTCGACTTTTGAGGGCAGTTCCTTGCGCTCGGCGATGTACTTTTAACTTCGCACCGGACTTGGCAATGTTCGTGATTGAATTCGTTCCTCCGCTGCTGAGCTTTTTCTCAACAAGTTCACGAAAGCTCTTGGGCAGTTCCTGAGCATCACGACCGACGGTGATGGAATCGCCCGCAAACAGCACACGGTCGTAAGTGTTGATCGTGGTGGTCTGTTGCGGATCGGTACTTGGCAGTGTCTCATTGGCCTGATCTGAAGAGGTGGTGACGCTTCGAATTACCGGAATTGCTCCTACGGCAAGAACGATTAATATGATTAGTCCGATTGCTAGCTTGCGACCCGCGGATTTCCTATCGGTGCTGGGGTGGTCAGGCACTCGGCACTCCCACAAAGACGATTCTCTTACTTCTTGACGGCAGGACTTAGTTTATCGGTGGAGTGTGAATACCGGGTCTCGGGCAGCTGGGGAAGCTAGTGACCTACATCGCACTTTGAGAAGTGTCGGATTCGCTCCATGGGGGTCTGATTCTGCAGGTTTGTTCTTGTTGACTCACCCCAAACATCCATATTGGACTTTCGTTTCAATAACTTCAGTTCTTGATTAATTCGATAGGTCAATGACGTATGAAAGCAATATTGATCGGCTCATTCTATGATTTCGTGGATTAATCGTGGTAATTATCACTAGCGAATCGGCTGATTTTGCTCAGGGTAAACACAACTAGCGTCGGTATTCTGTTTGCTTGCGCGAAGTCTCGCGGATCGTTGGTTTGCTTCGGTGTGTGTCATCCCCGTGGAGTTGGTTTGAAAAAAGAAGTCCCTGAGTCGTCAGGTTTTGCGTCACGTAGTACGCGCAAAGCGGTAAAACGAAAAAAGAAGAAACGAACTAGAACTGTCTTCGCCGCTGTCGTTGCAGTGATGTTGGTTTGTGTGCTCGGAGCCGGTTACTACGTCTTTGATCTTCAACGACAGTTCAACTCAAAATCTAATTCGCTGTCTTTGGCTTTTTCGGATGCAGACCAGCAAGCCCGTCCCGTGAAGGACCCTGACGACAAGTCGATGAACGTCTTAATGCTTGGCGTGGATCATGCAGAAGATGACAGTGACGGATCAGCTGCTTTGAGCGGTGCTGTCGAGCAGCGTAGTGACTCAATGATGCTTGTGCATATTCCGGAAGACCGTTCGCAGATTTACGTCATGTCCATGGTTCGAGACATGTATGTGGATATTCCCGGGCATGGCCAGAACAAGATCAATGCCGCAGTGTCATTGGGTGGCGTTCCGCTTCTAATGCAGACTGTCGAAGGTATGTTTGATACAAAAATCGACCATGTCGCCATGGTCGATTTTGAAGGTTTCAAAGAGCTCTCGACCGCACTCGGGGGAGTGAGCGTGGAGAACGACATTCCATTTACTGCAAATGACACTGACTACTTCTATCCAAAGGGCACAGTTGCCCTGGAAGGAGATAGAGCCCTTCGGTTTGTTAGAGAACGTAAGTCATTCTCAAACGGTGATTATCAGCGCGTAGTCAACCAGCGAAAATTCATTGCCTCGGCCGCCAATAAGCTCTTGTCTTCGGATACGCTGACGAATCCAGTCAAGCTTTACGACATTGTGGATACCGTTTCGCCTTACCTAACCTTTGATGAAGATTTTGATGCAGCGACCCTGGTTGGTCTCGGCACCCAGCTAAAGAACGTGGATACAGAGAACATGGCCATGTTTACAATGCCTACCGCGGGAAGTTCGGTCGATGCCCAAGGTCAATCTATCGAGCTTGCCAGTGAGCAGGCCGTCGCCCAAATAGGTGAGGCCTTACGTACGGATGCCATGGCGGAGTATCTCAAGGAAAATCCACCTGAGAGCGAATAATCTTGTGATCGGCGTGACAAAACGGCTGATAGTCAAGTCGAATCACGAGGATCGCTGATCCTATCTACTAGACTTTGAACATCTGTGCTTACGAACTGAGCCACAGTTAGCTTCGAGAATGAGGACTTTTGGGGATGACAGTTGCAGAGGAGGCCGACAAGTTCGGCTTGCACCGAGTTGGTGCGCGTCCTTCACTGGGCGACTATCTGAGGCAAACTTGGGAGCGCCGCGAATTCATTTATGAGTTAGCGAAGGCTCGGGTTCAGAAACAGAACCAACAGAATCGCCTCGGAATGATTTGGGTTGTTCTCAAACCCACCATGAACGCCATCATGTATGGCGTTATTTTCGGCGTTTTGCAGGGAGACAAGAAGGGGCCGGATTTTGCCGTTTTCATAGTCATTGGCGTTTTCCTCTTTGAATTCTTCACCAGCTCCATGAACGGTGGCGCCAAGTCCATCACGGGGAACTCAGCCTTGGTTCAGTCCCTGTCGTTCCCCAGATTGAGCTTGCCGGTTGCCCAAGTAACGCAAAATCTACTTACGCTGATGCCAATGGTTTTGGTCATGTTCATCTACGCAATGATTCTCGGAACTACACCCAAGTGGTCTTGGTTTGGGGTCATTCCGCTCATCGCTATTTTCTCCGTGTTTAACATGGGTATTGCATTGATATGTGCCCGAATTACGGTTCACGTTCGCGACTTCACACAGATCCTCCCGCTAATTTCCCGCATGCTGTTCTACACCTCTGGCGTTCTTTTTGACGTTGACCGACTCCTTAGCAGCTGGCCATGGTTGGTAACGGTCTTTGAATTCCATCCCTTGTATCAAACCCTGCATCTTGCGCGAGCGATGATCATGAATGAAGCTGAGTACAATCCGATGAGCTGGCTTGTTGTCAGTGTTTGGGCAGTCGTAGTACTGGCCGTGGGACTTGTTTATTTCTGGAAGGCTGAGGAGCGTTACGGCCGTGCCAATTAGTTTTGATGATCTCATCAACCCTGGACTGCATCCAGAGTATGAGCCTGCCCCAATTTTTTCGGACGACACGTCTTTCATAGACGTCGTGAAACCGGAGGATATTAAGCCCTCTATACTGACAATCGATGCATCACGCAAGCCTGTCGTGATGGTCGATAACCTTCACGTCAAATACCAAGTGTTTTCCAGCGGTAAAGCCGTGGGCAACGCTGGCGCTCGTAAGCTCCTTCAGCCAAAGATGCGTGGAGTTAGGACCGTACACGCATTGAAGGGTATTTCTTTCGTTGCGTATGAAAACGAGTCCATCGGAATTATCGGTTCTAACGGTTCCGGTAAGTCAACTCTTCTGCGTGCCATCACAGGATTAACTCCACCTGCCGACGGTTCTGTGTATGCCCGCTCGCGGCCAAGCCTGCTTGGCGTTGGAGCGGCACTAATCCCGGATCTTTCCGGTGATAAGAACATCACTTTGGGTGGATTGGCATTGGGCTACAACCGTGAGCAGGTTGAGCAGATGCGTGAGGAAATCACTAAGTTTGCAGAGTTGGAAGAGTTTATTGATCTTCCAATGCGAACGTATTCCTCAGGTATGGCCGCCCGTCTGAAGTTTGCAATCGCTGCGTCCAAAGAGCACGACATTCTCATCGTTGATGAGGCCTTGGCCGTTGGCGATGCGAAGTTCCGTAAGCGAAGCGAAGCCAAGATCCGTGAAATCCGCGAAAACGCCGGAACCGTGTTCTTGGTGTCTCACTCGATGAACTCCATTAAAGAAACTTGCAACCGCTGTATCTGGATTGAAAAAGGCGTCCAGAAGATGGATGGCGACCCGGACACCGTGATCAAGGCCTACCAGCAACATAAGAAGTAAGAGACGAATGACTGAACTTCCCGGCGTATCGTACGTCATGCCAGTGCTGAATGAAGCTGATTATCTAGAAGAAGCAGTCAGTTCAATTCTGACCCAGGATTATGACGGCGATAAAGAGCTGATTATTGCTCTGGGTCCAAGCACCGATGATACCGATGAAGTTGCTCAGCGATTAGCGGCCTCGGATCCTCGGCTGATCTTGGTCGATAATCCTCTTGGGCGTACGCCGATTGCTCTGAACTTAGCTATCAGAAAGTCATCTCATCCGATCATCATGCGTGTTGACGCGCATAGTGAACTCCCTGCCAATTACACGAGTCGGGGTGTGGAGACGCTTTATCGCGTAGGCGCCCACGATGTTGGCGGCCTGATGGACGCGCGAGGAAAAACTCCTGTTCAGCGAGCTATTGCGGCAGCGTACCACTCCAAATTTGGTTTTGGGGGACCGGCATACCATTCCGGTGCGCCTGAGGGTGAAGCCGAGTCTGCTTACCTAGGAATCTTCCGACGCGAAGTATTTGATGAAGTTGGTTTCTACGACGAAAACATGTGGCGAGCTCAGGACTGGGAACTGTGCTTGCGTATCCGCCAGGCGGGACACAAGGTTTGGTTTGATCCGGAACTCAAAGTTGGATATTACCCACGAGATAACTTCGTGGCGCTAGCGCGTCAGTCCTTTGCCTCAGGAACTTGGCGTGGAGAGATTGCGCGCAGATTCCCGGAAGGGAAATCATTGCGACATGACATCCCGCCATTGCTATTGG
Organism: Glutamicibacter sp. MOO4; assembly: GCF_056934395.1. Taxonomy (NCBI): domain Bacteria; kingdom Bacillati; phylum Actinomycetota; class Actinomycetes; order Micrococcales; family Micrococcaceae; genus Glutamicibacter; species Glutamicibacter sp. MOO4. The sequence goes on from NZ_CM167800.1 coordinate 950,704, forward strand.
CCGGTGTGGGCATTGGATCTGTTGCGTTGAGCCTTGCGCCGTTGACGCGCGGACGTGTATCGCCATCGGTGCAATCGCTCGTAAACCTTGCTGCCTCTGCGCCCATGGTTTATGCGGCGGCCACGGTAGCAGCTGGATTGGCATCCAAGGGTGAGAACCTAAAAGAGAAACTTCTGACTGCTGCGGCTTTCCAATCTATTCACCTTCCGTGGGCTGCTGGTTATCTGAAGGGCCGTATTTTTGGTGCCGCAGGTACCTTGGACAAGGGTCGTGTTAAGTGAGCGTTCAACGCCCAAAAAATCCAACGCTTGAGCAACTCCGCGCTGTTTGCCAGCCGCCGGAGGTCAAAGCAAGGAAAAACGCGGAACACTGGACTGCTGAACTGTATTTGCGACACATCTCAATTTATCTGACCGCAGTTTTGGTAAGAACTCGAATCACAGCCAACGGCGTGACCGGTCTGATGATTCTGGCTGGTTGGTGCATGTCTTTGGCACTGCTGATCCCAGGCATTTGGGGACCCTTACTTGCTGTAGTGCTGTCCCAAGTGCAGTTGTACTTTGACTGTTCAGATGGTGAGGTAGCCCGCTGGCGCGCTTCACAATCTCCACGTGGAATTTTCATCGACATGGTGGGTCACCACACCACCGAGGCATTGATTCCCATTGCCTTGGGTTATCGAGTGTTCAAGGAGCTGTCCGCTGATGGCCTGCTCACTGAACAAGCCTGGCCAACCTTGTTTATGAGTGCATGCCTGTCGGTCTTGCTGGTCCTGAACCGTTCACAGTCGCTTATGGTGCATGCTGCGCGTGGCATGGCGGGTCTGACTAAATTGCCAGATACTGCCGAGGCGCGAGCAGTTTCTACGACCACCGTGATTGGCCGCCTGCGCTCGCTTGCACGCTTCCTTCCGTTCCACCGTCTTCTGCATGCCGTGGAGCTAAGCTTGCTCATCCTGGTTTGCTCCATTATTTCTGGCCTAGCTGGAACTCCGGGCCTCGCTGAAAAGTGGATGATTTGGATCTTGCTGCCGGCATGTGTGCTGGTGAATATTGGCCATTTCCTATCAAACATGGTTTCGTCGCGTTTGAAGGCTTAGAGCTTTGACGCAGTATCAATTCGAATAAACGGAAAGGGGAGTGCATGGAAAAGCGATTAGCTCCAACAATCGGTGTTGTCGTACTGACCATGGGCAACCGTCCGGTCGAGCTACGTCGGGCTCTTGACTCATTGTTGTCGCAGTCAGACGTCACCATTGATGCCGTAGTCGTGGGAAACGGTTGGGACCCAACCGATATACCTGCAGGCATCAAGACTCACTTCTTACCGGAAAACTTGGGAATTCCTGCCGGTAGGAACGCGGGAGTAGGGCAAGTTGAGGGCGAGTATCTTTGCTTCCTGGATGATGACTCCTGGTTCTTGGACGATGATTTTCTGATTGCTGCTGTACAGCGATTCAAAAAGTATCCGCGCATGGGTCTTCTTCAGCCACGAATTACTGACCCGGAGCACAGCGATCAAGATCCAACCCGTTGGATTCCACGTCTAAAGAAGCGCACTGCTGAAGAACCGAGCCGAGTATTCCACGTTGGCGAAACTTGCTTGGTTACGACTCGCGAGCTATTCGACCTCACCGGCGGATGGGCCGGCGGATTCTGGTACGCCCACGAAGGTATTGAGCTGGCATGGCGTATTTGGGATACCGGAACTTACGTCTGGTACGCAGGCGATATGCGTATCGCCCACCCTGTGGTTGATCCACGCAGGCACGAAGAGTTCTACCGTCTTAATGCGCGTAACCGGGTGTGGCTTGCTCGCCGAAATCTGCCAGCTCCGTTTAGCTTTATCTACCCGACCACGTGGATGCTGATCGAATGCCTGCGCATGCGGGACAAGCCAAACGCGGTCAAGCAGTATCTGGCTGGCTGGAAGGCAGGCTGGAAAGGCAGCCCTTGGTACAAGGAACCGCGCGCGAAGCTTCGCTGGATCACCTTGCTGAGGATGACCCTTTCTGGGCGACCGCCGATTATCTAACACACCTTTGCGGCTGTAATTATGACGTCATAGCGCGAACGAATCACTCTTAATTATCGTCCAGAAACGAAGCCGGATTCGATCCTGTTGGTACGATGTTTCTCACTGCGCTGTTCAAACTTTAGATGAACAAGCGGTAAGATGTTTTTGAACGAAGCATGGAATTCTTTGTCATGCGTGATACTTACGACTGTTGGACGGTGTGAAATTTGGGAATCCACGGGTGGAGAGGGCAGCTAAGCCGTAGTCTCCCTGATCCGTTCTGGGAAAAGGTTCTTGCATGGTCGACCAGCAACGCAGCGCATAGCTCGCTTAGCATCACTGACGTTCGGGATGCGAATATTGCCAGTTCGCGTTCCGTAGCCAAGCGTCTAGGCATTGATTTTTCACAAGATCCTTTGCTGGGCATTTCCACTGTTTCAAAATCCGATTGGGCTCTACTAGTTGAGGGCTTCTCTGCAGATGGGTTTAGGCTCACACGCGCTGACTCTGTTGCTGCTAGCTTTGGTGCCTTGCAAGTATGGTCCGTCCAAAGTTCTAATTCCACGCCAGGCATCACCCGTAGACGACAGTCCGGGGTTGGCGCTTTGTGGGCTGTCTATTCTGACGGAAAGACATTCGCACCGGACGTCCAGGACTTCACTTCTCCCATAGATGCCGTTTATACCTGGGTAGATTCTGCTGATCCTGAGTGGCAAACCTCGTATCGCGAATTCAAACAGTCGGTTCCCGCTGGAGAAGCGCATCCCACAAGCCGCGATTTAGGTCGTTATACATCGCGGGATGAACTCAAATATTCCCTACGGTCCTTGGAAATGAACATGCCGTGGATCCGGAACATATATCTGGTCACGGCGGGGCAAGTTCCTTGCTGGCTGGACACGGAAAATACAAAGATAAAGCTTGTTAGTCATACTGAGATCTTTGACGATCCCGCGGAATGTCTCCCGACGTTTAACTCGCATGCGATTGAAACGCAGCTTGCGAATATCGAGGGGCTCTCAGAACACTTCATCTACGTCAACGACGACATCTTCTTCGGGCGGCCAATGTCCCCGAATGTGTTCTTCACCGGAAGTGGTTCGGTAAAATACTCGTTAGCGAAAGCCCACTACGCTGAGGCCGCCAATCCCCGTCTTGCAGTAAACCTTGCGGCTAAATTGAATGCAGGGCTAATCGAGTCAAAATACGGGAAAACAACTGCTCTGAAGTTTAAACATGTTGCTCATCCGCAACTTCGCAGTATACACAAACTAATTAGGGAAACTTTTCCCGATGAAGTGAAAGCCACAGCAAGACACAAGTTTAGGCACGTTGAAGATATTTCGGTGCCTTCCTCGCTCGCACACTATGTTGCTGCCGCCGAAGGGCTAGGCGTACCAGCTGACATTGACTATTCGTATGTTGATTTAGGCGGCGATCATTTGCCGATGAAGCTCTATCGACTTGTTCGAGGGCGCGGCATGCAGATGTTTTGCCTGAACGAAGTTGCCAGTGTCAGCGAGAAAGAAAAACGCGGTCAATTGGCAAAGAGGGTGCTGGACGCGTTGTTCCCGTTTAAATCTTCCTACGAGAAGTGACGCGCTGCATTCAGTTTTCGTCCAGTTCGACATGACATGATTTTTGAAACTTTCAAACATCAATTACATGAGCAACCACAGGTCAGGCAGAATTGGGCCTGTGATTTAGACCTCGGAATCGAGGTGTGTTGCTCACTACCGCAGGAGACTACTAATGACCAAAACGGTTCTTACTTACGGCACTTTCGACCTCTTTCACGTCGGTCACCTCAATATCTTGAAGCGCCTTAAGGCCAAGGGGGATCGCTTGATCGTCGGTGTTTCGACCGATGAGTTCAACGCCATCAAGGGCAAGAAGCCGGTGGTTCCTTTTGAGCAGCGTCGCGAAATCGTGCAGGCCATTGAGTACGTTGACTTGGCTATTCCTGAAGAAAACTGGGAGCAGAAGCGCTTGGACATTGCCAAGTACGATGCAAAGGTCTTTGGAATCGGTGAAGACTGGAAGGGCAAGTTTGATGACCTCGGTGACGAGGTTGAAGTTGTCTACTTGCCACGTACCGATGGAATCTCAACCACTGAGCTAAAGCGCGTTCTGAGTGAATTCGACGAGCGTCACGTGGCCTCATTGAAGAGTACGCTGGATACATTGAGCCAGATCGTTAAAGAACTGAGCTAAACGTAGTTCTAACCACCGTATTGCTGAAGCCTTTTATCGAAAGATTCTATGTCTAGCTTGAATATCAAGAGCTCTATCAAGTCCCGCGTTAAAGTCGCACTACGCAAGGTTGGACGCCGGCCTGAGGGTAAGCGTCTGACTCGGGCCATGGGCTTTGCTAATAAGCCGGCTGGCGCCAATGTTGGTGTATCCAACGTGCCGTTGCCTGGTTCCGTAGCCGTGTACTTTGGCGACGGCGCAGACAAGATCTACCAGGTGAATCAGTGGTTGCCTGTGCTTGAAGAGTTGCATGAGAAAGAACAAGTTCTGTTGGTCTTCCGCACCCTCAGTGCTTTTAATGCGGCAAGTAAGGTGACGGATCTTCCTAAGATTTTTGTGCGCCGTTTCTCAGATCTTATGGACGCTTACGACGACAACGATCTCAAGCTGGTCATCTACGTAAACAACTCACGTAGTAACTTCCAGTCTTTGGATCATCCTCGTCTGGTCCATGTTCACGTTAACCACGGTGAGAGCGACAAGCTTTCGATGGTTTCAAACAAAGCCAAAGCTTATGACAAGGTCTTTGTTGCTGGCCCCGCAGCCATCAAGCGTCATGAGGCTATGCTGATTGACTTTGACTTCAACAAATTGCTGGTCACTGGACGCCCACAGCTGGACATTGACTTCAAACCTGAACTGGCCCCAAGCGAAAAGTTTGACGTCATGTATGCGCCAACGTGGGAAGGTGAAAACGAGGACAATAATTACACCTCGTTGGACCAGTACGGTGTGGCAATTATTGAAGCTCTGCTGGAGAAGCCGGATTTGCGGATCATCTACAAGCCTCATCCTCGAGTGCAGTCAAGCAAGACTCCAGGCGTGGCTCAAGCGCACCGCCAGATCAAGGAACTGCTCCAGATTGCCATTGAAGAAGGCAACGAGCATGTGATCTCCGAGCAGGGAAATATCCTTGCTATGTTCGAGTCCACCGATGCCTTGATTACCGACGTATCCAGCGTTGGGTTGGATTACCTGTATCTGCATCCGGAAAAACCTTTGGTGATTTCGGACCGTCGGAACAATCGTGAAAACCTACATCGTGATGCGCCGATCGCTCAAGCCTGCCACGTTGTTGACAAGAAATCTTCTGAAGTACTTCCTGCGTTGCTAGAGGAAGCATTGACTGAAGATAGTCACCGTGCACAGCGTCTAGAAATGCGTCAGTTCTACTTCGGTGACTTGCGCCGTGGTGATTCAACTAAGAAGTTCCAAGAGTTTGTGCAGGAACTGATTGTTGAGCGTGAAGCCAGCTTGGTTAATTTCCGCGGATGGCACAGCTAAATCTGAAATAGTCTTTCATCAACGCCCCAAGTCTTCCTTCGGTTGACTCGGGGTGTTTTTGGTCTGCCACTAGTTTTGTCCGACGCGAGTCCAACACTCTCATCGCAATCGGGTAAATCACGAATAGATTAAGGCAGAATCGGTAGTTATGTGAGCACATGTTGGTTGGTGCTCAAGGGTAAGACCATGTTTGAAGGAAATAATCTGGTGGATGTAATTCGTACTCGTGTTGCTCTGGGGTTAGGGCGTCGTATTGAGCGCCTCGGACGCTACAAGATTGCTGCAATGTACTACGAGCGGACGTTGTCCACCGGGATTTCGCAATCATCTGAGATTCAATTTCGCTACGGATTCAGCTTGTACAAGTGCAAGCAGTACACCAAGGCCATGCACCAAATTGAAGCGGCTATCGCGCGTCAGCCTCATCGCTACGGTTGGATTCAAACACTTGCTCTAACCATGCAACGTCTAAAGAAGTATGAGCGCGCCCTAGAGCTTTTTGAAGCGGCGTGCCAGGGTGACCCGAGCAAGATGACTTGGCGTATCCGCTGGGCCCGTTGTGCCCGCGTGGCCAGAAAAGGTGACCTAGCATCATCGGTCCTCGATGGGCTGGTCTCAGATTTCCCGGATGATCCCAAGGCGTCTTCGGCGATTGCCACGTTCCTACTGAATAACAGCCAGCGCTGGCGTGAACTAGATGTTCGCGTGCAACATGAAAACCAGCATGCCGATGATCCGAACTGGTTCTTCCTTACTGCGCAAGCCGCAACGTACATGTCCAGGTTCGAGCAGGCAGAAAAGTATTACCGTAAAGCCTTAGAACTTGATGATAGCCATGTGAATTACTGGTACGGCTTGGGACGTAGCCTCGAAGAACAAGGCAAGCAGGACGAAGCTGAGGTAGCGTATTCAAATGCTGTACTTCGCTCGCGTGATAAGACTGTTCAAAGTATTGGCATCGGCAAGATTCACGAACGTGAAGATGACTGGAATAAGGCCCTAGACGCCTATGAAACTCAGCTTTCGCTCACTGAAGAAAACAACAATCTTTACCTTCTCAACTACCGTGCCGGCGAAGCTGCTACCCGTCTGTTTGAATTCCGGCAGGCAGCGGATTACTACCAGCGTGCGCAGAATCTAGCCGACACTGTTCAAGAACGAGTGCTTGCCGGCTACGTCCAAGGACGCGTTCTCTCTCGTGCAGGCGATTTTGAAGCCGCAGAACAAAGCTTTTCCCAGTTTGTTGACTTGTTGCCGGAGCAGAAGCGCATTGAAAGTTCAGTTGCGCTCTTCCGTTATGCCCATAGCCTGCACCAGCTTGGTCGATTCGCTGAGGCAAGTGAACGTTATTTGCAGGCAGCTTCCGATTGGGGCTACCTAGGTACCTCGTTCGAGGGTTCCAAGGCAGCTGGCTTGCGCGCCAATGAGCATCGCCAACGTGCTGCCATCGCTGCGGCCACCGGTGACTGGTCAGTCGCTGCCCAGTCGTATTCGTCTGCGCTATGGCATGCATCCTCCACAGAACGTCAGTGGCAGGCTAGGGCCGGACAGGCCTATGCCAAGCTGGGAGAATTTGAGAAAGCGTGCCAGTACTTTGTTGGCATGATTCTGTTTACTGAGATCTCAGTAGCAGGACTAGGCGATGCACTTAAGGGTGTGGGCCGTCGTCGTGGTGCTCTAGCCATTCATGCCCGCGAAGTTGAAGAACTGGATGAGCACCTGGTGCTCTTCGAATCTTCACATGGCAAGAATGTTCACTGCCATCCGTACGCGATCTACCGCGGCATGCGTCAGGATCCTCGCTTCGCAAAATTCCGCTACGCCTGGGTGTACAACGAATACTCCGAGGTTCCAGCACAGCTGGCCAATGATCCTGATGTCGCAGTGATCAAGCAACATTCTGACAAATACATCCGGTTGCTGGGCACGGCAAAATATTTGATCAACAATGCCACGTTCCCAACGTACTTCGCGCGCCGTGAAGGCCAGCAGGTATTAAACACTTGGCACGGTACTCCGCTGAAGTTCATGGGTAAGCTCGTGAAGGATGGTGTGGCGGAGCACCGTAACGTGCAGCGCAACTTCCTGCAGACCACACACATGATGGTCCCGAACGCCCACACGCTCAAGACCCTGAGCACGGACCACGATCTTGATGGCTTGTTCCCAGCCCAGGTTGCGCTGACCGGAAGCCCTCGAATTGACCAGATGGTCAATATGACCGCGCAGCGACGGAATGAAATCCTGACCGAATTGGGGATTGATCCTAATAACCATCAGAAGATTGTTCTGTTTGCTCCCACCTGGCGTGGCCAGCTCAAAGACCAGGCCTACGATGTCAGTGGCCTGGTCGAGGACTTAGCCACACTCGCCCAAGGGGAGCACCACATGCTCTTCCGTGCGCACCGATTTGCCGAGAAACTCATTGGTGACGCAGAACTGGACGCGACCGTAGTCCCTTCTTCAATTGACACCAATGAACTACTTGCTGTCATTGACGTATTGATCACCGATTACTCGTCGATCTTCTATGACTTCTTGCCAGCGAAAAAGCCAGTGATCTTCTATACCCCTGACTTTGAAGCCTATGAGGCAGAGCGTGGACTCTACTTTGAGCGCTCCACGTGGCCTGGAGAAGTGCTCGACTCAATCCAGGATGTAGCAACAGAACTGCAGCGCCAATTAGCCAGTGCTGATGCACTACTGCACCCGAATTTTGAGACGAATCTGGAAACCTTCGCTTCCATGGAAGACGGGCACGCTGTTCAACGTGTTATCGAATTCTTCTTCTTCGCTGACCAGAGTCATGTTCTTACCCCTGCAATAGATGAACGCACAAAGCTACTGTTCTTCCAAGGACCGTTTAAGCCCAACGGCATTGCCACGGCGTTTACCAATCTCATTGGATCCTTGGACCCAGAAAAGTACCTTGTATCTGTTGCGGTAGACATGGGTGCGGTAAGCAAAAACGCAGACTCAATGGAGATCCTGTCTTCATTGCCTGAACACGTGAAGATCTTGCCACGTGCTGGGGCAACGATTATGTCAGCGGAGGAACGTCACGTCTCCGATGGCTATCATGCCCATCGCGGGTTTGATTCGCCGGGTGCTGAGAATGTGCACATGCAAACCATGACCCGAGAGATGCAGCGCTCCTTTGGTGATGCCAAGTTTGACGCCGCCATCAACTTTGAAGGGTACTCGCGCTTCTGGGCCAGCCTTTTTGCTGCCGCTCGGAATAATGCAGAACGCAACTTCATCTACCTGCACAACGACATGGTGGGCGAGTGGAAGCTTCTCTTTGGAACAATGTCAGGGCTGTTTGCCACTTATCGCCACTATGATCAATTGGTTTCGGTGACAAACAGTGTGGGGGAGCAGAATGAAAAGGAACTCTCAAGACTCTTCGGTATAGATCCAGAGAAGTTCACCGTGTCTGAGAATCTCTTGGATCTAGAAAAGCCGATAGTTTGGTCAACTCTAGAAGAGCCAGTTCATGTATTTGACGGTGTTGGTCTGACGGTCTTCGCCAACATGGCACGCCTGTCGCCTGAAAAGGGGCAGATGAAACTGCTTCAGGCTTTTGCGCAGGTTCATGAGCAGAACCCAGATACTCGTTTGTTGCTCATCGGTGATGGCCCACTGCGAAGTGACCTTGAAAATGAGATCAAGGCGCGAGGGTTGACCGGACATGTAGTGGTGACGGGACTTCTTGCTAACCCATTCCCAACGTTGAAAACTGCTGATTGCTTTGTCTTCTCTTCAGACTATGAAGGTCAAGGGCTGGCCATGATCGAGGCAATGATGCTTGGAATGCCAGCTATATCAACTGACGTTGTGGCCTCGCGCAGTGTCCTTGAAGGTGGCTTCGGGTTACTCGTAGAGAATTCAGCGGACGGTTTGGCTGAAGGCATGATCAAGCACCTGAACGGGTTCCAGTCTGAAAAGACCTTTAATCCCGAGGAATATCAGGCAAGTGCGCTGAGCCAATTTGAACGGCTAGTCGAGCCAGTCAAGGTTTAGGGTACGGACGCAAATAGTGGAGTGCGAATTTCTTCGCACTCCACTATTTCGTTAACGTTCTTCTAGCTGGTGGGCGGGTTCTAACGGTCGTTGCAACACCCTGAATAATCAGGAGTTGCAACGGCCGTGCCTCATTTAACCCAGAACCCGTCACCCGCCACCCGGAAACGAGCTCGCAGAGCGAGACTCACACCGGACGAGAAGCAACGTTTCAACGAAGTGCTCGATGAGACTCAGCGTGTCAAAGATGCCGCCCAAGCCATCGGCGTCTCACTTCCCGTGGCGTATCAACTCGCCAAAAAACACGGCTGGTCATCATCCCGATCGGCTCCTTCCGCCACTCGTGGCAAGCCCAAAACGCGATACACGCAAGAAGAGAAAGAGGAATTCTTCGTTGCCTTCGACAAGCTTCAAAACGTTAGCCAAGCGGCACGCGAAGTCAATATACCGATCCACACTTGCTACCAATGGGCGGTTAAGGCAAAGGTAAAAATTCCGGCATCTCACGTGGGCAAACGTGAAGAGTTCTTCCGCCTTCGCGCCGAGGGTATGAGCCGTCGGGAAGCGACCAATCAGGTGGGCGTCCATCCAGAATCTGTTCGGCGTTGGGAAAAGGGTATCCGTTACGGCCGAAGCAGACAGGCCTATCCTGACGGTCGGGTGGTGGACTATAACAGTGGAATGACCACCTACACGACCGAGTCGGGTCGGCAGCACAATACCGCGAGTCCAAGTCTTCCCGCGCTGGAGAAGCAGATTGATCCGCGATATCTGTCCATGACTGAACGCGAAGAAATCTATGCGCTAGGCATTGCTGGGCACTCGATACGTCAGATCGCCATCAAGCTAACCGTGCACCGTCCACCATCAGTAGAGAACTGCGACGAAACTGCACTGCCCAGGATGATTATTATCCTCACGCGGCGCACCGGCAGGCTGTGGCCCGTAGGGCACGGCCGAAGGAAGCGAAACTTGCTTGTCCTGGTCCGTTACGTGATTACGTTGTTTATGGTTTGCGTCTAGGGTGGTCACCGGAACAAATCTGTTTCCGTTTGGTTGCTGATTACCCTGATGATTTGGAGATGCGAGTGACTCACGAAACGGTGTATCAATCAATCTTTGTGCAAGCCCGTGGTGCTTTGAAACGAGAAGTTGTTCATACCCTGCGTTCGGGCAGGGTGCGCCGCAAACCACAGAAGAAGGTTGATGAGCGCCGTCCGCGTTTCCGTGATCCGATGATTAATATCAGTGAACGTCCTGCTGAGGCTCAGGACCGTGCCGTGCCAGGTCATTGGGAAGGTGACTTGATTATGGGTGCGGGGAATCAGTCAGCGATTGGCACGCTGGTTGAACGCGCCACCCGGTTTGTGATGCTCGTGCATTTGCCTGGTGACCATACGGCAGAGACGGTGCGTGACGGGCTGATTGCGACAATGGCGACGTTGCCTGAAGCGTTGCGTGGTTCTTTGACGTGGGATCAGGGTATTGAGATGGCGTTGCATAAGTCGTTTAGCGAGGCGACGGATATGGATGTGTATTTCTGTGATCCGCACAGTCCTTGGCAGCGTGGTTCTAATGAGAACACGAATGGGTTGTTGCGTCAGTATTTTCCGAAGGGTACTGATTTGAGCAAGTATGGTCCGGAGGATTTGGAGCAGGTGGCGGTGTTGCTTAATGGGCGTCCACGCAAAACGCTCGACTGGAAGGCTCCAGCCGAGCGTATGCATGAATTATTGTTAGAGGCCTAGACCGTCGGTGTTGCGACGATCGCTAGAACCCGCCGTGACCTTAGGCTGCCTTTTTTATCGGCAACTGTTGGGTCTGGACTTCGCCAACAACAAGCTTGAGTGACTCGGTAATGAAGCGATGCATGCTGGCTCCCGCCGTCACGTCACCAAAGTAGTAGTCAACAACTTCTCGGAAGCTGGCGTTCTCTTCAGCTAGAGCGGCACGAATCAGCGAAGCCGCATCGTGAGAAGCGTCAGCGCTGAGCGACGGTACCTTGGCCAATGCTGGCGAATCGGTAACCGTGGCTTCCTTAGATACTGGCTTGGTAACAAACATCGGCTTACCGGTGGCCAAGAAGTCATAGGCAACTGCGGAGATGTCGGTGATGCACAAATCTGATTCGGCCCATTGCCACCCCCAATGCGCGGTGTCGTCAAAGAGTAACCGAGCACTCGACGTTGCATTGGCTGCTGCGAGCTTGTGGCGAATCTTTTCCACCATTTGCCCGTAGGCTGCGGAATTCATTCCGGAGCGTGGGTGCGGACGGAAGATCAAGTTGAAGCCACCGTCTTTAATGAGGGCATCAACCAGTTGCTCGCCGTGCGAAACAACTGATCCATAATTCATTGAAGGACGGTCACCCTCCCACGTTGGCGCGTAGAGCACCGTTGGCAGAGACGGGTTCAGCGAGTACGGGGCCAAGTAGGAAACGTCAATCTGAGGACGACCGATCAGACGAGTTCGTTCTTGGGCATCATAGTTACGTAAGTGCAGTTCCAGGCGATCGCGGGCGGCCTGGCCAGCGGAGAAGACATAGTCATAGGCCTTCAGCTGGTTGGACCACATGTAGGCCTTTTCGCTTTCACCATGGCTGATGAAGACGTGGTTGGGTTGATTGAAGCGCATCATCTGGAAATTACGGATGTTCTGGTTTACGTAGAAGACCAGACGCAAATCTTGGGAATCAACTAAGCGCTCAACATCTTCAATGGTTGGCGCGTAGTGAACAGGCAGTGGGCATTCTTCACGTAAAGCCAAGGCGGAATCCGGGCCACGGGTGATGACAACAACTGGCAGGAATTCAGCCAGGCGTTTCATCGGTTCGTACCATTGGCGAATCTGATAGGCGTTGATCATCTCATCTGCGAAGTACAGGGCGACTTTATAACGGGCGTTACCAACAGGAGTGTGGAATAGCTCTGTGGCATGACGAGTGATGAACTGTCGTTGCTGCCTAGCAGCAAGGCGTTGGCCGGCATAGCTTGCCGCCCTGTTCAGGGTGTTGAACACCTTCATCTCAAATCCTTTTTGCCGCTAGTAACTGCCTGTTCTCATAAGCATAAGGTCAAGATCTAGCTGAGGACTGTTGACATGCCTTGAAACGCCTATGTACATAGGGAATTTTGAGCTTATGACCTAAATTTGCTCAGGTAACGTGCAAGGCGGTTTATAAATTGCGATAGTTGAGCCCTTGGCTTGGTTTGGCTGTGTAGTGTTCTGTCTTTTACTGGACACTGCGATAGGCTGTGGTGAGTGCAACACCAACATCCGGGTTCTTTGGCTGGTTTCAGTTTGGGAACTTGGGTCGCGGCAAGCTAAGATGGAATGTCGGACTATGTTTTAGTAGGAGTCATCATTAGCGAAAAGCGTTCTGATCGATCGTCACATGACGCACTCGATCGCAACTCGCCTCTGGTTTTTTCAACCAGGGATCTCGGCCGTTCGCCGGGCTCTATGGAGACTCTAAACGAGCAGGTTCCGGCACCCACTGATGTGGGAAATGCACTCATCGGTATTCGTGGAGGATCTGAGCTTGACTTAGATCTTCGCCTTGAAGCCGTACATGAGGGAATTTTGGTATCGGGTACCGCTACAGCGCAAATTGCTGGGGAATGTGGACGATGCCTTGATCCTATCGAGTACGACTACGAGGCTGATATTCAAGAGCTCTTCTACTATGAAGAGAGCGAAGAATTCGAAGACGATGATGATGTGGATCAGTATTGGGTAGTCGGTGACTTGATTGACATCGATCCGGTATTGCGGAGCGCAGTGGTTACCGCCCTGCCGTTCCAGCCGGTTTGCCGGGAAGATTGCTTGGGGCTCTGCAACGAATGCGGAATCAACCTCAACGATGAACCTGAGCATCACCATGAGGTTCTTGATCCACGTTGGGCAGCGCTAGCGCAGCTGTCCGACAACGCCACAGAAGATGTGGCACAAAACAAAACGTTAGACTAGAGAGAAGAGAAGTAGTCGTGGCTGTTCCAAAGCGGAAGATGTCCCGTGCGAATACTCGTGCCCGCCGTTCTCAGTGGAAGGCTACCGCACCGAGCTTGGTTAAGACCGTTGAAAACGGTCGCGTAACCTACAGCCTGCCTCACCAGGCAAAGGTTGTGACTGACTCGGCTGGTACCGAATTGTTCCTTGAGTACAAGGGTCGCAAGGTCGCAGACGTCTAAGACATGTCTTCTAAAGAAGAACTAATGAAGCGTCTCGGAATCGATATTGATTCCGAGACGTTTCGTCTTGCATTTACCCATCGCTCGTATTCATACGAGAACGGTGGCATTCCAACGAACGAGCGCCTTGAATTCCTCGGCGACTCAATCCTTGGCTTCTGCGTAGCTGAATACTTGTACGCTACTTTCCCTGATCTGCCTGAAGGCGATCTAGCGAAACGTCGAGCTGCAATCGTCAGCACCCGCGCATTGGCCATCATTGCCCGTGACCTCCAAGTAGGCGAACACCTGCTTCTCGGACGTGGCGAAGCCCAATCCAACGGAGCAAACAAGTCCTCCATCCTGGCTGACACCATGGAAGCAATTTTGGGCGCAACGTACCTAGTGCAGGGGATGGACGCCGCGCGTGCATTTGTCCTGCGTTTTGTTACCCCGTTGCTTGAAGACCCTCGTCTGGTGGGTGCGACTACCGACTGGAAGACTGTCATCCAAGAAGTTGTTGCCTCGCAGAAAATGGGCGAACTTCGCTACGACGTTGCCGGTTCCGGGCCAGATCACGCCCGCACTTACGTAGCCACCTTGCGCATCGCTGAAAAGGGCTACGGCGAAGGCCACGGTCCATCCAAAAAAGAGGCCGAGCAAGAAGCTGCCCACCAAACGTGGCTGCAATTTAATCCTGGCGAGCAAGTTCCTAAGCGTTAGGTACTGCGCATGCCTGAACTTCCCGAAGTTGAAGTAGTCCGACGTGGGCTAGAGAAGTGGGTTCGCACCCGTACAGTTCAAACCGCTCAGGTGTTGGACCCACGTTCTGTCAGAAGACACCTTGATGGTGTTATCGACTTTGAGCAAACCTTGACCGGTTGCACCATTTCTTCTGTTGCCCGTAGAGGCAAATTTCTTTGGATGGGCCTTGACGGGCTTGCTACTCCTGCCGTCCTGATGGCACATCTGGGCATGAGCGGGCAGCTGCTGGTTGAGCAAACTGATGCACCCGACGAAAAACATCTTAAAGTCCGGCTAACGCTCAGTGATCACTTGGATTATCCCAGTGAGCTCAGATTCATAGATCAGCGCATCTTTGGTGGAATGTTTATCTCACCGCTCGTTCCAACTAGTGACGGTTTCCCTGGGGGAGACGGAAGCGACCAGGCCGCTATTCCGCTAGCCGCCGCGCACATCGCTAGAGACGTGCTAGATCCATACCGCAGTGCAGAAGACCTTTACGTATCCCTGCGCAAACGCAGTACAGACCTGAAGCGTGCCATCTTGGATCAGGGAGTCATCTCTGGTGTTGGCAACATCTACGCGGATGAAGCCCTCTGGTTGGCACAACTCTCTGGGCTGCGTAAAACTGCAACGATACGGCGCAACGAAGTTCAACGACTTAATGATGCTTTGAAAGACGTCATGACTCGCGCGCTCGCTGCCGGTGGGACTAGTTTTGATTCCTTGTACGTCAACGTGAATGGCGCTAGCGGTTACTTTGCGCGCTCACTGAACGCCTACGGCCGCGAGGGGAAAACATGCCTTCGGTGCGTCGAACAGGGCAGGGAATCATTGATTCGCCGTGACCCGTTTATGGGTCGCTCTTCGTATAGTTGCCCGGTCTGTCAGCCGCGGCCACGTGCTGCGCGGGGTCGGTAAACGCACTTCGCTGGTCTCGGGCTGAGAGCTTTCTTTGGCCTGTATAAGGCCGTGCGCTTCCGCGCCCAGTCAGATAATGATCAGGCTCAGGATAGTGCCGGAGATACACGTCGAATGCGCAGCCATTCCTCATGGTCCCGAATAGATCCGCCGGCCGCTCGGGCGTCGCCGGCTTCGGGTTGGCCACCTCGATGCGTCGCAACCAGGGGACTCGCCGGTTTTGGCCAGTGGGCAGTCCCACCTGAGGTGATTCCACCTTCTCGCGGCAAGAAATCAAGAATTCTCGCACCTCTGACTTGTTACCCATGTCTATGTCGGTATAACGAAAACCGAGCTCAAGGGAGCCATTCTTTGTACCCCATGGACCTAGACCTGGTTCGATTCGTTGTGTAGGGATACAAACAGGGACTGCCAGAGCGATGAACAAATCGCTAGGGTTAGAGACCACAGAGCCCGCGAGAAAAGATGTCTGATGAGTATCCCTATTGTTTGCACCGCAAATGACCGTTTGGCTCGGCGCCGAGCGGTGACTTTGATATTGCCACTGCTCAGTTTCTCCCTTCTGACCGGCTGCTCCGCTGATGCCAAGCCCCCGATATCCAGCCCGGGAGCTGCGGAAGCCTCGGAAGCCTCGGAAATCTCGGCATTAACCACTGAGCTTGATGCGCCGTGGTCTATTGCTTTTCACGGTGAAACCACGTTGCTTAGTGAACGGGACTCCGGCAGGATACTTGAAATTGACGCCAACGGAAATCAAAGAGAAGCGGGCAATATTTCAGCAGTCTCCGGTGTCGGAGAAGGCGGGCTATTAGGAATTACCGTTCACGAACGGTACCTCTATGCATACTTCACTGCAGGTGAGGAAAACCGTATCGAACGCTTCACGCTCACCGGTGCGCCAGGGGCGCTGGAGTTAGGAGAGCCCCAGACGATTCTGGAAGGTATCCCCTCGGCGAGTTACCACAACGGTGGACGGATAGCCTTTGGCCCCGATGGCATGCTCTACGCGACAGTGGGGGATGCTGGGGATAGCTCGGTGGCGCAAGAGAAAAGCTCACTGTCCGGCAAAATTCTACGACTCACCCCTGAGGGCAAAGTTCCTGAAGATAACCCCTTTGAAAACTCGCCCGTCTACAGCTACGGGCATCGTAATCCTCAAGGGATTGTCTGGGACGCCAAGGGGATCCTCTATGCCTCTGAGTTCGGGCAGAATACCTCGGACGAACTGAACATTATTAAACCCGGCGGGAACTACGGTTGGCCAAAAGTTGAAGGAATCGCCTCGGATGATCAGTATGTTGATCCGATACAACAATGGGATCCAGCCCAGGCTAGTCCTAGTGGCATGACTATTGCCGGGGACTCGATTTGGATAGCCAACCTTCGCGGTGAACTACTTCGGGAAGTTCCGCTTCAAGACACTTCAACGTCCATAGAGCATCTGGCAGGCGAGTACGGCCGCTTGCGCGATGTTGCCACCGCACCGGACGGATCCCTACTGATCCTGACAAATAACACCGATGGGCGGGGAACTGCGAATAATGAAGATGATCGCCTACTGCGCATGGAGCTTGGCTGAGGGTTAGGCTAAGAGCCAACATCGCTTTCGCGCACTGGAGCTAATCAATGAAGACACTTCCCCTTGGTCGCACCGACATTCAGGTATCCACGATAATCGCCGGCATGATGCGAATCGCGGGGGACACCGATGAGCAGATCCGAAACTTGTACGACACTGCGCGCCAAGCGGGGATTAACTTCTTTGATCATGCAGATCTGTATGGCTTCAACCATCCAGGTGGTGGATACCACCACTGTGAGCGTCGCTTTGCTCAAGCGCTACAGCTAACTTCCTCACAGCGTGAAGAGATTATCTTGCAGACTAAAACCGGCATCTTGGTTAACCCATCCGGTTACGACCAATCTTATGAACATATTGTTAGCTCAGCAGAAGAATCTCTCAAAGCCTTGAGGACCGACTATCTAGACGTGCTGATGCTGCACCGTCCCGACGCGCTAGTGGAGCCAGAAGAAGTAGCCAGGGCATTTGATCATCTGCACGCTAGCGGAAAAGTGAAGGCCTTCGGCGTCTCCAACCACACAGCACGCCAGATTGACCTGCTGAAGACCGCGGTCACCCAACCGATCGTGGCCAATCAGGTGCAACTGTCCATCACTCACGCCCCGATTATCACTCAGGGTCTGTCAACCAATATTGCCGGTCATGATGACTCGATCACCCGGGATGGCGGTGGGCTCTTGGACTACTGTCGGATCAATAAGATCACGCTTCAAGCGTGGTCACCGTTCCAGAAAGGCGTTTCCGACGGAGTCTTCCTAGGCTCGCCAGATTTCCAGGAGCTCAATGCAGAGCTGGATCGGCTAGCCGACGTTTATCAAGTGGATCCAATGGCTATCGCAGTGGCATGGATAACTCGGCATCCTGCTGGAATTCAGGTTGTTTTGGGTAGTACCAAACCACAGCGCATCCTGGATGCAGCCAAAGGTTCAGATGTTGAGTTGACCCGCAGCGATTGGTACACCCTATATAAAGCTGCCGGGCACAACCTGCCTTAAGCACCTCATTTGGAAGAGACTTCACGACCCGCTATCGCCGGCAGCGCAAGCTGAGCGGTGCGCCCGCCAAACGTGCCACGCCTATGGCCCGAGTACTAAATAGCGCGAGACCGGTGAGTACAGCATGAAGTTAGTTGGCTGGTCTTAGCTAGTGAGTTCAGCGAGTAACTGCTCATTAAACGGAGTCCACGCATCAACGGCCCACTGGCCAAAGTTCTTATCGGTCAAGGTCACGCAAGCTAGCCGGTGTTCTGGATCCACCCACAGGAAAGTCCCGGACTGACCAAAATGGCCAAAGGTCGTAGCAGGATGATTAGCTCCGGTCCAATGTGGCTTCTTGGTGGAACGAATCTCGAAACCTAGACCCCAATCGTTAGGATTCTGACGTCCATACCCAGGCAGGATCCCAGCCAGATTCTCAAAATGAACGCGCGTTGCATCGTTCAAAGTCTGCAGAGCAATGAGGGTTGGGTTCAGCAGTTCAGCGGCAAACTTCGCTAAGTCTGCTGCGGTGGATCGTCCGTCTTTGGCGCAGCTACCAGCGATCGTAGTTTGGCTCATGCCCAAAGGCTCAAAAACAGCCTCACGAGCGTAGTCGGCCATACTGATCCCAGTTTGCGCCTCTAGATGTTCGGCAAGCTTCTCAAAACCAGTATTCGAGTAACCGCGCTTGGTACCAACAGCAAAGCGAATGGTTTCTGAATCGAAGTCGTAACCGGCGGTGTGCGCCAGTAGGTGATGAACGGTGGAACCTTCAGGCCCGGCGTGTTCATCAAGACTGATGGCTTCTTCTTCCAGAGCTATCAAGAAGGTGTAGGCACTGAGCAGCTTCGTCACTGAAGCCAATGGGTATACCCGGCCCGTATCGCCGTGCTGGTCAACGATGGATCCTTCGCCGTTGATAACAACGGATACGGCGTTATCGGATGGCCATTGCTCGATCTGGCTCAGAATGCTCATGAAATGATCTATCCCTCGATATTTCTTGACGGTATATGCGAGCAGAATCAGAAAAACCCAAGCACGCTTCGCTAGAATTGCGTGAAGGATTGAGTGTTACTACCCAAACCAACCATAGCGATCTGACCCAAACATAGGAACTTAACGCCGTGCATCTAAAGACTCTCACCGTTCGCGGCTTTAAGTCTTTTGCGTCGGCAACAACCTTTGACTTTGAGCCAGGTGTTACCGCGGTGGTTGGTCCCAACGGTTCAGGTAAGTCCAACGTGGTGGACGCACTTGCTTGGGTTATGGGTGAGCAGGGCGCCAAGACACTGCGTGGCGGCAAGATGGAAGACGTCATCTTTGCGGGCACTACCGGGCGGGCCCCGTTGGGTCGAGCCCACGTGTCTTTGACCATCGATAACTCAGATGGCCAGCTACCAATCGACTATGCAGAAGTCACCATCTCTCGTACGCTCTTCCGTGCCGGTGGCTCAGAGTACGCCATCAACGGAAATTCCTGCCGCCTGCTTGATATACAAGAACTCCTCTCCGACTCCGGCCTAGGCCGAGAGATGCACGTCATCGTTGGACAGGGCCAGCTGGACAAGATTCTGCATGCAACGGCCGAGGATCGCCGTGGCTTCATTGAAGAAGCTGCCGGTGTACTCAAGCACCGTCGCAGGAAAGAAAAAACCCTTCGTAAGCTTCAGGCGATGCAGGGAAATCTTGACCGTCTAGAAGATCTCAACGCGGAAGTCCGCCGTCAGTTGGCGCCATTGGGGCGCCAAGCTAAGATTGCTCGCCGTGCACAAACCGTCCAGCATGATGTGCGTGATGCAAAATCGCGTCTGCTCGCTGATGACTTGGTATCGCTGAACAATAAGCTAGCTCAAGACATTGATGATGAGTCGCAGATTCAGGCTCAGCAGCAAGAAGCAGCTTCACGCCTTGAACGCGTCAAGAAGCACATCAACGAGTTGAGCACCGAGCTTGAAGATGTTGCCCCACGCCTAGGGAAAATTCAAGACACGTGGGTGGCTCTGAGTACCCAGGCTGAACGTTATCGTTCGCTAGCTGCCCTGGCCCGGGAACGAAGCAAGCTGCTGGAAAGCAACGAGACTCATTTTGATTCAAGCCGAGACCCAGAACGCTTAGAAGCTCAAGCCCAACGGGTGAGCGAAGAACTCGAAGAGCTAGAAGAAGCCGTAGAAGACCGCCACGAGATTCTTGCCGAAGCGGTCGAAGCCAAGGAACAGGCTGAAGAAGAATCGCGCGCGGAACAGCAGCGCATGGCTGCAATGCTTCGCGCCGCCGCGGACCGTCGCGAAGGAATCTCTCGTCTTGCTTCTCAGGTAGCCTCCGCTCGTAGCCGTGTGGACGTCACCCGAGCAGAGATTGTGCGACTTCAGGAAAGTATTCAGTCCTTTGACTCTGACCTTGAACTTGATCAGCGGTCCCATGATGAAGTCTCCGTGGACCTCAATGTGCAGCTAGCCGGCGAAGCTGAACTAAACGATGCCTTTGAAACCGCGGATCATGAGTATTCAGAACTATCGCAAGCACAACTTTCAGATGCGCATCGAGAACGTGAGCTTTCGGTTCGCGTCTCTGGTCTGCGCTCGCGCCTCGAAGCGCTGAAGCTCAATACCAAACCGGATGATCAGTCCTCCCGGTTACTGCGTGATTCCTCTGAAATCTTGCTTGGACGCCTCGGTGAGCTGATGACCGTGAACGCCGGCTACGAGCAGGCCGTCGCTGCAATCTTGCGCGATAACGCGGAGTCCTTGGTAGCAACGGATATTCACAGTGCACAGCAGCTGATTGAACAGTTGCAGGCGGATGAGGCTAGCGCAGTATTCCTGCATGCAGTTAATCCTGAAGCAGCTAAGACAACACCAAAGATTGCCAGTGCTATCAGTGCCCGCGAGGTAGTGGGCGGTCCAGAAAATCTGACCGCCCTGCTAGATAACTTGTTCGCCGGTCATTATGTGATTGAAGAGCTGAGCCAAGCTGCTGAGATATTGAAAGAGAACCCAACGGCTCAACTGACCACCCTAGAGGGGGCAACACTCTCCGCACTACGCAGTTCGGTCGGTGACTCTTCAGGTGCTTCGCTGATTGCTCAGCAGGCCATGGTGGAACAAACCGAAACCGAACTCACCGAATGCCAAGAAGAACTGGCACGAGTTGAAGAACAAATCGCTGAACGCTCCCCAATCCTCTCCGTAGCGCAACAGGGCCGAGAAGACGCACTGGGAGCACTGGGCGAATCGGATGCCACCATTGATGAGCTCAGTTCGTACCTTGCCCGTCTGGGCCAGAAGCTGCGTAGTGCACAAGAAGACAAGCAAAAGCTCGTTGAACGCCTTGAAGCCTCAAGGGAAAAGCTTGAAATTGAGCAGGAATCTCTTGAAGAGATCACCGAGCGCATGGAACTTGCCTCTACTGACCAAGAGGAAGAAACCATCGATGATGTAGCACGCGCGGCATTAGCCGATGCTGCCGCGTCCGCTCGCCAGCAGGAACTCGAAGCTCGGCTAGCGCTTCGAAGCAGTGAAGAGCGCGTCACCGCACTACGCTCACGCATTGAAGGACTACGCCGTACCGCTGCAGCTGAAAGAAATCACCGCGAAGTTGCTGCGCGCCGGGCCGAACAACGTCAGGCGCAGGCCGCAAACGCGGCACGTATTGAAAAGGCCGCTGAGCGAGTTCTGCGTTTTATTGAAGTCTCGGTTTCCATGGCTGGCCAAGAACGCGAAGAACTGTCCGCGAAGAAGGCCGAACTTGATGAATTGCTTAGCAGCCAGCGCACCGAAGCTGAACAGCTCTCCACCGAACTAGCTCGTCTAGCCGACGCCGTACATCGAGACGAGATGGCCCGTGCCGAGTTGCGGTTGCGCATAGAGAATCTAGAGACCAAGGCATTAGAAGAGCTAGGCTTCACCCCGGACCACCTCATTGCTCACTTTGGTCCAGATCAGTTGATCCCTGAAGCTATCGATGAAGACGACAAGTGGGGATCACTGCGCCAAAATGTCGATGAAGATGGTAATCCAATCGGCACCAAACCTTTTGATCGTGTTGAGCAAGAGAAGCGTTTGAAAAAAGCTGAACGAGACCTCTCCGCACTGGGCAAGGTTAACCCGTTAGCGCTTGAAGAGTTCGCAGCGCTCGAAGAACGTCACAACTTCCTCTCTGGACAGCTAGAAGATCTCAAGAAGTCACGTGGAGACCTAGAACAGATCATCGCTGACGTTGACGCGCACGTAGAGCTCGTCTTTACCGAGGCGTACAACGATACTGCCGTTCAGTTCAAACGTATCTTTGACCGACTCTTCCCTGGGGGAGAAGGACAACTAGTTCTCACCGACCCTGAGCACATGCTTACCACCGGTATTGAAGTAGAAGCACGTCCTGCCGGTAAGAAGATCAAACGGCTGTCCTTGCTATCGGGCGGTGAGCGCTCATTGACTGCGGTGGCCCTGTTGGTAGCGATCTTCAAGGCTCGCCCTTCACCGTTCTATGTCATGGACGAGGTGGAAGCTGCCCTTGACGATATGAACCTGGGACGCCTGATCACCATCTTTGAAGAGTTGCGTGAATCTTCTCAGCTCATCGTGATCACTCACCAGAAGAAGACCATGGAAATCGCTGACGCTTTGTATGGCGTGACCATGAGAGGCGATGGCGTCACTACCGTGATCAGTCAGAAGATGGACCGCGCTGTTTCTTCGTAGCGGGTAAATCTCGTGTTCTGTCTGGATGCCGTGTACAAGCTAGATCAACAATCAGCTCGTGACCGCTAGCTTCTTTTTGGCCACGGCCGCTTGTACTGCCACAAGGCGCTTCTTCGAACGTTGATGTTTAGGTGCTAAGCGCACTGCCTCACGCATGGATGTCTGGGCGGCGTCCAAATTTCCGGCCTTCACCAGACATTCGCCCAATCTCAGATGAAATGCGGAAGTCTTAGGCGCAAGCTCAACCGCTCGCTCCATTGCGCTCGCCGAACGTTCATAGTCGTCTTGTGCGGCGAAGACGTAGCTGAGCCGAACCAGATAGTGGGAATTATCCGGCGCAAGCGTGATGGCTTGTTGCACCGACTTTTCTGCACCAACAAAGTCTTCAGCTTGCAGCTGCCACTCGCCTAAACGCAGGTGATACTTGGCCCGGTCAGGTGCAATAACTTGCGCCTGTTTCATCGCATCGATAGCGTCTGCCCACAGTTCCTGGCCTGCGTAGGCATAGCTCAATCGAACATAAGCAGCTGAGACCTTCGGATCAATCTTGATTGCCCTACTGATCGAGGCCTGAGCTTCTTTGGCTCTGTCGGCCTTTAGTAGCAGTACACCCAAACGCAGGTGGAAGTCGGCTTTGGAAGGGGAAATCTTGATGGCTCGTCGAATGGCCCTGATGGCGTTCGATATGCGGCCCTGGTTCTCAAAAATCTGGCTGAGCCGAACGTGCGCCTTGGGCAATGCTGGTTCTCTACCCAAGGCTTGCTCGAAGGCTGTCTTTACTTCATCGTAGTTTTCGGCCTTGAACAATAACTCACCGAGCTTATAGGGGAGTCGTGCAAGTTTTGTATTCAGCGTGACCGCGGTTCGTAAGCTATAGATCGCTTCAGTTAGATAGCCTTCGCGATTGAGTACGGCAGTCTGAGACTCATACGGATAGTGCGTGAGCGCAGTCTGGGTCTTAACGACTTCACGGAACTGGTCCACGTTGAATTCCTCGTGAGCAATTTCGCTGACGAGTCTTTTCAGTTTGTAGGTGTCGTTGAGGAAAAACGACACGGGGTGTCCGCCGTATTCGAGGGGAACCATTGTTCCGGCGGTCATTCGTTCAATGCAGCGTGCGTGTTCCACATCGATGGTGTCTGGGCAGTAGAAAACGTAGCCTTGGGAATCCTTACAATCGCCAGTCCGGATGTAGTTGTGCGTGAAGTCAAGGATCTGTCCTTCGTCGCCCCACCTGTCGTCATTGACTTCGCCTCCCTCAGCAATGTCGTACAGAGGGGAGAGGGCAATGAAGTATTTGGCGCCGAGTTTAGGGGCAAGACTAATCGCCGCCATACCTCCCATGCTTCCGCCGTAGGTGATTACGGTGGTTCCTTTGGTGCGATCCTTGATGAGTCTGACGACTTCTTCGATTTCATCGGTCTGATACCAATGATTTCTACTACGCTTAACCAAAAATTCATTTAAACCTAGTTGCGCAAATATGCCACGACCATATCCGTTTTCAAACGGGCTTGGCTCAACCGCACTGATGTATTTGTTTCTTGCCTCAAAAGTGACGATTGATATGGGAAAACCCCCGTCGTGGTAGTCCACGCAAGGTCTTCGCCGACAAATAGTTTTCCATGATCAATAGCATTCTTTTGCACAGATAAAACCTTAGCTGTGCGGCGCTGAATCGTTCAACATATTAAGGGGATTGGAGGGGCGTAGGATGTACCCAGAACTATTTTTCTCAGTTCGTGCAAGATGTGTCCCTAGTTACCGTTAGGTAGTCGACGAAGTGGTGGATATGGCCAATCTGGCTTACCGTTACCAAATCGTAACCGTACTGATCAGACCGGATTTATTATCCAGTGAGTCCACCTCGCAACTCGTGTGTATCTGTATATAATTAGGGTAGACATACACTGAACCTAATCGGGTTCTGAAATTTGGGAATTTGATGGCGCTGTTTAGAAAACGTAGCAAAACTACTGGTGACAAAGCTCTTCAGGAGGCCGTAGCCCCAGAGCCGACGATCTCGGAGCCGCAAAAGACTGTTACTCCCGAGTCGCAGGCACCAGCGGCCGAAGCGACGGTAGCACCGGACGAAAACATTGAGCCCGCAAAGCCTGAGGGTATTTTTGTCAGCGTCGTCATCCCTGTTTACAACTCGATGCCATATTTGACCGAGCTGCTCAATTCTCTAGAGCTTCAGGATCTGGACAAGAGCCTGTACGAGGTTATTGCCGTCAACGATGGTTCCACCGATTTTGGTGGAGAAATCTTGGACGTCTACGCCAAGCGCAATGAGAACTTCACCGTGGTCCATCAGGAGAACAGTGGATGGCCAGGCAAGCCCCGCAACGTTGGAACTGCCTTGGCTAAGGGCGAGTATGTCTTCTACGCTGACTCCGACGATACGTTGGGTACCGAAGCGTTGCGCCGTATGCGCGACTTCGCGCTGGAGCATGACGTTGATGTGCTTGCCCCCAAGCTGGTTCCAGTCGGTGGCCGCGTTATTAGAACTTCGCTCTTCTCTTCGACCCAGGTTGACGTGCCACTGGAGTCCATCTTTGCGACCTTGATGCCACAGAAGCTGATCCGTCGCCAGATGATCCTCGACAATGATCTGCGCTTCGCTGAAGAAAAAGTCCGTCTTGAAGACGGTATGGTCCTAGCCGGCTGCTACCTGCACGCAAAACGTGTAAGCGTACTTGCCGACTACGAGTACTACTACATCCGTGAACGTGGCGACGGAAACAACATCAGCGCTCAGCCATTTGAGCCACACGGCTACGTGCAGTCCATGACTCACATCAGCAACACCATCCGCGATAACACCAAGGGTGATCCTGAACTGGGTCGTCGTTTGATCGCCGGGTTGTTCAAGCGCAAGGGACTGAAGTTCTTCGTTGGAGAACGCTTCTTGAAGTACCGCGATGCACGTGCCAAGTTGTGGATGACAGCCTTTGGTCCCTATGTGCAGGAATTCCTGTCCGACCGCACGAACGAAGTGCTCAATGACCAGGACACTGCTAAGGCACACGCAATCATCGCTGGCGATCACGATGAGCTCAAGCGTCTGGCCGCTTTGGATGAACAGGGCGCAGTCCGCCCGGAACTGACCAAGTCTGCGAACAAGAGTGATCACTTTGAACTGCAGTTTGTGGTTCCGACTCTCGGTCCTACGCCGCGCGCGTTGTACGTTGACGAACGTGAAACCGATCGTCGATTGGAATTCCCGGTCACCGAACAGGGGACTGGAAAGTATGTTGCTCTGCTTCCTTATGCGGCACTATCGGCGCAGCCCCTGGCCATCACCGATGTCCACGTGAAGTATGACCATGCGGAGACCCGCCGAGTGCGCGTTCCTGCCAACGTTAAGGAAACAAGCTTTGCGGGTGTTCGGGTCTACCGAACCGTCAATGGCGCGTTGAGCATTGACCTACGTAAAGCCAAATGGGCCTAAACAGCTGACTTAGAGCAAAGTAATGGCGCCACTACCCGAGTACGGGTGGCGGCGCCATTACTGATTTAACGCAGCAGGCTCATCGCCTAGCTCTTATTTTGTTGTGTCGGTGTTCTGTGAATCGACGGAGTCTGTTTCATCGTTAATGGCCACCGGCCGGATGGTCCGGGGAACAAAGGACCAGCCGATTAGGCCAACCAGAGCGACCAGGGCAGAGACCCCAAAAGCGATTTCATAGTTGAACGCATCGGCGAGGAAACCTGCGAGCAGTGGGCCGATGATGGCACCCAGATCCTGACTCATCTGGAAGCCTGCCAGTGCCTTACCGCCATTACGGCCCGTACCAATCACGTCGGAAATTGATGCCTGCTGAGCTGGGCCAAGAATGCCACCGCCAAATCCAGCAAAGATTGAGCAGATAATAAATCCAGCGGCACTGGTGAACACGCCCATCGAGCCGATGGACAGCAGTAACAAGGTCAGGCCAACCATGATCGGGATCTTGCGACCCACTACGTCTGTGAATTTTCCGGAGAAAAGAAGCGCGAGGCCATTGCCGATAGCAAACAAAGCCATCGAGAAGCCGGCGACGGTGGTTCCTAAGCCTTGACCAAATACTGCCAAAGCAAATAGCGGGATCATGCTGTTGCGAATACCGAAAGCTAACCATCCATAGCTGAAGCCAGAGAAGAGGGCCGCACGGTAGGCAGGCGAATTCAACGCCTCACGGGTGGTGACCACCTCGATGGCTGCACGGGTCTTCTTCGGATCTTCGGCGTCACGATCCAGATCCCGGCGACGCCCGAGTGCAAAGTACACAACAGCTGCCGCCGCAACCAGTGCGGTGCCGTAAACGAAGAAGGGTACCCGCATGCCCAGCGGTGCCAGCACGCTACCGAGTACCGGACCCGCGACGTTGCCCAGCAGGAACGCTCCTGCGTACAAACCTGAGATTCGACCGCGAGATGCCTCGGGGGAGAGTCGAGCGATGAGGGCCATGGCTGAAATGGTGAACATGGTCGAGCCAAAGCCACCCAGTCCGCGGGCAATCAACAGCTGAGTGTAGTTCTGCACAAATCCACACAGCAGTGTCGAGAGCGCAACCAAGAGCACACCGGTGACATAAATGCGCGGTTCACCAAGCTTGCCTACCAAGGCACCAGCCACGGGTGCGAAGATCAGTCGAGTGAAGGCAAAAATGCTCACAATGACACTGGCTGCCGCTGCGCCCACATCAAAACTAACTGCGTACTGCGGCAGGATCGGTGCGATCAGGCCAAAGCCCAGCGCGATGATAAAGGCCGCCACCAGAAGGACTCCGATTTCCCGGGGGATCGGGGCACGTGCCTTGGTATTGCGAGTGAAAAACTTGTTCATTGCCGATGGTCTGAGTCAGCTCAGACCTGCCAGCCTTTCTGCGGAGCAGTGAGTTGGGTCAGTAACTGACTAAGTCTATGTTCTCCACCTTGCATAAGACATCGCTAGAAGAGTGCTTCCTGCGACATCACAAGGCGTGGTAACTCACAGAAGGTGTGAGACGATTTAACCTGTGTCTGATTCGCTTACATTAACCATCATCATTGTCGCGGTTGTTGCCGTGGTGGCCATTGGCATTATCGCCTTTGTCACCAAGGGTCGCAAGCCGAAGACTCCATATACTTCCGAGCGCGATGCTGACGACAGTTCAGCTGGTCAAGGCGAGGATGGCTCTACCGTTACGACGGAAGGTGCCACCGATACTGCCATTGCTGTTGAGGAACCAGTTTTCCCAGCAGCGCCAAAGCTTGATGTACCCGAGCCAGTTCAGGGTCGTCTTGCGCGGTTGCGTGCTCGACTGACCAAGTCCAACAACATGTTCTCTAAGGGTCTTTTGGCCCTGCTCAGCCAAGACACCATCGATGAGGATGTCTGGGACGAGATCGAAGAGAACCTGCTCATGGCAGACCTCGGAACCGAACCAGCCATGGAGCTTGTTGACGCATTGCGTGAACGAGTGAAGATCGAGGGCAGCAAGGATCCTGTTCGGGTCAAGGCGATGCTTCGCGAGGAGCTACTCAAGTTAGTAGATCCAAGCCTGGATCGCAGCTACCTGCCTGAACCTCATGCTGACCGCCCAAGTATCATTATGGTTGTAGGCGTCAACGGCGTCGGCAAAACCACCACCATCGGCAAGATGGCCCGCGTATTTGTTGCAGACGACAAAGACGTGTTGCTCGGTGCTGCGGATACCTTCCGTGCAGCAGCTGCTGAACAGCTGGCTACCTGGGGTGACCGCGTAGGTGTTCCCACGGTACGTGCCGATATTGATGGTGCTGACCCAGCGTCGGTTGCTTTTGAAGCCGTTAGTGCCGGTATCGATCAAGAAGTCGATATTGTCATGATCGATACCGCCGGTCGCTTGCAGAACAAGGTCGGCCTGATGGACGAGCTGGGCAAGATCAAGCGCGTGGTTGAAAAGAAGGCCACCATTGACGAAGTCCTGCTAGTACTCGATGCAACCACCGGACAGAACGGTCTCCAACAGGCCAAGGTGTTCTCGGAAGTTGTCAACGTTACCGGCATCGTACTGACCAAGCTCGACGGTACCGCCAAGGGTGGAATCGTCGTTGCTATCCAGCGTCAGCTTGGTGTTCCAGTGAAGCTAGTTGGTCTGGGCGAAGGCCCGGATGACCTTGCTCCATTCAACCCAGAAGATTTTGTGGACGCGCTGCTCGAAGGCTAAGCGAACCAAAAAATCTGTACAACTGTGGCCCTGCCTTTTGGCGGGGCCACAGTTGTCTGCGCTGACCGTCCAAGGCATCTCCAAGATAACAATTACGTCTCGGCGCTCCGTGCGCCAGGCACCGTGGCGCGATGGTTACTGGGAGAACGTGTCAATAAATAATAAACACGTCGTGAATACCTGCAAGTGGTTCAAGTTATTACTTGAGTGGCGCGAGGCACTTCATTGCATGGACAACCTTTGGTGCATTCGAGTTTCATAGCGCACGTGGGAACTTAAAATGTAAAGAGTTGATAAAACGCTTGCGGCTTCACCTCTTGGGCTCTATTCTTCAATTGAGGTAACCTCCTGGGCATTCCTTGCCCGGAACCATCAGTCGCATCTTTCGAATAGAAGATGAGGTCAAGGTCTGATGCACATGGCACAACTCAAACTTCGGTATGCGCTTGTCGCAACCCTTGGAATCATGTCACTCTTTGTCACGCCTTTAGTGGCCGTGGGCGCCAACTCGTCAGTTCCATCTCAGACAGTCCAGGTATCACTAAGCCCCTACGATCCTGAGAACGCTCCGCCGTCAAAGTACATCAAGAAAGTCACCGAGACGAAGACAACGGAAAATCTGAATCTCAGGAAGTCTCCCTCAACCAGTGCAGAATCCCTTGGTGTCATGCCTAAAGGGACCATCGTTAAACTGACCGGTCAGAAATCTGGCACCTGGAGCCAACTTACCTGGGGGTCCAAGACCGGTTGGTCGGCAAGCCAATATCTGAGCACTCGAACCTATTTGAAGGATGACTCGGTCCGGTATATGACCAAATACTCCGGTATCTACTCCACCGCAGCGCGTACCAAGCGAATTGGTTCGGTGAACTTTCGCACTCAGGTAAGTCTGTTGGAAGTTAGCGGAACCAGTTCTCATATCAAGACTGCGTACTATCACGGTTGGGTCGAGTCCAAAGATGTGGTTCGCACCCGTCCGGCAAAGCAGTATCGATACGTTCAAAAAAGCGGCAACATCTACTCGTCAATGAATCCAAAAACCGATGCCTATCTGGGCCGGATTCATCACGCTGAAAAGTAGGAGTACCGTCGTTGGGATGCCGCAAACCGACGGGATGAAATCTACGTCAACGGTCGCTGGGTCTGGACCAGCACCACCAACCGCGACTACGTAGCCCCGCAATACCGGTACGCACAGCGCAACGGATCGGTCTACAGCGCCGCATCAAAGACCAATTCGAAAGTGGTAGGCACCATTACCAGAGGCACCCGTGTTCGTTGGGGTGCTTGGGACTCTGCTAATCGTCGCGACGAAATCAATCTCAATGGCAAATGGGTCTGGTCCTCGGTTACCGACCGCAACAAGCCGGCTCCAATCATTCCTCCCGCCGTGGACGTCAAGAACTACGCCCGTTTCAGCACCATGGGGTTGACCTTGCGAAAGAATCCGATCTCCGGCTCTGCTTCCGTTGGCAGCATCAAAAAGGGTTGGAAAGTTGTTGTCACGCATAAGGCCGAAGGTGGATGGGTGCATATTAATGCTGGCTCCATCTCTGGTTGGATCAAGGAATCGGGGAACCTGCGAAAGCACGGACCATATTCTGTAGCCGTCTACGGCACCTTGCGTACCGGACAATCTGCTTACAACGTCATGGGCGGGTTCCAGCAAAAGGTCAAGGACCAGCGGTTAGCCAACTCGTCCCTGTACCAATTGTGGAATAGGAATTGGACCTTCCTTACCAATGGTCCAAAACCGTTGTGGCCGAGCAATTCCAATATTCGGATTCGGCCGGTCCAGGCATGCTGAGGAAGCTTGATATCTACGAAGGTCAGTTGAAGTACCAAGGCAAGCCGATGTACACCAGGCAAAATGTTCCGCTCACCGACGGATCTGAGTCGTGGACGTACAAGACAACATCGTTCTCGGAGCAAGTGGTCAAGAATTCGGGCCGCTACATTTCCTCCGGCGACTTCCTGAAGCGTTCATAGAAAAGGGGACTGGACAATGAACACACTCAATGAACAGAAGAATCCGTCCAACAGCCCAAAGCGCAAAGTCGCGCTGGCTGTAGGTTCCACTATCGCGGTGGCTGCAGTCTCGGTAGGGCTCATTATGAGCACTAACTACTATTCTGCTCAGGCAGGGCCAACGTCCCAGAAGTTGCAGGACGACATGGCAGACGTAGCAAAGACCACGCGGAAACTGGAGAAGACGTCCACGTTGACACCCAAGCCCAAGTCATCAAAAACTTGGGTCAGGCAGGAAAGCTCACGATGGATGGGGCAACCAAACCGTCTTTTGAGGTGACCGTGCACAGCGTGAAGGTCTTGGATACCTGCACACTGCGTGGCTTCGGTGAGAAGATCGCACCAGAGAACAAAAAGTTCCTGTTGTTGGATGTCAGCGCCAAGCTCGCGGAATCAGCCGAAAAGGTAGTCAAGGAAGACATCGCGCTGATGCCATTGGATGCTTCGGCTTTTGGCGTCTCACCGGGGGAGAACCGCACTGTTGTTTATGATCTGAATACCGTTGCGGCATTCTCCTGTGATGTGGATGATGCTTTGGATATCGCAGTCGGTGCAGGGGATGAAATTCGAGGCAAGGTCATCCTCGACTCTCCCTACGCAACCGGTGAGGTTGTTTACGACCCAGACAAGACCGGCGGATGGACCTGGAGCTACTGAGGTCATTTCAAAACAATCAAGGCGCTTGGCTTCCACTGTCGTGGAAGTTAGGCGCCTTGTTTGCTCTACGGCAGTGTTTTGGTTTCTTGCTTGTAGACGTATTGCGACACGCCCAAAGCCCGACAGGGACGAGGTCTACGCGAATCAGCGCTTCAGTTCGTGGGCAGTTGAGAAATATCCCAAGTCAAACGTCAGGTAAACAAGATCTGAGCGAAATGTGAACCGACCCTAGAAGCGAAGCTGCGAAGCGATTTTCAGAAATTGACCAAAATTTCCGGTAAATATTGAATGCGATCAATGGCGTTTGAACTCCATGGATGCCTGCTCCGTAAGCTAAACCAGCCGGTAAAGGATCCACCACGACGTGTCGTCAAATCAAGACTTGCCCATGCCTTTAAAAAAGGATCCTAAACCCGCGGGATTTCGCTCTGATATCCAGGGGTTACGTGCCATTGCCGTAGGCATTGTGGTGCTCTATCACTTCTGGAGTCACTACCTCCCAGGTGGTTTTGTTGGTGTAGACGTCTTCTTCGTCATCTCAGGGTTCCTGATTACCTCCCACCTGATCGTCAAGCCACCAAAGAACATTGTTGATGTCGGTCGATTCTGGATGCGGCGCGTCAAGCGACTGCTCCCGGCCTCGTTCCTAGTCATTTTCTTTAGCGTGCTGGGTATTTGGATCTTCGCCCCGCAAACGGTCTGGCAGGACTGGGGTCTGCAAGCACTTGCAGCGACGTTCTACTTCCAGAACTGGTTCCTGGCATTAACCAAAGTTGATTACCTTGCTGAAGGTGACGCGCCAAGCCCCTTCCAGCACTTCTGGTCACTCTCGGCTGAAGAACAGTTCTACTTCGTCTGGCCGGTACTCATCGGCCTGCTAGTTTTCGCAGCATTGAAGTACAAGAAGCAGATCAAGCACATTGTTCTGGCAGGCGTTGGCCTAGTATTCGTTCTGTCCATCGCCTATTCGCTCTACGCCACGGCAACAGACCCGGGCGCCGCCTACTTCTCAACCTTCACCCGAGTTTGGGAATTCGCAGCCGGAGCATTAGTTGCCGCACTCGGGGCAAAGGCTCACGCCGCCAAGAATGATCTAGCTAGCTTGATCGGATCCTGGGGCGGTATCCTCGCAATCGCCTTCAGCGCTTTCGCCTTTACCGGTGACATGCCATTCCCGGGCTACATCGCAGCCATTCCGGTGTTCGGTACTGCATTAGTCTTGCTGTGCAATTCAACGCACAAGTATTCCCCAAATATCTTCTTGAGCACTAAGCTCTTTCGGTTCTTCGGCGATAATTCCTACGCCATCTACCTCTGGCATTGGCCGTTGCTGGTCCTAGTGCCGTTTGTGGTTGACGACTTCAAATGGCCTCAAAAGTTTGCTGCCCTTGCGCTGACTTTAATCCTGTCGGTCTTGACGCAGAAGCTCGTTGAAGTTCGCTTCAAAAAGTTCATTGAGACTTCTGCACTTCTCACCGCTCCACGCTTCCTCGCCGCAGGCAGCCTGGTCCTTGCCCTATTTGCTGGCGCCTTCTACATGAACAGCGTCAATGTTGCAGATGAGGCTCAGGACATCAATAAAGCAAAGGCACAAGTTGAAAAAACAGTCGGTGAAGATTGCCTCGGCGCATCAGCACTGAGCGATAAATGCTCGTTGCCTAATGCCGCGCAAACGCCAGACCAAGAGATCGCGCCTGCGCCCGTAGCCGCAAAAACCGATAAGCCTGTGCTGTACAAGGACGATTGCTTCGCCAGCCAAGTCACCGACTTCAAAGAGCGCCCGGTCTGCAGCTACGGTAAGGGCAAGATCAAAGTTGCCTTGGTTGGTAACTCGCATGCCGGCCAGTGGTATCCAGCAATCAACCGCATTGCCAAAAAGCACGGCTGGCAAGTTGATACCTACGTAGCCAACCGTTGCGCCGTCATGGGCGAAGGTCAGCGATTTGATGATGAAGCCAGCGTGCAAGGTTGTGAAGATCTAGGGGACTGGGTCACCGGTCAGATCAAGAAGAAAGACTATGACCTAGTCATCTCTTCCAACCGCCAGTCCGAGCCCCTTGCCGGGCACACGATGGAAAGTTCTGAAGCCCCTGCCACTAAGGCCTACGAAAAGATCCTGAGCGATTGGTCCGACACCGGAGCTGAAGTAGCGGTCATCCGTGACACTGCGTGGCCTGGAGCCACGCTAGAAAACGCGCCTGACTGTGTTGCCGAAAACTCTGACGATCTAAATGAATGCAACGGCAAGGCCGAAGACTGGATCCCGATGGATCCACAGGCTGACGCCGCTAAGGCGCTGAAGGATCCAAACATCGGCGAGGTCGACATGAACGATCAGCTGTGCAAGGACGAGACGTGCTACACCGTCATCGGTGGCATCTTGGCCTATTGGGATCACTCCCATCTCAGTGCTACCTACGCCGCGTCGCTTTCGGGCACTTTGGATTCGCGTCTACAAAAGGCTGTGGGATCTTCCAAGCTGTTTCCAACGTCCTAGGAACGCAACAACAACTTAACTGAATAACCAAAGCTGCCACCGGTCCCGGACCGGTGGCAGCTTTGTCTGTGCGCAGACCTTCGATAAAGCCAAAGTGTCCCTACCCACTGTCATGATCAGCAGTACCCGGATGCAATTGGGGGATCCGGGAACTCGCACCCATGAAATGGAGTAGGACCATGAAGAGGTTCTTATTGGCAGCGGTCGCTGTCGCTGTCGTTTTTTCTTTGAGCGCTTGTGGAGTTTCAAAAGAAGACCTTGAAGCTGCCCAAGCATCCGCTGCGTCCTTGGACTCACAGAAGCAAGCACTGGAAGCTGAACTTGCTGATACCAAGACCACCTTGGCAACGGTTCAAGACGAAGCGGACACCTTGCGCACCGCTGAGGAAGAACGCGTCGCTGAGCAAGAGGCTGAAGCATCTCGCAAAGCCGAAGAAAAAGAAGCCAAAGAAGCTGCCGAGAAAGCTCAGAAGGAGCAAGAGAACAAGGCAAAAAAGATCAGCAAGCGTGAACTTGACCAGATCGTGAAGAATCCAGATTCTCACATCGGTGAAAATGTCATCTTCTACGCGCGGATCACCCAGTTCGATTCCGGTACCGGACCGTGCATGTTCCGTGCAGAGCTGAGCAACGCTTTGGTGGGCAAATACGACTACGAACACAACGCGTTGTTCGCCGCTGGTGATGGAGTCTCCGAGTGCGTCGAGCTAGATGATTATGTGGCTGAGGATCTGGTGAAGGTCACCGCCACGGTGACCGGTTCACTGACCTATGACACCACTATTGGAGGCTCAACTACCGTGCCGAAGTTCCAGGTAGTGAAGATTAAGCGCTCCTAAAGACGGTGTGAATTCATAAAGGTTCGGGTCAGTCCTCGATTCAGAGACGCTGGCCCGAACCTTTTTCGCCCGTCTTTATCTTCGTGGTGAATGAGGCGAAACAGGGTCGAAACATAGCAGAGAACTAATCGTTACTTAAAGGGGTGACTTGATACACACGCGAAACGAATCCGCGAGTATATCGAAACATCAGTGGCGAAGAATGGAGTCAACACCGGGCCAAGGACACCGTTCTCCTGCAGTAGGGCCCGACTCGCCACCGATACACCGATACACCTTGAGGGGATGTGATCCAGATGGAGTTGGACGTTGCCAGCTTATGGATCCTGATAGCAGCCGCACTTGTACTGATGATGACACCAGCACTTGGAATTTTCTACGGCGGTATGACTCGTTCTACCGGCGTCGTGAACATGATGCTGATGAGCTTTTCTGCAGCAGCGATCACCGCAGTAGTTTGGGTACTTTGGGGGTACTCGTTCTCCGCAGGTGAGCCAACCATCGCAGGCATCGTGGGAAATCCAATCAGCGATTTCGCGATGCACAACACCGCAGAAGCGGATCTGCTTGCTGCCGGCTTCTCCGGCACCTTCGCCATGATTTCGGTGGCCATTATCTCCGGCGCAATCGCCGACCGCGCTCGCTTTGCTCCATGGCTATTCTTCATCCCACTGTGGGTCACCCTGGTTTACGCACCGGTGGCCTTCTGGGTATGGGGTGGCGGTCTTCTCTCCGCTGATGGCGCACTGGGCAAGATCTTCGGTGAAGCAATTGACTTCGCCGGTGGCGCAGTAGTTCACACCAACGCAGGTATCGCAGCTCTTGTACTCGCACTGAAGCTCGGCCAGCGTCACAACTTCCACGATCGTCCACAGCCACACAACACCCCACTGGTCATGCTCGGCGCTGGCCTACTGTGGTTCGGTTGGTTCGGCTTCAACGCTGGTGCAGCCACCACCGTTGAGCAGGCTGGTTTGATCTGGATCAATACTTTCGCTGCCCCTGGTGCAGCAGTTCTAGGTTGGGTCCTCATCGAGAAGCTGCGCGGAGAACGTGCAAGCTCGGTAGGTGTCGCTTCCGGTCTGGTCGCTGGTTTGGTAGCTATCACTCCTTCGTGTGCAGACCTGGCCCCATGGGCAGCATTGGTTCTTGGCCTAGTGGCAGGTGCCGGTTCGGCTTGGGCAGTGAACCTCAAGTGGAAGCTTGGCTATGATGACTCACTCGACGTGGTCGGCGTTCACCTGGTCTCCGGTATCATCGGCACCTTGTTCCTTGGCTTCTTCGCACTGCCAACCGAGGAAAGCGCTGGTGGCCTGTTCTACGGTGGCGGACTAGCCCAGCTGGTTGCACAGTTCGTAACACTGGCAGTAGTCATGATCTTCTCGGCAGTGATGACCTGGATCATCGCAACGGTCATTGGAAAGTTCAGCCCATGGCGAGTATCGGCAGATATTGAAATCGCCGGTATCGATGCCGCAGAACACAACGACGCCGGATACCAGCTGGCTTCTAAGTAACGAGGTGGGATCTGAAAAATAACATGAACAAAATCAAGGGGTAGGACACCGGTTACGGTGTCCGGGAAACCGCCGGTGGGCCATGCAGCCACCGGCGGTTTTCTTTTCCCTTGGAGCGCAGCAAGCAAACGCACAACCAGTATTGGTGTGGAGCTGGTTAGATGCAGCCTCGATTCTTGATATTCTTATAAGTCGAGTCCCGTGCGTTTTTTATACGCACCACAAGACCTATCGAAAGAAGTGCCCGGCACGTGTTTAATTCACTTTCCGATCGCCTGACAGCAACCTTCAAAAACCTGCGCGGCAAGGGCCGCCTGACCGAAGCAGACATTGACGGTACCGTCCGCGAAATCCGTCGCGCCCTGCTCGACGCTGACGTTGCCGTCTCGGTGGTCCGCGCCTTTGTGGCCCAGGTGAAAGAACGTGCACTGGGCATCGAGGTCTCCGAATCTCTGAACCCAGGCCAGCAGGTCGTCAAGATCGTCAACGAAGAACTTGTTGGCATCCTCGGTGGCGAAACCCGTCGCCTGAACTTGGCCAAGAACCCTCCAACGGTGATCATGCTCGCCGGTCTACAGGGTGCCGGTAAGACCACCCTGGCCGGTAAGTTGGCTAAGCACCTGAAGTCTGAGGGCCACACCCCGATGCTGGTGGCCTGTGACCTTCAGCGTCCAAACGCCGTAAAGCAGCTACAGATCAACGGTGAACGTGCCGGAGTGCCTGTCTACGCACCGCACCCGGGTGTCTCCTCGGAATTTGATACTCCAACCGGTGACCCGGTAGTAGTAGCCCGCGACGGTATCGCCGAAGCCAAGGCTAAGCTGCACGACGTAGTCATCGTGGATACCGCCGGCCGTTTGGGTGTTGACACCGAAATGATGGCCCAGGCTGCCAACATTCGCGCTGCCATCAACCCGGACGAAGTCCTCTTTGTTATCGATGCGATGATCGGTCAAGACGCGGTCAACACCGCGCAGGCCTTCCATGAAGGCGTCGACTTCACTGGTGTAGTTCTTTCCAAGCTTGATGGCGATGCCCGTGGTGGTGCCGCACTGTCGGTAGCATCGGTGACCGGTAAGCCAGTGATGTTCGCATCCACCGGTGAAAACCTGGACGACTTCGAGATCTTCCACCCAGATCGTATGGCTTCACGCATTCTGGACATGGGCGACGTCATGACGCTCATCGAACAGGCTGAGAAGAACTGGGACAAGGGCGAAGCCGAGCGTATGGCGAAGAAGTTCGCCGACCAGGAAGACTTCACCCTGGATGACTTCCTTCTTCAGATGGCCCAGATCAAGAAGATGGGCTCGATGAAGAAGCTGCTGGGCATGATGCCCGGTGCACAGATTTCTCGTCAGCAGCTTGAACAGTTTGATGAGCGCCAGATCGACCGTGTCGAAGCCATCGTTCGTTCGATGACCCAGCACGAACGTGTGGCTCCAAAGATCATCAACGGTTCACGCCGTGCACGTATTGCTAAGGGTTCCGGCGTTACGGTGTCCGAGGTGAACCAGATGCTTGAACGCTTCACCGAAGCGCAGAAGATGATGAAGAAGATGGCCTCCGGTGGCGGTATTCCTGGTATGCCAGGTGCCGGTAAGGGCGCAGCTCGCAAGGCAAAGGCCAAGGGCAAGGGCAAAAAGCAGCAGAAGTTCGGTAACCCAGCCAAGGCTGCACAGGCCGAGCTGGAAGCTCAGAACAAGAAGCCAGCAGCACCTTCGGGTGCCGCGTTTGGCCAGAACGCCAATGCGGACTTCGACCCATCAAGCTTGAACCTGCCTGCAGGCTTCGAGAAGTACTTGGGTAAGTAAGCACTAGCGCGTAGAAAAGGACCTGTGCCGATCGTCAGTAGATGAACTGCTCCCCAAAAGTTGGACTGTAAAAGTCAACAACTATTGGGGAGCAGTTTCATGCGCGCACGAAGCACACTATCCGAGTATCAACGGGAAAAGCTCGTTGTTCTTTTTGAGCAAGGCAATGGGTATATGGCTGCGTCATCCAGGATCAACGTAAACCCAGGGGCGGCCAAGCGTCTCTATGACCGGTGGCGATTGCATGGCAGTCTTTGTCTCATGGAGAATCCAACTAAAACGCAGTATTCCTTCGAAACCAAGAAGGAAATCGTTGACCGCTTCCTTTCCGGAGAAACGGCCATGGGCCTTGCCGCTGAGTTCAATCTCAGTTCCAAAGTGCTGGTTATTACCTGGGCACGTGAATGGCGGAAAGCCGGCGACGAAGCACTCATGCCCAAGGCTAAAGGACGTCCGAAAGGCTCCGCACCTAAACCAGCGTTGAGCGAAGAAGACAAACTCCGTAGGGAGAACAAGTTCTTGTTGGCCAAGGTGGCTTACTTGGAAAAACTCCGAGACTTGAGGGATCAGGGACACCGCTAAAAGCCCAGGCGGTCGTCACTCTCAAGTCAGAGCACGACCTCGCAGACCTGCTTGCCGCGGCGGGATTGGCCAGGTCAACCTATTACTACCACCTGAAATTGATGGATCAGGCGGATCCGTATGCGGAACTCAAAGCTGCCATCACCATGTCGTTTGAAGGCAGTAAGCGACGCTATGGGTATCGAAGAGTTCACATGGATCTTCACGCTGAAGGTTGGGACGTTGGTAGGAAGCTGGTCCGTAAGCTCATTCGGATCCTCGGATTCCAGTCCAAAGCTCGTCCGAAGCGACGTTACAACTCGTATCAGGGTGAGCAGGGCAAGATCGCTGAAAGCCTTTTGCAAAGAAAGTTTGACGTGGAATCCCCGGACACTGTTTACGTCAGTGACGTGACAGAGTTTCGGGTTGATGAGAGGAAACTGTATTTGTCTCCCATTATGGATCTGTTTGACCACAGCATCCTGAGCTACACGATCTCTTCATCACCGACTACGGCGTTCACCAATGGGAGTTTGGCACTGGCTTTAGGGTCGCGGGATTTCGGGAAGAAGTTGTTGGTGCATACGGATCAAGGTTTCCAATATCAGCATCAGTCTTGGAAGGCCTTGTTGGAGGAGCATGGTGCGGTGCAGTCCATGTCGCGTAAGGGAAAATGCTATGACAATTCTGTTATGGAGAATTTCTTTGGTCATCTGAAGTCAGAGATGTTCCATGGAGAGCATTTCGCTGATTTTGCGGAGCTCAAGGTGGAGATTGAAGCGTATATCCATTGGTACAACACGGATCGACGTCAGGAACGGCTGAAGGGTATGGCACCGATGGAATATCGATGTCATACCCTTGCAGCCTAAGCCAGGACTATTATTTAGTTAGTCTAACTTTCGGGCCCCAGCTCATAGACGATTTGCGCAGGTCCTTTCTCATCTCATGCCAGCGAGTCCTTTCGGCCAGTTGGTATCGGTTGTACCGAATGCACCGTAGGATGAGGCCATGGGGTACT
Organism: Glutamicibacter sp. MOO4; assembly: GCF_056934395.1. Taxonomy (NCBI): domain Bacteria; kingdom Bacillati; phylum Actinomycetota; class Actinomycetes; order Micrococcales; family Micrococcaceae; genus Glutamicibacter; species Glutamicibacter sp. MOO4. Next base: position 990,483 of record NZ_CM167800.1, read on the forward strand.
CTCCCCATATTTTGGAAGCGATTAATGCTTCCGGCAAGGCGGCACATCATGTCCGACAAGTCACCACGCAAGGGCGAAGCGAAGAAGCCCACCAAATCCATCAAGGAAAAGCGCGCCGAGAAGCGGCTGAAGGGTACTGATTCCATCAGCGACCCGGTACGTAAGACTGCTAAATAAAATAAAACTTTCCGCGATTCCACCATGTGCTGAGCATGGTCTAGCGATCTGACAGCCAAGAGCCCAAGCATCATCGGTCAATGACCATCGATGCAAGGGCTCTTGCTGTATTCAGGCCAAGCAGGTTGCCTTCCGAAGAGAACCTAACTTTTCGAATTCCACGTCAAGTGGCGGAGCGCAAGGGCTTCGGCTGGCTGATAGGCAGAAGTCTTGGAGCTGTTCTTCAGCGAGGTAACTAGAATTGACAGTAGCAAACCAATGCAGAGATGAAAGGGATCAGACTTCGTGGATTCTTCAGAGTTCAACTACCTCAACCTTGAGTTCATTTTTATGGGTGATAAGCCGGATGCCGTTCAGACTGTGCGCAGCGTTTTGGCCGACCGTCGTCTGCTCGGATTCATCGGCGGAGCTATCGAGCGAGAGAAAGCCACCGAGGTATTGGCTGAGGTTGCCACCGTCAGCGAAGCACGCGACGCGGTCCTCTACCGGATTGATGCCAATGGCAAACTGCGTGAGGGTTCCCGGGTGACCAAGCTGGTTCATGAGCTGAAGAACTCCACCGGTGCCAACTACGTTTTGGTTGATGGTGAAGAAATTGATGGTCCCACCCCGGATGAAGACATTCTCGGTGAACTTGGCTCCACCAACGAGTTGCTTCATGGTGCCACCCTCAAGGCTTCGGAACTAGTTTTGGCTGCCGGGTTTGAGGATAACCAGATCACCGTATGGAACAGTGAAGCCGGGCTCATGGCCATGCCTACGTATCCAGTCTTTGCTCCTGGTATCTCTCGAAGCAACCGTCCGTTCTTGTCGCTTACGCGCACCGGTAACGTCATCATGGCCACCATAGAAGCCAAACGTGCCCGCAAGGATCTTTTTGCTCCAGCCTTAACCATGGTGCTGGACCTGGAACGACAGGTGATTCTTGATCCAGGTGCTGAGTCGCCGGCTGCAACCCGGTTGGCAGAATTAGATGCGTTGTTGCGTGGTATCGACGACGAAGTTATTGAGTTGATTGACCAGTTGCTCAGTGATGACGCCCAGCGTCAGGAAGCATTAACACTGCTGCGCAACCCCACGGACGTGGCTAGCCTCAAGCGCTTTGTGGCCCTGTTCGGGTTCGACCCGCGTAGCGTGGACTACCTCACCGGCCGTCCCATCCCTGAAGACCGTCGCATTATTTCCACTGGCGGTCCGTTCAGAAGCCTGCGCGCTGCACTGAGCGAGCAAGAGCGCGAAGCCACCGGAATTTCGCGGGTATTATTCCGCGGTGGATGGAACCCCAAAGCACTGATTGCTTCCGGTGCATTGGTTCTTGCCTCGGGCGCCGCTGCACACGCGGTTATGGTCAATAGTCAGAAATTTGCTTGGCTACCCAAGCCCGCACGTCAACTATTGATTTCCGCTTGGTATGCCGACGGCGCGTTCTACCTGGGCAAGGGAGTCGTTGACGCGGTCAAAGAAAAGAATAAATTCTAAGCTGCATTCTCTCTTTGCTTAGCGGTTGGTCGGAAGCTCCGTCGAAGTAGCTTCCGACCAACCGTCGTTTTTTGCGGGGGAGCGCCCCTAAATTAGGCTGAGCCCAGTTTCTTTAGATCCGGGAAATCGGTGTCGCGGAATTCTCCAGCTGGAGTCGTGCCAGCAGCATGTTGTTCCGCCTCGGCAAGGCGTAGCTCAACTCGACGGATCTTGCCCGAGATGGTCTTTGGAAGATCTGAGAACTCTAAACGACGGATGCGTTTGTAGGGAGCCAGGTGCTCGCGGCAGAACCCAAGAATGTCCTCGGCCGTCTGCGCGTTAGGCTCATATCCAGCAGCAAGTATCACGAAGGCCTTTGGGACCGAAAGTTTGAGCGGATCTGGAGAGGGAACCACCGCAACTTCAGCCACTGCGGGATGTTCCAAAACTACTGACTCAAGCTCAAACGGGCTGAGCTTGTAGTCACTTGATTTGAACACATCATCGGCACGACCAACGTAAGTGAGAACACCAGACTCATCGATTTCCGCAATGTCACCAGTGTGGTAAAAACCGTCTCGTAGAACCTCGTCGGTTTTCTCCGGGTCATCAAAGTAACCCTTCATCAACCCAACCGGGCGAGGATCAATTCGCAGGCAGATCTCGCCAACCTCAGCCAACTGGCCGGTGGTTGGGTTGCGAAGTTCAATCTCATAACCGGGCATCGGTCGACCCATGGCGCCTACCTTCACCGGGGAACCTGGAGAATTGGCAATCTGCACCGTAGTTTCGGTCTGTCCGTAGCCGTCACGAATCACCTGACCCCACGCATTACGCACCTGGTCAATCACTTCAGCGTTCAGTGGCTCGCCGGCAGAGATCAGTTTGTGCGGCGGATTCTTCAAGGTGCTCAGGTCCGCTTGGATCAGATAGCGCCACACGGTCGGCGGTGCACAGAAGCTGGTGACGTTTTCCTTATCCATCTGATTCATCAGCGCTTCGGGGTCAAAGCGCTCGTAGTTGAAGACAAATACCGTGGCTTCGGCAATCCAAGGACCAAAGAAGTTTGACCACGCGTGCTTGCCCCAGCCAGGGGACGCGACGTTCAGGTGCACATCTCCTGGCTCCACGCCGATCCAGAACATCGTTGCCAGGTGCCCCACCGGATAGGACGTGTGCGTGTGCTGCACCAACTTAGGCTGCGAGGTTGTTCCCGAAGTGAAATACAGCAGCAGGTTTTCATCTGCACGGGTTGGGGTCTCAAGCGAGAATTGTGCTGGTGCTTGGTAAGAATCTGCATAATGCAGGGTGCCTGGAAGTGCTTGACCACCAACCTGAACGATGGCGTAAGTTCCGGGAACTTCTTGTAGCTTCTCCAGTTGGTCATCACTGGTGATGACCCAGTTGGCCTTGCCGCGATTAATGCGGTCAGCCAAATCTTCGGAAGTGACCTGCGTAGTTGTCGGGATGATCGCCGCGCCGAGCTTCATACCGGCTAACATCGTCTCCCAGAGGGCCACTTCATTGCCCAGCATCAAGACGATGGTGTCTCCACGCTCCAGTCCTTCGTCGCTGAGCCAGCGCGCTACTTGGGTGGAACGGTGTGAAAGTTCGGCCCAGGAGTACCGGGCAGAACTTCCATCAGGTTCGGTCAAGATCAGTGCGGGTTCATTGGCACGCTGCGGATCTGCTGCGACGGCGTCAAACCAGTCGTAGGCAAAGTTGAAGTCGGTGAATTGGGGCCAAGTGAACTCTGCCCGTGCTCGCTCGTAGTCATCCCGAGCTGCCAACAGGAGGTCGCGGGCGGCTCGGAACTTCTCGGTATTGTTCATCGCAGTCCTTCATTTGTCGGGCGCCAATGCCCCTGAATCTGATCGTTGCTCTAACCCAAATATACGATAATGATCAGTGCTGACGAATTGTTGCGTCATTGTGCGTGGTGTTTTTGATTTGCAGTTCAGTATTTGTCCAATAATTGACCCCTCGATCTGTCATTGTGATGTCTGAGTCAAAAATAGTGAGCAATTGGACGGTGATGGTCCGATGGTCTAGCGTCTGAAATATGTCAAAGGATCAAGCTCCGGCAAAGAATCAGAATCAGCTTCTTGTGCTGGGAAAAATCAGCTCCATCCTTGATGCTTTTTCCTTACGCCAGCCGGTCCTTACCTTGACGGATCTTCGTGAGGCCACGTCCCTGCCTTCCTCTACCGTGCAGCGGTTAGTATCAAACCTCGTGGAGCAGGGCTTCTTAGATCGGGACGGAGACGGTTACCGCATCGGCATGAAGATGGCCTATTGGGCTGCTCCGGCTACCCGAGGCAAAGAAGTCCTCGATGTGATCAGCCCACTGCTTGGCGAACTGCGTGATGTTACAGGGGAGACCGCCTGCATCTTCCGTGCCGAACAGTCCTACCGGGTGTGCGTAGGTATTGCCGAAACCCGCCACGTTTTGCGTCGCGAAATGCATCTGGGGGAACTGGCTCCACTGCACGCTGGATCCGCAGGACGAGTACTTCTGGCCTGGAAGCCAGAACTGATGCAACGGCTTGTTGAAGGTTCCTTGGAACCCTTGACCGCCTCCACCATTACCGGTCTGGATGAATTACAAAGCGCAGTGGACACCACACTTGCCGATGGTTTTGCCATTACCACCGGCGAGCGCGAAAGTGGAGCTTCAGGATTGTCGGCACCAATTTTTGATTCTTCAGCCGGGTTGGTCGCTGCGGTAACAATCAGTGGTCCATCCCTACGCATGTCGCAAGAGGTCTGCGAGTCGTGGGTTGAACCGCTCTTGGAGACCGCAGAGCGAATGACTCGACTCATTGGTGGACGTTTCCCCGGTGAGACCCACCGCCCTGCAGGCTAGTCGTTCCTGCTCGGCTTTAGCTTTCTTCGCTGGGGATGACCCATTCGAACGCTTTGGCTTTAGACCTTGCCCCTTGGGCTGACTTTGATCGGTTGGGTTCACCCAGTTTGTTGAGCAGATGCTCGGAGAGCTGCACCAGCGAGCCGAAGCGTTCTGGGCTCAGCCATGCTGGGCGGGTGGCGAAGAGAATGTCTTCGCTGGAGGTGTTGCCACTGGCTCCCGGAGCGAAGGGACATCCACCTAATCCGCCGAGGGCTCCGTCTACCACTTCGGCACCGGCGCTGATGGCTGCCAAGGTATTGGCAACTCCCAGTCCCCAGGTGTCGTGGCCGTGGAAGACGATCCTTCGCTGGGGCGAGTTTTCCTTAACGTTGCTGATCAGTGAGGCCACTTGAGCGGGGACTGCTTGGCCAAGTGTGTCGCAGATGACGATGTCGCAGGTGCCTTCGGCACGCGGGTCGTTGGCTATTTCTAGTACTCGTGCTTCTGGCACCTGACCCTCAAAAGGGCAGGTAAATGAGGTGGCCAAGCATAACTGGATGCGCCCGTTGACGGCCTGTGCATACTTGATGGCTTCGGGTAGTGCTTCAAGGCTTGCCTCGGTGCTGCGCGAGATATTCGCCTGGTTGTGCGCATCGGAGACGGAGAGGCAGTACTGAAAGTTGGTGATGCCGGCTTTGGCTGCCTTGGCTACATGGCCCGGGGTGGCCACCCAGATCCAACAGTGCGCCAGTTCTTCTGCGGTGAGCGCTTGAGCCACCTCAAGGGTGTTGGCCATGGGTGGGACCAAATCTGCTCGGGCCATGGAGCCCAGTTCAATCTCTTGGACGCCAAGGTGTAGTAGTTGTCTGACGGTGGCGATCTTTTCTTCCGTGCTTAACAGTTTGCCGGTCAGCTGTAGTCCGTCGCGCAAGGTGACGTCGCGAAGGGTGGCTGCTGGGGTGAAGTTGTAGCTCATGCTTGGCTCTTTTCGCTGGCGCTGGCGTCGTGGATCTGGTCTTGGTCGTAGCCCAGTAACTCACCAAGTACCCAGTCGGTATGTTCGCCGAGGTCTGGTCCGAGGTTGCGGATGGGTAGGGAAGTTCCTCCCATGACCGGGACGATGCCGGGGAAGCCGACGTTTTTCAGGGTTTCTTCGCCGGTGGAGACGTCGAGGTGCTGGATCATATTGCGGGCTTGATACTGTGGTTCGTTTTCAATGTCGGCCGCGGTGTAGATCGGGCCTGCAGGAACCCCTGCGGTATCAAGGATGTCCAATGCTTGCGCCGAGTCTAGTGTGGCGCTCCATTGACCGATGGCGGCGTCGAGCAGCTCTCGTTGTTCCCAGCGCTGCTGGTTGGATTGCAGGGTGGGGTCATCTGCCAGATCCGGCCTACCGATGGCTTGCATATAGCGTTTGTAGATTCCATCCCCGTTGCCGGCCACCACGATGCTGGCCCCATCGGCGCAGCGATAGGCGTTGGATGGCGCTATGCCTTCCATGCGTCCACCGGTACGACTGCGCGTTTCTCCGTAGGCGCCGTGATCCGGGATCAACGATTCCATCATGGAGAACATCGCTTCGTGCAGTGCCACGTCGATTACTCGGTGATCTAGTGGCAAGGACTTTGTCTCGGGACGATTTTTATCGCGCTCAAACAAGGCCATGACCACGCCGAAGGCTGCATAGAGTCCGGCGATGGAATCTCCAATAGAGACACCCACGCGTACCGGGGCCCGGTCGGGATCTCCCACCAGGTTGCGGAAGCCGCTGAAGGCTTCGGCGACTGCGGCGAAGCCTGGGCGCTGGGAGAGTGGTCCGGTTTGGCCAAAGGCGGAGATGCGGGTGATGACCAGATCCGGGTTGGCTTCACTGAGTACCTCGGGTCCCAGACCCCACTTTTCTAGGGTGCCGGGTCGGAAGTTTTCCAATAACACGTCGCATTCACGGACTAGGTCGAGTACTGCGGCCCGTCCGGCGTCGCTACGCAGATCAAGGACAACGGATTTTTTGTTGCGGTTGATCGTTCGATACAGCATCGAGACACTGCCCTTTTTTAGCCGCCAATTGCGTAGTTCATCCCCGGTGGCCGGGCGTTCTACCTTGATGACTTCTGCACCGAAGTCGGCAAGTAGTCGACCGGCGGTGGGTGCGGCAATGTAGTTGCCTAGTTCTAGGACGCGGATTGAGGATAATGGTGCGATCGTTGCTTGTTCGTTCATGAGTTAACTCCTTGGGTTGATCGGTTGCGCACTAGATGAAGATGCTCAAGGTCAGCACCATGCCTAGTGCAATCACCGAAGCCACCGAAACTCCCACGCTGACCGACTTCAGGGCACCACGCACGGTTTGGCCCAACAAGGATTGCAACAGCCAGAAGGTATTGGAGGTTACGTGAATCATGAACAGCGATCCTGCACCAGCGGCCAGGGCGATCAGTACCGGGTCGAGGCCTAGCGCCGGGGCTATTGGGGCAAGCATGCCTGCAGCGGTAATGGCCGAGAGGGTTACCGAGCCGACGGCGATGTGCAGAACGGCGGCGATCACCCAGACAACTACCAGTGGTGCTACGGCGCTGGCGCTAAAGAAGCCGCCGAGGATATCGCCTAGACCTGCAGCTGCCACGGTGGCTGCCAATGATCCGCCGGCGCCGGTCAGTAGCAGGATCTGTCCGCTGTCCTTAAAGCCGATGGTGATGGCCTCATCCAAACCCTTCTGACCCAGGGTGCGCCGTCCCACGATGGTGGTGCCGATCAGGCCGATCAGCAGTGCAACCACCGGGTTGCCGAGCAGCTCAAGAACACCGTTATGGATCTTGGCAATTTCAGTGACAGCACCAACGGCAATCAGGATCAGTGACAGTAGTAGGGGAGCAAAGAGTACCCACAGTGGTGCTTCGCGTTTGGCTTGCGGGTCAACCGCGAGCTTAACTGCGCCCGGTTCGCTGCGTGCCTCATCCGCATCATTCTGCGTTTTGGTGCCAGCGGTGTTGCGCAGACTTGCTTGGGGGTAATCTTCTTCGTCAAAGATATTTTGTTCATCGCGTTCGGGCTTCCAGAAGCCGCGACGGAACAGGAAGGACATGATCATGATTGCCAGCAATACCGTTGGTACCACCACGATCAGACCGCAGATCAGCATGGTTCCCAGGGGGACTTCGAGTACGCCAGCCAAGGCTAGTGCTCCGACGCCCGGAACCATGAAGATGATGCCGCATTCCAGCGAAATGGCCATGGCGGTAGCCAGTCGCGCAGTGCCCAGAGGACCGATTTTGGGAGCCATGCGCCGGGCCAACGGGGCGGAGATGACCAGCAGTACGTCAACAAAGATCGACTGCAGGACGGTACTCATGGCCACCGCCATGGAGTACGGCAAGAACTTCGGCCCAAATACGCTAAGCAACCGTTCAACTAGTCGTCGAATGGCTCCGACTTCGTTCAGGATGGCGCCCATCAGCACACCAAAGGCAATCAGCAACCCGACTTCCACCATGATGTCGCCAAAGCCCTGGGTGATGGTCTCAACGGTTTTGGTGATGCCCAGCCCGGTGCTGAGCCCCAGGTAGAGGGATCCAAGAACCAGTGCGATGACTGGATTGACCTTAAATTTCACGATCAATAGCACCGTGGCGAGTACTGCCACAGCGGTATTAATCAGAATCGCGGTATCTGACATGGTCGGTCCGATCTACAAAGGGGTGTGGGTCTTAGTGAGCTAGGTCACTGATCTTCGACTCATAGTATGAGCTGTAACCCACGATGTAAACTTCGTGTCTCAACTTGGTCATCTGCCACTGTCACTACATAAAGCATTGGGGCCCGTAGTTGAACTACAGGCCCCAATGGTGAATGTCAGTTATGGATTCAGTTATGGCTTTAGATTCGGGAAGTCGATGTCCCGGTATTCGGTTCCCGCAACCTCGCCACCGGCGAAGCGCTGTTCTTCGGCTTGACGCAATTCCACCCGTCGAATCTTTCCCGAGATGGTTTTAGGTAACTGCGCAAACTCAATACGCCGCACCCGCTTAAAGGCCGAAAGATGCTCGCGGCAATGCGCCAAAATGGATTCGGCCAGTTCTGCTCCTGGTTCATGATCGGCAGTCGGAACGATATACGCCTTAGGTACACTCAGGCGCAGCTCATCGGGAGCTGGCACCACGGCAGCCTCTGCGACCCCGGGATGTTCGATCAGCACCGATTCCAGTTCGAAGGGGCTAATCTTGTAGTCGCTTGATTTGAACACATCATCGGCGCGGCCCACATAGGTCAGGATTCCACGCTCATCACGTTCGGCAATGTCACCGGTGTGATAGACGCTGTCGCGGAACACCTCGTTAGTCTTCTCCGCGTTCTCGAAGTACCCCTTCATTAAACCCAGCGGCCGCCGCTCGGTGACCAAACAAATTTCACCCAGGTCACCAACTTCGCCGGTGGCCGGATCGATGAGCACCACCTCGTAGCCGGGCATCGCTTTGCCCATGGCACCAATCTTGACCGGTTCTCCCGGTGGGTTGGCGATTTGTACTGTGGTCTCGGTCTGCCCGAAGCCGTCGCGGATCACCTGACCCCAAGATTTGTGAACCTGATCGATAACTTCAGCGTTCAGCGGTTCGCCGGCCGAAACCAACTTTTGCGGAGCCGTCTTCAGCGCGCTCAGGTCTGCTTGAATCAGCAGGCGCCAGACCGTGGGCGGGGCGCAGAAGCTGGTGACCTTTTCCTTATCCATCTGGTTCATCAGGGCGATCGGATCAAAGCGGTCGTAGTTATAGAGGAAGACCGTAGCCTCGGCGATCCATGGAGCGAAGAGATTGGACCACGCATGTTTGGCCCAGCCCGGAGAGGCAACGTTCAGGTGCACGTCCCCTGGCTCCAGCCCGATCCAGAACATCGTGCTCAGGTGCCCGACAGGGTAAGAGGTATGTGTGTGCTCTACAAGCTTTGCCTTGGAAGTGGTTCCCGAAGTGAAATAGCGCAGCAAAGTTTCATCGGAGCGGGTCGGTGAGTCCAGTTCAAAAGATGCTTCCGCCGTATGCGATTGTGCGAAGTCCAGAATTCCATCCGCCGGGGTGCCGCCGATCTGAATCAGCGTGTAGTCACCCGGCACGGTTTCAAACTTGGGCATCTCGGACTCGTTGGTGATCACCCAATTGATATGTCCGCGTTCGATCCGGTCCGCCAGATCTGTCGGGGTCAACTGGGTGGTACAGGGGATCAGCACCGCACCGAGCTTAATGCCAGCGAGCATGGATTCCCATAGTTCTACCTGGTTACCGAGCATCACCGCGATCGTCTCGCCGCGCGCCACACCCTGATCACTGAGCCAACGAGCTAGTTGCGTGGAGCGTTCGGACAGTTCAGCCCACGTACGCCGGGTGGAGGCTCCATCTCGTTCGGTGATAATCAGCGCCGGAGTCTGCGCACGGGCCGGATCCTTGGCTACCTGATCAAACCAGTCGTAGCCGAAGTTGAATTCGGTAAATTCTGGCCAGCTGAATTCGGCACGCGCTTTGGTGTAATCGGTGCGTAATTCTAGGAGTCGGTCACGGGCAGCTCTGAATTCTTCGGTAACGCTCACAATCAAACCTTCTGTCGCTGGAAAGATTTACGCCTCTACAGCGACACAAACGACGATGTGAGGTGGCTCACTAGATAATCTACTTTGAAGTCCTAGTAATTGAAAGACCTTCTAGCTGCGTGCCGTGTTCTGCAGAATCGACCTCTCGGATTGAAGGGGTGATGCCGCCACAAAAGACCGATTCCCGCACGGCCGAAGCCATACGGGAATCTAATGAGCATCAAACTGCTATTACGCGTCTGTGCTTCCGCTGCTAGCCACACGGCTTCCAGGATTTGCCACCGGGTGCATAGCATCGTGGTCCGGTGTATTTTTCTGGCACCGATGACTTTGGTGGCGTCTTCACCTTAGGAGCCACCGATTTTGGTGCCTTGTAGGTTGGTGGGGTCTTCTTGGGTGCAACATTCTTAGGCGCAACATACTTGGGTGCAACGTATTTAGGAGCAGCGTTTCGTTGCTGTTCAGCGGCCATGTCTTGTTCCGCTTTCTTTTTGGCGGCTAATTGCGCAGCTTCCTTTTCGGCGGCTGCTTGCTTCTCAGCTTCGCGCTTGGCTTGTTCCTCGGCCTTTTGTTTTGCCTTGGCCTTAGCTTCTTCCTCTTTGCGCTTCTTATCCTCAGCGACAAGATCATCGTGCTGCTGCGTGTGCTTTTGTTCCAGCTTTTGGGTCTGCGCGGTAACTTCGTTCATCGTTGTCACGGATTTTTTGAACGATGTCGCTAGCAAGATGGCCGTGACCGGGTGGGTGTCAGGAGTGATTGCCGCCAAAGCTTTGCCTGTAGCCAGTCCGGTAGCCACGGCAGCTGCAGCTTCTTGGGCCGCTGACTGCGCTTGCTCGACACTGCTGGCTGTTTCGCTCGGCACTTGTCCCAGTTCATCAAGTGCCTTGGTTACCTGAGCTGGAATTGTGCATGAGATGTCGGCGCTGAAAAGACCAGCATCATCTTGTTCCGCTTCTTGCTGCGCGTCGAGAATCTGTTGGTAGTACTTGACGTTGGGTTCAAACTTTACGGCGACCCCCAGGCCGTTCGCCGCGATCGAGCGATTAATGAACTCACCGTCTTTGTATACCGCCGCCAGTGTTCTGCCGTAGCGATCTTCACGCTCAACGTCGTACTTTAAATCAACCTTGTCGCCCGATTTGAGCAGCGACTTGAGGTTCTCTGATGCCTCTGGGCCCATGCATTCGACGGGCTTGTTGGGATCTACGGTTTCTGGCGTGTCAATGTTTAGAAGTCGCACCCTGGTTTCCTGGCCTGCAATTTCCATATCCATGGTATCGTCGTCGATAACGCGGGTCACGGTTCCTCGTGAGTCAGGCTCGTGGGTGCTTGCGTAGACCACGCCACCGGTCGCGAGGGTTCCGGCTAAGAGCGCGGAGACCCAGATAGTCGTTTTCTTCAATTGTGTTCGTTCCTTGATGTGCGAGTGCTAATTCTCTGCTCCCTGGCAGAAAATCGAGTGATTTCATCAGAATAGCTAGTTTTATTGAACTTTCAAATGACGCGTTTTTTATGGCAGAAACGAGGTCATAATTGACGAGGGTTTAGAAGGACTACTCCCGCTTCAGGTTTCAAGACGCAAAGATGGCCTGATTCCGTCAGCCTTCAGTTTCTTCGCGAAACGGAACTGTTTGGGGAACCATTGTTCGCTACGAATTTGAGTGGATATCTTCATACTGGGTGTGCGGTGGGTCGGCGCACCCAACTACTACTTAAGTATGATTGCACGCTAGACGAGCTGCGACTAGGCTATTTTTTGTAAGTCTACCGTCTAAGGGTAACCGTGAAGATCAAAATAAAAATAGCGCTCAGTTCCCTTGCTGCCACACTCCTGGCCAGCGGGTTGGCATTGCCTGCTCAAGCGCAGTCTTTGGGGCCATCCGTTGAAGCATTTGCGGTCGTTGGCGAAGAGAGTTCTGTCCCATCAAAATCTCAAAAACTGAAGCTAATTGACGCGTTGGAATTCAGCTACAAGCAAGGTGCTGAACAGGGCGACGAGGCAGCTATCGAATCCCTTCGGAAATTGGACAGCTTGTCTCGTGCGGAACAGTTGGACGAAGCGGCTTCTATTCTCACTGGAGAAGTGGAATTCGCCGAAGATGAGCCGCAAGTGGCCACTCAAATTCCGTTCGCAACTCCAGCTGCCAAATCCACAACAAGCCGTCAGCCAGTTGCCTGCTATCTGCGTGGTGTGTCTCTAGGAGGGCTTGTGGTCGCACGAGTCAAGGTGTCTGGCGGTGTTTGGGCTAAGAACTTCGGGGCGACGCTAGTCCGCGTGGAGAACCCTACTGCCCGCATCACCACTGTGTACGACCCGACCCTCAAGATCGCATTCAGTGGGGACAAAGCGTGGAAGAGCAATAACCGTGCCCATATGGAAATTGACGCAACTTCAAACAGGACAATCGGCTGGGCTACCACCGGAAGGGCGGCAACTATCCAGTTTATTACTAACAGCTTTGGTATCACACAGTCCTGTAAGTGGGTGGCATAGAACTATGAATCCACTAGTGCCCAACGCATTTGAATTGGTATTTTTCATCATAATTCCACTATTGGTAACAGTAGGGCTTGCGGTTTTCTTGTTCGCCGCTCTCCGGAGAAACAATTCGAAGCCGTACAACAAGCAGGATGACGACAGTTCTGAGGCGGATCAGTAGCATTTCTTAGTTCAGGAGTCTGCAGTGGCAGTTCGGATAACCGGGCTGCCACATTCTTTTTCCTATTGAACCTTGACGCCTTCCTTGATGCTGGAGCATGCCAGCTGCACTTTCGGAGAATTTGCTTATTCACCCGCAGGTTAGGGGGTCGAGCTTGGTTGAAACCTGATGGAAGTGGCCCTGGCACATGGCTCTCCGGAGCTCATTTTGGCAAGCGCTGCGCACCTTCGCGCAAGGGCGAGCAAGAGTCTCTTGGCGACGTCGTAAATTCACTGTGATGCACAGAGCTTCGAAAATTACTTGAAGCATCAACTAAATCGGAGTACGGTAGGTATCAATAGGAACAAGTGAACAGAAAACAGGGGACAGGTCATGACTACGCTCAAAGAAGATAAGCTCGCCGCCGAAACTCATATGAACGCCGTACAGCTCAAGGTCGGCGATATGAAGACCATGAGCGAGTACTACCAAAAGGCACTTGGGTTAGAGGTACTTGTTGAATCGGCCGAAGGCACCACGCTGGGTCGCGGGACTCAAGAGCTGGTCAACCTGCGCAACGCTCCGGGTCTACAGCTGGCCTCGCGCAATGAAGCTGGACTGTTCCACACCGCACTGCTCTTTGACACTCAGGCGGATCTGGCAGCCACCGTACTCTCGGCTGCACAATTTGATCAGAGCAAATTTGTGGGAAGCTCAGACCACCTAGTCTCCGAAGCGTTCTACTTCACAGATCCCGAAGGTAACGGCATCGAGCTCTACTTCGACCGCCCGCGCGACGGCTGGACGTGGAAAAACGGTGAGGTATCGATGGACACCATCTACCTGGACCCCAACGAATATCTCAACTCGCACTTGAGCGAACAGGCTGTCGCAACCCAGCGCAAGGCCGCAGCCGATATCGGCCACGTACACCTGCAGGTTGGCGATGTTGCCACCGCGCGCCAGTTCTACGTGAACACCCTCGGCTTTGATGAGACCACCGCATTGGGCGAGCAGGCCTTGTTTGTCTCCGCCGGCGGCTACCACCACCACATGGCGATGAACGTCTGGAACTCCCGCGGCGCCGGTCCGCGCAAAGACACCCTGGGCCTGGGTGAAGTACTGATCAATGTGCCTAGCGAAGAAGAAATCGGCAAATTGGCCGAACGCCTAAGCTTCGCGAAGGTAACGCACCATCACACCGGATCGGAACTACGCTTTAATGACCCATGGAACAACAATTTGCGCGTCACTCTGGGCTAATCGGTTCGTGCCAGCTACTTCAAGGTGTCCAGGTGCTCTTTGATCATTGGCGCGGTCAGTGGTTGGGTCACCAGCGGAACTAAACTGCCATCCTCGCGGCCGCGCATCACCTGGTGGGCAAACTCCTCGGGATTGCTGACATCAAAACGGGTCAGATCCTCCGGTGCAAACTCCCACCATTCTGAGGCTTGCAGTGCGTGCACGATCCCGGGGGCAAAACGTTCACGCAATACACGAGCTGGCACCCCGCCGACCACGGTATACGGGTCGACATCTTTGGTCACCACCGAATTTGAGGCGATGACTGCACCGTCGCCGATCTTCACTCCATGGCCCAGCGACACCTTTTCGCCGATCCACACGTCGTTGCCGATGACGATTTGGCCCTGGGCATAGTCAAAATTGGTCGATTCAAGGCTGACACCACGATCTTGAGAGTAGGCTTGGGCCATCACGCGCTGGTTGTAAAAGACCGGACTGGTTGAGGCCCACTCCAGAGGGTGTCGGGCACCCATCACGCTCATACCCTTGGCGATCGAGGTGTAACGACCTACGCTCACCGACTTATGCAGCTTTGAAATCGTGTAGGAAAACGCACCCATCCGTGGCAAGGCGGTGCCTGCGGTGCCATAAAACGTCGTGTAAGGGTGTAGCTCTAGGTCTGCCTCAAAAGTAACCTGCGTGTTCGCAGCGTATGAGTCCCCGGACTTTTCCATCGTGTCCACGCCTTGGCCTGCGAGCAGGATTCGGTGGTGGCCGAGCAGTGGCTGCAGGTCAGACATCGCAATTTTCATAGCTTCAACTCTAGTTCGTGTTTCTGGGCGAGCGATAAGTGCGAGGCCGATGCGCGCTGGAAGCCTACTTCTCTGGTTTAAAGGACAGATTATTATGGCTGGTGAAGTACGGTAGCACCCGCGAATTTTCCACACCCAAGCGCTTCATCAACATGCTGGAACCTACCCGCATACGCAAAAACACGTCGGTGGGCTTCTTTTGGGTGCGCGCTTCCTTTACCCCGGCGACGTCGATGGTGAACACGGCCTGTTGCTCATCAAATTCGCTGGCTGCATAGACCTTCACCTCAGCCTCATTGTCGCGCTGCACGATGACCAATTCAAAACCGGTGTCACGCGGCAATTTTGCCTTATGCGCCACGCTGATTTTCAGGGCACCGCGCTCCAAGAACTCCACCGATTTTAGCCGTGCGGAAAATTCTGGAACTTCTTGCCGGGCACCGAGCTGCTTGATCTTGGACGCGATGGACATGGTTTCCTCCCAGAGCGAGACCAGGTCCCGCGAAGCATACTCTTGAGCAAATTTTCGAGCGTTGGCCGAAAGCTGCGCCGCCAATTGTGGATCGGTCATTAACTGTTCAGCGCGATCAGCCATCCGGGTAATGTCACCGGCCGGAACCAAGAAGCCGTTGACCGAATCTTGGATGCTATCGGCCGGGCCAAAGTTGATGTCGAAGGATATCGGCACACAGCCCTGGGCCTGAGCTTCAAGCAACACCAAAGCCTGGCCCTCATTGCTAGAGGTAAACAACTGCGCTGTGCAGGTGGCAAAGAAGGTTGGCAACTTATCGGAGAAGCCGTGGAAAATCACCGCATCTTCAACGCCGAGCTTGGCGCACAGCTGCTCAAGTTTTTCCCGTTGGGATCCCTGGCCGACCACATGCAAGACCGGAGCCTGTCCGCGGCGCACCAATTCGGCCACCACTTTAATGGCTGCCGCCACGTTTTTATTGGTGGTCAGCGATCCGGCAGCGATCAATTGAGTTGGCTTTCGTTCCGGTGCATCCTGGCCCTCGGCTACCGGGGTGACCGCGCTGGATTTGAGCGGATTGGGGATCACAAACGTAGTATCGGCATCACCAAAACGGCGGTTATAAATGGCGCGTTGCCCCTCGGTGAGGAACACAAAACCGTCCCACAATTTTCGTTGGGCGATCACCGGGGAATGTGGATCGGACAGCTCACCGGTGAGCAGGCTTTCGCCCTTGGTCACGTGCACACTGTGGAAGGCGTACAACTTAGGCACGATCTTGGTTTCCCAGCTCCCGAGCATCGAGGCGGTGTACTTGCTGTCCACCACCACCAAGGTATTGTCGCGATCGGCCAACTGGCTTAACCAATGCCGGTACAAGGAGGCTGCGCTCGGGAAACGCGCGGTGATATTACCGGCACGATCAAGCACCTCGACGATGCGACGGTTTTTCCCGGCAGTATCGGTAAATCGGGTATCAAGTAGGAAGGTGCTGCCGTCCTTGCGCAAAAAACGTAACTGCGTGGTGGCCTCGTCCGGCCCGGCCGAACTGCTCTGGCTAAAGGCAAGCTGTGGCTCATCGCCGTAGTACACCGTATGTTGCAGTTCAAAATCCTGATGTTCCGGCTGCGCCTTGCGCTCCGGAATCCTATCCTGCGCGGCGATATCGTGTTGTGCCAAGAACGAGTAGATGTTCAGCACCTGCACCTTAGGATCCAACTTACCGCGCGCCACCAGATCCTCAACGGTCTGCGGCAGCTTCGGGTCGCGATTAAAGGTGACGATAAACGAGCGGCCATAACGTTGCGCAAAAAGCCCAGCGCGTTGGGTGCACACCGTAGTCATGCCACCAAATTCGCGTTCGAGCTTCCACGTCACCATGTAGGCGTCAAGTTCTTCGCTGCGTTCTTCGCTGCGTTCTTCGCTGCGCAAAGCCACGGGGGTATTCCTTCGGTCGATCTCAAAAACGTCGAACGCAACCGGCCGACATCTAAGCGCCAGCGCATCCAACTTTTACTCTACAGTCGCCTAGCTCATTGTGCGCAGTGGATCAGCAACTTGGCACGAGTCGAACAGCGCCTATACAGCATCACACTTACCCACAACCGGTATTTTTTGTGCCCGATCCTCCCGCCGCCGCACCATGATGTCCCCATGAGCATTCATCAGTTGGCCGCCGCCCTGGCAGCACTGCGCATCAGCCTCACCGGAAATTTCCCCCGTGGCGCCACCGCACTGCTGCTGGAAATCATGGCCGCCTGCTGCGCGCTCCTGCTCCGCCTTTCCCACACGCTGCGCACCAGCACCGACCCGCGGATCGCCGCCGCCTACGCCCAACTGATTGAAACCCTGCACCGCTACACCCTGCGCGAACAGTTGCACAGCATCATCGCGCTGGAATCCACCGGCGCACACCTGCTCACCGATGAGGACCTGGCCGCCGTCCGCACCGGCACCACCGACTTTTCCACCCCCGCCCATCAGCATTCAGGCCGCGCGCACTACCTGAACACCGCCGACTTCGCCGCCAAATTTCTGGGCCTCAACGCCCACGAGGCGATGCGCCGGGTGAACGACGCACACCTACTAATCGCCCGCCGCGCCATCGACGGCAGCACCATGCCTCCGCGCCTGACCAAATTAGCCGACCTCTACACTTCTTCGGCCGATCTTGACCCCCGTATGGTGGCCCGCGCTGCCCGCGCGCTGGACTCCTTTGAGCCAACCGACACTTGTTTTGAAGGGCTACCCCTCGCGCCCACCGCCCTCCACTCCGACGGCCAGCTACTTGAAGATCACGCAGTGCAGCTTCTGGCTGAACCCGAACGCAACACCCGCGAAAGCCTACTGAACAACTTCATCTCCGCCGAACGCAAAGCGCGCAAAGAAACCACAGCTCCCGAATGCGGACTGTTTTTACAGAGCCAGGTGGGGGACCGCGACATCTGGAAGCTAGTTGTCGCCGGCGATCAGCGCGAGGAAATGCGCTCCCACGCCGCCCAGAGTGATAACCCGCGCACCGATGCCGGCAAATCTGCCCGCGCTGACCAGTCCGGCTCACCTGATGAAACGCAGGCGTCAAAAGATCAAGACCACCCGGCAGACGATGGACCCCTGAACAGCGATGCACCCTTGAACAGCGATGCCCTCTTTAACGGCAACGACCCGATGCCACCGTGGGCCCAAGACCCCACCCCCGAAACGCACCCCTTGTTAAAGGAGGGAGAACAAAACGCAGGTTTTGTTAATCCCAGCGCGCAGGTTCCCGGCGACGGTAATATCTCGGTCGCTCAACGACGCCTGAACGCCCTGCTCGCGGCCATAAAAAATTCGGATCCGAGCAACACCGCCAAAACCGTCACCCCAAAGATCGCCATCCACATCAAGCTCGACGCATTGGCGGATCTAAAAAATCTGGACAAGCTCACCTCTATCACCGAACACGGACTAAAACTCGGGCCGGCAGATACGGGCCAACTAATCTGCCAAGGCGACATCTATCGGGTAATTTTTGGCCCCAATTCTCAACCGCTCGACGTAGGTCGATCTCAACGCTTCTTCACCGAGGCGATGAAGCGCGCCATTTATGCTCGCGATAAAGGCTGCATCGTTCCGGGCTGCACCGCGCCGGTGGAAATGCTCGAATACCACCACAACAATTGGTGGGAAAACGGCGGCTGCACCTCGAGCGCCAATGGCAGTTGCCTGTGCCGCGCCCATCACCATGCGATCCATGCCGGATTGTTAACGCTGAGCACCATCGGGGGACTGGCGTACATCACGCTGCCCAAACATCTTGATCCGCTCCAGATCCCGGCCCGAAACCGGATCCACACGGTGTCCTGACCCAAGCCCTGAGCTAAACTAGTGCTACCGGCTAACTGCGCGAGTGATCAACCTCATGGCATCAGCGCCACGCGCGACCAAAATAGAGTTGGCCAGCATGCTCGCTCTCTGACATAATTGCAGGGTACTCGATTTGATTCGGCCCCTCTCTCCGCTTCGAATCCTGTCCCTTTTAGAGTCCGATCAGTAAGGCCTGCCCCACAGGTGCTAAAAATTGGGCTCGACCATGTTGAGAAACAGGAGTGACCACTACAGTGGCCGTTAAAATTCGTCTGAAGCGCTTCGGTAAGATGCGCGCACCTTTCTACCGCGTTGTTGTCATGGACTCCCGCGCTAAGCGCGATGGCCGTGCCATCGAGGAGATCGGTAAGTACCACCCAACCGAGAACCCATCGATCATCGAGATCGATTCTGAGCGTGCTCAGTACTGGCTGTCCGTTGGCGCTCAGCCATCGGAGCAGGTTCACAAGTTGCTGAACATCACCGGTGACTGGCAGAAGTTCAAGGGCATCGATGGCCAGGAAGGCACCTACAAGGTTGCCGAGCCTAAGCCAGCATTCGTTGCACCTGACAAGGGTTCAGTGATCCTCCCAGAGGCAATCACCAAGAAGGCTGAAAAGCCAGCTGCTGAAGAGGCAGAGGCCGAAGCTACCGAGGCTGAGTAACAGTGCTCGTTGATGCGCTCGACCATATGGTTCGCGGAATCGTTGAGGAACCGGAAGACGTCAAGGTTGCCTTGAAGTCCACCCGCCGCGGCGATCTGCTCGAAGTACGGGTCAACCCTGAAGATCTCGGTCGTGTGATCGGACGTCAGGGACGTACCGCACGAGCACT
This sequence comes from Glutamicibacter sp. MOO4, assembly GCF_056934395.1. Classification (NCBI taxonomy): domain Bacteria; kingdom Bacillati; phylum Actinomycetota; class Actinomycetes; order Micrococcales; family Micrococcaceae; genus Glutamicibacter; species Glutamicibacter sp. MOO4. The sequence goes on from NZ_CM167800.1 coordinate 1,009,885, forward strand.
GCGTACCGTCATGGCAGCGCTGGCCAAGGAATCGGTTCGTGTTGATGTTATCGACACCGACCGTCGCCGCGGCTAAGCAACTGCAGCTCAACTTCTAGTTGGCTTCATTTCGAAAGGAGTTTCCGTCCTACAAGTGACGGGAACTCCTTTCGTGTTTCACCCAGATATTGCACCCCACCTCCCGGCGTATCCCCGGATCACCACGCAGAAAGAGCAGCAGACTATGCGATTGCAGGTTGCCCGTATTGGTAAGCCCCACGGTATCCGTGGCGAAGTCACCGCCCAGGTCCAGACCGACAACCCCGAAGAGCGATTCACCCCTGGGGTGGAGATCATCGTGGTCGATGGCCCGGTCAAAACCCTCACGGTGAAAAACGCGCGCTGGAACAAGACCATTTTGCTGCTCTCCTTCCAGGAGATCTCCGACCGCAACCAGGCTGAAACCCTGCGCGGCGCACGACTGGAAATTGAAGTCTCGGACGTGCCAGAGGATGACTCCGATGAGTGGTACGAGCACGAGCTGCTGGACCTGAAGGTCATGCTCGATGGCCAGCAGGTTGGCGTGATCACCGGACTACGCACCAACCCTGCCCAGGACCTTTTGGTCTTTGAGGACAACGACGGACAGGAAATCTACCTGCCCTTCGTCGACGAGTTTGTCCCGGATGTCGATCCGGAAGCCGGCATCGTCGTGATCACCCCACCAGCGGGCCTGCTCACCCTCAATAGCGACGACGCGGACGACGAAGCGCAGCTCGACAACGAGAACTCCAGCGATCAGGAAGAGCGCTAAGCCATGCGTCTTGATGTCATCTCGATCTTCCCGGAGTACCTGCAGCCGCTTTCACTGTCGCTGATCGGCCGCGCCGCCCAAGACGGAATTCTGGACCTGAATCTCACCAACCTGCGTGACTTCACCGAGGATAAGCACCGCAAGGTGGACGACACTCCCTACGGTGGTGGCGCTGGCATGGTCATGATGCCCGAGCCATGGGGCAAGGCCCTTGATTCGGTACGCTCTGCTAACGCGCAAGGCCCCAAGCCAACGCTGATTGTTCCTTCGCCTGCCGGCGCGGTCTTCAACCAGCAGATGGCCTACGATCTGGCCGAAGAAGAGCACCTGGTCTTCGCCTGCGGCCGTTATGAAGGCATCGACGAACGTGTCATCGACTACGCGCACGAGAATTTTAATGTCATCCCGGTTTCCATCGGCGACTACGTGCTTAATGGGGGAGAAGTAGCGGTCATGGTGATGGTTGAGGCCATCGCCCGCCTGATCCCGGGCGTGATCGGCAACCCTGAGTCGCTGGTCGAAGAATCCCACTCCGATGTGCTGCTGGAATACCCGGTCTACACCAAGCCGTCCTCATGGCGTGGCCGCGAGGTCCCCGAGGTTCTGCTCGGTGGCAATCACCAGCGTGTGGGTCGATTCCGTCGCGACGAACAGATTAAGCGCACCGCCGCCCGTCGCCCGGACTTGATCGAGCAGCTCGACGTGCAATCGCTGAACCGTCGCGACCGTGATGCCCTCTGGCACAACGGCTTTGCCGTAGTTGAAGGGACGATCACCCCTAAGTCGCAGCTGGAGTGGGCCACCGGTGCCGGCGCCGAAACCAGTCCGGCAACCGCACCAGATCCGGAATCGGCCAGCTAAGAGGTCAACATCACGACGGCTTAATTTCTGGCAGACTCGCGTCCGCTAGTTAGATACGGCATAATTGTTTCTTGGTGTGTTTTTGTCCGGCTCCTGCCGCAGGGGGACGACTGGATATGAAAGAACCACCGCACCGATTGCTAGAGCCAATCGGTGGTATACGTTCCGGGGAGTTCGCAAAGCCGATGGCTAGCGAAGAGCCCCGCTACGAGGATTCGGTGACCTGCGGCATTGATCCTAGGAGATGCAACATGCATTTACTTGACTCTGTTGATTCAGCTTCGCTGCGTTCAGACATTCCAGCTTTCGGTGCCGGCGATACCTTGAAGGTACACGTCAACATCATCGAAGGTAAGAACTCGCGTGTCCAGGTATTCCAGGGCTACGTTGTAGGTCGTCACGGCGACGGCATTCGCGAAACCTTCACCGTTCGCAAGGTATCCTTCGGTACCGGTGTTGAGCGTACCTTCCCAGTTCACTCCCCAATCATCGACAAGATTGAGGTTGTAACCAAGGGTGACGTACGTCGTGCCAAGCTGTACTACATGCGCGATCGTCACGGTAAGGCTGCTCGCATCCGCGAGAAGCGTGACTTCAACGCAAAGAAGTAATCTGCGTTCTTCGATGAACCAGACTGCCCGCTCCGAGCGAGCAACTTTGAAGCGCCGGGCCTTTTCATGGGTCTGGCGCTTCGCTGTACTCGCCATCATTCTCGGCCTGCTCTCTACCATTATCTTCCGCGCGAGCGTGATTGACCTGTTTCATATCGACTCCAACTCGATGCAGTCCACCCTGAACCCTGGCCAAAGCATCGCCGTTGACCGCCGAGCCTACAAAGACACCGATCCGCAGCGCGGGGACGTGATCGTTTTTGACGGCCGCGGCTCATTCCTGCCCTATGCCAAGGCGAGTTTCGCCGACGATCTGCTCGGCGCACTGAGCCTGACGGGCACCGGCAGCAAGTACGTCAAGCGCGTCATTGGTATTGGCGGCGATACTATCGAGTGCAAGGGCACACCCTGCCAGCTCACCGTCAACGGTCAGCCCCTAGAAGAGCCCTACGTTTTTGACGGCGATGCACCAAGCGAGCAATCATTCTCGGTGAAGGTTCCTGAGGGCCGGCTCTGGGTGATGGGCGATCACCGCTCCGCCTCCAAAGACTCGCGCTCCCTGCTTGGTGCCAGCGGCGGTGGCATGATCAGCGTTGAGCGTGTAACCGGCAAAGCAACCAACATCGTGTGGCCGCTGGACCAGAAATCGCAGATCCAATAAATGGCCCGTGCGCAACTGCCACAACGGCTGCAAAGTAGCGTCAGATGACGAAATCCTCGACATCTGACGCTATTTTTTCGTTTCTCGTGTATTTTTTCGCAAGTTCCCAGACTCGACCGGGAATCTGTGTGTTTAGTATGGAATTTCTGCGACAGTACACAGGTTTCAATAAGCTGACTAGGCGCTAGAAAGAGTACTCCAATCTTAAACCAATTGAGTAACGGTGCGAGATGTGACCTAATCGAAAATCGACAGCGTGCACTGACTAGGCGGTTTGCGTGTTTATGTTTATATTTTCGTTGGATTCCTTACTTGAAACCATGCATTGCACCCGCTATTGTTTCATTTTGGTAACAACACCTGTGCTGAGGTGTGCCCGGAGGTATGGGCCGCGCTAGCACTCGCACCAAAAATGTGGGAGAAGCATTAATGCCAAATCCAAATAAAAAGACTGCGCAACGAGGTCTCGTTGCTGCAGCCGCTACCGCTCTGGTAGTTGGCAGTAGCTTCATGCCAGCCGTTGCGGCCCCGGAGGCGACTAGCTCGCTGTCGGCCCCTTCGAGCAGCTCGGCAACCCCTAGCGCGACGCCTAGCCAAAGTGCAGTGGACACGACCGGACTGCCTGAAGCTATCGAACGCGACCTAGGCAAAACCGTCGAGGAATACCTCGAAGAATCGAAGACCAGCGAAACCGCCGCAGCCCTTGCAAAGCAGCTGAAGGCCAAGGGTATCGAGTCCCGCACGTCCGTCAAGGACGGCAAGGCAAAGGTTGAGGTCAGTAAGAAGGACGCGACCGAGGCCAAGAAAATTGTCGAGGTTTCCCCTGCGGCTGTGTCTCTTGAAATCAACAAGAACAACCTGTCAACCGTTGAAGGCGTTTACGAGGAAATCGTTGACAACGTCGATAACTCGCAGCTAAGCCGACTGACCGCGATCGTCAATACGACCGTCAAGGGCAAGAACGTCGTGAAGATCATTGCTTCGGGTCCTGGCTCCATTGAGGGAACCAAGCGTAAGACTGTCACCAAGAAGAAGGCCGCTGCCGGCGAGCTTTCCTTGGAAGAATTTGCCGAACATGCAGCCGCTTCTGACGTTGTCTTCGCGCCATCTAAGAAAGATGGCAGTGGAGCTGCGAAGCAGGGCGCTACCGAAGATATTTACGGTGGTATGGGCTACGCCATCGGTCAGGGCGGACAGGAACCAGGCGCTCGTTGCTCGATCGGTTTCAACGCGTGGGACTCGACTGGTAAGGACGCAATCCTCAGCGCAGGTCACTGTACTGAAGATGGCTCCATGACCGACACCTATGTAATTGAAGCAGAAGCTCCAAACCAGTTCCTCGGATACTTTGCGGAACTTGGTAATTTTAGTTTCGCTCAGTTTGGTGGACCCGGCAACTCGGGTTACCCAACGGATGCAACCTGGGATGACGTAGACACTGAAAACCCAGGCACTGATATCTCGGTTATCGAGGGTATCAACGCAGATCTGAACCTGAAGCCCGCTGTTTCGCAGTGGCCAGCAGGTGGAGACGAGCGCGATAAGGTCATCAACATTACCGGTGCCGCTTCCGGTGCCGTTGGCGCCAACGCTTGTTCCTCGGGTTCAACTACCGGTTGGGGCTGTTCGGAAATTACCGGCGAAGGCATCTTCTTCGTGCAGGGCAAAGACGGAACCTTGCGTGACGTTTGGGGCTACACCGCAAAGAACCCAGGCCAGCGTGTTTTGGACCAGGGTGACTCGGGTGGAGCCGTGCTGATTGGCACTAAGGCTATCGGCATCAACTCTGCCAATGGTGCCGGAACCGACGGTGTGGAAAACACCAGTGATGACATCGCTATGTACACCGGGCTGACTGATGCACTGAACCGCATTAGTGGAGTCAAGGGTTACACCGTCAAGAAATTCATCAACGCACCAACCCTGACCACCAAGAATGGTTCAGAGGTTGACGCTGGAGATTCGATTTCCGGCAACGTAGAGGGTGCAGGCTCCGGTACCAAGGTTGACGTTATCGTCGACGGCAAGGTTGTGGAGACCTTAACCGTTGATGGCAATGGCAACTTCAAGTTCACCGCACCGGATAAGGCTGGCGCTTACGCCTTCACTTTGCAGGCACGCAATGGGTTCGACAAGTCGGCAACCACCAAGGGCAGCGTAGTAGTTGTTGTAGCTCCAACGCCTACTCCAACCCCAACGCCTACCCCGACTCCAACCCCAACTCCTACTGAGGAGCCTTCCGAGACCCCTACCGAGGAGCCTTCCGAGACTCCAACTGAGGAGCCTTCGGAGACCCCTACCGAGGAGCCTTCGGAGACCCCTACCGAGGAGCCTTCGGAGACCCCTACTGAGGAGCCTTCGGAGACTCCAACTGAGGAGCCTTCGGAGACTCCAACTGAGGAGCCTTCGGAGACCCCTACTGAGGAGCCTTCCGAGACTCCTACTGAGGAACCATCGGAAACTCCAACTGAGGAGCCTTCCGAGACCCCTACTGAGGAGCCTTCCGAGACCCCTACTGAGGAGCCTTCCGAGACTCCAACTGAAGAGTCGAGCGAAGCTCCACAGGATGAGACCTCCGATGAGCCAACCAACTCGGCTACTCCAAAGGAAACTCCTAAGAACGACGATCCTTTGGCAGACACCGGTTCGGCTAGCGCTCCTTTGATCGCTGCAGGTGGCGCACTGGCTCTGGTCGGCGCAATGTTCCTGCTGTTCCGTCGCGGCAACCGTCGTCACGGCTAAGCAACACACGGTCCAGCAATGAACCGCTAAGAGGTTCTAGCAACCGCTAAAAATGTCCCGCTACTTCATCATTGGTAGCGGGACATTTTTAGTAGGCACACATGTGCTTCACCGAATGCTTTACGAAAGGCGCGTTAGCCTGAATTCTAGGTAGGCTGTGGCAACGCAAAAAATACTGAGGTGGAAATAATGAATTTCAACGCCAAAACATCCCGCACCCCATTAGCTCTGGCGTCGACGGCGCTCATGGCCAGCCTGCTGCTGTCGGGCTGTGGCCAAGAAGCGGAACCGGGCACCAAAGAGTCAGCAAGCACGCACTCAGCCCACCCTTCCGAAGAATCGAGCGAGAACACCGTGGACCAAACTGCACTATTGGACACCAACGAGAAGCTCTCGAAGGAATTGGGCGAGGACTACGTGCAGGGCTGGATCAAGGACGGCAAGCTGCACGTGTCTACCACCAATGAATCGAAGACCATCATCATTGAAGATGCTGGGGCGATCGGTCATGTAGTGAAGTTCAGCAACAAAGAGCTACGTGCGGCCATCGGCAAGATCATGAGCTGGCAATCCAAGCAGGAGACCCCGATCAGTTCCTCGATCCACGCCTACTCGCTGAACCCGGAAACCGGCGGCCTCACGCTCTCAGTGGATAGCAACCAGATCGACGCGCTTCAAACACTGATCAAGACCGAGAAGCCGATCGGCGAGATTCCGGTGGACTTAGAACCTAGCGGCGGCATCGGCTCACCGGCGAGCAACTAACCACCACCAACCAACTACCACCATCCCGTCAGGGTGCGCACAGTGGCTGGGCCGAAAATTCGGGCCGGCCATTAGCGCGCCCAGCGGCGGGTAATTAACCGGTCGCCAGGCGCATCCCAAGGATCCGCACCACCCAATGACCGATTGAACAACTTGGGGCACGTAAGATGGGGGTGTTACGCGATAATGGAAGGTACAAATCGAACTGTGAGCGCCGCCCCAGCTGAAAATTCCCACGAATCGGGACCGCTATACAAAATATGGCGCTTTGTTCGCGAGATCGTCATCATCGTTGTCATCGCGTTGGTGCTCTCCTTCGCGATCAAGACCTTCTTCTTCCGCGCGTACTACATTCCTTCGGGATCCATGGAAAGCACCTTGGAAATCAACGACCGAATCTTCGCCAACTTGATGGTTCCCGGTCCCTTTGAGCTGAACCGCGGCGACGTGGTCGTCTTCCGTGATGATCTGGGCTGGCTGCCGCCCCTAGAGCAATCGCCCACCGCCTTTGAAAACGTGCTCTCCTTTGTCGGAATCCTGCCCGCAGCCGACGAGCAGTACCTGGTCAAGCGCATCATCGGCATGCCGGGGGACACCGTCTCCTACTCGCAGAGTGACGGCAAATTGAAGATCAACGGCGAAGAAATCGACGAGCCATATGTGTACCAGGGCAACAAGCCCTCAGATATGGAATTCTCGGTCACCGTGCCACAAGGCAAGATCTGGGTCATGGGCGATCACCGTGCAGCCAGCGCCGATTCACGCTTCCACACCGACATCCAGGGCGGATTTGTGGACCTAAACTCCGTGCAGGGTCGCGCGTCGATCATTTCCTGGCCAGCCTCGCGATGGGGCACCGTGGATTCCCACGATGAGGTCTTCTCCAACGTTCCCGAGCCGGCAGCCAACTAACGTGCCAGCAGCTAAAATTTCGGCCAAAAACCAGCCCACCACCCTCGATCATGAACGTGCCTTAGCCGCGACGCAGCAGGTGCGCTTCATTGGCGCGGTGGATGAGGTGGGTCGTGGGGCCTTGGCCGGTCCCATCACCGTGGGCATGACCGTGATCGACATTCAGTCGGTCAGCGAGTTCCCACAACTACGCGACTCCAAACTTTTGCGTCCCGAAACCAGGGTTGATTTGGTGCCGCAGGTTCGTCAATGGGCGGTGGCCTACGGTGTGGGGCACAGCTCGGCCCAAGAAATTGATGAGCTTGGTGTCACCGCAGCCCTGCGTCTTGCCGGCTCCCGCGCCGCGGCGCAGTGCTGTGTCGCACCCGAGGCGATCTTGCTTGATGGTAGTTACGACTGGTTGACCGCCCCGGAGCCGGACCTCTTTGACCTATTGGCCGATGATCGAGAACCGGTGGGTTTACACCTGCCGGTGCGAACCATCATCAAGGGCGATATGACCTGCCAAGCGATCGCCGGGGCTTCCATTCTGGCCAAGGTTGAACGAGATGCGATCATGGTCGACCTGGCCTCAAGCTACCCGAGCTTCGGCTGGGAAATTAATAAGGGCTACGCCACGGCTGCGCATCGTGCGGCGATCGTGGATCAGGGCCCGTGCGACTACCACCGCAAAAGCTGGAACTTGACTTCAGGGGCCAACACAGCCCAAGGTGAAGCCACAACAAAGAAAGCAAAGTGATGGCTGGCGACGACCTGGAAAATTACGAGTCCGATATGGAACTACAGCTGTACCGCGAGTACAAAACCGTGGTGGGGCTCTTTAATTATGTGGTTGAAACCGAACGGCGTTTTTACCTGGCCAATCAGGTTGACGTGAAAACGCTGAGCAATGCCGGCGAGGTCTACTTCGAGCTGAACCTCATCGACGCCTGGGTCTGGGACATCTATCGGCAGGGCCGCTTTGTTAAAGCCGTGAAGGTACTGACCTTTAAGGACGTCAACGTCGAGGAACTGAACCGCGACGAACTGCAGATCCCCAAAGAGGGCATCGACTCCTAACCACTCGCTGCGCTTTATTCCCCACCGCAGTAATCCACAACCGGCCACAACACCGCACCATGGCGTGCTGATCAAGCCCAGGATGTTCCTTACAGATAGTTTGAACATCCAGGAGCGATCATGCGCACTGCTGCACAGCGCTTGGGGGCGGCCGGGGAACAAGCCGCCGCCGAGTACCTAAGCCACAACGACTATGAGATTCTCGACCGCAACTGGCGATGCTCGGCCGGTGAGCTTGACGCGGTAGCCCGAGCCGGAAACGGGCAGATCGTGGCCATCGAGGTCAAAACTCGCTCCAGCCAGCGCTTCGGCACCGGCTTTGACGCGATCAACGCGCAAAAGTATCGCCGGCTGCACAAATTACTGATCCTCTGGGCCCAAGCGCACGCAATGTTCATCGCCCAACCGCGCATCGACATCGTTGAAGTCTATCCCTCGGGCGACCAATACCTCTTTGACCTGCACCAATCGGTGCAACCATGAGTACCGCCCGAACTACCGCGGTGGCCATCCACGGGGTCAACGTGTCGTTGATCGAGGTGGAGGCCGATCTTGGCAACGGCATCCCCGGGTTCATCATCCTCGGCCTGCCTGACGCCTCCCTCAACGAGGCACGCGAACGCATCAAGGCCGCAGCCCGCAATACCGGGATCCCTCTGGCTAACCGAAAACTCACGGTGAACCTCACCCCGGCCACCCTGCCCAAATATGGTTCCGGTTTTGACTTAGCGATCCTTACCGCTGCGTTGGCCGCGGATCAACAGCTAGTCACCAGCCCCAACACGCTCTACCTCGCCGAGCTGGGTCTGGATGGCACGTTGCGCCCGGTGCCCGGGGTGCTGCCGGCGGTACAACTGGCCAAAGAACATGGACTCGCCCGGGTGATTGTGGCTGAAGCCAACGCCCACGAAGCCAGGCTCGTTGCGGGCATGGAAATCTTTTCCGCCCACCACCTCGGCCAGGTTCTTGAATACTGTGGGGCACCGCGAGAACTACTGAGCACCTATCTGCACCATCCACGCGCGGATCAAGTAACTGCCGGAACGCAGAACGCCATCACACCGGCGGCCAGTGAAGAGGCGGATCTGCAACTAGTCAACGGGCAGCACGAAGCCAGACTGGCCTTAGAACTAGCGGCGGCCGGGGGACATCACCTGATCATGGTGGGGCCCGCCGGTGCCGGCAAAACGATGCTCGCCAAGTGCCTGCCAACCATCATGGCGCCCCTTGACGATCAGCAAGCCCTAGAGGCCACCGCCGTCCACTCGATCACGCACGGTGCGTTGAGCGAAATGACCCAACTGCAACGCACCCCGCCGTTTATCGCCCCGCACCACACCGCCTCGTTATCCGCGTTGATCGGCGGTGGAACCTCCCAATTGATTCCCGGCGCCATCACTCGGGCGCATCAAGGTGTGCTGTTTCTCGACGAAGCCGCCCAGTTTAATTCTGGTGTGCTCGACGCGTTGCGCCAACCCATCGAGGAGGGCTACATCAACCTTGCGCGCGCTAAAGGGCACCAACGACTGCCTGCCCGCTTCCAGCTGTTGCTCGCTTCCAACCCGTGCCCCTGTGGACGCAACTTTGGCACCGGCACCGGTTGTACCTGCACTCCGATGGCTCGCCGCCGATACTTCGCCCGTCTTTCCGGGCCGATCCTTGACCGCGTAGACCTACAAGTGCGGGTTAACCCGGTGCCCCAAGCTCAGCTACTGCAAAACGCCCCGAACGAGTCCAGTGAAAAAGTGCGCGATCGAGTGCTGGCCACCCGCGAGCGTAGCCAAGGCAGGCTGAAAAACTTTGGCGTGAGTTGCAACGCGCAAATCCCCACTCGGGTACTGCGCCAAGAATTGCGCTACCCGGCGAAAACCCAAGTGGCCCTCGAACAGCTGGCCACCCGGCGTGGTCTATCGGCCCGCGGCATCCATCGCCTACTGCGCGTGGCGTGGACGGTTGCCGATCAGCAACAGCATGACGCACCCACCCAAGACGACTTAGCCATTGCCGCGCATCTGCGCCAAAGCCTAGAAAACAGTTAGGAACCACCCGATGCAACGCAACCAGAACGTCGAACTTCTCACCACCAATACCAGCGCGCAGCGGCTGGTCATCGCCCACCTCAACCAGCTCATCGAACCCAACGACTTCACCGCCACCGCATTACTGGAGCTAATGTCGCCGTCCGAACTACTCACGCTGATTCAGCGTCAGGACTTTGTGCCGCAGGGACTCAAAGCCCAGGTAGATCAGATCCTCGGGTTTAAACCTTCCTCGAATATGGCCCAAGATCTCAAAGTTGCCCTGACTCGTTGGCGCAAGCGACTTTCCCTGAGTAACCCGCAGGCGGTCCTAGACATGGCGGCGCGCCATGGCGGCGGACTCCTACTGAACACCGATCCCGGCTGGCCTAGCCAGGTTGATGAGCTGAACCTCGGTAGACCACTGTGCCTGTGGTGGCGAGCGAACAATCCCGAGTTGCTGAGCGGCCAACAGCTGTCGCGCAACGTCGCAATTGTCGGCTCACGCGATGCCAGTGACTATGGCGACCAGGTGACTTTTGATCTGGGGCGCACCCTTGCGTTGCGTGGCTACACCGTGGTTTCGGGCGGTGCCTATGGCATCGATGCCAGCGCTCATCGCGCCGCCCTGAGTGTGGATCAATGGGAGCACCCCAACCCTGCGACCATTTCGGTGATGGCAGGAGGGATCGACCGGCTCTATCCCTCGGGAAACAGCAACCTACTCAACCAGGTGATCGCTCGTGGAGTCCTGCTTTCAGAGGTGCCTCCGGGAACCACCTCGGCTCGATTCAGGTTCCTGAACCGTAACCGTTTGATCGCGGCACTGAGTCGACTCGTGATTGTCACCGAAGCCAGGCATCGCTCCGGAGCACTGAACACGGCAAGCCATGCGGTAGAGCTCAGTCGCGATGTGGCAGCCGTCCCCGGTAGCGTTTTTGCACCAAATTCGGCTGGCTGCCATCGGCTGATTTCTGAAGGCAGCGCCCTGTTGCTCACTAGTCCGCAGGATGCCCTGCGGCTTGTTGGTGCGGAAAGTGTCGCACAACCGGTGCAGGAGCAGTTGAGCATTGAAGGTCCCACGGATCGGCTGGGTCGGGATGAAGGCATGGTATATGACTGCATGTCCTTCGCCCGCGGCCTTGTCATCGACGAGATCTCGGCACGAAGCGGGGTCCCGCTGATTCAAACCTTGCAAGCGGTGGGCCAGCTTGAAGCACTGGGCATGGCGAGCACCGATGGTAGGACGTGGAAGTTGGTTCGTCCGGCCGCCTGAGCAGACTCAGGTAAGCTCGGTGGTGATGAAGCATGATCCTTCCACCACCGCACCAACGGGCCTGTCTGCGAAATTTGCCGAGCCTGTGGCCGATTATTTGGAATATCTGCAACACGAACGAGGACGCAGCGAGAATACCCTGCGCGCCTACGACGTTGACCTGCGAAACTTGGGGCAGTTCCTCAAGGACCGCGCGCAAGATCCGGGCCTGAAACAGATTTCGGTTGAGATGCTGCGCGATTGGCTCGCGTTGCTCCACGAGTCGCAGATTTCGCGCACCACTTTGGCACGGCGTATCTCCGCGGTGAAAAACTTCTTCGCTTGGGCGCTCAAACATGACCTAGTTGATACCGACCCGGCGCTGCGTTTGGCCGCTCCGAAAAAGGAACGTCGCTTACCGCATGTGCTTCAGCCAAGCCAGATCGATCGACTGTTGTCTTCCGAGCCTTCCGATCCCTCCGCGACCGCCGCGCAGGCTGAACCACCATCCGGTGATTCCGAAACAAGTGCCGAGGCGAAGCCTGATGATGCCAAAGCGAGGGCGGTCAAATCCCGGGACAAGGTGATTGCTGAATTGCTCTACGCCTCAGGGCTACGCATTAGTGAGCTTGTTGCGTTGGATGTTGCCGACATTGATTTTGAACGTCGAACCCTGAAGGTTCTCGGTAAGGGTAACAAGGAGCGGATGGTTCCTTTTGGCAAGCCAGCAGAGCGGGTCATCATTGACTGGATCAGGTCTCACCGTCGGGTTTTAGCCGTCGAACAGGCCGAGGATGCGCTCCTGGTGGGAGTCCGTGGGGCCCGGCTCAACGTGCGGCAAGCTCGTGAAGTGATAGCTACCGCCCTTCGGTCGTTGGGGGACACCTCGGCTAGTGGGCCGCACGCCCTGCGACATACTGTGGCCACACATCTATTGGACGGCGGTGCTGATTTGCGCGCAGTTCAGGAGTTCCTTGGTCACGCATCCTTGGCCACCACCCAGCTCTATACCCATGTTTCGGTGGAACGATTGCGGCAAAGTTACCGCCAAGCACACCCTCGGGCATGATTATTTGCTAGTTATCTGGGAAAAGTGACGTACCGGGTGGCGAAAAGTGCCCTTCATCGGGCAAAATAGAAGTATCGGCGGCAAAAGCACGTGTTCGATGTTGACGTAGGGGAAGACGATCAACACCGCAACGGAGGATGGCATGTCTGCACCGATGACCAGAGGCGTGATTTTTGTACATTCCGCCCCTGCAGCGCTGTGCCCACATCTGGAATGGGCAATTGGGTCTGTGCTTGGGACGCCAGTCAAGATGGACTGGACGGAACAGCAGGTAGCACCCGGTTTTTGTCGCGCCGAAATCCAGTGGGTAGGCCCTCAAGGTACCGGCGCTCTGCTCACCAGCGAAATGCATGGTTGGCAGCACCTACGCTTTGAAATCACCGAAGACCCGAGCCCCGGCGCCGATGGCAGCCGTTGGTCAGTCACCCCGGATCTGGGAATCTTCCATGCCACTATCGATGTTGCAGGCAACATCATGGTCAGCGAAGAGCGCATCCGTTGGGCCTATGAAAAGGGCGAAGGCAATCCTTCGATCTTCTACCAAGAGATGTCCGTGGCCCTAGGCGAAGCCTGGGACGAAGAACTCGAACCATTCCGCCATGCTGGGGACGAAGCTCCAGTTCGATGGCTTAACCAGGTGGTATAACAACTGGTTAATTAGTCTCTGGGTGAGTTTTCGACTGCATCCAGTTGAGCCCGGGTGGTGCGGGGTTGTTACCAAAAGAAGTAGGACCCAATACTAAATTGGGTCCTACTTCTGGCTTTTGCGCTAAATTTGCTCGCGCTAACCCCCGCAGCTCCTACCGAACAACATCAAATACGTTTTTCTGGACCCCGTTGGGGTAAGCCTGCGAGTCAACCAGCTTCAGCTTCTGTGCGTCCAAAGATTCCTGGCTAAAGAGCCGCTTGCCTTCGCCCAAGAGCACCGGGAACACCAAAAGGTTGTACCGGTCGATCAGGTGATGCTCCTGAAGTGAACGGACCAGCGTGGCCGAACCGTGAATGCTAATCGGCCCGCCCTCACCGGCACGCAAACGTGCAACATCAGCCACCGATCGCAAGATGGTGGTCTCACCCCAGTTCTGTATAAGATCCTTGTCATCAAGCGTGGTGGAAAGTACGTACTTGGGCATAGCGTTGTACAGCGGAAATTGGTCGTCCATGCTCGGCCACACCGGAGCAAATGCCTGGTAGCTGACTCGACCGAGCAGCATGGCGGTTGCCTCGCCCTGTTCGGTACCCTTGAGCTCGTAGGCGGCCGGATCGAACGCAACACTATTCATGCTCCAGCCCGTATTGCGGTAGTCAGCTTCACCGCCAGGGGCTTCAACAACACCGTCGAGGGAAATGAATGAAGTGGCGATCAGCTGACGCATAACGGTTGCTCCTTGGCTGGTAGTCAGTGTCGCGACGCGCAAAATGACCTGCAGGTTAGTTGCGCGGTCGCGAACGAAGAGAAATCAGGGTTAGACAAAGGTTAGCACCTGAAATATCGGGGTGAGCCGGGACAAGAGAGCAAAAAATGGGCTGGCTCCGGAAATAAATTCCTGGAGCCAGCCCAAATGTGTTTAGCCGGAGAGAACTACTAGACGCTACGGATTGCTACAACGGCGTTGTGGCCACCGAACCCGAAGGAGTTGTTCAGTGCGACGATGGTGCCCTCGGCCCGAAGAGCCTGAGGAGCGCCGGTCACAACCTTCAGCGGGATCGCTGGATCCTGGTTGTCCAAGTTGATCGTCACCGGGGTGGTGCGGTGGTACACGGCCAGTGCGCAGAGCACGGACTCCACTGCACCGGAAGCACCGAGCAGGTGACCCATCTGGGACTTGGTTGCCGAAACCCAAACGTTTTCGAGCTGATCGCCCAATGCATTCTTCAAGGCGGTGTACTCAGGAGCGTCGCCCACCGGAGTGGAGGTGGCGTGTGCGTTTACGTGCACCACGTCCTCTGGCTGAATGCGGCCGTCGTACATCGCTGCCTTCAGCGCACGAGTTGCACCGGACCCCTCTGGATCCGGTGCGGTGATGTGGTGCGCGTCCGAGGTGACCGAGGAACCTGCAAGCTCGGCGTAGATGCGTGCGCCACGAGCCAGGGCGTGCTCTTCGGATTCGAGCACCAGGGCGCCGGCACCTTCACCCATCACAAAGCCGTCACGGTCCACGTCGTACGGACGCGAAGCCTTGGTTGGATCATCGTTGCGGCGCGAGAGAGCGTGCATGGAGGCAAAAGCAGCCATTGGCATTGGGTGGATGGCAGCTTCAGCGCCACCAACCATTACAACATCAGCCTTGCCCGAGCGGATCAGTTCCAGGCCAACGTGCATAGCCTCGGTACCCGAAGCGCAAGCCGACACGGGGGTGTGAGCTCCACCAGCGGCGCCCAGATCCAGCGAGACCGCTGCGGCTGGGCCGTTAGGCATCAGCATTGGTACGGTCATCGGCAGCACACGACGTGGGCCCTTTTCGCGCAGGGTGTCCCAAGCGTTGAGCAAGGTCCAGACGCCGCCGATGCCGGTAGCAAATGCCACGGCCAGCTTGTTCTGATCGATCTCTTCCTTGTTCAGGCCAGAGTCGGCCCATGCTTCACGCGAGGCGATGACAGCGAACTGGGTCGAAGGGTCCATGCGCTTGGTTTCGGGGCGGCTGAGGACCTCGGCTGGCTGTACGGAAGCACGCGCTGCGAAGGTGACCGGCAGGTCGTATTCCTTCACCCAATCATCCTCTAGGGTTGCGGCGCCGGAGACGCCCTTCAAAGCATTCTCCCAGAGGGTGGGGACGTCCCCGCCGATTGGGGTGGTGGCTCCGAGACCGGTGATCACTACTTTGCGCGCCATCATCAAACTCTCTACTGTGCGATTAAGAAATTTAGGGGGCCGGCTTTACGTACCGGCCGATGTGCACGGCGTACCCATGCAACGGTGGTGGCGATAAACGCCGAAGGCTTAGGCCTGTGCGCCGGCGATGAAGCTAACTGCGTCGCCTACGGTCTTCAGGTTCTTAACTTCTTCGTCCGGAATCTTAACGTCGAACTTCTCTTCGGCCTCTACGACGATGGTCATCATCGAGATCGAGTCGATGTCCAGGTCCTCGGTGAAGGACTTGTCCAGCTGCACGTCTGCTTCGTCCAGGCCGGTCTCGGAGTTGACGATTTCGGCGAGGCCCGCCAGGATTTCTTCGTTGCTAGCCATGGATGGCTCCTTTTCTTCAGTGACCGGAGGGCTCCGGTGTTCGTAGTGGCCGATCCGCTCCTGTTACCAGGATGCTTCACGAGCCGGTTTGCTAAAACCGTGGTGCATCAAATGCTCCGCAGTTTCATCGCTTTAAAGCTTAGGTCAGAGATGAGCCTGCCTGCCGCATCATTGCGGGTAAGGCGCACAAATCTTTGAGTTCGCGTAGCTAGTTGCTGGTGTGCTCGGCGATGAAGGCTTGGGCGGCCTCTAGATCAGCCGGGGTCTTCACCGCGAGAGTCTTTACACCCTTCAGGCCACGGCGGGCCAAGCCCACCAAGGTACCTGCAGGGGCTAATTCCAGCACACCGGTCACGCCAGCTGCTGCCAGGGTCTCCATGCACAAATCCCAACGAACCGGGCGCGAAACCTGGGCGACCAAAGAATCCAAGTTGGCCGATCCATCGGCGACCGGCTGCCCGTCGAAGTTGGAGAGCAACGTGGAGGCTGGATCCTTTGGGGTGATGGTCCCGGCCAGTTCTGCCAAGGTGCCTACCGCTGGTTGCATGTGCGCGGTGTGGAATGCGCCGGCAACCTTGAGTGGGATCACGCGAGCCTTGGCTGGTGGGTTTTCGCCCAGCGCTGCCAGCTGCTCTAGCGTGCCAGCGGCCACGATCTGTCCGCCACCATTGGCATTAGCCGGGGTGAGCCCAAAGCTCTCCAGTGCGGCCAGGACCTCGTCTGGATCTCCGCCAAGCACGGCGGCCATGCCGGTCGGGGTAGCCGCAGCAGCCTGCGCCATGGCGTTGGCGCGAACCTTCACAAAGTTCATCGCGTCGGCCTCATCAAGCGCACCGGCCAGAGCCGAAGCGGTGATCTCGCCAACCGAGTGACCGGCAACAATCACGCCCGCTGGCAGGCTGTCGCCAAACAGTGCACGAGCGGTCACCAAGCCGGCGGCCACAATCAGCGGCTGCGCGACGGCGGTGTCCTTGATGGTCTCTTCGTCGGAGACGGTGCCGTGGGCGGTGAGGTCGCGCTCGGTGATCTGACTCAGGGTAGCCAAGTGATCGGCTACACCTTCAACTTCGAGCCATTCGGCGAGGAAACCTGGGGTCTGGGAGCCCTGTCCGGGGCAAACGATTGCTAACACTCTTACAGCTTTCCAAATTTTAGGAGCTTTTGGCGCTTCATTTGCACACCAAGCTCATGGGAAGTGTTTGTAGGAACTCTACAAAAGCTTATCTTATGGTCGAGCAAAGTTCCCAAGTAATGCGCCATACGCGCAGAAACTAGTGTTCTGCGTCTCGTAGGTTCTTTGGGTGAAGCCTACAAGTTGACGCCTACAAGTTAACTTCGTGAAGTCGGCCGTAGAGCAGGGCCGATTGCAGCACAAAGGCATCGCGAGGGACCAATGGGTCCCAGCCGGTGACTTCGGTGACACGCTTGAGCCGGTAGCGCACCGTATTGGCGTGTACAAAAAGTTCGCGAGCGGTGCCTTCCAAGGAGTGGCCCAGGGCCAGATAGCTGGAGAGCGTTTCGAGCAACCCATTGGAGGCCTGCTGCAAGGGCTGGTAGACCTGTTCGATCAGCGCGGTGCGGGCCAGCTCGTCGCCATTGGCTGCGCGTTCTGGCCACAAATCGTCGGTGCTCACCGGGTTGGGTGCCTGCGGCCAGGCGCGGGCTGCGGCATATCCGGCCACCGCGGCCACCGCGGCATGGTGCATCTCTTTGACTGCCGGGGCCAAGGGGGAGTAGACCAGTGGGCCGTGGCCAAAAAAGCGGGTGAAGCGGGAGAGATCGACGTCCTCAAAATTGGTGTCGGAGAGCATTAATACCGAGCGATCCCCGAGCACCCCGATTAATGAGTCCCGGGAGTAGCGGGTGGCCACCCGGCGCAGGGTGGCGACGAAAGTTGCTGAGTTGGAGGACGGGGTGGTGCCCACCAAAATGCGAATGTTTTTTTGTGACTTCCAGCCGATGGCGGCAATGCGCGAGGCTAGCGAGTCATGGGGTTCACCGTGCAGCACCGCGTCAACCACGTGCGCTTCCAGCCGGGAGTCCCAGGCACCACGGGTTTCGGCTGCCCGCGCGTAAACTTCCGCAGCGGCAAAGGCGACCTCTCGCGAGTAGCGCAGCACCGCTTCACGCAGCGCCCCTTGTTCGGCCTCGGTGGCAATATCTGGAACCTGGGATTCGACCACGTCCACGATGGTGCGCAGTAGACCCAGTGCTTTTTGCAGCGAGATCGAACGGGTCAGTTCAGTGGGGGCGGCACCAAAAACGTCGGTGACCACCCAGGCCGGCGAGGACGTGGGATCCTCATACCAGGAGACAAAGGTGGAGATTCCTTTTTGGGCGATCAGCCCCAGCGCGGCGCGTTCGTTGGGCTCCAGCGAGCGATACCACGGTAGCTGCTGATCCAGATATTTCAGCGCCGTGGTGGACAGAACCCCGATGTGGCTTTGGAGCCGTTTCAGCGTTTGGGCGCTGGGAGGCTGCTGGTGGCTGCTTCGGTTTTTCGACGCGGCGGCATCGAGTTCGGGACTCATACTTTAAGCTTAGTGACTTTTGTACAGGGATGTGAATGTGGCGGCGGATTTTTGGCTGAGGTGCTTAACCCCGGGATGTTAAGCGGCCAGCCCCGCTACGAAGAAAATCGTAGCGGGGCTGGGAGAAACCCGGGCACTAGGTGCCACAAGTGCGAGACTTACGCGTCGCCACCTGCATTGCCGGACTTGCCGGCATTTGGGTTGTTCAGATCGTACTTGGCGTGCGCCTTCACTGCGGTGTCCGCAGGGATTTCGCCACGCTCAACCAGCGACTGCAAGGTCTGGACGACCAGCGAGTGAGCGTCGATCTTGAAGAAGCGACGAGCTGCTGCACGGGTGTCTGAGAAACCGAATCCGTCGGCGCCTAAGGTGTGGAATTCACCTGGGACGTACGGGCGGATCTGCTCAGGCACTGCGCGCATGTAGTCGGTGGTCGCGATGACTGGGCCCGGGGTGGACTCCAGCTTGCTGGTCACGTACGGGGTACGGCGAGCCTTGGAAGGATCGATGAGTACCTCGGCGTCGGCGTTCATGCCGTCGCGAGCCAGCTCGTTCCACGAGGTGACCGACCAAACATCGGCAGATACACCCCACTCGTCGGCCAGGATCTGCTGAGCTTCCAGGGCCCAAGGCACGGCCACGCCGGAGGCCAGCAGCTGTGCGCGTGGGCCGTCGGTGGTAGCTTCCTTGAGCAAGTGGATACCCTTGATGATGCCCTCGGTGTCAACGTTTTCCGGCTCAGCTGGCTGGCTGATTGGCTCGTTGTACACGGTCAGGTAGTACATCACGTTTGGATCGGCGTGGCTGCCGCCGTACATACGATCCAGGCCGGAGCGCATGATGTGCCCGATCTCGTAACCGTAGGCAGGATCGTAGGTGATCACTGCCGGGTTGGTCGAGGCCAGGATTGGCGAGTGGCCATCGGCGTGCTGCAGGCCTTCACCGGTCAGGGTGGTGCGGCCGGCGGTAGCGCCGATGATGAAACCACGGGTCATCTGGTCGCCGGCAGCCCAGAACTGGTCACCGGTGCGCTGGAAGCCGAACATCGAGTAGAACACGTAGATCGGGATCAGCGGTTCGTCGTGGGTCGAGTAGCTGGTACCGGCAGCGGTGAATGCTGCGACGGCGCCGGCCTCGTTGATGCCCGGGTGGATCAGCTGGCCCTGAGGGGACTCCTTGTAGGCCAAGACGAGGTCGCGGTCTACGGATAGGTAGTTCTGACCTGCTGGGTTGTAGATCTTTGCGGTCGGGAAGAACGAGTCCATACCGAAGGTGCGCGATTCGTCGGGGACGATCGGCACAATGCGGTGACCAAATTCCTTGTCGCGCATCAGGTCCTTGAGCAAACGAACAAAGGCCATGGTGGTGGCTGCCTGCTGCTTGCCCGAGCCACGCTTGGCGATGGCGTAAGCCTTGTCGCCTGGCAGTGGAAGCTTAACCGAGGTCTCCTTGCGGCGGCTTGGTACCGCACCGCCCAGAGCCGAACGACGCTCCATCAGGTACTTGTACTCATCCGAGTCCTCGGATGGGCGGTAGTACGGTGGCGAGTACAGGTCGGCTTCGAGCTGCTCGTCGGTGATTGGGATGCGCAGGTGATCGCGGAAGCCCTTGAGGTCTTCCATGGTCAGCTTCTTCATCTGGTGGGTCGCGTTGCGAGCCTCGAAGTGCGAACCCAGACCGTAGCCCTTGACCGTCTTGGCCAGGATCACAGTTGGCTTGCCCTTGAACTCTACGGCTGCCTTATAGGCGGCGTAGACCTTGTGGTAGTCGTGGCCACCGCGCTTGAGGTTCCAGATCTCATCGTCACTCATGTCGGCAACCAATTCCTTGGTTTCCGGACGCTGACCGAAGAAGTGCTCACGCACGAAGGCGCCGGACTCAGCCTTGTAGGTCTGGTAGTCGCCATCTGGGGTCTGGTTCATGATGTCGACCAAGGCGTTGGACTTGTCGGCTTCGAGCAGTGCATCCCACTCGCGGCCCCAAGTTACCTTGATGACGTTCCAGCCGGCACCGCGGAAGAAGGCTTCAAGTTCCTGCATGATCTTGCCGTTACCGCGAACCGGGCCGTCAAGGCGTTGCAAGTTGCAGTTAATGACGAAGTTCAGGTTGTCCAACTTTTCGTTGGCTGCAAGCTGAAGGAAACCGCGGGATTCTGGCTCGTCCATTTCGCCGTCGCCAAGGAAGGCCCAGACCTGCTGGTCTGAGGTGTCCTTGATGCCACGGTTCTGCAGGTAGCGGTTCAGCTGTGCCTGGTAGATCGCGTTAGCTGGGCCAATACCCATGGACACGGTCGGGAATTCCCAGAAGTCTGGAAGCGAGCGTGGGTGTGGGTAGGAAGGTAGCGCGTGGCCTTCCTTGGAGTGTTCCTGACGGAAGCCGTCCATGTCTTCTTCGGACAAGCGGCCTTCGACGAAGGCACGAGCGTACATACCTGGGGAAGCGTGGCCCTGGAAGAACACCTGATCGCCGCCACCTGGGTGGTTCTTGCCGCGGAAGAAGTGGTTGAAGCCCACTTCGTACAGGGTGGCTGCACCAGCGTAGGTGGAGATGTGTCCGCCAACGCCGATTGCTGGGTTCTGAGCGCGGTGCACCATGATGGCGGCATTCCAACGCATAAATGCGCGGTAGCGGCGTTCGATGGCTTCGTCGCCCGGGAATTCTGGTTCCTGATCTACAGGAATAGTGTTCACGTAGTCGGTGGTGGTCACATGGGGCACGCCCACGGACTTGGCACCTGCACGCTGCAGCAGCGAGCGGATAATGAACTGAGCACGCTCGGTGCCCTGGGACTCTACGAGAGAGTCAAATGAGTCCATCCATTCCTGAGTTTCCTCAGGATCCTGATCTGAAAGCTGGTAAGTCAACCCGCTACGGATCTGGGAGATGTGTTCCTCTACAGCCACGGAAGCTCCTTGATTGAATTGCGGCTCCGCTACGTTGCAGTTTTGCACTGCGATGCAACGGTATTGGGACAACGGGTGCAGTAACACTGGAGTGATGTGCACTGTCGGTTCATATGCAACTCTAGTGTCAATTGCCGGTGCGTGGGGTCATGATTACGAGCGAAAATCCGCTTAAGTATGACTTTTAAAGTGACTTGAGCAATATCGTATAGGTGCTATTGCTCCAATGACCCTGTCGGTATGATGTGGACCACCGGATCGTGGGTTATATTTGTTCGGCGTGTTATTGCCTTAGCGCTTGAATGGAACGAGAAAACCGTGTTTCGTTGGTAGTAACGCTTTGCACCAGCAGGAGGAATGAAGTGAGCGACGCCGTATCGGCAAACTTGGAGTCCGCTAAAAAGATGGGCTTCGTAAATGACAACCTTATTCAGGAACTGGGTTACGACGATGACGTAGATTACGATCTGCGTGACTCGATCGAGGAACTGATTGGTTCAGAACTGCTCACCGAAGAGGATCATGACGTTGTCGACGCAGTTATCTTCTGGTGGCGCGATGGCGACGGAGATCTAGTTGACGCATTGATGGACGCGCTCAACTGCTTGGACGAAACCGGCATCGTTTGGTTGCTGACACCTAAGCAGGGCCGCGACGGACATGTGTCCCCAGCACTAATTCAGCAGGAGGCGCCTAGCGCTGGCCTGCATGTGACTACCAGTGAAGGTGTTTCGGAGGACTGGTCTGCAGTTCGCCTCGCCCCACGTAAGAAGAACTAATGATTCAAACAGGTTCGCGCCTGTTCGATTTCTCGCTATCAAATCAATATGGTGAGACGATTACCAGCACCGATCTGTCAAAGGGTCGTGTGCTGGTTGTCTTTTATCCTTGGGCATTTTCGCGAGTCTGCGGTTCAGAGCTGGCGGCACTTCAAGAAGAACAGCAATACTTCACCGATCACCAGGTGCGGGTGGTTGGCATTTCGGTCGACCATAAATTCACGCTGCGCAACTACGCTGAATCCCTTGGCATCCAGTTTGATCTGCTTGCTGACTTTTGGCCTCACGGTCAGGTGGCGTTGAAAGCGGGCGCCTTCGACGAAAATGTTGGCGTTGCCACTAGGGTCTCACTGTGGGTAGTTGACGGGATTGTGCAAGAAGTTTTCAGCAGTTCGATGACTGCACCTCGAAGTATGGATGACTACCAATCCGCTATTGAGGCCCGGTAACTCAGGGGAAATTGCATAGTGTGTGCCAGTTCACAAGAAATACCGGTCTCTCGATTTGCGAGAACCGAAATATCTATGTAAAGTTATTCCTCGTTGGCTTGCAAAAGCGAACATGGTTAGGGCCTTTAGCTCAGCTGGTAGAGCGTCACGTTTACACCGTGAATGTCATCGGTTCGATCCCGGTAGGGCCCACCAAATAAAAATCCTCGATCCACATGGATCGAGGATTTTTTTGTGTACGCCCAGCATGGGCATTTACTTGGAGGTGAAAGTCCTCTGGCCGGGAAGATGGTTTAAGGCCTAGCTGAAGGCAACTGCGTCACCGCGAGGTGGGGTGGGAAGGAAGCCGGAGGCAAACCTCTGCACCGAGGAACACGAATCACATGTGAGGCATGTCTGTCGGGGTAAGCCAGCGCAAGATGGTGAAGCCCGCTCCATCGAAACGGCAGATGTGTATATGTGGCGGGCGCAGGGAGAAAGTGAATGCTCTTATCTGGGGAGGTCTGTCCCAGTGCACCACCTGTCTTCTGACTGAGTGGGGCGGTTCTGGCCGAGAGGTCAGTAACTGATGGGGCAGAAGTCAGCAGAGGTCATAGTACCTGCCTAGGAATCGCGTCGGGTGAGGAACCTGATCGTTTGCCTGAGACCCATTGTGGTTGATGAGGGAGGCAGGGAAGGGCTGAACGCTGGGAATTGATGGACTGAAGCATGAGTTCTCGTGCTCACATGATTATCGCAGAAAACCCACGGACGTGGTGGGGCAGAGAGGGGATGGTACCGGTGAATCCGGGAGAGTATTTTCTTGCGTGTAGCGTTGAGCCGGCGGCTGATGGGAAAGACATCAGGGATCAACAAGTTGATCTGTGGGAGCAAGTGTTCTCGCGAGGTAATTTGTTGATTGCATTGAAACGTGTTGAGCGGAATAAGGGTTCTGCTGGTGTTGATGGGCTTGAAGCGCATGAATTGCGTGATTGGTGCCGTGAGCATTGGATCGAGACTCGGAAGTCGCTTGATGCTGGAACGTATGCGCCGTTGCCGGTGCGTCAGGTGATGATTCCGAAGCCTGATGGTGGGGAACGGATGCTGGGTGTTCCGTCTGTGTTGGATCGGTTGATTCAGCAGGCTCTCGCGCAAGTGCTTTCCCCGATTTTCGATGAGGGGTTCGCACCGATGTCTTATGGATTTCGGCCGGGCAAAAGCGCCCATGGCGCTGCTTCGATGGCTCGTAAGGTTATTGAGCAGGGGTATCGGTGGGTTGTGGAGGTTGATCTGGATGCATTCTTTGATCGGGTGAACCATGACGTGCTGATGTCCAGGATTGCGCGGAAGGTGAAAGACAAGCGGGTTCTGAAGCTTGTTCGGAAGTATTTGACGGCTGGGATCATGGCGCAGGGTGTTCGTCGGGAAACGGTGGAGGGCACTCCGCAGGGGTCGCCTTTATCGCCGTTGCTCTCGAACATCATGTTGGATGATTTTGATCAGGAGTTCTGGTCGAGGGATCACCGTTTTGTGCGGTATGCCGATGACATCAGAATTTTTGTGAAGTCGAAACGTGCTGCCGAACGGGTGTTGGATCAGGCGACGAAAGTCCTTGAACAGCGCCTGAAGTTGAAGGTTAATCGGCAGAAATCAGTGATCAATCCGGCGAGTGTTGCAACGTTGCTGGGTTTTGGTTTCTACTTCGTCAAAGGTTCGAAGGTCAGGATCAGGGTTGCTCCGAAGGCGTGGATACGCATGAAGGAGCGGATTCGGAGGTTGACTTCTCGGCGGTGGAGTGTGTCGATGGAGTACCGTATCGAGCAGTTGAATCGTTTTGTTCGGGGTTGGATGGGTTATTTCCGGTTGTCGATGACGGCGGATAAATTTGCCACACTCGATCAATGGTTTAGACGTCGGTTGCGTCAGATCCGTTGGGTTGAATGGAAGCGTCCTCGTACTCGGGTGGCGAATCTTCGCCGTCTGGGGATTGTCAAGGATAAGGCTTACCAGTGGGGAAACAGTTCACGTGCGTATTGGCGTGTGGCGAAGTCCCCGATTCTTCATCGTGCCTTGCCAACTTCATATTGGGAGGAGTTGGGTGTGCTGTTCCTTCGCCGTGCTTGGGATCGTTTTCAGTGACTTGGCGAACCGCCGGATGCGGGCCCGCATGTCCGGTGGTGTGAGAGGCGGGGGCTAGACACCCCCGCCTACTCGATTTCCACGCAGATTGTTCAGCTAGTGGCTACTGCTTGCTCAGGCGCATCGTAGTTGTTGTGCCCATGATCCCGGCCTCATAGGAAATCTCGCCGTTGATAAACGTGAACTTCTTGCTGTCGTCGCCCGAGGCCATAATTGCGCTATCCGTCGCCTTTTGATCACGCTGAGAAGTCCAGGTAAATGATTCGGCGCCAGCCTTCGGAGCCTTAAACGTGCCAACCCAGTAAATTGACTTTGTGTCTCCGTTGTTCGTCACCCAGTCAATGCTGATGACGTCCCCTTTGATGGTGGCCAGTTGGTAGGCGTCTTCGTCCATGGAATTTTTCTGTTTCCACTTTCCGCTGAGGTCTACAGGCTCTGCCTGCTGACCTTGCTGCGCGGTGCTGGATGTAGTTGTTGCACTTGTTGCACTTGGTGTGGAGGCCGGCGCCTGGCCGCCACAAGCGGACAGTGCAAAACATAGGGCGAGAGAGGCAACTGCCAGTGATCTTTTCATAGGGAAAGTATCGCCGAAGGTGCCGACAGTTTAGGGTCCGCCGTTAGTAGCCAAGGCAGCTTCCGGAGAGTGACGCTCGGCACTCTTTGCGAAAAATACCGTTCTCAATTTGCCAAGTCAGTTCGGCATGTACTAAATTATTTCTTGTTACAGAGAACGAATGAAGCAAAGAAATTTGCTTGGTTCTTCACTGTAGGAGGGCCTTTAGCTCAGCTGGTAGAGCGTCACGTTTACACCGTGAATGTCATCGGTTCGATCCCGGTAGGGCCCACCAACGAAAACCCGTTGTTTTTGATCGTCAAGATCGAAAACAACGGGTTTTTTCGTATGCCGTGACTGGTGCTCACTCGTGGCAAACTGGAGGCATGAGTGCCCCGGAAGAAAATCTTTGGCTTGCGACCCGTCGCGCCAATCCAGATCACGCGAAAAACTATGCGCAGCGCTGGCGAAACTTAGTGGCCGAAGGAAAAGACATTTTTGGCGAAGCCCGCGCCGTTGATGCGTTGGCACAACGCGGCAGTCGAATTCTTGATGCTGGGTGTGGAACCGGTCGGATCGCCGGTTGGCTCGCCGAACAAGGGCATAACGTCGTTGGTGTGGACCTTGACCCCGATCTGATCGAGGTAGCCCGTCAGGACTATCCCAACGCCACGTGGTATCTGGGTAATCTGGCGAGTTTTAGTCCCAAAGACATTACCTCAGGTCCGGTTGATTTTGATGTCATCGTTTGTGCAGGAAACGTTCTGACGTTCCTGTCCGAAGCCGAACGCTTGCCCGCCTTAAAACGCCTGGGTCAATTTCTTGCTCCCGACGGACGCTTGATTGTGGGATTCGGAGCCAACAGGGGGTACGACTTTGAGCAATTTGAAGCTGACGCACAGCGGGCCGATCTTCTGATTCAGCAACGCTACTCAACGTGGAACTTTCACGCGCCGGCCGATGATTTCCTCGTGGCTGTACTTGGCGCAAAGTAACGCTAGGTTGGCGAGCCTAAGATCTTGCTATACCGGGGATTGACTGCGCTTAGACCTTGACCTTCAGGCGCCACAAGGTGGTGATCTCCTTCGAACGAGCTGCGTGCAGGGGATCAGACTGATCATGGGCGCGGCCGTGTGTGGGACGTCCATCAATCTTCTCGACAACCCTCAGGCCAGCGTCGTCGATAGCGGCTAAGAGTAGTTCGCGGGTGCGCAGACCAAGCAGCTCGGCGAGGTCGGAGATGATGAGCCAGCCTTCACCGTCCTCGGTCAGGTGCTTAGGTAACCCGCGAAGGAACTGCAATAGCATCTTGCCGCCCGGATCGTAGATGGCAGCGTCGAGTGTGCTCGGAGCGCTGCCCGGTAACCACGGGGGATTGCAGATGATCAGCTCAGCCTGCCCGGCGGGGAACATGCTGGTTAATTCGGCGTGTGCGTCATCCTGCATACCCAAGCGGGCGAAGTTTTGATTGGCACAATCAACGGCTCGCTGATGGATATCCGTGGCCTTCACGGTCTTCACTCCCCGTGAGACCAACAGCGCAGCCAGCACTCCTGTCCCGGTGCCGATGTCGAAGGCGAGCTGCGCACCGTTAAGCGGAGCCTGGGCTACGAGCTGAACGTATTCTTGCCGGGTAGGCATAAAGGTGCCGTAGCGCGGATGGATGGTGGCCCCCAACGCGGGCACGTTGACACCGTTGAGGAACCATTGATGCGCGCTGAGCACCCCGGAGAGTTCTTGCAGGCTCACCACGGCTTGCGTGCCAGCAAAATCTTTGGCTTGTTCGTAGGTGAAGGTGATTGCTTCGGCTACCTGTGGGGAGCGCGCCAAACGTAGTTGTGCGGCATGCTCTGAATTCTCGAATGTCAGGGACACCAGGACCAAGGAGAGCATCCGGGAGCGGTGTGCACGAGCTTGACGGATGGCGTAGAACTTTTGACCAGCATCTTGTTCCTTCTTGGAGGACTTGCTGGTTTGGGTAGCGCTGAGCCGGCGGTCCATGGCCGAGATCAGTTGCTTGGCATTGTGATAGTCGCCCTGCCACAACATCGCGATTCCACGCGAAGCGTAACGCATCGCGGCGTCGGCGGTCAGTCGATCATCAACGAGGACTACCTTTTTGGGTGCCGGTCTATCGTTGGCCGAGAACCATGTGGCGCTGAAACTTTCCCCCTCGTGGTCCCACGAAATAGATGGTTCAAGAGCACTGGGTGCAGTACAGATGGCCGAACGCCCTGTCGTTTCGCGGTGCTCACCCGTTGGAGACCGCGCATGAGCCATGTGTTGCGTGGGCCGGTGTTAATAAGTCTACCGAGGATTGATCAGGGTGCGGTGCGCGAGGATCATACACTTCATTGGTGGATTCAGCAGGATTTGCGAGATCTTTCAGCTGGCCTCAAGTTGCTGACCAGCTGGCTACCGAAATTGGCATGTAACGTGGGTTTTGTTCGTTGTTCGATCGACTGCAAAAGGAGTACGACTTATGGGTTTAGGCGATAAGTTCAAGAACAAGGCTCAGGAAGCATCCGGCAAGGTCAAAGAATCTGTCGGCGATGCAACCAACAATGAGGATTTGCAGGCTGAAGGCGTGAAGGATCAGGCCGCAGCCAAGACGAAGCAGGCAGGTGAAGCTGTCAAGGACGCAGCTAAAGACGTCCGCGACGACTTCAATAAGTAGCAAGTAGTTCAATAAGGGCACTCACCATTTTGGTGGGTGCCCTTGTTGCGTTAAGTTGCTGTTGCGTACAGCTTCTGATGCGTTGAACTTCGTGATCAGTAGCGCTCCAAGAACCTTGCGACCTTCAGCGCACTGTCCTCTTCAGCTGCTAGTTTCGTTGAGATCAATCTGGCACCCTGAGCATAGTTCTCGTTGCTCTCGGCTTCATTGATGGCCTGGGCCAAGGAATTAACGGTCAAATTTTTATAGGCGATAGGGGCAACACCTGCGCCCAGACGGTAAAGCCGAGAAGCCCAAAACGGCTGGTCCGTGAAGATGGGTACCGGCACCGCTGGAACACCGGCGCGCAAACCGGCGGCAGTGGTGCCGGCCCCAGCATGGTGCACTACGGCAGCTACCTGGGGGAATAACCAATGATGCGGGACTGCGCCGACACCCAGAACGTTTGACTCGGAAAATTCTCCCGCGCCTTGGATGATGGTTCGTCGCCCGGTACGGCGGGCAACGTCGATAAGGAAGTCAGCTTCGAGTGCCTGTGTGCTTCCAAAACCTAGGAACACCGGTGGCTCACCTGCGCTGAGGAAATCACGCAGTGAGGCAGGTGCGCTCCACGATGGATCGGCCGCCGGCCACCAGTAGCCGCAATTGATAATGTTTTGGTGCCAATCAGCGGGGCGCGGCACCACGGTTGAACTGAAACCATTAAGAACTGGACTGCTAACCTTTCGGCGCAGACGTTCCGAGGCAGCACGGCTTCGCTTGGGCAATCCCAATTCTGCGCGAATGCGTGCGGTCGGTGCATCGTAGGGTGCCTTGGACGCGGAAATCAGTTGATGCAGCGCTTTGTTTCCTAGCTTTCCGAAACTGCGGGCCGTACCTAGCACCATAGGGGAGTAGTCCCCGCTGGGCTCGGATGGTTGCAAATGGGCGCTGATCGCCGGGATGCCCAGTGCCTCGGCGACATCAAAAGCGAAGGGCGCTACCGAATTGGCTAGGATCACCTCGGCACCGTGCTCGGCTGCCTTTA
The DNA here is from genome assembly GCF_056934395.1 of Glutamicibacter sp. MOO4. Lineage (NCBI taxonomy): Bacteria > Bacillati > Actinomycetota > Actinomycetes > Micrococcales > Micrococcaceae > Glutamicibacter > Glutamicibacter sp. MOO4. The sequence goes on from NZ_CM167800.1 coordinate 1,038,855, forward strand.
ATGTTCCGGCAGTGGCTTGTTCGAAGTATGCGCCCAATTCTGCGAGGTATTTCCGCAGGTCTTTGGGACTGGTCTTTGTACCAGGAGGCGCAGGGTTGACTAGCGCGCTCATGTCACCTGGCAGCTCGCGGAAAGTGCAGCCCGCTGAGCTCACAAGCTCTTGGTAGGCAGGGTTAGCAGCGATCGATACATCAAAACCTTGCGCGGTCAGTGCCTGACCTAGACCTGCCATCGGAGCGACATCGCCACGGGTGCCTGGGGTGATCATCAGTACGCGCATGGTTCTCCTGTAAAGTTAATTGCGAACAGTGTTCGCGTTTAACTATACAGCCTCAGGAGTTCGCGCCATGGCCAAAAAATCACCGCAGAAAACCACCGGTCCCAAGCCTCGATACTCACGCGAAAAAATTGTTGAGCTTGCCGTTGATCTTGCTGACGCGCAGGGGATTGAGGCCGTTTCGCTCAGGGCGGTAGCATCGAGTCTCGGCACGGGTCCTGCCTCCCTCTACCGATATGTGAAGTCCTACGATCAGCTCACCGAACTAATGGTTGATCGGATCAGCGCCGAGTATGACTTTGATGCCTGCACTGGATCTGCAATTGAGCAGCTGGTGAACATCGCTCACCAGGGTCGGGGAATCATGCGGCGCCATCCATGGGTGCCATTGATCGTCCTGCAAAAACAGGTGATGACCCACAACTCCATGGCATACCTCGAGCGAGGATTGCTGGCCTTAGCTGATACGGAACTGAGCGCCGCCGTTAAGCTGCACACCATCGCGATGCTGAACTCGCTGACCGCCGCGTTTGCGCTTAACGATCAGAAACAAGATGAGCAACAGGAAGCCTCGGCCGTGAACGAAGCATTGCAGACGGGGGCCTACCCGCAGTTGCTGAGAACACTGAGCGAGCTGAAGCAGCCCCTTGATCGGGACGATGCCTTTGAGCAGGGAATCCGCACCTACCTGCACGGCATCGGGGTCGGGGTCGGGAAATATTAACCCGCATAGCCTTAGAATGAAATCTTCTATGCATAGGTGACTTGGTATGACAGCATGAAACCAGTGTAATTATGCCAAGTACTTAGGAGTTGTTGTGGCTGCACCGTCCGAAGCAAGCATGAAAGAAATCCGCGAGCTGATTGCCGTGGACACCACCAGTCGCGACACAAACTTGCCGCTGATCGAAAACGTAGTGGAAAAACTTCAAGCCTACGGAGTTGAATCCTCGCTGATCCATAACAGCGAGGGTACCAAGGCCAATCTGCTGGCGACCATCCCGGCCCATGATGGAACGCGTACCGGCGGCATCGTGCTCTCCGGGCACACCGACGTTGTTCCGGTGGACGGGCAGAAGTGGAGCAGCGAACCATTTAACGCAGAAGTTCGCGGAGATAAGCTGTATGGTCGCGGGACCTGCGACATGAAGGGCTTCCTCGGGGTGATCCTAGCCAAACTGGACAAGCTGACCGAAGCGAAACTAGCCGAACCAATCCACCTTGCCCTCTCTTACGACGAAGAGGTTGGCTGTGTTGGTGCGGTGAGCCTGGTTGAAAAGATCGTCGCTGACAAGTTGGCGCCGCGTGGATGCTTTGTGGGGGAGCCATCAAGCATGCGGGCTATTCGCGGGCACAAGTCAATGAACGTCTTCAAGGTGCAGTTTAATGGCGTGGCGGCTCACTCGTCCTTGCCATCGGAAGGCGTTAACGCCATTTCCTATGCGCTTCGCTTTGCGAACTTTGTGGAGCAAGTTTCCGCTGAGCTGCGCACCAGCGGGCCGAGTGATGATGCGTTCATCGAACCGACCACCACCATGAACGTCAACAAGTTTGATGCCGGTATTGCCGTGAATACCATTCCATCCCAGGCAGTGGTGTTTTTCGAGTACCGTTCGCTGGCAGTGGTTGATCGTGAAGCGTTGACCAATCGTTTCCGTGAGGAAGCCACAAAGCTTGAAGCGCAGATGCAGAAGAAAAACCCTGCATGCTCGGTGAGCCTGGAACAGCAGGCCGGGGCGCCCGGGCTGAATACCGAACTAGATGAGGACATCGTCGCTTTTGCTGCAGCTTGTGGCGCGCACGCCACCGACGAGAAGGTTACCTACGGCACCGAGGCGGGACTATTCCAAGCCGCCGGGATTCCTACCGTGGTGTGTGGCCCTGGCGATATCGCTCAAGCGCACGCACCAGATGAGTACGTGTTGCTTGATCAGCTCGTGGAGTGTGAGGACTTCGTCGACTCCTTGATTGCACAGCTGAGCCGATGAGTGCCGGGACGCAGGTTACTGCCCAACAGGTAGCGATGGCCCGCAGGGCCGTGATCTCCAGTTCCATTGGAGCGGCGCTTGAATGGTTCGACATCATCGTTTATGCCACCTTCGCGACAACCATCGCGAAAGTCTTTTACCCGGATTCGGATCCGACCTTCGCGCTGATTCTTACCTTTGCCACGTTCGCGATTTCCTATGTGATCAGGCCACTGGGCGGAATGGTGCTGGGCAGCTACGCCGATCGTAGGGGTAGGAAAAAGGCGCTCACCCTGACCCTGGCCATGATGATGGTGGGCACGCTGATCATGGCGGTGGCCCCGCCTTATGAATCGGTAGGTGTCGCCGGTGCCTTGATCATTTTGCTTTCGCGACTGATTCAGGGATTCTCCGCCGGCGGAGAATTTGGTACGGCGACCGCATTCTTGATTGAAACTGCCCCGCATAAGAAGGCGTACTATTCCTCGTGGCAGGTAGCCAGCCAGGGTGCATCCATGATGCTGGCCTCGGCCTTCGGCTATTTCCTGACCACGGGATTGAGCGCAGAAGCCCTGGAATCCTGGGGCTGGCGCGTGCCGTTCTTTGTCGGTTTGCTCATCGGTCCAGTGGGCTTGTACATTCGCGCTCGTCTGGAGGAGACCGAAGAATTCACTTCCTCGGTCAAGGAGAAGTTCCCGCTGGGTACGCTGTTCAAGCAGCACTATGGTCGTTTGCTGGCCGGCGTTGGGGTAATTGGTGTAGCGACGATCTCCGTCTACCTGATCCTGTTTATGCCTACTTTTGCCGTGAATAACCTTGGGATTCCGGGAGACGCGGCGTTCTTAGGTGGGATCGCCGCGGGCGTTATTACCCTGTGCGGGGTGCCGCTGGTAGGTCACCTGGCGGATCGAATTGGTCCGGCACACGTGATGACCTATGCGGCCATCGCCGCCTTTGTCCTGGCGTATCCGATGTTCAAGCTCATGACTTCTAAGCCGAGCGTTCCGGTAATGGTGTTGGTGATCGCGCTGCTCGGCGTGATCATGTCCTTCTACTTCGGACCGCTGCCAGCGTTGCTCTCCAACCTATTCCCTGCGGCCATCCGTGGCTCGGGCCTTTCGGTGGCCTACAACGTGGGTGTCACGCTACTCGGCGGAATTGCTCCGCTGGTGTTGACCTGGCTGTTGAAGATCACCGGATCGTTGGATGCACCGAGTCTTTACTACATGGCGATTGCCGTGATTTCTTTGGTAGGACTGTTTGTGGTTCGTCGCCGTTACGGACAGCGATAGACCAACCGAGAAAGCGCAGTGGCCGCCAGCTTGAGAAAGCTGGCGGCCACTGCGCTTTTTTGTGTGTGTTGCTGATTTCTAGATGGCTACCAAAAGCACTGCGGTCCAATGGCAGAGGAACGCGACGATGGTGCATGCGTGGAAGAGTTCGTGGAAACCGAAGATTGTTGGCAGGGGATTAGGCCGTTTGGTTGCGTAGAACACCGCACCGACGGTGTAGGCCAGGCCACCGGCAAGAATCAATATCATGACTGCCGGATTTGTGGCCCAGAAGGTAGGTAGCTGCATCAGTGCGCCCCAGCCAAGCAAGATGTAGAGGCTGACGCCGACCCAGCGCGGGGCGGTAGGCCATACGGTCTTGATGACGATACCTGCCAAGGCGCCGCCCCAAATGATGGACAGAACAATGATTGCTTGTTTGGCTGGCAGCATAAGCGCGGCGACAGGTGTGTAGGTACCGGCGATCAGCAAGAAAATGTTTGCGTGGTCGGCTCGGCGGAACAGACCCATTACCTTATCGGTCCAGTTGCCACGGTGATAGAGCGCCGAGGTGCCAAAGAGCAGGATGGAGCACAGGGCAAATACTGCGCTGGTCCACTCGGCGAGGTGGCTGTCGGCAAGCACGATCAGAACCAGGTTCATGATGATGATTCCTGGTGTTGACCATGCATGAATCAGGCCGCGCCAACGAGTTCTTTCGGTACCGATAGACAGAAATTTCTTTGGTGCTCGAACTTCTGCCTCTGGGGTCATGGGATCAATGGCCATGGGCGTCCTTAACGTCGTGCTCGGGGAGTAATCCCCAGTTCTTGAAGTCTACGACAAATATCTGTTGTGAACCTGTGCTGAGAAGCGAACGCAGGACATACAAAAGCCCGCCGGTTGCCACTGTAAAATTAGCGGCAGCCGGCGGGCTTGTTGCTTAGTGCGAGGGACTAAAACCCGATGATACGAGCTATGCTCGCCTCTTGGTGATGAATCCCCAGATGACCAATACGATCAAGGCGCCACCAATGGCTAGGAGCCAGCTCCAAATGGAGAAGAATCCGCCGACACCCTTATCGAAGAGGGCACTTCCGATCCAACCGCCGAGTAGTGCGCCGACGACACCTAGCAGCAGGGTTGCGATCCAGCCGCCACCTTGCTTGCCTGGCAGGATTGCCTTTGCGATAGCGCCTGCAATCAAGCCCAAAACTATCCATCCAATGAATCCCATGATTCGCTCCAATGGTCAGAACTTGCAGCGGCCGGGTTTGACCACTCATTCGCGACAATACATGGCATTGAGCTGGGCTTCCAGAGTTGCCACGATGAAATTCATACTTTTCACACAGGAGTTTCGACTAGTGGTTGAAGGTCGTGAAGGTTTCATCACCTAAACAACATCTGACCTGTTCTTTAAAGGACAATGTTACTTCGCGCACTTGAAGTGGTTGACAGCACCCGATTGCGCTCTTAGTCTTGTTAAATCAGATTTTATCCAACCAAATATTCCTTAAGTCTGATATTAGGTTTGCACACAACGGAGTGAAAACATGAGTGAACTGGTCCCGCCCATTGTTGTTATGGGTGTTTCGGGTAGCGGCAAGTCGACCATTGGTCAGATGCTGGCGGATGCATTGCACCGCGAGTTTATTGACGGCGACAGCTTGCACCCAGATGCCAACAGGCAAAAAATGGCGGCAGGTCATGCACTAAATGACCAAGACCGCGAGCCATGGTTGCGAGTTATCGGGCAGAAACTTGCCGACGGTACTGCACAGGGCGAACCTCTGGTCATCGCATGCTCCGCGCTCAAGCGCGACTACCGCGATTTGATCCGTAGTCTTGAACCAGCAACTCTGTTTGTGCACCTTGCAGGCGTTCCTAATCTGATTCGTGATCGAATGAACGCACGCTCCCACGAATACATGCCAACTTCGCTGCTCGACAGTCAGCTGGCCACTCTGGAACAGCCAGAAGCAGATGAAGCTGTGCTCACTGCAAACATCTCTAACTCTCCCGAAGACATCGTGCGTCAGCTCGTCGCTGACCTCGCCGTAGTCAACCACGCCTAATCCATCTGCCAGATGCTGGCATTGATAACCATTGATCAAGGACGACAATGACAACTGAGCTCGAAATGAATTGGACGCTGGGTACCACCGGCCTCCTTGCACTGGCGGTGGCTGCAGTAGCCCTGCTGCTGGTGCTTATTATCCGCTTTAGAGTCCACGCATTTGTGGCTCTGGTGCTAACAAGCCTTATTACAGCCATTGCAGCTGGTATTCCAGCAGGCTCAGTCATCACCACACTAACCGGCGGTTTTGGTTCAACCTTGGCCAGCGTGGCCTTGCTGGTTGGCCTTGGCGCAATGCTCGGTCGCATGCTGGAAACCAGTGGCGGCGCAGAGGTGATGACCAACTGGTTGATCTCCAAGTTCGGTGAGAAGCGGGCGCCACTGGCGTTGTCCATAGCTTCGCTGCTTTTCGGTTTCCCAATCTTCTTTGATGCTGGCCTTGTGGTCATGCTGCCAATTATCTTCACCGTCGCACGTCGCCTTGGCGGCTCGGTACTGTACTACGCGATCCCTGCAGCTACCGCCTTCTCGGTGATGCACGTCTTCGTACCACCACACCCAGGTCCGGTGGCGGCCTCGGGTCTGCTTGAAGCAAATGTAGGACTGGTCTTGGTCTTGGGTCTGCTTGTTGCGATTCCTACCTGGTTCTTCGCCGGTCACCTGTTCGGTAAGTTCGTTGGCAAGAAGTTCGACATTCCTGTTCCAGATATCTTGGATGCCGCTCTGGGCAATGGCTCAAACAAGGATGCTTTCAAGTCCTCGCCTTCAGTAGGCACCGTCTTTAGCCTTCTGCTACTTCCACTGATCCTGATCTTCTTGAACACCGGATTGAACATGCTCGGCAGCGCCGGCGTTGTTGATCCAAAGGCTTCATGGGTTACCTGGTTGCGTCTGTTCGGTGAAACCCCAGTAGCTCTGCTGATCACCGTGCTGTTGGGCATGGTTCTGCTTGGCTTCCGCAAGGGCAAGGACAAGACCCTTATCGAAACCGTGGTCGACTCCGCATTGGGCCCAGTATGCTCGATCATCTTGATCACCGGTGCTGGTGGCATGTTCGGTGGCGTACTGCGTGCCAGCGGTATTGGTAACGCTATCGCCAATTCGTTGCAGGCTATTGGTCTGCCACTGATCATCGCGGGCTTCCTGATCGCTGCCATCGTTCGACTGGCTCAGGGCTCGGCAACCGTGGCACTGACCACCGCCGCTGCCATCGTTCAGCCAGCAGTGTTGGCAGATAGCTCGTTGAGCGCCTTCCAGATCGCCACCATGGTTCTGGCTCTGGCTGCCGGTTCGGTCTTCGCCGGACACGTCAACGACTCGGGCTTCTGGTTGGTCTCGCGCTTCTTGAACATGGACGTATCCACCACCCTGCGTGTTTGGACCGTTGGCCAGGCACTGGTTTCCGTGGTTGGTTTCGTCTTCGTGATGGTGCTATACGGTATTGCTACCGCAGTGGCGTAGCTACTGTTACTAGTAACCACAAAAAATCCTTCCTCTCTAACAATCGTTAGAGAGGAAGGATTTTTTGCTATCTAAAACAAGATTTTGGAGCTCGTGCTTAGCGTGTTTCCTTGGGTGGATCAACGAATATGCGCGCTTGGCCCTCCCATAAGCTGCAGATCTCGTTATGTGTACGACGCATAATACTTTCCATATTCTTGCGTGCACTGGCGGAGTCAGAGTTGGAGATGGCATCAGATACCGATTGGTGCCAGAGCAGCGCTTCTTCGTGCGGGCGTTCGGGCATGAGCCCAAGCTCTGTGCGACCGCGCAGGATTGCACCAATAGGGGTGGCAAGGTTGGCAAACATCTCATTGCCGGAGGCTGCAAGGACTAGGGAGTGGAACCGGATATCCAGTTCCAAGAATTTGTGCAGGTCACCTTGGCGACCGTAGTGACTCATCTGGGCTGAAACCATCATGAGCTCTTTGCGCATTGCCTCGGGGGCAACCTCGGCAGCCAGTTCGGCGGCCATGGGCTCTACTGAGATGCGAAGCTCGGTCAATGAGCGAAGTTGTGTACCTTTTTGATCGCTCGCTAAACGCCAGCGGATGACATGGGAGTCGTACGGATTCCAGAATTCAGCGCCCAGAACACGAATGCCGACTCGTTTGGTGCTGGTCACTAAGCCCGATTGAGCTAGTACACGAATGGCCTCACGAATCACCGATCGGGAGACTTGGAGTTTTTCCTCGAGTTCAGCGGCCAGCAGAATCGATCCGCGGGGGATTTGTCCGCCCACGATGCGCGAGCCGAGGTGCTCGACCACATGAGCGTGCAGACTAGTTGACATACCGTTAGTTTAGCCAAGGACTAGTCTCATACCTTGATACGCGCTGTAGTTCGGTGGGATAAATATGTTTTAACATCCGCTATGAGCTGTGAAACGTAGGGTATTGGCGAGTAGGATATAGAGGTCACGTGGTCGTGATTCAGGGGCCACTTTAATTGGTCTCTGTTTACGGCACACCTCCCCGTAATTGATGGAGACTTATTTTTATGCCTGCACAGATTGGTGTCACAGGTCTGGCCGTTATGGGCGCGAACCTTGCCCGTAACTTCGCCCGCAACGGATACACTGTAGCCCTGCACAACCGCTCGGTCGGTAAGACCGATGCACTGCTTGAGGCGCACGGCGATGAAGGTGACTTCATCCGCACCGAGAGCCTAGAAGAACTGGTTGCGAACCTCGAAACCCCGCGTCGCGTCTTGATCATGGTCAAGGCTGGCGGCCCAGTAGACTCGGTCATCGACCAGCTTGTTCCTTTGCTTGATGAGGGTGACATCGTCATTGACGCTGGTAACTCGCACTACTCCGACACTCGTCGCCGCGAAGCTGCGTTGAACGAGAAGGGCCTGCACTTTGTAGGCGTTGGCGTTTCCGGTGGCGAAGAGGGCGCACTGCTCGGCCCATCGATCATGCCAGGTGGTTCCGAAGAGTCCTACAAGGCTCTGGGCCCAATGCTAGAAAAGATCGCCGCTAAGGCTGACGATGGCACTCCTTGCTGCGCATGGATCTCCACTGACGGTGCTGGTCACTTCGTCAAGATGGTGCACAACGGCATCGAGTACGCCGACATGCAGGTTATCGGCGAAGCTTACGACCTACTGCGCAACGCTGCAGGTATCGAGCCAGCAAAGCAGGCCGAAATCTTCAACGAGTGGAACCAGGGCGAACTCTCTAGCTTCCTCATTGAAATCACCGCAGAAGTTTTGGGTCACACCGATGCTTCCACCGGCAAGCCACTGATCGACGTCATCCAGGACTCCGCTGGCCAGAAGGGCACCGGTCGTTGGACCGTGCAGTCCGGCCTGGACATGGGATCGCCAGTTTCGGCTATCGCCGAGTCGGTCTTCGCTCGTTCACTATCTTCCCAGCGCGATATCCGCGCCGTGGGCCAGAAGGTTCTGGGCGCAGCAACCTCTGAGGTTACCCTGCCTGAGAACTTCGTTGAGGACGTGCGTCAGGCACTGTTCGCTTCGAAGCTGGTTTCCTACGCACAGGGCATCGATATGCTCACCTCGGCTGCCGGTGAATACAACTGGACGCTGAAGCTGGACGAGATCGCTGGCCTGTGGCGCGAAGGTTGCATCATCCGTGCAGCCCTGCTCAAGGACATCACCGCTGCCTACGCAGCCGATGAGAAGCCTGCGAACCTCTTGTTCGCACCTGCATTCGCTGAAGCGATCACCAAGGCTGTTCCAGCTTGGCGTCGTGTTGTAGCTGTTGCAGTTCAGATGGGTATCCCAGCACCGCTCTTCTCCTCGTCGTTGGCTTACTACGATGGTCTGCGCAGCGAGCGTCTGCCAGCAGCCCTGACCCAGGGTCTGCGCGACTTCTTCGGTGCACACACCTACCGCCGTACCGACAAGGAAGGCACCTTCCACACCTTGTGGAGCGGTGACCGTTCCGAGATCGCAGCTGAGGACACTCACTAGAGTTTTCACAGCTAAAACCGGCCTTCTTTCTAAGGAATTCCTTAGAAAGAAGGCCGGTTTTTTCTTAATAGGAGCCGCGTCACAGAAGTTCTTTTTGCCCGAATTTATCGGGATTTATCTGGCATGAATTCTCATTCATGGAAAACACCTAAGTAGATCGAGATCTGCTGACAGGTAGCGTCTATATAAATTTTCACATGACGAATTCACCTGTAACGCAAAACACCAGATCCCAGCAGTTAGCCACCGAAAAAGCATCCAAGAGTAAAAAGCCATCACGTCGGACGGTGCTTATTGGCTCGCTCGCCGTTCTAGCTGGCGCAGGTGGCGGAGCCGGCTGGGCATTGGACCGCTTCGTTGTTGAGCACGTCGAGCAAACAGGGGTTACTAGTGCCGCAGCGGCGACTGCCAGCACCGCCTCTGACACGGCAGCCAAAATTACCGATACCAGCTACACCTCAGATCTTGCCAAAATCAATATCGCTAAGACCGTCACGGGCAGCGGCAACAGCCAAGTCACCTACTTCGCAGCCGATCTGAATCTCAAAGACGGCACCGTACTGGCCTCCGCTTTTGCAAAAGACAGCTTCGGCGAAAACATCACCGAAACCACCAGCGCCATAGCCGTGAACAACTCCGCAATCTTTGCAATCAACGGCGACTATTACGGTTTCAGGGACACCGGCATCATCATCCGCAACGGAGTCGCCTACCGTGACAAGGGGGCCCGTGAGGGACTGGCGTTCTACAAGGACGGCAGCGTCAAGGCGTACGACGAGACCAGCACCGATGCAGACACCCTAGTTTCAGAAGGCGTATGGCAAACTGTGTCGTTCGGGCCGACGGTAGTGAAAAACTCCAAGCAGGTTGACGGCATCGACGACGTTGAGGTCGATACCAATTTTGGTAACCACTCCATCCAGGGCCAGCAACCGCGCACCGCGATCGGCATCATCGATGATAATCACTACGTCTTTGTTGTGGTCGATGGTCGCTCAGAAGGATATAGCGTCGGGGTGACCATGCCGGAGCTCGCCCAAATCATGCTGGATCTTGGCTGCAAAACCGCCTACAACATTGACGGTGGCGGTTCTTCGACCATGTACTTCAACGGCAAGCTGGTCAATAATCCGCTGGGCCGCAACCAAGAACGTGGAACCTCCGACATTCTGTTCATCGCAGGACAGGGGTAAGACCATGATTCTCCTGATTCCCGCGTTTGAACCAGATGAAAAGCTCAATACCCTTATTGAGTCCCTGCAGCTGACGAGCAATGAAACGGTCCTGGTCGTTGTTGATGACGGCAGCGGACCTACGTCAGCAGAAATCTTCGCTTATGCCCAGCGTCAGGGAGCAATCCTCGTTCAACACCCGGTCAATTTGGGTAAAGGGGCCGCACTCAAGACAGGATTCAGCTTTATCGCTGAAAACTTCCCTGGCCACGATGTTGTCACCGCGGACTGCGATGGTCAGCACGCTGCTGAAGACATCTACGCTGTGGCCAGGGAAGTGGGTCAGAAGAAAAGCATTGTTCTTGGAGAACGTGAGTTCTCCGGCAAGGTACCGCTACGCAGCAAGTTGGGCAATAAGGCCACCGCGTTATTCTTCGCACTCTCCACAGGCACATGGCTCAACGACACCCAAACCGGGCTACGCGGATTCCCCGCAGAGATACTTCCATGGCTAGGCAAGGTGCCCGGCGAGCGCTACGAGTACGAACTGAACATGCTGCTGGATGCACGACGGAACAATATAGAGCTCCAGCGGGTGAAGATTCAAACCATTTACCTGAACGACAACGAAAGCTCACACTTCCGGCCCATCAGGGATTCGATAAGAATCTACGCCCCACTCTTGAAGTTCTCCGCTTCGTCATTGGCAGGATTCGCGGTGGACACGGTGTTGCTCCTGATCTTCACCGCGACGTTCCACCAATTACTACCTGCTGTGGTCCTAGCTCGTCTAGGCAGCGCCGCCGTGAACTTTTGGATCAACCGACAGCTGGTGTTTACCGAAGGTCGTACGCTTCCATTGCGCGCAACAGTAAGTCGTTATGCATTACTGGCCATTGTCCTACTGGCCCTGAATTACGAGTTGCTCACATTGCTTTCCTCGTCCGGGATTCCGTTATTACTCGGAAAAATCATTACAGAGATCGTGCTCTTCTTGGTGAGCTTTTCCGTTCAAAAGCGGTTCTTGTTCCGGAAAAAGTCGAGCAAGTCATCCCCATTTCAACATTCACAAGCGCGGCATTTGGTGAATACAGAGTCACCACAGGGAACTATTGAAAGATAGTCATATACCCTCAGATAGGCAAAAATAAATTGCCGACAATCCTATTATGAATTCAGAGAGAATGCTCATGAAACGCTCATTTCGAAACAAGGCACTGAGTTCAGTTGCCGCTTTATCGCTGGCGCTGACCATGGTTGGGTGTGCGACAGGCTCTGGCGGGACAACGGTCTCCGATGTCATCAACGCAACCAGCAACGCAAGTAGCGCATCCACGGTGGCAGAGAGCAGCAGCTCTTCGGGCAACACCTCAACTGCCTCAGCAACCGACATTTCGGAAGACACGCACTTTGATGAGGATGATCTGCAGTGGGACGCTGACAAAGAAACAACTGTGGACCTGGCCGATGGTGGCACCAAAGCTTCAGGAACTGACGCTGACAAGGTCTCGGTAGATGGGGATACCGTCACCATCACCGGTGCTGGTACTTACCGCCTGTCTGGCTCGCTCAGTGACGGCAAGGTTGTCGTCGCCGCCGGCGAGGAAGACGTTGTTCGAGTCATCATGGATGATGCCTCCATCACCAGTTCAACCGGTTCCGCAATCCAGGTTGATGAATCCAATGAAACCCTTCTTTATCTAGAAAAGGGCACCAGCAATTCTGTATCCGATGCGAGCACCTACGCTGATACCGCCGAAGATGCTGCCAATGCGGCAATCTACTCGATGGCTGACCTAACTATCGCAGGTGAGGGTTCCTTGGACGTGAAGGGAAATTACCAGGACGGCATCGTTAGTAAGGATGGTCTAGTTCTTGCCTCCGGTGACGTCACTGTCACCGCGAGCGACGACGGAATTAAGGGTAAGGATTACGTAGCCCTACTCGGTGGCGATGTGAAGATTACTGCAGCCGAAGATGGCATCAAGTCAACCAATGACACTGACGCTGATCGCGGCTGGCTACACCAGTACGGCGGCACGTTGAAAATTGACGCAGGAGACGACGGAATCAAGGCGGAGCAGATTTTGACGCTCAGCGGTGGAACCGCGACGGTCAGCAAGTCTAACGAGGGACTGGAATCGCCGACCATCAACCTAGCCGGAGCGACGGTCAACGTGAACGCTACCGATGACGGAGTGAACGCCACCGCTGGTAGCAGCGAGACTACAACGCAAGGTGGCGCAGGAGGAGGCATGGATGCCGCGCAGGATGCCCACCTGAACATTTCCGGTGGCAAGGTCACGGTCACTTCGGAGGGTGACGGGTTGGATTCCAATGGCGACATCTCAGTTACCGGTGGTACGACCGTAGTCAACGGTCCAACCAACGGCGGTAATGGCTCACTCGACTCTAATGGGGATATTTCGGTTGACGGTGGTGTACTTATCGCGGCTGGCAGTGACGGCATGGCTGAAGGTCTAAGCGATACTTCCAAGCAGTCCGGCGTTCAGGCTTCCCTTGGCACCACGGTTGAAGCAGGAACCGCTATCCACATCGTTGATTCGAGCGGAAAAGTAGTCGCTAGTTTTGTCACCTCAAAGGCCACCGCCAATGTCGTGTACTCCAGCTCCGAGATTGTTGACGGCGATAGCTACAGCTTCTACACCGGAGGTACCGTAGATGTTGATGCGGGTCTAGGTACCGGTAGCATCACCGACGCAACCGAGGTTATCACCGCAATCGCCGGGGAGTTTGAATCCGGAATGGGCGGCATGGGTGGCGGCATGGGCAGAGGCCCAGACGGTCAGTAAAACTAAATAAACTAAAGGGTTGTCATACTAATGAACTCCGCTGTCCCATTCATGAGCTGGGGCAGCGGGGTTCAGTGTCGTTTCCGGAAAGAACCTGTTGGCTTAGTGCTCGCAGATAACTAGCGTCTTGGCATCTTCAAGCAGGGTCCGGGCCTGTGCTGGAGCGATTCGCACCAGCGCAAAAGCGGCAACAACAAGACCTGTCACCGTTGAGGCCAATCGTTGTTGGACGGTTGGGTCGAGATCGCTTCGGGCAGCGCTAATCCCGCGACCAAACGCAGTTTCTAGCTCTTCTCTGTAGGCCTGGACCACTTGCGACACGTGGGAGTCGGCTGATAGGGGTGAATTGGCGGTGTTGATCAGCAAGCAACCATTGCTGGTTGGCAGCGCCTTGGGCTGACCAAATACGGAGATCAAACCATCAAGGTACTCAGTGAGTGCTTGCGGGCTAACGTCATCAGATATCAGTGGTTCTAGGCGCGGGCGAACAATCTCATCGAGGTAGCTCTGCACGGCTGCGTCAAACAAACCTCTTTTGGAGCCAAAGGAGTTGTAGATGCTGGATCTGCTCAGGCCGGTGGCTGATTCAAGTTCTGGGATGGACGCTGCTTCAAAGCCCCTAGACCAGAATAGGGAGCGAGCTTTTTTGATGACAGCGGTACTGTCAAAGGCTAGTGTTCTTGCCATCACATACCTTTCTACTTTCGGAAACGACCATTACAGTATATATTGAAATGGACGTTACAGAATGCTTGTTCTGCTAAAACTTTCAGGAGCTGTTAATCATGATCATCACCGCACTCGTGCTGGCCACCCTTGCTGCATTGCTTCACGTGTACATCTTCTTCATGGAGTCCCTATGGTGGACCACTGACAAAGTTCGAGCAACCTTTGGCTCGACGCCTGAAGATGCGGAAGCAACCAAGGAGATGGCCTTCAACCAAGGCTTCTACAACCTGTTTCTGGCCATCGCCACCCTGGCAGGCGTCGTCTTCCACATGGCTGGAGAAGCAACCATCGGCTCGACCCTGATCTTCACCGGAACCGGCTCCATGTTGCTGGCCGCACTGGTCCTAATCATTTCCAGCCCATCCAAGGCTTCGGCAGCAATCAAGCAAGGCGTCTTCCCATTACTGACGGTGATCGCACTGATCATCGGCGTAGCACTCTAAATTTTCAAACCCGAAAAAATTCGAAAAAGGAAAGGTACTCAACATAATGAGCGAAACCACCAGCACCCAGATCCACCTCGCCAGCCGCCCAACCGGATGGCCAACGAACGAAAACTTCACCGTTGAGCACGTTGAACTTGCAGAATTGAAGGACGGCGAAGTTCGGGTTCGCAACGAATTCATCTCGGTTGACCCTTACATGCGCGGACGCATGAACGACACCCGCTCCTACGTCAAGCCATTCCAAATCGGCGAGCAGATCGCCGGCGGTGCAGTAGGACGCGTCATCGCTTCAAATGACAGCTCCCTGCCAGTAGACACCCTGGTTCTTCACCAGCTCGGCTGGTCGGACTTGGCTCAGGGTCCAGCAGCTAGCTTCAAGGAAATCCCTGACCTTCCAGGTGTTCCAAGCTCGCTGCGCCTGCACATCTTGGGCATGACCGGGCTGACCGCCTACGTAGGTTTGAACGCAATCGCCGGCTTGGCTGAAGGCGAAACCGTCTTCATCTCCGGTGCGGCCGGTGCCGTTGGTACCGCAGCCGGACAGATCGCCAAGCTCATGGGAGCTAAGCGCGTTATCGGTTCCGCAGGTAGTGCTGAAAAGGTCGAACTGCTCACCAGCAAGTACGGCTACGACGCAGCCTTCAACTACAAGGACGGCGACGTTCGTGGACAGCTAGCCGCTGCTGCCCCTGAGGGCATCGACGTCTTCTTCGACAACGTTGGTGGCGATCACCTCGAAGCAGCACTGGCAGCTTTCAATGACGGTGGCCGTGCAGCCCTGTGTGGTGCTATCGCAAGCTACAACACCACCGAGCCAACCCCAGGCCCACTGAACATGGCCAACCTGATCACTCGTGGCCTGAAGCTTCAGGGCTTCACCCTGTCGAGCTACCTGAACTACGGCGAAGAGTTCTCCCAGCGCATGGGCCAGTGGTTCGCTGAAGGCAAGGTTTCCTACGATGAGACCATCGTTGACGGTGTAGAGAACACCGTTCAGGCCTTCTTGGACATGATGGCCGGAGCAAACACCGGCAAGATGCTTGTTCGCATCTAATTGATCTTGCACTAAGCAGGTAACAACTAACGGGTCCGACCGGAAAATTTTCCGCTCGGACCCGTTATGCGTTAATGATGACCTGTCGCGATGACGCAGCGAATCATTCTCAGACAGGCAAGCGCACCATGCGCAGATCAGTGATCAGCGGTGCGGTGGGGTCATCAAGCACTTGACCATCAAAGGCGAATCCGTTGCGCTGATAGAAGGCTATCGCCCGAGGATTCTGTTCGGCCACCCATAAGAGGGCCGGTTGATCCCCAAGTGCAGCATCCAGCAAGGCCTGGCCCGCACCGGAGCCGTGCTGATCGTTGAGCAGATACAAGTTGTATAGTTGCCGGTCAATTCCCGCCGGAACATCGACCGAGTCCTTGGTGCACGGTGCAGCAAACGAGAAACCAATCAAGTCTTCCTGCTCATTGCATGCCACAGCTAGAGAGAACGCAGGGTTCGGGTCAGCTAAAATCCGTTGCCACAGGTTGAGACGATGCTCAGCATGCTCTGTGCTAAAAAATCCCTCGGGCAACAGTTCCGTGTAGGTCTGCTTCCAGCATTCAACATGCAAAGCGGCCAGCTCAACGGCGTCATCAGCTACGGGTTTGCGCAAAGTGAAGCTCATTGACTGCCGCCGACGTATTCATTCAAGTGAATTCCGGTGAGCGTGCCAGATTGACTAAGTTCTGCTGGCGTTCCTTCAAAGACAATCTGACCGCCCTCATGCCCGGCCCCTGGTCCAAGGTCAATCACCCAATCAGCATGGGCAACTACCGCTAGATGGTGCTCAATGACAATGACGGTGTTTCCTTCGTCAACCATTTCGTCGAGTAGACCCAGCAAGTTTTGGACATCGGCCATATGCAGACCAGTGGTTGGTTCATCCAGTACGTAGGTGCCAGAACCCTTGCCTAAGTTGATGGCAAGCTTGATGCGCTGGCGCTCACCGCCCGAGAGCGTACTGAGGCGCTGCCCGAGCTTGAGATACCCCAGTCCTACTTGGTTCAGCCGGGTCAGCATGGCTTTGGCTTTAGGGATCTTGAGTTGTTCTAAGGCTTGCTCCATGCTCAAGTCCAACACTTCACCGATATTCAAACCGTCCAAGGTGTAGTTCAAGACTTCAGCGGTAAAGCGCGTACCTTCACATACTTCACAGGGCAGAGCCACTCCGGCCATCGAGGCCAAATCGGTATAGGTGAATCCGACGCCCTTGCAGTTTGGGCAGGCTCCTTCGGAATTTGCGCTGAATAAGGCCGGCTTGACCGAGTTGGCCTTGGCAAAGGCGGCTCGAATCGGATCCATGATTCCGGTGTAGGTGGCAGGATTTGAACGGCGCGAGCCTCGGATCGCTCGTTGATCCACCACGGCCACATCTTCACGCTTGGAAATCGTTGAGTGAATGAGCGTGGACTTACCGGACCCGGCAACACCGGTGATGGCACACAGTACACCGGTAGGGATATCTACGTTCACGTCTTTGAGGTTATGTGTGGAAGCGCCACGAACTTCTAGGGGAGTACCCGGTGACCTGGTAGCGGGCTTCAGCGGAACACGCGTAGAAAAATGTTGACCGGTCAGTGAATCGCTGGCCAACAGGCCAGAAACATCTCCGCTGTAACTCAGCGTTCCACCGTGCGTTCCAGCACCCGGACCAAGATCAATCACGTGATCAGCGATCTTGATAACTTCAGGCTTATGCTCAACGACCAGTACGGTATTGCCCTTATCTCGCAGATCCGCCAACAGCCCATTCATGCGTTGAATATCGTGCGGGTGTAGCCCCACGGTTGGTTCATCAAAGACGTAGGTGACATCCGAGAGTGCGCTACCTAGATGACGAATCATTTTCACGCGCTGGGCTTCACCGCCCGAAAGTGTTCCAGCGGGTCGATCTAGCGAGAGATATCCCAAGCCCAACTCGACCATCGACTCAAGAATCGCAATCAAGTTCTTGATCAGGGGAGCGGCGTCCGGGATCTGAAGTTTGTCTAGTTCCGCGGAAAGCTCAGAAACCTGCATGGCCGTCATATCGGCGATGCCCAGTGAATTCATCTTTGAGGCTCTAGCAGCTTCACTCAGTCGGGAACCGGCGCACACCGTGCACGGTGCCGTGGTTGAGATCCGGTCGATCCATTCACGAATGTGCGCTTGCTTGATTTCGCGACCAGAAAGAATGTAGTTGGACTTGATGCGGGTGATGAGCCCCGAGTAGCTCATGTTCGCCCCGTTGAGCTTGACCTTGCCATCTTCGGCATGAAGCATGCGATCAAGCATGTCCTTGGGCATATCTTTGAGCTTGATATCAAGATCTGGTTCGGTGCC
The DNA here is from genome assembly GCF_056934395.1 of Glutamicibacter sp. MOO4. NCBI lineage: Bacteria > Bacillati > Actinomycetota > Actinomycetes > Micrococcales > Micrococcaceae > Glutamicibacter > Glutamicibacter sp. MOO4. The sequence goes on from NZ_CM167800.1 coordinate 1,056,919, forward strand.
TGCAGTCAATGTTTGCCAGAGCCACGCGCCAGGAGCAAAGTTTGGTGCCTTGATGGCGCCCTCGTTCAGGGTCTTATCCCAATCCAATAACTCGTCAAGGTCGATACTTGCTTCCGTACCAAATCCCTCACAGGCCGGGCAAGCTCCTTGTCCGAGGTTGAAAGAATATGCGCCCGCGCCACCGGCACTTGGAGTTGAGTAGCGTGAGTAAAGAACACGAAGCAATGAGTAGGCATCGGTGGCGGTACCAACCGTTGAGCGGGAATTGGATCCCATGCGCTCCTGATCAACAACGATGGCTGCCGACAAGTTCTCTAGAACCTCAACGTCGGGCCGAGGCATCGAGGGCATGAACGACTGAACAAAAGAGGTATACGATTCATTGATCAATCGCTGTGATTCGGCAGCGATCGTTCCGAAGACGAGTGAAGACTTACCTGAGCCGGAAACCCCAGTGAAAACCGTAATGCGTCGTTTGGGGATGTCGACATCAATACCCTTGAGGTTGTTCTCTCGGGCTTGACGGACTCGGATCATATTGTGGGTATCGGCAGGATGCGCATTCATAGGCCCAACATTACTAAGAGGTATCCAGATCGGGTACTAGGCTCCTCTAAGCTTCAACAAATCAGGGACGTTAAGTCAGGGTCATGTTCAAGCGGTGGGCCGAACATGCTCAGGCGCTCGCCGAGAGCACCCACAACCGATCTTGTCAGTCGTCACGTTGCGCCACTTAATTCAGCAGAGGATTTCCCGCGATGCGGATCTCTCAGATCTTCCACTCGTCTGGTGTACGCGTGATCGATTTCGAATTTTCTCGAAGAAAACTTGTCCTGCGAAGCTAAACGTTCGAAATTTGTCGGTACTGTGGGAATCCCTGAGCGATTCACAATGTTTTCGGGTTGCCATGTGCCCAACTATCATTGTCGAGACGTGTGCTGCGACACATCGATGGCTGTTTAAGCGTCGCTATGATCCCGAACCAATGAAGGACCTTCATGAAGCTGTTGAAATCAATCCCACTGCTTGGCTGGGTGCTCATAGCAATCGTCTTAGGCGTTTTGCTTGGCCCAGTAATGCCGGTATGGCTAGGAAGCGTATTCCTGACCTATAACTCGATCTTCTCGGGCTTCCTGAACTTCGTTGTGCCACTGATTATTTTTGGTTTGGTTTCGCCAGCTATTGCTGAACTTGGCAAGGGTGCAGGCAAATGGTTGGGCATCACTGCGCTGCTCGCCTACGGATCAACTTTGGCTGCAGGGCTACTTGCGTACTTTGTCAGCCGCTGGCTATTTACCCAGTCATTGTCCGGTGGTGGACTTGAAGCCATCGGTGAAGGTGAAGGCTCAGGATTTAAGCCCGTCGTTTCCTTGGTTAGTAGTGCGGGGGACTCGGCCACCGAGATCGTCCTGCCACCAGCTTTGGACGTGATGACTGCACTGGTCCTTGCGTTCATCATCGGGTTGGGCATGACTGCTTTCCGCTCCACGGTACTTTTCCGCGGTGTTGTCGAATTCCGCACCATCATTGAGATGGTCATTCGTCGTGTTGTCGTCCCTGCCTTGCCGGTCTTCATCTTCGGCATCTTCTTGGATCTCTCCGCCAGCGGAAACGCAATCACTGTGGTGACCAAGTTCTTGTTGGTCGCTGTGGTTTCCTTCGCACTGACCCTCGTTGTTCTGCTGGCCCAGTACTCGATCGCTGGAGCCATGAACAAGCGCAACCCACTGAAGGCTCTCTGGGGTATGCGCGATGCCTACTTCACCGCACTGGGCACCTCGTCCTCGGCAGCCACGATTCCAGTGACGCTGGCTTCAACGAAGAAAAATGGTGTTTCGGACGCTGTGGCCGGCTTTGTTGTTCCACTGTGTGCGACCATTCACCTCTCCGGTTCAATGGTGAAAATTACCTGCTTCTCGATCGCAGTCCTTTTGCTCACTGGCGGAGAAGTCACCTTCGGTGCTTACCTCCCATTCATCTTGATGCTCGGAGTCATGATGATTGCCGCTCCTGGTGTTCCAGGTGGCGCCATCGCAGCAGCAGCTGGTCTGCTTGGCCAGATGCTCGGCTTCGGTGATGTTGAAGTTGGCCTCATGTTCGCCGCTTACATCGCACTTGATAGCTTCGGCACAGCGACCAACGTGACCGGTGACGGAGCCATGGCGATGATCATGCAGAAACTGACCAACGGCAAGCTGGGCACCGCACCGCAAAGCCAGGACGATGAGATCGTTGAGCTGGCTGACGGCAGCCGCACCGAAACTCATCAAGTCGCTGAGTAAGCGTTCTTACTTAAACTGATCGGGTCCGCACCAAATGGTGCGGACCCGATCAGTTTAAGAACTACGTGCAGCTAGATCCACATCGCAGGATCGATGTACTCAGCTGGGTCAACAGCAGGCTTGCGCTCTTCTGGGGTACGTGGGCGATTCTGTGCAGGAATGCCGGTAACGATCGAGCCTTCTGGTGCATTCTTGACCACTACAGCGTTAGCACCGATGGCGGAATCGGCTCCGATGATGATCGGACCGAGGACCTTGGCTCCGGCGCCAATGACCACACGATCACCAATGGTTGGGTGACGCTTGACCTTAGCTAGGGAACGACCGCCCAGAGTTACACCGTGGTACAGCATGACGTCCTCGCCGATTTCAGCAGTTTCACCAATGACGATGCCCATGCCGTGGTCGATGAAGAAGCGACGGCCGATGGTGGCGCCAGGGTGAATCTCAATGCCGGTCAGCGCACGTGCAGCCTGCGAGATCAGTCGTGCGGCTCCCTTGGTGGAAGGGTTCTGCCACAACTTGTGAGCTGCGCGGTGTAGCCAAATAGCGTGCAACCCGGAATACACGAAAAAGTTTTCGGTATCGCTGCGTGCCGCAGGATCGTGCTGTCGAGCTGTGGCTAGGTCTTCACGCAGGCGGGAGAAAAAACTCATGAATACTACCTTAGGGGTTGCAGTTCGCTGTGCAGGAATCCGAAGACGACACACAGCAAATCGGCGCGAGCTGCACCGATTAAGGTCTCTATTAGACCAACGGTGGCTCGCGCCGATTTATTCTAACTTTCCGAAACTGATTTAGCCGCGGATGTCATCAAAGAGCAGGGTGGAGATGTAACGCTCACCGAAGTCAGGGATGATAGTCACGATGCGCTTGCCAGCGTTTTCTTCGCGAGCAGCGATCTGCAGTGCACCCCAAACGGCTGCACCAGCGGAGATACCGCCGAGGATACCTTCCTTGACGCCCAATGCGCGTGCGGTAGCAACCGAATCTTCGATGCTGGCATCCAGAACTTCGTCGTACAGTTCAGTGTCCAGAACCTCAGGGATGAAGTTAGCACCAAGGCCCTGAATCTTGTGTGGGCCTGGCTTGCCACCGTTGAGGATCGGCGAATCCTTTGGTTCAACAGCAACGATCTTCAGGTTTGGGTTCTTTTCCTTCAGGAAGCGACCTGCACCGGTGATGGTGCCACCGGTACCGATACCAGCAACAAGGATGTCTACCTGGCCCTCGGTGTCATCCCAGATTTCTGGGCCGGTGGTGTCCGCGTGAATCTGAGGGTTAGCGGAGTTAGCGAACTGCTGAGCCCAGACGGCGTTCTCAGAAGTCGCAACGATTTCCTTAGCCTTTTCTACTGCACCGCGCATGCCATCGGCACCTGGGGTCAGTACGATTTCAGCACCGTAAGCGCGCAGCATAACGCGGCGCTCGGTGGACATGGTTTCAGGCATGGTCAGGATGACCTTGTAACCACGTGCTGCGCCGACCATGGCCAGAGCGATACCGGTGTTACCCGAGGTACCTTCAACAATGGTGCCACCTGGCTTCAGCGCGCCCGACTTTTCTGCAGCGTCGACGATTGCTACACCGATGCGGTCCTTGACGGAGTTTGCTGGGTTGTAGAATTCCAGCTTCACAGCGACGTTGCCGGCTAGGCCTTCGTCAAGTCGGTTCAGCTTTACCAATGGGGTGCGGCCGATAACTTCGGTGACGTTGTTGTAAATCTTGCCCATGTTTTATGCAGTCCTTACGTGACTCATTGCGGCCGCGATTGCTGGCGGCGAGTTACTTGCAGATGACCGGCTAAATGGCTCGGACATCTCGAGGTTCATTTCTAACCCTAGTAGGCATGCCGTCAAGCTAGGCTTCATTTAGCCATTGTGCGTAATATTTCCTGACTTTTGCGATCTTCGGGTCGATGATCACTCGGCAATATCCGACATCTTGGTTAGCTGCGTAGTAATCTTGATGAATTTGCTCCGCAGGATAGAAATCTTTCGACTCTTCTATTGTGGTGACAATCCGATTAGGGTATAAAGGCGCAAATTTTGCGATGGCCCCAGCGAAAAGCGTCCGCTGCTCTTCATCCAGCGGGAACATGGCCGAGCGGTATTGGGTGCCTACGTCATAACCCTGGCGATTGAGCGACGTTGGATCATGAACGGTGAAGAACATGTCCAAGATGATCTCGGCTGGAACAACTTCTGGATCAAAGATGACTGCAACACCTTCAGCGTGCCCGGTGGTTCCGGAGCAGACCTGATAATAGTCCGGGTCACTGGTGTGCCCACCGATGTATCCGGAGATCACGGCGTGCACGCCACGGGTTTGCTGGTAGATGGCGTCCAAGCACCAGAAGCAGCCACCTGCCAACACGAAGGTTGTCAGCTTGGCCCCCTGAAGCTCGATTGTAGGGCTGAATTGATGCGGTGATTGAAGGCTGAGAGTACTCACACAGTTCACAACGATGCGGCGTTGCATTCTGTTCCATCGATGTACCCAACGCGTAGGGTTGGTGACATGCAGAGCAAGGCAAATAACTCGCAAGAACCTGATAAGAAGCCGTCAGTTACGGACGCCACTTCGCTCAAGCCAGTGACCGACGAAGAAGTAAAGCAGCCAGTTGATGGGGAACCGGCTGCAACTACTTTGGGCGATGTGCTTGAGGCAGTAGAAGAGCTTTGGCCAAAATCCTTGGCGGAGGACTGGGACGCCGTTGGTCTAGTGACCGGACGTAGCGCCCAGCAGATCACCAAGGTTGTAATGGCTGTAGACCCGACCCTTGAGGTGATCGAAGATGCCATCGCGCGTGGAGCTGACTTGCTCATCACTCATCATCCACTGTTACTTCGTGGTGTCACCCAAGTAGCAGGAACCAGCTTTAAGGGCGAAGCGATTCACCGGCTCATTGAGACCGGAACCGCTTTGCTCACGGCACACACCAATGCTGACAACGCCATTGGGGGAGTCAACGACGCCCTGTCCGACGCGTTTGGCCTCAAGGATTGTGTGCCTCTGGTGCATTCCAAGGACGGATTGCCAGAAGAAGGACTAGGCCGAGTCGGCTTCCTGGACAAGCCAATGAAGCTTGAAGATTTTGCTGAACGCGTTTACACCGTGCTACCTGCCGTGGCCGGTGGCGTACGCGTTGCAGGTGACCGCACCGGGATCATCCGCAAGGTCGCCCTATGCGGTGGGGCCGGTGACTCGTTATTTGATGCGGTGCGCTCACACCAAGCCGATGTCTACGTCACCGCAGATCTACGCCATCACCCGGCCAGTGAAGCACGCGAAGCAGCCAACGGTGGCTTCCCTTACTTGATTGATGTTTCCCATTTTGCCTCCGAGTGGGTCTGGCTTTCAGCCGGCGCTCGCGCTTTGCAGAATGTGCTCAACGATCTGGGACATTCGGTAGAGATTGAAATATCGCAAATTAATTCGGATCCTTGGGACTTTGTCCTGACCCCATAGGCAGGGAACCGCATGCTGCATCATTTGGAAATCTGGGTTGATGACTTATCAGCCAGTAAAGCAACGTTGGGATGGTTGCTGACGCGTCTGGGTTACCGGATTGATTCTGAGTGGAGTAATGGGATCAGCTACGCCCATTCAAACTTTTATATCGTTCTTGAGTCCGGGTCTGATGTGCGCCATGGACGCCACGAACGCTTGAATCCAGGATTGAACCACTTGGCTTTTACTGTTGAGTCCAAAGAACTAGTTGAGCAAATTTCACGCGAGGCTAGTGACCACGGATTTACCTTGATGTTCTCGGATCAGCATCCACACGTTGGTGGAGAACAGCACTACGCTGCGTATCTGGAAAATGGCGAGGGCTTTGAAATTGAACTCGTCGCCGCTGATGGGCAAGGTGGCAGTTAGTTCAACCAACAAAAGTTCAACCAACAAAGAAGACTGCCATGGGTGGGATTCGGGAATAGTAATCCCCAAGTCTTGCCCATGGCAGTCTTCTTTTGCTTCAGTGCATTGTCAGGTTTTGCACTTTCAACCTACGGGGCGATGGATTGAGAAATCTCAGCCTGGATCTTGATATCGCCGTTGCGAGCGGTAGCAATTTTTGATTTTTCCTGTGCGCTTCGGCTTGAGACATCAGCGCTAGTGCGAAGGCGTGTGATGGTTGCGCTCTTCGATTCGCCTGCGTCAAGCTCCTTAATGCTGAATCCCGAACCTTCTAGGGCGCTGAGTCGAACGTTTCCGGTATTTGTAACCGTGACTTCATAGCTAATCCAGTCACCGGCTTTAGGCGACGAATTCAAAGCAGGCTCAGCGGTAACTTGCTGTGAGGCCTCGACGGTAAAGCTAGGTTGGCGATCGACGAGGTCGACTTCTTGATCCGTAATTGTGTATTCATCCACGATGGCGTTGCTGCCGACCCGGCCAGAAGTCCAGTGCGTTTGAGGAATAAAGAATCCGTTGGCTAGCTCATTGCTGGTTACCTCATGGCGTGGAGTGGCGCAGGTGTAGCCAGCACCCGCGGGCAGGTTCGAGTAGCGGCAAGTGCCCGCCGGGCTGGGCTGTCCAATTGGCCTGGCGGCAAACGGTGAGAAGTTACCCGCAGTTGGTACGACCCATTGAGCGATGTTTCCAATGCTATTCACACGGAAGCTGTACGGAACTTTTTCACCGACCGCATATGGGTCCACGGCCAAGTCTCGACTCATATCGGTGCGTTGACCCGAAATGTTAAGTCCAGTGGTTTCTTCGCCGGTGATCTGAGCGGACACAGATACCTGCGAAGTTTTTCCAGTACTACTCGTGAACTGCAACGGTAGACTCTGGTTTCCAAGCGCGGTGGACGCGACAGTGACTGGAAGGTTGATGGTGGTGCTGGCGCCTGCGGCAAGATTGGTGACCGATTTTGCTGTGGCGCTGAATTGCGTTGAGGCGCCCACCGCGATGGCGCCCGAGAGCTCCTCGTCTTCCTGGTTCGTGATGCTCACTGGAACGTCAAGAGTGGATCCTGAGCTGGCGGTGAACGTTTCTGCCTGCATCGGAGCACAGACGTAGTTCAACCATTCTTCATCGAATGTGGCAAGCTGCATGTCGTCGGTGTAGTTAGCTTCGTAGAACACGCCAAATTTTCCATTATCCAAGACATCGGCTACCGAGTACGCGGAGAAACCACGACGAATGGTGCGCAACCCTGGCCACGTTTTTCCGTCATCGCAAGAAACTCGAGCTGAAACGTTGGAGCGCGAAGTTTGTGAATTGGCTCCGGTATACAGCAACTTTTTGGCCTGCGCACTGTTGGCTTGCGCATCCGGGAACATTTGGGTGATGTGTGCGTTATTTGTGGGATCGGGGAGGTTCCTATCCTGGGTGACCTCCGAGTAGCTGTGGCCACCATCATTAGAAATAGCTACCTTTCGATAGCCACCGCCGGCGTTGTCACGGGAATTGAGCATAAGCCGCCCGTCGGAAAGTTCAACCACTTTGTTCTCGTCCATGGCCTGTCCGGTGAATTCTCCATGTTTCCACGTCGCTCCGTGGTCATCGGAATACACCGAGAAGGCTTGAATCGCTCGGGTGCCATCGGCCTGCATGACATCTCCGGCGTATTGCTGAACGAGTCGCCCCGCGTATTGGCCGCGGGTTATCTGGATGCCTTGACCGGACGTGGCGAAGGTCGAACGTACAGCGCCGGGGACCGCGCTGTCTCCTGGTTTGACGACATCGGTAATCAGTCGAGGCTTGCTCCACGTGGCTCCGTCATCGGTGGATTCGACAACAGCTGCGCTGAGCACTTGCCGGTTGGCATCGTCATGGCCCCAAATGCTCCCTACGAAGCCTCGATCCTTGGAGTAGACAAAGAAGGCGAAGGTCTTTCCGCTTTCGTCATCCACCACATAACTGGGGTCAGAATAGCCGTGCTTTCCTTGTTCGGGGGAGCCGGTGAAGCCGGCTGCGACAGTGGTTACTGGCCCCCACGTTGCACCGTTATCGGTGCTTTTGCGCTGCACGATGCTATTGGGGTTCGGTGCATCTGAGGCGTTTCCCGGACGGCCGTCCCACGCGGCGAGAACTACCCCGTCGCCCAAGTGAGCGAGAGCGGGGATGCGATAGAAGAAGTTGTTTTCGGTGCGGTCGGTTCCGAGATTTATTTCTTTGAAGGTTCCCGGCGGCACCGCAGGGTCCGCTTCCTCTAATGTGGTGGCCGCTAGGGCCCCGTTTGCGCTGAAAAGGGGAATGGTCAGGCTGACTGCCAGTGCAGCGGTCAGGATTCTACGGTGCTCGTATCGAAAATGGCTTCGCATGGGCTGGTTCCTCGCAGGGGTATGGTTCCTGAAAATTGGAAGGACGTATGACGTAGGACGTCATACGTGAAGCCTATGTGAATTGAATCACAAGCGGAAGAGGGAAAGTTTGTTCTTTTGTCGTGTGCGCCAAGACGAGAGGCTGATTCTTACTACTTTGTGGTGGTGAACTGATGGTCTTCGGGGAGCAGAATATTTAGTGCTTGACCCTTTTTGTCGTCCACCAGGGTGGCCTCCCACTTAGATTGAATCAGTTCAAGCAATTCCGTCGCCGTCTTGGGCTCGACTTCTTGCTGAACCAAGAACCGGGCAACTTCGCCGCGAGTGTGTTTGGCGAAGTGCGATACGACCTTCGGAACACCGTTGCGTAACTGAAAAACATTGACGGCCACGCTATTTCCGTTGCTTGGCTTGTAGGCTGCCGTGTAGGTACTTGAGCGTGCGTCGATGATGAGCTGGTTCCCGGCCATCTCGTCCAATACTGGAGTTAATCGTTTCTTCCACCAGCTCCCGAGCCTGCCCAGTGGTTCAAGCTTGGTGGACATAGAAAGTCGGTACGGTGGGATCCGGTCATCAAATCTCACGGCGCCCCACAACGCAGAAATGACCAGAATGCTTTGATCTGCCCGCAGCTTTGCTGGCTTATCCAACGACGCGTAGTTCAAAGCCTCAAAAAGCACACCTGAATAAATATCGTGTGCCCTGGCTGCCGGTTCAGTGTGCAGTGAGATATTGCGAGCTACTTCGTTAGCTAGTGAAGCTCCAACGCCTAAGACTTCCATGGCGTCTTCGCGAGCAGAAACTTGCGCAAGAGAATCGATGACTTGGTGACGATCATCATTTAGTTCCGGAAACGAGAGTGTTTCCAATTCAAACGGAGCACCTTGAGTATGGGCTGTCTTGCCTTCAGAAGGCGGCAACAAAATAAGCACGCCTTCCAGCCTATCGGAATTCAACACTCAACCTTTGTCGGTGAAGACTTGCTGATGCTTTGAGCTACGCGTGCATCCAGTGCGTATCAAATCGTTCGTGGTTAGGTATTTTTGGAGAATCTCCGTGTCGGACACCTCGCTCAGAGCGTTACGGCAGGCAAAGTCCCGGGGCTAGAATGGTTAACGAATGGGATGGCCAGACGGTCGCGTGGCAAGCAATTGTCCCGAGGAACGTCCGGGCTCCACAGAACAGGGTGGTGGGTAACGCCCACTCGGGGTAACCCGCAGGCTAGTGCCACAGAAAATAGACCGCCAGGTTTCCTGGTAAGGGTGAAACGGTGGTGTAAGAGACCACCAGCGTCCCGGGTGACCGGGATGGCTTGGTAAACCCCACTCGGAGCAAGGTCAGACAGACTGCGTTATGAGGGCTGTTCGCCCCATGCAGTCGGGTGGACCGCTAGAGGCTGTCGGCAACGGCAGTCGTAGATAGATGACCGTCCCGCTTCGGCGCGACAAAACCCGGCGTATCGGCCATCCCATTCACCATATTTTTCCTCACTTCTCAAGTGAGATGATTCACAGATCTTGGTGCCCGGAAAATTTCTGCGCAGTTTAGAATGGAAAATGTACTTAGTACTTACGAGGATGATCCTGTGACCTCGTACCACCGCAAAAGCAATGGTGCTTCCCACGGTGCCAACCGACTTTATGGATCTGCAAGTCGGCTGAATTGGAAGGATTTTCCTTTGACCCAGCAGTCTGTCGTCGCCCAGCAAGAATGGAGCGGGCGCGAAGAGCTCGCCGAGGCCATGATTCCACTGATCGGACGTTTGTACCGCAAGAACAATGTGGTGCCCTCCGTATATGGCCGCAAGCTGATCAATCAGTCCTCAATCGACATCATCAAAGCACACCGCGTTGTGCGCCGCATCGATGGCGAAGAGCTAAGCCTGAAGGCAACCAAAGCAATTCTCGATGAAATCGAGACACTCAATGTTGGCTCGGTCGCCGTTGACCTTGGCCGCTTGAACAAGAAGTTCAAAGAATCTGGCTCCGTTGACCTGAACTCATTTATCAGCAACGAACTGGGCGAAAAGGTCGGCAAGGCCGGCGCTACTGACGCAGAACCAAAGGACGTAGTGCTCTACGGTTTTGGTCGCATTGGTCGCTTGCTCGCTCGTATCCTGATTGAGCGTGGCGGTTACGGCTTGCGTCTGCGGGCAATCGTTGTGCGCAAGGGGTCGGATGATGACATCGTTAAGCGCGCGTCATTGCTTCGCCGCGACTCGGTGCATGGCCGCTTTGAAGGTTCGATCACCGTCGACGAGGAAAACAACACCATCCTCGCTAATGGAACACTGATCAAGGTCATCTACTCGAATGATCCAGCAACCGTTGATTACACCGAATACGGAATCAACAACGCGATTGTTGTCGACAACACCGGACGCTGGCGCGATGAAGCTGGCCTGTCCCAGCACCTTGAAGCTAAGGGTGTTGCTCGCGTTCTACTTACCGCTCCAGGTAAGGGCGACTTGAAGAACATCGTTCACGGCATCAACGATTCGTGGATTACTGCAGAAGACAAAATTGTCACCGCAGCATCGTGCACCACCAACGCCATCACCCCAGTGCTCAAGGCGCTGAACGACAAGTTCGGCGTTAACCACGGACACGTTGAGACCGTTCACTCGTTCACCAACGACCAGAACCTGATCGACAATTTCCACAAGGGCGAACGTCGCGGACGCGCAGCTGCACTGAACATGGTGATCACCGAGACCGGTGCAGCCAAGGCTGTTGCTAAGGCACTGCCAGAGTTCGAAGGCAAGCTGACCGGTAACGCAATTCGCGTACCAACCCCAGATGTCTCCATGGCCATCTTGAACCTGACCCTGGAGAACGAAACCAGCAAGGAAGAGTTGAACGCTTACCTGCGTGAAACTTCGCTGACCTCGAACCTGCACAAGCAGATCGACTACATCGATTCCCCAGAAGTGGTTTCCACCGACTTTGTTGGCTCACGTCGTGCCGGCATCGTTGATGGCCTGGCCACCATCGTTTCGGGCAAAAACGCTGTTGTCTACGTTTGGTACGACAACGAGTTCGGTTACTCCTGCCAGGTAGTGCGCGTGATCGAATCGATCGCTGGCACCCACCCGGTAGCTGTTCCAGATGTGAAGGCTGAAGCCGTCAGCGTCTAGAACTAGAGTTGTACGACTTTTCGGGACCATACTTCGCGCATGATGCGTGAGGTACGGTCCCGAAAGTCGTTTAAGCCTCAGCCCGTTCCTGCTACGCTCGGCTCTAGGTGCGAGAGATAGGGCAAAGACGTGGAACGAGAGCGGTTGTTGGCCGCACGGATGCGCAGTCAGAAATTACGTGAGCCTGCACAAAGCTTGCTGGGTGCAGCCGAGCATATGTTGGCGATTCAAGCTCAAGACTTCACCGCCGGACGTTATGCCTTGGCTCAGCGGGTAGCGTCCGAACCGAACCGAGCACAGGTTAATGAGCTGTTCAATGATGGCCAGCTCGTTCGTTCGTGGACCATGCGTGGCACCCTGCATATCTGTAGGTCACAGGACGCCAAGTGGATGGTGCAGGCGGCCAGAGAGCGTACCCTGAAAACAGCTGCGACTAATTTGCGCGCTTTGCAGATAGATTCGCAAACCATTGACCGCGCCTCTACCATCGTGACCAACCTGCTCATTGACTGCCAAAGAGCCAGTAGGGCCACAATCTTTGCCGAGCTAGAGAGTCACGGGATACAGACTAAAAATCAGCGCGGACTTCATGTGCTCTTGGTGCTGGTACAAAACGGGCTGATCTGCTTGGGACCGATTCCTGGGCAGGCCAAACTGATCGCCCAAGACTATGTGCTGGTAGATCGCTGGATCAGTGATCACCGTGTGCCTACAGATCCGATGCACGAATTGCTGCTTCGCTACCTAGGCTCCCATGCACCTGCGACTTTGCGTGGTGCCGCTTGGTACACGGGACAAACCCTGACAACGATGCGCAAGGCGGCCAATGAGGTGGCCGATCAGCTTGTGGCAGTAGGGCAAGACGAGCGGGGTGAGGATTACCTCGTAGTTGCCGGCTCTGCCACGCATCAAGAGCTTGAGAGCTCTGGCGAGGTGGAACTACCCAAGCGGTTGTTAGGCCCGTTCGACGAGTACTACCTGTCCACCGCGGATCGGCACCTGATCGCCGATGCACCCATGCAGAAAGCGATCATGCCAGCTACCAACGGCATGTTTAATGCATTCTGGATTGAACAAGGGCGAGCCACGCAAGTGTGGAATACAAATGTAGCGCCGACCGATACACTCGGTGCGGCGCTACATCAGCGATATCTTGACTTCAAGACTGCAAACTAGGCAGCCAAAGCGTTAGTGACCAAAAGGGTCCTCGTCGGTGCCAGGCAACCAGGTAATGCCAGGTACGCCCCAGCCCAAAGACTTCTTGGCTTTGTTCCAACGCTTATCCCAGCGAGGTTGGAGCTTATCTACGTAGAGGAAACCATCAAGGTGATCGTATTCGTGCTGCATCACCCGGGCGAACCAGTCGTGAGCCTCGAAGGAGATCGGATTTCCGAACTCATCAAAACCTTCAACCTTGGCATAGTCCGCACGCTTGAGCGGGTAGTTCAGCCCAGGGACCGACAAGCAACCCTCGGACTCGTCATCAACGTCTGCCGGAGCTTGCGACACCTTGGACAGGGTTAGCTTCGGGTTGATGATGACACCACGCTCAGGAGCGGTGTCCTGGTCTGCGTAGACATAGGTGAATAGACGTAGACCGATACCAACCTGCGGAGCAGCCAGTCCCACGCCGTGGGCTTCGTCCATGGTCACGTGCATATCTGCAACAAGCTGGCGTAGCTCATCATCAAACTCGGTGACTTCTACTGCGCGACGATGAAGAACAGGTTCTCCATAAACTGTGATCTGCCGGATTGGCACGTGATCAGGTCCTTTCAAAAGTGCTTAAAGTGCTCGTCCAATAGTTTCACGCATGATCTCACTTGTGCCACCAAAGATGGTCAACAAACGAGCCGCGGTGAAGGATTGAGCAATTGGGTACTCCATGATGTAGCCATAACCACCATGGATCTGCAACGCCTTGTCCGAAAGCTTTTTCGCGCTCTCACTAGCCCAAAGCTTCACTTCGGCAGCTTCCTCAGCACTAAGTTCGCCCTCGTTAAACGCAACAACCGCCTGATCAACAAAGGTCTGGGTGACATGCGCCTCAGTTTTCAGGTTAGCCAGTTCAAAGCGGGTGTTCTGGTACTCGGTGAGGGCCTGCCCGAAGGTTGAACGATTGGAGGCGTGCTCCAGTGCTTGCTCAAATGATGCGCTGGCGATGGCAGATGCTGCTACCGCAATAGCCAAGCGTGCCTGAGGCAACTGTTCCTTGACGTAGGTTAGTCCCTGCCCGATCTCACCAATGCGATCAGCATCAGAAACCTTGACCTCATCGAAGAACAGCTCCGCGGTGTCAGAGGCACGCAGTCCCATCTTGTCGAAGGGAGTGCCGTTGCTGTAGCCCTCGGAACGCTCAACCATGAACAACGAGAACGACTGCGCCGTGGCGCGACCGCTTTCACCGTCAGTACGGGCAAGCACTAAAGCGGCATCTCCGAATGCACCATTACCAATAAAGGTCTTCTGACCGCTGAGCAGCCAACTCTCACCATCACGTACGGCCTTGGTGCGCACAGCGCGTAGGTCCGAACCAGCTCCGGGCTCAGTGAAGGCGCAAGAAGTGATCGTAGAACCATCCACCATGCGAGGAAGCCACTTGGCCTTCAGTTCATCGGTACCGTAATTGATCAAGTACGGCAGAACCAGATCATCGTGCAGATGGAAGGCCAAGGCAAGGGCTAGGTGCCCGGCACGGACGAACTCTTCATCAAGAACGACACGGAATCGGTAGTCATCGATTCCCATTCCGCCAAACTCTTCAGGAACAGCAAGCCCAAGCAAGCCGTTCTCACCGGCTGACTGCCAAACCTCACGTGGAATCTGGTGGTCCTTCTCCCACTGGGCGTATTTTCCGGAGACTTCACGAGTATTGAACTCCGTTGCCAATTCACGGAACTGCTCGTGGTCCTCTTCAAGAAGTGCGCGTTTCACAGGGGGAGTACCTTTCGGTGGATTGGACGCAGGCAAAAGCACAGAGGCCTGCCAAAGTACAACATCCATTATGGGTGGTCGAGCCAACTCGCGCCTATTTGAGCTGTAAAACTTTGCATCAAGTCGCAAAATAACGCTAGAAGTCTCGAAAAACAGGGGGATAGACCCCAAAAATCAACAGATTCGAACATAGTTTCGAATATGGTGTTGAATTTGCTGAAATGTGACAAGAAGGCAACAAGTGTTGGAGCGGAACGTCATGCGCTCGCCGAACCCCAGCCAGACTCAGCGCAAAGTGCGGAAGTCCGAAGCTGCGGTAAAACCTCCTGAGTCGGTCGGTTGATGCAACGTAGGGGCCTGAGTAGGTTAGTTCAGCTGTTCTATGGGGTGCCCCTGGTAACGACCAATTGTGCGCGAGTCAGGTGATCCGTATTTCGATGCGCATGAGTAGACAAGCGTTGAACGGGCCTAAGGGTAATGCGAGGCCTCGATGCTAGTTGGTTGGACTAAATCTCCTCTGCACCACGTGGACCTGTGCATCCAACTGGTATTGCTCCGAAAGGTACGGGCGTCAAATCATTCACGTTACATACTGTGCCCATTGTCGAAAGCATGTTGAGTGGGGGACCGAGCAACGGTTTGTGCGCCGCATTGAGCGGTCTGGGTGATCAGGAACGCGCTCGCCGTAGGTTCCGCGTCAGTGCCCACTGCTTTTGATTCAAAGTGAGGCAAACTGCGCATCTGCGGTTCTTGGGTTGCGTTTGTTGAACCCTGAATGGATGTAAGTACGCGGACCAGAGCTGCGTCAATAGGACTGAGAATGCAAAAGACTCGATTCGGAACCTAAGTTCTGAATCGAGTCTTTTGATATGGGGTGAGTAACGGGGTTTGAACCCGCGACCTTCTGGACCACAACCAGACGCTCTACCAACTGAGCTATACCCACCATGTTCACTTCAATACTAGTCAGACGCTCTAGAGCTGGTGACTAAGTATCGGGCAACGAGAAATACTATACACGTAGTTTGCCGTTCAATACTAATCTCAATACTAATCAGGAAAGCGTGAGCCGTTGGTTTGTGACCAGAGGCTCATTTTCGAGTCGAAATGCCGACCGGGCGTCTTTGCAAGTGTGCCATTCATCCGAGCCTTGTGGGCAAATCTTGCGCGCAAAAGAAGCGGAAGCCTAGCGTGGGCAATGGTGTCGCCAGCCGATTACCGGATGCTCGCAAGAGGGTGAACGAAGAAAAGGCTTGATTTGAAACCTAAGTTTCGAATCAAGCCTTTTGATATGGGGTGAGTAACGGGGTTTGAACCCGCGACCTTCTGGACCACAACCAGACGCTCTACCAACTGAGCTATACCCACCATGTTTGCTTTATTACTAGTCAGAATGCATTTGAAAACTGATTTCGTATCTGGCAACGAGAAATACTATACACATATTTCTCACCTATTAGCCAATCGGGAACCCCAGGGGCGCTATGCAGTGCATCACTCTGCGCCCCAAGGGTTCCGGCGCGACTACTGGTCGTCGCTGGTAACGATTTGAGCTGCTACAGCTTTGGCCTCGTCAGTGCTTAGTCCGGGAGCTGGAACCATGATGGTCTCTCGGTAGTACCGAAGCTCATCAATCGAATCTTGAATGTCGCCTAGGGCACGGTGGTTGCCGGTCTTGGCAGGGGCCGCATAGTGTGCCTTCGGGTACCAGCGACGGCTCAGTTCCTTCAGCGTGGAAACATCAATGATCCGGTAGTGTAGGTGCTCAATCACTTCAGGCATATCCCGAGCCAAGAAGTTCTTGTCCGTCCCTACCGAGTTGCCACCGAGCAGCGCTTTATTTGCTTCAGGAACATGCTTCTTGATGTACTCCACCACGATGCGCTGGGCTTCGTCCATGCTCAAACCCTGTTCCAGCTCTGGGAGCAAGCCACTGACGGTGTGCATGTTGCGCACAAAGTCGTTCATCTGTGCCAAAGCAGCATCTTCAGGCTTGATGACAACCTGAATTCCTTCATCAACGATTTCCAATTCGGAATCGGTGATCAGTACCGCTACTTCGATCAGTGCGTCGTTGACCAGATCCAGTCCGGTCATCTCGCAGTCGATCCATACAATTTTTTCTGAGTTACTAGCCACGTAACCAATCTACACTTGCTCCGCGCCTGTGGGAGAGCGCACGCGGTGAAAGCACGAGTGCAAGCAGTGTCCTGCCCAAGCTAAGCGGAGAGACAATGCTAAAATCGGCAGAGAATTCTGGCTACCAAAAGACCCTCTGTCAGGGGAGCTTTTGATACGACGTAGGCCTTGAAATTCACGAATTTTGGTCCGCTACAGCACGAGGTGTCAGTGTGTCAGCCAGCAACTTAGAAGCAGTGCGATCCCAGCCAAACGCTGGAGTGAACAAGACGCTGCTCAGTGGCGTCATTGGCGCTTCGCTGATACTTTTTGGCTCTTTCGGCACTGGCTGGCTAGCTAGCGTTTCCCCGCTGAATCGGGATCCGTTTTTCATTATGCTGCGCACCGAATCTTCGGGCGTGATCCTCTGCGTGATTCTCTTGGCGCTTGGTTGCTGGTTGCTCTTTCGCTCCTGGTGGCGCCTAGGGCAGAAGCTTCGCGACTGGGGCGAAGGATCACTGAAGATTGTTCGCCGGGCGGTCTGGCTGTGGAGCATTCCCATGTTTGTGGCCCTGCCAATCATGAGCCGCGATGCTTTTGCCTACCTTGGCCAGGGGCGACTGGTGGTAGCCGGTCAGGACCCATATGTTGATGGCATCTCAAGTTTGAACAATTGGTTCCAGCTGGGGACCGACACCATGTGGGCTCAAGATGGGACCCCGTATGGGCCACTCTTTCTTTCCATTGAATACTTGGTAGCCAAACTGGTTGGTGGCTCTACCGACGCCGCCATCCTCGCGTTCCGCGCTATCGCGTTTATCGGTGTTCTTCTTTGCTTGCATTTTGTGCCAAAGCTTGCTGAACTGCACGGGGTATCGGGGGCAAAAGCTACCTGGATGACTGTGGCAAACCCGTTGTTCCTGGTGAACTTTGTGGCCAGCGCGCACAACGATGCTTTGATGACTGGACTGTCCGTATGGGCCGTTTACCTAGCGTGCAAGCGTCACGGTTTCTGGGCCATCGTTGTGTTGGCCGCTTCCATCGGAGTCAAGCCGATCACGTTGGTTCTATTGCCATTTATCGGTCTGCTCTGGGCCGGGCCCGAAGCCAAATGGCCACGCCGTATCTTGTACTGGGCCTATTCAGGTCTGATCTTCCTGGCACTGATGACCTTCGTTGGCTGGTTGAACGGCTACTGGTTCGGTTGGCTAGATGTCATGCTTCACTACACCGGTTCTGGATTCTCAATCTTTGCCCCGCTGGGTTTGATGACCGTCGCAATGACGAGCATCTTCCACTCGTTTGGGCTTGAATCAACCGGAGTGCTCCCAACCATCAGCACCATTGGTCGTCTGCTCGGTGTTGGCGTAGCCATGGTGTTGATGTTCCGTGGAAAGTACTCACATTTGGTTCAGCGCATGGCCATTGCCTATTCGGCCATTGTGGTTTTGTCCCCAGTCATTCAGCCTTGGTACCTCTTGTGGCTTCTGCCGTTCTTCGCGGTCACCGGACTTCGCGATGACTGGCAGATGCTGTGGCTACACTTGACCACTATTTTCTTCTTGGCCTACCAAGCTGCCGACCAAATTTTCGTCTGGCAATTCTTGCAAGAATCCCTGGTGCCTCGCGTACAAATGATTTCCTGGGGAACCTCCATCGCTTGCGCCGTCTATCTTGTCTTCTTTGATCGGAAAACCAAGTCAATTGTCCCTGACCTCTTGAGCTCAACTAATTGGCTGACAAAGGAAAAGAAGGCCTAGTGACAGTGCTGGAAATTCGCCGGAAATTACAGGGGGAAAGTCTGCGATCGCTTGGATGGCAGGGCTTTGCAGCGTCGGTGATGATCACCGTCGCGTCCTGGGGGATTGGCTGGTTTCCGCGCAATCAGCTCTCGCCGATAGCTCGGAGTGGATTCTTCATCGAATTTCGTACCGAGGCGAGCGGCGTCATTACCTGCATTGTGCTCATGGCCTTGGGCATGGTCTGGCTGACCCGAACGTGGGTTGTCACCCGTCCACGGGTTCAGAAGTCAACTGACATTACTTCAGGACAATTGGGCAAGCTCATCACGATGTGGTCAGCACCGCTCATGTTGAGTTTCCCCATTCTGAGCCGTGACGTATATTCCTACCTTGCTCAGGGACGAATGTTGCATGCCGACAAGTCTCCCTACGCTGAAGGGATTTCAGCCCTACCCGGCTGGTTCGATGGAGGATCAGACGGCCTCTGGGCGCAGTCTCCGTCGCCCTACGGTCCCTTCTTCTTGGTTTTGGCCCGCATCATCTTTTTTGCCTCGAATGGCATTCCGGAAATCGGAGTGGGCCTGCTTCGCATTGTTGCGGCCCTGGGTGTACTTGGCTGTTATCACTTCACCGCAAAGTTGGCCAAGAAGATGGGACAGAATCCTAACTGGGCCAATTGGGCAATTGTAGGTAACCCACTGTTCTTGCTGACCATGATTGGCGGCGTGCATAACGACGCACTAATGATTGCCGGTGTCTTCAGCGCGTTGGCCTATGCCTATGATCGGCGCCCTGTTGCCTCATCGATGGCCTTGGCGATGGCAGTTTCGGTTAAACCGATCGTGCTTCTGGCACTGCCATTTATCGGCTTGATTCTCCTGAACAAAAATCCATCCAAACGTGCTCGTTGGATTGTCTGGGCCAAAGTCTCTGTCCTGTCATTGATCTGGTTGACCATCATTGGTGCGGTGACAAACCTCTGGTTCGGTTGGATCCCTGCGATGTTCAGCGCCGGCGATGCGGCCTTCCCCTATGCACCGGTGGGCCTGGTCGGTTGGAGCCTTAGCAAACTGGCCGGACTGCTTGGTGGCAACGCGTTACTAGTGAACAGCATTGTCGTTCAGCTGTTCCAACTATTTGCCCTGGCCATTGTGGCTCGTCTTGCGTTGGCCAAGAACATCTCAAATCCGGTACGCCTCACAGCTTGGTCCCTGTCTGCAGTGGTCTTGCTGGCACCCATCATTCAGCCTTGGTACATTCTTTGGCTCATGGCATTTTTCGCCATCTCGCACCGGGTGTCTTGGACCTCCGAAAAATTGATGATCTATGCTTCCAGCCTCATTCTGGTTGCCGTTTTTGTTGACCAGCTTTCCATAGAGCAATGGCACACAGCATGGATGATGAAGACTTTTGCTGGTGTGCTGACTGTATTGCTGTTTGTCGGGCTCTTCCGCTTTGATTCGACTACGCGTCGGGTTCTTGATGGTCCGTTCGGGCCCTTGGACAGCGCGGAACACCGCAACAAAAAATCCTAGATAGTCAAGATCACACATCCGGGCACAGGGCTTACTTTGGAGCATCGGCTTAGATTGAACTATGCAAACGATGTTCTGGCCAGCGACCATAGCCATGCTTGGTGGTGCCCTCTTCTTGGGCGCTGCAGGCATTTTCCTATTGGCACTTCAGTACCGTCGGCATGGTCGACTGTCTTGGCGTAGGACCATTACCACTGCTGCGGCAGCGGTGTATGGCTTCGGTTTATTCAGTTACACCATGTTGCCACTGCCTAGCTCGCGTAGTGCGGCCTGCGTTCCGGGACGCGGTCTTCCGCAGCTAAACCCGGGGCACTTTGTTAACGACTTTGAACTAACTATCGCCGAGCAAGGGATGCGTGGTTTTGCGACCAGTTTTACCCTGTGGCAAGTGATCTTCAACGTCATTTTGTTCATGCCCTTGGGACTTCTGGCCGTGCGCTGGCTCAGAGGAAATATCTTCACCGCCATCGTGCTTGGCTTTGCAGCGTCGCTTTCAATTGAGTTGACCCAGTACACCGGCATCTGGGGACTGTACGACTGCGCCTACCGCGTAGCTGATGTTGATGACATAATCATGAATACCGCCGGGACACTAGCTGGCGCAGTCTTTGCCTACTTGCCCGTGTTCAGCTTCCTGACTGGTCCAAGGGAAGGGGACGCGCGATACGCAGCTCCACGCAGGGTTAGTCGTGCACGCCGAGTACTGGCCAACGTTTTTGATCTAGCGATCACTACCGGCGCCGTTTTTGTTATCTCAGGCGCACTCTCACTGGTAGAAAAACTAGGCGGGCCGGTGACCAACGAAAAGCTGATGAATCTGTGGATCCCAGTAGTGGTTGTCTTCTTCGTCTTCTTGCTGCCCAACCTCACCCCAGGGCGCGCATCGCTCGGACAGCGTTGCGCCTGGCTCATGGTTACCGGAGAAAACGGTGGCCCGGCGCCGGCCTGGCGAGCGGTACTGCGAAGCGTTCTTGGCTTCGGCGGGGTTACCTTCCTTTTCCAAATTTCCACCAGTATCACCAATCTAAGTCCCTACCCAGTACTGAATATGGTGCTCACCGCGTACATGGTAATTAGCGCGGTATTCTTCCTTGCGGATTCACAATTGCGGGGACTGGCGGCCATGGCTAGTGGCACCGGATTTATTGATCGTCGAGCAATACGACCTCCGGCGCAATAGCACTGATCATGTGGGGCTAAAATAAGAACTGATGGCTTTTTGACCAGTAACTTGGGGCTATCAAACTCGCTTTCGACGACATATCCGAATATTGAGAAGTTAGGTCTGCCCTGCAGCATGGAAGAAAATAAGCTCGACATCCCGAATGAACCGCACAAGGCAGTCCTAGGTACCGCTGTCGGCGCAACGGTTCTGATCGCCATTGGCGCATTCGTTTTGTCGTTCGCCGCACTGACCGACCTCGCCGAACGTTCAGGAATTAGCCCCCGCCTAGCCTGGATCTGGCCAATCATCATTGACGGTATGATCGTTGCCGCAACCGTGGCCATCGTCGCCTTGAACGGCTTTAGCCGCAAGGCCATGGTCTACCCATGGTCACTATTGTTCTTCGGTGCAGTGGTTTCCACGGCCGCAAACTCAACCCATGCGATTCTTACCGTTGATTCCATCGAAAACGGTGTGCCAGCGGTTGTTTCGGCGCTTGTGGCAGCCATGCCTCCAATCGTTCTTTTGGCCATCACTCACTTGACCGTGCACATGTACCAGAAGAAGTCAGAAGCCTCGAAGCTTCGCGCTGAATTGGAATACGACGAAGAGCAGGCCAACGCCGAGAAATACGGTGTTGCTTACGATGATGGATACAGTGCAGCGTTGACCGATGCGCAGACTGCTGAGTCCGAGCGTTTGACTGAACTGGAACAGCAGCATCAAGACGCTCTGGCTCGTGCTCGCGCCGAAGGTATTGCCAGCGCACGCGCTGATGCAAAAACCGCCAGCGCCAAGGCAAACACCCAGACCGCCCAGAATCCGCAGACCGCTGCAGCGCCAAAGGCTAAGCCAGGCAAGCCTGTAGAAGATAAGGCCCCGTTGTTTGACGACATGGCCAAGCGTCTTTCCCGTCCGTAATTTCACATAGAGAATCCCGGCCGGCGAGAGCAAGTATAAGGACTAAAGCAACGAGCAGATCAGCACCTAGGAGGCAGCAATGACGGTTCCACAGCATGAACAGAAGGACGACGAGTTCTCTGAGAACATTGCGACCGCCGTTGAACAGTACAAATCTGTAACCGGCGAACTGAATACGGTTATGTCGGCCATGAAGGCCAAGATCCGTAGGCTATTTGCTCAAAGTGAAGTCCAGCCGTTGTTCATCACTGGTCGGGTTAAATCTGCTGCGTCATTTACTGCCAAGGCCTCGCGTCGGCTGCAAGAAACCTCCGAGAGCGCACCGGTACTGGAATTTCCGAATCCGTTGCGCGAAATCCATGACATGGTCGGTATCCGAATCATCGTCATGCTGCCTCACGAGATCCAACAGGTGGCTAGCCTGATCAAATCGCACCGGGATTCTTTCGATTGCCGAAGCGACCGGGAGAAGGATATTGGCTCGGTTGAATCCGGAACCTACGGATACTCCTCACGACACCTGCTGCTAAAAACCCGTAGCGAACCTACCGTACGCAAATTCCAAGAAGCGTTGGGCAAGCCTGTAGTAGCCAGCGGAAACTTTGTTTTTGAAGTGCAGATCCGCACCGTGCTCCAGCACGCGTGGAGCGAGATGGAACACGACATCCGCTTTAAGCACCCGGGCGAGGCAGCTTGGAATCCACAGATTGACCGGCATTTCACCGCCACTGCAGCCATGCTGGAAACCGTGGAAGATTACTTCACCGACATTGACGAGCTCTATCACCGACTTAATGGTTATCACGACCAACAAGGTGCCGGTGCTGAGCCGCTGACCAGTGAAAAAATTGGTGAGATCTGGCAAACCCTGTTGCCGCACGTTGACCGTAAGCGTGATGACGACTGGTCGTGGGCCGCAGAATTACTTGATGCCCACGAGATTAACCAGACGTGGCAACTCGCTCAGCTACTTGATGCCAATGTGGTGACCGACGTGCGTGCCGCACTTGATCACCGTTATTCTCCAGGGCCGGACCGTCTGCTTGATGATGTATTGCTGTGGAGATTTGGCAAGGAACATATCGATAAAACCAGCGGCGGAGACCTTCGCCGTGAAGGCTCGTTGCGCCGTCGTCTAATTCAGATGAAGGATTACCGCTCCCAGCTGGGTAGTTAGCCAAGAGGTGAACCACTGCGGATTGTTAGTTTATGCACTTTCCACCAGTGGTTTAGCTCTTGGCTAGTAGACTAGTTAAGTTGCCCATTAACGGGCCATAATATTTTTTCCCGCGTGAAAGGGCCACACCATATGATTTCCGTAGCCAACCTTGAGCTACGCGTCGGCGCCCGCTTGCTGATGGACGAAGTAAACTTCCGCATCGACAAGGGCGACAAGATCGGACTGGTGGGCCGAAACGGTGCCGGAAAGACGACCATGACCAAGGTCCTCGCCGGCGAAACCCAGCCTGCGTCGGGCGAAGTAACTTACAAGGGATCCATCGGCTACTTGCCGCAGGACCCTAAAACTCCGGACATGGAGCAACTGGCTCGTGACCGCATTCTTGGCGCCCGTGGACTAGACGTTGTCCTTGGCAAGTTGGCCAAGAACCGTGACGAGATGGCAAGCGAAGACCAAGCCGTCTCCGAAAAGGCCATGCGTCGTTATGACCGCCTAGAAGCTGAATTCATCGCTGCCGGTGGTTACGCCGCTGAGTCTGAAGCTGCAGCAATTTGCGCCAACTTGGACTTGCCGGACCGTATCTTGGATCAGCCGTTGCGCACCCTTTCCGGTGGTCAGCGTCGTCGTGTGGAATTGGCCCGAATCCTTTACTCGGATGCCGAAACTCTGCTGCTCGATGAGCCAACTAACCACTTGGACGTTGACTCGATCATGTGGCTACGCGATTTCATCAAGAACTACGCTGGCGGCGTGCTGATGATCAGCCACGACACCGGCTTGATGGAAGAAACCGTTAACAAGGTGCTGAACCTTGACGCCAACCGTGGTGTAGTCGATGTCTACAACATGAACTGGAAGCGCTACAAAATCCAGCGCGAAACCGATGAGCGCGCTCGTAAGCGCGAGCGTACCAACATCGAGAAGAAGGCTTCGGTCTTGCAGGCTCAGGCCAACAAGATGAAGGCTCGTGCCTCGGGGGCTTCGGCAGCACAGTCCATGCTTAAGCGTGTGGATCGTATGCTCTCCGGCCTTCAGGAAGAGCGTTCTTCCGATAAGGTCGCAGCACTGCGCTTCCCGGATCCAGCACCATGTGGCAAGACCCCATTGATGGCCGAGGGCCTGTCCAAGGCTTACGGCTCGTTGGAGATCTTCAACGACGTGTCGCTGGCTATTGACCGCGGCTCAAAGGTCGTGATCTTGGGACTGAACGGTGCTGGTAAGACCACCTTGCTGCGTATGCTCGCAGGTGTGGCCGAACCGGATAGCGGCTCGATCATTCCAGGCCACGGCCTGAAGATCGGCTACTTCGCACAGGAACACGACACCCTGGATCCAGAAGCTTCGGTACTGGATAACATGCGTCGTAACGCACCTGATCACCTCAATGACGCTGATGTGCGTTCGATCCTAGGTTCATTCCTGTTTGTTGGTGATGACGTGTCCAAGCCTGCCGGTGTACTTTCCGGCGGTGAGAAGACTCGTCTTGCTCTGGCAACCATTGTGGCTTCCAGCGCAAACGTACTGCTTCTTGATGAGCCGACTAACAACTTGGACCCAGCGTCCCGCGCCGAGGTTTTGGGCGCACTGTCCACCTTCCCAGGTGCAGTAGTTATGGTCAGCCACGATGAGGGCGCAGTCATGTCCTTGAAGCCAGAACGTGTAGTTATCTTGCCTGACGGCGACGAAGACTTGTTCAACGAGGACTACCTAGAATTGGTCTCGCTGACCTAAGCGTTTACCGCAAAGCTCGAATCTCGTAGGCTTGGCACAACACCACTAGATGGGATGTGCCAAGCCATGCGTTTATCTACAGAGCTTTTCCGAGTTGCTTGTGTTGGCCTGATCGTGGCCACTATGTCACTAAGTGGCTGTGCCAAGAACACACCGGATCAGATCAACGCATAATGGGAACTAGCAGACCCCGCGGCTCTGACCGCACAGAGCACCCACCTTGATTTGAAGGTGACTCGAATTGCTTGTGGCTCTGGGGTGACCGGAGAGATTACCGTAACGCAGGTGAGCTACTCCAACGAGGATGTCTTAGTTGGTTTAGTAGTTGAACCGCTGAAGGGCAACGCGCAAACCTGCCAATCAAATGAGGCCGTGCCCTATACCCTCACGCTTGATGAACCGTTGGGCCAACGCAGACTCGTTGATGCATCCTGTGCCCAAAACAGCGAGCAGGATAGCGCAACAGAAAGTTGCCAATCTGATGCCGTTCGCTGGACACCTTGAGCCGAATGGCTAGTGGGCTAGTTACTTCTGATCTGGGGAAGAACTCACTGGCTGATCCAGCATCGCGTCTTCGGTGGCCTCATCGGTTAGCGAACCGTCGCGCCTAAATTTTTTGTCTTCAGCCGAGCGGACCTTGCGAACCTTGTGAATAGGTTCGTCAAAACCCAGTGCCTTAGCTTCAGCTATTTCAGCTGCATCTTCAGCGTTGAGCCTCTTCTGCTGTCGTGCCGCGTACCAGAAACCGACAAAGGCGAGCACACCAAAGGCATACCACTGGAATTCGTAGGATAGGTGTGGGCCCTCATCCATGTCCGGTGCATCCAACGGCAGGGGAGCCGAAGCCGGGGCAGGATCTTCTTGATACATGATGCCGTAGGCACCCTGAGCGATGTCGTAGTTCAGGTGCTGGGCATAATCTTGCAACTGAATTGAAGCGATCTGTCCCTCAGGAGCACCGCGGTCAAGACGAACTTCAGAAGGCTTCAGCCGAGCGTTGATGGTGACTTTTCCAGAAGGTGGTGCTGGCACCGCGTCGGGATGACCACTTTCCTTGTCGCCAATAGGCAAATACCCGCGGTCAATAATCACTACTTCGCCGTTGCTGGTCTTAAAAGGTACGAGGACTTCATAACCAGGGCGGCCCGCTTTGATGCGGTTTCGAACAATGTAGGTGTCATCAGCGATGTAGCTACCGGTGAGTGAGACAGTCATCCAGGTCTTTTCTTCTGGAAGCTGTTTGAACTTGGCTAACGCCTCTTCTCCGGTAGCCGGGTCAGCAAAGTAATTGCGGTTCACTCGTTCAATACCGGTAAGAACTTGGTCTCGACGGTTTGCTTGCCAATTGCCCAAGCTAATGCACGCTGCGGCGAAGATCGCCACCAGTACCAACCAGCCAACCCAGCGGGTGCTTGCTAGAAATCGATACATCTACGCAGTGTCTCCTGAGGTGCTGGACAGTGGCAACGTCTCGCGATGAAGAAGGCGCTCTTTGAGGTAGGTTTCCAGCCACTGCAAATGTTCCGGGCAGGCCAGCCAAATCTTACGGCGCTCGGGAGTGTGGATTTTCGGATTGTTCCACAGCAGTTGATACTCCGCGTGGTTTCGGCATCCTTTACGCGAGCACTGAACTTCGGCGGGGGACTGAGGCTGTCCCAGTGAACCTAATAAATCCACTAGTCCTCCTTGTCGGTGCTGCTGGGCTGATCAACAAAAGTTCCGTCAATCACGTCATCGTTATCAAAGTTAGTTTCTTGCGTGGAGGCAGCTGCAGGAATCTGCTGTGGCTCTGGTGCTTTGTAGAACTCAGGAGCCGGTTCGCGCTTGGTTAGATCGGCACCGCCGTTGGCAATGACCACGGCGATATAGGGCAGGATCACTGCGCCAGCAATGAAGAACCAACGCAGCCAGTTATCAAAGAAAAATGCCAAGATGAAACAAGCCATACGCACGGACATCGATATCGTGTACTTGCGCACACGGCTATCGCGCTCGGAGCTGTGGGATTCACGCGCTTCGGTGATGCGGTGAACGCCCGGCTCACCAGAATCATGATTCGTGGGCTGAGATGACATGTAAAAGACTTCACTTTGCTGTGCGGAAACTGCTTCCATTGTCTCACTTGTGGCGCGAAGAGCGTAATTTCTACGCGCTGTCGAAGCGGTAAAACCAGCCAGTAACTAATAGGATTGATCACGGAGAAGCTACTTAACTAGGCAAAGTGCGTCAGACGAGGCCCCGATCACATGATTCGGACACGCTTGAGTAGGCGCATGAATGGAGAAATACATTGACTACGGAACCAACCACTGGCCGCAGCGTCCTCGTGACCGGCGGCAACCGCGGCATCGGCCTTGCGATCGCTCGTGCCTTTGAGGCTAACGGCGACAAGGTAGCTATCACCTACCGCAGCGGCGAGGTTCCCGCCGGCCTGTTGGGTGTCAAAGCTGATGTCACCGACAGCGCATCGATCGATGAGGCGTTCAAAGAAGTTGAAGCAACGCACGGTCCAGTAGAAGTACTTGTTGCTAATGCGGGCGTCACCAAGGACACCCTGCTCTTGCGTATGAGTGAAGATGACTTCAGCTCGGTAATCGACACCAACCTCACCGGCGCCTTCCGCGTTATTAAGCGCGCAAGCAAGGGCATGATGCGCCTGAGGAAGGGCCGTGTTGTCCTGATCTCCTCGGTAGTCGGTCTCTACGGTTCGCCAGGACAGATCAACTACGCAGCATCCAAGTCCGGCTTGGTAGGCATCGCTCGTTCGTTGACCCGCGAGCTTGGCTCCCGTGGCATCACCGCAAACGTTGTTGCACCTGGCTTCATCAACACCGAAATGACCTCTGTGCTGCCAGAAGAAACCCAAAAGGGTTACCTGGCTAATATTCCAGCCAACCGTTTCGCCGAGCCAGAAGAAGTAGCCAACGTTGTTCGCTGGATCGCCAGTGACGAGGCTGCTTACATCTCCGGCGCCGTGATTCCCGTTGACGGCGGCCTAGGCATGGGCCACTAGAAGTTTTCATTGCCCTAAGTAAGGGCACAATCAATTTTCCCGAAGACCTAAGGAGAACAATCAAAATGAGCGAATACAAAGGTGCAGTAGTTACCGGTTCCTCCCGCGGCATTGGTGCGGTTACCGCACAGCTGTTGGCAGAGCAGGGCATTGGCGTTGTAGTGAACTACCGCGCAAAGGCCCCACGCGCAAACAAGATCGTTGCAGCGATCGAAGCAAAGGGTGGCAAGGCCGTAGCTGTTGGCTCGGACCTGACCACCGTTGAGGGCCCACAGGCTTTGGTTGACGCCGCAGTTGAGAACTTCGGCTCCCTAGACGTACTGGTACTGAACGCTTCGGGTGGCATGGAAACTTCCCTCGGTGAGAACTACGCGCTGCGTTTGAACCGCGACGCACAGGTAGCCATGCTCACCGCAGCATTGCCAAAGATGAGCGAAGGTGGCCGAGTTGTATTCGTCACCAGCCACCAGGCACACTTCATCAATGAAGTTTCCACCATGGGCGCTTACGACGAAGTGGCCAAGTCCAAGCGTGCCGGCGAAGACGCACTGCGCGAGCTGATTCCACAGCTGAGCGAAAAGAACATCAGCTTTGTAGTTGTCTCGGGTGACATGATCGAGGGCACCATCACCGCAACCCTGCTTAACCGCATGGAGCCAGGTGCAATTGATGCTCGCCGCGAGGCCGCTGGCAAGCTGTACTCCGTTGAAGAGTTCGGCGCTGAAGTTGCCAAGATGGTCTTTGCTGACGTTGAAACCGGACACACCGAACTGGTTGGCGGCGCAGGAGACTTCCTGGAGCAGGCCGGTAAGTAACCTGCAGCTTTAGCAACACCAAAGGCTGGTGTTCAGCATCTCTCACGGATGTTGGACACCAGCCTTTGTTTTGCACCCTTGGATCATCGGTAGGATTCTAAAAAAATCGCCGGATGCCTTTGTTTGAAAAGGCATCCGGCGATAGTCAACTAATGGATTCTGTTATGGCTTTTCGCCACAAATGATCTTGTTCCATGGGCTGTAAGTCCATGTCTTCTTATCGGCTGGGAGCTTAGCGGAACCGTCAATGGACTCACGGTAGCGAGTGACATCGATGGTGAAGCCCTTTTGTCCGCCAGATTCTGAAACACACTTTTCAGCGCTGTTGTACTTGGTTTCAGGATTGGTCTTGTTGTACTTATCCGAGGTCTTCTGGGTGACCTTCCAGTACTTGGTGGACCACAGGCGGGTATGAACCGCATCGTCGTCAACCCAAGCCTGAACCATCACGCCATACTTAGTGTTGTTCTTCCAGATCATATCGACCTGGCCTTCCCACAAGGTAGCTTCACGACCAGCAGGGTAGCGGTCAAACCAGCGGGAGTGAGGCTTGTGGGTGATGTCGTCGTAGCCGGCCAGGAAGCCGACGTTGTACATCTGAGTGGAAATCTGCGACAGGCCGCCACCAACTGCTTCCGAGCTGAAGCCGTTTTCAACAACACCTGAAGTGAAGTAACCGTTAGCCTCGGTGATTGGGCCCAGGGTATCTAACAATGAGAATTGTTCGCCAGGCTTAACAATGACACCGGTGACTCGTGCGGATCCGGCCTTCAGGTTCTTGGTGCGGACCTTATCTGAGGCAGGATACGGAGTCGAGAAGTCAACGATCGGTTCCTTGATGCCCAACTCCTTGGCATCCGCGGTAGTGAAGTCCGGTTCAGTTTCGGTCATCTTCACGGTTGCAGTGCGGTTAGCAGCGGTGGTCGCCGCTAGCACCTTTGCGCCTAAACCATCGGTTTCCAGAGAAATGCCGTTGGCTGACTCGGTGATCGAAGGCTTACCGTCCTTCAAAGTGATCTTTGCATCCTTGGCGGTGCTGGAAAGATCCGTGCCCTTGGTCGCTGACTTGTACAACTTCTTGTCATCCAAAACAATGGCAGGCTTGCCATCCTTAGGTGCGTACGAAGCTGCGCTTGCGATGTCTGAAGCCGAAACGGTGGCCTTCTTATCGCCCGAATCAAGGGTTACGTCATCCTTGAGCAACGCCTTGACCTGATCATCGTAGAAGGTCTGCAGATCCTTTTCAGCGATCTGTGGTTTCTTCACCTCTGCGGGCAACTCGATAGCGGAACCGTCGATGGACCATTCATCACTGATTTTCTCGACGGCGTCGTCGGTGTTCAAAGCGACACCATCAACCGGCTTGGTCAGTTTGGCTTGTCCGTCAGCGAACTCAATGTTTCCCTCAGAAGCTTCGGCATTGGCCTTCTTAGCCAGAGCCTCTACCTGGGTCTTGAGCTTGTCCTCGTCAACATCAAGGTCAGGAGTGACGTTGTAGTCGTTGGTGAGTCGTTCATAGAGCTTGACCGGATTGACCTCGTAGGAGGTAAGGTCTTCGACCGTGTCAGCGACATTCAGGCTCAAGCCAGCCTTAGCTGGATCTAGCTCGTAGTCCTTGCCGTTAACCTTGAGCGCGACAGGCTTTTCGGCCAGCGGAGTTGCGACTTTGGCAAGTTCCGCCTGAGCCTCATCCTTGCTCATGGAACCGATAGTTACACCGGCCACCGAAGCGTTGGCCGGAACCTGCGAGCTGATCACTGCGGCAGCGCCGAAGTATGCCGCAGTAAGGGCTACCGCGCACGATCCGCCGATGATCCAAGGCTTAGCCTTGCTCTTCGACTTCTTCTTGTTAGAAGGCGTTGCGGGGTTAGTGTCCTGAGGTGTGGTCTGCACTGGTATTAGAGTTCTTTCGAAAGCGTAATGTTGATGCCGCTCGGTCGAGGTATCTACCACAGGCCATTAATGCGTCAGTCAAAATACTAACCGCTGGAGCAACTGAACAACGTGCCTAAAGGCCCGCATGTACCGAATTGTTATCTAGTTGTCGGGAAACAACTAGCTAAGATCATCAAGCACAAGATCAGCAATAACATCCAGACGACCAAAATCTAGACGCACATCGGCTTGATCACGCAGCGCTGGCTTCGCATTAAAAGCGATACCCAATCCTGAGGCTGAAACCATAGACAGATCATTGGCACCATCCCCGGCAGCGATAGTGGCAGCCAGTGGAATCTGGTGTTCCTCAGACCATTGACGAAGTTTCGTTTCCTTCATCGTGCGGTCAACAATCTCGCCGTGGACGGTTCCGTCCAGGATTCCGTCAGTGATACCCAACGTGTTAGCAAGGGCATGGTCCAAACCTAGCGTCGCCGCGAGTGGGTCGAGGATCTGCTGGAACCCTCCCGAAACCACTGCGACCTTGTGGCCGGCTTCGTGGAATCGTTTGACCAGCGATGGTGCGCCATCTGAGAAGATGATGCGCTGACCGACTTCCTGAAGCACAGAATCGGGAAGATTTTTTAGTGTGGCCACCCGTTGAATCAATGACTGTGCGAAGTCCAGTTCTCCACGCATCGCGGCCTCGGTGACTGAAGCGACTTCCGCTTCGCGCCCAGCGTGCGCTGCGAGCAGTTCAATAACTTCCTGCTTAATCAACGTCGAATCAACGTCCATGAGAAGCAGTAGCTGCTTCGCGTCACTGATCTCATCTGGAACAACAGCAAGGCATACATCGGAATAACTGATGTTTCCAGCGCTCACCTGTGAATCGAGGAATGAACTGGCATCGTCTTGAAGTTCGCTACGCTCAGAATCAGGCAGATGCAACTTGGTAACTAATCGATCTTGGCTGGTCTTGATCGATTCCTCGCTAACCTCCGGAATGAGGTGTGCAGCTACAGCAAGTTCCAAAAGATTAAGGAACTGCGTGCGGGGCAGAGAAGGGCGAGAGACAAAAACCAGTGAAGAAGCCATGCAACCAATTTTCGTCGATTCTGTGATTACGACCAAACATGACGGTGCTGACCGGGAGATAAGCGGTGATTTGACGGTGATTCAATTAGTGAATTAGCACCGAAAAGTCTAGTCTTGAATACCATGAGCGAAGTGCTAACTTTCAAAGATGTCAGCGTAGTACGCGGGCGAAAAGAACTGCTCAAGGACGTGTCCTGGGAAGTTAAAGAAGGACAACGATGGATCGTGCTCGGTGCTAACGGCGCCGGCAAATCGACCCTCATGAATATTGCGGCCGCTCGGTTGCACCCTACCCGTGGAACTGCCGACATTCTCGGCGAACGACTAGGCCGGGTTTCAGTATTTGATCTGCGCCCCCTGATCGGCTTGAGCTCTGCCTTGGTGGCGAATTCTATTCCAGCCAGTGAGACTGCACTGAACGTTGTGGTGACTGCTGCCTACGGTACTACCGGGCGTTGGCGTGAACAGTACGAAAAGCTTGATGAGCGTCGTGCTTTCCAGTTGCTACACCAGTGGGGTATGTCCACTTTCATGAATCAGCCTTTTGGCAAACTCTCCGAGGGTGAGCGTAAGCGTGTATTGATTGCTCGCGCATTGATGACTGACCCGGAACTGATGATTCTGGATGAGCCTGCAGCTGGACTGGACCTTGCAGGACGAGAAGAACTCGTCGCGCAAATGGCCGAATTGGCAGCCGACGAAGACGCACCTGCGTTGGTTCTCGTGACCCACCACCTTGAAGAAGTTCCTGCCGGATTTACGCACATCATGATGATGCGTGAAGGCGAAGTTGTTGCCGCTGGCGAACTTGAGTCCACCCTTACCGAAGAAAACCTTGAAGCGACGTACGGTCTCAAGCTGTCCCTTCGCCGCGAAGGTGGACGATTCTCGGCTTTTGCCAAGATCTAAGAGAACTATCTAAAGGGGATCACTCCGCGTGGTTGAATTTTGGCGTGAAGCCCTGATCTTTATAGGTGGTCTCTGGGCCGGAACCATCAATACCGTTGTTGGTTCCGGCACTCTGGTTACTTTCCCTATTCTTGTTGCCTTGGGTACTGCGCCGGTCAATGCGGTTGTATCCAACGCAATGGGTCTAGTCGCCGGAGGGTTCTCCGGAGCTTGGGGCTACCGCCGAGAAGCGGCAAGCGTCAAGAAAACACTGCTCAAGCTGATTCCCGTCTCACTTGTTGGTGGTCTGATCGGTTCGTTACTTCTGCTCAACCTTCCTGAAAGCGTTTTCGGGGTCGTCGCTCCGGTGCTGCTCATTTGTGCACTGGTCTTGGTGATCTTCCAGCCTCGACTGGCTACGTGGGCCAAGTCCCGCCAAGCGGCCCGAGGTGGCTCGGATCCTGATGCGGCAGACCGTGCCAAAATACCGATGATCTTGTATATCTTGGTCTTCGTTATCGGCGTTTACGGTGGCTACTTCACGGCGGCACAGGGCGTTCTGCTGATGGCGGTCTTTGGGGTATTCCTGCACGCATCGTTGCAACAGTCCAACGCGATCAAGGTAATTCTTTCGCTGATCGTTAACCTCATGGCCGCCGTGATGTATCTGCTGATCGCCCCCGAGCGCATCAACTGGCTCATCGTCTTGTTGATTGCGGTCGGATCACTGATCGGTGGCTTTATCGGCGCCAAGATTGGACGCAAGCTTTCGCCTGGTTGGCTACGCGGACTCATCGTGGTTCTGGGATTGATGGCCCTGACCAACATGATCATTAAGTTGCTGTAGAGCCATGAACGAGATTGTGAATCCTGAACGCATCTTGCACGTTGCAGATCTAGAAGATCCCCGTTTAGATGAATATTTGAGACTCTCCGAAGCGCATCTGAGGATGCGAACGGACGTTGAAAATGGACTGTATATAGCTGAAAGCACCAAGGTAGTTCAGCGCGCTATTAATGCTGGCCATGTTCCACGTAGCTTCCTGTTGGCCGAAAAGCATTTGGGCCAGTTGACCGAAGAGTTTAATAAGTTCCCGTCCGCCCCGATCTTCATCGGACATGACAAGCAACTAGAAGACCTGGTTGGATTCCATCTGCATCGCGGTGCAATGGCATCAATGAATCGCCCTGAACCGCTCGACTTGGATCAGGTTCTCGAATCAAGTTCGCGAATCGCGATTCTTGAAGACATCGCAGACCACACCAACTTGGGCGCGATCATTCGGTCCGCGTCCGGACTCGGTATCGATGCTGTGCTGCTGACACCTAAATGTGTTGATCCTTGGTATCGCCGAAGCGCACGCGTTTCTATGGGCACCGTATTTGATCTTCCGTGGGTTCGGTTGGACAACTGGCCCACCGATATTCAAAAGCTCAAGTCTCATGACTACGAACTACTTGCGATGGAACTGACCGATGATGCCGTGGCACTGAATGATGTCCGTATTAAACCGGGCGAAAAAATTGCGATGATCTTGGGCAATGAAGGCAGGGGAGTGACGCAAGAAGCGTTAGCTTTGGCTGACCGCACAGTCATCATTCCGATGCATCGCGAAGTTGATTCGTTGAACGTGGGTGCGGCTAGCGCTATTGCGTTCTGGCATCTGTGCTCCGCACCACGCTAACAGGGTTCTCCATAGGTGAAATAGTGCGATAGGATGTAATGTCTGTGTGTTTCGAGTTCTTCAATGATCTCTGCTGCATATGACTAAATTTCCGAGTAGGTAGCTGCTGGCAAAATCCAGTGGCCAATTAACATAAAGGTGTATAGCTATGAAGGCTGATATCCATCCAAAGTACGCCGCTGTGGTTTTCAACGACCTGGCATCCGGCGAAAAGATCTTGACCCGTTCGACCGCAACTTCGGACAAGACCATCGAGTGGGAAGACGGCAACACTTACCCAGTGATTGACGTTGAAATCTCGGCTGCTTCGCACCCGTTCTACACCGGTAAGCAGCGCATCATGGACACCGCTGGTCGTGTCGAGCGCTTCAACGCCCGCTTCAAGGGCTTCGGCGGCAAGAAGTAATACTTCGCCCCTCGCAAGCTTTATGCGACGTGCTTCCATTTTTGGAAGCACGTCGTTTTGCTTTAACGCGACGATTTTCAGCCCTTAATTCAGGATTCGCTGATTCTGTGATCTGCACGCTCGTGCGCTGTGGAAAGCGGTGGTCAGGGATAGACTAGTGGCATGATGCATCATGGTGAATACAAGGTTGTCGGTGGCAAATTAGTCGTTGTAGATCTCGATAGCAAAGATGGAAAGATCACCGACGTTTCACTCAACGGTGACTTCTTCTTAGAACCTGATGAAGCGTTAGAAGACCTCAATGCAGCGGTGCTGGGCCTGCCAACAGACGCCAGCCACAGCACCATTAGGGATGCAGTCACCAAGAACCTGCGGACCGGCGCAGTCATGTTCGGATTTGATGCAGATGCCGTGGCGCGAGTGGTTCGTCGAGCTCTCGGCCACGCAACCAAATGGGAAGACCACCAGTGGGAAGTGCTGGGTCCAGAGATCATCCCGATTGCTGAACAAGTAGCTCTCGACGAAGTCCTCACCCGGCAAATCGCTCAAGGTGTGCGTAAACCAACCATTCGCTTCTGGGACTGGAACGAAGGCGCAGTAGTTATCGGCTCCTTCCAGTCACTGAAAAACGAAGTGGATATGGAACAAGCACAAAACTATGGCATCAAGGTTGTGCGCCGCATTTCCGGTGGCGGTGCGATGTTCATGGAAGCGGGCAACTGCATCACCTACTCGCTTTACGCCCCAGAGTCCCTAGTTGACGGCATGAGCTTTGCCGATTCATACCCGTACCTGGATGCTTGGGTGATGGAAGCGTTGGAGAGCATTGGACTTAAAGCTCACTACAAGCCTCTGAATGACATTGCCACCCAGACCGGGAAAATCGGCGGTGCCGCTCAAAAGCGATTGGCCAACGGCGCTATGCTGCATCACGTCACGATGAGCTATGACATTGATGCTGAAAAGATTACTCAGGTGCTGCGCATTGGCCGTGAGAAAATTTCGGACAAGGGGATTACGTCAGCGGTAAAGCGAGTAGATCCCTTGAAGTCCCAAACAGAGCTGGACCGTTTGGAAATCATCAAGGTCATGATGGATACCTTCGCAAAGCGAACTGGTGCCAAGCCTGCGCAACTTGACGAGGAAACTCGCGCTGCAGCCAAGAAGCTGGCCGAGACCAAATTTGATACCGAGCAGTGGACTGCCCGCGTTCCATAACCGTATTGGTACAGGCAGACAAGGAGCCCGGACCCTCGGATGAAATAATCATCCAAGAGTCCGGGCTCCTGTGTTGTGGACCTACCGGCTGGTGCGACTGAACGCCTGAGCATTCAGCGAGCGTTCCAACTCAGCACGCTCTTCCAAAAGGATTCGCTTCAGTGCTGTAGGAGCTTGAGCATTATCTTCTAGCCATTTTGTGGCGCAGGCTAATGCCTGATTCTGTTCTACCGAGCCATCCAAGTCCTGATGTCCAGGGAACAGGCCCTCGATCACTCGGGTTGCGAATTCCATGCTCATCGTTTCAAAGACGGGCAAGATAGCTGCCCAGAAACGAGACTCGAATGGGGCCAGCAGAGAAGCCGAACCCAGCGAGAATCCCAAGGCTGTGGCGGAGAGAGCGTCATTGGACAGTTCTGACTTCTCGTCGCGAGCCATGAGTACGGTATCGAAGGCAGATTCCTTCACCTGTGCGTCTGGTCGCGCAGCTAGTGCCGTACGTACCGCGTTGTGCGCAATACTTGTTGGGTTCGCTTTGGCCACGGCATGCATTTGGGCTTCAGCTGATGCATCCAGCCGACCCGATGCTGCCAGAGCAACGTACGAGTTCCAGAGCAGCTGCTCATCGACAGTTACCTGCAGACGGTTAGGCTGTTCGCCCAGGAACGCATCAATAACCTCGTTGGCAACTCCGGATCGCGCGAGCCGGGTCAAGATTCGCGCGGTGGTCGTCTGCTGATCGCTGCCCGGTTCAAAGATGGCGAGCCAACCAGTGAGTACCTCAACGGCTTCACTTCGAAGCTCGACGCGCAATTCAGGAGCAACGTACTTGCTGATGGAATCAACCAACTGGTTGGTCAGCACGGTGAATACACCGGCATCGGTAACCGTATGTGCGTGAGCCAAAATGGCCTTGGCGTAGCTCTGTGCGTCCAAGGTCGCCGAGCGCACTGCGTCCCATAGTGAAGCCCAGCAGGTTGCTCGCGGAAGCGAGTCGGTCAGGCCCGAAAGGTTATTGAGCAAAGTGGAACGAGAAGCAGCATCAAATTCGATGAGCGCGTAGGTCTCGTCACCATCGTTGGGCAATAGCAGATCAGGAACTTTTCGGCCCACCAGGAAATCAAGGGCCACGGCCTGGCCTGTGAGTTCTACCGGGACAGAATCGGTACGTACCAGTTTGCCTTCACGAAGTTCGTACGCGCCAACGCTGAGCACATGCGGACGGATGATCCGCTGACCGGAAATGGGATCTGTGCCAAATTGCTCTAACTGAGCCGCTGAAATGAAGCCTTGCTCATCGGTGCTGTAACTGATCTTGAGCTTTGGTACTCCGCTGGTCTTTAACCATGCGTCGGCCCACTGGCGCATATCGCGACCACTGGCAGATTCAAGGGCCTGAAGGAAATCTTCAAGCGAAGTATTTGCGTAGGCATGCTTACGGAAGTAGGAACGTGCTGCATCGCGGAAAGCTTCTGCGCCGACAAAGGCCGCGAGCTGTTTGAGGACGCTGGCTCCCTTGGCATAAGTAATGCCATCGAAGTTCTGGTCGGCAGCCAGAAGGTCAGGGATGTCCGCAACGATTGGGTGCGTCGTTGGCATCTGATCGGCCACGTAGGCCCACGCCTTGCGGCGGGCCGCGAAGGTGGTCCAAGCGGTGGTGAAGTCGGTGGCTTCGTCATTGGCCAGGGTGCCAATGTAATCAGCAAATGACTCCTTGAGCCACAAGTCGTCCCACCACTTCATGGTGACCAGGTCGCCAAACCACATATGCGCCATCTCATGCATGATGGTGTTGCCGCGCTGCTCGTAT
Organism: Glutamicibacter sp. MOO4; assembly: GCF_056934395.1. Lineage (NCBI taxonomy): Bacteria > Bacillati > Actinomycetota > Actinomycetes > Micrococcales > Micrococcaceae > Glutamicibacter > Glutamicibacter sp. MOO4. The sequence continues at coordinate 1,094,749 of NZ_CM167800.1, forward strand.
TGAGCCTCGGTAGCGTGCGAAGTGAAAACGTAGCTTTCAGTGAACGTCACCAAGCCAGGGTTCTCCATGGCGCCGAGGTTGTATTCAGGCACGAACGCCGAGTCGTACTTGCCCCACGGGTAAGGGTAAGCAAACAGCTCATGATAGTAATCCAGTCCGCGGCTGGTCAGCTCTAGAATCTCTTGGCCATCAAAGTGTTCGGCTAACGAGGCACGGCAGGTAGCTGCCATTTCGATAACCAATTCTTCTCCGTCGGGCAATTCTTGGACATGCTCCGCACGTTCCACATGGTACGGACCAGCCAGCACTGCAGTGATGTAGCTGGAGATCGGTGGAGTGGGGGAGCATGCCACTGTTTTGGTGCCGTCGTCGTTAAACACTTCGTCAACGATTGGCTGATTGCTAGCCAAATGCCATGCCGAGGGGCCGGTGAGGGTGAAGCGGAAACTGGTTTTCAGATCTGGCTGTTCGAAGCAGGCGAAAACCCGCCGAGCCTCCGAAGGCTCAAATTGGGTATAGAGGTAGGTTTCCCCGTCTTGGGGATCAACAAAGCGGTGTAATCCTTCGCCGGAGCGAGAGTACAGTGCCTGACCGGTAATCCTCACGGTGTTGGGCGCATCGGTGCGCAAGGTATCCAGGTAGATACGAGCATCGAGTACCGCGCTGGAAAGATCAATAGCCGTTCCATTAACCAGAACTTCTTGAACGGACTCGTGAATGAAGTCGAGGAAGGTATCGGCTCGTTTTGAGGAGAAGTTTAAGGTAGTAATCGAGGTGAAACTGAGCGCGGAAGGATCACTCGCGTTGCCTAAGTCCAGTTGAACTTCAGCGAAGTGCCAAGTGATGTTTTCAGCGCGCCAAGCCGCCTCGTCGCGTCTTAGATTTTCATTGGGTGCGTAGCGTTCTAGTGTGTCCACCATCCCAGCTTAGCTGTGAAATGAATGTTTGAGACCTTGCGGAGTTTACTAATTCGCTTGGTCTTCTTACTCAGAGGCGCGTTTGGCCAGCAAGGCGCGGATCCCGTTGAAGTGTTCTGAAATCAATGACCGGGCAGTACCCACGTCACGGCTGCGAACGGCGTCGAGGATATCTCGGTGATCCTGTGCCGTCTTGGCTGGCTGGGTGATTTCCGTGTCGGTATCGATGGCATCGTAGATGGTCCGATAGACGTCCCAAAACACTCCGAGGAGATTGGTCAAAAGCTGATTTTCTAGCGGTTCAAAGAGGATGCGGTGAAAAGCCTTGTCTTGTTCAACAAAGGTCTCATCGCGTTCGGCGTGAGCTTCCATCTCGGTGACTACCTGCTCTAGTGCCTGCAAATGCTCTTTGGTCACCGACTGAATGGCCAATCCGATCAGTCCCGTTTCTAGTGCTTGGCGCACGTCCACCAGTTCGTTGGCTTCGTGCCCGTGATGCCGGAGAGAAAGCTGTCCACGGAAGGCTAGGGACTCCTGCAATGCGTTGAGGTTTTCCTTGGCTACAAACATGCCAAACCCATGGCGGGTATCAACAATGCCTAGTGCTTGGAGAACCTTGACCGCCTCGCGTAGCGAGTTGCGTCCTACGCCAAGCTCAGCCATCAGTTCTTGTTCTGTCGGCATCGGGTCGCCGGGCAACAAGCCGCGATCAAGGATCAGAGTTGTGATGTCGTTGGTCAGGGTGCGTAGTCGGGCGCGTGCATCTGGCCGGCGTACAGGTGGAGTGCTCAATGGATCCTCCGTTGTCCTTGGGTGCTAATTTAAAAATTGTGAAGTAGTTGACCATAGGGTGTGTCTCGCACTACAGTCTAAACCATAGATGGGACATCCTACGTCCTACAACATGCACTTTTGACCTTGGAGTTGGCACCGATGGCGCTAAAAGAAGTAGCTAATAAGCCCTTTGCACGTCGAGATTTTTTGCGATTCACCGGAATGGTCGGCGCTGCGGCAGCATTTTCTGCCAGCTTGTAGGCTTGTTCCTCGGTTTCCACTAGTACCGGAGGCGGCACTGGCGCCGGCACCGGAACTATTGAAGCCGGCATGTCGTACGCACTTTCCACCGGCTTTGATCCGATGACATCTTCGGGCGCAACTCCATTTGCGGCCAACATGCACATCTTTGAGGGTCTAGTTGATCTTCACCCGGCCACTCGCGAGCCATTCCTCGCCTTGGCTGCAGCCGGCCCAAAGCAAGTTGACGACACTACTTGGGAAGTGGAACTGCGCGAGGGTGCGAAGTTCCATAATGGTGACCCGGTCGCCATTGAAGACGTTGTCTACTCATTCGAACGCGTGCTGGATACCAAGAACGCGTCGCTCTTTGCTCAGTTCATCCCTTTCATCAAGTCGGTCAAGGCTAAGGGCAAGACGGCAGTGACGTTCAAGCTGAACTATGCCTTCCCACTCTTTGCCACGCGCATCTCGGTGGTCAAGGTTGTTCCTAAGTCTGTTGCTTCTAAGGATCAGGCAGCCTTCGATGCTGCGCCTGTGGGCAGTGGTCCGTACAAGTTCGTCTCGGCCACCAAAGACGACAAGATTGTCTTTGAGAAGTTTGACGGTTACAACGGCAAGTACGCAGCTACCGCTAGTGGCATGACCTGGTACCTGCTCTCGGATGCTGCCGCTCGCGTCACCGCAATGGAATCTGGCCGTGTCCAGGCTATTGAAGATGTTCCATACCTAGATATGGACCGTCTGGCTTCCAAGGTCACTGTGAAGACCGCGGATTCCTTCGGCCTCTTGTTCTTGATGTTCAACTGCTCCAAGAAGCCGTTCAACGATCCGAAGGTACGCCAGGCACTGCACTACGCCTTGGACACCGAGTCAATCATTAACATCGCATTGTTGGGCAAAGCGAAGCCGGCAAGTTCATACATGCAAGAAAGCCACCCACGGTACATCAAGGCTTCCACCGTGTACTCCCATGATGCAGAAAAAGCAGCCAAACTGCTTAAGGAAGCTGGTGTGGACAAGCTCGAATTTGAGCTACTCACCACCGACACCTCGTGGGTCAAAGACATTGCCCCGCTGATCCTCGAATCTTGGAACAAGATTCCGGGCGTCAAGGTCACGATGAAAAACCTGCAGTCCGGTGCGTTGTATACCGACAACGTTGATAGCGGAAAGTTCAGTGTTGTCGCGGCCCCTGGTGACCCTTCGGTCTTCGGCAACGACCTGGACCTCTTGTTGAGCTGGTTCTACCGAGGCGAAGTCTGGCCAAAGGCTCGCTTCCGCTGGAGCGACACCGCGGAGTACAAGGAACTGCAAAAGCAGCTTGACGCGGCTATCAAGACCGAAGACAACAATAAGGCCATGGAAGCGTGGGGCAAGGCAATCAATATTGTTGCCGATCAGGTTCCCCTGTACCCAATCCTTCACCGTCAGTTGCCTTCGGCTTGGGACGAAAATGCGCTGGAAGGCTTCCAACCATTGCCTACGACCGGCATCTCGTTCGTCGGCGTCAACCGAAAAGCCTAGCTGGCCCATAGCTCCGGTCCGCACCCCGAATCATCGTGGTGCGGACCGGAAATTACTGGCACATTGAACTGCACGCTTCGATAACCAACGGAGTTATTTCATGGGGAATTTCCTCAACCTGCTATTACGTCGCCTTGCTGCACTGCCGGTGATGATCCTAGGCATCTCAGCCTTGGTCTTCATCATCATGAAGCTTGCCCCAGGCGATGAAGCCACCAACGCCTTGGGCGACAGCGCATCAGAGGCGGCCAAAGAGGCCTACCGCGAAGAGCGGGGCCTGAATGACTCGTTGATCATCCAGTATTTTAAATTCATCGGACAACTGATCCGTTTTGATTTTGGTGTCACCACGCCGCCGGCCCAGTCCGTATCAGCAATGATCGCCAAGGCATTCCCGCTGACCTTGCAGCTAACTTTTCTCGGCGTGATCATTGCCGTGATTATCTCGCTGGCATTCGGTTTGCTCGGAGCTCTATACCGTGACTGCTGGCCGGATCAAGTAGTCCGAATTTTCTCCATTGCAGCCATCGCCACCCCATCATTCTGGCTTGGCATCCTGTTAATCCAGTGGTTCGCACTGGGTAAAAACCCGCTGCTTCCATCCGGTGGTGCGGCTGCCGCCGGCTCCGGTTTGGGCACCTGGTTCATGCACATGATCCTGCCGGCCTTGGCCTTGGCAATCCCCGTTTCCGCATCCCTGACCCGCGTGGTTCGTACCTCGATGGTCGAAGAACTTGACCGCGATTATGTGCGAACCGCCATTGGTAACGGTGTGCCTCGGGGTGAAGTGATCTCCCGCAGCGTGCTACGCAATGCATTGGTCACCCCGGTAACCGTTCTAGGCCTGCGAATCGGCTACCTGCTGGGCGGTGCAGTAGTCATTGAAATGATCTTCTCGCTTCCGGGTATGGGGCAGCTGATCATGAACGGCATTACCAACAAGGACACCAGCCTAGTTCAGGGAGTCACCCTGACCATTGCGCTGACCTTCGTTCTGGTCAACACCATCGTTGACCTGCTCTACTTGCTGATCAACCCACGTATTAGGACGGTGTAGCGATGACCATCATGGCTCCACGCAACAACCTGGTCACTCGACTCTCCAGCGGCGGCGCACGCTTCAAAGCGCTGCCAATTGGCTCAAAAATAGCTCTGGCCTTCTTGCTGATCATTGCAGTCTTGGCGGTTTTTGCACCGCTGATTGCTCCACATGATCCGCTAGGTACCGGCATTCCAGCCCAAAAGCCGGGTGCAGGACACTTCTTCGGCACCGACCGACTCGGTCGAGATATATACTCGCGCTTGCTCTACGGTGCCCAAGCATCCTTGATTGTCGGCTTGGGCTCCGTGGCCTTTGCCCTGGTCCTTGGCGGACTGCTCGGAGCGCTGGCTGCAACAAGCGCTAAGTGGGCTAATGAAACCATCATGCGCATCATGGACATGGTCATGGCATTCCCGGGCATCGCCCGTGCCGCTGCACTGCTGGCATCACTGGGAAATACTCTGCCGGTGATCATCTTGTCTATCGCCATCATTTACACCCCACAGATCGCCTGTGTTGTTCGAGCGAACGTATTGGCCCAATGGGGCGAAGACTATGTTCGCGCAGAACGAGTGATTGGTGCTGGACGATTCTTCATCCTCGGCAAGCACGTATTGCGTAACTGTGCGGCACCGGTACTTGTTTTTGCCACCGTGATGGTTGCCGACGCGATCATCCTGGAAGCTTCGCTGTCCTTCCTTGGCGCGGGCATCTAGGACCCGGCACCAAGCTGGGGCAATGTGATCTCTTAGGGTCGCAACCTGGTACTCAACGGTGCCTGGTGGGCTACCACCTTTGCCGGTCTGGTGATCTTGTTGACCGTTTTGGCGCTGAACATTCTGGCTGAAGGCATGACCGATGCTCTGGTGAACTCCAAGCGTTCAGGGGCAAAGTCGAAGTCGGATCAACCGGCAGTTCAAAAAGCCCGCCCAACCATGGACGGTGCTGCCAGCGAACGCCTGCGGACTGAATTGGATCTGCTCTCGGTAGCCGAAGCCAAGCGCAATGATCGTTTGGTTCTAGACACCTCCAACGGGGTCCCACGCACCATCTTGGAAGTTTCGAATCTGTCCATTCGCTTCCCCGAACGTTATGGGGATACACCAATCGTGCAGAACGTCTCCTTCTCGGTACGCGAAGGCGAAACCATGGCGTTGGTTGGCGAATCAGGCTGTGGCAAGTCCATTACCTCGCTGGCTATCATGGGTCTGCTCGGTAAGAGTGCAAAGCTGAGCGGTTCAATCACCTTCGACGGCAAAGAACTGCTTCCCGCCACCATCGATGGTGGGACCCTGGCTGGCGATGACAAGGTCTACAAGGGCCTTCGTGGTGAACAAATCGCCATGGTCTACCAAGATGCCCTCTCTAGCTTGAACCCATCCATGCTTGTTGGTGACCAGCTGCGACAGCTGACCAAGCGTGGCGGACGCAAGAGCCCAGAAGAACTGCTGAACCTGGTCAAGCTTGATGCCAAGCGCACCCTGCGTTCCTACCCTCACGAGCTCTCCGGCGGTCAGCGTCAGCGCGTCTTGATCGCTATGGCACTCTCGCGCAGCCCGAAACTGGTGGTATGCGACGAACCGACCACCGCACTGGACGTCACCGTTCAGAAGCAGGTTGTGGAACTGCTCAACGAGCTACGTGAGCAATTGGGCTTCGCTATGGTCTTCGTTTCACACGACTTGGCCCTCGTCGCTTCGCTGGCGCACCGCGTGACTGTCATGTACGCCGGACAGGTAGTTGAATCCGGTCCGATTAGCGATGTACTCAAAGACCCGCACCACGAATACACTCGCGGTTTGCTTGGAGCGGTACTGTCCATTGAATCGCAGTCCGAGCGCCTGCACCAGATTCCTGGGACCGTGCCAAGCCCGTACGACTTTGCTGACGGCGACCGCTTTGCGGAGCGATCCCTACGTGAAGACGCGGATCCATCCCGTCACTTGTCCTTTGTGCCGGTGGCTGCGGGAAGCGAACACCGATGGGCGAGCCATAGTGAAAGAAGTAGGAGCAGCGAAATGAGTCAAGTTCCAGTCATCGAACTGCAAGACATTCACGTGCACCACAAGATTCGTGGCGGAAAACTTTTCAGCCCGCGTTTGGTGAAGGCCGTGAACGGTGTGAACTTTACGGTGCACCGCGGACAGACCGTGGGCATCGTGGGCGAATCCGGCTGTGGGAAGTCCACTTTGGCCTCCGTACTAGTTGGGCTGCAAGAACCAACCAGGGGCAAGGTGCTGTTCAACGGTGAAGTGGTGGCAAAGCGCAACGCGGCCGGACGAAAGGCCTTTGGCCGTTCGGTAGGCGTGGTCTTCCAAGATCCCGCCACCGCGTTGAATCCGCGCATGTCCATTATGGATACGCTCACCGATCCACTGCGCGTACATGGAATCGGCAATGACAAATCCCGCCAAGCCAAGGCGTTGGAGCTGCTGAACGTGGTAGGCCTGCCTGCCTCGGCTGCCTCTGCGCTACCTAGTCAGGTCTCTGGAGGCCAGCGCCAACGTGTAGCTATCGCACGAGCCTTGGCCTTGGAACCGGACGTTATCGTGGCTGACGAACCTACCAGCGCACTAGATGTTTCGGTGCGTGCTCAGGTACTGAATTTGCTAACAGATCTGAAAACCCAGCTGAACTTGGCCATGGTTTTCATTTCTCACGACATTCAAACTGTCCGCTACGTCTCCGACGTAATTTGCGTGATGAATTCCGGAGAAATCGTTGAACGCGGCGACGCTGCGCAAGTTTTCGATTCACCAACCAATGACTACACCCGCACTTTGCTGGGTGCCGCTCCGGCCCTGCTGGAACACTAAAAATCCATAGCCTGCCTAACGCAGGCTTCAGAAGAAAGATCCGATTTCCGTGGCTTATCAGAATAATCCAAAATACACCGGCGTCATCCCACCGGTAGTTACCCCACGCACTGCCGACGGAAGCATTGACACTGTTGGCCTGGACGCCGTAGTTGAGCACCTCATCAAGGGTGGAGTCAGCGGGCTGTTTGTGCTTGGCTCCTCGGGCGAAGTCCCATACCTGACCAATAGTGAACGCGATAGCGTATTGCGCCAGATCGTTGCCACCAATGCAGGACGAATTCCGGTACTGGTTGGTGCCAGCGAACAGACCACCGCTCGCGTAATCGACGAAGGCTCCCGACTCATCGCTTTGGGCGCCGACGCCTTGGTAGTGACCACACCGTTCTACGCCATCGCTAACGGTTCAGAAATCGAAGCTCACTTCACCGCAATTCACGAAGCGCTGAAGGTCGTTATCTTCGCCTACGACGTGCCAGTTCGTACGCACCACAAGCTGCCATTGGATGTGGCAATTCGTCTTGCTGAATCCGGTGCCATCGTTGGTGTTAAGGACTCCTCAGGCGACGACGTATCCTTCCGCCAGCTGATCCTGGCCACCAAGCATGTCCAGGGGTTCTCGGTCTTCACCGGACACGAAGTTGTTGTGGATGGCGCACTCTTGGGTGGGGCACACGGCGTTGCCCCTGGCCTTGGAAACGTCGACCCGGCCGGTTACCGTCGCCTCTTTGATCTTGCCCAGGCGGGTTCGTGGGCTGAAGCTGCCGCCGAACAGGATCGCCTCGCACGAGTCTTTGACATCGTTTACACCCCGGATGCATCACGAGTCTCTCCTGGCGCAGCCGGGCTGGGCGCGTTCAAGACCGCATTGGTAGAACTGGGTGTCATCTCCTCCAATGCGATGAGCGCACCAATGGTGAACCTGGACGAAAGTGAAGCGGCGAAGATCCGCGAGATCCTTGCCGAAACCGGCCTGCTGGCCGTGGCTGTCAAGTAGGTTCAAAACCAGTGCAAGAAAAACACAGCGGCACCGGCGCAGTGCTGGCCTTAGATGTAGGCGGCACAAAAATCGCCGGTGCCGTAGTCCACCCCGATGGCAGTACTGGCTTTCGTGCCCAACTTCCCACCCCAGCGCAAGCTGGATCTACGGCAATAATTGAGGCCATGGATTCAGTAGTTGCTCAACGGCAGTCGCACTGTGACAGCGTGCCTGTTGGACTAGGTATTGGATCCGCCGGGGTCATCGATCCACACACTGCGAAGGTGGTTTCGGCAACCGATACGATTCTAGGCTGGGCTGGAACAGATCTGTCGGCCGCTCTGGGTGACGCTACCGGGCTAGAAGTGCGCGCCGTCAACGACGTCCATGCGCACGGTTTAGGCGAAGCTCGATTCGGCGCAGGCCAAGGAGCCGACTCGGTCATGCTGCTGGCCGTTGGCACCGGCATCGGTGGTGCGTTTTTCACCTCAGGGCAATTAGTCAGCGGATTCCATCACGTAGCTGGCCACATGGGTCATATCGATTCGCCCTACGCCGCGGGACTTGAATGTTCTTGTGGTCGGTTTGGCCATGTTGAAGCAATCGCTGCAGGACCAGGAATCTATCGGCACTATTAGCGCTTGGCCAACAACCCTGACGTTGGTGACACTAAAGCAGTGACCACGCTGGCCAACTCCGGAGATCAACAGGCACATAAAGCCTTGTACATCGGGGGATTAGCGGCCGGAAGCGCCACTGGTTCTCTGGCCAACGTTCTTGATCCGCAAAGGATCATCATTGCCGGTGGCATGGCCGGAGCCGGCGACATCTGGTGGGATGGGCTGCGCGCAGGCTTCGCGGCTAGCGCCATCAATCTTGTCAGCGGCACCGAACTGAGCGTCGCCAAACTCGGAACTGACGCAGCACTTATCGGAGCAGCAAGCCTGTTCTGGACAGAAAGTTAGAGGAGTAAAAGTTGTTGTTATCAGCGACGGACCTAGAAAAACTACGTGGATCATTGATCGTCTCGGCTCAGGCATATCCGGGGGAGCCGACGCGTAATCCACAGATCATGGCGCAGGTGGCTGCCTCAGCGGTCATCGGTGGTGCCGCGGCGGTGCGAGTTCAAGGCATAGCTGATATTCAGTTCACCCGCTCAGCCGTTGAAGTCCCGGTGATTGGTCTGTTCAAGGATGGACACGAAGGCGTATTTATCACTCCCACCATCCACCACGCATTGGCTGTGGCAAACGCAGGAGCGCATATTGTTGCCTTGGATGGCACGTCGCGTGAGCGTCCGGACGGAAAATCACTTACTGAAACGATTACCGCGGTGCATGAACGTACCGGTGCCTTGGTGATGGCTGACTGCGGCTCACTAAATGATGCATTGGCGGCGGCCGAGGCCGGGGCCGATCTGATCGGAACCACACTGGCCGGCTACACCGGCGAACGAGAAAAGACCGAAGGCCCAGATCTAGAACTGTTGGCGCAGATCGCCGGGGCGCAATTGGGCCGTCCACTGATCGCTGAGGGACGGATCCACACTCCAGCACAAGCTAAATCAGCACTTGATGCCGGTGCTTTTGCGGTGGTTGTCGGCACTGCTATCACCCATCCGGCCAGCATCACCGGCTGGTTTGATCAAGCGATGCGAGGCTAGTTCCAATTTGGTGTCTCTCGTTTCGTGCAGACTAGGAACTGACCTAGGCTTAAGCGCAGAACCTTATTCCTGCACGATCGGAGAAAACCAGTGGACGCTTTCATCAAAGGCCCAAGCAAGCGCGATGTAGCCGGTATGAAAGCCGCGTTTGGTGACGTTGAGGCCGGCGACGTCCTTTCCGTACTCTACAAAACCACTCGATTCGGCAACTTCCTGATTACAGGTGCCGCGCACGCAACGGTTCTTGACGACGTGATGGTAGGCGGGCTCAACGCTGCCGCTGCCAAGAAAAAAGCCAAGGACACTGACGGTGCAGAAGTGATGCAGCGTCAGCCAGATAAGGACGTTCGCGCTTTCCCCGCCATTTTTGAAGGCGACTTTGCGCCAGAAGATATCGAGGTCGCCCAGCTTTCCCACGGAGACTTGGTTGTTGCCTCCTTCAGCCAGAACCCTTATGGCGATTTTGTTGTCACCGGCGTCGTTACTGAAGCGCAGAACGATCACGAGTACTTGATGGTTGGCCCGTGGATCTTGCAGACCGCCCAAGGCCAGGGCTTGCGTTTGCTCTCGGTGCAGCGCGTGGCCGCCAACGGCACCCACGTGGCTCCGGTGCCTACCCGTCGCGGGCTGGTTGAGGTCGACGGGCTGGCTTAGCCGTACTGACTACGCAGGGCTTCGCCGAGAATTCTGGCGCCTTCATCAAAGGCGCCAGGATTTGGCCCCGAATAGTTGAGACGCAAAAATTGTCCAGATTCTTCGGCAGGGAACCAGCTTCCACCCGCAGCAATGGCCAACTTGCGCGTTTCGCAGTCTTGTTCCAACTGCCGCAAGTTGGTGCCATCGGGTAACTGCACCCAAAGGTTTAATCCGCCAGGCGGAACGGACTGCAGGTGAGCTTCGGGGACGTGCCGGTGGAGCGCGTTGATCAGTTGATCTCGTCTATTGGTCAACTGCTGGCGCAATGAACGCAGGTGCGTGCCCCACCCCGGCTGGGTAACAACATCCAAGGCCACCGCCTGCAACGGGCCACTGACGTACATTGACTGTGCCTGGTTATCTGCCAAAATCCGATCACGTGCCGGACCGCGAGCGATCAGCCCGGCCACGCGCACCGCCGGGGAGACACTCTTGGTCAGAGAACGCAGATAAACCACGTGCCCCGTGTCATCGCGGGCGGCCATGGGCGAAGACTCGGTGGAAATCCCGAAGTCCTTGGCCCAATCATCTTCGATCAGAAAAGCGCCACGAGCTTTAACAATCTCTAAAACACGTTCGGACACCAAAGGGGACCACTGTGCCCCTGTGGGGTTTGCAAAATTCGGGTGAGCGTAAAAAGCCCGTGCCCCAGTGCGCTCCAAGGCACGATCCAGTTCGTCGGTGTCTGGCCCGTTAGGCCCAGTTGGGACCGGCACCAAGCTCACACCGACTTGTGCTGCAGCCATAATGGCGCCCCAGTAGGTGGGGGATTCGATGAGCATTGGTTCGCCCTCACCGACCAACGCACGGAAGATAGAGCCCAGTCCGCTTTGGCTTCCAGGCAAAATGACAACATCTCTGGCAGTGGGCGCGCTCAGTCCGGGAAGCAGGTGTTCGTTTAGTTCGGAAGCGAACCATGCTTGTAGCTCGGGAAGACCTGCCGGCTCGGTACGCAGCAGTACCGACTCGGTGCGTGCTACTCGCGCGAAGGCCGACTTCACTAATCTCTGGGGCAACAATTCACGGTCTGGATAACCCGAGTGAAGAGCGATGACATCATTGGGCAACACCCGTTGGCTCGGATGTACCTGAGGCAAATGATTGCGCGTAGCGCCCAATGCTGCGGTCTGCCATCCGTAGTCGTTTGGTCGGGGTACCGGGATAGAGCGCACGAAGGTTCCAATACCCGGGCGTGACTCAATCAGCCCTTGAGTGATGAGAGTGCGTAAGGCTTTTTGAACCGTCACCGGGCTTAGCTCGTAGTCCGCAACAAGTTGGCGGGTGGAGGGAAGCTGGGCGCCGGTTGGTGCAGTGGAAATCCACTCACGCAGTTTCGAGACAAGCCGTTCACTGCTACTGTTAATCATGAAAGACAATAGTACCGCTACTCTGAAAACGCCTCAACCGCTACTGGGGACCTCAGCGGGTTTGATCTGGGGCATAGCTGGCGTCTGCGCCTTCTCGCTCACCGTCCCATTCACCCGAATCGCTGTTTCGGACGGAGGCATGGATCCCTTGTTTGTCGGATCTGGCCGAGCTGTTATTGCCGCAATTTTGGCCACGGCGGCACTTTTACTCACTGGGCAAAGGCCTCCGAACCGCACACAGTGGGCCAGACTGAGTGTTGTAGCCCTGGGCGTAGTCGCAGGTTTTCCTCTGTTGACGTCGTTTGCATTAACCTCGGTCCCGGCCAGCCATGGTGCTGTTGTCACCGCAATTCTCCCAGCAGCAACAGCTGTTGCATCGGTACTGCGAACCAAGGAACGACCTAGATTGCCTTTCTGGCTGGCCGCGGGACTTGGTGCCGTCGTTGCAGTCGTGTTCGCCGCCATTAATGGAGGAGGAATAGCCGGCCTACAAAGCGCAGATATTCTGCTCATTATCGCGGTGATCGTTTGTGCCATCGGCTACGCAGAAGGCGGACTGCTCTCCAGAGAACTAGGATCATGGCAAACAATTTCGTGGGCCTTGGTGCTCGCCTGCCCCATGATGGTTACCCTGACCGCCATCAGTTTGAGCAACAGTATTCCTGCCGGTGGAATTTCGAGTTGGGGTTCCTTTGCCTATCTGGGCATTGTAAGCATGTTCCTCGGATTTGTGGCCTGGTACCGCGGTCTGGCTATTGGGCCAATGTCGACGGTCAGCCAGGTTCAATTGGCTCAACCAGTCATGACGATGGGCTGGGCTGCTCTATTACTGGGCGAACATATCGGTTGGAAAACCCTCTCCGGAGGACTCGCAGTCATTGCGTGCGCGTTGCTGGCAGTCCGCACCAGAAACTCTGATCCTAAATCTACGTTCCTTCGACGCTAGGTGCGTTAGACGTATTTTGCACCTTCGTCTGTCATGATAAATTCACTAGCCAACTATTGGAGTCACATTGAAACTGTTCACCGGTCTGAGCGCATTCCCACTTACCCCGATGAAGGATGAACGAGTGGATGAAGGATCATTCACGAAGCTGATTCAACGATTGAACAAGGCCGGCGTTGACTCGATTACCGCGCTAGGATCCACCGGATCCTATATGTATCTGAGCCGTGAAGAACGCGCTCGCGTAGCGCGCTTAGCAGTCGAACATGCCGGCAACGTTCCTGTGCTTGTAGGCGTCGGTGCGATACGGACGGCCCACGTACTTGAACACATCGATGACGCAAAAGCCGCTGGTGCCGCCGGCGTACTTTTGGCGCCAGTGGGCTATCAAAAGCTGAGTGACGATGAGGTATTTGACCTGTTCCGAGCTGCCACGGAGCACAGTGAGTTACCTGTGGTTGTTTACGACAATCCCGGCACAACTCACTTCGAGTTCAGTATCGAACTCTATGCGCGCATAGCTGCACTACCGGGGATCGCATCAATCAAGATTCCAGGGGTGCCCACCGACCCTGTCGCTGCGAAAGCCCATGTGTCTGCGGTCCGAAAGGTGATTCCGGAGCACGTGAGCATCGGAGTCTCCGGTGATGGATTTGGAGCTGCTGGGCTGATTGCTGGCTGCGACGCGTGGTACTGCGTCATAGGCGGAACGCTTCCGGAACCGGCGCTTGCCATTACACGAGCAGCGCAATCTCAGGATGATGAAGTGGCCCTGCAACTTTCGGGTCAGCTGAATCCAATATGGGAACTGTTTGCTGAATTCGGTGGCAGCCTGAGGGTAACTGCAGCCATCGCCGAACACCTCAAACTGGTGAACCACAATTGCCTTCCGCTACCAGTTCAAGGGCTAAACTCTGAACAACGAGAAAGAGTAGCTCAGGTTCTTAAGGAGCTTCCCGCTAGATAGCCTTTACCTCTAGCCTGGAGCCAGATGAGCAGCTGTTAGCAATCAGAGCATTGGAAGGTTTTCTATCGTGGCACGCATCGTGAGGTTTGATCACATTGGTATCACCGTCGCGGATATCGATGAAGTCGCTAAGTTCTTTGTGAGCCTAGGCCTGAGCATTGAAGGACGAGCCGATGGACTGGAAGGCGAATTTCTTGAAACCGTCAGCGGAGTGCCCAATTCGCGTACGAATATCTTGATGCTCAAGGCCCCCGACAGCGAGGTAGGTATTGAGCTTTCCAGCTTCGAGAAACCGGAGCACGGCCCGGGACAACCGTACGCTATGGCTAATGAACTAGGCCTGAGATCTCTTGCCTTTGAAGTTGATGACATCGTGGCCGTGATATCCGAGCTAGATGCACAAGACTATACATTGATTGGCGGTCTCGGTGAATATGAGGGTGTCTGGAAGATGGCCTACATCAGGGGACCCGAGGGGCTAATTGTTGCCCTGGCCCAACGGCTTTCCTAAACAGCGAAGATCGCTTAAACAAATGTGGCGTCCACACTCATTTTGAGTGTGGACGCCACATTATTGTCTTTAGACAGAAGCCTTCTTTAGCGACTTCTCACTGATCGGAGCATTGTCGCTGGCGCGTAAAGCTCGGAAGTACTCCATCGCCTCGTCTTGACGCTGCGCTTCTCCACCGGAGGAGATGTCGGCACGCAGGTGGTCTTGGGTGTAGCCGAAAGCATCCACCAAGTCCTGAGCGTGTGGACGTAGGCGGGCGAGCAACCGGTTGAGGTAGCCGGGAAGGGTGCGTGCACGCTGCATCGACAGGTGTCCGTTGGCCAAATACCAGCCCAAATCCTCTTCGATCAAGGTCAGCGCAAATACATCGCGCAACCAGGTCACGACCTCTAGGGTTGCTGGATCCTCGATCTTTGCCAGTGCAGCTGTGAATGCTTCCCAACGCAAGAGCTCACCGTGATCTCGTGCCGCAGAAATGAGCAGATCCTGATTCTCGTTGAATGCTGCTGCACCCTTGGCCTTGTCCTTACCAGCCGCACGCAACGCATTAGCTACTTCAGCAACCTTGGCATTGATGCGTTCGGTGAGTAGCGCACGCTGGTTGTCAGCATCCTTGAAGAAGTTAGCGCTCTTACGCTCGTCAGAGGCATCCGCAAATGCTTGGCCAACCTTGCGTAGACCAGAACGGTACAGTGCGGTAGTACCAACCTGTCGAGCAGCGAACAACGCCATGGCACCGTTATCAAGCTTGCGGAACTCCGAAGCGTAGTCCGTCAGCAGACGCTTGCCAACCAACTGAAGCAACACGTTGTTGTCACCTTCAAAAGTGACGTAGACGTCTAGGTCTTGGTAGAGCTGGGTGAAACGGTTCTTTGCGATAAAGCCTGCGCCACCGCAAGCTTCGCGGCTCTCTTGAAGCGTATCCAGCGCGTCCCAAGTGCTCAATGGCTTCAGCGCTGCCGCCAACGTTTCTAGATCTTGGCGATCATCATCGCTGTCTGCGCGGCCGGAGAAGACAGCATCAAACTTGTCCAACAGACCATCGTGAGCAAAGGATGAGGCGTAGGTTCGTGCGATGCGAGTAATCAATCGGCGCTGATGACGCTGGTAATCAAGCAACGTGGTCTCTTCGGTATCAGAGGTCGAATTGAACTGACGGCGCTGGTTGCCGTAGGTGACAGCGATCTGCAGAGCAATCTTCGATGCGCTGGTCGCTGCGCCGTCCAATGAAACACGGCCCTGGACCAGGGTGCCGAGCATGGTGAAGAATCGGCGGCCCGGCGAAGAGATCGAGGAGGAGTAGGTTCCATCTGCGTCGACATTGCCGTACCGGTTGAGCAGGTTGGTGCGGGGGACTCGTACGTTGCTGAAGTGCAGGCGTCCGTTGTCGATACCGTTCAAGCCGCCCTTGAGTCCATCGTCTTCGCCGCCAATGCCGGGCATGAAGTTGCCCTGCTCGTCGCGAATTGGAACGTAGAAGCAGTGCACGCCATGGTTGACGCCCTTGGTGATCAATTGGGCGAAAACGGTTGCGGACTTGCCATGCAAAGCTGCGTTGCCAAGGTACTCTTTCCACGCCGCCTTGAACGGAGTGTGAATGACAAATTCGTCGGTGGCTTCGTCGTAGGTGGCGGTGGTGGCCACTGCAGCCACGTCTGAGCCGTGACCAATTTCAGTCATTGCGAAAGCGCCTGGCGTCTGCAGGTTCATTGCATCCGGGAGCCACTTAGCGTGGTGCTCTTCGGTACCAAGGTGAAGTATGGCACCAGCAAAAAGACCCCACTGGACGCCGGCTTTGATCTGCAGTGATGGGTCTGCGGCCACGAGCTCCTCGAAAGAAGCGATGGATCCACCATGATCGTCGTAACCACCGAACTTCTTCGGGAAGGCACGCTGGACAGCTTCTTCTTCAACCAGCAAGCTCAACTGTCCCAGAACGCGTTCGCGGTGCTCATCCATCGCCAATGATGGGTCGCGCTGCAGATCTGGACGTGCGGCGCGTGCGCGAGAAGCCTTGCGAACTTCCGCGTAGGGGCCAAGCAACTGTTCGGCCAGGGCAGTGACGTTGATGCGGTTCTCGCTCATGACGTACCTTTCATTCCTTGATGATTCAGTGAATTCGTTTTTACGATCTTTAGGCATTGATCTCTACCGAAGTTGAGGTGATTCCGTAGGCAAGCCAGTTGGTTAGTTCGAGCGCCATCGCTTCGAGACTCGGCTTTGAATCGGATGCGGGTAGGCGAAGCCATTGTTCTCCAGCTGCACGAACCATTCCCAAGGCTGCTCGGGGCCAAAGGCTCAAGGCAGCGGGGGTGGCTTTTTCGTCATAGAGCTTTAACAGGCGAATGCTAATGAGAGAGGAGGCTTCATCGAAAAAGTCGTTGAGTGCTCCGGCTGATTCATCATCCGCTGATCGCTGTGCGCCTGTGACGAAGTAATACAGATTTGGGCTGTTCGTGGCCAGCTCAAGGTAGGCAGTAACCATGGCGTGTAAGGAGCTGAGTTCTTTGTCCTTGGCCAGGGCTGCGGCGATAACCCTTTCGCGGAAGTCGTTAATGACCTTGGCGCTGAGCGCTTGGCGTAGCCCTTCCTTGTCACCGAAGTATCGGTAATAGACAGGCTTGGAGGTCTTTGCGTGGCTAGCAATGTCTTCCATGGAAACTTGTGGGCCGAGCTTGTGCACGGCCTTACGAGCTAACTTAAGCAGTTCCTCATGGCGAGCGGTGCGATGCGCCTGCCAGCGGACGGCCCGGCCGTCTGTTTCACCTTCTAATACTTCAGTGATCTTGTTCACGTAACTCAGAGTATCATGTACTCTTGGTTACAGTAATACGTGTCACAACAATCTTTGTAGGAGCTTTTTGAACATGAGCCAGCAGTCTGCGCGCAACGCCGTGATCATCGGTGGCAACCGTATCCCATTCGCCCGTTCCAACACCGCCTACGTCAATGCATCAAACCAAGACATGTTCACCGCCGCACTCGAAGGGCTGATTGCACGCTTCGGACTGCAGGGTGAACGCATCGGCGCCGTCAGCGGTGGCGCAGTACTAAAGCATTCCAAGGACTTCAACCTGATCCGCGAATCTGTACTCGGATCCTCCCTGGACCACGCAACTCCTGCCTACGACGTGCAGATGGCTTGCGCGACCGGCATGGAAGCAATCGGTTCCCTGGCAAACAAGATCAAACTTGGTCAGCTTGAATCCGCAATTGGTGGTGGCGTAGACACAACTTCCGACGCACCAATTGCTGTATCGGAAGCCCTGCGTGGCATTCTGCTAGAGCTATCCCGTGCACGCAGCACCAAGGCAAAGCTTGCTGCCCTTGCAAAAATTCGCCCTGCACACTTGGCACCTAACGCACCAGGTACCGGCGAACCGCGTACCGGACTGTCTATGGGCGATCACCAGGCACAGACCACCAAGGCCTGGGGCATCACCCGCGAAGCTCAGGATGAACTAGCTTTGGCCAGCCACAAGAATCTGGCCGCCGCCTACGACCGCGGATTCTTCAACGACCTGGTCACGCCATTTAACGGCCTTGCCAAAGACAACAACATGCGCGCCGATTCCAGCATGGAAAAGTTGGGTAAGCTCAAGCCAGCCTTCGGCAAGAATCTTGGCGACGAAGCAACCATGACCGCCGGCAACTCAACCCCGCTCACCGATGGTGCATCGGCTGTTCTTCTTGGCAGCGAGGACTACGCGCTGAGCCATGACCTACCGATGCTTGCCAACTTTGTGGACTTTGAAGCAGCTGCTGTGGACTTCGTTCATGGCGCCGAAGGTCTACTGATGGCACCTGCGTACGCCACCGCTCGGATGCTCAAGCGCAACAACCTCACCTTGCAGGACTTCGATTTCTACGAGATCCATGAGGCGTTCGCGGGCACCGTCCTTTCGACCCTCAAGGCCTGGGAAGACGAAGAATTCTGCCGCGAGAAGCTCGGACTAGACGCGCCACTGGGCGCTATCGACCGAACGAAGCTCAACGTTAACGGTTCATCGCTGGCAGCAGGACACCCATTTGCCGCTACCGGCGGTCGCATCATCTCCAGCACCGCAAAGATGCTGCACGAAAAGGGTTCCGGACGCGCACTGATTTCTGTCTGTGCCGCAGGCGGACAGGGCGTAGTAGCAATTTTGGAGGCACGTAGCTAATGGCTGATAAGTACATGGAACTCGTAAACACGGGAGCCACCAAAAAGCTGGCCAAGCTCCTTGGCCTCCCACGACCACCGCGCCTACGCCGATACAGCGTTGATAGCCCACTGCTACCAGGCCCGTTGTTGGTGCTGGGTACCAGTGCTCGTGCTCAAGAGCTCAGCGATGTTCTGATCTCTTGGGGACTTGATGTGCGTCGCCATGATGCAGGGGACGCCAAACTTGGTGGTCTGTTGTTGTTGCTTGATGAGGCAGCGCATCCAGAAGAACTTTCACCAAACATGCTTGCCGCAGGTCGCGCCCTACGCCAGCTGCTGCCCGGCGCACGTGTTGTCTCGTTCTCCCGTCCAGCGCTTGCAGAAGATGAACCGGCTCTCGCCGCAGTACGTCAGGGCATCGACGGTGCCATGCGTTCGGTTGGCCGTGAAGTGCGTGCAGGAGCAACCGCCAACGGTATTGTGCTGGAAAATTCCACCAGCATCGTTAGCCCCAGTGCGCTGGCAGCACTTCGCTTCTTCCTCTCGGGTCGTAGCGCCTACGTGGATGGTCAGTTCCTGACCGTGCGTAATGAACAGGGTGTTCTTCCAGAAGACTTCGCCAAGCCATTAGCCGGCAAGGTCGCAGTTGTTACCGGTGCAGCACGCGGTATTGGTGCGGCTATTGCTAGCACCTTGGCCCGCGACGGTGCACAGGTTGTAGTGGTTGATATGCCACAAGCAGGGGATTCCTTGGCCAAGGTGGCGAACTCCATCGGAGCGACTACCCTTCAACTTGATGTCACCGCCGCTGATGCTGCACAGCAGATTATGGATCATGCCATCGGCCGTCACGGCTCATTGGACCTGGTGATCCACAACGCCGGCATCACTCGTGACAAGCTGCTGGCCAACATGGACGCAGCGCGTTGGGATTCGGTCATCGCTGTGAACATCGCGTCTCAGTTGCGTATGAATGAGGCGTTCCTGGCCGCTGGGTTGCCAAACCTTCGTATCGTTTCGTTGGCGTCGACTTCTGGCATTGCTGGAAATCGTGGGCAGTCCAACTACGCTGCATCTAAGGGCGGAGTTATTGGCATGGTGCGTTCCAGCGCCAAACTATTCGAAGCCAACGGCGGCTCCATTGCAGCCGTTGCACCGGGTTTCATCGAAACGGACATGACTTCGAAGATTCCTCTTGGTACGCGCACCGTGGCACGAATGGTGCTTCCATCCCTGATGCAGGGTGGTTTGCCTCAGGACGTGGCCGAGGCGATCAGTTTCTTGGGTTCAGATTCTGCTGCTGGACTCAACGGTCAGGTACTGCGCGTTTGTGGTCAATCGCTGGTGGGTGCCTAAGGTGAGTGCATTGATCGTTTCTGAGATTCCTTCGATGGCTTCGGTGTATACCAAAGCCGTGAAAACTTTGGGACGTAAGCCAAAAAACCCTCAACTCCCGCAGACCGTGTTGGTGTATCAAGGTGCCAAGGCGGATCCGGCGAAGCTCACCGAGTTCCGCAAGGCGGTGAATGCACCAATGAACACGGTTCTGCCCAGCCTCTATGTGCATTCGTTGGCATTCCCGCTAGCCATGTCCTTGATGCTGCGTAACGACTTTCCATTGCCGCTGTTAGGGATGATCCACCTGAGCAATCAGGTCAGGGTTAACCAGCCTCTGGGCGAAGAGGAAGCCTTTGATATTGAGGTGCACAGTGAGAATCTCACCGCTCATGCCAAGGGGGCCACTTGCGATTTGGTGATTCGAATTGTTGTTGAAGGCCAAGACCGCATGCTCTTGCGCAGCACGTTCTTAGCTAAGGGAGTTAAACTCCCTGAATCTCAACCGGTGGCAACAGAGCATCCAGAGTTCGTTGCCCCAGTGCGTACTGCTCAGTGGAAACTTGATAGTGGCACCGGTAGGCGCTGGGCGAAGGTGGCGGGGGACTACAACCCAATTCACCTTTCCGCGTTGAGCGCGAAGGCCTTGGGAATGCCAAGTGCCATCGCTCATGGAATCTATCTGGCCGCTCGTGCCTTAGGTGGGATTGAACCCAGCTCTGGCGACTATTCGTGGAACATTGAGTTCAAAACTCCGGTGGTTCTACCTGCAACGGTAGACCTGGCTTTTGAACGAAATTCAACGGGATATGTGGTTAATGCTTGGCATGCTCGAAAGGGTAAGCCGCACTTCGAACTGGAACTAGCGACGACTGGTCACTGATGAGAAAAGCTCTGGTCTCTGACTCACCAATACGTGAGTTGGAGACCAGAGCTTGTTGCTGATTATCGCTGAAATTGTGATTGCGCCTGGCGATAACTGGCCAGCGTGGCGACACCTGCTCGTTCCCAGGTGAACAATCCGGAATGTTCCAGAGCGCCGTGCCCAGCAAGCGTGATCAACTCTGGGTTTCCGGCAAGTTCGATAAGCTTTTGTGCCCAAAGCTTTACCTCAGGTTCGGCCATTAGCCATCCAGAGACGTTGTTGTTGACCGCATAGGCCAACCCTCCCACGGCGTTAGCTATCACTGGTGTTCCGCATGCTTGAGCCTCCGCCGCCACCAGACCAAAAGTCTCCGAGAGGGAGGGCACAGCAACAACATCACCGTTGGCAAAGGCGAGAGCGAGTTTGTTTGGCTCCAACGGATCATAAAAACGGACCACGTCTTGTAGGCCTTCAGTGCTCACTATCGATTTCAAATCGTAGTCTGAGGATCCGGATAGGGAGCCGAAGAGCGAAGCGGTGATACGCAGGTTTGGAGCTTGTCGTTTGGCCTCACCAATTGCCTGAAGTAAGAGGTGGGCACCCTTCAGCCGTTGCATGCGCCCTGCATAAACTAGATGCAGGTCGTCTTCACCCAGCGGTCGACGCAGCTTGTCTTGGTTTGGGTGGAAGACGCGGTGGTTAACGCCGGGCAGAACTACGTCGAGTTTGTGGGAATCGACTGAATAGAATCGCTCTAGCTGATTCGCCTCAACAGGGGTATTGGCAATAATGCGTGAGCACTCTAGTAGCAACTGTTCTTCGGCAATTTTTCGATTTTCAGGTTCCGCTATTCCTGATTCATGTTCCTTGGCTGCAGCTGAGGTGTGCATCGAAACTACGAGTGGAACAGACCATTGTTTTGCCAGGCGCAGGCCCACCATGCCCGATAGCCAGTAATGCGCGTGAACAATGTTGATCTTCAGCCCGTGCAGATGTTCTGTGATGGCGCTAATCGACGGATCAATAATCGAGGGCAGTTCTTCTTTGGACAACTCCTGCCCGGCAGCGATTTGAATTTGATGCATCCAGACACCTTCACCAACCTGAACGGATTCAGATTCGCCCGCGGTGCGCGTGATCATGTGCACCTCATGACCCAAGGCGCCTAATGCGAAGGAGAGATTCTGAATATAGACGTTCATGCCACCGGCATCGCCTGAGCCAGGTTGTTGCATCGGCGAAGTATGCAAGGACAGCATGGCTATACGCATAGTTTGTGGCTCCAGAAGAGTAGGGGAGTGACCGAAATTTTCCGTCAAAGATCCGTCTTGATGCTATCAAGAAGCGCTATTGATCATTTTCAGATTGGCAGCAGTCCAGAGCTGCACCATTTCTTCGCCTCCGTGTGCATCCCTTTCGGCGATTATCAGTTCCGAATGAGCCCAACCTTGATGCAGTTTCCATGCAGTGCTCACTGGGCTTGAGACGTCGTATCGACCATGGATGAAGACTGCTGGAATATGTTGGATGCGGCCCAAGTTTTCCAAGATCGGAGGATGGCAGAACCCATCGTTGGCCCAGAAATGCGTGGTTAGCCGGGTCATCGTGTGTCTGAATTCTGAATCATTCCATCGTGGGTCGCGCGTGACTTCTTTGTGGCCCAGCGAGATATGGGTATCTTCCCACAGCGCCCATTCATCGGATGCCTGATCACGAAGATCTGTGTCCGCTGACCAAAGCATCGCAGCATACGCCTCCACTAAGCTGATTGTTCCTGATCGGTAGTGCGGCACATGCGCCCCGGCGAACGTTGAGAGCCGATCCCACGCTTCAGGGAAGATCGAACCGACCCCTTCGGTGATCCATTGGATTTCGCTTTGGCTGGTGGTTGTCACCGCGAACAGTACGAGACCACGAACTCGATTCGGATGGGCCAGAGCATAGGCTAAAGCCAGTGTGGAGCCCCAAGAAACGCCGTTGATGATCCACTGCTCAATACCCAGATAAATACGAAGCGCTTCAATGTCGTCGATGAACTTCTGGGTGGTGAAATCATCAGCAAGGACATGCGGATTTGAGGCGGACGGCGTGGAACGCCCACAACCACGTTGCTCAAAACCCACCAGACGTGTGCGGCTCAGATCCCATCGATGACGATAACCCGAAGAGCCTAATGTGCCGCCCGGCCCGCCGTGTAGGTGCAACGCTGGTATTCCATCAGGGGCGCCGAATTCTTCCCAATACAAGCGATGACCGTCATTGACGGTGAGGAAGCCGTGGTCGGACGGTGCGGCTGATTCAGCGGTAGAAGACACGTTCAAATCATAGGCCAGCAGCGCCTGCTTGGTGGATAACCCTGGATCCTCAGAACCATGAAACAAAAAAAGAAATCCCGATTGACCTTAGTCAACCGGGATTTCTACCTGTGCGCGAAAGGGGACTTGAACCCCTACCCTCTTTCGAGGACTAGCACCTCAAGCTAGCGCGTCTACCTATTCCGCCACCCGCGCAGGTTATTCGTTGTTCGCGTTGTTATCGCTGGCAACGAAGTAAAACATTACCATCCCCTGCCGATGTTTTCCAATCGGGCAACTCTGCGCCAAATGTGCTGAAAATTCCCGTGAACTCGCGGAAAATCATGGGCTGAGTAGTCCGTTAAGGAGAATTTCTAGCATTTCAGTGTCAAGCGTCACATGATATTTGCATTGCTGACCTAGTGAAGTGGGGTTTTTGTCGCCTCAACGGCTAATTTTTCCGGTGAGTCTGCGCGTAAGCTCATCCACGCCCAGAACTTCATTAAAAATCTCTCCGCCGGGCTCTAGGTGCTTGCCTTCAGCTAGGCTTGAAAGGATTACCGGAAAGAACCCGAGCTGCTCAATGAGGCTGGCAACGACTTTAGCGTCTTGAGCATTGTTGGAAGCCGTGCCAAGGGCGCGCTGAGAAGTCGCTTTTGCCACGCTGTCTGCATCCAAATCCCAATGGCTAATGTGATTCAGCGCTTTGACGAGGCGTGCCTGCGCGAAGCGCTCTGCCACTGCTTCAGAGCTGGACAGGCCCCGCGATAGTGAGTCTTCGAACCATTGCGGTAGTGGCTCATCTTGCCAGCGGTTGGTTGCATCCACGAGCAGGGAGCCTGAAGGGATATCGGGGTCCACCTCGTCCAGTTCTTCTTGGGGCACCATGAGTACAACCAATTCCACGTCGTTAGCGACGTCTTCGGCCGAAACTGCAACGGCCTTAGGAGCATACTGCGCCAAATGGTATTTCATCATCCGTGGAGGACGAGACCCGGCAATGTTCACATCAATTCCGCTGGAGGCCGCTGCTCTGGCTAATGCTGTGCCGGCGCGGCCTGCCCCAAGGATTCCGATTTTTTTGATGCTCATTACCTCAGCTTAAGGGCCTAAGCCGTCGGCCCATGCCAATGTTGCGCATGAATCGACGGCTTAGCGAAATAGTTGGAAAGTCTATCCGGCCCACAATGGAGACAGTGACTTATAAAGCTGCTGAATGCCGAGAATGATGAACAACGCGGCAGTGATAGCCAGAGCGGTATTAGTGTGCCAACGGTTGGCCCACTGCTTGGGAATTCGCTTGCCATTAAGCAATCCCAGAAGCGTCACGGCCAGGAATGGCATGAACAATGCGCCCAGGACACCGTAAGCAAGGATCAGTGCAATCGGCTTGTCCAAAAGGAATAGCACCATCGGTGGGAACGTAAGCCAGAGGACGTAGAACTTGAAGTACTTGCCGCCGGTCATCGTGTCTGGGTGATTGGCCGGACGCTTACGCATGTGGCCCCAGAAGTCAGCGAACATCAGCGATACGCCGTTCCACACGCCGATGATCGAGGAGAAGGAAGCAGCCCAGAATCCAACGAGGAATCCGTTGCCTACCAGAACGCCGTACTTCTGGCGCAGAACTTCTGATAGATCCAGCAGCCCTTCGTCGCCACCGGTGATGGCGACGCCCGCGGACTGAACTACTTCGGCGCCAACGATCAACATGGCAATCACGAAGATACCGGTCATCACGTAGGCCATTGAATTATCAATGCGCATCACGCGCATCCATCTAGGGGAGTACCAGCCCTTTTCGCGCAGCCAGTAGCCGTATGCTGCCAGGGTGATCGTTCCGCCGACGCCGCCGGCCAGGGCCAAGGTGTAGACCACGCCACCAGCAGGGATCATCGGAATGAGGCCCTTGAGCATATTGGGCACGTTCGGTACGGCGATGACCGCAAGACCAACAACGGTCACAAACATGATGCCCACGAGCACCGCGGTAATTTTTTCGAAGAACTGATAGCGGCCGAACCAGACCATCACAAAACCGAGCAGGCCCATCAGTACGGCCCAGATCTTCAAATCGATAGCAGGCATGAGCGCTGCCAACGGTAGTGCTGCCGAACTCATGGCGGTAGCACCGTATACAAATCCCCAAATGATGATGTACGGGCCGAAGTACCAGGTAGTCCATTTGCCCAGGGTCTTCCATCCTTCAAAGATGGTCTTGCCGGTCGCTAGGGTGTAACGCCCTGCGCCTTCAACCAAGACAATCTTTAAGATGACACCGAGGATGACCGCCCAGAGTAATGCGTAGCCGTACTGGCTACCGGCAACAAGGGTGGCGACCATGTCGGCTGCGCCAACGCCCGTGGCGGCAACAACCAGTCCGGGGCCAATAATCTTCCAGCGCGGAGGTCCGTCGCTTTCTGATGAGGCGCCGGGCGCCTGGGTGCTTTCGCTCATGAAGTCTTTCCTTTGGTCACAGTGCGAGTCGCTTCGGCTTCCATCGACAGTGATGCGTGCCACAAGCGCAGGAGATCGTTATCCATACTGGTAGTGATTTACGTTACTCGCAAACTGAAGCGCAACTACTTACACTTTCTTAGGATTTGGGGAGCTCAAAAAGGATTTGAGTCCGTCAGCTTGCTAGAATTGACAGGTCATGGAGGATTCAATCCTCGTCTCTGAACGCCAAGGGTGGTGCCGTGCAGCTATTGATCGTCGAAGACGACCAAGCCCTAGCGAACGCGCTCACCGACGCAGTCACAGCTTCTGGGCATCAAGCCAATCATGTGGCAAATGGGGCCGACGCACTCTTGCGGCACCAACAAGCTGAGCTGATTCTCCTAGACCTTGGTCTGCCTGATATTCATGGGCTCGAAGTCCTGCGCAAACTCCGACTGGTGAGCGACGTGCCGGTCATCATTCTTACCGCCCAAGATGATGAACGAAGTGTGGTTCGTGGACTACGGCAAGGCGCTGATGACTTTCTCATCAAACCTGTAGGGCTCAGCGTTCTCTTGGCGAGAATTGAAGCGGTAGCTCGTCGCTCCAAGGCGAGCCAGGGAATCTCGTCACAGCGCATAGTTGCCGGACCGCTACTGATCGACCTAGATAAGCATGAGGCCACGCTCTTGGGGCGCAGCCTTGGCCTGACTGCCAAGGAGTTTGACCTCTTGCATCTGCTGGCACAGCATACTGGTTCTGTGGTGACTCGCGAACAGATCCTTGATCAGCTCTGGGGTGATGCGTTCTTAGCCGTTTCACGCTCGTTGGATGTGCATCTAACGGGACTGCGGTCAAAATTGGCGAGCCCGGGGATGATCATCAATGTGCGTGGTGTTGGTTATCGCCTTGAAGTACCTAACTCGTGAGGTTCAGGGTACTCGGAGTGTTCGGAGCGCTCATTAGTGTAATTGTGGTGCTGCTTTGCGTAGTGCTTGTGCAAAGCGCTAGTCGAGATGTGACTGCAGATGTCCAAGTTAACAGGTTGGCGTCGCTCAACCGGTTCGTCCAGCTTTCATCCCAAGCGCAAAGCAACGACGAATTGAACATGTTGCAGATTGAAATGGACACCTACTGCGAACTTTATGGCGAAGGCCTGCTGATCATTCGGGATGGGAAACGACTTGTTTCTGGAGGTATAGACCCGAACAATTCCCAAGTTCAAGAAGCTGTTTACGCCGCCGGACTCAACTTAGAACAAAGCAAAATTTCCGAGATTAGCCCCTTCTCTAAAACTCAGACGTTGATCACGCGACCCTTTGGAAATTCAGCGCAGGTGCTGGGATCAGTGACGATGCAGGTGAACCTTGAACACGCACGATTGCGGGTTCTGCATATATCGACAGTTCTTGTGCTGATTACACTGAGCATCGGTGCCGGATTCCTGCTTGTGGCCGACCGTCTCACCACTTGGGTATTGCATCCTGTTCACCACCTTGATGATGCCGTTCAACTACTATCCAAGACTCAACGTCCGGTCACCATGGAAGAAGAAGGGCCACCGGAACTACGCAAGTTGTCCCGTTCGGTCAGCCTGATGGCACAAACCATGGCGACAAGTTTGCAACAACAACGAGAACTGATTGCAGAAACTTCGCATCAACTGCGCAACCCCGTAGCAGCCTTGCGACTTCGCGTAGATCTGCTGAACCTGCGTCTATCTAAAGACGAAGATATTGCGGGTTTGAAACTAGTCGAGTTGGAGCTTTCGCGAGTGGAGGCCTTATTGGATGGGGTGCTTCGACTCGCTACGGCAGAACATCGGCTTAATGAACAAGGAGCCGAAGGGCCACTGCCACAGGTTCAGCGACAACCCGAACAGATCAACGTGTGGCAAATAGTTGTTGAAGAAACCGAACGGCAATCATTGGCTGCCGTCGAATCAGGCAATCAACTCTCTACCGCTGTTCCGGAAGGTCCAGCAGGAGAGCTGATGGTGTGGTGCAACAGCTTCGAGTTGCAACAAATATTGGCTGAGTTGCTATCCAACGCCTTTAAATACGCGCCAGGAACCCTGATTACGCTGAGTGTTAATTCACTTCCTACCGCTGTAGAAATCGTCATTGAAGACCACGGCAACGGAATGAGTGAAGCCGACCTCGCACACGCTGGCGAACGGTTCTGGCGAGGAAACAACGACACGACGAGTCCAGGCACTGGGCTCGGTATCGCCATTGTCGATCGTTTGGCAAGGGCCAATTTCGGAGAGCTGAAGCTAACGTCGGATCACGACTCGGGACTACGTGCGGCCATAACCCTACCGCGCGTATCGACATCGGAGGAGGGCAGGCGTGAGTGAAAATAACGGGATAAAGCGACGCACGCTTCTTCGCAGTCTGTTGGGTCTTCCGCTGGCGAGCACACCGATAGTACTTAGCGCCTGCAGCTCACCGAGGCCAACATCAAACTTGGTTATTGCCTCCGGAGAAGAAGGAGGCATGTACTACGAATTTGCGCAGCTCTTGTCCACGGCCATCGAGGATGCTGGCCTTGCTGAAGATGCACAAGTTCTCAGGACGCAGGCAACAGCCCAGAATCTACAGCTTCTTGCCGACGGTAAAGCTCAACTTGCACTGGGTCTAGCTGACACCGTTGCGCAGTTTAATAACGCGAGAGAAGTAGACCAGCAGTTATTGGCGCTCGGCAGGATCTATCAAAATTATTTCCATTGCATCGTGAACGCAGATAGCAGGATCAACACGCTTGCAGAACTGGCCGA
The DNA here is from genome assembly GCF_056934395.1 of Glutamicibacter sp. MOO4. NCBI lineage: Bacteria > Bacillati > Actinomycetota > Actinomycetes > Micrococcales > Micrococcaceae > Glutamicibacter > Glutamicibacter sp. MOO4. Next base: position 1,123,050 of record NZ_CM167800.1, read on the forward strand.
CAAGAGAATCGGGACAGGGGCACCAGGGTCCGGAACATGGGTAACCGGACAACGAATTTTGAAGGCATCGGGTCTCAAAGACGTTGATCAACCGCCCGTGGAAACCAAGCTTGGATATAGCGCTGGGATTCACGCGCTAGGTCAAGGAAAGATTGACGCACTGTTCCTCTTCGGAGGAATGCCAGTGACGGCACTGACAAAATTAGCCAGCGAGCGGAAGCTAAGACTCCTCGACGTTTCAGCAGTTCTACCTAAATTACGTGAGGCCGACCCGGGCCTGTACGACCAAGTGCTGATTCCTAAAAACACCTATCCAGGCGTTGCGGAGGTCAACACCATTGGTGTGAGCAACCTACTGATGACCCGTACGGATCTACCCAACAAGACTGCTTCAGCAATCGTCAAGATGCTTGCCACACGGTCAACTATGCTCATCCCGTCAGGCAGCGCAGGAATTCAAAACCTGACCGCTGAGACCTTAATTAGCACCGCGGGCCAACGATTACACCCCGGCGCCCGCGAAGCCTACGAACAATTACACGGATAAGTGTTTCATTCGCTCTACCAGCGACGAATTGAGTTCTGCGCACTAGGGTGGTTACTAAAATAACAGCTGCGAAAGGTACTTGCCCGATGACTACTGCTACTGCCATTGAACGTATGGAACAAGAAGCTATAGACATCTGTCGAGATCTGATCAGAATTGATACAACCAACTTTGGTGGCAATAAAGGCGGAGAACTTGAAGCCGCCCAATACGTAGTGCGGCGTTTCGAAGCTGTAGGACTAGAAGCAAAGATTTACGAGTCAGTGCCGGGCAGGGCCAACGTAGTTCTGCGTATCCCTGGAACCGATTCAACGCTGCCAGCACTGATTGTTCATGGGCACCTCGACGTTGTTCCAGCCATTGCTGAAGACTGGAGCGTTGACCCATTTGGGGCCGAGATCATTGACTCAATGATTTGGGGCCGCGGGGCAGTGGACATGAAAAACATGGATGCCATGATCATTGCTGCAATCCTTCATCTACACCGTGAAAATCTCACTCCACGTCGAGACCTCATTATCGCTTTCTTTGCTGACGAAGAAGCTGGCGGAGACTACGGTGCGGGTTGGATGGTAAAAAATCATCCGGACCTGTTTGCCGGCGCCGAAGAAGCGATTAGTGAGGTTGGCGGATTCTCTGTAGACATCAATGGTCGCCGAGCCTACATGCTGCAAACAGCAGAAAAGGGCATCGCGTGGCTCAAGCTCACTGCACAAGGAATGGCAGGTCACGGATCGCAGATTAACGCTGACAATGCGGTGACCAGCTTGGCCGCAGCGGTTCATCGTATTGGCGAGTATCAATGGCCGTTGTCCTATACGAAGACCACCACGTCGTTGATGGAACAAGTCGCTGAACTGACCGGTTTGGAATTTGATCCCGCCAACCCGCAGCCACTGCTTGAAGCCATGGGAAACGTCTCCCGGTTTGTCGGCGCAACGTTGCAAAACACGGCCAACCCATCAGCCTTGCAAGCAGGATACAAACACAATGTCATCCCCGGACAAGCTGAAGCTCTCATCGATTGCCGCACGTTACCGGAAGAACATGAAGCAACATTGGCTACCTTGCGCGAGCTGGCAGGAGACCGGGTTGAGCTCTCCATGGTGCATGAACAAGATTCCTTAGAAGTACCGTTTGCCGGAAAACTCGTGGACAGCATGGTGAAGTCTTTGTTGGATGAAGATCCTGAAGCTATCGTTCTGCCGTACATGCTCTCGGGAGGAACCGACAACAAATGGCTGGCGACCCTAGGCATTACCGGATACGGTTTTGCGCCGCTACAACTTCCACCGGAACTGGACTTCACGGGAATGTTCCACGGCGTAGACGAACGAGTCCCAGTAGATTCGATCAAGTTTGGCGTCCGGGTTCTGGAGAACCTCTTGCGTAGCTACTAATGCTTTCGCGCCTCACTCATCAATAAGTTTCAGGAGAAGTTAGTTGTCAATTGAGTCAGTCCTATCGGAGCAGTTGCTCGAACGATTCCGGGAACGCGCCACAAAATACGATGCAGAGAATACGTTCTGCACCGAGGACTTTGAAGAGTTAGTTTCCCTGGGATATCTCAAGGCATTGATCCCAGTTCAAGATGGGGGACTGGGATGGAATTTTGAGCAGCTTGCCCTAGCACAACGCCGGCTTGCCACCGCCGCACCAGCAACCGCCTTGGCCATTAACATGCACCAGGTTTGGGCTGGTGTTGCCTATCTTCTTTCGGCACGAGGCGATACGCGCCTACAGATGGTGACTAACTGGATTGCTCAAGGCGAGGTGATGGCCTTCGGAATTTCGGAGCCAGGCAACGACTCGGTGCTTTTTGATTCCAAGACCAGCGCCGTCAGTGAAGCAGACGGATCGGTGACCTTTAATGGAATCAAGATTTTCACTTCACTCTCACCGGCATTTACCCGCCTAGGCGTATTCGGCAAGGATGAAGCGAACAATGAATTGGTGCATGGCTTCGTAGCTAAGGGCCAAGGCGTTGAATCCCTGGGGGATTGGAACACCCTAGGTATGCGAGCGAGTCAATCACACACAACTAAACTGCGCGATGCCGTGGCACCTGAAGAATGGGTTCACAGCCGACTTCCCATCGGTCCCAACTCAGACTTGCTCGTCTTTGGAATTTTCGCCTCATTCCTGACGCTGACCGCAAGCGTTTATGTGGGTATCGCTGACCGGGCTGTGAGCATGGCGCAAGAAACGCTGAACAAAAAAGTTCGTCACGACGGAACAAAGTACTCACAGGACGTTCGATCTCGCGGGCTACTAGCTGATGCGGCCATGCGCCTAATTTCCTTAGACGCGCTACAGCGCTCAGTGGCTGGCGATTTGGATTCTAAGGTGGACCACCGCGAAGAATGGTTCCCGAAGCTGGTCACGTTACGCACTATTGCTGGTGCGAGTGCGCGGGAGAATGTTCAGGTCCTTGGACAGCTCGTTGGTGGCGGGGGATATTTTCGAGGATCAGAATTCGAAAGACTGTGCCGCGACGTTCAAGCCAGCTGGTATCACCCCTCTAATGCTGCCTCCGCTGCCAACACCGTTGCTTCTTGGCTCGTTGGCCCGCTAGAGAGCTAGTTCATGGGTGGCAGGGTACTTCGAATGCGCATAACCCTGCGGCGTAGCCAATACTTGTACGCCCCGCCCTCGTAACGGCATGTGCGCATGAGCTCCCATTTGCCGTTGTCAGCATGCTCGCGTAGCGCCGCGCGGGCTAGGTGCACTGGTTCGGTGGGGAACGACGTGATCACCAAATATTCGAAGCGCTGTTCATCGGAATGATGTAGCGATGGCTTAATTATTTCTTGAAGCACCTTGCCCCCTATCTAAAGAACCCTTTGCGTTGTAGCGTAATGCCATGAGCACTGATCCCAGTTTTGCACTGCAATCATTGATTGCCCGGCTTGAGCAGCATCTGGCTGTTGTCTCGCAGAGTCGTGGCGCCGCCGAATCTTCCGTTGATGCTGCATTTGGTGTACTCGCGGATGCCTTCGAAGACTACGAAGACGCTCTCTATGACCAGTATTCCGAACTTTTGCCTTTCACCATACCTTCAGACGATCAGTGAGTACGACCACGGGGTGAATTTCGCCCCAATCGTGTTTTTTAGACACGATCCTCGTTGGCAGTGAAGTAATGTCAAGGGGTGAATTGGTTTGAAGCAGCATTCCTCGGATTGATCCAGGGCCTGACCGAGTTCCTCCCGATCTCGTCCTCAGCGCACCTCCGTATCGTTGGTGAACTCCTACCCAACGCCCAAGACCCCGGTGCAGCCTTTACGGCGATCACCCAGCTTGGTACCGAAACCGCAGTGATCTTGTTCTTCTGGCGAGACATTGTGCGCATCATCGGCGCCTGGTGCAAGGCACTGGTCGGTAAGGTTCCGCATTCGGATCCCGACGCCAAAATGGGCTGGCTGATTATTGTCGGCTCCATCCCCATTGCAGTTTTGGGAATCTTGCTCGAAGATTACATCGATTCGAACTTCCGTTCGCTGTGGATTGTAGCGACCACGCTGGTGGTCTTTGGTCTCTTCTTGGCAATCGCCGACCACTACGGCAAGCAGAAGCAGGGCTTGGAGGATCTCACCGTCAAGCACGGCATCCTTTACGGTCTTGCCCAGGCTATGGCGCTGATCCCAGGCGTCTCGCGCTCTGGCGGAACGATCACCGCAGGTTTGCTCATGGGATACACCCGTGAAGCGGCAGCGCGCTACTCATTCCTCTTGGCCATCCCAGCGGTCTATGCCTCTGGTCTATACAAATTGGTGAAGACCTTCGATGAGCCAGGCGTTTATAGCCTTGGCCAGACGGGCTTGGCTACGGCCATTGCCTTCGTTGTTGGTTTCTTCATTGTCGGTTGGTTCTTGAAGTTTGTCTCCACCCACTCGTACCGGTTCTTCGTCTGGTACCGCATCTTGCTGGGTCTAGTACTCTTTGTTGCTTTGGGCTTCGGCCTGATCAACGCATAATCTGCATAATTGGAGATGTCCGTGGAACGCTTCACGGACATCTCTGCGTTAACGGGAATAAACCTAGTCCTGCTTCACTTGGACTTAAAGGAACAAAATCGTCGCATCTGCGAAAGGACGTACATCAGTGCACGCGTGGAAAAACCCTGAGGTACCTCAGGTGGTTGGTTCAGCACCAATACTGGAACTTTTTAACACCGCCACCGGTAACCTGCAGGCCACCGCATCCGCGGACGCTGCCAAGGCCGATGCAAGCATGTACGTCTGCGGGATCACCCCGTATGACGCGACCCATATGGGCCATGCTTCCACCTATGTCACCTTCGACCTGGTGCACCGCACCTGGCTCGATAGCGGTCGTAGCGTTGCCTACTCGCAGAACATCACCGACGTTGACGATCCACTGCTAGAACGCGCAGAAGCTACTGGCGTTGACTGGCGCGATCTAGCCGAGGAACAAGTTCAGCTCTTCCGCGATGACATGGAAGCCCTCAACGTCATTCCTCCGCAGAATTACATTGGCGCCGTGGAATCAATCAGCTGGTTGGTACCTGTAGTTGAGCAGCTGCTTGAGTCGGATCTGGCCTACAAGGTGCCAGCGGGCCCGGACGGTGTTGAAGGCGACATCTACTTCGACACCTATGCTGCACAGAACGACGCCTGGAAGTTAGGTTCGGTTTCCAACTACGACCGCGAAACTATGCTTGGCTTCTTCGCAGAACGAGGTGGCGACCCGCAGCGTGTTGGTAAGCGCGATTCGCTGGATCCACTGCTGTGGCGCGCGGCTCGCGAAGGTGAGCCGTCGTGGGACGGCGCAAAGCTAGGTACCGGGCGCCCGGGATGGCACATTGAGTGTTCGGTGATTGCTCGCAAGACCTTGCCAGCACCATTCACTGTTCAGGGTGGCGGATCAGATTTGATCTTCCCTCACCACGAATTCTCTGCCGCTCACGCTGCCGCCGGCGACCACCACGAGCTAGCTCAAACCTACGTTCACACCGGCATGGTCGGCTTGGACGGAGAAAAAATGAGCAAGTCTCTGGGCAACCTAGTCCTCGTTTCAAAGCTCCGTGCAGCTGGCGTTGAGCCAGTGGCAATTCGTGCGGTACTGCTCTCACAGCACTACCGTACCGATTGGTTCTGGACCGATGACCTGCTCGCTACCGCTCAAGAGCGTGTGGCTTCCTGGCGCGAGCGTCTGGAAACCACTTCGCAGCACGAAGCTACAACGCTGCTGGACAGCATTCGTTCCCACATGGCGAACGACCTCGACGCTCCTGGCGCATTGGATGCTATCGATCAGTGGGCTGCACAGCCTGCCGGTACTTCCAACGACGGCGCTCAGCTGTTGCGCGAGGGTATCGACGCGCTGCTAGGCCTCAAGCTTTAGGCCACAACGCAGTACGTAGATGATCGGATGATCATTGCAGGGATCGACTTCAGAATTCGAAGTCGGTCCCTGATCCATCTGGACGGTACTTTCCTCGTCGGCGCAAGTAGCGTTCGAACTCTCGAGCGATTGATTCACCGCTAGCTTCAGGAAGATTGCTGGTATCGGTAGCCTCTTCGAGCTGCTTCACGTACTTGGCCACATCGGGATCCGCCGCGGCCAGCTCATCAACGCCATGCTTCCACGCCAGGGCATCTTCGCGTAGTTGTTGATCTGCCACGGTGATGGGCAGCAACTCTTCGAGTATTTCAATGAATGCCAGCTGCACCCGAGGGCTAGGGGACTGGGCCACATAGTGCGAGAGCTGGGCCCAGAGGGAGAGACAAGGGATCTGGCGACGCTGAAATTCAATACCCAAGATAGAAGGTATTCCGGTGGGACCTTCATAATCCGAAGGATCTACTTTGAAATACTCCTGGAACCGGACATCGTCGCTGCTCAGGGACGTCGGGACCGGGCGAGTATGCGGAACATCAGCCAATAATGCTCCAAGCGTCAAAATCGCCTGCGCATTATGTTCTTGAGCTATGTCTACGATTTGTGCACAGAAGTTTTTCCACTTAAAAGTAGGTTCCACGCCTATTACGACCAATAGGTCTGCGGCAGCTTGCGGAAGCGCTACCTTAAATATTTCAGTGCGTGGCCATTCCACCACTGCACCTTGATCGGTGCGTCGAGTCTTGGGACGGGAGAACTGGTAGTCGTAAAAGTCGTCTTCACCGATGGTGGCGATCAGCTCAAAAGTGTTCTCTTCGAGTAATAAGCGCACCGCATCGCTGGCAGCTGAACCGGCATCATTCCATCCTTCAAAGGCCGCCACGACGATAGTGGGGCGAATCTCATGCTCACTCTGGGCAACATAAGTATTCAGCGTTGGGGTGTGGAAATCCTTGGTCAATGCAAACTCCTATCCAGCGTTCTAGCCCACGGCGTGGCTTGCCGAAGCGGCTTAGCCCCACTCTTCCATCTAGAATGGACTCATGCCAAGCACCAGTTTTGACTTTAATTCCGGCTCACACCCCAGAACACCGCAAGCGGTCCTCTGGGATATGGACGGCACCTTGATTGACACCGAACCTTATTGGATCGCTGCCGAGGAAGAACTGGTGGCCGCACATGGTGGGCAATGGAGTGAAGAACAGGGCTTGTCGTTAGTTGGCAGCGCGCTTCCTAACTCGGCTCGAGTTCTCCAAGAAGCTGGCGTGAAACTTGATGTACGTCAGATTATCGATCTGCTCAGTGCCCAGGTGATCGCCGGCCTCAAGCGTGAAATTCCTTGGCGCCCCGGGGCCCGCGAATTGCTGACGGCCTGCAATCAAGCGGGAATTCCGCAAGCTTTGGTCACCATGTCTGAGCGCAGCATTGTCAACGAGCTATTGGAACAACTGCCAAAAGACACTTTTCTTACCTCCGTAACTGGCGAAGAAGTCAGCAAGGGCAAACCCAATCCGGAACCCTACCTTCGTGGACTTGAACTCCTTGGTGAAGCACTGGACCAAAGCCTTGACGCTGAAAAGTGCATCGGATTTGAGGATTCAGTACCCGGTATCGCTTCGGCTTCGGCTGCAGGGCTGCATGCTGTACTGATCCCTAACGCCATTGATCCAGGCGACGGCAACTGGCGCCGTGTAGATAGCCTAGAAAACGTAGACGTAGCAGAAATGACTCGATGGTTGGTGCAGGTTAGCGCGTGAGCGAATCTTCAGAACAAGCTCCCGGAATTAAACTCGGCCGTATTGGCGGGGTTCCGGTATATCTTTCGAGCTCGTGGTTCATTATCACCGCTGTGATCACCATTTCGGTGGGACTGCAGCTGTCTCGGAGTCAATGGATCCCGGCCCTGAACGCCTACCTGATGGGTTTTGCGTGCGCTGTGGTCATCGCCCTTGCGGTATTGATCCATGAGGTCGCCCACGCCATGACGGCGCGGGCCTTCAAATGGCCAGATGCCCACATTGTGCTCACCCTGATGGGCGGTCACACCCAATTTGGTTCGTTCAAGGCTAAGCCTGGCGCCTCCCTCTGGGTAGCACTATCGGGACCTGTCTCGAACTTTGTCCTAGCTGGCATCGGCTGGTTGGTTCTTGAGAATCTCGAATTGAACGTCTACGCCAAACTTCTTTTGGACTTCTTTGTCTACGCGAACCTGTTGCTTGGTGCCTTTAACGCTTTGCCAGGCCTTCCACTCGATGGTGGACGGCTTGTTGAGTCGATTGTTTGGAAAGCCACCGGGTCCCAGTTCAAAGGCACTATCGCTTCAAGCTGGGTAGGTCGTGTGATTGCGATCGGCGTGGTCTTCTTCTTCGTGGTTTATCCGTACCTTCGCGGACAAGAAGTTCAAATCATCACCGCGGTGGTTGGGCTGATGGTGGCAATCTTCATGTGGCAGGCCACAACTTCGTTGATTGCCCACTCCAAGATGATGCTGAACCTTCCCACCGTGATCGCCTCAGATCTTATGAGCCCGGCCTCGGCCATGGTCTCCCAGGCCATGGTCTCCGACGTACTGACGCGGCAGAATCAACGCGAAGGCTCCATTATCCTTGTTGATGCCAAAGGCATGCCGGTGGGAGTCGTGGATATTCAAGCTCTTTCGCGTGTTGACCCAGCGAACGCTACGACGGTCCCCGCTCTGGCGGTCTCCAGGGCCCTGGGCCAAGGAGCCATCGTGTCCGAGGAGTCGGATGGCCGAGCATTGATCGACTACCTAGCCAGCGTTGACTCTGCAGAGTACGCGGTCATCAACGCCCAGGGGCAGGTTGTAGGACTGCTGCACCAGCGCGATATCGTCAAAGCCGTTACCGGCCGACGCAAGTAAACTTTTAAAGACTGTATAGAGCATTAAGAAAAGGATCACTCCAGTGAGCGAAGCCATCAGCCCGGCACCCCATGGTGCGGCAGCCCGACGTGGACCATTCCGCGTAGGCGACCGCGTGCAGTTGACCGACGAGAAGCGTCGAATCAACACCATCACCTTGCAAACCGGTGGTGAGTTCCATACGCATAAGGGTATGCTCCCGCATGAGGCCATTATCGGCTTGCCCGAGGGCTCGGTTATTGAGAACATCGATGGTTTTCGATACCAGGCGCTACGCCCACTGGCCAAGGATTTTGTGCTCTCCATGCCACGCGGCGCCACGGTGGTTTACCCCAAGGATGCTGCTCAAATTGTCCAGTTTGGTGACATCTTCCCGGGTGCACGCGTGGTGGAGGCCGGCGTAGGATCTGGCGCACTGTCCATTTCGCTACTGCGCGCGGTGGGCGATGATGGTTACCTGCACTCTTTTGAACGACGCGAAGAATTTGCAGATATTGCTCGCGGTAACGTCTCGACCGTTTTTGGCGGGGACCACCCTTCGTGGAAAATCTCCATCGGCGATTTCCAAGACAAAGTAGTTGAACTTGAAGAGCCAGCCAGCGTTGATCGTGTGGTGCTGGATATGCTCAGCCCATGGGAATGCCTTGAAGCTGTGGCCACTGTTCTTGCTCCTGGTGGCGTATGGACCAACTATGTTTCTTCGGTGACTCAGATGTCGCGTGTGGTTGAGGCTATTCGTTCTTCCGGGCAGTTCACTGAGCCTGAGTGCTTCGAAACCCTGGTCCGCGGATGGCACGTTGATGGTCTGGCTGTTCGTCCGGATCACCGCATGGTGGCACACACGGCATTCTTGATCACCTGCCGCCGATTAGCAGATTCCACTGATGCGATTCCAAAGGCTAAGCGCATCAAGGAGCACTCGTACTCTTCTGAAGATTTGAGCGCTTGGACCCGAGATCATGATGAGCAGCAGTGGAGTGCTGAGGCACTAGGCGAGCGTGGAATCTCCGATAAGAAGTTGCGTCGTGCCAATCGGGATGCCCATCAGGCTGTTCGTGTGCGTGAATCCCTGAATTCAGAAGAATCAGCAGACGACTAACTAGCAATACTTTCACATACTGAGACAATGCGTCTCAGTATGTGACTTCGGGCCCTGAGTGTTCTGCACTCGGGGCCCGAAGTTCTTAGGATGGATACAAGACGGTGCGCCAAGCACCGGAGAGCCTCGCTGTTGCTTTGATAGCCAGCGACGTTGCAAGTTGGGAGTTGGAACGTGAACGAACATCACGAGACAGAACAAATGGCCGAGCGTCTGCAAATGACCGAACGCCAAGTTAATGTACTGCGCGATAAGAATCGCAATCTCGACAAGCAACTTTCCGGGCTTAGCGGCAATAACCAGCGACTGGTTGCACTGCTGGAGACTACGCGTGAGCAGATCATTACCCTGAAGTCCGCGTTGGAAAGAGATGGGGACACCCCGTTCAGCTATGGCACGGTCGTAGCCAAGCACCCACGTAAACACCCCGAAGCAGGTCAAGGAATTGAGTCAACGGGTGCCCAAGGCGTTGACGTTGTCTATTCTGGACGCAAAATGCGAGTCGCCGTTAGTCCCTTGATGGACTTCGACTCAGTGCTTATCGGCCAGCAAGTTTTGCTTAACGAAGCGCTGGTTGTTGTGGCTGCCTTAGGTTTTGAAGAAACCGGCGAACTGGTCACCGTCAAGGAACTGTTGGACGATAATCTTGCCGTGGTCATGGCACGAGCCGATGACCAACGCGTTATCGAACTAGCGGACCCGTTGCGCAAAACGCATTTGCGGGTTGGTGACCAGCTCACCGTTGACTCACGCAGTGGCATGGCGGTTAGTCGCGTGCAGCTGACCGACATGCAGTCACTGGTTCTTGAAGAAGTTCCGGAGATTGCCTACTCCGATATCGGTGGTCTGAACTCGCAAATCGAGGCCATCAAAGACTCGGTCGAATTGCCCTTCACTCACCCAGAGCTGTACCGCGAACACGGGTTGAGCGCGCCTAAGGGAATCCTGCTATACGGGCCTCCAGGTTGCGGTAAGACGCTGATTGCCAAGGCTGTGGCACACTCGCTGTCCCAGCGTGTGTTGGAGCGTAAAGAGGGCAACAGTTCCCGCAGTTACTTCTTGAACATCAAGGGGCCAGAGCTTCTAGATAAGTACGTGGGCGAGACCGAGCGTCATATCCGGTTGATCTTCGCCAGGGCCCGTGAAAAGGCTCTGCATGGCGATCCAGTTGTTGTCTTCTTTGACGAAATGGAAGCGTTGTTCCGTACCCGCGGTACAGGTGTCTCTTCGGATGTCGAGACCACTATTGTTCCGCAGCTGCTGGCAGAAATTGACGGTGTTGAACGCCTGGATAACGTCATTGTTATCGGTGCCTCGAACCGTGAAGACATGATCGACCCAGCCATTTTGCGTCCAGGTAGATTGGACGTGAAGATCAAGATTCGGCGCCCCGATGCAGCTGGTGCGACAGAGATCTTCAGCAAGTATCTAACCACCAAGCTTCCATTGCATCAGACCGAACTGTCAGCTGACTCAGGCGATGCATCAGCGACCATCCGCCGGATGATTGATTCAACGGTGTCCGCGATGTATTCAACGGAGCGGATCAACGAATTCCTAGAGGTCACCTACGTGACCGGCGACAGCGAGATTCTTTACTTCAAGGACTTTGCCTCGGGCGCAGTGATTCACAACATCGTTGACCGAGCAAAAAAGCATGCCATCAAGGCACTGATAACCTCGGGCGAACGCGGTCTGAAAATGGAGTACCTGTTGCGTGCGGTTCGCGAAGAATTTGCTGAACACGAGGACATGCCAAACACCACCAACCCGGATGACTGGGCCAGAATTTCAGGACGCAAGGGGGAGCGAATTAGCAACATTCGCTCTTTGGTTAACCACCAGGCCGCCTCATGAGTGCACGCCGCCTAGTAGGGCTAGAAACCGAATACGGCATTATTCGCCCGCAGATGCCCAAGGCCAATGCCACGGTGCTTTCGGCGCAGATTGTTGATGCCTATGCGCAGTTAGTTGCCGAGCAGAGCACAAGTGCCACAGCAGCCCGTTGGGACTATGCCGACGAATCCCCATTGCAGGATGCCCGTGGTTTTGCCATGGACCGAGATCAGGCACATCCAAGCCAGCTCACCGACGCTGAACCGGGTTTGGACGAGCCTGGGATCTGGACTGCCGAGTCCATCGCTTTAGATGGAAATGATGCGCGCGTAGGGTCAACTCTGTACCAAGAGAAAGATTCCACCGAAGTTGTCATGAACATGGTTCTTGGCAATGGAGCAAGGCTCTATGTGGACCACGCGCACCCCGAGTACTCCAGCCCTGAATCCTTAACTCCACGTGCGGCAGTCTTGTGGGATCAAGCCGGCGATGAGGTGATGCGACGCGCGGCAGTGACGGCGCAACGCTTAGGTGGCGGTGAACTGTTGCTCTACAAGAACAACACTGATAACAAGTCCGTTTCCTACGGTTCGCACGAGAACTATCTCGTTCCTCGCGAGGTCGAATTCTCCTCCATTGTCAAAGGTCTGACCCCGTTCTTCGCCAGCCGACAAATCTTCTGCGGTTCCGGACGAGTAGGGCAGGGCATGCTTGGGCAAAAACCAGCCTTTCAGATCTCGCAACGTGCCGACTTCTTTGAAGCTGAAGTCGGTCTAGAAACGACCATCAACCGTCCAATTATCAATACCCGCGATGAGCCCCATGCAAACTGGGACAAATATCGTCGACTGCATGTGATCATTGGTGACGCGAACCTCGGCCAAATTTCGACGTTGCTTCGAGTTGGAACAACCAATCTGGTGCTCTCGCTGATTGAAGCAAATATGGCTCCGGATCTTGAACTGGCCGAACCAGTTGACGCACTTCAGCAAATTAGCCACGACCCTAGCCTGAAGGCAAAGGTCAGGCTCCGAGGTGGACGTGAACTCACCGCCATTGAGATTCAGCGGCTCTATCTAGAAGCCAGTCAAAGGTATTGCACCGAGCGTGGAATCGACGATCCAGACACTGCCGAAATCTTGGAGCGCTGGGAAAATATTCTTGAGCTCCTTGAGCGTGATCCATTTTTAGCCGCGGATCAGGTCGATTGGATTGCCAAGTACAAGCTCATCAACGGGTTTACCCAACGTCACCAGTTGTCATTGGCTGACCCTAGAGTCGCAATGATGGATCTACAGTGGGCTGACTTGCGCACCGACAAGGGTCTGTATTACCGAATGGCAGCCAGAGGCGCGATGCAAACCCTGTTTAGCCAAGAACAAATCAATCAAGCAGTAACCAACCCGCCGGAAGACACCCGCGCATATCTGCGTGGAATGGCCCTGCAACGGTATGCCCCGTATGTGATTGCCGCGAACTGGGATGCATTGTCTTTCGCAGTTCCAGGCGCTCGGCAGATTAGTCGTTTCCATATGGCTGAGCCGCTGTACGGAACGCGAGAGAGCGTGGGCGACTTGTTTGATGCGCAGTTGCAGATTTCAGATTTTATTGATGAATTAGCTCGTCGTCGCTAAACAGCGCAGAATAGACATGAGTCTCAGGTCTTAGTCGAGATTCAAGATTTTAGGAGATAGTAATGACTCAGGAAAGCTTCTCAGCTCGCCGTTCAACTCAGAATCAGTCGCAGGAAACTGAACAGATTCAGGTAAATACCAACGCTCAGTCCGCTGGGGTCGATGACCTGCTTGATGAGATTGACTCGGTTCTTGAATCTAACGCCGAAGAATTTGTTCGCGGTTTTGTGCAAAAGGGTGGTCAGTAGAGCCTTAATGCCCATGGGGCATAGCTCATCTGTCATCAACTCCAAGTAACTGTGCAGTCGAGGGGAAGTAACCACGCGTGGATCGCAGAATTTTCGGTCTTGAAACCGAATTCGGACTGACCTATGTCCCATCGGACGGACGTCGGCTGACCCCAGAAGATGCCGCCAGGCACTTATTTAAGCCAGTGGTGAACTGGGGGAGAAGCTCGAACGTTTTTCTCGAAAACGGGTCACGACTGTATCTGGATGTCGGCTCACACCCTGAATATGCCACGGCCGAATGCGATCAGCTCAAGCAGCTAATTGCCCATGACCGTGCCGGCGAAGCGTTCATGCTTGATTTGGTAGATCAGGCCGAGGACCAGCTGCTAGAAGAAGGCCACGAAGGCCGGATCTACATGTTCAAGAACAACGTTGACTCGGCTGGTAATTCTTACGGTTGCCATGAGAACTATCTGATTCCTCGGAAGATCGAGTTTAAGCGCCTAGCCGACATGCTCATTCCGTTCTTGGTTACTAGGCAGTTGCTCTGCGGTGCAGGTCACCTGATCACCGAAGACGATCAGACAAAGTTTGTCTTCTCTCAACGTGCCGATCACATGTGGGAAGGTGTGTCCTCAGCGACCACCCGTTCTCGCCCCATCATTAATACCCGTGACGAGCCACATGCCGATGCTGAGTACCATCGTCGCTTGCACGTCATCGTGGGCGATTCAAGCATGAGTGAGACAACGCAGTTGCTTAAGATTGGTGCCACCGATCTTGTGCTTCGGCTCATTGAATCTGGCGAAATTTATCATGACCTTCGCCTTGAAAATCCGATTCGTTCGATCCGTCAGATTTCCCATGATTTTGACGGAAAAACCGTCGTCAGGCTGATGGGTGGCGACGAGCCGACTGCACTGCAAATTCAGTGGATCCTTTTTGAGTCAGTCAAAGAATTTGTGGCACGCCACGGCGCCCACCATGATCAAGTGGATACAGTTCTTGAGCTCTGGGAGCGGACACTGACCGCCATTGAGACTCAGAATTATTCATTGATCGACAAAGACATTGATTGGGCCATCAAGCACAAACTCTTGACGGGGTATGCTCAGAAGAACTCTCTGGAGCTTTCATCCTCGCGACTAGCTCAGCTGAATCTGACCTATCACGATATTGACCCTGCACGCGGTCTTTTCCACCTGCTTAAACGCCGGGGACTGGCCAATAGTGTGGTTAGTGATGCCGAGATTCGTCAGGCAGTGGAGAACCCACCTGCAACGACACGCGCTGCGATTCGGAGCAAATTCATTCGCGCAGCACGTGCCAACGGACGCCGTTACAGCGCCGACTGGGTTCACATGAAATATGAGGATGAACCCGGGGGAATAGTGCTGTGTAAGGATCCATTTGCGGTCAACGACCCTGAAGTGGATAGGCTTATTGACTTGATGAGTCAGCGAGCGTAACCAGCGGGCGGAAAGACTTTTCACAGCTACCCTACCTAGGGTGGTAGGCAGTGAGTTTGATACTTGCAGAGCGAGTATCTGAGTAAATTTTCATTTTTTGATTTCAACGAAAGTAGATTCGTGCGAAAAGTATTGGCATTGTGCGCAACCGCTTCGGTTCTAGCCTTAGCAGCTTGCGGTTCAGGTTCCTCTTCAGATTTGTCCAAGATTTCGGTCAAGCCAGCAGCCGACGACAAGACGGCACCTGAGGTTTCCTTCGATACTCCATTTGTCACGGACAAGGACGAGGCAGTAAATATCAAGAAGGGCGACGGCGCTGACGTTAACCCTGGCGATACTGTTTCAATCAAGTCGGGCCTGTACAAGGCGATTGACGGGTTGTCCGCTGGCGAAAACTTCACTGGTGCAGCGACCGACATGACGGTTGATGACACGATGAAGGAGCAGATGCCGGAGCTCTACGAGCGTTTGTCAGACTCTAAGGTAGGCGACTGGATCGCTTACTCCACCGTTGAAGGCACTCAGCAGGCTGATGGTTCGGTCGCAGAACCTGCAGAAGGCGCCAAGGCTGAACGCATCATCGTCTTGCATGTTGAAGACAGCACCACTGCCAGCGGCACCATGAGCAAGGATGACGTCGCCAAGCAGAAGAAGGAAGGCAAGCTTCCTACCGTCAAGGTCACCGACGACAAGCCGACCATCACCATTCCTAAGGACACTGAAGCTCCTAAAGATTTGGCAGTAGACGTCCTTGAAGAGGGTAAGGGCGAAGCAGCCACCGCTACCTCTAAGGTCAAGGCCAAGTACTCGGGTGTTACCTGGGCAGACGGTAAGGAATTCGACGGCAACTTCGGCAAGGATTCCACCGAATTCTCACTTGATCAGGTGATCAAGGGCTGGACCGAGGGCATGACTGGTCTGAAGGCCGGTTCTAAGGTTCTGCTGACCATCCCAGCCGATAAGGCTTATGGAAATACCTCGAGCAACGGTTCGCCAACCGGACCACTGGTATTTTACGTAGAATTGGAATCAGTTACTGCTGCTGACAGCAAGTAATCGTCTTAACCACGACTGAGAAAGGCCGTGACTATGTCGTTCGGAGAACGCAACTACGACCGCACCAAGCCGGAAATCGACTTCCCAGGCACCGACGCTCCTGAAGAACTGGTCATCACCGACCTGGTCGAGGGAACCGGCGCTGAAGTTACTCCTGGCACCACCGTTCAGGCACACTATGTTGGTGTTGCCTGGTCCACCGGCGAGGAATTTGATTCCTCATGGAACCGTGGCGAGACCTTGGACTTCCCAGTTGGAGTCGGTATGGTCATCCAGGGTTGGGATCAGGGCCTGCTGGGTATGAAGGTTGGCGGTCGTCGCCGCCTGGATATTCCGTCCAACCTTGCCTACGGTGAGCGTGGCGCCCCAGGTGCCATCGGTCCTAATGAAGCATTGATCTTCGTAGTGGATCTCGTCGGAACCAAGTAATTCGACGACGTTGTTATGGCCCCGATATAACAATCGGGGCCATAGCTGTCTTAAAAGCTCTCAGTAAGGTAGAAAGTTGGTTAGTCTAAGCACGTGAGCACAAAGCAATCCAGCGGACCAAGCAAGGCAGAACGCCTAACCAGCCTGATCTATGCCCTGGCTACCAAGTCCCGGAAGTTCAACGCCGATCTAATCGGCGAGTACCTCGTGCCAGACGGCTCAGCCGATACCCGCGAGAAGGCCTTAGACCGACTCAAAGACGAGATTCGCAATGACTTTGGTCTGCAGCTGAACAAAGAGTCTATTGACGGCGTGCCGTACTACAGCCTAGATACAACTGACTGGTTCTTACCCCCAGTGAAATTCAGCCCTGCAGAGGCCGGCATGATTGCCCTGGCTGCGAGCCTATGGAAAGACACCAAGCTACAGGCTCTGGGTCTGAACGCGGCGGCACGAGTCACCGGACATCTTGAATCGACGCCACCGGTTTCTCCGCTCGCGGGCTCGCTGGTGCCACGCTTGTCCATGGACGAACCAAATTTCAAAGAATGTGCGCTGGCGGTGTTTAACCGCAAGACCCTGAAGTTCTCTTACGTTTCTTCGCAAGGCACTCAGACCGAACGCAACGTGGATGTTTGGGGGATCGGGCAGCGCTACGGTAACTGGTACTTCACCGGATTTGATCACAGTCGTGAGGACGTCCGTGTTTTCCGCCTGTCACGAGTGCAAGGAAAATTCACAAATTCCCGGCATAGCGGAACGACGAGCGAATATCATCAGCGGCCCGTTGAATTTTCGATGAATCAGGTGCTGCAAGATTTTGATTTGAAGCACCCGGGACATATTGCCACCATCAAGCTGCACAGCGATGAGGCGATCCCACTACGTGCACAGTCGCTGAACGGGAACAGTGATAACCCGCAACTTCAGATTGGCTATTCGGACCCACAATCATTTGCCGCAGAACTTGCCGCTTATGGGCCGGCCGTCCAAGTCCTCTCACCGGCGCACCTAGCGGAGCAGGTTCAGCTGTGCTTGAGCGCGGCTCGGGCCACCCAGGTCGCACAGCAGGGGATTGATAGCTACTCGCAGGCGAAGTTCCGCCCCAACAGGGCAACCGGGCGTGGAACTACCACCACCCAAGTCATGAGAAATATCGACATGATTCAGTATGTCGCGGCCCATGGTGCGGTAGGAATCGAAGAACTGGCAACACGCTACTCCATGAGCGTTGCCAAGATCCGCGAAGAATTGGCCATGATCATGATGTGTGGTGTCCCGAACGGACAGCACGACGAGTTGATCAACGTCAACGACGGGGATTTAGAGTCTGACACAGTCACTATTTCCAATGCGGCGCTGCTGGCTGAGCCACAAAAACTTGCGCCCATGGAAGCAGTTGCCGTGCTTGGCGGTTTGAACGCACTGGCGAGCATCCCAGAGTTTGAGCATCAAGATGTTCTGGCTTCTGCCCTGGGCAAGGTTAATTCGGCGGTGGCCCGTTTTGAGGGGTGGAACGGCGCGTTGGGCTTCGCTCTGTCCAAGGCTCGTGAGAATGACATCCCGCAACAACTGGTTCAGGCCGTCAAGAAGCAAAACGTAGTTCGCATTGATTACTACTCCGCTAGTTCTCGAACTCACCAACTGCGCGACGTGGAACCTGTACGAATGATCGAAGATGGGTCAGTTCAATACCTGCGGGCGTGGTGCCGAACTCGTGAAAGCATGCTAACTTTCCGTGTCGATCGAGTATTAAGCGCAGAAACGCTTGATGAACAGTTCGACGTCACGCCGCGACACGATGATCAACAAGATGTGCAACTTCACTATCAGTCACAGGCCGAAGATCTAGAGGTAATTCTCTATGTTGATGCTGATATTCTGCCGGTGATTGAGGCGTTCCATCCAGTTTCATGGTCCACCGGTAAGGTCGAGAATGGCTATCTGGCCACCGTCCGGTTCTCAGATCATCAGGTTGCAGCGCCATTGATCGCTCGCCATGGCGGTAAACTGGCTGTGGTCTCTCCTGACGCTACGCGCGAACAAGTTGTGCTGTGGCTGGACGAGGCCATCGGAATGTATGAGGATTGATAGATGCTTCCTTGGTGGTTTTGGGTCCTATTGTGGACTGTCCTAGCTTTGGCGACATTGCTACTTGCTGTGCTCGCAGGCTTCAGGCTGTTCAAACGCGGCATGTCAGTAGTCGACGCCTTAGGCGCAGCTGCAGATCATGTTAGTGCTGGGCTGAGCCAGCCTGGCACGGTCGTTGCGTACACCGAGAACACGCGACGCTATCCTCACGGCACCGACGCCACGCACGGTGATCCAGAGGAGATTCGTGCCCAGCGCAGCATAGGTAAGGTCGAACGGATCGAGGCCCGCCGGGTACGTCGGGTCACCCGTCGTGCAGAACGTGGCCAAGCTCAGAACATGCGCGATCTTCGCCTGTTCTGACGTAGACTTTAGTTTGAGAGAAGGGAAATCACATGGGTGGTTTACAGGGATGGCACTTAGTCGTCATTATCGTTTTGGCACTGCTTCTTTTCGGAGCTCCAAAGCTTCCAGGTTTGGCTCGCTCGATGGGTCAGTCGCTTCGCATCTTCAAGTCTGAGGTGCGCCAGATGAAGGACGACGATCCCAAATCTGAGACTGTTGACGGCACCGTCAACGAACAGAATCCAAACGAAAAGAACAACTCGTAGACTTCCTCAGTGGCAATAGATAAAGACAAGACACCGCGCACTAAGAAAAAGCGGGTCAAGGACGAAGAAGGGCGGATGTCTCTTAAAGAGCATCTGATTGAAGCCCGGAACCGCCTTTTTATATCGCTCATCGCATTGACGCTGGGCACTGTCGCAGGATTCTTCCTTTACGACTGGCTTCTTGAGCTGATTATCGCTCCGGTTGAGGCCGCTGGCGGGTCAGTGAACTTCACGGCCGTGATGTCGCCATTCGACATCATGATCAAGGTTGCGCTGTTCGTCGGAATTCTGATCTCATCGCCGGTCTGGCTCTATCAGCTCTGGGCGTTTATCGTTCCAGGTCTAAAAAAGAACGAGCGACGCCTCAGTTACAGCTTCGTCGCAGTCTCGGTTCCGCTATTTATCGGCGGCGTTGCGATGGCTTATTTTGTGCTGCCATTCGCCCTGCACTTCTTCATCAGCCTGGCTCCGGAGAACTCGCTTAACCTGATCAACATCAACGAGTATTTGCCGTTCATTATTCGGCTTCTGCTCGCTTTCGGTTGCGCAATGCTTGTGCCCGTGCTGATGGTTGGACTGAACTTGGTAGGCGTGCTGCCGGCCAAGGTCATTCTGAAGAACTGGCGTATCACTGTCTTCCTGATTGCCTTGGTCGCCGCAATGGCTGCTCCTGGTGGCGACGCGATTACGATGTTCGCTTTGGCCGGTCCGCTCTTCTTGACCTTTGCAGCAGCTACGGTCTTCTGTCACTTCAACGATAAGAAGCGTGCCAAGAAGCAAGCGGCGTTAGACGCTGAAAACGAGCGGATGGCGCAGGGAAATTCCTCGAACATCCAAGAACCTAGTCCTCTCGACGAACCCAACTCACAGCTGTAATTCATCGGCGAGAAAGAGAACGGCCACAAGTGACTTCACCCGCGGAACGATACGCGATTTCCAAGACACGGCAGGTCGAGCAGGGCACTGCATTACCTGATTTTCGTGCCAGCATCTCTTTCGAATTGGATCCATTCCAAGCCGAATCCTGCCAAAAGGTCACCGAGGGGCACAGCGTTCTTGTTGCTGCGCCAACCGGTGCCGGCAAAACCGTAGTCGGTGAATTTTCCATCTTCCAGGCATTGCGGGAAAACCGTAAAGCCTTTTACACCACCCCGATCAAAGCCCTGAGCAACCAGAAATATTCGGAACTGGTCAATCGTTATGGTGCGCAAAGCGTTGGCCTGCTCACCGGTGATACCTCAATCAATTCTGAAGCTCAGATTGTCGTCATGACCACTGAAGTCTTGCGTAACATGCTTTACGCCGACTCTCAGACACTGGACGGTCTTGGCTACGTCATCATGGACGAAGTCCATTACCTAGCGGATAAATTCCGTGGCGCGGTGTGGGAAGAAGTGATCATTCACCTTCCGTCGAACGTGCAAATCATCTCCCTGTCAGCCACTGTCTCCAACGCCGAAGAATTTGGTGGATGGCTAGATACCGTGCGTGGACAGACCGACATTATCGTTTCGGAGCACCGACCTGTTCCGCTGTTCCAACACGTCATGGTGGGCTCCAACGTAGTTGACCTATTTGCCGAAGACGTTTCCTTCGACAAGGTGGCAGAAGGCGAAGCGAAGGCCAGCGTTAACCCTGAACTGCGCAAATTGGTCCGTACCCACAATTCCGGTGGACGCGTTCAGCGCGGCCGCGGAAAAGGCAGTCGAGGACCGCAGCGTGGTTCTGGCTTCGGCCAAAGAGTCAACCGTCCCTCGGTTATTGGCAAGTTAGACCGTGCATCATTGCTTCCAGCGATCTTCTTCATTTTCTCTCGCAAGGGCTGCGATATGGCTGTGCAACAGTGCGCCATGGCCGACCTTCGCCTGACGACTAATGAAGAAGCAGCAGAAATTGCGCAGGCGCTCGAAGAAGTCTCGTATCGGATTCCGAGCGAGGACCTCGACGTTCTCGAATTTTGGGCCTGGCGAGATGGTCTGGTTCGAGGCTTCGCTTCACACCACGCCGGACTACTGCCGATCTTCAAAGAGATCGTGGAAGACCTCTTTGCACGAAACCTCATCAAGGTTGTATTCGCTACCGAAACCTTGGCGCTAGGCGTGAACATGCCAGCCCGTTCAGTGGTCTTGGAAAAGCTAGTCAAGTTCAACGGTGAATCCCACGTACAAATTTCTTCCGGCGAATACACCCAGCTCACCGGGCGTGCAGGACGTCGCGGTATCGACGTAGAAGGCCACTCCATCGTTGTATGGAATCCGGAGCTTGAACCAGAATCCCTCGCAGGTCTGGCCTCAAAGCGTACTTATCCACTGAATTCTTCGTTCCGCCCGACCTACAACATGTCCACCAACCTGCTGGCGCAGTTTGGACGCGAACAAACACGACAAATCTTGGAATCGTCCTTTGCACAGTACCAAGCCGACCGTTCGGTGGTTGGCATGGCACGACAGGTCCGCTCCAAGGAAGAGTCACTGGCCGGCTACGCCAAGTCCATGGAATGCCATTTGGGCGACTTCACGGAATATCTGAAGTTACAGCGCAATTTAGCCACCATGGAAAAGAACGCCGCAAAGAGCAGGCGCACCGAGCGACGCTCAGCTGCCGAACGCTCCTTGCAGGCAGTAATGCGCGGTGATGTGGTAGATCTGCCAGGTGGCCGTCGATTCGGCCGAGCCGTAGTGATCGAACTTGATACCGCCATGTACAACCCGCGCCACACCGTTCTCACCGAAGAAGGTCAGCTTCGACGTTTGTCCGTTGATGACCTGACCGGTCCGGTAGAGATCATTTCTCGGATTCGCATCCCTAAAGGTTTCAGCGGACGTACGCCCAAGGAGCGTCGCGATCTAACGGCCTCCCTGCACAATGCTGTCTATGAGGAACGTCCACCGCGTCTGGATGCGCAGGGGTTCAATTACGAAGGTGCGGACTCAACCGAGCGCGAAATCAATGAGCTGCGTCTACAGCTCAAAGATCATCCTTGCCATTCGTGCTCCGAGAAAGACCAGCACATGCGTTGGGCTGACCGGTATTGGAAGCTGAAAAAGGATACTGAGAAAGCTCGTCGAGCGATCCGCGGGCGGACCAATACCATTGCTACGGAATTCGACAAGGTCTGCAAGGTTCTGGAGCAGTTCGAATATCTTACTCCTGATGAAGATGATGAAGGTTTCACGCTGACTGATTCCGGCCGGCGTTTGCGCAGGATCTACGGCGATCGAGACTTGCTAACCAGCCAGATCCTAGAAACCGGCAAGCTCACCAAGCTCAACTCTGACGAATTGTGCGCAGTGGTAGCCAGCTTGGTCTATCAGGCACGTCGTGACGGGGACCGTGCAGATCCAAAGATGCCTACCGACAAGATCGCGGACATCTGGAATAGCACGATCAAGATTTGGGGCGAGCTCTCTGACGCAGAGGAAGCATTAAGCCTTGATCCAACTGCGCCACCTGAGTCGGGCTTGATCTGGCCAATGTACAAGTGGGCCAGAGGAGCAAGCTTGAACAGCGCATTGCGTGGCACAGATATGGCGCCCGGGGACTTTGTACGCTGGGCAAAACAGGTCATCGACACCCTGGATCAGTTTGCCAAGAACCCTGAGTTGCCTCCGATGCTTGTGCGCAATGCCTATAAGGCTGTCGACCAGGTCAAGCGCGGAGTTGTGGCCTACTCAAATGTCTTGGCCTAATACCCACGCGGTTTAGGCGAATCAAAACTTACTAATCGGTGCACAAGAAAAGGGAGCACACTGATGGCAAAAACACTGTACCGAAACGGGGCAGTTTATTCAGCCGCGGATCCGTTTGCGACCGCCATTGTTGTAGATGGCGACACTATTTCATGGCTTGGCGGTGAGGACGCAGCAGACCGCCACGCCGAGAATGTCGATGAGGTCATCGACCTGCGAGGCGCATTGGTGACTCCGGCCTTCGTTGAGTCCCACACCCACCTGGCCGCCTTAGGACGCACTCTTTCGGGTGCTGACTTAAGTTCAGCAACTTCGGCAAGCTCTTTGCTGTCCTTGGTTGCCGTTCAGGGTCAGAAATCCAGCAAGGTAGTTCTTGCGCAGGGTTGGGACAATTCCGATTGGGAAGACCAAACTCTGCCAGAGGCTAACGACCTCACCAGCGCCGCCGACGGTCGTGCCTACTATCTTTCGCGCCGTGATGTTCACAGTGCCTTGGTCAACCGGGAACTGCTTGATTTCCTTGGGCTGGGTCACCTGAAGCCAGGCGTGGTAGCCGGAGCTGATCACGACGACGTACGTTTGGCGATTGCCAAGGCACAAAAAGCGGATCATGAATTCCAGCGTTTGGCACTGGCACACTATGCATCGCGTGGTTTTGCCACCGTCGTGGAGATGGCTGCCCCGCACCTTGAGGGTCGCGCTGCCCTAGATCAGCTACTGGCCGATAACCAGCCAAAGCTTCCGCAGGTTTATGCCTTCTGGGGCGAAGCTGTTAGTGACGCAGACACCGCAGACGAGCTCTTCAGCTCGTTCCCTAAGGGACGTTTGCTAGGTATTGGTGGGGACCTGAAAGTTGATGGCTCACTAGGTAGCCACACCGCCTACCTGCGCGAAGACTACAGCGACAAGGCCGGGGAACGCGGCACGCTGTACCTAAACAAGGAAGAAATCGCCGCTCACCTTGTGGCTTGTAGCAGCCGAGGTATCCAGGCTTCCTTCCACGTTATTGGTGATGGTGCACTGGATGAGGTGCTGGACGGATTTGATCTGGCCGCACAAGAAATCGGTGTTCCTAAACTCCAGATGGCCCGGCACCGCCTGGAGCACGTCGAAATGGTTGATGATGTTACGCGTCAGCGACTGCTGCAGTATGCGATCACCGTGTCCATGCAGCCAGTTTTCGATCACGCTTGGGGTGGTTCGAACGGCATGTACGCTCAGAGGCTGGGGCAGCGCGCCGAGTCCATGAATAACCTCTCGGCAATGCTTTCTGCCGGCGTTCCCATGGTCCTTGGCTCTGATGCACCAGTCACCGAGGTTGACGGTTGGCAGGTGGTGCGCGCGGCCATGAATATGTCTAACACCCAGGGACGGGTTTCGGCTCGTGCAGCATTCCTTGCCCAGACTCGATCCACGTATCGTGCGATGGGGGAGATGAACCCGTTGGCCGGACAACTAGCCATTGGCGCGCAAGCAACCTTCGCCGTGTGGACCGCATCAGAACTGGCCGTGCAGACCCCGGACGTTCGCATTAGTTCGTGGAGCACAGATGCCCGCGCTGGTACGCCTATGCTGCCGGTAGTGGACGAGGAAATCCCTGAGTGCCTGCGTACGGTGCGTGCCGGCGTGACGATTTTTGACAACCTCGAAACTCAAAATTAGCTTAAAGTAAAACTTTGACTTCAGCCTTAACATTTTTAGGAAACCTACGTTGACTTGAGTCGTCTAGATAAAGACTGAAGTCATTAGACGGTTGACAGTGTGGGTGGGGTAACCACTAGGCTGAACTAAGCGCCTCTTCGTGATGCACAAGCATTGCGTTCGATACGACGCAAGTTGAACAACGATCCTCAGTGACCTTAGATAACATTTTGCGTGCCTATGGCGCGCGAGATAGGGCCGAAGTCACTGAGGATCGCTGTTTAATCCAGTGTCTACGCCGGCTTCACGAGCAATTGATGACTATACTTTGAGTTTGGACTATCTCTATCCGTAGCAATATCTGACAATGTTTTGTCTCAGCTGCCGGGCAGGGAGAACATTCTTGTTGCATACCCAGAAAGGTGCCGCCGAGTGCGCGTCATTACCATCATCCCGACCTATAACGAGCTGGAGTCGCTCCCGCTAACAGTAGGACGGTTGCGGTCCGCCGTTCCGGATTCGGATGTATTGATCGTCGACGACAATTCACCTGATGGCACCGGTGAACTAGCCGACAAGATGTCAACTGATGACGCAAACATCCATGTGCTGCACCGTACGGGCAAGGACGGTTTGGGCGCTGCCTACATCGCTGGTTTCGAATGGGCCTTGGCTCGCGACTACGACGTTTTTGTCGAGATGGATGCTGACGGCTCGCACATGCCTGAGCAACTTCCGCGCCTGCTCGAAGCAAGCGCCGCTGGCGCAGACCTGGTGATCGGTTCGCGTTGGGTCAAGGGTGGAGAGGTTGTGAACTGGCCACTGCTGCGTAAGATCATTTCCCGTGGTGGTAGCTTCTACTCCCGCACCATGCTTGGTTTGCCACTGCGTGACATTACCGCAGGCTACCGAGCCTTCAAGCGTGAGACGCTTGAAGCCATTGACTTTGACGCCGTCGAATCACGTGGCTACGGCTTCCAGGTTGATATGACTTTCCGCGTAGCCATGCTGCGCAAGAGAATCGTTGAGGTTCCAGTAACCTTCGTTGAGCGTGAACTTGGCGCTTCGAAGATGAGCGGCAATATTGTTTTTGAAGCAATGTGGAACGTGACTCGCTGGGGCATGGGTGCACGCTGGAAGAAGCTCGCCTCAAAGAAGTAAATTTGTAGAAGTTGGTGCGCGCCCGGGTAACGGGTGCGCACCATTTTCTTTTAAGCACAGCGCATTGTGAGTGCTAGAAACATCTGAGGGGCCGGTGCTGCAACTATTAGTTGCGGCACCGGCCCCTCAAACGATTCCGAAACGGACGCTGTACTCGACGGTGTCCGTTGCTGGGGGAGAAGTTAGGCTGATTCCCCGCGAGCAGCGCGAAGCTGCGTCAGGCGGTCTGCCAGAGTCTTTTCCAGCTCTTCTTCACTGCGACGCTCGAGGAGCATGTCCCAGTGGGTACGAACTGGCTTTTCGTTGCTAGCTTCTTCTGCCCTAGCTTCGCCGTGGACAAGCTTGGCTTCCTTGCCCGTTTTGGTGTGCCAAACGGCTGGAATTTCAGCTTCTGCTGCAAAGACAACGAAGACGGTCTCGCCGTCCTCGGTACGGTATTCCACGCGCTGACGGGCAGCCGGCTCCACACCTGCCTCAGATTCCATGCTCTGTGCACCCAGGCGCATGCCTCGTAGGCTGCGATCGCTCATGTTTTTTCCTCCGCGATGTTTAAAGAATTCGCTACACGTACCAACGTTTGATATCCGGAAATAATTCCAGCCGACAAGCAGCTGACTTTCACTAAGTACCAAAACATCCATTATACGCGTCTGCGGCGAGGCGCAAAGCATGCACCTCGCCGCAGAGCGCGATCTAGTTATTTAAGCTGTTACTACTACACGTCAGTGCGTGGGGCAGCTGGGGGAGTCGGAGCTGAAGCAGCACCGTTTCCACCTAAAGCTCCGCCGATGCCCTTCAAGGCCTCGGTGAGCTCACTTGGGATAACCCACAAGGTGTTTGAGGTACCTTCGGCAAGCTTGGGCAGGGTCTGCAGGTACTGGTAAGCCAGCAACTCTTGATCCGGACGGCCCGCGTGGATTGCGTCGAAGACCTTCTGAATAGCCTGAGCTTCACCATCAGCACGAAGGATGGAGGACTGCGCGTCACCTTCGGCTCGGAGGATCTCAGCCTGACGCTGACCTTCGGCGGTAAGGATCGAGGACTGCTTGGTACCTTCAGCGGTCAAAATCGCAGCACGGCGGTCACGCTCTGCACGCATCTGCTTTTCCATGGAGTCCTGGATCGACAGGGGAGGATCGATAGCCTTCAGCTCAACGCGGGAAACACGGATGCCCCACTTGCCGGTAGCTTCATCCAACACGCCGCGAAGCTGACCATTGATCTGGTCTCGGCTGGTTAGCGCCTGTTCCAAGTTCAAGCCGCCGACCACGTTACGCAACGTTGTGGTCGTAAGCTGCTCGACAGCCTGGATGTAGTTGGCGATTTCGTACGTAGCTGCACGTGCCTCGGTGATCTGGAAGTAGACCACGGTATCAATGGAGACAACCAGGTTATCTTCGGTGATCACCGGCTGTGGTGGGAACGAAACAACCTGCTCGCGCAGGTCCAGCAGGGGCAAGAGGCGATCCACAAATGGGATCAGAATCGTCAAGCCGGGGTTCAAAGTGCGGTTGTACTTGCCGAGACGTTCCACAATGCCAGCTCGTGCCTGAGGCACGATTCGTACGCTGCGCAATAGAACGACAATCACGAAGATTGCCAAAACGACAAGCACAACAGACAAGCCAAAACCATTGTTATTCATGGTCATACTCACTTTCATTGTGCTGGGTGATGAGTGGTAAATAGCAGTTGAGCTAGCTCTAGACGTCCGCTTGATCAGCGGGCTTCGACGTCAGGAAGGCGGTTGCTCCGTCAATACGTGAAACTACGGCATAGGTACCAGGCGACATTGTCGGCACACTTGGTTCTGCCCGTGCCGTCCAGGTTTCACCTTGAATTTTTGCCGAACCTGACAGGCGCGAAGTTGGTTCAAGGATGAGAGCGTCCGCACCGATAAGTCGTTCGATGTTGGTTCGATAACCGACAGGTGACTTTTTTATGTGTTTCATCGCGATGGGGCGAACGAGCAAAATCATGAGGAGAGAAACAAGGCAGAAAACAACTACCTGCAACCACAACGGGCCACTAAGCAGTGCAACAGTGACACCGCCGAGGGCTCCGACGCCAAGCATGATGAAGTAGAGATCTAGAGAGAGCATCTCGATGATGGCCAGCAGCAAGAACAGCGCGAGCCAAATGACCCACGCGTTACTTATGATCCATTCCGCTGTAGTCATGGAATCCACCTAATTTCTCATAAGACAAGGACCAGAAGCTTTGGCCTTTCTTATATTCTGCCGTACACGCTCCCATAAATGAGTAGTCATTTTGGGGTATCTTCTAGGCGCTCGGAGCGAAAATGTGTACTCCAAAGGATGCGGTGACTTCTTGAGTGCCCAACGCTTCAGCTTTGTCTCGCAACGTATCGGGGGACAGATGGTGGCCTGCCGGTCCCATGAAGGCCAGGTTGAATAGGTCTGAAGAATCCAAGCTCATCGTGTAGCTCAGATTTTCGGATGCGATATGGCGCAGCTGTTCGGAGCCGAACTTTTCAGTCAGGGATTCTTGCTTTCCCTCGGCAACAGAAAGCATGCCTAGCGGCTCAATGACTTCTTGGAGATGTCCAGGCTCTCCGGTAACTACTAGGCACAATCCATTGGCCCGTAATACCCGGCGGAACTCAGCAGGATTGTGCGGGGCGAAGCAATTAAGCACGACATCGCGTGATGCGTCGGCCGTTGGGAGCTTACGCCAAACGTCCCAAACCATCGCCAAAGTAGCAGGCACCTTCGCCGCACGACGCATCGCGTATCGCGAGATATCCAGGGCAAGAGCATCCTGATGAGTGCTTGGCGAGGCTTTGAGGATTTCAGCTAAGTAGTAGCCGGTTCCGGCACCGGCATCGAGGATTTCCAGTACGTCGCTGTGATGATGCTCGTTGATCAGCGCTGCTAGTCGTTGCGCTAGCGGAGCATAGTGTCCCTTGGACTGGAAGGCATCGCGTGCCTGAACCATTGGGGAAGTGTCTTCAAGGAAGTTCGTCCCCTTCCCGGTAAGGAAGTTGAAATACCCTTGCTTGGCCGCATCAAATCGATGACCGTTTGAACAGATCAACGTCTTACGCTGTTTGCCACTGAAGACCAGCTCTAGCTCGCAGACAGGACAGGTTGCGGTGGTTGAGGTGTTGGTCATTAGAAATTTAGTACCCGTCGGGCAGTAGCGACATCTAGATCATCATGGTGCCAAAGCTCGCTCTCATTGATGAGCGAACGAGTTTCGACTTTGTCTACATAGACCGTGCCAAAGAGGTGGTCAGTTTCGTGCTGAACGATACGTGCCTGCCATCCGCTAAAGGATCTCGACTGTTCTTTCCCCTCACGATCTTCGAAGCTGGCAGTGATGTCTGCCGGCCTGGTTACGACTCCCTGGAATCCGTCGAAGGATAGGCAGCCTTCAAAGAATTCAGCTTGGCGGTCAGAGGTAGCTACGAAGCTCGGGTTGAAGATTTCAAAGTACTCCAACGGTTCCCGCTCACGTTCTAGCGCGCTGGATTCTGGAATTGGATAAAGATCTTCCAACACAGCAATCTGCAGAGGGATTCCAACCTGTGGCGCGGCTAGCCCTACGCCAGGCGCGTCATACATTGTCTGGCGCATCGCCTCGAGAAGTTCTTCAAGCATTTGCGTTGGAAGTTGACCGTTGTAGGCGGTAGCGCGTTGTCGAAGAACTGGATGTCCCAGCTGAACAATCGGCAGTACGCCGTTTTCATCCGCTGTCTCAAGTACTTCGCTAACGAGGTCTTGGATTTCCTGAGCTGTGTAGTCGGTGTTCATCGAGAAGCGCTTGTCCGTTCGTGTTCGCTGCGTTTGAGTTGGGTTAGACGGGAAGTCAGTCGGGCCTTTTCGGTGTCGTGAAGCATGTGGCCAAGCCCGGATAAATCATCTTCAGCGTACAGATGTACTTCGACATCCTTGTCGTAGAAGACGTCTATGAGGTTAGCGAGCCTGCGTTCCTCATCCATTGCCATAGTGTCGCTCGATGGAATCTCACTGATGTGCCAATGCGAGTATCTATTGGCGAGTTCTAGATAGTCAGCGGTGTTTCGACGGGTGCGGCACATTTGATCAAAACTGATCCATATCGTGTCGTCCTCGACTCCAGTGGCTTGGATACGGTCATAACCAATCTCAACCCATGTGGCCTGTTCAGAGGCAAGAATTTCCTGGGGGAGTAAGGTCAGTGAGCCGGCTCGGAATCCGGTGCGCTCACCTGAGTGGCCGTTGTCCACGAGCCTATAGTCCAATGAATTATCGAGTTCAAAGACCTCGAAGTTCAAGCGGATGTTCTCGATAATTGGTTTAACTAGATGGTGGAAGGTGTCATCATCCAACAACTTCTCGGGTTCGTAGTTTGAGGTGGTGACCAGTCGGATGCCGTGCTCACGGCAATACTTGACGAGTTTGCCCATGAGCATGGCGTCGCCTGGTTCGGTGCAGTGAAATTCGTCAAAAACGAGCAACTCGACGCCAGCTAATTCTCGCTCGAGTCCTTGTGAGAAGATGGCTCCCATCGGCTGACCCGGGACTCGATTGACCGGGGAATTCAGTTTCTGAAAGAACTCATGGAAGTGAAATCGCTTGGTGGTTCTGGACGATTGAAGCGCGACAAATGTGTTGGTGATTAGTGTCTTGCCGCGGCCTGGTGGCCCGTAGATATATACGCCCTGTCGATCATTGCTGGTATCAGCGTGAATGAATCGTCCCAAGATTCCAACGAGTTCGCGTTGCGCTTGGTCAAGGTCAATTCCTTGAGCGTTGAGGGCATGGAGGATACGGGTGACGCCGAGTTCGGTCACGGGAACATCAGGCAACGAATCGGGCATAGCTAAATTTTGCCACCCTCGCGCTTAGCATCCAATTTCGCAGGTTCGGACGGTGGCGATCCAATCGGTGAAAAGCGCGTGACCAAGTCAGTGGGTCTGTAAAATCTCTAGTCAACTTACCTTTATGTTATGTCATACAGGTTGATTTATGCAGGGGAGTGCTGGCGAGTTTAGTGGGGTGAGCGGAGACTCTAGGCGAATTTCGGCAAGACCTATCGCTTTATCGGCGCGCGTGACCATAATGGACGGACTCGAAAGGACTACCACCCACGGCTCAACGGTGATGATCCTAAGGAATGAATCTAAGGGGTGAGATCGATGACCAGTGACTTTGGTGTCCTGGAGACACAAGAAGGAATGATCCCGAGGGATCTATTGGAAATGAGTGTTCTCGTGCTCAAGACCATGGCTGATCCGTTGCGGCTTCAAATGCTGTGGGTGTTGTGTCGAGGTGACATGTCGTTACCAGAACTGGCTCAGCAAATTGGTGTGAGTCCAACGGTCGCAGGTCAGTTCTTGACGAAGCTTCGTGCTGCTGACGTTCTGCAAACGTCAAAGGTTGGTCGACACACAATCTATTCAATGCATGACGAACGAACCCGCCAGTTCATTTATCAGACCGTGGACTTTGCTGGACATCGGCTCGCACTACAGGATTCCGAAGCGTAAAAACTTGTTGCTCACGAAGCGTCGTATCCATGTATCTGGGCGGGTGATCACGTACTTCTGCGCAGGTTATCAATAAGCCGATAATCTACATTATGTAAAGTAGTGGAAAACTGGCTGTTCCCCATTGAGGGTCATCTAGGCGTTCAAACGTTGATAAAGCATCTAAACACCGATCACTCAATACCTTCCTCGCGACTGCCTGACGTGTTGGTGAACCTAGATACGCACATGTCCAACGAACGCAGGTCTTGCTGCGCTTGATTCGTGCGGCAGCTCATCGGTTACGACAGTGGTGTGTGCCCGCCAGTAAACGAAACGCTGAACCAGCGACTGAAACCCTAGATCCTTGCCAGTTCACAATCTGGGAGTCGAACGCTCGACAACACCGATCCGGCGACGTATGGGTATGTGTTCGCGGGTCCACGTTAATTGCACTTGCAATGACGTGCACGAGATTGAGAATCTGAGAACTCATAACCAAGACAGTCCGGAACTTACCTCAGCCTCGAGGTGTTGGTTGCTAGGCAGCTATGTGACGGGATCTCTCACAGTCGTTTGATTCAAAAAATTTGTCTCATTCAAAGGCGAGGAGTTCACGCGATAAGGTTGTTGAGAACTCAAACTCGAGTAGTACTCCCCTATCTTTCAAGGACTGACGCCAGACCATGTCACCTAGCGCTCTATACAGAACTGTCGCGCGTGCAGAAGCGATCACTTGGACTCTGTTAATTCTGGCCATGATTCTCAAATACGGAATCAAAGTCGGTGATTGGCCGGTATCAATTGCCGGGTTCATTCATGGATTTGTCTTCCTGTCCTACATCGCCACTGCAGTTCTTGTTGGTATGAACCAACGTTGGAGGAAGCGCCTTATTCTTGGCGCCGCCGCAACGTCCATCGTTCCGTTCCTAACTATCCCCTTCGACAAATGGCTTGAACGCAACGGTAAATTGGACGGTCAGTGGCGCACTACCGCCACGGATCACCCGGGCGATAAGTCCTGGATGGACTCGCTCATGAGGTGGTTAGTGGCCCGTCCAGTTCTCACCGCCGTCATCTTGTTCGTAGTCATCGTTGGGGTGTTTTCCTCCATGCTGGTCATGGGGCCTCCTGGCGGACGCAGCTAATCATCAGTTGACACTATGGCGCACAATTTATGAAATGTGCCCTCATTGCCTCTAGATAAATAGGAAGTGACCTGTCTGAACGCCGTTATGACGTTCAGGCAGGTCACTTCCTGTTTAACGCTAGTTATTTGTTCATGAAAGCGTTCATCTAGATCATTCGAGGAACTATTTTGATCATCAGCAGCATGGCCATCAGCTCTACGAGCGTCTGTGTGACTACAACAGAAGAAGTCAATGCGAATTCAGCGGGCAACGCTAGGGCAATCGGGAGCACAACGAGAGAGTTTCGAGTAACCCCACTGAATGTCAGCGCGCGTAGCGAACGGGTAGTCAGACCGAACGCTTTGCCAGTCAGTACTGAGAGGATCCCGGCTACAAGGGCGAATAAGGCGAAGACGAAGATCGGTGTCAGCAACTCCCCGAGCTGGGATGAAATCGAATGAAATTGTGAAGCAATAACAGCCAGTAATGTCATCATCATGATTGGCGCCATGAGGTAATCGGCAAGTGGTGCGACGCGGCCGGCCCAGCTGAATCGTGAAGCTAATAGTTGCATGGCACAGGCGAGGGCTAGCGGTAGCAGGATTAGCGTGACGAGCGCGTGGAGAAATGGACCCGGTGTGAAAACGGTCAACGACGTTTTCCCAACGATCAGATACATGTAGATAGGTATCAAAAGCATCTGAAGCACGAGCAGCAATGGTGCGGCGGCCAGCAGCTTGTGGTTATCTCCCCCGGCAATGCCAGAAAAGACGATGACGTAATCAACACAAGGAGCCAGCAGCACCAGCACAACACCGATGAGCACAGCAGTCTCGATA
The DNA here is from genome assembly GCF_056934395.1 of Glutamicibacter sp. MOO4. NCBI lineage: Bacteria > Bacillati > Actinomycetota > Actinomycetes > Micrococcales > Micrococcaceae > Glutamicibacter > Glutamicibacter sp. MOO4. The sequence goes on from NZ_CM167800.1 coordinate 1,156,229, forward strand.
TGAATAATCCGGGTCACCAGCAGCACAAGGCAGGGAACGAGTACAAAGTTCACCAATAACAGCGAACCAATGAACTTGATGTCTCGAAGACCATCAAGCAGGCCAAGCAATGGAATGCCCAGAAACGTTGAAAACATTAGGATGCCAAGAAGCGGATTGACGGCTAAGGAAAAGGCTGACGCTGAGCTTGGTGCTACTTCCCCAATGAGACATCCGGCGAGGATAGCAATGAGATAGAGCGCAATCTGATGCTGCTGTATCCACGCGCTGCCCGGCCATGCCTTCATGCTACTAATGCTAGTTGACGTGGGGTTCGGGTATGGCGCCGTAGTCAGCCGCAATGAATCCGCGTCTCGTGTGTCTGAGTCAACAGGCAAGTCTTCGCCATGGCTTTCTTAGCGAAGTGGCTACGACTCTAAGATGAGTGTATGAAGCAAAATCTCAGCAAATGGCCGATGCTGGCCGTCATTGACGTTGTTCTCATTATTCTTTTCGCGACGCTTGGGCGCCGTGAGCATGAACATGGCTTGGGCCTCGGCGGGATCCTGCTGACTGCGTTGCCGTTCCTGATTGCTTACGTCATCATGACGCTTGTGTCCAAGCCTTGGCTGACCATCAACAAGCTCTGGCCCTCGGGAATTCTCGTGTGGCTGGGAACGGTAGCCATAGGTATGGTCGTACGGATCATGATGGGCAAAACTGCGGCGTTCTCGTTCGTCATTGTGACCCTGATTGTCCTCGGGGTCTTCTTGATTGGGCGTCGCGCGGTAACGTCATGGATCGCTAAGCGATCACAACAACAAAAGGCCTAGCCCGTAAGAACCCGCTGCGATCAGCCCGCTGGCAAATGTACCCAGGATGAATTGCTCGGCGGCTCGGTGATCCTTCAATTCTGAGAATCGTCCCAGCCCCTTGATCGCCATGACGATAGCGATGCCTTCAGGCCAGCTAGCCCATAGGGTACTAACAATTGCGGCGCGTTCTAAGAGTCCGATCCATAAACCTCCTCGTAGTGGTGATGGGTCGGATTCGTCTTTAACAAGTGTTGAGTCATTCTTGGCTGCTAGGCGGAACACGAGCTCCGTAAAGGGTCCACCGAAGCTGATAGCAAATATTGAGGACAGGACGATGACGTAGAACGCCGGAACGTTTGAGGCCTGTGCCACTGAGTCGGTTACGGCCGCAACGACAGCGGAAACGATTGCTAGGATTCCGGCCGCGACGACCAGAAATTCTCGCGTGCCCGCGCGTTTGCCGATAGATGATCCAAAGTAGGCAGCCAAGCAGGAAAGAATGGTGGCCAGTCCAAGGCTGCTCCACGCGATCCAAAACATCTAAGACTCCCCCAGCATTTTCAGTTGCCTTGTTAGCGACTTGGCCGCTTCATCCATCATGCGGTTAGCTTCAAACCATAACGCGGCAGACAGACGAGATGAGACCGCTTGCTGGGTGATGCCCAGTTCCTTTGCTATTTGCTGTTGGGTTAGACCTTCGTCAGCCAAAGTACCGGCCTCCCAAGCGGTCGCTCGTCGCTTGGAAACGATGCAGGCAGTTAGCTGAAGCTCTGCTTCAAGTCGAGTGGCTTCGTGGGACGGGCCATGTACCGCTACGTGAGCGTTGGTATTTTTTGCTCGCTCCACGGCGACGCGGGCGAATTCAAAGGCAGGTCCGCGGCCGGCGCGAGTTTCCTTAGGAAGCGGGGTCTCCACTTGGCCGAAACCTAGTCCGACACTCCAGTCCCCCGAAGCTGCCATCATGACTGCCAGCCTGATTGCTTCGGACGCGTCATCCAATACAGCCTGAACTTCATCACCAGCGGTACGCTCAAATTGGCGGACAACCGCAACGGTGGCGTTCGCCTGCTCGATGAGTGTTTGAACCTTGTCCTCGGAGGATCTGGAACGCCGCTGGTCAATGGTAAGTACAATCATGCAACAATCATATAACTTTGTAAGTGGATATACCAATTTATAAGCCTGTAAAGAGCTTTCGATTCGAGTCGGTGCAGGCTCGCTGATTATTCATTTTCGACTAGAGTTGAAACTAAGTAATGGGTCTTCACGATGGAGACCACGTAGTGAAAGGCGCAGCAATGGTCACCGCATTCGTCATGATTCAGACGGCAACTGACAGCATCCCAGAGTGTGCACAGCAGATCTCCTCCATTCCCGGGATCAGTGAAGTTTATTCAGTCGCTGGTGACTGGGATCTGATCGCGGTGGCTCGGGTGCACAAGCATGAAGATTTGGCTGAAGTAATCGCCAATAAGCTCTCCAAGATTCCCGGCATTCGAGGCACCCAAACGCATATTGCCTTCCGCGCCTACTCGGATCACGACCTTGAAGCGGCGTTCTCCCTGGGTCTTGACGACTAATCACAACGCACAAAGGACGCCCCATAGTTGTTTGTAAACCAAACAACTAAGGGGCGTCCTTGTATGTAGAAGGTGTGGTTACTCCCCTACGATCTCCTGAGTAGTTTTTGACCATGATTCCAGCACGGCCTTGGCTGCGCCTGAATCGATAGAATTGGCTGCCCGGTCCATGGCAGTTCGCATCCGTTCAAGGAAGCTGCCCTCGCTAGAGCTGTCGTAGGCAACCATGCCGGCTGCTGCATTAAGCAATACTGCATCGCGCGCTGGACCAGTGGAACCAGAGACAATGTCCTTTACAACCTGTGCATTGTGTACAGCGTCGCCGCCGCGTAGCTGCTCGATAGTAACCCGGTCGATCCCTAGGTCTGCAGCGTCAAAGGCAAACTGGGTGACCTTTCCATCGCGTATTTCCCAGACCTGGTTAGCTGATGTTGTGGTCAGCTCGTCGAGTCCATCCTCTCCGCGGAATACCAGGCCACGTGAACCTCGGCTGGCTAGAACACCGGCCATGATCGGCGCCATGACGAGGTCCGAACAGCCGACCGCAGAAGCTGAAGGTAGTGCTGGATTGGTGAGCGGACCCATGAAGTTAAACGCGGTAGGGATGCGCAATTGTCGACGGGCCCCGGCCACGTGACGCATCGAGGGGTGGAATACGTTGGCAAAGCAGAACGCAATTCCAACCTTGTCATACACCTCTACAAGGCGCTCGATTGGTACGTCGAGGCGAACGCCTAGAGCTTCCAAAACATCAGCGGATCCTGATGAAGAAGAAGAGGCGCGATTGCCGTGTTTAACTATGTTGATACCGGCACCGGCGCACACCAGGGTGGCCATGGTGGAGATATTTACGGTGTTCTGACGATCCCCGCCGGTTCCAACAATGTCCAGAGTTTGTTCGACAATATTTAATGGCCGTGCATTGGCCACCATTGAGTCGACCAAACCGGTCAATTCGGCAACGGTTTCGCCTTTTGAACGCAACGCAACGAGGAAGCCGGCGATTTGAACATCGCTGGCTTCGCCGCTCATGATCTCATTCATGGCCCAAGCGGCCTGCTCGCGACTGAGATCGCCACCGCTGATCAGGGTAGCCAGAAGATCTGGCCACGTTGGGAACTTTTCGTATTCAAGGCTCGTTGACACAAATGAAAGCCTATCTAGCTAGCCGGTAGTAGCCCAATTCGTGAAGCCAGATGGTGTGGCATAAGTCGCTAAATCCCTAGAGGGATCAGGGATAAATAGGACACGCATCTGTTGCTTAAGCGATTGTTTCGCCAGACTCGCCGGTTCAAGCTCTACGAATTGTAGAAAGAGTTTTCTCGATACTTCCGCGTGTTTCCGCGGATGTTGTCCCTATGTGGCGCAAAAAACCTCCGACAACGCCTTTTTGCATTGGTATCTGAGGGGCATTTAGAGACATAATGTCAGTGTGACAACTGCGACTCATGCCCCAAATACGACGGCGCCACATGCGCCGAACCGCCCAAACATGGTGTCGGTGGGAACGATGGTGTGGCTCTCCAGCGAGCTCATGTTCTTCGCCGCCCTCTTCGCCATGTACTTCAGCCTCCGGGCTGCCGCGCCCGAACTCTGGGCGAATGAAACTGCCAAACTCAACGTGCCGTTTGCGCTGGTTAACACCTTGATTCTGGTGTCCAGCTCATTCTCGTGCCAGCTTGGTGTGTTCCGTGCCGAAGAATTCAAGCCTCGTCGTTCCGGCGGACTGTTTAACTTCAAGGAATGGGGAATGATTGAATGGTTCATTCTTACCTTCATCCTTGGTTCCATCTTCGTCTCGGTCCAGGCTTTTGAATACGTCACCCTCGTTCACGAGGGTGTAGCACTAAACTCGAACTCCTACGCTTCGGCCTTCTACATGACCACCGGATTCCACGGTATTCACGTGACCGGTGGCCTGATTGCTTTCTTGCTGATCATTGGTCGTGCAATGTTGGCTAAGAAGTTTGGTCACTTTGAAGCAACGGGTTCCATCGTCGTGTCTTACTACTGGCACTTCGTTGACGTTGTTTGGGTCGCGCTATTCGCGATCATCTACTTCTTGAAGTAGCAGCTTTTAGTAATAGGTTGCCTCAACAAGAAGTACGGCAACATCACACCTAAGAAACTAAGTGAGGAACCAGCAAGTGAAGGCTCTTTCGAAAAAGCGCCGCCACCCGCTCGCCGCTGTGGCCCTGCTTCTGTTTGGATTGCTGATTACCGGCAGTCTCTACACCGCAGCAGGAAACATTAGCGAAGCGAAGGCCGCGGAGACCACCGCAGCATCGCAGTCCGATGTTGACTCTGGTCAAAAGCTTTTCGCCGCCAACTGTGCTACCTGCCACGGCATGCATGCCGAAGGTTCTGACTCCGGTCCTTCGCTGATCGGCGTAGGCGCGGCGGCTGTTGACTTCCAGGTCGGCACCGGCCGTATGCCAATGCAGATGCAGGGCCCACAGGCTCAGGCCAAGCCAGCTCAGTTCGACGACAAGCAGATCTCTCAGTTGGCAGCCTATGTTGCCAGCTTGGGTGCAGGTCCGTCTGTCCCGGATGAAGAGTACCTAGACACCACCGAGGGCGACGCCGCTCACGGTGGAACGGTATTCCGCGTGAACTGCGCAATGTGCCACAACGCTGCTGCAGCCGGTGGTGCACTGACCCGTGGTAAGTTCGCTCCGACTTTGACGGGCGTAACCGAGAAGCACATCTACGAAGCGATGGCTACCGGCCCACAGAACATGCCAGTGTTCAACGACTCCAACATCACCCCAGACGAGAAGCGTGACGTAATCACCTTCCTGAAGACCATTGAAGCTAATGGTTCGGCTGGCGGCGCTGCGTTGGGTTCCTTGGGCCCGGTTGCTGAAGGCCTGTTCACCTGGACCGCTGGTCTGGGTATCATCATCGCCTTCACCATTTGGTTGACCTCGCGTCCTTCCTAAAGCGCGGCGCAAGCCGCAACATCACTACGTACATAAATTCCTAACAAAAGGATGAGAGAGAAACATGGGCGACCATAGTCACGGCAGTCCCGAAAACTCGGGCACCGTTGCTAAGGCTGACGATGTAGCTCAGGATCGTTTCCCAGATCCAGGCTTACCACCCCATCGTCCGCGTCTCGCAGATCGCGATCCGCGCGCAGCCAAGCGACACGAGCGTCAAGTAGCGCTCCTATTTACCATCTCCATCATCGGCACGCTCTTCTTCTTCGTGGCCTACTTCGTCCTGGGCCGCCTAGGCGAGATGTCCTTCGCTGAACTGCGTGTGCAGAACGCTGCTTTGGGCCTCGGCACTGGCTTCGCGATGCTCGGCATCGGTGTGGGTATTGTCCACTGGGCAAAGACCCTGATGCCAGATCACGAGCTCATGGAAATGCGCCACGAGATCACCTCTGAGGCTGACCGCCAAGATGCCGTTGAGATCGTAGACACCATCATCGAAGAATCCGGTATCAAGCGTCGTCCGCTGATCCGCAACACCCTGATTGGCGCCATCGCTTTGGCTCCAATTCCAGCCGTGTTCATGTTCCGCGACCTGGACCGTACCGGTAAGACCGCTCACCAGATGATTGACCAGATGCGCCACACCATGTGGGACACCGGCATTCGTCTGACCCGCGATCCATCGGGCACCCCGATCAAGGCATCGGATGTTCAGATCGGTTCGGCATTCCACGTTGTACCTGAAGGCATCAACGAGACCGAGAACCCTCTCAATGAGAAGGCTAAGGCCGTTGTACTGCTGATGCGTATGGATCCAGCTGAAATGCAGATCTCCGAGGGCCGTGAAGACTGGAACGTTGACGGTATCGTTGCGTACTCCAAGATTTGCACCCACGTTGGTTGCCCAATCGCACTGTACGAGCAGCACACGCACCACCTGCTGTGCCCTTGCCACCAGTCGACCTTCGACCTGACTCAGGAATGCAAGGTTGTCTTCGGACCGGCTGGACACGCTCTACCTCAGCTGCCAATCACCGTTGACGCTGACGGCTACCTGGTTGCACAGAGTGACTTCCACGAGCCTGTTGGCCCAGCCTACTGGGAGCGTGGCTAATCATGAGTGCATCTAACGAATACACCCCAGCGACCACCACCGGTCGTATTGCGAATTTTGTTGATTCCCGCGTTGGTGCCTCAGGCATCGTCAAGGAATTCGGTCGCAAGATCTTCCCAGATCACTGGTCATTCATGTTCGGTGAAGTGGCAATGTACACCTTCGTACTGTTGCTGCTCTCGGGTACCTTCCTCACCTTCTTCTTCGATCCATCGATGGCCCACGTGGTCTACGAAGGTTCGTACGTGCCAATGAAGGGCCTTGGAATGTCCACGGCTATGGCATCCACTATGGACATCTCCTTCGATGTTCGCGGTGGCTTGTTCATGCGTCAGGTACACCACTGGTCGGCATTGCTCTTCGTAGCTTCGCTGTCCGTGCACATGCTCCGCGTGTTCTTCACCGGTGCATTCCGTCGCCCACGTGAATTGAACTGGGTTGTTGGTGGCGTTCTGCTGATTATGGGTATGGCCGCTGGTTTCACCGGTTACTCCCTTCCCGATGATCTGCTTTCCGGTAACGGTCTGCGCATTATCGATGGCGTTATGAAGGCACTGCCAATCGTTGGTACTTACCTGTCGATGTTCTTCTTCGGCGGCGAGTTCCCAGGCGAGCATGTCATCCAGCGTCTTTACTCACTGCACATCATGATTGTGCCTGCAGTGATCATCTTGCTGATCGTCATCCACCTGTTCATGGTTGTGACTCACAAGCACACTCAGTACCCAGGCCCAGGTCGCACCAACGACAACGTTGTTGGCTTCCCAGTTGGTCCGGTTTACGCTGCAAAGGCCGGTGGATTCTTCTTCATCGTCTTCGGCATCGTTGCCCTGATCGCTGGCCTGTTCCAGATCAACCCGATTTGGAACTACGGACCATACGACCCATCCCCTGTTTCGGCTGGTACCCAGCCTGACTGGTACATCGGTTTTGTTGACGGCGCCCTGCGCTTGATGCCAGGTGTTCTTGGAAACTTCAGCTTCGAGTGGAACATCCCATTCCCATGGGGTACCAACACTCTGGTTCTTTCGGTTCTGTTGCCTGCACTGGTTCCTGCTGGCGCAATCTTCATGGTGATGTTCGCATGGCCTTGGATTGAGCGTTGGGTAACCAAGGACAACCGCGAGCACCACTTGCTGGATCGTCCGCGTAACGCTCCGTTCCGTACCGCCATGGGTATGGCCGGTGTGACCTTGTACAGCGTGATGTGGGCAGCTGCATCCTCTGACTTGATCGCAACGCACTTCCATGTGTCACTGAACGATGTGACGTACTGGTTGCGTACACTGTTCTTCCTAGGCCCAATCTTCGCCTTCTGGTTGACCCGTCGTATCTGCCTCTCGCTGCAGCGCAAGGATCGTGAGATCGTATTGCACGGCCGTGAAGCTGGCATCATCCAGATGTCCCCTGAAGGTGCATTCACTGAGAAGCACGAAGAGGTTGACGTGTACAAGCGTTACCTCTTGACCAACTTCGTGGATCGCCAGTACATCCCGGCAGAGCCTGACGCCGCTGGCCACGTCTCCGGTTCGGAGAAGCGCCGCGCAATGATCTCGAAGTTCTTCTTCGAAGATCGTGTTGCTCCTGTTACCCCATCGGAACTGGAAGCAGCACATGCTGCTCACGGTCACCATGAGGTTGAGGGCAACAAAGCAGACTCGATCGAGAAGTAATTCCGACTCGCGTTAGTCACTAAATGAGGGACACACCAAACGGTGTGTCCCTCATTTATTTAACTCCCAAAGCCACAGCGTCCCCCCTGCGCGCCGGTAACGGGGATGCATGAGCCACCGGGTGCTTCGGTGTCTGCGCAGGCTCGTGAAGCGGACCAGGGGCGTCTGAGGAACTGGTGAAGGCTGACCCACCTGCCTCAACGCGACACGGATGCTAATTTCAGGCAGCGAGCAAGTCTGGACCAGGGCAACAGTCCCGATTGGACGTGATGACCAACTCGTCCGTAGTTAGTCCAGGGTGAGCCCGGGAGCAGGCAGCTGAGCCAGACAGTTCTCTCAGCGTGACTCCCCCAGCTGATTCATCAAAAGCAGCCCACAGCCTTCTAGCTACGAGACGGGAAAGTTTTAGAGCAGTGGTGTCAGTACGCCTCGGTGTAACGCGGCGTACGGGTTCCAACACGCTGTAGCGGTACAAAGAGCTTGTAACGGTCCGAACGGTAGAGCGAGACCGAGTAGTCGGCCAGTCGCTCGCCAATATACGCATAGCGGGTGATCTGCAACAGTGGGAAGCCTGGCTCTACGCCCAGCAAATGCGCCTGTGACTTGCTTGCTGCTGTACTTTCGACCTGATCCTCACCCCACTCCAAAAGGATGCCGTAGCGCTCGTGCAGCGCCTGATACAACTTTGATGGCGGTTCGCCGTCGACAAAGCCTGGAACTAGATCCGCCGGCATATAGTTTTCGTCCAAACTCATGGGAGTACCGTCGGCCAACAGCAGGCGCTTAAACTGCACCACGGGTGCCCCCTCCTCAACCATGAGTTGCAGGGCAAGGTTCGGGCTGGACTTGATCTCCGCGAATGCGAGAACGTGAGCATCCGGGACCATGCCACGGCGCATCATGTCTTCGGAGTAGGAATGCAGCCTGACCCGTAAATCCAGTTTCTCTGGCACAACAAATGTTCCAATGCCAACGACACGCTTGAGCACCTGTTCATCAACTAGGGCATCAATAGCTTGCCTGATGGTCTTACGGGCCACCGAAAAGTGTTCAGCGAGTTCTCTCTCGGGCGGTAGCTTGTACCCTGGCTTGCAGGCTTCGCGCGCGTGGGTCCGCAGGATTTCTCTGATCTGCCGGTATTTGCTCTGCTTGCTCTGCGGATCAAGCTGAGCCTCAACTTTCGGCTGTGGTGCATGGCGCATGCTTGACCCTTCTATTCGAGCTAAGCCGAGACTGTGGTGTCGACCCTACTGATGTTAAAAGACTAATGGGGTGACAAGCAATTGCTTGTCACCCCATTAGGAGTACTGCTTAGTGTGCGTGGTCTCCACGGCTGTATTCGTAAACCCAGCCGGTCAAACCTACGATCGACAAACCTGCGCCGATGAAGAAGACCCACCAGCCAACGGCGACGCCCAAGAAGGCGATCGCTGCGGAACCGGCAAGTACCAGTGGCCACCAGCTCCATGGCGAGAACATTCCGATGTCACCGGCGTTCTCGTGGATCTCACCATCAACGCGGTCTTCGGGACGAAGCCCGACGCGCTTGGCGGTGAACATCAGGTACCAACCAACCATGGCGGACAGGCCCACGAGCATTAGCAATGCCATGAACCCAACCCATTCGCTCCAGTTGGTCATGTAGCCGTAAACGACTGCAATAGGGGCGAAGAAGAAAACGCCACCTAGGAAAATCCAGGATTCAACTTTCATCGTTACAGATCCTTCTGGTCAGCAGGGCCAAAGATCTTTGCAGCCGGCGATTCAGGGGTAACTCGACCGCTCAGTTCCGGGTGGTGCAGGTCCAGAGCTGGACGCTCTGAACGGATGCGTGGAATCGAGTGGAAGTTGTGACGTGGTGGTGGGCAAGAAGTTGCCCACTCCAGCGAAGCACCAAAGCCCCATGGATCGTCTACGTCGATCTTTGCACCATTGCGGAAGGTGGTCCATACGTTCCAGAAGAACGGAATCATGGAGGCACCAAGAATGAATGCAAATACGGTCGAAACCTGGTTCATGGTGGTGAAACCATCTTCAGGCATGTAGTCGGCGTAACGACGTGGCATACCCATTACACCCAACCAGTGCTGGATCAGGAAGGTTCCGTGGAAGCCGATGAACAGCATCCAGAAGTGAATCTTGCCAAGACGCTCGTTGAGCATCTTGCCGGTCCACTTTGGCCACCAGAAGTAGAAGCCAGCGAACATTGCGAAGACAACGGTACCGAAGACCACGTAGTGGAAGTGTGCCACCACGAAGTACGAGTCAGAAACGTGGAAGTCCAGCGCAGGTGCCGAAAGGATAATACCGGTCAAACCACCGAACAAGAAGGTGATCATGAAGCCGATGCTCCACAGCATTGGGGTTTCGAAAGTAATCGAACCGCGCCACAGGGTACCGATCCAGTTGAAGAACTTCACACCGGTTGGTACAGCGATCAGCATGGTCATGAAACCGAAGAACGGAAGCATTACCGAGCCAGTGACGTACATGTGGTGTGCCCACACGGAAACCGACAATGCAGCGATCGAGATGGTCGCGAAGACCAGACCCTTGTAACCGAAGATCGGCTTGCGGCTGAAGACCGGGAAGATCTCAGAGACGATACCGAAGAACGGCAGCGCAATGATGTAAACCTCTGGGTGTCCGAAGAACCAGAACAGGTGCTGCCATAGGACTGCACCGCCATTATCAGGATCAAAGATGTGAGCACCAAAGCGACGATCAGCACCTAAAGCGAACAGCGCAGCTGCCAGCGGTGGGAAGGCCATCAGGACCAGCAATGAAGTGATCAAGGTGTTCCACGAGAAGATCGACATGCGCCACATGGTCATACCAGGTGCACGAAGGCAGATGATCGTGGTGATGAAGTTGACGGCACCCAAGATGGTACCGAAGCCCGACAGTGCTAGACCGAAGACCCAAAGGTCTCCGCCAACGCCTGGCGAGAAGGTGGTGTTCGACAGTGGAGCGTAAGCGAACCAACCGAAGCTTGCTGCACCCTGTGGGGTGAGGTAGCCGGCCAGCGCGATTGCCGAGCCCATAGCGAAGAACCAGAAAGCCAAAGCGTTCAGACGTGGGAAGGCCACATCTGGGGAACCGATCTGCAGTGGCATCATGACGTTAGCAAAACCAGCAAACAGCGGGGTTGCGAACATCAGGAGCATGACGGTGCCGTGCATGGTGAACAGCTGGTTGTATTGTTCCTTGGTCTGCAGGATCTGCATACCTGGCTGGAACAACTCTGCACGAATCAGCAGCGCCATAACGCCACCTACACAGAACAGAATGAACGAGCTGATCAGGTACATGTACCCGATCTTCTTGTGGTCAGTCGAAGTAATGTAGTCGACGAAGATGCGACCCTTCGACTTTGGAACCACGGCCGAGGTAACCGACTTGAAGTCGTCAGAAGCGTATTCAAATGTTGACATAGCGATTACTCTCCTTCCCCGTGCTCTACAACTTTGCCGTTTACTGCGTCAGGCTGACGGTCGTACTCTTCACCGATGTGTCCATCGTCCATCTTTGCAAGCTGAGCCTTGAATTCGGACTCGCTTACAACCTTGACGTTGAACAGCATTTCGGAGTGGTACTCACCGCAGAGCTCGGCGCACTTACCGTCATAGTTACCTTCAACCTGTGGGGTGAGGTAAATATGGTTCGTCTTGCCCGGGATCATATCCAGCTTCTGCAAGAAGGCTGGTACCCAGAACGAGTGGATGACGTCGCGGCTGTTCAGATCTAGCTGTACCGACTTGCCAGCTGGCAAGTACAAGGTTGGCAGCTCTTCACGAGCACCTTCTGAACCGTCGGTGTGCAGGTGAGCCTGAGTGCCGGTGAAGTGCTTTTCAGATCCCTGGTAGGTGTAGTTGAAGTCCCAAGACCACTGCTTGGCACGAACGTCTACGACGAGCTGAGAATCAACCGGCTTGTTGATGCTCTTCTCAAGGGTGTTGTTGAAGCTAAAGAAGACTAGAACAAGGACCAAAGGAATGGCCGTGTAGAAGATCTCCAGTGGCATGTTGTAGCTCAGCTGACGTGGGTAACCCGTGTCAGTCTTACGGCGGCGGTAGGCGACGATGCACCAGAGCATCAATCCCCAGGTCAAAACACCGATGACTACCACGGCGATCCACGAGTGAACCCAGAAATCCTGGATTGCACCGGTGTGGTTGGTGGTGTCGCGCTCCACGTTGGGGAGCCAACCGCGTTTTGCCTCCGCTGAACATCCCGTCAAAAGCAGTGCGCCAGTGCCGACTAAAGCCAAAACTTTGGCTTTAGCAGACCCGCGACTGCCGGTTCGGTCTTGCGAACTCACAGACGGCCCTTCCTCTTTGTTGGTGCAGAATGTGGTCTTCATAAGTCACCTCGTGGTTAAACGAGTTGCACAGTGAGGTGGCTCACGAAGAGGAAACATAGTTTTACTACTTAACGTAGAGCTTACCCTCTCAGGGGTCAGAATGCCGAAAAACGCCGCTGTTCTAACGAGAAATTTCTTCAACGTTTGAACAGCGGCGTTAGTTCCCTAAGACCTAGTGGAAGGAGTCTCCACAGGCGCAAGAGCCGGAAGCCGTAGGGTTATCGATGGTGAAGCCCTGCTTCGAGATAGTGTCCTCGAAGTCAATGGATGCACCAGCAAGGTATGGGACGCTCATCTTGTCTACGATGACCTCTACGCCATCGAAGTTACGCACAGCGTCACCATCGAGCATGCGCTCATCAAAGTAGAGCTGGTAGATCAGGCCCGAGCAGCCGCCTGGCTGAACGGCGATGCGCAAACGCAAATCGTCGCGGCCTTCCTGCTCCAACAATGAGCGCACCTTGTCTGCGGCCACATCGGAAATGTTTACCTCATGGGTTGGCAACTCGGTTGGGTCACCCTTGGTCTGGTCAACAGTTACAGTCATGATTTCCTCCCATTACTGCTAGTTATGGCTTCAGCTTCAAGGATTGCCCTCAAAGTTCAGCCTCTGCTCTTGGTTCTATCCTACGTCGCAACAGCTAAGATTTCTCCCCCTGTGTCACTTCGTATGACGCGCCTCATAGCCCTTCGACGTTGATCCTTGCCAGTAGAAGCGCTTCGGCCTCGATAGCGTGCTGGAAGTCTCCGATGTGCAGTGACTCGTTCGCGGAGTGCGCCCTTGAATCAGGGTCCTCAACACCGGTCACAAGAATCTGCGCCTTCGGGAAGACTTCGAGCAAATCAGCGATGAATGGGATTGAGCCACCTAAGCCCATATTTACCGGTACAACACCCCAAGCTTGTTCCAACGCCCATCGGGCGGTGTCATTAGCCGAAGCATCAAGATCAGCCTTATAAGCATTTCCGGCTTCGGTTGCCTTGAAGTCCACCTGTGCACCGCGAAGATCGACACCCATTACGTGCTCTTCTAGGGCGGACAGAGCCTGTGCTGGATCTTGTCCCGGAGCCAATCGCATCGAAACCTTAAAACGCGTTTGCGCAATGAGGGTATTCGACGACTGATCAACGCTAGGCATATCCATTCCAATGACGCTCAGCGCTGGTTTATTCCACAGGCGATCGGTGATCTTCCCGGTACCGGCCAATTCGAACGAATCCAGGACGCCCGAGTCATTGCGGAACTGCTGCTCGTCGAAGTCGACGTCCGCAGTTTCATTGGACACCAAGCCCTGAACGGCGACCGAACCATCTTCATTGTGGAAGGTGGAGATGAGCTTTGCAGCGAGTAACGGCGAGTCCAGCACTGGACCGCCAAACATGCCCGAATGAACGGCGTGCTTCAGCGAACGAACGGTAATCTCCGCTGCACACATACCGCGCAATGAACTGGTCAACGCCGGGGTACCCACGGCCCAGTTACTGGAGTCGGCAACAACGATCACGTCGGCTGCCAGCTTGTCCTGGTGTGCTTCGAGGAAGTTGCGGAAGGACGGCGATCCAGCTTCTTCCTCACCTTCGAAGAAGTAGGTAACGCCAACACCAAAATCGCTGACCAGATCAAGCACCGCGCGCAATGCGGCGATGTGAACCATGATGCCGGCTTTGTCGTCGGCAGCGCCGCGGCCAAAGAGGCGGTCCCCTACCTTGGTGGCTTCGAATACCGGCGTGTTCCAATCCGCGTCGTTGCCTGGAGGCTGCACGTCATGGTGGGCATAAAGCAGAACGGTTGGCTTGCCGGGAGCTGCCTTGCGTTGAGCGACAACTGCAGGAGCGCCCATCGTGCCATCGTCAGCTGGTTCGCGCAGAATCTCTACCGATTCCATGCCTGCGTTCTTAGCTAACTCGGCGACCGCTTGTGCGGACTTCTCTAAGTTCTGCGGATCAAAGGACTCCCAAGCGATGCTCGGGATAGAAACCAAAGTCTTGAGCTCTTCGAGGATCTGCTCGAAGTTTGAATCAATGTGGTTCTTGAGTGACTGAATATCGACGCCATTCGTTGCGGCGTCGAAGGTTGAATTTGTGCTCATGTCTTCAGCCTAGCAATTCCTCGCGTATCGAATGTCACGTGGCTAACTATTTCCGGCTAAGATGGTGGGGTGTTTGGACGTAAAAAGGATGATCCTCAATCCCCCGTAAATGTACAGCCCGCAGAGCAGGCTCCGGATTCAACGGATGGCCGTAAAGCGGGACCAACGCCCAAGCGCAGTGCGCAGCAGGCAAACCGTCAGCGCCCCTTGGTGCCTACTGACCGCAAGGAAGCCAAAGAAGCAGAGCGTCAGCGACGCATCGAAGCTCAGAACCGCCTTCGCTTGGCCAATGAGACAGGTGAAGAGCGCTACCTGATGCCACGTGATCAGGGTGAACAGAAGCGCTACACTCGCAACTTCATTGATGCTCGTTGGATGTTCGGCGAGTTCATGATGTTTATCATCCTGGCCTTCTTGGTGATCTCGCTGGTATTCCAACGGAATCTGCCGGTTCAGATGATCGTTCAGATCGCCCTCTGGGTTGTTATCGCCTTGATCATCCTTGAAGCGATCTTCACTTCAATCGTGCTCAAGCGTCGCCTAGTGGCAAAGTTTGGCCATATGGAACGCGGTATCCGCATGTACGCAGCGATGCGTGGAATGCAGTTCCGTAAGCTTCGTTTGCCGAAGCCACAGGTCGCCCGAGGCGCCAAAATCGACTAATTTCGGCTGTACCAGCCACTAAGGGACAAGCTCAAAAGAGCTTGTCCCTTTTCTAATATCCTTTAGTGGCCAGTTACAATGTTTAAAGTGTGTATATACTTTTACAAGGTTTTACTAAGGGTTAGTGTCCTGGCCCTAAAAACCTTGTACTCCCCCGAGCAGACGCATTCCTTATCGACTTGTAGTCGCGGATACAAAAAAGCAGTGGAGAACAAGTTCAAACTCGTTCTCCACTGCTTTACCAAATCATGCTTTTTCCAGCGCAGCTGATTACAGAATGCGCTCTAGGCTCTTGTTGATCGAGCGCGCCCAGAACGGTCCTTCGTAAAGGAACGCGGTGTAACCCTGAACGAGGTTTGCGCCTGCGTCCAGTCGATCCTTAACGTCTTGGGCATTCTCAACACCGCCCACAGCGATCAGTGCCATCTGTTCAGGAACCAAGGAACGCAGCTGGCGAAGTACTTCGAGGGAACGCTGCTTCAAAGGAGCACCTGATAAACCGCCGGCGCCAATTTCCTGAACCTTCGCAGAATCGCTCTTTAGCCCATCGCGTCCAATGGTTGTATTGGTGGCGATAATTCCGTCGAGCTCAAGTTCCACTGCCAACTGGGCAACTTCAGAAACGTCTTCGTCACTCAGATCCGGTGCAATCTTGACCAGCAACGGAATATGACGACCGGCTACGTTATCTGCCAGCTGTCCAACTTCACTGAGCAGTGGTCGCAACGACTCCACACTTTGTAGCAAGCGTAGACCCGGAGTATTTGGGCTGGACACATTAACCACGAGGTAGTCCGCGTGGATGGCCAGCTGACGTGTTGACGCGAGGTAATCCCCCACTGCATCTTCAAGTTCGACAACTTTAGTCTTGCCGATGTTCACGCCGATCACCGGACGGGTAGCGTCGTAATCACTTTTCAGTGCTTGACGAGCATTGGATACTCTCGCTGCAACGCGTTCGGCGCCTTCGTTATTGAATCCCATACGGTTGATCACCGCACGGTCTTCAACCAGACGGAAGAGTCTCGGCTGCGGGTTACCTGGCTGCGCCTGACCGGTAACCGTACCGATCTCGACGTGTCCAAAACCAATGTCGCTGAGCGCAACGATCCCGGTAGCGCCCTTATCAAAACCAGCCGCGAGTCCAAACGGTGATGGGAAGTCAATGCCCATGACGGTTCGCTTCAGCTTAGGTGCCGGCGCGAAGAATTTACGCGTCACTTTGGTGAGCCCTGCGCGTTGCGCAATCTTGATGGCGTTGAATGCAAAATGGTGTGCCTGTTCAGGATCCATTTTGGTGAACACATGTTTGAAGACCAGAGGGTAAATGCGCATAAAATCATTTTCCCGTGAAGAACCTCAAACAGCCAACTCGAGATGGGTAGTATTCAAGATATGAAGTTGCCGACGAGTCCCTCGAGCGAATCGTGGCCCGATTATCTTTCCTCAACACTTTCGGGCCAATGGACCGCAGATCCTATGGGAGAAGACTTTGAGCAGCGTACTTTAGATTTTGGTGTTGATGACGAAGGTCCGGCTGTTGCAACTCTGGTTCGCTACGTTCCGCCAGGGCGGCGACATAAGCTCGGCAGGAAAGCCCAAGGCATTGTGCTTAGCATCCACGGGTGGAGCGACTACTTTTACAATCGAGAGCTGGCAACTTTTTGGCACGCTCATGGTTACCACTTTTACGCGTTGGACCTACGACGGCACGGCCGCAGCCTGAGGTCTGAACATCAACTGCCAGGGTACGTGGATGATCTTTCGATCTTCGACCAAGACATCGAAGCGGCCCTGGACCTAATGAGTACCGAGCATCACGGCCTTCCGGTGGTAGCCCAGGGCCACTCAACCGGTGGCCTGATCCTGAGTTTGTGGATCGCTCGAACCAATCCAAAGATCAAGGCACTTGTACTGAATTCACCCTGGCTCGAATTTCAGGGAACCGCCTTTTTGCGCATTCCTATTCATGGGCTGATGGAAGCGCTCACCAGAACAAATCCACGTCGAAAACTGATGGGCCCAGAATTTGATCACTACTGGCAGTCGCTGAGCACCCAGGCACAAGGGCAATGGGACGTTCACCGGCTATGGCGACCTCGGCTCGCTTTTCCCAATACGGCCGGATGGCTCAAGACGATCTTTGAAGGCCACGCCATGGTCGCCAAGGGGTTAGGTCTAAAGCTGCCCATCTTGGTCATGACATCGGACCGGACGCGCATCGGCACTAGTTACTCCCCCGAGATGCAACATTCCGATTCAGTACTCGACGTTCAACAGACAAGACTCCGGGCGGCAAAGCTAGGTAGCTTTGTCACCCTATGTGAAGTTCCCGGTGCCATGCACGACGTCTTTACCTCGGCCGAACCGGCGCGGGCATCTGCCTACCAAGATCTTGGTCTGTGGTTACGAATGGTTGGTACTGCTCGGCCATAATACTTAGCTCTGAGGCTTGTCCACTGCGCCGCCATAACGACGATCGCGTTGGGCGTATTGCTCTACCGCGGTAAAGAGGGTGCGGCGGTCAACATCAGGCCAGAGCTGATCCAGGAACACCATCTCGGCGTACGCGGATTGCCACAGCAAGAAGTTGCTGGTTCGCTGCTCTCCGCTGGTGCGTAGGAACAAGTCCACGTCAGGTAATTCAGGGGCGTACAGGTACTTGGCGATGGTCTTTTCGCTGACAGCGCTGGCACGAAGCTTTCCGTCAGCAACATCCTTGGCGATTTCGCTCACCGCGTCGCCGATCTCAGCGCGTCCGCCGTAGTTCACGCACATGGTCAGCTGGCAACCTAGGTTTGCTTCGGTGGCTTGCTCGGCAACGCGCAGTTCGTTGATCACTGATTTCCACAGTCTAGGTTCGCGACCGGACCAACGGATTCGTACGCCCCACGAATTCAGGGTGTCGCGTTGGCGACGAAGCACATCGCGGGAGAAGCCCATGAGGAAGCGCACCTCTTCGGGACTACGTTTCCAGTTTTCGGTGGAGAAAGCGTAGACAGAAACGTACTTGATGCCCATTTCCACGGCACCAGCAATAACGTCCAGCAGGGCAGCTTCGCCAGCGCGGTGTCCCTCGGTACGAGGCAGTCCACGTTCATTGGCCCAACGTCCGTTACCGTCCATCACGATGGCAACGTGTTCAGGAATCAGCTCACGTGGAACCGTTGGCATGACCGGGTTCGCAGGGTGTGCATAGGGTGCGACGGGGCCTGGTCGGCCGGTAATCTTGGGAAGTTTTTTCAATTTCTCTCCACGAGACGTAGGGAAGTTACTGCGCGCTCAAGGTGCCACTGTAAATAGTTTGCCACGATGTCCGCGGCCTGCTTGCGTGCGCGAGGTCCGGCTTGGGCGACGGTGTCCCAATCGCCGGTCAGCAGAGCTTGCAGGTATTGGATGGTCACTGGATGTGGGGACAATGAACCAGCCGGGCGGCAGTCGGTACAAACGACCCCGCCTAGCTGCACATGTACCGCTTCATGCGGCCCCGGCTTGCCACAACGGACACAATTGGTGAACGACGGCGCCCAACCTGCAATTGAAAGCGCCCGCAAGATGTAGGAATCGAGCACGGCTCCGGAATCCACCCGCTGTTTGGAGAGCAACGCAATGGCACCATGGAACAGCCGGTACTGTTGGGCGATATTATCGCTTTCGGCCTCAAGAAGTTTTTCAGCGATCTCGGCCATCGCATTAGCTACCGTATAACTTGGATAATCTGCCACCAGCAGGTGCCCATAGGAGTTTTGAAGCTGGGCCTGAGAAACGATATCTAGGTTTCTACCCATCACCAGCAGCGCCTCGACCTCCATAAAAGGCTCGAGTGTTGCGCCGAGTCGCGAGGAAGTACGACGAACGCCTTTGGCAACGGCTCGCACGATCCCCTTGGGCGTGAGCAGGGTGATAATTCGGTCCGCTTCACCCAGTTTGTGGGTACGTAAGACCAAACCACGAGTGTGGTAGCTTTTAGAAGCAAAACCTGATCTGGACACGAAGAATATTCTCCCACTACCCAGATCAAACTGCGCAATCAGCAAAGGTGCGAGTGTCGCAGGCAATTAAAACAGCGCACAGCGGGCACGAAGTTGTTTGACTTCGTGCCCGCCGTGCGTTGAAGAGGCTTGTGGCTAGGCGGCGTCGCGGATTGCGCGGTTCACTGCCGAAACCACTGCCTTCAGGGCAGCAATGTTGGTGTTGGTGTCCATACCAATGCCCCACAGGATGCGATCTCCCACAGCACATTCAACAAAGGCTGCTGCGCTAGCATTGCCACCTTCGCTCAGTGCGTGCTCGGTGTAGTCCAAGACGCGCAGATCCACGCCGTCTTCGTTGAGCAGCTTGACCAGCGCGGACAGTGGACCGTTGCCCTGAGCACTACGCTCGTGAGCTACACCGTCGATAACCAGCTTGGTATCCAGCTGGAAGCTGCCGTCTTCAGCCGAGGTTGCAATGACTGAAGCGATTTCGTAGTAGCCCCATGGATCCAAATCTGAATCCTTGGATACTGGCAGGTACTCATCTTGGAAGACGTTCCAGATGCGCTCCGAGGAGATTTCGCCACCTTCGGTATCGGTGGTGCGCTGGATGACACCAGAGAACTCGATCTGCGCACGACGTGGCAGATCCAGGTTGTAGTCGTTCTTCAGCAGGTAGGCGACGCCACCCTTACCGGACTGCGAGTTCACACGAATCACAGCTTCGTAGGAACGACCAATGTCCTTCGGGTCGATCGGCAGGTACGGTACAGCCCAAACCAAGTCGTTGATGTCCTTGCCCGCGGCATTTGCCTTGGCTTCCATGGACTCCAGACCCTTCTTGATCGCATCCTGATGTGATCCAGAGAAAGCGGTGAACACCAGGTCGCCACCGTAAGGGCTGCGTTCTGGAACTGGCAGCTGGTTGCAGTATTCAACAGTGCGACGGATGTGGTCCATGTCGGAGAAGTCGATTTCTGGGTCAACACCCTGACCGAACATGTTCATGCCCAGGGTCACCAGGTCCACGTTGCCGGTGCGCTCACCGTTACCAAACAGGCAGCCTTCGATGCGGTCTGCGCCGGCCAGGTAGCCCAGTTCAGCTGCGGCAACACCGGTGCCACGGTCGTTGTGTGGGTGCAGTGAAAGAATGATCGAATCGCGGTTAGCCAGGTTGCGGTGCATCCACTCAATGGAGTCGGCATACACATTAGGGGTGGCCATTTCCACGGTGGCTGGCAAGTTCAGGATCATCTTGTTTTCTGGAGTGGCCTCCAGTACCTCGGCCACCGCCTCGGAGATGCGCTTTGCAAAAGCCAGCTCGGTACCGGTGTAGGACTCAGGCGAGTACTCGTAGGTGATCTTGGTGCCGGTCAGCTGCTCTTCGTACTTCTTGCACAGACGCGCGCCCTGAACTGCGATGTCCACGATGCCGTCCTCGTCCTGACGGAAGACTACTTCGCGCTGCAGGATCGAGGTGGAGTTGTACAGGTGAACGATGGCCTGCTTGGCGCCTTCCAGCGCTTCATAGGTGCGCTCGATCAGGTGCTCGCGTGACTGGGTCAAAACCTGGATGGTGACATCATCAGGGATGCCGCGTTCGATCAGCTGACGCACAAAGTCAAAGTCGGTCTGCGAGGCGGACGGGAAGCCGACCTCGATTTCCTTGTAGCCCATCTGGACGAGCAGGTCGAACATTTTGTGCTTGCGCTCAGGACTCATCGGGTCGATCAGCGCTTGGTTTCCATCACGTAAGTCAACGGCGCACCAGCGCGGGGCCTTGATGATGTACTTATCGGGCCAGGTGCGATCGGGAAGGTTTACTTCGATCTGGTCCTGGAAAGGAACATACTTGTGGATTGGCATGTTCGAAGATTTCTGCATGTTCTGCATTTCGGTGTGTCCCCTAGACAAAAATAGTGCTTAGTTTGTGGGGCCAGACAAGAGCTACTCCGCGACGAGGGGTCGGCCTGTAGACCACTAACGGTCCTTTGGATCCTCGCAGCGGCACAGTAGAAGTAGAAGCTCGAAATGCACGATTTGAGCATAACACCGAGCGTTCGGCAGGGTTCAAACTTATGTCGGACTTGTGTCACATTGTGGACAAGATGCCTGGGGTTGCCGGGCTTAAAGACTTCATCCCTGCCGGTCCAAAGACCGACAGGGATGAGAGTAAGGATGAAGATTTCTAGCTATGCCTAGAAGCCCAAACGTCCCAACTGCTTAGGATCGCGCTGCCAGTCCTTGGCCACCTTGACGTGCAAGTCGAGGTAAACCTTGGTGCCAAGCAGCTTTTCGATGCCCTTGCGCGCGTTGGAGCCAACCTCGCGCAGACGCGAGCCACCACGGCCAATAACGATGGCCTTCTGGCTGGATCGCTCAACAAACAAAGACACGTGAATATCGAACAGCGGGTTGTTCTCGGGACGACCTTCACGAGGGATCATTTCCTCAACAACAACTGCCAACGAGTGTGGAAGTTCGTCACGAACGCCCTCGAGTGCTGCCTCACGGATCAGTTCGGCGACCATCTTGGCCTCAGGCTCATCGGTCAGCTCGCCGTCTGGGTACAGTGGTGGGCCCTTTGGCAGCTGCTCAACAAGTACGTCAGCGACTTCCTGAACCTGGAATTCCTTCACTGCCGAGACCGGGACGATGGCCGAGAAGCCGTTCTCCCCAAAGTTTTGGGTTCCCATTTCGGCTACGGCAATAAGTTGCTGCGCCAATTGTTCGCGGTCTACCAAGTCAGCCTTGGTGACCAGGGCGACGATGGGTTTGCGCTGCAACTGCGCGAGCTGGGTGGCGATGTAACGGTCACCGGGGCCAATTTTTTCGTTGGCTGGGATGCAGAAGCCAATCGCGTCAACTTCGGAAAGGGTGTCTGCTACCAGATCGTTCAGGCGCTGCCCGAGCAGGGTACGCGGACGGTGCAGGCCCGGGGTATCAACCAAGATCAACTGGGCATCTTCGCGGTGCACAATGCCACGAATGGTGTGGCGAGTGGTCTGTGGTTTTGCCGAGGTGATGGCAACCTTCTGGCCAACCAACGCGTTGGTCAGCGTCGATTTTCCGGCGTTAGGTCGTCCCACAAAGGAGGTGAAGCCCGAACGGTAGTTCTCGGGCCACCCACTGGTGGAAAGCAGGTTATGGTTTTCGCTCATGTGCGGAATCCTCGTTGTTCTCATTATGGTCGGATGCGTCCGTCTCCAGACGCTCTACATGGATTTTGCCAATGCGGTTTCGTCGCCCGGCGAGGGCAACTACGGTCAACCGCAGACCGTGCACATCGGCGGTGGAGCCGAGTACCGGCACCGATTCTAGCGCCTTGGACAATAGACCGCCGACCGTGTCGACGTCTTCCTCGTCAATGTGCATTTCGAAGTGATCGGCGATGTCATCGATGGATGCGGTAGCTACAGCAAACAACGACCCATCTGGGTTTTCGATCAGTTCGGCCCTCGATCGATCATACTCGTCGTCGATCTCGCCGACGATTTCTTCCAGTAGATCCTCGAGCGTGACCAGTCCGGCCGTTCCACCGTACTCGTCAATGACCACGGCAAGATGGATTGATTCTTGCTGAAGTTCTTGAAGTAGCTCAGCGGCCGATTTTGACTCCGGAACAAACCGCACCTTGCGGGCTAGATCGCTCAGCGTTTGGGCTTGTTGCAGTCCGTGGATCTCGCGGATCAGGTCCTTGAGGTAGATGATGCCGAGGATGTCGTCGGTATCTTCACCGATCAACGGGATGCGTGAGTAACCCGAAGCGATGAACAGGTCGATCGCGCTATGCAAGGACTGTTCTGAGGTGAACACCACCATGTCGGTACGTGGGACCATCACCGAGCGCACACTGGTTTCTTCCAAGTCGATGACCGAAGAAATCAGCTCGGCTGATTCCTCATCAAGGTCTTCGCCTTCGGAGGCACGATCCACGAGGTCCCGCAATCGTTCTTTGCCAAGGTAGCCTGCTTCATCGGTACCGCCGGGGCTTAGTGCTTTGGCGATTGAGGCCAGCCAATTGGTTACCGGGCCGAGAGCAATACGTAGCAAGCGGACCAACGGCGCGGTATTTTGCACCACGCCTTGAGCATTAGAGCGTCCGTAGCGTCGAGGTGAAACGCTGACCAGCACAAACCCGAGGGCGGCCATAACAATGGTTGAAAGCAATCCGATGAGCCAGACGCTGTCGATCCATTGGGCAACGAGCAACGCCACGGCAACTGCTGAGGCTGTTTCAAACCAGATGCGCCAGAACTTGATGGCTTGCGCGTGTGTTTCGGTGTCATCCAAGATCGCCGAGAGGGCCTTGGAATTTGATTCGGAACGTAGCCGTTCAGCTGCGTGCCGAGATAATGCGTAGAAGGCTGAATCCGCGGCGGTGAGCACGGCAGAGCTTGCCATAAAAACCAGGGCGAGAATCAGCAAAAGTATTTCCACGGGGTTATTCCACCGTTTCCTTCGGTGCAGGGCGTCCCGTGTAGGCCTCGAGCAAATTGCGTTGCAAGGTGAACATCTCTTCTTTTTCTTCTGGCTCCATGTGGTCGAAGCCCATCAAGTGCAACAGACCATGGGTGGTAAGTAGCAAGATCTCGTCGTGCGTGCTGTGCCCACCGGCTTCAGCCTGCGCTTGGGCCACGGTAGGGCAGATGACGATATCGCCGAGGATGCCGTTCTCCCCCGGTGCCTTCGCGGTTCCCGGACGTAGCTCGTCCATCGGGAAGCTCATCACGTCGGTGGGACCTTCAAGGTCCATCCATTCCACGTGCAGAGCACTCATGGCATCTTCGTCGATAAAAACGACAGATACTTCGGTCTCAGGATGCAGGAACATTGACTTGAGTACCGAGTCCGCCAAGTTGGAGACGTCTTGTAGGTCAACGTCGTACTCAGTTTCGTTATTTACTTCAATGCTCATTTGCTGCGCCGTCCCCGGTTGTGGTCTTTGCGTCGGGTGTCATCCCAACTGTCGTAGGCAGAAACAATGTCTGCGATCAAGCGATGGCGGACAACATCTGATGCATCCAGACGGCACATGCTGATGTCATTGATGCCTTCAAGTACTTCGCTGGCCATGCGCAGACCCGAGACAGTATTTCCAGGCAGATCTACCTGGGTGATGTCTCCGGTCACTACCATCTTGGAGCCGAAGCCCAGACGGGTGAGGAACATTTTCATTTGTTCGCTGGTCGTATTCTGCGCTTCGTCAAGAATCACAAAGGCATCATTCAAGGTGCGTCCACGCATGTAGGCCAAGGGGGCTACCTCAATGGTTCCCGCCTCCAACAGTTGTGGAATCGTTTCAGGATTCACCATGTCGTGCAACGCATCGTAGAGCGGGCGAAGGTAAGGGTCGATCTTGTCGGTTAATGAACCGGGCAAGAATCCTAGCTTCTCCCCTGCCTCAACGGCCGGACGAGTCAGGATGATGCGGCTTACCTGCTTGTCCTGCAGGGCAGCTACTGCCATAGCCATGGCGAGGAAGGTCTTGCCGGTACCGGCTGGACCAATACCAAAGGTGATGGTCGAGTCTTCAATGGCATCGACATAGCTTTTCTGATTGACCGTTTTTGGTCGAATGGCACGGCCGCGTCCGGAAAGAATCTTTAGGCCTAACACATCGGTAGGTGCATCGGGATTGCCAGCGCCGAGCATCTTGATGATCTGCTCAATGGTTTCGGCGCTCATACGTGAGCCACGCGTAGCCAGCGAACGAGCTTCTTCTGTTACTCGTTGAGCTTTGCGGACTTGCTGATGATCGCCAACTAGAACCAGAGTCTGGCCATTGGGGCGGAAACCAACCTGAGGATAAGCACCAGAGAGAATTCGCAAGAGCTCATCGTTTGGTCCCAAAGTGGCGATCATGAGTTCAGCTGTTTCAAAACTGATGGTCAGCGATGCGGAATCGATTTCCGCTTGCGTCTTATTCTGTTCAACCTGCATGCAGTGCTTGCTGCCCCTTTTGTGAGCTTGGCGGTGGTGTTACTTTGTCCTTGGTCCCATTCTATCCAGTCATCAAGAATTCGGGCGAAAATTCAGGTCTCAGCGTAAGTACGAGACCTGAAAGTACCCTTGAATGAATCTATTCGGAGCAGGTCGCGAAGATATAGATTTGGTTACGGATTAGTAGGGAGGGTACTTTTTGGGTCGTTTTGGACAAATCTTATGGCAAGCTATGACAGCGGCTCCAAAATGTTTTGGTGCCCCATAGACAATATTTTCTTCTGGATTGGTACGTAGTGCAGTCAAAGTTCACGCAGAAGATTCCACGCCGGATCGGCATTCTTGGAATCACTGCAGCTCTCGTCGTCGCCGCTGGTTGCGGTCTGGCGAATCGTGAGAGTTCTTTTGAGATGCCTGCCAGTGCGAGCTCGGACTCACTGAATCTGCCGGTATCTACCGACCCCAGTGAACAGATGGACGTACTGACTCGTTTACCGGTCTACTGGTTAGAAAATACAAAGTCCGGCGTGTTCTTGTACCGCGAGTACATGGATGACACTCGGCATAACGAGCCGATCGGTGATGCGATCTGGACCTTGCTCTCGGCCGATCCCGCTGGTCCCCACCGATACACCCTGATGAAGCCCTCAGATGAGGTCGGTGTATCGATCAGCAATACCAATGTCATCACCTTAGATTTGCCGGCGAAGGTCTTCAACGCCCACCTGGACGAGGGTTTGTCTGAACGCTCCATCCAGCAGTTGGTCTTTACCGCAACGGCGGCCGCGGCCAGCTCCGGACTCCTCGTAGGAGAAACACCGGCGACGGTGAAAATCCTTGTTGATGGCAAGCCGAACGCCAACGTTTTTGGTGGACATCGCCTCAAAGACGTTTATGAACGCAATGCCAAATTCATGGCACCAATCTGGGTGATCGACCCACAGTTCGGCACCAGTCTGGAAGACGAAAAGGTCACGATCAACGGTCGCACCACAAAGTTTGATATCGGTACGTTCTATTCGCTTCAGAAAAAGGACGCCGACTCAAAGCTCACCGTGATCACTGCGCAAAAGCAGGTCATCGCCGGAAAGATCCAAAAGGATGGCTCATTTAGTATTGTTGAACGGCTTTCGGCTGGCTCTTACAAACTCAATTTCTGGGGCATGGAATCCGGTTCGGACGACAAAGTTGGCGAAGTGTCCAGCGAATTCACCGTCAAGTAGGACCGAACCATCTTTGGCTTGAAATAACTTGACCTAGCAAAAAATATCGCGAGTACCTGTTGGTACTCGCGATAATTTTTTTGACCTAGATTTCGCCGAGTAAATGCCGAATAAGCACCAACGCTGCCGGCCCAGCTGTGGAGGCACGAAGTACGTGCTGCCCCAGCAAAGCCGCGTGGGCCCCAGCTTCCACGAAGGCCTGCAACTCGGTGTCCGAGATGCCACCTTCTGGCCCGACAATCATCAGCACCTTTTGGCCTGGCTGCGCAGTTTCCCGCCACTTGGACACATGAACTGCTACCGACTGCTCCGCCTGTTCGTGCAAAACCAACACGAGAGCACCAGCGCTGGTTTCAGCAGCGATATTCTTAGCCAGCTCCTTAGAGCTAGCCAGCGACAAGACCTCAGGCTCGAAGGCGCGCCGTGATTGCTTCTGTGCCGAACGGACCTGGGCTTGCCACTTAGCTAAGGCCTTCTCGGCCTTTGCCGCATTCCACCGCACGATGGATCGATCAGCTTGCCACGGGCGAACCGCCAGCACACCAAGCTCCACGGCCGATTCAACGGCCTGCAAGTCACGATCCCCCTTGGACAGAGCCTGCACCAGGGTCACCGGGTGATCGCTGGTGACCTCTTGAGATCTGCTGACTACCGTGGCGCTGAGGAAATCTTTACCCGTGGTCTGGACTTCTACGCTTAAGCGCAGACCACGCCC
Organism: Glutamicibacter sp. MOO4; assembly: GCF_056934395.1. Lineage (NCBI taxonomy): Bacteria > Bacillati > Actinomycetota > Actinomycetes > Micrococcales > Micrococcaceae > Glutamicibacter > Glutamicibacter sp. MOO4. The sequence continues at coordinate 1,183,303 of NZ_CM167800.1, forward strand.
GTCAAGCAGGTCCAGCTGTTCACCGGCGGTGACCCTCTTGACGGTCACCGCATGGTGGGCTTCGGGTCCGGTGAGTTCCAAAGTGTCACCGGGCACCGCGTTTTGTGCCAGATCAGCGTCGATGACAAAGCTGTGGTTGCTCATCTTTAGCGCTGGTTCAGCTTGTCACGCAGACGCGAGAACATGCCGCCGGAGTGCTCAACACGTCCTGCGCTCATTTCCTCACCGCGCAGCTTTGCCAGCTGTTCGAGCAAGTCGCGCTGGGCAGCGTCAAGCTTGGTTGGCGTTTCTACCTGCAGGTGGACGATGATATCGCCGCGCTTGCCACCGCGTAGACGAGGAACACCAAGACCTGGAAGGGTGATGGTGTCGCCGTCTTGTGCACCGGAGTCAACATTGATCGGCTGTTCGCCATCAAAGGTTTCCAGCTTCAGTTCTGAACCGAGTGCTGCCGCGGTCATTGGCATGGTCATCTTGGCGTGAAGATCACTCTGTGCTCGCTCGAAGATCTTGTGGCGTCGTACATCGATCTCAACAAACAGGTTGCCGTTCGGGCCACCGCCCGGGCCAGCTTCACCCTGTCCACGCAGCTGGATACGAGTTCCCGAATCCACGCCGGCAGGAACGTTCAGCGACTTCGAAACGTGTTCGCGAACGCGGCCTTCGCCGTTGCACTCCAAGCAAGGGTCCGGGATGGTGGTACCGAAGCCGTGGCAAGCAGCACAGGTTTCCACCGTCATCATTTGGCCCAGGAAGGAACGCACTGGGCGCTGAACCTGACCGGCACCATGGCAGATGTCGCAGGTGACCGGGCTGGTTCCCTCGCGGGTGCAAGAGCCGTTGCAGGTCTTGCAGGTGACCGCGGTTTCCATCTCCAATGGGTACACGGTGCCCTTGACCGCATCTTCCAGATCGATGGTGATGGTGATCAGTGCGTCTCGACCTGGCTGGGTGCGCGATGCTGGGCCTTGGGCCTGTCCGCCACCGAAGAACTGTTCAAAGATGTCGCCGAATCCGCCGAAGCCCTGTCCGCCGCCACCACCAAAGCCTGGGTGGCCATTACCGTTTTCATCTCCGGTCGAATCGTAGTTCGAACGCTTGGTCTGGTCAGAAAGGACCTCGTAGGCGTGCGTCACAGCTTTAAACTGCTCGGAGGCATCCGCGCTTGGGTTCACGTCCGGGTGTAGCTTACGTGCCAGCTTGCGGTAGGCACTCTTGATTTCCTGCGGGGTCGCGTCCTTGGCAACGCCCAAGGTCTCGTAATGCGAGCTCACGTTGTTCGCCGTGTCCTTTCCTAAAAATGCAAAATTCAAAAAATGCTGGGTGTGATACCAGCGTTGTTAGTTCGCCAAAATCTTCGACAGGTAACGGGCTACAGCCCGCACCGAGGCCATCGAGGTCGGATAGTTCATTCTGGTTGGGCCGAGCACGCCAAGCTTGTTGCGCACGTCCGAACCATAAGTAGTAGCAATAACCGCGGCCTCAGAGAGCTGACCATAGTGGTGTTCGGTGCCGATGGCTACGGCCACACCACGAGAATCGGCTTCTAGCTCAGAGAACAATTTAAGTAACACTACTTGTTCCTCCAGCGCTTCAAGCACTGGGGTGATGCTCAGCGGGAAGTCGCCTTCCACTCGGGCCAGATTTGCCGTTCCCGACATGATGATGCGTTGAGTATTGGCAGCTTGAGCCATTTCCTCCAACGCAAGCAAAACGCTGTCCACCAATGGATCCGACTGTTGCTGGGCGCTAAGCCCTGCACGGGTTAGTTTTCCACGCAACTCTGCCAGTTGCACACCCTCGAAGCTGTTCAATAACCACAGCTTCAAATCGGCCAGTTCAGTCTCCGAGTACACTCGCGACACAGCCAGCATTCGCTGATCCACGGTCCCATTGGACGCGATCATGACCATCAATACCTGAGCACTGCCCAAGGCAACTAGTTCAAGATTTTTCAGCGAAGCCATGTCGTAGTGCGGCACCTGGATCATCGCGACCTGGTTAGTTAACCGGGCCAATAACCGAACGGTGCTCTTGAGCATCTCGTCGAGGTCATTGGAACTATCGAGGATCTTGTTGATCGCATCGCGTTCAGCCCGAGAGAGCGGTTTAAGTTCGCCGATCTCGTCCACAAAACGCCGGTAGCCCTTTTCGGTGGGGATGCGTCCCGAAGAGGTATGCGGGGCAGCAATCAGCCCCTCCTCTTCCAGCAACGCCATGTCATTTCTGATGGTCGCTGCGCTGACGCCGAGGTTGTGCCGGTCGAGCAGCGCCTTGGAGCCAACTGGCTCCCGGGATTGGACGTAGTCTTCTACGATTGCTCGCAGAACATCCAAACGCCTTAGCTCACTCACCACAGCACCTCCTAACAATCCCCATGTGAAGGGTTTGGCACTCTAACCTGTCAAGTGCCAAGTCTAATACGTTCAACGGTTGCTAGCATTGGTTTTTGAGCGTATTCGATCACAGCGAAAGGCCGTACGTGGCAAATTACTCCTGGGGACCGCAAGATCTGAGTGCACCAGCACCCAAAAAACTCCGCCAGGTCCCCATTGAACTGGGCATGATTCTCGAAGATGTCTCTTCCGGCTGGGTGGGTGAAGTCATACGCACCGAAAAATCTGGTGGCATGCGAATCATTGTTTTGGAGGACCGCCACGGCAAGTCTCGCTCATTCCAAGCAGGGTTTGGCTTTTTCCTTGAGGGCGAACCCGTGGAGATGATTGACCCGGTAGCAAAAGTGGCCGCACCTAAAAACCTGGTTTCCGCTTCTGGCTCCCGAGCCGTGTCCGGGCTCAAGGCAAGAGCGGCTCGTGCCAGTCGGATTTGGGTTGAAGGTAAACACGATGCGGAACTGGTTGAAAAGGTTTGGGGCCACGACTTACGTGTTGAAGGCATCGTTGTTGAGCCTCTGCATGGTGTGGACGATCTAGCCGGTGCGATCCGTGACTTCGCCCCATCCCCCGAACGTCGCCTTGGTATCCTCGTGGATCACCTCGTGGCCGGTTCCAAAGAGTCCCTCATTGTGGCGGAAGCGCTAAAAGTTCCCGGCGCAGCAAATAACGTTTTGATTCTCGGCCACCCCTACATCGATGTGTGGCAAGCGATCAAACCCGCCACGTTGGGGATCAGAGCGTGGCCGGTGATCCCGAAGGGTACCGATTGGAAGACCGGTATCCTCAAGGCCTTCGGCTGGCCTCACGAAACTGCCGAGGACATCGGCATTGGTTGGCAGCGGATCTTGTCTACGGTTTCACACTATGGGCAGCTAGAGCCACAACTGTTGGGCAGGATTGAGGAACTAATCGATTTCCTCACCACCGAAGATTACGGTTACTTAACAAATAACTAATAGTTGGATTAGCGCGTCGTAAACTCCCAGCCTGCGGCGCAGACCCGGCTATGATTGGTATGACCAACAACCCCACAGCAAGGAATAATAGTGACTTCACGCCAGACGCAGTCTTCGGATGACTCCCGCTTTGAGGGCTCTCAAACTTCTGCGCAGCCATTGACTCCCACTGAGGATCGTCTGTGGTCAACGATGGCTCACTTCGGCGCAGTTCTTGGCTGCATCCCGGCTGCTATTATCTTCGCTGTGTTCCGGGATCGTGGTGCGTTTACCGCTCAGGAATCCAAGGAAGCATTCAACTTCACCTTGCCGCTGACCGTTCTGGCTATCGTGTTAAACGTGCTGACCATCGTGCCGATTGTTGGCTGGGTCTTCTCTGTACTGGCCGTAGCGCTTTGGGTATTCATGACGGTTTCGGGTGCCCTTGCGGGAATCCAAGCCAACAAGGGCAACCCTTACCGTTACAAGTACAACTTGCGCTTGATGAAGTAGAACTTTGCAGATTTAGAAATCGAGAAGTTCGCGCACTGCGAGGTCGGCTAATAGCCGGCCTCTTTGCGTTAACACCAAAGTTCCGCCAAAGGCAGCCTTAGGATCGATCAGTGAGTCCGCGATCAAGCCAGCAATCTTTTTGCGGCCAACTTCATCTAGATCGCTGATCTGCATACCGGAACTCAGGCGCGTCAGCAGCATGGTGCGTTCTAGCTGAACTGCATCGGCATCAGGGTACTCTCGACCGTGGCCTGGAGAGATCCCTGCATCCATGCGCTGCTGATAGGCCGCAGGATGCTTCACGTTCCACCAACGCAGACCGCCAACATGGGAGTGAGCGCCAGGGCCTGCTCCCCACCAGTCACCGCCCGTCCAATAGGCGATGTTGTGCTGGCATGCATTGGCTGGCGTTTTAGCCCAGTTACTGACCTCGTACCAAGAGAAACCGGCGGCCGCGAACATGTCATCGGCCATTTGGTACTTCTCTGCGTGGTCATCGTCGTCAATATTAGGTACTTGCCCGCGACGAATCTGCGCCGCAAGTTTGGTTCCTTCTTCGATGATCAGCGCATAAGCCGAAATATGATCTGGCTCGTAGCTCAGTGCTGCCTCGATGCTGGTGCGCCAATCCTCCAAGGACTCCCCCGGAGTTCCATAGATCAGATCAACACTCACATCTAGACCGGCTTCACGAGCCCAAGCAACAGCTTGAGGCACACGCTTTGGGTCGTGGGTGCGTTCAAGGACCTTGAGTACATGAGGAACTGCGGACTGCATGCCGAAGGACACGCGGGTGAAGCCGCCGTCGGCAAGCTCCTGCAGGCTTTCACGCGTCACCGAGTCTGGGTTAGCTTCGGTGGTGACTTCTGCGCCCGGCTTCAGACCAAAATCGTTGCGGATCTGTGCGAGTACCGAAACCAAATCGCTCGCTGGCAACAAGGTTGGTGTGCCGCCGCCAAAAAATACTGTTTCGATCTCGCGGTGAGGCTGGCCGGAACGGTCCATCACTTCACGAGCAAAACTGATTTCTTTGCCCACGGTCGCAGCGTAGGTTGCTTGGCTAGAGCCAGAACCGAGTTCGGTGGCGGTATAGGTATTAAAGTCGCAGTATCCGCAACGAACCGTGCAAAACGGAATGTGCACGTAAAAGGACATGGTCCGCTCCTGCGCCCCATGAGCACATGAGGCGGGGAGCAGACCATCGGCCGGAGCCGGATCGCCGTCAGGTAAAACTGAAGGCATTTACTTCTTTTTCGGTTCGTCGGTGGACAAAGCGGCGATGAAGGCTTCCTGTGGAACTTCCACACGGCCAACCATCTTCATACGCTTCTTGCCTTCCTTCTGCTTTTCGAGCAGCTTGCGCTTACGGCTGATGTCGCCGCCGTAGCACTTGGCCAGAACGTCCTTACGAATAGCGCGGATGCTCTCACGGGCAATAATGCGCGAACCGATTGCGGCCTGGATCGGTACTTCGAACTGCTGGCGAGGAATGAGCTCACGCAACTTTGAAGTCATCATGGTGCCGTACGCGTAGGCCTTGTCGCGGTGCGTAATAGCGGAGAATGCATCCACCTGATCGCCCTGCAACAAGATATCGACCTTCACCAGATCGGCGACCTGCTCTCCGTCAGCCTTCCAGTCCAGTGACGCGTAGCCACGGGTCTTGGACTTGAGCTGGTCGAAGAAGTCGAACACGATTTCTGCCAGGGGCAGGTGGTAGCGCATTTCAACGCGGTCTTCAGAAAGGTAGTCCATACCGCGCATGGTGCCACGGCGAGACTGGCACAGTTCCATAACTGAACCAATAAACTCGCTGGGTGCCAAAATAGTCGCTGCGACCATCGGCTCACGGACTTCCAAGATCTTTCCATCAGGGAATTCCGAAGGGTTGGTCACGGTGATCAGCTGCTTGTCATCGCCCATGACCTCGTACACCACGTTGGGTGCGGTGGAGATCAGGTCCAGATTGAATTCATTTTCAAGTCGCTGGCGGGTGATTTCCAAGTGCAGCAGGCCCAAGAAGCCGACGCGGAAGCCGAAGCCCAGCGCGACGGAGGTCTCTGGCTCGTAGGTCAGCGCAGCATCGTTGAGCTGCAACTTATCTAGTGCGTCGCGCAGTACCGGGTAATCGGTACCGTCCATTGGGTACAGGCCCGAGAAAACCATTGGCTTGGCTTCGTCATAACCGCCGAGGGAAGTCGCGGCCGGCTTGTGGAAGTTGGTGACGGTATCGCCAACCTTGGACAAGCGAACGTCCTTCACGCCGGTGATCAGATAACCTACTTCACCAACGCCCAGACCCTTGGTTGGCTCGGGATTTGGTGAAGAAACACCAATCTCCAACAGCTCGTGGGTGGTGCCGGTGGACATCATCTGGATTTTCTCGCGAGGAGAAAGGTTGCCATCAACCACTCGGACGTAAGTAACCACGCCACGATAGGTGTCATAAACGGAATCGAAAATCATGGCACGAGCTGGAGCATTTGCATCGCCCACAGGAGGTGGAAGCTGCTTGATCACTTCGTCAAGCAATGCCTCGACACCTTCGCCGGTCTTGCCAGAAACCTTCAGTACGTCCTCTGGCTCGCAACCAATGAGGTTGGCCAGTTCGGCAGCGTACTTTTCAGGCTGCGCGTTAGGTAGATCGATCTTGTTGAGCACCGGAATGATCGCCAAGTCGCCTTCGATGGCCAGGTACAAGTTCGCCAGCGTCTGGGCTTCGATACCCTGAGCTGCGTCAACAAGCAGGATGGCACCTTCGCAGGCAGCCAAGGAGCGCGAAACTTCATAAGTGAAGTCAACGTGCCCTGGAGTGTCGATCATGTTCAGCGCGTAAGCGGTCCCATCTTCGGACTCCCATGGCATGCGAACAGCCTGGGACTTGATGGTGATGCCGCGCTCGCGCTCAATATCCATACGATCCAGATATTGGGCCTTCATGTCGCGGGCCGAGACAACGCCGGTCAACTGCAACATACGGTCGGCCAAGGTCGACTTACCGTGATCGATATGGGCGATGATGCAGAAGTTGCGGATAAGCGACGGATCGGTCGCGGCAGGCACCTGAGCGGCGCGGGCCAATGGAGACACCTAAACAGACCTCACTAGCTGACTAAAAGACGTAGTTGGATTAGCTTCCATTCTGTCATGATTTCCGAGTCATCACGTATTTCGACGTTCCACAGCTGGTAGTTTGTCGTTCATGGCACTGAATCCAGAGAAAATACTCCGTCTTGTAATGCGCGTGATCAAGCAGATCAATAGGACTCGCGCACGTACCTCAGGAAGCAATAGCAACTCGAATTCCGGCTCACGCAGCAACCACACCACCACAACGCCACGCAACCAAAATGGTGGCGCGGCAATTGCCGGCAGTTACCCCGGTGACTACCGAGGCACAATCAATTACGAGTACCAGCCATCGATGGACGGCAACGCCGATCCAGGCGAGATCGTGTGGGGTTGGGTTCCTTATGAAGAGGACTACTCGCAAGGTAAGGATCGCCCAGTGCTGATCGTCGGACGCGATGGCGGATGGCTCTTAGGCCTGATGCTCACCAGCAAAGACAGGAACAACTCGGGCCGACAGGACCCTGACTACCTCGACATCGGAACCGGCGATTGGGATCGTGAACAGCGCCCAAGTGAAGTGAAGCTTGATCGCATCATTCGTTTGAAGGATCAGTCGATTCGTCGCGAAGGCGCAATCTTGGACAAGGAACGATTCACCATTGTGGTGAACGCCCTAAACGAACGTGGCTAAGTACTCGTTGTGAAGCTGTACTTCTGGTAAAGTTAATCCTTGTGTGTCGCGCAGGTTGGGCGACACGCCCCCTTCGGGTCGCCATAGGTGCCCCACACCGCTCAGTCGATGGCCTGAAGGATGAACCCTCTACCGACCGTATTTCGCGATAAACGAGAGAGTTTATTAAAGTGGCAAACATCAAGTCCCAGAAGAAGCGCATCCTTACCAACGAGAAGGCACGTCTGCGTAACGTAGCTGTCCGCTCGGAAGTAAAGACCGTAATCCGTAACGTCAACGAGGCAGTAGTCTCCGGTGACAAGGAAAAGGCAACCGAGGCATTGCGCCTGGCTGGCAAGAAGCTCGACAAGGCTGTTAGCAAGGGTGTTCTGCACAAGAACAACGCTGCAAACCGCAAGTCGGCAATTGCCAAGAAGGTTAGCGCCCTCTAAGCCACGCTTAGACTTCAGCTGGCCCCTCGAAACTTCCGAGTTTCGAGGGGCCAGTCTTTTTAACCTGTCTTGTTTAGCTACCGCTCCCCTAACGTCCGCTACCGGGCGCAGAAAAGTCATCAAACCTACCGGGAGCGCCTCAAGAGGTGAAGCGAAAGTTAGATAGGTAGTTCTACGTTTTAGCGGTTGGGTGCTTTGCCTGCGATGAACATAATGGCGTGTTCCAACGCGTAACCGGGCGAGCGACTTCCACCCTTGACCATTCGATCAGTGTTGGCGATTTCTTCAATGCACAGGGCAAGATCGCTACGTTTCCAACCACGAGCTTGCTGTTGTGCCTGTTGAACCTGCCAAGGAGCCATACCTAGCTCAGAGGCCAAGGTCGCAGCAGGCTCATTCACGCCGAGCACTTTGGCCAGCTGGCGAACCTTCATCGCCAGCGTCGCCACAATGGGGATCGGATCCGTTCCCGTGCCCAGCGAATGGCGCAGAGTGCGCAGTGCGGCTTGAGCATTACCGGAGATCGCAGCATCGGCGACTTTAAACGCCGTCGCTTCCACACGACCGCCGTAGTAACGATCCACGATGTCCTGGTCAATGGTGCCAGTCGTATCCTGAATCAGCTGAGAACAGCTCGATCCAAGCTCTGCCAATGAGTTACCAACCGCAGAGACCAAGGCCTTAACCGCATCATTGGTGATTCTGCGCTTCGCTGCCTTGAACTCTGACTGGACGAACTCAATTTTCTCGGCGTCTTTTTTAACCGGCTGACAGTTCACAATCAACGCGCCTGCTGCCTTGATGGCATCGATGAGCTTCTTACCGCGTGTGCCACCTGAATAATGCAGGATCAGTACGTTCTCTGGAGCCTGATCTTTAAGATAGTTGGTTGCATCCTTGAGGAAGTACTCGTTCATCTGAGCCAGTTCATGAACTTCGACCAAGTTGGCGCTGGAGAACAGCGAGGAGCTGGTAGCCAGTAGCAGTTCGCCTGGCTCGTACTTTGCTGCGTCGAGCCGAGTGACTTGAATATCCTCTCGCTGTGCAGCTTGGGAGCGGAGCAATTCAAAGGCGCGCGCAGCGAGGTAATCTTCGGAACCGGTAAGTAAGATTAGCGGTTGCGGCGTGATATCTCGCCATGAGATTCCGGGGTTTGCTTGGGCGCGTGCCATCGAGCTCCTTCGTACTTCGGTCGATATATTGATCCTACCGAACTGGTGAACCTAAGGAGGAACTCAGAACACCTTGCTCCGCAAATGTGAGAAGCACGGTACCTGACTGGTCAGTTCTAAAAACTTTTGCGCCTACTTCTTGGGCCGCCTTCAGGGTTTCGGGATGTGGGTGTCCATAGGAGTTGTCCTTGCTATCAGAGATGAGCAGCACCTCAGGAGAAATGTCCTCAATGATCTCGGTGCCACCGTTTCGTGCCCCGTGGTGGGACGCCTTAAGAACTGCAGCCGGACCCTGTGGAAATTTCTGCAACAGCTGATGCATTGCTTCCGTCTCCATATCTCCGGCCGCGAAGAAATCTATGTTCCCAGTTGCCCGATGAAAATGGAACCGCATAACAAGCGAAGTGTCATTGGGCTCGGCCGTTTTTGCCGCTCTGGAATCTGGGCCAAGTACCTGGTAACTGATGCTTCCGTAGGTCTGCGAGAATCCTGACGCGATGACTTCTGCTCCGGGCCACTTGTTAATATCGAATCCGGCCGAAACCACCCGGCGACCGATCTTGATGCCAGATGACTCCAATTGCACGACTCCCCCGAAATGATCAGCGTGCGAATGCGTGATAAACACTGTTGGTAGTTCGTTGATGTTCAATCGTCGCAAGCATTGAACAACTCCACTGTCTGGCGGGCCAGCGTCTATTAACCAGCCTTGGTGATTGCCTAGATTGATCACCAGGGCATCACCCTGACCAACGTCGCACATGGCAATGTTCCAGTCGGAATCCACGGGAACGCGGTAGAACAGGGTCGCAGGAAGAACAAGTGCTGCGACAAAGACCAACAGTGCACCCGCGAGTCCCAAAGAAACGTGGCGGATCCTGACCTGCTCAGTCTCCCGACCGGTGATGAGCAGGATACACAGCACCGTGGCTAGGAATATTGCCAGAATGATTCCGGGTAGGCCTGTTGGCCAGGGCCGAGCTGCGCCAGGAAGTTGGGCCGAGAAGTGGGCAGTTCTGCCAATTAGCTCAGCTGGTAGCCCTGGAACCCATAGCAAAATATGTGCGACGGACGGCAATGGAGTACACAGCAAGAGGCACACCATGCCAACCGCAGTGATCAAGGGCAGCAATGGACCGACCACCAGGTTTGTAGGTAGCGAATACAGGCTGAAGTTTGAGTTCAGGGCGATGATCACCGGCAGACAAGTGAACTGTGCTGCGCAACAAATGGCGGTGAGCTCGGCTAACCAGGACGGAAGGAACTGAATAAATATTTCGGTCAGGGCCGGCGAGAGCATGATGATACCGAGCGTCGCCAACACTGACAGGGCAAAGGCTGGTTCCACGCCTAACCCGGGGTCAACCAACAACAAGATCGTTGCACTGAGCGAAAGGATTCCCAGGGAAACCTGTCCCCTGCCGGCCAGCAAGGAAAGCACCGCAATGCTGCCCATCAAGCTGGCTCGAAGCACACTTGGATCCGGGCCGACAAACCAGGTGAACAGCGCCACCGCACCAATCATCAGTACGGCGCTAGGTATCCGAGCAATCGAGAACACCCGGAGCAGTGACAGGACAATGGCAGCGAGCAATGCAATATTTGATCCGCTTACTGCCGTCAGGTGGCTCAGGCCACTGGTCTTCATCGCGGTGGACAGTTCCTCGTCTTGCCCCGAGCGGTCTCCGTAGAGCATGCCCGGAAGCAAGGCACGAGCGTTGCTGGGCAAATCTTGCAGCGAGTGTGTGAATCGCTGCTTCAGGTAGTCTGCCGCAGTTAGTTTTGCTAGCGATATCACCTTGGGTTCGCTGGTTGCTCGAGCCCACCAGGCAAAGGTTCCAGCGTCGGCCGGCTGAAGGCTCACGATGGTTTCAAATTCTCCGGTCTGCACTGGCATCGGGTACTCAACGGTGAGATATACCGGCACTTCACATAGCACCCACGCATCATCGCGCCAGTAGCGTTGGATGCTGGCACTGCCTTTAAACACGCCTTCGACGGGTTTAAGCGAGCTATCTTCAAAGCTGAGAATGGCGCGACGTTGCTGTTCGGAACCGCTCGGAAGCGTGCACGGGCTATGGGTGGTACCGAGAAAACTTACGGCAAGCAATCCGAGCAGCAGCACGATTGGTCCGGTGAACCACGGAGTGGAATGCGCACCGTCATGTCGCCGGCGCAGCAACAGAGCCAGCAGCAAACCGAGGACAACGATTAACGCGACCAGCAACGCTGGCGGCATCCTGAAAGAGGCGGCCATCCAAGCGCCTGCCAACAACCACAGCCCACGAAAGTCGGTATTCACGGCACCACCAATTCCGTGAGCTTTTCGAGCATCGCCGGCCCAATCCCGGACACCGCATCCAGCTCTTCTACGGTATTAAACGGTCCGTTTTTGGTGCGGAATTCAATAATCCGTTCCGCCAAGGCCGGTCCGATGCCGGGTAGTTCTTGCAGCGCCTCGGAGTCCGCACTATTGATCGAAACTTTGGCGTCTTGGGATGGCGCAGGAAGTTGTTGAGCGGAGGTATCCACACCGGTGCCGGGCATGATAATTTGCTGGCCGTCGACGAGCTTGGCAGCAAGATTCACCAGTTGCGGTTGAGCATTGTGGCTCAGGCCGCCAGCTCTTTTCACCGCATCGGTGATCCTCGAGCCTTCAGGCAGCTCGTAAACCCCCGGCTTTTTGACCGCACCAACCACATGCACGGTGACTTTAGGACCAGCAGGACTTGAGGATGCGGTCGAGGTGGTGGAGCCACTGGCGGTGGGGTTGGCGTCAAGTGGAACGGTTTCTAGTTCATGCGTAGCCGGTGGCGGGGCCAGAAGGATCGAGATCGCGATCCAGCCAAGCACCACGATGACCAGGGCGAGCACTGCCGCGCGCGACACAGCAAACCGCAGGCGGCCCGGACGCGGCGCGTACTTGCTGAAAAAATCGTGACGGCCCATGCCCCACAGTATGGGTTAGGGCGTCCGGTGCCCCGCAGCTTCACTATCCGGTTGTGGATCAAGAGCTGCGACGGCCACAGCCAACACACCCATGCCGGTATGCGCGGCGAGGACCGCGGGCAAGGACTCGATCACCACTGGCTGGCAGCTAAAGGGGGCCAGCTCGGTAGCGATTTCTGTGGCTAGTTCTTCGGCGCCAAAATGCATTACCCCGAGCCGCGCGTTGCTACCCACTTCGCGAGCATCGCGTAAGGCCAAGGAAACTAAGCGTGCCTGCGCACGAGCAAAGGACCGAGGTTTTTCCAGCGCGGTGATGCTGCCCTGATCAATGGTCAGGATCGGTTTGACGTTCAGCAGGTTGCCAAGCACCGAGGACAGCGCGCTAATCCGGCCGCCACGGCGCAATTGCTCCAGGCTGGGCACGGCAAAGTACACGGTGTTTAGGGTTGCCTGTTCGGCAATGTTTTTTAGCACCTCGAGCGGGGCGCCGGCATCCCTGGCGTCGAGTACGTCGGCCAACGCAAATCCCAGCGGCAGGGCCACGGTTTGTGAGTCCACCACGCACACCGCAGAGCCAAAACTTGCTGCGGCCAATCGGGCAGCGTCGGCGGTTCCGGATAACGCGCCAGAAAAGTGAATGGAGAGCACTTGATGACATCCGGCATCAAGCAGGGCGCGGTAAGCGCGAGCAAATTCGCCAGGTGCCGGGCGCGAGGTTTTGACACTCTTGCCCATGGCCAGACCCATCATCAGCGCCTGCGGGTCATCACCCTGCAGGTGGTTGTCCACGATGATCGGGACGGTGACTTCAATTAGGCCGGCACGATCGCGGTAAGACTGCGGAAGGCAGGAGGCAGAATCGCTGACGATGCCGATCAGCGGACGCGAAAGCCCGCGCGGGGCCAGCCATTTAGGCAGCCAACCCGCGCGCGAGCTTTTCTGTCGTTCGTTCATGTACCGAGCCTACGGTGCAGGAACCACGTTCACCAGTTTCGGCGCACGCACAATGACCTTCAGCGGTGCCTTGCCATCAAGCATCTTCACCACTGCTTCATGGGCTAGCGCCTGCTCGCGCAGTTCATCTTCGCTAATGTCTACCGATACCTCAAGACGTGCACGAACCTTGCCCTTGATCTGCACGACGGCGGTGACGGTGTCATCTACCAGCAGGTTTTGATCAACGGTTGGCCAGGCGCTAGTGACAACGCTTGGGGCGTAACCCAAGGCTTCCCACATGTCCTCGGCGGTGTACGGTGCGAACATGCTCAGCAGCTGAGCAACTACGGTGGCTGCTTCACGTACTGCAGGATCCGCTGCCCCGGCACCGGAGTCGATGGTTTTGCGCGTTGCGTTGACCAGTTCCATGGTCTTGGCGATCACCACGTTGAACTTGCCCGAATCAAGTAATTGCGCCGATTCGTGCACGGTGCGGTGGGTGATCTGACGCAGGGCCTTGTCGCCCGAAGCGTAGTCCACGCCGGCTTCGCTGGTGCTGTCCTGGGCGATGCGCCAAGCGCGAGCCAGGAACTTCTGCGAACCCGATGGGGATACGTCGGCCCAGTCCACGTCGTCCTCTGGCGGCGAAGCGAAGACCATGGTCAGACGCACTGCGTCCACGCCAAACTTGTCCAGCTGTTCGCCCAAGTCAACGCCGTTGCCCAGCGACTTGCTCATCGCCTTGCCACCGTTGAGCACCTGGCCCTGGTTCAGCAGCGCGCTGAAAGGCTCGTCGACGTCGATCAGACCCAAATCATGGACGACCTTGGTGAAGAAGCGCGAGTAGAGCAGGTGCAAAATTGCGTGCTCAACACCACCGACGTACTGTCCCACTGGCATCCAGTCACGCACGGCCTGCGGATCAAAGGGTCCCTCGGTGTAGTTCGGGGAGACAAAGCGCAGGAAGTACCACGAGGAGTCCACGAAGGTATCCATGGTGTCGGTGTCGCGCTTGGCTGCGCCGCCACACTTAGGGCAGGCCACGTTGACCCACTCTTCAACGGCAGCCAGCGGGCTGGTGCCCTTAGGAGCCAACTGCTCGCCGCGCAGATTATCTGGCAGGCGAACCGGCAGCTGGTCATCGGGAACCGGAACCTCGCCACAATCAGCACAGTGGATGATCGGGATCGGCGTACCCCAGAAACGCTGGCGGCTCAACAGCCAGTCACGCAGGCGGAAGTTGATCGTGTGCTTACCGGTACCGGCAGCTTCCACGATGTCGATCGCCTTGCTGATGGCTTCGGTCTTGCCCAGCCCGGACAGCTCGCCCGAGTTGATCAGTTGGCCTTCGCCAGTGGCGGCGATGCCGGTTTCATTCGGATCGTCCAAACCGGTTTCAACAACTACACGCACTGGCAAGTTGAAGGTGCGAGCGAAGTCCAGGTCGCGCTGATCGTGCGCAGGAACCGCCATGATGGCTCCGGTGCCGTAGTCGGCCAGCACGTAGTCGGCAGCCCAGATTGGCAGCTTTTCGCCCGAGAGCGGGTTGATGCCGTAACGGCCGGTGAACACACCGGTCTTCTCACGCTCGGTGGACTGGCGCTCAATTTCGCTCAGCGCCTTAACCTGCTCCTGGTATTCCTCCAGGGCGCCACGGTGCTCATCGGTGACCAGCTCACTGGCCAGATCGGCATCCGCAGCGACCACCATGAAGGTTGCACCGTAGAGGGTGTCCGGGCGGGTGGTGAATACCGGAATCTTCACCGCGGCCTTGGCTTCGGTGGCTTCGATCTCGAAGGTCACTTCTGCGCCTTCAGAGCGGCCGATCCAGTTCTTCTGCATCAACAGCACACGCTCAGGCCAGTGGCCTTTGAGCTGTTCCATGTCGTTGAGCAGCCGATCGGCGTAGTCGGTGATCTTGAAGTACCACTGGTTCAGGCTCTTTTTGGTCACCGCGGTGCCACAACGCTCACAGGCGCCATTAACAACCTGCTCGTTGGCGAGCACCGTCTGGTCCTTAGGGCACCAGTTCACCGGGTGATCCTTGCGGTAGGCTAGGCCCTTTTCGTAGAACTTGTTAAACAGCCACTGGGTCCAGCGGTAGTACTCAGGATCGGAAGTATGTACTCGACGATCCCAGTCGGCCGAGATGGCATAGCGCTTAAAGCTAGCGGCCTGGGTGTCGATGTTTTTGTAGGTCCACTCTGCCGGGTGGGTGTTGCGCTTGATCGCAGCATTTTCTGCTGGCAGGCCGAAGGAGTCCCAGCCGATCGGGTGCATCACGTCGTAACCGCGCAGGCGCCAGTAGCGCGAGACCACATCGCCCATGGCAAACGCTTCCGCGTGGCCCATGTGCAGGTCCCCCGATGGGTAAGGGAACATGTCCAAAACGTAGCGACGTTCCCGACTGCCATCATCGGCGGGCTTGAACACTTCTAGCTCGTCCCATACCGGCAGCCACTTGGACTCGATGTCCTTGAAGTCGTAGGTCCTAGGTTCGTTCGTCGATGATGTCACGCTGCTCTTCTCACACGCCTTGCAGAAAATTTCCGATAGGAAAAAACTTGTTTTTGGTTCCAGACATAACAAAAGCCCCCAAATTTCCACTCGGGGGTACGGCCTGTTGGCCGTGCTTAGGCTAGGTTGTGCTGGCAATTCATACCGCGATTCTATCGCATTGGGCCCTGTCCCGGGTGCATCGGTGAAGGGCAAGATTGAACACAGCTGAATTTTCTGGGCCGCACTGCTTGTCCACAACCGGTGCCCGATCGCAGCCGCGCTGTTTTCTGAGTTCGATCATGGACCCATGAACAGCTCAGCACTCATCGCCGCACTACGCACCGCGTGTCGCTCCTGCCTCATTTTCGGGCCGGGGCTCACCGCGGGGATGTTGCTACGTGTGGGTTACCTACTGCTTGCGTTGTTCACGGCGTTAGGGTCGCTGGTGCATCGCACCGGCGATCCGCGCTTGATCCTGGCCCACGGCGAATTGGTGGAGCGCTTCGCCCAGCAAATTCACCTGTCTCAGCTCACGTTCGCCCTGGACGCCGAGGTCAGCGGCGCCCATGCGTTGAGCCTGGAAACTTATGCTGCGCTAAGACGCGCCGCGCCGCCTAATTCACCGGCGACTTCACCGATGGCTACCGCGCCGGATGGGGTGTTTGAGGGTGACTTCGAGGGATGTTTCGACGACGAGATTTTTGCTGGCGAGCCGCACTTTATTGCCGGCCGTCCCTGTTACAAAAACGCGGGCGAACTTCTGGCGGCGTGGACGGGTATTAGTTACTTTGAAGCGCAGCAACGGATCGACGACGCCCACCTGCTGATCGGTCGACGAACCGCCGAGGGCACTATTTGCGCTCCTCGCCTGCCTGAACTAGCACAGCTTTACAGCCAAGGGAGAACGAACCGACGAGCAGTGGTGTCTGTGGCTCGCCAACTTAACAGCTTGGAGCCACCGGACACCACCTTCGAAGGGACCGAATGCGAAATCGTGGCGCGAGGTACCGATGGCAACACGCTTGATGCGTGCGCTGCCAAGCACTTGAGCGGGCTTTCGCCGCTGGAAGCTCGCAAGCAGATCAACGCCGAAATCAAGATCTACAAAGACCTCAATGGCAAGAAGCTACCACCAAAGCTTGGGCTGTTTATTGGCTCGGTCGTCAATGGGGTGCATTGTTTTTCGCTACGCACCAACGCGAGTGACGCACAGCTGATCCGTTCCATTGCAGCCCGCGCTGGCAACCCGCGGACCCAGGCTGGACGAGCCGATCGCCAGTCCGATCAG
This sequence comes from Glutamicibacter sp. MOO4, assembly GCF_056934395.1. Classification (NCBI taxonomy): domain Bacteria; kingdom Bacillati; phylum Actinomycetota; class Actinomycetes; order Micrococcales; family Micrococcaceae; genus Glutamicibacter; species Glutamicibacter sp. MOO4. The sequence continues at coordinate 1,200,185 of NZ_CM167800.1, forward strand.
GACCGGACGGGGAAAAACCAGGACGGCGCAAACGGGTCTGATGCCAATCACGACGTTCCAGACCCCGCAGCCGACGACCTTGGCACACCAGATTGGCTGCGCAGCGAGGAACCCATGCCACCGTGGGCCGGTTCCGACCCCGAGGCCGACACCGCTGATACCGCTGATACCGATTCAACCGGTTCCACCGAGACTCAGGAATCAGCAACCACCGGTCCCGACGTTCATGTGCGACGACTCAACGCGCTCATGTCCCTACTCGCTGCACCCTACGTGGGCGGAAAACGAAAAGTCGTGGTTCCTAAGTTTGTCGTTTACCTCTGGCTGGCAGATTTGCAGAATTTGGCCGATGCTCATGGCATGACCGCCAACGGGGTGGACATTCCGCCCGGCGAGCTGCGGCAGTTGCTGGCCAAAGCGGACATCATCCCGCTGGTGCTCGGCGGCAATAGCCAACCTTTAGATATGGGGCGCAAGATGCGTTACCACAAGGGCCCGATTCGTGAAGCGATCATGGCTCGCGATCGCGGCTGCATTGTGCCCGACTGCACCGCGCCCCCTGATCAAGTGGAGACCGATCATTACGAGATTCCATGGTCCGAGGGCGGCGAAACCAGTGTCTGGTCCGGAGCCGGAATGTGCACCGGGGATCACCACAAGCGCCACGCTGGGCAGATCAAAGTCATCAACGTGGAGGGGCTTCCCCATGTGATCCTGCCCGAGCATGAGGATCCCGAGCAGAAGCCACGTCGCAACACCTATTGGGGCGCCCGCCAAGCAGGTGAGTCTCCCCCGCGCCGTCAAGCGGATCCTGCCGACCAGCTAGACCATCCCGACCACCATGCCTGAAGCCAGACACAGAACCCTGGCTCGGGCGCGCAATGCGCATAAAAAGTACGACGCTCGAACCAGCAAATGTGGTTCGAGCGTCGTCGTTCTGCTCCGGTAAAGGTCAACCGTTGGCGAATTACGCCTTCGTGTCTTCGTCTACCCAATCGAAGGTGCGGGTTACCGCTTTCTTCCAGAGGCGCAGATTACGTTCACGGGTTTTTTCATCCATTTCAGGCTCCCAGCGCTTGTCCTCAGCCCAGTTGGACTCCAGCTCGCCGAGGTCCTTCCAGAACCCAACTGCGAGACCTGCTGCGTAAGCTGCACCCAGCGCCGTGGTTTCAGTGACCTTCGGGCGAACCACTGGCACGCCCAAGATGTCTGCCTGGAACTGCATTAGCGCTTCGTTGGCAACCATCCCACCATCAACCTTGAGTTCGGTCAATGGCACCTCGGCATCGGCGTTCACCGCATCGAGTACTTCGCGAGTCTGGAACGCGGTGGACTCCAAAGCTGCACGAGCGATGTGGTTTTTGTTGGCGTAACGAGTTAGGCCCACAATCGCACCGCGTGCGTCCGAACGCCAGTAAGGGGCGAACAAACCCGAGAAGGCAGGGACAACGTACACGCCACCGTTGTCATCAACCTTGGCTGCGAGCTCTTCAATTTCTGGTGCCGAAGAGATCATGCCGATGTTGTCGCGCAACCACTGAACCAACGAGCCGGCCACCGCAATCGAGCCTTCCAGTGCGTACACCGGAGCTTCATCACCCAGCTTGTAGGCCATGGTGGTCAGTAGACCATTGGTTGAGTTCACGATTTCGGTGCCGGTGTTGAAGATCAGGAAGCAACCGGTGCCGTAGGTGTTCTTCGCGGTACCGGCGGTAAAGGCTGCCTGCCCAAAGGTTGCTGCCTGCTGGTCACCGAGAATGCCGGCAACTGGCACTTCACGAAGCAACTGCTTGGTGTGCACGGTGCCGTACACCTCGGAGGAGGAACGAATCTCGGGCATCATGGAGGCCGGAACACCAAAATCAGCGAGGATCTTCTCGTCCCATTGCAGGGTCTTCAGGTCCATGAACAGGGTGCGCGAAGCGTTGGTCACGTCCGTGACGTGCACACCGCCATCGGTGCCACCGGTCAGGTTCCACAAAACCCAGCTATCAGTGGTGCCGAACAATAGGTCGCCGGCTTCAGCCCGCTGACGAGCACCGTCGACATTATCAAGAATCCACTTGATCTTGGTGCCAGCGAAGTAGGTTGCCAGCGGCAGGCCCACGGTCTGCTTGTAGCGGTCCAGCCCACCGTCAGCAGCTAGCTCGTCGACGATGTCCTGGGTGCGCGTATCCTGCCAAACGATCGCGTTGTAAACCGCTTCGCCGGTGTTCTTGTCCCACACAACGGTGGTCTCACGCTGGTTGGTGATACCGACGACCTCGATGTCGTGACGGGTCAGATTGGCCTTGGACAGTGCCTGGCCGATCACTTCGCGCACGTTGTTCCAGATTTCAGCGGGATCGTGCTCAACCCAACCTGCTGCCGGGAAGATCTGTTCGTGCTCTAGCTGGCCAACCGAGTGCACATCACCTGCATGATTGAAGACAATCGCGCGGGAGCTGGTTGTGCCCTGGTCAATGGCGATCACAAATTTTTCGCTCATGATTTACTGCTCACTTTCTAGAACATTAGAGCGGCAACAAGACCGCCAAGAATACCGCCGACAGCTGGCCCGGCCAATGGAACCCACGAGTAGGCCCAGTCCGAGGAGCCCTTGCCCTGAATTGGCAAGATGGCGTGGGCAACGCGTGGACCAAGGTCGCGGAACGGGTTGATGGCGTAACCGGTGGCACCACCCAAAGACAGGCCGATGGCTACAACCAACAACGCAACTGCCAGTGGGCCAAGCTCATGCGGAGTGTGTCCCAGACCGGCGATCACAAAGACCAAGACGAAGGTACCAAAGATCTCGGTGACCATGTTCCAGCCATAGGAACGAATTGCTGGACCGGTAGCGAAGACACCCAGCTGGGTGCCCGCGTTCTGTGGATCATCCAGGTGCTTCTTGTAGGTAAGCCAAGTGCCTACGGCGCCAAGGAAGGCACCGATGAACTGCGCCAAGAAGTACAGCAAGGTGTTGGCCAAGGTTTTGGCAACGCCGGGTGCGTATTCTGCAACATCGGGGTTGACCAACAGACCCAAGGTAACAGCCGGGTTCAGGTGGGCTCCGGAGATCCCCGCGATCCAGACACCACAGTAAACGCCAAGGCCCCAGCCGAAGCTGATAGCGACCCAGCCTGCGGCACTACCGAGGGTTCCTTTGAGGGCAACGTTCGCGCAGACGCCGCCACCCATCAACAGGAGAATAAATGTGCCGACAAGCTCGGCAAGAAACACGTGAGTGGACATCTTTGACCTCTTAGTGATTTCGACTGCCGGCGGCTCCTTGCCGCCGACCACGTGGCAGATTAGCTCAGGATGACTCCATGGCGTTCTGCGAGAACCGAGAGCGAATGGTCGATTTCGGCTTGTAGTTGAGATTGATCCCAACCCATTGGGTCAGCTAGGTAATGTGCTACCTCGTTGACCAAATCCTTTGTCACCAGGCCACGGAAGGCCAGGTTGGTGCGGCGAATAAATACGTCAATCAGGCGTCCGACCTGCTCGTTTTCAGCCAAGTATGCGATTTCTTGAACTGAGAGCTCGTTGGTGTTTTCCAGCAGTTGCTCATTGTCACCCAATTGTGCCATCACCTGATCAGCACGGGTACCGTAGCGTTCAAACAAAATGCGCAGGCGGTCATGCGAAGCCTTTGACTCGCGAGCTGCGTACCATGCCGACAGAGCCCCATCGTTCATCGGGAAGTTCTTACCGCCGCCGATGGCAACTCCAGCGGTGGACTGCACCTGGCGTTCACCCAAGAACTCTAGCGCCTTGCTACCAAGGTTCTCGCTCAGCGCGCGGAAGGTAGTCCACTTGCCGCCGATCAACGAGAGCATCGTGGTCTGGTCTGTCAGGCGAGTTTCCTTGACCTGGTAGTCGCGGGAGACAAATCCTGGCGCCGTGTCATCGTGGTTCGGCAGCGGGCGGACTCCGGAGAACTTGTAGACGATGTCCTGCTCGTTGACCTTGATGGTCGGGAAGACGTGGCGAATCAAGTCGAAGAAGTACTGGACTTCTTCGTCGGTGCACACCGCTGGCTCGTTCATGTCGTGCTCGAGGTCGGTGGTACCAACCAATACACGGCCGAGCATTGGGTAGATCAAGACAACGCGGCCATCTTCGTGTTCGAAGAAGATCTCACGCCCGCCGGTAGCCTCAAGCAGCTCAGGGTGATCGAGCACGATGTGCGAACCCTTGGTGCCACCAGTCCACTTGGTCTCTCGGCCCAGCTCCTTGTTGGTCAAGTCGACCCAGGCGCCGGTGGCGTTGATGATGACCTCGGCGTCGAAGTCGAATTCTTCGCCCGTGAGTACGTCGCGCAACTTCGCGGTACCACCATCCACACCAGTAAGTTCGATGTAGTTGCTGGCACGGGCGCTCTGGTGAGCATCCAGACCTTCACGCAGGACGTCCAAGGTCAGGCGCTCAGGGTTGTGTACCGAAGCGTCGAAGTAGGTGGCGGTGTACTTCACGTCGTTGCGAAGCTTTGGCAGGTCCGCGCGGGCGGCCTTGCCCGACTTGAATGTGTGCCATGGGGTGTTGCGTCCACCAATGCCGGCGAACACGTCGTACATGATCAAGCCGGCTTTGATGAGTGCGGCGCCGCGCTCGGTTGGCTTGCCGGACTTGTGGGTGAGGAAGCGCGTCGGCGCGCTGAGGATTCCGGAGAAGGTGGAGAAGATCGGGATCGTCGTCTGTAGCGGCTTCACGTAGTGTGGTGCGATTTCCAGCAGCGAGTTGCGTTCCTGAACGGATTCGTGGACCAGGCGGAATTCGCCGTTTTCAAGGTAGCGAATGCCGCCGTGAATCATGTGCGAGCTGGCCCCAGAAGCACCTTGGCTGTAGTCACCACGCTCGATCAGCGCCACATCGATGCCCTGCATCGCGAGGTAGCGGAAGGTCGCTACGCCGTTGATGCCACCGCCAACAACCAATACCCGCGCCTGCGGGCGTTCGCGCAGTTTGGATAGCTGTTCACGAATCACGATTTGTGCCCCTTAGTAACAATTGAATAAGTCTGAGGCTAGTCTTGTAACAGAACGGCCATTCGGTCAAACAAATTGCACAAATGTGCAGAAACGGTCAGATTGATGATGAAAACACCGTCCGGAGGAACCTATAAACGGGGTGCGCCTGGCACATCCGTGCACACGACTCCCCGAGCCAAGGACGCGCTGCGAGCAGCCCAGCTGTATTACCTGCAGGATATGAAAATGGAGGTCATCGCCAAGGAGCTGGGCACCTCACGTTCGACGGTGTCCAGATTGCTGACCCACGCCAAGCGAACCGGCATGGTTTCGATCAGCATCACCCCCAGCGCAAATATGTCCGCACTTTTGGGCAATCAGCTCAGCGAGCATTACGGCATCAACTTCAACGTGGTGCCAACTGATGGCTCAATGGATGACTCCGAGCTGCTCTCTCGTGTGTCTGCTCATGCCGCATACCTTTTGGCTGACATCATTTCCTCGTCGATGACCGTCGGGGTGGCCTGGGGTTCAACAATGCAGGCAGTGTCCACAGCGCTCGCTCCCCACCCGACACATGACACCAAGATCGTCCAACTTAATGGGGCGGCAAACCCGGTGACCAGTGGCGTGAGCTACGCCAGCGATATTCTCACCCGCTTCGGCCATGCGTTTACCGCCCGAACCGAACAGTTCCCAGTTCCGGCCTTTTTTGATCGCGCTTCGACACGCGAGGCGATGTGGCAGGAAACCTCCATCAAGCGCGTGCTGAAAGTGCAGCAGGAAATGAACGTGGCCGTGTTTTCACTCGGTTCGGCTGGCTCCGCGGTGATCTCGCAGGTTTATCGCGGCGGATACCTGACCAAAAATGAGACTCAGGAGCTACGCGTCATGGGTGTCGTGGGGGACGTGGCCACGGTGTTTTTTGACAAGGACGGCAACAGCTCGAACATTTCGCTTAATTCCCGCTCCACCGGCCCGACCCTGGACTCGCTACGCAAAGTCCCTACACGCTTCTGCGTTGTCGCCGGTCGCGGCAAGCTCGAGGCGGTGCGCGGAGCGCTAAAGGGTGGGCTGATGACTGACTTGGTCATCGATGAGGGCACCGCGTTGGCGTTGCTCGACGGGTAGGATTTCACTTATGCACCAACGACAACAGCTAATATCCACGCACCAGATTAATGGTTCGACGCTCAAGGTCTTCATCACCACGGCGCGCAAACCGGCACAGGGCGTAATTTTTGCGGTACATGGCTTCCGCGGGGACCACCACGGTCTGGCCCGCATCGTCTCCCACCTTGAGCACTACACGGTGATTGTGCCCGATCTGCCCGGTTTTGGTGCGTCCACCTCAATGCGCGACATTGAGCACGATGTTTCTGGCTATGCGCAGATACTCAATGAGCTGGCTTCGCAATTGCACCTTGATGGCCGGGTGCACTTACTTGGGCATTCCTTTGGCTCGATCGTCGCCGCAAAATTGGCTACGCAGCGAGAATTTGCATCGCTGGTTTTGCTTAATCCCATCTCCGAACTCGCACTGGATTCTTCGCAGGCGCTGCTGGCCAAGCTCACCAGCGCTTACTACGAGGTGTGCGCCAAACTGCCCGCCGCCGTGGCAGAACCTGCGCTACGATCGAAGCTTTTCAGCGACGCCATGAGCCTGGTGATGACCAAAAGCAAGGATCCGGCGATCCGCGCCTATGTTCGCGATCAACACCGCGCCTACTTTGGTGGATTCCAAACGCGCAGCATCCTGGCGCAGTCCTATCGTGCGTCGATCACCGCCACTGTTGGGGACTACTCCCCCGAGCTTAAACTGCCGACCCTTATGGTGGGCGGGATGCAGGACGAACTGGGTACCCCGGCAACTCAAGAACAGCTGCGGCGTAGTTTTGCCAACGCGTCGTTGGCGATGCTGGAAAATGTCGGGCACCTGATCCACTACGAGAAGGCGCCAGAAACCGCCAGCGAAATCGCGCGTTTCCTAGCGGCGTTGGCCACAGCGGATTCCGTGCCCAGCGGCGAACCGCTCGCCTAGAGCACGTCGTAGGGGTCGATCGTTATAGTCACGATCGGGTCCTTCGCTGCAGACATGCTCGAGCGCAGATGGCGCAGGGCGCCAGTGACCTCGTGTCCATCGGCGTAGGAGAAGAACAGTACGTAGCGGTGCTGAATTGGCGGACCGTCGATCACCGTCGGGCCATGAATTTGCACCCGGGCACGGGTTTCAACGTCGAGGGCCGCGATCAGGCGTTGCGCGCCAGGACCGGAAATGATCGCACTGCGCACCGCTGGCGGTAAACCAACCTCCCGGCGTTCAGCCAATTCGCGATCGGCAAATCCGGCCGGGTCATAACGTACCAGCGAGGCCCCGGCAGGGCTGGGGTGCCCGGTGAGGACTACAACGCCGTCGCTTCGGGCCATGGAGGCGGCGGTAAACCAGCGGGCGAGAACTTCTTCGGAGTTTCGCAAGGAGTCATGGGCGAGCATCTTGTCGGCGTCGAGCAATAACACCGCTGCGTAGCCGCCTTCAACCAACGGTTCTACTCCTGGTGTGGCCACCACCAGCGCCGGTTTATCAGGTATTTTTTCGACCGGTTTTGCTCCGGTGGAGGAAATAACGCTGACCTTCGGGAAGGCCAACCCGAGTTCGTCGGCGGTGCGCTCGGCCCCGATGCTGGCTGCTCGGATGCGTGGTGATGAACAATTCTGGCACCGGTAGTCGTGGAACTGCTCGCCACACCAGCGGCAGGCCACATGAGAATCCTTGCCGGCGATGTGTAGCGGACCCTGACACCGAGTGCAGCGCGCTAGTGTGCGGCAGTCCTGGCAGGCCACGGCCGGGACAAAGCCGGTGCGTGCTACCTGCACCAAAACCGGACCGGTTTCTAGCGCCTTGCTTGCTTCCCGCCAGGCCAGTGACGGAATTCTGGCGCGGGCTAGGGTCGGATCGCGCTCGAGTTCAAAATCGTTGGTTGTTGCCGTGACCCGTGCGGTGAGTTCCCGCAGCGCTGCTCGCGGCATTTTCAGCTCGGTCGCCCAGCCCGTGCTGACCAATCGCTGTGCCTCAACCGATCGGGAGGCACTAGCGATCAGCAGAGAAATGCCGGCTTGGGTGCTGCGCAGTAGCAACACCTCGCGGCTGTGCTGATACGGGGCGCGCTGTTCGCGGTGCGACTGGTCCGCATCCTGCCACAGAATCATCAATTCGAGCTCTGGCACGTGGCAGAGCGCCGCCGAACGGGTGCCGATGACGATCTGCACGTGTCCGCCGATGGCACGCAGGAAGTTCCGGTAACGCGGGGTTGGCCCGTCGTCGGCTTGCAACCGGGCATAGGACTCCGGGCCAAAATGATCGTCGAGGTACTGGCTGAGGATTTTTACATCGCGCGCATCGGGCACAATGAGCAACACCCGCTTGCCGCGTTGAAGCACAGGCCGGGCCGCGTCCATCAAGAACCCGGGCCAAAAACCGTGCATGTTGGGTACCCAAGTTGCCACAGCTCGCAGCAGCTGCCCACTTGACCACGCCTCGATCGCCCTAGGCCCATTTTCGTAGCGCTCGATCTGGTTCTGCGTCTCCTGCAGTTCCGGGTTAACGGTGGCCAGTTCCTCTTTTTCTACCTTTGCGGCGCGCGCGGGAACCGCCGAGCGCACCACATCCCACAAAGTTCCAGCATAGCGGGTGGCCACCTCGCCGGCTGCGTGGAGTACTTCAGGGAACAGCGTGACTTGTTCGCTGACGATTTTGCTCAGCGGCTTAAGCTTCATCGCCGTTGCATGGTCCTCGAGAATTTCGACGATGAACCCGGCGGGCTGTTGGTGCCCAAAAGGGACCTTGACCCGGATACCCGCAACGGCCTGGGTGGCCATGGAGTCGGGAATTTCGTAGTCGAAGAGCCGGTCCAAATGTGGAACCGATGAATCAATCAGCACCCGAGCAACCCGCGTACGGCGGGTCAGCTCGGGTGCTGCGATCAGAGCGTCTTGCTGCACTGCGTAGATCCTAGGCGTTGAACCAGTTGCGCAACGCGTCCACTCGGTCCAGCTTCTCCCAGGTAAAATCGTTGTCGTCCCGGCCAAAGTGGCCGTGGGCAGCGGTTTTGCGGTAGATCGGGCGCTTCAGATCAAGATCTTCGATGATTCCCAGTGGGCGCAGGTCGAAGACCTCGTTGATGGCCTTGGTGATCTTCGCTGGGTCAACGGTTTCGGTGCCGAAAGTCTCGACGTAGAGTCCGACAGGGCGAGCCACACCGATAGCGTAGGCAACTTGGACCTCGGCACGACGTGCCAGGCCGGCAGCGACCACGTTCTTAGCTACCCAGCGCATGGCGTAAGCGGCCGAGCGGTCAACCTTCGATGGGTCCTTACCGGAGAAGGCGCCACCACCGTGGCGAGCGAAGCCGCCATAGGTGTCAACGATGATCTTGCGCCCGGTCAAACCGGCGTCTCCTACCGGACCACCAATAATGAATGGACCCGATGGGTTCAAGATGACATTGGTCTTGGACATGTCCAGGCCTGAGCGTTCCAGAATCGGGGTGACCACCTCTTCATACAGGTCAGCCTTGAGGGTGGCCAGTTCGTACTCAGAGGCATGCTGGCTGGAGACAACCACGGTGTCTACCGAAACCGGCTTATCACCGTCGTAGCCGATGGTCACCTGGGTCTTGCCGTCCGGGCGCAGCAACGGCATGCGACCGTTTTTTCGCACCTGGGTAAGACGCTCGGACAGACGGTGCGCGAGGAAGATCGGGGTCGGCATCAGCGAGTCGGTTTCATCCGAAGCGTAGCCAAACATCAGGCCTTGGTCCCCGGCGCCCTGCAGGTCGCGCGGGTCCTTAGCGGTACCTTCGCGCGACTCCAGCGAGTTGAAGACGCCGTCGTGAATCTCTTGGGATTGCTGGCCGATCGACACGGAGACACCGCAACGCGCGCCGTCAAAACCGTTGGCCGACGAGTCGTAGCCGATGTCCAGAATGGTTTTGCGGACGATCTCAGGGATCTCGACATAACCGTTGGTGGTCACCTCACCGGCCACGTGCACCAGTCCGGTGGTGGTCAGGGTCTCGACGGCGACCTTGGAATCGGGGTCCTGCGCCAGCATGGCGTCGAGGATCGCATCCGAAATCTGATCGCAAATCTTGTCCGGGTGTCCCTCGGTCACGGATTCCGAGGTGAAAAGACGAAGTTCAGGGGTTGTTGAAGTCACCTTGTTACTCTATCTGGTCTGGTGGACCGTTAAGCAGTTGTTGCGACAATACGTGACCAAGCCGCACATGGCTCAGCTCACTATTCTTGCGCAGCATGTCCTTTTGTTGCGTGGGAAATCTGTTCGATGACGACCCGGGCCACCTCTAATTTGCTTCCGGCAGCATGGACCGAGTCGCTCGAGCCGGCAAAAAGCACGTGAATGCTGTTGGTGTCCTGGCCAAAGGTCAGCGTGGCACCAACTTCATTCACGACCAGCATCTCGCATCCCTTACGGGCGAGTTTGGCGCGTCCATAGTCAAGAACCGTGCCCTGCTCATCGCCCGTTTCAGCGGCGAATCCCACGATGAAGGGCGGAAGCTGGGCGTTGGTGGCACGTTGCGCCACCACTTCGGCCAAAATATCTGGGTTCCGCACCAGTTCGACGACGGGGGCGGAATACTCATCGCGCTTCTTGATTTTCGAATTTTCGATCGTTGCCGGTCGGAAGTCAGCGACCGCGGCGTTCATGATCAGCACGTCCTGACCAGGTGCATGGGTGAAGACCGCCTCATGCAAGTCCTGTGCGCTGGAGGCTTCGATCAGCGTCACCCCGTGCGGGGCGGGCACCTCCAAATGGCAGGCGATCAGTGTGACTTCGGCGCCAGCTGCCCTTGCAGCTTCTGCCAGAGCCACACCTTGGCGTCCCGAAGAACGGTTGCCCAAGAACCGCACCGGGTCAAGTGGTTCACGAGTACCGCCGGCGGTAATCAGCACCTTGGTCCCGGCGAGTCTCGCATCGCCGAGTAGGTCCTGAACGGAAGCGAAAATTTCTTCGGGCTCAGGCAGGCGTCCGGGGCCAGAATCCTTGCCCGTGAGGCGCCCGGTGGCCGGATTAATAATCCGCACTCCCCTGTCGCGCAGGGTTTGTACGTTGGCGACCGTGGCTGGGTGCTGCCACATCTCGGTGTGCATGGCCGGAGCCATCACTACCGGAGCGCGGGTAGCCAGCAAAGTGCCGGTGAGCAGATCGTTGGCCAAACCGGCGGCGGCCTTAGCCATAAGGTCTGCGGTGGCTGGGACAACAAGGACCAGATCGGCCAGCTGACCTAGTCGCACATGGTTCACGTCCTGAACCCCGTCAAAAACGTTGGAGGTCACGCGGTTGCCCGACAGTGCTTCCCAGGTGGCGTCGCCGACGAAGTTTTCGACGTTGCTGGTGGGGATCACGTCAACGTGGTGTCCGGCTTCGCGCAGTAGACGCAGGAGCAGGACCGACTTATAGGCAGCGATTCCTGCCGAGACGCCTAGAACGATTCGCTTCACTAGGGACTTCCTTGAAGTGTCGGTGCTAATTGACGAGCCGCCGGCTGGCAGAAACTGCCACGGGACTCAACGGCTTGTGCTTAAAGGTGCTTAACCAAAAAGAAGGCGCCCTAATCAGGGCGCCAACTTTTGAATTAGTCCTCGACGACCTCTGCCGGAGTGACCTTGAGTAAGGTTTCATCCAGTTCGCGCAAGGCGATGGTCAGCGGCTTCTCGTTCAGCTTGGTCTCGACCAATGGACCAACATACTCGAACAGGCCTTCATTCAGCTGTGCGTAGTAAGCGTTGATCTGGCGTGCTCGCTTAGCCGAGTTGAGCACGATGGCGTACTTCGAGTCGTTGGTCTCAAGCAACGAGTCGATCGATGGGTTAATGATTCCCTCTAGGTTGGACACAGGACTCCCTATTAGTCGTTCTTAAGCCCCATGAGGGCTACAAGCTCTTCGGCGGCACGTGCCACATCGTCATTAACGATGGTCACGTCGAATTCAGATTCCGCCGCAAGTTCTAGTTTAGCGGTTTCTAGGCGACGTTGCTGTTCTTCGGGCGATTCAGTGCCACGCCCCACAAGGCGACGTACCAATTCATCCCACGAAGGCGGGGCCAGGAAGACAAATTTTGCCTCCGGCATCGACTCCTTCACCTGACGTGCACCCTGCAGATCAATCTCTAACAGGACCTTTTTGCCGTCAGCCACTGCATCTTCAACCGTCGATCGGATGGTGCCGTAGCTATTCTGGCCGTGGACTACAGCCCACTCCAGCATCTGCCCATCTTCGACGAGCTCATGGAAACGATCAGGGCCCACAAAGAAGTAGTGAACTCCGTCCTGTTCCCCTGGTCGAGCGTTTCGTGTCGTTGCGGACACCGAGAGCCAGACATCTGGGTAGTTGTCACGGATGTAGGTGGAGACAGTTCCCTTACCTACGGCCGTGGGGCCGGCTAGAACAGTTACCGACGCAGCGGTCATTGACTACACTTTCGTTTTTGGCGGGCTTTGCTTGAAGTGCTCGGTGATTGCGGTGCGCTGCTTGCGCCCCAGTCCACGCAGTCGGCGGGATGGGGAAATGCCAAGGCGTTCCAACAAGTTTGCCGCGCGTACTTCGCCGACGCCCGGCACCGATTCCAGAAGGTCCATGACACGCATGCGTCCCACGGCTTCATCTTCGTATACCAAGTCTAGTACGTCGGTGATGGAAATTTTGCCGGCGCTGAACTCAGCCTTGATTTCCGCACGACGTGTGCGGGCAGCAAGGGCTTTGGCGCGGGCCCGGATACGATCTTCGTCAGAGAGTTCTCGCAGTACCATCGTTCAGCCATCCTTAATGTGTAGTTGACTAAGGCTATGTTGAGAAACATAGCTTTCAAACGCTGCTTTTGCAAGACTAAACGCGTCGTGGCTACCAGAAACTCTAGTAGCCACGACGCGTTTGTGTCACGAACCTATTTTTCAACTACCCCGCGGCGATCAATTCATCGCGTACGCTGCGTGCTTTCTCGCGAAGGGCCGCTACATTCGGCCCGACTTTGAGAATGTCTCGACTGCTGGTGCCCAGCACCTGCGAGTAGCTCGAGGCGAATGACTTGGCGATATCTTTCGCGGTCGCACCCTGAGCCCCGAGGCCCGGAGTGAGCAGCGGAGCTTTGCTGGCGCTCAGGTCGATGCCCAGTTTTTGTGGTGCGTCCCCGATGGTGGCGCCAACTACCAAACCGACGTGACCCAAATCTACTGCAGCAGCATTTTCCCGGGTGACTTGGTCGATAATTGATTTAGCAACCGAGTTTTCACCACCAACGTGCTGCACCGAGGGGCCTTCTGGGTTGGAGGTCAGCCCGAGGACAAACACTCCCCTGCCGGTGGCGGCAGCCAGATCGAGCGCCGGACGCAGGGACTCGTAACCCAAGTATGGGCTCAGAGTTACCGCATCGGAAGCCAGCGGAGATTCATCATCGAGCCAAGCGGTCGCATAGGCGGCCATGGTCGAACCAATATCCCCACGTTTCGCATCGGCCAAGGTGAGCAGCCCGGCAGCCTTGGCCGCAGCCAAAGTTTCCTCGAGGGCAGCAAAACCGGCCGAACCGAAACGCTCGTAAAGGGCAACCTGCGGCTTGAGGATCGCGGCGGCACCGGCCATGGCTTCCACCACGGTCAGTGAGAAAGATCGCACACCTTCGGCCGTATTTTCCAGCCCCCAGGCTTCCAGCAACGCCGGATGCGGGTCGATTCCCACACACAGCGGGCCGTAAGCCTGCATGGCAGAACGCAGGCGGTCACCAAATAGGATCGGGCTAGGCATTGCGCGCCGCATTCAGGTGAGCCTCGTGCTCCTGCAAGCTGGTGACATCCCACGCGTATTCGCGCAGGGCGTCAATCGCCTGAACCGAGGCGCCAAATTCGGCCACCGTGGTGATCACCGGGGTGCCCACTGAGGTAGCTGCAGCGCGGATCTCGTAACCGTCGCCACGGGCGTCGGAACCCGAAGGGGTGTTCAGGATGAGTCCGATTTCGCCAGCGTTGATCAGATCGACGATCGAGTCGCCACCTTCATGCAACTTGCCCACAACCTTGGTTGGGATGCCGTTGCGACGCAGAACCTCGGCGGTGCCACCGGTGGAGATGATCTCAAATCCGTTGTCCGACAGGTGCTTGACCGGAAGGACGATCGAACGCTTGTCGCGGTTGGTCACCGAAACGAAGACCTTGCCGGAGGTTGGCAGTGGGTTGTTCGCGGCGGCCTGGCTCTTGGCGAAGGCCGTGTCGAAGTACTTATCGATGCCCATCACTTCACCGGTGGAGCGCATCTCTGGGCCGAGCAAGGAGTCAACTACCTTGCCCTCTGGGGTGCGGAAGCGAGCGAATGGCATAACCGCTTCCTTGACCGCGATCGGCGCCGAATCTGGCAGGTGTGCGCCGTCGCCCACCGCTGGCAAGTAGTTGCCACGCAGTTCGGCCAGGGTCTTACCCACGCCGATCAACGCTGCAATCTTGGCCAGCTGCACGCCGGTAGCCTTCGAGGTGAACGGCACGGTGCGCGAGGCACGTGGGTTCGCTTCGATCACGTACAAGATGTCCGATGCGAGCGCAAACTGGATGTTGATCAGTCCGCGCACACCAACGCCCTGGGCGATAGCCAAGGTGGCGGCCTTCACGCGGTCGCGCACATCTGGGCCGAGGGTGATCGGAGGCAAGGTGCAGGCCGAGTCGCCGGAGTGAATACCGGCTTCCTCGATGTGCTCCATAATGCCGCCGACGTACAGATCGGTTCCGTCGTAAAGTGCGTCAACGTCGATCTCGATGGCGTCTTCGAGGAAGCGGTCAACCAATACCGGGTGGTCGACGGTGATTTCGGTGGCGTTGGTGATGTAGCGCGAGAGGTTGGCCTCGTCGTACACAATCTCCATGCCGCGCCCGCCCAACACGTAGGAAGGGCGAACCAAGACCGGGTAACCGATGGAGTCGGCGATGGCCTTGGCATCGGAGAAGGATACTGCGGTGCCGTTCTTTGGTGCGATCAGCCCGGCGTTATCCAGTACACGCTGGAAAGCGCCACGGTGTTCGGCCAAGTCAATAGCCTCAGGCGAGGTGCCAAGAATCGGAATTCCGGCAGCCTTCAGCTCAGCAGCAAGCTTCAGTGGGGTCTGGCCGCCCAGCTGTACAAACACGCCCAATACACCGCCGGTCTGCTCTTCGGCGTGAATTACTTCCAGCACGTCCTCTAGGGTCAATGGCTCGAAGTAGAGGCGATCGGAAATGTCGTAGTCGGTGGACACGGTTTCCGGGTTGCAGTTGACCATCACGGTCTCGTAGCCTTCGGCGCGCAAGGCCATCACCGCGTGCACGCAGGAGTAGTCAAACTCGATGCCCTGGCCGATGCGGTTTGGACCCGAGCCGAGGATGATGACCGACTTCTTCTCGTGCGCCACCACCTCGGTCTCTTGATCGTAGGTGGAGTACATGTACGGGGTGAAGGCTTCAAACTCGGCCGCGCAGGTATCAACGGTCTTGAACACCGGGCGGACACCTAGTGCGTGGCGAATACCGCGAACCACGGCCTCGGACTTGCCGGTCAGCTGTGCCAGCTGAGCATCGGAGAAGCCGTGGTGCTTGGCTTCGCGCAAAATGTCTTCAGGCAGGTGCTTATTGGCGGCAACCAGCTGTGCGGTCTCGTTGATCAGCGCCAGCTGATCCAGGTACCAAGGGTCGATCGACGTCACTTCGTACAGGCGCTCGATCGAAAGACCCGAGTAGAGCAGGCGCTGGACCAGCGACAGGCGCTCGGTGGAGCCCTTGACGATGGAGGCCAGTACGGCTTCGTGCTCGGATTCGTCAATGGTCTCGAAGCTCAGCTCCGAGCCCTTCTGCTCTAGTGAGCGCAGGGCCTTTTGCAGTGCCTCGGTGAAGTTACGGCCCAGGGCCATCGCTTCGCCGACCGACTTCATGGTGGTCGTCAGGGTCTTATCCGCTGCCGGGAACTTCTCGAAGGCAAAGCGTGGGACCTTGACCACAACGTAGTCCAGAGCCGGTTCGAAGGAGGCCGGGGTCTTCTGGGTGATGTCGTTCGGGATCTCATCCAAGGTGTAACCCACGGCCAGCTTGGTGGCGATCTTGGCGATCGCAAAGCCGGTGGCCTTGGAAGCTAGTGCGCTGGAGCGTGAAACGCGGGGGTTCATCTCGATAACCACTACGCGGCCGGTGTCCGGTTCAATAGCAAACTGGATGTTACAGCCACCGGTGTCCACGCCAACTTCGCGGATGACGGCGATCGAAATGTCGCGCAGGTTCTGGTATTCGCGGTCGGTCAGGGTCATCGCTGGGGCGACGGTGATCGAGTCGCCGGTGTGTACACCGACCGGATCGAAGTTTTCGATGGAGCAGACGACTACAACGTTGTCGTTCTTGTCGCGCATCATCTCCAGTTCGTATTCCTTCCAACCCAGGATGGACTCCTCCAGGAGCACCTCGGTGGTTGGCGAATACTGCAGGCCGGCACCGCAGATGCGGCGCAGGTCTTCTGGGTTGTAGGCCATGCCCGAACCCAAGCCACCCATGGTGAACGATGGGCGGACAACAACTGGGTAGTTCAGTTCCTCGACGGCAGCAAAAGCCTCGTCCAGGGTGTGTACGATGACCGACTTGGCCGATTCGGCGCCGCAACGCTCCACCACGCCCTTAAACTTCTCGCGGTCTTCACCGAGCTCGATGGCTTCGATGTTCGCGCCGATCAGCTCCACGTTGTACTTTTCCAGGGCGCCGGACTTATCCAGTGCGATGGCGGTGTTCAGTGCGGTCTGGCCGCCCAGGGTTGGCAGGATCGCATCCGGGCGTTCCTTGGCGATGATCTTTTCGACGACCTCTGGGGTGATCGGCTCAACGTAGGTGGCGTCGGCGAATTCCGGGTCGGTCATGATGGTGGCCGGGTTGGAGTTCACCAGAACAACTCGCAGCCCCTCTTCCTTGAGCACACGAAGTGCCTGGGTGCCGGAGTAGTCGAATTCAGCGGCCTGTCCGATAACGATCGGGCCCGAACCGATGACGAGAACTGATTTCAGATCGGTGCGCTTAGGCATTACTTGCTGTCCTTTTCTGCGGCGGAATCCAACGCGGTGATGAAGCGGTCAAAGAGGTAGGCGGCATCGTGGGGGCCAGATGCGGCTTCTGGGTGGTACTGCACTGAGAAGGCTGGAATGTCCAAGCAGTTCAGGCCTTCCACCACGTGGTCGTTCAGGGAGTAGTGCGAAACTTCGACCTTGCCAAAACGCTCAACCGGGGCCAGCTGTGAGCCCTCGATCGGCGCGTCAACGGCGAAGCCGTGGTTCTGGCTGGTGATTTCTACCCGACCGGTGGACTTGTCCATGACCGGCTGGTTGATGCCTCGGTGGCCGAAGCGCAACTTGTAGGTATCAAAGCCGAGCGCGCGGCCCAGCATCTGGTTGCCGAAGCAGATTCCGAAGTATGGCAGTCCGGCGTCGAGCACCGAACGAACTAGCTCCACCTGCTTGGTGGCGGTGGCTGGGTCACCAGGTCCGTTGGAGAAGAACACGCCGTTGGCGCCGGTGGCCTTGATATCTTCCAGGGTGGCATCGTGCGGCAAGACGTGCACACGCAAACCACGCTCGGCCAGGCGGTGCGGGGTCATCGACTTCATGCCCAGGTCGATCGCGGCCACGGTGTGCTTGATGGCACCGGTGTAGCCGTGATCGGCTGGCTCAACGATGTAGGCCTGCGCGACGGAGACCTCAGCGGAGATGTTTCGGCCGGCCATCGGTGGCTGTGCCTTGACGATCTCGATAAGCTCGGCGTCGGACTTGGCCGCAGCATCGCCGGAGAACACGCCGGACTTCAGCGCGCCAACTTCACGCAAGTGGCGAGTCAGTGCACGGGTATCCACACCGCGGATGCCCACGATGCCATATTCTTTTAGGTCATCGTCCAAGGTGCGCTCGCTTCGCCAGTTGCTTGGTCGACGAGCAGCATCGCGCACTACATAACCGGCAGCCCACATGCGGGTGGACTCCGGATCCTGCGAGTTCACGCCGGTGTTACCCACGTGTGGGAAGGTCTGCACGATGATCTGGTGTGCGTAGGAAGGGTCAGTCAGGGTTTCCTGGTAGCCGGTCATGCCGGTGGTGAACACTGCTTCACCCAGGGTTGTGCCCACGGCGCCATAGCTGCGCCCGCGGAAGATGCGGCCATCTTCGAGTACCAACACGGCTGGTAGGTTGCTCAGAGAATTCACTTATTTGTCTCCTGCTCGGCTTACGTCGGTGTGCGACGCCAGCAACTGATAAATCTTTGGGGTGTCCTCGGCATAGCGGGGACGGAATCCGGTGTCGAAGGTGAATCCTTCGCGATTCCAGGTGATCACGATCAGCCCGTTCTTCTCGACAAATTTGCCGATCATCCCGCTGGACCGCTTAACGTTTTCGAAGTGCTCCCACCCGATGTGCAGATCGCGGCTGCCGGATCGGATCAGGTGAATGCCGTGGCTTCCCAATTCCAAGGTGGCATTGGTTCGCACGCCAAGATCATGCACGGCAATGCGGTCCAGCCAGTCATCAAACTTGGTGGTGGCCACATACATTCCGGTGAAGCTGTGTTCGAGCGTATCGGCAAACTCAGCGTAGGGCTCCGGGATGTCCGATTGGCGGGCTTTGAGGTTCCGCCAGCCCAGCAAAATCATGGTGATGCCGGCTGCGATGATCAGCACCGTAATGATGATCGGGCCTAGTGCTCCCTCAGGCATGGACCGGCCTTGGGGTAGCGAGCTTGGAGTCGAGCACCGTGGCGTGACCGTGCAGGAAGGTGGCGCGTACCGAACCCGGTAGCTGCATTCCGGCAAACGGTGAGTTCCGGCCCTTGGTGGCCATAACGCTCGGGTCAACCGTCCAGGTAGCAGCCGGATCAACCAGAGTCAGGTTGGCTGGCTCCCCTACCGCGATTGGTCGGCCCTGATCGGCAACACGGCCGATCTGCGCAGGCACGGTGGAGGTAATCCGGGCCACATCGGCCCAGGAGAGCAACCCGGTATCCACCAGCGTGTGCTGGACGATGGACAGCGCGGTCTCCAGACCGGTCATGCCCATGGCCGCAGCTCCCCATTCACAATCCTTGGATTCGGAAGGGTGCGGGGCGTGGTCGGTGCCGATCACGTCGATGGTGCCATCGGCGAGGCCCGCACGGAGTGCCTGCACGTCGGCTTCGCGGCGCAATGGCGGGTTGACCTTGTACACCGGATCGTAGGTGCGAACCTTTTCGTCGGTCAGCAACAGGTGGTGCGGGGTGGCTTCGGCGGTGACGTTAATTCCGCGAGCCTTGGCCCAGCGGATAATTTCTACCGAGCCGGCGGTGGAGACGTGGCAGATGTGCAGGCGCGCACCCACATGCTCGGCAAGTAGTACGTCGCGTGCGATGATCGACTCTTCGGCGACCGCTGGCCAGCCTGGCATGCCCAAGATGGAGGAAACTTCGCCCTCGTTCATCTGGGCACCCTCGGTCAGACGTGGTTCCTGGGCGTGCTGGGCGATCACTCCGTCGAAGGCCTTCACATATTCCAGTGCACGGCGCATCAACAGTGGGTCCCAGACGCAGATCCCGTCGTCGGAGAACATCTTCACGGCAGCGCGCGAATCGGCCATGGCGCCGATTTCGCTCAGCTGCTTGCCGGCAAGGCCTACGGTGACCGCACCTACCGGACGGACATCCACCCAGCCGGCCTGACGGCCCAGTTCGTACACTTGCTCAACCACGCCGGCGTTGTCCGCCACCGGGGTGGAGTTGGCCATTGCGTGCACGGCGGTGTAACCACCAAGGGCAGCAGCTTGAGAACCGGTTTCCACGGTTTCAGCGTCTTCGCGGCCTGGTTCGCGCAGGTGGGTGTGGGTGTCAACCAGACCTGGCAGGAGCACCAGGTTCTTCGCGTTGATGACCTGTACGTTCTCGGTGGCTTCGATGCTGCCGATCTGCGCGATCTTCCCGTCAACGATGAGCACATCTTGCACGGTGTCACCGAGTACGGCGGCCTGTTGGATCAAATAGTTCATGGGGTCTTCTTTCAGATCAGGTCGCCGGAGAGGAGCATATAGAGGCTGGCCATGCGCACGGCCACACCATTGGTGACTTGGTCGAGCACCGTGGAGCGCGGTGAATCGGCGGCAGCCGAGGAGATTTCCAGGCCACGGTTCATCGGGCCCGGGTGCATGATCAACGTTTCGGCGCCCGAAGCGTCAAGGGTGGCCAGGCGGGCATCGTCCAGTCCCCAGTAGCGTGAATATTCGCGTGGGTTCGGGAAGTAGGCAGCGTTCATGCGCTCACCTTGGACGCGCAGCATCATCAGTGCATCGATCCCGGACGCGATCACTGCGTCGAGGCCGTAGCTGATGGTGCACGGCCAAGCGTGGGCGCCCACTGGAAGCAGGGTTGGCGGGGCCACCATGGTGACCTCAGCGCCGAGGGTGTTCAGCAGCCACAGGTTGGATCGAGCCACGCGGGAATGCAGAATATCCCCGACGATCGCGACCTTCAGACCATCAAGGCCTTTGCCCAGCGGGTTAACACCTTCGCGTAGTGCCACCTGGCGGCGCAGGGTGAATGCGTCCAGCAGCGCCTGGGTGGGGTGTTCGTGGGTTCCGTCGCCAGCGTTGACGATCGGCAGGCCGATCCAGTCGGTGGCAGCAAGTCTGGCCGGGGCACCGGAATCTGGGTGGCGGATGACTACTGCGTCGGCACCGATAGCCAGCAGGGTTTGGGCGGTATCCTTCAGTGATTCGCCCTTGGAAACGCTCGAACCCTTCGCAGAGAAGTTGATGACGTCAGCGCTCAATCGCTTGGCGGCAGCTTCAAAGGAGATGCGGGTTCGGGTGGAGTCCTCAAAGAAGAGGTTGACCACGGTGCGTCCGCGTAGCGCGGGAAGTTTTTTGATGGCTCGGGTGCCGGATTCGCGCATTTCTTCGGCGATATCCAAGATTGAGATGGCTTCTTCGCGGGTTAGATCCGCGGTGGATAGCAGGTGTTTCATGCGGCGCCCTCGATAATCACTTCGTTCTTGCCATCAATTTCTGCAAGGTGCACACGCACCTTTTCGCTCTTGGCCGTGGGCAGATTCTTGCCTACATGGTCAGCGCGGATGGGTAGTTCACGGTGGCCTCGATCAACGAGGACTGCAAGGCGCACGATGCGCGGCCGTCCCCAGTCGGAGAGGGCATCCAGCGCTGCACGAATGGTGCGCCCTGAATAGAGTACGTCGTCGACCAGGACCACAACTTTTCCGTCGATCCCACCGGTCGGAAGGCGGGTTGGGGCCGGGGTGCGTGTGGTGGAGTGGCGCAGATCGTCACGGTACATGGTGATGTCGAGCTGACCTACAAGAGTTGCTGGGTCCAAATGTTCAGGCGCGGAAGCTGCGATGCGTTGCGCTAAGCGCTGCGCCAGCGGGAAACCACGGCTGGGAATGCCCAGGAGCACAAGGTCATCTGTGCCCTTGTTGGCTTCGATAATTTCGAAAGCCACACGAGTGAGTACACGATCAATATCGTCGCCGGTCAGAACCGTGCGCGACACATCTGGCACTGAATTTTCATTCATGCTGTGCACCTCTCCCTTCTCCGCCTCACGGGACGGCATTTAAAGGAATATTGCTAATTCAAATTATCACGATCCGGGGCCGATTCCCTAGCGGAAAGCTATGCATGACACTGAATGGCCAGTGAAATGCATCACTCGATGTATAGCTCTGCGCCCACGCACCCTGAGAATTAGGCACCTTAGCCCCCGCAGCAGCTAAGTGAGGCTGCCAGTATTGGCCTTGGCACACCGTGATCGAGAGATTAATAGAAGCTCCATGCGGGTAATAAAGCAGCGGTGTGATGCTCCTCCATCGCAGCGTGAAATGGGCGCAAAAAAGCCTGGGCCCGATCTCACAATGGAGATCGGGCCCAGGCTAGAAAACTGAGGAACGCGGTTAGTTGACCAAAGTATTAGTCAACCAAGGTGTCCTTGACGCTTTGGATTCGACCCAAAACGCCGTTGACGAATTCAGGTGACTCGTCGGTGGATAGCTCGCGAACGTTAACCACGGCTTCTGCCACGGCTACGGCGTCGGGAACATCGTCGTTGTAGAGCAATTCCCACACACCGATGCGCAGGGCGCAACGGTCAACGGCAGGCATACGCTCAATGGTCCAGTCCTTGACGTAGCTCTCTAGAACTTCGTCAATACGGTCCAGATGGGCCATGACGCCTTCGAGGATCGTCAGCGAGTACTCGTTGAGTACGATGTCCGAGTTTTCCCGGCGAGAGATAGCGACACTCATTGGATCAACGTCACGGGCTTCAGCTTCAAACAGGAATTCCAGGGCGCGGCGACGGGCTTTGGCGCGGGCTCTCACTAGTTGACACGACCCAGGTAATCGCCGGTGCGGGTATCAACCTTGACCTTGGTGTTCTGCTCTACGAACAGTGGAACCTGAATTTCCTTACCGGTTTCCAAGGTAGCTGGCTTAGTGCCAGCCGAGGAGCGGTCGCCCTGCAGGCCTGGCTCGGTGTAGGTGATTTCCAAAACAACCGAAGCTGGCAGTTCCAGGTACAGTGGGCTGCCGTCGTGCATGGCGATGGTCAGTTCCTGGTTTTCCAGCATGAAACCGGCGGTCTCGCCTACGGTCTCGCCTGGAACGGTGATCTGGTCGTAGTCTTCCAAGTTCATGAAGACGTAGTCATCGCCATCTTGGTAGAGGTACTGGTAGTCGCGACGGTCAACAGTTGCGGTCTCGATCTTGGTGCCAGCGTTGTAAGTCTTGTCGACTACCTTGCCGGTCATCACGTTACGCATCTTGGTACGGACGAAAGCGCCACCCTTACCTGGCTTGACGTGCTGGAAGTCAATGATGGTCCAAAGCTGGCCCTCAATCTTCAGCACCACACCATTTTTGATGTCAGTTGTATCCGCCACGTTTCCTCAATCCTCTATTTACACCAGCATGCACTGGCATTATCAAAAAACCATCTATAACTTTACCCTACCGACCGCTTCTGCGTTAGGGTTTGACCCGGTGGCGCTCGTTACTGCCTGGCTTACTGCTCGACGCGCTCTTCGGCAATGTTCAAACAAATGCTCGATGCATTCACCAAGTAGGCGTCGTCGCCGAGCTCGAGGCGAAGGTCCATAGCCTTACGGAAACGAGTCGCCGCAGCCTTGTAGTCGCCCTTGGCGTAGAACGAAAGTCCCAAGTGGTGATGCATCAGTGGCTCGTAATCGGTGCCAGCAAATTCTTCGGCCAGTTTGCGCAGGCGGTTGATCGCACGATCAAAATCACCCTGCATGCGGGTTAGCTCGGTGTCCAATACACGAAGGTGTGCGTTGGTTGGGTCAATCAAGCGGGATTCGGCGATCAGCTCGCCGGCTTCAGCCAGGTGGCCTCGGGCCAGCAGGATCATGACCTGATCGGTCGGCGAACCAACCTGCATCTGGTGCTCGGCGGCCTGCTCGTCGGCGACATAGGGCTTGAGGGTTTCAGGATCGACCAAAACGCCTTCGACCGAAGTTCCGACGCCCTGACGGTTTACCGATGCGACGTCAATGGCGTATGCGGTGTAGTCACCCATTTTCATTCCCCGATTTCCTGGTAGGCCGCAAAGAGCAGCGAATTATCCGGTACTTCGTAAATCCGTGGCTTGCCAATGGCTTCAAGAACAACAAAGCGCAGCTGGTCGCCACGGGCCTTCTTATCGCGCTTCATTCCATCAAGCAGTGCTGCCCAGCGGTCGTTGCGGTAGGTCGTTGGCAACCCCAGTGACTTCAAGATGTTCACGTGGCGATCGGCAACCTCATCGGAGGTGTGCCCCACCGAACGTCCCAGTTCAGCAGCGAAGCACAGACCGATGGATACGGCTGCGCCGTGACGCATCTGGTAGCGCTCGGCAAGTTCGATAGCGTGGGCCAAGGTGTGACCGTAGTTCAAGAACTCACGATCGCCAGCTTCCTTCAGATCCCGGCTGACCACGTCAACCTTGACCGCGATGGTGCGCTCGATCAGTTCACGAAGGCGTGCGCTGCCTGGCTCGATAGCCTCGGCTGGGTCTTCTTCGATCAATTCCAGAATGCGTTCATCTGCGATGAAGCCGGTTTTGACGATTTCGGCCATGCCCGTAACCAGTTCGTTCTTAGGCAACGTCGCCAAAGCATCAAGGTCAGCCAATACGGCGGCAGGTGGGTGGAAGGCGCCAACCAGGTTTTTGCCTTCTGCTGTATTGATTCCGGTCTTGCCGCCCACGGCTGCGTCAACCATCGCCAACAGCGAGGTAGGAATGTGGATGACCTTCACGCCGCGAAGCCAGGTGGCTGCAACAAAGCCAGCGAGGTCGGTCACCGCGCCACCGCCTACGGAGATCACTGCGTCGGTGCGGGTGAAATCGTTCTTGCCCAGCACCTCCCAGCAGAATGATGCAACCTGGATGTGCTTGCCCTCTTCGGCATCCGGGATTTCAGCGGTTAGTGCCTCAAGGCCAGCATTGGCCAATTCGTCACGAACTACGTCGCCGGTGGTGCGCAAGGCGCGGGGGTGAATAACCAAAACCTTTTTAACCGAAGATCCAAGTAGCTCTGGCAAGTGAGACAAAAGTCCGTTGCCAACAAGTACTGGATACGATTCGGCGGGGGTGTTTCCCGAGACCTTAAGAGTGGTCGGTGCCAATGGCATCAGTCTATTCCTCCTGATGGTGATGATTTTTCTAGCGTACGCGTGCAAATGAGCAGAACTTGCATCTCGTGGTCCTAATCACAGTTGCTCAAGTTGCGGCAAAATCTCTTCGACAATTTGTAGAACGGACTTGCCGTCCACCACAACATGCACGTCAGCTAGCATTTCGTAAATGGGGCGACGCTTTTCGTAGACCTGTGCCCAGACGGTGAGTGCTTCGTCACCTGCCAGCAAAGGCCGGTTGGAGTCTTGGCGAATCCGTTCCGAAGCGGCCTCTTGGCCAAGCTCGAGATAAACCACGGTGCCTCGGGAAAGTAGCTGCTGGTTTTCTTCACGCAACACCGCGCCGCCGCCGGTAGCGACCACTCCGGTGAGTAATCGGGCCAGGGCCTGAACCTCTAAGTCGCGGAAGTGCTGCTCACCGTGTTCGGCAAAAATTTGCGGAATGGTCCCGTGATGAGACACCACCGCAGCATCGGAGTCGGCAAAACTAGTGGATAAGGCCGTGGCCAGCGACCTGCCCACGGTGGACTTGCCACTGGCCATCGGACCAATGAGGTAAATCATTACCGAATGCTTCCTAGACGCCGGTCGATCCCAGATTATCCGGGATGTTAGCTAGGTAGGAGTCGATATTGCGCTTGGTTTCGGTCACCGAGTCGCCGCCAAATTTCTCCAGCAGGCTCTGTGCAAGAACCAGCGCGACCATAGCTTCGGCAACAACACCGGCGGCTGGAACCGCACAGACATCCGAACGCTGGTGGTGGGCGGTGGTCTCTTCTCCGGTGGCCGTATCGATGGTGCGCAACGCCCGTGGAACGGTCGCAATCGGTTTCATACCAGCGCGTACACGCAGTACTTCACCGATGCTCATGCCACCTTCGATGCCGCCTGCGCGGTTGGAGTTGCGCTTGATGCTGCCATCTTCGGCGTAAACAATTTCGTCATGGGCAGCGCTGCCACGTCGGGCTGCGGTAGCAAAGCCGTCGCCCACTTCAACACCCTTGATGGCCTGGATGCCCATCAGGGCTGCGGCCAAACGGGAATCTAGTCGGCGATCCCAATGTACGTAGGAGCCGATACCCGGAGGCAGGTTGTAGGCCAAAACCTCAACCACACCACCCAGGGTCTCCCCTGCCTTGTGCGCGTCGTCAACTTCGGCAACCATAGCTTCGCTGGTCGCGGCGTCAAAGCAACGCAATGGATCGGCGTCCAGTGCGGCAACATCGGCGGCGGTAGGCAACGGGGCACCTTCTGGGGACGACACAGCACCAACAGCGGTGGTGTGCGAGACCAGTTCGATGCCAAGATCGTTCAAGAATCGTGAGGCGACCGCACCCAGGGCCACACGGGCCGCGGTTTCACGGGCGCTAGCACGTTCTAGAATCGGACGAGCGTCCTCAAAACCGTACTTCTGCATGCCGGTGAAGTCGGCGTGGCCTGGACGCGGGCGAGTCAGTGGCGCGTTGCGCGCCATGGATGCCAGCTCGTCCAGATCAACGGGGTCAGCGTTCATCACGCGTTCCCACTTAGGCCATTCGGTGTTCCCGATTTCGATGGCCACCGGGCCACCCTGGCTCTTACCATGGCGGACTCCGCCAAGGAAAGTAACCTGGTCCTTTTCAAACTTCATACGCGCACCGCGGCCATAGCCTAGACGGCGACGCGCCAACGCTTCGCGTACTACTTCGCTATCTACCGATACTCCGGCAGGTAGTCCTTCGAGAATTCCAACAAGTGCCGGGCCATGCGATTCGCCCGCGGTCAACCAACGCAACATGTCCTCTATTTTGCCATGACATGACGTATTTACTGGTGTCGAGTCAGGCCCAGAGAGTCAAACATCGCATTTGTGACGTCAACACGACGCTGCTCGTCCCATGCCTCGTGCGCAAAGAGGCGGACTTGTTCCACTGCTTGATGCACCAACATGTGCAATCCGGAAATGACCGGTCCAGCCCAGTTTTGCGCCAAGTGAGAGGGCCATGGATCGTAGGCGACGTCTAGCAGGATGCCGGTTCCCGGACCAAGGGTTGAGACCCAAGTATCGGCCGCGCGTGGCGGCAGGGTACTAAAGACCAGCGGCAGTTCTTGGAGCTGCGCTCCAACTTCTTCGGTGATGCCTGAGATTTCGTGGAAGACCGGGTTGAGCGACAGCTCATTAGCTAGGTCCAGGGCCCGGGAGGCGCTGCGAAGAGAGCGAACCACCAAAAAGACTTGCTGTACGCCCAGCTCAGCGCAAGCCTGCAAGGCTGCCAACGCGGTATTGCCCGATCCGAGGATCAGCGCTTGACCAAATGGCGCTTGAGAAAAATCCCGAACCGCGCGGATAAGCCCGTCAACGTCGGTATTTTCCCCAAACAGTGTTCCGTCGTCACGCACCACAATGGTGTTCAGTGCACCGAGGCGTTGGACTCGGGTGGAAACTTCGTCCATGTAGGGCAGGAACACGTCTTTGAGCGGCATGGTCACCGAGCAGCCGGCCCAATCTTCAGTACGCAGTCGAGCTATGTGCGCAGCGCTTTGGCCAGGCTCCAGATCGATCGCCTCGTAGCTCAGATCGGCACCGAGTAGCTGGTAGGCACGCTGATGCAATACTGGTGACTTCGAGTGGCTCACCGGGTGGCCCAGAACCGCAGCCTGCTTCATCTTTTCCTGCACTTTCTGCTGTGGAGTTACTGCGGGTGGTGTCTAGCAGACGCCGGGATTTTCTGAGCACCAGGTTCGGAACTGTGCCTGGTTCTGCTGGTGTTCTGCATAGGTGGAGGCAAATTTGGTTTCGCCGGTACTGATATTGACCGTCACCCAGTAGTAGTAACCGTTATCTTCCGGATTAGCTGCCGCCTTGATCGCAGCATCTGCGGGAGAGCCGATCGGCGTCGGAGTTAGGCCGGTATGTACATAGGTGTTGTACTTGTTGGCCTTGTCCTTTTTCTCCGACGGACTGAACTGCAGGCTGTAGCGCTTGAGACCGTAGATGACCGCCGAGTCCACCTGCAATAAGCCGTGGGTTTCCTTATTGCCTGGGTCCAAACGATTTTCGATCGCTCCGGCTACGGTGGCGTAGTCCTTCTCGCGCGCCTCGGCTTGGAGGATGGAGGCAACGGTTAAGGTCCGGTAACCCTGTTTCAGATCGGTGATTCCAGCGTTTTTCAACGTTGTTTTGGTGCCCTTAACCATCTTGGCGAGAACGGTTTTGGCGTTGGTGCCCAGCTCAAAGCGGTACTCCCCTGGGTGCAGCCAACCTTCAAGGTTGGGCACAGATGAGGGAAGCCCGAACTTTTCTGGCTGATTGGCCAGCTTTTTCAGGTCCGCTAGTTTCAACCCAGAGCTCTTAGCGATCTCGCTCAGTGCTGCGTCAAGGCGGAGGTTAGCTTTCAGCCCAATGTAGAAGACCTTGCCCGGCTTGTTATTAACCAAAACCTTGGCCGCGTCCGCTGCCGGCATCTGCGACTTAAGCAGGTAGGTGCCGGGGTGAATGAACTTGTTTGTGGATTCGGAATCCTCAACTGCTTTAATGAGCAGCTTGTCGTTGGAAATCACGTCCATCTCTTCAAGCTTGCGCGAGATCACTCCCACGCCCCAGCCATCTTCGACGGTGAATTCCACGGCGGATCCGCCTGGGCCCGGATAGTCGTCGGGATTAAATTGCTTAACCAGAGCCTTAACGAAGAACAGCGACCCTGCGACGATCAGGGCAAAAATAATGACGGTGGCCAGCATGACGACGTTGCGCTTGCGCCGGGTTTTTTTGCGTCGTTCGCGCTTAGACACGGAAGGGATTTCGCCGGTCAAAGAGCTGGCAAACATCGTTTCTGATGCTTGCTCTCCCGTGGTTTGGGTGCTCTGCGCAGGTGCCAAGGCGGGGAGGAACCGGGTGTTGGTATTCTCCCCGTCCTGGCTTTCTGGTGCGCTCGTGCTTGCCGAGGCAGCGGCGGTTTGCTGTGCAGCGCCACCGCTGTAGTGATTCAGGCCGGTTAGTTCCGGAGCCGAAGGTTCTGCGATCGGCGGACGTTGGCCCGCCGAGAAGCTTTCGTATAGCGCGCGATGTGTATCGCGTTGGCGCTCATGACGGGCTTCTTCTCGCATTGACTCTCGTTTCTCGGGGCGGTTCGTACTAAACCTAGGATCGCTAGGTTTACTTCAGTACGATCCGGCTGGCCTGCACGCGGACGTTGTTCCGGCGCATTTCCAGCACCTGCTGCAGGATTTCTGTGGCTGCGACTTGGTCGACAACCTTGCGATGATCCTCCATCTTACGTCCCGAAGCATGCAACGCGCGGTGCGCATTAACCGTGCTCAAGCGTTCGTCAATCAGAAAAACCGACAGCTCGATATTAGCCTCTGAAGCTTCTTCTGCCAAAGCAATAGCGTAGTCACGAGCCATTTTGGTGGATTCTGTGGTGTTTCCGGCCAGCGATTTTGGCTCCCCGATGAACACCTCGGTGGCATTTCGATCGGTGATGATGCGCAAAAGCATTCGACGGTCCGAATTTTTCTTCACATCGCGTCGAAGGGTCATCACAGGGGTCGCCAGAATGCCCGATGGGTCAGACGCGGCAACGCCGACGCGGGCTAGGCCCACGTCGACGCCGAGTGCAACATTAGCCATTAGCTAGGGCCGCCCGGATAGCATCCAGTGCTTCGTCAATCTTCGAAGCATCCTGGCCGCCGCCCTGAGCCATATCGTCCTTGCCGCCGCCACCGCCGCCGAGTACACCGGTCGCGGTACGGACCAAGGCCCCAGCCTTAAATCCATTGGCACGTGCGTCATCGTTGGTCACTGCTAGCACCAGTGGACGGCCGTTGGATTCGCCGATCAAGACGATCACCGCCGCTTCACTGCCTAGCTTGCCGCGCAGATCCAAAGCCATGGTGCGTAGCGCATCAGCCGAATCGATCTGGCCGGCGTTGTGTGCCAGCAGACGGGTCGAACCGATGGTGACGACCTTCTCCAACAGCGATGCGGACTGTGCAAGCATTGCCTGGCTCTTGAGTTCAGCGATCTGCTTTTCAGCCGCCTTGAGCTTGGCAACGGTGTCGTTAACACGCTCGGAGACCTGGTTAGAAGGCACACGGAACAAGCCCGAAAGCTCAGAAACCAAAGCACGCTCAGCTGCGCCGTGACGGAATGCTTCCATACCGACCAGCGCCTCAACACGGCGGTTGCCCGAGCCCACCGAAGCTTCGGAGAGCAAGGTCAGCTGACCAATGCGGGCGGTGTTATCCACGTGGGTACCACCACACAGTTCGCGCGACCAAGCACCGTTCATTTCAACCACGCGAACGTCGTTGGAGTACTTTTCGCCGAACAGGCTCATAGCGCCCAGCTTCTTCGCCTCTGCCAGAGCCATTTCGTTGGTGACAACCTGGTAGTTCGAAGCAATTGCGAGGTTCACAACCTCTTCAACTTCGCTGCGAGCTGCTGGCGAAAGCGCCTCTGCCCACGAGAAGTCGAAGCGCAGGTAGCCTGCCTTGTTGAAGGAACCAGCCTGGGTGGCCGTTGGGCCAAGCAGCTCGCGCAGTGCAGCGTGCACCAAGTGAGTGGCGGAGTGTGCCTGCTCGCCGGAGCGACGGCGTACCGCGTCAACTTCGGTGCGGACCAAAGCCTCGGCTGGAAGCTCGCCCTCACGCACGATCACCTTGTGTACGTTCAGACCCTTAACCGGAGCCTGCACATCGGTGACCTCGAGAACAAAGCCATCACCGGTGATCAGACCGCTGTCGCCAGCCTGTCCGCCGGACTCAGCGTAGAACGGGGTCTCGTTGAGCACCAGGTCAATTTCCTGACCCTGCTCAGCGTAAGGAACAACCTGGCCGTCGCGGATAATGCCACGGATCGACGACTCGCCCTGAAGGGTGTCATAACCGGTGAAGTGCACATTGCCGGCCTCAGCCAGCTGGCTGTAGACAGAAAGGTCAGCGTGGCCGGCCTTCTTGGCCTTAGCATCCTTCTGCGCGCGGGTGCGCTGTTCGTTCATCAGTTCGCGGAAGCGCGGCTCGTCAACGGACAGACCAGCTTCTGCTGCGATCTCTAGGGTGAGGTCGATCGGGAAACCGAAGGTGTCGTGCAGGGTGAAAGCGTCGTCACCTGAAAGGTTCTTGCCCTCGTCCTTAGCGTGACCCAGCGCTTCATCAAGACGGGTGGTGCCCGAAGCGATGGTGCGACGGAATGCGCGCTCTTCAGCGTAAGCGATGCGCGCAATACGCTCGAAGTCGTTGGCTACCTCTGGGTAAACACCCTTCATGGCATCGCGCGAGACTGGAAGTAGCTCTGGGAGTACTTCGGTATCCACGCCCATCAGGCGCATGGCACGCACGGCACGACGAATCAGGCGGCGCAGCACGTAGCCGCGGCCTTCATTGCCCGGAGTGACCTGGTCGGAGATCAGCATCAGCGAGGAGCGGATGTGATCGGCGATCATGCGCAGGCGCACGTCGGTGGCGTGGTTAGGGTCAGTTGGATCCTCGGTGGAGGTGTAGGTGACGCCAGCGAGTTCTGCAGCCTTGTCGAGCACCGGACGGACCTGATCGGTCTCGTACATGTTCTCCACACCCTGCAAGATCATCGCAAGGCGCTCAAGGCCTAGACCGGTGTCGATATTGCGCTTTGGCAGTTCGCCGGCAACATCAAAATCGGTCTTGGAGCGTACGGCCGAAAGGCGGTACTGCATGAACACGAGGTTCCAGATTTCGATGTAGCGGGTCTCGTCGACAGCTGGGCCGCCTTCTTGACCGTACTGTGCACCGCGATCGTAGTAGATCTCCGAGCAAGGACCGCCGGGACCGGGCTGGCCGGTGTTCCAGTAGTTATCTTCCTTACCGGTGCCTACAACGCGCTCGGTCGGGATGCCGATCTCTTCTTCCCAGATGCGTCGTGCTTCAACGTCCTTCTCATCGCCGTCTTCATAGACGGTGACCCAAAGGCGTTCCTTGTCCAGACCGTAGCCACCATCCTCGAGCGAGTTGGTCAGCAGTTCCCAGGCGTAGTGAATGGCTTCATTCTTGAAGTAGTCACCGAAGGAGAAGTTACCGCACATCTGGAAGAAGGTGCCGTGACGTACGGTCTTACCTACTTCTTCGATGTCGCCGGTACGGATGCACTTCTGCACCGAAGTCGCACGGTTGTACGGAGCCTCTTCACGGGCGGTGAGGTACGGAATGAAAGGAACCATACCGGCCACAGTGAACAAGAGTGAAGGGTCGGCTGATACCAGCGAGGCGCTGGGCACCGCGGTGTGGCCCTTCGAGACGAAAAAGTCGACCCACCGACGGGCAATTTCCTGCGTTTTCATCGTGTTACGGATGATCCCTTCACTTAGCGGCGTCCACGCCCAAGGCGGAACGTAATTCTTCTTCGCGGGAGCTCATTCCTTGATGGAAGGCTTCCAAATATTCCGCGACGCGGTCAGTGTATTTGCTGACCTGGCGATTAAGCGCTGCCCCGGACTTTACTTCAGCGTATTTCTTGGTGGCGAGCATTCCTACGCCCACACCAATAGAAACCCACAAGAGCTTTTTCATTCTAGTCTCCTTGGCGGCCATCAGCTGGCCGACGGTCTGATCAAGCATCGATACGTGTTCGATCGAACAGGCTCTGACTTAGCGGCTGCGACGTGCCTTGCCACTTGGCTTGGTGTTCATTGCAACCTTCACGCCTTCGGTGAACGCGGCGACCTTGATCAGCGGCTTGCCTACGGTGGCAGCAACTAGCGAGGACAGCGCGGAAACATTGGCACTGGTATCAGAAACGTTACTGGTGATCGTGTCGACCTTTTTGAGCTGGTCATTGGTGGTGGCGACCGTGTTGGCGACCTCCCCTAGCAATGGGGTGGTTCCGTCTGCCACGTCTTTGATCGTGGTGCGAAGCTCATCAAACACCTTGCCCAATTTAATGATCGGCACTGCCAGCAGTACGACCAGTACTACAAACGCGCCGGCGGCGATAAGCCCTGCAATATCCGAACCCGACATGTGCTTCCTCTTCTGCTTTGGTTTTTGGTGCCAGTCCACCTTATCGAAGTCTGAGCTCCAACAGGTAGTTAAGCGACAAGCCCGCAACCGAAATCGGTTGCGGGCTTGGAACTAGCGCACGGATTTAGCGTGCGTAGTCTGACGCGTATTAAGAGGTATAGATGCTGTGGTCTGTGTTTACGCAGAATTCCGGGGAAAGTATGGAAATCAACGGGTTTGGTGAGCGGTCGTTAGTACAGCGTAGAAAAGCCTAAAAGTACTGTCTACAAGCAGCCAACCGCCACAAAACAGCCACAACTCCCCTACTAATCCCGATCAGCCATGATGCTGATGACTTCGGCGCCTTCGGGTACTAGTTCGCGGGCCTGCTCACGTGCTGTTTCGTAGACATCTCCGTTGACTGAAGACGATCCGAGTTCGCCGTTTTGCAGGTAGTTCACTTTTACTTCCACAAGCCGAATTCTAGTCCGGTTCCGGAAGGCTTGCCGTCCATGGGTCTGCCCGGTAGTTGATCTTCGCGTCTTCGCGTTGGTGCCAGGACGGATCATCTTCGGTGCCACGCCAGATGCTGTCTGCTCGTCTGATGCGTGTGGCTGCCGTCGTTGGTATCCATTTCGCGTCGAGTCGCCCGTTGTAGACCCAACGGGCCCCGTTCGGCGGGTACTCGATGAACAATTCACCGGCAACCCATCCGCGCACACGGGCATGGATCTTCCCCAACTCCGGATCGAACACTTGCACGTACGGGTACTCCCCCGGCATGTACGTTCGCATTCTTTCGAATCTTGGGTCGGCGAACTTGGGCATATCTAGATTGTCTCTTAACGCAGAAAGCCGCCCCACCCTCGAAGGAATGGAGCGGCTTCTCGTTAGGTTCACTGCGTGGGATGATTCTTCATCCACATACGCCCCGTACTGGAAGCAATAAGCTTTGAAGCGAGGGTAGCTTCAAAATAAATTGTCAACAGGTGGTAGCAGGTTAAGACTAGATCTTGGAGTTTGTTATCGTTTTCAAGATCCTCAATCCTGACCCCAATTTCTTTGACTTTCTCGCGATTTATGCGGCGTCCATGGTTCTTGTGAGCGCTAGCATCATTGAAAAATGCAGCTATTCGTCTTGCTTCAGTTTGTGGATCTGGAGAGTTACTTAGCATCCATTTCGATAGCCAACCTCCAACAAGCATCTCTGAATAATCCAACGCGTTCTGCGCATCCTGCAGAAGTGATGGTCCAATGGAAGAGAGGATCGGATGCCACACATGAGCACTTGCGTTATCTTCCATAATTTCAGTGCGAGCGCGTTCAAATTGTTCTACAACGGCACGTGCGGACATTGAACCGTTGGCCATAGTAAATTGTGGATCTATGGGGCCCAGTTGGCTCTGTCGCCCCATTATGATGTTATCGCCAGCGAGGGCCATCATAGTTCCGGCAGACATTGCCATTACGGGAACTATGACTTCAACGTCCTTAAACTTACTCCGTAAATAGTCAACGATTGAATCAGCTGCGTTGGGATCGCCACCCGGCGTGTGCAAAATCAGTGTCAGGCCCTTGTCCCAGTCCATCTGATAGATGCATCCCATGAATCCGTTTATGTCTTCAGAAGATACCGCAAGAAAATTTCCAGGGTAGTGGGGGCGCTGCAAAAAAGCAGAGGCGTAAACCAATACGTTTCGGTCTTCTCGCGAGGCAGAAATCCCCTTCAGGGATTCGGTCAGTTCGCCGAATAACCAATTACTCTTCTCAGCGTCCGCTACTGCAGCAAACTGATTGAGCAAGTCATCCCAAGACGCCAAATTATTTACCTATCAGAGTGAAACCGACGGGAGCAATTTTCGCTTCGGATGAAACAGCCGCTGAGCTGGCAAGATCCGACAACGAACGCAATTGAGAAAGCTCTAGGTATTTGTCGTACTGCTCAGAGACCCCATTTAGCAGATCTGGGATAGTCATGCCATTCATCATTTCTCCTATTGAATTTTCTGAGTTCCGTAGCTTCAAGGCATTGGTTGACAACATCATAGCGATTACGTTGCCTCAGAAGATAGAGCGTAGCCCATTCTCATGGAACTGCTGAAATGATCCTTGTCAGGGCAAAGTAAAGAAGCTTTATGGTGTCCGACAATTGGATGACATGAAAGCAATCCCGTATATGCGGTTCCCGTAAACGAAGGAAACCGCCCCACCCTCGTTATGAGGATGGGGCGGCTTTTGGGCTCAGCGCTTTTTCAAAGTCACAATAGCAAAGCAAGTCGTGAATACTGGAACAAGGATGATCCATGGACTACTGCCATTGAATATTCCGTAAAACGCCAGAACCATGCTTACTAGGCCTACGACCAAAACAGCTATGCTTACGAAGTCAAATTGTCTTTGGGCTCGGTGATTCTCCGGCAATTGTCGATGATGTATCGTCGTCATGCCCACCTCCCCGGTGTTTACGAACGATCTCTAGAAGCTCCCACTCCTTTACGATTCGTTCCTTCTTCATTGTACGCGTCTCACGGATCTTGACGTCGAATATGTCATTCTTGTGCAAAGACATGCCCCGGTCAAGGCTTGCCAGGAATTCTTTGTCGTTCACCTTCGCCTTTCGGCGGCCGCGAAGAGTTTTGACAGACCATTTCTCACCCGGCCTGAAGTCGACTATTTCCAGCTGGGCCTCAGCATCAAATATTTCAACATCCGGATCAGCGTCAATTGGCTCGGCTACAGCAGCGCGGTATGCGTCTTTACCAATTACTACTGCCGGTTCTTCAGTCATCAGTTGATCTGTGACGGAACTCGGAACTCCGTCACGAACTTCAAGGATTTCCACGTCATCACCCAAAGGAGCCATAATCTTGCGCAGCGCCTGGCGGGTTGGCCGTTTCATAGCGTTCAGTTTGTCCCAAGCCTTCATTGGGATTTCCTGAGCAACGTCGTTTTGCCAAATGACCTTTACATTCCCGTTGTCGAGGTGCTCAAAATCTTTAGGTTTCTCGCCTTTTAGGCGACGCACACCGACATTAATTGCCTGCACTACAGAACCGCCGGAAGCCAATAGAACCGGCACTGCATCTTGCGGGTTCTCTCCCGCCCACTGAATGAGCGCCTCAATCACGAACGATCCCTCTTTAGGGGGACGAATTCGAACTTCAGGTGGCAAACCATCGCCGAACACACCACTTTTCGCCAACTGGCTAGTGAATTCGACAAGCCCTTGTAGGGTCTCGGACATTTCAGCCGCGCTAATATCCTTCACTTTACCGCCGTCGTCGGCAAACCGAAGTTGAACTAGCCCGTCTTGAATTTCACCATAGTTCTCTGAATTCTTTTCAGACACTAAAATCCCCCTGAGAATGACAATCCAGACTATGGTATATCGCTTTTCAGAATCTTCTAAAACCAATACGCGGGTTAAGTAAAGATCCGCCCCAACCTCGATTGAGGATGGGGCGGTTCTGTCTATTCGTCCAAGGTAACTGGGCCGGTCACTTCGAAACCTGCGGCAGACGGCTCGTCGTCCTTGGTGCCGGCGGCAAGCCACGGCAGGAAGCGCTGCAGGAACTCCTCGACCATCGGCAGTGCCATGATGCGGGTAACCGCTGCGGCGATACCCAGAGCCAACGCCGCGGCGCCGGTAGCCGCTTCAGGACTTCCCTGGGTGGCAGCACTGTAGATCGATGGTGCCATGGCAGACAGAGCGACGATGACCGCGAGGATAGTGCGGACGGTAGCTCGCCATGGGTGTTGGGACTGCGTGGTGATGGCTGAATGCTTAGCCATGATGCCTCCTAGTAGGTGTTGTTGTCGTTGAGCCAGCGCTGGATGGCTTCGTAGGTCATCTTCTTCGGATCACCGTCGAGGATGCCCTTGTAGAACTTGCGGTCCTTGAGGTAGCGCTGGAATTCGTACCAGAACCACTTACCGTCTCCGCCATCGACCTTGAGTGGAGTTCCCTTCGGCACGCCCCACTTCGCGACCGGAGTCTTCGTGTAGTAAGGGTTGCCGTTCGGGTCGCGTACGTCGCGCAACCAGTTCTGTAGGTCGGTGTAGCCGAGCTTCCCGATCTTGCCGTCCCACTGCTTGTTCGACTTGAAGCCGAGCTGATGCATGAGAATCTGGATCGCGCCCTGTTCCCAGGACTTGTAGTTGCCGTTGATCTTCAGCTCGGCGTAGTCAGTCGGGAAAGTGGTGGAGCCGTTTGGGGTGTTCGATGGCGACTGGTTTTTGACCTTCTTCACCTTCGCGTCTTCAGGCTTTCCGACTGGCTTCACATCACCCTTGGAAAGGCCCCACGAACCAGCCTTGGCCGCGGCAGTAGTGTGCTTGATTGAGACGTGAACATGCTTGGTGTGGGCATTTGCGCCTTCGTACTTGCGCCAGCGAGTGCCGCCCCAGATGCGGTAGTTGTAGATGACGTAGGAGGTTCGGGCATCGTAGATCGTGGCGTTCAGGAACGCAGTAACGTCGATGCCGTCCTTGTCCACGTCGATGGCCCGGACGATACCGCCAGCGCTCCAATCAGGGTTATGGTCAGACACACGTGCACTGTGCGAGGTGTCACCGATCCAACCGTCAGAGCCTTTGTCACGGTCGGGCCAACGGGTATTGCATTCGCTGCGGAGATCCACGAGCGACGGGGCTAGATAGTAAGCCATGCTTGCCACCTTTCGGGCAAAAGAATAAGGACTAGCAGTTTTGCTAGTCCTTGTTGGTTTGTGGTTTTTCTGGCGGGGAAGGCCATGCGCCGATTTGTTCTAACGTTGCACCGTGTTCGATAGCGATCCGGCGCACGTGTGAACAATGCTCAGCGGTCAACCGGCGGTAGGTGGCTTCCCATTCGCGCCACGCTTCAGCAGTCGACACACGCTGCATGAGAGACAGGTTCTCGTTGCGTTCCGACTCAGAACGACCTGACCGCCACTTAGCGAACTCCTGAATACCGACAGTGAGGAAACCACCACTGCCTACCATGATCGCTATCGTCGCCCATATTTGCGGAGCGTCCATACTGGCCTCCTACTTGCCGGGCTCATACGAATACGGTTTGATCCGCCAGTACCTGTTGATGAAATGCAGTAATCCGATGAGGACGAAAACAATCTGCGGGATACGGTTGCCCGCCTGAGTTATGTGCAGTGAAACAAGGATGCCGGCGTACAGGGTGATCGCAGTAGCGCAGGCGATGATCGCGGGCTTCTCAATCAGCCACTTCCCGGTCGGCGCTGAATAAGCACCCATCGCGCCACCGATGAGCGCGAACAACCCCCACGCCAACGTGACACCGTTACCAAAAGCACCCTCAATACTGCGCGGCGGGTCCAAAATGGTCACTAGTCCGCCGATGAAGCAGAGCACATAAATGAGTGTTTGAACAACGGACACAAGGCGAGGCTCCTGAATACGATTCCAAAGACTCACCGTCCAATGCGGGTTAGACATACGAACACCTCGGCAGGTTACGGGGCGGCTGAAAACGTTGTGTAGGCATTGTTACCTCAAATCTTGGGGCACCCGTGCGGAGGGCATAAAAAATGCGCCCCTGTGAGCGCTTTGTTTGGCGCGAGTGGTTGTTTAGATTGCGAGCAGTCAGGTGTTCATGGCGTTCACGTCGATACTGACGGTGATCGCCTGTTGTATCCCTTGTGCTACGTGCCTCATGCCCACGCTCCGGCTGACGCGTGCGCAAGATTTCGGTGCACCGCGGGGATGGTGAGGGTATCGGCGATGTATTGCATGCCGGTCGCGTTGGGATGGAACTTAGCGGAATCATCCGTGGATGCCATCGTGGTGTAATCCCACCCCGGCCCGAGGTCAACAACTCGCGCCGAACTGAACTCGGCGGTTACGGTGTCAATGATCGAGTGAAGGTATGGGCTGTTCTCAGCCCACGCATCCTGTCGGGCCTGCGTGGTCAGTGCCCCGACCGGCGGGTCTTTGAGCACCAACACGGGAGGAGGCACCGCGCCGGGGATAAGCAGTGCATCAACATAAGCTGATGATGCGGCGCCACCCTTGGTGATTTTTACGGTGTGCGAACCAGTCTTCGGGATATTCACCGGGATCACCGCGTGACTGTAGGTGGGCCACCCGGTGCTGGTGACAAGGGAGGTGAACTGTTGCATCTTGCCGCCGCCGTTCCAGGTAATGCCCTGGTCCACGCCGTCGACTTCGACAGTCAGCGATCCGATGTTAGCTTCGGCCTGCTCGTGCACGAACGTGAGGATGTACGCCTTACCCAGTGGGGTTTCGACATTGTTGAAGGTGAGTGTGTTCCCGTTGACGGCGGTGTATCGAGTGGAGCCGCCGGAGCCAATCGGGTTGCTGGTGAAGTTGTTCCATGTCCCGGTGGTCGTAACCGACGAGGCGTTGGACTCGATACGTTTCGCCGCTGTCACTGTCGCCAGTAGGGCGCGTAGCGCGTGCTCGAACCCGAGCCGCCCCTGTGCCGTCGCGGGCCCTGAGAGGGCGTCGTTCGTTTCACATTCGATGATGGTCAGCGCTTTGGTGCCGGGCTGGTGCGTGTTGGCTCCACTGATACCCGGCACGGATGGGGCGATGGCCATGGCGGCGCATTCGATCATGCGTGCACCGGAACGTCCGTAGCTGGTTCGGGTGGTGCCAAGCTTGGCAGCCAGCACGCTCGACCATTCCTGCCCGGGTTGCACGTAAGCGCCGGGGATGATGGTGTAGGAGTGTCCACGCACGACGATGGGGGTGTCTGAGATGACGGGGCCGAGCATGTCGATGATCGCGGTATCGAGTGCGGATCGGGTTTGACTGTCCTGATCGACGATCAGGTTCTTGTTCATTGTGTCGGTTGGCGCTTCGGCGGCTTGCGCGGCGGCTTCGGCTCGGTCGGCGTTTGCCTCCGTTTGAGCGGCCCAGTTCTGTAATTGGGCTGCTGTGGTACCGCCGGGGATTATGGTGGTAAATCGTGGCAGTCGGGAGTAGGCAATGCTGGTCGTACCGTCAGGCACCCCGACGATTTCTGACCATGCCCGATGGTTGATGTGGTCTTTGAGTGTGACCTTGTAAGCCCAATCTGGTTCCGGCCCGTCCGGTGAGACGGCGATGTTGAGCATGGTGGCTTTTCCGTTAGACAGGCCTACGCGTGTAGCTGCCGGGAGGATGGTTGTGGATCCGTCGTGGCGGAGGCTGGTTGGCTCGATAGTGATTTCGCCGAACAGGATTTCTCGGACGTCGCCGCCTCCAATTCGAGCGTCGACGGTAATGTTGCGGCCCATATGGGTTGCCTCCAAAGATGGTTTTTTGGGCATGACAAAGGCGGCAGGATCATTCCTGCCGCCGTAGCTTGCATCCAAATTGGTTTTGCTGGTGTCTATGCTGGTGGGTCTACTGTTTCGGTGGGCTCAGTCGTGGCTTCGAGGAGGCGTTGTATTTCTGTCGCGACCTGCCTGCGTTGCTCAATGGCTCGGAGCATCACCGGATCGCTGGTGCCCATCAGTCGATCATGTAGCGGACGATGCCCTGGGCGATGGTTCTGGTCGCCCCGGTCTGCTGGACGACCCCAATATCTCCGGTGGCCGCATCTACGAAGATCTGCCCGATCTGCCCGTCGCCCATGTACGCTTCGCCGCGGGCGTTGGTTCCAGGCGGGCACAACGCTGGCGGGACGAGCGCTGCGGAAGCGGTGGAGAGGCCGACGGGAAATGAACCTGTGACAGAGACTCTGATCTCCACTTCCCTGCCTACTCGCCGGTAGTCGATCCCCGGCGCCATTTGCACCCGGCGCGTGTCGTAGAACGACTCACCGGATGGGGATAACGCTTTGATCCACTCGGTGATGTTGATGAACCACTGCCGGAACGAACCGCTCCATGGGTTGTCGCTGACTGTGGGGCTTACTGGTGCTGCGGATGTTGTTGGTGTGCTCATAGCTCGCCTCCAAAGTCGATGCCCCATTCGTCGAACGTGTTGAACGTGTCGATGTTGTTGTCTTGGAGCCACTGGTCAAGTTCGTTGAAAGTGTCAATTCCGTGCTGTTGTAACCATTGGTCGTAGTCATCCCAGGTCAGCGCGAGCAGTGCCAAGTCAAGGCGTTGCGTGTATCCGCTTGCGTCGCCACCGTTGCCTACGCCGACGATGAGTGCTTTGGACAGTAGGCCGGTATGGCCATCTGTTAGTCGGACGACGTCGCCGAGCTGTCGGGCGAGGTCTGGTTTCACCCTGACTTGCTCGATCTTTGCTTTCGCTTGGCGTGTCTGGCCTGATACCCATGACAGGAGTTCTTGGGCGATGCCAGAGTCTTGAACCCATGAACCACAATCCAGCGTGAGTACTGAGATAGCTCGGGTAAGCGGCTCTCCCGCCCAGATCGTCAGTTGTTCGCCGGGGATCACCTGTGTTGAGGTGCGTAAGATCAAGCACGGGTCTCCGTTGCCGTCCACGACCCAGAGCGTGTCCTGTGTCGTGTTGGTGATGTTCAAGGTGACTTGGTTGATTCCGGTCATTGTGGCGGTGATGCGTAGCGCCTTATTTGACGGGTGTTCCCCTCCACCTTCAGCACTGGTTGCAGCAGCCCATCGGGAGAACCGTACGTCAGCCGCGCTGGTATCCCAGAGCGTTTTGAACGGCGACAGCCTAGACACGGCACCGTTGAGTTCAGCGACAATAGTAATGGTCTGCCCGATACCCACACGGATCGTGTCGGTGGCTTCCCATACGGTGGTCGCTTCGTCACTGGCCACAACTCGTGTTGGAGTGTAAGACAGTTCGACCCGGTCCGCAGTGTCTGCGGGGTCGATCACCCAGTCCAGGGATTCGATGCTGTCTAACGCTTCTACTGATTCGACAATGTTTCCGGTGCGCATCGCTGACCGGTTCTTGTAGGTGAACACGCCTGACTCGTCCACCCATATAGCACCAAAGGTTGCTGAAGCGATGGCCTGCGCCATACTCCACCCATCAGTGCCTGTTGCGTCAAAGGCCGCATGCAATGGGGAGCCGGTGAGATTGATCTTCGCAGTTGGGGTGAAAGCCCAGTCGTTGACCGGTGCGTTCTCGACCATCACTGACCGGATGAACCGACCCTCAGGCGCAGCGTCGGTGCGCACTGCGATCTTATGGTTGTCGCTCGCGATGATCTTTGACGCGAGTGTCACCGTCAAGGGTGTTGATGATTGGGTAGCTGATGAATGAACGGTGATCGTCGGGGTTAGACTCGTTGCGTTTTCTACGCTGACTCGCACCCGAGCTATGTCAAAGTTTGGGCCTGCCGGGTACGGGATGGTCCAGTCCTGTGCCCCATGGGAGATGATCACGTGATCGCCACGGAAGTTGAACCACATCGTCGACACAACAACTTGACCGCCGGTGCCTGCGACGTCCGCGCTCACATGAATCTCACGGGCTTTCGGTAGTGTTGCTGAGCAGTCCACAATCACAATGCCACCGGGTCCAAGACCTGGTTTCCCATCAAATTCTGTCCACTCAGGTGCGGTCGCCGTGATCGTGTTTCCACGCTCAGCCATCGTTCCACCGACCAGAGGCAATGACATGATCGTGGAGCTACGTGTCCCAGGCGTTTGCCAATACCCGGCAGCTCGGGCGGTCTGGTCGAGCACCCATGCTGCGTCCATCTCGAAACGGTCGGCCCGTACTTCGTTGCGTCGCCATGGGAAGGACACTGGTCGGCGCAACCGCATCGACGCTTCGTCAAGTTCCAAATCGATAGTGCCGGACGTACTCGCTCCACGTATCGGTGCGATCACGAACTGCCCTAGCTTCAACCGCGCAAGACTTGCCGCCCCGTCATGGGTGGCATAGAGAGTGCATGCGCCTCCCGGTGACATGCGTGCCCCGCCGCGCCCCCACGGCGAAAGCACTTCGGTATCAGGTTGCGGTATTTGTACTTGCCCTGAAGCGATACTGAACCCCGACGCACCACGCACCTGCCCTGGTAGCATGCCACCGGTGAGCTGACGGTCAACAGACCATTGCCCTACGACCGCAGAACCAGCCGGGGCGTCACCGACGGATGGAGGCCATGTACTGCCGGGCAGTTCCACCACAAACTCTGGCAGTGTTTCCACCGAGTAGCTTTCTGGCCATCCTGCTGGTTTCTGCTGCATGCATCCTCCTTATAGTTGGCCGGCTTTCCCTACTTCAAGCAAGGTGACCGTGTAGTCGATACGGGTTTGATCAGTGACCAATTGCAGAACCTGCTCTGGGTCTTTGACTGCAACTCGGCAGGGTGTGCCGTTGCCAGCGTGGAACACTCCGTCGAAGGTCCCTTCGTTGAGTCTGAGACCAGACACGTTGGAGCCGGTCACGGTGATGGTGATCGTTGTATCGGTGGCGGGTGTGAAAGATGCTGACCCGTTGCCGCCTGTGCTGTATACGGTGATCGGTGTTGCTGATCCCATCGCATAGGTGAACAGTGCCCCATCGGTGGCACGCCACCCAGACAATGAATAGAGCCTCCCAGCGAGGACCGGAAGGCGCACCTGATGCCCTACCGTGAGCGCTCCCATAGGCAGGCCACCAACCTGCACAGCAGACCCAAGCCCAGTAGAAAGCTGGGCGGGGATCATGTTCTGTCTAGCTGCGGCCACGTCATAGAGCCAACACTCACCGATCAGCCCATGCGCAGCCAACGAGAGAACCCGCACCCATTCAGGGTCCTGCCACTGCCGAGACACTTGCCATGTGCGGGGTGCGGCACGTCCACGTTGAACATGCCGCACCCCGCCAGAACTAACGAACTCGGAGAACCCCCGGCCAGTTTCTACATTCACCCCAGCCGAAACGACCAGCGGACGCATTGCACCCAAGGGGCCGAAATAGAAACCACTCACCAGGTGTTCCTCCTACTTGTGTGTGTTGATATGCCGTTGACCAGATTGCACCAGCGCGCCAGCCTGCCGACCATTCACGTTCAACTGGGCGTTGAGCTGAACCGTTGACATGATTTGCGCCAACGCAGTTAAGTCGCCATCGGTGAAATTTCGTGCAGACGGTGATGCCTGAGCTGACGCGTACTGTGACACCTCATACGACGGTGGAACAGCAAGCCCTGGCTGATAAGCCGAAGCCACATCATCACCCAAAGACGTGTAGGTGTCGATCAGTTGCTGACGCTTACTCTCGGCACCAACAATCACACCGTCGATAGAATCGACACCGCCAATGGCCATAGTCTTTGACGGGGAATGCATGTCCAAGGATCGTCGGAAAGCTTTCTCTGCGCTCTTGCCGAGCTTGTAGAAAGCATCCTCAACGTTCTTGTTCTTGGATTCCAGACCCTTGACCAGACCCTCCGCGGCGTCAATACCGCCCTTGGACATTGATCGGGTCAGTGATTCGCCGACGTTGAGGCCGGTCGATTCCAATGACCTGAACGATCCGATGAAGCTGTGCCGTTCGCCCTTAGTCATGGACAGCATTGCGTCGGCTAGTTCGAAGGTTCCTGAACTAGTCCATTCGTCAATGACTTGCTGGATCATGTTTTCGCCGAAGCCGAGCTTTTGAAGCTTTGCAACTTTGCCGTTCAGCTTCTTAGCTCCACCAGCCAGGGACTTACCAAAGGACAGTAACCCGCGCTTGCCAGCGAACTTGTTGTAGCCCCACTGATCTTTCTGTCCAGTTAGGCCACCCAAGTCGAATGCGCCAACCATGGAGGATTGCACACCCTTTTGAGCCGAGAGCAGATCATCACGCTTTGACGTGGCTTTGTCGAGCGACATCGATAGCGTGTCTGACTGCTTCTCTAGCCGCAGCAGGTCACGTTCCATGCCGTACGCAGTAGACCGCAACGATGAACGCTTACCCTTAGACAGGTCTTTGTTCTTCGACTGCTCAAACAACTTGTCAACAACGCTCATACCCGAGCCCGAGGTGAAGCTGTCTGTGATTTCGCCACGCTTCAAATCACGTGACAAATCAAAGCGAGCCTCAGACAAACGCCCCTGACGCTCACGTTCTTCCTTGGCTGCCTCTTGAGCTTTCTTCTTAGC
The DNA here is from genome assembly GCF_056934395.1 of Glutamicibacter sp. MOO4. Classification (NCBI taxonomy): domain Bacteria; kingdom Bacillati; phylum Actinomycetota; class Actinomycetes; order Micrococcales; family Micrococcaceae; genus Glutamicibacter; species Glutamicibacter sp. MOO4. The sequence continues at coordinate 1,244,790 of NZ_CM167800.1, forward strand.
TTCGTCAGCACGCTTCTTAGCGTCCTTAGCCGCCTTGTCCGAAGCCTTCTTAGAAGAATCGCTAGACTTCTTAGACGCTGTAGCCTCAGCCTTGAGTTGCTTGAGCTCGTACTTAGCGTCGTACAAATCAGCCTTGAGAGCCGCCTTACGAGCCTTATTCTTCTTATCCCCAGACATCAACGAGAACTGACGCTGTAGCTTGTCAACCTTGGACTGTTGCGCTCCAACACGGCCACCTGATGCGAGGCCAGCAAGGTGCTGTACTGCAGGGTCGTCGCGATTGATGGCTGACAAAATGCCGTTGTATTTGTCGGAGCTCTTGTTGTTGATGATCCATTCGCGGTCATCCACCCAAGCGATTGGGTTTCCCTTGGAGGTCATCGCAAGAATTTGATCAGTACCCAACCCAGTGGAAGGCAACTGTCCGCCGTCGGTGTAGCCAGGCAAACTTGCCCGGCCACCGTTAGCGTTCTCAGTCAAACCGCCACGACCACCACGCCCAGTGGAAGTTTGACCGCCACTGATGACTACGCGGGTGTGAATGGTTGACCAACGGTCAGCGGCCGCAGCATTCAAAGCGGCGATTGCTCCACCAACAATTGGGTTAGCGGTAATCGTTGCGATACGGGCCTGAGCGACCGTATCCAACTCTCCGTCTGCTGTACCAGTGTTGGTAGCTTGCGCCTTGATCTGAGCTTCACGGTACTTATTAGCGACAGCGTCAGCTTTCTTACCTGTCACCTCCGCTGTACCGTTGTCAGTCACTTCGATACGACCGTCAGGCAACGTTGTTACCTTGTAACCCATCGCTTCAAGAGCAGCAATAACCTGCGGGCTGTTCTCGTCGATCTGGATCTTGCCGTCCGGTGTTGCCTTGACGAGCTCGTGAATACTAATCAGCTTGGCACCGATGTCGTCAGTGTTCGAATCGAAACTGATGTACACCGAGCCGGGAATCAAGTTCAGCTGATCGGCATACGCTGACGCTGCCTCCCTGCTGTAACCCATCGCCATTGCTTGTTCGATGAAGTTCTCACGACCATGCGCGATCTGTTCAGCCATCTCAGCGGTGGTGGCCCCTGCTTCACGCATGGGATCAATGACACCGAGAGTGCTAGAAGCAATTCCGTCGAGGGCTGCAGCGCTTTCCAAGTACTTCTGTGAAGTACTGTCTATTGCTTCACCGCTCTTGTTTACGACCTTGCCGTTTGCATCGATAGCTTCTGACGCAGAGTTGATACTTTCTTGAAGTCCACGGATCGCTTCGTTCTCACCGATTACGATCATGCCCGTTCGAACCATCGCATCGTAGAAGTCGTCAACCTTCTGCGCTGCAGCTTCAGCATCCGCAGCGATAAGCTCGTATGCTTCAGCTGCTGTAGTAGCACCCTGCGCGGCAGCTTCGCCAGCTGGCAATCCGTCAAGCATCGCCTGAACAAGACGCTCCTGCGAAACTTGCGTTTCACCATTAGCAGTCAATGCCTGATAGGCGGCATCCCGATACTGCGGGAACATGTCAATAACGTCTTGAACATCACCGCCACGTTCAGTGGCGGAATCCATGACGCTCTTGAACCCGGCTGCAGCATCTGAGAAATTCCCACTACCAGCGAGATCGCTCAGCGCCTGGTCCATCTTGCCCAAGTTTCCGCGGACAACCTCGGATCCAGACTCTACTCCGGGAAGCCAGGTTCCAAGGAAGTCGTTAGCTTTGTCGTACACGCTCGTTTTGTATAGGCGATCCATCGCAGACGCAATGTCATTGACTGCCGTTGGTACGCCACCGAACTTCGACCCTGCGATTTCTTGTTTGCCGGTTGCTACTGATCCGCTGAATACTTTGTCGAGTGCTTCGGATGCTTTGTCGCCGCTGTCCGTAATGTCGGTGAGGGCATTTACGAACTCGCTGGAATCTATCTTCTTGTCGAAGCCCTTACGGACATCCGATGCAATAGCGGCGGCTGTAGCAATAGCGGTATAGGCTGCAGCTACGCCGAGCGCGGCTTTCTCCATCTTGGACATTGCGCCAGCAGACCCGCCAGCAGATTTGGCAGTGCCGGCCAGCCCATCATTGCCCTTGCGCAACGCACCTGCGAGGTCACGAAGGCCACCAACAGCGCCGATAACCTTTGGCGCGAACTTGGCGAATGCACCACCGGCCAGCAAAGCTACCCCAGCGACGCCACCCATTACGGTCAGTACGGTTTTTACTGGTCCTGGTAGGTCTTGCCATGCGCCGACCAGATCAGCGACCGCTTCAGCTATTCCTGCGACGGCCGGCAGCAGGACTGCGCCGGCATCGATGCCAGCATCTTTAATATTGTTCCATGCGATACGGATCTTAGACTGTGCGGTCTCGTAGCGTTTTCCAGCTTCTTCAGCTAGTGCAGTGTTTTCTTCCCACGCCTTGGCCCCGAGAGAGAGCGAATCAGACAGTAGGTCGCCGGAGTTGGCGAGGGCGAGCATGACCTGAGTTTCCTCAGTGCCCTTGATGCCCATTTCTTTCAGGGTCGCGGTGACGTTGCCACCTGCTTCGTTCACACCATGGATACCCTTGGACACCAAGTCCAATGCTTCTACTGGTGATTCGCGGAACTTGGTTGCGAACTCGTCGGCAGAGAGTCCGGCGACCTTGGCGAATGACTCTAGGCTGTCTCCACCTTCATCAACGGCACTACGCATCTTCAGTAGGACACGGGTGGTGACACCGCCACCGAGCTCAGCCTTCACACCCATGGAAGCCAGGGTGTTCGACAAGGCGAGCACGTCAGCTTCAGACGCTCCAACCGTTGCACCAGCGCCAGCGATGCGTTGAGCCATCGACAGAATTTCGGACTCTGTGGAAGCACCATCGTTACCGAGTGCTACCAGTGCAGAACCGAACCTTTCGACGCCCTTGGAGCCTTCACGCTCCATCGTGCCCATCACGTTGCTAATCTGCGCGATGTTTGTGGCGGCTTCTTCAGCAGTGAGGTTGGTGGACTCCCCCAAGTCGACCATCGTCTTAGTGAAGCCAGTTACGTCCTTACGGGCTACGCCGAGCTGTCCGGCAGCTTCAGCAACCGCGGCAATCTCTGTGTGAGTAGACGGGAGCGTCTTTGCAAGGTTCCGGAGTTCACCCTCCAGCTGGGCCATCTGCTGAGGTGAACCGTCAACAGTTTTGGTTACGCCAGTCCAAGCGGACTCCCAATCGATGGCGGCTTTGGTGGAGAGAGCGAGAGCGCCAACGATTGCCGTACCGCTGGCAACCATGCCGCTTGAAACCTGCCCCCAAGCTCGATCATGAGTTGAAGCCGTCTGAGCCATTCGCCCAATGCTTGACTCCGCTTTCTGACCGGCCTTTTCAGTTTCGTTAGCGGTCTTCTTTGCGGCGTCAGCGGCGGCGGCCATATCGCGTTTGAAAGCGCCAATTTCGGCTTTGATTCGGACTATTACATCGCGCTCAGCCACATTGGCACCGCCTATTCAATTATTCGTACGAAAGTGACTAGAATCAGCCTCGATAACTCGCATTTTTCGAAGCGGAGAAACAATGAAAAAATATGCCGTAGCGTTCTCTGTCACGGCCATGCTTGCCTTGACAGGATGCAGCGCCGGGACCAATGAAGCGGCAACCGGATCTGAGTCTTCAACGCCAATAGCTCGCTACGATTCGGTGAATGACCTGCGCGACGCATTCGTAAATGCTGGTGGCGAATGCCCGAGCTATGAGCAGGGCAACGGTGTGAAATATTCGGCAGAGTCGGCTACATGCTCTGACTCGACGGTGCTGTCGACTTACCTGTCTTCAGAGACAGTACAAAAGCGTGTCGATGAATCAAAGACAGCCCTTCAGGGAATGGATTCATCAACATGGCTGGTTGGTGAAAATTGGATAATAAATGCACCAAACCCTGAAGGACTTCAAGAAAAAATGGGAGGTCAACTTATTTCTTGGGGTGATACAACTGAACTAGATGTATATGAGAATCAGTTTAAGAAATGGCTTCTCGATGACCCTGCGAGTTTTGCCAGCTACGATTTCCGACCTGCACTTGCCATTGGACACAGAGTTTGCGAAATCTATGACACGGGCGACCATCAAGACGTTCTCAATTATCTAAGCCCACTAGCGGGTGAAGATTTCAATTCGGAACAACTAGGTGCGATCCTCGGAATTTCGGTGGGAACTCTGTGCCCAGAGCATGGTGATGAACTACCTGACAGCTAGTCCTGGTCCCATACTGGGTAGAAAAGTTGTCCTGGGTATTGGTTGTTTTTGTTGTCGTTGTGTGCGGCTTCTTTAGCTTCGCATGCGTGGCAGATAGTTTCTTTCCACTCGACACGACCGACATTGTCATCTCCGAAACCGATGGATGACGGGACACCACATGAGTGGATGCTGTCCTCGTACTGTTGCAGGGCCAACGCCATGACGCGGTCTTGCTCCAACCATCGCCCGTTGTCTGCACGGAAGCCCAACAAGACGGTGACGGGGATCCTCCACGACCGGGCTGTTTTAGCCCAGGTGATGAAGTGTCCCCATCGCCGTGTTGTCATGGCCGCTACGATTTTGGGACGGTGACCTCTGGGGTCTCGTTGTTCGCCTTGTATGCGGCATCTGCGAGTAACCCGATTTGGGATTCGCCGAGCTTCTCGTACAAGGTTCGAGTCTGGTCCAAGGTGAGTTGCTTCCACCCTTCACCGACCTGCATTTTGGTGGCTTCAGCGATCATCCGCAACGTGGTTTCGTGGTTGATGACCTTGTCGGTGAATTCTTTGACACCGATGCGGAGGTAGGCGTTGATGTCTGCGGGCACGGTGATTTCCATGCGCTTGCAGGTTTTCTTCGCTTCGGTCCGGCCCATGGCGGCTGCTTTGTCTATCTTGTCGGTGCATTCGTCCAAGACTTTTTCGCGGATCGCGTCGGTTTCTTGCTTGGTGAGTGCGGTGACGCGGAAGACTCGTTTGGACTGGTCGATCCGGTTCCACAGGTCGTCGATCTGTGCTTCGAGTTCGGCGTTGGGGTTGTTGGTGCCGCCTAGTGCTTCGTCGCCTTCAGCTACTTGTTCTACAGGCTGTTTCTGGGCTTCGAGTGCTTCGACCTCGGCGATGAGGTCCATGCGTGCGTAGAGGTTGACGTTGTGGGTGTTTCGTTCGCCGGTTGCTAGCCACTGGTCGAGGTCTAGTTCGGCGTTTGGTGCAATGTTTTCAGACACGGTTGACTCCTAAAGGTTTGGGAGACTCCCTAAAAGGTTTAGAGTCCGGGGAGGGGCGGGAGTCAAGCACCCCTACCCGGACTGGTCTTTACCTGCGGTTACCGACTATGGGCCAGCAACGATGGCACGAGCCTTGAACGCCTGCGGAGCAAACGACATGCCGAACTTCTCGTAACCAGCCGTAGCTGGCGACAGTGGGCGTGGGGTCAAGGTGGTCACCTGCATCACGGATACTTCATCAGCAGCCACATATGGCGTATCTGATGGGTCTTCGCCGTCAGCAACCTGACCGATACGCTCCACGAGGTAACCGTTGATGTCCTTATCGGTGAACGTGGTCCACGCGATGTCGTCGGCGGTTTCCTTGAATCGGAACATGTTGAAGGCAGCTTCAACAGTGTCGATACCAGGCGCACCAGCTTCGATGTCGTCACACAAAGACTGGTCGACAACAATGTTGGTACCGGTTACGCCGAAGCTGTAATCGGCTGCGGTTACGAGGCAAGTCAGCTGCACGCCAGCGTTGAGCTCTGCCGCGGTTGGGCTCTTGATATTCGCGATGGTCGGCACCCAGTCAAGGCGACGGTTCGCGGTGTTCAGCATCTTTGGTCCGGGAGCGGCCATTGCTATTTACCTGCTTTCTGGGAAGGAACTTCTTTGAGTCGTGGGAATCGTCCGTCGACCCACGTTTCTGGGACTGGTCGGCGAACGACTTCTCCGGTGACGGTGTCGTACACGCGTACTTTCTTGTTTGGGTCGTACACGCGTTGTGGTTTGACTGGTTCGGTCACGGTGTTGGCCGGCGCGGTGGCTGGCTCAGTGACCTGTTTGGGGGTTGCCAAGGGTTGGCCTCCTAATTGGTGGTGAGCCGCCATGAGAGCGGCAGGTAGAACCGGGCCGGTGTGACCTGGTTGTCTGTGAGTGGCGTTGCTACCCGGAACGCGTTTGCGTCGGGTTTGAGCCAGTGGTTCCCTATGCGGGTGTTGGTGAGTGCTTGAGCGACGTATTGGGCGCACATGCGTGAGTGTGCTGGCGTGGGGCCGACGCAGTTAGTTTGTGGCGCCCAGTCGTGAACTTGGGTGTCTGTTTTGCCGGTGAGGTCCGGGTCTTGAATGTCGGCGGTGATTCCGGAGAGCAGTAGAACGTACGGGAGGATGTAGCCTGCGCCGTCGGCGGGGAGCTTTTCGGGTACGTACCCGTCATAGATACGGCCACCTAAAGCGGGGATTGCTTTTAGGGTGGCCGTGAGCTCTGTATTCAGTTGTGTAGCGTCCACTTACTTACCCGCCTATTGCTTTTGCTGCGAGTTGCGCCATTGCCTGCGCGAACGCTGGTTCGTGCTTGTCCGCTGCCGGGCCCATGAACGGTCGAGCCGCCATACGCGACGTACCCATCTCGACATAGACGGCATAATTGGCAGATGCGCGAACCTCGGCAGATGGTGAATCGTGCGAGACGCTCCGCAAGTCGCTAGTTTTGACGGATGATTTCAGATTGCCTGTCTTCACCGGGGAAAGCGTCTTAGCAGTAGCTTCAATATCCTTCGCCGTCTTCTTCACCGCTATCTTGGCTAGTTGACCGGCAACCTTAGGAACAGTGCCGAGATCTGCAGCGAGGGATCGCAGTTCCGATGCATCGAAGCTCATGGGGTACCGCCTAAGGGTTTTGTTGGGTTTGGTTTTCCCATGCGATGAAGTCGTTAGCCCACAACTCGGATCCGGTCATGCGCTGTTTGAGCGTGTACTCAACCCCGTTGCTGGTGACGATGTCGCCGCGCTCCCCCACGTGAAGTGGTGGAAGCGGATTCACCGCAAGCATCGGGAGCTGAATCAGATATTGGCGTGACTCAGTTGGTTGGTCTGTTGGGAACGCTGTTGATTCACGCTTCAGCTCCTGAATACGTGTCATCCCAGACCAAACCGGCGTGCGTCCCGTCCACCCGTCAGGTATCGGGAATGGTGCTGGCCCATCAGTGACACGCTCAATGACACAGTCCGCAGTCATGCCACCAGCAACCACCGGACGATGATGCTCAGACCAACCAGCCGGGATGATGCCGGTTCCGGGGAAAGGCATTAGAAGGCCCTCCACGATTCAAGCTCACTCAACCCGGATCCGGTGTCGATGATTTCAAACACGCCACCAAAGTCAGGGTCTTCATTGTCAGCACGCTGACGTAAGCCTGTGGCTTGCTTGCGCAGTTCAGCAGCAACGCTTGGCCCATCTATTGATAGGTCTTGCGTGCGTATCTTCTTCGAAGTCAGGACTTCACTCGTCGCGATAGCGTCGAGCGCGTCAGCGGCAGCCCGGTAGACAGCCCACCGGGCACCGTCTTCCCAGCCCTGCAACTCCAAATAGGTTTGCAGGGTCTGGTCGTCGAGTAGTGGAGGGGTGGCCATGTCTGCGATTAGTACACGCACGTGCTTGATTGGTGTTTCGTAGTCCATGACCACCACTCCCCTATCCGATGTGTTTAGACCGTGCCGTTCGAGGCATAAACGCCTGAGGTGAAGCCCTTGTCGATACCGTAAACGTCGCGGCCACGGAACCAGATGGAATCGTCGTTGAACGATCCTGCATCAACCGGTACAGTGCCACCGCCTGGGCGTTCGCCCTGGTCACGCTTGACGCGGATGTCCACGTTTTCCTCGCCCGAAAGCAAGGTGCGGATGATTGCTGGCAGATCCGAGGAACCGGCAGGAACCAAAGCCCAACCGGTGGACTGTGCAGCGCCGAGACGCTTGCCAATCGCACGGGATTCCAGTGGTGTGACAACACCCTTGAATGGGTTCTGCACACGGGTCTTGGTGACCTTCGCGCCGTCGGTGACCTGCATTTCCAGTTCGTATGCGTTCAGTACGCGTAGAACCTCGGAGCGTAGGCCAGCCGAGTGAACCAACACGAGGTTGGACACGTCGACCAGATCGCCACGGTGGTCAACAATCTGTGACAACTGCTTGATAGCAGCATCCAGGTTGTCAGCGGTGAACTTCTTGGTGTCCACGGTGCCGAAGAAGTCAGCGCTCCAGTTGCCGGCGGTAGCGTCGACCAGCAGGTCTGCTACACGGCTGTTCTGGCCCTTGACCGAGCCGTTGCCCAGTACTACAGGGAAGTTGGCTAGTGCGGTGAACTGGCGGGAACGGCGAAGCTCCCACGACAGGCCGTAAGACTTACCGTGCTTTTCAGCGCCGTGAGTCAGTTCGGTTTCGTTCATCGAACCGGACTTGTACTCTTCGAGTTCCTTCACGGTCTCGAATTCGTCCGAGCCCCACAGGTCAACCAGCTTGTGACGGTTGAAGTCGTCCACAGTGATGTTGGTGAGGATTGGTTCGAATTCCTTTACCGCAGCTTTCTGGGCTGCGATGGCCTTCTTGGTGAATGCGTCACCGAGCAGGATTGGGAAGTCGTCGGTGCTGAATGCTTCGAGCAGGCGTGCCTGTGCGAATGGGTCGGATCCGGTGCGGCCGGCACCGAACAGCTTGGCGGCTTCGTGGACGCGCTCTTCGTGGGAGGATGCGCGGCGGAAGCCTTCCTGTGCAATTTCGTGAGTCATGGTGTTGACTTCCTTTCTTAGGCGGTTGCGCCAGCGGTGTAGCCGAGCGGCACGACCTCAACGGGTGCGGTGCCGGTGGTCTTCGATGCGAGCGCTACGCCCCAAGGGGTGTTGCCGGTCGCGGTGGCGGTAAGTACGCCAGCCGAAGTGATGTAGACGGGCAGGCCCTGGGTGGCGAGAGCACCGGTAACGGGGATGTCCCAGGAACCGTCCAACCAGATGGTGACCTTTTCGCCGATGGCAGCATCAATCTGTGCTACGCCGGAGATCTGGCCTACCTGTACTGGGTCGCCGGACTTGATCGCCTTGGTGGCGGTGACGGTGATGTGTAGGGCGTTGGTGTAACGCTGGTTCTTTGCCACGGTGTTGCCTCCTTAGAGTGCGTTGATGATGTCTTCGTCGGAGACAGAAGTCTTCGACTCGGTGATGGTCTGGGAGCCAAGTCCGCGTGGCTGGCCTGCACCTTGGTCGGCTTCGTTCTTCGCTGCAGCTTCGGTGACTTCTGCACGGAACTTGTCTGCGTCGAAGTCGTCCGGGGTGGCTGCAGATTCGGCCAAGCGGGTGTAGAGCGCTGGTGCGTCTTCGCCGAAGGCTTCTACGACAATGCGCTTGGCTTCTGCGATGCGGTTCGCGGTAGCTTCGGTCGCACGCTCTGCGGCTTCCTGTGCTCGTGCGTCCTTTTCGGCCTGCAGTTCCGCTTCTAGGGCGGTGACCCGGCCGGCGGACTCGCGGAGCTGGGTCAGCTCTGCTTCCTCAATCTGGGTGGTTGCCATGGAGGCTTCCTCCTTCTTGTTTTCGGTTACCCCGGCCGGAGTGGCGGGGAGAATGACGGGGTCGTATTCGACGCGTCGGCGTACCTCAACTGGGTCGCCGGTGAGGGTGACGTTTACGCCGGTTAGCTCGTAGGCCTGCCGGAAGTATTTGTCGCCGATTTCGTAGTAGACGTAGGTGTCATCGTGGTCAGCTACCCAGGCATAGTTGTCGTGGGAGGCGCGTACTGTGGCTTGCAACCACATGCGCACGTCGCTGGCTGTTGCTTCAGCGATGATGGACCGTGACTCTATGGCTTTGGCTGCTTCTAGGATTTGGTCGACTTTTCCGCCACGGCCTGCCACGGTCACAAGGTCGGCACGGTTGAACGGGTCGGGAATGATTCGTTCAACGACTTTCTTCCCTGACTCGTCTGTACTAATCTCTGCGCTGGCGAAGATGCTGGCGCCAATGTGTTCGTGGAAGTCTTCGACTAGGTCACGCCATGCGGAAGCTACTTTGGCTTCGGCCTGTAGCGCCCCGCCTTCGCCGATGTATGCGTCTTCGTCGAGGACGATGGCAAGGTTTCGGAGTGAACCCTCGGGGCGTTCAATCATCTCTGTTGGGGTGTCGTGGTCGATCATTCCCAACGTGCCACGAGGGAAAGCACGCTCCTGAGCGGCAGTAGCCAACACCTCTGGGGTGTAGCCACCACTGGATCCTTGACCCGGCGTGATTAGGGTGAGCAGGATACGTCCGGGACCGCGCCGGGTTGCGGTGGCCGCTTCACGGATTCTTTTAGGCACGGGGCCTCCTATAATCATGGTCATGGGGTTAGACAACGCGAATGACACACCAGGTGAACCGGGGGCATGCCCGGGCCATGAGTGGCGGGTCGGCAAGGTGTACTTGCGTCCGACTGGCGGATCCATGTCGGTTGTCTGTAAGTGGTGTGGGACGGTGCAGTATGAGCCGTCACGAAGCGATGGCTTGTAGGTCTCTTACTGGGGTTTGTGTGTAGGAGTCTCGCCATGCGTCTGATTTGCGGAGTGTGGCGAGGTCTTCCCATTGGATTTGACCGTCGTTGAGTAGCTGCATCCGGGTTGGCCCCATGATTGCTAGTTTGGAGTCGTCGGTGAGTCCGTCGTACCAAGTGCGTGCGTCGGGGAAGGTGTCGGCTGGTTCGTCAATACCTGTGAAGCCAAGCTCAGCCCACGACTTGGTGATGTCAATGCGTGCACACCGGCCGTTCTGATGGTCAATCGGCCCGAACTCGTCTACCGGGTACAAGGTGCCATGCTTCGATAGGCAGGATGGGCAGGTGCGCCGATCTAGCGTGCACTGCCACTTCCAACCGGTCAGCAAGTCAGTGTTTGACTTAGCCGCAGCTAGCGACCCGTTGCGGTGTGCGTCCAGCATCTCTGTGCGGGCGATCCTGGTTGCGCGGGCTAGTCCCCCGTTGAAGTGTCCTTCGGTAGCTTTCATCAGCTTGCGGGCCACTTCACGAGGATTGTCACCGACGGCTATGCCTCGCACTAGTTCTTGGCGCATCGCTTGAACAACCCACCCAGCCAACGGCTTGCTTGCCGCATGAATCTGTTGGGTCGTTCGGGTAACGATTGCGTCCAATGCTTCCGGCGCGGGTGCATCCAAGTTGAATGACACACCGGCTTGGTTTGCTGGTAGCTGTGACTGTAGGACTGCTTGGTGTGAGCTCACAGCGTCGAGGACTGCTTCAGCGAGACTGTTTTCTATGACTTCGTTCGCGCCGCGGGTTAGCTCATTGAGTGTGGCTCTTGCTTGCCGGAGAGCGGACTGTAGGCGCCGGTTACGTGCAACTACTGCACGGGGCAACCGGTCAGGCGCACCGTGCAAGAGATCCAATAGGGCTTCGTTGAATAACGGTGTGAGTGAATCCCACGCGTCCACCCATGACCGGGTTAGTTCTATGACTTGTTCGTCGGTCATGCGTTGCAGTCGCCGGCGTGTGTCGGCGGCTATCAAGAGTGTTTCGTCTGTGACAGCCACCGATCATCACCGCCTTATACTTCTTCTGCTGGGTCTTCACCACGGCGGAATGCATCCACAGCGGCTTGACCGGCAGCACCAATCGGGTCAATGAAGTTGCCGTTTTCGTCCTGCAGTTCAGCCAACCATTCGTCAACGTCACGCACGTTCAACGCACGCATGACGAGTTCAGCAAGAAGCAACGGTGGGATGTGACCGTCTGCCTTTTCCAAGGCTTCCATCATCGTCTTAGCGTCGATCTTGGAGATGTCCGGGAACGTGATCGTTAGCGTGCGGTCTTCCTCGTTGTTGAGGATGGTCTCTAGCCGGTCACCGTCACGAACAGTTTTCCCTTGACCACGCAGTAACCCACGTGGTGCGATGACTGCATGGTCGATGACGTAGCCGAGGATCTGACGGCGAGCTTCACGCCACACGTCCTGTCGGCCCTGCATGGTCAGTTCGGTTGGCTTGTCCAATGTTTCCGCTACAGCTCGTGCGCCGGTCTGGCCGGGGTCAGCCAACAACATGGTCACTGGGATACCCAACGCAGTGGCTACCATGGCAGCCAGGGGTTTAGCCGACTCGGAGTCGATGGTCGCCCCAGTCTTAGGGATCGCTTCAAGCTTCGTGTCATCCGTAGCGTTCACACTGCCACCAGCTGTCATGCCCGGGATCTTTTCCAGTTCACGACGGGCGTTAGCAGTAGTACGTTTCCCGGACTTGCCGACGCGTTGCCAAACAATCTTGGACAGCGCATTCATCATGACAGCCCATGATTCAAGGAATTCCTTGTACCCGCGAGCCCATGGGATTGCTGCGTATGCGTCGCCGATGCCGTATTGCCAACCGGTGAGGGCGTTGACCTTCACATGGTAGATCGGGGCATCCCACACGATTTCGTGCTGTTCGTTTGAACCGGCTGGCCGGTAGAAGCGTTGGCGGATCTGTGGGCGGTAGTCGTAGCGCGGATGGTAGGTGATGATTTCTTGTTCGTCGCCTGTGGTGGTGCGTCTGTTGTAGACCCGCTTGTAATAGCGGACTGTCAACGAGTCTTCAGGGTCAGTGACTTGTTCTTGGATTTCTTCGAACTGGATCACTCGCGGCTTCACACGCCCTGTGAGTGGGTTGGTGAAGAGTGCGAAGAACACGTTGCCGTCAGTTCCCAATGCGAGCTCGTTGCGTGCCTGGGCTTGCGGTCCTGCGAAGACTTCGCGTACTTCGGCGTCATCCAGCCATGTTTGAACGATGTCGTTGACTTGTTCTCCGGTGGCTGTGGTTCCTACGCCTTGCCCGAAAACATATGCTGCGCGTAGTTCTAGCCCACGTTTGATTAGCGGGTTAGCTATCGCGAATATGCGGCATAGTTCAGCGTTGCGACGCCGTGCCTCTGGGGTGAGTTCTCGTTGTCCGTCCTGCAGGATTCGTTCCCAGCCAGCGTCTTCACGCGCTAACGACAATTGGGCCATGGACTCGGTGAGGTTCTCGATCTTGTGTTCGAGTGTGCCCACGGTGCCTACAGGGACTGTCTCAGTTGCTGTGGTGGTGTCTGATTCTTGGGTGAATCCAAGCCACGTGCGTATGCCCATGGGTGACACCTCGTTTCGTTAGTACTGGGATAGGTAGTAGCCCTGTTCGTCCAGGACGTCGTATTCGTCAGGTTGGACTAGTTCGTCTTCGACACTGTCTATCCGGTGTAGGAGTAACTGGTTGACTGCTTGGGACATGGTGTCTAGCTGGTCATCGTTGGCGCCTGCAGGGAATGACAGTGCTTCTTGGGTGAAGTGTTCTATCCATGGGCAGAGCGTGGTGGATGGGAGAACAATGTTTTTTGAGAACGCCAATGGTGAAACGGCGGATACGCGAGCGTATTTGGATCCGACTGGTTCCACTGGGATCAGGCCGATGATGGTTTGTTTGAGCGAGTTCATCACTGCTGGGCCGTTAGCTTTGTCTTCCACGAGCTTCGCTGTCGCTTCAGGCCACTTCGCTGTGAGCGCTGTGATCGCGTCACAGGTCTCGTTGAAGTTCATCCGCCGGCGCACCTGGTCTAGCAGATAGGCGATATTGCCGACGCGCAGCCAGACTTGGCCAACAACGTAGTCGCTGGTGTTCTCACCCTTGAATGCGAGGTCCCATGACTGTATGAGTTCGTGATCGTCGCGGTCGATACCGGGCACTGTGTGCCTGCCGTCGGGGTGTTCGATCCAGAGTGGTTGGTCGTAGCGTTCCCACTCTGTTGGTAGTACGCCGCCGTCGTCCAAGGTTGGGTTGCCTTGGTAGAGGGATTGCCACACTTTGGGGCCGACAGATACTTTGATCTGTTCCCACTGGTGTGGGGTACGCTGTCGGGCTGATTCGAGCCATTCACCGGGTTTACGCCCTAGCGGGTCGCCTTCGACAGCTTCGGCAGGAATGTTGAGTACAGTCCAGCGGTCAGCGTCTTCACCAGCGAGCAACCGACCGGCTAGGTCATCGGCATGCCAGCGAGTCAGCACAAGGATGACTGGAGCCCCGGGTGCGAGGCGGGTGATACCGACTGACTGCCAGAACCCCCACGCTTGCTCACGATAGGTTTTCGAGTAAGCCTGCTCAAGGTTGCTGATGGGGTCGTCAATGAACAGCGCATCAACAGCGCGACCTGTTAGACCACCGCGGATACCGACTGAGCGGACGCCACCCTTGTTGGCTTCGAGCTTCCAACGTCGTGCAGCGCCGTTGTCTTTGGCAACACGTAGCCCGAGGTCAAGGGTTTCGTCATCACCATCGTTGGATGCGATGTGGTTTCGGATGTTCCTGCCAAACTCGTCAGCGAGGTCTTGGGCGTAGGAAACAATAGCTATACGTCGGTCCGGGTTTCGGGTGAGGAACCAGAGCGGGCCGATCGTGGTTACGCGGGTCGATTTTCCTTCCTGGGGCGGCAGGTTGATGATCAGACGATCGATCTCGCCTGCTTCGACCTTCACCAGGTACTCGTCGATTAGGTCTAGTGCGGGGGTCTGCAGCGTGGTGGGCTCGATAGCCTTCGCCAGCTGTCCGGGGGTCTCCCAGTCATGCTCTGGAACTTCGAACGCTCGGGCCGCGTATTCCGCCCAGTCGTAAGCGGCAGACACGGCAGCACCTCCTGCAGTCTAGGTACGCAATAGACGTAATCTTGAAGAATGGAATTTTTTGTTTATGGGAACAGCACGGAAGATCACGAATCTGCGTACGCAAAGCTGTCAGGAAGAGAAGAGAACGGTAATCCACAGGATCGAATAGCTAAAGTTCATTTCAGACACAACAACGAAGAGTTTCTTGTAGAAGTTGGAAAACCCGTCCAGTTGAAGAGATATCGGGGCCATTCGGATCGGTTCTACTGGATCGATGATGGAACTGCCAAGGTCGTTGCCATAGTCCAATCTGTAACCGTTAGAGTACACACGGATAAAGGACAGCCTGGAGGCGGAAAGACCGAATGGAACAACCCCTTCGATATCGGCAGAAACTCAATAATCGAATGGTGGTCTTTCGCAACGATTGACGCGTAGCCCGTTATGCTGTTGACGGCGGTCTTTTTGTCCGCGGTGTGCGCCTCGCGTAGCGGGTCGCTTGTGTGTTGTGTCGGCTTGTTGGCCGCCGTCAAGGGTGTGTGGGGCAGATCTGGATACCCGTTCGAACTTTTACAGTTTCGGATCATGTCCAGTCTTAGCGCCCGTCGCGACTATTGGAGTCGTGCGGGTTGGCAGGAACCCCTCGTCGGCTTGCGGGATTCGAACCCGTATCTTCTCCCCCATGGGAGGTGCTCTGAACCCGTCCAGTAATTCCCTAGCCGTCCTGCTGCAGCAGCGCTAGCGGATATGTGGGGCTACCCCGTTGAGCTATCAGCCGTTGGTGGTCCGCTTCAATTCGGCGGGGAACCATGCCGACCCGCCCGTGCGTTGGCGGGTTTCTACTGGCCATGAGCAAACCAGTGTCGTGCGCTACTCAGTCGTGAACTGGCGGGGACATACCCGGTAGCGCTCCCCCAGGTCTCGTGTACCTCAGGGGCTATTTAGTTGTGCGTGCGGTGGTGCCGGTCTTGGCAGGATGTGTCTACGCCTTGGGGGTACGTAGTCCTGCTGTCAGCGTTCCAATGGCAGTAGGTGTTCCACCCGCGGCGCGGATCTTCACTGGTTACAGTTCTTCGATCTTGGCTTTAGCCTATGGGACAACGAGGCAGATTGTCCAGTTGAAACGGTCGGAAGCCATGTTCAAATGGAAATTGATTGCAATACTTTGAGGACTTCGGCTGGTGAGTGTCCCTCCTGCCGGGTTTTGAGGTCGCATCGTGGGTGGAGTTTGCCGCGTTGCGCCCACTTTTTCGCTCGTTCGTAGTTGATCGAGTAGCCGGCATCGTTGAGGGCGCGGACTACGACGGCGAGTGGTGCGACATGGTGCCAGGCTTGCGCGAACCGGTCGGTGATCCGGTCGGTGAGGTCGTGTTGGCGGTGGCATTCTTTGCATCGGCCGGTGGTGGCTGTTTCGTGGCCTTCGACGATGCCAGCGCATTTGGTGACTGTGCCGTCTGTGCCGAGGTTGAGCGCCCCGCACTCCCCCAGCGGACGCTTCTGAATTGGCCGGTCTGCTGCGGAGAGTACCCGCCATTCAAGGTCACGCAACTCTAGATAGATGTCGCCAACATACTCGCGTTTCCGCATCGTGTGCGCCACGGCTCTGAGGTACTCTGCAGAGTGGAACGTGGTGGTGAAGATCCGCAGGTGCTGTGGTTCCTCCCGCCCGTTCACCCAATGCGCGAGTTCGGTGAGTCGGCGCTCGTATTCGCTGAGCCGTTCAGCCATGTCCAGATTCAGGGGCGCACCCGGCGCCGACGTTCCAGCTGACCCGACGCGGGGTTGCACGCCCTGATTCGCCAACGTCTCCCCCGCCGTCTTCAACGTCGCCGGCACACGATCCAACACTGCACGGAATCGGGCATCGCACTGATTGCACAAGTACAGGCCGGCCGCGGTGCTGTACTCACAAACTTTGCAGGTCATTTCTTTTTCTTCCGACGGGGTGGCTTTGGATTTTCTTTGATATGGTCGCGCAGAGTTTGGGCAATTGCCGAATATGCCACTTCTCGGTAGGAGGGAGGCTGGTGCGCATCTTCTGCGAGGAGCACTGCTGGTGATATCAGATCGTTGTACCCTTTCTTGCCTTCCATTTCCGAAAGGTACGGGTACGCGTCTTTACGAGCCTGGAGCATCTCCACCACGGTTCCGTAATCGCCTTTGATCTCAAACTGATATTCAGCCAATGACGCTTTGTCGGCTACATCTTGCAACGCCCGCGCATAGTGATTCAACGACTGGATACGCTTCTCGTTGCGATCTCGACGGTCCTTGGCGATGTGATAGCCCTGAACAAGGCCACCAGAGATTAGCGTGCCGACGACCCCGATTAGAGTGTGTATCCAAGATAAATCTGCCATGCCCTAATCCTATTCGTTCTGGTCGAGTACTGATCGGTGTAGGTCTAGCCTTGTTGGGGATGGTTCGCCGGTGATGGTGATGGGGTGGTCTGGGCTTAGGTTGGCGGTGATGAATGTTCCTGCGCTGAGCAGTTCGATTCGGAAGGCGGGTTCGCCAAGGCTGTAGGTGGGGTGCGGGTCGCAGAGACTTGTGTCTTCGATGAGGTTCAGTTGGTGGTCTGCTTTGACTAGGCGCCCGGTGTGGGTGATGGTTTCGCGGGTTTCTGGGTCGAGTATCTTGTAGCTGATGGTTTTGCCGAGGTCTGCGCCGGATAGGTATTTTGCTTCGCGTGTGAGAGTCATGGTGTGTCCCAGTTCTGTCCTTGGGTAAGTAGTCGGATGCGTTCTTTCTCGGTTGCTGCACGGGCTTTCTCTTTGTCCCATTCCTCAGTGATGTGGCGGGTCAGGTCTTCGTCGGCTTCATATCGGTAGCGCGCACCGTATGCGTGCCATCCGCAGGTGCACGAACTTTGGTACATCACGCCTTCGCGGTAGACGCGATTGTGGGCGCTCATGGTGTGCCTCCGGTGAGTTGGCGTAGGGCGTTGGGGACGATGGTGGGGAGCATGTCGGCTTGGATCTTGGAGAGGTTCAACGCGGCGAAGATCTGCTTCAACGCGACCACGACGAGTTCGGCTTTCTGCTCTTCCAGTTCGATGCGACGCTGCTCGATACCGGCTTTCAAGGCCATGGTGGTGAGCTTGGCGAAGTGCTCACGCTCTTTCGTGTAAAGCTGGTACCAGGTGTTGAAGCCGGCTTCCTGAACGGTCATATCAACGGGCCCTTGGGCACCGATACCAACTTCAGTCTTTGCTATCCCCCATACAAGCTCGTTGGGTTCCACCTCGGCTACCTTGGTACGGAGCCATTGGACGTGTGCGTGGCTGATCCGGATCTCTTGCAGGAGTGCTTGGGCAGGGTCGACGTCCGGGTACTTGGATCCGATGCCGAGGGTGCCAACTGCGTGCGTGAGTTCTTGTTCGGCGGTGCGTTGCTCCGCAGCTGCTTTCGCCTTCGGGCTGTTCCCACCATGCCGGCCACACCTGGTGCCACCGGGTACCGGGGAGGATCCACACGCTTCGACCTTGCCGCGCTTCTTCGCCCCACAGATCAGCTTCCCGTCGCGCTCCTGCCCTGGCGCGTAGGCGGGGTCCCCCTTGTACCGTTTGATCGCTTTGCCCAGGTTCTCAGCGGTCACTCTAACGACCATTGGCCGGTTCCTCCATTCCGAGTAGTTGCTTACCTTCTGCGTGCGGACAAAGTTCGCCAGGCTTCAAGGACAGGTATCCGTGGGCTTGGCATCCTCCGTGGTGGTCGAACCAGCAGTCATCCATGTCCAGTAAGTCGCGGATAAGATCACGTAGCTTGGCTTCCCGCTCCTGCATGTGCTTGTCCAGGACCTCAGTAACATGAGCGCGGTGTAGGGTGTACAGCTGGTCCTCCGTCTCAGCGGTCACGACTTCCCCGCACTTGCACCGCATCCGACTGGCTTCACTCCACGGCCGCTTCACCGTGTGCGATTCGAGGATTTCCAACGGTGTCACCCTCGCCTCCTATGTTTCTGATTAGTGAAACCTGTGCATCGACCTGTATTGTTTTCCGAGTGCATCTCAGTCCTGATGCTGAACGAAGTCACTCGATCCCAATAGGAGGAAGTTATGGGTTTCATTGGTTGGATTGTTTTAGGCCTTATTGCTGGTGCGATCGCTAAGGCGATCAAGCCTGGTGAGCAGGGTGGCGGCTGGCTCGCTACCCTGGTGCTTGGTGTTGTTGGTGCCATTCTTGGCGGCTGGATCGGTTCCGCGTTGTTCAACGTTGGAGTGAACAATTTCTGGTCGCTTTCGACTTGGTTGCTGGCCATCGGCGGCTCGCTGATCGTCCTCGTTATCTGGGGACTGATCACACGCAAGAAGGCGTAGTTTGCGCGACAGAACGGGGTCTTACCTTTCGAGGTGAGGCCCCGTTCGCCATGCCTAGGCATCGTCCACCTCCGGGCGTTCGATGTTCAGCGTGTACTTATCCGCTGGCGACCATGCGCGGTCGGACTTTACGATCAATCCGACGAACGTTTCATCAGGTGCCAGCTTCCAGCACTCGTGCTCTGGTTCTTCTTCCCAACTGATCACCTGCACCTGTGCCGGGATCGCTTCCACGCTGTTCACTTCCGGCTGGGCGACGGCGAGGTAAGCGGACACGATTCGCTCGGCCTGTTCTCGATACTCAATCTTCGTAGCTTCACTGATAATTCCGAACTCGTCTGCCTCGTCCCACGGCGCGTACCATGTCTGATCTTTGCGCGGGTCAGTGTCGATTTCGTACTGACGCACTGCCTTGGCAGCCGCTTCGAGCGCGTCCGGGTTTAGCGGGGTCGGGTTAGGCATTGGTGTCTCCTAGTCCGAGGCGTTCCCTAACTTCGGCCTGTAGTTCATCGTATTTTCCGTCTGTCACGAGGCTGTCACTGAGTAGCGCGTGGACCAATGTCGCGGTGCGCTGCTCGTAAGCGAGTGCGAGGGTGGCTTGCGTCATTCCCCACTGTCCGTCTGACTCGTCTTTCCATGATTCTGCAAACGGATTGCCGGGTAAGTGGCTCATTTGGTTTCTCCTTGGTTGGTTCGTGCCATACGGTCTGCATAATTAATGGCTTCGGCGTGGGTGGGGAATGTCTTGATTCCGGTTAGTTGTCCTGCGTGCCAAGGCCCGTAGTATTTTTGAACGGTCCACCTAACGGTTCCGTCAGCGTTCGTGCGGTAGGCATCAGCAATCGAGTCGCTGCGATCAACCCCGTCTGACCACGTGCCGTCAGCGAGGCGGTGTGGTGGTCGTCGGTAGTGCACGCGGCAATCAGGATTCGGCTCGTACATTGAGCCAGGTTCAGTCGCCCCGTAATGCGTTGTGTGCATCTCCGGTGGTAGCTCGAAACAAATGCACTTACTCATTCGACTCACCATCCAGTGCGCGGAGAGCGTAGTTAGCGGCTTGGATGTATCCGTCAGCGAGGGCATGAGCTTGGACGCTTCGGTTCGATCCAGTGCACGGGCGTGCGTTGATCCTCTTGCCAGTCTCACGGGTATCTTCCAACTCACTCCGCACTCGTGCTACCTGCTGCTCGGCTTTGGTTGCGCGGTCTTGCTGTTGGCCTTCGCGTCCTTCGGCTGCGATCTTCGCTGAATCAGCTTCCTCAAAGAATCGTTCGGACAGCTTCAGGTTGACGGTGAGTTCAATGTTTCGTTCCGCCAGAGTTTTGACTGTGGAAGTCTGCTGTTCCAGTTGCCACTGAACCTTCTCTAGGTGGTTGATTAGGGCGAGTGATTCTACGTAGAGGAGGCCTACTTGTTCCTCAGCCCTCGCACGTAGCTCAGTGATGTTTAGTTCTTGGCTCATGACCGCTTCTCGTTTTCTGTGTGTACCTCGGCTAGCCAGTCGGTTAGGCGGAGGATCAGGCGTTTCACGCCGGTGATGAATGCGTGGATGATTGTCATCACTCCCCCTTTAGGCCAGGTACAAACCGACAGGGAAGCTGTCGTAGTCGGGGTATTCGTGGCGGTAGTAGGCGAGACTGTCGCCGGAGAACGGTGCACACCAGTCAGCGTCAGCGCTGTGCGCGTCAATGATTTCGGCGACTGAATCAGTCGGATACACACGCAACTCACGCTGCACGATTTGATTGCTCATGATTTTGAATCCCCATGTGTGTTTTCCCCACTCTCAGACGGTGGGGTGATCGAATTTCTACTGCCAAGCCCAAGCCTAATCCAGTTCAGGTTGCGTGGCAACCATTTTAAATGGACAACAATTTCAAAACTCCATCTCATGACCGCCTGATAACCACCACCAACTTCTCTGGACCGTAGCCGCCATGGTGAATAAATGGGCCGGCTAAGTATTCGCTGGAATCGTCCACGAGTAGCCCGTAATCCACGAGCCCATCAATCACAGGCTTCAGCGTCGGCATGAGGTTGTGCGGGTCGTACCGTACTTTGGTTTTCTTCCACACGTACACGTCAATCCGCACACTGGATAAGCCCTTCGGTAGCTTGGCCTGGCGGGCGTAGATGTGCGCACCGTGACGCCACGCTTGAACGCGCTTATTGCGTGGCGCCCAATGTTCTTTCTGGTTGAGGTTGAGCCAGTCAGCAAGTTTAGGGATTTCAAAGGTAAAACTTTCAGGAGCCGTAGAATCCATTTTAAGAGCCTTTCAGGATGATGAACGAGGAAATATCCGCTCGGATGGTTTGCGTCGCCACGAGGGGCGGTTTCTTACCTCGCAACTGGTTCTTTTAGCCACATAACCAGTTGGGTTGGTTGCCGAGAGCTTAGAATGGGGCTACGCCCCGGGTTGTTTCAGCCATGGTTGGCGTTTGTTCGTCGCCGACGTTTTTGAATGCTTTGCCCCAGTCGACTGGCTTGGTTGTCGAACCCGTTTTTGGTGCGAGTCGTTTGCCCAGCATGTTTTCCGGTCGTTCGCCGAGCTTGATGTCTGCCCAGCAACATGTGCATGTTCTGGCTTGGAAGTCTGGATGTTCTTCACATGGTGGTTCCTGGTGTTTCTTGTGACGTGATCCTGTGGGTGCTGTTTGGTCCCAGTGCTGGCCTGTTGCCGGGTAGACGGCTGGGGTGTGCTTGGCGTATTTGCCGTCGGGGGCTAGTTGGGTGGCGTAGTGGGCTGCGGCTCGGATTGCGTGGTCGAAGTCGTGCCCTGGTAGCCCTCCGTCTTGGTTAGCTTTTTGGAGGATGCGGGCGATTCCTTTGTCGTCGAAGTCTGGCCGCATTGCGGCGATCATTCGGGTGAGTCGTTCGCCTTGGGATCGGGTGAGGATCATGGTTTCTCCTGTGGTGAATTTTGCATCAGCATCGTTCTTCTCGTGTGCGTTAAGTTTCTGAACGAATGCTGCTTTTCTTTAGCTCATTCTTTTAAAACTGAACCAAGAGTGTTCGTAAGTTTTGCTACCTACGTAAGTAGGTTCTTAACTTCTTAAGTTCTGCCACTGCGTTTGCTACTTTGCGACTTGGGGTTTTGTGTCTAGCTAGAGTGGCATTTGCTAGAATTTTGCTACTTTTGCTAGGCGGTTAGAATGGTGGTTCTTCTGGGATGACTTGGGCTTTTTCTCGTTCTTGCGAGTCTTCTTGGCAGTACTCGCAATCTGTAGCAAAAATGCCCTTGTTTTTGTGGTTCTTCGTGTGCCCTCCACGGGCGCCTGAAATGGCCCGTTTTTTGGATAGTTCGTGCACGGTTTGGTGCTTCTCGTAGTCGTGGATCCGGTAGGTTTTTGCGTCTTCTTTGACGAGCAGTTTTCCATCGGTGAGTTCTTTGAGCGTGGTCTTCCCTCGTTGCTCTGCGATGCGTGCTGAAACCTTCCCGCCGGATCGTTGTTGGGCTGCTCTGAGCATTAGAGATAGGTGCAAGAGGATTGCCTGGTCGCTGAGTCCGTCGATCTTTGGGTTGTCGAGATAGTCGATGGATAGCTTGATCCAGGGCCGTTCGTCCTTTTGTCTGTATGTCATTGGGTCCTCCTGACTTGTCGTGTCCAGTGCCAGCCGCCGGCGTGTTCGTAGTATCGGACAGGTTCGGCGGCTGTTCTTTTTTCGGCGATGATTTCTGCTCGGAGTTGTTTGGCAGTGCGCTTGTCAGGTGCCCAGACTTTCCGGCAGTAGGGGTCTGGGCAGATGGGGCGTGGCGAGCAATGCGGGTGCGGTTGCGAGGTCATTACGGGATCTCCTTGAAAGTCCATTGCTCCATTGGTGGTCGCCTAGTTCGATACTTGTCTGAACACGGATTGCAGATGTTGAACGTGTAATCTGGGTGACCTTCCCCTGCTGGGCCACCACCCATTTCGTTGAGATTCTTGCGCGTACCGCAGTATGCGCAGAACTCATCGTCGTATTGATTCGGCCCCGTTTTAGCCGTGAAATGAAGCTTCACCTCCTTTTCAGGCTTTGACACATGAGATTCTTCGAATTCCCACGGGTACTCTGCCGGGTCGAGTGAATATTTCAATACGCCGTTGTCGATTAGATAAGCGCCCAACCATTCGTCGAATATCTCTGCCCGGATTCCCCACCTTTCACGCGTGTGGTCGATCTGCCATCGCAGATGATCTGCCAGTTGAAGTGTGGTTGGCTTTCGTACTGATTTGCCGTGAATCCCCCGCGTATCCCAGCAGCACTGATATGGTGCTTCACCCGACATGCTCTTTACGATCTGCCCCACCGCATATTTCACGTGATTCAACGTCAAATTCATCGCCGTGCACATCCGATTCCCGGCAAGCCAGCCGAGGGGTGAATGGTTGTTTTGGTAGTCGAAGTAGCTGGTCTGTTCGCGCCCACACATGACGCAGTAAACAGGGTTATCGGGTGATGGAACGAAATGCTGATCAGCGAAACTAATCGGACTCCGGTCTCGCTGACTATTCGTACGTTTCGGCTTCTCGGATTCGAGCAGGTCGAAAATATCTAACTGTCCGGCGATCATGCTGCAGCCTTGCCATTGAATCGGAGGCGACGCAGAAGATCCAAACGTTCGAACCTTTCGAACCGCTTCTCCATAGACTCCACTGTCACCCCGAGACCAGTGGCAAGACGGTCAATGGTCTCGCCCGAATCAGCAAAGAACTCAGCTTCTTCCAAGAACGCTTCACGCTTCGCATCAACCTTGGAAACGTTCTGAAGGTTGACCACCGGGCTATACGTCGGGTCATCGATCTGATCGTCATCCCACGCCATAGGAGGCAACCACCCATGGAACCGTGCGTAATTCCGTGCCCTCGTCGCAGCGCTCAAATCCTGCCAACTAGACGCCTGGTTAGGCTTGTCCCACAACTCCGTGTACAACTCACGAACCTTGAGGGCAGTCTTCACCGTGACTTGATCACGCTGAAGCAACACATGGAAATTCGAGGGGCTCACGCCCAATCGAACAGCAAGATTCGAAACGCTCCAACCCAGAGTCACAAGAGCCTGCACCCGGCGACGCGTACCCGTGGCATCAATCGGCCGGCCAGCGGACATGATGTCCATGCTTGGCTTCACCGCAAGAATTTTCTCCGCAGTAGAAGTCAGCACCCGGCCGTAAGGCTCATGACCGCGCTCGCCCCGACCGTAAATCATCGCCATAATCGCTGACTTACTCACACCCGAAGCACTAGCCAACGCCCTGTAGGAGACACCATTGACCCGCAAGAATTCAACATGCTCACGCACAGGCTGTGCGTCCACACGGTCAGCTTCCCGACCGTAAAGACGGTCAAGCCTGCGCGACTTCTCATAGCGAGTAGCAGCAGCCCTGCAAACCTCTCCACGACACTTATGAATCAGATACATGTTCCGGGTGCCGTGCTCGTGTCGGGCAACTTTGCAGGCACATACTACGGTGCAGTTCATCGTCTTCTCCCAATTGCTTTTGCCTCGGATATGGATTGTGCTCGTGCCAGCTCTTCTAAGGTGAGCTTCTTGTAGACCGGTTGATCATTGGTGTGGCAGGAGCACTCTTGCTTACGGCTACACACTTCGTACGGTGTCCAGCAGCATGATTTCTTGCATGCGCTCATGATGCTTGCTCCAACCATCCATCAGCCTTCACAAACCGCTTGCAGTCGTTGCAGTAGTAAGCCTTTTCTGGTGCGTACCTGGCGTTTCGCTCTAGCCCACACCGTTCGCACTCCCGAGAATGCTTCGAGTCCAAAGCCTGAACCGGTTGAAATTCAGCCACTGGCGACACAGCAACCACAACAACTGCGGTAGGCCAATCCCCCGGCACCTCACGTCCGAGACGAACCATCACGTCCGGCTCACCAGCGGTGATGACACCGTGACGGCGTGCCACCTTCGGCAAATCTTCAATCGCTTCCGTGATCAATTCCTCGTGAGTTAGACCGCCACCGATGACAGGCCAGACAGCTTGAAAGACACCCATTACGCTGCGTCCTCGTCTCGTACTAGTGCGAAGTCAGTGATCTTTCCGGGTTGGAAGCCGAACCAGTCAGCAACCAACATGTTGTCGTCGTCGTACACGGTCACATAAGGCATGGTTGCTGGTACGCCGAGCTCGTTGGCACGTCCACGAATAGCTTCAGCAAGGTCATGTGCGTCAGCTGCGTCCGCTTGGACTGTCACGTATTCGACGCTGGATTTGTCTAGGACTCGTTTGGTTCCTCGGCACTGCTGGCAGTTCTGGGTGGTGTACAAAGTGATGGTTCGCATTGGTTCTCCTGAATGGTGTTGGTTGGGTGGCCTGGTCCGACTACTGGCCAGACCACCCTGTGAGTTACTTCGGGTTAGTGCTTCGCTGGAATCTCATAGGTGAGTGAGCACTTTTTGCAGATC
Organism: Glutamicibacter sp. MOO4; assembly: GCF_056934395.1. Classification (NCBI taxonomy): domain Bacteria; kingdom Bacillati; phylum Actinomycetota; class Actinomycetes; order Micrococcales; family Micrococcaceae; genus Glutamicibacter; species Glutamicibacter sp. MOO4. The sequence continues at coordinate 1,270,111 of NZ_CM167800.1, forward strand.
AACCAACCGCACAAACGCTTTGTGCAGTGCGGGACTGAGTGGTTGGCTGCGGGGCGTTTACAACGTGGGCAAACTAATTGCTTAGCCATTGGTTTAGAACGGTGGATCCTGTGCGGGTGGGTTGCCCCAGCCACCGCCACCGCTACTGTTGTTCCAGCCAGCACCGCTGTTGCTGTTTGGTGTGCGCCCTGCAGCGCCTTCACCGTTTCCTCGTGCTGTACGGGTGACTTTGGCGGATGCGTACTTCAGGGAAGGGCCGACTTCTTGAATTTCCAGTTCCATGACGGTTCGGCGTTCGCCTTCTTTTGTGTCGTAGGAACGTGACTTCAAGAAGCCTGTCGCGATAACTCGCATCCCCTTGGTTAGGGTTTCCGCAGCGTTTTCTGCTGCTTCCTTCCATACCGAGCACCGGAGGAACAACGCTTCGCCGTCCTTCCACTCGTTCGATTGGCGGTCAAAAGTCCGCGGAGTCGAAGCAATCGTGAAGTTAGCTACCGCGCTACCCGAAGGTGTGAAACGCAGTTCCGGATCCGCCGTCAGGTTGCCGATTACAGTGATAAGGGTTTCGCCAGCCATGGTTAGGCCACCTCTCCGTCGATGATTGTGTATGCGTCTTCGATGTCGTCGCCGACTACTTCGAGCCAGATCTGGTATCCGTGCTCCTGCGCTGTTTCCTCGATCAGTGCGAGGCTGTCAGAGTCCAGCAGTGAACCGTCCTGAATGCGGATGACCTTTAGCTTTGGGTTCAGTGCGATGGCCATTGCCATGGATACGCGGATCTGTTCAGCGCTGGATGCTTGCTTGAACGGCACGCCCTGGTAGGTGACTCCGTCTTCGGTGAAGCCGAGGCCGTCCACTGGGAACGATGCACTTGCGAGGCCGTCGGCTTTGGCCTTGGCGATTTCGTCGAGTTTCGCGGTCAATGAGTTTGCTTGGCCCTTGGCTGCTTCGTGCTGGAATGACAGCGACCCGCGTTCTTTGGCTTTACGCACGAGACGGTTGGTTTCCTCTGCGCCGTCGATCTGCGTTCGCATGCGCTCTAGATCTGCCTTGTAATCGGACTGGTTAGCCACGAGTGCGGACACATCATCGAAGTGCTTTCGGGCTGCCGCTAGTTGACGTTCAAGCTCCTGCACCTTGTACTGAGATTCATTGAGGTCGGTCAGGTACCTGTCGCTCTCCTGCTGAGCGGCTTCTAACTTCCGGTACTCCCCCAGCAGTTCAGAAACGCTGACTTCGTTTGCCGGCACACCCTCCGGCAGTTCACCGAACTGTGCGAGAGCAGATTCGAATTCCTTTACCCGTCGGTTCACTGCGGTGCGCTCGTCAAACACCTGCTTGCGTTCGTCTTCCAACTGGTCCGGGTCAAACGGCAACTCCACCAGCTCCAAAAGCTGTGCCAGTTGCTTCTTGTCATCCAGCAACGTAAAAGCGAGAGGATCCATGGACAAGTCCCCCACGAGCTCGTCCAGCTTCGCCTGCGCCTTCGGGTACTTCGCGCCGTCCTTGCTAGTCAAGGTCAGTCGGGAACCAGATGGGGTGAAGACACGGGTGACCGTCAGTTCCTCAGTTTCAAGGACGATCTCTGCCCGGTCTTCACCGTCACGGATTGGCTTAGGGGTCGTCTTGCTGTTGGCGCCACCAAGTGCTGCAGAGATGCTGTCCAAGACACTGGATTTTCCTTGCCCGTTCTTCCCGGCAACGATGACCAGGTTTCCCTCTGGATCTGGTTTGATCTCTACGTGCTTGGCACGCTTGTAGTTGGTTGTGGTAAGGCTGATGACCTTCATGATGTTTGACTCCTACTAGTTGGTGGTGAGTGCCCAGCTTTAGGGCTGGGCACCCGCCGGGTGTTGGTTTGGTGTTACTGCTGGATGGTTTTGGATCCGGCTTCGGTGATCCGGTCCACCACCTCAGCCGGTGCGCCCTCGGCAACCGCACGGTTCCAAAGGGAAATCAAGGCGTCTCGGTCCCCCTCGGTCTGTGCAAGCTCTGCGTCCCAGTCAGTTTCGAGAACCGATGCTGGGCGGTCGTCCTGAATCTCGCCTGTCGATTCGTCTGCCAACGGTGCATCGACTGACTTCGGTGCTGGGTCAGGGTTCTTGGTTGCAGGCTTGCGGGTGAGCTTTCGTGTCTTCACCGGCGCCTCGGCAGGCTGTGTAGTTTCGCCCATGTCTTCCAGTTCCATCTCTTCCGCGCTGTATGGCATACCTGCCAGCACGTCGGGGGCGATGACTCGGCAGGCTTCGGCCTGCGCCTTGGCAGTGAGCATGGCGATGGGGTCGGTTTTGTACTTCGCGTTACTCGTGTAACCGGCTTGAGTGGCACGCTGAATGGACCAGGTGAAATCGCTCCAACGTTCCTGTCCTTTACGGCGTGCGCTGATGGTCACAGATTCGTTGGTTGCTTCGGTCCGTACGATCTCGTGCCCCTGCGCCATGACCAGGGCGACCATTGTGCGGGCGTACATTGCTGGGCGACCGTGAACAACGAAGATGTTTGCGAGGGCGTTCATTGGGTCGAGGCCTACGGACTTGCCGGTGAGGATTGCTGCGGCTGCTGCTTCGGGCTTGCCCATGAAGTCTTTGGGAACGAATGCCGTTTTGCAGAGGGCGGTTCCGAGCTGGTGTGCTGCGCCGAGTTCTGCAGCCCATTCCGCGAGCTGGATGGTTCCCGCGCTTGCAGGCAGGGATGTTGGGGTGGCGATTTCGCCGGCTGGGTTGAATGGTTGGATACTCATTTGGGTTGACTCCTAGATGTGTTGGTTAGGCTGCTCGGGCTTGTCGTGCACGGATTTCGGCGATCATGTCTTGCAGGACCTTGACCATGTGTTCAGCGCTGTCGACTGGGATGATGACTTCAAGATCTGGTCGGTCACACTTGCGGAGCTTCCCGTACATCCGGCTCCGGTCGGTTGGGTACATGTCGATCGCTATAGCGTCTTCGTCGTAGTAGAAGGCAATCTCGTCGCCACGGTGGTCGTCTTCGAACTTGTAGGCACTCATTTGCGGTTCCTCCTTTTGCGGGCTTGAAGTTTGCGGGTGTGGTTGATCTGGGCGCGGAGCCCCCTAAGGAATAGGACCCTTACCTCTGCGTAGATGGCTCGTTCTGAATGTTTGCGAAGCAGACATTCACGGAGGATTGATCGCTCTATCGCTGCCCGGTATGTTCGGCGGGTGAAGATCATGCTGCGACCTTCATTTCGGTTGGGCGGTTGATGGGTTCGAGCTTCTTCTTGCCTCGCGCTTTCGCGTCCTCGTGGACTGCTTTGGCGTGGAGGAACTGTTGGAAGTGTTCGTCAATCTCGGCGGGAGACGTTGCCAGCGGGTAAAGGCTCGTACCTAGTGGGCTACCTTCGTACCGGGCGTTGATGCCTTCCCGGTCCATCGGTGTTACGTGAGCGACGAACGTCTTCACAACCTCAGGCATGGGGACTTCCTTGTCGCCGTCCATGTAGAACTCGGCACGGGAGTACGCTGCGGTCTGCAACGCGGTCTCGAAATACACGCCCTTGGAAGTTTTGAGGTCAATCTGGATCAGCTTGCCTGCATCAATATCCGCTTGGGACATGAGCAGTGGCGACGTAGCCAGGAGGTCGACCTTGCCGGAGAACCAGTGCTCACGATTCGCCAACACAACTTCGACAAGCACTGGCGTGATCTGCCATTCGTCCAAGAAGTCCATGTACCCCTCGACGAAACCCACGAGGTCCTCGGGTGCTTCGACTTCGCCTGTGGTGGCGAGCTTCTCCGCGAGGTCGTGCACTTCAGTGCCACGTTCGGCAGCGCTGTCACGCTCCTTGTTGGGTAGGGTCTGCAGGAACTTGACCGACTGATCAGTGTCTCCGGCGAGTAGCTCGGCGACCTTGTCAGCGTTACCAGGGTCGGTAACCCATTTGGCAACTACGCCCGGGGCCCACCAGACCAGTGCTGGTTTCGGGATTCCTCCACCGAGGATCGTCGTAACGCCAGTGACCGGCTTTCCATCCAGCTTGTAGCGGTGTGATGCTTCGTTGAATGTCAGGCTCATGACCTATGCACCTATCTGAAAGTTGATTACTGATTCGATAAGGAATGCCGTACCGCACATCGCGATGATTCCTACGCCGATCATTGAGACCAGCACCCGCTCCCCCAGACTGGTGAGCTTCAACCCTTTGCGTTCCATCCACCGGCTCATGCTGCGTGCTCATGCCGGCGCAAGAACCGTTCGATACTTGATTCGCGGATCTTCCACGTACCGCCACGATTGGCCGATGAATACTTGATTCCGACAAGGTCGCCACGACGTAGCATCTTGCGCACCGTTTCCGGGTGAGACCGCAACCGATCTGCCGCCTCCGGAACCGTCAAAAGATCGTCAGTTTGTTTAGCCACGGTGGTCCCTCCAGGTCTTTCCGATCCATTCGTATTGGTGTCCGCCATTGCGGGATTTGACTCTGCTTGTGGCGTTAGCGTGTTTTGCGATCCATCCGCGTCGCTGGGCCGTCGTGAAGATTGAGCCAACCATGTTTTTGTGCGGTGCTGGACGCCGCATTTCCTCGCGGAGGTCGTCTGCTGTGAACCGCCGGCCTTGCGTGGCCCAGCGTTCAACGATGTCCAGTGCGTCTTCGCGCCATGTGGTGTCTTCGAGTGCCATTGGTTGTGCAGTCACCGGCGTGTCCTTTCGTTATACAAGATCTAATTCAGGCTGTTTTTTGACCAATTGAATTGGTTTCTTGTGGGTCGAACAAGACCGTCACGGCGAGCCCGAGAGCCTCCGAGATACGTTCTGCGGTTTCCGGTTTGCAGCTTGTTCGGTACCCAGAGACGAGGTGAGCTATAAAGCTACGCGAGACTCCGGCCTTTTGGGCTAATCGGGTTTGGGTAACTTTTCGCCCGTCGATTGGCTGACCATTCAGAATGGCCGCCTTATCCTCTTGCGTGTAGACAAAAGTTCGAAGACGGTCGCTCGAAGAAAGTCGCATATAGGTACCCTCCTTCCATTTTTTCTTTGTTCGGAATGGTGACATCTCATTTCCTTTCAGTAAACAACTCCCGCCCCTGTGGCGCACCTAAAGCATCCCACATAAGTAAACACGTGTCCAGTTCAAATGGATAAAAATCTCTAATTATTCAGTAAGAGCTGAGCATAGAACCCAAAAATCTAGTAAACAAGTAGTGCCAAGTAGGGCAAACTTGCTAGTAAACACGTCCATTTGAATCGGATTGCGCCCAACGGATTCCAGGAAGCAGATTTGACCCATGACAAATTCACCGACAAACCTGCAACAACTAATCCTGAACAACAAGCGCGATCGGACGTATGAGCAACTCTCAAAAGATGCTGACGGCCTGGCCACAAAGTCCAACATCCAGCGACTGGCAACTCAACCAATCAAAGATATGCCGACCACGGCAGTCCTAAAAGGGCTTGCGCGAGCTTTGCGCGTCAGGCTAACTGACGTCGTTCAAGCGGCAGCGGTTTCGGCCGGACTCAACCCCTCTGGAACTCGCGATCACGATCTGGTGATCGTTGGCGCTGGAGACCTTCCTGCGGAGTCGCAACAAATTCTGATAAGTACCGCCGAGAATATGCTTTGGTGGCAGGAACAGGCCGGCATGTCAGATTCCGTAGACTCCGAAACAGTGGCCGATGTCCATGAGCTTTTCCCGGTTCATCGCGCAGCTGCCGATAAGGGCGAACAGGGTATCGATCCAGAACAGCTTCCAGAGGACTGAGCCAAATGGGGATCTTTGGACGGCTTTTAGGCAAGCCCGCGGAAGTCAGCAATGCGGAACCTGAACGTACTTCCCTCTCGACTCGCGAAGAGCGTCGAGCTGAACGCGTCGCGGAACATCATGCGACAGTCGAGGAATTCTCGGCGCGAAATGCGCGTGAGAATCCATCCAAGGCCAAACGTGCGTTGGTGCGTGGAAAGAACTACATCTATTGGGTTCCCGAAATAGAGCAACTAAAACGAGACGGGCGCCTCGAAGACGCGCTGGATCTGGTTCTTGAATGTTGCCGAGCAGCGGAGCGTGATCGGCAGGGGCGTGAACCTGCGCCAGCTTATACCCGCCATGCAGTGATTATCTGTCGCAAGCTTGGTTACCTGGTAGATGAACAGCGCGAACTGGAGCGTTGGATTTCATTTGGATTTGAATCCAAGGCTGGCGCATTCGAGGACCGCTTGAGCAAAGTGAATTCTTTGATCGATTCCAAGGTTGAAAAAGGAATTTCCCTAGAGGAACTCACGCGTCCATCTTCGACAATTCAGGGAAATCTGATCGAGCCGTAACATCTGGAAGCTTGAACTCTAAAGTGTCGTAGGACTCAACTATATTCGAACTCATGTTCGAAGAAATTCTTTCGCGGATACGCCCACGAGTCATAGAGGCGAACCTCCCCAATAACCTCTGGGGGGCCTATGACCTCGTTACGCACACCATCGCACTCAGACCGCGCCTCGCACCAATTCAACGACGCTCCACGCTCTCTCACGAGACCGCGCACGCAGTACTTGGACACGCAGGCTACTCGCCTCGCCAAGAACGCGCTGCAGAGGAACTCTCAGCGTCCTGGCTAATACGACACGACCAGTTCACCCAAGCATCACTGATCTACGGCACAGCAACCGCCCTAGCTAACGAACTCGACGTGCTCCCCCGAGACATCCACGCATACATGCGCCTACTAAAGCGCACCCAAAAACAGGAGACACCATGGCCACCGGAAGGATAAACGACCTCTGGCACCGAAAAGACCGAAGCCGAACCACGAGGTATGGATCCGGAAAGCGCTGGCAAGCCATATGGACCGACGGCACCGACAACGTGACAAAGCGATCCTTCGACTACAAAGACGCAGCCCAAGCATGGCTCGACAGCAAAACCACCGACTACACCCTGAACCCACACGGGCTCAAAGCCGACATGCTATTCAAAGACTTCTGGGATAAGTGGCGTCACCAGCAAACACACCAGCGGGCAAGCTCGCTTCGAATGATCGACTCTGCCGGCCGCAAAAGGATTCTCCCCGCATTCGTTGACTGCTACCTTACGGAGATCAAACGAGAGGACATTCAAGCCACCATCAACTCATGGATTGCAGACGGGATGGCTGCGTCAACTGCACGGCTCTACTACACGTATATGCGCCAGGCATTCAAAGAAGCCGTATTCCAGAAGATCATCCGCGAGTCCCCGTGCGTGAAGATTAGCTTGCCTCAGGTGGAGAGTAAGAATTTTCAGTTCAGCAAGGAGACTCTAGATCAGTTGATCGAACTGGTTCCGGAGCCGTACGCCACGGCTATGCGCGTAGGAGCGGCGACGGGGTTGCGACCGAGCGAGTTGTTTGGCTTGTCCAAGCAGGACATTGATTTTCCGAATAGTGTCATTCGTTTGACGTTGCAAGATGCAAGCCGTCGAACCGGAGAACTCGTCCGTGGGCCACTAAAGACCAAGTCTTCGCGACGGAGCGTGAGTTTCGGACCGGTGATGCGGAATATTCTTTTGGAGCTCTGCAATTCTTCCGGGCCGGAGGGTCGACTGTTTCACGCCGAGGGGCTCGTGCAGATTTGGAAGTACGAGGCCGTGTGGGTGAAGGCGCGCAGGTCGCTACCTGAGATTGGGCCAGGCTGGCATCAGCTACGCCACTATCATGCGAGCGTACTGATCTCCCATGGCTTCTCGCCCGTGGCTGTGGCGGCACGTCTGGGGCATAAGGATGCTAACGAAACTTTGCGGACTTACGCGCATATGTGGGACAGTGACGGGTCGGCGATGGCTGCTGTTTCAGATACAGTTGTGGCGGCCTAACTAGGTTAGACCGCCACAAAACCGCCACAGCTAAGCTGGATCCCTTTGTTTATAAGGGATCAGGTATTAGCGTGCGTAGTACTCGACCACGAGGTTCTCTTCGCAGGTCACTGGGATCTCTGCACGCTCAGGAGCGCGCAGGTAGGTAGCCTGAAGGACTTCCAGCTTTACGTCCAGGTAGCTAGGAACAGCTGGAAGCACCTTTGCGTGCTCACCTGCTGCAGCCATCTGGAAAGGAACCATCTTCTCGCTCTTCTCGTGTACGTGGATCAGCTGACCCGGCTGTACCTTGAAGGACGGACGGTCAACACGCTGGCCGTTGACCAGGATGTGACGGTGCACAACCAGCTGGCGAGCCTGCTGGATGGTGCGAGCGAAGCCTGCACGCAGAACCAAAGCATCCAAGCGGGACTCGAGCAGTGCCAACAGGTTGTCACCGGTCTGGCCGCCGAGGCGCTTAGCTTCCTTGAATGCGTTCAGCATCTGAACTTCGCGGATGCCGTACTGGGCACGCAAACGCTGCTTTTCGCGCAGACGTACTGCGTAGTCGCTGTCCTGCTTCTTACGGGCGCGGCCATGCTGGCCTGGACCGTATGGACGGCGCTCCATGTACTTTTCAGCTTTAGGGGTCAATGCAAGGCCGAGCGCACGCGAAAGGCGTACGGTGCGGCGGGCACGGGCGTTAGCCATTAATGTGTCCCTTTCGATCAGCGACGATATCTACTGGCCTCCAGGATGGAGAGTGTGTGGGCGTCGCGTCCCTGCTACACTGCAACCCTGCTCCAGTACGCGATCGCTCGCATTCTGGGCATGGCTTGCCAGCCAAAGATCAAGTCTACACGAAACCAGTACGCCTGGCGCTGAGTTCTAGCGCACAATTAACGCTGCTTTTTACCTCGTACCGGGTCCTTGCCGCGAATGATTTCACGCAGCCGGGTGAGCCTGGCGCCAATGGTTTTTTCGGCCCCATTAACTGTCGGCGTGTAGTAGTTGGTGCCGACTAGATCATCGGGCAAATACTGCTGGGTGGCGATGGAATGTGGCGCGTCATGGGCGTAGATGTAGCCCACGCCGTGGCCCAGTTGTTTGGCACCGGGATAGTGTGCGTCGCGCAAATGATCTGGAACCAAGGATCCCTTGCCTTCGGCTACATCCGCTAAGGCGGCGTTGGTGGCGTTGTAGGAGGCATTGGATTTTGGTGCGGTCGCCAAATGCACGGTCGCTTGGCCCAGCATGATCCGCGCTTCGGGCATGCCGGTCAGTTGCACCGATTGGGCCGCGGCGACGGCCAGGGGAAGGGCGGTGGGATCGGCCATGCCAATATCTTCACTGGCTGAAATCATCAGTCGCCGGGCAATGAAGCGGGGGTCCTCCCCCGCGGAGAGCATACGTGCAAGATAGTGCAGGGCGGCATCCACGTCGGAGCCGCGGATGGACTTGATGAATGCGGAAATGATGTCGTAGTGCTGGTCGCCGTCCCTGTCGTAGCGCTGGACCGCTTGGTCCATGGCCAGCTGGACGTGATCCGCGGTGATCTGCACCGGCGGGGCCACGCCAGCTCCGGCGGCGTTCCAGGCCACTGCCCCGGCAGCTTCCAGCACGGTCAGCGAGCGGCGGGCATCGCCCTGGGCCAGCCGGACGATGGCATCGCGCTGCTCCTCTTCGAGGATCACCTGGTCGTTGAAGCCGCGTTCGTCAGATACGGCGCGTTCAAGCAGGGTCGACAGGTCACCGTCGGTCAGCGGACGCAAGGTCAGTAGCAGCGAACGCGAGAGCAGCGGGGAGATCACCGAGAAGGACGGATTTTCCGTTGTCGCAGCCACCAGCACCACCACGCGGTTTTCCACCCCGGGCAGCAAGGCATCTTGCTGGGCCTTGTTGAAGCGGTGGATCTCATCGAGGAACAAAACGGTGGTGACCCCGCGCAGGTCGCGGTCGTCCTTGGCCTGCTCGATGACCCGGCGTACGTCCTTCACCCCGGCGGTGATCGCCGAGAGTTCGACGAATTTGCGGTCGGTAGCGCGGGCGATCACATGGGCGATGGTCGTTTTGCCGATGCCCGGAGGCCCGTAGAGGATCACGCTGGCCGGACCGGCCAAGCCGGTCTCCGGGTTTTCGGCAAGCTGGCGCAAAGGCGAGCCGGGACCGAGCAGGTGCTGCTGGCCTACCAGTTCATCCAGCGACTTGGGGCGCATGCGCACCGCAAGAGGCGGACGCGGCCGGTTGACTTGGGGCTCGCGTGCTTCGCGCGGATCATCGGACAGGGAATCGAACAAATCGCTCACCTGCTAAGCCTACCGATATTCTGGGAGTCGCGCGGTGCATGCCAACACGCCACCGCCGACACCTATTGCCTCTTGAAAGGACTTGCTCCATGCGCGCCGTCGTCCAGGTCGCCAGCACCGCCCACGTCGAAGTTGAAGGGGAGATCACAGGCCGGTTGGACTCCCCCGGGCTGGTGATCCTGCTGGGCGTGACTCACGATGACGATCAGGCCACCGCGCGCAAGGTCGCCCAGAAGATCTGGCAGCTGCGCATTTTGGAGGATGAAACCTCCGCTGCCAGCAAAAATGCCCCGCTCTTGGTGATCAGCCAGTTCACCCTCTACGGCTCGGTGCGCAAGGGGCGCCGGCCTTCGTGGTCCAATGCGGCACCAGGGCCGGTGAGCGAGCCGTTGTACGAATACTTCGTGGCTTACTTGCGGGAACTGGGCGCGAGCGTTCAGACCGGCGCATTTGGCGCGATGATGAATGTCTCGCTGACCAATACCGGTCCGTTCACGATGATCGTCGACTCGGCAGACCTCCCCTAGCGGCTGGTGCTCTGTACCAGTTTGGTCAGTTGCTCGAAGCTGGCTCGTTGCTCGGCTAGTTCTACCCGACCGGCGGCGGCTAGTTCGTAGACCTTGCGCCCCGGCCCGCCTTGGCCTTCTTGCCACCGGGTTTCCACGAGACCCGCGGCTTCCAGCTTCGCCAATGTGGGGTACAGCGTTGCGCCTTTGAGCGGGCCGAAACCGCGTTCTTGCAGGGACTTGGACAGGGCATAGCCGTGAGCGTGGCCGTTGGAGAGCTCAGCCAGCAGGAGCATCGGGAGCATGGCGCGTTGCCAGCTGCCAGGAAATGGCGAGTCCTTACTCATCGCGGCCTTCTTCCATACCGCGGACTTGGGCGCGCCTTTCAGCAAGCTTGGATTCTACGTATTCTGCGCGATTCGCCGGGCGCAACTCGTAGAGGGTCACCGCAACAAAAATCAGAAGGCACGCCGCGAAGAAGATATCCCATCCACTGCGGTCTGGGGCGATCGCCTCCGGCACGAGGCTGAAGCTGTAGAGGCCCACTACGGCTAGCGGTAGCAGGCGGCGTAGTAACCAGCGTCGCTTCAGCGCTGTGCCGGTGTTCACTGACAGGCCGATAGCGAATTCGCCCGGCGTGCCGAACTCTTGCGCAATGCTGGCCCCGCCGCCCTCCATGCTCATATTCGACCAGTGCTCGCGGGCAGGTTCCAGAGCGGACGCCGCTTCCCTGCTTCGCATTCCGTAGCGCCCGCGCAGCAAACGAGTGGTTTCGGAAAACCACGCTTCTGGATCCGTGAAAGCGCAGGCGCCACCGCGTACTGGTTCAGACTCATCATTCCATGGCAGCCAGAACACACCGACAGCCAGGGCGATGCCGAGAATCGGCGCCAGCCAATTGGGCAGCGGCATGACCTCTCCACCGCCGAATACCGCGATCAGTACGGCTGCTGCGATGGAAACCGCAATTCCGGACAACCCCAGCACCCATGATCGCGCGAATTTGCCTTTCAAACGGTAGAACCACCACAGGTGCCCGGATAAGGCGATTCCCGTGCCTGCAGTCAGGGCCGCCAGTTGCCAGAAGTGCCACGAGTTCGACGTCCATCCGTCGCGGAATCCGACCCACGTGCCAAAACCGGTGCACAGCAGGCCAACAACGAGCCCGATGCCAGCCAGGAGCAGCAAACTGCTGTTGATCGGCATCTCCGAATCCGCAAGCTGCTGCGGATCCAGGCGCGCGAAAGCCCGGGCTTCGCCGAATTCAGCGGGATCACCAAAGAGTTCTTCTGCGCTTTGACCGCTGTCGCGGAGCGCATCCAGCACTTTGCCCAGTTCCGCTGCGCACTGGGAATCGTTCAGCTCCTTCCACCACATCGCGATGTTGAAGTCCTGCGCCCATTGTCGGTCGCTTTCAGGGTAGAGCTCGATGATGTCATTGGGTTCTGCCGAGGCCAAGTGCTCTCCTGGGATCTAAAAGTCTAGGTTGAAAACCAACCTAGTATTAAAACCAGCTTTAATCTACTTTTTAGCCTATTTCATGCAAAAAAGTAGCCGGATCGAACGCATGAATACGTTCAATTCGGCTACTTGAAGCTGCGAAAGCCTACTTGGCTTCGGCCTCTTCGGCCTTCTTCTTCTCAGGCTTGAAGTCGATGCCAGCTTCCTTGCGCTGCTGCGGGGTAATTGGCGCAGGTGCCTGGGTCAGTGGATCGAATCCGCCACCGGTCTTCGGGAAGGCGATGACGTCGCGGATGGACTCCGAGTTGGTCAGCAGCTGCAGCACGCGGTCCCAGCCCAGTGCGATGCCGCCATGTGGTGGGGCGCCGTACTTGAAGCCTTCAAGCAGGAAGCCGAACTGGGTGTCAGCCTGCTCCTGGGTCACGCCCATGAGCTTGAAGACGCGCTCCTGAACGTCACGCTGGTGGATACGGATCGAACCGCCGCCGATTTCGTTGCCGTTGCAGACGATGTCGTATGCGTAGGACAGTGCCGAGGCAGGATCGGTGTCGAAGGTGTTCATGAACTCTGGCTTAGGGCTGGTGAATGCGTGGTGCACAGCGGTCCAAGCGCCAGCGCCCACGGCCACATCGCCCGAGGCAACAGCGTCCGACGCGGCTTCAAACATTGGTGCGTCGACGATCCAGACGAAAGCCCAGTCGCCTTCCTTGATCAAACCGGTGCGGTGACCGATTTCAACACGGACCGAACCGAGCAGCGCGCGCGCTTCGTTCTTCTTGCCAGCGGAGAAGAAGATGCAGTCGCCAGCGCTTGCGCCGGTAGCTGCGGCCAGGCCGGCCTTCTCTTCATCGGACAGGTTCTTGGCTACTGGGCCAGCAAGCTCGCCATCTTCCTTGATCAATACGTAGGCAAGGCCCTTGGCACCGCGCTGCTTGGCGAATTCCTGCCAGGCATCCAGGGTGCGGCGAGGCTGCGAAGCGCCGCCAGGCATGACTACGGCGCCGACGTACTCGGACTGGAAGACCTTGAAGGAGGTGTTCGCGAAGTACTCGGTCATTTCGGTCAGTTCCAGGCCGAAGCGCAGATCCGGCTTGTCTGAACCGTACTTGGCCATAGCCTCCGAGTACGCCATACGGCGGATCGGGGTTGGGACCTGTACGTCGATCAGGCTCCACAGTTCCGAGACCAGCTTTTCGCCGAGCTCGATGATGTCGTCTTCTTCAACAAATGAAGCTTCGATATCCAGCTGGGTGAACTCTGGCTGACGGTCCGCACGGAAGTCCTCATCGCGGTAGCAGCGAGCGATCTGGTAGTACTTTTCAAAGCCACCAACCTGCAGCAACTGCTTGAACAGCTGTGGGGACTGAGGCAGCGCGTACCAGGCACCCGGGGTCAGGCGTGCAGGAACAACAAAGTCGCGAGCGCCTTCCGGGGTGGAACGGGTCAGCGTTGGGGTTTCGATCTCGATGTAGCCCTGATCGTGCAACAGGTTACGTGCTACACGGTTAGCCTCGGAGCGCAAACGGATGTTGCGTGCCGGGGTTGGGCGGCGCAGGTCAAGGTAGCGGTGACGCAGACGCGCCTCTTCGCCAACCTCAACGTGCTCGTCAACCTGGAAAGGCAGGGGTGCTGCGGTGTTCAGCACGGTGACGGTATCAGCGATAACCTCGATCTGGCCGGTTGGCAGGTTCGGGTTTTCGTTGCCCTCCGGGCGGCGCTCGACGTTGCCGACGATCTGCAGCACGAACTCATTGCGCAGCGGGTGGAAGTCCTCTTCGTCGCGTACAACAACCTGGGCTACGCCCGAAGCATCACGCAAATCCAAGAAGGCAACACCACCGTGGTCACGGCGACGCGCGACCCAACCGGTGAGGGTAACCTGCTGTCCAATGTGCTCAGCGTTCAAGACGCCCAGCTGATGAGTGCGTAGCACTACGATCCTTTCGGTCGGTTGGGAAAGTTTCTCCCCATGAAGTTTAGTGCACCTTGCCAAGGTGCGTGTGCGGGCCAGTTGGCCGCAAGTATTAGCTGATGGCGATCTTTAGGTCAGACTCGGCCGGCATCCAGGTGAGCGGATCGGCAGTTACCTGCTCACCGGAGCGAATGTCCTTAACCTCGTGGGTGCCGTCATTCTGGGTGAACCAGACAAACGGAATCCCGCGTCGATCAGCAAATTTGATCTGCTTGCCAAATTTCTCGGCACTGGCTGCTACCTCGCAGGCGATTCCGCGTGAACGCAGCTTCGAGGCCACATCCTGAGCTTCGTGCCAGGTGTCATCGTTGGCCAAGGTGACATATACCACTGATGGAACGCTGCGGCTGGCGGTGACCACTTCTTCGGCCAAGATGCGTGAAATCAGCCGGGTGACGCCGATGGACAGGCCCACACCTGGGTAGTTCTTTTTGCCCTTGGACGCCAGCGATTCGTAGCGTCCGCCGGAGCAGATCGAACCCAAGGATTCGTGGCCTACCAACACGGTTTCGTAGACGGTGCCGGTGTAGTAGTCCAGGCCGCGGGCGATGGAAAGGTCAGCCATCACCTTGCCTGGCGCACGCTTTGAAGCAGCATCGATCACCTGGGAGAGCTCATCAAGACCGGTGTCCAGCAACTCGTGGCTTACCCCGAGCGCTCGGACTTGTTCCACGAATGAGGCGTCAAGGGTGCGAATTTTTGCCAGTGCCAGTGCCGCATCAGCCTGCTCGCGTGTTGCGCCGACTTCCTCAACCAGAATCTTGGCGACAGCTTCATCGCCGATCTTTTCCAGCTTGTCGATGGCGCGCAATACCGCATCCGGATCTTGAAGACCCAGTCCACGGTAGAAGCCTTCAGCTAGCTTGCGGTTATTCACTCGCAGGCGGAAGTCGCCAATAGGCAGGGCAGAAAGCGCATCGGCGATGGTCAGCGCGAGCTCCACGTCGTAGCTAAATGGCAAGGTGCCATCGCCAACCACGTCGATATCAGCCTGGGTGAACTCGCGGAAGCGACCGTCCTGTGGACGCTCGCCACGCCAGACCTTCTGCATTTGGTAACGACGGAATGGGAAAGCCAAGTATCCGGCGTTCTCCACGACGTAGCGTGCAAATGGCACGGTGAGGTCAAAGTGCAGGGCCAAAGCGTTGGGATCGTTTTTATCGTCTTCGGCAGCCAAACGGGACAGCCCGTAAACTTCCTTGTCGATTTCGCCCTTGCGAAGCAGCTGCGCACGGGTTTCCACGGCGCGGGTTTCAATATTTGCGAAACCATGCAGTTCAAAAACATGACGCAAGGTGTCCAGCACGTGCTGTTCAACAGCCCGTTCAGCTGGAAGCCATTCTGGGAAACCTGATAGTGAGGCCTTGCGTGCCATGAAACTCCTTAGTGCAAATTGGGCTACCAATACATCTTAAGCCTGATTTGCAAGAAACCTGTGCACGTCGGCTTACTAAGAAACGGAGGTCACAGGTAGAGTTGGCTACAGCAAGTGCTCGTACAGTGAAAGAGTTTCAGCGGTGACCACCAGTCAGCAATCCGACGACAGCCAGAAGACCCCATTGCCGCAGGCGCAGAAGCCTGTAGCAAAGCCGGTCGTAGCGCCTAGCGTCGCACATACCACTCCCCTCGACGAAGCGGCTAAGTTTGCCCGCGTTACCGAAGATGGACACGTCTTCGTGATCATCGATGGTGCCGAGTTCCCAGTGGGTCAGTATCCCGACGCCACGCAGGAGGAAGCTTTGAGCTACTTCGTGCGCAAATATGACGACGCGATTTCCCAGCTCATGCTCCTAGAGCAGCGTGTTGTAGCTAAGGCTCCGGCCGGTGAGCTGAGCAAGGCTGTCTCCACGCTCTCGGCCACCGTCGCTGAGCGCCACATGGTTGGCGATATCCCAGCGCTGGAAACGCGTCTTGAAAACGTTCGTGTTGCAGTCGAGAGTCTTAATGGCGAACAGCGCAAGGCTCACGATGAGGCTCGTGCTGAACAGCAGGCTGCTCGTGAAGCCATTGTTGAGCAGGCTGAAGCGATGGCTGAAAAGCGTCCAGAGCAGATTCAGTGGAAGACCGCTTCGGCGTCCATGAACGAATTGTTCGAAGCGTGGAAAGCCTCCCAGCGTTCATCGGTTCGTTTGCCTCGGGCTACCGAAGATGCTTTGTGGAAGCGGTTCCGCGCTGCTCGCACGATCTTTGATCGTCACCGCCGCGCCTACTTCTCGCAGCTTGATTCCACTAACGCCTCTGCGAAGGCTGTTAAGGAAGAATTGATTGCTCGCGCCGAAGCTTTGCAGACCTCAACGGACTGGGCTGCTACGGCAGCTGAGTACCGCAAGCTCATGGATGAGTGGAAGAAGTCGCGCCGTGCTTCGCGCAAGGACGACGATCAGCTCTGGGGACGCTTCCGTGCCGCTCAGGATGTTTTCTTCCAGGCTCGTACCGCGGCCAATGCCAAGATTGATGCTGAGTACTCAGAGAATCTGGTAGTGAAGGAAGCCCTGTTGGAAGAAGCGCGTGCGCTTTTGCCAATCAAGGATTTGGCTACCACCAAGACCAAGCTTGAGAAGATTCGCGATCGTTGGGAAGCTGCTGGCAAGGTTCCACGCAACGACCTACAGCGCGTTGAATCAGCTCTGCGTCAGGTTGAAGATGCCGTCAAGGGTGCCGAAGATGAGCAGTGGCGTCGGTCCAACCCAGAGACCAAGGCTCGTTCAAACTCGATGCTTTCCCAGCTCCAGGACACCATCTCTGCATTGGAAGATGACTTGGCTGCAGCTCAGGCTAAGGGCAATGCAAAGCAGATCGAAAAGGCTCAAGAAGCTCTTGATGCTCGTCGTATGTGGCTGAACACTTTGGAGAAGTCGGCAGCCGACTTTGAGTAAGTAATCCACAGATCGTCAGTACACCGTCAACGCGACGGCGCTTACTGGTTCAGTAGCTACATGGAATCTAGAAAATGCCAGGCTACCGAATCAGGCGCCGTCGCGTTGCGCATTCCGGAGGATCTTTGGATCGCCGGCCAAATGTTTAGTCGCAATGAACTACAAGCTATGGCCTCTAATGGGCTACTACGTGAAGTATTGGGCGATTGCTTCCTGCCCAGCAATATTCGGATCACGGCTTCACTCAGAGCACGTATCGCCGCGTTTGTCTGCGGACGAGAGTTGAATTCCAGCACTGTGCTGGCCAGACAAACGGCCGCGTGGATCCACGGCTTACTGCCCGAGGTTTATACGCTGTGTATCTATACACGCAGTTATCATCGCCCGTTTCAACCGGGCTTCGGGCTCAACGTTCAATTTATGCAAACCAGGGTGCCCGATACTCAGATGGTTTTTCGCAGTCGAGTCAAAGTGACATCGGCGCTCAGAAGCGTTTGTGACTGCGCACAGTTTGACCCACTACCCGTGGCAAGTCGGGTACTGAGCAACGCGATAAGCTTGCACGACCCGTACCTGAACTTAGAAACGATCAGGGATTCATTACAACGCTACGAACCATCCCCAGAACGCTCACGCGCCCTGCGTCTGGTTGATTCCTTCGATGACGTCGCGCAAGCGGCCTAACGTCGTGAACCTGCGGTCGTGCGGTACACGTCGTAGACACCGTCGATGCGACGCACCTGATTCAGTACGTGGCTCAAGAACTTAGGGTCACCCATTTCAAAGGAGAAGCGGGACAGTGCCACACGGTCCTTGCTGGTCTGCACTGAGGCGGACAAAATGTTCAGATGGCTCTCGGACAGGATTCGAGTGACATCAGAAAGCAACGATTTTCTATCCAGCGCTTCAACCTGAATCTCGACGAGGAACACGCCGTGGTGCTTGGCGGCCCACGTGACATTGACCAGACGGTCAGGCTGGGTCGAAAGCTGTACCAGGTTCAGGCAGTCTGTGCGGTGCACCGAGACACCTGCCCCGCGAGTTACGAAGCCTTGGATCTCATCCGGTGGCACAGGCGTGCAGCAACGTGCCAGTTTAACCAGCACATCTCCGACACCTTCAACAATCACACCTGCGTCGTTGCCCGTAGTCGCGCTTGGAGCGTTCGGGCGAACTACGACTTCCTCATCAACCTGTTCGGCCTCTGGAGGGCCAATGAGGGCCGTCAGGTGCTCAATAACGTTCTGTGCACTCGTATGACCGTCGCCTACCGACTGGTACAGGGCAGAAATGTCGGTGTGGTGAAGTTCGTTGGCAACGGTGGTGAGCAAGTCATGGGTCATCAACTTCTGCAGTGGCAGATGGTTGCGACGAAGCTCCTTGGTCAGAAGCTCCTTGCCCTTTTCAATCGCTTCTTCTCGACGTTCCTTGGAGAAGTAGCCACGGATCTTAGCCTTGGCTCGTGGCGACTTAACGAAGTTTTGCCAGTCCTGGGATGGGCCAGCGCTTTCAGCCTTCGAGGTGAAGACCTCAACAACATCGCCCTGTTTAAGTTCAGTGTGCAGCGGTACAAGCTTGCCGTTGACTCGGCTACCAATCGTGCGGTGACCAACATCAGTGTGAATGGAGTATGCAAAGTCCACGGGAGTCGCACCCACAGGCAGAGACATGATGTCGCCCTTGGGCGTATAAACGTAAACCTCGGCCGAACTGATGGTGTAGCGCAGTCCGTCAAGGAACTCTTCTGAATCAGTGGTGTCGGCCTGCCACTCCATCAGGGAACGCAGCCAGTCCATGTTCTGCTCAGGCGAGAGCATGGAGTTAGCGGATTGTCCGTGCTTGTACTGGAAGTGCGCGGCAACACCGTATTCGGCACGCACATGCATGTCGTGTGTGCGGATCTGGATTTCAACCGGCTTGCCTTCTGGACCCATGACCGTGGTGTGTAATGACTGGTAAAGGTTCAGCTTAGGGATAGCGATGTAGTCTTTGAAGCGGTTTGGCAGGGGGTTCCACTCAGAGTGGACCACGCCGAGTGCGCCATAACAATCTTTGACCGTATCGACCAGAATACGAACGCCCATCAAGTCATGGATGTCGTCAAAGTCTTTTCCTCGAACAATCATCTTCTGATAGATCGAGTAGTAATGCTTCGGACGGCCCGAAACTGAGGCATGAATTTCTACATTGCCCAAGTCGCCGTTCAAGGTCTGTCGGATAGCGGTCAGATACTTTTCGCGTTCTGGTGTTCGGTCCCCCACCATGCGCACGATTTCTTGATACACCTTAGGATGCAGAGCGGCGAAGGAAAGATCTTCCAACTCCCACTTCACGGTATTCATGCCTAGGCGGTGAGCCAGTGGAGCGAAGATCTCCAAAGTTTCTTTGGCTTTACGTGAGGAAGACTCTGCTGAAACGTAACGCCAGGTGCGGGCGTTGTGCAGGCGGTCCGCCAATTTGATGAGCAATACTCGGATGTCGCGCGACATGGCAACAACCATCTTGCGAACGGTTTCGGCTGGAGCAGCTTCACCGTAAGTGACCTTGTCCAGCTTGGTCACGCCATCAACAAGCATGGCGATCTCTTCAGAGAATTCTTTTTTGACCGATTCGAGTGAGTACTCGGTATCTTCAACGGTGTCGTGCAATAGGGCGGCGGCGAGAATCGCTCCGGTCATACCCATCTCAGCAAGGATTGTTGCTACGGCCACCGGATGGGTGATGTAGGGATCCCCACTCTTACGTTTTTGCCCCTCGTGGTATTTTTCGGCTACCTCGTAAGCATGGACCAGCAGGTCCAGATCTGCCCGTGGATGCTTGGATTTGACCGTGCGAAGCAACGGCTCAAGCGTCGGCGAGGTGCCAGGAGTACTACCGCGTCCAGCAAAGCGCACTAAACGGGAGATTGAGCGTCGTTTCGAATTGTTCAGGTTAGGCGTATTAGCCATGCCCCGCTCCTTCCCCATTGCCACCACACTTCGCTGGCAGCTGTGATCTTGCCGCGCGTCGCGTGCTGGTAGTTTTCGGTCGTAGACACCTCTACGACCTTGCACTTAAAAACACCTTGTTTGGTTCATTTGTTATAGCACGTTCGGCCGGTGACAACTAATTACACCGCTTCACGCAGTTGCAAAGAGGCACCTCCAGCGAGTGCTGGAAGTGCCTCTTTTAAGCTACTGCGGACTATGCCTGAGCGATCGACTTTGTATGTTCAGCAACATCTGCATCATTGCGTCGCAGCCATTGGTACAACGGCGCTTGAACGAACAGAGTGGACAGTGCCGAAATGATAATGCCGACGAACAAGGCCAACGAAAGATCCTTGAGCGTACCTGCACCAAGCATGTAGGAACCGATGAACAGAATCGACGCAACTGGAAGAACAGCAACAACCGAGGTGTTGATGGAACGAACCAACGTCTGGTTTACCGCGAGGTTCACCAACTGTTCAAAGCTTCTGCGTGACTGTTTGGTGAAGTCCTTGGTGTTCTCTCGAACCTTATCGAACACCACCACCGTGTCATACAGTGAATAGCTCAGAATCGTTAGGAAGCCGATGATCGCGCTTGGAGTAATCTCAAAACCGGAAATCGAGTAGATTCCGGCGGTCACGATGATGACAACGAACAAACCAACGATTGCAGCCAACGACATCTTCCAGGTGCGGAAGTAGACCGCCATGAGCAACCCGACAAGCACCACGAAGGCAACTAGTCCTACCAAGGCTTGACGCGATACGTCTTGGCCCCAGGTTGGACCGATGAAGTTACTGGTTACTTCCTTAGCTTGGACTTGGTATCCGTCAGCCAAGGCCCGTGCAATTTCCAAGGTCTCGTCATCGCTTAGGCGTTCGGTCTGAACACGCATAGTGTTCTGCGCAATGTTAGTAACTGTCGCTTCAGAACCCGAAGCCACAGAGGTAACAGCTTCTTCACCGATTTTGATGTCAGTGTTCTGCACGCCCGAAACGGTAAATTCTGAACCGCCACGGAAATCGATACCGAGGTTGAAGCCGCCCTTAACCACTGGAATCAGAATGGAAAGGATCACCAACGCGCCAGCAATGGCGAACCAGAGGCGATGCTTGGAGGTGAACGGGTAGGAACGCTTGCCGGTGTAGAGCTCGTTGCCCCACGTCACTAGCTTATTCATTGTTCTCCTCCTGCGCCTTGGACTCCTGCTTGCCCGGCTGTGAAGACTGTAGCGCCTCGGCGCGACGACGCTCGGCAATGGTCATGCGCTTTGCTGCTTCGCCTGAGGCCTTCGCGTTCTTCTTGCCACGGTTAGCCTCAGCATTTTCGCCGAATCGACGGATCTGCCCGGCGCCCTTGTACAGTGGCTCAACGCCCAACAACGAAGGGTCCAGACCGGATAGTCGGTGTCCGTCAGCGAAGAATCGGGTGCGGGCCAGCAATACCAAGGTCGGGTGCGTTAGTCCGTAAACAACGACGAGGTCGATGAGTGCGGTTAGACCCAAGGTGAAGGCGAAGCCTCGCACGTTACCAACAGCCACAATGTAAAGCACCACGGCGGCCAACAGGTTCACTGCCTTGGAAGCAAGGATGGTGCGTTTGGCACGTCCCCAACCAATATCCACGGCGCTTGCCAACGGACGGCCGTCGCGCAATTCATCTCGGACACGTTCGAAGTAAACGATGAACGAGTCAGCGATCAAACCAATGGCAACAATCAAACCTGCAACACCAGCCAGCGAAAGCCGGTAGTTCATTCCCCAACCGAGCAGGACCAGGGCCAAGTAAGTCAGGATGCCTGAAACCAACAGAGACGCAATGGTGACAAGGCCCAGTGCGCGGTACTGGAACAGCGAGTAGATGAAGACCAGAACTAGACCGATGACGCCGGCAATGAGGCCAGCCTTCAGCTGGTCAGCACCGAGAGTAGCGGAGACCTGACGCTCGGACTGGATATCAAAGCTGATCGGAAGCGCACCGTATTTGAGCTGCTCGGCCAGCGCCTGGGAAGTCTCCTGCGTAAAGCCGCCAGAGATCTGGGGGCGACCATCGGAAATTACGGCGTTGGTGGTTGGAGCCGAAATGGTTTCGCCATCAAGCACAATCGCAAACTGGTTCTGTGCACCCTGAAGTGCCACCAGTCGCTGAGTGGTATCTGCGAAGGTCTTGGTGCCCTGCTGGTTGAATTCAATAACAACAACCCATTCACCAGTCACCGATCCATTGGATCCACGTGCCAACTGAGCGTAAGCGTCAGAGATCTGGTCGCCAGGGATTTCCTGAGGGCCAAGAATGTACTTCGCCTGCGTGCCGGTATCGCAAGAAATCATTGGCTTTTTAGGATCAGCGTCTTCGCCGCTACCCTTGGCCAGCTCGGTCTTGCAATCGTAGGCTTCAAACTGCTTGTACAGATCCGCGGTGACCCAGCTGGTATCCGAAGCATTCTTCGGCTCATCCTTCGGGTTTGGCAGCTCCGCCTTAGCAGTCCGCTTGTCCTTAGGGGTCGCCTCGTAAGCGCCCGAAACCAAAACTGGGCGGAACTCCATTGCGGCAGATGCTTGGATCAGGTCACGCGTGGCCTGATCAGGAGTACCAGGCATGGAGACTACAACGTTACGACCGGACTGGGTGGTGATTTCAGATTCTGAAACACCAGATCCATCCACACGTTGGCGGATAATTTCTACCGCTTGGTCCAGCTGTTCCTGATTAATCGTTTGATTACCTTGAACCCGGGGGGCCAAGATCATCTCGGTGCCGCCTTCAAGGTCGAGGGCCAGCTTGGGCCCCCACGCGGTTTTACCTGTCGCTGCACCAGCCACCAGCACGCCGGTTGCGATGATGAAGACGATCAGTAACCACAGCAACGCCTTGCGCGCCTGCTTTACTGGTCTGATTGATGACATCTATTGTGCTTTCTCGTTTTGGTGGCTGAACATTCGGGCCACCGCTGCCAACCCCGGACTTAGGAGTTGCGTTCGTCCTTACCCTGGTCGTTAAGACGACGCAGGGACTCTTCAGGGGTTTCAGCGACATCGCTGGTTGCATCAGCATTTTCTACGGCAGGAGCGGCATCAGTTGCGGTTGCAGCTGGCTCGTTGTCCAAGAAAGTGGAGATGGCCTGGCGGTGCAAGGTCAGCACAACGCCGTTAGCAACCTCAACCTGTACGTGATCTTCTGCGTCAACGCCCACGATGGTACCGAAGATACCCGAGTTGGTCATGACCTTGGCACCTGGCACGGTGTTGGTCTTCAGCTTTTCCTGCTGAGCTGCCTGCTTTTTACGTCCGCGGAACATCATGAAGATCAGCACTGCGAACAGCGCCACCATCAGGATCAGCGATGGGTTGAAGCCGCCACCGGCGGCCTGAGCGATTACGAGGGAATTCACGTATTTACCTGCTAACGATTCGTTGCGTTTTAATCAAAAGTTCTGGGATGCCGAAACGCCCTACTGCGCACGTTAACGACAAAGACGCCCACCTGACCCGTATACGGGCATAGGTCGGGCGTCTTCAGTCTAATCGGTTACTGTCTACCGGCAGACCATTTACGCGAGCAGTGAAGCTTTGCTTGCCTAATCCTCATCGTTTTCATAGCTTTGTGCGTTGGCGAAGATTGCATCCTTGGGCATTTTTAGGCCCAGATGCTCCCATGCTCCCGGCATTGCAATACGTCCACGAGGCGTACGGCCCATCAGCCCTTCGCGCACTAGATACGGTTCGGCAACGGTCTCAACGGTTTCAGTCTCTTCACCCACGGCAATAGCTAGGGTGGATAGTCCTACCGGTCCCCCGCCAAACTTTGTGCACAACGCTTCCAATACGCCGCGGTCCAGACGGTCCAGGCCGCGGGCATCAACTTCGTACATATCAAGGGCAGCGGCCGCAGCCTTGTGGTCGATCTCTTCGAGTTTGTGCACCAAGGCCCAGTCGCGGACTCGGCGCAGCAGGCGGTTGGCGATACGCGGTGTTCCACGCGATCGACCGGCAATCTCGGTGAACGCTAACGACGTCACGCTCAAGTCGAGCATCATCGCCGAACGGCGCAACACCAACTCGAGCTCTTTGGCTGCATAAAATTCTAGGTGGCCGGTGAATCCAAAACGGTCACGCAAAGGACCAGGCAGCAGACCGGCACGCGTGGTTGCGCCAACGAGCGTGAAGGGTGGCAGTTCCAGTGGAATGGCCGTTGCTCCGGCGCCCTTACCAACGATGATATCTACGCGGAAATCCTCCATCGCCATGTAGAGCATCTCCTCGGCGGGACGCGACATGCGGTGGATTTCGTCCAGGAAGAGCACTTCACCTTCGGTCAGCGAGGAAAGAATTGCTGCGAGGTCACCTGCGTGTTGAATAGCTGGTCCCGATGAGATGCGTAGAGGTGCGTTCATCTCGGCGGCAATAATCATGGACAGGGTGGTTTTTCCCAACCCTGGAGGACCAGAAAGCAGAACGTGGTCTGCAGTTCGTTCGCGAATTTTTGCAGCCTCAAGAACCAGCGAAAGCTGCTGGCGAACCCGCGACTGGCCAACAAAATCGTCGAGATTTCGTGGGCGAAGGGCCGCTTCTAGGACGCGTTCCTCAGGCTCGCTGCCCGCATTGGTTAGCCCAGTGGAGTCATTCTTCATGATGGTCCTCTCGACCGCCGGTTAGGCCCGGGTCCCGCTAGACATGCTGCGCAGAGCAGCGCGGAGGATTTCGGCGACATTTCCGCCCGAAACAATTTCAGGTTCAGCCTTGGTGAGCGAATTAAGCGTGCTGGTGGCATCCTTCTCGCTCCAACCCAGACCGGTCAACGCTGCAATGACCTGAGGCTCCCAAACACTGGCGTTACCAATGGTGGTCGTTGATGACACGGGAGCACCGGTTGGCACCAGCTTGCCGTTCAGTTCCAGCACAATTCGGCTGGCACCCTTGGGACCAATGCCGGAGACCTTGGTGAAAGCGGCGGTGTCTTTGGTGTTTGCAGCAATGCGCACTTCTTCGGCACTATGCACGGCAAGGATGGCCAAACCGGTGCGAGGACCAATACCGGAGACCGAAATGAGAACTTCGAACACGTCGCGTTCATCGGCGCCGGCAAAGCCAAAGAGTGTCATTGAATCTTCGCGGACCACCATGGAGGTGAAGACGGTAGCTTCACGTCCAACGTGCAAAGTTGCCAGCGTTCCGGGGGTGGCGTTGATCAGCATGCCGAAGCCGTTGACATCAATTACCGCGGTATTCAGGGACACCAGTTGAACGGTGCCGGTCAATGAGCTGATCATGCCACTCCTTGGGATATATGTTCGATCGAACCTAGCTTATCGAAGATACTTACGAATAGCGACGTGCGCAATGCGCCGGTGGGTCGCAGCTACTACCGTCGGACCGCTCGTCGCTTGGCCGATGCCTCGGCGGCGATCCAGGCTTGCTGCGCACCGGTGAGTTGCGATGAGCCGGTCGCACCAGCTGCAGAGGCTGAAGCATTGGATCCAGAAGCTGCACCACGCCATCCGTGGGCGATAGCCAAGGCCACCGCATCGGCGGCATCAGCAGGTTTTGGAGCTTCCTCCAGGCGACAAATCTTCGCAACCATTTTGCCAATGGCTGCCTTGCTTGCTTGTCCAGAACCGGTGACCGCTGCCTTGACCTCGGTGGGAGTATGCAGGGCAACGGGGATTCCACGACGAGCCGCTGCAGTGATCACTACCCCAGTAACTTGAGCGGTGCCGATGACGGTGGATACGTTGGCCGAAGCAAAAACGCGTTCGATGGCCAATACGTCCGGCTTGTGAAGATCAAGCCATTCATCAATGGCGTTGGCGATCTTTAGCAGTCGGGCGTCCAGTGGAGTTCCTGGTGGGGTGCCGGCGACGGTGACATCAACCAGCGAAACTTGTCTGTTTGCGGCGACGTCGACCACGGCCAGACCACAACGGGTCAGTCCGGGGTCGACGCCGACAACGCGAAGGGTCAAGTCCTACTGCTCTTCGTCCAGCGCGGCGCGAACCTCGTCGGATAGATCAGCGTTGGTGTAAACGTTCTGCACATCGTCAAGTTCTTCGAGAGCGTCGAAGAGGTGAAGGAACTTGCGAGCACCCTCAACGTCCAGATCAACCTTCATCGAAGGAATGAATTCCATTTCGTCGGACTCGTAGGCAATTTCTGCCTCGTCCAGCGCAGCGGCAACAGCACGCAGATCCGATGGATCGCAGACAATAGCGAAGCTGTCGTCCTCGTCCAGAATCTCGTCCGCGCCGGCGTCGAGAACGATCATCAACAGGTCGTCTTCGCTCAGCTCGCCCTTTGGCAGGCGGACTACACCCTGACGGTTAAACAGGTACGAAACCGAACCTGGGTCTGCAATGGTTCCACCATTGCGGGTGATGCCAACACGAACCTCAGAAGCTGCGCGGTTCTTGTTATCGGTAAGGCACTCGATCAGCAAAGCCGAGCCCTGTGGGCCACGTGCTTCGTAAATGATCTCGGTGTAGTCAATAACTTCGCCGGTCAGGCCAGCGCCACGCTTGACTGCGCGGTCGATGTTATTGATTGGCACGGAGTTTTTCTTGGCCTTGCTAACAGCAAGTTCCAGTGCCGGGTTGCCGGACATGTCGGCGCCGCCGGCACGGGCTGCAACTTCGATACCCTTAATGAATTTTGCAAAGGCCTTGGCGCGCTTGGCGTCAATTGCAGCCTTCTTATGCTTGGTGGTTGCCCATTTGGAGTGGCCTGACATGCTTTAAGCGTCTCCTCGCGTGAGTTGGATGAAAAATTCGTGGATCGCCGTGCTGCCGGTGACTTCCGGGTGAAAGCTGGTTGCCAACAAATTTCCCTGACGTACTGCAACAATTCTACCCTGTTCGCGCTCATCCTCAGCCGGAACCATGCTGATCACCTGCACCTCGGGTCCTACTTGCACCGCTTCGGGTGCACGGATAAAGACCGCTTCGAGATTTTTACCGTTGAAGTCCAGCTGGTATTCGAAGGAATCCACTTGTCGGCCGAAGGCATTACGACGCACCGTCATGTCGATTCCACCAAAGCTTTGCTGTACTGCGCCGGCACTGGAGACCGCAGGGTTTTCAATCCGGTCAGCCAGCATGATCATTCCGGCACAGGAGCCGTACGCCGGCATTCCTGCCGCTATGCGTTCCTTGATCGGTTCGGCCAGCGAATAGTTACGTGACAGCCGGTCGATGACAGAGGACTCTCCCCCAGGGATGACCAACGCGTCGACCTGCTTAAGATCCTCAGGGGTGCGTACTATCTGTGCTGCTTGGCCCAAACGTTCCAAAGACGCAAGGTGTTCACGGAAATCCCCTTGAAGGGCGAGGACGCCAAATTTCGGCATGGGTGTGACCTTTAGAGTTCGAGGGCTACATGGCGCACTTCGCGCCGAAACAACGTTAGTACCCTTGCTCGTACCAGCTAATTTTGTTGCACGGTGTGTCGCCTTTTCCTACGCCATGATTCGACGGCGACGCCATCCATTGACATCATCACTCCCAGTTTTTGGTTGTGGCCAACCGGCCAGAAGCCACGCATGGCGAGTCAAGGCGATAGCCTGTTACTAACCACGTCAAAGCAAGGGTGTTGCCAATGCTCCACGGATACCAACGACCGCAGATCACCATTGCCGATTTTCTTGACGCTCGCGGTCTGCCGATTGAGTATGGAAACCGCTGGGATTCCCAGCCACCGGAGGACGCGTATACCCAGGTCGCCCACCCGCACCGTTTTGCGCCGGTGCATGAGGTGACTCAGGCGCTGCTGGAATGGATGTGCGCGCGTTTCAAAGTGCGTCGCTACGAAGATCCCGGACTAGCTAGGCTGCTTCGCGTGAATGATCAAGATCTGATTGCTTCGGTTCGACTTTTTCCTGAGGATTCACGGTGTGCACCGATGGCTTTGGTTTTCACTAACTTTCCTAGCGTGCATCTTGAATTCGGAGCCTTATTCCGGAGAATCACTCCTAACTGCGGTTGCGATGGTTGTGATGAGTCAGTTCCCGAGATGCTTGACGAGCTTGAGGAATGGATCGACGCAGTAGTCTCCGGGGCCTTCGTCGAGATCATGAACTGGGATCAGCAACTAGTAACGCATCTGTTTCATGTCAAGGCACTGGGATTCGCCGAGGAATCGCGCAGCTTCGAAGATATTTCGCCCGCACGCTTGGCCAGGGCCCGTGAAATTCTTCCGCACGATGGCCGCTGGGCTCCTTGGCCAGTGCGCTAATTTAATCCAGACGCCATGGCTGAAGCCCATCTTCAATGGCACCGTACGCGTTCATCGTGGCCTTGGTCCTTGCTAAAGACGCTTTGGAATCAGCAGCAGGCAGACAATCGGAGACGTCAAAAACTTCGCACCATTTCACTGGCGACTTAGAGAGCTGATGCGGAACCCATTCAAGCTTGCTAACTTCCCAGTCCCCGGACTTTTTGCCTTCGCTAAATGTCGCTTTGACGCTGATGCCTTCGCGGTTCAGGATGGTCTTGGTCGCGTGCTTGGCTACCGAGTTTCCCAGCCCGTAAACAATCCAGGTGCCGTCGTACTTTTCAATAGGAAGCACCGAATGCGTGTGGTGCATGTAGATGAAGTCGAAGGCCCCGGAGTCAGCCAGCGCATGGCCAAGATTTTGTTGCTCGGCGGTGGGTCGGTTGGTGTATTCGGTTCCGTCGTGAATCGCGGCCACAAGAATTTGAGCCCCGGCCTTTTTCGCCGCTTTGCCCCGGTTGATTAACCTTTGTGCGTCAACACCGGTATCGACCTGCCAGTTTGCATCGGCAGCTAATCCATTAAGCGAAAAGGTACTGGTCACTACCCCGAGCTTCACGCCATCAATTTCCATAATCGGTGGCTTCTGAGAATCCTTGTGTGTGCGGTAGGAGCCAGTGGCAAAAAGTCCATGCTCCTCTAGCGCATCCAGCGTCCGGTTCACTCCGGAGGTTCCGGCATCCACGGTGTGGTTGGTCGCCGTGGTGCAACCGTCGTACCCCACGTCTTTCAAATCAGCGAGAATCTGTTCAGGGACAGTGAAGCGCGGGTAGCCCGAATATGGTGGCTTTCCTATTGGTGTTTCAAGATTGCACAGGGCTGCGTCCGCGTCCTGAGCGTATGGCTTGAGCCCGGCTAGTAGCGGGGAAAAATCATAATCTTCACCGTTGCCCGATTGTGCTTGGGCGGATGTTTTCGCCTCGTCCAAAAGCGCAGGATGCAAGAGGACATCGCCGGTGACCATCAGTGAGAAGTCTTTTGGTTGATCACGATCAACATCGGCATTCTCCGCACCGGTACTGTCCGGATTTGATGCAGTGCCTGACGGCGTGTGCTGCGCGGAAGACTGACTGTTCTGGTTCGGGGTGTCGGTAGCCGAACAGCCCGAGAGCAGAGCAATACCAAGCAAGCCGGCAGTCAGGGATCGAGTAACGAGGGCCACACGCTGATGCATGCTTTGAGCCTAGCCCAGTATGACCTCAGGGGTGTTAATGCAAGCTCAATCACGTTGTTTATGAAAGCCTATGCTTATGCAAAATCCGCTCTTGACACCAAGTACCCGCCCTTACCAATGGCCGGCCTTTGACTCGATTACTGCCGATCACTACTTGGAAGCGGCCGAACTCGGAGCCGCGGAACAACGCGAAGAATTACAGCGCATTGCCTCTGAACCTGGCGAGCCAACCTTCGCCAATACCTTCCAAGCGCTTGAAAGCAGCGGACAAACCCTGCGTCGGGCAATGATGACGTACTTCAGCGTCTTGTCCGCTCATGGAACTGAACCAATCAGAGCCATCCAATCCCAGATGTCGGCAATCTACAGTGCGCAAGAAGACGAGATTTACCTAAATAAAACCTTGTACTTGCGTTTACAAACCCTTAATTGTTCACAGCTGGAGGGCGAAGACGCTCGTCTAGCGAAACAGACCCTAAAGGACTTTGAACTCTCCGGCGCGGCGCTGGACGAATCCGAAAAGCAAAAGCTCAAAGAACTCAACGCACAGCTATCGGAGCTTTCGAGCCAATTCGGCAATCGTGTGTTGGAGAACCAAAACGCACATGCGGTGCTCTTTGAATCCACCGACGAACTTGCCGGGTTGAGCACACAAGCCATCGACTCGGCGGCTCAGGCTGCCAAACAAGCCGGGCATGCTCAGGGCTACCTTCTGCCCTTGGTATCTCCGACCCAGCAGCCACTGCTTGAATCGCTGACCTCTAGCGAGTCTCGTCGTAAGGTCTTCATGGCCTCGATCTCTCGTGGAACCGACGAGAACCCAACGATCCATCTTGCTGCACAGATGGCTGCTCTTCGCGCCGAACGTGCTGAGCTACTCGGCTTTGCCAACCATGCCGAAACAGTTCTCGCCCAGGCAACCGCGCCTTCAACTGCGGCAGTCCAAGAACGACTGGCTGAACTTACCGTAGCTGCCACTGCCAATGCTCGTAAAGAAGCCGAAATTCTTGCCAAGGTTGCTGGCCATGAGCTCAACGCATGGGACTGGAAGTTTTACTCTAACCAGGTGTTGCGTGATGAATACGCGGTGGATTCCGAGGAGCTGCGGAACTACTTTGAGCTTGATCGAGTTCTGATTGATGGCGTCTTTGCTACCGCTACCAAGTTGTATGGCATCACCTTCACGGAACGCTTTGACCTACCTACGTATCACGAGCAAGTTCGTGTCTTCGAGGTTTTCGACGCTGATGGCAGCCCGCTGGCTCTCTACACCGGTGACTATTTGGCTCGTGAAACCAAAAAGGGTGGCGCTTGGATGACAAGCCTGCGTGATGCGGCATCCTTCTTTGGCGAACTGCCCATTGTGACTAACACGTTGAATATCTCGGCTCCGGCTGACGGTGAACCCGTCTTGCTGTCACTGGATGAAACCAATACGTTGTTCCACGAGTTCGGTCACGCGCTGCACGGCATGTTCTCCAACGGTAAATACGCTTCCCTTTCAGGCACCTCAGTCCCCCGCGATTTTGTCGAATTCCCTTCACAGGTCAACGAGATGTGGGTTTTGGATCAGCAGGTCATACCCGGCTATGCCTTGCATCATAAAACAGGTCAGAAGCTGGATGAAGCAACCATTAGTAAGGTGCGCGACGCCGGGCTATGGGGTCAGGGCTTTTCTACCACCGAATATCTCGCGGCCAGCGTGCTGGATTGGGCATGGCACACGATTCGCGCTGGTGCCGTCATCGAAGATCCACTGCAGTTCGAACAGCAGGTTCTCAACGATGCTGGTTTTGATACAGAACTGATTCCGCCACGCTACCGGACCGGTTATTTCCAGCACATTTTCGCCAACGGATACTCAGCTGGCTACTACTCCTACATATGGAGTGAAGTACTCGACGCCGACACTGTGCAGTGGTTCGAGGAAAATGGTGGCTTGATGCGCGAAAATGGAAGTCGGTTCCGTCAGGAACTACTTTCGCGCGGTAACACGCGCGATCCCCTAAAGTCCTATGAATTGTTCCGTGGCCGCACCGCTCGGGTAGAGCCGTTGCTGCGCCGTCGAGGATTGGTGAACGCAGAATAATGACGACGATTGCCTCCGCACAGGAAGCACTGAGCCACTGGCATCAGGCACTAGCAGTTGCCACAGGCGGCAAGATTTTTACCACCCACGGGTGCTCATGGGCATGGCAACCGGTGCGCAAGCGCTTGATCTTGCTGTTCCCGGAGAACCCGGAGCCCTCAGGGTTGCGCCCAGCACTGGCCGAGGGCCAGCGTTTAGGCGCCCGCCGGGTGGAAGCTTGGGTTAATGCTGGGTCTGACTCCGCTGAACTGAAGGCCACAGGTTTCTCTGACAACGCACAAGTATCTTGGCACGCTGGACCGTTGGCTATTCCGATGGATCGTTGGGCCGGCAAAATTCGCCTGGGCAATAACGTTCCTGAAGCCACCGGTGCCGATGCTTCCGAGCTGAACGTCACTAATTTGTGGCGAGATCTCAGCAGCCAGCTTTCTAGCGGGCATCCGGCCTTACGCCGTGTAGAGCACGCTTTGGCACGAACCGATGAAGGCGAGATCGTTGGTCGCGGTTTTGCTCAGCAGGGTTTGGGCGGTCAGCTGATGATTCATTCGCTGGCAGTGGGCAAGGAATACCGCCGTCAGGGTGCTGGCACAGCACTGCTTCAAGGGCTTTCGCGCTCCATGATCAATCCGCTCTCACCGCCTGACGAAGAGACTGCGGTGGAGCTGCTTGCTGCAGCGACGCCGTCAAGCGCTGATTTCTTCACGGCCAACGGTCTGAAATTACTTGGTCGCGGTCGCCACTTGGTTCTTCGGTCTTGGAACTAGTAGCAAAACTATAGCCAGGTAAACAGGTGCGCGGTGCACAGAAAATATTTTCTGTGCACCGCGCACCTGTTTGTTTCTTGTTTATTCGGAGCGAAGCACTCGATACACCAAGCGAGCAAACGCGCCCGCCTTCCTAGCCTCGGAAAGTTCTAACCTTTCGCTACCAATGGTGCGAGGTAGCAAGGCGGCCCCACCGGAGAGCGCTGCTGGTGCGACGGTCAGGGCCAACGTATCAACGGCGTCAATATCGAAGAATTGTCCAAGAAGTTCTCCGCCACCGAGCACCCAGAATGTTCTGTTCGCCGGCGACTTCTCGAATGTGTGGCAAGATCTCAGCAACGGACCCGCTGACCAGTCGTACGTCGGCGCCCTGTGGGATAGGAAGATCCCGCGAGGTAAACACGTAGGTCGTGATACCGGGATAGAAATCCTGCCACTTTTGTGGATTTTCGATTAGCTGCTCATGTTCAAGCATCCACATATACGTATTGGCACCTTCAACGTGGACGCGCACGTTCTGCGGGAGCAAGTCCGGGTCTGGCTCTTGGGCTCCAGGCACGTCAAAGAGCCATTGCAAGCTGTGGCTCTCGTCGGCCAAGTAGCCGTTCAGGGTCACTGCTGCATCAAAAATGATCTCGCTCATGCACTTCAATTTACTACAGCGACTTACCTCGAACTCTTTCTTCTCTTTCGTCGAGATCGCACCTAGTTGGAATTCGACCTCGACGAAGGATCGGCAATGAAACGAGCGGAACAAACGAGTTCGGCTGCTAACTACTCCCCTGGTTTAGGCAGGATCAACAATCGGAGAGTAATGCGAAGCGTCGCCCTCAACCGAGTAGCTTGATTTTCCTTCAACGCTGCGTGGAATGTCGCCAGCAACGGTGATGCGGTTGAGCTTTCGGGGTGCGCGGCCATAGTTGTCGATGGCGTAGTGCTGGGTAATGCGGTTGTCAAAGAGCACCAGCTGGTTTGGTTCCCACGCTACGCGCAGTACGTTCTCCGGACGGGTCACGTGGCTCTGGAGCAAACGCAAAATGTCGTGGGACTCGTATGGTGAGACGCCAACAATCTTCAGGTGTCGGGCAAAGGTACCGATGAACAGTCCTTTTTCTCCGGTCAACGGGTGAACGCGAACTACTGGGTGGATCGTACGGTACTTTTCCGAGACGAAGGCTTCTTGGTACGCCTTCTCTTTATCGGTGTTTACCGTCCGTGGCCGCACGTAGTCGGAATCGTTAGAGTGTTCAGCCCACAGCCCGTCAGCAAGTTTTTGAATCTCCGCAGGTAGGCTGCGGTACGCGGCAGCCGCGTTAGCAATCAGAGTCTCTCCACCGTACGGAGGCAACGTTATTGCACGAAGCGTGGAAGCTTGAGGCGGATTAACAATAAACGTGACGTCGGTGTGCCACTGATTGGCGATGGCTTGTTCGCTATCTACCGGTAGTACCGTCTTCTTTTTCTGCTCGCTGAAGGTCACCGTCGGGTGGGCAGTAGTCAACGGACCAAAGTGCGAGGCGAAGAGTTCTTGCTGCTCGTCCGTTTCGATTCCCGACTGGCTGAAAACTAGCGCCTTGTGTTCGTTCAGCGCCGAGCGGATCGCATCAACGGTCTGGGAGTCCAGGGGTCCGGAAAGGTCCAGGCCTTCAATGCGAGCACCGATATGTTCGCCGAGCTTTGTTAGTTTCAGGCGGGTGGCGGTGGTGGTAGTAGTCATGTTGGCCTCCTAAGCAGCAGTGTTGACGCGGCTGCGTTGATCTCTTCGATGATGCTCCATCTGTGGAACACCCCCTCAGCCTAGGGGCGAAAAAACTCCGGCAAAATAGGCCCGTCACACGGCGATAAGTATTGCTTTGAGTGTCGTTTGCGCCTTGCTGAACATTGCGAAAAGCTTCGAGAAGGACGACATGCGGGTCGCAGATGTCTTGGAATGACCTAGATGAATTCTCATGAATAGGCTCTCTAAGATCGCGCGTCGGAATCTAGAATTTTGCCGTGCAGCGCAAAGCGGTCCGCCAGAAAAATCTGACGGACCGCTTTGATGTGTGCCTCGTGTCTAGTTGGAGAATCGAGGCCGGAAATATCGGGGTGAGAAGTTCTTACCAGCCACGCTCGGAGAGGCGGTGTGGCTCTGGCAGTTCGTCGACGTTGATGCCGACCATGGCTTCACCCAAACCGCGGGAGATCTTGGCCAGCTCGTCTGGGTTATCGAAGAAGGTGGTTGCCTTCACGATTGCTTCGGCGCGCTCTACCGGGTTGCCGGACTTGAAGATACCGGAACCTACGAACACACCGTCCGCGCCCAGCTGCATCATCATGGCAGCGTCGGCCGGAGTAGCAATGCCACCTGCGGTGAACAATACGACAGGTAGCTTGCCGGTGTGTGCGATTTCCTTGACCAGTTCGTATGGAGCCTGCAGTTCCTTCGCGGCTACATACAGCTCGTCTTCTGGAAGGGCTGCAAGCTTGGCGATCTCGGAGCGGATCTTGCGCATGTGACCGGTGGCGTTAGAAACGTCGCCGGTTCCAGCTTCACCCTTGGAACGAATCATGGCTGCACCTTCATTGATGCGGCGCAGAGCCTCACCAAGGTTGGTAGCACCGCAAACGAATGGAACGGTGAATGGCCACTTGTCGATGTGGTTCTCGTAGTCTGCTGGCGAAAGGACCTCTGACTCGTCAATGTAGTCAACACCGAGGGACTGCAAAATCTGAGCTTCAACAAAGTGACCGATACGAGCCTTGGCCATCACTGGGATGGAGACCTCGCTGATGATGCTATCGATCATGTCTGGGTCGCTCATGCGTGAGACGCCACCCTGTGCACGGATGTCGGCTGGAACGCGCTCAAGAGCCATAACTGCAACGGCGCCGGCATCTTCAGCGATGCGCGCCTGCTCTGGAGTGACTACGTCCATAATGACGCCGCCCTTGAGCATTTCGGCCATACCGCGCTTAACGCGGTCAGATCCGACGACGGAGTTCTGGTTGTTCGTAGACATGGTGAAAAGTAGTTCCTCTCGACACTGCGTGGATTCGCTTTGGACCAGTATTTATAAGGCTTAAAGCGAGGTGGTACGCCAGTAATCGTAGGAGTGGATTGCTTTATTACCTTAGGTGTTTCGTCATATTGTTACGTTAGGAGATTAGTCGCCTAGATGCAGATTAGTGCGTAACATAGCGTTTCGCCCTCAATTACCTAGTCAGAGCTTCTTCTTCGGGTTAATGCACCTTGGGTGTGCGTGGCGGCTGATCACCGGGGTTAAACAGAAAGTGGCGGTAGGAATAATTGGATATTCCTACCGCCACACAACACTGATGTGTGTTTAGCTCGGGTTCTCGCTGTCCCATGCCGCAGCGATGGCCTCACGAACCTCAGAAAGTGTCTGCGGGATCGCTTTTGTTTGAGCAATGATCGGGAAAAAATTCCCGTCTCCGCTCCATCGAGGCACAATGTGCTGATGCAGGTGAGCAGCAATTCCCGCTCCCCCGGATTCACCCTGGTTCATGCCCAAGTTAAAACCGCTTGGGTTCGAGACCTTACGCAAAACCCGCATTGACTGCTGAGCCAGCGCCGCCATTTCTGCGGTTTCTTCCACCGTGATGTCGGTGTAGTTAGGCACATGGCGGTAGGGGCACACCAGCAAATGCCCCGGGTTGTACGGGAAGAGATTCAAAATCACGTAGCAGGTTTCCCCGCGGTGCACGATCAACGCTTCTTCATCCGTGCGACCGGGACCAGCACAGAACGGGCAGCTAGCCTCATCTTTGACTTGGTCCTGGCCGCCCTTGATGTAAGCCATCCGATAGGGAGTCCATAGGCGCTGGAACGAATCCGGCACACCGGCGAGTTCAAAATCGTCGGTGACGGACTGATCTGATTCCTGCATACTTATGGGCTCCCTATCGGCACTAGTAGCAACTAGTTGTTGTTATCGCGGCTCTTGATGGCTTCAACAATGCGAGCTACTGCATCGTCGATTGGCACCTGGTTTTCCTGACTTCCGTCGCGGAAGCGGAAGGACACTGCATTCGCATCGGCATCTTCGCCACCGGCGATGAGTACAAACGGAATCTTGTCCTTGGACGCGTTGCGGATCTTCTTTGGGAAACGATCCGTTGAGTCGTCCAGTTCAACACGAACACCCTGAGCCTTGAGCTTGGCGACAACCTCGGAAAGGTAATCGTTGAAAGCCTCAGCCACTGGGATGGCGCGAACCTGGACCGGCGAAAGCCATGCAGGGAAAGCACCAGCGTAGTGCTCGGTCAGTACGCCCAAGAAACGCTCGATGGATCCGAACTTCGCAGCGTGGATCATGACCGGTTCCTGACGACTTCCGTCAGCAGCCTGGTACTCCAGACCGAATCGTGCAGGCTGGTTGAAGTCGTACTGAACGGTACCCATCTGCCAGGTACGGCCGATGGCATCTTTAGCCTGAACCGAGATCTTCGGACCGTAGAATGCGGCTCCACCTGGATCAGCAACCAGCTCAACACCGGTTTCAGTGGCGACACGTTCTAGCACGGCGGTGGCTTCTTCCCACTGCTCGTCCGAACCGATGAACTTATCCGATTCAGGATCGCGAGTGGATAGCTCCAGGTAGAAGTCATCCATACCGAAGTCGCGCAGCAACGAAAGCATGAAGTTCAGCAGGTGCTCAACTTCAGCCGGTGCCTGTTCCTTGGTGACGTAGGAGTGCGAGTCATCCTGGGAGAAACCGCGCACGCGGGTTAGGCCGTGGACCACACCGGACTTCTCGTAGCGGTAGACGTGACCGAATTCGAACAAGCGCAGTGGCAGTTCGCGGTAAGAACGTCCGCGGCCACGGAAGATCAGGTTGTGCATCGGGCAGTTCATTGCCTTCAGACGGTATTCCTGACCCGGCTTGGTGATGTTGCCATCTTCGTCGCGCTCTTCATCGATATGAAGTGGCGGGAACATGGTGTCCGCGTAGTAAGGCAAGTGACCCGAGGTGTGGAAGAGCCCATCCTTGGAGATGTGTGGGGTGCCCACGTACTGGAAGCCTTCTTCTACGTGGCGATCGCGCACGTAGTCTTCCATCTCGCGCTTGATGATGCCGCCCTTAGGGTGGAACACCGGCAGGCCCGAGCCAAGTTCATCCGGGAAGGAGAACAGGTCCAGCTCGGCACCGAGCTTGCGGTGGTCGCGACGCTCAGCCTCAGCCAGACGCTCCTGGTAGGCCTTGAGGTCCTCTTTGGTTGGCCATGCGGTGCCGTAGATGCGCTGCAGCTGCTTGTTCTTTTCGCTACCCAACCAGTAGGCGGCGGCCGAACGGGTCAGCGAGAAAGCGTTCTTGATCAGCTTGGTGTTTGGCAGGTGCGGGCCACGGCACAGATCCTTCCACACAGTGTCGCCGGACTTGCGATCAACGTTGTCGTAGATGGTGGTTTCGCCGGCAGCAACCTCAACGGTCACGCCTTCACCTGAAGTATCGGCCGAGTCAGCCTTGGCCAGCAGCTCGCACTTGTATGGCTCGTCAGCCATTTCTGCCTTGGCTTCTTCTGGCGAAACTTCGCGGCGGGCAAAGAGCTGGTTCTGGTTGACGATCTTAAGCATCATCTTTTCCAGCTGCTTCAGATCTTCTGGGGTGAATGGCTCAGCGACATCGAAGTCGAAGTAGAAACCGTCAGTGATGTACGGTCCAATGCCCAGCTTGGCATCGGGGCGCAACTGCTGCACAGCTTGAGCCATGACGTGGGCAGTGGAGTGACGCAGCACCTCCAACCCTTCTGGGTCGGTGATGGTTACGCGGGTGACAGTGGTTCCAGCAACAAGTTCGCGGGCCAGGTCGCGTAGGACACCATCGACGTGCATAACAACCACGTCTTTATCATTGGTGAAATACTGCAGACCGGTTGTTCCCGCGTCCACCTGTACCTGCTCGCCGTCAATGGTGAGAGTCAGCTGCTCGCTCATGAGATCGGGTTCTACCTTTCAATCTGGGATGGCTTCATAGCTTGTGGCATACCTTGGCCACAGCCAGCCAGAATCCAGTTTAGTTCAGGACCTCACTTCAGCGCGCGTTCACTTCGGGTTTCGGGAGGATTGTTGACCCACATGTGATTCGTTCAACAACGAGTCTGCATTAAACAGGCTCATGACATACCCAAACTCTTTGGGCCCACTGGTCAAGACTCCTAGAACAAACTCCGCTAACCCGTGCACCAGTGGGACTCGAAAATTCGTGGAAAGCTCGATCATCCATGGCTTCTGTTATCTCAGAAGCCTAGGCTTATGTCATGAACAAACCTGCTTCCCCGGTAATCAGCGCCATCACCCTCGGTGTGCGCGATGTCGGAATTTCCACCAAGTTCTACACCGAGGGCTTGGGGTTCGAACTGGTTCAACCAGCTCACCCGGAGATCGCTTTTGTCCGCGCAGGCTACGGTCTGATGCTTGCCCTTTGGGATGTAAAACAGATGCCGTCCGAGTACGGAAATGTCGGTCACAGCAAAATGGCTCCCCCACTTTCTTTGGGGCATAACGTGCATTCGGATAATGAAGTGGATCATCACTACCGGCGAGCGCTGGATGCGGGCGCTAGCTCGATCTCTGAGCCAACGGTGCAGCCGTGGGGTGGCAAGAGTGCGTGCGTAGCTGATCCGGATGGTTTCCGCTGGGACTTTGTGCATAACCCTTCGTTTGTTATCGATGCCAACGGGCATATTTCTTCGGTTTAGTCACGCCCCACGCTGATCAAGCCCTTCGGCCTCCATACGTTTGGCGAGTTCGCCGACGCTCTCGCTCTTGCGTGCGCCCTCGCCGAACTTTGGTCGGTAACTAATTTGCGGTCGTCCTTGTTCTTCAAGGTATCCGGCGACCGGCAACGATTCTGACTGATGCAGATCCCAAGCGTTCAGTGCTTGTAGTGAGATGCCACGTGGTCCGGTGCGTCGGGTGACTCCATGGATGAGCAACATGCGGGTAGAGAAGAGTAAAGGCCCGGTGCGTTGTTGTGTGTCATCGAAGAAGGTGGCATCGATACAGCCGGTCCCGTCATCCACGGAAATGAAGACCACGCGTTTACCGCCACGCATAGGTGGTGTTTGAGTGGCTATGCGCACTCCGGCGACTAGTACCTCGGTGCCGTTACGCAGGTGTAGTAGTTCCGCTGCTTGGGTAATAGGCAGGTGTGAGAGCCTGCGCCTATAGGAAGTCATCAAATGCTCACTGGCATCTAGGTGCATCAGGTCTAGTTCGGTGCGTACTACCTCGGCCGGGTCCAGCTGTGTTCCGGTGGCTTTGATGTGTTCGATCTGCCCGAGGTCCAGTGCCAGTTGGCCGGGGCCGGGACGGTACTTGGCCGGCAGAGAGCTGTGCACCATCGATTGAGTGTGAGCGATTGTATCGGCACGAGAGGTTCCTGCCAGTAAAGAGTCAAAGACACCAAGCGCGGCAAGGTTTTGGTAGGTACGTCGTGAGAGCCCTGCGCGGGCGCGGACATCTGCGAGGTGCTCATATGGCTGGCCCGCCACTAGTCGCTGGACTTCGCGTTCACTCATCTGGTGAATGTCGCGGAAGGCTAACCGGATTCCGTAGCGTCCGGGGCGTTGTGATCCTACGGCTCTGGGCACCATGGGAACCTTCGCTGGAGCGTATTCGAATACTCGTTCGACTCGATAGTGTCCGTTGGAGCGGTTGATATCTAGCGGGAGGATAGGGACGCCCATACGCCGCGCTTCGGAAACCAGTAATCGTTTGGGGTACATGCCTGGGTCGTGTTCCCAGATCCCAGCGAGGAAAGCCTCGGGGTGATGCGCTTTGAGCCAAGCCGAGTGATAGGTGGGTACGGCAAAGGCAGCCCCGTGGGCTTTGCAGAAGCCAAAGGACCCGAACCCAGAGAGCACCTCCCAGACTTGATCAATAGTTTCCTGGCTGTAGCCGCGCTTGGTTGCCTCGGTACGCACGTAGCGTTCAACGGCTGGTTCTTTCTCTGGGTTGCCAAGCAGGCGCCGGTAGACATCAGCCATCCCTAGACCACAGCCGGTCAGCACATCAAGCATGCGCAACACCTGCTCGTGGAAGACGGTAACCCCGTGGGTTTCGGCGAGCGCAGGGATCAGGTCTGGGTGCAGGTATTGGGCGGGAGCGAATCCGTGGCGGTGTTCTAGATAGGGCTTGACCATATTCGACTGCATGGGCCCGGGACGGAAGAGCGAGATGTCGATGATCAGATCGTTAAACTCACGGGGAGCGAGTTTGCCAACCAGTTCACGCTGTCCTGGGGACTCAATCTGAAAGCAGCCCAGGGTGTGAGTGGAGCGGATCAGATCAAAGGTGGGTTCATCATCGAGTGGCACCTTGGCTAGGTCAATCGCTCCACTGGCATCGATGTAACTGTCGTTAGTGTGTCCGCCTGCACGAGACGCTTGCTCCTTGCTTGGGTGCATGCGAGCGATCTCTTCAAGCGTGTAGGCGATGGCTGATTGCATGCGCACCCCGAGCACGTCGAGCTTGATCAACCCCATCAGGTCCATATCGTGCTTGTCGAACTGGCTCATCTGCAATCCGATGCCTGAGGGCTGCACCGGGGTACGGTCCAGCAAGCTCGCATCAGAGAGGATCACCCCGCAGGGGTGCATGGAGATATGTCTTGGCAGTCGGTCCAATCGTTCGGTGGCGTCAATGAGAATATCGAGCTGAGTGTCATCGGTAATGCGCTGTGCTAACGCTGCTAACTCTGGCTTCTCCACCAGCGCTTCACGGAAAGAGGAGGCAGAGAAGCGCCAGAGCTGTTTGGCGATCTCGTCCACTTGCTCCTGCTCTACACCCAAGGCAGCACCTGCGTCGCGGACAGCGCCACGGGCGCGGTAAGCATTCTGCATGCTCATCAGGCTGACGCGTTCCTCACCGAAGCTGGAGAAAATCTTGTGATAGATCTCGTGGCGTCGCGCGGATTCAACGTCAATATCAATATCGGGCAGGGTGGTGCGGGTATCGGAGAGGAAACGTTCGAACACTAGGTCGTGGGCCAACGGGTTTACTTGGCTAATACCTAAAAGGTAGTTCACTAACGAGGATGCGCCTGAGCCTCGGGCGGCTACGCGTACGCCCATCTCGGTGATCAGGTTTACGGTCTCCGCCACAGTGAGGAAGTAGCCGGCGAAGTCCAACCGTTCGATCACGCCCAGCTCTAGGGCTAGGCGTTCTTCTACTACGTTTGGTGCTTCGTTTCTTAATAGGGTGGGCACGGCCCCGTATACACGATCGGTGAGTTCTTGCATGGCCGGTCGATACAGGCCGATCACCCTGGCTTCCGGAATGACCGGCGACTTCCACCCCAGATCCGTTACGGGATCTATTGCCGCCCAGTGTGCCACCGCTTCGGTTTCCCGCAGCATCTGGTGCGCCCAGCTCCTTTCGGTAGCTTGGCCGATTTCGGTAGCCAGTTGAAACATCTCGTGCGGTGTTTTCAGCCACCCTTGCCCGTTGGGTTGGCAGAAATCCAGATTTTTCAGGCTATGTAGAGCCCGCGCCGAGTCCAAAATGTCTGCGGTGACTGCCCCGTCGGGGTCTACGTAGCGCACGGCGTTGGACAGTACCGCTTTGATCTGGCGTTCGTAGGCGTAGCGCAGTAGGCGTGATGCTTCACCTAAGCTGTGGCGCGAGCCAGGAGTGGAGAGGTGCGTGGTGATTTCTACCCGCAGCATTTTTCCAACTCGTTTTTTCCACTCGGCCAACAGTCCGCGGGCTTTAGCGTAATTCCCCTTCAGGATTGCTCGAGCTACGTCTGATTCACCACCCAGCAGGAGCATCAGGTTTCCGCTTTTACTTAGCTGGCCCAACTGATTAGCGCTGAGCCCAGGCACGCCGTGAGCTGTATTGTGCGCGAGGCTGATAGCCCGGCAGAGTGCTGCATATCCAAGACCATTGTTGTGCCCCTGCGCCAGTAAAACGATCCTGCCTAGAGTTTCCCCATTGTCATCGAGTACAGCTAGATTCACTCCGAGAATGGGAGCTATACCTTCTGCCATGCAGGCGGCTACATGTTTGACCGTCCCGTAAAGCCCATCCCTATCAGTAAGCGCCAGCATAGGTGCTCCCTGCGCCTTGGCTGCTTGAGCCAGAGTGCGTGGATGCGACACCCCGTAATGGGCGCTATAGGAAGAACTGACGTTCAGATGGGTAAAGCTCATAACGGTCCTTCGAAAATATGTTCCCCTGCCCGTAAGCTCAGGCGCTTTGGGCCAGCTCTTGATGCACGCGCACCAGCCGCCACCTCTCGGTTTGCGCATCAAAGCTCACATCAAAGGTGTGCTCTTGTTTGGATCCGCTCACCGCAACCAACTGCAGGCGCCACATCTCATAGTCAGCGAGCCCTGCCCCGATCCCCCGAGGAATCCGCAGGTTTTCGTCCCACCACTTGCGACGTTCAAACCAACGCTGAGGTTCAGCAACCAGTCGGTAGTCCCGCCCCTGCCACTTCACGCGCAGTGGCATTCCGTTTGCTGCACGGGCAACCTCAATTGACTCGGTGAACATCCCCACGCGTGCACTCCTTACTTAGTAGAACCAGTCTATTCG
Organism: Glutamicibacter sp. MOO4; assembly: GCF_056934395.1. Classification (NCBI taxonomy): domain Bacteria; kingdom Bacillati; phylum Actinomycetota; class Actinomycetes; order Micrococcales; family Micrococcaceae; genus Glutamicibacter; species Glutamicibacter sp. MOO4. The sequence goes on from NZ_CM167800.1 coordinate 1,312,816, forward strand.
AATACTTGTTCGAACGATAGTTACACTAGTCATCGGCTCCGACAGTTTGGCGCCGAGGGGAACTGGGGCACCTTGCGCAGCAAAATAAATCTCTGCGCAGCTTCACTAGTAGCCAGCCGCAGAGCAACAAAAGATGTGAAAGTCACTGACGACTTGGCTCTGGGCGAAACCGGGTGCGTCATTGTGCCGCGAATGCTCGATTAGTACCGAACACACCGATAGCATCGAAACAGCAACACTCAATCGTTTCAGGAGTTAAATCCCATGCCTCATAAGGTCAAAGCCGTCATTTCCCGTGTTAAGGACGCACCAGTTGAGGTCGTCGATATCATCGTTCCGGACCCAGGTCCCGGAGAAGTAGTTGTCGACGTGCTCACTACCGGCGTCTGCCACACCGACTTGCACTACAAGCTCGGTGGCATCGGCGATGAATATCCTTACCTGTTGGGCCACGAGTCCACCGCAGTAGTCAGCCAGATTGGCGAGAACGTCACCAACGTCAAAGTTGGCGACCGCGTTATCCTGAACTGGCGTGCAGTCTGTGGCCAGTGCCGCGCCTGCGCCAAGGGTCAGCCAAAGTACTGCTTTAATACCTTCAATGCCACCCAGAAGATGACCCTTGAGGACGGCACCGAACTATCCCCAGCACTGGGCATTGGTTCCTTCGCCGAAAAGACCCTGGTTCACTCCGGTCAGTGCACCATTGTTGACGAAGATGCTGATCCAGCAGCTGTAGGCCTGCTCGGCTGTGGTGTCATGGCTGGCATCGGTGCAGCTATCAACACCGGCGAAGTAAAGCGTGGCGAGTCGGTAGCCGTGATCGGCTGTGGCGGTGTTGGCGCAGCTGCCATTGCCGGCGCGCAGCTAGCCGGTGCGACCACCATCATCGCCGTGGACGTCAACGCAGACAAGCTGGAAGGCGCAAAGAAGTTCGGCGCCACCCACACCGTTAACTCTTCCAAGGTTGACGCTGTTGAGGCTATCCAGGAACTGACCGGTGGCTTCGGCGCCGACGTTGTCATTGACGCAGTAGGCCGCCCAGAAACCTACAAGCAGGCCTTCTACGCTCGTGACCTTGCCGGCCGCGTTGTGCTCGTGGGTGTCCCAACCCCAGAGATGAAGCTGGAACTGCCATTGCTTGATGTCTTCGGCCGCGGCGGATCACTAAAGAGCTCGTGGTACGGCGATTGCTTGCCAAGCCATGATTTCCCGATGCTGGTTGAGCAGTACAAGCTCGGACGTCTTGACCTCGGTGCCTTTGTCACCGAGCGCATCTCTATTGACCAGATCGAGGAAGCCTTCAACAAGATGCACGAAGGTACCGTGCTGCGTTCGGTGGTGGAAATCTAATGACCGCTCGTATCGAAAACGTAGTTACCTCAGGTACCTTCTCTCTCGACGGTGGCACGTGGGACGTTGATAACAATGTCTGGATCATCGGTGATGACTCAGAGGTACTAGTCATTGATCCTGCCCACGATATTGAGAAGATTCGTGAAGTCATCGGCGAACGCGAAGTGATGGCAGTTGTGCTCACCCACGGACACGACGACCACATCCGAGTAGCCGGCGAATTTTCTGACGCCGTGGATGCTCCGCTCTTCCTCAACATGGAAGATCGCATGCTCTGGGATGCTGTCTACCCAGAGCGCGACGTAGACGCTGAAATCAACGATGGTGACACGTTCACCATCGCTGGTACAACCCTCACGGCGCTACATACCCCGGGCCACTCGCCGGGGTCCACCAGCTTCTATGCAGAAGATCTGGGTGTGCTCTTCAGTGGTGACACCCTGTTCAACGGTGGCCCGGGCGCGACCGGGCGCAGCTACTCGAGCTTCGAAACGATCATCGAATCGATTCGGACCAAGTTGCTGACCCTGCCTGAACAGACTGTAGTGAACACCGGCCATGGTGACGCCACCACCATCGGTGCGGAAGCCCCGAATCTGGACGAGTGGATCAAGCGCGGCCACTAAAAGGCTCATTAGACACTTTCGGCAGTCAACCATCAGTGGTTGGCTGCCGAAATGTTTAAAGGGTGCTTTTTGAAACATTCTTAGCCGCTGGCGTCGCTGGCTAGAACAGTGCGTTGCTGTGCGCTTCGATAAGTTGCGGAGAATCATTGCGCACATTACCAACCGCCTTATCAACCTCGTGCATGGTCCAAGTTGATGCGACGTCAAAAGCTTGAGCCCGCAATTCCTCGATTAACCCTTGACCGTCTGCTTCCGCAGGGTTCATCCACCGTGCCATCATTTGATGGTCCATCGGAATCGGCAATCGGTCATGCAGTCCAGCAAGCTCACCAAGCACCCCGGGCTCATCGGCGGAAGGCGACTCCATAGTCAGAATCGAGGTGGAGAGGATCCATGTGTCATCCTCGTCCTTCCACCACTCGTACAGTCCAGCAAAAAAGATCAACTTCTCATCTTCACGGTGCACAAAGAAGGGACGCTTTTTGCTCCCCTCTTTCTTCCACTCGTAATAGCCCTGGACGGGAACCGCAGCCCGACGTTTTTTCACCGCTGCTCTAAAGGTCGGCTTGCTGGCCGCAGTTTCGCTACGTGCGTTAAAAGCTCTAACGCCTACGGACAGTTCCTTCGCCCATCCAGGAACCAGTCCCCACCGAGCAACATGGATTTGCCTGTGCAACTGATCATCAATCAGACGCTCTAGCACTACCGGCACATCAGTGGTTGGGGCTACGTTCCACGACTGTCGCAGTTCAAGGTTTTCGTCAGCCTCAGCTTCGGCCTCAGCAACTAAATCACCGATTGCCTTGGCCATCACGTACCGTCCACACATTTTCTGCTCCTCGTACCGCCCGGGGGAAATCTGCTCCCAGTCTAACCATCAAGTTCAAGGAAATCAGAGAAAATTCTGGGCCACTTTGGGAACAAACACAATAGGGTCACGGTTATACCCTGTATGAGCAACGAATTGAACCTTGACCAGTACGTTCCTGACGCAGGTGGCGTCACCATGTTCACCACTAGCTGGTGCGGATACTGCCGTAACCTCAAGCGTCTGATGGATCAGAAGGGTGTGGCATACACCGAGGTAAACATCGAAGAAGTTGAAGGTACCGCTGAGATTGTGGAGTCCTTCAACAACGGCAATCAGACGGTTCCGACATTGATCTTCCCTGATGGCACTGCTGCCACCAACCCACGAATCGAAGAAGTTGTAGAGCGCATCGGCACCTAATTAGTTACACCAAGTATCAGCGCTGACCCCAATAAAAAATCGGTACTTGAATTTCAGGTACCGATTTTTTGTTGCCCAGAGTTGTTAGCTCATGCGCCGATCAAGCTGACATGCTCCCGGTATTCCTCAAGGAGCGCAGCGATGAAGGCTTCAGTAGTTGCGGGGGCGACAAGATCGCTGGCGGCACCCACCGTCGTCGGGTCCATCGGGATTTCCATTGCTTGATAGACAGCGTTCAGCACCTGACGCAGTGGCTCTGAATCCTCAATGACAAACACCGAGGAGAAAAGCCATGCTCCGGCGACCACGCGCTGGGCTGTCCCCACGAGTTTTACCGGATAGTTTCGTGGCGAAGCTGAGGTTGGTAGTCCATGAACGGAGTGCTCCCCCGGGCAGTATTCTCCCGGAATGGGGCCGATCCGAGCATCAACACCCAAACGGGCAAGAGCCTTGGCGTAAATATCGGCAAAAACTTCAAAGCGTTTTTGCTGTCCCAATACCGCTTCGTGTTGTGGCTCGAGGTGATCAACAATTAATGATCCACGGTGGTAGGCAGCAGCACGGCCGCCAGCCTTGCGCACCAGAGGCATGAAGCCTCGGTCTTCTGCGGCCTGACGAGCTGCTTCATATCCAGATAAACGAACATCGCGCTGACCAAAAGCCAACGTAGGATCCGGACGATACAACCGCAGGGTCGGCCCACGATCTCCAGATTGAATTTCGCGAAGTAACTGAACCCCGCGTTCCAAATCTGCAGCAGGATCACCGCTAGGATCTTCGATTTCTAGTGTTAGCGGAGCATCCGACTGAGGATTGAACAAACTCATAACAATGAGTCTAATTCAGGCATTGGCTACCAGTGGAGTTGATGTCACAACGCAGGAATGTAGTCAGCTGAGAAATCTGCGCCATAATTATAGGCGTGCCAAATTCTTCTACTCCTGTCATCCTGATCGGCGGACCCTCCGGTTCAGGAAAGTCCTATCTCGCGTCAAAGTACGGTAATCCGCATCTGCCGCTCGACGAGTACTACCGACAGCTCAGTGAAGATGGCAATCCTGTCCCGTTCCCGCGTACCGCGTACGGCGAAGTCGACTGGGATCATTCGGGCACCTGGAATAAGGAAGCCGCGCTACAAGCGATCGATGAGCTGTTGGAAAACGGCAGCACCATGGTTCCGAACTATTCGATCTCAACTTCCAGCTATGACGGGCACCGAGAAATCAGGTCAGCTGCCGGACCGATTGTCGCTGAAGGAATTTTTCTTTACGAACTGCTCGAGCCACTGAAGGCAAAGGGAATCAACGTACAGGCATACTACGTTGATGAGCCCGCGTTAGTCACTGGCATTCGTCGCTTTGTCCGCGACGTCGCCCAGCGGCGAAAGCCAGTGACCTTCCTGCTCAAACGGGGTTACGCATTGTTCCGTGTTCATGGCGCTGACCGCGAGAAGTATCGCGAGCGTCAGTTTGTTCTTATGCCCAAGCCGGAACTCAAAAAGCTACTTTCCCAACTTTCTGCATCCTGAACGCTTTCTAGCGCGAACGTACAGTCAGAATCTGTTCGGCTCGACCAAACGGACCGGTGAGATCGTGCAGTACCGTCGAGGTGAGCCCAATTCCGTCGGCGCCGAAGCTCTGTTGCACTTCTAACCCGAGCCACGAACCTTCAGGCTGTCGGTACATGTGAATCTGCAGATCCAAGTTTGGGTAGACCCAAGTCCCCTCGCTGGGCTCGACGCGTGGGGCGACACCGTTGGCGGTATCGATCAAACCTACGAGCCTAGCCATATCTGAAGCATCTGCACTATCAACAAGTGCGTACTTGGTGCGCAACCAAGCGATTCCCTTGCCAAGTCGCCAATCCTTGCCTGCCCGCATTTCGAGCGAACGAATGTACCCGCCTGGCCAACGCTGGCTAACTTGCTGTACTTCGCATTCATCTGGACCAGGAATTGTTGCATCTTCGATACCAGCGACCTGGTTCGAATCGCCTTTAATCACTCTCCATGCCCGTGCCACGATGCTGGTTCGGCCCTTGGCTGTCATCTCAGCTTCGATCAGCTCGATGGTTCGTCCCGGTCGAACCATTCGCGTGGTGATCTCAAATTCACCTGCATGGATCAATCCGTGGATTTCAAAACTCAGCCGGGCAATGCGCATGTCATCACGAGGCTGAAAGTTTTCCAGTTCGTAAGCCAAGATTCCTGACGCCGGAGCCATGTGCTGCTCGTGTTCATTCCAGGCTCCTTGCGCGTGCAATGACGAACGGTAGCGCCCCTGCCCCAAAGACTCGAAATAGTAGTCACCTTTAGCGAGAATCTTCTCGAGTTCCTCAGTGAGCTGATGCGTCATCGCTGTCCTCCTGGCGTTTGAAAATGTTGCACTGCCCTCAGGTTATCCAAGAGCGACTAAAACCAACAGACTAGTTGCCACTGTCATGCTGATGAGCTTTCTGTCCAGCGCTGTCCAAGATGCCCAAAATTTCTGCAACACCGTCTTTCGCCCAGATGGCATGCGGCGTCATCGTATCGAATTGCGCCGACTGACCCGCCTTCACGTGATACGTCCGCTCCCCCAGCTTTAACTGAATCTCACCAAGCAAAACGGTGAACCACTCTTTCCCCGGATGGATACGTAATTCGCTAGGCGCCGGCGCTTTAGAAGGATCAATACGCATCTTAGAAACGTTGACCCCATTAACGGCATCATCCGTCGAGAGCTTCCACAGAGTAATGCCGGGCAGTGAAATCGGTTCGGGCCGAATGATGATCTCAGCTTCCGACGTGGCAACAAGTTCATCGAGGCTTGTGCTTAGGGCTTTGGCGATCGGCACCAGCTGGTCCAGCGCAATCCGACGGCTTCCGGTTTCGATTCGGCTCAGTGTTGAAACGCTGAGCGAGGCCTTACTCGCCAATGACTCCAACGACCAGCCATGGTTTTGCCGTAAGGTGCGGATGCGCTGTCGGATGATCTGGTCTACTTCCAATTCTTGCGTCATGCGCAAAACGCTACACCCTCTAACGCAAACCGTCGATAAGGTAAAAATCTCAGCTTCACCATTCGAGAGGAACCATCATGGAACACTTTGAAGTCATCGTTATCGGAGGCGGCAGCGCCGGCCTGGCAGCTTCAATTGCGTTGGCACGGTCGATGCGCTCAGTACTGCTCATCGACGAAGGACAACCGCGCAACACCTCAGCACTACATGCCCACAACCTTCTCGGCCAAGAAGGCAGCAATCCTCTTGAACTCCTCAAACGTGGTCGGCAGGAAGCAGCGAGTTACGGAGTTCATCTCACCGAGGGAACCGTGAGTTCATTATCAGGCACCCTGACAGAGGGGTTTAGCGTCAAGGTTGATGCTCGGAACTTCACTGCGGAACGTATCATCCTGGCCACCGGGCTGAAGGATCAGCTTCCGCAGATCTCAGGGCTTGATCGTGCATGGGGAACCTCCGCTATCCACTGCGCCTACTGCCACGGCTGGGAAGTCCGCGACCAACAGATACTTGTCATTGGCTGCGGCCCAATGAGCGCACATCAAGCAATGATGTTTAAGCAGCTGAGTTCCAACATCAGGTTCGTCAACCACGAACCTGCCGAGCTCACCGAAGAAGGAAAGTCGATCCTCAAGGCCCTAGCCATTCCGATAGTGAACCAGAGTGTGCAAGCGCTGGAGTTTGATCAGTCAGGCACATTCGAAGCTATACGCCTAGATAACAATGAGAAACTGCACGCTCAGGCAGTGATCGTTGCTAGTGCAATGCGCGCCAACGCAGAACTCTACAAATCTCTAGGCGGCGAGTTGAGCGAACATCCGTTGGGAACATTTATCGCCGTCAACGAATCCGGGGCCACCGCGATCCCAGGTGTCTACGCTGTAGGCAACGCAAGCAATCTGGGCGCAATGGTCATGGCAGCGGCGGCGTCTGGAACTTTGGCCGGTGCCGCAATCAACGCTGAGCTACTCACCGCCGCACTGTAAAACTGTTCATACTCTTCTGCTGCCCTGCGATTCATTCCTCAGCAGCAGGAGAGAACAGTGCAACACCGCGGGACGCAACACGAACATTCATGGTAAAAATCGCCAGAATTCCGGGCTTTTTTCGCTACGACGCGCCAACGTAGTGTCAATCACTTCGCGGGTTGGCCGAATCAATGGTACGCTTTAGTTGTTACCTCGACGCCTGCAGGTGTGACTCACCCGCCGACAGACGTTAGCAGTAGGATTTGTAGCACGGCCAACAAATCGTCTGTGCATTACAAATCGGTTCACCGATCTTCGGATTGATTGAACTCCTACCGAAACGAATTCTTCATCTTCTCTTCTTCACTGCAGATAAAACATCTCGACGACTTTCAACGTCACATCTCTGTGGATTCCTTGTTCTACTCCGCTAGCGTGGGGTCATTACCCGTTAGCAGCCTGGATTCCGACGATGTTTAAGCTAGTGCAGCGACTCCCGTTTTGGCCGATACCGGCAAAATCAGTATTCGATAGTCCGTATCGACGGCAGGCGAATCGTTCTCGGCAGCTCTGCTCGAGGTAACCCAAAATTTTCCGGTTCGGAACTTCGAATCGGCAACCAGGCCACATCGTGGCCAATCAATAAATAAGGAAATAACACTATGGCCACTGGCACCGTGAAATGGTTCAACGCTGAAAAGGGCTTCGGCTTCATCGCTCCTTCTGATGGATCTGCTGACGTTTTCGCACACTACAGCGCTATCCAGAGCTTCGGTTTCCGTAGCCTCGAAGAGGGCCAGACCGTTGAGTACACCCTGGAAGCTGGTCCAAAGGGCCCACAGGCTACCAACATCCAGGCTCGCTAAGAGACTTCCTTCGAAGGTGCAGTTCCCCCGCAAAGGTTGGAACTGCACCTTCGATGTGTTTAACCCGGAAGTTCAACTCATTTTGTTCGTCGCGCTGCCAATGGTGAGTGCTCCTGAATAACACCAACACCAAGCAAACGGGCAGGTATTGAAGCCAGCTTGGGAAAACGTCGAAGCAACACAGCTACCGGCAGCGGTAAAGTGACTTCTTCGTTGCTCCGCATGATCCGCCGCAGCCTACGATGCATGATGCGTTGCACTGATTGGACAATAATCGTTGGGACAATGCGTCGCTTCTGAACTCTTTGAACGTCTCTGTCGGAGATCGTCCATTTCCGTAACGGTTCAGCCAGAATTCTGGCGGTCGCCACCGCGTCTTGAACCGCAAGGTTGACGCCAACTCCACCAACCGGGCTCATCGCATGCGCCGAATCTCCGATGCACAATAATCCGGAGCGCCACCACCGTCGGGCACGATTAAGCTTGACGTCTAAAAGTTTCGCATCATCCAAGCTCAGATCGCCAACACCGGTGGCAAGTTCTGGATCGGCTTCAATGATTGAACTGCGCCACGCCTGAACTCCTTGGGCTCGAAGCTCGGAATCCATGCCTTTAGGCAGCAACATCGCCATCTGCACATAGTCAGTTCTGGGAATCATGACGAACGACTTATCTCGAGCGAATGCTGGGGACAAAACATTCGGGCGATCCAATTGGCCTGGTACCTTGAACCACCAGACATCAATCGGAACTGCAAAGTCTTTCATCACAATCCCTGCGGAATCCCGAATCCTCGACCACCGCCCGTCTGCTGCGATCGTTAACAGGGCTCTGATCTCCTTGACCCCGTCTGGCCCTGAATATCGAACACCGACAATCCTGTCGCCCACACTCAAGACGTCAAGGACTTCGCAGTTCATCCGCAGATCAAAGTTCGGCTCGGCTTCCCCGGCACGAGCTAACAGATTCAAGAAGTCCCACTGTGGCGCCATCGCTATATATGGATAGGGATGATTGATCGCCGCTAGGTTCAGCACGGTAGTTACCTTGCCGTCGCGGGTAGGGAACTGTGCACCGCTAACCTTGCTGAAATCGATCTTTTCAAATTCGCTCATCAAGCCAAGCTCATCTAGCAACTGCAGCGTTGATGGATGGATTGTGTCACCGCGAAAATCTCGGAGAAAATCTGCGTGCTTCTCCAGTACGGTCACTGGCACACCACAGCGGGCCAGCAAGAGACCTGCCACCATGCCGGCAGGGCCTCCCCCGGCAATTACACATCTAGTGTCGAACTCCATCGTCGTTTCCCTTCGGGAATGATCTGCCAGTTCCAGCTTGTCACCAATGCTCGCACATGAATAGTGCTTGCAAAGCTGATCACCAGGACTTGCTAGTTTCTCGATTCAGGAAAGTTCACGTCTTGTGTTCACCGACGTAGCAATGAATTTGGAGACGATAGAAACGAGCCAGGGCCTGCAGTAATCTGCAGGCCCTGGCTCATTTATACCTTTTCAGGCGACTCGAAGTTGAAGGACTAGAAGTCCCAGTCCTCGTCTTCGGTGTTGACTGCCTTACCAATGACGTAGGAGGAACCCGATCCGGAGAAGAAGTCGTGGTTCTCATCAGCATTCGGGCTCAATGCAGCCAGAATTGCTGGGGATACGTCGGTTACGGTCGATGGGAACATCGCTTCGTAGCCCAAGTTCATCAGCGCCTTGTTAGCGTTGTAGTGCAGGAACTTCTTAACATCTTCAGCCAAACCAACTGGATCATAAAGATCGTGAGTGTACTGAACTTCGTTTTCGTACAGCTCGTACATGAGCTCGAAGGTGTAGTCCTTCAGCTCCTGCTTGCGTTCTTCGCTAGCGCCTTCCAAGCCCTTCTGGAACTTGTAGCCGATGTAGTAGCCGTGGACGGCTTCATCGCGAATGATCAAGCGGATCAAGTCAGCGGTGTTGGTCAGCTTTGCGTGCGAGGACCAGTGCATTGGCAGGTAGAAGCCGGAGTAGAACAGGAACGACTCGAGCAGAGTCGAAGCGATCTTTCGCTTCAGTGGATCTTCACCGTGGTAGTAGCCTTCGATGATCTGAGCTTTCTTCTGCAGGTTCACGTTCTCAGTGGACCAACGGAAAGCCTCATCAATTTCCTTGGTGGATGCCAAGGTCGAGAAGATCGAGGAGTAGCTCTTTGCGTGCACCGATTCCATGAACGCGATGTTGGTGTACACGGCCTCTTCATGAGGGGTGATTGCATCTGGAATCAACGACACTGCACCGACGGTTCCCTGAATGGTATCCAGCAGGGTTAGACCGGTGAATACACGCATGGTCAGCAGTTTTTCGTCTTCGGTCAAGGTAGCCCACGACTGGATGTCGTTGGACAGCGGCACCTTCTCAGGAAGCCAGAAGTTGTTGACGAGACGGTTCCAAACCTCAACGTCTTTGTCATCCTGGATACGGTTCCAGTTGATCGCTTCAACCTTATTGGTCAGCTGAATCTTCTCGGTCATTGCCCCTCATCGAAAAGCTAAATCGTGTAACGAACTTTGCTACCAACTCTACCGTTCTTTCAAACTGTACAGAGTCAGCAAAACTTAAATCTAGCGTCAGATCTCATGTGATCTGACGTGTGTTTTTATACAAAGCAGCTGCCGTTGGTTCGGACCAAACGGCAGCTGCTTTGTGATATTAGCGCCCTATTGAGTGGCTACTAATCTCAGGCATTACAGTGCGCAGGAAACGCAACCTTCAACTTCGGTACCTTCCAAGGCCATCTGGCGCAGGCGGATGTAGTAAAGGCTCTTAATGCCCTTACGCCATGCGTAGATCTGTGCCTTGTTGATGTCACGAGTAGTTACGGTGTCCTTGAAGAACAGAGTCAACGACAAGCCCTGATCCACGTGCTGGGTAGCAGCAGCGTAGGTGTCAATGATCTTCTCGTAGCCGATCTCGTAAGCATCTTCGTAGAAGTCGATGTTCTCGTTGTTCATGTAAGGAGCCGGGTAGTAAACGCGGCCGATCTTACCTTCCTTGCGGATCTCGATCTTCGCTGCGACCGGGTGGATCGAGGAAGTCGAGTTGTTGATGTACGAGATCGAACCGGTTGGTGGAACAGCCTGCAGGTTCTGGTTGTAGATACCGTGCTCCATAACCGACGCCTTCAGAGCGTTCCAGTCTTCCTGGGTAGGAATGTGGATGTCGGCAAAGAGCTCGCGTACGCGCTCGGTTGCTGGAACCCACTGCTGGTCGGTGTACTTGTCGAAGAATTCTCCCGACGCGTACTTTGAGTTCTCGAAGTTATCGAAAGTTTCACCGCGCTCCATGGCGATCTTGTTCGACGCAGTCAATGCGTGGAACAGAATCGTGTAGAAGTAGATGTTGGTGAAGTCGATGCCTTCTTCAGAACCGTAGTAGATGTGCTCGCGAGCGAGGAAGCCGTGCAGGTTCATCTGGCCTAGGCCGATGGCGTGCGACTTCTTGTTGCCGTCTGCAATCGAAGGAACCGAACCGATGTAGGACATATCCGACACGGCGCTCAGTGCGCGGATCGCGATGTCTACAGAAGCTGCCAGGTTCTTGCCGTCCATAGCCTTGGCAATGTTCATGGAACCAAGGTTGCAAGAAATATCCTTGCCAACCTTTGAGTAGCTCAAGTCATCGCCGAATTCAGAGGCTGACGAAACCTGCAAGATTTCCGAGCAGAGGTTCGACATGGTGATACGGCCGGCAATTGGGTTTGCCTTGTTCACGGTGTCTTCGAACATGATGTACGGGTAACCGGACTCGAACTGGATCTCTGCCAGAGTCTGGAAGAAGTCACGAGCGCTGATCTTCGCCTTCTTGATACGCGAGTCATCAACCATCTCGTAGTACTTTTCAGTAACCGAGATTTCGCTGAACGGTACGCCGTAAACGCGCTCTACATCGTAAGGGCTGAACAGGTACATGTCTTCGTTCTTGCGAGCAAGTTCGAAGGTGATGTCTGGGATGACAACGCCCAAAGACAGGGTCTTGATACGGATCTTCTCATCAGCATTTTCACGCTTGGTGTCCAAGAACCGGTAGATGTCTGGGTGGTGTGCGTTCAAGTAGACCGCGCCAGCACCCTGACGTGCGCCAAGCTGGTTGGCGTAGGAGAAGGAATCTTCAAGAAGCTTCATCACTGGGATGACGCCCGAGGACTGGTTCTCAATCTGCTTGATCGGTGCACCGTGCTCACGCAGGTTGGTCAGTGATAGTGCAACACCGCCACCGCGCTTGGAAAGCTGCAGCGAGGAGTTGACCGCACGGGCGATGGATTCCATGTTGTCTTCAATACGAAGCAAGAAGCAGGAAACTAGTTCGCCACGCTGAGCCTTACCAGCGTTGAGGAAGGTTGGAGTTGCAGGCTGGAAACGACCGTCAATGATCTCGTCAACGAGCTGGGTTGCCAACTTTTCATCGCCACGAGCAAGGTGCAGTGCAACCATGCATACGCGGTCTTCGTAACGCTCTAGGTAACGCTTGCCGTCAAAAGTCTTCAGCGTGTAAGAGGTGTAGAACTTGAAGGCGCCCAAGAAAGTTTCGAAACGGAACTTCTTGTCGAAGGCGTGCTTAAACAGATCACGAATGTAGTTCATCGAGTACTGATCAAGAGTCTCGCGCTCGTAGTACTCGTGCTTTACGAGGTAAGCCAGCTTCTCGTCAAGATCATGGAAGAACACGGTGTTGTTGTTCACGTGATCCAAGAAGTACTGACGGGCTGCGTAGCGATCTACTTCAAACTGGATCTTTCCATCTGGACCGTAAAGGTTCAGCATGGCGTTCAGGTCGTTGTAGCTCAAGCCCTGGAACTGGGCTGGGAGCTCCTTTGAGCTCGTCATCGTTCCTGCCAATTCGGCGACGCTGGTGTCCAAAAGGTTTCAAGCCCTTCTTTGACTTTGAGAACGTCTTCCGACGTCCCCATAAGTTCGAATGTATAAAGTACGGGTACGTTGCATTTCTGAGCAATTCGCTTAGCCGCGATGCAGTAGTACTCGCCGAAGTTTGTGTTCCCCGCACCGATCACTCCACGAAGATTTACTCGATTTTCGTCATACCGCAGGAATTTCATGATTTGCGGAACGATGGAGTGTTTGCCTCGCTCTCCCCCATAGGTGGGGATGAGCAATACGTACGGTGCGGCGGAAATGAGCGGCGGCTCGGTGGCAAAGACCGGGATCCGAGCCGCATTCATCTCTAGTTTGTCCACGAACCTCTTGGTGTTCTCCGAAACCGAAGAGAAATAAATCAACTGCGATTTGGTGAGGTTAACTGATTCGTGGGCCTCAGCGTTTTGCTTGTCGGCAAGTGCTGTGGGTGACATCTTTTTTGCCTCCACTACAAAGTGAGCGGATTGGGCTGGTGCTTAGTTAGCTGGAGCCAGCAGATCGATCTTGTCTGGACGGAAGCCCGACCAGTGATCATCGTCGGTAACGACGACAGGTGCCTGCATGTAGCCCAAGCCACGGACGTGCTCCAACGCAGTGGCATCTTGCGAGATGTCGACCTTGTTGTACTCGACGCCCTTCTTATCCAACGCGCGGTAAGTAGCGTTGCACTGAACGCAGGAAGGCTTCGTGTAAACGGTGATGGCCATGTCCCTGATCCCCTTTAGAAAATTCTTGATGTTGGCCGGATTCCATCTGCTGATGGAAATTCCCAGCTGTCCTCTCGGATGCCTCAAAAACAGGGTCTTTGAGGTGCTACTGGTGCGAGCCGCACCAACGAGTTCAATACTACATGTTGTGTTTAGTCGGTCAAGCAGCCACAAGATGATGTATTACAAGTATGTCATTCTTCCCCCGCTACGTCCACAGGAACTGTGGATATTCGACCCCGTTTAAACCGCGATTTTTCGGGGTCTGTCAAACTTTTTCCACAGCTTCGTCGCCACAGCATGTGGGTTAAAAATTATTCTGTGACAAGTTTCTCGGCGTGTTCTCATTGCTACATCTAGTCCGCCGTGTGCCCTCGCCCCACTACATATAGTGTGGCTCCAAATGCCGACACTTCAGCTTCTAGCCCACGCGCTGTGCACAACCGGAGAACCTCAACCGGCGAGCACGGGGCAGAGGAAAGGGCAGCAAGCCAAATTAGCTCGCTGCCCTCCTATGGATCCGTCACCGGCCGCTAGTCGCTAGTCGCTAGTTGCTCACCGTGTTAGGCGTAGTTGCGAGCGCCAAAGATTCCCTGGCCCACCCGCACCACGGTGGCACCTTCGGCAATAGCCAGTTCGTAGTCGCCACTCATGCCCATAGACAGGTGTTTAAAGCCCGCCGGCGCATCCGGCTGCAAGGACTCTAGGGTTTGACGCAACAGGGAGAAGCTCGCGCGAATCTGTTGTTCATCAGTGGTGTGGGCGGCCATAGTCATCAGCCCTACCGGATTAAGCCGATCCAACGACGAGAGACCATCAAGTAACTCTGCAGCAGCTGAGGCAGAAATTCCCGACTTACTTTCCTCACCCGAGGTATTTACCTGGATGAACACCTCAAGGGTGCGGTCCTCTAGTTCTAGACGACGCTGTAGGGTTTCAGCCAGCTTCAACGAATCCAATGCGTGGAACTCATCAGCAAACTGGGCCACAAATTTTGCCTTGTTGGTTTGCAACGGGCCAATGATGGCGTAGCGCAGGTGAGGGAACTGCTCGCGGAAAATTTCGTGCTTCCCCTGAGCTTCTTGAACCTTGTTCTCCCCCAAGGTACTGACCCCGGCCGCGATGGCCAGCGACAACCGATCAACATCGATGGTCTTGGTGACCGGCAACAATCGCACAGAGTCCGCTTCACGGCCTGCAGCACTGGTGGCCGCAGCAATGCGCTGGTTCACCGCCGCAAGGTTATTAACGAAGTCTTCGGTGGTAGCCGCGTGCGCGGCAGCAGGTTGCGAAGTCAAGACGCCTACTTTCTAGCTCTCACAAAAATGTTGCTGGCGCCAAAGGCGCCAGCAACAAGCATATGCATAAATCCTTAGAACACTTGACGCCAGTTGGTCTTGGCCAGATCCAGCAACTCATCTCCACGACCCGACAGGACCGTACGGATGGCATAGAGCGCAAAGCCCTTAGCCTGCTCGAGCTTCACATTTGGTGGCATCGACATTTCCTGGCGATCCGTGATCACATCAAGCACTGCAGGGCCATCGTGAGCCAAGAATTCCTTGACTGTGGACTCCAGCTGAGCCGAGTCCTCCACCCGGTAGCCCTTGAGTCCGGCCGCGGTGGCCACTGCACCAAAGTCAGGATTCTGCAGATCGGTGGCATAGGTGACAAAGCCGGCGGCCTTCATTTCCAGCTCAACAAAGTTCAAGGACGAGTTGTTGAAGACCACTACCTTGACCGGCAACTTATTCTGCGTGGCGGTCAGCAGTTCGCCCAGCATCATGGCTAGCCCACCGTCGCCAGCAAAGGCAATCACCTGACGGCTACGATCCACCGCCTGGGCACCCAGAGCCTGCATCAGCGCGTTAGCCATCGAACCGTGGTTAAAGGACCCGAGCACCCGACGCTTGCCGGTCATGGTCAGGTAGCGGGCAGCCCAAATCACCGGGGAGCCAACATCGGCGGTGAAGACCGCGTCCTCATCGGCCGCTTGATCAATAAGTCGTGCAAGGTACTGCGGGTGAATCGCCGAGCCAGGCTTCGAAGGCTCAGCGAGCTCGTCAAGCTTGGTGCGCGTCTTACGGTAATGCTCTAGGGCGTGCTCCAAGTGCTTACGATGCGTTTGCACCGGCAATAGTGCGCTCAGCGCAGCGGCAGTGTCTTTGACCGTACCCACCAATGGCACGTCAACCTTGGTGCGTCGCCCAATCTGTTCGCCGCGGATGTCCACTTGGATGATCGTGGCGTTTTGTGGGTAGAACTGTTGGTACGGGAAGTCTGTGCCCAGCATCAACAGCACATCACACTCGGCGATGGCCTTAGCGCCGGAGGCGAAGCCCAGCAGGCCGGTCATGCCCACGTCGAAGGGGTTGTCGTACTCGATATGTTCCTTACCGCGCATGGCGTGGACAATCGGGGCGGCGAGCTTATCGGCTAGGGCCACGACCTCGTCATGGGCACCAGCAACGCCGGCGCCAGCAAGGATGGTCACCTTACGCGAACCCTCAAGGATCTCTGCGGCACGCTCGAGCTCCTGCTCATTGGGCAGAACACGAGGGTTGGTCTTAGCGATGAGCTGAGTTGCAGTGCGCTCCATTTCCGACAGGGCAACGTCTCCGGCAATCACCAATACGGCGACGCCACGCTTTTCGATGGCCTCACGGATGGCGATGCGAAGCATGCGTGGCATTTGCTTTGGATCAGAAACCTGCTCAGCATAAACGGAGCACCCACGGAAAACTTCCACCGGGTTGGTTTCCTGGAAGTAGTTGGAGCCAATTTCCTCGGTGGGGATCTGTGCGGCGATGGCCAACACCGGAACTCGCGAACGATTAGCGTCGTACAGGCCGTTGATCAGGTGAAGGTTGCCAGGTCCACAGGAGCCAACGCAGACGGCCAGCTCGCCGGTAATTTCTGCTTCAGCTGCGGCGGCAAAGGCGGCGGCTTCCTCATGTCGATGGTGAACCCACTCCATTCGACCGTTCTCGCGTAGTGCATCGGTGAGTCCATTTAGCGAGTCCCCCGGGATACCGTAAATACGGCGAACCCCTTGGGCATCAAGCTGTTCAATCAGGTGGTCGGCTACATTAGGCAAAACATTCCTCCTGCACACATTTTTTTGCGGGTCTACTGCTCACAGTACTGCGCCCATCTACCTTGTGCCATGGCTACGCACCAGTTGACATGGTTCCGCTGAGCACAACAACTAGTGCCGCAGAACACATCTGCTGACACTTCTTAATGTTCAGCGTGCACCAAAGCCATGACAGGCCAGCACTTAGCTAGGCTGAACTAATAAGGCAGTGCACCAACAAGTGCACCAATACAGGAGCAAGAGGCAAGCTAATGACTCAACCGCGCCGCATGGCCAACACCAACCAACTACCTGCTGGGGTGAAAAACGGGGCGATTTGGAAGCTGGAACCAGAAGAACGAGACCTTGATGCCAACGTCATCTCCTTGGCGCCAGACCAGAGCATCGGGGCACATCAAGGCCCGGCGCTCGATGTGCTGCTCCACATTTTTGCCGGCTCGGGCACCTTGGTCACCGAGGACTCGCGAATCGAGTTAACTCTCGGCGACATCATTTATCTGCCCGCTCGATCACAACGAGAATTTATCGCTGGGTCAGCTGGCTTGGCCTACTTCTCGGTGCACCAGCGTAAACGCACCCAGGGTTTGATGCCCACACCACCAGCTGTCTAAAGCAAAAAGCTAAAAAGCAAAAACTAGTGCTCGAACGTACCTGTGGCGAGGAACTGCTCCATCGCTTCGGTGTACGGGGCAAGGTTCAAGCCTTGATCATCAAGCCACTGCTGGTTGTAATAGGTGTTTGTGTAGCGCTCGCCGGAGTCGCAGAGCAGGGTCACCACACTGCCCTGCTCACCGTTTTTTAGCATCTGCGAGATGGTCTTAAACGCGGCGTAAAGGTTGGTGCCGGTGGAACCGCCAGCAAAGTACCTAGTCTTGGCACGCAGCAAGTGCATGGCTGCCAAGGAGGCTGCGTCCGGGACCTGCATCATATGGTCGATCACGCCGGGCATAAAAGAAGGCTCAACCGTCGGTCGCCCGATACCTTCAATTCTTGAACCCGTACCGGAGACGTAATCGGGGTTTCCGGTTTTCCAGCCTTCATAAAATGCGGAGCCTTCTGGGTCCGCAACACAGATGCGGGTGTCGTGCTGCTTATAACGAGCGTAGCGGCCAAAGGTTGCACTGGTTCCGCCGGTTCCGGCGCCTACGACAATCCAGCTTGGGATTGGGTGCGGTTCGGCAGACATCTGGGCATAGACCGATTCAGCAATGTTGTTATTCCCTCGCCAATCGGTGGCCCGCTCAGCGTAGGTAAACTGGTCAAGATAGTAGCCACCAGACTGGGCTGCCAACTCGCGGGCTGCAACATCTAATTGCCCAGCACCGTCAACAAGGTGGCATCGACCGCCGTAAAACTCGATGAGCTTAATCTTCTCGGTGCTCGTGGAGGCGGGTACCACCGCGATGAATTCCAGTCCGAGCATGCGCGAGAAGTAGGCTTCTGATACCGCGGTTGATCCGCTGGAAGCCTCCACCAAGGTGGTACCTTCCTTGATTCGTCCATTAACTAGTCCGTAGAGCAGCAGTGAACGGGCTAGTCGGTGTTTGAGCGAACCGGTGGGGTGCACCGACTCGTCTTTGAGGTACAGCTCAATCCCCCAGTGCGCCGGAAGCTCAAACCCCAACAGGTGTGTGTCAGCGCTGCGATTGGCGTCGGCGTTGAGCTGAGAAATTGCCTGTCGAACCCAAAGATCAGTCATATCTCAACTCTAACCGTGGCTTGCAGTTTGCACACGTCAACCGTGATAAATTCAAAACTGTGGAAATAAGGTTGGTATCCGGCGCCTACAGCGCACTCATGCTCCTTGGTTTGAGCTGGGCCTTATGGGCAGTACTCGCGGCGTCTAACCTGGTTGACGTGGCCGGTAGCTGGCTGGAACGGGACGCTTTTGTCAGTTCTGTTCCCTTGGCTGGACTGCTTCCGTGGCTCGGGCTCATGGCGGCCTTGGGCCTCTATGCCATCTGGCAAGGTATCGCGCGGTGGCGCCTTGAGCTACATCGACGTATGCGACTCTGGGTTCTTGCTGTAGTGCTCTTTAACGCCTTGTGGGTGCTGTGCCTGAAGCAGGAAATGATTGGCCTGAGCCTGCTTTGCGGTTACGTCCTGCTAGCAATTCTTATTCGAATCGCCATCATGATCGATCGCAGCTTCTTGGTCCACCAGATTGATCGCTGGTTAACCAGAGCGTGTTTCGGCTTATTTGCCGGTTGGTTGGCGCTCATTATCCTGGCTCAAACCATCGCCTTCGTCGCCATCCATCACGGCGACCCGAATTCTCTGATGTTCAAAGGCGCCACGGCTTTGGTGCTCGTTCTGCTCGCACTGTTCTTATGCGCTATTAGTTTCAAAAATCCCATCGGGATTTACCTCAACGCCGGAGCACTATGGGTTTTGGTCTGGATCATTATCGATCGGTACACGGGCCGAGATTCCTCGCCGTTATTTGCCACCGCCAGCCTGGTTGCCGCCATACTGATGCTCATTTGTCTGCTCAGTGCGCTACGCACACGCATCCGAAAGATCCTCGGTTCGCACTGAGCGCAACGCCGTGCGCTTGAGAGCTAACGGCTAGCTGGCTAGGCTAGTGAATGAGACCTAAAGGTCCACCAGAGAGGAAAACATGTCGAAGACTGCTAAGAGCTTTAAAGAAGTTGAGAAGTCATTGGCGAAACTCGCCAAGGCTGCCAAAGAAGAACTGCCAAAGGAAATCCGTGGCGGCTGGAATGAGGCTGTTTCCGGTGTCAATGTTGAAGCAATCAGCAAGGCTGGCTCCAACTTGATCGACAACGTCGGTGGTAACTCCAAGGCTGCTAAGCGTGCTCGAACTTCGGTTCAGAGCGCCGTACAGTCGGCTCAGAAGAACTTGGCTCCGAAGGAGAAGTCCAATAAGGGCGGCAAGTTCCTTCTTATTTCCTTGGTAATCGCAGCCGTTGCTGCTGTGGTCGTTTCCCAGGTTCAGAAGAAGAAATAAGCTTATTTTTTAGGGCGTGGCATCCATGGATGCCACGCCCTAATTCATGCCCAGAACCTGGAGCTGACAGCTATTTCGTTCGACGCTCTCGTGCTGATTTGACTGCAGCTGCAGCTCCTAGAACCGCAACCACCAGACTCACAGGAATCAGCCACAAGCTATCGGCGCCAGTTCTGACTTCCTTTACTCGTGGCTGCGCCTGGGCCAGTGGCACCAGTTGTGCGCGGCCAGGTTTCTCAGAGATGACTCCTTGGCTTGCTACATCAGGTAATGGCGAATCCTGCAGATCAAATACGTTTGCTACTGCCCCAAGCTTGGCAAAGACTATTTCGCCGGTAGCCTCATCCACGGCATCATTGTCGGTCGCTACGTAAACCTGGTCACCGGCTACCGCCAGTCCTTCCAGCTTTTCTTGGGTCCACCCGTGAGATTGTTCAAGTACCGGCAATACGTCAACAGCGAGTTTCTTGTGCACCATTGGTACCGACTCGCCTGAGTCACCCTGCTGGGCCAGCGGCCCCTCGAACTGGTAGATCGCTTTGTGCTTGGCCGCAGGTCCTGGCTGGTTATCGCGTTCGATGACAGCATAAGACCCATCAGGTAACGCGGTAATTTCCGAGAGGCCATTCCACGTTCCCTCAACCGCGGGATCCAGTTTGTATCCAAACCAGCTGAAACCTCCCGTGCTGGGTCTGTACGTGCCGATACGCACAAATGATTCATCTGGAACTTCTCGCTGAAGGGTGAATACAACTTCTTCGTCCTTACCGGTGCCACGAACGCTCACACCTTCAAGGCCCTGTTTCTGCAAGGAGCCCACAACCTCTGAGGGCAGCGCAACTTCCTGCTGCACCTTACCGGTTTCGTCAATCTTCACCAGCGTGTTGTTCTTGCCCGTCGATCCCTCGTTTGCGGCCCAGAACCCACCTTCTTCACGCGCTGCTATTCCTTCGAGGTCTAAGTCGGTACTTGCACCGGTCACGGGAATCGAGCTATCGACAGTGGCGGGATTGCCTGTGGTGATGGAGTAGATCCGTGACGCGTAGGCGTTGTCACTGACCGCATAGAGCTTATTTGGATCTTTTGGATCAGAGCTCAGACCGCTCAAGGCGCCGAATGGAACCAACGATTTTGTATTTGATTCCAGCTGCGGGAATTGTGGCTGATCCGCGCCAAAGGAATACAGGCTCACTACCGAGCGGACTTGATCTTCATCCGTTTCGGAGGCCACGGCCAACAAATTTCGTCCTGGGATTGGCAATAGACCTTCGGGGCCATTGGTAGTAGGTAGCGTCTGCACATAACGCGGTGATTTTGGATCAGACAAGTCATAAACGGCCACGAAGTTAGCTCGCTCTGTTGCTACAAAGCCGTAGTCCACCCCGTTGTAGTTAGCGATGGCCAGACCCTCAGGCTCCGTACCTTTTTTATCAGCCCGGCCTTCTGGGAACAGACCTTGAGACAGCGCGAGTTGTTCTAGCGAATTACCGGCGTCCCAGACGATTTTCCCGGTGCGTGAATCAAAGATCGTGAAACCTCGGCTTCCGCCCTTCCAATCGCCTTCATTGGCGGTGGCTAGATATCGGTCTTGAAGCCATGCAATCGCATCAGGTTCACGAGGCACGGCGTCCAGTGATCCGTTGACATCCAGTTGCCCATCGTCCTTTGTGTCGATGCCTTCTAGATCAACGGTGCCGGTGCTAAATGCGCGCCTGAGTTTTGCTGTGCGCAAGTCGATGAGCACAACTCCGTTATTTTCTTGGAGGGTTACCGCCAACTGATTTTTGGTGTTGATACTGACGTATTCTGGCTCCGGATCTTCTGGAGTATCCAGCCCTGCCTTGGCCAGTAGTGGCAGGGGCTTAGGATCGGAGCGTGTTCCGGAGGTGAGGGGTACCTCTCGAAGCCGCCACGACTCAGCGTTTTTATCTTTGAAGTCAATGATGGCAACTGCCCCAGCTGGCGCTTGCGGTAGACCGCCCTCGCCTAATTCCTCATCGCGTTCATTCTCAATGGCAATGCCTGCATAAGCTCCATCTTTAGAAATTGCTATGGAGTCAGGTTGGCCGGACAGTTTGATACTGTGTACCAATTTGCGGTCAGAAATTCGAACTACGTCTACTCGTCCAGAGGGATCACCATAGCTAGCGGAGCTATTGACGACCACAAGCACGTATTGACCGTAGGCGGCAACACTCGTGGGCTCGTCTTCGGCGCTTCCTAATTCATGCAAACCGAGCAGGCCAAGTCCTCGAGGGCTGGAGGGGTCTCTAATATCAAGGAAGCCGATGCTGCCAGAGAGTGCATCTGAGTAGATCAGTGTGTTTTCGTCGGAAGAGACCGTCGAAATTTCCGCTGCCGTTGTCGCTTGGGCTCCATCAGGATGGTTTTGATAAACAGGATAGGTAGCGACCCGTTCGAAGTACTCGGCGTTGTCCGCCATTACCGGTGGTGCGATGGCCGATGCCAGTAAAACTGCTGCCATCAATCCAAAACTCTTTGTTGCAGCGCGAGACACGCGTTTCTCCCTTGAGTATTTCCAGACTTTTCCTCCCAAGATTCTCAGTACAGAACCAAATGCTGGTGAACGAAAAGCAACGGTAAACCAGACTGTTCAAGTCGAATGGTTCCGCTCCTCACATTTAGTTGCATGCTTTCAACTAAAAGCGCAAACTCTGATTGTAAGTTCAATTTTCAAGGAGATCCATCATGCAACTAACCAATACCACCGTCCTAGGAACCGGCGTCCTCGGCTCACAGATCCTTTTCCAGACCGCCTACCACGGACTGCCAACTGTCGGCTTCGACATCAACGAGGAGGCACTTCGCGTTGCCGCAGGACGTCTGGACGCACTGGTCCTGGAATATGCCAACTTCTTTGGCGATCAGCACAAGGCCCAGGCCGCCCGTGACTCAATCAAACTGACCACCGATCTAGACGAAGCAGTGAAGCACGCAGATCTAGTCATAGAGGCGGTACCAGAAAGCTTGGCAGTCAAAGAACAGACCTACAGCAAGCTCGCGGAAGCCGCACGCCCGGAGACGATCTTTGTTACCAATTCCTCCACACTATTGCCGTCCGACATCGCCCCCTTCACCGGACGACCAGAACAATTCTTGGCACTGCATTATGCGAACAACATCTGGAAGAACAACACCGGTGAAGTCATGGGCACCGCCCAGACAAGCAAGGAAGCCTACGAGGCAGTCGTAGATTTTGCCGAACGCACCGGCTTGGTAGCCATTCGAGTTCTGAAGGAGCAGCCAGGCTACGTCCTCAACTCGATGCTTGTTCCATTCTTGGAATCGGCGAGCCACCTGTTAGTCAACGAAGTGGCTGACGCTGCCACCATCGACACCACCTGGAAGCTAGGAACCGGTGCACCCTATGGACCGTTTGAAATCTATGACATCGTCGGGCTAAACACCGCCTATCACATCTCCAGCAACGGCGACGAGACCAGCAAGAAATTCGCCGCTCTACTCAAAAGCGAATACATCGATCACGGCAAGCTCGGCGTCGCAACCGGCGAAGGATTCTACAAGTACAACAAGTAGTCCGCGACCCTGAGCACTAATGGGTGCAACCGCTCGGATAGGATGGCTTGGTGGCTCATATCGACGTTACTGACATCCAATACTTCCTCTCCGACGGCACCCAATTGCTGGGCGGCGTCACCTTCAAGGTCTCAGCTGGCACCAAGACCGCACTGATTGGCCCCAACGGTACCGGCAAGACGACCTTATTTAAGATCATTGCCGGTGACCTCAAAGCCGATGAAGGAACCATCAACCGCACCGGAACGCTGGGCATCATGCGCCAGTTTGTTGGCCAAGTCCGGGATGAAACAACCGTCAAAGAATTGTTGCTTTCCACCGCCGCCCCAGCACTTGCTCAGGCCGCACAGAAAGTCGCAAAATACGAAACGCTGATGCTCACCAGCGAGGACGAAAAAGTCCACATGCGTTACGCCGAAGCCATTATTGAATGGGGCGACGCCGGTGGTTACGAGCTAGAAACCACGTGGGACAAGGTCTGCATGGCAGCCCTTGGTGTGGAATTTGATGCCGCTTCCAGTAGGCTCGCCCGCACACTTTCGGGCGGCGAGCAAAAGCGTTTGGTTCTCGAAGCGCTCTTTGAAGGTAACGACGAACTGCTTCTGCTGGACGAGCCAGATAACTATCTTGATGTTCCGGGTAAACGCTGGCTTGAAGAGAAGATGCTCAACTCGCCAAAGACGGTACTTTTTATTAGCCACGACCGCGAGCTACTGAATAACGCTGCCACCCGTATCGTCACACTTGAGCCAGGCCATGGCGGAGCTACCGCTTGGATTCATGGCGGTGCCTTCGGCAGCTACATTCAGGCACGCCAAGAGCGCAACGAGCGGTTTGAGGAACTACGCAAACGCTGGGATGAAGAGCATGCCAAGCTCAAGGAACTGGTCAATATGTATAAGACCAAAGCCGCCTTCCGCTCGGACATGGCCAACCGCTACCATGCGGCAACCACTCGTTTGGAGAAGTTCCTAGAAGCTGGCCCTCCACAGGCAATCCCCCTGGAACAAAACGTGCAGATGCGCCTGAAGGGCGGGCGAACCGCAAAACGTGCCGTAGTAGCCGAAAAGCTTGAACTCTCCGGTCTAATGAAGGCTTTCTCAACAGAAATTTGGTTCGGTGACCGAGTCGGCGTTCTAGGTTCCAACGGATCAGGTAAGTCCCATTTCCTGCGCTTACTAGCCACCGGTGGCAGTGATCCAGAACGTGAGCATCTTCCCGTCTCAGATGTGGTGATTGCCGAGGTTCAGCATGAAGGTACGGTCAAGCTCGGGGCTCGAATCCGCCCGGGGTACTTTGCCCAAACGCACACGCGACCAGATCTTTTTGGTAGGACCCTTCTGGAAATCTTGCACCGAGGCGACGAACACCGCTCAGGCATGGCACGCGAAGCCGCATCCGGCGCGTTGGACGGGTACGGGTTGGCCGGTCAATCGGAACAGAAATTTGAGTCTCTCTCCGGTGGCCAGCAGGCTCGATTCCAGATCTTGTTATTGCAACTTTCTGGTGCCACACTGCTGCTTCTTGATGAGCCAACCGATAACCTCGACCTGCATTCGGGTGAAGCTTTGGAACGGGCCATTAACGCTTTTGAAGGAACCGTTCTTGCTGTCACGCACGACCGCTGGTTTGCCCGCGGCTTTGATCGATTCTTGGTCTTTGGCTCAGACGGAAATGTGTATGAGTCTGCTGAACCAGTGTGGGATGAACAGCGTGTAGTACGCAAACGTTAAGAACCACAGACATAAAACAGCCGGTGAGTTTGGTTGCTTTTGTAAAGACGAAATCAACTAAGCTCACCGGCTGTCTTCATTCACGCGCTTACCGGCATGTTACTGAAAGACGCTAAACCTGATGTTCGGGATGCAATTTCGAATGCGGCGCTTCAAGCTGATGTAAGAGTTGATGGATTCCGGGATGAATCAGCTGCCACCTACGGTATTTGCCGTCACGTTGCACCTGCACCACTTCAGCGCGGTGCAAAGTAGCCAGTGCCTGGGTGACCGTGTTGGCCGAAAGTTGCGTCGCCTCGGCTAGCTGGCTAACCGACGAACCCGGCGCTGCGTGCATGGCGATAAGTATCCTGATACGCGTTTCGTCGGCACATAAAGAAAAAACTTCGATCCATTCCGGAATCGTCTGATGCACCTTCGCGAGCGCGTCAGAGCCAATTCTTTCTAATTCTTCTTCAGCCACGGTTCACCATCGTTTCAAAGGGCGCTACGACTCCGAGTAACACAGACATCTGTCCAGCTGAACACATGTATTCTGAGATCATCAAACACCCTTTTGCTTGGAAAGGACCTGTGCCCGTGCGCAAGCCCGTGTCCCGCGCCGTAGCGATTCTGCTTCCCATCGTAATTGCATGCACCGGCTGCCAAGCAATTACTTCTGATGCATCGGTGAAACCAACGGTAAATTTGCTCACTCCAGCACTACCGGACTCACTGAATCCACTGGCAGGTTTTGATAACAATGGCGTGGGAAAAATCAACGAATCCTTATTCACTCTAGAGGGCGAATCTGACACGCTGCCGCAAATCGTTCCGCTCTTGGCCCAGAAAGATCCTAAGATTTCCGCCGACGGATTAACTTGGGATATTACGCTACGAAATGGCATCAACTTCAGCGATGGGACAACGCTGGATCCAGCCGACGTCGTCGCTAGTTATCAGGCAATCAAAGACCCACGCACTGCCTCTCCCCTAGCGAGCACGCTGGAAAATCTTGCAACGGTCAAAACCCATCGCAAAGACGGTGTGCGCTTCACCCTCCATGAACCGCAAGTCTCGTTTAAGACTTCCTTGCTCGTCGGTATTGCCCCTTCTGAACTGATCCATGAAGGTACACCAATCAGTGAGTCTTCACTGAACCGATCGCCAGTAGGCACCGGTCCCTATGTGCTCGATCATTTCGACAGCTCGTCACTCACCTTGAGCGCCAATAAGAATTACCGTGACGGACCGCCGGACGTTCAAAAAGTTTCTTACACTCAGTCGGAAGACGACAACGCTCGAACTCAAGCGATGGCTAGTTCCGATTTCACTGGCACCGTTTTACCTCCTCGCCTCGCAGCCAGCTTTGCCCAACGTGAAGGATACGAAGTCGTTACTGCCTCCAGCGCTGACTGGCGCGGCATCTCGCTCCCGGCCGATCACCCGTTTACCAAGGATCCAAAGGTTCGCCTAGCCCTGAACCTGGCGATCAACAGGGAAGAAATGATCTCCGGTGTATTGGCGGGGGCAGGCCGCCCTGCCTACACCTTTGTGCCACCGGAATATGGGCAGTTCTACAATTCCAAGGCAGTCTTCACCCGTGACCCGCGGCGAGCCGAAGAACTACTAGATGATGCCAGCTGGGTCTCGAACAAAGATGGCATACGGAACAAAAATGGGCAACGGGCCGAATTCACCTTGCTCTACAATCCTGGCGACACATTACGCAGAGACCTATCTTTGGCGCTGGCTTCCCAACTCGAAAAGTTTGGCATCAAGATTTCAGTCCAGCCAGCGACTTTTGACCAGGCTGAACCACGCGTGGGTACAGATTCCATCATGCTCGGCGGCGGAGACACTCCATACGACGTAGATACGCAGCTCTACAAAATGCTGCACTCCAGCTATCCCGAGGCCGGAGCGTACTACGACAATCCGACTCACTTCTCAAATGCAAAAATGGATCAGGCGCTTCATCAAGGACGTACCAGCACTGATCCAAAAACCCGCGCTACAGCGTACAAAGACGTTCAGGATCTTTACGTTAAAGATCCTTCAATGCTCCTGATCGCTTTCATTGATCACAGCTATGTACAGCGCAGCGACGTCCACAATACGTGGAACACCACCGGCACACTTCTTGAACCGCATGAGCACGGCACCGCATGGGGACCTTGGGCCAAAATCGGCGCGTGGAGCAAAAAATGACGATGACGACTCATTCAAGTCGGTGGGCTCTAGCTGGCAAGCTGGTTCTGCGACGCCTGCTCGTAGCCCTTCCGGTCACAGCCGGGCTAACCGCCGTGGTCTTCGCGCTAGCAAGCATTGCACCGTTTAATCCTTTGGCAACTTACCTTGGCTCCAGCTATGCGCATACCGACCCCGAACTGCGTGAACAGCTTCGAGACGAACTCGGATTCAACAAGCCTTCGCTTCAAGTCTGGACTCACTGGATCACGCATGCGATCCGCGGTGACTTTGGCGTTTCCATCTCGGCCTCTCGGCCGGTAGGTCAGGTGCTACTTGAACGCATTCCTTACACGTTGCTTCTTACCGGCACCGGCCTGATCCTAGCAATCCTCTTATCCCTGATTTTGGCTTTGGCAGCCGCTCGTTATCGCAACCAACTAATTGATCGTTTGGTTCAGGCCATCGGGCAGCTGGCGCAGTCGGTTCCAGTATTTGTTCTGGCGCTGGTAGCCATCGCCGTATTTGCTTTGCCGCTAGGCTGGCCCACCTCAGGTGTAGCGGCAGCAGGCATGACCCCGACGCCCACATCGATACTGTCGCACTTATTCCTGCCGGCAGTCATTCTGGCCATTAGCTTGTTGCCCTGGCTGCTTTTAAACTTGCGCACTTCGCTGCTGGAAGCAGTAGATTCTGATGCGGTCTTGGCTGCCCGCGGTCGAGGTGCAAAACAGGTGTTACTTGCCGAAGCCTTGCCCCAAGCGCTACTTCCTTTTATTACGGTCATTGGTGCTCGTCTAGGCGAATTGATCACCGGCGCTCTACTAATTGAAACCATCTTTTCCTGGCCAGGTGTCGCCTCAGCAGTTGTTGGTTCAGCCATAGCAGGAGACTTCGCTCTGCTGGCAGCGGTCACTGCTTGTTCTGCGCTGGCGGTCTTTGCAGGCAATGCCCTAGCCGATGCCGCATACCTACTAGCGGATGCCCGGGTGAACAATGACTAAGTCCAGTTACTCCTGGTTTGTAGCAATCATTGGGGCTGCGCTGCTGACATACGCTCTGTTGGTTCCCTCGCTGGATCCTACAGCGGTAAATACAGTGAATCTCGCCTCGGTGTATCAGCCCCCAAGCCCCAGTCATTGGTTTGGTACAGACCAACTTGGACGCGACCTCTGGTCCCGCACAGCCGCTGCATTGCGCGTCTCGCTGGTGATGGCCATCGGCGCCGCAGTTTTCTCGACGCTTTTGGGGATTCTTGCTGCGGTAGTGGCGGTCACCTCCGGTAAATGGGCCGACCGAATCATCACGCGACTCATTGATGTACTCAATGCGATTCCGCACCTTTTACTTTCCGTAGTCATTTTGGCCTTGTGGCCAGGGCAGATCTGGGCCATTGTGCTGTCCATTGCACTCACCCATTGGACTCAAACCGCCAGGCTACTGCGTGCCAAGCTCCTCTCGGAGCGCGAACGTGGATTTGTGCAACTGAGTCTCGCGACAGGTGCACGGCCACTAGCCGTGTGGCGAACTCACCTCATCCCGGCCGTGCTACCGCAGGCCACAATCGCTTTCGCCCTTCAGATACCACACGCCATGTGGCATGAGTCCGCACTGTCGTTTCTCGGCGTGGGGCTACCTGCACAGTCAGCTTCATTGGGGCTGCTACTCGAAGACGCCCGCAGCGGGATTCTCTCCGGCGCGTGGTGGCTGCTCGTATTCCCGTCCATAGCGTTGATCCTGGCCAGTTGGACGGCCACGACCGGATCGCATCATCTCCACGAACCAAAACAGGGTGCTCGCCACAAGGCACCGGCGGCATTATCCAAAGAATCATCCGGGCAATTCCAAAAGCAGATATCCGCGCCCGGGCTACAAATCACGGCGTCGGTTACAGCCGGAACAAGTCATCTAGTGCGTTCGGCTTCGCTCTGTGCCTCCCCCGGAACTATCCATGCGCTCACTGGAGAATCTGGGGCCGGGAAAACCTTGTTTTTGCGAGCCATCGCAGGACTACTTCCTGAAAGTCTGGAGGCCAATTCCATGCTGACCTTCCACGGAAAATCGTACAAAAATGCCGCTGAAGGAAAGCTCTTGGGTAAAGAACTTGTATTCATCCCCGGCTCTGCAGCCACCGCCCTCAATCCAGTACGCACGTTGCGTTCGGCGCTCAAACGAACTTTCCGTCAGCAGTTACGCCCAACCAGCAATCCTGACCTCATTGGGTACTGGCAAGGATTCGGATTAGAGCCACACCTACTAGATCTGTATCCGCACCAACTATCCGGTGGACAGGCTCAACGTGCGGTTCTGGCTCTCGGACTGGTCTCAGAGCCGAAATGCATCTTGCTCGATGAACCAACCAGCGCACTGGATAACACGACCCGAACGATTGTGGCTGACATTCTGCGCGGCGCAGCTCAACGGGGCGCGATCGTCCTCATCGTTACCCACGACCATGATCTGGCCGAAAACATGGCTGATGTTGTGCACGTGATGGATCACGGGCAACTCGTCACCATCCAGGCCGACAGTGTAGGAGCAAAGCGTTGAGCCTGACTCTTGAAAAGGTAACTGTAAGTCGTGGCGGACAAATGATCTTATCGTCAGCGTCACTGACTGTGGCCGCCGGAGAAGTCGTTGGAATTACGGCGCCTTCTGGGGCGGGCAAAACGACAATGCTGTCCGTGGCCTCTCTACTGCACTTGCCGGACTCGGGAAACGTTGTGATCAGCGGAACGGTGGTCTCGGCAGGAACCAACAAATCGAAAATCCCTGCAAGACTGCGCCAGAACATCGGTTTGCTCCCCCAAAATCCTAGGAATTATGCAGATCCTCGCCTGAGCTTGGCCGAAACGATCTGTACACCTTTGTCTTTCCGGGACGGCCGGTCGAGACCTAATCAAAAGCGCTATCGAGACCACATACTCCAACTTTGTGCCGAGGCCCAACTACCCGAAACCCTTTTGGAACGGCGTCCGGCGGAAGTCTCGGATGGTCAGTTGCAAAGAGCACTGCTGGCACGAGCGATCAGTTTAGATCCAAAGGTGTTGCTCTGTGATGAGCCGACGTCCGCCTTAGACCCAAAAACGACAGGTGCCGTTTTTGAGGTCCTGCGTGCCCGAGCGTCGAGGGGTGCCGCAGTCATCATCGCTTCGCATGACCTTAGTTCACTTGCCAATACCTGCGATGAGGTTCTGGCCCTAGATCAATTACAACGACGATAAGGACTCAGTACTTACGCAGTTGTACAGCTGCCTGACCGCGCAAACGCTGACGCAACTCGTTGACGATACTCATCAACACTGCGGTGGCACCTTCAGTTGATGTACCCAAGGTTCGTACCGACAGCCCTGAGGTAGCAGTCTCGGAAACCCCAACATGCACGGGCTCACTTTGTTGCTCAGCAACCTCGTAGGCAACGTCTCTCAAGGATTCAACCATCTGAGAATCGATCCGTGAATCCACCGCCAGAAGCATTCCCACATGGGTGTACTCCTGCAAATACAGGAGCGACTCTACGGCTTGGGCTCCCGGTTCTACCAATAGATTGTCGAGTACTGCCAGCTCACCGTCCACGTGAATTTCGGTACGCAAACGGATTCGATCATAACGAAATAACTGTCCGTCAGGGCTCCAGCCAGGCGTAATTACTTCGAAGATGACCAGTGAACTGGAGCTGTCCATCTTCACGACGGTTTCTTGCCGATAACTTGCATCTTGATAAGCGATAAGCTGATCGGGCAAATACTCTAGGACTGCGTCTTGCTCTAGCTCAACGATCATACGTGAGAGCGCTTCACCCTGTGGCGTGCGGTAGATCTTTGTTGCAGACTGCGTAGTTAATAGAAGGCTGGCCGAAGCCGCAACCTGCACGTCAACGCCGTACGTATCGGCGCCAAGATACCCGCCTCCGGGATTAACTACGGTGTAACAGACCTGCGGGGTGCTATCGAGATAGTGGGGTCGCAAAACCCGCAGGGCACCTTGATGAAACTGGCTGGTGGCGACGTCCTTACCCGCCCTGCGCTCAATACGCAGCGCCAGTTCACCGGTGAGTCGAGACTGGTCCACTAGGCAAGATCCGTCATCAAAACGTCGCGCTTGAGCCAAGTGATGACCTCTTCGAGTCCGTCATCCGTCTTCAGATTAGTGAAGCAGAACGGCTTGTGGCCTCGAAATTGCTTGGAATCAGATTCCATAATCGACAAGTCTGCTCCAACGTAAGGGGCCAAGTCTGTCTTATTAATGATGAAAAGATCCGACTTGATCATGCCCTGGCCTGCCTTGCGGGGAATCTTCTCCCCCTGGGCCACGTCGATGATGTAAATAGAAAAATCAACCAACTCTGGCGAGAACGTGGCTGAAAGGTTATCGCCACCAGACTCAACGAAGATGACCTGCAAGTCCTCATGCTTTGCTTTCAGGTCTTCAATGGCGGCTTCGTTCATCGAAGTGTCTTCACGGATAGCGGTGTGTGGGCAACCGCCAGTTTCAATCCCAACAATTCGGTCCAACGGCAGCACTCCGTTGGCTGCCAGAATTTTTGCGTCCTCGATGGTGTAGATGTCGTTGGTGATCGCCGCCATCGAGATCTCCCCGTCAAGTGCACGGGTGATGCGTTCAATTAGTTGGGTCTTTCCGGCGCCCACGGGGCCTCCGATACCAATACGAATCGGTTCCATAAGTGTGTTCCTCAAATTAGTTCGGACCGCGTCAACGGTCTTTGGCAGATGTTTTAAGACATGAACATGCGTGCGCGCTGGTGCTCATGTCGCATCTGTGCGATCTCGAGTCCCGGTGCGGCCACACCCAAATCTTGGTCATCCAGGGTGAAGATTTTGGTAACTGTTTCACCAACGGCTTCGTGCATCGAACGGATCACCCGTTGCCCGGCATCTTGCCCCAGCGGAATGGCACGAATTGCGTTCTGTGTCAGGCTTATCGCTGTCGAAAACAAGTAGCTGCTCAGCGCATCCGCCAGCGGTGCTCCGGCTCCGCGAGCGGCCAACGCAAAAGCGATGGCCGGATGCCCTACGCACCGCCCCGAACGTATCGCTTGTTCATAGCTTCGCAGCTCAGGCACCTCAAATCCTGCCAAGGATACGGCCAACATCCGCCCACCCATTTTTTGAGCCGCCAGACGTAGCTGCTTAGGCAGTGCCGAAGCATGGATCATTGAGTCCAGCGCAATAATGCGTTCCTTATCTTCAGCTTCGAAAGCAAAGCGAAGTAGCAAGCCATCTGTATAGGCCAACGATTGCGCTAGAAACTGCCGAAGCCACAGGGCAAAACTATGTTCATCCTGAACCTGACCTGATTCCAGATAGGATTCCATTCCAAACGAGTGACTGAAGGCGCCCGTGGGAAGAGCAGAATCCGAAAGCTGCAATAAGGTCAGCAGATGCCCAGAGCTAGTGGGTGTGTTCTGCATGTCGGAAAGGAACAGGCATAACACGTTCCTGACGTTCGTATGGAGCGTGGTGATGCTTCAAGAAGTCCTCAACAGTATGGTCGTATTGCACCACCATCACCTCAGCCTTGTACTCCGATTCAATATCGAAGAATTGTGCCTGCAGGTGACGATTGCCCAGTGAATGAGCGATGAAAGCCATCTCGTAGATTGATTGTGAAGCGATAACCAAAACGTCTGTAGGCAAGACAGAAATGGTGATGAGCTCGGAATCTGAAATCATCAAGATATCACCGTCTTTCAAATCCGGTCCCGGTGCTAGCCGAAGCCCTAGTTCTCGCCCATGGTCAGTGCTAACCCGTTGGATTCGTTTGACCAGATCCGCACTGGGCAGAACCACCTTCTCGTGATGCCTGTCGGCAAGCAGATCGGCGGATTCCTCATGGATGTTTCCCACGAGTTTTTCAATAATCATTGTGCTCCTTCTCAAAAACTTTCATGCGATAGCTCTGCTAGAACAGGAAATACCGTTGAGTCATCGGCAGTTCCTTGGACGGTTCGCAGGTGGCCAGTTCACCATCAACAGAAACCTCATAGGTTTGAGCATCAACCTTGATCTCTGGGGTATGCCCGTTGTGCTTCAGATCAGCCTTGGTGAGGTTGCGGATGCCGTGGCAAGGTCGAATGATCTTGCGAAGTCCCAACTGCTCCGGGACCCCGCCATCAATGGCCGCCTGGGACATGAAGGTGATGGAGCTGGAATGAACTGCCGAACCCATAGCACCAAAGCTAGGGCGGAGCGTGCGCGGCTGTGGGGTTGGAATCGAAGCATTTGAATCGCCCATAATCGATTGCACGACCATGCCACCCTTGATCACCAGGTCTGGTTTCACACCGAAAAACGCAGGATCCCACAGCACCAGGTCAGCGAACTTTCCTTCTTCAACGCTACCGATGGAATCTGAAATTCCTTGCGCAATTGCAGGATTGATCGTGTACTTGGCAACGTAGCGCTTCAGCCGCGCATTGTCGCCAATCTCTGGATCCCCGGCTAACTTACCGCGCTGGCGTTTCATGGAATCCGCTACCTGCCAGGTACGTAGCACCACTTCGCCCACGCGGCCCATGGCCTGCGAGTCCGATGAAGT
Source organism: Glutamicibacter sp. MOO4 (assembly GCF_056934395.1). Lineage (NCBI taxonomy): Bacteria > Bacillati > Actinomycetota > Actinomycetes > Micrococcales > Micrococcaceae > Glutamicibacter > Glutamicibacter sp. MOO4. The sequence continues at coordinate 1,346,562 of NZ_CM167800.1, forward strand.
AATGGAAAATACTCCCATGTCGTGCAGAACGTCCTCGGCAGCAATAGTTTCAGGACGAATGCGTGAATCGGCGAAGGCGACATCCTCGGGTATATCGGGATTTAAGTGGTGACACACCATGAGCATGTCCAGGTGCTCATCAACCGTGTTGGTTGTATAAGGCAGCGTGGGATTGGTCGAAGCAGGGATGACGTTGGACAGGCCAGCCATGCGAATGATGTCCGGAGCATGACCACCTCCGGCGCCTTCGGTATGGAAGGTATGAATAACGCGCCCAGCGATCGCCTCAATGGTGTCTTCGACAAAGCCACATTCGTTCAACGTATCGGTGTGAATCGCGACTTGAACGTCATATTCATCGGCTACCTTCAGCGATGTGTCGATGGAGGATGTAGTTGCGCCCCAATCCTCGTGGATCTTCAGCCCAATGGCTCCGGCTCGAATCTGTTCGACTAGAGGTGCCGTATCGCTGGCGTGCCCTTTACCCAAAAATCCGATGTTGACCGGAAGGTTTTCCACTGCCTGCAACATCCGTGCGATATTCCACGAACCAGGGGTCAGACTGGTCGCCTTGGTTCCTTCAGCTGGTCCAGTACCGCCACCGATCATAGTGGTGGTGCCATTGGCTAAAGCCGCTTCTACCTGACCCGGAGAAATGAAGTGAATATGGGTGTCGATGGCTCCGGCCGTCAGTATCTTGTGTTCACCGGCAATGATCTCGGTTGCGGCACCAATAGTGATGTCGACGCCGTCAGAGATATCTGGGTTGCCAGCCTTTCCGATTTTGAAGATGTGTCCATCGCGCAAAGCTACGTCTGCTTTGTAGATACCGCTGTAATCCAGAACCACGACGTTGGTGATCACGGTATCGGGAATGTTTTGATCTCGGGTTAGGCGACCATTTTGTCCCATGCCGTCACGAATGACTTTTCCCCCACCGAAGACAACTTCTTCTCCATAGGTTGTGTAGTCCTTTTCGATTTCTAGAAGCAGTTCCGTGTCAGCCAGGCGAATTGCGTCACCGGTGGTTGGGCCATACATTTCCGAGTACTGCTTGCGGGTCATTTCGAAGCCCATGATTACAGCTCCTGCTCATTCTGCGATGCTTCGTTGGCTGTGATCTGATCGGCGGTATTCTCTAGTGGACCGCCAACCGCATTTCGGAATCCGTGAACCTCTCGTGCTCCGGAATATTCGACTAACCTAACGCTGCGTGCGTCCCCTGGTTCGAACCTCACCGCTGTTCCGGCGGGTATGTCGAGGCGGAATCCGCGAGCGGAATCACGGTCAAATTCAAGCTTTGGGTTGACTTCAGCGAAGTGAAAATGGGAGCCCACTTGCACCGGGCGGTCGCCACGGTTCACGAGATTAATCGTTCGGGTCTTCTGCGTCTGGTTGCAAGCTATCGGCTCGTCGCGAAGTACGTATTCTCCGGGAATCATGATCAGTGCCTTTCTAACCGTCGATGCTAACGGATGGGACTATGGACCGTAACGAGCTTGGTGCCGTCAGGAAAAGTTGCTTCGACCTGAACGTCATGCATCATTTCGGCGATTCCTTCCATCACGTCCTCACGTCGAAGGATCGTGGTTCCGTAGCTCATCAGGTCCGCCACGGTGCGACCGTCACGGGCGCCTTCCATCAGCTCATAGGTGATGATGGCCGTAGCTTCTGGATAGTTGAGCTTCAGTCCGCGTCCTTGACGCCTGCGCGCCAGGTCCGCGGCGACAACGATCATGAGCTTTTCGTGCTCGCGCGGCGTTAGATGCATCGACAGATTCCCCATTCAACAGTTGCTCTGAGCTTTTCGTACTCTGACCGATAAACGGCCGCGAAACACTCATAGACAAAATTCATTGTCCCTAGACAATCTTGATTTTACCCATCGACCGCGTCGGCTCCCCCACGTGTCTATTTCTATGAAGTTAAGACTTCATTACGGCTGTTGCCTTTCCAGGTCAGTAGCGGTTCAAAGAAGGAGAATTACTATCAAATGAACGCAGTCTGCTCCCCGGAACGCCACTGGCAAGTTACGCCATTTTATTCGTTCCGAGGAGCAGGAGCATGTCGATTTCTCGCGTCCAATAAGACCTATTCGACCAGCTTGCCGATTTGCGAGACTTCGGTGATCAGTTTTTCGATCTCTTCAGGCACTGCAGGAATCGCTTCACGAACAATTCCCTCTGGCGACCACACCAGATTCACTTGCAACCTTGGATCCGTCATTGGGTAATCACTACGGTTATGACAACCGCGTGTCTCTTTGCGTTCCACGGCGGATTCCAATGTTGCCCTGGCAGCTAGAACAGAAGACTTGAGATCAAAGGCATGACAGAGGTCTTGGTAGCCAGCGATGTCCGGATGAATACCAATGTTTTGCATTCTCTCTTCGATCTCCGCCAGTTTCTCCAGTCCGCGATTTAGGCTCTCTTCGTTGCGAACGACCCCGGCATGTTCGGTCATGACATCCCGAATTGCTCGTTGCAAGGAACGAACGTTTTCCTCACCGTCGGCGTTCACTAGCGAATCCACAGTGCTGCGTGCCTTGTTTATGGCTTCATGCGACCGATGGTGCACCGACAGTGAGCGTGAATAATCGGAAGCTTCCTGCCCAACGATTCGGCCGAATACAAGCAACTCAATTAATGAGTTGCCGCCAAGGCGGTTGGCTCCGTGGAGTCCGGATGAGGCTTCTCCGATGGCGTACAGTCCTGGAACCTCACTGGCATGAGTCAACGGATCAACCCACACCCCTCCCATCGAATAATGGGCTGTCGGTGCAATCTCAATTTTTTCTCGGGTGATATCGAGCATCTGTTCTTCAAGCATGGTCTGATAGACCCGTGGAAGTCGCGACATGATGGTTTCGCGTGGCAGGTGAGAGACATCAAGCCATACACCGCCCTTGTCCGTTCCGCGTCCTTCGCTGATTTCCGTATAGGCGGCCAACGCAACTCGGTCGCGGGTGGACAGTTCCATGCGTTCGGAATCGTAGCTTTTCATAAAGCGCTCGCCCAAGGCGTTGGTGAGGATTCCGCCCTCGCCTCGGGCTGCTTCAGAGATCAATGTTCCAGCGACGGATTCGGGTTCGATAATGCCTGAGGGGTGGAATTGCACCAGCTCGGCATCGCGCAGACGGGCGCCGGCCTCTACGGCAAGACGGAAGGAATCTCCGGTGTTTTCATCTCGCCGTGAACTACTGCGACGCCAGATGCGGTTGTGTCCTCCGGCGGCCAAGATGACTGCGTCGGCTTGAATCAGGTAGCCCGTACCATCGTTGACGTCGAAGCCGTACGCTCCAAAAATCACGCCGTCGGCGACCAAGAGTTCGGTGACGTAGACCGAGTCCAGAATCGGGATCTGCAATTGTTCGGCACGCTTGATGAGTGTGCGTTGAATTTCTAGTCCGGTGTAGTCTCCGGCGAACGCGGTGCGACGGAATTTGTGGGCTCCGAAGAATCGTTGTGAAATTCGGCCGTCGTGTTCCCGTGCAAAGTTCATGCCGTAGCGTTCAAGGTCCTCGATGCCACGGGTTGCGCCTTGAGCCACGACCTGCACGGTCCGCGGATCCGCCAGGTAGTAGCTTTCCTTGATGGTGTCCGCAGCGTGTTGCTGCCAGCTGTCTTCTTCATCCATGGTTCCGAGTGCGGCGTTGATGCCGCCGGCGGCGAGTGAGGTGTGAGCGTCATTCTTTGGACGCTTTCCCACGGCGAGGACGTCGGTGCCCAGTTCGGCCAGTTCGATTGCGGCTCTTAGTCCTGAACCACCGGTGCCGATGACGAGGACTGAAGTTGATATTTGCTTTTCTGTTCTCATATTTCTCAGCTTCGACCTTTGCCGAGAATACGTCCAATGAATAATAATCATGCTTTCAATAGCGATAGGCTATGCATATGAATTTAGAGCAATTACGAGGCTTCGTCACCATCAGCGAGGTGGGGCACTTCACACGCGCTGCCGAGCTTTTGCACCTGACTCAGCCTTCGTTGAGCCGCCAAGTTTCGACGTTGGAGCAGGAGCTAGGGTCAGAACTGTTCCACCGTGCTAGGGGAAACATTTCACTCACCTCTGCTGGCCAAGCGCTGCTTCCTCGCGCGCGGCGCATGCTTGCCGATGAAGAATCTATCCGAAGCGAGATGGCCGACCTCGCGGGCTTACGTAGAGGTCGGGTGCGTCTGGGTGCGCCGCCAACACTTTGTGTGTCAGTGGTGGCCCAGGCTCTCGGTACGTTCCATGATCGATACCCTGGGGTGCAATTACAGATATCGGAGGCCGGGTCACGAGAGTTACTAGATCAGCTCAACGGCGGCCTGTTGGATCTGGCCCTGATCGTCACTTCAGAGCACTCGATCAACGGAAGTAACTTGGACAGCTTGGCATTATTCAAAGAAGAACTAGTGGTTGTTGATTCAACGACAAATCCGCATTTGCCGGAACTCGAAGAACTAGATTTACGCGCGTTAGCCCCTGTTCCACAGATCGCATTCTCGCGCAGCTACGATCTTCGAGCTAGCACCATGCGCACCTATAGAGACGCAGGCCTTCATCCAAATGTCGTTGTTGAAGGCGGGGAAATGGATGCCGTCTTGCGGTTCGTAAAGCAGGGGCTAGGCGTTGCGGTGGTCCCCGCGACCGTTGCACTTGAATCGTCAGGGCTGCGCACCATTGCGTTGCGCGCGCCGCAGTTGTCACGAACCGTTGGACTGGCACATCGTAAAGATGTCGCCTTGACCAGGGCCGCAACGGCTATGCAAGACTTACTTGCAGATACGGCCAAGGAATTATCAGAGCGCCACGAACAAATTACTTAGCTAGCTTGATCCCCAAGTGCGAGGCCATTTGTTCGGCCAGCATAGAAAGTTGCATTGTGCTGATCTGCGCGCCGCGGAGCCCCTCGAGTCCATCAACAAAGCCGAAATCCAATCCTTGAAAATCAACCTCGCGAAGCGTCGCCTGAGAACTCGACAGCTGCCCAGCGCGGCTATCCACGAATGACATGCGCTGAATCTTTGCTCCTTGCAGGTCCAGCTCATCAAACTGACAATTGCGAAACTGAACATCGCGAGCGTTCACTCCACGCAAATTCAACCAACCAAATTTGCAGTTATCAAAAACCACGGAATCAAATTCGGCGTCCGCAAAGTCAGCTGATCCAAACCGTGAATATCCAACTCGTACGTCATTGAAGTACGTTCCGGCGGCCTGCATGACTGGTGAGTCGATCTGTCTCAATTCGCACTGGATCAACCGAGCGTTGCTGATCTGTTCAAGTTGCAGCGAACTGATCAGGCATTCTTCTAGGCGCGCTTCACGGGCCTGCAGCGGTTCTACAAGCCTGTCAAAGTGGAGAAGTTCTAGGTACTCGCCGCCATCTAAATCACCGCTGTATCCGGTCGCCAGCTGGGGCAGGGTAAACGGTCTGATTTTCGGCGCGTGCATCAACTCTCCTCTTTTTGACCGACTTTAGAACTCGTCGATCACCAGCTTCTTCATCCCAAGCATATGCTGGAAAGCATCTGGTCGTTTCATCAATTCGTCCATGTTGGCAGGGACGATTTGCCAGCTAACGCCGAATTTGTCGCTGAGCCAACCGCAGGCTTCCGCCTCTGGAACGGCGGATAATGCATCCCAGAGTCGATCAATCTCTGCCTGACCTTCACAATCCCATTGCAGAGAAACACCGGGGGTAAAGGTGAAGGGTTGACTCACCCCTGAATCCATTGCTGAGAGAACATCCTCACCCAACGAAAATTGGGAAAACATGATTGATTCGGCATGTACTACTTCATTGGCCTGCCCATACGGCACTTGCATATGGACCTTTGCCCCGAAGACGTCTGAGTAGAATTCCAAGGCCTCCGCTGCACGATTCTGTGCCTGGCCGCAGAACATAAGGCTTGGCAATACCTGGGCACCGGGCTGAATCTCTTGGGCTGATTCCATCAGTTGCCACGACACACCAAAACGGTCAGTGACCCATCCATAGTGCTCGCTGAAAGGATACTGCTGCAGTGGCATCATGACCTGGCCGCCATCGCTGAGCGCCGCCCATGTACTGTCCAGCAACTCTCGTTCCGAGGCCCGGAAATTGAGAATAATCGAAATCGAAGGATTCGGGTCAAACTCATTTCCGGCATTAATGAGGGTAATTTTCGTGCCCCGAACCCACACGGAGACCGTCAGCGCCTCTCCCGCAAAGGGTTTCTGAAAGTCCAACAGCCCCTCGGTGGGATATCGGGATTCCACCTCAGATCTAGCTTCGGGCAACGCAGCTGCGTAGAAATCTCCGGCTTCCTCAGCGTTTCCTTGCATCCATAGATTTACCGTCAGATTTTGCATTGCGTCCCCTATCCCTCGCTGTCATTCCAAGTTACGAACTCGCTTCCATTATTGGAAGAGCAATCAGCGATTTTTCAGATCAGTAGTCTCTCGATCACGACCCTTGAACTCATCCATTGAGTTATAGACGCCAATGACGTTCTCAGCCACGTAGTCCCAGGCGACGCGGGGCAAGACACCGCGTAGGAACTGACCCAGCCTGCTGGTCCACGGTAGGAGCACCAATGGCGTACCTGAGAGCATGGCTTTCCATGCACGCTCAACGACCTGCTCTGGTTGCAAGATTGGGGTGAGCAACATTGGTTTCGCTCCCTCAAACATCCCCGTTGAAACGTAGGTGGGACAGATGGTCGTGACTGCAATCTCTGGATCGCTTTCAAGCTCCAGCCTCAACGAGTCGCTCCATGCCAAAGCTGCCGACTTTGAGGCGCAGTAGACACTCATATTCGGGTTGGACACCAGCCCTGCTGCAGAAGCCATCGTCAGAATGCGTCCGGTGCCCCGTTGCGTCAGTTGAGACAACAACTCGTGAGTGATGTACATCGGAGCCAAGGTATTGATTTGAATCGTGGTGGTGATCTGCTCGGTGCGGTGTTGTTCAAATGGAGATCCAGTAACAACGCCCGCGTTATTGATCAGAATGTCCACACCGCCGGAGCTGATGGCCTGGGCTGCAGCACTCTTGATTTGATCCAGCTGAGCCAAGTCAACCACTTGAGCGTCAACATTAACTTCGAGTAACCGGAGTTCTGCAGCTACCTCTTCTAAGCCTGCCTCATTAACGTCCCAGATGATCACTCGGGATGCGCCTTCGAGAGCAGCCTTACGGGCAAACAATCGTCCCATCCCGCTAGCCGCTCCAGTGACCAATACCTGTTTCCGTGCGACTGATTCCAATGCTGGCTTTGACATGGTTACCCTCCCGTAGATTCTTTCTTGGGCTCAGCATATCCTGTGACGCGGGTTACAACCACGCACATCCTGAGTCAGACAATCGCGTTTGCCAGTTAGCCTTGAAATATCAAAAACACACCCCGGAGGGACTATCGTGCGCATTGACCGCCTAGACGCGGACCTTATTGAGTTACTGACCGAATCACCGATGCTGCCGGTCATGGAATGTGCACGGCGCCTTGGTGTTGCCCGAGGGACAGTAAGTAGTCGGTTGACCCGGCTACACGATGCCGGTGTGATCCAAGGAATTATCCCGCGCATTGAACCTGCGGGATTCGGCTACTCTTTGGTGGCGTTTTGCCAAGTAGAAATTATTCAGCGATACGGGCATGGTCCGGTCGCTTCGGCCCTAGAAGAGTCCATCCCCGAGATCGTAGATATGTACACGGTCACCGGAACCTCGGATCTGCAATTACGTGTAGTTGCACGCACGGCCGAAGACCTGCAAGAAATTTTTGACAGGATCAACCGCGTGCCCGGTGTGGCAAGGACCTCATCCTCATTTGCCCTGCATGAACATTTTCAAGGGCGCACGCTTCCATTAGTCTCCGCTTGCGCTAGGGCCGAGGCCGAGACGGAAAAGGCTAAGCAGAATGACTAGTAAAATAGTCAGGTGGGCAATGACCACTATGCAGCCTGCATAGGTACTCAGACTCCGATTGCACGGTTCAATCGTTCAACCTACAGTCATTGCTTGTGAATCGCGACACGCGAGAATATGAGCGAGACCACTGCAAGGAGTGTCGTTGCAAGGGTCTTGCTGTTTGAACGATTGCCAGCCTCAAGTTGTTTTGGCAATCAGAGAGGAAACTCATGACCCTTCACCAGCGCCCCTCCTTGCAGAAAGTACCCGCTTACAAGCAGGGTAAGCCCGCACCCGCTGGAGCTTCTAAACTCTCCTCCAACGAATCCCCGCACAGCCCACTTCCCTCTGTGCTCTCCAGCATCCAGGAGGGGCTGGCAACTATCCATCGTTACCCGAGCATTGCAGCTCCACAGCTCACCAATGCACTCAGCGACCAATTCGATATCGCCCCTGAGCACATCACCCTCGGGGCAGGTTCAGTTGAAGTCGCGGCCCAGATCATTCATGCCGTCGCCGCAGAAGGTGACGAAGTCATGTACGCCTGGCGTTCGTTCGAGGCCTACCCATCACTGGTCCGAATTGCTGGCGCCACTCCGGTTGAAGTCCCCCTCGACAGCGAATCACGTCACGATCTGCCGGCCATGCTCAACGCGATTACCGAAAAAACACGCCTCATTTTTATCTGCAATCCCAACAACCCGACTGGAACGGTTGTTCAGGCCCAGGCACTCGATGATTTCATCAATGCTGTGCCACGCGATGTCCTTGTCGTAGTCGACGAAGCCTACGTGCATTTTGACCGTTCCACCGTACGCGCTGATGGACTTGCCCTCTTCTGCAAGTACCCACACGTGGCCGTACTCCATACGTTCTCCAAGGCTTACGGACTTGCCGGCCTGCGAATCGGCTATGCAATCAGCCCTTTGAAAGTAGCAGAAAACTTGCGTAAAGTCGCAGTGCCCTTCGGTGTCTCTGACCTAGCACAGCGTGCCGCAGTAGCTTCCCTAGCTGCCATCGATGAGCTCTCCGTACGCATCGAAGAGGTCGTGACTCAGCGCGAACGCATGTATGAGGCTCTAGCGGCCGCTGGATACCCAGTTGTGAAGTCGCAGGCAAACTTCGTTTGGGTTGATGCCGGTGAGCAAACCATCGAGTTGGAAGCCCAGCTTGCTTCCGGCGGAGTCATTGTCCGCGCATTCGCCGGTGATGGACTACGTATTTCCTCCGGCACCGAAGAAGATGTCAATCGTGTGCTGGCAGCTTTGCCAGCAATCAAACCCGCAGAGGCGGCCACCGCATGACCGCAATAAAAACTCCGACTTCCCAGCTCCACTCTTCGCTGACTCAACGCCAGATTTCCATGATGGGTCTGGGCGGAGCTATCGGCGCTGGCCTTTTTGTTGGATCCGGCCAGGCGATCTCCATTGCAGGCCCGGCAGTATTGATTTCCTACTTGATCGCCGGAGCGGTCATCATCGTCATCATGGCGATGCTCGCCGAAATGGTTGCTGCACACCCATCCTCCGGCGCATTCAGTACCTTTGCCCACAGGGCCATGGGTCGAAGCGCCGGGAGCACCTTAGGCTGGCTGTACTGGATTCAGCTAGTCGTTGTGATCGCCGCCGAGGCTACCGGTGCAGCAGCCATCACGGCCACTTGGCTCCCTGCAGTCCCTCAATGGGCATGGGTGCTCGGCTTTGTAGTCATCCTGACCGCCGGGAACCTATTGGGTGTTCGGAACTATGGACGGTTCGAATACTGGTTTGCGGTCATTAAAGTTGCCGCGATTCTCGCGTTCTTGGTCTTCGGCGTCTTGGTTCTTACACGCGTTATCCCTACCGACGCATCCGTAGGATTTGGCAATCTTTCTGCTCACGGTGGATTCGCACCGGGCGGAATGCCCGGGATCGCTGCCGCACTGCTCATCGTGATCTTCTCCTTCGGTGGCACCGAAGTTGTTTCTATTGCCGCTGCTGAGTCGAGTGATCCTGCTGGCAACATCAAGCGAACTGTGAAGTCAGTGATGCTTCGCATCCTCTTCTTCTACCTCGGCTCGATCCTCATCATTGTGGCACTGCTGCCATGGAACGATCCGGCTATTGCCGACGGTCCTTTTGCTGCCGCTTTGGGCGTTATGAACGTCCCGGGTGTCGGACTACTGATGAACGCCGTGGTCGTCGTTGCATTGCTCTCGGCAATGAACGCCAATATCTACGGGGCATCGCGCATGCTCTACTCGCTGGGTCAGCGCAAGTTGGCTCCACGAGCTGTCACCCACGTGACTGGCAAGGGCGTGCCATCCAAGGCCGTGCTCAGTTCGGTCACTTTCTCATTCCTCGCGGTGGGTCTGAATTGGATTTGGCCTGAGACCGTCATGCCTGTCCTGCTCAATGTAGTCGGGTCAACGATCATCATCATCTGGGCGTTTATCGCGGTAACTCAGTTGATCTTGCGACGCCGGGCAGATAGGAATGGCGAGAAATTGCCTTTGCGCCTGTGGGGTTTCCCAGCACTGAGCATCGCAACTCTGGTTGTTCTCGCGGTGATCGTAGTTATCGCCATGACTGATCCTGCAGCACGCACCCAGTTGCTACTGACCGGTGGACTCACCGCAGCGATCTGGCTAGTTTCCAAACTAGTCTTACGTGAACAGTCCGACGAGTTGGTCAGCAACGAAAGTTAACGACTGCCGTCGAGATCGAAGCCTAGGTTCAATTCATCCGTGAATTGAACCTAGGCTTTTCTTTTCACCATTTCGTGGATCCAGATTGGAGCGAATGGTGAGGTGCACCCGGGTGACGTCGGATAATCCGCGAGTACCTGCAGTTTCTCGCCAATTGCCAAAGCCCTGGCACGAAGCGGGGCATGTTCAATTCCGATATTTGCCAAGGTATTGTTCATTGCCCACTGCAAGCGGTCCGGTGCCGTGACCATCCGTCGCTCGATGGTATCCAGCAGTTCTGGAAGATTAAGCTTGTCGGGGTCCTTGGCCACTTGGTGTGCTGTCAGCTCCCAACCTGCTGCTTCCAGGACTGGGTCTTGCTCGAGCATTAGCGCGCATCGAAGCTGTTCAAGGAGCTTAGTTTTTTTGACGATGTAGCTAAGGAACCAGCTCTGCACCTTAGGCGTGCTGGCTTGTTTGCTCCATTGAAGAAGCTGTTCAAGGGTGAAGCTACGTGGCTTAGCAATCAAGATGGCAACCAAAGCGCTTGCTGTGTCCTGCGTGTTCCAGAGTTGCTCGGCAAGTTCCTGATTAGACTTCAACGACTTCGCTAAAGCCCTCAACTTACTCAAGTTAACGCCAAAGTCATCGCCGTGGCGTTCGTTGATGGCCCTAGCTTTGGGGTCTTCCAGCTCGGCCAGCGCCTGCTGGACGTCCTCGACCAAACTGTCTGGTCCTAATTGCTGGCTCAATTTCTGCTCCACATCTAGTAGTTGCTAAAGCGACTGAACAGGTTGTCGAAGTATTGTTCTTAACTTCGACGGGGTCACTCGTCTAGGATCGCCAAGATAGATTTCGTGATGTTTGCCGGTCATCTGCAATCCATGCTTTGGGATGAAATCCTCGTGCATGCTCTTGAGCACCGGTCCCTCGTCATCGTAAGTACCAACGTGCAAGGTCTGAACGCATTGACCTTCATCCAAGACTTCTATGCGCACCTTGTCGACGGCAGGCAAGTTCTTGCTAGCTTGTGCGGCTTCTTTAGCTTGCAGCGCGTCACCGTCGTCTAACCACCGTGGAATCATCAACATCAGCGTCCAGTGCCACAAAGACTTATCCCTATGATCAGTGAAGCTAGTCAGATCATCGGCCCACCACAGCCCTTCAAGCGGTGGCACCACGTAATCCCTCCCGATCTGCTTACTCGCGAATTTCAGCTTGTAAGCAATTGGGTATAGCGACTCCACCGCCTGGGTATAGGCCGTGGATATATTGGGATCTCCGGTTCCGTCAACCATCAGATAACGAGTGGGTTCAAGGGTTAGTACTTGAAATTCGGAAGCCTTCGCACGATAACCGGGGCTAACTTTTTTGAAATCAATCTTCTCGACCAATACTTCGCTCCCCTAGTTCCACGACTACTTAGAACCACTTACGCCATTTGAATACACCATATAGTGCTGCAGCAAATACGACCATGAACAGCACCGCACCGGGATACCCAAAGGACCAGTGAAGTTCCGGCATGTTATCGAAATTCATGCCATAGATGGCCGCGATCAGCGTCGGGGCGAAGAGAATTGCGGCCCAACCAGAGATCTTCTTCATGTCTTCGTTTTGCCGTTGGGCGACCAATGTGGCGTTCACGTTCAAAATCTGGGACAAGGCTTCTCGATACTCAAGCGCTTGGGTATTAGCGCGAGTCAGGTGGTCAGTGACGTCCTGTAGATAGGTTTGCAGCTCCTCAGGAACTGGATACTTACTGAACCCGTCGTCCAGTGAGCGCACTACCTCAAGCAGGGACGCCGTGGAGTGCTGCATATCAACGACCTCTTGGCTTAGTCGATAGATGCGTTCGGTGACGGCTGCATCTCCGCCGAACACCTGGCTTTCGATCTGTTCCTTATCAATGCCTAGTCCGCGAAGAACTGGAGCGTATCCGTCAACAATTTCATCCAATATCCGATAGAGCACAGCCTCCGCCCCTAGCCGCAGGAGCTTAGGGTCTTTGAGCAACATCTGATGTTGTTGAAGGTTTCCATTACTGATGGACTCAGCAAATTCGTGACCGTCGGTTCCATCAATCCAGCGGTGATCTTGGCAAAAGACCGCAACGGAGCCAGGCCTGACGAGAATATGGAACTCAGAAAGTTCAACTGTCTCGGCTTCATCAAGATACAGCGCGGAACGAACAACGATGAGGAGCACGTCGCCATAGCGTTCAAGCTTGGGGCGCTGCCGAGCATGCAAGAGGTCTTCAACGAGTACCGGGTGCAGGTTCCAAGCCTCGGTCAGTTCTTGGATATCGGCTTCGTTCGGCGTTGGGTACAGCGAAAGAGCGATCCTGTTGTCACCAGTTTGGCTGAATTCAAGAGCTTGAGTTGCGGTGATGTCCGCTGGAGCCGTCTCCACAGCACCGTCATCAATGAATCGCACTCGCTTCAGGCTATGAGTCGATGCCTGGTTGTTGGCGGTGTATTTTGCTCGTGAGCTGCGTCGCTGAATTCGTGCCATGGTGCTCCTGGTTGAATGACTTTGTTCCAGTATCGCAAGGAGAATCAAAATAGTGGTGCACAAAGCTTTCGGCAACACAACGAGTTTTGTGCAACTGCTCTCTGCGTGAGGTCCCCGCTGCTCTGGTCCTTCAAAGACACGTATCTATTGATGAAATCAATGAGCCTATAAACGAGAAAATCCTGAAATTCTTTTCCAAGAATTTCAGGATTTAATTGGTGGAGATAAGGGGATTCGAACCCCTGACCTTCTGCATGCCATGCAGACGCGCTACCAACTGCGCCATACCCCCAAAGGATTGCTACCCCGATCAGGCAACTCCATTATCATAGAGGACTAACTGATCAGGATGCAAATTCCAGATTACTGGTTGTTCTGGGACAATTCCTCAGGCAACTCAATAACTGGGCAGTCGGCCCAGAGGCGTTCCAAAGCGTAGAAGATACGATCTTCCTGGTGCTGAACGTGGACAACAACGTCGCCGTAATCCAAAAGTACCCAGCGACCCATGCCGAAGCCTTCACGGCGGACCGGGCGCATGCTGTACTCTGCGAGAACCTTTGCCTGGATCTCGTCAACGATTGCGTTCACCTGCGGTTCTGATCCACCAGAGACAATCAAGAAAGCGTCGGTGACGCCCAAGCGATCGGCTACGTCGAGCGCGACCATGTTTTCTGCCATCTTGTCAGATGCAGCATGAGCTGCAATCTTCACGAGGGCAATTGAATCTGCGTGTGCTCCCATTGAGTGGGGTGTCTCCTTGTTAGAGGTGTAGATCGAGAATCTTATTTTGCTATGAAATTAGTTGCCGAGCAACATGATCAGTCCTGCGATCAGTGCTGCGCCGCCAAGGCTAAGGGCCACAATCATGGCAATCAGCATGTTGTTGGCACGTCGAACACCGTGGGTTTGTACGTCCAAGGGTTCCAGACCCTGAGCATTTACCGCGTTGATGCGAGGCATCTGTACTGCTGCCGAATCACCAGCAGGTGTTGCTTTCTTCTGCTCAACAGCTGACTTATCTGCAGGCTTCACCGCAGGTTTTGCGGCCGGCTTGGCAGCTGGCTTAGCTTCTGGTTTTGCCTCAGGCTTAGCCACTGGTTTTGGTGCTGGCATAGCAGTCTGCTTTGGAGCAGGCTTTGCCGTAACACCAGACTTGCCAGCTGGCTTCTTAGCTGCAGGAGCGGCCTGGTTCTTCTTCGAGCTGATCTTGCCGTCAGCATCCAGGTTCAGCGAAACGCTTTGTGTCTTTGGACCTTGAACGCCAGTCTTGGCGATACGGTCCTCAACCTCGCGAATGTTGCCCATCGCGCCGGTGAATGGATCAGAGGACTTGTCGTCCTTGCCCTGCTTCGCATTCTCCACACGCAGACGTTCGCGTTCAGCTGCTCGACGAGAAATGATCGCTGCACGTGCAGCCATTTCACGCTGGTGAGCAAGAACTTCGAGATCAATCTCGGAGTCGTCCTCCCCCAGCAGGTTTGGATCAATTGGAGTCTTCGGTGCATGAGCACGACGTGCTGCCAAGGCCTGCTCAACACTCATCACCGTAGTTTCAGGTGAATCATCATGATCCGCCGGCTTCTTCGCTGGCTTGGTTACAGGCTTTGGCGATGCAGCTGGCGCGGCATGACCTTGCTCGGCTAACGCCTGAAGGCGCAGTTGACGACGAGTAAGTGGCTTAGGGTCATCGCCAGGTTCCACGGTTGGAATGTGGCTAGTCAGAGCGTCAACTTCGCCCTCTAGGCGGCGACGCTCGCGCAGTGCCTCACGGTTGCGTGCGCGGCGCAATGAGGCGCGCTCCCCCGTGGACCCCTCAGGAGTATTTTCAGCTTCGGCAGATTCTTCGCTGGCATCAGGCTTGGCCGAGGCTGCTGCTTGAGGCTGCGCTTTTGAAGAATCGTTCTTTGGCTGCTCTGGCTTGCTAGATGCAGGGGCAGGCACAGCTGCTTTAGCCTGACTTTGCGGTGCAGGTTTAGCAGGAGCTGCGACAGGCTTGTCCGCGGGCTTGCTTGTAGTGGATGCTGGGGTGACCTTAGCCTCATTCTGCTTAGCAGGAACTGGCTTGGCTGCGTTTGGCTGTTTTGCGGCGTCAGGCTTCGGAGCAACAACTGGTGCTGGCTTAGCAGTAGCTTGCGCGGCAGGGGTCGACGGCTTGACAGCCGGCTTAGCGGCTGGAGTCGAAGGTTTTGGAGAAGCAGCGGGCTTAGCCTCTGCTTTAGCTTCGGGCTGTGACGCCTTCGGCTTGACTGCATCCGGCTTCGCCTCAGGGCTCGCTTCAGTTCTCGCAGGCTTGGCCGACTTCTCGGACTCCCCTGTGTTCTTCTGATCTGCGAGTTCTTTAGCGTCTTGCTCAGCCTTGCTATTAGCTAGCAAAGCTTCCATTTCGGCGCGTCGCTTTTCTCGCAGAGCTCGCCTGCTAGAAACCGGCTGCGAGTTATCGCTCATCCTGTACTTCTCCCGACCGCATAGACAAATACCGTCACCCTTACCTAGAGATTATGCCGTGTTACGTCACCGAATGTGAGGTTACGACTCGGTATACAGCCCATATTTTGCAATGTACTGCACCACACCGTCAGGCACAAGGTACCAAACTGGCTTCTCTTGGGCGACGCGTTCACGACAATCCGTAGAGGATATCGCTAGTGCTGGAATTTCAAGCTGTGAGACATTTTCACGTCCCAAATCACTCATCACGTAACCCGGACGACTAACACCAACAAAATGCGCTAGGTCCCAAACTTGATCGATGTCGCGCCAACTCATGATCTGACTCATCGCGTCTGCACCGGTAATGAAGAAGAGTTCTGCTTCCGGGCGCTGGGCGCGTAAGTCCAAGAGAGTATCGCGCGTGTAAGTTGCACCCTCACGGTCAATGTCTACCCGGCTTACAGTGAAGCGGGGATTCGACGCCGTCGCAATGACAGTCATCAAGTAACGATGCTCTGGGCTCGTTACTTGCTTGTCTGCCTTCTGCCACGGCTGGCCGGTAGGTACAAAAACTACCTCATCCAAATTCAGCTCAGCTGCCACCTCGCTGGCGGCGACCAAGTGGCCATTATGGATAGGGTCAAAAGTACCGCCCATCACGCCGAGGCGTAATGGGCGATCACGATGCTGACGCTCAGCCAAGACTAATGACTGTGTGGTTCGTGAGTCTTGAACTGACGGTGAATATCCTGCTCTTCTTCCTTGGCAGGATGACGGTTGCCTACGTTGGTGTAGGAAACGGTGATCAAAAGCAAGATCATCAATGCAACGAAGATGCCGCCACCGATAAGCAGGGACCAGGTGTGCCCACTGATGCCAGTGGTAGAGGCTTCAGAGGCCAGAATCAGCGCGTTCAAGTAATTCTCCAGTCGTATCCACGGTACCGATTGAGCCGTAGACCAAAGCCAACGGTTCAACGGCCCGAAAAGTAACGGTACGTTTCTTCTACATCCTACCGAAAAGCGCCGTCAGAAACTATTTACGGACGTGACCGTCACCCTGAACAATCCACTTGGTAGTGGTTAGCTCAGTCAGACCCATTGGACCACGAGCGTGCATCTTCTGAGTCGAGATACCAACTTCGGCTCCAAGACCTAGCTGGCCACCATCGGTGAAACGAGTCGAAGCGTTAACAATGACCGCAGCCGATTCAATCTCAGCAATGAAAAGCTCAGAGTTCGCCAGCGATGAAGTCAAGATAGCTTCTGTGTGACCGGTCGAGTATTCACGGATGTGATCCAGAGCCGCGTCAATGTCATCTACTACCTTGACGGCAATATCCAGATCCATGTACTCGGTGCTCCAGTCCTCTTCCTGGGCAGCCACCGTTTCTAGGCTAGGAACCAACGCTGCAGCGCGCTCATCAACATGCAGGGTCACCCCCGCAGCCGACAGGGCCTTCAGTACAGCCACAGCGGCAGTGGAATCCTTATGGATCAACAGCGTCTCCACGGTGTTGCACACACTTGGTCGCTGAGTCTTGGCATTGGTCAGAATGTCGATGGCCATCTGCTGTTCAGCATCTGCGTCCAAGAAGATGTGCACATTGCCTTCACCGGTTTCAATCACTGGAACCTTGGCAGTGGTGACAACACGCTGAATCAGGTCACGGCCACCACGAGGAATCAAGACGTCAACCTTGCCTCGTGCGCCCATCAACGCATCTGCGCCGTCGCGACCATATTGATCAATGGAAGTCACGAGGTCTCGTGGAAGAGACACAGATTCTAGTGCGTCACGAATAGTCGAGACCAGTGCCTGATTTGAGTTGAAGGCAGCGGTTCCGCCTCGCAACAACACGGCGTTGCCACTCTTGAGCGACAGCCCAGCAATGTCTACGGTCACGTTGGGACGAGCCTCGTAAATAGTTCCAATGACACCCATTGGGACATTGACCTGACGCATGCGCAAACCGTTAGGCAGGGTCTCGCCGCGAACTACGCGACCGACAGGATCTGGCAGGCCGGCAAGTTCATGCAAGGCGGAAATCAGACCGTCAATGCGCTTATTGTCCAGCTTCAGGCGGTCCAGCATGGCCACAGAAGTTCCGTTGCCACGGCCAACTTCTAAGTCTTTTTTGTTTTCTTCAATGATCTTGGAGCGGTTCGCGTCAATCCCGGAGGCGATGGCCAACAGCGCGCGGTCTTTCCAATCTCGGTTGGCTCGTTTGAGAACCCGCGATGCACGGCGAGCTCGATCAGCGAGCTGATAAACCGAATTGGTGACGTCGGTGATCTGTTCTTCTGTTCGTACTGCGTCGATACTCATAGTTCCCATCCTAGAAAATAGGTTCGATCAAAGCTAGGTCATCGACATGCACTACTGACTTGTCGTAACCTTCGCCGAGCTGATCCACCAGGTCTCCGGTGTTCTGCCCCAGCATTTCAGGTAGCTCATCTGACCCGTAATTAACCAGGCCACGGGCAAATGGAACTCGGTCAGATCCGCAGAGTTCCACGGCGTCCCCAGCTTCAAATGCACCTTCAACCCCAATGATGCCGGCGGCAAGCAGCGAGTTGGTTCCCCGCGCAATAGCCTTGACTGCACCGTCATCAAGAATCAGCCGGCCTTCAATACCAGCGAGGTAAGCCAACCATACGTCTCGTGCGGAGCGGCGTGAATTGCGTGCGGCAAACCAAGTGCCGACGTCCTGACCACGCAAGGCCTTAGCCGCGTTGTCGGTACTGGTAACGAGTGTTGGGATACCTGCTGAAGAGCTCATGGTTGCAGCATCAACCTTGGTGATCATGCCACCGGTGCCCACTCCCGCAGCTCCTGGGGTACCCAGATCAACGGATTCAAGCTCGTCGGGGTGCTCAATGGTGCTGATTCGGCTTCCGCCGTCCGCAGGGTGTGCGTCATAGACGGAATCAACATCCGAGAAGAGCAGAAGGGCATCGGCTTTCACCAAGTGAGCTACCAGGGCAGCGAGGCGATCATTGTCGCCAAAACGAATTTCACGGGTGGCTACCGCGTCATTTTCATTCACGATAGGTAGCACGCCCAGGTTCAGCAATCGAACCAAAGAACGCAACGCGTTGGTGTAAGAGGAGCGACGCATCAGGTCATCTGCGGTCAGTAGGACCTGACCCACTCGCAAATCATGCTCTTCAAATAGCTGTGTGTATTCGGCCAGCAGCAGACCCTGACCAACTGCGGCCGCGGCCTGCTGGGTTGCCAAGTCCTTTGGACGTTTTGGCAAACCCAGCGGGGCCAGTCCGGCGGCAATTGCACCGGAGGAAACAAGGATAACCTCGGTCCCGTTATTCACGGTCTCGGCGAGAGTGTCCACCAAGAACTTCAGTCTTTCATGCGATATCCCCCCGCTAACTGTGGTTAGCGAGCTTGATCCGACCTTGACTACGATCCGCCGTGCTTCGGGCAGTTCGTGAGGAGAGGTAATGGCTGAAATAGTCTTAGTGGCACTTTCACTCATACTTTAATTTTCCTCCTGGGCTGCCTTCGGTGGTGCAGCCTTCTTGTTGCGTTTTGCGTTCACCGACTCAGTCCAGATGCCGGCCTTGCGTTCAGCTTCAAGCTCTGCACGAGCTTCAGCCTTCGCGGCCTTGCGCTCTTCGTGATCGGCGCGCTTTTCTTCGCGAGTCTTGCGATCTCCGCGGTCTTCCAGACGGATGTCTTCACCACGTCGGCTTCCGCCGAGTAGTTCAGCACCGGCAGCCATAGTTGGCTCCCAGTCAAAGACCACGGAATCTTCTTCGGAGCCAATGATGACAGCGTCACCAGGCTTGGCACCGGCCCTAAATAGCTTGTTCTCTACCCCCAGTTTTGCTAGGCGGTCGGCTAGGTAGCCAACTGCCTCATCATTACGGAAGTCAGTCTGCATGATCCAGCGCTCAGGCTTTTCGCCGATAACGCGCCACAATGGCTCAAGGTTCTGCTCTTCGCGGCGGATGTAGAACTCTTCCTGCTTCGAAGAACGCTGACGGATCACTGGCACCTCAACAACTGGTGCCTCGACAACTTTTTCGGCTCGCGCCTGTTCTACCAATTCAGCCATAGCGAAGGACAGTTCACGCAATCCATTACGCGAGAGTGCCGAGATCTCAAAGACACGGTATCCGCGCTTTTCCAGCTCTGGACGGACAAATTCAGCCATTTCGGCGCCGTCTGGCATGTCAATCTTGTTTAGGGCGATCAGCTTTGGGCGCTCGATCAGTGGAACGATCGTGCCGTCAGTTCCAGCAAAGGTGGAGTCGGCTTCATAGTTGGCCAACTCGGCTTCGATGATATCCAGATCGGTCAGTGGATCACGATCTGATTCCAGCGAGGCACAGTCCAAGACGTGCACAATGGCTGCACAGCGCTCTACGTGGCGCAGGAACTCGTGTCCCAAGCCCTTGCCTTCGGAAGCACCTGGGATCAGTCCTGGCACGTCGGCTACGGTGAAGCGAACTTCGCCGGCCTGGACTACGCCTAGGTTAGGAACCAAGGTGGTGAACGGGTAGTCGGCGATCTTTGGACGCGCTGCAGAAACAGCGGCAATCAACGAAGACTTACCAGCCGATGGGTAACCCACCAGAGCAATATCTGCCATGGACTTCAGTTCAAGGACAATGTCCTGAGCGGTGCCTGGAATACCCAGCAATGCGAAGCCTGGAGCCTTGCGCTTATCCGAAGAGATTGCCGCGTTGCCCAGACCACCCATGCCACCAAGGGCCGCGATGTACTCGTCCCCGATGTTGATGAGGTCACCAAGGATGTCGCCATCTTTGGTCTTGATTACGGTACCTGCAGGCACGCCAAGGATCAGATCCTCACCGTGCTTGCCTGGGTGCAGTCCACCCTTGCCTGGCTCGCCGTTGCCGGCTTTGCGGTGTGGCAGGTGGTGGAAGTCCAGCAGCGTGGTGACCTGAGGGTCAACGCGCAAGATGACGTCGCCACCCTTGCCGCCGTTGCCGCCATCGGGTCCGCCAAGCGGTTTAAATTTCTCGCGCTTGATGGACACACAACCGTGGCCACCATTACCTGCGGTGACATGAAGGGTTACGCGATCAACGAATGCAGCCACGGGGCCATCTTCTCCTAGTACGGGGTTGCGAGCTGTGCTCGCAGAAAAGTCTAACTATGCACGCAAGGGGCGGACCGAATAACGGCCCACCCCTTGTGTACTAAAAAATTTGCCTGTTGCCTAAATTAGGCTGCGGCAACAATGTTCACCACGCGGCGACCACGACGGGTGCCGAACTCGACTGCGCCAGCAGCCAGGGCGAACAGGGTGTCATCCTTGCCACGGCCTACGCCGGCGCCTGGGTGGAAGTGGGTGCCACGCTGACGAACGATGATTTCGCCAGCCTTGACTTCCTGACCACCAAAGCGCTTTACGCCTAGGTACTGTGCGTTGGAATCGCGACCGTTGCGAGTGGAACTCGCACCTTTCTTATGTGCCATGCCTTTTAGCCTCTTTCGCTACAAAAATGGATATTACGATCGGCCCAATTAGGCGATCGAGGTGACCTTGACCTTGGTCAGAGCGGCACGGAAGCCCTGGCGCTTCTTGTAACCGGTCTTGTTCTTGTACTTCTGGATTACGATCTTCTCGCCGCGAAGGTTTTCTACAACCTCAGCGGTGACCGTGACCTTAGCCAAATCAGCAGCTGCGGAAGTAACCTTCTCGCCATCTACCAACAGCAAAGCTGGAAGCTCGATGGAGCTGCCTGGGGCAGCCTGAAGACGGTCAACGGTGATGAGGTCTCCAACGGAAACCTTCTCCTGGTGGCCGCCTGCGCGGACAATTGCGTACACCACGTGGGTACTCACTTCTACTCGACGTTTATTGTCTTACCGGCGCAGATATCGACCCGAACACCCAATAAAGGATGCGAATCCCGGGGATCTCATGCGCTTGTGCCTTGACGCCGAGCGGACGGAAAGTCCGTGATCTTGGCGTTTAGCACCGATCAACTAGATTACGCTAGTCCACACCACTGGGGCAAATACAAAGTGCCCCAGCGGGGGAAGCGTGACCAAGTTCATCTATTTCAGCTCGCGTACCGGAACACCCACTCCGAGCATTACCGGTTGCCCGGCAGGCTCAGATGGCTTTTCTTTGTGCGAACTGGAGACATCCATTTGAACTACCGAACCGGTAGCTTCGGATACCTCAGCCACGAGAACTTCTGCACTCGCGTCGCCTTGAGCCGAGGTGGCTCGACGACTGCGTCGCTTCGGTTTCGTGGAACTCTGTGGGGCTACCGCGCTAACGGTGGCCGTTGATTCAGCAGGGGTGCTGATCTCAGAGGCGATAGGGGCGTTTGCTGCCGGCATGGCCAGACCGGTCAATACCGGCTGGTCCTGCTGCGACTGCGCTGCTCCTGCGCCCTGTGGTCGTGAAGCACGGCGTGAGCGCTTGCGAGGCTGCGTGGCAGCCTTTGGCTCCTGATGAACTTCAACCGCTACCGACTGTACCTCTTCGGTGCTCGATTCAGCTTCATCAACCTTAGCGTCCTGCGTCTCATTCTCCGACTGGGAACGGTTACGTCCCCGTGAGCGTGAACGACGACGTGGCTTGCGCCCGCCCTCATTATCCTCATCGGACTCGCCCTTGCCCGGTAGGGCCGCTTCGAGAGCTTCAAGGGTGACCGAGATGTCGCCGTCAGGCTGCACGCTGGTCTTGATCACAGGAATCTGCTCACCTTCGATGTTCACCGCATTTTCAGCGTGTACTTCGAGGTGCGAGGCAGCAGCGATGCTTGCCAACGCGTTACGCGCGGCTTCATCCTTCTCACCGTCTACGGTGCTCTCCTGCTTTGCAGCTGGCTTGGTCTCGTCCTTCTCGCCACCACGACGGCGACGGGAATTACGAGCAGGCTTTTCATTAAACTTTTTTACCTGAACTTCGCCGGCCGAGTTGAAGGTGCGACGCGACTCAACTGGTTCTTCGTGAGTGATCACACCAGCGCCAGCACAATGCTCGCACTCTTCACCGAAGACTTCCAGCAATCCGGTGCCCATACGCTTACGCGTCATCTGGACCAGACCCAAGGAGGTCACCTCGGCTACCTGGTGCTTGGTGCGATCTCGACCCAAGCACTCAACAAGACGACGCAAGACAAGATCGCGGTTGGACTCAAGGACCATATCGATGAAGTCGATAACGATGATGCCACCGATGTCACGCAAACGCAGCTGGCGAACAACTTCTTCGGCTGCTTCCAAGTTGTTCTTGGTCACAGTCTCTTCAAGGTTGCCACCGGAGCCGGTGAACTTACCGGTGTTCACGTCAACGACGGTCATCGCTTCGGTGCGGTCAATAACCAGCGAACCACCCGAAGGCAGGTAGACCTTGCGGTCCAGCGCCTTGGCAATCTGCTCATCAACACGGTAGTTAGCGAAGATATCCTCGTCGGATTCCCACTTTTCCAAGCGTCCCATCAGATCTGGTGCTACGTACATGACGTAGGCCTCGATGGTGTCCCAAGCGTGCTCGCCGGAGACGATCAGCTTGGTGAAGTCTTCGTTGAAGACATCGCGGACTACCTTGATGGTCAGATCTGGTTCGGAGTACAGAAGCTCCGGAGCCAGGGTCTTGGTCGAGTTGGCCTGCTCTTCGATACCTTCCCACTGCGCACGCAGACGGTTAATATCGTTGGTCAGCTCCTCTTCGGAGGCACCTTCAGCGGCGGTACGTACGATGACGCCGGCGTTTTCTGGCAGGTGATCCTTCAAAATCTTCTTCAGGCGCTGGCGCTCAACATCTGGCAGTTTGCGCGAGATGCCGGTCATGGAACCACCTGGTACGTAGACCAAGTAGCGTCCTGGCAAGGAAATCTGGCTGGTCAGGCGTGCACCCTTGTGACCCACTGGATCCTTGGTGACCTGAACGAGTACCGAGTCTCCGGCCTTCAGCGCGTTTTCGATGCGACGTGGCTGACCTTCAAGGGCAGCGATATCCCAGTTAACCTCACCGGCGTACAGCACAGCGTTACGGCCGCGTCCGATATCCACGAAAGCTGCTTCCATGGATGGCAAGACGTTCTGCACCTTGCCAACATAAACGTTGCCGATCAGCGAATCCTGCTGAGTTTTGGAAACGAAGTGCTCTGCAAGCACACCGTCTTCCAGGACACCGATCTGAATGCGGTCCTCGCGCTGGCGAACGATCATCTTGCGTTCTACCGACTCGCGACGTGCCAAGAACTCTGCCTCGGTAATTACCTGACGGCGACGGCCGGTCTCGCGGGATTCACGGCGACGCTGACGCTTTGCCTCAAGACGCGTTGAACCGCGCACCGAGGTTACTTGGTCGCTGGCTGCGCCGTGGCTCTCCACACTGGCACGTGGGGCACGAACTCGGGTGACCGTGTTGGGTGGATCATCTTGTGAGCCACCTTCAAGTTCCAAGTCCACATCTCCGCGACGGCGGCGGCGGCGACGACGTGAAGTTACGTCATCGGCCTCAGCATCGGAGTCCAGCGCTTCACGGCGGGCTGGTTCATGCTTCTTAGCCACGGCCTGAGCCAGAACTGCCTGAGCGGTTTCCGGAACAGCAAATGGGTTAAGGATCATGGAGCTGCCGTGTTCAGCAAGTAGCTGACCGGTGTGGTCTTCTACTACTGGAGCCGGAGCATCAGCCACTGCAGTTTCTTCAGTCTGCGCAGTCTCGGCAGTTTCTGCAGGTGCAACAACAGCGCTAGCTAGTTCTTGCTGATCCGCAGTTTCTTGCCGGGTGGCTGCTTGCTCGACTGCTTCGTCGCTGGCAGCGTGGCGTGCAACCTGAGCTTTACGCTCAGCCTGACGGTTGGCCCGCTTGGTTGAATCAGGGGTTGAGACCTGGGTGCGGCGAGTCGCTCGCCAGCGGTATGGGCTTTCTTCAACGCCAGCTGCGGCGTTGAGTTCTGCCAAGGTCATTGCACGACGCAGTGGTCGCGCTGGTGTGGTTGAAACGCTGGTTCGACGGGCACGTGTTGAACGATTGCCTCGCTTGTTACCTTGCGCCCCGCCCTTTCGTTGATTTGCTGCGCTCATTAGATTCGCGTACTCCTACTTTGTCCCGCTTAGGCATCCTCCACAGACGGCGCCACCGCTGAAACTACAATCATCACGTGTCTCTTGGCCGACTAGTTACTATCGGTCAGACACAAAAGCTCGCTATTTTCCGCAAGATTGCCACTAGCTCTGAAATAGAACTGGACGCAATTCCTGCGGATCAACGTGGCCTATGAAAACCGGCTGCTTTCCTTTGCAGCCCTACGATCCGCGGTATTCCCTCGGGAGGCGCACGTATTGGGCACTCAACCGAAGCGATGCATCGCCAGGCGATCTGTTGTTTCAAAAGTCTGTCGTCGGGTTGAAAGCAGACTGTGGATCCGCGAGCAACCATCACTATTCTCTCATATATAGTTCACACCGCGTTCACCGCTTCTCATCAGTTCCACAGAATTGCTCCTTAAGATGAAAAGGCTCAAAGCGGAAACTCCCGCTTTCCTACAAATTTATGGAATAGTCGAAACATGGTTTCATCACTAGAAAAGAGCCAAAACCCGGGCGTGTTGCCTTGGTGGGCTAGAGAACGCGGTTTCGGGCTGCTCTTGGTAATTACCGGATTCATCTCATGGCTAGCTGCCGGAATCTTGGTATTAGAGCGCTTGGAGCTGTACAAGAACCCGGATTACGTCACCAGCTGCGACATCAATCCATGGATTTCTTGTGGCACTGTGATGCGATCTGCGCAAGCCGGAATCTTCGGCTTCCCCAACCCATTCTTCGGTATTGTCTGCTTCGCTATTGTACTCACTATTGGTGCCGTACTACTGGCGGGTGCAACAAACTTCAAACGCTGGTTCTGGATCTGCTTCCAAGTAGGCGTAACTGCAGCTACGGGTCTGGTCATTTGGTTCTGGTCCCAGGCTCTTTATGAAATCAATGCCCTGTGCCCTTACTGCATGATTGTGTGGGTCATGGTGATTCCACTCTTTGTCTTCACTACAGCGCGCAACGTAGTCACCGGCGTTATTCCGGCAGGTGCAGCGGTCAAGCGATTCTTCACCGAGTGGAGCTGGATCATTACCGCAGTTCTGTGGATCCTAGTTGCCGCTTCCATCGTCTTGCGCTTCCCTAACGCGTTCTTCGGCTAATCCGCCTTTAGCCATCTCGAATAGTCTTGGCCAGCCGGGTCGTTGCCTTAGCAACGACCCGGCTGGCTTTTAACTGCCTTGTTGATTTGGTGGTGTTGAGTTCAGTGACATAACTCAACTACGCATGTGCAGGACTTCGCGCTCCGCGATTTTTTCAAATTCTCCACAGCAAAGACCGGTAGATTAGGTACATGGCAAGTGACAAATGGAACACAGAGAATGCCCAAAATTATGGAATCGATCTACTGATTTCAGACCAATTGCGATTGCGTGAGCTACAAGAGGATGATCTCGCTTTCCTCACCCAATGGTGGAACAGTCCAGAATTCATGGCTCTCCAAGGAAGCCTCGTACTCCCCCACCCGGTCAATGAAGCTGCCACACTTTTCAAGTCACGAAGCCTGAACCGGGGCACCACCGACGGCGTTGGCCTGTCGATCACGCTTCCCGATGACACGCTAATTGGCCACACCGCACTGTATGACTACAACGCTCCAGCACGATCCGCTGAGCTGATGATCATGATCGGTGGGTCTAACGTAGGTCAGGGTTACGGAACTTTGGCAACAAAGATGATCATTGATTACGGCTTCCGCGAGATGGGTCTTAACCGGATCGGCCTGAACGTCTGGGCATACAACGAGAGAGCCTTACGCACTTTTGTTCGCACCGGTTTCCACGAGGAAGGCCGAATCCGCCAGGCAGGATTCCACGATGGCTCGTTCCACGACAAGATAGTCATGGGGCTACTGGCCGAGGAATATTTCAAGGCCTAAAAGTCCCGGCTCGTAGGTTTCATCAGGTGATCATCCCGCATTGGGACGGTCACCTGACTGCCTTAACTACGTGCTGTCCACTGACCCCGGATTCCAGCGCACGGTTACCTCGCACGGATAATCAATCGACAGGCTTCAGTCCCTTATTTTTCGGCTAAAACCTAGGCTGAATAGGATTTAACCTGCCCTGAGGTGTCGGCCTAGGTGCTCGTCAACTCGTTGGCCTATTGTTAGAACTACTTAGTACAAGCTACGAGGAGCAACAATGGCTTTTTTCGGCAAGGGCAAAGCCCAAGCGCCAAAGAAGAAGCAAACAAATCCAGCAAAAGCAGCATCCGGAGCCCAGCAACTAGTCACCAAAGATACCGAGCCTGACTTTACTGTCAGTGGACTTTGGAGTGATCTCTTAGGACGACTAGGTATTCGCAGTGCCCAGCTACTCATCGTCGGTACACTTGCCGCCTTCCTTATTGTGGGCATGCTGCGCCTGACAATGATCGTGATCCCAACTTTGTTGGCCGTGATCATCTCTTGTGCACTTTGGCCTCTCGTAGTGAAACTGCGCAAGACCTTTTCGCCATTACTTTCGGCCTGGATTGTTTTCCTTGGGACCTTCCTGGTTCTCGGTGGCATCGGAACCGGGCTAGTCTTCTCTGTCATTAACGAATGGCCAAAGTTGGTAGATAAGGCCGTACAGGGTTTCAACCAGCTCAACGATATGGTTCAAGGCTTGGTTGGCAATCTGCCAATCACAATTGATCAGACCCAAATTGATGAAGCGGTAAAGACTGTCACTGGCTTCATGACCAGTTCGCAGTTCGGCACGGGCGCATTAAATACGCTTAGTGCTGCCGGCAGCTTCTTGACTGGGCTAGTTCTACTTTTGGTGATCCTCTTCTTCTTCCTGAAGGACGGAGATCGTATCTGGGCATTCGCCGTTTCATGGACTCCTGATCACTACCGCAACAAGTGGATCCAGTCCGGTGACCGCGCCTTGCGCACCTTCGGCGGGTACATTCGAGGCACCGCAACGGTTGCTGCCGTTGACGCCATTGGTATCACCGCGACCTTGCTGATTGTCCGTGTACCGCTGGCAATCCCGCTAGGTGTCATCGTCTTCCTCGGTTCATTTGTTCCGATGGTCGGTGCCACTGTGGCCGGCATTCTTGCCACCTTGATCGCGTTGGTGACCAATGGACCGGTAGTCGCTTTGATCGTCTTGGCTGCGGTAGTCGTGGTGAACCAGCTGGAAGGTAACTTCCTACAGCCGGTTGTCATGGCGAGCGCACTGAACCTGCATCCACTAGTCGTACTGCTCGCATTGACCGGCGGCACCGTGCTGGCTGGAATTATCGGTGCGGTACTAGCTGTTCCCCTGGTAGCTGCAGCGTGGGCTGTGATCAAGGTTTGGACAGGGCGAGACAAATCCAATCCGGTTGCTGCGGCCAGCGCCGATATCCAAACGGAAGCTGAGATCGAGGAAGAGGATGCAGCGTTGGCTAAGGCCGATCGCGCTGAAGACACCTCGTCCGAAGAGGCCAAAGGGTAGCCGTTTTTGTTGACAAGCTCTCCGGAAGATCATCCCTGAAAAATCAGGGAAATCTTCCGGAGAGCTTTTTTTTACCCTGATCTTGACTGGGTCGATTTGTTACGCAAAACGTCAACTAATCACGCTGATAGTCATTTTCTTCCCTGAGTATCGTTGTCACGAGACTAGGCTTTGTGTTTAATGTGACTTATGTGAGGTAGGCTTTCCATCCCAGGATGCTTCACTTAAACCACGGTATTGCAGTTCCTGATCCAGATTCAGTCAGCTTCGGGATAACGCGGCAAGAGCCACTGGAAGGATTGTGCATGTTGAATTTTGAGAACGGGAATACAGATGATGACTTCCCGCATCTAGCCGACTCCTTGGCCGAGCATCATCAGGTCGTGATGATTGGAATACCTGAGGAGCAACAGTTAGATCAAGGCGGCAGCACTGCCCCTCCAAGCGTTGAGAGCCTCGACGATTGGCTCTAGAAATTCGCCAAGGCAAAAAATCCCGGCAGATCATCGATCTGCCGGGATTTCTCATGTTCAGCTTACTTGCCGAACCAGATACCAATTTCGCGTTCTGCTGACTCAACGGAGTCCGAACCGTGCACGAGGTTCTGCTGAACCTTCAGGCCCCAGTCGCGGCCGAAGTCGCCACGGATGGTGCCAGGTGCTGCGGCGGTTGGATCGGTGGTGCCAGCTAGCGAACGGAAGCCAGGAATTACGCCCTGTCCTTCAGCAACGATGGCTACAACAGGACCGGAGAGCATGAACTCAACCAGTGGCTCGTAGAATGGCTTGCCTTCGTGCTCTGCGTAGTGCTCGGCCAAAAGCTCGCGAGTAGCTTCCAGCTGCTGCAGCTTCACAATGGTGTAGCCCTTGGCTTCAATGCGGGCAAGGATCTGTCCGGTCAGGGCGCGCTTGACGCCATCTGGCTTGACCAAGATCAGTGTACGTTCAGTCATTTGACTACCTCTTCGTATCGTTGATGTATTTCTAGGTTATTAGGCTTGTTCGGGGTGCGCTTGGTCCCAAGCTTCTTGGGCTGCGGCGCGACGTCGATTCTCAGCGTCAATTTCTTCACCCTTGGATAGGGCGTACCACCAGCACAAGGCGAAGGCCGCGGCGAGGTAGAACATATCGACCAAGATAAATCCGCTGAGGAAAAAGACCAACTGCAAGACCCATCCGATGATGAATCCGATCTTCTTTCCGAGTAACGCACAGTTAAGAATGCACAGTAACGCGATGACGGCGCCAAGGCCGAGCACCACAGCAGGTTCTCCCCCACGCTTGAGACCAAATGCAGCCAAGGTGACAAATACTGCCAGCAGGGCTTCACAGACCAACACGGTGGAAGCAAACATCGTTTTTGTAGAACGTTGCTTCTTTTTCATACCAGGACGCCACTCGCGCTGTGCACGGGTGAGTTTGGCCATTACGATTCACTTCCCTTGAGCAACAATGAAATTTCGCCCACCAGTGTAATCGAACCGGTGACCAAGACGCCGCCGCCGAGATCTTCTCCAGCTTCAGCGCGACCCACCGACCATTCCACGGCATCTTCAAGATCTTCAGTGACGTGGATGTCTTCTTCAGGCCATCCAGCGTTCATGGCTAGGGTGGCCAGCTCACCGGCTGGGATGGCACGAGGCGAGGAAGACTGGGTGATGCAAAGGTCCTCAACCATATCGCCGTACTCTTCACGCATGGTGTAGAGCATTGCTTCTGCGTCCTTTTCCTGCAGGATGCCAACCATGAGTACCAGTCGGGTGAACCCGTATGATTCCTTGATTGCATCTGCAGAAACGCGAATTCCCTCAGGATTGTGTCCAGCATCTACCAAGATGCTTGGTGCGCTACGTACCAATTCAAGGCGACCCGGACTGGAGGTCGCGGCAAAGCCTTGACGCACTAGATCCGCGTTCAGCTCGCGCTGGCCTCCCCCAAGGAACGCCTCAACAGCAGCAAGGGCCACGGTTGCGTTCTGTGCCTGGTGGGCACCAAGCAGTGGCAGGAAGATCTCATCGTAACGAGCAGCCTGTCCCTGAATGGAAATTAGCTGTCCACCCACACCAGACTTACGCTCCAAAAGCTTGAAGTCCAAGCTGTCAAAAGCTGCAGGAACTTCCAGCTCACGCGCACGGGCAAGCAATACGTCAGCGGCATCGGTAGGCTGCACCGAAGAAACTAGGTATCCGCCTGGCTTGAGGATCCCCACCTTCTCTTCAGCAATCAGCTCGGTGGTGTCCCCCAGCAGGTCGGTGTGATCCAGCGAGATAGGGGTGAAAACCGAGACATCGCCATCGGCAACATTGGTGGCATCGGTGATGCCGCCCAATCCAACCTCTAGCACCACAACGTCCACTGGTACCTCAGCAAAGATGGCAAAGGCCAAGATGGTGACCGCTTCAAAGTAGGTCAGCTTGTTTTCGCCGCGCTCGACAAGCTCAGCATCAACAAGTTCGATGAAGGGCAAGATCTCGTCCCAGACGCGAACGAAAGTTTCATCATCAACAGGATCCCCGTCAATGCTGATTCGCTCGGTGACGGAAATTAGGTGCGGCGAGGAATACCGCCCGGTGCGCAGGTCATGGGCACCGAGCAGTGACTCGATCATGCGTGCAGTCGAGGTTTTGCCGTTGGTACCGGTGATGTGAATGACCGGGCAAGACTTGTTTGGTTCGCCCAGGAACTCCATGGCACGGAACATCGGATCCATCCGAGGTTCCATCTTGTTTTCTGGAGCACGGGCCAGCAACTGGCCGTAAACCCGATTTAGTTCGCTCACTAGTTAGCCTCTGCTGTGGTGGTGTCGAGCTTCTGTACGCTTACGCTTTCAGCCTTGGCGTTTTCATCAACACGCAATTCAAGCTGCGCGGTGAGAGTTTCACCGGAGATCAATTCGCGGTTAGCTTCTAGCGCTGCGATGGTGGCCGCGTTAGCAGTGATCACCGTCTGGATGCGATCCGAAACCTGCAGGTCTGCATCCTTACGGGCAGACTGGATGGAACGAACCATGTCACGTGCGGTGCCTTCAGCAGCCAGCGCCTCGGTCACCTCGGTGTCCAATACCAAGAAGCCGCCGTCGATCACTGCGGCAGCGATATCGCCTTCTGCATCTACGACGGTATCCAAGGTGTATTCACCTTCAACAAGTTCCAGACCGCCAGCGGTCACCACGCCATCGGTCACTGACCAGTCACCGGACTTGGCGCCCTTGATGGCCTGCTGCACATTCTTGCCCAAGCGTGGACCGGCGGCACGAGCGTTGACTACCAGTTGCTGGCTGATGCCGTACCTAGCTGCGTCGACACCCTCAGCGTCGATCAAGGTCACGGCTTTCAGGTTCAGTTCATCCTTGATGATCGAAGCGTAGGTACCGTCCAAACGTGCAGCACCAGCCAAGACGATCTTCAGTTCAGCCAGTGGCAAACGCACACGCAGGTTCTTAGCCTTACGCAGTGAGGAGCCCACCGAGCAGATCTTACGAGTGGTTTCCATGGTTTCCAACGAGCCTGCATCGGTTGGGAACTCGTTGGCATCTGGCCAATCGGTCAGGTGCACCGAACGCTGGCCGGTCAGTCCGCGGAAGATCTCTTCGCTGGCCAGTGGCAGCAGCGAAGCGGTGACCTTCACCAAGGTTTCCAGTGCGGTGTACAGGGTGTCGAAGGCCTGGGTATCTTCATCGAAGAAACGCTGGCGGCTTCGGCGTACGTACCAGTTGGTCAAGGTATCCATGTACTGGCGTACAGCTTCGGTGGCGTCAGAGACTTCGTAAGTGTCCAGAGCAACGGTGACATCACGCACGAGCTGGCCGGTCGCGGCGAGCATGTACCGATCCAGCGGGTCGGTTGAGCTGGTTGAACGCTTGGCCTCGTAGCCAGCCCCGTTGTTCGCAGAGTTGGTATAGAGGTTGAAGAAGTGCCAAACATTCCACAGTGGCAGTAATACCTGACGCACGCCATCACGGATGCCCTGTTCGGTGACAACGAGGTTGCCGCCGCGCAGGATTGGGCTAGCCATCAGGAACCAGCGCATCGCATCGGAGCCATCGCGGTCTAGGACCTCGTTAACATCCGGGTAGTTGCGCAAGGACTTGGACATCTTTTGACCGTCTGAGCCCAACACGATGCCGTGGGAGATCACGTTGGTGTAGGCAGGGCGGTCAAAGAGCGCGGTGGAAAGCACGTGCATGGTGTAGAACCAGCCACGGGTCTGACCGATGTACTCAACGATGAAGTCAGCCGGGTGGTGTCCGGAATCAAACCAGTCTTGGTTGTTGAATGGGTAGTGAACCTGGGCGTATGGCATCGAACCGGAATCGAACCAGACATCCAGTACGTCTTCTACGCGCACCAGGGTGCCGCCTTCGGCGCAGCCTTCGTGAGCCTTGGTCAGCTCATCGATGAATGGGCGGTGTAGATCTGGCTGTCCTTCGTGGTTCAGTGGCAAGCGACCGAAGAAGTTCTTCAGTTCATCCAATGAGCCAAAGACTTCGCGGTGGGTGCATTCTGCTCCCGTGCATTCCCAGACTGGGATTGGCGAACCCCAGTAGCGGTTACGCGAGATGGACCAGTCGCGAGCGTTTTCCAGCCACTTGCCAAACTGGCCGTGCTTCACGTTGCCTGGGATCCAGTTGATCTGCTCGTTCAGCTCGACCATGCGGTCCTTGAACTTGGAGACCTCAACATACCAAGAAGAAATCGCGCGGTAGATCAGCGGGGTACGGCAACGCCAGCAGTGTGGGTAGGAGTGCTCGTAGGAGGCCTGCTTGATCAGCTTGGCTTCATCCTTAAGCACGTTGGTGATGGTCTTGTTGGCGTCAAAGACCTGCACACCAACGATGTCAGCCAGTGGGCCGCCGGCAAAGACGGAGAGGAACTTGGCGCCCTCATCGACAGAGATGATGACAGGGATGCCGTTTTCTTCACAGACCTTCTGGTCATCTTCACCGTAGGCCGGAGCCTGGTGAACGATGCCGGTACCGTCAGCTACGGTGACGTAGTCGGCGGTGACAATCTGCCATGCGTTCTCGGTGCCGTACTTCTCGGTGTCGGTGTAGGTATCCCACAGTGGCTGGTAGCGTACGCCAGCAAGATCAGCACCAGCAAAGGTGGCGGTGATCGCAGCGGCAGCGTCCTTGGCATCCTCATAGCCCAAGTCCTTGGCGTAGGAGCCCAAAAGGTCCTTGGCCAGCAGGAATGGACCGGCGGCGGCTGAGGCCTTCACGCCGGCCTCACCAGCTGGAACGACAACGTACTCGATCGATGGGTGCACTGCCAGCGCGGCGTTGGTTGGCAGGGTCCACGGGGTGGTCGTCCAGGCCAGGGCCTGTACGCCAGCAAGGGCCTTGGAGGCCTCGGTTTCGCCGGCAAGGATGGTGAAACCAACGGTGACGGTCTGGTCCTGACGGTTCTTGTAAACGTCGTCGTCCATACGCAACTCGTGGTTGGACAGTGGGGTTTCGTCCTTCCAGCAGTATGGAAGCACACGGAAGCCCTGATAGGTCAGGCCCTTGTCCGAGAGCTGTTTGAAAGCCCAGATGACCGACTCCATGAACTCAACGTTCAGGGTCTTGTAGTCGTTCTCAAAATCAACCCAGCGAGCCTGACGGTTGACGTACTGCTTCCACTCGTCGGCGTACTTCATCACCGAGGTGCGGCAGGCGTCGTTGAACTTATCGATGCCCATGGCTTCGATCTGCTTCTTGTCCGTCATGCCCAGCTGCTTCATGGCTTCCAGCTCGGCTGGCAGTCCGTGGGTATCCCAACCGAAGCGACGCTCAACGCGCTTGCCCCGCTGGGTTTGGTAGCGAGCTACAAGGTCTTTGACGTAGCCGGTAAGCAGGTGGCCGTAGTGTGGCAGACCATTAGCGAAGGGAGGGCCATCGTAGAAGACGAATTCTTCACCCTCACGCTGATCAATGGAGGCCTGGAAAGTGTCGTCGTTCTTCCAGTATTCGAGGACGCGCTTCTCAAGTTCTGGGAATCGCGGTGAAGCCGGGGTCGAACCGGTTGGGTCAGTGGTGACCTTCGGGTAAAAGCTCATCGAATGGGCCGTCCTTCAAGCGTAGGGTCGATAATTCCTTGCCTACGAGGACGGCAGAAATGCCGCGGTACCACCCCGCTTATTCCTCACCCG
Organism: Glutamicibacter sp. MOO4; assembly: GCF_056934395.1. Lineage (NCBI taxonomy): Bacteria > Bacillati > Actinomycetota > Actinomycetes > Micrococcales > Micrococcaceae > Glutamicibacter > Glutamicibacter sp. MOO4. The sequence goes on from NZ_CM167800.1 coordinate 1,380,660, forward strand.
ATGGTGAAGAACCACTTGTCATCAGCTATGACGGGCTGGTCCCGTTCGGTTCTACTAGGTGGTGCTGGCAAACCAGTACCGCTGTTCTTCCGAAGGCTCCCCGGTGATAGCCGGATCAATACCTGAGTAGTTCTATCCTACCGTGTCATTGTTGTGGTGAAAATTCCCCTGATCACCATGGCGTGAAGTGAGTTAAGGCTCACAACCAATAGCTAGTAAAACCCATTGCGCCACTTCCTACATTTTCAGAATAGCGCGTTGAGGGGGCCTTGCCGCAAGGCCCTACCCATGGTTCATAATCAATAACTTCCCCTTTGAGCATCACCCACGTCCGGGAGTCACCGTGCCAGAAAGAGCCATGAGCATCAGCTACTTTGAGATTTCCGAAAAATCATCCGACACCGAACCTTTCACCGCCCTCGACGAAGATCAGCAACGCTTAGATGAGATCGCCGCACGCGTAGAAGAACTGCGCAGCGAAACCGTGCAGCGCATCGCCCGTCGCGGGAAAGACCACGCCGGCAACTTGCAACAATCCCTAGAACGCGACATTGAGCTCAACGAGTTAGGTCAAAGGCTTCGCCAGCTTGACCGCATGGGGCCCATTGCCTGCCTGGGGTTCATGCAAAACACGACTACCGGCGAGCGCCAGTACATCGGCCGCGTTGGGCTAAGCGATGCCGTAGGCAAGCAACTGATGCTCGATTGGCGCGCACCGGCTGCAGAACCATTTTTCGCAGCGACCCATGAAAATCCTTATGGCTTATCTCTACGCCGGCGTTATCGGTGGCGTCGTCAGGTCATCACCGATTTTTGGGATGAAGTGTTTGATTCATCGCTACTGTCCGAGCATCAAAAACTAGATGATCGCTCATCCTTCCTCGCTTCGCTCTCAAGCACTCGGACATCAAAGATGCAAGATGTCCTCTCAACCATTCAGACGGATCAAGACGCAATCATTCGCGCCAGCTCGAAAGGTGCACTGGTAGTTGATGGTGGGCCCGGAACCGGGAAAACCGTAGTTGCTCTTCACCGGGCGGCTTATTTGCTCTATGCGGATCCGCGCTTGCGCAGCCAAGGCGGCAAGATTTTGGTTGTCAGTCCACACGAAGCCTATTCAGCCTACGTCTCCGATATCCTGCCCAACCTTGGCGAGGAGGAAGTACAAATCTCAACGCTTTCGAACATAGTTTCGATTGAGGGTGAGGTGCTTGCCGAGACAGACCCGGACATCATTCGTATCAAGGCCAGTACCTCGATGCTCAATACTGTCCAGAGAGCGGTGAAGGTTTTCCAATTACCTCCGAATACCAGCTTGGAAATTCAACTCACTGACGGCCAAGTTACTCTTTCGCCTGAGCTGTGGCGCAACGCGGTATCGATGGTTGACTCCGCTACGCCTCATAACGAAGCAAGAGTTCAACTACGCGAGGCACTGATTGAACTGCTTCTGCCACACCTAGCCAGCGAAGCATCATTGCACCAGACCCTGCGCCATGAGCTCGAAAGAAATACCGACCTCGCTGCCCACCTCAATGAGTGCTGGCCACTACTAGATCCAATGAATCTGTTGCGCAGCCTGTATACGACACCAGCGCTGCTGCGCTATAGCGGTGTAGAGCTGGGCGATGACGACATCAAGAAGTTACTCGCCGCTCCCTCAACACGTTCGTGGACCAATGCCGATATTCCGCTGATCGACTTGTCTCGCTCGCTGATCGGTGATCCCGCCAACGAATCAAAGCGGCAGCGCCGTGAAGCGACGGTGCGGGCAGAACGTCAACAGTGGAAAAGTGTGATCAGTGATTTAGTGCAGTCCGCTGACGATAAAGAGGACTTGAGTTCTCAATTGATCCACGAAGATCTTCAAGAGCAACTACTGAACCAACATCTTGAAGCCGACTCCGAAACGGAAATTTTCGATGGACCCTACTCACATGTCGTGATTGATGAAGCACAAGATCTGACTGACGCCCAGTGGGCTATGGTCTTGCGCCGATGCCCCTCGGGCAGTTTAACGATTGTTGGAGATCGGGCCCAGGCATCAAGAGGCTTCACCGGTTCGTGGGAGGAACGCCTGAGTCATCTCGGGATCAGAGATGCCACGGTCTCGCAGCTACGGGTGAATTACCGTAGCACCGCAGAAATCATGGAAGTTGCTGCCGCGCAGATACACAGTCAGATGCCCGATGCCAATGTTCCTGATTCCCTGAGATCTGATGGAGAGTCGGTTCGCTTCGCCAGCCCAACACAGCTGACGTCGATTCTTGAGCAATGGCTGGCCAATCATCCAGAAGGTACAGCAGCTGTTATCAGCCACCCTGCCTACATTGCATCCAACCGGGTTAGCTCGCTTTCGCCAGAAAATGTCAAGGGCCTTGAATTCGATTTTGTGGCTGTCTACAAACCCGAAAACTTTGGCACCGGTCTATCGGGCGCAGTTCGGCGGTACGTTTCGATGACCCGGGCAACTGCCCAATTGGTAGTGCTCACAGACCAGTAGTCAGCCACAGCTTTAGTAGGCTGGCATTCATGAGTACTAATGAGCCACAACGACTGGACCTAGAGATCCAGCAGCATTCCTTGGCATCGCCAAGGGTGCTGTTGTGGGGTCAGCATCTAGTCACGGCCATACTGCTGGTGATTGCGATGCTGCGACAAGTCTCAACGCCAGAGCATCTTTGGGCGGCCGTCCTGGTCTCGGTACTTTTTGCTTGCTGGTACGCCATGGGGTTCGTTCCATTGACCAACAACAAGATCATCAACAGGCCCGCTTGGTGGTTAGCAATCCTCCTGACCATTTGGATAGTCAGCCTGTTTGTCTCTGCAGAATTCATGTGGCTAGCTTTTAGCCTCTGGCTCCTGCTGGGACACCAGCTTCCATTTGTACCGTCCATACTGTGGTCCGTTGTGGTCTACGCATTCACGTTGATCGCACCCTTTCTACACCACGGGGAACTCAACGTTGCCGCGGCGGCGGGCCCACTGGTCGGTGGCCTTTTCGCTTGGGGCATCTCGCGTGGTTACTTACAGATGGAACGCGATGCGCAGGAGCGCACCTCATTGGTCAACTCCCTGATGCGTGCTCAAGAAGAGACATCAGCCTTACAAGAGGAGCTGGCCCGTTCGCAGCATGAAGCAGGCATAGCAGCCGAGCGTACTCGGCTGGCCCGAGAAATCCATGACACCATTGCTCAGCAGCTTTCCTCTATCGGGTTACATGCAAAAGCCGCAAGCGCTGCAAGCAACCTCGATGCTGCCAACGAGGCTTTGGAACGGATCGACCATCTCTCCGGGCAGTCCCTGACAGACCTCCGCAGAATCATCGCCGCGCTGGCTCCAGCAGAACTTGATTCCCAAGCGCTCGCCGGAGCCCTCTCCCGCATCCTTGATGACTTCGCAACAGATTCCGGGGTGAAGAGCAGAGTAGATATTGAGCCTGGTTTACCCCTGCTCGATCCAAGCCTGCAGATTGCCCTGCTTCGTACCGCGCAGTCAGCCCTGTCCAACGTTCGACGCCATGCGCAGGCCACCACTGTGGTGCTCAGCTTGAGCTACAGTGACGACGAAGTACGCCTAGACATCGTCGATGATGGGCGCGGCTTCACCCCACCGAATGGCAAACTGCAACACAATACGCCCGTAGGTGGCTTCGGGCTGACCGCCATGAACCGTCGGCTTAATGAACTTGGCGGAGGATTGGACGTAGAGAGCGCCATTGGCGAGGGTACTGCCCTCTGCGCTCACCTTCCACTGCACTTTGCAAAGGACAACTCATGATCAAGATCCTGCTCGTTGATGACCACCCGATTGTTCGCACTGGCCTTCGCGCATTGTTTGATAATTATGCGGATATCCACGTTGTCGGCGAGGTCTCCACCGGCGAGCAAGCCGTGGACTTCGTCAAAGACACGGCGGTTGATGTGGTGCTGTGCGACCTGCGATTAGGCGCCGGCATGAATGGTGCGCAAACAACCGCTGCCATCCGTAAACTTCCCAAGGCTCCGCAAGTATTGATCTTGACGACCTTTGACAAAGATTCAGAGATATTAGCTTGCATTGAAGCTGGGGCCTGCGGTTATCTGCTCAAAGACGTCAGCGCTCAGACCATCGTCGAGTCCCTTCGACAAGCCGCCGCCGGCCACATGGTGCTAGCCCCAGAAATGACGCTGCGTGTTGTTGAAGGGATGCGCCGACCCAAAGTGGAACTCACAGCACGTGAACGCGACGTGCTTTTACAACTCGCTACCGGTGCGGGCAATAAACAGATCGCCAAGGCGCTTTTTGTTTCCGAAGCTACGGTCAAAACGCATTTGGTGCACATCTTCGACAAGCTCCAGGCAACCACACGAACCGACGCAATCAATAAGGCTAAGGACCACGGTCTGCTCTAGTTCGTTTCTGGGTCAGAACAACACACCAGAGCCCGTCTCAACCTTTCGGTTGATCTTTTATTCAGCTCATTCCACGATGGCTGGAACAGCAAATTCTCGTTAACTGGAACTATGAAAGTTTCAGTTGTTTCTCGGGTTGCTCAGTCACTGACCAGCCGCCGCGGCGCCCGCATTTGGGTCGGCGCAATAATCGCTTGTATCGCCATTCTTTTTGGAGCGCTCAGCAGTCTTGAAGCTCCAGCCCGTTCCGACAGTTCATTAGTAGACGGCTCAGACTCGGCCAAAGTTCAACAGATCTTGGACGAGAACACCTCAGCCAACAACACCACCGCCCTATTGGTCGCCACGAAGACTGATAGTTCTGCTCTCACGAATCAAGACAAGAGCGACCTAGAGAGCCAAAGCAAGGCACTGTCCGAGGGTGCAAAGGTTACCGGTGGTCGCTTCTTGTTCAGCGATGATGAGCAAGCAGCAATGCTCCCGCTTTCGTGGAGCACGGTGTCTACCGAAGCAGACAAACAAACACTGCAGGATATCCGTGATTGGATTCAACAAAATCCAGTTCAGGGTCTTGATCTGCGAGTAACTGGTTCCACCGCCTTCGCTGTAGATATCACCAACGCGTTCGCAGGGGCCGATTTCACCTTGCTGGCAGTCACCGTAAGCATCGTTGCTGTGCTGCTCATTCTCACCTACCGCTCGCCTGTGCTGTGGTTGCTTCCGCTAGCCGTTGTAGGCATAGCCGACCGTAGCGCCTCGCTGGTAGCTAATCTGTTGGGCAACCTCTGGGGCTTAAGCTTCGACTCAGGCGTGCTCAGTGTCCTAGTCTTCGGTGCAGGTACCAACTACGCCCTGTTGTTGATCTCGCGCTACCGCGACGAACTGCACAAGACCGACGACCATCGTCAAGCACTGAGCAAAGCTTGGACTTCCAGCCTCGCAGCCATCCTGACTTCAAACCTCACCGTCGTCCTTGCGCTATTGACCCTCGGCCTAGCCGTCATGGACGACACTCGTGGACTAGGTATTGTCTGCGCGGCCGGACTATTGATCGCTGCAATCTTTGTTCTATTACTTCTGCCTCCCGTACTTGCAATGAGCGGACGTAAAGCCTTCTGGCCGTTGATCCCTCGCCCCGGAACAGAAATCACAAAAGAGAATTTCTTCGGACGTGCAGCACGAGTAGTAATGCTTCGTCCCGGACTGAACCTGACTGCCTTGGTAGTTCTCTTGCTGGTACTTGCTAGCGCGCTGGCCGGAACTCGAATCGGTTTGTCGCAGACGGAACAATTCCGTACGCCAACACAGTCGGCTACCGCAATGGAACAACTCTCTGCTCATTTCCCGGCCGGCGAAGCCCAACCAATTACGGTCCTTGCTCATGCAGATCAAGTTGATGCGCTGAACAGTCAGTTCGCTGGAGTAGAGAACGTGAAGCGTGTGGGCGCTGCAACGCAGGTAGGAACCTCGGACTGGCAGCAGATTTCCGTCATTCCCGAAGTTGATCCAAACTCAGCTGCGGCGAAGGAGCTAGTGACCGAGCTTCGCACGCTTACCGCAGATCAAGAGCAAGTACTCATTGGCGGACAAACCGCTGCGCAATTGGACTCACATCAAATGCACTTGCGTGATTTGTATGTGATTGCCCCATTGATCATGATCATCTGTTTGGTCATGCTCGGATGGCTTACCCGTTCATGGCGTACAGCCCTCGCCTTAGGACTGGTAAACCTGCTCAGTGCCGCCGCTGCCGTTGGGTTAGGCTCACTGGTTTCCTCACTCGTCTTTGACGCCAAGGCCCTGGACGTTCAGGTTCCACTCCTCGCCTTCGTCTTTTTGGTGGCGTTGGGTGTGGACTACACGATCTTCTTCACCCATCGGGTCCAACAAGACGTTCAAGAACTTGAACTCCGCAAAGCAGTGGTGCAGGCAGCAAGCCGTACCGGGTCAGTGATCACCAGCGCCGGATTGGTTCTGGCGGGAGTCTTCGCAGCGTTGGCTACCTTGCCGCTCACCGTGCTTGGTCAGCTGGGCTTGATAGTCGGACTTGGCGTCTTACTCGACACCTTCGTTGTCCGAACGCTATTGCTCCCAGCCCTCTTCTCCGTACTGGGTTCAGCCAAGCGACCCATATTCGGCAAATCATCGTCCTCTGCAGAAGCTCCTGCAGATTCATCAGCTCACAAAGAAAGTGAAATCAATGCGTAAGCTCGTCAACTTCTCCTTCATCTACATGATCCTCGGCGTCGCTTCAGGACTGTTCTACCGCGAATTCACCAAAATCAATGACTTCCCCGAAGGTCAGTCAACCCAGCTCTCGGTGGTGCATACACACTTGCTGATCCTGGGCTTCATGATGCTCCTGTTGGTCTTGCTTTTGGAAAAGGCGTTCACGCTGAGCAAGCACCGCAAGATGTTTGCATGGTTCATGGGTACCTACAACGTCGGTGTTGTTCTGACCGCCGGCATGCAGCTAACCCACGGCATCATGACTGTGCTAGGAATTGAATCATCTGCGATGATCTCTGGCATCGCGGGGCTAGGCCACATGTCTATCACTGCGGGCATGGTCCTGCTGTTCGTCATGCTTCGCCGTAACGTGACCGAAGGCAAAACCCTCGAAAAGGCTGCGGTTGCGAGCTAACCGGTAACTAGGCAAAACCGAATAATGCAACAGCTCAGGCACTTAGTGCCTGAGCTGTTGTCTTTCCTGAGACGTTTTCTTCCCATACTGGGGTGTGTCCCTGCTATAAATTGAGGCAACAGCGTTCTCCGGAGGAGCAAAATTGAACAACGCATTATTCTCGATTCTGGATACAGAGACCACAGGGCTCTTCCCTGGAGGCAACGATCGCATCGCCGAAATTGCGATTGTCACCATGACTCGGTCCGGAGAGATAGTTGAACGATGGGAAACGTTGATAAATCCCCAGCGCGATCTTGGCAAACAATCAATTCATGGAATCCAGAGTCGCGACATACTGGCCGCTCCGACCTTCCAAGAAGTCGCGGAAGAGCTCCATTGGAGGCTCTCCGGCACGGTTCTAGTCGCTCACAACCTTTCATTTGACGCTCGATTTCTTGAAGCAGAATTCCGAAATAGTTCCGTACCTGTTCCAGTTGATTTTCTAGACCAGGGTATTTGCACCATGCGGATGTCTCATCGATATTTGCAGGGCGCTGGCCGGTCTCTGCAGGACTGTTGCGACTCGTTTGGCATCGAACTGCAAAACTCCCACAGCGCTGCAGGTGATGCCGCAGCTACCGCGGTGCTACTGGCTCGTTACATGGAACTAGATCCTGACGAACGCGAATGGGACGCCAAACTACAATTGGCATCAGCTGCTGCTTGGTTTTCTTCGGAACCCCAAAATCGAATCGTTCCCGTGATTCGCCAATCGACTTCCAAGAAACCCACAGAGCATTTTCTCGAAAAACTGGCGGCTGAACTTCCCGAGTTTCTCGGGACTGAATCAGAAGAAAACTATCTAGCGCTACTAGACCTGGTACTCATGGATCGATACCTCTCAGCTCACGAAGAATCGCAATTGATTCAAGCTGCTCAGGAAATCGGATTAGACAAAGATCGTGCTCTGGCACTGCACAAAATCTATTTTCAGCAGCTCGTTGATACCGCTTGGTCAGACGGAATTCTCACCGATGAGGAAATCAAGGATCTCGAAAAGGTCATCGCTTTGCTTGGACTGCCCCAAACATTGATCGATTCGGTTCGAGATCGACCAGCTGAGTTCGAATCCAACAAGCGTCCTCCGCTTGGACACCACAGCGCAGGAATCGCACCCGGATCCTTGGTCGTCTTAACTGGAGACATGAGTCAACCGCGCTCGGATATCGAGGCAAAGCTTAGTTCCGCCGGATACACGCCACACAGAGCGATAACGAAAAAGGTAGCGTTATTGGTTGCCGCTGACCCTGACTCGCTTTCGGGTAAGGCGAAAAAGGCCCGGGACTACGGAATACCAGTAGTCGGCGAGGACTATCTATGGAAGACGCTGCTGTAACTCACGAACGTAGGCAAATACACCAATGGCGGTGACTGCTAGCAATTTCTTGCTAGCAGTCACCGCCATTGAGCACCAGAGTCTGGGGTGAAGCTTACAGACTCTCAGCTAATTTTTTTGCGCGTGAGATTTCCAAAAGCTCTTCACGCTCTACAACCTTCACGCGGTCACGGGTGATGTCACCGAAGCGAGTGGAGACGGTGCCTGCGGACGCGCCCAGGTCCTTCTCGTGCTCATCCAAGGTCTTCCAGCCGTCCCAATCCGAGTAAGCAACTTCGCGGCTTTCAAGCAGCTCAGAAATCGACTCTGTCGACTCTGGCTGCGCCAGGTTGCCCAAATCTTCAAGCAGGTGGGTGATGGTCTCAAGAGCGTCGCCCTTGGTGTGACCGATCAGGCCGATAGGTCCACGCTTGATCCAACCGGTAGCGTACAGGCCAGTTACATGGGTGCCTGCTGCGTCAAGAACGCGACCTTCCACGTTTGGAAGAACACCCTTGGCGCCGTCGTATTCGATCTCTTCTACTGCGGAGCCGAAGTAGCCGACTGCGCGGTAGATAGCCTGCAGTGGGTAGTCAACAAACTCGCCGGTGCCGCGGGCGCCGCCGTTTCCATCAAGTTCGTTGCGCTCTACCTTCAGACCGGTAACCTTGCCGTCTTCGCCGAGAACCTCAACTGGGGACTGCAAGAAGTGCAGGTGCAGGCGACGTGAAGCGCTTGGTTCCTCTTCACGTTCTTCCTGCTCAATGAGCCAGTTGGTCAAGGTGGAGACCATGGTCTTGGTCTGGTTGTTGCTCTTCATAGCTTCATCCGAAGCCTTGTCGAACTCGAAGTCCTCTGGGTAAAGGACGATGTCTACATCCTTGGAGTGCGAAAGTTCGCGCAATTCCAGTGGGGTGAACTTCACCTGAGCTGGACCACGACGGCCAAAGACGTGCACGTCGGTCACGGCGGAGTCATTGAGCTGCTCGTAGATGTGCTCAGGAATCTCAGTTTCCAACAGCTGGTCAGCGTGCTTGGAGAGGATACGTGCCACGTCCAAGGCAACGTTGCCGTTACCGATAACAGCAACTTCCTTGGCCGAAAGATCCCAATTCTTATCAGCATCTGGGTGTGCGTCGTACCAAGAAACGAAGTCTGCACCGCCGAAGGATCCTTCGAAGTCGATGCCTGGGATATTCAGGTCCGCATCCTTCTGGGCGCCAGTGGAGATGATCACGGCGTCGTAGCGTGCTCGTAGATCTTCTAGGCTGATGTCGCGGCCAAGGCCAACGTTGCCATAGAAATCGATCCAGTCATTATTAAGCACCTTGTGCAAAGCGTTGATAATGCCCTTGATGCGCGGGTGATCCGGGGACACACCGTAGCGGATCAGACCGAAAGGAGTAGGCAACTCATCGAAGAGGTCTACATGTAGCTTCAGTTCACCCGAGGCGACTGGCTGGCTCTTGTTCAGCAGGTCCGCGGCGTAGATGCCAGCAGGACCGGCGCCAACAATGGCTACACGCAGTGCGCGGGAGTTTAGGTGCTCTGGGACGATAATTTCACTCATCAAACAACTTCTCTTTCTTAGTCAACGAATGAGGCCGGCTCGGTGGCATCGGCGTTCTCTAGCGGCAGGAGGTCTACCAGTTGGTCGGAGGCTTCCGGGGCTAGCCGAACGACATCACCAATAACGATGACGGCCGGATTCGCCACTGCGGCCTTGCGGGCGCGCACTACAATCTCTTCTAGCGTACCGATAGTTGTGCGTTGCGTCTGTGAGTAACCTCGCTCAACTATCGCAATCGGCGTACTTGACGGCAAACCTCGGGTAAGCAATGTCTCAACAATTAGTGGCAAATTAGATACGCCCATCAGCACCGCCAGGGTGTGATCAGAGCGAACCGGAACATCTGCAAGTTCAGTGTGACCACTAACTACGGTGAATCCAGTGGCGATCCCCCGGTGAGTGACAGGAATTCCTGCAGCACCCGGCACCGAAATCGCGCTGGTGACACCAGGAATCACGCGAGTGGAAATTCCGTATTTGGCTGCGTAAAGCACTTCTTCGCCGCCACGGCCCAAAACAAATGGGTCCCCGCCCTTGAGGCGAACAACGTGCTTGCCTTCCAGCGCGTATTTGACCAGCAGTTCGTTGGTCTCGTCTTGGGTCTTCACGTGACAGCCCGGGCCCTTGCCCACATCGATGACGGCAACATCATCTGAGAGGTCTGCCAACAATGCGGTGGGACCCAAACGGTCTGCCAGAACAACATCTGCGGAAAGCAAAGCCTTGTATCCGGCTACGGTGATCAGCTCTGGATCTCCCGGGCCACCACCAATAAGGGTGATATGTCCTTTAGCCATTGCTCTCCCCCGTACGGCTCATGCCACGGTCACGCAATAGTTTGCGTTCAATAGGAGCGAAGACGGCCAATTCAATGAGTACACCAACCAACAGGATGGTGAGAATCACCAGCATAACCAGCGAAAGATCTGCCAAGTCGCGTCCTCGTTGAAGCAATGAGCCAACGCCCAGGGCCAACGAACCACCAACGGCAATGAGTTCTGCAGCCATCAATGAACGCCAAGCAAATGCCCAGCCCTGACGTAGACCAGCTACGTACCCAGGCATAGCTGCTGGTAACTCAATGTGCAGCATGTGCTCCCACTTGGAAGCACCGAGCACCTTGGACAGCGACTTGTACTGCGAAGGAATCATGTCAATGCCCGAAAGCAAGCCATTGATAATCGATGGAATCGCACCCAGCAACAGCACCGTGTAAATGGTTGCGTCGCTGAGACCAAAAAGAATAATGGCTGCTGGCACCCACGCGATAGACGGCAAAACCTGCATAGCCGAAACCAACGGGCCCACGCCCTTGCGCAGCAATGGCTGGTGCGCAAGGAGCAAAGCTAACGGTGTTGAGATCACCACGGCAATCACAAATCCGCTCACTGCGCGGAAGAGTGAATTGCCCACAGCCGATACAAGCGAACCGTCGGCAAGCAGCTGCGGAAGCTTTTGCGCCACAGATATTGGACCTGGGAACAAGTCTTCACGCAGCGGGCTAACCCACGAAACGATCTGCCACAGGCTCACCAGTACTACCACGGTAAGCAACGGAGCAACCAGTGCATCGAGCCGGCCACTAGGGCGCAGCTTGAGGGCAAGCACGGGCTTCAACTTAGTTCGAGATTCGGTCATTGAGCTCATGTTTCCGTTGCTCCTTCCTTAGGATCGTGGTCAGTTCATCGGCCAGGGCCGCTGCTTGGGTCGGGTTATTGCGTAGCTCATCGGTGATGCGCCGGGTTTCCAGGATGCGTCCCGGGTGGGAGGAGAGCACCAGAATTCGACCGGAGAGTCGAATCGCTTCGCGTACATTGTGAGTCACGAAGATGATGGTCTTGCCCGTCTGTTCCCACAACGAGCGCAGTTGTTCGTGCAACATGTCACGGGTTATCGCGTCAAGAGCCGCAAATGGCTCATCCATCAAGAGAACCTGTCGGTCCTGAGCCAAGGCTCGGGCTAGGGCCACTCGCTGACGCATACCGCCTGACAGCTCATGCGGTTTTTTGTTGCTGGCATGTCCTAGCTGGACCAGCTTGAGCAGTTCTTCAACTCGCGCTCCGCGTTTGTCCGCCGGATGTCCGGCAAGCTTTAACGCCAAATCGACATTTTCACTCGCGGTGAGCCATGGCAGCAGGTTCGCGTCCTGGAACATGAATGCTGCGCCATCTTTGGGAACTTCGAGCCAGCCCGAGGTTGGTGCAAGGAGACCAGCAATCATGTTCAGCAACGAGGACTTGCCACAGCCCGAGGCACCGAGGACGGCAATAAATTCGCCGTCTTCAATTTCTGTGCTGAGCCGGTCGATAACCAGCCCGGTACCCGGGTAGCTCAGGGAAACTTCATTTAGCAGAACTCCCATTACCGCTCCTGTTTGTCGAGAAAACGAGTGTCAACCAGTCCGTCAGCGTCTCCGCCGGTTCCAACGCCTACGGCCAGAGCGTGGTCAACCAGCTCTTGGTAAGTTTCCGGAAGCGGATCAGAACTAAAGTTGACTTCCTTCAGCGCCGCGGCAATAACCGCTTCATCAAAGGTACTGCCGTTGGCCTTAGCCAACGCTTCTTGCACTGCCTTCAACTTTTCCTTGTCGTCAGCGGTGTTTAGCCAATCAATTGCTTCAGTATTGGCATCCACCAATTTCTGAACAGTTGCCGGGTGGCTTGCCATGAAATCTTTTGAAACCACAAGAACGGTGGTTGGGAACTTACCCTCAGGCCACAGATCAGCTTCATTCACCAATCGGTGACCGCCGTTCTTTTCAACAAGCAACGAGGCATAAGGTTCTGGAACCCATGCGCCGTCAATCTCACCGCGGCCAAAGAGCTGAGCAACGGTGCCATTCGAGCTTGGTGTCACGGTGGCATCCTGGCTCAGTTTTAGACCCTTGACGTAGTTACGTAGGGCCACGTCCTGGGTTCCGCCGAACTGTGGGCTTGCCAGGTTAGTCCCCGCCAATTGCTCTGGCTTGGTGATCTTGTCGTTGACAACCAAACTTGCGCCACCGTAAGCGACACCGGAGATCACATTCAGCGACTCACCATGGCTGGACAGGTAACTGTTCAGCGCTGGGTTTGGCCCCAAATATGCGGCGTCAATGGCCCCGGAATTCAAAGCTTCCACTGCAGCCGGTCCGGCGTTGAAGATCTGGCTTTCAATCTTCGTGCCGTCCGAGTCCAGCTGGTCTTTGAGAATTCCCTTGGACTGTGAAATAAGCGCCGGCGCGTGGGTGAGGTTAGCGAAGTAACCAATCTTCAGTTCTTCGGCCGGGCCCTTATCAGCGGCGTTGGCCTGAATCTCATTTGGCCCCGGCAGGAAGGTGGTCACTACAGCTGCAGCTGCCAAGACCCCCACAGCGGCTAGGCCCAGGAACCGGCTACGGTACCCGGTCTTGCCGCTGTGTGCGGTCAAACGTACGCGGTCTTTGTTTTCTGCGGGCTCTGGCAGATCAGGCTGCTTCATTGTTTTCCTCGATGATCCCCGCAGCCAGGGTGCGCCCGGAGGTAGGATCAATCAACAGGAAACTACCGCCAGTACGCGAAGTTGCATACTGCTCGATGGCCAATGCTGCCTGGCTACGCAGGGTGATGCGACCCAGGTCATTGAGCTCCAAGCTATCGGCAGGATGCTGCGAGTAGTCGGCCACGTTGATGACATAGTCAACGGTGGAAAGCTTCGCTGCAGCTACCTTGGTACCGTGCTTGATCAGCAGGCGTTGGCCGTTGGTTAGCTTCACCGGATCCAAGACGCAGATATTCGCTTGGAATTCGCGCTGTGGGGTTGGCAGCTCACCGGCCACGATCGTGTCGCCTCGAGCAATGTCCAGGTTGGAATCAAGTTCAACAACAATTGCGTCGCCGGCCTGAGCCTGCGTGGATTCGCCTGCTGGGGTACTGATCCCCTTCACCCGGCTGGTGACAGGATGACCATTGGAGAGCACCTGTACGGTGTCCCCCACATTCAGGACGCCATCTACCAAGGTGCCCGCGTAGCCACGGTAATCGCGGTACTGTTCTGGATCTAGCCCTGGAGCAAGTGCACCCTGCGGACGGATCACGTACTGTACGTCCAGTCGTGCAACGCCGCCGTTAAGCTTTGGTTCGATGTCTTCCAGCAGACCGAGCAGGGTTGGTCCGGTGTACCAGCTAGCTGCCTGCGAAGGCTCAACGACGTTATCGCCCTGTAGTGCAGAGACTGGAATAACGGTGGTGGATTGGACGCCCAACTCAGCTGCGAGGGATAGTACTTCAGCTTCAATGTCGCCGAAGCCCTTTTCATCCCAACCGATTAGGTCCATCTTGTTCACGGCCACTACCAGGCGTGGCACACGCAGCAAGGCGAGCACACCGAGGTGGCGACGGGTCTGTTCCAATACGCCATTACGTGCGTCAACCAAAACGATCGCCGCATCAGCGGTGGACGCACCGGTGACGGTGTTACGGGTGTACTGAACGTGGCCCGGGCAGTCGGCCAGGATGAACGAACGCCTGTCGGTGGAGAAGTAGCGGTAGGCAACATCAATGGTGATGCCCTGCTCGCGTTCTGCACGCAAACCGTCGGTGACCAAAGCTAGATCCAGGGTTCCGTCGGCACCGCCAAAGCCGCGTTCGGCGCTGGTACGTGCGATGTCATCCAGCGAGTCAGCAAGAATTGCCTTGGCGTCGTGAAGCAGGCGGCCAACCAAAGTTGATTTGCCGTCGTCCACCGAACCAGCGGTGGCGATGCGCAATAGTGTGGTCGTCATTTTAGAAGTACCCTTCGGTCTTGCGGTCTTCCATACCCGCGGCGGAAATGCGATCATCGGCACGGGTAGCGCCGCGTTCAGTCACGGTGGCGATGGCCAATTCGTCCAGCACCTTGCCAACGGTGTCAGCTGCGGAGAGCACCGCACCGGTGCAGCTAGCGTCACCAACGGTGCGGTAACGAACCTGCTTGAGGATCACTGGCTCGTCCTCGTTGGGCTGACTGACCGGGGTCAGCGCACGCCACATGCCATCGCGTTCAAAAACTTCGCGGGTGTGGGCAAAGTAGATCGGAGGCAGTTCAATATTTTCGCGCTCGATGTAGGCCCAGATGTCGCGTTCGGTCCAATTGGAGATCGGGAACGCGCGTACGTGCCAGTCCGGCTCGTGACGTCCGTTGTAGAGGCTCCAGATTTCTGGGCGCTGATTACGTGGATCCCACACACCAAATTCATCGCGCAGCGAGAGGATGCGTTCCTTGGCGCGGGCCTTGTCTTCGTCACGGCGTGCGCCGCCGAAGACAACGTCAAAGCCGTTGTTTTCAATGGTGTCCAGCAGAACACGAGTCTGCAGGCGGTTACGGGTACCGTCTGGCAGTTCGGTGAGCTCACCGCGGTCGATGTATTCCTGAACGGAACCAACCACGAGGTTCAGTCCGTACTTTTCCACGACGGAGTCACGGAAGCTCAGGACCTCGTCAAAGTTGTGGCCGGTGTCGATGTGTACCACTGGGATTGGCACGCGCAGTGGTGCCACGGCCTTAGCCAACAGGTGCAGGACTACAACGGAGTCCTTGCCGCCGGAGAAGAGCAGACCTGGCTTCTCAAATTCGGCAAGTACTTCGCGGATGATGTGAATGGATTCGGCTTCCAGAGCGTCCAAGACGCTGCGCTGGGTGCCTGTCGGGGCGTTAGCGATAATAGTCATGGCCTTTTCCTTAGATGTGGATGCCGCACTCGGTCTTGTTTAGTCCTGCCCAACGGCCGGCGCGAGGGTCTTCGCCCTCAGCAACTGGCTTGGTGCAGGGTTCACAACCGATGGATGGGTAGCCATTAGAGAGCAAGAGGTTCACTGGCACCTGCTTTTCGGTGGCGTAGTCAATGAGCTCGTCAAAGGTCCACGGTGCCAGCGGGTTGAACTTGATCAGGCCGTGCTTTTCATCAAAAGTGATCAGCTCAGTGTTGGTTCGAGTTGGCGCTTCGTCACGACGTACGCCGGTAAACCATGCACTGTAGCCAGCCAGCGACTTGGCCAGCGGATCAACCTTGCGCATCTGGCAGCAGGCCGCAGGATTGCTAGCAAAGAGATCCTTGCCGTACTTTTCATCCTGTTCAGCAACGCTGAGTTCTGGAAAAACGTCTACGACGTTGACGTCCAAAGAGCGGGCAACTTCATCTCGGGTGCTGCGGGTTTCCACAAAGTGGTATCCGGTATCGAGGAAGAGCACATCTACCTTAGGTAGTTGTTCGGCCACTAGGTGTGGAAGAACCGCATCGGCCATCGAGCAGGCGACAGCAACTTCATTAACATCTAGGTGCTTAGCGGCAAAGGCGATAACCTCGGCCGCGGTGGCGTCCCATCCCAGTTCTTCGGCGCCGAGCTTTGCGATTTCGCGCAGTTCGGCTTCGGTACGGGCGCGGGTTGGAGTCTGTTCGCTCATTTCAGTTCATCCTCTTCTGCTCGGTGTGCCCACGAGGCGAATGATTCACCTTCGGTGGCGGTTTCCGAGTAGTTCTTCACAACACGTTCAACGTATTCGGGCAATTCATCGGCGGCGACCTTCAGGCCTCGCACGGTACGGCCCAAGGCGGCCTCGCCATTTTCGTAACCGGCAAGGGTACCGCCTAGGTGTACCTGGAATCCGGAAACCTGTTCGCCCTGGTCATTGGTGATCAGCTGTCCCTTAAACCCAATGTCAGCGGTTTGGATACGGGCGCAAGAGTTCGGGCAACCATTAACATGCAGGCTCAGTGCACGTGGCAGCTTGCCCTCGTGGTCTTTAAGACGATCTTCGATCTTTGCTACGGCATCAATCGTTGTGTCCTTGGTGTCCACAATGGCCAGCTTGCAGAATTCAATGCCGGTGCAGGCGATAGCCGAACGCTTAAACAGGCTTGGATAGGCCTCAAGCTTCAGTTCGCGGGCAGCACCGACAAAGTCCTTCACATTGTCCTTAGGAATATCCAAGGCAATGATCTTCTGGTGTGGGGTGGTGCGCAGTCGGGTGGAGCCATGGGACTGCACCAGATCTGCCAAAGCGATCAGCGACGAGCCCGAAACGCGTCCGGCCGGAGCGGTCAGGCCGATGTAGAACTTGCCATCCTTCTGCTCGTGTACTCCGCTGTGGTCCCCTGCTTCTTCAGGCTGAACCGGCAACGGCCCATCAGGAAGTTCATATCCGAGGTATTCGTCCTGCAGCACCTGACGGAACTTTTCGGTGCCCCACTCGGCCAGCAAGAACTTCAGACGTGCACGGTTGCGTAGGCGACGGAAACCGTAGTCACGGAATATCGAAACAACGCCTTCCCAAACATCGGGAGCTTGCTCTTCGGTGACAAAGGCACCCAATCGTTCGCCTAGGCGTGGGTTTGCAGACAAGCCGCCGCCAACCCACAGGTCATAGCCCGCGCCCAATTCAGGGTGAACCGTAGCGATCAAACCGATGTCGTTGATTTCGTGCACAACGTCTTGGCTTGGGTGGCCGGTGATGGCGGTTTTGAATTTGCGAGGAAGGTTCGCGAACTCTGGGCGACCAATGTAGCGACGGGAAATCTCAGCGATCACCGGGCTTGGATCAATAAGTTCGTCCTTGCTGATGCCAGCTACAGGAGAACCGAGGATGACGCGCGGCACGTCGCCGCAGGCCTCGGTGGTGTGTAGGCCTACAGCTTCAAGTCGCTGCCAGATCTCTGGGACGTCAACAACGTCGATCCAGTGCAGCTGAATGTTCTGACGATCGGTCAGATCCGCAGTGTCGCGGGCGAAGTCGACGGAGATCTGGCCGATGACGCGCAACTGCTCAGTGGTTAGCGCGCCACCGTCGATGCGCACGCGCAGCATGAAGTAGCGATCTTCAAGTTCTTCAGGGGTCAGCGTTGCAGTCTTGCCACCGGGGATGCCCTGGGCACGCTGGGTGTAAAGGCCCCACCAGCGGAAGCGTCCGTGCAGGTCCTCAGGATCAATGGAGTCGAAGCCTTGCTTGGAGTAAACGTTCTCGATACGTTCACGCACATTCAGGCCGTTATCGGCGGCCTTCATCTCTTCGTTGGCGTTCAGCGGCGTGGTGCCGTCGATCTTCCATTGGCCGTTGGGCTTTGACGCCCGTTTTGGACGAGCGGGTGTGGTTGTCTGCGTCATGTATTCAAGCGTAGAAACCTACCCCATGGGGTCAGCAAACGCGTGCGGTCATATGACCGCTCAATGACTAAGAAGTTAGAACTTCGTCATTTGGCGTCACATAACCGGCCGTTCCTAACGTCTCTTTAAGACGCATAAGGAAACATTGAGCAATAGTTACGTCAGGTAACAGCGGTCTTGTCACAACGTCTGCACCCGTGCTAGCGAGTTTGTGCTGGAAGTACCCGTCGGCCAGCAATGAGCTAAGTACAACCACCGGTCGCTTCATTGCGTCGTCCACCACTTGAGCTATTTGTGGTTTGGCCCCGGCGCAATAACCGACCAGCACTTCACGATTCAGAATCTGCGCGATTTGGCTGGCAAGGTCTTGCGCCTGAATCTGACCTACTTCTAAACGGGTCCCGGCTGCGGCCAAGACGAGTACCGGATCATTGTCCAAATGTTGTCGTGCGCGACTGGCCAGCACCTGTGCCAATTGTGGCAAAGGCCCTAGTGGACCGGCTGCAACCGTGTTTTCACGGGATTGCACTGCCTGTGCAATATCTGAGGTTGTGTGTACTCCGTCCGAGACCAGCAGCGGCAAGATCACTGCTGGTTCGGAATCCGGCAAGGCGGCGACTACATCGTCCAGCGACGGTTGTTGCACGTCGACATATGCTTCATGCCAAGCGAGCTTAACCTGCAATTCTTCCTTGGCTAGCGCTTCAAGCTGATCTCGTAAATCGTGGATCAGTTGTTGGCCATTGGCGTTGTCGGTGCCATGAGATGTTGCAAGAACGTGAATCGTGCGCGGGGTTGATTGGCTCATTAGGTTGGTCCTCACCGGTGGAATGCGAAACGTTTGTTACGCGTTGCGAATTAGCTTGTGGTTAGCAGCCTGCGCCTGCGGACGAATCACGATTTCATCCAGGTTCACGTGGGCTGGTGCACTCACCGCGTAGCGGATCACCTCGGCAACGTCTTCGGCGGACAGCGGATTTTCCACACCGGCGTAAACACTGTCTGCGGCGCTTTGGTTGCCAAGGCGTCGAAGCGAAAATTCCTCGGTCTGCACAAGACCAGGCAAAATTTCGATGACTCGAATACCGTTTTCAACTTCCTCAAGACGGAGCGCTTTGGTCATGGCACGCTCGGCTGCCTTGGCTGCGTTGTACCCACTGCCACCTTCATAGCTGGCCAACGCCGCAGTTGAGGTCACGTTCAGCACGGTGCCACGAGCTTGGCGTAGTTGCGGAAGCAACGCACGGGTCAGGCGCATAGTTCCCATGACATTTGCCTGCCACATGAATTCCCAATCTTCATCCACTGCTTCGGCCCAGTACTCGGTGCCGCGTGCGCCACCAGCACAGTTAATCAGTGTGTCTGCACCACCTGCTACCTGCACAGTTTTTGCTAGAACATCAACATCTGTTTGGACGCTCACGTCAGCAGGTACCGAAACTGCTCCGGTTTCCTTGGCCAGGGCCTCCAAACGATCAGCCCTGCGTGCCACGGCAAATACCGTCCACCCCTGATCACGAAGTGCTCGAACAGTTGCTTGACCAATTCCGCTGGAGGCACCAGTGACCACGGCGGAACGAGGAGTTTTAGTTTCAAAGTTATCCATGCTTCTAACTGTAGGACTAGTTGATTACCAGTTGGTAAGGCATGAATTTCTCTTACGTTTCAACACGGTAATTATTTGTTCTGTTACACAGTTTGAAAATGCCCAAATCAACGTGCCGTAGACCAAGCGTCTACCTTTAGGCGCAAAGCCCTGCGAACAAAGGGCGGAAGTACTCCTAGTCTTCGTGGCGCAGGCCATGACAACGAATGCCAAGGCACTGCTCAAAACATGAAAGAATAGGGATATGGCAGAAGACAACTTGGGCACAGACACGCCCGCAACAGTTACCGTTCCTGAAAAGCCCGCTTTGGAAGGCTTGGAAGAACGTCTTTCGTCCCGGTGGCGCACCGAGGGCACCTATCACTTCAACGAGGACACGACCCGCGAGGCCGTCTACTCCATCGACACTCCCCCACCAACGGCGTCCGGTTCCCTGCACGTAGGACACATGTTCTCCTACACCCAGACCGACGTCTTGGCTCGTTACCAGCGCATGACTGGCAAGAATGTTTTCTACCCACTGGGCTGGGATGACAACGGACTTCCAACCGAGCGCCGTGTACAGAACTACTTCGGCGTCCGTTGCGACCCGACCAAGCCGTACATCGAGGGTTACCGCCCACCAGAAAAGCCGGCGAAGAACCAGCGTGACTGGGATGTCATCAGCCGTAAGAACTTCATTGAGGTCTGCGAAGAACTAGCCGTTGAAGACGAAAAGGTCTTTGAGCAGCTCTTCACCACCCTTGGCCTGTCCGTGGACTGGCGCATGACTTACCGCACCATTGACGACAACTCACGCGCCGCCTCACAGCGCGCCTTCTTGGACAACTTGAACAAGGGCGACGCCTACATGGCCGAAGCTCCAACCCTGTGGGACGTCACTTTCCGCACCGCAGTGGCACAGGCAGAACTCGAAGACCGCGAGATGCCTGGCGCTTACTACCGTTACGCCTTCAATGCAGAAGATGGCGAGCAGGTCTTCATCGAGACTACCCGCCCGGAACTGCTTGCTGCTTGTGCTGCCTTGGTTGCACACCCCGATGACGAGCGTTACCAGCACCTATTTGGCAAGACCGTTACCTCGCCTATTTTCGGTGTTCCAGTCACCGTGCATCCACACCCATTGGCTCAGGCCGATAAGGGTTCGGGCATCGCCATGGTTTGCACCTTCGGCGATTTGACCGACGTGACCTGGTGGCGTGAATTGCAGTTGCCAACTCGTCCGATCGTTGGCCGTGATGGCCGCATCCTCGCAGAGACCCCAGAGTGGATCACCACCGAAGCTGGCAAAGAAGCCTACGCTCAGATTTCGACTAAGACCGTCTTCTCGGCTAAGGAAACCGTTGTAGAGATGCTCTCCGAAGCAGACCTACTTGACGGTGAGCCTAAGAAGATTTCCCGTCCGGTGAACTTCTTCGAAAAGGGCGACAAGCCTTTGGAAATCGTCACCTCACGTCAGTGGTACATCCGCAATGGTGGCCGTGACGAAGAGCGTCGCAACCAGATGATCGCTCGCGGCAAGGAAATTGATTTCCACCCGTCGTTCATGCGCTCGCGCTACGAAAACTGGGTTTCGGGCCTCAATGGTGACTGGCTGGTTTCCCGCCAGCGTTTCTTCGGCGTCCCAGTACCAGTGTGGTACCAGGTCAACGAACATGGCGAACCAAACTACGACGCTCCAATCCTGCCAACCATCGAGCAGCTTCCGGTTGATCCGGCCGCCGATGCTCCGACTGGTTACTCCGAGGATCAGCGCGGTGTGGCCAATGGCTTCATTGGCGACGCAGACGTTCTTGATACTTGGGCTACCAGCTCGCTGACTCCACAGATTGTTGGCCGTTGGGGTCGCGACGACGAGTTCTTCTCGAAGGTCTACCCATTCGATCTGCGCCCACAGGGTCACGACATCATTCGTACCTGGCTGTTCTCCACCGCGGTTCGTGCAGATTCACTGCACGATAGCGCACCGTGGAAGCATGCTGCGATTTCGGGTTGGATCTTGGATCCAGACCGTAAGAAGATGTCCAAGTCCAAGGGCAACGTCGTAGTACCAAACGAAGTTCTGGACAAGTTTGGTGCCGACGCTGTGCGTTACTGGGCTGCCAGTGCCAAGCTTGGTGCGGACACCGCGTACGAGATCAACCAGATGAAGATCGGTCGCCGTCTGGCGATCAAGATCCTGAATGCCTCGAAGTTCGTACTGAACTTGGGTGCCACCGACGCTAACGTCCTCACCGACGATGCTGCAGTAGTCACCAATGGTCTTGACCGTTCACTGTTGGCTCGACTGTCCACCGTGATCGAGGACGCCAAGCGTGCCTTCGATAATTACGATTACGCTCGTGCGTTGGACATCACCGAGTCATTCTTCTGGTCGTTCACCGACGATTATGTTGAGCTGGTCAAGGATCGTGCCTACGGCGGTCACGGTGAAGCTGAGCAGGCCAGCGTGCTGGCAACTCTAGCCACCACACTGGACTCCGTTCTGCGCCTGTTTGCACCGTTCTTGCCATTCGCTACCGAAGAGGTTTGGGGTTGGTGGCGCACCGGGTCGGTTCACCTGACCCAGTGGCCAAGCACCGATCACTTGGCTTCGGCCGTTGAAGGCGCGGATCCTGCGATCTTGCCCCTAGTTGGCGTTGCTCTGTCGGGTATCCGTAAGGCAAAGTCCGATGCCAAGGTTAAGCAGCGCACCGAAGTTCTCTCCGGAGAAATTCACGCTCCAGCCGCTCAGGTAGCTCAGCTTCGTGCTGGTTTTGAGGACTTGAAGTCCGCAGCCAACGCTCGCGAGCTGACCTTGGTTGAAGCTGAAGGCGAGCTTACCGTCACCAACGTAGAGTTGGCTGAAACCGAAGAAGCTTAGTCTCAAGCCAAGAAAGTCCGGTTGCCATTCCCACTATTAGTGGAAATGACAACCGGACTTTTCTTTGCCCTTACTACTCCCCTGATGAGGACTCCGAGTCTTCTGAGGGAGAAGGTCGAATCAACTCTCTGGGCAAAGCAACACGACGTCGTTCTTCCGTGAAGTGCTTCTTCTGTTCGTCGACGCTTTCTTCTAGGCGATGCCTTTGGGCGGGGACTTGGTTCCCATCCTTTGACGAGTGTTCTTTTGGCATCATCCCTACTTCCTTTGACCTAGTCCGGCGAAAGGCCCCATCGCTTCCTTTCGCCGGCGGTTGGTCGCTTAGCTCTGTGCGTTCTGGTAAGCCTGCTGGATTACTGAACCCCAGTATGGTCCGAACATGGTGTTTCGAACAGTGTTGTAGCCGAAGCTATTTACAGAGTTCTGGTAACCCGAAGAACCGGATCCCAAGAACCATGGTCCACCGGAAGAACCGCCGGTCATGGTGCAAGAAATACCCTGTGACTGAGTTTGACCGAATGGGTCATCAGTTGCGGTGCCTGAGCAGGACTGGAGAGTTTCACCGTTGAATGGTGAAGCTGCTGGGTAACCGTAGGCCTTGTAGGCCATACCTCGTGGCTGGTTGAAGGCGACACCTGAAGCACCTACGGTGTCAGTCAGGGTGACTCCACTGCTGTTGGAGACCACTGCAAAGCCAGTGTCGTAAGTGATGTCACCGCTGCCGGACCATTGCGAGGTGGTGACCAATTCTGTCGCAGCGAAAGTGCCGTACGGAGTCTTGCCGTTCTCGTAGGCTGGTGCGAAGACCCAACGCGTGGCAAAAGCTCCAGGGCCTTCGTTCAAGCAGTGACCGGCAGTGGATACCGTGGATTCGTTTGACGAGACGACAGCGTTGCCGGAGCAAACGTAGTCAACCCCACCGAGGGTGAAGAAGACTTTGCCGATGTGCGAAACTGGGGACTCCTGGCTGGCACGCGTCTTGCCACCAGTGGTGCTCTTCAAAGATCCGGCGTTGGCCTTGGCTGCATGGCCTGGAACCTTGGCTGCGTTACCCGTGTCTACCTTCGCAGCGGATCCTGATTTTCCTTTGACGAGTGAATCGGCGCTCTTTGCAGCTTTCATTCGATCGGCAGTCCAGTAATCAATCGCGGTATCTGCTTTTTGAGAAGGTATCTTAATCGACTGGATATCGTCGTTGGATCCGTGAGGGGCTGCGGTGGCCATCGGTGCGGTGCAGAGCATCAATGCTCCGGCGAAAAGTGCGGCTCCAGCCAACTTGTGTCGGCCTTTGAGTTTCGATGAATCCGCTTTTAGGGTACGAACTTGCACGATATAACTCCTTGTCCAGTGGCACATGGCCACTAACGATGGGGGTGCTTTAGCACTCGTGCAAATTAGTCAAACACACACTTCACACAAATTCCATAGGAATCTTTTCCTCCGCTGAAAACTGACACATCAACGAATTAGCGTCAGATTGTGAAGTAACTCATGCTGGTCACAGGTATCGACATCGCGCTGTTCTAGGCCCATGATCCGGTAAATAAACTTTGCGATATTTCGAGTCAAGGTAACTTCAGCCCGAAAATCCGGATCTTTCGCTGCTAGACCGCCACGCAACGCGGCACCATTGGTGGCAGTCACCCTTGTGCTGGAATTATGAAACAAAAACTTCGGTATCGGGTACTTTGTTGTCAGTCGGGGCTAGATCCTGAGCGAAAAAAATATCCTGATTTAGTGTTCAAAAACGGACTTATTCACACTTACCACTACCCATCCCCCGGCCACACGCACCTACAACCGAACAAGATCCGTACTGAGCAGCGCCTATCGGTCCTGTATCTGAGCCATTGACTGGTGGCGGTCATGAGACCGAACGAGCGGCACAGAGGCGACACCAATAATCCCGGAGACAATTGCGGTCACCAACAGCGCCATAGATAAACCGTGACTCACCTGGTCAAAAATTCCCCGCGCTAGCTCACGACTGAAGTGCGAGAGAAGTCGTTCTCGTACATAATCAGGGATAAGGGTCCTAAGGGCTATGTAGCTAAGGCCTATTGTCACGGTCAGCCAAAGGCATGCCTTAGAAAAGTACCGGGGAGCTAAAACAACTCCAGCTAGAAGTACAGCAGCATTAATGTAAATGCCCCACGGGCCAAGTGTCTGGATCATGAGATAGATCTTCTGCAGGGCGGGTAAGGCGTTTTGTTGAACCAGATCCAGGGTCCATGAGAAATTCCCAACCGAGGGCAAGCCCGGAATCCCTATGCCGCTGAGCGTCTTTGTTACTCCGGAGAGAACATCGTCGAGCTGGAAGGTGAGCTTGCCGGCCTGATCTATCTCTCCGGCATCCGGCTCTGTAAATACCCGGTCGGTCGTTTCATGGCTACTTCGTAATGCCGTCTGCCAAGTTGCTGCAAAGCTGTCGGATTGCACTACGCGCAAGGCACTGTCTTCGATCGCCTGATCGGCTTTGTCTGCCAATTGTTCTGCAGGAATCAACTGGGACAAGAGACCATCACCGGTCACTGCCTTGATTCGATCTTCAACCTGCAACTGATCCGAGATCGACGCCGTGACTTGCTCCGCCACGAGATCCTGTAAGCCCTGGTTCTCGGCCAGCGGTCCAAGCGTGTCTACGAACCCATCGGTGTCAGTGATATGAGTTGACGCCCAAAGGCCACCTATTGAGATGGGAGCAATGAGCACACCAAGAATGATACAAATGCTGGATGCTACCCGGCGCCAGAGTGGAGGCTGCGAGCTAAAGACCACGATGAATTCCTTCGCGAGGAGACTTGGCTGATCGAATCGGCAGTTAGCAACACTGATAAGCCGAAGACTAGTGACTCATTTTAGCAATGGTCGGTAACTCGTTAAAGCGTTGAAGGACGCTCCCTGGCTAAGAGGAAACGTCCTTCAAATGACTAGGTAGTCAGACTTACTCGAAAACTGGGCTCTCGGTGCGAGTACGCTTCATTTCGAAGAAGTACGGGAACGAGGCTAGCTGAGCGGCAGCGTCGAACAGCTTGCCTGCCTCTTCGCCAGTTGGAATTCGGGTGATTACTGGACCGAAGAACGCTACGCCATCAACTGCGACGACCGGCGTGCCAACGTCCTGGCCGACCTTGCTAATTCCGTTTTCGTGGCTTGCACGCAAGGCCTCGTCGTTGGCATCAGTGTGCGCCGCTTCAGCAAGTTCAGCAGGAAGACCAGTCTTTTCGAGAGCCTTCTTGATGACTTCATCTCGATCGGTGATCTTCTCATAGTGGAGAAGCTCGCCCATTGCGGTGTAAAGCCCGTCAACAACTTCTTGGCCATGCTCCTGTGCTGCCTTGATGACAACGCGCACTGGGCCCCACGAGGAGTCCATCATGGAACGGTAATCCTCTGGAAGGTCGCGGCCCTCGTTGAGTACCGAGAGGCTCATGACGTTCCAAGTAACATCAATGTCGCGTACTTTTTCTACTTCTTTGATCCAACGGCTAGTTGCCCACGCGAATGGGCAGATTGGGTCAAACCAAAAATCAACGTGCTGGCGTTCGGCCATGGAATCCCAACTTTCCTGAGAAAAATAATCTAACGATTGTCTAGCGGACTACGCGGACTTCTTGTCGCGCTTGGCCACCATAGCGTGTGAGAGCATTGCTGGCTCTTCGCCGTCGAGAACGGTGCCACGGGTGACAACAACTTCTGCAACGTCTTCACGGCTAGGAAGATCAAACATGACTCCCCCAAGCGTTTCTTCGAGAATTGAGCGCAAACCACGTGCACCAGTTTCGCGTTCGATGGCCTTCTCAGCCACTGCATCAAGAGCAGACTGATCGAAGCTCAAAGCGACGCCGTCCATTTGGAACATCTTCTGGTACTGCTTGAGCAGCGCGTTCTTTGGTTCGGTCAATACTCTGACAAGAGCTTCCTTGTCCAGGTGCTCAACAGTAGTGATGACTGGAAGTCGACCAATGAATTCTGGAATCAAACCAAACTTCAGCAGATCTTCAGGCCGTACATCAGAGTACGATGCGGTCTCGCTCTTCAGTGCCTTGAGGGGTGCACCGAATCCGATACCCTTCTGACCGGCGCGGGAAGAAATGATTTCTTCTAGTCCGGCGAATGCACCGGCAACGATGAAGAGAATGTTGGTCGTGTCCAACTGAATAAAATCTTGATGCGGGTGCTTGCGCCCGCCCTGTGGTGGAACAGCTGCAACGGTTCCTTCGAGGATCTTCAGCAAGGCCTGCTGCACGCCTTCACCCGAAACGTCTCGGGTGATCGACGGATTCTCGCTCTTACGGGAAATCTTGTCGATTTCATCGATGTAGATGATGCCGGTTTCGGCCTTCTTAACATCGTAATCGGCAGCCTGAAGCAGCTTCAGAAGAATGTTTTCAACGTCCTCGCCAACATAGCCAGCTTCAGTCAAGCTTGTGGCGTCGGCTACAGCAAAAGGCACGTTGAGCTTCTTGGCCAACGATTGCGCTAGATAAGTCTTGCCACAACCAGTTGGGCCAATGAGCATGATGTTCGACTTGGAGACTTCAACTTCGTCCAGTGGGTCATCATTGGTCAGCGCAGCCACGGGACCATGGTCCTGGTTTCCGTGAATTCGCTTGTAGTGGTTGTAAACAGCCACCGAGAGAGCGCGCTTAGCGTTCTCCTGACCAATCACGTATTCCTGCAACGAATTAAAGATTTCGCGAGGCTTGGCTAAGGAGAATTCCTCATGCACCTGCTCCTCTGCAAACTCCTCCGCAATGATTTCGTTGCAAAGCTCGATGCATTCAGTACAGATGTAAACACCATGGCCTGCAATTAGCTTCTTAACCTGCTTTTGACTCTTCCCGCAGAAAGAGCATTTCAGTAGATCTGAGCCTTCACCCATGCGTCCCATCGCACCATTCTCCCGTTTACTTGAGTAGCTGTGGACTTACTCAATTCTAGGCTAGTTGTACCCCAAATTAGATGAATATGGCGGTTTACCTGTGTTGCGCCACTTCACCTTCGTAAAGTGGCGTCCTTGGGTAAACCGCCATTCATCGGGGATTATTCCGTTTAAGTGCTAGCTACCCAGCTGAGCACGGTTTAGCTTACGTGGAGTCAGTACTTCATCCACGATGCCGTAGGCCTTAGCTTCCGAAGCAGTCATGAACAAGTCACGCTCAACGTCGTCACGAACCTTCTCTACTGCCTGGCCCGAATGCGAAGCAAGAGTTTCTTCTAGCCATGAACGCATGCGCATGACTTCTTCTGCCTGAATCTGCAGATCGCTAGCGGTACCGCGTTCGCCGCCACCCATTGATGGCTGGTGGATCAGCACACGAGCGTTTGGCAATGCAAGGCGCTTGCCTGGAGTACCGGCGGCCAGCAGCACTGCAGCTGCGGAAGCTGCCTGACCCAAGCAAACCGTCTGAACTTCTGGACGGATGAACTGGATCGTGTCGTAAATTGCTGTCATCGCGGTGAACGAGCCACCTGGCGAGTTGATGTAAAGGGTAACGTCTCGTTCTGGATCCATGGATTCCAGGACCAGCAGCTGAGCCATTACGTCATCAGCAGAAGCATCGTCGACCTGTGCACCGAGGAAAATGATGCGGTCTTCAAATAGCTTTGCGTATGGATCCTGGCGCTTGAACCCGTATGGGGTGCGCTCTTCGAACTGAGGAAGAATATAGCGAGCCGATGGCATCTGGCCACTTACGGCTTCAGGATTGAAGTTCATGGTTTTCTCCTTGGACAAATCTTTGGGAATGAAGTGGTGGGCTCGGCTACTTAGGCTCTACGCCGCCGCCACCGGTGACAGACCCGGCATGCTTAGCAACCTTGTCAACAAAGCCGTATGCCAGACCTTCTTCAGCGGTGAACCACTTATCACGCTGGTTATCAATCAGGATCTGTTCCACGGTCTGACCGGTCTGCTCAGCGGTCAGTTCACTCATGACCTTCTTCATGTGCATGATCAGTTCAGCCTGGATCTTGATGTCCGAAGCGGTACCGCCAATGCCACCGGAAGGCTGGTGCATCAGGATACGTGCGTTCGGAGTCGCGAAGCGCTTGCCTGGGGTACCCGATGAAAGCAGGAACTGTCCCATCGAAGCAGCCAAACCGGTTGCTACGGTGACAACATCATTCGGGATGAAGTTCATCGTGTCGTAGATGGCCATACCTGCAGTGATCGAACCACCTGGGGAGTTGATGTACAGGTAGATGTCCTTCTCAGGATCTTCTGCAGAGAGCAGGAGCAACTGCGAGCAGATGGCATTCGCATTGTCATCGCGGACTTCGGAGCCCAGCCAGATGATGCGCTCCTTGAGCAAGCGGTTGTAAATGTAGTCGTCGCGGCTGGCCGGGTCAACGGCGGCCATCGTAGGAGTGCGCGAATCATTTGACATGTTCTCTACCTCTTCCAAACGTGTAGATCAGATTCTGGAATTTTTATTTCTAATCCCAAAGCTGCAACTGGTTACTTTGAGATTACTTACTTCAAGGCTTTCATGGGACGTTTCATGCCCGTGTTTCGCTCACGGCGCATGATGCACGCCGGGAGCGAACAAAAATGGCCATTGACCGCCTTTTAGAGGCGGCCAATGGCCATTGGAGAGTAGTGAAAACTACTTTGCTTCTTCGGTTTCAACCTCAGCAGCAGCTTCGTCTTCACCAGCTGGCTTCACGAAGGAAGTCAGGTCCACTGCTTCACCGTTGGAATCGGTGACCTTAGCGAACTCAAGAACCTTTGCAAGTGCCTTGCGACGACGAACCTCGCCCATAAGCATTGGAACCTGGCCGGCGCCGTCCAGCATCTGAGCGAACTGGTTTGGCTCCATGCCGTACTGACCTGCGGTCTGAACGATGTAATCGATCAGCTCGGACTGCTCAACGCCAACTTCTTCAGCATCTGCAACTGCATCCAAGATGATTTCGTTCTTGAAAGCACGCTCGGTGTTTTCGCGAACCTCGGTGCGGTGCTCTTCGGTGTCGTGACCCTCTTCAGCGTCAGGAGCGTTGAAGTGCTGCTCGATCTGCTCGTCGATAACCGAAGCTGGAACAGGAACCTCAACAAGCTCAACAAGCTTGTCCAGAACCAATTCGCGAGCCTCTACGCCCTGCTCAACGGTCTTGCCTTCTGCAGCGTCCTTAGCAAGGTTTTCGCGCAGTTCAGCAATGGTGTCGAACTCGGAAGCAAGCTGAGCGAAATCATCGTTAGCTTCTGGAAGTTCGCGCTGCTTGACAGCGTTGATAACAACCTTGACGGTTGCGGACTTGCCAGCGTGCTCGCCGCCAGCAAGGGTGGTTTCGAAGGTTGCATCTTCGCCAGCGGACAGGCCGGTAACAGCCTCGTCCATGCCCTCAAGCATGTTGCCGGAACCGATCTGGTACGACAGGCCCTGTGCGGAGTCAACCTCTTCGTCCTCAACCTTTGCGGTGAGGTCGATGGTGACGAAGGAGTCTGCAGCTGCTGGAGCTTCAACTTCCTTCAGGGTGCCGAAGCGACCGCGAAGGTCGTCGAGAGCCTTCTCGATGTCCTCGTCAGCAACTTCCTTGGCTTCAACAGAAACTTCGAGGCCCTTGTAGTCCGGAAGTTCAACCTTCGGACGGATATCAACTTCGAGGGTGAAGACCAGCTGGCCTTCGCCTTCCTTCTCGATGGAAGGAAGCTCAGTGATATCAACCTCTGGGCGGGACAGTGGGGTCAGCTCGTTCTCAACCATTGCCTGCTGGTAGAAGTCGTTCAGACCTTCGTTAACAGCGGTTTCGATGACGTAGCCACGGCCAACGCGCTGATCGATCATGCGAGTTGGAACCTTGCCCTTACGGAAGCCTGGAACCTGGATCTGCTGTGCGATGGTCTTGTACGCCTCATCGACGCGGGGCTTCAGTTCCTCGTAAGGAACCTCAACGGTTAGCTTCACCCGAGTCGGGTTGACGTTTTCAACGGCGCTCTTCACAGCGTTGTACTCCTGAGTGTCTAAGGATTAGGTTTTATCTGCAAAAAACCCCGCAACATGGTGGCGTTGCGGGGTTGTTCGACAGAGTCGGGGTAACAGGATTCGAACCTGCGACCTCACGCTCCCAAAGCGCGCGCTCTAGCCAAGCTGAGCTATACCCCGATTAGCAGTGAACAGTCTAACCCGAGTCATCCTGTATCCACTAATCGTTTGTGATGCTTACTAGTTGCCTTTGACAGTTCCTAGTGATCACAAGATCTAAATAATATTTAGCTCTCAATTTTCATGAGCTGAAATCCAAGAATTTCTACTCATAAAGTCGGGGTAACAGGATTCGAACCTGCGACCTCACGCTCCCAAAGCGCGCGCTCTAGCCAAGCTGAGCTATACCCCGAAAGTCCGTTGGTTCACAATTTTCATTGTGAGCTGCATCGAACTGATAGGTTGTGAATCCACCCGAGAAGTAAATCCTGTGGATTCTGGTGATCTGACTACTCAGATCTATTTTCATGGCTGAATTATCTTCAGCCATAAAGTCGGGGTAACAGGATTCGAACCTGCGACCTCACGCTCCCAAAGCGCGCGCTCTAGCCAAGCTGAGCTATACCCCGATAAAGTTTGGAAAACCCTACTTCATCTGGACTTTCCGTCCTGTGTTCAACTCAGGAATCATTTATTTCCCGTGCTGATCACAAGAAACTAAGTTACACGGGTTCGAACCAAAAGCAAAATCGAAACCCACGCATGTCGAAGATTCACATCCGCGTGAATCCGCGGATATACGGTGATTACTTATGTCAGAAGCCAAACTTAGGTGGTTCACGTGAGTTGAATAACAGAATTTTGACGCAAAAAGTTCTTCAGCCGGCTGGAGCTGGAGGCGACATGTTTCGCAAACTGGACCTTAGATAACCAATGCACCACATGAACCCGGGGCCTCATAGTTTGAGCTGTGCCACCAATCCCCCGGCCAATAGG
Organism: Glutamicibacter sp. MOO4; assembly: GCF_056934395.1. Classification (NCBI taxonomy): domain Bacteria; kingdom Bacillati; phylum Actinomycetota; class Actinomycetes; order Micrococcales; family Micrococcaceae; genus Glutamicibacter; species Glutamicibacter sp. MOO4. Next base: position 1,412,114 of record NZ_CM167800.1, read on the forward strand.
CTCGAGAGTAATGGCGATCGCACCATGCGCACCGTGTGTACCGTGTGCACCGACAGCAGTCAGATCTAGCATCAGCTCCTGCGGACCCAGACAGGCGCCGGTTCAGGCACTGCAAAAAACGAGCCACGATTAGTCACTCTGCAGCACAGGCGGAAACTTCGACACAACAAAAAACTCCGACTCTCAATTGAGAGCCGGAGCATTTGGTCCGAGGGGATGACGGGAATCGAACCCGCGTAATCAGTTTGGAAGACTGAGGCTTTACCATTAAGCTACATCCCCATTTCGAAGCTTTTCTCGCTTCGAACAAGATTGAGTCTAGACCATAAAAGATGCGCTTTGCAAATCGGGGATTCCCGTTCTCACTTGGAGGCACTCGAATAGCATCTGAATTGAGCATCTCAAAGCTATACACGCCGACACGGCGAAGAAAAACTATTCTGCTCGTCTCATCAACCTAAGCCGTCCAATACTGAGCTGAATTCTTTCTCGGCATTTTCTGGCATCTCGGGCACCAATAAAGTTTCCTGGCGGCAACCTCAGTCAAAGCAATGTTGCCGCTGCAGCGACGGCATCCGAGTCCCTGGCGTTGATATACGTAGTACGCGTTATCGGGCCAAAGGGGAATTCCGGCTTGTCGATCTTCGGGGTAGGTCGTGATGATTTTTCCATCACGCACACCGTCTTCCATGATCGCGACTATGTCGTACCAGAGCTTTCGAGCTTTTTGCGAAGACAGCTGATTGGCAGGTAGCTCGGGGGCGATGCGGTTGCGGAACAACGACTCGGCACGGTAGATATTGCCAACCCCGCTAATCAGGCTTTGATTCATTAAAGCGACAGCAATGGGCGTTTTGGTCTTCGAGAGGTTCTCCCGAAACTCAGAGTAGCCACTGGCTAATACGGTGTCCGAGTCCAGCAGCGCTTCAGCTGACTTGGTGGCCCGAAATTCATTTGCCGCACGGGCTAGCGGATCCGGTCCCAAGTTATTTAGATGTTTCTGAACCTGCGGATATTCAAGCACCTCGCAAGCAGTCGGTCCTCGCAGATCAGCCCAACCGTGCTCAGAAACAATCCGCGCTCGGACTGCACCCACAGGTTCCGGTGGTCCAAGATACTGCCTCGCGGAAACTTCTGAGCGCGTTTCCGTCTCGCCAATCTTCCGAGGTGCGCCAATGGAAGAAGCACCGCTGAAGTGTTCGTCTCCCCCAAAGCTAAACGCACCGTAGAGTCCGAGATGAACTCTGAGGTACAAGTCATTGGAGAAGCGACAGAACAATTGCTTCCCCTTGGCAAAGGCGACTTCTAGTTCGTAGCCATCGATACGCGCTGCATCAGATGCGAACCTGCCCTGCGGAGAAGAAACATGCACCACTTGCCCACCAAAGACGTCGTCAAATTGGCGGGCAAGTCGGTGCAGGGAGTGGCCTTCAGGCACGACTAGTCAATAACCTCGCCAGTGGTTTCGTACGAGGCAATCTTGCCGATTCGTCGTACGTGGCGTTCTGCATCGCTAAACGGCTCAGCCAAGAAAGCTTCGATTAGTTCTGCGGCTTCTTCAACCGAGTGCTGGCGTCCGCCAACGGCAATTACGTTGGCATCGTTGTGCTCACGCGCCAACTTGGCGGTATCCAAGTTCCAGGCCAAGGCGGCACGAATGCCTTCAACCTTGTTTGCCGCAATCTGCTCACCGTTGCCGGAGCCACCAAGAACGATGCCTAGGGAATCCAATCCTTCGCGCTGTTCCTTGACTACGGCCTTGGCAGCGTTGATGCAGAACGCAGGGTAGTCATCCTCAGGATCGTACGACTCTGGACCATGGTTGACCATTTCATAGCCTTTGCCAGTCAAGTACTTCACCAAGTAGTCGCTGAGCTCTAATCCGGCATGGTCTGTAGCAATATGCACGCGCATAGTCTGTGGCCTCTTTTAGCTTGGAGGGGTCATTTACTTTCCTATACAGCTTAGCGAGGTCCGATGAGCTCCTTGTCATGTTCCGATGATCTGGCAGTAATATCGGCAGGATTTCTCACGGATTGAGACTCAAGCCACCAGGTTTCTAGGCGATATGGGGCATTTGCGTAAATTGTTCCAGAGATGACTTGCTTTACACCCCGCCAGAAGTGACACAATATACAAATATTCAGTATCCGTTTCATAACTGTCTCGGACGCACACTTCATCAAGAACTGGAGACCCAATGCCAGGAATGAACCTCACCCGCGCTGAGGCAACCGTACGCGCAGGACTGCTCAACGTCGACAGCTACGAGGTTAGCCTGGACCTCACCCGCGGTGAGCGGGTATTCACGTCCAAAACCACGGTACGATTTAGCGCTACCGAAGGTGCTTCAACTTTCATTGATGCTGTCACCGACAATGTGCGTTCGATCAACCTCAATGGGGTCGAGCTAGATCCAGCAACCCATTCCGATGGCATCCGCATTCAGCTTCCCAACCTTGCCGAGCAAAACGTCCTGGTTATTGATGCAGACGCGCTGTACATGAACACCGGCGAAGGGCTACACCGCTTCGTCGACCCAGTGGACCAAGAGGTTTACCTCTATACCCAGTTTGAAGTTGCCGATTGCCGTCGCATGTTCGCCGTGTTCGAGCAGCCAGACCTTAAGGCGACCTTCCAGTTCACGGTGACCGCACCGAAGTACTGGAACGTTGTTTCCAATGCTCCAACCCCAGCTCCACAAGAGCAGGGCGAAGCGGCGACTTGGGCCTTTGCCCCGACTCAGCGAATTTCCTGCTACATCACCGCGCTTATCGCTGGCCCCTACCAAGTAGCCCGTGACTCGCTGGTCTCCTCTAGCGGACGTACCGTTGAACTCGGCGTTTTTGCTCGCGCATCCATGATGGAATACCTGGACGTCGAAAATATCGTGACGATCACCCGTCAAGGTTTCGAGTTCTACGAAAAGAACTTCGGCACCCCTTACCCATTTGAGAAGTACGACCAGCTGTTCGTGCCTGAATTCAACGCAGGTGCCATGGAAAATGCCGGCGCTGTAACCTTCCTTGAAGAATATGTGTTCCGTTCTCGTCCCACCGGAGCGATGGTAGAACGCCGTGCCATCACCGTGTTGCACGAATTGGCGCACATGTGGTTTGGCGACCTCGTCACCATGAAATGGTGGAACGACCTGTGGCTCAATGAGTCCTTCGCCGAATTCATGTCGACCTTGGCTGCGGCTCAGAACACCGAGTTCACTAGCGCGTGGACCACGTTCAATACCTTGGAGAAGAACTGGGCTTACCGCCAGGATCAGTTGCCTTCTACTCACCCGATTGTGGCACCAATCAACGATCTCGAAGATGTTGAGGTCAACTTTGATGGCATCACCTACGCCAAGGGTGCCAGCGTCCTGCGTCAGCTTGTTGCGTTTGTCGGCCAGGAAGAATTCATGGCAGGCGTGCGCCAGTACTTTGCTAAGCACGCATGGTCCAACACCGAGCTTCCTGATTTGCTCTCCGAGCTTGAAGCCTCCAGCGGTCGCGATCTCAGCGGCTGGGGCGCACAGTGGCTTGAGACTGCAGGTGTCAACACGCTTACTGCACAGATCAGCACCGATGATGCTGGCATCATCACCGACTTCAGCATCCTTCAAAGTGCAATTTCCGACTACCCAACTCTGCGTCAGCACCGACTGGCGGTTGGGTTCTACAGCCTTGACGAAAATGGATCTTTGCAGCGTGTGCACCGAGAAGAACTAGACATCTCGGGTGCCTCGACCCCGGTTTCGTCTTTGGTTGGGCTCGCTCAGCCTGACTTGGTGCTGCTCAACGATGATGATCTGACGTACGCGAAGATTCGTCTGGATGAACGCTCACTAGCGACCGCAACCGAGCACCTCAAGGACTTCCAAGAGTCCCTGCCTCGTACCCTTGTTTGGTCCGCTGCGTGGGACTCCGTGCGTGATGCTGAATCCCCTGCCAGCACCTACGTCCAGTTGCTTCTGAACAACATCGGGCACGAGTTTGACTCGTCCGTCATCATGGTCCTCTTGCGCCAGCTGAACACCTCACTGGATAGCTATGTGACCCCAGAAAATAGCAGTGAGCTCTCGGTTCAGGCTGCGGATCGTTTGTGGCAGCTGGCCACTGAAGCTCAGGCCGGTTCAGATGCCCAGTTGCAGTTTGCCAAGGCCTTTGCGCACCGTTCCCGTAGCGCTGAACAGCTCGATACAGTTCAAAGCCTGTTCGACGGATCCAAGACACTGGACGGTCTGGTCATTGATACCGATTTGAAGTGGTCTTTGACCATCGCGCTGAGTGCCGGTGGACGTTTGTCCGATGAACAAATTGATGCAGTTCTCGCCACGGACGACACCGCAAAGGGTAAGGCCTCTTGGTACACCGCCCGAGCTTCACGCCCAACGGCAGAAGCCAAGGCCAAAGCCTTTGAAGCGGCAACCGCAGCGAAGCTGTCCAATGATCAGCAAAGCGCCGTCATCGCAGGGTTCAACAACACTCATGACAAGTCCCTGATCGCTGAATACGGTGAGAAGTACTTCGCATTGTTGGTCCATGCGTGGGAAAACTTCTCCCACGAAATGGCTAAGCAGATCGTGCTGGGCTTCTACCCAAGCTCGCAGGTGTCACAGGCTACCTTGGACACGACGCAGGCCTTCTTGGAATCTTTGGGCGACAAGCATCCAGCACTACGCCGCTTGTTGACCGAGTCCGCTGCTGATGTTCGACGCGCTCTAGCTGCACGCCAGGCAGATTTCTAAAACAACCGCTGAACTATAGATGGGGATGCACGCTCAGCTCTCAAAGCTCATGTGTGCATCCCCATTTGGTTAAAGATGCGACAATAATTTCATGGATCTTTCGCATCATGAGTATCGCGTCAGCCTCGAATGGACCGGCAACCGCGGAACTGGAACTGATAGCTACCGAAGCTATGGACGGGACCATATTGTCAGCTCGCCGGGTCTTCCAGTTCTACCAGGAACGGCCGACCCGACCTTCCATGGCGACAAGGACCGGTGGAATCCAGAGCAATTACTGCTTGCAGCATTGAGTCAATGCCACATGCTTTCGTATCTACACATTGCGGTGAATAACGGCTTGAAAGTTATTGGCTACACCGACACCGCGCAAGGTACTTTGCGCCTGAATGCTGATAACAGTGGCGAATTCACGCAAGCAGTTCTGAAGCCCGCGGTCAGACTGGCTGATGAATCTCAGCGCGAACTCGCGAACTCACTGCATGAACAAGCCAACAAAGTTTGTTTCATTGCTAGGTCTGTTAACTTCCCGGTACTTCATGAACCGGTCCTGCCAAGCAATTCTTGAGGAATGAATATGAGTGAAAACCCGCAAATCCCGCACAGCGTTAAGCAGGATCCTTTCAGCAAACCTCTCGTTTTAGGTGCATCAAGCCAAGAGTTTCTTGACCTAGCAGAGCAACCTGTAGACGCATCTTTGTACCCGGGAACGTTTTACCACGAGGTAGGCGGCCGAGAAGTATTCGCAAAATTGACCAAGAATTTCTATGATTCTGTAGCTCAGGATGAAGACTTCCGCACCATGTACCCGGAAAAGGATCTGCATCCAGCACAGGTACGGCTTCAGTTGTTCCTTGAACAATACTGGGGTGGCCCGACTACATATTCGGAGCACCGCGGACACCCGCGCCTACGAATGCGCCATGGTAACTTCACCGTAAACTCGCACTACCGCGATGTGTGGATGGGCCATATGAACAAGGCCATTGATCAGTTGGACCTGCCTCCACTGCACGCTGAGACGCTTCGAGATTACTTCGAACGCGCTGCACACTCAATGCTGAATACACCGGACTAATCCGGAGCTTCAAAAACTAATGGTCTGAAACCAATATTGGTTTCAGACCATTAGTTTAAACTTCGAGGATCTAACCCAGTAACGAGGACTGGCGCATTACCGCGTGCCCACGTCCGTTGCTCACGCGGTACCAACTACCCCTGCGCAATATTCGGCTCTGTCCATCTTTGGTCAGGAAGCCCAACGCATGCATCGCAAAGGCCGCGCCCAGTGGCAAGGGTGAATCTTGTCCCTCAATTTCGGAGGACCATACACGTTGGCGAATTTGCGAGATGACAGGCTTTCCCGGATTCTCTGGCAGCGCTTGAGCAACTGCATCAATTCCGGTTTGGGCGGCCCGGGATAGGTCAGCATCGGCAATAGAGCCTGAGTCTTCCCACTGCGACATCGGCACAGAAATGCCGGCCCAACGAGCTGTAGCTTCGACCGGTGGCACGGTGAATTCGACCGAACTATCCCCCATTCTTGCCAGTCGATCCTGCACTGAAGACAATGAGTAACTCGCATCTAGCTCAGCCGGCTGAGCCAGCCGGTGTACGCGCATGCCTAGAACGGTGTATTGACCCTGACCCAATTCAGCAGGAACTAGAACAGGTACGTAAACGGCCAGCGCGGTTCCTCGGGCAACAAATAGCGCCGCGTCATCTTCAATAGTCTTGGCTCGACTAATAAAGTTCGAAAGGTCACTGACGGAATTTACATCGTCAAAAATCAGTACGTCGCTTGCCATGGATTAATGTTCTCACGACGAGCATGCCCAATTTCCACGAATTAGCTCATGGCGTGAAGTCTGGTCAGGTAATCGTATAGTTTACGTACAAGCAGGTCCGCCCAATGAGGAGGGTACCTTCAAGTAACATTGGGTAAAGATCTGCACTACAAAGAACTTCAAGGAGTTTATGCCGTGACCGGAGACCTTGGTACCACTCAGGCACTACTGGACTTGCTAAATCTGGATGGGGAAAATCAGGCCCGAACGGACGAAGATATCTTTGTCGGTCGCATGCCCAAACAGAACCGGAAACGCGTATTCGGTGGCCAGGTATTGGCTCAATCTGTCATGGCCGCATCGCGCACCGTCGATTCCACTCGCGCTATCCACTCTTTGCACGGATATTTCCTTCGCCCCGGCGACCCTGAGCAGACCATTACCTTCGGGGTACAGCGCCTGCGCGATGGTCGTTCATTCTCCGCACGCCGAGTTCATGCCTACCAGAACGGCGATCCCATCCTTTCGATGATCGCCTCGTTCCAAGAACCAGCGCAGGGTTTAGAGCATCATGACCCAGCACCGCTGAACGCACCTGATCCAGAATCCCTGCCAACCACAGCTGAACTTGTGGGTCATCTGGATCATCCTGTAGCCCGGGAATGGGCTTTTGAACGCCCATTCGACGTTCGTCATGTCTCCGAGCCCATCTACCTTTCCGGCGACGAGACTCGTGGTGCCGATACGGCAGTCTGGTTGCGGACGACTTCGGCGATGCCAGACGATCCGACGATGCACCGTGCAGCGTTGGCGTACGCCAGCGACTACATGCTGCTCGAACCAATTCTCAAGGCACATGGACTAGCCTGGATCCATCCCGGGTTGAGCATCGCTAGCCTAGACCATGCCATGTGGTGGCACAGGGACTTCCGAGTTGATGAGTGGCTGCTCTACGTCCTCCACTCCCCTTCGGCTTCCTCGGCACGAGGACTTGGCACCGGGCAATTCTTCAACCGCGATGGTCAGCTCGTAGCAACAGTCGCGCAAGAAGGCATGGTCCGGCTTCCGGAATTTGGGACCAAGAAATAATCTTGGCTTTGGCTTCCTAGATGTCCAGCTCCACGTTCTCCCTTGGTACGGCTACGCACGTTAGAATGTGACCGTCAGGTATCGTGGCGCTGGGCTCCATCGGATAGCTCACGCTCCCCTTGAGCAGCTTGACCGCGCATTGACCGCAGGATCCGGCTTGGCATGAGCTTGGAGCGTCGATCCCTTGAGCCTGCAACGCATCCAGAAGTACACCTTGTTCTGGTTGCCACTCAAAGTGTTTTCCAGAGTCAAAACAATTGATCTCTGCGTTAGCGAAGTCTTGAAATAGCTCGCTGAAATCTTTGTGCGGTGAGACAAAGGCCTCGCAGTGAATGTTCTGCGGTTCGATACCTTCGGCTCGACAGATCTCCTGAGCCATCTGCGTGAACGATTGAGGTCCACAAATCACCACGCTGTCACAGCCTGCGACTACGCGGGCGATGTCTTCAGGATTCGGACGTGCCACGGTGCTATCAAAATATTGAACCGTAGGCGCAGCATTCCCTCGGCCAGCTAGTGCTCTTGCCTCCGAGAACAGCGCGTTCGGGGCGCCACGCTCAACGTGCACCAGTCGGAGATCCTGTACCTGCGCGGCAGCTTCATGATCACGTAGCAGCCCAAGAACAGGGGTGATCCCAATTCCCGCTGAGACCAAGGCCGTGCGCTCTCGCAGGACCTTGGCAGCAGTCACCGACCCGTAGGGTCCAGATATCAGTAGTTGTTCTCCTGGTTCAAGTTGCGACAGTTTCGCAGAAACTGCTCCTTGAATCCTTACGGCTATGGTGACGTTCTGCTCGTCAACGGCGGTGACCGTGTAGTTTCGCCAAGCAGGATCCGAGAAGTGAACCCTAAGATACGTTCCAGCCTCGTCGTGCTCCTTGAACCAACCGAATGTGTCGCTCAAAGTAATTTCGACTAGGTCTGAAGAGACCTTGGTGGTTTTTTGGACTGTCGCATATCGAGGCGAACGCTTCGCGGGAACTAGGTTTGAAATATCCTCGCTTGGCATTTCAATCTTAATCTCGTCGCCCACTTCAAGCGTTCCGGGCTCGAGAACCGTTCCGTAGATACCGCAATGCAAATGACCAAAGTGCGTGGCAAGCAACCGTGGCCCATTGATATCCACTTCAGTGGTTTCCGGATTCACCGATGTGGCCGAACACCGCTCAATCGACTTGGTTATTGCAATCCTTGCCTCGCCAATGCGTATTACCTTGCCGATGAGTCCAAATTCTGCAAAGGCCGGGAGTCCTTCCACTAATATATTGCCGCGGTATCTGCGCGGGTCCATCTCAATCTGCCCCGCGACCGATAGACGCTCGACTGTCCTGGGATTAATGATGGAAATGCCCGAACGTTGAGAATCGAACATTCCCTTCGGCATAGATACTGCTCGGCGCCCGATGGCACCCTGAGTCGGAAGATGCGCTGACAAGTACGCACCAAGTTCCGCCACGCCGTCAGGCGTTGACGAGTCGAATGTCAGTGAAGACGCATTCACTTGATCTGGCGCTGCGACGGTAATAAATGGAGGGTTGGATTCCACAGACCATTTTTGCAGGCTCTTATTGTTTTTTAGGATGGTGAAGCTGTGGCAGCTGCCCCACTGTCCATCAAGAACCTCGACCGTTCCGTTCGTGAATGCGATACTGCGATCGCCGCGTATTCCACTGCCAACGCTGACAGCGCCAGCGTCGATTGCTTCGCCGGGCAAGCCCTTGATCGGAAAACGAAATAGCTGAGCAATCTTCATGGATTCAGTCTAGTAAATCTCGTCAGGTCTCAACCACATCGTGAAGATCAGTCGTCCTGTTCAGCTCCTTCGATTACCTCCAGCCTTCTGGCCCCTGATCCATCCTTAGACAGTTGATCTTCGGGGTTAAGCAGCCCACAAGCTTGCATCGAGAGGCACCCGCATCCGATGCATCCCATAAGCCGATTTTCTAGCTCCTCGATTGCCCTGCGACGAGCTGCCAATACCTGTTTCCACTGTTCGGTGGCCCTGAGCCAGTCCGTTTCCGACGGGACACGACTCATAGGTACTGGGGCTAAAGCGTGCTTGATGTCTTTGAGCGCAATGCCCAGTTGCCGGCCTACGGTAATGAGTGAGATCCGCCGAAGCAGATGCCTTGGGTATCTACGTTGGTTTCCGCCTGTGCGTAATGACGAGATGAGCCCAACCTCTTCGTAATAGTGAAGGGCTGAGCGGGCAACTCCGGTACGGTCGCTGACCTGTCCGATGGTGAGCAATTCTTGCGCGGGTAGCTCTTCTGAAGGTTCCTGCGGACTTGTTGTGCGAATCATCACGACTCCCCTCCTTGACCTCAAGTTTACTTGAGGTCTTAGTGTGGAAGTAATCAATATCGTTGGTGGGAGCCTGTAAAACTTCCACATCAGCTGCTGAACCTTATTTCTCGGGTTCAGGCAAAGGAGCCACTGGATGAGCCAATTGTCAGATGATTTTCGTACGGCGTTCCGCCATCATCCAGCTGGTGTCGCACTTATTACCGCAACGGTAGATGACGTTCCCTACGGATTGACTATTTCTTCCTTGGCTTCCTTGTCCATTGAGCCAGTAGCCGTTTCATTTTCGCTAGCCAAAGAGTCAGGAGCTGCCGGCGCGGTCCTTGCCGCTTCCAGCTTCGTCATTCACATGCTCGGCGAACAGCAGGACGAATTGGCCACCAACTTCGCCCGACCGGGAGCCCCGCGTTTCACGCCTGAGCAAAAATTTCGTATCTTGCCTACGGGTGAACCGCATTTCATCGATGCGCCCGTAGCCTTCCGCGCCACGCTTCACTCATCGGTCAGCGTAGGCGGGTCACGACTAATCGCGGCGGAAGTTCACGAGATTCTTCATGGGCTTTCAGAACAACATTTGCTCCACCAAAATCGGGAGTACCTGCGTATCTCAGAATTCCTGAACGCTTCGACGTCGCGGCAATAGCTCGACTACTGAACTTCTTCGTTATATAGCAATGGCCGCCACAAAAGTGGCGGCCATTGCTATACAGCTTCCTAGTCACGAGTCAGTCGACGGTGAGTCACGCGATGAGGCTTAGCTGCATCGGCGCCCAGGCGCTCAACCTTGTTCGCTTCGTAGGACTCGAAGTTGCCCTCGAACCAGTACCAGTTCGATGGGTTCTCTTCGGTGCCCTCGTAGGACAAGATGTGGGTTGCCACTCGGTCCAGGAACCAACGATCGTGCGAGACCACGACGGCACAGCCTGGGAAATCAAGCAAAGCATTTTCCAATGAGGAAAGGGTCTCAACGTCCAAGTCGTTAGTTGGCTCATCGAGAAGCAAGAGGTTGCCACCCTGCTTCAGGGTCAATGCCAAGTTCAGACGGTTGCGCTCACCACCGGAAAGCACGCCGGCCTTCTTCTGCTGGTCTGGGCCCTTGAAACCGAAGGCCGAGACGTAAGCGCGAGAAGGCATTTCAACCTGTCCAACTTGGATGTAGTCCATGCCATCCGACACAACTTCCCACAGGGACTTCGTCGGATCAATGTTTTCGCGGTTCTGGTCAACGTACGAGATCTTGACGGTATCGCCAATCTTCAGCGAACCAGCGTCTAGTTCTTCCATGCCAACAATGGTCTTGAAGAGAGTTGACTTACCAACACCGTTCGGACCGATGACACCAACGATGCCGTTACGAGGCAACGAGAAGGATAGTCCGTCGATCAATACACGTTCGCCGAAACCCTTCTTGAGGTCGTTGGCCTCAATAACAAGCTGACCCAAACGTGGGCCAGGTGGAATCTGGATCTCTTCAAAGTCAAGCTTGCGGGTGCGCTCAGCTTCCGCAGCCATTTCTTCATATCGAGCCAGACGAGCCTTCGACTTGGTCTGACGTCCCTTCGCGTTCGAGCGAACCCATTCGAGTTCTTCGGCCAGACGCTTAGCAAGCTTCTGATCCTTTTTGCCCTGAACTTCCATACGCTCGCGCTTCTTCTCCAGGTAAGTGGAGTAGTTGCCCTCGTATGGGTGCAGACGGCCTCGGTCAACTTCACAAATCCACTCGGCGACGTGGTCGAGGAAGTAACGGTCGTGAGTAACTGCCAATACTGCGCCTGGGTAAGCAGCTAGGTGCTGCTCCAGCCAAAGTACGGACTCGGCGTCCAAGTGGTTAGTAGGCTCATCGAGCAGCAACAGGTCTGGCTTCTGCAGCAATAGCTTACAAAGAGCAACACGACGACGCTCACCACCGGAGAGGTGGGTTACCAACTCATCGCCAGGTGGGCAACGCAATGCATCCATTGCCTGTTCTAGCTGGTTGTCGATATCCCATGCATCGGCCGCGTCGATAGCTTCTTGGAGCTTGCCCATTTCTTCAAGAAGGGTGTCGAAATCAGCACCTTCTTGAGCCATCTCTTCGGAAATCTCGTTGAAGCGAGTGATCTTTTCGTAGATCTCGCCTACGCCTTCCTGGACGTTGCCCAGGACGGTCTTTTCTTCGTTTAGCGGTGGCTCCTGAAGCAGGATGCCCACCGAATATCCTGGTGAAAGCCGCGCTTCACCGTTGGACGGGGTGTCGATACCCGCCATGATCTTCAAGATCGTTGACTTACCAGCACCGTTCGGTCCCACAACACCAATTTTGGCGCCTGGGAAGAACGACATGCTGACATCGTCAAGGATGACTTTGTCACCAACGGCCTTGCGAGCCTTGGTCATCGTATAAATGAATTCCGCCATGTTGTTAAGGCTAGTCGGTGATAGGGGGCAAAACCGAATCCGAACTCAACTATTTTGGCTTGGTGGTGCTCGGATTCACTTAAGTGAGCCAAGCACCACCCAACAATGAGTATTCAGGCCGCTTGACCCTGGTCTTTTGGCCAACTCGCATCTGCGTCAGTTTGAGATTCAGAATGCGATACTCGTTCAATTTCTGAGGTGTCCGTACGAACTCTCGTGAAGGTGCTTGTTCCAAAACGAAGATCGTGACCAACACTGAAGGCTTCGACATCGGCGCTTGTTCCGCGCGTACCATCTGCTCTCTCGAATTCTCTGATCTGCAGCTTGCCGAAAATCACCACATGATCACCTTGGGCCAGTGACTCCATGGTGTTCTCCGCCAAGCCTCGAAAAGCCGAGACTGAATACCAGTTAGTTGGCCCGTCGGCCCATTGGCCTGATTCAAGATCTCGCTTCCTTTCGTGAGTAGCAGCTCGGAACTTCAGAACAGAAACTCCTTTTTGGGTAATGGTCAACTGCGGATCCGTGCCAACGATGGCACGGATAGTCACTAGATCGCTCACTGGACCCACTCCTTATAATCCGGACACCGAGGACTGTTCCCGGCGTTAGTCCTCATGGTGCTGCCTGCTCGATTACCCAAGAGAGCGACGACCGCGAATTGTGGATACCCAGTCAATCGCCCCTCCTTGTTGCCCGAGGTGATCCAAGTTCTGCTCCGGCGACGTTCGAACTAGAAGTGGCTGGCTCACCGGTCCAGACGATGTGCCTAGAATCGCGAAGACGCCGTTGCAGTTAAGTAGGCCGAGATTTTGGTCAATTGAAATAACCTTGCCTGATTAGGCGGAAATGGATAACTTCGCCCTAGTAGCCTCAAGTCGTATTTTTAGTAGGCAATGAGCTAAACTATTCTTCGGCTAAGCCTCCGTAGCTCAGCTGGATAGAGCAAGAGCCTTCTAATCTCTAGGTCACCGGTTCGAATCCGGTCGGGGGCACATTTAACCGCTGTTCACTTTGAAAATAAGTGAGCAGCGGTTTTTTCTTGTGGAGAGAATACCTGCTTCGCTAGACAGGTTTAGTCCATGGGACAGCGTTCGAAAAACCTGGCGTCTAGCAGTTGCTAGACAGGGCTCACGGCATGTTCCCGCACCGATTCCCTGCCCTCATTTGGCAATAATTGAAGACTCGCGTAGGGGCAATTATCGCCTTCCAGCTTCATAAGTTTCGTCGCCTGATGGCCTGAGATCAGCCAGTTTCCTGTGCGCGCGCTTAACAGGAGCCACGCATCCTCGCTGAATCAAAACATGGGGCAACTGAACGGTAACTTAGCGGCGAATTTTGCGATAAACTCTAGGGAATATAGAAACCGAGAGGCAACATTTTCTCATGATTCAACCGGTCGCCATCCGAGAGCGGCTCGTCCCCTCTGAGCGCACCAGTATCAACCTAATATTCCTGCTTGCAGGACTTTCCTTCGCTTCGTGGGCCGGCCGGCTTTCGATTATCGATGCAGTACTAGGATTTTCCGGGTTAGGTCTCGGCTCGTTCCTGCTTTGCATGACCGTCGGAACACTTATTGGCTTGGCAATCATCCCAACCATCAGTCGATACGTTCCCACAAAACGACTCTTGTGTTCTCTGCCTCTGGGGCTTGCGCTTTGCCTTCCGATACTCGGCATCGCCATCTCAATCACTCAAAGTACGGCACTGGCCTACATTGCCTTGTTTATCAACGGCATCATTTTTGGTTGCCTCGACATCATGATGAACGTCAGCGGTGCACGAATTGAACGTGAACTCGGGCGGAGCATCATGCCCTCGCTACACGGTTACTTCAGCCTAGGCTCTTTGTTGGGAGCCGGCGTGGCAACAGCATCGATCGCACTGCACATCCCGAGTATCTGGCATTTCAGTTTTGTATCCGTAGCCATTCTCGTGTTGGCATTTGTCGCCCATCTTGGACTGTCCTCGTGGGAAAACGAGAACTTCGCAAACCGTGCCAAAGAGAAATCTGCGCAGTCCTCGGCACCACCACGCAAGCTCGGACTACTTATGCTCTTGGGTCTGATGGTTGCCGGGCTGAGCTTCGCAGAGGGTGCTGCCAACGACTGGATAGCCGTTGCCACCGTGGACGGCCACGGGTTGAAGCACCAGGACGGTGCGCTCATGTTCACGCTGTTCGTGGGGGCTATGACGTTGGGCCGTTTTGTTGGCGGTCAGCTCGTAGACCGACTTGGGCACAAGAACACGTTGCTGTTCATGGGATCTATCGGACTAGTTGGCGTTTGCCTGTTCATCATCGGAGCCAATCCGTATCTCATCGGTTTGGGTTCGGCAATGTGGGGACTTGGCAGTTCTTTGGGCTTCCCCGTCGGCATGAGTATCGCAGCTTCCAGGAGTGAACGCCTGGGCCCCAAGGCTGTAAGCATTATCAGCGCCTTCGGATATGGTGCAATGCTTGGCGGCCCGCCACTCATTGGACTCATCGTCGACAGCACCGGACTGCCTCAAGCACTCTGGATCTGTGCGATCGTCTTGGTGATGTCACTTCTACTAACTCCCCGAGTCAGCCGACGCCCGCGCTAGAGCTCTTCGCGCAACTAGACAGGGATAACGGCGCGCTCTTTGATGTTACGCATCACGATGGTACTGGTGAGCTTCTCAACCCCAGGTAGTCCGACCAAGACATCGTCATAAACGCGCTGGTAATGACTGAGGTCTTCGGCAAAAACGCGGAGCAAAAAGTCAGGTTCACCAAAAAGTCGTTGCGCGTCAACGATGAGATCCACCTTTTCGACGGCTAGCTCAAAATCTTTGAGCTGCGCACGATCCTTGAGCGTGACAAACACGAGCGCTTCAAAACCTAGACCAACCCGATCTGCAGCGATCACGGCTTGATATCCCGTAATGATTCCGGTTCGCTCAAGCTCACGAATACGTCGATGGCACGGAGCTACGGACAGACCAATCTTTGTGGCCAACGCCGTAGCGCTGATACGACCGTCAATCTGCAGTTCAGCGAGTATCGCGCGATCCAATTTGTCCATGATGCCAGCGTAGCGCACAAATAGTTTGCGCCAACTCGTCAGAAAGTACGCTTTTCTTGCACAAAGTTCGGATTCCTCCCAAAAATCAGCAAACACATTTTGAGTGAAATTTCCTATGGTTGATTCAACGCTGATTGATACCTAGGAGACGGACTTATGGACCTCGCTCAAATTGCAGGATTTCTCCTAGTCTCAGTTACTTTGGCGTGCACCCCAGGAGCCGATTGGGCATACATCATTTCGGCAGCCCTCGGCCAGCGCAGCTACCGGCCAGCAATCTGGGGTCTCATCTCCGGCTACCTTTTGCACACGGCACTGTTGGTTTGCGGAATCGCAGCTTTGGTCGCCAGTTCACCAACTGCTTTGATGTGGTTAACCGTTGCTGGCTCCTTCTACCTACTCTGGCTCGGCATCTCCACGCTGGCGTCATTCAAACGTGCGAAGTTTTATGATCCAGCCGAGGCTTCCAGTCCTTCTAGCGTCGACTCTACAGATTTTGTACCAGCAGAAAGTCGCACACCGCTGAGCGAGGGTTCCGTTGCGGTCATGTCCAAGCCCAAAGGTTCCATAATTTCACGAAGCCCGTACCTGCGTGGCCTACTGACCAGTGGAACAAATCCCAAAGCGTTACTACTCTACGTTGCCTTGATTCCACAGTACCTGGACACCTCAGCAACAGCGCCAATCTCCGTTCAGACCGCCACCTACGGTCTAACACATGTGGGCGTTTCGATTGTTGTCTACTTCAGCGTCGCGATGGCAGCAAGGGCGTTGTTGCGCTCACGTCCAAAGGTAGCTCGGGGCGTCACATTATGCTCGGGTGTCATTATGGTGTGCCTCGCGCTTGGCTTGATCTACGAACAATTTTTTGTCGCATAGCTAATTTATTGAACGCTGATCAAGACAATTGAACAGTGATCAAGTATGCTCTTTATCGATGGTATTTCAACCATCCGATCCGTTAGTCAGACCAACGCCACAATGACGTGCAAGTTCGGTTTGGCTCAGAGCATCACGCTGGAGCTTTTGTGGAACTACCCCCAATCCGCATCGAGAACGTCACTGTTCGGTATGAGGACAGAGACGTTTTGACAGACGTCAGTCTCACCCTGAATGAACAGCGAATTGGCATCATTGGCGCCAACGGTGCCGGCAAAAGCACGTTGTCACGGTTGCTCAACGGACTGGTGCTTCCCACCCAAGGTTCGGTTCATATCGGCGAGCTGAACACCACGCAACACTCCAAGCAGATCAGGCGTCAAGTGGGATTTGTTTTTCAGAATCCCGCCAATCAAATCATCATGCCGATCGTCTCCGAAGATATTGCTTTTGGGCTAAAGAACCTGGGGATGAGTAAAAATGAGCGGCAGCAACGCGTCGCGGAAACCTTGTCCGAGCTGAACATCTCCCACCTCGCAGATCGTGAAAGCCATACGCTCTCCGGTGGCGAGCAACAAATGGTGGCACTGGCTTCAGTCCTAGCGATGCGCCCTCGGACCATCGTTTTTGATGAGCCAACAACCATGCTCGACTTGCGCAACAGGCTTGGCTTTCAACGCGAAGTATCCAGGCTCTCACAAAGAGCCATCGTGATTACCCATGACCTGGAAATCCTCGAAGACTTTGAACGTGTGCTCGTCGTGACCGATGGACACATTGCGTTCGACGGGCCCGCCGATGCCGCAATCGACCACTACCGGGCATGGAGTCACGCATGATCGCGGCTCACAATACCTCGTACCTTTCGCGCATAAAGCCCGGATGGAAGTTTGGAAGCCTGCTGGTACTGAGCATCGCGCTCTACATGATTACTTCGTGGCAGGTCCTGCTGGTGGCATTCGTGCTCAGTGTGTTCTTGCTGGCCACCGCACGTGTACCAATGAAATTCCTTCGCGGACCATTGATCTCCATCACCATCATTCTTGGTGTCGTTTTTATCCTGCTAGGGATACAAACGGACTGGCTAAACGCTCTTCGCTCGGTTCTACGCCTGTTGACCATGTGTCTATTGGCTTATTCGGTCAGTCTCACCACGCGCTTTTCAGAGATGCTGGAACTCTTTCAGCAAGTTGCCTCGCCACTACGCTACGTGGGCGGAAATCCAGATCAAATCGCATTGGCTCTCTCAATGACTATTCGCTTCATTCCTGAATTGAAAAAGGTCTACATTGAGGTCCGAGAAGCGCAACATGCTCGGGGCTTGGCTAACAACCCGCTGGCCGTCACGGTCCCACTGGTCGTACGTTCACTAAAAATCGCAGACGAAACTGCGGAGGCACTCGATGCCCGCGGCTACGATTCGGCACCGACACGGCGCTAGCTTCACACCGATTTCTCCCTTACTCTTGCTCTCCCTAGGAAAATCTATGACTTCTTCAACTTCCACCTCACAAACCAAGAACACTGTCTACATTGCCGTCTTCGCCGCGATGATCGCCGCCATGGGTTTGCTTCCTCCGATCACGCTTGGAATCATCCCCGTGCCGATCACGTTGCAAACTCTCGGAGTCATGTTGGCCGGAGCGTTGCTCGGTCCATGGCGTGGTGCTATGGCTTCACTAGTCGTCGTTGTTCTGGCCTTGGCTGGGTTGCCCTTGCTCGCCGGAGGACGTGGCGGGTTCGGCGTATTCTTGGGCCCAACCGGCGGATACCTCTTGGGATGGATTCTAGGGTCCCTGATCATCGGTGCACTGTTCAAGTACTGGGTGTTGCGGATTACTGGCAAGACGGCCCAGTTCTTTGCAGGATTACTCTCCGTGATCGCCGGCGGCATCGGAGGCATCTATCTCTGTGGTGTCCCTTGGACTGCAATGGTTACCGGACTGGACCTAGGCACCTCGCTGCTTGGTTCAGCGGCGTTCCTACCTGGCGATCTGTTCAAGGCAGTCGTGACCACCTTGGTGGCCCTAACCGTGCACCGTAGTTACCGTGGGCTGATGAAGTAAGCCATGGATTACTGGACCGCTCTGAATCATTGGTCCCAACAACGCCCCGATCATCTAGCCGTTGCTTCTACCGTCGGCCAGCTGACCTATTCTCAGCTAGCCGACTACGCCCAGCAACTGGCTACAACGCTGGATGCTGTTCCAAATCAACGAATTGGAATACTGACCAGCGACCCCGTTCAGATGGCTGTCGGCTTCCAAGGAACTGCGCTGGCGGGCAAGACCTTAGTAGTGCTCGACCCAGCTTGGCCTGAAGCGCTCCTGCGTTCAATGATCAATCTGCTTCAGTGTACCCATCTGATCTCCCAGGACTTACCGGAATGTCTTGATGCCGACACCTTCAAGCTGGTTCCACTCCCCCAGAGTGGTTCAACTGGCCCACGGATCACCCGTGCCAATTCACCCAAACGTGAACTACTGATCATCTGCACTTCGGGTACAACATCACGACCCAAGGCAATTGTCAGGACCGCTGAATCCTGGACCACATCCATAGCTTCCGGTGCAGACATATTGGGAGCAACCTCAGCTTCGATCACGCTTTCTCCCGGTCCAATATCCCATGGTCTCGGACTGTACTCGCTGGTGGAATCCTTACACACCGGTGGAACATTCGTGGGCACCGGTCGATGGAATGTGGACGGAACCCGCACGCTTCTCAAGCGCTTCAGGTGCAACAGAATTGTCAGCGTTCCCACCATTCTGGAACTGATGCTCAACAGCATAGATGCCAACCTGCTTGGCCACGTGACCTGCGTGGTTAGCGGCGGAGAATCACTACGTCCCGTAGTCGTGAACCAATTACATAGTCTTGTCTCCGTGAGGCACTGCGTTGAATACTTTGGGAGCAGCGAACACAGTCTGATTGCCTATGCGAAACGCGTCCCCGGAGGTATGGCTTCCAACAACTTCGTTGGGACATTGTTCCCAGAGGTAGAAGTTCACCTGCACGACAAGGATCTGCACACTGGCACGGGACGCGTATTTGTTCAAAGTCCGTTTAACGCGATTGATTACTTGGCCGAGACCGCCCCACCCATGGCCAGATGCCACACTTCGACAAGCATCTGCGACATGGCAAAGGTATCGGGTAATCGCGAGATAACTTTCTTGCGGCGCGGTGACGGAATGCTGAATCTGCACGGCAACAACATCTACGTCCAAGAAATAGAACAGGCTTTTGTCCGAGTCGGATTGCCTCAGATAAAGATCCAGGTCCAGGGCAGTGACGGAAATGAACGCCTCGTCGCCTTCGTCTGCTCCACACCTGTTGATGGCCAGGACCTCTTATCCGAGCTCGGAGAATTCCTGCCCACCTACAAAATCCCCCACGAAGTCATATTCATGAGCCGTTGGCCGCAAACTTTCAGCGGCAAGGCGACCCTATTGCATCTGGGCGAAGGCTCCAAAGAATTCCTACAAAGATTGCGACTACGATGACTGACGCCTTTGTCATTAATGCACTACGCACGCCGATCGTTAGGGCAGGTAAAGAGTACGCCCGCACAAACGCCGAACAACTTTTGGCACCGGTTTTTGATGCCCTGCTCGAACGCTGTGGAGTGTCGCCGGCGAGCGTTGATCACGTGTTCGTTGGAAATGCCGCAGGACCGGGCGGCAATATTGCGCGCGTCGCGGCGCTCGCTTCGAGCCTACCTTCATCAGTTGGAGCTACCTCTCTGGATGCACAGTGCGCTAGCGCGTTAGAGGCCATTGCAGCCGGCGCACGCATGATTCGTTGTGGCGAGGCTCAGATTGTACTTGCTGGTGGTGTGGAATCGGTCAGCACCGCGCCCTGGCGGGTCGAAAAGCAGACGTCTTCCATCTCGCCGCCAAGACTCTATTCACGAGCAAGATTCACTCCGTTTCCAGACCCCGATCCAGACATGGGTACCGCTGCAGAAAACATTGCTGCACGATTCGGTGTGAGTCGGGCTCGGCAGGATGCCTTTGCCTTGCAAAGCCACCAACGCGCAGTGCAAGCTGCGGTGGATGGCGTCTTTCGCGATGAACTAGTTCCAGTGAAGACCGCCTCTGGACTCATCGAGGAAGACACGTGTCCTAGATCCACGCTCAGTGCCAAGAAGCTGGCTACGCTCAAACCCGCTTTTGTGGAAGGCGGAAGCGTGACGGCAGGAAATTCTTGCCCGATCAATGACGGGGCAAGCGCTGTGCTCTTGGTCAGCAAGAAGGTTATTGAGAAGCTGCAGCCGCAGTTTGCCCTGCGTTATCTCGCATCGTCCTCTGCCGGATGTGATCCTGAAATTTTGGGGATGGCCGCTGCACCTGCCTATCAAAAACTTTCAAAGCTTCTGGAGGACGCACCACAGCAGTACGAGCCGCTGATTGAGTTTAATGAAGCCTTCGCCGTCCAAGCGCTGGCCTGTCTTGACCAATTGGGGATCGCTCCCGAGTCAGTCAATCGAGAAGGCGGAGCCTTAGCAATTGGGCACCCCTACGGCGCTAGTGGAGCTATTCTAGTCACGCGGCTATTTTCTCAAGCACGGCGAATGAATCTGTCTGGGCAACGGGCTTTCGCATTGATGGCTGCGGCCGGCGGCACAGGTAGCGCCATCGGGTTTGAAACAGTCATCAATTGATCTCTACTCGCGTCGTACAGTAACCCGTATTTTCAGCACAGTCTCTAACTCAAACAAAAAACGCGAGTCGCTACGGATCTTTTCGGATCTGTAGCGACTCGCGTTTTAGGAGTCGAAATTAGATGTTGAACCCAAGGGCTCGCATCTGATCGCGACCGTCATCGGTGATGCGTTCTGGACCCCAAGGTGGCATCCAAACCCAATTCAGACGGTGATCATCAACGATGTTCTCCAACGCCTTTGAAACCTGCTCCTCGATAATGTCGGTGAGCGGGCAAGCTGCGGTGGTCAACGTGAGATCAAGAATTAGCACGCCATCTTCTGCGTACTTCAAACCGTAGAGCAGCCCCAAGTCAACGATATTAACACCCAGTTCCGGGTCAATAACGTCCTTAAGTGCTTCCTCAACATCTTCCAGAGGAGTCGAAACGGCTCCTACGCTCTGCTCGGTTGATTCAGTCATTGAAATACCTTTAGGCCTTGACGTTCAGGTAGCGGTCGTAGCCTTCGTCTTCCAGACGGTCAGCAAGCTCCGGGCCGCCCTGTTCAGCAACGTGACCGTCGACAAACACGTGAACGAAGTCAGGCTTGATGTAACGCAGGATGCGAGTGTAGTGGGTGATCAACAAGGTACCCATGTTGTTCTCATCCTGTGCGCGGTTCACGCCCTCAGATACGATCTTCAGTGCGTCAACGTCCAAGCCCGAGTCGGTCTCGTCGAGAATGGCGAACTTAGGCTTGAACAGTTCCAGCTGAAGGATCTCAACACGCTTCTTCTCGCCACCGGAGAAGCCTTCGTTGACGTTACGACCAGCGAAGTCGGCGTCAATCTTGAGCTTGCCCATAGCTTCCTTGACGTCCTTGGTCCAAGTACGCAGCTTCGGAGCTTCTCCGTCGATTGCGGTCTTAGCGGTACGCAGGAAGTTGGTCATGGTTACGCCTGGTACCTCAACTGGGTACTGCATAGCCAAGAACAGGCCAGCCTTAGCGCGCTCGTCAACGCTCATTTCCAGCACGTTTTCACCGTCGAGGGTGATGGAGCCGGAGGTGACGTTGTAGCGTGGGTGGCCAGCGATGGTCGAAGCCAAGGTCGACTTACCCGAACCGTTAGGACCCATAATTGCGTGGGTCTCGCCGGTCTTGATGCTCAGGGTTACACCCTTGAGAATTTCTTTCTCGCCCTGCTCGGTGTCAATAGAGACGTGCAGGTCTTTGATTTCCAGAGTAGACATACGTCGTTCCGTTTCTTTCTAAAAAGCTCTAAGGCTAAAAAGCTGGTGAAGCGAGTACTACCTAGTGCTCGGTAGCAGCCAATTCTTCTTCGATGGTGTCGGTCAGTCGCTCCTGGAGAGCTTCGTCGCCGATTTGCTGAACGATTTCGTTCAGGAAGCCACGGACTACCAAGCGGCGTGCGGTCTTTTCGTCGATACCGCGAGCCATCAGGTAGAAGAGGTGCTCATCATCGAAGCGACCGGTGGTCGATGCGTGTCCAGCACCATCGATCAAACCAGTTTCGATTTCCAGGTTTGGAACCGAGTCAGCGCGAGCGCCGTCGGTCAGAACCAAGTTGCGGTTAGCTTCGTAGGAATCGGTACCCACAGCTTCCTTCTGGATCAGCACGTCGCCAACCCAAACAGTGTGTGCGTCCTTGCCCTGCAGCGCGCCCTTGTAAAGAACGTTCGACTTGCAGTTAGGAACTGCGTGGTCGACGAACAGACGGTGCTCAAGGTGCTGGCCGGGATCTGCGAAGTACAGGCCGTAAAGCTCAACTTCCGCACGTTCGCCGGTGAAGCGAGCCGATGGGTTCACACGAACCAAGTCGCCACCGAAGGAAACAACGATGTGCTTGAACTTAGCGCCCTGGGCAACCAGTGCCTGCTGCGAGGAAGCGTGTACTGCGTCATCTTCCCAAGCCTGCAGTGAAATCACAGTCAAACGGGCGTTGGCGCGAACATCAAATTCGATGTTCTGTGCCAGTACTGCCGAGCCAACGTGATCCAAGATCACGGTAGCTTCTGAGTTTTCTTCAGCAACAATGATCAGGTGCTGAGCGGCAGGAACCAACGATTCGCCGGTGATGCGAAGGCTAGCGTTAGCGCCTTCAGCATTCTTCGGAATGGTCACAACCTGAGTCTCGGAAGCGAACTTCCAAGCATTGGCTGAAACGCGATCATCCGGAGCATGCGCTACACCGTTGAGGGAATCATCTGCAGACACAACCGAAAGCTTGGCGATGTCATTTCCGGTGAGTTCAACCTTTGGAGCTGCGCCAGTGAGGTCATCACTGTGCAGGCCCTTAAGTCGCTTCAAAGGGGTGAAACGCCAGTCTTCTTCACGACCGGTCAGCTTTGCGAAATCCTCAACGTTGGTGCTGGTCAAACGACCGGCACGCGAAGAATCCGGAGCAGCAACTCCGCCACCGTGGCTGTGTGCCTTGGTGGAGGCACCGCCTAGTGGCGAGCTGTCATTATCGTTGATCGGCGAAAGATCTTCGCCCTCTTCGGTGAAACCAGGAATGGATGGAGCGCCAATGCGCACCTTCTCATCTGGGATGTGGGTGGTGGTCTCCGACATTCTTAACCGACCGATCCTTCCATCTGAAGTTCAATAAGGCGGTTCAGTTCCAGCGCGTATTCCATAGGAAGCTCACGCGCAATTGGCTCAACGAAGCCACGCACGATCATCGCCATTGCCTCGTCCTCGGCCATACCGCGGGACATGAGGTAGAACAGCTGCTCTTCGGAAACGCGGGAAACGGTCGCCTCGTGGCCCATGGTGACGTCGTCTTCACGAACGTCGATGTATGGGTACGTGTCCGAACGCGAAATCTGGTCAACCAGCAACGCGTCACAGACCACCGAGTTCTTGGTGCCCTTGGCACCTTCCTGAACCTGAACCAGACCACGGTAAGCCGAGCGTCCACCGTTACGAGCAACCGACTTGGCAACAATGGCCGAGGAGGTGTTCGGAGCGATGTGAACCATCTTGGAACCGGTGTCCTGGTGCTGGCCTTCGCCTGCGAAAGCGATGGACAGGGTCTCGCCCTTGGCGTGCTCGCCAACAAGGTAGACCGCAGGGTACTTCATGGTGACCTTGGAACCGATGTTGCCATCGACCCACTCCATGGTTGCGCCTTCTTCACAGATAGCGCGCTTGGTCACCAGGTTGTACACGTTGTTCGACCAGTTCTGGATCGTCGTGTAGCGAACGCGAGCGTTCTTCTTCACGATGATTTCCACAACTGCCGAGTGCAGCGAATCAGACTGGTAGATCGGGGCGGTGCAACCCTCGATGTAGTGAACGTAAGATCCTTCATCAGCGATGATCAAGGTGCGCTCGAACTGACCCATGTTCTCCGTGTTAATACGGAAGTAGGCCTGCAGTGGGATTTCTACGTGTACGCCCTTAGGAACGTAAACGAAAGAGCCACCGGACCATACTGCGGTGTTCAACGAAGCGAACTTGTTATCGCCTGCTGGGATTACCGAGCCGAAGTACTCCTGGAAGATCTCTGGGTGTTCCTTCAGACCGGTATCGGTATCAAGGAAGATGACGCCCTGAGCTTCAAGGTCCTCACGCAGCTGGTGGTAAACAACCTCAGACTCGTACTGAGCGGCAACACCGGAAACTAGGCGCTGCTTTTCAGCCTCAGGAATACCCAACTTGTCGTAGGTGTTCTTGATGTCTTCAGGAAGCTCATCCCAAGTGGTTGCTTGCTTCTCGGTGGAACGCACGAAGTACTTGATGTTGTCGAAGTCAATGCCCGAGAGGTCTGGACCCCAGGTTGGCATTGGCTTGCGGTCGAAGTACTTCAGCGCCTTCTGGCGGCGGTCCAGCATCCATTCTGGCTCGGACTTGAGGGCGGAAATGTTCGCCACAACGTCCTTGTCAACGCCGCGGCGAGCGTTAGCACCCGCGTCGTTCTTATCTGACCAGCCATATTCGTAATTGCCGATTCCTTGGAGTTCGGGGTTCTTCTCCAGAATTTCGGAAATTACACCTGGGTCTGCTGACTCCTGTGCAATCTGATCCGTCATCGCGGCCTCTCCTGCTTCGTGAACTGAATTCGAGTTCTCTTCTCGGCGCGCATTGGCGCCTTTTCACGCCCCACAGGGATGTGGGTCGTGCACACGTGTCCGCCGCCAGCCAAGGTCGACAATCGTCGAACGTCGACTCCAAGCAATCTGGCGAACATTTCAGTTTCCATGTCGCAAAACACCGGAAACTCTCGTGCCAAGTCTTGTATTGGGCAGTGGCCCTGACACAGCTGAACGCTATGCATCAAAGCGGTTGCCACTTTTGTATCAACTTTTCGGCTGTACCCCACAAACCCGTCCGCGCTAAGCAAATTGCTTAGAACTTCGGCTCGTGCTTCCAGTCCTTCAACACCGATCAACGCTTTCGCGTATCGGGTCTCCATTTGTGCGAAACGATTACGCGCGAAGGTGCGAATCGCATCGTCTCCTGCCGCATCGCCGAGCATCTTTAGTGCGTCGGTAGCGATTTCCAAGTAGTCGTTGCCGAGCTTCGTCTGGCCGCGGTGCGAAAGCACGTAGCGACGTGACGGGCGTCCGGCGCCCGACTTCTGGTTTGCTACCAGTTTCACTTCAACAAGTCCCGACTTCGAGAGAGCGTCAAGGTGACGGCGTACTGCTGCCGGAGTGAAGCCAAGCTTGTTGCCCAGCTCCGCTGCACTCACAGGTCCGTCCTCTAGTACTGCGTAGAGAACACGATCGCGCGTGCGTTCTTCGGTATCCCCAACTGCACCAACTGTTTCGGCAGTGGAGCCACTAGCTGAGTCTAAATTTGATGAATACACAACACAATCATGCGTAAATTTTTGCTCTAGGTCTAGTAAGGAAGGGCTTACTAAGTGAGAGCTTGCCCACCTCGTCATCCGATACCTCTTAAGTAAGAACTTCTCTTTCCATTCTCTCGCCCCTAGTCGGTGACCGCGAGTCTTGGTGACACAGTCCTCAAAATTCCAACTTCGACATGTCGTAGAATGTTTTGGTGTCTTCCCAAACCCCCCGTCTGATCATCAATGAACTGGCCAAAGATTTAGGGCCAGTCCCAGCCTTGGACAACCGCATGCTGCGCGTCCTAGAGTCAGTGACCCTGAAGGCTTACCCCGGCCAGATCACCACGCTGCTCGGGGCAAATGGCGCCGGCAAATCCACCACCCTGGCCTGCGCCCAAGGCTTACTGCAACCCAACGGTGGCACGGTCGAGCTACTGGGTCAGGATCCCTTCGGCGACAACCCCGACCTTCGATCGCGGGTGGGCGTTATGCTTCAAGACGGCGGACTTCCCCCCTCGATGCGGCCAGTGCCGTTGCTGCGACACGTCGCATCCTTGTATAAGAACCCCATCGACATTGATGCGTTGATCACACGACTAGATCTCGAGTCTTTTGGGACCAGAACTATTCGCCGACTCTCCGGCGGCCAAAAGCAGCGTGTAGCCATGGCTATTGCGCTAGCTGGCGATCCAGAAGTTCTTTTCCTTGATGAGCCCAGCGCCGGGTTGGACCCACAGTCGCGTCAAGTCGTTTTTGATTTGATCTCTGAGCTGCGTGATGCCGGCAAGGCAATTATTCTCACCACTCACCTCATGGATGACGCCCAGCGCCTAAGCGACTACGTCTACATCATCGATAAGGGCTGCACCGTCGCCCAAGGCACCGTTGCCGAACTGATCGAGCGAGCTGCCGAAGATCAAGACACCCGGCCAATTGCCTTTGCGGCACCGGCTGGCCTAGTCCTTCCAGAACCGCCTGCTGGTTTACACCTTTCAGAAACCTCTCTCGGCGAATACCGCTTGGACGGTGTCAGCTCCCCCGAACACCTGAACTGGTTAACCACCTGGTGGGTCCAAGAAGGTATTCTGCCCACGCAGCTCAACCTTCAATCACGCAGCCTCGAAGATGTGTTCCTCGAATTCGCACAAAAGGAGGAACGCGCATGAGCCAGCCAGTAGCAACGTCAAACGCCACATCGCCGCTCAAACGTATTCTCGCTCAGGGTAAGTACGAGTCCATTCAGATGCTCAGCAATGGTGAGCAGCTCATCCTTGCCGTGGTTATGCCGCTGATTGCATTGGTCGTTCTGAACGTCACCGATCTGATCGAGGGTGTAGCGGAACGAAATATCGACGCCGCAGTCCCCGGCGTGTTGGCACTGTGCGTTATTTCAACAGCCTTCACTGGTCAGGGCATCGGTACCGGCTTTGATCGCCGTTACGGTGTGTTGACGATGTTCTCCACTACTCCCCTGGGTAAGGCTGGTCTGATTTTCGGCAAGGTTATTGCCGTGCTGACCGTCTTGGTTATTCAGGTTGTGCTGATCACCGCTGTGGGCCTGTTCATGGGCTGGCATCCAAACCTTGCGGGTATCGCCCCAGGAATCCTGTTCTTGCTCCTAGGCGCGGCCGCATTCACCTCTCTGGGTCTGCTGATTGCCGGAACCGTTAGGCCAGAAGCAACCTTGGCGATCACCAACCTCGCTTGGATCCTGCTAGCTGGCGCTGGTGGCGTCTTGTATCCACTGAGCATGGCGCCGGCGTGGATTCAGCCCACCTTGAACGCCTTGCCCTCTGCGGCCTTGGGCGATGCAATGCGCGACGCATTAATTTCAGGACACTTCAGCATTGCTGGACTGATTTTCCTTCTCTTGTGGTCCGCAGCTGCATCCTTCGCCGCCATCAAGCTGTTCAAGTGGAACTAAGCTACCGAATTAGTCTCTAAGGGAGATTCCCATGTCTTCAGACCTATCCGCACAAAGCTGGGCCAGCAGGTTGCCAACAAAAATCACGCCTTTGGTGCACGGCCTAGCTATCGCTTCTCTGGTTTCGCAAGTTGGCATCATCGTCACCGGTGGGGCTGTCCGCCTGACCAAGTCTGGTTTAGGTTGTTCACGTTGGCCGAATTGTGTTCCAGGATCCATGACGCCCGTTCCTGAAATGGGAATTCACGGCATCATCGAGTTCGGAAACCGCACGCTGACTTTCGTTTTGCTGTTCATTGCCATCGCGTTCCTGATTTCGGTTTGGTCGATGCGTCGCAGCCACTCAACCATTTTTAAGTTGGGCCTGATTCTGCTTCTGGGTATCCCTGCTCAGGGCGTCATTGGTGGCATTACGGTGCTGACCGGGCTGAATCCATGGATAGTTTCCTTGCACTTCCTGCTTTCCGGAACGTTGGTCATGCTGGCCACGCTCCTGGTGAACCGCACTCGTACCGAGCTCAAGAAGCAAGTAAGTCCCCCGGCTACCAAGAGCCTTCGACAGGTTTCGACTGCTGCCTGGATCTTCTCAATCGTTTCAGTCATTCTTGGCACCATCGTCACCGGCACCGGGCCGCACGCAGGTGACGCAACTGCGCCAAGGCACATGTTTGATCCATCGTTGGTGACGCGGATGCACACTGCCCCGGTCTACCTGCTGGTTATCGCGACAATCGCCCTGATCATCATGACTCGCAAGTCGGATGTGAACCGGCGCCTGCGCACTTCCGTCTGGTGGCTGGTGGTAGTCATCCTTATCCAAGCCGCTATCGGATATACCCAACACTTCACCGGGCTACCAATCGGTTTGGTTCTCCTGCATATGCTTGGGGCCAGCCTGTTGCTGGTATCCAGTACAGATACCTGGGATCGAACTTCGCTTCTTCCGAAGTATCAGCGAGTCGACAACTAGTCTCGGCGTAACGCTCGGGTGGCCATGCAACTAAAATGCATGGCCACCCGAACTGTTTAAAATGTGTTGACAACCGCCAGGGGCCTAACTTGCCAGCTTACGTTTCTCAAACCACAGCAGGCCATATAAGCCAAAGTAGAAGTACGCAATACCCGCTAGCCATAACGCTGCCATCAACATCCCTTGATCAAGGATGGAACCGATGGACACCCCTGCTCCAATGACGCAAGTTGCCCAGAGCGCCAGCCTGAATTTGAGAACGAACCCTACGCCGCAAAGGAGTCCGAGCGCTGCATAGACGTAGGCGCCTGCTCCCTGAACGCCACCGGTGGCCAGCCCAGCTAAGGAAAGCAACACCGGGATCAACAACACGACGCCACCGATAGCTTGAACGGTGCGCGACCGCTTGGATCTACCAACATGGCTGAGTTTTAGATTATTTGCACCGGCGAGCATCCAGGCGGTGACCATCGAAGGCACGAAAAACATTCCCAGCCCGGTCCCGCAGATAATCACGACAACCGTCATGACAATGGCGGCCGCAATGCTGTATTTTCGCGCAGTAGTCGGCTTCATGACGGCTGACGCTGCAACCATCAAGGCAAGTGCCAAGAAAATTAGAAGCTGTATTGCCGCAAAGACATCGGAGTAGTCGTAATTGATGCTCAGTCCTTGAAGCTCTACAGGGCCAAAAGCCATGTTCACAATGGTTGAATCCGAGGATCGCGAAATAATCGCGGAAAACAGACCCGTCACCAACGCGACGATGCCCAGTACCCGGCGGATGCGACGCAGTCGAGGCGAGTTTCCGTCACGCAGCACGTCTTCTAGGTACGGTGCCGCTACTGCTTGCGGAGTTCCGAGGGCGGCAATGATCTCGCTTTCGCTACGCCCCCTTTCGCGACCTTCATCGATGTGCTCCGCGATATCTTCAACGAGCTCTCGTCGAGCCTCTATCGGCACATTTCGTAATTGATGATCCAACGACCGCAGATAGGCCTCCACGCTTTGGTTCTCAGCTGCCTTCGCCATCTTGCCCTCCAAGCAATTGTTCAACCTGTTCCGTAATGTCGGCCCACACGGCGCGGAACTCCTTGAGCATGATCTGCCCGTGGCCGGTGATTGAGTAGTATTTTCGCTTTCGGCCTGCCCCGCCTTCTTCCCAACGAGTCTCGACCAACCCTGCAGTTTTCATTCGGGCAAGTAGCGGATACAGGCTGCCTTCCCCTGCCGTCAAATGACGTTTCGTCAGTTCCTCAGCAAGTTCTAGCCCATACTTGTCGTCGTTAGCCAGTGATCCTAGGACGCAATATTCGAGAACACCCTTGCGTATATTGGTTGCTATCTTTTCGCGCTGTTCGAGCATGGATTGAGCATACCTTGCATAACAAGACTTGCATAGCAAGATCAACTTGCATGATGCAGACCGACATTAGGTGGACTATAGAGCGGGCACTAACTACGTCCTGGCACCGGGCATGCAAAAGCCCCTCCGCCAATCCAAAGATTGTTTGCGAAGGGGCTAGCGGATCATGAACTCCAAAACGGCTTTTAGCCGAACAGTGGACTTCCGACAAACGGATCAAAAGCCAATGCTAGGAAGACAATCGTCAAGTAGGTGATCGAGATATGGAAGACCTTCATAGCCTTGCGGTTGACTACTGCTGGTTTGTGATCGCCCTGAGCTTCGCGATACAGAACGTGCGACTCTATGACGAACCAGATGCCAGCACCACCGGCAATGGCCGTGTAGAGAATGCCAGCGTGGCCCAAAGGAACTAGCAGCATTGAGCATACGACGGTTGCCCATGCGTAGAGAACAACTTGAACGGATACCCGGCGTGCGTTGGCAATTGCGCCAAGCATAGGAACCGAGGCTGCGTTGTAGTCATCCGCGTACTTCATGGACAGTGGCCAGTAGTGAGGCGGAGTCCAAAGGAAGATGACCAAGAAGAGAATGACAGCTGGCCACTCAATCTTTTCGGTAACGGCCGCCCAAGCAATCAGAACTGGCATACAGCCGGCGATGCCACCCCAAACAATGTTCTGAGCAGTGCGTCGCTTCAGAATCATCGTGTAGAAGACAACGTAGAGAAGAATCGCAGCGAGACCCAAGGCAGTGGTCAGCGGGTTGGTGCCGAACCAGAGAACAACAAGCGACGCAATGGCCAAGACCCACGAGAAGATCAACGCTTCTTTTGGCGTCAGGTCTCCAGTTACCAGAGGGCGTCCCTTGGTACGCTTCATCAACTTGTCCATATCGCGATCGATATAGCAGTTGAATGCACCCGAAGCACCGGCT
Source organism: Glutamicibacter sp. MOO4 (assembly GCF_056934395.1). Lineage (NCBI taxonomy): Bacteria > Bacillati > Actinomycetota > Actinomycetes > Micrococcales > Micrococcaceae > Glutamicibacter > Glutamicibacter sp. MOO4. The sequence goes on from NZ_CM167800.1 coordinate 1,443,021, forward strand.
GCCATTGCGCCACCAACGAGGGTGGAGATCATGAGCCAGAGCGGAGGGAATCCTCGCTGGGCGAAGATCATGGTCGGAAGGGTGCTTACCAGCAGCAACTCGATAACGCGAGGCTTGGTCAGCGAGAAATAGGCGCTGGCCTTACGCTTCACAAAATCTGAGGTGCTCTCACCAGGCTGACGCGACGCGCGCGGCACTGATGCTCCGGCGACACTTTGAGTCTTCAATTAAACGCACTCAGTTCTTCACGGGTACAAGATAGACAAAATCATTCTACGCCCGATAGAAATTCTTTGAAACTCCTTAGCAGGCTCTTCCACGGCAAATCTTGGTGATCTCGGTCAACCTGCTCCACAAAAGTTTGATCCGGCTTACCGCGCTTGCTCAATGGCTCGCTTGGTCACCTCACCTCTTAGCGAACAGCGTCACGAAGTCTCAATATCTGGACAAGGCCTCCTGGAGCTCGGTTCGCGCGCCGACTGGGACCGCCGCAAAATGTTAGTTTTTTGAAACTTTCAGGGTCTTTGACTTCATTGAGTCTACTCATGATCCATTCAACAGATAATAAGTCCTGTATTAAGCAAATGCACAAGCACCTACCCTTGTTCATTTCATTTGCGGTGATACCCGGCCGAATGTTTCGTTCAGCTCTGCCCCACCTCGCTTCGTGCCCCTGTGACAAACGAAACATCGCTCCAATCCAAAGGGATCCGGGCATTTGTTTTTATCTGTGGTGAATCAAGCGTTACGTTGCGGAAATAAAGTTGCGCGTCATCTTGCTATAACCAACACGCGAAGCTTTATTTTCGCGATAGAGTTGAGCGAGATTGCGCCGTCGCAACCTAGATCTTCCTGAGCTAAGAAATGTCAGGAACTTGTGGGAGGCGACGGCGTATTGCGTGTCAGCGGGAGATAGCTCCCGTCCGAGCCTGAATGGAAGGAACGCCGCTGTGGCGACTGAAGCCTTAGTAGAAGAGTTTTCACTAACTGAGTTGGATCGTAAGGCCATCGACACCACCCGTGTCCTGGCAGCCGACGCTGTTGAAAAAGTTGGCAATGGCCATCCCGGTACCGCAATGAGCTTGGCACCGGCCGCCTACCTGATTTTCCAGAAGCACTTGCGCCACGACCCTAAGGATCCTAACTGGATCGGCCGCGACCGCTTCGTGCTCTCCCCTGGTCACACTTCTTTGACCTTGTACCTGCAGCTTTTCCTCTCCGGCTATGGCCTAGAGATGGAAGACATCGAAGCACTGCGCACCTGGGGCGCAAAGACCCCGGGTCACCCAGAAGTTGGCCACACCGCCGGCGTCGAGATCACCACCGGCCCATTGGGTCAGGGACTGGCCTCCGCCGTTGGTTTCGCCTACTCGCAGCGCCGCATGCGTGGCCTGCTGGACCCAGCTGCTGAAGCTGGAACCAGCCCGTTTGACCACACCGTGTACGTCATCGCTTCCGATGGTGACCTGCAGGAGGGTGTTACCTCCGAGGCTTCATCGCTGGCTGGTCATCAGGAACTTGGCAACCTCGTCGTAATTTACGATGACAACAAGATTTCCATCGAGAACGACACCGACATCGCCTTCACCGAAGACGTACTGGGTCGCTACGACGCTTACGGCTGGCACACCCAGCGCGTTGACTGGACCGTCACCGGCGCATACGTCGAAGACCTCAAGGCACTGGATGAGGCCATCCGCGCTGCCAAGGCTGAGACTTCCCGTCCATCGATCATTGCCCTGCGCACAGTGATCGGCTGGCCAGCACCAACCAAGCAGAACACCGGCGGCATCCACGGTTCCAAGCTGGGAACCGACGAAGTTGCAGGCCTGAAGGAAGTTCTGGGCTTCGACCCAGCAAAGAACTTCCACATCGACCAGGAAGTACTGGATCACGCACGCGAAGTTGTCACCCGTGGCGCCGACCTGCACGAGTCCTGGAACGAAACCTTCAACTCGTGGAAGAGCGCTAACCCAGAAGAGGCTGCTCTGCTTGAGCGCCTGCAGGCTGGCAAGCTTCCAGAAGGCTGGATCGAAAAGCTTCCCGTCTTCGAGCCAGGTTCCACCATGGCCACCCGTTCGGCTTCGGGCAAGGTCATCAACGCGATCGCTGATGAGTTGCCAGAACTGTGGGGCGGCTCCGCTGACCTCGCCGGTTCCAACAACACCACCATCGATACCGCGAAGTCCTTCGCTCCCGAGCGTCGCTCCACCGCTTCGTGGGATGCAAGCCCATACGGTCGTGTACTGCACTTCGGCATCCGCGAGCACGCAGCTGCCTCGATCGTGAACGGTATTGTGCTTTCGAGCCCAACCCGCGCGTTCTCTGGCACCTTCCTGATCTTCTCGGATTACCAGCGCCCAGCGATCCGCTTGGCTGCCCTGATGGGTGTGCCTTCGATCTTCGTATGGACCCACGACTCCATCGGTCTGGGCGAAGACGGCCCAACCCACCAGCCAGTGGAGCAGCTTGCTTCGCTACGCGTGATCCCTAACTTCGACGTCGTTCGCCCAGCGGACGCCAACGAAGTTGCTTACGCATGGCGTGGCATGTTGGAGCTGACCGATACCCCTTCGGGCATCGTGCTCTCCCGTCAGAACCTGCCAATCTACGACCGTGCAGCCACCGGCTTCCGCGGCGCAGAGGGCACCTTGAAGGGTGGCTACATCCTGGCTGAAGCCGTTCGTGACGGCGCAGAGGTCACCCCAGATGTCATCTTGCTGGCTACCGGTTCCGAGGTGGAACTGGCAGTTGAGGCTCGTGAAGAGCTGGCCGCCAAGAACATCGCAGCTCGCGTAGTTTCGCTGCCTTCCTTCGAATGGTTCGCCAAGCAGGATGCGGCTTACCGCGAAGAGGTGCTCCCGGCAGCAATCACCGCCCGCGTATCGGTTGAAGCCGGTGTAGCACAGGGCTGGCGCGAGCTGGTCGGCGCTAACGGCGAGATCATCTCCCTGGACCACTTCGGCGCCTCCGCCGATTACAAGAAGCTGTACTCAGAGTTCGGTATCACCACCGCGGCCGTAGTTGCCGCAGCCGAAACCTCCGTTCAGAACGCCGCAAAGTAAGGATTCGAAGTACATTATGAGCAACCCAAATACCCAGGCCCTCTCCGACGCCGGCGTTTCCATCTGGCTTGATGACCTTTCCCGTGAACGACTGACCAGCGGCTCCTTGGCCAAGCTGATCGAAGAGAAGAACGTTGTTGGCGTAACCACCAACCCAGCAATCTTCGCCGCTTCACTGTCCAAGGCTGAAGTGTACGGCGAAGCTATCGCCGAACAGCGTGAAAAGTCCGTAGAGGACGCCATCACCGAGATCACCAGCGACGACGTTGCTGCAGCCTGCGATCTGTTCAAGGGTGTTTACGAGTCCTCCAAGGGCTTCGACGGTCGTGTGTCCATCGAGGTTGACCCTCGCTTGGCTCACGAAACCGCACCAACCATCGCTCAGGCCAAGGCACTGTACGAGCGCGTAAACCGCGAAAACGTACTGATCAAGATCCCAGCAACCCTTGAGGGCTTGGAAGCAATCACCGAGACCATTGCCGAAGGCATCTCCGTGAACGTCACCTTGATCTTCTCGCTTGAGCGCTACCGCGAAGTGATCAACGCGTACCTGATCGGTCTGGAGAAGGCGCACGCCAAGGGCTTGGACCTGTCCAAGATCCACTCGGTCGCTTCCTTCTTCGTCTCCCGCGTTGACAGCGAAATCGACAATCGTCTTGCCGCTATTGGCACCGATGCTGCTACCGCTCTGCGCGGCCAGGCCGGCGTTGCTAACGCTCGCCTTGCCTACCAGGTCTTCGAAGAGACCTTTGCTTCGGCACGCTTCGAGGTGCTGGCTGCCGCTGGCGCCAACGTTCAGCGTCCGCTGTGGGCTTCGACCGGTGTGAAGGATCCTGCCTACCCATCGACCCTGTACGTCACCGAGTTGGTCGCTGCCAACACCGTGAACACCATGCCAGAAAAGACCTTGGACGCTACCGCAGCTGAGGCTGAGGTTCGTGGCGACACCATCACCGGTAGCTACGATGCAGCCAACCACGTGTTGGACAAGCTGGCAGCTGTGGGCATCGATTACAACGAGGTTGTCAACCTGCTTGAGGTTGAAGGCGTTGAGAAGTTCGATGTTGCTTGGAACGAACTGCTCGAAGATATGTCGGTGGCTCTCAAGGGAGCTAAGTAAATGGAACTCGGACTAGTAACCACCGGAGCTGCTCTTGCCTCCGTTGATCAGCTACTTCCGAAGCTGATCGAAGAAAAGATCGCCAGCCGCATCACCGCTAAGGATTCCACCGTATGGGGTCCAGATGCTGAAGCTGAGTCTTCCATCCGTCTCGGTTGGGTGAACCCTTTTGATGCTGCGGCAAAGCTGATTCCAGAAATCTTGGCCCTGCGCGAAGAACTAGTCAAGGAAAACCTGACCCGCATCGTGCTTTGTGGCATGGGTGGATCCTCGCTGGCCCCCGAGGTCATCGCGGCCAACGATGAGATCGAACTGGTCATCTGCGATACCACCGATCCATCGATGGTCAGGGACATCGTTGGAACCGACTTGGAGCGCACCGTTGTGGTCGTTTCTTCCAAATCCGGCTCCACCGTTGAAACCGACTCGCAGCGTCGTGCCTTCACCGCAGCGTTCGCCGCCGCCGGTATTGATCCAGCAACCCGCCTGGTGCTTGTCACCGATCCGGGTTCGCCAATGGACAAGGCTGAAGGTGTGCGTGCAGTATTCAACGCCGACCCCAACGTGGGTGGACGTTACTCGGCACTGACCGCATTCGGACTGGTACCTTCTGGTCTGGCCGGCGCGGACATCGAGGCACTGGTTGAAGAAGCAGGGCTAATCAACGACATCCTGGCCGCCGACGACGAGGACAACATTGCGTTGCACCTAGGTGCTGCCATGGCTACCGCAGGTCGCGACAAGCTGCTGATCTCCTGTGTTGGCGACGCACTGCCAGGCTTTGGTGACTGGGCTGAACAGCTCATCGCTGAATCCACCGGCAAGCTGGGCAAAGGCATTTTGCCAGTGGCCGCGCACGTTGACGCTCCAGAGCTGAAAAACCTCGCAGCCGACGTACTGCCACTGTTTGTCTACGACGAACTCGCTGAAGAACTAGACGAAGACGCTACCGCTGTGCACTTCAGTGCACCACTGGGCACCGCCTTCATGATCTTCGAGTACGCCACCGCAATCGCCGGCTACCTGTTGGGTATCAACCCATTTGATCAGCCAGACGTTGAGGCCGCGAAGGTCGCAGCACGCTCCATGCTTGATGCTCCAGCACAGAGTGCTCCAGATGCTACCGATGGCTCCGTACAGCTGTACGGCAGCACCGCCAGCACCCTGGCTGAGGCACTGGATCAGCTCACCGCACAGCTGCCAGAAGACGGTTACTTCGCCATCCAGGCGTACCTGAACCGCACTTCGGATGTTGCGTTGGAAGAACTGCGCGATGTGTTCGCACAAAAGACCGGTCGCCCGGTCACCTTCGGCTGGGGTCCACGCTTCTTGCACTCCACCGGCCAGTACCACAAGGGTGGCCCGGCACAGGGTGTCTTCCTGCAGATCACCGCGGACCACAATGATGACCTGGAGATCCCAGATCGTCCATACTCCTTCGGTTCTTTGATCACTGCCCAGGCCATTGGCGACGGTGCAGTACTCTCGGATGCCGAACACAACCGCCCTGTGCTGCGCGTAAACCTCACGGATCGCGCAGCCGGCATCGCCGCCCTACTAGAGGCTGCGAAGTAAGGCACTAATGAACAACCCACTACGCGACGCTCGCGACCGGCGGCTTAACCGCATCGCCGGTCCGGGCGCGCTGGTGTTCTTCGGAATCACCGGCGACCTTGCCCGCAAAAAGCTGATGCCAGCGGTCTATGACCTGGCCAACCGCGGACTTTTGCCCCCAAACTTTGCCATCGTCGGCTTCGGCCGTCGCGACTGGAGCGCTGAAGAATTCACCGCTCAGGCTCGCGAATGGATCCTGGCCAGCTCACGAACCCCGTTTAATGAGACGGTCTTCGCCCAGTTGGCCTCCGGAATGCGCTTTATTTCCGGTGCCTTTGACGACGATGACGCGTACCAGAAGCTCGCCGCAACCTTGGACGAGCTCGCTGAGACGCGTTCCACCGGACGCAACCACGCCTTCTACCTCTCGATCCCACCAAGCTGGTTCGAAATTGTTTGCCAGAAGCTCTCCGAGCACCACCTGGCCAACGACTCGAACCCAGGCTGGGAACGAGTAGTCATCGAGAAGCCGTTTGGCCACAACCTGCAAAGCGCCCGCGAACTGAACGAAATCGTGGAGTCCGTTTTCCCAGCAGATCAAGTCTTCCGCATCGACCACTACCTGGGCAAAGAGACCGTACAGAACCTGTTGGCTCTGCGCTTTGGTAACCAGATGTTCGAGCCACTGTGGAACAACAAGTACGTGGATCACGTGCAGATCACCATGGCCGAGGACATCGGCATTGGTGGACGTGCCAGCTACTACGACGGAGTGGGCGCTGCCCGCGACGTCATCCAGAACCACCTGCTTCAGCTGCTCGCGCTGACCGCCATGGAGGAGCCAATCTCCTTCAACGCCGATCACCTGCGCAGCGAGAAGGAGAAGGTGCTCACCGCAGTTGAACTGCCTGAGGATCTGGGAGCAGCCAGCGCACGCGGTCAGTACACCTCCGGTTGGCAGGGTGCTGAAGAAGTTGTTGGGTTCCTCGATGAGGAAGGCTTCAACCCGAAGTCCAAAACCGAAACCTACGCTGCGGTTCGCTTGAACATCAAGACCCGCCGCTGGGACGGAGTACCGTTCTACCTGCGTGCAGGCAAGCGCTTGGGCCGTCGCGTCACCGAGATCGCGGTCGTGTTCAAGAAGGCTCCTAACCTGCTCTTTGGTGATCACGATACCGACGAGTTCGGTCAGAACGCCTTTGTGATCCGTGTGCAGCCTGATGAAGGTGCAACCATCCGTTTGGCCTCCAAGGTGCCTGGCACCCAGATGGAGATTCGCGATGTCACCATGGACTTCGGCTACGGCAACGCGTTCACCGAGTCATCCCCAGAAGCTTACGAGCGACTGATATTGGATGTGCTCTTGGGTGAGCCACCGCTGTTCCCACGTCACGAAGAGGTCGAGCAGTCCTGGCGGATCCTGGATCCGTTTGAGGAATACTGGGCTTCGCAGCCAACCCAGCCTGATCCATACGCACCGGGTTCTTGGGGACCAGCCAGCAGCGATGAGCTGATGGCCAAAGATGGAAGGACATGGCGCCGCCCATGATGATTGATCTTCCCGACACCACCACCTCGAAGGTGGCCAAGAAGCTGATTTCCTCACGTCGAACCCACGGCGTTGTTGCGCTTTCTCGTGTGCTGACCCTTGTGGTCATTACCCGTGAAGGTTTCGCCGAGAACGCAATCGAGGCAGCCAACCTGGCAAGTCGCGAGCACCCTTGTCGCATCATCGTGGTGGTGCGCGGCAATACCAGTGCCAAGAACCGTCTTGACGTGCAGATCCGTGTTGGCGGCGATGCCGGCGCATCCGAGGTCATCGTCATGCGCACCTTCGGTCCAGATGTTGTGGCTGACGAAGCACTGATCTCGGCCCTGTTGTTGCCAGATGCACCGATCGTGGCTTGGTGGCCACATGGTGTGCCAAAGGATCCATACGCTACGGCCCTGGGCAAGCTTGCGCACCGTCGAATTACCGACTCTGCGGAAGAAGCCGATCCGGTGGCTTCGCTCTACAGTCGTACCGACAGCTACCATGCTGGCGATACCGACCTGGCGTGGACCCGTTTGACCTACTGGCGCGGACAGCTGGCCAGCATCATTGATCTGGTTGGCACCGAAGATCTGACCAGCATCACGGTTAAGGGCTCGGAGAACTCTCCGTCCACCGCTTTGCTGGCCGCCTGGTTGACCATGACCTTGGATGTTCCGGTCACCATTGCTGCGGATAATACGACCGGTGGACTCTCCAGCGTGCGTTTGTCCCGCGAGGCAGGAGATGTGGAACTCTCCCGTCCCTCCGGCGCAGTGGCTCACCTGTACCAGCCTGGATCTGCCCCACAGCGCATCTCCCTTCCACGTCGCTCAGTCGCTGACTGCTTGGCTGAAGAAATGCGCCGCCTGGACGCCGATGAGGTCTTCGGCGACGTCATCACCAAGGGTTTGAAGATGACTGAGCTCAGGAGCGTTGTTCCCAGTGATCGCTAGGCAAATCACCATCCATGATGATGTTTCTGCTACGGCGCAGGCCATCGCCGCACGGTTGATCACTTCGATCACCGATGCGGTGACGGCCCGCGGGGTCGCTCACATTGTTGTCACCGGTGGTACCTTGGGCATCGCCGCGTTGGCTGCAGTGGCACAGAACCCAGCAAAGGCTTCGGTCAACTGGTCTCAGGTGCACTTCTGGTGGGGAGATGAGCGTTTTGTTGCCGCTGATTCACCGGATCGCAACGTTTTGCAGGCGGAGGAACTCTTCGCAGCTCTAGATCAGCTGGGCTTGGATCGTGCCACGGTGCACGCTATGGGATCAACTGATGAGTTTGAGACTGCTGAAGAAGCAGCCGTGGCCTACACGGCGTTGCTCGCCGCCGAAGCCAGTGAAGGCGCAGCCTCCCCGGTCTTTGACGTATTGATGCTGGGTATGGGTCCCGACTCTCATGTCGCTTCCTTGTTCCCGAATCACACGCGTTCTGAGGAGTTGGGTGCCATTGCGGTGCACAACTCCCCCAAGCCGCCACCACATCGAGTGAGCCTGACCATGGGGACCATCAACACCGCCCGTGAAGTGTGGTTGATTGTTGCCGGTGCGGACAAGGCTCCGGCTTTGGCTGCAGCCTCCCATGAAATCAATGAAGTGGCAGTTCCGGCCAGCGCTGTGCATGGCACAGAAGCAACCCGCTGGATTGTGGATCGCGCCGCCTCAACCCTGCTCTAAATAGCACCGCAAGGTCGGCCCCTTGAACCTCTTGGTTCGCGGGGCCGGCCTTTGCGCTAACCACCAAACTCCTTGAAGGAAATACATGCCGCAACTGTTATCCTCACAAAAAGTCACCGTCATTGGCGCCGGCGTCATTGGGCTGTCCACCGCTCACGAACTGGCCTCCCATGGCTACCAAGTGACTGTGGTCAGCGATCAAGACACCTTGCAGACTGTCTCTTCGGTATCGGCGGCCATTTGGTTCCCTTACCACTCAGAGAACTCTCCGGCAGCCGACCTGCTACTCTCGCGCACATTGTCCCGCTTCCAAGCCTTGTCGCTGATTCCAGAGACCGGCGTTGATCTACGTTTTGGTATGGACATTGAACGCCGGGCCGATGCTGACCGTTCCTGGACAAATTTTGTAGCCGACTCGGCTCCAGCTGAGCCGGAAATATTGCCCGAAGGCGCTTTGGCTGCCATGGCAGGTACAGTTCCGGTGATCACCATGCCGACATATCTTTCTTGGCTGCGTGGCCAATGCACAAATCTTTCGGTACGGTTCATCGAGCGAACAGTTAAGTCGCTCTCTGAATTCACCGATGAAGCTGATGTGGTCGTTCTAGCAGCAGGTTTACGTGGCGGCGAGTTATTGGGTGATGACGACAGCGTTTACCCCATTCGCGGCCAAGTAGTGCGACTAGCCAATACCGTTGGACTCACCGAGTGGATCAGCGACGATGACCATCCAGACGGTGTTATCTACGTTATTCCACGCCGCGATGACATTATCGTCGGCGGTATCGATGTAGACCATGATTCTAATCCTGAAGTAGATCCACAGACATCCATCGATATTCTCAAACGAGCGACCACGTTAGTCTCTGCCCTCGCAGACTGCGAGGTATTGGAGCACAAGGTTGGCTTACGACCTGCCCGTGAAACAATCCGGCTCGAACGCCTGGATGTTCAAGGGGTTTCGGTGATTGCTGCCTACGGACATGGTGGCGGTGGCGTGACCATGTCATGGGGCACCGCGCAGCGCGTACATGAGTTGATGGGCTCCTAAGCGACGCAAGCGACCATCGAGTTGCAAGTGTAAAAATCGACGCAAATGGGAGTTTCAATGGCACCGTGTTGGCGTCCTCAAACCAACAGTTCACAGTGCCTCAGATCACTTTGGCTTGGGTCAGCCGAGGCTAAGTATTTCATCCGTGCTTCTGGTCGAGCGTCGATGCGCGACCTCGCTTCTTCCATTGCGATGGATATGCACTCTACCCTTGCTTGGCGCATCGACCCGCTGGGTCGCAGCGCCTCGGCTAGACCCGAACGCCTTGTGGCCATAATGTTCGCCTCCGCGATGCTCTTCGGCTGACTCCTCCTCTCAAAACCATGGGCCACTACATCGGGGCAGTTCACATCACTGATGGATGGGAATTTCACCGCAACCTCCGCGGTGTGCGTTGCAGGTTTAACAGTCGTGGATACGGCTACTGCCTACACCTTATTCGGCAAGATCGTGATCCTGATATTGATTCAGGTTGGCGGACTTGGATTAATGCTGGTCGACTCGGTGCTCAGCATGTTGGTGATGGGTCGAATAGGTTATCTCACCCGGCTCTCAACACAGCGAGAAAGTAGCGCGGTCAGCTGGTCAGATGTGCGCACCGCAGCAATCATGATTATCAAGTTGTCCCTGACAATTGAACTGGCGGTTGCTGTGCTACTCGCAGGGCGTTTTCCATGCCGTTTCTGCGTTTAATAAAGCCGGTTTCGCCCTGCACACCAATAACTTGATGGATTTTGTCGCTGACCCCTAGCTCTGCCTTCCCATCAGTGTGGCCATAATCCTCGGTGGCCTCGGCTTCCCAGTTTTAGTACAGCTCAAGCACCACTGGAGAAACGCGCTGAAGTGGGCCATGAATACCAGTTTAGTCGTGTTGATGACGGTGCTGTTATTGGTCGTTGGTACGGTATTCATCACCGTCATGGAGTGGAACAACCCAGAAACTCTTGGCCAACTCAATCCAGAATCACGGATTTTGGCCGGCTTCTTTCAGTCCGTTCAAACACGTACCGCAGGCTTCAATTCAATAGATATTGGTGCCATGCATTCCGCTACATGGCATGGCATGGATGTGTTGTTTGTTGGTGGCAGACCGGCCGGTACGGCTGATGCTAACAAAATCACTACTGCGGCAATCCTACTGTTCATCATCATCACCGAGCTTCGTGGCGAAACAGCCGTGAATGCCATGGGTAAGCGTCTGTCCCGCGCGGTACACCGCCAAGCAATCACCGTGGCCCTTTTGGGTGTAGCGACAGTCTTCGCAGGAACGATGGCCCTGAACTTGCTCACAGAATACTCACTTCATCGGTGCCTCCTCGAAGCAACTTCTGCATTTGGAACCGTGGGACTATCAACCGGTATCACCCCGGAACTATCGTCCCCCACAAAGATGGTGCTGGTTGTGCTCATGCATCTGGGCCGAGTGGGCGTACTCTCACTAGTCTCAGCCCTAGCCATGCGCGATCGTAAAGCTCTTTACGAACTACCTAAAGAAAGACCAGCCATCGGCTAAGCTATTGAACGTCCACAACACGAACAATCAACTGGCTAATGCCGATTCTGTAGCAGTTATTGGATTGGGTCGTTTCGGCGAATCCTTGGCCCTAGAACTGATGAAGTCGGGCACGCATGTGTTAGGCATTGATCAACCGGAGCATACCGTTCAGGCCCTAAACGGCGAACTGACTCAGGTAGTACGTGCAGATGATTCCAACCGAGAGACCCTGGAACAATTATCGATTCATGAATTTGATCGAGTTGTTGTTGCCGTCGGCAGCCACTGGCAATCATTAATTTTGTGTTGTTCCCTGCTGGTCAGCATGGGAATCCCGCAGATCTGGGCTAAAGCGCAAGATGACCGACATGGTCTAGTCCTTGAACAATTAGGTATCCACCACATCGTGTACCCAGAGAAGGACATGGGCAAGCTTGTTGCGCACCTTGTACGCGGATCGCTGATCGATTTCCTTGAAATCGATCCCGGCTACGCAATGGTCAAAATGGACGCACCTTCAATTCTGCAGGGTACTAAGCTCAGCGATGCCGGCGTGCGCAACAAGTACCGCGTCACCATCGCTGCAACGACAAACGCAGACGGTGAATGGAAAATACCGAGGGCGATACGGTATTACACACTGGTGATCAGCTCTTGGTACTCGGTTCAGTTGCCGATAACGAAGCCTTTGGGCAACTTGCCTAACCGTTGCTCCCGTAAGAACCTTGCCTAACCGTTGCTCCCGTAAGAACCCAGCTGCGGCCGAGGCGTTATTGGTGCCGTCGCCCAATTTTCATAGCTCCCAAAACTCAATGGGCGCCTTCAACTCATCATGGAAGGCGCCCATTGGCGGCTTTTGACCTTAGGTTTTAGCTAGCTTTCAGCACTCAGTTTCGGTACGAAGGCCACACCTGTAAGCACGGCAGGCTGACGTGACCATGAATACTGGTGATACGTAGACCCCTAGAATCCGCTCGGTACTACTTGTTCTTCCTCCGCAGCGAGCCAAACATGATTAGCCAAAGGACAAAACCCGAGAGACCAGCCAACCAATTTCGCGAAAACGCACCTATGGATTCGGGAAGGTTTACCAAAGCAAGCGACAGTATCAGAAGAAGAGCCAACACGATTAGAGAATGAGGCCTAGTCACGAATTCCACGGACCAATCAGTAATCCGGCAATGAAAAAGAATCCTCCAGTCGCGACTGCACAGTCGAAAGGTCTCTTGCCACACCATTCGTTGAGACTCTTATAGGTACGTGTATCTACTACTCTGTTCATTTTTCCGTCGTTACGGCGTAGTACCAGATACGCTCCTTTGCACGGATTCGTGCCTGATTTGAAGTTCACCCAGATATTTCTGGAATATACTTTTCCCGTCGCGGAACATGTTCTCTGCCAACCTGCAACCGCAGCGCATGCTGGGTTCGCGACAACTGGCCCCGAATCAACGGCAGCGGTCGAACTTTCCGCTAAGTCAACCGCAGTAGTTTCAGGAGTGAACGAACAAGGCGTCGTCGCAGCAGGTAACCCAACACTCTTAACAGATTCGACCGCTTGCACTGGTACCGCTACTAACGAGAACAAAACCGCATACGTCGCGATAATTGCCGTCAAGCGCACTGTTATTTTCTTCAAAAAATCTCCATCGACATTGCGAGTGTCGAATATTACACACCAGATGTTATCGCATCTATTAGTTTCCGACAAGGACATTTTTCAACCTAGCGAAAGAGCAATCGCCGCTAGGACTGCCGCTTGATACCTCCCTAGAGAGCCTTCGATGCCCTTTCAGAGTCAACAAACCACCACAATCTGGCGAAATTGCGGCAACGATAGATGCAACTTTCTAAATTGCGCGAGTTGCTTGGACGGATTTCGCCGCCGTGGCTGAGCCAAGCAGCCAGCAATGCAGGAGAAGGAAGAAGATTACCGACCACGAACCGGTAGGCGGACTTTTTGGACTTGGATGACCGGATACGCAAAGCTGCGCGGTTTATCTCTGGCGAGGTAGGCCAGCGCACGAGGCGCACCTCTTGTACCGCGATTGTCTTCAGCGAACTATTTGGCTGAACGTTCTCAGCGAACTTCCATTCCCCTAGTGCCAGTCCGAAAATGCTGGCGTGTATTTCGTCCGGAACGACGATGAAGAATATGACGTCCGACACGTTTTTTGACTCATTGAAGTAACCACCGCAGACAGATTGCGCGCCCTATAGTAATGTCACATTTCAGGCGCCACAATTCGAAACTCACGTTCCACTTAAGCCAACGGGAGCAGTACATGTCGCAACCAATTGATGCCCGAGATCTCCGCGATACCAATGCCGCAAATCCGGTGACGACACCCGCACAGTTCCGCCAAGAACTGTTACGTCACCTGCAGTACACAGTCGGTAAGAGTCCGCAACAAGCTTCACTCTTCGACTGGCGGATGGCCCTGTCCCACACGGTCCGTGACTACGCGGTGGATCCTTGGTTTGGTGCGACCCGCCGCACCTGGGACGAAGACCGCAAACGGGTCTACTACCTGTCGATGGAATTTCTGATCGGCCGACTGCTTGAAGACCAAGCAATCAACCTGGGACTACGCGATGTCATGGTTCAGACACTTGCGGAATTCGGTTTGAGCTTTGATGAAGTGGCCGCGGGCGAACCTGATGCGGCATTGGGCAATGGTGGGTTGGGTCGTTTGGCTGCCTGCTATCTGGAATCCATGGCCACCATGGGCTGTCCGGCGTACGGCTACGGCCTGCGCTACGAACATGGACTGTTCCGCCAGCACTTTGAAAACGGGCGGCAAATCGAAACCCCAGAAAACTGGCTGGCTACCGACAACCCGTGGGACTTCACACGCCCTGAAGCCGCCTACCCAGTGGGCTTTGGCGGCGAACTCTCCGAACACGACGGCGCCTCAATCTGGTCACCAAACTCCAAGGTGCTCGCCTCCGCCCACGACACACCAGTGGTTGGTTACGGCGGACAGTGGGCCAATACCCTGCGCCTCTGGGCGGCCATGCCAAGCGCCGACCTCTTTGACCTGAACCGCTTTAACGCCGGCGACTTTGCTGCTGCATCCGAGCCCGAGGCATTGGCGCGAAGCTTGAGCCGAGTGCTCTACCCGAACGACACCACCGAAGGCGGCAAGGAGCTACGGCTCTCCCAGGAATACTTCCTGACCTCCGCCTCCGTGCAGGACATCCTGCGCCGCCACCTCGCCACGCATCAGGATTTGCTCAAGCTCCCGGAGTTTGTTGCCATCCAGATGAACGACACCCACCCAGCGATAGCCGGCCCGGAACTGATCCGCCTGCTGGTGGACGAGCACGGCGTGAACTTCGATTCGGCAGTGAAGACTGCCACCGAAGTTTTGGGCTACACCAACCACACGTTGCTGCCCGAGGCCCTGGAGCGCTGGAGTGTGGGCTTGATGCGCAAGGTGCTTCCACGCCACTTGCAGATCATCGAAACGTTGGACACCCAGTTTGTTGAACTGCAGGGATCATCCCCGGACCCAGTGCGCCTGATCAGCCACGACCAGGTCAGCATGGGCGACCTGGCCTTCGCCACCAGCCACAAGGTGAACGGCGTTTCGGCGCTGCATACCGAACTGGTCAGCAAGGACCTGTTCCCGGTACACAACGCCCTGCACCCCGGGCGCATCGTGAACATCACCAACGGCATCACTCCGCGTCGCTGGCTTAAGCTAGCCAACCCATCATTGGCTGCGTTGATTACCGATACTATTGGCGCCGGTTGGGAAACCGACCTGGAACGACTTCGTGATCTGGAGCCTTACGTCGAGGATCCAGCCTTCCGCGCCGCCTTCGGCCGTAGCAAGCTTCAAGCCAAGGAACATTTCACCGGCTGGCTCGCCAAGGAACACGGCATCGAATTGCCTGCCGATGCCTTGTACGACGCCCAGGTGAAGCGACTGCACGAGTACAAGCGTCAGCTGCTGAACATCTTGTGGACCATTGCGCACTGGCAGCGGATCAAGCGCGACCCGCAGGCCAATTGGGTCCCGCGTGTCAAGATCTTCGGCGGCAAGGCAGCCCCGAGCTACCACATGGCCAAATTGATCATTCAGCTGATCAACGACGTTGCCGAGGTTATTAACAACGACCCTGAGACCTCGCACCTGTTACGCGTGGTGTACCCAGCAAACTACGGCGTCTCGATGGCTGAGAAACTGATCCCGGCCGCGGATCTGTCCGAACAGATTTCCACGGCCGGCATGGAAGCCTCTGGCACCGGCAACATGAAGTTTGCGCTTAACGGTGCGCTGACCATCGGTACCCTGGACGGGGCGAACGTTGAGATCCGTGAGCACGTGGGAGAAGAAAACTTCTTCCTCTTTGGGCTCACTACCGAACAGGTCGCCGAACGCCGGGCTCAACCCGATCACTCACGCACCGCTCTGGAAGCCAGCCAAACCCTGCGCGATGTGCTTCAGGCTATTGCCGAGGGCACCTTCAGCCCCGAGGATCACCATCGTTATGACGGGCTGCTCGACTCGATGTGGAACAGTGACTGGTTCTTGGTGGCCTCAGACTTTGAGGACTACGACCGGGCGCAGGGTGAGGTGGCCACTTGCTACGCCGATCCTGAACGCTGGCAGCGCATGGCGATCCTGAACATCGCCCGTATGGGGTATTTCAGCTCTGACCGCTCAATTCGCGAATATATGACGCAAATTTGGGACGTGGAATCCGCACTTTAGGCCGCGCCTCCACGACACGATGAGTAATACTGTCGTGACCTGCGTCATCTTGAATTGAGCGTGCTCTCAGTGTGTTTGGATGAGAGCAATTGAATCGACTAGGAGTCCCAGTGACTAACGAAGGCAAGAGTCTTTCGGTGCTCGACGTGCAACAGGTTCACCTGTTGGCGCAGGGTCGGCACCCGGACCCGTTTGCGATGCTCGGTCCCACCGAAGATGGCAAGCAGGTTCGGGTGCGCATTCCCGGGGCTGAGCAACTGTGGTTGTTTAACGCCACCGACGAAGTGCAGCTGAAGGCACACCCTAGCGATCCGGCGCTGTTCACCGGGCCAGCCTTGCCGTACTACCGTTTGCGCATCCATTGGCCCTCGGGCTACGTGGAGGAACGCGAGGACGCTTACCGCTTTGGCCCGGTGTTAGGCCAATTTGATGAACATCTAATTGGGCAAGGTGAGCACCATGGCCTGTGGAAGACGCTCGGCGCGCACCTGATCACCCACGAGCAAGTGCCCGGTGTGCACTTTGCCCTTTGGGCACCCAACGCAACCCGAGTCTCCGTGGTCGGAGACTTCAACTCCTGGAACGGCACCGTCCACCCGATGCGCTTGCGTGGAGCCACCGGCGTCTGGGAACTCTTCCTACCCGGGCATAATGAGGGCACGGTCTACAAGTACGAGCTACTTGGCCAGGACGGGCAAGTGCTGCCGTTAAAGGCCGATCCGGTCGGCTTCGGCTCCGAGCATCCGCCTGCCACCGGTTCAGTGGTTCGCACCCTTGGCGCCCATGATTGGAACGATGAACAATGGGTCGCCCGGCGCGAGTCGATCAAC
Source organism: Glutamicibacter sp. MOO4 (assembly GCF_056934395.1). Lineage (NCBI taxonomy): Bacteria > Bacillati > Actinomycetota > Actinomycetes > Micrococcales > Micrococcaceae > Glutamicibacter > Glutamicibacter sp. MOO4. The sequence continues at coordinate 1,460,077 of NZ_CM167800.1, forward strand.
GCGGTTGATGCCCCGATCAGCATCTATGAGGTGCATTTAGGTTCGTGGCGTCGCGATGGCAACACCAATAAGTCACTAAGCTACTTGCAGCTGGCAACACAACTTGTGGACTATGTGGCGGACCTGGGCTTCACCCACATCGAGGTGCTGCCGGTAAGCGAACATCCCTTTGACGGGTCCTGGGGCTACCAGCCGGTCGGGTTATTCGCCCCCACCGTCCGTTACGGCACGCCGCAGGAGTTCGCGGCATTTGTTGATGCCGCCCACGCCCGCGGGCTCGGGGTCATTGCCGACTGGGTACCCGGGCACTTCCCCACCGACCAGCACGGACTGGGCCGATTTGATGGCACCGCACTGTACGAACACCTCGATCCGCGTGAAGGGTTCCATCCGGACTGGAACACGCTGATCTATAACTACGGCCGCCCAGAAGTGCGCAATTTCCTGGTGGCCAACGCGCTGTACTGGCTTGATGAGTACCACCTCGACGGGTTACGCGTAGACGCGGTCGCATCGATGATCAACCGCGACTACTCGCGTAAGGACGGCGAGTGGATTGCCAATAAGGACGGCGGCAACGAAAACTATGAGGCGCTCGAATTCCTGAAGCAGACCAATGTGGCCAGCTACGGACAACATCCAGGCATCACGATGATCGCTGAAGACTCCACCTCCTACCCCGGAGTCACCCGCCCGGTGGATGCCGGCGGCCTGGGCTTTGGTTACAAGTGGAATCTGGGCTGGATGAACGATTCGCTGGAGTACTTCGGCAAGGATCCGGTCTATCGCAAACATCATCACAACCAGCTGACCTTTGGCATCACCTACGCCTTCAGCGAGAACTTCCTGCTGCCCATCAGCCATGATGAGGTGGTGCACGGCAAGGGTTCGATGTACTCGCGGATGCCCGGAAACCACGCCGACAAACTTGGCAATCTCAAGGCCTTCTACGGCTACATGTGGGGCTACCCGGGCAAAAAGCTCTTGTTCATGGGCCAAGAGTTCGGGCAGCGCAGCGAATGGAACTTCCAGGGGCAACTCGAGTGGGATGCGCTTGACGATCCCGGTCATGCTGGGGTGCTCTCCCTAGTACGCGATTTGAATAAGCTCTACCGCGAGCAACCCGCCCTGCATCGGCGCGATACAAGTGCCGAAGGGTTCCAATGGCTGCTGGTCGACGACGTTGAACACCAGGTGTTCGCATGGCTGCGCCGCGGCGAGCCAGGCGACGCGCACGTAGTTGTCGTCGTGAACCTCACCCCGGTTGATCGCACCGGTTTCCGTATCGGATTCCCGGTGGCCGGACGCTGGGTTGAGGCCCTCAATACCGATTCCGAGAGCTACCACGGGGCCAACCGCGGCCACGGCGGGGCGATCGAAACCGAAGCCGTCCCCGCGGGCGGCGAAGCACAATCCGCACTACTCACACTCCCACCTTTATCGGCAATCTATTTTGTGGAGGAACGCTCATGAATTCAGCACCTGATACTCGTCACCTGACCGGTGCACCACCGCGCCTTTCCAGCCAGGCGATGGCCTTCGTTCTTGCCGGTGGCCGTGGAAGCCGGCTCGAAGAGCTCACCGACCGCCGGGCCAAACCGGCGGTCCACTTTGGTGGCAACTCGCGGATTATCGACTTCCCGCTGTCCAACGCCCTAAATTCTGGGGTACGTAAAATGGCGGTGGCCACCCAGTACAAGGCACACTCGCTGATCCGCCACATGCAGCGTGGCTGGGGCTTTTTCCGTTCCGAACGCAACGAGTACCTGGATATCCTGCCAGCCAGCCAGCGCGTGCAGGAAAACAAGTGGTACCTGGGCACCGCGGATGCGGTCACCCAGAATATCGATATTGTTGATGACTACGACGTCGAGTACGTGATCATCTTGGCCGGTGACCACGTATACAAGATGGACTACGAGGTCATGCTGCACCAGCATGTGAATACCAAAGCCGACGTGACAGTCGGCTGCCTAACGGTGCCACGCGAGGAGGCTACCGGCTTTGGCGTGATGCATGTTAATCGCAATGGGCGCATCGTGGACTTCCTCGAAAAGCCGGCTAATCCTCCGGGCATGCCGGAGAATCCAGATATGGCACTGGCTTCCATGGGCATCTACGTGTTCAACTGGAAATTCCTGCGCGAATTGTTGCTCAACGACGCCGAAGATCCAAGCTCAAGCCACGATTTTGGCCACGATTTGATTCCCTCTGTGGTGCGCAACGGCAGTGCGTACGCCCACAAGTTCACCGATTCTTGCGTCATGGGCGGACTGGAAACCGAGCCGTACTGGCGCGACGTCGGTACTATCGATTCCTTCTGGCAGGCGAATCTGGATCTCACCAAGGTCGTCCCTTCGCTGGATCTTTACGACAACACCTGGCCCATCTGGACCTACGCCGAGTTGACCCCGCCTGCAAAATTCATCCACGACGATGAAGCCCGACGTGGGCAAGCCATCGAGTCGCTCATCTCTGGAAATTGCATCCTTTCCGGGGCCGATGTTCACCGTTCGCTGTTGTTCACCGGAAACCGAGCGCACTCCTTCTCGAAAATGGATCAGGTAGTCTCCCTGCCAAACGTCGATGTGGGCCGCAACGCCGATCTGACCAAATGTGTGATCGACAGCCGGGTGCACATTCCTGAGGGTCTGGTCGTTGGCCAGGATCCGGTCGAGGATTCAAAATGGTTCCGTCGCACCGATTCCGGGGTTGTGCTGATCACCCAGCCGATGCTCGACCGCCGTGCCGCAGTGCTCGACGGGGCCTTGAAATTGAGCCCAGAGCTGCTGAAGGGAGAATAAGAACCGATGGCCCAACGACAACGCCGTGTGCTGTCTGTTGCTTCCGAATGTGCACCGCTGGTCAAAACCGGCGGTCTGGCCGATGTAGTTGGCGCCCTGCCCGCTGCCCTACTACCGCTGGGATGGCGCACCCGCATCTTGATGCCCGCTTATCCTGGCGTGCTGGAGCAGGTAGGGCGTACCCGACGAATTTGGCGAGAAGAGAACCTTTTTGGCGGCCCAGCCTCAGTCCGGACCGGTCGCTACGAAGGCCTAGACCTGCTGTTGCTGGATGCGCCGCATCTCTTTGACCGGCCCGGCGGCCCGTACGTGGTTGATGGGCACGACCATCACGATAACCATGTACGTTTTGCCGCACTGTCTTGGGTGGCTGCGCGGATTGCAATCGAGGGAACGAGTGATCGTTGGCGCCCCGATGTGGTGCACGCCCACGATTGGCAGGCCGGGCTGGTGCCTTCCTACCTGAAGTATGCCGGCTCCTCGATCCCAAGCCTGCTGACCATCCACAACATTGCCTTCCAAGGCGTTTTTGGTCCCGATCAACTCGATGCACTGCACCTTCCCACCTGGGACTTCCATTCGGAGGCCTTGGAGTACCACGGGCTGGTCAGCACGCTGAAGGCGGGACTGGTTCATGCCTCACAGGTGAGCACCGTGAGCCCGAGTTATGCTCAGGAGCTGACCCGCGCGGAGTTCGGCTTTGGGCTTGAGGGTGTAGTGTCCATGCGGAGCGAGCGCGGCGAGCTCAAGGGCATCCTCAATGGCATTGATACCGAAGTCTGGAACCCTGCCACGGATCCGATGGTTACCAACTACAGCGCGGTGGATTCAACGGCCAAGGCAGAAAACCGTCAAGCGCTGCTCGACGAGTTCTCTCTCGAAAATCCTTCTGGTCCGTTGGCTGTGGTGGTCACCAGACTCACCCATCAAAAGGGTGTAGACCTGTTGCTGGAGAAGCTACCGACCTTCATCGAATCCGGTGGTGCAGTCATCGTACTGGGTTCCGGCGACCCAGGCTACGAATATGCCCTGGGCGAGCTAGCGGCCCGCTATCCAGGCTCGGTGGGATTGCACATCGGTTATGACGAACGGCTGAGCCACCGGTTATATGCCGGAGCAGATTTAGTGTTGGTTCCTTCACGCTTTGAACCGTGCGGGCTGACCCAGCTAATCGGGCTGCGCTACGGCGCTATTCCGTTGGTGGCCGCGACCGGTGGTCTGTGTGACACCGTCGTGGATGCCACGCCAGAGAATCTGGCAAATGGGACTGCCACCGGTTTCACCTTCAGTGACATCGATGCCGGAGGCTTGGGCTTTGCCCTAGGCCGAGCAGTGGACTTGTATGCCGATACTCAAGCCTGGGAGCGCCTGCGCGATCAGGGGTTGAACACCCCGGTGGACTGGGGCACATCGGCGGCCGTCTATGCTCAGCTATTTACGGAACTCATCTCATGACCAGAACCCCGGCGGGCACGGCGTCCCCCGGCCGCTCCTGGCCGCTAGGTGTCACCGTGGATTCTTCCGGGATTAACGTTGCCGTCTACGCGCCTTTGGCCACCGCGCTTTACTTTTGTCTGTTCTCCGATAATGATCAGGAGCCCGAGCAGCGCCTTGCTCTCCCCTACCGTCAAGATGGCATTTGGCATGCCCATTTTGCCGGCCTAGGGGCGGGCGCGCGCTATGGGCTGCGCGCCGACGGTGAGTTCCGGCCGAACGAGGGCTTGCGCTTTAACGTCAACAAATTGCTCATCGACCCTTATGCTCGGTCGTTGGACCGTCCGGTGCGCTATCACGAACTGATGGAAGGCACCGAGCCGGCAGAAAACGAAGAGCTCGAACTTGTGCTGGATCAGCGCGACAGTGCCACGGTGGTACCTCACGGCATCATTACCGCGACGCCCACGGGACCGGAGCCTGCCAGCAACCGCCCAGGCCACGACCTGGCTGATCTGGTGATTTACGAGACTCATCTGAAAGGCATCTCGGCTGCGCATCCAAGCGTTCCCGAGCAGTTACGTGGAACCTATGCCGGCATGGGCCATCCAGCGGTGATTGAACACCTCGTTTCCTTGGGTGTTAATGCCGTGGAACTTCTGCCGGTGCAGACCTTCCTCGACGATGCACACATCGTTGAGAAAGAGCTGCGCAACTATTGGGGTTATCAGCCGGTGGCGTGGTTCGCTCCGGAACCGCGCTATGCCCAAAATAATGCGATCGCTGAGCTTCGCCAACTGGTTTATACCCTGCATGAAGCTGGCATCGAAGTCATTCTTGACGTGGTGTACAACCACAGCGGCGAAGGCGGAGATCAAGGTCCAACGCTGAATCTTCGTGGTCTGGATAATGCTGGCTACTTTCGGTTAGCCGAAGATCAGCGCCACTACATTAACGACGCCGGAACCGGCAATACGCTGGCGGTTGATACCCCGATAGTGCTGCGCATGGTGATGGACAGCCTGCGCTACTGGGCACAAACTTTCGGCGTTGACGGTTTCCGCTTCGACCTGGCCACCGCGGTAGCGAGAGGCCCCGAAGGCTTTAACCCGGAAGGCAGCTTCCTGCAGGCCATCGCCCAAGATCCGGTGCTCGCCGAGCTGAAGCTCATTGCCGAACCGTGGGATCTTGGTCCGGGCGGTTACCAGTTGGGCAACTTCCCTGCCCCCTTCGCTCAGTGGAACGATCGCTTCCGCGATGGGGTACGTCGGGCTTGGCGTGGCGAAGTGCTCGGTGAAGCCAACTTCGGTTCCTTACTATTGGGTTCCGCGGACCTCTTTGATGACTCCGGTCGCACTACCCTCGCGGGAGTGAACTTCATCAGCGCCCATGACGGGTTCACCTTGCGTGATACCGTCTCGTATGCGCAGAAGCATAACGAGGCCAATGGAGAGGAGAATCGGGATGGCCACGGTGAGAACTACTCCGATAACCATGGAGTAGAAGGACCGACCGACGACCCGGAGATCGTTGCGGCGCGCAGCTTGCGTGTGCGCGCGATGCTCGCCACCCTGCTTTTGGCACAGGGTGTGCCTATGCTTCTGGCGGGCGATGAACTGGGCAATAGCCAGTCGGGCAATAACAACGCCTACGCTCAGGACAATGAGTTGGGGTGGATCGACTGGTCTGAACCAGACTGGGAGCTGATCAGCTATGTACGTCAGCTCATTGATGTACGCCGGCGACTCCCGTTGCTGCGCCAGCGTGGCTTCTTGCACGGAAAGGTGCGCGCCGACGGGTTTAAGGACGTGCGTTGGTTATGCCCGGATGGATCTGCTCCCACCGCCGAGCACTGGAAAGATCCGGCCTTCCGTTCGTTGGCTCTCCAGCTTCGCGGTTGCGCCCAGGATCCACGCGGTGAAGAACTCACCGGTAGTGTGCTGATCATTTTCAACTTTGGCGACCACTGCGACTTTGCGCTTCCTGCGGAGGGCGAAGCTCAATGGAAGATCGAGTTGGACAGCGCCGAGCCTGAACACTCGGCGGACGCGGTGGACGCAGTGACAGAGAGTTACGCTGCCAAGGCTCATAGCGTTGTGGTGCTCAGTACCGGTCTTTAGCGCGCACGTTGTTAAACTCAATGGGCGCCTTCCACATGATGTGGAAGGCGCCCATTGGCAGCTGATGATCTAAGGTTTGCTTAGGCCTCGGCGCTGAACCTCAGGACTAGGGCTAGGCCGATAATCACGGCGCCCCAGACAAGACCAAGAATAATGGTGATGCGATTCAGGTTGCGCTCGGCAACGCCTGAAGAGCCCATAGAGCTGGTCATGCCGCCGCCGAACATGTCCGACATACCGCCACCACGACCCTTATGAAGCAGGATCAGGAGGGTTAGCAGGACACTTGTGATGCCCAGCAGTACCTGCAGGATGATCTTGATAATATCCAAGTCGACGGTTCCTTAGCTAGATTCAGTCGGTTACGAGGTGTTGCTCGAACCTGACAATATTAGCAAACTCTTCAGCGTCGAGGCTGGCTCCGCCAACCAACACGCCGTCAACGTCACGCTCGCGCATGATCGCTGCCGTGTTCGCAGCCTTAACACTACCGCCATAGAGCAGCTGAGTCTTCTCAGCGATTTCTTGGCCGTAACGCTGGGCAAGTGCACCGCGAATTGCTGCACACATTTCCTGAGCATCTGCAGGACCTGCAACTTCACCGGTACCGATGGCCCACACTGGCTCGTAAGCGATGACCAGGTTTTCTGCCTGTTCAGCGCTCACGCCTTCCAGCGATTCAGCCAACTGGTTCAAGGTGAACTCTACGTGCTCCGCAGCCTTACGAACTTCCAAGCCTTCTCCAACGCAAAGCATTGGGGTCAGCTCGTGACGGTAAGCAGCCGCCAACTTGGTAGCAATTACGTCGTTCGTTTCGTTGTGGTATTCACGACGCTCGGAGTGACCTACCAAAACGTAGGTGCAACCGAGCTTCTTCAGGAACTGGCCCGAAATTTCGCCGGTGTACGCACCCGAATCCTGTGCAGACAAATCCTGAGCGCCGTAAACGACGTCCAGCTTGTCGCCCAGAACCAAGGTCTGAACACCACGGATGTCCGTGAATGGCGGGAATACTGCAACTTGCGCACGATCGTAGTTGTGCTCGTGGTCCTTGAGGGTCCACGCAAGCTTCTGGACTAGGGTGATGCCCTGGACGTGGTCCATGTTCATCTTCCAGTTGCCAGCGATCAGCGGCTGGCGCACAAAGGCGCCGTTCTGCGAAATGGTCATTTCTTAACCTTCCAATGCGGCAACGCCCGGCAGGGTCTTGCCTTCGAGGTACTCCAAGGATGCTCCGCCACCGGTGGAGATATGACCGAAGTCGTCCTCCGAGAAGCCCAGGGCACGTACGGCTGCGGCTGAATCGCCACCGCCGACAACGCTGAACGCTTCCGAGTTGGCCAGTGCCTGAGCAACAGTGCGGGTACCTTCAGCGAATGCCGGGATCTCGAATACGCCCATTGGGCCATTCCAGAACACGGTATTTGCGCTGGTGATGTAGCTTGCAAACTGCTCTGCCGACTTAGGTCCGATATCCAGGCCCAATCCGTTGGAACCGAAGCTCGCTTCTTCGATCTTGTCAGCTGGCAAGATTTCGTGTGCGGCGTCGGCACCAAACTTCTCGGCGACTACAACGTCAACAGGAACGATGATCTCGCAACCGAGCTGCTCAGCGCGCTTGAGGTAATCTTCGCAGACGGAAATCTGGTCTTCTTCAAGCAACGAGCCGCCAATGGCGTAGCCCTGAGCCTTGAGGAAGGTGAAAGCCATGCCGCCACCGATCAGCAACTGATCGGCCTTACCCAGCAGGTTGTCAATAACTGCAAGCTTGTCCGAAACCTTAGAACCACCCAGAACCACCACATAGGGGCGCTTAGGAGATTCAGTCAAGGTCTTGAGAACCTTGACTTCGGTTGCAACGAGGTCACCCTGGTAGCTAGGGAGCAAGCTTGCGATGTCATAAACCGAAGCGTGCTTGCGGTGTACGGCGCCAAAAGCGTCGTTCACGTAAGCGCCGTTTTCGCCGGTCAGAGCAGCCAATTCCTTGGCGAACTCTTCGCGTTCTGCGTCAACCTTAGAGGTTTCGCGAGCATCGAAGCGAACATTTTCAAGAACCAGTACAGAACCTTCAGCAAGGTCTGCCGCGGCCTTGCGAGCGGATTCGCCCACAACATCCTCGGCAACCGTTACATCAAAGTCGGCAAGTTCGTTCAAGCGCTGTGCTGCAGGTGCGATCGAGTACTTCGCATCGAACTGCCCCTTAGGGCGGCCCAGGTGCGCCATAACAATGACCTTTGCACCTGCTTCAACTAGCTTGGTGATGACCGGCAAAGATGCGCGTACGCGGCCGTCATCGGTCACAGTTGCACCGTCGAGCGGCACATTCAGGTCACTGCGGACCAGAACGTGCCGTCCGCGGACACCGTTGTCAGCGATCAATTCGTCAATAGTGTGAGAAGACATATCTCTAGGTTATCGACTAGAGGCTTGATCCCACGAATCCGACAAGGTCAACAAGTCGTGAGGAGTAGCCCCACTCGTTGTCGTACCACGAAACAACCTTCACGCTGTTGCCCATAACGATGGTCAGACCGGAGTCGAAGATCGAGGAGTGTGGGTTGGTGACGATGTCAGTGGAAACCAGTGGATCAGTCGAGTACTCCAGAACGTCCTTCAAAGCACCTTCAGAAGCAGCCTTCTCGAATGCAGCATTGATTTCTTCAACGGTTGCGGTGCGAGCAAGGTTGACGGTGAGGTCAGTTGCCGAGCCGGTTGGAACTGGAACGCGCATTGCGTAACCGTGCAGCTTGCCCTTGAGCTCTGGCATTACTACGCCGATAGCCTTAGCAGCACCGGTCGAAGTAGGGATCAGGTTCAATGCAGCAGCACGTGCACGACGCGGGTCGCTGTGAGGTGCATCCTGCAGGCGCTGGTCAGCGGTGTATGCGTGGATGGTGGTCATCAGGCCATCAACAATGCCGAACTCATCGTTCAGAACCTTGGCCAGTGGGGCCAAGCAGTTGGTGGTGCATGATGCGTTCGAGATGATGTTGTGGTTTGCAGGATCGTACTTGTCCTGGTTAACACCCATCACGATGGTGATGTCTTCATCGGAGGCCGGAGCCGAGATGATAACCTTCTTTGCACCGGCGGTGATGTGCTTGCCGGCGTCTGCACCCTTGGTGAAGAAACCAGTCGACTCGATGACGACGTCGACGTTCAATTCACCCCATGGAAGGTTTGCTGGATCGCGCTCGGAAAGTACCTTGATGCGACGTTCTCCGACAACGATGGTGTCACCATCTACGGATACTGCCTCGCCCACTGGGCCGAGTACAGAGTCAAACTTCACCAGGTGAGCAAGCGAATCGATTGAACCAAGGTCGTTGACGGCGACAATTTCGATGTCTGCCTTGTGTGCCAATACTGCACGCAGGAAGTTGCGTCCGATACGGCCAAAACCATTGATACCAACACGAGTTGTCACGTGACTATCTCCTCTAAACGGGATGATTGTGCCACGACCGTCCGCAAACGGAAGTGGCCTTCTTTGAAGGACACTCCGTTGTGCCGTGCTTTGCGGATCCCAGTGGATCACCGGGATCCGCAACACACTTGAAACATACTACGCTATTTAAGCGCAGAATGTGAGCTAACTTACCAGATTACTTATTTACCTGGAACGATTAGCGAAGCTGCACCCTTACGAGCTGCTTCAAAACGTGCCTGAACGTCTGCCCAGTTCACGATGTTCCAGAAAGCCTTAACGTAGTCAGCCTTCACGTTGACGTAGTCCAGGTAGAAGGCATGCTCCCACATGTCCAGCATCAGCAGTGGGGTGGTTGCCACTGGAATGTTGCCCTGCTGATCGTAGAGCTGCTCGATAACCAGCTGGCCACCAAGTGCGTCGTACGCCAGTACAGCCCAGCCCGAGCCCTGCAGGCTCATTGCTGCTGCGGTGAAGTGAGCGCGGAAGTTATCGAAGGAGCCGAAGAACTCATCGATTGCTGCGGACAGCTCGCCCTCTGGCTTGTCGCCACCCTCTGGGGACAGGTTGTTCCAGAAGATCGAGTGGTTGGTGTGTCCACCCAAGTGGAATGCCAGGTCCTTGGACAACTTCGGGATGTTACCGAATTCGCCCTTTTCGCGGGCTTCAGCCAGCTGTTCCAGTGCCGAGTTAGCGCCAGCAACGTAAGTTGCGTGGTGCTTGGAGTGGTGCAGCTCCATGATGCGAGCCGAGATGTTTGGCTCGAGTGCAGCGTAGTCGTACTGCAGTTCTGGCAGTGAATATACAGCCATGATTCTCCTCAATTTTCTCTTTCGGATGAATCTCCGTAGGAGGGCTCCCACGGGGACATTTTTAATGTTCCAGTTCGTCTACTGGAACGCTGGACTCCGTGCCTGGTATTCCCAGATCACTGGCCTTCTTGTCAGCCATGGCCAACAAGCGACGAATTCGGCCAGCTATGGCGTCCTTAGTCATTGGGGGCTCAGCCATACGACCGAGCTCGTCGAGGGAAGCTTGTTTGTGCTCCAAGCGAAGCAGCCCAGCGTAGCGAAGGTGCTCAGGAACTTCCTCGCCAAGAATGCTCAGTGCGCGTTCTACGCGAGCGCCAGCAGCAACTGCTGCCTGGGCACTGCGACGCAGGTTGGCATCATCAAAGTTTGCCAGCCGGTTGGCCGTGGCACGAACTTCCTTACGCATGCGGCGTTCTTCCCACACCATCAACGCATCGTGGGCACCCATGCGGGTCAAAAGCTGCGCAATTGCGTCGCCGTCGCGGATCACCACACGGTCAACGCCGCGCACCTCGCGGGCCTTGACCGTCAGACCCAAACGTCGAGCCGCGCCAACAAGCGCCAAAGCTGCCTCTGGGCCGGGGCAAGTAATTTCCAATGCAGAACTGCGCCCGGGTTCGGTCAAGGAACCGTGCGATAAGAAGGCGCCGCGCCAGACTGCTTCAGCATCGGCCGTGGAACCGTTAACGATCACCGAAGGCAAACCTCGAACAGGTCGACCTCGCTGATCTAGTAGTCCAGTCTGCCGAGCGAGCACTTCTCCGTCTTTGGCGACGCGGACGATGTAACGACTACCCTTACGGATGCCGGAACCTGAGACCATAACGATCTCTGCCTCGTGGCCGTACAACTCGCCGATGGCCATCTTAAGCCGACGGGCAGTTGCAGCGAGATCCACCTCAGCTTCAATGACAATTCGCCCGGAGACAATATGAAGTCCCCCGCTGAAGCGCAGCATCGTCGAAACCTCGGCCTTACGTACCGAAGGTTTGCGAATCTCTACTCGCGACAGCTCGTCTTTGACGGAAGCCGTCAATGCCATGAATCAAACTCCCTTACTAGGATCTTCCTAAGATCCGATCGCGGTAAACACCTCGTGATAGGCCGCCGCTAGTCGCAACGGGTCGTGCACTGCACGACCGTCAGATACTCCTACTGTACTAAAAAAGACGCGTGCACCCAGTTTTTGCGCTGCCAGCTCAAATCTCTGACGATTTACAATCTTGGATTCATCAGCAATAATCGCATCGAATTTTACTTCTGGCGCATAGCGGCTGAGCACTTCAAGATGCGCTGCAGCATCCATCCCGTTGGTCTCATCGGTATCCATCGACAAGTTCATCGTCAGCAGCTTTTTTGCTGTAGTTGACGCGATTGCCTGACGCATATCGGGCAACAGTAAATGTGGCAGCACCGAGGTGTACCAAGATCCCGGACCTAGGATGACCCAGTCGGCCAGCTCAATGGATTCCAAAGCCTCGGAGCATGCCGGCGCATCGGCTGGTTCCAAACGAACATTGGTGACCAAACCACCGGCTCCGGCGCGTGCCAGTTTCGCTTGACCTTCAATTCTTCGACGAACCAACGAGTCATTCTCATCGGATTCGAGCACATCCCCATGGATGGACAACGGCATGGTACTCATCGGCAGAACCTGACCGCGTGCGCCAAGCAACGCTCCAGCCCAACGTAGTCCTGCCACTGGATTATCCAAAAGTTCCCACAGGGCCAAAATCAGTAGGTTTCCTACCGCATGACCGTTCAGTGGCTCTTCAAGGTTCGCGTCTGATGCAAAGCGGTGTTGCATGACATCGCGCCAGGTTCGGCCCCAATCGGTGTCGTCACATAACGCAGCCAAAGCCATCCGCAAGTCCCCCGGTGGCAACACGTCAAAGGAGCCACGTAGGCGCCCTGAACTTCCACCGTCATCGGCCACGGTTACAACGGCGGTGAGCTCGGTAGTCAGTCGGCGTAGTGCCGACAGTGAGGAGGACAGACCGTGCCCTCCGCCCAATGCGACAACTGAAGGGTTGCGCTGATCGTCGCCTCGGGTTAGTCCCTGAATCGAAATGGGACCGGTTGCAAAGGCCATGTTTTTACTCGCGTCCTAGATCGCGGTGGCTGATGCTCACGCGAACGTTAGGGAACTGTGCCAATCGTCGGCCAAGTTCAATGGTGGTGGCAACCGAGCGGTGCTTTCCTCCGGTGCAGCCTACCGCAATGGTGGCATAGTGCTTATTTTCGCGGCGGTAGCCCTCAAATACAGGCTCAAGAGCTTTGAGGTAGTTCTCAATGAAGTCGCTAGTGCCTTCTTGGTTCAAGACGTAGTCAGAAACTTCTTTGTCCTGTCCGGTCTGGGGGCGCAACTCTGGAACCCAGTGTGGGTTAGGGATGAAGCGCACGTCGGCCACGTAGTTGGCATCGGTTGGAAGACCGTATTTGAAGCCAAAGCTCATGACATTGATGCGTAGGATGATCGGACCGGACTCACTAAAGAGCTCGGTCACCGAACGCGCCAGATCGTGCACCGACATCGTTGAAGAATCCAAGACGATTTCCGCGGCTTCGCGCAGCTGATCGGTGATACCGCGTTCCTTGGTAATCCCGTCAACAATTCGACCGTCACCCTGTAGCGGATGCGGGCGGCGACCCTGTTCAAATCGTCGGATCAGAACTTCATCGCTGGCGTTGAGATAGACCAGTCGGAATTTCACTCCGCTAGCTGTCAGGTTGGCTAGCGCGTCGCGAATCTCCGGGAACATTTCTTTGGAACGCACGTCCATGACTACGGCCATCTTGGGGATGGATCCCTGCGAACGGCTCATCATTTCAGTCAGCGGGCCAAGCATGGCCGGTGGCAGGTTCTCCACCACATACCAGCCCTGGTCTTCCAAGGCGTGGGCAACGGTGGTTCGACCGGCACCTGACATGCCAGTTACGATCACCAGTTCAGACTCAGGCGGTTTTACGGCTTCATACTCAGCGGTCATATTCCAAGGCTAGTCGACAATTTCGCCTGTCGTCATATTCACACCAGTAAGTGAAGCATCTTCGAGGGAGTCTTTGATGATTGTCGCAAGTTTCTCTCCCACCCCTGGGACTTCAACCAGTTCAGCAATACTTGCTGCACGGATCTTCTTCATGGAGCCAAAGTGCTTACGCAGCGCTGCTTGCTTAGCTTTGCCAAGACCTGGGACAGCGTCCAGATCAGAGGCAATCATGGACTTGGCACGCTTCTCACGGTGGAAGGTGATGGCGAATCGGTGCGCCTCATCGCGCAATCGTTGGACCAGGTACAGCGCATCAGAAGCGCGCGGAAGAATCACCGGGAACGGATCATCCGGTAGCCACAGTTCTTCCAAGCGCTTAGCTAGACCAACTACAGGTATATCGTCGATCCCCAGATCGTCCATGGCTTTTTGCGCGGCAGCAACCTGAGGCGGGCCACCATCCACGATCACCAATGACGGCGGGTAAGAGAACTTCTTTTTGGTGCTCTCCCCTATCTCATCCTCGGTCACCGCACCAGTTGCAAAGGAGGCAGGGTCAACCTTCTCTTTGAGGTAGCGGCTGAAGCGTCGGTAAATGACGTCGTACATGCTCGCGGTATCGTCGCGTGCGGCATCCCCAGTGATCGAGAACTTACGATATTCGCTCTTTTTCGGAAGCCCATCTTCAAAGACCACCATGGAGGCAACCACGTTGGTTCCCTGAGTATGCGACGCGTCGTAGCACTCAATACGCAGTAGTGCTTGTTGGGCACCCAGTGCTTCCTGGAGTTCCTGCATGGCCAAGGAACGGGTTGTGATGTCCCCTGCACGCTTGGACTTGTGAAGTCGAAGTGCCTGTTCCGCATTCTCTTTCACAGTCCCGGCCAACGCAGCCTTGTCGCCGCGTTGGGCAACGCGCAAAGAAACCTTGGAACCGCGTAGCTCTGAAAGCCACTGCGTCACGTCGTTAATGTCATCGGGTAGGGATGGCACAAGAATTTCACGAGGAATGCGGTCCGCGTGGTCAGCATAAATTTGGGTGAGCAATTGCTCAACAAATTCGGCGTCGGTTACGTCCGCGACCTTCTCAACAACCCAACCGCGCTGTGACCGGATTCGACCGTCTCGAACATGGAACACCTGAACGGATGCTTCCAATTCATCGCCGTGCACACCGAAAATATCGGCTTCAGTACGGTCGTCCAAAACCACTGCGTTTCGTTCAAAGACTCGCTTCAATGCGGCGATATCATCACGGTAGCGGGCGGCTTTTTCGTATTCCAATTCCGCTACAGCATCCTGCATTTTCACCGTTAGTGCCCTGGTGAACTTGGTTGCTTCGCCACCCATGAAGGTGCATAAATCATCGGCGAGCTGGCGGTGGTCTTCCTGGGAGATCCGGCCAACACAGGGTGCGGAACACTTGTCGATATATCCGAGCAGACACGGGCGCCCCGAGGCTTCTGCTCGTTTAAAGACACCAGGGGCGCAACTGCGCACAGGGAAGACACGTAGCAGGGTATCTAGAGTTTCGCGGATTGCTTTGGCGGGGTAAAAGGGGCCAAAGTATTTAACGCCCTTGCGCTTATCTCCACGCATGACCAACGCACGAGGGTATTTCTCGTTGAGCGTGATCGCAAGATAGGGATAAGACTTGTCGTCTCTGAAGACGATATTAAACCGCGGGTTGTATTCCTTGATCCAGACGTACTCCAGCTGCAGAGCTTCAAGCTCTGAACCAACAACGGTCCATTCCACGCTGCCTGCGGTGTAGACCATGGTCCGTGTTTTGGGCGTGAGCCGATCTGGATTGGCGAAGTAAGACGTCAGTCGATTGCGGAGAACTTTGGCTTTGCCAACATAAATCACCCGGCCGTGTTCGTCACGGAAACGATACACACCGGGGTTAGTTGGAATGTCCGAAGTTTTCGGACGGTAACTTGCTGGATCAGCCATGGGTCATTTCGCGTCTGGAGGTAACTGGTTGTATGAATCCACGCGTTCTTGACCGGACAGAGCGGCAATCGCATCCACGATCTGGTCAGTTGCCTGACGACGTTGCGGCAGCGGATGTTTGCGCCCCAGCTGGTCAAACTGCAGTGGTTCACCAAAACGAATCTGGAATTTTGCGGGCCTAAATCCTTTAGAACCTGCAGGCTGTAACTTTTCAGTACCAATCAGTCCGACAGGAACCACAGGAACACCAGTGGTTAGCGCAAGCCAACCCACACCGGTTCGACCGCGGTAGAGCTTACCGTCGCGCGAGCGGGTGCCCTCGGGATAGATTCCGATGCCCCCGCCTTCTTCGATGATCTCCACTAGTGAATCCAGGGCAGCCACCGAGGCAGCCTGCTCACCACGCTGTACTGGAATTGAGCCTACGGATTCGAAGAAAGTCTTCATCAACTTTCCTTTGACTCCGGGAGTTGTGAAATATTCTGCCTTCGCAAAAAATGCCACGTCGCGGGGCGTCAAGGCTTGGATAATGAGCGAGTCAAAGAAGGAGAGGTGGTTGGAGGCGACAATAAATCCGCCTTCCTTGGGGACGTTTTCAAGTCCGGTAACCTCGGCACGGCACACGCCATGGATGACGCCGCGAATCGAAGAACGGGTCATGGTGTAGATGCTCATTTATTTTGCACCTTCCTGCATGACGTTTGGTTCAAGTTCTAATGATTTAGCTGCCTGTTCCCCTAGCAGAGCTACGGCCAATTGCTGCGTGGTGTCTACTAGTAGGTCAGCATGGGAAAGTTCGTCCCCTTGAGCGAAGCCCCAAGCTACGCCGATGGATGAGACCGAATTTTCTCGTGCCGCATCCACATCGTAGTATCGATCGCCGATCACTACGCTGGACGACGCGTCCAACTCGGCGTCTTTCAATGCGGCAGCCACAATATGTGTCTTGCTTGAACCCATGGCGCCGTGTTCACCGTCGTTACCGTGGATTGCATCAAGGTGTTCGGTCAATCCCTTGCGGTCCAATAACAACCGGGCAATATTCACCGGTTTTGCCGTCGTGACCGCAACGTAGATATTCGCGCGACGCAGTGCCTGCAACAGCTCGATGATCCCGGGATACACCTTCGACTCATCCATGCCGACTTCTTCGTAGCGCGTACGGTAAGTGGCGATGATTTGATCGATGTTTGTGTCGGTGACGCCTTCAATGGTTCGAAGTCCCACTTGCAACGGTGGACCGACCAAAGCTTCAACTCGTGACTCCCCCGGATCGGCTAATCCGTGAGCCACAAGGGCATGGCGAATTCCCGAAGTAATGGCACCTGCGGGGTCCACGAGAGTCCCGTCAAGATCGAAGAGCGCACTTGTTACCGACATATTCACTTAGCTATCTTCCCACGAAGCGGGCGCGGGTCAGGAATCCATGACTGAAAGGGCATATTTCCCTGATCCGCGCCCCGGGTTCTACAGGATTTCCGCGAGGAACTTTCCGGTATGCGACTCGCTGACCTTGGCTACCTTTTCCGGGGTTCCGGTGGCCAAGATAGTTCCACCACCGGATCCGCCTTCAGGACCTAGATCAATCACCCAGTCGGCGGACTTGATGACGTCCAAGTTGTGCTCAATGGTCAAAACGGTGTTGCCCTTGTCGACCAGGCTTTGCAAGACCAGCAGCAGCTTTCGAATATCTTCGAAGTGCAGACCAGTGGTGGGCTCATCCAGAACGTAGATGGACCGACCGTTGGAACGCTTCTGCAATTCGGCGGCGAGCTTCACGCGCTGAGCCTCACCACCGGACAGAGTGGTGGCAGGCTGTCCAAGGCGGACGTAGCCCAAGCCCACATCAACCAGTGTGCGAAGGTGGCGCGCAATCGGGGTGAAGGCACTGAAGAATTCTGCACCCTCGGCGATTGGCATATTCAGAACGTCAGCGATGTTCTTGCCCTTGTAGAGCACCTGCAAGGTCTCGCGGTTGTAGCGTGCCCCATGGCACACTTCGCACGGAACGTAGACGTCAGGCAGGAAGTTCATCTCGATCTTGAGCGTTCCGTCGCCGGAGCAAGATTCGCAACGTCCGCCCTTCACGTTGAACGAGAAGCGACCTGGCTGGTAACCGCGTAGCTTCGCTTCATTGGTCTCCGCGAAAAGCTTACGGACATGATCAAAGACGCCGGTGTAGGTGGCAGGGTTTGACCGTGGGGTACGACCGATTGGCGACTGGTCAACATGCACGACCTTGTCCAAGTGTTCCAAACCCAACACTCGGGTGTGGCGACCTGGCACCTGCTTGGCACCGTTAAGTTT
This sequence comes from Glutamicibacter sp. MOO4, assembly GCF_056934395.1. NCBI lineage: Bacteria > Bacillati > Actinomycetota > Actinomycetes > Micrococcales > Micrococcaceae > Glutamicibacter > Glutamicibacter sp. MOO4. Next base: position 1,477,927 of record NZ_CM167800.1, read on the forward strand.
GTTGGCCAGCACCTTGTACAGGATGTCGTTCACCAGGGTCGATTTACCTGAACCAGATACACCGGTCACTGCCGTAAGCAGACCCAGCGGGAATTCAACCGATACGTCCTGCAGGTTGTTCTCGTTGGCGCCAACGACCTTGAGCTTGCGATCCTTATCAACCTTGCGTCGCTTGGTTGGGATGTCGATCTGCTTGCGACCGGACAGGTAGTCACCGGTCAAAGAGCGTGTATTGGCTTTGAGTCCTTCGACTGATCCGGAGTGGACAACTTCGCCACCGTTCTCTCCCGCACCTGGACCGATGTCAACAATCCAATCGGCCTCAGCGATGGTGTCTTCATCGTGCTCCACGACGATCAAAGTATTTCCCAATGAGCGCAGGCGCAGAAGGGTATCGATCAGGCGTCGGTTATCTCGCTGGTGCAAACCGATCGAAGGTTCATCGAGAACATACAGCACGCCCACCAGGCCTGAACCAATTTGGGTGGCAAGTCGAATACGCTGCGCTTCGCCGCCTGAAAGTGTTCCGGCGGCACGCTCTAGAGTCAGGTATTCCAGTCCAACGTCCAGCAAGAACTTCATGCGGGCGTCGATTTCCTTAACCACCTGAGCTGCAATCTTCGCTTCACGCGCTGAGAGGTCAATGTTAGATAGGAAGTTTGCTGCACTGCGCAGGTCCATGGCAGAAACCTCTGCAATGGAACGGCCGCCGACGAGCACCGAAAGGGAAGCTGGGTTCAGTCGCGCGCCACCACAGGTAGGGCATGGGATCTGACGCATGTACTGCTCGTAACGATCGCGAGCGTGATCCGACTCGGTCTCTTCATGCTTGCGGTGCACGTAGGAGATGACGCCTTCAAAACCAGTTGAGTACTTGCGTTCGCGGCCAAAACGGTTCTTGTACTGAACAACAACCTTGTGGTCTTTACCGCTGAGGATCGCTTCGCGAGCCGTGGCTGGCAGATCTTTCCACCGGGTGCTCATGCTGAAGCCAAGTTCTTGGCCGAGCCCCTCAATAAGACGGTTCCAGTACTCGGTGGTTGCCTTACCCAGTGACCACGGAGCGATAGCACCCTCAGCCAAGGTGACCTCCGGATCGGGAACGATCAGGTGTTCGTCAACTTCGAGCTTGGTACCGATACCGGAGCAGGCAGCACAAGCACCGAATGGGTTGTTGAAGGAGAAAGTGCGAGGCTCAATCTCATCAATGGCTAGCGGGTGCTCATTAGGGCACGCAAGATTTTCGGAGAACGAGCGGACACGTTTGGGATCATCGGCATCCAGGTCAACAAAGTCGGCCAATACTCGACCATCGGCGATGCCCAGAGCCGTCTCGATGGAATCCGTCAAACGCTGTCGGGCATCTTCCTTGATTGCTAGACGGTCAACCACTACCTCAATGGTGTGCTTAACCTGCTTGGCCAGCTTCGGAGGATCATTAAGTTGGATCGTTTCGCCGTCAACTCGGGCACGCGAGAAGCCCTTTGAGGAAAGCTCCGCAAAGAGGTCAACAAACTCACCCTTGCGTGAACGAACAACCGGAGCGAGGATCTGGAAACGAGTTTTTTCAGGTAGCTCCATCAACTGATCCACGATTTGCTGAGGAGTCTGCTTGGAGATCGGCTCATGACAAATCGGGCAATGTGGGTGACCAACACGGGCCCAGAGCAGGCGCATGTAGTCGTAGACCTCGGTAATCGTACCGACGGTTGAACGAGGGTTTTTGCTGGTCGACTTCTGATCGATCGACACCGCTGGAGAAAGTCCCTCAATGAAGTCCACGTCCGGCTTGTCTACCTGCCCGAGGAACATGCGGGCGTACGCAGAAAGTGACTCGACATAACGACGCTGACCTTCGGCAAAGATCGTGTCGAAAGCGAGCGAGGATTTGCCGGAACCGGAAAGCCCGGTGAAGACAATCATCGCGTCACGCGGTAGATCAATGTCTACGTTCTTAAGGTTGTGCTCACGCGCGCCCTTGACGATCAGGCGCGTAAGATCTGTTTTATTGCTGTCTGCAGTAGTAGCCACGAGCCCATACTAATCGAAAACTACTTCGAATAAGTGTACGAGTGGTTCTATCTCACAGAAATTTTTTCACAGCCTCACCAACGCATTCGGCGAGCGCCAATCTGCGCCTTACTGCCCGTCCGTAGCCGTCATTCGGTAAGCCATCATGCCTTCTAAGCCGTTGAGTACAACAACTTCTTTCTCGTCGTACCCTGCCCATCGAAATTCTTGTACCGTCGGTATGCCCTTATTCGCTTTCCATGTCCCGCGCTTACACACTATTTCGGCCTCATCGAAGCTGGTGTCCCCCGATGCTTTGTGTTCCGTTGGTACTTCAGTACCTAAGGTCGCGGAGTAAATAAAGTATGGCTCGCGATCCTCCGAACAAATTGCGTTTTCTCCCACAACATCCGCCAATGGGACAACGGTGCCATCGGCGTTACTAACCGCTTTGTCGCCACCCCTGAGTGGAAGTATCGAGGTATTATCGTCGACGCGCGGTATTCCAGCCGTTTCTACCCTGGCATCGTAGTCGTAAGGATCGCTAAGTTTGTATTGCTACTTTTTTGCCGCCGGTCTTCACATCCAATGCAACCGCGCTCCACGCAGCATCGTCTATTTCCACCGAGTAGTAGTCATCTTTTCTCGCCGTCAGTGTTTGATTGCCCCGTCGTAGTAGCAAATAACGATTGTGTCGTCATTGGCTTCGTTTATTTGGGGCGAGTCGAATCCGCACCGTGGCGAGATACCCGCTTGGGACCACAAGGTTTTTCCGGTCTTCGCATCAAGCGCAACAAGTTTCGACAGATCGGCAAGCCGGTATTCAGCTCTCTTTTTATCGGTTTCAAAGAAATCGCCCTGGCTGTGTGAGCCAGAGCCGAGCAGAATTTCTTTGTTTTTTCTACGCTTGTCCAGTTCCAGCCGCCGGATGTTGAATACCCTTTAGCGAAGACTTCTTCGTAGGGCCGTTCCCACAACGTCTTGGTTCCTTTGGAGAAATTGCGCATCTGTTTGTCGTTCTTGTCCCAGTAGGAGAAGATGCCTTCGCCCAGATGGCGCCCACCTTGCTGGTACCCGAATTCGAGCTTGTTCTCAGGTACCGTGAACCATTGCTTGCTGGACCAATCAAATTTCATGTGCTGATGGTCAAGATACTGCTCATTACGCACCTTTGAACCTTCAGTGCAGAAAGTCTTGCCGCAGACATTTGGCCGGTTTCCCCAAAGTTCAAAATTGTTGTTGATCTTCACTGGTTTACCAGTGGCAACATCGACGATCTAGAGTGTCCCCACGGCGTCCGTTCTTGTTCCGGTATAGGCCACGTAGTTCTTGCCATCATGTTCTACGGTTTCGATACTTGGACTGATGCCCCGCGCATCGGCTGCACCGAGTGCCTCGTCCTTCCACACTTGCTTACCGTTTTTCAGATTCCGCGCGATCACTTCCAGCTGCGGGCCAACACGTCGATAGGCAATGGCCACATCGTCAATTACGGTTGGATCCGATACGAGAACTTCTTCGGTTTTCCACGCAAAGCTCGCGGGAACGGGAACTTGTTCCTCGGCTTTCTCGGCTTGCTCGGCAGGCGCGGGACTGGATTCAGTCTTGTTGGCAGTACAACCGGCCAAGGCACCGTTGAGGATCAGTGCGCTGATGGTAATTGCGGTGATGCTTTTCGAAGTTACGTGGCGATGTGCAGTCGAATTCATGGTGTTTTCCTGCCCCGGGAACATTGATTTAGTTCCAGAGTCTAAACCCAGATTTCAAAGGCCCAAGAGGGTTATCCACAAACTTTTAGAACCGTTCCTTGATACGGAACATCACAGCGCTATGGCGCCCAGTGGCGCACTACTAGGTAGCTCGCGCTACATCAAGCTCGTCATTTCTCAGCGTGGCAAAGAGCTAAAAGCGGCACGCAGGTATTTCACGGCGGTCGCTTCATCCACTGACCATAGCTGCGCAATCCGAGCCAGGTCTGCTGCGGCATCGCTGACTTCCTGCTCACCGCGATCGTCGGCCGCCTGTACCACGGTGCCGTGACGACCACGGGTGACGACGGCCCCCTGCAGTTCTAGCTCCTTGTATACCTTGGCTACTGTATTAACCGCCAGATTCAGCGTCCCGGACAACGCCCGAACTGAAGGCAGCTTTGTACCTGGTGCAAGCTTTCCCTTAGCAATGGCGGAGAGTATTTGTTCCCGGACCTGCTGGTACGGCGCCACGGTGGAGTTGGGGTCAATCTTGATGAATGCTAGTTCGCTCATGCTGTGCTCCATTCGTTGGAACTGTATCTTCTGTTGTCCCGAGCCTATCTTTAATGGTCGCGTTGACCATATATTCCGTCGTAGTGTGAGTGGTATGAACGAACTATTGCTAGATGACGTGACCATCCGCTGGACCTCCGTTTCCGACATGGAAAACAATGTTTACCTCATTACTCACCGAGGGACCGGCGAGCAGCTGCTTGTTGATGCTGCCGACGACGTCCCTGCAATTGCAGAACTCATTCAGGCCTCGCAAGGTGATGCGCAAGATCCCCAAATTGTTGGTATTGCCACCACACACCAGCATTGGGACCACATTCGTGCGTTGGCCGACATCGTCGAAAAATACCCTGTTACTACCTATGCCGGCGCCGAGGACATGACCGGCATCGCTGAAGAATCTGGTGTTCAAATCACCAACGGGTTGAACCATGGTGATCAGTTAAAGCTCGGCGACGTAATTATTGAAGCCATCCACCTGCGCGGACACACGCCAGGTTCCATTGGCTATGCGCTAGTTGATTCCTCCGGACAGCCGGTCGTACTCAGCGGTGACAGCCTCTTCCCCGGCGGCGTTGGCAACACGTGGAAAGACCCACAGCGCTTCCTCTCACTGATTACCGACGTCTCCGAACGAATCTTCGATCGCTTCCCAGACGAAACCAAAGTATTGCCCGGGCATGGAGACACAACGACCCTAGGTGAACAACGCCCGCATCTTGATCAGTGGCGCGAACGCGGCTGGTAAACAGTGTCGCCGGATGCCCCAAGGTTTACTTGTGGGCATCTCGCACTGGCAGTTCGGTGATAGCTCACTGAATTTGGCGCACAGCCCGGATCCGTATAATCGCCACTCGTGAGTCTTTCCCCCACCGCGAAATATAAGATCCGACCGACTCGACCAGCAATGGTAGTTGTCGCACTGGTCCTCATCGCCGCGCTATCTTTCCCGCTACGTGATGTCCTGTACTCGGGCATCAGTGGCGTCGTCGTTTCCTCATCTTTGCTGTCGGCTATCGTGATTTTTTGCTCCGACGCCCTGCTCAAGCTGTTAGTGCTAGGCGCCGTTGCGCTCACCATCACTTGCTGGTTTCGGGATCGTCCACTTTTTTGTCTCTAGCCTCCGGTGGCATTGGCGCTGGAATTGGCTATGTGCTCAGTGAACTCATCAAAGCAATTTTCCGCGAGAAACGACCGTGCAATTCTCTTGATGTGCTCACCGCGATGGCTTGCCCGGCCTCGGGAGACTGGTCTTGGCCGTCCAATCATTCTGTAGTCGCGGCCGCTATCGCCACGGTGTGCACTCTGGTGGTCCCGAAGCTGGCCAAATATGCGATCCCACTAGCTATAGTTATCGGTCTGTCTAGGGTCGGCGTCGGGGCACACTACTTCCACGATGTAGTTTCGGGGCTGGCGTTAGGCACCTTGAGCGTGATCATCGCAGTGAAAGTTCTGCCTGATTTGCTGCAGAAACTAGTGCCTGCCCGCTACTGGGTCAGTTTGTGACCGATCACGAATATTCGACGGAATGGGAAGTTCGTTAGCTTCGTACCGTCCGGGGTCTGCACCGATGGGTAGTGAATGCTGACTACCGCTCGATAGTCATCCTCAAATTCTAGATAGTCCTCTGCGTCCAATACCGCTTTCACCGGCAATAGTGCCGTACCGCGAACCCAATCCACAATGGGGTCATCGCCGGGCAACAATTGCTGGAATGTTGTCTCCCAGACATTTGCTTGGAATCCTTGCTGCAGCAATAGCCGCTGATACTCCTCTGGTTCTCCCACAACGTGGCCGTCGCGTAGTACTCCCCCGAGCTTCTGAATCCACTTTGGACTTTCGGCCACTTCGCGCATCAGCGCATGAGAAGGTGAACGGAAGTTCCCTGGCATCTGGATCGCTACATAGGCTCCGGGTTTCATAGTGCCCAACCATGAGGACAGTAGCTCGCGGTGATTCGGAAGCCATTGCAACATCGCATTGGAGAACAACAGATCTAGGTTTTCGGCGGGTCGCCATGTGGTGGCATCAGCTAAGGCAAAATCTAGGTTCGGTTCATGTTCCGAAGACTTAGCCTTCGCGATCATTTCCGCAGAAGAGTCCAGACCGGTCACCTGAGCATCGGGCCATCGTTGCGCCAACAGCCGAGTCATATTCCCCGGTCCGCAGCCCAAATCGACAATATTTTTCGGCTCAATTTCGGTTAGCTGCCCGAGCAAGTCTTTATATGGACGTCCGCGGTAATCGGAGAATTCTGTGTACTTAGCTGGATCCCATTTCATGCCCTCAGCCTAATCCTTTGTTCTACGGGCTACTAGGCACCGAGACATGGCGTTGAACCGATAGGCTAGTAACATCATGTTGCTCACCGATTATTTGCCAGCAGACAGCAAAAACGTTTCCGACGACGAAATCTACGAGGCTTTCGGCCAATGGGTCACCACCCGTGGTATCAACCTCTACCCTGCCCAGGATGAAGCGTCGATGGCGCTGGCCGGCGGCAACAACGTCATCCTTGCCACCCCGACCGGCTCCGGCAAATCTTTGGTCGCCATCGCAGCGCATTTTTATGCCATGTCCCGCGATCAGATCAGCTTCTACACTGCGCCGATCAAGGCACTAGTCTCCGAGAAGTTTTTTGACCTCTGCAAAATCTTTGGTGCAGAAAACGTCGGTATGGTCACCGGAGATTCCTCCGTCAACGCCGACGCTCCGATCATTTGCTGCACGGCCGAGATCTTAGCCAACATTGCCTTGCGCGAAGGTTCCCGCGCAGATGTCGGATGCGTGATCATGGACGAATTCCACTTCTACGCTGACCCACAGCGCGGCTGGGCCTGGCAAGTTCCCCTGATCGAACTTCCACAGGCTCAGTTCCTGCTCATGAGCGCCACCTTGGGCGATGTGACCCGCTTTGAGAAAGAACTCGAGGAGCGCACCGGAACGCCGACCGTCACGGTCGCACACACCGAACGCCCGATCCCCTTGCACTTCTACTACTCGATGGAGCCTGTGCAGGAAGCCGTCGAGGAACTGATCAAGACCAAGCAGGTCCCGATCTACATCGTGCACTTCTCCCAACTCGACGCCATTGATCGCGCCACCGGGTTGATGAGCGTTAATGTAGCCACGCGTGAGGAGAAGGAAAAGATCTCCGAGATGATCGGTGGCTTCCGCTTCGCCGCTGGTTTTGGCAAGACGCTGAACCGTTTGGTCCGCCACGGCATCGGCATCCACCACGCCGGCATGCTCCCTAAGTACCGTCGCCTGGTGGAACAGCTCGCGCAGGCAGGTCTACTCAAGGTCATTTGCGGTACCGACACCTTGGGCGTGGGCATCAACGTGCCTATCCGCACGGTGGTCATCACCGCGCTGTCCAAATTCGACGGCACCCGTACACGCATCGTTAATGCCCGCGAGTTCCATCAGATTGCTGGTCGAGCCGGACGTGCTGGTTTTGATACCGCTGGTACCGTACTGGTTCAGGCCCCTGAGCATGCCATCGAAAATCACAAGGCCATGGAAAAGGCGCTGAAGAAGCACGGCGAAGGTTCCTCGAAGCTCAAACAGATCCCTAAGAAGAAGCCACCACAGAACTTTGTCACCTGGGGCGAAAAGACCTACGACAAGATTGTTGCTGCTGCCCCAGAAACGCTGAAGTCCTCGTTCCAGGTTTCGCACTCGATGCTGCTGAACCTTTTGGAACGTGAAGACAACGCCTTCGAGGCCGCGGTCCGTTTGCTCAGCGAAAACCATGAGACACCTGCCGCCCAGCGAAAGTTGAAACTGCGTGCACTGGGCATCTTACGTGAGCTGATCGCCACCGAAGTTGTTGTCCGCCGAGACGAACCAGATCAGTACGGTAACTACTACGAGTTGACCGTGCACCTGCAGCAGAACTTTGCGCTGAACCAACCGCTCTCGCCTTTTGCACTCGCTGCCTTGGATCTGTTGGATCCAGATTCTGCCAGTTACGCCCTCGACGTCGTCTCGGTGATCGAAGCGACACTCGAAAAGCCGCGCCAGATACTTTCCGGGCAGGAGAAAAAGGCTCGGGGCGAAGCCATTGCCGCGATGAAGGCCGAAGGCATGGACTACAACGACCGCATGAACGCGCTGGATGAGATTACTTATCCGATGCCTTTGGCGGAAAAGCTTGAGGCCGCGTTTGAACAATATCGTTCGGGTGCTCCGTGGCTGGCCGACTTTGAGGTGCAGCCCAAGTCGATCGTTCGTGACATGTACGAACGTGCCATGGGCTTCTCCGATTTTGTCCAGTACTACCAGCTGGCGCGCTCCGAGGGTGTGTTGTTGCGCTACCTCACCGATGCGTATAAGGCCCTGCGCCAAACAGTTCCCCAAGATTCACTGCGCGAAGACCTTGAAGATCTGATCGAGTGGCTCGGAGAGATGATCCGCCAGATTGACTCCTCGTTGCTTGACGAATGGGAAGAGTTGTCGCGTGGCGAGCTGAGCGAGGAAACCGAAACTGCCCCACCTCCAGCTCCGGAAAAGCTGACCAGCAATAAGCGTGCCTTCCGCGTGATGGTCCGCAACGAAATGTTCCGCAGGGTTAAGCTCTTCGCCGACGAGCAAGACCAAGCCCTCGGTGAGCTTGATGGCCACAACGGGTTTGATTCCGACGCTTGGGCCGATGCCTTGGACGGATACTTTGACGAGCACGAGGACATCGACGACGGTCCCACCGGTCGCAGCAGCGCCTTGTTCATCGTCAACGAGTTGCCCAATCGTGTCTGGGAAGTTCGTCAGATCTTTGCGGACCCAGCCGAACATCATGACTGGGGTATTAGCGCCACGATCTCCTTGGATGATTCCGATGAGGTCGGAGCGCCGGTCGTGACCGTAACCTCCGTTGGCCGGCTGGACTAATCTCGGGTGAAAGCGATCGCTTACGCGTTGATGGTTCGTGATGACCAGGTCTTGCTGCAACTGCGGCAAGGCACTGGTTTCATGGACGGATATTGGAGCGCAGCCGCCGCTGGGCATGTAGAACCGGGTGAATCTGCGGCAGCTGCAGCAGTTCGAGAGGCTAGTGAGGAACTCGGAGTGCTCATTGAGCCTACGGATCTGCGTCTGTTGCCCGTTTCGTCGCGTCACCAGAACCATCACGGCTCGGCCAAGACTTACGAAGACCACTTTTTCGTCGCCCGAAATTGGTCGGGAACGCCTTTGATCCAGGAACCGCACAGGGCCGCAGAGCTGCGCTGGTTTGGGACAGGGAAGCTACCTTCAATGACAGTCCCCCACGAATTGCTGGCACTGGGTCGGCTCGTAGGCAGTGAGTAGCCAAGTTAGTGACGTTGTCGTAGGGTATGGCCATGAATGGATTCAGACTCCGTGTCACGGGAGCGTGCCTCGTGCTGCTAACCGTAGTTGGTCTACTCAGTGGCTGGTCGGCACTTTTCAGCCCTGACGCGTTGGTGTCTACCACGGTGCAGATTGGCTCGTTGATCCTAGGAACCGCGCTTGTTTACTGCGGCGAGAACCTTGCACCGCTGGGTGAAGCTAGCTAGGCAACGATGAGCGCAATTCCAACATAGGTCGTCAGAAGCGTGGCCAGTAACCATTCCGCGGTCGATCCGGTCTCCGCCAGCACGGGGACTGCAAGTCGCCCGTTGGACTTCCAGCAGCCGCCAATTACCGGGATCCTACGGAACCATCGTGGGGACCCGATCTTGATCGGCCAGATCAAATTGCATCCGCCGACCGTGAGCATATCCCCCACAACATGGACGATGACGCCCACTGCCACGGCCAATAGGAACCACTGATTCGCTTCAGGTGCGTTCACCCCAACAAAGGCACCCGTGGCCAGGGCGATGATCCAGCAGAGCATGGGCGGCATGAATTTAACCGACTTCACTGCGAATGATATAAGCAGAATCGCGAATAATGCTGCTCCAGGATAGATCGTGCCGAGGGCCGCGGTGGCCACGTCCCAACCGTTGGCCAGCCATGCCAAGAAGATGAAAAACGCCATTCCAATAATCGAGTGGGTACCGTTTCGGTGGCCGCCGGAGGCTTCGCCGATAACCCGAGCAAAAATGGATGAAAACGGCGGAAGTGAACGTGCGATCGTGGCGCCGTGATGATCAGCATCAGGTAACAACGCGGCTCCGGCACACACAATTGCTCCGGCGAGCGTCTCCCAACGGTCCATCTGGAATGTTCCCAGCCCGAGGTTTACAGTCCCAACGGTCACTGGAGTTGTAATTGCCAACCATGCGGCTGCGCCGCTCACCGCGTGGTGTCCACCCATCATGAGTTCAACCTTAGGACTGGTCACCGACGTTTTAGCTGTATGACAGCGGTAAGCTAGAACACATGAGTATTGTGCGCGAAGCAGTCATCAACGACTGCCCGATGATTCTGGAACTAATCAAAGAACTTGCTGTGTATGAGAAGGAACCGGATGCGGTGCGCAACACCGTGAAGGATCTGGAAGAGCACTTGTTCGGCCCTAACCCACAGGCTTTCGCCCATGTGGCTCAGGATGATCAGGGTTCGGTCGTTGGCATTGCCATCTGGTACTTGACCTACTCCACCTGGGAGGGCCGGCATGGGATCCACTTGGAAGATCTCTACGTTCGCTCCAGCCAGCGCGGGCTTGGCACCGGCACCGCGCTCTTACGTCAGCTCGCAGAAATTTGTGTTCAGCGAGGATACAAGCGTTTAGAGTGGGACGTCCTAGATTGGAATGAACCTGCGATCAAGTTTTACGACTCGATTGGCGCAGGTTCACAGAACGGTTGGACAACTCGACGGCTAGATGGCGCCGCACTTGAAGAACTCGGATCGCAAGGAGCATAAAAATGGCACATTACCGCGGCATGGACGTCACCGATCATCGCATCGATGTTCCGCTGGACTACTCGCGCCCAGAAGGTGAAAAGATCTCGGTTTTTGCCAGAGAAGTCAGCACCGACTCAACTAAGCCGTGGTTGCTGTTCTTACAGGGCGGCCCGGGTGGCAAGTCGCCACGGCCAGCTTCCCTTTCGGGTTGGCTCGCCGAAGCCACCAAGCACTTCCGAGTGCTCTTGCTCGATCAGCGTGGCACCGGGCTTTCCACGCCGGCCAACCGCAAGACCCTGGCACTGCGCGGAGACTCAGCAGCACAAGCACGGTACTTGGAGTATTTCCGCGCCGACTCCATTGTCAAAGATGCTGAAGCGCTTCGTGAGCATCTGGGCGTGGAAAAGTGGAGCACCTTTGGCCAGAGCTACGGCGGGTTCTGCACGCTGACCTATCTTTCGCTCTTCCCCGCGTCACTATCGCGTTGCCTTGTTACCGGCGGGCTAGCGTCGTTGGATCAGGATGCACGGACCGTGTACCGGGCAACCTATGCACGCATGGCCGAACGTAATCGTGAATTTTTCTCCTGGTATCCAGAAGACTTCGACAAGTTGCACCAGATTTACCAGCACGTGCGTGAAAACCATGACGAGTTTTTGCCCAACGGACAGCAAGTTACTGTGCCACTGGTGCAGATGTTGGGCATGTACCTGGGTGGAAATACCCGCGTGCACCTGCTTCACCATATCTTCGAAGAAGCCTTTAGCCCGACTCCTGGTGGCCTACGACTTTCCGATACGTTCCTTGACGCTTTATATGCGCAGTCATCGTTTGCGTCGAACCCGCTCTATGCGTTGATGCACGAGAGTATCTATGCCCAAGGCGAGGCGACGAACTTTGCCGCCGAAGACGTGCTCAGTGAATTTGAGGAGTTCACCGAGCACGCGAAAACTCCATTGTTGACCGGCGAGATGATCTTCCGTTGGCACTTTGCCCAAGATCCAGCACTGCGCCCGCTGGAAGATGTTGCGCGGATCTTGGCCGAACACGAGCATTTTGCGCCACTCTACGATCTGGATGTACTAGCCGAGAACACCGTCCCGGTGGCCGCTGCCGTGTACCACGACGACGTCTACGTCGACCGCGAGTTCTCCTTGCGTACGGCCTCGCAGGTTGCGGGTCTACAGACGTGGGTCACTGATGAGTACCACCACGATGGCATCGGCGATGACGGTCCAGCAATTTTCCGCCGCCTGTTGGCCATGACCAACGGTGAAGATCCTGAAGCGGCCGCAAAGGGCGATTGATTTCTAGAAACACACAGGCGCGCCGTTTCCAAACATGTTTGGAAACGGCGCGCCTCTTTGTTTAATACTGTGTGTTTAATGCATGTCTCGGGCCAGCACGATCACTAGGACGAGCGGCCAGAGAGCCTGATCTAGCTATCTAAACCTGCAGCAATCTGATTGTTCAGCTGCTGCAACAACGCTACAGAGCGGGCCAGAACTCGCTGGTCTTCTTCGCTAAAGCCTTCGATCCCACCCAAAAGAACGTTCATTGCGCGTTCACGATAGCCTTCGATTTCCCTGCGTCCAGCTTTGGTGAGGTTCACTAGGCTGGCCCTGCGATCCTTCGGATCATCTTGACGCTTGACCATACGATCCTTTTCAAGCCGTATGACCAGCCCGGTCATCGTTGGCTGGGCAACTCGTTGTTCAATGGCCAAGTCGCCCACTCGCTGAGCGCCCAATCGGTCCAAGGAAGAGAGCACCCGCCAAGCGGTCACAGAGCGGCCTTGGCCTGCGCTCTGACCCAGGAGGCGAGACATTGTTCCTGAAGCGTGCGCAACGTCAGCAGCTACAGATTTGGAATCAGTTGGTGCATCGCTCATGAAATTTACCTCCAAGATAAGTTCGCTAGCTTGCATCGAGCCAGAGAAAACCCGCCGATCAACCTTGGAAGGCGAACCGGCGGGCTCATTCTGCTTATTAGATGTCGTCGCGCAAAGCCCTGTCAGAGGACGACGTCATCAAGTCGCCTTCAGCAGCTTCGGCGGCATGTCGACCCCATGGAGTCCACAAGGACATTACGGTCGCAACGATAATCGCGCCTAGGATCACCAGCAAGGACAGACCGGTCGAGATATCCAACCATGGGTAATCCAGGTGCTTGCCACCGTTGATGAATGGCAGGTTGTTCTCGTGCAGAGCGTGGAAGACCAGCTTCACGCCGATGAACGCCAGGATGAAGCTCAGTGCGTGCTTCAGGAAGACCAAACGGTTCATCAATCCACCCAGCAGGAAGTACAGCTGGCGCAGACCCATCAGGGCGAAGATGTTCGCGGTGAACACGATAAACGCAGACTTTGTCAGACCGAAGATGGCAGGAATCGAGTCAAAGGCGAACAGCAAGTCGGTCATACCGATGGTCACGAAGACCAGCACCATCGGGGTGAACAGCTTCTTTCCGTCGATCACGGTGCGCAGTTTTGCGCCGTCGAACTCATTGGAAATCGGCATACGGCTGGTCAGCTTCTTAACTAGACCGCTCTCTTCGTCCTCATCTTCGTCCTTGAGCTGGTTCCATGCGGTCCACAGCAGGAAGGCACCGAAGATATAGAAGACCCACGACCACTGCTCAATAATGGCAGCACCGAGAACTATGAAGATTGCACGCAGGATCAGCGCGATAATAATGCCGAACATCAGCACTTCCTGCTGGTACTTACGAGGTACCGAGAAGCGCGCCATGATGATGATGAAGACGAACAAGTTGTCTACCGACAACGCATATTCGGTGATCCAGCCGGCGTAGAACTCCTGGCCGATCTGCGGTCCGGCTTGCCACCAGAGGATTCCGCCGAAGATCAAAGCTAAGGTGATGTAGATGCCGACAAAGATGCCAGCTTCCTTCATGGAGGGAATGTGAGGTCGCTTGGTGACGTACAGCAAGTCTGCGATTAGCACCGCACACAGCACGACCAGCGCGATGATCTCGAATTGAATGGTTAACCCATGAGTGCCCACAGACGAGCGACCTTTCGTTGGAGGGTATGGAAAATCGCCGCAAGTCTCTCCGCCGTCATCCAGGCAAACAAGTTAATTGAATGCTTGTCTATTGATCGGCTGCTGCGCCCGGCGAAGCATCATTGGTTCGCGTGTTGACGTTCACAGCATTGGGATACTCCCCTACGTCCAAAAAACCATTGTAGCGCACAGCATCTGCACAGACTTTTTGATCACACCAACCTGTCACAAACTGGTCGAGGATTAAGCGTGACCGGCGGCCTTCATCTGGCGCAGCTCCTTCTTCAATTCGGAGACCTCATCACGAATCCGCGCTGCCAGCTCAAACTGCAGCTCTGCGGCCGCAGCATGCATCTGTTCGGTCATATCGCCGATCTGAGTCAACAAATCTTCGGCCGGCGCAGCCGCCAACCCATCCTTACGCACACTCGCTGAGGCCTTGGACCGCTTAGCGTCCTTGGCCAACCGGTTATTGTTCAGTAGCTCCTGCGTGTCGGCGTCTTCACGAGCCAACTGATCGGTGATGTCGGCGATCTTCTTGCGCAGCGGCATCGGATCGATCCCGTGCTCCTTGTTATGCGCTTCCTGAATGGCCCGGCGACGATTGGTCTCGTCGATCGCTTTGTCCATGGCATCGGTAATCTTATCCGCGTACATGATCACCTGGCCGGAGACGTTACGTGCGGCGCGACCAATGGTCTGAATCAGCGAGGTCGCCGAACGCAAGAAGCCCTGCTTGTCAGCATCGAGGATTGCCACTAGGGAGACTTCAGGCAGGTCCAAACCCTCACGGAGCAGGTTAATTCCCACCAGCACGTCGAAGGCACCCATACGCAATTCACGCAACAGCTCCACACGACGAATGGTGTCCACATCCGAGTGCAGGTACTGCACTCGGACCTGGTGCTCGGTCAGGTAGTCGGTCAGGTCCTCGGACATGCGCTTGGTCAAGGTAGTGACCAAGACGCGCTCATCACGCTGAACGCGCAGACGGATTTCATCGAGTAGATCATCGATCTGTCCCTTGGTGGGCTTCACGATAATCTCCGGGTCGATCAGGCCGGTGGGGCGAATGATCTGTTCCACATAACCATCGGACTTGCCCAGCTCGTACTTACCCGGGGTCGCCGAAAGATAGACGGTCTGCCCGATGCGCTGCAAAAACTCATCCCACTTCAGCGGACGGTTATCCATCGCGCTGGGAAGGCGGAAACCGTGCTCAACCAGCGTGCGCTTACGTGACATATCGCCTTCATACATGGCGCCGATCTGCGGCACGGTCACGTGCGACTCGTCGATCACCAGCAAGAAGTCGTCTGGGAAATAGTCGATCAAACAGTGTGGAGCGCTGCCGGCTTCGCGGCCATCAATGTGCCGCGAGTAGTTTTCGATGCCGTTGCAGAAGCCCATCTGCTCCATCATTTCCAGGTCATAGGTGGTGCGCATGCGCAACCGCTGGGCTTCAACGAGCTTGTTCTGCGATTCCAGCTCTTTGAGCCGTCCGGCCAGCTCGTCTTCAATCCGCTTGATGGCTTTGCCCATGCGCTCGGCGCCAGCAACATAGTGGCTGGCCGGGAAGATGTACATCTCGGTTTCTTCACGAATCACTTCACCGGTGACCGGGTGCAGGGTGTAGATCGCTTCAACTTCGTCGCCGAAGAACTCGATGCGCACGGCCTGCTCTTCGTACATTGGAATAATCTCGACCGTATCGCCACGCACACGGAAGGTGCCACGGTGGAAGTCCATGTCGTTTCGGGTGTACTGCATGGCGACAAACTGGCGCAACATCGCATCGCGGTTCAGCTCTTCACCGGTTCGCACGGTGACCATTCCGGCCACGTACTCTTCTGGCGTGCCCAAGCCGTAGATGCACGAAACGGTGGCAACAACAATGGTGTCGCGCCGGGTCAGCAAGGAATTGGTGGCCGAGTGGCGTAAACGCTCAACTTCCTCGTTGACCGAGGAGTCCTTCTCGATAAAGGTATCGGTCTGCGGGACGTAGGCCTCGGGCTGGTAGTAGTCGTAGTAGGAAACGAAATACTCCACCGCGTTATTGGGCATCAGCTCGCGGAATTCGTTGGCCAGCTGAGCGGCCAGGGTCTTATTTTGCACCAGCACCAAGGTAGGGCGTTGTACCTGCTCCACCAGCCAGGCGGTGGTGGCAGATTTACCGGTACCCGTGGCGCCGAGCAGAACAATGTCCTTCTCGCCGTTGTTTAGCCGCTCGGTCAGCTGTTTGATGGCCTCCGGCTGGTCACCGGCTGGCTCATATTCGCTGATCACTTCGAAGGGAGCGACGACCCGCTTAATCGGCTGTGCAAGACTCATAGTTCCAGCATATCCACTTGCCCCCACCGTTTGAGCCTTGCCCTAGCCAGCTTTCAGCTTAAAGGGATAACTCACTACTTGCGCATACCGTAGCGGATGGCATTACGACGCACGGTGCGGCCGATGGCGTTGCTGAAAAAGCCACAGGTTAACACGGTCGCTGCAACAACGCCCAGCAGTGCTAGCCAGCCGGAAATGTAGACCACGGGCGAATATGGGCCTTGCTCCTGGCCGACAAACTCGGCACGACCGCCAAAGCCTAGCCACAGCACCAGAGCCACCGCGAAACTCGCGAGCATCGTCCATTTGGAAATCTTGAGCATTATTTCTCCTACTACCTACGTCAACTGCGCGAAGAGAACACTGACCTGTGCCTCAAGTTCTTCTAAACTGCCGGAATTGTCCAGCACAAAATCTGCGACCGCGGCACGCTGTTCGTCACTGGCCTGCGCAGCCATCCGTGCCTTTGCTTCCTCAACGCTCCACCCGCGGTCTTGGACCATGCGACGGATCCGCTCATCATGTGGGGCTTGGATAACGATCACCGCGTCAAACCGGTCAGCTTGCCCAGATTCAACCAACAGCGGGATGTCTTCTACCACCAGCGCGTCTTCAGGCGCCTTTGCACGAAGCGCGCCAGCGGCCTCGCGCACTAGAGGATGCACAATGTTGTTCAACGTCTGCCGTTGCTGTTCATCGGCGAAGACGATCGCACCCAACGCCTTGCGATCCAGAGCGCCATCGGGCAACAAAACCTCGGACCCAAATGCGTCTTTAATCGCAGCTAAGCCGGGTGTGCCAGAGGCAACCACATCGCGCGCCAAAGCGTCGGCATCGATCACCACCGCCCCGAGTTCGGCCAATTTAGCCGCTACGGCAGATTTTCCGGAGGCTACTCCCCCGGTCAGTCCAACATGCTTCATGCTCCCAGCCTATAAACTATTAGCGATGAACACCAACGAATCGGTCGCGACCAGCTACACCACGCTCAGCGGGGACAGCGTGCACGAGCTGGAAATCAAGCGCTCGCGCTTCATCACCTACCTGTACCGCGTTGATTCGGAGGCCGCCGCGCGCGAACACATCGCGACCTTGCGCAAAACCCATTTTGACGCCCGGCACCACTGCACCGCCTTCATCCTTGGCCCTGACCGGATGACCCAGCGTTCCAATGACGATGGCGAACCCTCGGGTACCGCGGGGGTTCCGATGCTCGACGCGCTAGCTAAGCGCGATACAGAACAGGGCGGTGGCCTCTCCGACGTGCTCGCCGTGGTCGTGCGCTATTTTGGTGGCATTAAACTTGGCGCTGGCGGCCTGGTCCGCGCCTATTCCGAAGCGGTTTCCAGCGCGTTGGATCACACCACGTTAATAGGCCGCCAACGCCTACGCATCTTCACCTTGCCCGCGGCTCACGCAACGGCCGCGCGCTACGAAAACGAGCTACGGGCCGCCGGTTACCAGATCGAGCCCACACAGTGGCAGTCAACGGCCGCGCTGATCCAGATCGGCATCCCCGATACTCCCGAAGCCGCCGAAGAATTGCACACCCACATCGCTACACTCACCTCCGGCGCTGGGCAACTGGCCGCCGCCAACACCCAATGGGTTGATCTGATTTGAATCCCGCTTCGTTTTCCGACGCCGAGCTTGAGGCCCTGCTGGCTGACCTGCAGCGCTGGCCCGATGTGCAGACACCGAACCTTTTTGCCGCCGACGCTGCCGATCGGCTGATTCTGGACACCTGCGCGACGTGGCACCGCGAGGCGGGCACCTCGTGGCCCGATTCCATCACGATCATCGGCGATCACTACGGTGCGTTGAGCCTGGGCGCACTGGCCTTGGGTAGCACGCAGGTACGCGTCCACTGCGATTCGCTCACCGCACGCCAAGCCATCGAAGCCAATGTGCAGCGTTTGCTGCCCGAGCTGGCCGCGCGACTGACCTTTTACCCGCTGGCTCAAGCAGCAACGTCGGCTACCCACATTTTGCTGGCACTACCCCGCGGTCTGGATGTTTTGGACGAGCAGGTTGCCGCCATCACCGCCGTGGCGTCTGCGCAGGCCCGACTCTTTGCCGGCGGGCGCATCAAACATATGAGCCGCTCGATGAACGAGGTACTCTCCTTGCGTTTCGCCCAACTCGACGTCTCGTTGGCACGCCAAAAATCACGTGTCCTCACCGCAGCCCTCCCCTTGGAATCCCAACCCGCCAGCAAATTCCCGGCCACCGCGACCCATGAGGTGAACGACACCAGCTTTAGCCTGCACGCCGGAGCTGGCACTTTTGGTGCGGCACGATTGGATCCGGGCACCCGGCTGCTGCTGGAGAACCTGCCGGACTTAACCGAACACCACAGGTTGGTGGATTTGGCCTGTGGCAACGGGTCCATCGGCGTCTTTGCTGCGCTCACCCACCGACACCTGACGGTTGATGCGTCCGATCATTCGGCCTCCGCGGTGGCATCCACCCTGGCCGCGGCCGAGGCTAATGGCCTGTCCGCCCGCCTCACCGCCGTGCAAGACGACGCGTTGTCCCGGCTTCCGGATCACTCGGCCAGCCTGATCACGTTGAACCCGCCATTCCACATCGGCAATACCGTCACCGCTGACATCGCGTTTAAACTGATCGACGATGCCGCCCGCGTGTTGGCCCCCGGCGGTCAGCTCTTGTGCGTCTTCAACTCCCACCTGCGCTACCGCAAGGAATTGCTCCGACGTGTCGGTCCCACCACCCAGCTAGCACGCGACAAAACCTTCACGGTCACCTCTTCCATCGCAGCGCACTAAAACTTTTCCACACTTCGCACGATGCGCTCTTGCCCGCGCATCGGCACAGAGCATTCTGTGCTCATGAGCCAAACCATCAGCCAGGCGCTAGCCGAGCTATCCGAAGCGTTGCAACAGACCTCGCGACTAACCGTCGACGAGGCGCTGGCACTGGCCGAGCTCATTCCCGTTTTGCATCAGGCGGTCGGCGCCCCGGCCGGTCCCACGCCGGAAACGACTGAACCCACCGCTGAACCTTCCGTGCTCACCGCTGAACCGGCCGAGTCCTTCCGCGAGGATCCGCGTTTTGCTCTGGCTTTGGCATCAATCGCCGAGTCCGCCGCCCATCACGCGCTACGCACCCAGATCTACGCCGCCCACCTTCTCGAAGCCACCAGCGCGCATACTCTCACTGTGGACGAGCTTAATGCCCAACAAGCGGGCCCCATTGATTTCACCCGGCCTGCCGAGCGCACCGGCCAGCGTGCCACCTTCACCAGCACGTCTGCCTTGCTGTCCTCTTGGTTACACATTGAGCATCACGAGGCACTGCGGCGCGTGGCCAGCGCCAACCATGTTTTTGCCCAGTTTGATTACCAGCATCAGCAGTATCCGGCGCAGTTTCCCTTGCTGACCCAGCGGTTCCACGATTCGGCCCTGCCGCCTGCCGAAGCGCTTTCGGTGGCACGCCGGCTGGGTGCACTGGAACCGGTACGTGAAGAGTTCGACGCCCCCTCCACCTCTACGGTGCGCGGTGCCGACGGTCAGCTGCTTGAAGCCATACTCGATCACGAATTAGAAGAAGCAGACCCGGCCACCCGGCGCAAAGGCATCAACACCGTTATTAAGGCCGCCAAGGAACAGCAATCTGAAGAACAGCCCGAGGCTCAAGAAGGAATTTTCCGGCGCGGTCTGCGTCATGGGTTGGTGCGTTACGAACTTGCCCTGCGCCCCACCCGAGCCGAACTTTTCGAGTCTGGCATCGCCCAAAGTGACAATCCGCGCTCCGACGCTGGCCAGGCTGCACGTGAGGCGTTCACCGATAACAACTCCGATCCGGCCGACGCAGCCAACCCAACCAACGCGTCCGACGCGACCACGGAGCATCCCGACTTTGTCACCGATGAAGAAGCAGCCGCGAGCGAGGCCACGGACACTGCTCCCATCACCCCTGCCGCTCGACGCCTGAATGGGTTGATGTCATTGCTCGAGCTCAACTCAAAACTCCTCCAGCGACTACTTGATGCAACTCTTCACGGAGCGCAAGTTGACGCCCAGGCCACCGCCGGCTCGCAAGAGCTGAAGGTGCCAGTCATCAAACCCCAGGTCGTCGTCACGATTTCCTTGGCGGAACTTGAAGGTCGAGCAGATACATTCGGTATTACCTCCCACGGATTTAAGCTCAGCGCCACCGATCTGCGGCAAACCCTAGCCAAAGCCCGAATCATTCCCATAGTTTTGGGTGGCAAAGGCGAAATCCTAGATATTGGTCGAGCCCAACGAAAGCATCCGAATTACATGCGCCTAGGGGTCGCAGTGCGTGATCGCGGCTGCCTCGTGCCTGGTTGCACGATGGATCCGGAACGCTGCAATATCCACCACGTCTGGTTCTGGTCCGAAGGTGGAGTCACGGCAGTGTATTGGAGCGCGATGCTCTGCGATACGCACCATCACGATGTTCACGCCGGGTTGATCAAGGTCATCCCCAATGATGGTGTGCCTCAGGTGATCCTGCCGGCCTTTATGGATCCAACCCAAACGCCGGTCCGCAACCAGTACCATTTTGCGGCCACCACCTAAGCCACTGGATCTGCACACCGGAGCGTAGAAATGTGCACAGCTAAATCGCCAAGCTCCCCTCGGGCCCAGGTCTTTGAACTTGAGACCCTCAAGTAATCCATCTGTCGTCTCTAGTGTGCGTCCGAACATTCGCATCTGCTCCGCCCTTGCCCCAACGACGCTTACTGTTCGCCAATTTGAGTACCGTCAGGGTCACTGCCGCTCGTGCAGGACTCGACGTGGGCACCAATACCCGCTTAAATGCACGAAGGCCCACCCCTTTCGGGTTGGGCCTTCGTAGCTCAGCTAAAGCTAATCACGATTCCTGCACGAGGCAGAAAGCGAAATTAGTTGCCGGTCAGCTTCTCGCGCAGTGCAGCAAGAGCTTCGTCAGAAGCCAAGGTGCCTGCATCGGTGGCTGGAGCCTCCGAGGAGTACGAAGCTGGAGCTGGCTCGGAGCTACCTGCAGCAGCAGGCTCTGCTTCTGCGTCAGCTACGATTGCGGCAGCAACCTGCTTCTTGTGTGCTTCCCAACGCTCCTGAGCAGCAGCGTACTGTGCTTCCCATGCAGCGCGCTGGGTGTCGAAGCCCTCGAGCCATTCGTTCGACTCTGGGTCGAAGCCCTCTGGGTACTTGTAGTTGCCGGCCTCGTCGTACTCTGCAGCCATGCCGTAGAGTGCTGGGTCAAACTCGGTACCCTCTGGGTCAACACCTTCGTTAGCCTGCTTGAGCGACAGCGAGATGCGGCGGCGTTCCAGGTCGATGTCGATGACCTTGACGAACAGCTCGTCGCCCACGGAGACAACCTGCTCGGCCAGTTCAACGTGGCGCACTGCAAGCTCGGAGATGTGGACAAGGCCTTCGATGCCGTCTTCGACGCGTACGAACGCACCGAATGGAACCAGCTTGGTAACCTTGCCCGGTACAACCTGACCCAGTGCGTGGGTGCGGGCGAAGGTCTGCCAAGGATCTTCCTGGGTAGCCTTCAACGACAGCGAAACGCGCTCGCGGTCTAGATCGACTTCGAGAACCTCTACGGTTACTTCCTGGCCAACCTCGACAACCTCGGATGGGTGGTCGATGTGCTTCCAAGACAGCTCGGAAACGTGTACCAAGCCGTCTACGCCGCCAAGGTCCACGAATGCACCGAAGTTGACGATGGAGGAAACAACGCCCGGACGAACCTGGCCCTTTTCCAGCTTGTTAAGGAAGGTCGAGCGAACCTCAGACTGGGTCTGCTCAAGCCATGCACGGCGGGAAAGAACAACGTTGTTGCGGTTCTTGTCCAGCTCGATGATCTTGGCTTCGATTTCCTGACCGATGTATGGAGCCAGGTCGCGCACACGGCGCATCTCGACGAGCGATGCTGGCAAGAAGCCACGCAGGCCGATGTCCAGGATGAGGCCACCCTTGACAACCTCGATAACGGTACCGGTAACGACGCCGTCCTCTTCCTTGATCTTTTCGATGTCGCCCCAAGCACGCTCGTACTGAGCACGCTTCTTGGACAGGATCAGGCGGCCTTCTTTGTCTTCCTTGGTCAGAACCAAGGCTTCAACGCTGTCACCAACGGCGACAACATCGCCTGGGTCAACGTCGTGCTTGATGGAAAGCTCGCGGGAAGGGATGACACCTTCGGTCTTGTAACCGATGTCGAGCAGAACTTCGTCGTGGTCAACCTTGACGACGGTGCCTTCGACGAGGTCACCATCGTTGAAGTACTTGATGGTGGCATCGACTGCGGCCAAGAAGTCCTCAGCAGATCCAATGTCGTTAATTGCGACAACTGGTGCGCTGTTGTTCTCGTTCGAGGTGATGGTCATGTAGTAGGGACTCCGATGTGGATAGATTTGGTCAGTCGAAACCCCGGAAGTCCCGGAATTTCGAACGGGTAAAACTTGATTGCGGCCATAACTAGTGCCATGGCACTACTTGACAAGTCTACGCGTATACCAGAGTGCGGGTCAAAGCGTAACCCACTAACATCCACGTCAGCATTTTGTGAACTTCGTCATAAACCTGTGTTCAGCAGCCACTTGATCAGAACGTGTGAGGGGTGAAGGGTGCGCGATCAACTTCAAAAAGTCGCAGGCTCGCGCTCACATCCGACTCCGACTTCGTCGATGCCCGACCCGCTGCCAGCAGCTGCGAGAGCTGCACCGTACCCAAGTACAACCCCGCCAGCTCTCGTTCGCCCAGAACCACTTGGGCTACACCGGTCAGTTCTTCCGCATCAATTGCCACACGCTTTACAGTTGCCGAACCATCGGCGACCTCAAAAAGGTACGTGCCGTCGATCAGCGACAAGCGATCTGTCACGCTGATGACCAGTTGGCCCGATCGCTGGTAACCGCGAGCTTCAAAGGCGGCGATGACATCCAGTACACGCAACCACAGGACGTCGTCGGTGGAGCGCACCTGGTAGTCCCGAACGTTGTGCAATACCAAACGCATCGGATCATCCAATGCTCCTTGCCCATGGACCTGCTGCACCAAATCATGATTGGCCACGTATTCCAGCAGCTTCAACCTCGCCACGTCGCTGAGGGCAACGAGTTTGTGTACGACCATCTTTGGTTGCGCATCATCCCAACCACCGAACTTATAGGTAATGGATCCGCCGAGTTCGCCAGCTTCATCGTAGTAGGCAGCATGGCGCATGTTCTTGGCCTTCGCCAGAGAATCCCACCCTTCCCAACGGCCCAGTGCATAGCCCACATCAAATTCCGTACCATCAACCGAACCGAAAGCCTGCGCCAAGGCGTTGCGCATCAATGCTTCAAGCTGCGTTGCGAACGGCTCGGGATCGACGTCGATCACAGTGCCGGGAAGCGCAACCAGCAATTTTAGACCGCCCTCACATTTGAGCGTGAAGCGAGTCTGATAGGTGGCCGGTTCAAATCCGTAGCGACCGTAGATGCTCGCCTCGGAAGCGGTCAGTACTGCCAGCGCGAACCCACCTCTGCGCGCATAATTCAGGTCCTCCGTGATTTGCCGAGTCAAAATACCCTGCCGACGATGGGTGGGCGAAACGGTCACCGCAGTAATTTTATGCACCGCCACCGGTCGCGCTCCCCCAGCGTTGAGCAACCCCGGGAAACTCGCATAGGTGTGCACCGGCTGGCTGGCATGTCGAGATTCGGCCGGCGCCTGTTGATCGAACACCATCGTAAAGCGCAGTTTTTGCGCTGCTGCCAGCCGAGCGTAGGTGGACTCGCCCGCTTCATCGGGCAGCTCTTCATAAAACCCGAGCGCGGTGGCCCGTTGAAAAATGCTCAGGGCGCGCTGTCCATCGTCGTCCAATTGCGCAGCGTCATAACTAACGCACTTGAGTTGGCTAGGGATTGCTTTTGCCACTGTTTTGCACCCTTCATCGTTGAAGCTCAACAGGCACGCCCCATGCTGCTCGGCGGTAGGTAGTGCGGTAGATAGTACTGTGATGCCGGGCGTGAAGTTCAGTGTACTTCGCGCCCGGCAGCATCAGGGTAGAGATTTGCGCCCGTTAGTGAGCCGCCTCGTGCCAGGTCCGGCCAATGCCCGGCTGAACATCCAGCGGCACCAACAGGTCAGCGGCCTGGCCCATTTCGTGGGTCACCAACTCCTGCACTGCTTCCAGTTCCCCTTCGGCGATCTCCAAAATGAGTTCGTCATGGACCTGGAGCAGCATGCGGGAGGTAAAGTTCCCGGATTCGAGCCCCGCAGAGATCTTGAGCATCGCCACCTTAACCAGATCGGCGGCCGATCCCTGAATAGGTGCATTCAGTGCCGCGCGTTCGGCAATATCGCGTAGACGCCGATCCGAGCTGTTCAGCTCTGGCAGGTAACGACGACGGCCAAAGATGGTTTCGGTGTAGCCGTCCTTGCGGGCTTGGTCCACGACCGAACGCAAGTAGGTGCGCACCGCTCCGAAACGATCGAAGTAGTCCTTCATCAATTTGCGCGCTTCGTCCACGCCGATCTTCAGCTGCTTGGACAGCCCGAAACTGCTCAAACCGTAGGCCAAGCCGTAGCTCATCGCCTTCACCTTGGAGCGCATTTCAGAGCTGACCTCTTCTGGCTCGACGTTGAACACGCGCGAACCGACAAACCGGTGCAGGTCTTCGCCGTTTTGATAAGCCTCGATCAACCCGGCATCCTCGGACAGGTGCGCCATAATGCGCATTTCGATCTGCGAGTAGTCCACGGTCAGCAGGGTTTGGTACCCGGTGCCCACCATGAACACGTCGCGAATGCGTCGGCCCTCTTCTGAACGGACCGGGATGTTCTGCAGGTTCGGGTTGAGACTAGAAAGTCGACCGGTGGCTGCCACGGTCTGCGCGTAGGTGGTGTGGATCCGTCCATCGTCGTGCGTAGCTTTCAGCAGACCGTCGACGGTCTGGCGTAGTTTGATGGCATCGCGGTAAGCCATCAGCGCCACCAGGAACGGGTGCCCGGTTTTGACCAGCAGGTCTTGAAGTGATTCAGCGTCCGTAGTGAAACCGGTCTTGATTTTTTTGGTACGCGGCAAATCCAGCTCTTCAAACAGCACTACCTGCAGCTGCTTCGGGCTAGAAAGGTTTACCTCGTGGCCGATCGCAGCAAATGCATCGTTGGTGGCTTGATCAACCTGCGTGGTGAAGTGCGCACGCAGTTCGTTCAGTCGATCCACGTCCACTGCCACGCCGGCGCGTTCCATCTCAAAGAGGACCGGGATCAGCGGCAGTTCCATCTCTGCAGCCAGCACATCGGCGTGCTTCTCGGCCAGCTTGGTGGCAAGGAACGCGGACAGGTCGTGGATTGCCTGAGCTTGGGCCAGGGTGGGTTCGGCCAAATCAGCGGTCAGCCCCAGATCCAATTCGCCTTTCTTCGCCTGATGCACCGGCACCGCATATTTCAGGTGGTACTGCACCACGTCCTCTAGGTCGTGGCTACGCCGATCTGGCTGAATCAGGTACGCACTAATCAACGTGTCGTCCTTGATGCCCGCGATCTTCAGCCCACGTTCGATCAGCAGGTGCATGGTGGCTTTAGCGTCGTGGAAAATTTTGGGCGCGTTGGCGTCAGCAAGGAATGCTGCCAGTTCGTTCTCGGTGCCTTCCTGAAGATCTGCAAGATCAAGCCAAACGGCCTGTGCCCCACGGAACAGTGCAAGGCCCACAGCTTCATCGCCAACCACGGCAGGTTGAACGGCGATCGGCGCGGACTTACCGGCATCGATAAAGTCGCGTAATGCTTGGGCGTTGTCGGTCACCACACGGGTGAAGGCAGCTATCTCGGGGGCAACTTCCTCCTCCTGCGCTGCAAAGAGGTCAAAGAGGCGTTTACGCAGGGTGTTAAACTCCAGCGCGTCAAACAGGTTCTCGATCTCTTCGCGGTTTGGTGCCTCAAGCTCCATCTGCTCCAAGGTCACCGGCAGCTCTAGGTCGTGCTTCAGTTGGTTGAGCCGGCGGTTGCGGGTCACGTTGTCCACGTGCTCACGCAACGACTCGCCCACTTTGCCCTTGATCGAGTCAATGTTTTCCAGCACACCGGCCAGGTCCCCGTAGAGGTTGATCCACTTTGCGGCGGTCTTCGGGCCGACGCCCGGTACTCCTGGCAGGTTATCGGCGGTTTCGCCGACCAGTGCAGCAAGATCCGAGTAACGCTGTGGTGGAACAAAGTATTTGGCTTCCACCGCGGCAGCGTCCATCGGCGGAATGTCGCTAATGCCCTTTTTCGGGTACAAAACCAGGGTCTTGTCGGTGATCAGCTGGAAGGCATCACGGTCACCGGAAACCACCAGCACGTTAAAGCCTGCGTCCTCGCCCATGGTGGCCAGCGTGGCCAGGATGTCGTCGGCCTCAAAGCTTTCCAGGGTGATGGACGGGATGTTCATCGCCTTCATCACCTCTTGGATGAGGTCGATCTGCCCGTAGAACTCTTCGGGCGTCTTGTTGCGCCCGCCCTTGTACTCGGTGTACTCCAGCGACCGGAAGGTTGGAGTATCCAGGTCGAATGCGACAGCGACGTGGGTGGGCTTCTGCTGACGGATCATCGTCAGCAGCATGGATACAAAGCCGTGCACCGCGTTGGTGTGCTGTCCCGTGCTCGTCGCAAAGTTCTCCGCTGGCAGCGCGTAAAACGCGCGGAACGCCATCGAATGTCCGTCAATAATCAGCAGTCTCTTGTCCGACGCGGGTGTCGGCTTGGTAGTTTCGCTCACACCTGAAAGCCTAGTTCCCATGAACGACAATTTCACTACTCAACCCACGCAAGATTCGGCACATCCGTTCGCGCAGCAGCTCACGCGCCACGGCCTACCTCACAGTGCGTGGTCTTTTTTGCGCTCCAATGGCGTAGGTGAACTAGTGGAAAAGCTAGAGATCGTCTTCGCCGAGTTCACCGTCGATCGGATCACGGCCACCATGCCGGTCGCCGGAAACACTCAGGTCTACGGGATTTTGCACGGCGGCGCGTCGGCAGCCCTGGCCGAAACCCTAGGTTCGATGGCTGCAGCGTTGCACGGCGCCGGGAAGACTCAACCCGTGGGGGTCGATCTGAACATCACACATCACAAGGCTGGCCGCTCCGGTTTGGTCACCGCAGTATGCACCCCGGTGCACCTAGGACGCAGAAGCACCAGCCACGAGATCGTGATCAGCAACGAGGACGGGCACGCATTGCCACCGCGCGCATCACCAACATGATGCTCCCGGTAGAAAACTAGCCCACCGCGTAGCGCGTCAGCGTGATGTCGTTGCCCAAGTCTTCAACGCTCATCGCTGAGAGTTGGGCGCGCACCGAACGCCCAAAAATGCTGGTGCCCTCGCCGAAGACCACCGGCACGGTCACTAACAACAGCTCGTCCAACACGTTCGCTTGAACAAATCCGCCTGCTAGATCCGCGCCGCCGGCAACCCACACGTCACCGGCCCCCGCGCTTCGCGCAATGTCTTGGCTCCAGAAACCGATTTCTCCGCGGATGAACGTCAGGTCGGTATCGGGCAGGGTCGGTAATTCGTGGTGGGTTAAAACCCAGACTGGGAGGTGCGCAAACATCCAGCTCATGTTCCCGTCGGCGACTTCCTTGGCGATACCCTCATAGGTTTTCCCGCCGATCACCACTGCACCAATGGTTTCAAAGAACTGATCAAAGTGCTTTTTCACGCCAGGCTGTTTGGCGAAGGTGGTGAACCAATGCGCATCGGCGCTACCGTCGGCAATAAAACCATCAACGGAGGCACCCACGTAGTACTTGAAGCTAGTCATGGCTCCAGTCTAGGGGTGCCTCCGTCGAAGGCAATATGCAGTTTTACTTCCCAGCCGATGTTGAGCGTGCTGAGCACTATCAGCGATAGTGAGCGTTTAGTGGCTTGAGGACATGCCCAAAATCGCTTCGCTAAGTTGCGGAACGATCAGCACCACGCCAAAGGCCACAATTAAGCCGGCCACGGTGAAGCAGGCATACGCGCCAGTCTTGCTAAGGCCCGTACTTTTTCCTTCGTCCCTAGCTACAGCCAGCAGGCGAACTCCGAAAGAGTAAGCGGTAACAATGAGCATCGCGGCAATCCACGTGACGATCGCAACGATCGCAAAGGCAACCCAGTCAATCATGAGTTATCAGCATCCTTCTGCGTGGCGACGAGCTTAGCTTGCGCGGCTTCAGCCTTGGCCTTGGCGCGGCGTTGCTTCTTGGTCAAAATGTTGACCGCAGCTCCGGAGTTATCGATGTCGGACATAGTCCCGTCAGAGCCGTGCGACTGCTTTCGGGAAGCGAACCAGATGGTCAGCATCGCGCCAACTCCAAGGATAGTGACGATAACCAGACCTGGGGTGCCAAAGTGTACGATCCAGGCTGCCAGACCGCCGACGATCGCGGCTGCCGGCAAGGTGAAGAGCCAGCCCAAGGCAATACGGCCGGCGGTGCCCCAACGGACCTCGCCGCCCTTGCGGCCCAAACCGGAACCGATAACCGACCCGGAAGCGACCTGAGTGGTCGACAGGGCAAAGCCCAAGTGCGAGGAAGCCAGGATGGCTGAAGCAGTGGAGACCTCTGCGGCGAAGCCCTGTGCAGGCTTCACGTCGGTCAGTCCCGAACCCATGGTCTGGATAATGCGCCAGCCACCGGTGTACGTTCCCAACGCGATCGCCAGAGCACAAGCGGTAACCACCCAAAGGTGTACGCCTGATCCTGAATCCTGCAAGCCGGAGGCCACCAGGGTCAGGGTGATGATGCCCATGGTCTTCTGCGCATCGTTGGTACCGTGCGACAGCGCGACCAACGAGGAGGAGAAAATCTGCCCATAGCGGAAGCCGCCACGTTTAGGCGAGGCACCGTTTTGGCGCTTGGTGATGGCGTAAGCCAGCTTCGTGCACAGGTACGCGGAGACACCGGCAATCACTGGGGCGCAGAGCGCAGGCAGCAAAACCTTGGAGAGCAGCACGCCGTAGTTCACCGAAGCCACGCCAGCACCGACAATAGCGGCACCAACCAGTCCGCCGAACAACGCGTGCGACGAGCTCGATGGCAGACCCAGCAGCCAAGTGAGCAGGTTCCAAATCACCGCACCCATCAGTCCAGCAAAAATCATTGCTGGCCCGATGGCTACACCTGTGGAGGGGTCTTCGTTAATGATGCCGCCAGAAATTGTCTTAGCTACCTCGGTGGAGAGGAAAGCACCGACAAGGTTCAAAATTGCGGCGAGGGCAACGGCCTTCTTAGGGGAAATTGCACCGGTTGCGATCGGGGTGGCCATCGCATTGGCCGTGTCATGAAATCCATTGGTGAAGTCAAAAAACAACGCCAAGGCAATGACTAGGACGACGATCAGCGTCAAATCCATTTAGTACCAGCCTGAGAGGTCGAACGGCAAGGGAAAGTGTACGGGCTTCGAACAAGCTAATCTGCGAAATATTTTTAGGCATGCAGGACTTGGTTCTTGGCGCAGTTTCAATCTTAGGCGTACTGAGCGGTTCGTCAATCTAGGAAGTCAACTAACGGGCGGCTAATTTTTTAATAACTTGCCGTGCTCAGTAAGCACTATTGCTCGTTGGATAGGCACAACAGCTAGCCGTCGCATGAAAATGTGCACCAAAACACACGGCGTTTTGGTGCACATCCACAGATTCTACCAACGAGCAGTTCGTACTTACTTGACCTGATCGACGACGGTTTCGGCAACCTGGCGCATGCTCAGGCGGCGATCCATCGAAGTCTTCTGGATCCAGCGGAATGCTTCTGGCTCGGTCAGACCCATCTTGGTGATCAGCAAGCTCTTAGCGCGATCTACCAGCTTGCGAGTCTCAAACTGCTCAGCGAGGTTGCTGACTTCCTCTTCCAAGGCGCGCAGCTCGTCATTACGAGAAATAGCGATCTCGATGGCCGGAGTCAGATCGGCAGGGGTAAATGGCTTAACCACATACGCCATGGCACCGGCTTCACGCGCGCGCTCCACCAATTCCTTTTGGCTGAACGCGGTGAGCAGTACTACCGGGGCGATGCGTTCCTTCACGATCGCCTCAGCGGCGGTGATGCCGTCCATGACTGGCATCTTCACGTCCATCAGAACCAGATCGGGCTTCAATTCACGAGCCTTCTCCAATGCGGTCTGTCCGTTATCTGCCTCAGCAACAACGTCATAACCCTCGGAGCGTAGGATCTCGACGATATCGAGGCGGATGAGGGTTTCGTCCTCGGCTACAACCACACGACGCGGGGTGGATTGCACCTCGGATGGAATTCGGGTGACTTCGGGTAGTTCGCTCATTGGCGCCTTCCTCCATGATCAAAAAATCCTGCCCGTGCGGTGGAGGGCAGTTAGATGGTTTCCGTCAGCGAAGCTACGTTGCCTCGGTTTCACATATAAGCCTACTTGCATGTACTGTAGTTCACGCGATGACGCGAGGTTCCCGATTAGGAAATCTGGAAAACCTCTAGTAAACTAGTCAAAGTGCCAGCCCAAGTGGCGGAATCGGTAGACGCGCCGCACTCAAAATGCGGTATCGAAAGATGTGTGGGTTCGAGTCCCACCTTGGGCACCAAAGATAGGCCGCTGGTCCGGAATAATATTCCGGACCAGCGGTTTTTTTCTGCCCAAAATTAGGGTAGGTGTGAGCGACTGCACAAAGTTGAATTTTGCACCGCCAACACAAAAAAGTTCCGCCCCTGCCCACCCGAAGGTGAACAGAAGCGGAACTTTTAAGGCATCAGCGTAAAAGCTAGATGCTAGAGGGACTCAGGAGTTGAAACATTCTCCGGTGCCCATGGTCCAACCTTTTCGCGGGCAGGCATTGGCTTGCCGTCGACCAGCTGTCCAGCGTCTGCCAGATCGCCGATCTTGTGTACGCGAATCGAGTTGGTCGAGCCGGCCTGTCCCGGAGGGGAACCGGCAGCAATGCAGACAACGTCGTTGACCTCGGCCAAACCTTCGCTAAGCAGCGCTTCGTCCACCTGAGCAGTCATCTTGTCCGTGTGGTCAGCGTAGGCAACCAAACGTGCCTGAACGCCCCACATCAGGGTCATGATGTTGTAGGTCTGCTGCAACGGGGTGAAAGCCAAAACCGGCTTCTTTGGGCGCAGTCGCGAAAGACGACGTGCCGAGTCACCGGACTGGGTGAACGCAACGATGTACTTTGCGTCAACCTGATCGGCGATCTCCACAGCAGCACGGGTAATAGCGCCACCGGTGGTCTTAGGCTGAGAACCCAAGCGTGGGATACGATCCAGACCATGCTCTTCGGTGGAAGAGATGATGCGCGACATGGTTTCCACGGTTTCGACCGGGTAAGCACCAACCGAGGTCTCCCCCGAAAGCATGACAGCGTCGGCACCGTCAAGCACGGCGTTAGCGCAGTCAGATGCTTCAGCGCGGGTAGGAGTTGGCGACTCAATCATCGACTCAAGCACCTGGGTAGCAACGATCACTGGCTTAGCCCAGCGACGAGCCAATTCAACGGCGCGCTTCTGCACCAGTGGAACTTCTTCCAGTGGCAGTTCTACACCCAAGTCTCCGCGGGCGACCATGATGGAGTCAAAAGCGTCGACGATTTCTTCAAGGGCAGCCACAGCCTGTGGCTTCTCGATCTTCGCGATCACTGGGACGCGACGACCTTCTTCGTCCATAATTTCATGCACGCGCGAAATGTCTTCGGCGTTGCGCACGAAGGACAGTGCAACCATGTCGATGCCGGCACGCAGTGCCCAGCGCAGGTCGTCCTCATCCTTTTCACTCAGTGCAGGAACGTTCACTGCAACGCCTGGCAGGTTGATGCCCTTGTTATTGGACACTTCGCCGCCGACGACTACCTCGGAATGCACGGAGGTTGCATCGACCGAGATGGCCTTGAGCTTTACCTTGCCATCGTTGATGAGCAGGAAGTCCCCTGCCTTCACGTCGTTTGGCAGACCTTTGAAGGTGGTCGAGCACAGGTTACGGGTGCCTTCCACGTCATCAATGGTGATGGTGAATTCTTCGCCCGCCTCCAGGATGTACTTCGCGTCACCCTTAAAGCGCCCCAAGCGGATCTTAGGACCCTGCAGGTCGGCAAAAACACCGACCGCGCGGCCGATCTCAGCCGCTGCGTTACGCACGTTCGCCAACGATTGTGCGTGCATGGAGTGATCTCCATGGCTCATGTTTAAGCGCGCGACGTCTACGCCCGCATTTAGTACCGCTACAGTGTTTTCGTAGCTTGCTAGGGCTGGACCCCAGGTTGCTACAATCTTTGCGCGTCTCATTCCGTCAGCCAAATGCCTTTCTTGTCCACACAGGCAAAATGCGGCCCATCCACAATCGGATGCGCCGCATTTAAGCCTACGTCACTCAAATGATGCTGATGGCCCTATCGGTTGGAGCTACCGGTGCTGGAAGAATTGTCGAGCCCATGAGGAATTTATCGACCGAGGCGGCGCAAGCGCGACCTTCAGCGATAGCCCACACGATCAGCGACTGTCCCCGACCGGCATCTCCGGCGACGAACACCGATTCGGTATTCGTCATGTAGTAGCCATCTCGGGCGACGTTGCCCCGGTTGTCGAATTCGATACTGACCTGTTCGTCCAGTCCGGAAGCTTCCGGACCGGTGAACCCGAGGGCAAGCAGAACCAAATCAGCTTTGATTACGCGTTCGGTTCCAGACTTCGGGAGGCGCTTGCCAGCAACAAATTCTGTCTCTGCAACTGTAACACCGATCACCTTATTCTGCTTAGTTCCCTCACCGGCGACAAAGTTCACAGTGGAAGCCAAATAGGTGCGCTCGCCACCTTCTTCGTGCGATGACTGCACTTCAAAGAGCACCGGCATGGTCGGCCAAGGGTGCAGTTCGCTACGCTCGGTGCCCGGCTGCTTGCCGATCGCCAAGGTCGTCACGCTGGCAGCGCCCTGACGCAGAGCGGTACCGATACAGTCCGAACCTGTGTCACCACCACCAAGGACAACAACATGCTTGCCCTTGGCGTCGATGGTGCGCACGCTGGAGGTACCAGCAACCACACGGTTGTTCTCGGTGAGGAACTCCATGGCGTGGTGCACGCCGTCGAGCTGGTTTCCTTCGATGGGCAGTTCACGCGGAACGGTCGCACCGGTGGCGACAATCACCGCGTCGTAGTCACGACGCAGCTGCTCCCAGGTGATGTCCTTACCGATTTCGATGCCGGTGCGGAAGATCGTACCTTCATCACGCATCTGATCCAGGCGCAGGTCGATCACCTGCTTTTCCAGCTTGAAGTCTGGGATACCAAAGCGCAGCAGACCGCCGATGGCTTCGTCGCGCTCGTACACGGCAACCGTGTGACCTGCGCGGGTCAGCTGCTGGGCAGCGGCCAGACCGGCTGGGCCCGAACCAACAATGGCGACACGGTGTTCGGTGTGGCGAGCTGGTGGCTGCGGTACAAAGTCGCCCTGGTCCATCAGGTGACCTGCAAGTTCAGCCTCAACCTGCTTGATTGTCACCGCTGGCTGGTTGATTCCCAGCACGCAGGATGACTCACAAGGGGCCGGGCACAGCTTACCGGTGAGTTCCGGGAAGTTGTTGGTGGAAAGCAGTCGAGCTGCCGCCTCATCCTTACGACCACGGTAGGTCAGATCGTTGAACTCTGGAATCAGGTTGCCCAGTGGGCAGCCCTGATGGCAGAACGGGATGCCGCAGTCCATGCAACGGGAAGCCTGCTGCTGCAGGGTCCCGTCTTTCTGGCGTTCAACAACCTCTTTGTAGTCCATCAATCGCACCGGTACCGGGCGCTTGGGTTGGGTGACACGCTCGGTCACCTTCAGGAATCCGCGTGGATCAGCCACGGGTCACCTCCAAAATCTTGTTCCATACCTGTGGCGAATCTGGGTTCTGCCCGTTGGCTTCCGCGTCACTACGCACCTGCTGTACCGCAGCAAAGTCGCGCGGGGTGATGCTGGTGATGCGGGTACGGGTGTCTTCCCAATTCAGCACCAGGCGCTGCGCCAGTGGCGAAGCAGTGTGTGCGATGTGCTCGGTGAGCAATTGGTGAATGCGCTGTGCTTCGGCATCGGAAATCGGGTTGATCAACAGATCCCCCTGGCTTGCGGCCAATGGGTTGATCTTGTCCGTATCAAAGTCCACAACCCATGCCACACCGCCGGAGAAGCCAGCACCAAAGTTACGTCCGGTGTCCCCCAAGATCAGCACTTCACCGCCGGTCATGTACTCACAACCGTGTTCGCCAATGCCTTCGGTGACGATGCTCGCCCCGGAGTTACGCACCGCGAAGCGTTCGCCGACCATACCGTTGATGAACATCGAACCACTGGTGGCGCCGTAACCAACCACGTTACCGGCGATCACCTGCTGCTCAGGAGCCGAAATGGTGCTCGTTGGTGGGTGGATGACGATCTTGCCGCCCGACAGGCCCTTGCCAACGTAGTCGTTCGCGTCGCCATCCAGGCTCAGCGTAATACCCGCTGGCAGGAAGGCGCCGAGTGACTGACCGGCTCGTCCTGCGAGGTTCACCGTGATGGTGTCCTCGTCCAAGATCTCCAGTGCGAAGGTCTTGGTGACATGGTGGCCAAGCAGGGTTCCCACCGAACGGTCGGTGTTTACGATGTCCGCATCGATGGTTACCGGAATGCGATCGGCTAGTGCCGGAGCGGCAGCAGCCAACAAACGCTGATCCAGGTGCTTATCCAAACCGTGGTCCTGGCTGATGCGGCGACGACGCGCAGCAACTTCTACCGCTGGTTCGTGGGTGATGGCATCCAGCGCCAACCCGGTCACCTTGCGGTGCGCACCAACCTGGGCAGCGTCAGTTTCGAGCAGTTCAACGCGACCGATCACTTCGTCCAGGGTGCGTGCACCCAAGGAAGCGAGCAGTTCGCGGACCTCTTGAGCGATGAACTCGAAGAAGTTCACCACAAATTCGGCCTTGCCACTGAAGCGTTCACGCAGCACAGGGTTCTGCGTGGCCACGCCCACAGGGCAGGTGTCCAAGTGGCAGACGCGCATCATGATGCAGCCCGAAACCACCAGCGGTGCGGTCGCAAAGCCGAACTCCTCGGCACCCAATAGGGCGCCGATCAGTACGTCGCGGCCGGTCTTCAGCTGGCCGTCAACCTGCACGGTGACGCGGTCACGCAAACCGTTGAGGATCAGCGTCTGCTGAGCTTCAGCCAGGCCGAGCTCCCACGGGGTGCCCGCGTGCTTCAGTGAGTTCATCGGTGAGGCACCGGTGCCGCCGTCGTGCCCGGAAATCAGCACTACGTCGGCCTTGGCCTTGGCTACACCGGCAGCCACGGTACCGATACCGGACTCGGAGACCAGCTTCACGTGCACACGCGCGCTCGGATTGGAGCACTTTGCATCGTGGATCAGCTGCGCCAAGTCCTCAATCGAGTAGATGTCGTGGTGCGGAGGCGGGGAAATCAGCCCAACACCCGGGGTGGAGTGACGAGTCTTAGCCACCCAAGGGTACAGCTTCTGGCTCATCAGCTGGCCACCCTCGCCTGGCTTGGCGCCCTGAGCCATCTTGATCTGGATGTCATCGGCGTTGGTCAGGTACAAGCTGGTGACGCCGAAGCGGCCCGAGGCGATCTGCTTGACCGCACTGCGACGCTCAGGATCAAGCAGACGCTCCGGATCCTCGCCGCCTTCACCGGTGTTGGACTTGCCGCCCAGCCGGTTCATGGCGATCGCCAGCGTCTCGTGTGCCTCGGCGGAGATCGAGCCGTAGCTCATCGCACCGGTGGCAAAACGCTTAACAATTTCGGAGACCGGCTCCACCTGATCGATGTCGATCGGGGTGATGCCTTCGGTCTTCAGCTTCATCAGACCGCGCAGGGTCTTGAGCTGTGCGGCCTGATCGTCCACAGCCTTGGTGTACTCCTTGAACACGTCGTAGCGACGGGTGCGGGTGGAGTGCTGCAGGCGGAAGACGGTCTGTGGGTCAAAGAGGTGTGGCGGGCCGGAGCGGCGCCACTGGTACTCGCCACCGGTTTCCAACTCATTGGCCTGCGAGCTGCCGTCGAGTTCTGGGTAGGCACGAGCGTGGCGTTCAGCAGCCTCGGCGGCCACCACATCCAGTTCGATGCCAGAAAGCTTGGTGGTGGTACCGGTGAAGTACTGGTCAACCACGCGCTGGGAGAGGCCGACCGCCTCGAAGGTCTGGGCGCCGCAGTAGCTGGAGACCGTGGAAATGCCCATTTTGGACATGATCTTTAGTACGCCCTTGCCCAGGGCCTTCATCAAGTTGGAGCTGGCGGTAGCGCCGTCAATGCCGGGCAGTTCGCCTTCTTCAGCCATCTGCTCGACCGATTCCAAAGCCAGGTATGGGTTGATCGCGGCGGCGCCGTAACCGATCAATACCGCAATATGGTGCACTTCGCGGGCGTCGCCGGATTCGATGATCAGCGACGCACGGGTGCGGTTGGAGCTCTTGAGCAGGTGGTGGTGGACGGCGCTGGTCAGCAACAGCGATGGGATCGGCGCCCAGGCAGCCGACGAATCACGGTCCGAGAGCACGATGTAGCGCACTCCACGGTTGACCGCAGCGGAGACCTTTTCGCAGATTTCCTGCAGGCGCGCGCGCAGTTCAGACTCGCCACCGGCCGGGCGGTACAGGCCACGGACCTTCAGCGACAGCTTGGAACCCTTGGCATCGCGCAAGTTTACGATCTTGGCCAACTGGTCGTTGGTCAATACCGGGTAGTCCAGTGCGATCTGCGACTGCGGCACCTTATCCAGGCTCAGCAGGTTGCCATCTGGGCCGATGGTGGTGTGCATGGAGGTGACCAACTCTTCGCGGATGGCATCCAGCGGTGGATTGGTGACCTGTGCGAAGGACTGGGTGAAGTAGTCAAAGAGCAGGCGCGCGCGATCGGCCAGTGCAGCAATGGGCGTATCAGTTCCCATGGCGGCCAGCGGCTCAGCGCCGGTGGTGGCCATCGGCGCCAAAAGCACGCGTAGCTCTTCGGTGGTGTAACCGAAGGTGAGCTGGCGCAGCAGCACCGAGGCCGAGTTGTGGCGTACGTGTTCCAGATCCGGGAAGTCCGCAAGGGTCTTCAGGTTTTGCGAAACCCATTCACGCCATGGCTTGGAGGCGGCAACCTCGGCCTTGATTTCGGAGTCTTCAACGATGCGGCCGGCATTCAAATCCACGGCGAACATCTTGCCCGGAGCCACACGGCCCTTGGACACAATGTGCTCTTCGGCAACGTCGATCACGCCGACCTCACTGGCAAGCACTACCAAATCATCGTCGGTAACCCACCAGCGAGCCGGGCGCAGACCGTTACGGTCCAGCACCGCTCCGGCCATCTGGCCGTCGGTGAAGCAAACGGCTGCCGGACCATCCCAAGGCTCGATGAGCATCGAGTGGTACTGGTAGAAGGCGCGCAGATCGGCGTCCATCTGGGTGTCGTTTTCCCACGGCTGCGGGATCATCATCATGATCGCTTCGGTGACGTTGCGTCCCGAAAGCATCAGCATTTCAGCGACCTCGTCGAAGGAAGCGGAGTCCGATGCACCTGGGGTGCAGATCGGGAACAGCTCTTCGGGGACCTCGCCGAGCAATTCGGATTCCAGTGTTGACTGGCGGGCGCGCATCCAGTTGCGGTTGCCCTTAACCGTGTTGATCTCGCCATTGTGCGCGATGGTGCGGAAGGGCTGAGCCAGCGGCCACGATGGGAAGGTGTTGGTCGAGAAGCGTGAGTGCACGATCGCGCAACGGCTGGCGAAGTCGGTGTTCGACAGATCCGGGTAAAACGGTTCAAGCTGCGCGGTAGAAACCATGCCCTTGTACACGATGGACTGCGCGGAGAACGAAGCGAAGTAGATGCCCATCTTGTTGTGCGCACGACGACGGATGCGCCAGGCGGCGGCGTCTAGTTCGCGGCTGCTCAGCGCTGGTGCACCGGTCGGACCGGCGACAAAGAACTGAGTGATGTATGGCATGACCTTGCGTGCTGAGGCGCCGAGCACGGAGGAGTCAACTGGCACTTCGCGCCAGCCGAGCACCGAAAGGTTTTCTTCAGCGGCCAGCGTTTCCAGCTCGGACTGAGCAAATTCGCGCTCTTTGGTCTCGGCAGGAAGGAAGCCCATACCTACGGCGTAGGCGCCGGCAGATGGGAGCGCGAAGTTGGTGGCGCTGCGCAAAAATGCGTCGGGCATATGTAGCAGGATGCCTGCACCGTCGCCGGTGCCTTCGTCGGCGCCGATAGCGCCACGGTGTTCCAAGCGGCGCAGTGCCGTGAGTGCGTGGGCGACGATCTCGTGGCTGGATTCGTTCTTCAGCGACGCGATCATTGCCAAACCGCAAGCGTCTTTTTCGGCGGCAGGATCGTATAGACCCTGTGCGCTAGGCATTGCAGAGAAGCGTGTATATGGCGAGAGGACGTTCTCGCCGGAGCCTGGCGAGGCGTTCAGTGGGACTCCGGTCATGCTCATGAGCGTGCCTTTCTGTGGTTCATGCAGGATGGGCGCGCCGAACCCTTTGCTCATGAGGATAATTCCTTAAAAGGGCGACCGGCCGCCTTGATGTTTCATCGAACTGGAACTCGTCGACAACGCGCAGCGGGGTATGCTGGCACATCGAGATTCCAGAGAGGAACATATCCCACCTCATTGTGGTGCTGCATCGCAGGTCCGCTCCAGGGGGTTGAGGGCCCACTACGATGCCAACATCACACGTTACGCAATTTTTGTTTCTCAAGTGCGACCGTTTGTGTTTCGAAAATGTTAAAAACTAGGGTGTACGCCACACTTTTCGGCCCGGTTGCAAAGCCGATCGGGAGCCGAAAACCCGTTGTTGTCTACCGTTTTTCGGGTATCGGCAATGTTTCGAACATGTTGCCGAGCCTTATCGCGGGCCCGGGCAAATTTGGCTCTAACTTTTTTGCTAGATTTCGCCATACTTCACGCTTCGCGCGTCATGAAACCATTGGTCGAAGTTCAGTGGCGCCAAACGGTATGGCAATGGCCGGCAAGAGTATGTGCTTGCCGGCCACTCAATGGCACCTATTGATGCCCGACGAACCAAATGCCCTAGGCAGTGCGACTACTGCGGGTCCTTGCCCAGGTGCTTCGGCTCTTGAGCTACTTCGGTTGTTGCTGCCGGTGGTTCTTCGCCGGCTACATCTTGGTCTTGCGCCACTTCTGCCTTCGGTTCGCGGCCTGGCAGGAAGAACGGGTTAACGTTTTGTCCACGCAGCTTGGCCAGCACAAGGCTGAGCGCGATGGCACCGGCGATCACCAAAGCGATCGCCAACCACTGATGAACACGAAGTCCCAAAGGCCCAATGTGAATAATTTCGGCCGGATCCAACCGCAGGGATTCGGTGAAGGTGCGTCCGATGCCGTACCAAATCATGTAGCAGCAGAACAATGCGCCACGACGCAGCTTAAACTTTCGATCCAGCGCGATGAGCACCAACGCGCCGGCCACGTTCCACAGCGACTCGTACAAAAAAGTCGGGTGGAACAGTGTGTCCGCGGGCAGTCCTGCAGGGAAGTTGTAGCTGTTCGGGTCGATCTGTAGTCCCCATGGAAGGGTGGTTGGTGAACCAAAAAGTTCTTGGTTAAACCAGTTGCCCCAGCGTCCGATTCCTTGGGCGATGAGCAGGCCCGGAGCTGCCGCGTCGGCAAAAGCGGAAAGGCGCACACCGGTTCGTCGACAGCCGATCCACGCACCGAGGGCGCCGAGTGATACCGCACCCATAATGCCTAGTCCGCCGAGCCAGAGCTGCGGGATTTCGGCCAAGTGCGCTTGTTGCTCGCCCAACCCGAAGTAGTACATCGGGTCGGTGATCAGCACGTGGTACAGCCGGCCGCCCACGATGCCGAAGGGGATCGCCCAGATGGCAATGTCCCAGAGCATATCGGAGTTGCCACCACGGGCCTGCATGCGCTTATTGGTCAGCCACAGGGCGACAAGAATGCCCAGCAAAATGCATAGCGCGTAGGCGTGAATGGTCAGCGGCCCGATGCTGAACTTAGAAAACTCCGCCGGTGGCGAGGGGATGGAAGCTGGCACCGCTAGTGCCAGCTGTGCAGCGAAGGACATTAGGCTCGACCACTTAACTGTGCAGCGAGTTCTCCTACCGCAGCTACTCCCCCGTCGCGCAGAGCGGCAACCAAGGCGGTACCGACAATCACGCCGTCCGCGTAGGCGCCGATCTGTTCAACGTGCTCGCGGCGCGAAACGCCCAAGCCAACACAGGCGTTTTCTGCGCCGGCCTTGTGCGCTGCCTCGACTACCGCTTGGGCGGCCGAAGAGACCGAGGAGCGAGCGCCGGTGACGCCCATCAGCGATACGCAGTAAACAAAGCCGCTGGACGCGTCAACGGTGCGCTGCACGCGGGCTTCGGTGGACGACGGTGCGATCAAGAAGACGCGCTCCAGATCGTACTTGGTGCTCGCTTCAATCCATTCAGTGGCCTCGTCGGGAACCAGATCCGGGGTAATGAGTCCCGCGCCGCCAGCTTCGGCAAAACGACGGGAAAATTCGTCCACGCCCAAACGCAATACCGGATTCCAGTAGGTCATGACCATCACTGCGACGTCGGTACGTTCGGTAATGCCACGCACGATGTCAAAAATCTGCGACACCTTAAAACCATTGGCCAAAGCATGCACGGTCGCTTCCTGAATGACCTGGCCATCCATCACCGGATCGGAGTAGGGAATGCCGATCTCGATAATATCCACGCCATTTTCGGCCAGTGCGACGGCAGCATCAATGCTGGTCTGCACATCGGGGAAGCCAGCTGGCAGGTAACCGATCAGGGCTGGTCGGCCCTCGGCACGGGCAGCGGCGATCTTCGCGGCACTCATCACGCGGGTCATTTACTTCTCCTCAGAGTTCTGCGAGCCGGAGTTCTGTGCGCCGGAGTTCTGCGAATTGGCAGCGTTGATTTCAGCTTCAGCGTCTTTTTCGTCGATCATGTTGAACCACGCTGCAGCGGTGCCCACGTCCTTATCGCCGCGACCAGAGAGGTTCGCGATGATGATGGTTTCTTCGGGGACCACACCTTCAGCCACCTTGCGCTGCGCCAGGCGGATGGTTCCGGCCAGTGCGTGGGCGGATTCGATCGCCGGCAAAATGCCTTCGGCGCGGCATAGCGCCTTAAACGCGTCCATCGCTTCGGTGTCGGTGACCGGCTCGTAGCTCACCCGTCCGATGTCAGAGAGATAGGCGTGTTCGGGGCCAACACCTGGGTAGTCCAGACCGGCCGAGATGGAGTGGGACTCAACGGTCTGCCCATCTTCGTCCTGCATCAAATACGACTTGGCGCCGTGCAGCACGCCGGGACGACCCAGGGTGATGGTGGCAGCGTGGCGATCGGTATCCACCCCGTCGCCGCCGGCTTCAAAACCGTAGATTTCGACGCTCGGGTCATCAAGGAACCCGTGGAAGATGCCGATCGCATTGGAGCCGCCACCGATACATGCGGTGACCGCGTCCGGCAGGCGCCCGGTCTGAGCCAGGATCTGCTCACGTGCCTCGTCGCCGATGACCTCGTGGAAGTAGCGAACCATCGCCGGGAAGGGCGCTCCACCAGCGGCCGTACCCAACAGGTAGTGGGTGTTCTCCACGTTAGCTACCCAGTCGCGCAATGCTTCATTGATCGCGTCTTTCAGCGTCTGGCTGCCCACGGTCACCGGGATAACGGTGGCACCCAGTAGGCGCATGCGGGCGACATTTAGTGCCTGACGACGGGTGTCCTCAGCGCCCATGTAGACCACACATTCGAGTCCCATCAGCGCTGCCGCGGTGGCCGAGGCGACACCGTGCTGACCCGCACCGGTTTCAGCGATGATGCGGGTCTTGCCCATGCGCTTGGCTAGCAGTGCCTGGCCGAGCACGTTGTTAATTTTGTGGCTACCGGTGTGGTTCAGGTCCTCACGCTTGAGGAAGATCCGCACGCCGCCGCAGTACTGCTCGGAGAAGCGCTTGGCTTCGGTGAGCAGGGAAGGTCGACCGGAGTAGTTCTTGTTGAGGTCTTTGACCTCCGCGATGAACTCAGGGTCCTTTTTGGCGGCTTCAAAAGTCTCGTTCAGTTCGTCCATGGCGGCCATCAAGGACTCGGGCATCCATCGGCCACCATAGGCTCCAAAATAAGGGCCACTGGCGTGCCTGAGCGACTGTGCATCGATTGACTGGCCTTGCGCGGAATTCTCCGGGGTGCTCATCGATTCCCTCTTTTCTTGAACGAAACTTGATTCGTGGTATGTCTCGTGCCCCGTCGGAAGATCCAACGGGGCACGAAAAAAGTTTGTGCTGGTTGCCCCCGCGGCTTTTAGCGTTGCGGTTTGGCCTGGGTCCCAGCGGTGATGAATTCGGCGACCGTGGCACGCGGTTCGGCGTGTTTCACCAGTGCCTCGCCCACCAGGATCGCGTCGGCTCCAGCGCTGGCGTACTGCGTGACCTGCTCGGTGGATTCAACCCCCGATTCGGCGACGATC
The DNA here is from genome assembly GCF_056934395.1 of Glutamicibacter sp. MOO4. NCBI lineage: Bacteria > Bacillati > Actinomycetota > Actinomycetes > Micrococcales > Micrococcaceae > Glutamicibacter > Glutamicibacter sp. MOO4. The sequence goes on from NZ_CM167800.1 coordinate 1,520,797, forward strand.
ACCGCGTCAGCGGGAATCAGCGGAGCCAATTGTGCAAAGTTTGCCGGATCAACGTCGAGCGTCTTCAAATTGCGCACGTTAACACCGATGATTTTGGCACCGAGTTTGATCGCACGCGCAATCTCTTCTTCGGTGTGCGTCTCCACCAGCGCGTTCATGCCCAACTGATGTGTCAGCTCAAGGAACGTGGCCAACTGTTGATCGTCCAGGGCGGCAACGATCAGCAAGATCAGGTCGGCCCCGTGGGCGCGAGCTTCATAAATCTGGTACTCGTCGACCGTGAAGTCCTTGCGCAGCACCGGGATCTGCACCGCGGCGCGGACCGCGTCCAAATCCTCTAGCGAACCGCCAAAGCGCCGGGCTTCGGTGAGTACCGAAATTACCGTTGCGCCGCCGGCTTCATATTCGACCGCGAGGACCGCAGGCTGGGCGATGTCCGCCAGCGCGCCCTTGGATGGAGACTTTCGCTTAACCTCGGAGATCACCCGCAGTGTGGTGTCTCGCGCGCCCGACGGGGCACCGCCCAAAGCCGCAAAGGCGTCGAGGGCAGGGGCAGCCTGTGCGGCAGCGGCCTTGATCGAGGCTAGGTCGTTGATTGCGCGACGGGCGCCCAGGTCTTCCCGGACGCCCGCGATGATGTCATCAAGAACGCTCAATTTAGTGTGCTGCTCCGCTACGGGCGCCACCCACACCAAAACCGGCTGCCTTCAAGATAGCGCCGACGATCAGGCCCAAAACTACGATGCCGCAGCCGACCCAAACAATTGGCCAAGCTAGGAGCGCAAAAGCAATGCCGCCAACGACAAAACCTAGGGTCATGATCAGCACGCAGCTCCACGCTGCAATGGAGTTACCGTGGCCAATCTCTTCGGCGTAGACCGGATCGATCTCGGTGTTCTGCGACATTCTCGCGCTCTCCTCATGTTTGTTACTGCGCCGCGGCCTTTGGATGCTGGCCGGCGGCGATGGTCTTCAAGAACTATTCTGCCATCAGTGCCCGGTCACATCCTATTTGCGCGGGCTTTCGTTTCAAATCGGTGGCGCGAATCACCACCGAAGATTACGAGCGTGGTTCAGATGTCGGGTCCTCACCGGCCGAAAGCTGTTCCCAGCTGGCGATGTTGCGGGAGGAATCATCGTCGGTGATGTCGGCCTTTTTAGCGACTTGGCGATCGTACTTGCTGGCTTTGGCAGGCCAACGAGCGGCGAAGACAAAAATCAGCACCGCTTGCAAGGCCATTACCGCACCAGCCAAGATCGCGACCGCTGGCCACGGAGTAAGTGCATAATCTCCGGCATTTTGGGCCAGGCCGGTGGCTTCAGAAACCGCTGTGGCGGCCACGGACTGTGGATCAGTCAAAGCACCGATACCGGCGGTAATCGCCACCACACCAGCCAACAGGCTCAGCGCGGCAATGATGTAACGCGAAATTTTGCCGGCAATCAGCAGCGCGAGCGAACCAGCCAAAACCACCACAGCAACGGCGGTCACCGACGCCGCAGCGTCAGCACCATCAATCACCACCTGCGGGATCTGCACCGAGGTTGCCTTCACGTCCACCGTGATCCAGGTGCGGGTCGCGGACCAAAAGCCCAGCAGCGCTCCCAGTACACCCAGTAGGGCCAGGTATCGGGCGCTCGTTAGTTTTTTCACTTGCTTTCACCTAGTTCGGTGTTGATGGTGTGTGCGGCGTTCATCGACTGCGCAGCCCAGACGGCGCGTAGTGGTGCGGCTGCCTTATTCACGGTTTCCAGCGCTTCGTCTTCGAACTTTGAGTCGTTCACGATGCCGCCTCCGGCTTGCACATAGGCTCGCCCGCCTTTAAGCAGTGCCGAACGAATGGCGATGGCCATATCCATATCCCCAGCAAAGTCGAGGTAGCCAACCACACCACCGTAAATTCCGCGGCGGTACGGCTCATACTCATCGAGTAGCTGCAGTGCGCGGGGCTTGGGCGCCCCGGAGAGTGTTCCGGCGGGGAAAGTTGCGGCCAGCACATCGTAGGCGTCGATGTCATCGCGTGTTTTGCCCACCACGTTGGAGACCAGGTGCATGATGTGGCTGAAGCGTTCAACTTCCATAAACTGGGTGACTTCCACGGTGCCAGCTTGGCAGACCCGGGACAGATCGTTGCGCGAAAGATCTACCAGCATCAGGTGCTCGGCGCGTTCTTTCTCGTCGTTGATCAGCGACTTCTCAAAGAGCTGGTCGTCTTCGTAGTTGGCCCCACGCGGACGAGATCCGGCAATCGGGTGTGTCACCACGTGAGAATCGTTGACGGTCACCAGTGCCTCGGGTGAGGAGCCGACAATTTCGAACGCTTCGCCATCTTCGTTCTCAAAATTGAACAGGTACATGTACGGACTCGGATTGGTCGCACGCAGCACGCGGTACACGTCCAACGCATCGGCCTGGGTCTCAAGCTCAAAACGGCGGGAGACCACAATTTGGAAGACTTCACCGTCGACGATCGCCGTCTTAGATTTAGCCAGCGCTTCTAGGTACTCGTTTTCGGCCCACGAATGCGTCACCGCATCCATCAGCTTTTCGCGAGGCACATCGGTCCCGGAAAGCACCGAGGCGGTGGCTTCTACCGGCTGCGCGAGCTGATCAAGCATGGCCTGCAGGCGAGCGACGGCACCATCGTAGGCCTCATCCACGTGCTCGTCGCTGCCATCGAAGTTGATGGCGTTGGCGATCAGCGTCACCGTGCCCTCAGCAGAATCAAGCGCGGCCATATCCGCCACGAGGTTCATGCTCAGCTCAGGGAGTTTAAGGTCATCCACGGGCGGCGCAGGCAGTTTCTCCCAGTGTCGAACGCAGTCCCAGCCGACAAATCCGACCATGCCACCGGTCAGCGGAGGCATCCCGGGTACTGGTTCGGTTTTGAGTGTGCGAACGGTGTCGCGCAGAACTTCAACGCCGATGCCACCGTTGGGTAGCCCTTCGGGAGCATGGCCCTGCCAGTACGCTTCTCCCCCACGTGTGCTCAGGGTCGCCGGCGAATTGACGCCGATAAACGAGTACCTGCTCCACACGCCGCCCGGAGCGGCGGATTCCATGAGGAAGGTGCCGGGGCGGCCCTGGGCCAGGGTCCGGTACAGCCCGATCGGGGTCAACGAGTCAGCGAGCACGGTGATCGTTACGGGAATGACGCGACGGTCCACAGCCATGGTGGCAAATTGTTCGCGCGATAAGGAAATTTTGCCGAGAGTTTTCATCTGTGTTCTTCTTCTACGTGTTCAGCCGGGAAGTTTATTCCGGACGGTTCCCGACCACGGCATCTAGGCCGCGATCGGTGAAGCAGGATTCGGTTCCGGTGTGGCAGGCAGCGCCAACTTGATCTACCTGCACCAATAAGGCGTCGCCGTCGCAATCCAGCGCGACAGATTTGACGAACTGGTAGTGCCCGGAGGTATCTCCCTTACGCCAATATTCCTGTCGCGAGCGCGAGTAGAAGGTCACGCGTCCGGTGCTCAAGGTGCGGCGAAGTGCCTCGTCGTCCATCCAACCAAGCATGAGCACCTTGCCGGTGTCATATTGCTGTGCGATGGCCGCAACCAGTCCGTTGCCGTCGCGCTTAAGTCGATCGGCGATTGCTGGATCCAGGCTTTGGGATTCGGGGCTCAGACTCGAGCCGTCGTTAGAAGTAGACATCCCTCTTAGCATACTGGTTTTGACTGTGTTCCAGCTCCCTATGACGTACTGCTCTTGGACACATCGCAGGACTTGGGCGACACTACTCGCGCATTGCACAATTCGATGCTCACTGCGTGCTAGTTTCGAAAGTGATGCACTTAGTTCAAGCTTCCAGACTTGCGTTGGCCGAGACCCTGCTTGCCGCGGGCCCTACCGCCGACACTCTTTGTGACGGGTGGGAAACCCGTCATCTTGCCGCGCACCTTGTGATTCGCGAGCGATCCGTCCTTGCCGCAGGGGTTGTGTTCAAACCGCTGTCGAAGAAGCTTGAGGCCAAGGTGGACGAGCTGGCAAATGCCGCGCAGTCCCCCGAACGCTATGCCTCGCTGATTCGCACCTTCCGCGCCGGTCCGGCAAAGTACTCCCCGTTTGTTATCGACAAGTTCGATCAAGCCGCTAACCTCTCCGAGTACTTCATCCACACCGAAGATGTTCGACGTGCTCGTGGCCAGTGGGCTCCTCGCGTGTTGGACAAGCAGTACACCGAGATGCTCTGGCAGTCCCTCACCCGCATGTCGCGTGTGCTCTTCCGAAAGGCACCGGTCGGCATCATCCTGACCCGTCCCGATGGACAGCGCCACGTGGCTAAGAAGGCACCTAACGCCGTGTCTATCACCGGTCCAGTCACCGAATTGATGCTCTACGGATTCGGCCGCATCGATCAGAGCCTCGTGCTCTTCGAAGGCGGAGAAACCGCGTTAGAAATCGTCAAGGGTTTCAAGCCGGGGTTCTAGTAACAGACCAGGGACTTTCCCTCTTCAGCCTCTGAGGCCACTCGTCTGCACTAATGACGCAACGAGATTCTATTTAGATGTCTCCAGCACTTTCATGACTAGGCAATCTTGGTTAGAACGGCCAAAACGAAGGTGCCTTTACCACCAGCACTAGATCCGTAAGAAATCAGTCACCGGCTCCAAAAAGCAGCTCATGAAAAGGCCAGGTTTTGAATCCTCGGCGCCTAGCGGGAGCGTTGATTCTCGTCATCAACGTATGCCATTCCAGCCTTCACGTGTATTAGTTTCCTCGCGGCAAATTGATAACGGCAAGAAAAATATTGAGGCAGAAGCGCCTGCAAGTTGCGCCATTGTCTGGCAGGCGACGACTAGACGGTTTATTTTCTTTCCGAGACTACGCCTACGTTCGGTCTGGCCGTTCGCTTGAGTTACTTTTTTGTTCCTTCGGACCCAATCCGGATGCCATTTGGCGCACCCATCAAGCGTGGGATCGTTTTTCTTCGCCACAGGACTCAAAGAATGAGATCCGATTTGCCCTCATCTTGATTGACACCTGCCATGACAAGCAAAGACGAAACCAACTTGCCAAATTTCAACCTAACCTCTCGCTGCTACGAAAAGACCGTCCGTTACAGTCAATCCGGCACCTGCAAGCCAACGAATTCAACGATTTTTCCACAATTTCCAGCAAACACCTCCCTAACAAGGGCATCGCAGACATAGGATAGCGCCAACCGAAGTCACGAAGGCCATAAGGAGGATTGCTGTGAGAACTCCGAAGTTAGTTGTCATGGTATCGATCATATTCGTACTCGCGGGATGCAGCTCGGGCGCCTCGTCCAGTCCAACGGAGGGCGGAGCCACAACAGAGCAGACCGCTTCTCCGACAAGATCATCTGAGCAATCAGCTGCACCTGATACGTCGTCCGACCCTCGTCGTTATGAACCAAGTTCCGCCGAAGGTCCTGCAAAAAATGTACCAATACCAAAGATGCCTGCAGCGGCCAAAGAAAAATCCACGGATGGAGCTTCTGCCTTCGCAGAATACTATTTTGAATTGATCAATTACAGCATAGAAACAAATGATTCCGAACCTCTAAAAAAGCACACGCTGCGGGAATGCTACGTCTGTGCGACCACAATCATTGATCCGACGGACCAGGCTAAAATCAGCGGAAAATGGCAGGTTGGAGGGCGACACCACGTAAAAATATTCGATAGTTACATGCCAGACAAGAAAACCGCAATCGTGTCGGTTAGATTTGAAATCGATTCCGCTACTTTCTACACAAAAGCAAACGACCCTGACTCCGAGAAAAAGAAGAGACCGTCCCAAGTCGCAGCGCTTGGAATGGAGTTCGATGATAGCTGGAGCGTCTACTTGATCGACCTTGACGACCCGAAGTCATGATTGCGACAGGGCTAATCCTCGGACTAGCGGTCTCTACTCTGTTACTTCCTGTCTATCCTGTTCAGGCGATAGCCCCGAGCGCTTCCATGGCAATTTGCCCCGAAAAAGATGAAGCAGAGCTCCACGAAAAGGAAGCTGGACATAATACCGGTGGATGCCCGGACAAGAGTCCCCGAGAAGAAACGAACGATCTACCGTCTACATATTACAAAGAGAACCCCAACCGTACGCCGACCAAGAACGGCCCGAAGAAAAAGCCAAAATTCAAGGTACGTGATATTTATGAATGCTTTACTGGGCATGACGACCACGCGGGATGCGATGTAAATCCAGATGTTCCCGCCTGCCCTGATGGTTCCAGACCTATCACGCGGCAGATCTATTCAACTAAAAACGTCTTTGTTCGACAATACCAATATTGCCCAGGGGACGAACCACCGAAAGATCTGCCTAAGGAGGGATTTGTCGAACAAATTCGTATCACCCTCGAAAAATTCAGGTCCTTCCCAATCAAGGGTTCCAACGTACAAAGCAGTCCGAACAAGTTCTCGCTGCGTAACGGTCATACGCATTTCTGGGCCAGTGAAGAGACACAAGAATTCAACTCCAATTTATCGGGATCAGACGTTCGGATCAAAGCAATCCCGATCCAATGGAACTGGAACTATGGCGATGCTGCCACTAGGAACCTGAATTTCCCTGGCGAGGCCATGCCGTCGCATACACTACGCGAAGAAACAAAAACTAGTCACTCGTACACTAAAACAGGCAAATTTGGGGTCAGAGTAACAACGCTCTACCGCGGCGAATTCAGTGTCGACGGAGGTCCTTGGGAAGCCATTCCGGGACAGGCAGCGGTGCCGAGCAACACGTTGCCCATGGATGTGTGGCGAACAAAGAAAGAACTCATCGCCAACGACTAGAATTTTAAACCAAAATGCCCAGTCCGAATGGACTGGGCATCTTGACGATCAAAAACTAGCGAACTGGATAACCCGCATCGCGGATCGCTTGCTTCACCTGAGCGATCATGTCTTTAGGACCAAAGTGGAAGATTGACGCGGCGAGAACTGCATCCGCGCCAGCTTCAATCGCTGGCGGGAAGTCCTCAGGGTTGCCGGCTCCGCCGGAAGCGATCAAAGGAACCGAGACAGCAGCTCGCACCGCTCGAATCATTTCCAGATCGAACCCGTCCTTGGTGCCATCGGCGTCGATTGAGTTGAGTAGGATCTCCCCCACGCCGCGTTCGGCCGCTTCCTTGGCCCATGCAACGGCACACGTTCCGGTACCGGTGCGGCCGCCGTGAGTTGTCACTTCAAATCCCGAAGCGATTTTCGGATCGTCGGTGCGACGGGCATCAACTGAAAGTACAAGCACCTGAGAACCGAAGCGCTCGGTGATCTCGTTGATGACCTCCGGACGAGTGACCGCAGCAGTGTTGATAGACGCCTTATCAGCGCCATTTCGCAGCAAACGGTCAACGTCTTCAGCAGCGCGAACACCACCACCGACAGTCAGCGGGATAAAGACCTCTTCTGCGGTACGGCGCACCACGTCGTAAGTGGTTTCGCGGGCCGAGCTGGACGCGGTGACATCCAGGAAGGTCAGCTCGTCAGCACCGGCATCGTTGTACCGGCGGGCTAGCTCAACAGGATCGCCGGCATCGCGCAAACCCTCAAAGTTCACACCTTTAACAACACGACCGGCATCAACATCGAGGCAAGGAATAACACGAATTGCAACGCTCATCGAAGGACGTTCCTTATCTACTAGATGCGGCAGGCGTGGATCTGGCTGACCAAGATGGCGCGAGCGCCCACGTCGTAGAGTTCATCCATGATGTTGTTGGTCTGCGACTTCTTGACCATCGCGCGAACGGCAACCCATTCAGAGTTGGCCAGATCCGAGACGGTTGGCGACTCCAGACCGGGGGTTAGGGCACACGCTTCCTCAGCCTGTTCGCGGCGCACGTCATAGTCAAGCATGACGTACTGGCGGGCTACAAGCACCCCGTTGAGGCGGCGGATGAGCACGTCAAGACCGGATGGCTTGTGGCCTACTCGGCCGATCAAGACGGCTTCAGACTTCAGCAGCGGATCGCCGAAAATTTCCATGCCCGCAGCCTTGATGGTGTTGCCAGTTTCGACAACATCGGCGATAGCATCGGCCACGCCAAGACGGACCGAGGACTCGATAGCGCCGTCAAGGCGAACGATGGATGCTTCGATGCCGGCCTTTTTGAGCAGGTTGCGCAGGAGGATGTCGTAGCTGGTGGCGATGCGCTTGCCGTTGAGCTGCTGTGCGTCGTTGAAGGAACCGATCGGAGCGGCAAAGCGGAAGGTGGACTTGCCAATGCCGAGAGACAGCTTCTCTTCGACGTCGTCGTCCACGTCAGCGTCTAGGTACAAGTCACGACCGGTGATACCAACATCGAGGATGCCACGACCAACATAAACTGCGATATCGCGGGGACGCAGGTAGAAGAATTCAACCTGGTTTTCCTCGTCGACTAGGACCAGTTCGCGAGTATCGCGGCGCTGGAGGTAGCCGGCTTCCTTGAACATAGTGGACGCAATTTCAGACAGGGCACCCTTATTGGGTAGGGCTACGCGGAGCATTGTTGACTCATTTCGTCAGTGTGGCGCTGCGGCGTTCAGCCATAAACAAGCGCCAAGGATTAGATTCGTTGGCCGTTGTTTCTGCCGTGCAAGGTGGATGACCGGGTCTAGTGCGACCCGGTCGAGCACCTGCTACGGCTATAGATGCTTGTAAACGTCGGCCAAGGTCATTCCCTTGGCGATCATGAGAACCTGAAGGTGGTAGAGCAGCTGGGAGATTTCCTCAGCAGCGGCCTCGTCAGTTTCGTACTCCGCAGCCATCCAAACTTCGGCGGCCTCCTCGACAACTTTTTTACCGATGCCGTGGACACCAGAGTCGAGTTCGGTGACGGTACGAGAGCCTTCCGGGCGTTCTTGTGCCTTGAGCGATAGTTCGCTGAAGAGCTCGTCAAAAGTTTTCACGCTACCAATCTTAGCCCCGTTCATGTCGGTAGCTACATTTGCGTGCCCCTTTGTGACGGGCCAGCCGATAGCTACCCCAGCGCCGCGACGGTCATGACCGCTGCCGAATACGCTTCGTATCCCTTGTCTTCGCTGGAGTTTTCCAAGCCTGCACGCTCCAGTGCCTGCTCTTCGTTATCGGAGGTGAGAACGCCGAACCCAATAGGAGTTTTGGTGTCAACACTCACATTAGTTAAGCCGTTGGTCGCGGATAAACAGACGTAGTCAAAGTGCGGGGTGCCACCGCGGATGACCACACCGAGGGCGATGATCGCGTCGTACTCGCTGGCTAGACTCGCTGCGGCAACCGGCAACTCAAAGGTGCCAGGAACACGAATCAGCGTGGTGCTTTGTTCGAGTCCCGCGTCTTTGGCAGCACGCTGCGCGCCGCTAATAAGTCCGTCCATGATGACTTCGTGCCAGCTTGCGGCGAGGATCGCAACCTTAAGACTGGAGAACTTCTTGCTCGATGCCAGATCTTTTAGCTGATCGGTAACGTTGGTTGGTGCTCCGTGCTTACTCATGAACTTCGTCCTTTGCAAGTAGTGAAATTAGGCGCCGTGGTAGGCGTTGTCTTCGGTTTCAGTCAGTACATCCGGCAGATCCAAGCGGTGCCCAAACCTGCTCTGCTTAGTGTGCAGGTAGGCGGAATTCTGCTCACGTGGCGTGATGCGCAGGGCGACTAGCTCGTCCACGGTGATGCCGGCGTTGGTGAGCTTTTCTTGTTTGTCCGGGTTGTTACTCAGCAGCCGAATAGTGTCGATCCCCATGGAGCGCAGGATGGCGGCCACGGCAAAATATTCACGAGCGTCGGCCGGGAAGCCAAGGTGCAGGTTGGCATCCAGGGTGTCCATGCCGGCTTCTTGCAGGGCGTAGGCGCGCAGTTTGTTGGCCAAGCCGATGCCACGACCTTCGTGTCCGCGGATGTAGATGATGTGCCCACCTTCGGCGGCGATCTGTGCCATCGAAGCGTGTAGCTGTTCGCCACAATCACAACGGTAGGAGCCAAAGATGTCGCCGGTCAGGCATTCGGAATGGATCCGCACTAGGTTACTCGGCGCAGAACCGTTAGGTCCCCTGTGGCTGAGCACCATATGTTCGTAGCCTTCAGCGGTGGCAGCTCGTGCGGTGAAATCACCAAATGCGGTGGGCAGCTTGATCGGATCGGTCAGTTCAATTTCATCGTTAACTCGGCGCCAGCGTGCCAGATCGTCGATGGAAATGATGGGCAGGTGATGCTCGGCGGCAAAAGTGCGCAAATCATCTAGGCGCATCATTTCGCCGTCGTCGTTGGTGATTTCACCGATGACGCCCACCGGTTCCAGCCCGGCAGCTTGGCACAAATCCACGGCAGCTTCGGTGTGACCACGGCGATTAAGTACCCCGCCGGTGGCAGCGCGCAGCGGGAAAATGTGCCCGGGGAGCGAAAGCTGAGCTGGCGTGGTGTGCGGGTCGGCGAGCAAACGGGTGGTCAGCGCACGATCAGCGGCCGAAATTCCGGTGGTGATGCCTTGGGCGGCATCGGCGGTGACGGTAAACGCGGTGCCTTTAGCATCCTGGTTGATGCCCACCATGGGACCCAGACCCAGCGCGTCGGCGCGCTCGGCGGGCATCGGAACACAGATAACCCCGGAGGTGTAGCGGATGGTGAAAGCCATCAGTTCGCGGGTGGCGTGCTGGGCGGCAAAAATGATGTCGCCTTCATTCTCGCGATCCTCATCGTCCACGACCACCACCGCTGATCCGGCGGCCAGCGCCGCGAGCGCAGTCGGGATGGAATCAAGGGTAGAGCCGGTCATTACTGCTGGCCCCCGAACTGGTTCAGGCGCGCGACGTACTTGGCCAGCACGTCAACCTCGATGTTTATTTTGTCGCCGACTTGGCGTGAGCCCATGGTGGTCTCGGCCAGGGTGATCGGGATGATCCCCACTTCGACCCAATGTTCACCTGCACTGCTGGCCGGTGACACCCCGGTGAGCGTCAGCGAAATACCATCAAGGGCGATGGAGCCTTTTTCGGCGGTGAGCGGTGCATAGGCGTCGTCGATCGAAATGCGGAAGGTGGTCCACTGTCCGTGGTCCTCACGGGCCAACACCTGGCCAACGGTATCAACGTGGCCCTGAACAACGTGGCCATCCAAGCGCGCACCGGCTGGAGTGCAGCGCTCAAGGTTGACCTGATCCCCGGTGGCCAGATCACCGGTGGAGGTGCGGCGCAGGGTTTCACCCATCACGTCCACACGCAGCTTTTCGCCATCAAGTTCGGTTGCGGTCAGGCAGACACCGTTAACTGCCAAGGACCCTCCGAGCCCTAGGTCTTCGGTGTGCCCTGGTGCGCGCAGGGTGAGTACGGCCAGGTCTTGCTCGGGGAAGGATTCGATTCCTTCAATGGTGCCTTGGCCGGTGACAATTCCGGTAAACATTATTTCTCCTGAAAAATTTGGTGGGGCGATCGCTAGGACCGGGGCAATGGCTCAAGATGAAGCATGATGTCATCTCCCAGCCGGGTCAGCGACTCGTTGCTGGCAACATCTAGTCGGTAGCTATGGGCCTGGCTCAAGGTCGTGGTGGGCAGGTTCACCGAATTACTCCCGGCGCCAATTAACAACGGCGCCTGGTAGCAGTACAGTTCGTCGGCCAGATCAGCGGCGATAAAGGCCGAAGCCACCGTCGCCCCGCCTTCGATCAACAGGTGCCCGATGCCCAGCTCATTGGCGCGGGAGATGATTTCATGTACGTCGTGCGTGGCGATCTGCTCCCACTGCGGGGTTTCAGCCAGCGCCAAACCCGCAGGCAACTCGCGGCGGCCCATGACCAATCGGTACGGCTGCTTTGCATGCAGCTGACCATCGCGGGTTCGGGCGCTGAGCCGTGGGTTATCCAGCACCGCAGTATTTGTCCCGACCAGGATCGCGTCAACTCGGGCGCGCAGGGCGTGGGCGTGATTGCGCGAAGCGTCCGAGGTGATCCACTGGCTGGTGCCATCGGGCGCATTAATTCGTCCATCCAAGGACTGCGCGAGCTTAACCGTAATAAACGGTCGCTGCGCTTCCTTGGCCATAAACCAGCGATGGTTGAGGTTTCGCGCTGCGCTATCGTCGCTGAACTGGGTGGCGGTAATGCCACGGCTACGCAGGTAGTCCGCTCCCCCGCTGGCCGCGGTATTGTCGCTGACCGCGTAATAGACCTGGCCGATGCCCGCCTTTGCGATCGCTTCCGCGCAGGGACCGGTGCGACCGGTGTGGTTGCACGGCTCAAGGGTGACGATCATCGCCAGTTCGGCAGCGATTGCACGGTCGATCTTGCCTAGTCGACGCAGTGCATCAACTTCGGCGTGCGGGTGGCCGGCACCTAGGTGGTAGCCGGTGGCGATGATATTGCCTCCGGCGTCAAGAATGCAGGCACCGACCAAGGGATTGGCGCCTCGATGTCCTCGCCCCGCGGTTTCTAGCGCGGTACGTAGCGCCGCTTCAAGCTGTTGCGGTTTCACCATGTCTTGGTGCCCCTAGCGTTGCGTGCTGATCGTCGGATCAGGCATGTCGGTGGCGATCTGGGGTTTTTCGTCGCGTTTGGACTTGGCCCAAACGAAGAATCCGATCAGCGTAAAAGCACCGTAGAACAGGTACATAAAGGCGCTGGCGTAGTAGCCGGCGGAGAACAGTAATGGCACACCTACGGCGTCCACAGCCACCCAAATCAGCCAGAATTCGACCCAACCCTTGGCCATGCCGTAGGTGGCGAGCATCGAACCAACAAAGGTCCAGGCATCGGCCCACACTGGTTCGTAGGATCCGAGGACCCGGAACAGTGGAGTGAGCGCGACGGTGCCCAGCAGCAAAATTGCTACCAGCGCCACGCGGGATTTATTGGATGCCCATTGTGGGGTGACGGCGTTACCGGTGCCATTTTTGGCCTGTTTCCAGCGGTACCAGCCGAATATCGACACAGCGATGAACATGATTTGGCGGCCGGCTTGTCCCCAGAGGTTGGCCGTGTAGCCGGTATCAAAGAGGCTGCCCAAAAAGACCGTGAGCAGTAGCAGGTTGCCGATAATGCCGATCGGCCAGGCCCAGACTTTACGGCGCATGCCGCCAACGGCGCTGGCCAGACCAAAGATATTGCCAACAACTTCGCGCACCAAAAGTGCCGAGGAGCCGATCGCAATTTGTGAGTTAAAAGCTTCTATGAGCCACCGCAGGAAATCCATCATTTCACCCTTCTCGAAGCGGCGGCTCCGGGGGTGTGCATTTGATGGGCCTGTGGCTCTGCTTTAGACAGATGCCCCTTGACGGGTCATCAGCAGTACCAATAGGCAAATCAAATTCGTGCTTCTCCCATCCAGACTTTAACTGTCGGTACCGGAATTTCACCAGTTCAACCGCTTCCTTGGCTTGTGGCCTTGGACGCGGGTCGCGGACTATCACCGCCGGTTCGGACTTACACCGACCCCGGAGCACGTATTCGTGTTTACTACAAGTTATTGTGGCACATTTGCGCCGGCTCAGTGTCCACCGAGTGCAAGGTTGCGTAATACGTCGATCTCGGCCGATGGCTCAGGCGCTGAGTAGACCGCGGATCCGGCGACAAATACGTCGGCTCCAGCTTCAGCTGCGCGCAAAATCGTATCGCGCGAAATGCCGCCATCCACCTGAAGTGCGATGGGCCTTCCGGTGCCTTCGATCGCCGCACGAGTGCGCTTAATCTTAGGTAGTACCAAGTCAAGGAACTTTTGGCCGCCAAAGCCGGGCTCGACGGTCATCAGTAGAACCATGTCCAATTCCCCGAGCATGTCCAGGTAGGGCTCGATCGGCGTCGCTGGGCGCAACGCCATCGAGGCCTTGGAACCAGCGGCATGCAGCTCACGGGCCAACCGGATCGGAGCGGCGGAAGCTTCAGCGTGGAATGTGACAGAATCCACCCCGAGCTGCGCATATTCTGGCGCCCAACGATCGGCATTTTCAATCATCAGGTGCACATCGATGGGCAGCTTGGCTACCGAGTGCAGGGCCTGGACTACCGGCAAGCCGAGCGTGAGGTTAGGGACAAAGTGGTTGTCCATCACGTCCACGTGCACCCCGTCGGCGGTGTGGATCCGCTCTAATTCGCTGGCGAGGTTGGCAAAATCGGCGGACAGGATCGAAGGATTTATCCGTGGGTGACCCATAGGTGCTCCTTGTGACTCGGGTGAACTAGGACTTTTTGGTGATGATGGCCATGAACATGGCGTCGGTGCCGTGAATATGTGGCCACAACTGCACCGTGGTTCCATCCCCCAGGGCATGGGACGCGTCGGCATCCTGAGGGTACATCACCTTGGACACGGCCGATCCGGTATCTAGCAGGGCAGCATTCTCGTGGCGCTTGAGGAAGTCCTCAACCACCAAGCGGGTTTCAGCCTGATGTGGCGAGCAGGTAACAAAACCGACGACGCCACCAACGCGCACCGCGTTAAACGCCGCGTCCAGCAGTTCGCCCTGCAGCGCGGTCAGCTCAGGAATATCGCGAGGTGCCTTGCGCCAGCGAGATTCGGGACGACGACGCAGTGCACCGAGGCCTGAGCAGGGGGCATCAACCATGATTCGGTCGTAGTCCCCGGTGTAATCCGCCCCGCCGAAGGTGCGTCCGTCTTCTTCGGTCAGCATCCAGTAATCGTGCGGTACGGCATCCAACGAGTTGGCGACCAACCGTGCACGGTGAGTGGTTGGCTCGTTGGCGGTCAGTCGAGCATCACGCTGGACGGCAAGAGCGCCTAGCAGTGCGGCCTTACCGCCGGGGCCGGCGCACAAGTCCAACCAGTAGCGATCCTCGCCAGCTTCGGGCAATTCGATCCCGGCCAAGGCGCGGGCCATGACCTGGCTGCCCGCATCCTGAACGCGGACCGTGCCCTCTTTAACGCCGGGAACTCGTGCCACATCACCGTGCTTGTAGGTGGCAGAATCGGCGAGCAGGGTGCCCGGTTCAGCGCCAGCTTCAAGAGCAGCTTCAAGATCGCCAAGACCTGGCAAGGCCACCAGATTCACCAACGGTGCCAGGTTATCGGCCTGCAGCAACGCTTCGAGCTCGCCAGCATCTCGGCCGTGAGCGATCAACGCACCACGCAAGGCGCGGACGATCCAGTCCGGATGTGAGTGCTCGATGGAAAGTCGCTGCGAATCCGAGCTTGCATCCTTGGTCAGCTGCTGGATCCATGCGTCGGCTTCTTGGGCTGAGACACGGCGTAGCACCGCGTTGATTAGCCCGGATGGACCGGCACCAATCTGTGCACGGGCCAAGGAAACGGTCTCATCAAGGGCGGCATGTTTTGGCACGCGCATCGCCAAAAGCTGGTGTGCACCGACTCGAAGCGCATCTAGGATGGCCGGATCGAGCTCACTGAGCGGGCGGTCCACCAAGGTAGCCAAGATCGCGTCGTAGAAGCCCTGGCCACGTAATGCGCCGTAGGCCAGTTCGGTGGCAAAACCTGCGTCGCGGCGGTCCAGCTGATACTCACGAATCAGCTTTGGCAGCACCAAGTTGGCGTAAGCATCGGCGCCGGAAACTTCGCGCAAGACCTTGAAGGCTACCAGTCGAGCAGGGTTGGCCTGACGTTTGCGCTGGCCTGGAGCCGACGCTGAGAACTGACGCGGCCCGGAACCGCCACGGTTTCGGGTGCGTCCCTGCTCATTGCGACGTGCTTCGTTGTCGCGGTATCCCCCGCGTTGTTCTTGCCCGCTCATGCGAAGCTCACTTTCGTTCCCTGGGTGAGCACGCCACGTGCCCAGTCGGAGGCGTTCATCATTTTTTTGCCCGGAGGCTGAATTTGGGTGGGCTCAAGAGCCCAAGTTGCGGTGCCGATATACACCTTTGGCTGTTTGCCCGCCTCGATGCGTACTTCGCCGGGCGCCAAATCGGTCAGGTCGCGATGCTCGCGCAGTGGGCCGAACTTATAGCGTTTGTCTTCAACCTGAACCCAGGCTCCTGGGAACGGCGTGGTTCCGTGCGCGCGGCGACGGATTTCGGTGGCTGGACGAGTGAAGTCCAGCTGCGCGTCAACGTCGGTAATCTTCGGCGCATAGGTGTGCGAGCCGGACTGCGCGACAGCCAGCGCCTGCCCGGAATCCAAGGCCTGCAGGGTCTGAACCAGCAAGGTGGAGCCGGACTGGCTGAGCCGCTCGAGCATGATGCCGGCAGTGTCTAATTCGTGGATCTGCTCGGTTACTTGGCCAAAGACCGGACCGGTATCCAGCCCGGTTTCAAGCTGGAAGGTCACTGCGCCGGTGATGTCATCGCCGTGGATGATCGAGTGTTGTACCGGGGCCGCGCCACGCCATGCAGGCAGCAACGAGAAGTGAAGGTTGATCCACCCGTGCGTTGGTACGTTGAGGGCAGCCTCTGGGACCAGGCCACCATAAGCAACAATGGCTGCAGCATCGATGTTTAGCTCGCGTAGTGTGGCGGTGGTTTCCTCGGTAATTTTTGCTGCCTTGATGATCGGTATTTCAAGTTCAGCAGCACGCGCTGCCACCGCAGAAGGGGTCAGCACACGCTTACGCCCCAAAGGTGCGTCTGGGCGGGTTAATACCGCGGCGATCTCAAAACCTGCTTCGTGCAGGTAATTAAGCGAAGTAACCGCCACTTGCGGCGTACCGGCAAAAAGGATTCGCATGCTCTAGTTCCCCAACCCTGCGCCGAAGCTGGACCCCAAGGCACCAGCGCGTTTTTGCACGGTAGCGTTGGCGGTTTGTGAGTAGTTGGCTGCGCGCAGGGTGCGGTAGGCCGCCTTCTTTTCCTCTGGTGCTAGACGGTCCAAGAAAAGGATCCCGTCTAGGTGGTCCGTTTCGTGTTGGAAGCAACGGGCTAGCATGTCGGCGCCTTCAAGCTGCACCGGATTGCCGAACTTATCAAAACCACTAGCTTTTACGTACCGACGACGAGGCACCGGTGCGGCAACACCTGGGATGGACAGGCAACCTTCAACTTGATCGTCCTGAAAATCATCGCTTAGTTCCAGCACTGGGTTGACGATGTGGCCACGTTCTTCGCCAATTTGGTAGGTGAATACTCGCAGAGAAACGCCCACTTGTGGCGCGGCGAGGCCAGCACCATGGACGTCTTCCATCGTCTGATCCATGTCTTCGACGAGCTTCTGGAGCTCCGGGCCAAAGTCGGTCACCTCCTGCGCTTGCGTGCGTAGAACGGGGTCTCCGATGATCCGAATTCCCAAAATCGCCATTATCCGCTGGTACCTTCCCTGCCGTTGACATTGGTATTAGCTTTCGTTTTCACGAATGCTAACCGTTCCAGTCTACGCGGTCACGACCGGGCATTATTGAGTTGGCGGCGTGATTTCGGCCAGCGTAGCGCGAGACTGGGAAATCTTGTACGACGCTTCCCAATTCCGCTTCAACGCGTAGAACTTCGCCCAATAGTCAGGAAGCGCCGGTGCAGGCGCCATAAATGTCCTGGTGCCGGCGTCTCCCAATGCCACGGCGAGTAGCATTGCGTCGGTGCCGTACTCCCACGGCTTCCACTGCCCTTGCTCGGCGTCCACGATTTGTTCTTCAGCCTTGCAGGCCGCGGCTAGTTGCATGATGGCCTTGTCATCGGGACGCTTGACGATCCCGTCACGATCCGAGGTTTTAGTTTTGTAATCCACAATGCACACCCGACCGCCGATCTTTGCGACCAGGTCGATAGTTCCCGCGTAGCCAACACTTTCGTTCCAAATGGTGATCTCTGCAGCGAGCGGCTCAACGTTGTAATCAGCCCACCACTTTTCAAAGTGCTGCAAGTACCCAAGCTCATTGTTCTGCTCCAGCGCAGCCTTGGCCGCGTCCACATCGTGCTCCATACCCAAGGCTCGAAGTGCAAAGGCTTCCGCGTAGTTATGTACTCGATCCCCGCGAGCGGCGGCTTGGTCACGATAGCTCTCGGAAGCGCTGGCGGCAGCGCGGATTAACGAGCGCATTTGTCGCTGGTCCCCCAAGGCCTGCCCCAAACGCTGATCCTCAGAAAGGGCTTTCGCCGCCATGTACCCAGCCCATCCAGTTAGGTCCATGGCATCTGTGCCGATGACTGTGGTGATGGATGGGACAATCCCCGGTCCGCCGACTTGGCGACTGTACATGCGACCGGAGTCCGTCTGAATAGCTAATTTTGGAGAGGTCATGCACACGATCATGGCACGCAGCTACCCCGCTTCGCTCCTAGTCGTGACGGAAATATGAATTTCCCCCGTAGATCCGCGGTCTTTAAGCCCTGTGAACCAGATCTCAGCGTTTCGATTTGGATGGATGCGAATTCTCGTATAGAGTTTTTACTCGTTGGAAAGAACGGAAACGTTCAGAAAACAACACATTTTGCGGACATAGCTCAGCTGGTAGAGCGCAACCTTGCCAAGGTTGAGGTCGCGAGTTCGAACCTCGTTGTCCGCTCGCAAAAAGATTCACCGACTAGGTAAAACTAGTCACTCTGGTTTCGACCAGTATGGTGGGGTGGCCGAGAGGCGAGGCAGCGGCCTGCAAAGCCGTTTACGCGGGTTCGAATCCCGTCCCCACCTCGCAATGAAGATTGCAGATCTTTTTTGCGCGATTGGCGCAGCGGTAGCGCGCTTCCCTGACACGGAAGAGGTCACTGGTTCGATCCCAGTATCGCGCACGGAATTATGGTTCACCAGACCATGAATCCAGTTATAAATAAATATATGCGGTCATAGCTCAGCTGGTAGAGCGCAACCTTGCCAAGGTTGAGGTCGCGAGTTCGAACCTCGTTGACCGCTCAGTGAATTCATTATTTTTTGAATTTTGTCGAGATTCATTCGTGAATCTTCGGCGCGATTGGCGCAGCGGTAGCGCGCTTCCCTGACACGGAAGAGGTCACTGGTTCGATCCCAGTATCGCGCACTGAACATCGTTGTGATGTTCATGCGGTCATAGCTCAGCTGGTAGAGCGCAACCTTGCCAAGGTTGAGGTCGCGAGTTCGAACCTCGTTGACCGCTCCATAACTTCATATAAATCCTGCGGTCATAGCTCAGCTGGTAGAGCGCAACCTTGCCAAGGTTGAGGTCGCGAGTTCGAACCTCGTTGACCGCTCCAATAAAAAATGGGAATCACTCCAAGTGGTTCCCATTTTTGCTTTAAGTTTTGTGACTCGACACGCCCGAGTTTCGCTTAGCTCTTCCATGTTTAGGTTTTTCGATTTAGGGTGGAGAACAATTGTGGAGCTAAAGGGTTCCCACAAACGAATGGAGGTGCAGCATGGCAGGATTTGATGATCTGCGTGGCAAGGCAGAGGAATTCGCGCAGGAGAACCCAGATCAGGTCTCGCAGGGTATCGATCAGGTCGGCGATTTCATCGACGACAAGACCGGTGGCAAGTTCGCTGACCAGGTAGACGGCATCCAGGGTGGTGCTAACGACTACGTCAACGGACTCGGCGGAGGCGCTGAGGGTGGCGAAGGCGAGAACAACGAAGGCTAATTGCTTCGTTTACTCCCCTCGGCCTTGCCCGAGCATCCAGAAAAGGTACCGACTAAGGTCGGTACCTTTTCTGTTTATCTTCACAAACGGAAGTGATTATCCCCAAGCCGGCTGTACCTGTAAAAATGAGTTATGGTTCCACGCACGTCCTCTGAAGATCACCTCAGTCAATCAATCATTGCCGGGTTGATAACAACCATGGTGGGTTTTGTCGCTTCCTTCGCAGTGGTACTCGCAGGATTGTTTCAGGTAGGGGCCACACCATCTCAAGCAGCCTCCGGATTGCTGGCGTTGTCGGTCTGCGTGGGGCTGTGCACGATCGCCCTGTCATGGCGCCACCGGATGCCGATCAGCATTGCCTGGTCCACACCGGGAGCGGCGATGCTTGCCTCACTGGCACCAGGCGCATTCAGTTTTGAACAGGCCATCGGCGCGTTCATCGTCAGCGGTGTACTGATTATTCTCACCGGTCTGCTCCCCGGGCTGCACAAGTTGCTGACCAAAATCCCGGTTCCGCTGGCTCAAGGCATGCTGGCCGGAGTCTTAGTTCCGCTGTGCATCAAACCGTTCACGGCGTTGGGAACTATTACCGTACCTGCGCTGGGAATCCTTTTGGTGTTCCTGATCGGGCTGCGTTTGCTACCAAAATTTGCGGTGGCGTTGAGTATGCTCGCAGCGGTGTGCTTCGGAATCTTCCACATTTGGCGCAACGGGTCGTGGGATCAACTTCAGGTGCTGCCGCAACTGCACTTTGTAACTCCCGAATTCACCTGGCAAGCGATCGCGAGCATTAGTGTGCCGCTGCTTATCGTGACCATGGCCTCGCAGAACATCCCGGGCGTCGCGGTGCTCAATTCCTTCGGATACCAGCTTCCATGGCGGCCCTCAATGCTGTTCACCGGTGTCGGCTCGGCACTCGGTGCATTCTTCGGCGGTCATGCCATCAACCTAGCGGCCATCACTGCGGCATTGGCAGCAGGAGAACAAGCCGGGGCCAATCCGAAGTTACGCTGGCGAGCGGCCTTCAGCTCAGGTGGTTTTTACCTCATCTTCGGTGCACTGAGCGCGTTGATCGTCTCGCTGGCCAATACCTCCCCTGAAGGACTGTTCCAAGCCGCCGCAGGGCTGGCACTACTCGCCACGCTCACCAGCGCTCTGCTCGGATCAATGAGCGATCCCACGTGGCGACTAAGCGCCCTGGTGACCGTGTTGGTCGCAGCCGGGAACTTGACCTTATTCGGAATCGGCGGTGCCTTCTGGGCACTGGTGGCCGGGCTGTTAACGCACTTCATCGCCGAGCGCAGTGCTCGGCGATGAAGAAAAGTTACGTGGCTCTAGGCGCTAGCTGACCTCTTCGCCGGCCTGACCTTCACGGGCTAGGGCAGTCAAACGTGACACCGCGCGGTAGTACTTCTTCTGGTAACCGCCAGACATCATCTCTGCGGTGAACAGTTCGCTAAACGGCTTGCCCGAAGCAACGATAGGAACATCCTTGTCGTACAGGCGGTCGGCAAGAACAACGAAGCGCAGGGCGATGGCCTGATCGGTAATGGTACCTACGTTGTGCAGAACCAGAACATCGGTTTCGGCCAGCAGCTGGCGGTAACGCGAAGGGTGAACCTGCGAGAGGTGGGCGACCAGATCGTCGAAATTATCAACGGCCAAGGTTTTCTCCGCATAGCGTTGCGTTGCGAAAGCCTCGATCTGATCATCGTCCAGTGGTACTGGCGCATCAGGCAAACCACGGTGGCGGAAGTCTTCGCCGTCAACGCGATGAACGTCGAACTGCTCGGAGAGGGTCTTGATTTCGCGCTGGAAATCCACCGCGGCAAATCGGCCGTCGCCCAAGGCGCCAGGAAGCGTATTGGAGGTCGCGGCCAGCTTCACGCCAGCGTCAGAGAGTTCGCGCATCAGGCGAGACATCAACACGGTGTCCCCCGGATCGTCCAATTCAAACTCGTCAATGCACACCAGCGAGTACTGGCTGAGTACTTCAACGGTCTGGCGGAAGGACAAAGCGCCAACGAGGTTGGTGTACTCCACGAAGGTTCCGAAGGCCTTGCGACCTGGGGCGGCGTGCCACAGCGAAGCAAGCAGGTGGGTCTTGCCCACGCCGAAACCACCATCAAGGTAGATACCGTTTTTGGTTTCCTTCTTCTTCCCGAACAATTTGGAGAAGAATGATCCCGAACCGTTTTTGCCGACGGTTTCCGCAAAAGCCTTGAGCTTATTAACTGCCTCGGCTTGCGAGGGCTGGGTCGGGTCTGGACGGTAGGTATCGAAGGACACTTCACCAAAGCGGTAGGACGGGTGGAAGCCGGCCAACAAGTCTTCGATTGAAACGTTGGGCTTGGTCTCGCTCAGGTGGGTGATCGTCGCCATTGGCTGTGAGAGTCCTTCAGTTGATTACTCAATAATTCGCAGCCTGCCATGGCAAGCCCAACGGTCAGTTTACCTTGAATGCTCGTGATGATTGCCTAAAATGTCGAAGCCCACACTGTGATCATCCGCGTTCGGGACTAGGGTAGAAGTAAAGCCCAAAGCCTGCTGTACCCAGCGGGCTAAATCATTAGAACTACAAGGATCGTGATTGTTAGTGTCGCTGCCTGTTGAGTCCAACCCGAAGTACGCCGCGTACGCCCACCCAGAGCGGTTGGTATCCACCGCGTGGGTCGCCGAGAATCTGGGATCGCAGAACCTCGTTGTGCTCGAATCCGATGAGGACATCTTGCTCTACTCCACCGGGCACGTGCCTGGCGCGTTGAAGATCGATTGGCACACCGAGCTGAACGATGAGGTCACCCGCGACTACGTCGACGGTGAAGGGTTTGCGAAGTTGATGGCCGCCAAGGGCATCACCCGCGAGAGCACCGTGGTGATCTACGGGGACAAGTCCAACTGGTGGGCAGCCTACGCATTGTGGGTTTTCACCCTCTTTGGCCATGAAGATGTGCGTTTGATGGACGGCGGGCGTGATAAATGGATCGCCGAAGGTCGTGAACTGAGCACCGACAAGCCAGCGGTGACAGCCACCCAGTACCCAGTGATCGAACGCGAAGATGAGAAAATCCGCGCCTTCCTGCCTCAGGTACTTAATCACTTGGGCAACCCGCTGATCGACGTCCGTTCGGCCGAGGAATACACCGGCGAACGCACCCACATGCCTAATTACCCTGAGGAAGGCGCCCTGCGCGGTGGGCACATTCCTAGCGCAGCGTCGGTGCCTTGGGCCAAGGCCGCTGCCGAGGACGGCACTTTCCGTTCCCGTGAAGAGCTTGAAGCCATTTACCTTGAGGGCGCCGGGTTGCAGCCGGGCGACGATGTGGTGGCCTATTGCCGCATCGGTGAACGCTCCAGCCACACCTGGTTTGTGCTTAAGCACCTGCTCGGCTTCGAAAGTGTGCGTAACTACGACGGTTCCTGGACCGAGTGGGGCAATGCAGTTGGCGTGCCGATCGTGCGTGGCGAAGCTAAGGGCGAGGTTCCTGCCAAGCGTGGAGTTCGCGCATGAGCCAGCTGCCTTCCGAACTGCAAGAGATCGTCGAAGAGTTCACTGAGGTTCCTGAAGCGGACCGCCTAGAGTTGCTACTTGATTACTCGCGAGATTTGCCCGAGCTTCCGCCGCGCCTAGCGGAGCACCCGGAACTTTTTGAGCAGGTCGTCGAATGCCAGTCACCACTGTTTTTGGTGGTTGAAGTGGCTGCCGGAGGCAACCGAGAGGTTAACCTGTTCTTCTCCGCTCCCCCAGAGGCACCAACCACCCGTGGTTTTGCTTCGGTGCTTGCTACTGGCCTCGATGGTGCAGATGCAGCATCGATCCTGGCCGTCCCCGATGATATGCCACAGCAGTTGGGTCTGACTCGCGCGCTTTCGCCATTGCGCATGCGCGGCATGACCGCGATGCTGGGCCGTATCAAGCGTCAGATCACCGAGCAGCTGGAAGCCTAGGCAGCGCTATCCCTGCGCAACGCAGTAATTTTTGAACCGAAGGAAAACTGAGAAGTGGGCAAGAAGAAGCAGTCCGCGTCCACCCCGGCAACCGCCGCGTTGGATGCTGCTGGCATTAGCTATGTTGCGCATAGTTATACACACAGCGATTCAGCCGAAAGTTACGGTGGTGAAGCGGCAGCACAACTGGGTGTGAACGGTGAACGGGTTTTTAAGACCCTGATGGTTTCCACCGGTTCCAACGCTAGCGAGGATCTAGCAGTGGCCGTGGTTCCGGTCGCGGCCATGTTGGACCTCAAAGCGGTGGGACTAGCCCTAGGAAAAAAGAAAGCCCAAATGGCTGACAAGGCTGCGGCCCAACGCCGAAGCGGTTACGTCTTAGGCGGGATTTCTCCCTTCGGACAACGCCAACTTTCGGCCACGGTGATCGATAGCAGTGCACAGCAATTTGAGACGGTGTTCATCTCCGGCGGTCGACGTGGTTTCAGCCTAGAGATCGCTCCCCATGATGCTGCCAAGGCCACTTCTGCAATCTGGGCACCGATAGCCACCGGCTGATTTTCGAGGTATACAAAGGACCCAGCCTGCACTTCGTTTATTGAACGAAGCGCAGACCGGGTCCTTTGTTTTGCCTGGAGTTGTTTTGCCTAGAGTGTGGCGCGGGCGGCGATGCGCTTGGTCAGGAAGTTGGTGACTGCTTGCTCAAAACCCTGGGGATCAACATTGGGCTCGCGGGTATGTCCGGCCTTGGTGAAGGTGCGCAGCGTGACTAAATCGGGACGAAGAGCCGCTAGTTTCAGGCTTGGTCCGTTCGGAACAAATTCGTCATCACGGCTGTGCATGATCAACGTCGGGTGCTTCAACTCGCTAGCCCTATCGACCCAGTTCAGGCGTTTGAGGTTGACCGGCGCTGCCTGTCCGGTAACCCAGCGCCCAGCCTTGTTGGACAGCAGCCACTGGCCAAATCGACCGACCGATTGAGGTATGCGGTTGCTGCGGGCCTGGTGGGACAGGACGTCAACCCAGTTAATGACCGGCCCAACGAGCATCAACGAATCAATCTCGGACGCCAGTTCGCTTCGATCGGCGGTTTGCAGGCTGATGGCTCCACCCATGGACCAACCGAGCAGGATGATCTGTTGAGCGCCGTGCTCCTTGGCAAAACGCACCGCCGATTGCACATCGTGCCATTCAGTATCGCCCAATCCGTAGCGGCCATCAGCAGCACTCGGAGCGAGGCCGTCATTGCGGTAGCTCATGAGCAAGGTGGTTACGCCCATGGCAGTCAGAGCTGGCAATGCCCTGATCGATTCATTGCGTCTAGCGCCTCGGCCATGCACGCCGATAACCCACACGTTTTTATTCTCGGTGCCTTCAACTAGCCATGCAGGCCCGTCGCCACCTTCCAACGGCACCACGACGTCTTCGGCGACATAGCCGAGATCTGCAGGGTGCTCGTACACAGCTCCGGAGAGATAGCCGCGTCGCACCCCTTCGAGGCTGCCGCGGTAGACGCGTTCAATTTTGCGCGCGACGATTTTCGGTTTGCCCGGAACCTCTTCGGGCGCTGAAAGCCGAATGGAGCACGCATCAAATTCGGTCAGGAAAATGCAGGGGCCTGGCTGGTTGGTTTCTGCATCCTTGGCAAAATGAACCCAGAGTTTTCCCTCATGATCGGTGACAACTTCACGGATCATACTGTTGCCGGTACGCCGTTCCTCGGGTGTAACCACCCGTCGAGCGAAATAACCGGCGAGCGCCGAAACGCTGGCGGCAACTAGTGAACCGGCGCCCACACCCAATGAGATGCCGAGCAGGGTCGCTGGGATGGTTTTGCGTGGTTCCAAGGTATCTACGATATTCCGAGCCATACTTTTATCTTTCCATGATGTGCCGTGGGAATCATCTGTTGGTGCTGTACGTTTCTATGAGTATGAGCAATGAACCTGTTAACCATGATGACCAAATAGCCGACGACGCAACGGAACGAACAGAAGTGCAGTGGCAAGAGATTCTCTCGCCGGACGAATTCCGGGTGCTGCGCCAGGCCGGCACGGAGCGGCCCTTCACGGGCGAATATTGGGACACCACCACCGAGGGAGTATACGCTTGCCGAGCTTGCGGCGCTGAGCTGTTCGCTAGTGCCACGAAGTTTGATGCCTCATGTGGTTGGCCTTCGTTCTACGCCCCACTGGCCGAAGACCGCGTTCGGTACATCACCGATGAATCGATGGGTATGAAGCGCGTTGAAGTTCGTTGCGCCAAGTGCGATTCGCATATGGGCCACGTCTTTGAAGGTGAGGGGTTTAATACTCCTACCGATCTGCGCTTTTGCATGAACTCATTGAGCTTGACGTTGCGTAACGCTTAGGGGTTATTCTTCTGATCGTAGCGCGGTCCGCGTCACAGTAAGAATAAGACTTACTTATTCACCAATCACTCAGCACCAACTTTTCTATTGTTTGGGCGTAGCGTTCATGTCAAGCACATGAGCGCTACCCAAACATGAAAAGAAGAAGGTGTATTGAAATGACTCAGATTTCTGCCAAGCCAATGCCGGCCAGCGATGCGCAGGTTCTGCAGATTGCAAACAGCGAAGCATGGCTGACCCTAAAATCAGCCGCCACAGAATTCCAAGGTTTGCAGGCGAAAGATGGGTCTCTATCCGACGAGGCAGTGCTTCCTCGCGCCACCGAACTGGTCGATTCGATCATCGCCTCGGTTCATGCGCTCAAGGTCCACTTCGAGCATGACAACGAATACCTTGAACAGCTGGTCGCTGACCTCGAAAAGTGGAGAGAGAGCGGTTTTGATGTTCCGGACTTCTTGGACTCGCTGGTGCAGTTCCAACCGCAAACCCAGCGGATCGACGGTCTGATCCACCTAGTACTCTTCCCGATGTACACGCAGAACGGTTCCACCAACCGCCACTTGGAAGCGGTACTCGTTCAGGTCATGTGGCCCGAGTTCATCGCAGAGCTCGAAAGCACCAGCTACACCAACGCACTCTTTGTTCCCCTACGTTTTGTTGACTTCACCGAGGGTTACAACACCAATTCCGCTGTGCTCTTCCCGGAATCCGTAGCCATTCGCGAAACACCGTCATTTACTTGGGGCGCAATTTTCCAAGACCGTGAGGCCGCACGCTTCCGCAAGGTTCTGCAAGAAGCTGCAACCATCACCAATTTGCAGTTGCCGGATGATGCAGCTGAGCTACTGTCGGACCAGCATCTGACTGAAGAAACCTTCATCATGTGGGATCTAATCCACGATCGCACTCACATGCGTGGCGATCTTCCTTTTGATCCCTTCATGATCAAGCAGCGCATGCCGTTCTTCCTGTACTCCCTTGAAGAGTTGCGTTGTGATCTCACCGCATTCCGTGAGTCCATGAAGATTAACAACGATCCCAACACCGATCCCAAGACTGCCAAGATGGCTAAGCTGGTTCAATACGCAGTGATCTTTGACCGGATCTTCCGCTTTGCCATCACCGGATCGCGCGTTCGTAACTACGACGGTTTGGGTGGCCAGCTGCTCTTCGCGTGGATGCACCAGCACCACGTTCTACACTGGACCGATACCAAACTACGTATCGACTGGGACCAGGTTCCAGAAGTCGTCGCTGCGCTCGGAGATGCAATTGACGAACTGTACTGGAAGTCCATCGACCGCCCGAAGCTGGCCCATTGGCTAGCGGCGTACGAACTGGTTGCGAACACCGTGACTCCAAACCCTGCCTCACAGTGGGCCAAGGGACCACAGGCCCTGCCACTGACTGCTCCCCTTCGTGAAATCACGGACCAAGTAATGGATGATGAGTTCCCTTTGTCCATGTTCTACGAGGCGCTAAATAAGAAGATGGCCAGCGTCATCGAGTCGACCAAGGGCATGACCGGTGCATCGGAAATCTAGGACTCCTGCCTTAGGCTAGGAATTGTGAGCAAAGAAAGACTCTTCTTGAATCAAACACCACGTTTAGTGCTCATCGCTGGCGCCACGTCGGCTTCCGGGATCGCCTGCGCTCGCGCGCTCACGGAAGCCGGAGCGCAGGTGCTGGCGGTGGGTAGCAATCAGACTCGCCTCGATGTACGGCTGGCCTTCGCCAAAGCCCGCTACGAATGCGACCTCACTGATTTTGCGGCCGTCGAAGCATTGGCTCGACGCATCCATGAGGACCACGGTCCTATTGATTCGCTCATCCATTTAGTTGGGGGCTGGCGGGGCGGCAAGTCCATCGTCGGTCAGAGTGATGAAGACTGGGACTTCCTGCAACGCATGGTGCTGACAACACTGCGTAATACCACCCGCGCGTTTGTCCAGGATCTGCTGGACTCACCATCCGGGCGATTGGCGATCGTCAGTGCGCAGGCAGTCACTAACCCAACGCCGTCGAACGCCAACTATGGTGCAGTCAAGGCCGCCGCCGAACACTGGGTCAACGCGATCGCACGCCTGTTTAGCAAAAACGCGCCCAATGCTGCCGCGGTCAGTTGGGTGGTGAAGGCGCTGAGCGAAAAGTCGGCCGAAGATGCCCCGGCGGGACACACACCGGTGAGCTACCTGGCCCAAAGCGCCATAGATCTATTAGCCGATGATGCGGTGGCACACAACGGCACGCGCATGGTGCTGCCAAGCTCCTGATTACTGCCTGAATAAATACAGAACGCTGTTCTGAAGCTTCGCGGCCACCCGCACTTCATTCCTTTACTACAGTCCAAGGATCCATACATTATGACTTCACTTCACGACGCCAACATACGCGGCTTCGCATCCGATAACTACTCGGGAGTTCACCCTCGCATCCTTGAGGCGATCACCCGCGCCAACGGCGGACACCAAATCTCCTACGGCGAAGACCAATACACCGAGCAGCTAGGTAAGACGGCGCGCGAAATCTTTGGCGACGACGCAACAATCTTCCCCGTCTTTAACGGCACCGGAGCCAATGTCACAGCGCTTCAGTCGTTGTTGCCACGCTGGGGTGCAGTGATTTGCGCCAACACCGCGCATATCAACGTGGATGAGAACGGTGCCCCGGAACGAGTCGGCGGCTTTAAGCTGTTGCAGGTTCAAACGCCAGATGGCAAGCTCACCCCTGAACTGATTGATCAGGAAGCGTGGGGCTACGGCGACGAACACCGCGCACAGCCACTAGCCGTGTCCATCACCCAGGCCACAGAACTTGGCACCTTGTACACCCCGCAGGAAATTAAGGCCATCACCGATCACGCGCACAGGCTGGGAATGAAGGTGCACCTGGACGGTTCACGATTGTCCAATGCCGCGGCCGCGCTTGACGTCCCTTTGCGCGCACTGACCACCGATGCAGGGGTCGACATCGTGTCCCTCGGCGGAACCAAAAATGGCATCCTGCTCGGCGAAGGCATCCTGACCTTGCGCAAGGAGCTCGCCGAGGACATGAAATACCTGCGCAAGATGAACATGCAGCTGGGCAGCAAGATGCGTTTCATCTCTGCCCAGCTGATCGAGCTCTACGGAACCGGTTTGTGGAAGGAACTGGCCGGCCACGCAAATGCGATGGCTGCCAAGTTGGCTCAAGCGGTTGAACAGATCGACGGCGTGGAACTGGTTTACCCAACACAAGCCAACGGGGTCTTTGCCAAGCTTCCCACCGCTGTCAGCGATGAACTGCGCAAGCACTTCCGCTTCTACGATTGGGACCGCGCAGCTGGCGAAGTGCGTTGGATGTGCTCCTTCGACACCACCGAAGAAGACGTGGCAGCGTTCATCACCAAACTTCGTGAGCTCATGGGTTCCCACGTCCCTGCTTAGGCTGAGCGCGGATCGGCGTGCCGTACCCAACCCAAGGTACGGCACGTTTAGACTCAAATTGTGACCAACGATCGCCCTGCCTCAGCCATCCCGAGCGCCTTCGCCAAGGCCCTGGAAGAGCTGTCGCACGCCAAGGTACGCAAAGAACTGAAGTTCACCGAAATCCCGGCCCCCGGTCGGCTTGCACCGTTTGCCCTGGCGCTCAGCGGCGACGTGGTCGATACGGTTTCGCCCGATCACGGTCCCCACGGACAAGAGATCGGCCGCACCCCGTTCCTGCAGTCGCAGGAGCAACTAGCTACCGGACGATTCATCCTCTTATTTGATCCGGCCGGCCAAGAGTTATGGGATGGCCAGTTCCGCATCGTCACCTATGTGCGTGCACGCTTAGATCACGACATGGGGCAGGACGCGATGCTCGCGTCGGTCGCCTGGTCGTGGCTGGAAGATTCCCTGCGTGAGCGTGAAGCGTTCCACCATTTGGCCGGAGGGACTGCCACCCGGGTCATTTCAGAATCTTTTGGCAACCTGCGCGGGGAACAAGACCACATTGACATCGAACTGCGCGCTTCATGGTCGCCGGATTCAGAGGACCTCGGACCGCATTTGAGTGCGTGGGCCGACCTGGTATGCACCTTTGCCGGGCTACCACCGTTGCCCGAAGGTGTTGAGCAACTGCCACACCGTCGACTTAGTTAAGTCTCACAAGCACATTAGAGGCGGACGGTTAGATCTAGAATAGAAGTATCATGCCGAATTCTGACGCCACCGCTTCCGCATCCTCCCCCGCAGACTCACAGTCGCCTGAACCTCAGCTGATTCCGCTCACGCATCCGCGAGACGGTATTCCTGAGGTCATCAACACCCCTGCCGCCTTGCGGCGTGCCGTGCGTGAACTCAGTGCTGGCACCGGGGATTTGGCAGTGGACACGGAGCGAGCCAGTGGATTCCGCTATGGTCAACGAGCCTTCCTGCTTCAAATCCGTCGCGAGGGCGCTGGCACGTGGTTGATCGATCCCGAAGAGCTTGATGACCTGAGCGTCCTGCGTGACTTTGTGAACCAGCAGCCGTGGATCCTGCATGCTGCCACGCAGGACCTTCCTTGCCTTCACGAACTGGGCATGTCCCCGACCTCGTTGTTTGACACCGAACTGGCTGGCCGATTGGCAGGTTTCCCACGAGTTTCACTTGGCACTATGGTGGCCGAATTACTTGGCCTGCAATTGGCCAAAGAACACTCAGCCGTTGACTGGTCCACCCGCCCATTGCCTGAAGCATGGCTAAACTACGCGGCCTTGGATGTAGAAGTTCTTGAGCAGCTACGTCAGGAAATCAGCAAAATTCTTGAAGAGCAAGGCAAGATGGACTTCGCCATCCAAGAGTTTGAATACGAACGCAATCTGCCTGACCCACAGCGAGCCGAGGAACCGTGGCGCAAGCTGTCCGGGGTCCATAAGCTCAAGGGCCGACGCAACCTAGCTATCGCCCGCGAGCTATGGCTTTCCCGCGAGTCTCTGGCCCAAAGCCAGGACGTTGCCCCAGGCCGACTCTTGCCTGATCGAGCAATTATGGCAGCTGTGGAGCAGCGCGCTGCCAGCGTTCCCGCGTTGCTTCAAATCCCGGGTTTCCATACCCGCCACGCCAAACGAGATGCTCCACGCTGGATGGATGCCATTCAGCGCGGACGACTTACCAAGGACTTGCCTGAGCTGCGCGCCAGCAAGGCCGGGTTGCCTCATCCACGTTCGTGGGCTGAGAAGAATCCGGCGGCTTCGGCTCGACTCGAAGCGGCAAAGCTTGTGCTGGCAGAGGTCAGCGAACACTGGAACATTCCGGCGGAAAACTTGCTGACCCCTAAATATCTTCGGGAACTGTGCTGGAATCCACCGGTGTTGATCAGTGCCGAGGGCATTGATGAAAAACTCGCTGAATTGGGCGCTCGTCCGTGGCAGCGAGAGTTGCTCGTAGCTGGTTTTGCGCAGGCATTTGCCGAGGTATAAGCAAAGTGTGATGGGTTGCACTTGCACTTCAAGTTACTACTGAGTAACGTATGGTTTAGGTCACAGTGATGCTGGCCACTGCCCTATGCTGGGCAGCATGAACCAACCCCAAGGAGCCCGACGGTGAGTGCCAACGCTTCGACCGTGCCCAATAACGTGCACCCTTCGCTCAACGACCGCGATGTAGTCTTCATCGACGGTGTCCGAACCCCGTTCGGCAAGGCCGGCGAGAAGGGCATCTACCACGGTACCCGCGCCGATGATCTGGCGGTCAAGGCCGTTCGCGGACTACTCGAACGCAACCCAGAAGTGCCGACAGAAAAAATCGACGAAATTTCGATCGCCGCCACCACGCAGACCGGCGACCAGGGCCTGACTTTGGGCCGCACCGTGGGCCTTCTGGCCGGAATCCCAAAATCCGTTCCAGGCTTTGCCATTGATCGCATGTGCGCCGGCGCCATGACCGCGGTAACCGCGACTGCAGGTGGCATTGCTTTTGGCGCCTACGACATCGTTGTAGCTGGCGGCGTAGAACATATGGGCAACCACCCGATGGGTGCCGGAGCCGATCCAAACCCGCGTTTCCTTTCCGAAAAGATCGTGGATCCGCAGGCCCTGAACATGGGCAACACCGCGGAAAACCTGCATGACCGCTTCCCGGCGATCACCAAGGAACGCGCTGACCGCTACGCCGTGGCCTCCCAAAATAAGCTAGCCAAGGCATACGAAAACCAGCAGATCCAGCCCGATCTGATTCCCGTCGCTGCCAAGCGTCCAGGCGAGGGCTGGTCGGTCAAGACCGCCGATGAGCCACCACGTCCAGGGACCACCATGGAATCCTTGGCAGATCTTCGCACCCCATTCCGTGCCCACGGACGAGTCAGCGCCGGCAACGCCGCTGGCCTGAATGACGGTGCCACCGCAGCCCTGCTAAGCAGCGGACAGGCAGCGCGCGAGCTCGGACTGACGCCAAAAATGCGCATGGTCTCCTTCGCCTTCGCCGGCGTTGAACCAGATGTTATGGGCTACGGTCCAGTTCCTGCCACAGAAAAGGCTCTAGCCAAGGCAGGACTGAGCATCAAGGACATCGGCCTATTCGAAATTAATGAAGCTTTTGCTGTCCAGGTACTCTCCTTCCTCGACTTCTACGGAATCGAGCAGGATGACGATCGAGTAAACCGCTACGGCGGAGCAATCGCCGTCGGCCACCCACTGGCCTCCTCCGGCGTTCGCCTGATGACCCAGCTTGCCCGACAGTTCTCTGAAGACCACTCGGTACGGTACGGCATCACCACCATGTGCATCGGTCTGGGCATGGGTGGCACCGTCATTTGGGAAAACCCAAACCATGCAGACTTTGGCAGCAAGGCATAAGGAAGAGACAATGACTGCAAACACCAAAAACTTCGCGGCCGTCGCTGAAATGATGCACGACGAAACCGTCACTCACTCCTATGTCACGGACGTTGCTCTGCCCAGCGGCAAGACTCTCGCCCTACTGACCTTAGATAACGACCTTGACCACAAGAAGCCAACCACCCTGGGCCCCAACGGCCTGCTGGAACTTCGTGCGACCCTTGAGACTCAAGCTGCACGTGCCAAGGCCGGCGAAATCCACGCCTTGGCCATTACGGGAAAGCCCTACTTCCTCATCGCCGGTGCCGATTTGTCCGCGGTCACCCGACTGAGCGAACCAGATCAGGCCACGGCCATGGCAACTTTGGGTCACTACACCTATGAGCTACTTGCCGATTTGGGCGTTCCAACTTTCGCTTTCATCAACGGGCTAGCCCTCGGTGGCGGTCTAGAGATTGCACTGGCTTGCAACTACCGCACGGTGAGCACAGCAGCTGGCGCTTTGGGTCTTCCTGAAGGATTCCTCGGATTGATTCCAGGGTGGGCCGGCGTCTACCGCCTGCCACGTCTGGTCGGTCCCGAAAATGCCTTGAAGGTCATGATCGAGAATCCTCTGAACAACAACCGCACGCTCTCAGGCCCTGCGGCCTACAAGATGGGTGTGGCTGATGCGTTGTTCGAGCCAGCAGATTTCATCGAACACTCAACCGGGTTTGTTGATTCAGTACTCACTGGAACCACGCAGGTCCAGCGTCCCAACGCTGTGGATCCGAGCGACCCCGAGGTGGCCCGCCGCTGGTTGGAAGCCGCCGATCAGGCAGAAAAGTTTGTTGATGCCAAGCTTTCCGAGGCAGCACCGGCACCATACAAGGTGCTCGAAGTATTCCGAAAGGGTCTGACTCTTTCCCAGCCTGACTCCGCCAAGCTTGAAATTGAAGCTCTGACCGGTCTGATGCGTACACCTCAGTTCCAGAACACTGTTTACGCGTTCTTGGATCTAGTACAGAAGCGTGGCAAGCGACCAGCAGGCGCACCGGATGCCAAGCTTGCGCGCCCGGTGACCAAGGTGGGCGTTGTTGGTGCCGGCCTGATGGCAAGCCAGCTCGCGCTACTGTTCGTCCGTCGACTCAATGTACCGGTGGTCATCACCGACTTGGACCAGTCACGCGTAGACAAGGGTATTGCCTACATCCATGGTGAGATAGACAAGCTACACAGCAAAGGTCGCATGAGCCAAGATGGCGTCAATCGCTGCAAGGCACTGGTTTCAGGATCGGTAACCAAGGAAGCGTTTGCCGATGCTGACTTTGTTATTGAAGCCGTATTCGAAGAGCTCTCGGTTAAGAAGCAGGTCTTTGCCGAAGTTGAAGCCGTGGTCTCCCCCGACTGCGTCTTGGCCACCAATACGTCCTCACTATCCGTGACCGAGATGGGCCGCGATCTTAAGCACCCAGAGCGGCTAGTTGGTTTCCACTTCTTCAACCCGGTAGCACTGATGCCATTGCTGGAAATCGCAGCCACCGAATGGACCAACGAGACGTCGCTGTCCACGGCGTTTGTGGTCGGCAAGGCACTGAAGAAGACCACTGTGAAGACCCAAGATTCGGCGGCCTTTGTGGTCAACCGCGTATTGCTTCGACTGATGAGCGAAGTCCAGGCTGCCTTCGATGAAGGTACCGACGCACAGACTGCGGATTCTGCCTTGGCACCTATGGGTCTGCCAATGAGTCCGTTCACCCTGTTGGCCATGGTTGGCTTGCCAGTGGCTCAGCATGTGAACAAATCTTTGAACGCTGCTTTTGGAGACCGTTTCGCTGTCTCTGAAAACCTGCAGAAATTGATTGATGCAAAGATCACTGCACTGTGGGTGAAGAATGAGGATGGCTCGCAGGAACTGAACCCTCAGGCAGCACCATTGTTGAATCAGGGAGAGAAGCCCTCGACCAAGGAAGAGATTCTGCTTCGGGTGCAGGATGCTCTGGCAGAAGAGATCGGACTGTTGCTCAAAGAAAACGTTGTGGCCGAAGCGGCCGATGTTGATCTTTGCATGATCACCGGTGCCGGCTGGCCAATGCACCTCGGCGGAATCACTCCTTACCTTGACCAGGTTGGAGCCGCGGAACGAGTGAACGGCAAGAAGTTCAACAGCTAGAACTTAGCGAACATTGGGCCTCAATCCATTAGGGTTGGGGCCCAACGTCGTAGTGACAGCAATTAATTAATTTCCAATTCCTTAGCACCGTCACAGCGACTTCTGTCAGAATAAACCCATGACTGACTTCGCCTTACCAGCACGCCGCACCATCATGTGCGCTTCTGCAGCCCTTGGTTCCGCCGCATTGTTGACCGCTTGCGGTGACGGACATTCGGAAGCTGATACCCCTGAGGCCTCTGCCGCACCGAAGCCAACCGGTGAAGGGCAGAAAGTCATCAAGCTGTCCGATCTTGAAGTCGGTGCACGCACTTCCGTTCAGGCAAAACATCCCTCTGGCGCGGAAATACCAGTACTACTGTTCCGCCCAGATGAAAAGTCTGTACTGGCCTTCTCCAGCGTCTGCACACACCAAGGTTGTGTAGTCACCCCCGATTCAAGCAAAGATGATTTCTTCTGCGCTTGCCATGGCTCTCGGTTTAAGCCGGCTGATGGAACCGTTCTTGATGGTCCTGCCGTCGCCCCGTTGGCCAGGTACGCTACCGAAATCACCGACGGTCAGGTCGTTGTGTACGTAACTGAAAGCAAGTAAAAAAGCTTCAGCGCAAAAATTGAGAGGTTGCAACCCTTTAGGGTCGCAACCTCTCAGTTTAATTATTGGTCCGAGCTAGTGGTTCTTCAGACTAGAACAGGGCCACTTTGGTCGGCGCCGGGAAGATCTCATCAAGTTCCTTGCGCTCTTCTTCTGTCGGTACCCAGCGTACAGCTTGAGCATTCATCTGGATCTGCTCGGGACGAGTGGCGCCAGCAATCACAGAAGTGACTGGTTCCTGTGCGGCCAACCATGAGAAGGCAAGCTCGATTGGTGCCAGATCGCGCTGCTGGGCGAACTGGGCGAAGCGATCAAGCTGTTCAAAGTCGGAGGTCTCGACCAATTGCTGTCGAGCATGGGTGAGGCGGCTACCAGCAGGTGCATGGCCCTTTGAATATTTTCCGGTGAGCAGGCCGTTAGCCAATGGGAAGTACGGAAGCACGCCGAGGCCAAATTCGCGGGCGGCTGGCAGGACTTCCAACTCGGCGCGGCGATCAATCAAGTTGTAATGATTTTGCGCCGAGATGAATCGTTCGGTTCCCAATTCGCGAGCCACGTACTCTGCCTGGGCGATCTGCCATCCGGCACGATTTGAGTGGCCAATGTAGCGGACCTTGCCGCTGGTCACTAAGTCGTCCAGCGCACGGAGGGTTTCCTCGATCGGAGTGTTCGCATCAGGAGTGTGGAATTGGTACAGATCAATATGGTCAGTACCCAGACGCTTTAATGACGCTTCCACAGCCTTCATGATGTAGCGACGTGATCCGCGGGCGTTAAAATCTGGTCCGTTAGCTCCGGCAACATCCATGCCGAATTTAGTGGCCAACACGATATTTTCGCGGTTCTTGCCCAGCGCTTTACCCAGGCGTTGTTCGGAGAGCCCAGCAGTTTTGCCATAGTTGTCGGCAACATCGAAGAACGTGATTCCAGCGTCCAAGGCTGCATGAACCACGGCGTCGGTACCTTCTTGGCTCTGCGTGACGGTCCCCGAGCGTCCCAGATTGTTGCATCCCAAACCAACGACTGAAACGCTCAAACCACTGCGGCCTAGTTGACGGAATTCCATGTGCACCTCACTGTTTTTCATCTGCCGCTTCACTGCGCGACCTTATACCCATAGGCTATCTGGTAGGTCTGAAAAGCAAAGAGTCCAAGACACAATTCACTGCATTGCATATTTATCCATTAGGATGGAAACATGTCTAAAGTTCTTACCAATCTTCCTGTAGGCGAACGCGTCGGAATCGCGTTCTCCGGTGGCCTCGACACCTCGGTGGCAGTAGCGTGGATGCGCGACAAGGGCGCCATTCCTTACACCTACACTGGCGATCTCGGCCAGTACGACGAGCCGGACATCGACGCCGTTCCAAGCCGTGCGCTGGAATACGGTGCCGAGAATTCCCGTCTGGTTGACTGCAAGCCAGCACTGGTTGAAGAAGGCTTCGCAGCACTGGCCTGCGGCGCTTTCCACATCCGCTCCGGTGGCAAGACTTACTTCAACACCACCCCATTGGGCCGCGCCGTTACCGGCACCCTTCTGGTTCGCGCAATGCGCGAAGATGGCGTGGACGTGTGGGGCGACGGTTCGACCTACAAGGGCAACGACATCGAGCGTTTCTACCGCTACGGCCTGATGGCAAACCCAAAGCTGCGCATCTACAAGCCTTGGTTGGATCCAAACTTCGTCACCGAGCTCGGTGGCCGCCAGGAAATGTCGGAGTGGCTTCAGGAACACGACTTCCCTTACCGCGACTCCGCCGAGAAGGCATACTCGACCGATGCCAACA
This sequence comes from Glutamicibacter sp. MOO4, assembly GCF_056934395.1. Classification (NCBI taxonomy): domain Bacteria; kingdom Bacillati; phylum Actinomycetota; class Actinomycetes; order Micrococcales; family Micrococcaceae; genus Glutamicibacter; species Glutamicibacter sp. MOO4. Next base: position 1,557,789 of record NZ_CM167800.1, read on the forward strand.
TCTGGGGTGCAACCCACGAAGCTAAGACTCTGGAACTGCTGGACAGCTCCATCGAGTCCGTTGAGCCAATCATGGGCGTTAAGTACTGGGATGAAAGCGTAGAGATCAAGACCGAAGACGTTTCGGTTTCCTTCGTCGCTGGACGTCCAGTTGCCATCAACGGCAAGGAATTCACCGACTCGGTTGCCTTGGTCAATGAAGCGAACATCATCGGTGGACGCCACGGTCTGGGCATGAGCGACCAGATCGAAAACCGCATCATCGAAGCTAAGTCGCGCGGCATCTACGAAGCACCAGCTATGGCGCTGCTGTACATCGCCTACGAGCGCTTGGTTAATGCGATCCACAACGAAGATACCGTTGCCAGCTACCACAACGAAGGCCGCCGTCTGGGCCGCCTGATGTATGAAGGTCGCTGGTTGGACCCACAAGCTCTGATGCTGCGCGAGTCGCTGCAGCGCTGGGTTGGCTCTGCCATTACCGGTACCGTAACCGTTCGCTTGCGCCGTGGAGATGACTACACGATCGTGAACACCGAGGGCGAGAAGCTCAGTTACCACCCAGACAAGCTGTCCATGGAACGCGTGGGCGACGCAGCCTTCGGTCCAGTGGATCGTATCGGTCAGCTGACCATGCGAAACCTGGATATTGCCGACTCGCGCGGTCGCCTAGAACAGTACGCCAGCATGGGTCTTGTCGGTGGAACCACCGCTGAGCTGGTTGGCTCGCTTGAGGAAGGTGGCGCTGACGATATCGTCAACGCAACCCGCGTTGATAGCGACGATCTTGCTACCGATCGTGCCATCGAATCTGCAGCCTTCGACGCTGGTACAGACTAGTATCTGACGGCTAAACAAAACCGGTCGAAGCTTCTCATTTTAGAGAATGCTTCGACCGGTTTTTTGTGCCCGTTTGGGCTGCTGCTAGCGCGAAAATCCATTCAGCGCAGCCAAGGACTGTAACGCCATGATGAAACCAACGAGGGCTAGAAAACGAATCGACCCATGAATCACTGAGCCCCGCTTGCTATCTTTTGAAGGCAATGAAATGACTTCATCCGCCAACCAGGTGACCAGCGTGATGACCGTACCAATGAGCGCCACTTGTTCTTCGGGTAGTGACATGGCTTTGGCCATGGCAGTACCGATTCCTACACCGGCAATGACCTGCAACAGCATCCAAAGCCATTGTTTGATACTCCGGCGCTGCTTGGGCTGAGCTGAAAGTTGTTCTTGGCTCATGCTTCAATCAGCGTGAGCAATGGGCTAACGGCAAGGGTAAAGCCCACTAGGGATACAAGGCGCAACACCAAACGAACTCGGGCACCGGGCTTGGTGTTAGGCGCAGGCAGTCGGAAGCCCTGCTCAACGATCCAAACAACAACAATCACCAGCACACCAGCCAGTGCAAGCTTTGCCGGGGCAACTCCGGAGAACACCGAAGCGATACCCAGACCGATAATCACGCCAACACAAGCTTGGAACACCAAATGCAGTGGCGTTCGAGTGGCACCCATCGGTGGCGCCTTGCGTTGGGCACCGGGAGTCTCGTCCCGATCTTCCTGTGGAATCATTTCTACTAAGTTCCTTATTTCTTGCGGTCGGCGGAAGCACGATTGCTGGGGGTGACTTCCTTGCACAGCAAAAGGCCACTTCCGCCAGTGAACTGCACAGAACCGAACTGTGGTGCTCTACAAATTTCTCTAAATCCAAAAGACCGCTGCAACGCGAGCGACGCAGTGTTTTGCGCATTCACAACACACCATGCCCGATCGGCACGGTGGGCTATCCATTCCAGTCGCGCGGTGGTCAAGATTGAGGCCAACCCGTGCTGCTGAAAGTCAGCTGCAATCTCCACGCCGGACAGATAGAACCCTGCCGGTGCCAGTTCATCGTCGGGATCCCACCAGCTTGCCTTAGCCCAGCCAAGCAGCTTATCTTGGGAATCCTTCAGCACTAACTGGCAACCTTCCACGCCAAAACGCGCAGGCTCGGCGTTTCGGCCTAATGAGCGTGAGAGTGCCTGTACGGCCTGATAGTCCGCTTCCTGCATTGGTTGCGGAAGAAGAGAAGGCAAAACCAATTAGCTCAGGGTCATTGGCTTCGCTGGCAACGGGTGAACCTGCTTGAGTTTTTCTGGAGTCGCGTAATCAGCGGTGCCGATGCTCATCTTGGTGAAATCGAGCTTGGCTTCGCGGATGCAAGTCTTGATAGCTGAAACAGCGAGCTTTGGAGCCGGCGAAAGAACACGGATATTCAACTTACGTGGAGCAAAATCACTGGACTCAACGGTGCCCAGGCCACGCCATGCCAAGTGACCGGTGAGCGCCTCTTTGACCTTTTTCTCCAAGTACTGGTCACGTTCGGTACCTGCAGCTGACTTCAGCGTGTACTGAACGATGACCCAAGTCTGGTCTTCATCCTTGATTTCGGCGTAGCCTTCATCGGCGCATGCCTGCAGGAAACCCGCAAAAAGCTCGTCGGCACGGTCGTTGTTCACGTCCTGAACATCGCTGGTGGTGGACATGTGCCCAACGCTGCCATGGTTGATGACAAACTGACCCAGCTCGCCGTCTTCAAACTGCTGGAACCACGCTTCGCGGAAGTGCAGTACGTTCTTGTCGTCTAAACGATAGGTGCGAATAATCGCCATTGTTTTCCCTTTTCAGGTCAGTAGAAAATCAGTAAAAGTGTTTAGGTCGTGGGCAGGTCGCCGGCTTTGGCTAACCATTGGTTTCGATAGGACCGGTCAAATGGTGAAGCATCTGTTGCGACGAGGTCCAACAACTCTCGCGCCGCTCCGCTCATTTCCGTTTTTAGCTGCTCTGGATAGCCCATAGCCACAGAGTGTTCTTCGAATTCGTCTTCGTCATCCAAGAATGTCCCCCGACTACGAGAGCGAATAACGTCCAGATCAAGATCTATCGAATTCACTTCCCAGCCACCAGACTTCATTGCCTGCCAACCGATCTGGTGCGACAAGTCGATATAGACATCAAAGTCTTCCGTGGGCTGTGCGTACAACGTGGCAATCCACGGACCCTCGTGAGGAATGAGGCACAACGCATCACTTTGAGCCAGGTGGGCAACGCCGGGACGCGCTACGAGTGAGCCTTTGGGCTGATGGAGCCAGTGCCCGTACTCGTCTTGTCCGAGGTAGAAACCCGGAACTACCCAGTGTGGCGTGCCATCAAATTTCCAGGCACGGGCGACTACCAACTCACCAGTTGCGATCACTTTTGGTGTGCGAGGAAGTCCTTGGGGGCATGCCTGAACTGAGCTCATAGCTTTGGAATCTGTCCAGTAGGAAGATCCTGCCCTGGTAGTGGACGAGCGAACGGGACCTTGGTTCCGAGCACCTGAGCCAAAGTGTCGCGGGCCACCTGTTGCGCGGTCAGTCCCACACGGTCCAGAACTTCAGCACGGGTACCGTGAGCCAGGAATTCGGTAGGCAAACCAACTTCATTAAGAGCAGTATCAACACCAGCGGCACGCATTTCGGTGCGAAGACGCGAACCAACACCACCAGCGCGGACGCCGTCTTCGATGCAGACAACGATGCGATGGCGAGCGGCCAACGAAATCACCGAGGTTGGCATGGGCAATACCCAGCGAGGATCAACAACGGTGACCGAAACGCCCTGGCTGTTCAGGCGTTGCGCGACGTCCAAAGACAATTCGCTCATCGCACCAACCGAAACGATCAAGACATCCGGAGCGGACTTGTCCCCCAACCGAGCGAGCACGTCCACACCGTCGGGCAAGCGATCGATGGCGTCGATGGGTTCCCCAACTGATCCCTTGGAGAATCGAACAACGCTTGGTGCGTCGCTGATTTCCAGGGCTTCACGTAATTCTTCGCGGAGTCGATCAGCGTCACGTGGTGCAGCCAGATGAAGATTTGGCACAATCTGCGTCAACGCCATATCCCACATGCCGTGGTGGCTGGCGCCGTCAGGACCGGTCACGCCAGCGCGGTCAAGGACGATGGTGACCCCGGCCTTATGCAAGGCAACATCCATGAGCAGCTGATCAAATGCGCGGTTCAAGAAGGTGGCATACACGCAAACCACTGGGTGTAGCCCGCCGAAGGCTAATCCTGCCGCGGTGGTCATCGCATGCTGTTCGGCAATGCCAACGTCAATGACGCGTTCAGGATGCTCTTGAGCCATCTTCTTCAAGCCCACCGGCTGCAACATGGCACCGGTAATGGCGACAATGTCATCACGTTCGTTGGCTACCTTGGCGATTTCCTCGCCAAAGACGCTGGTCCAGCTCTGTGCGCTCGACTTGGAAACGGGCAGACCGGTCACGGGATCAATGATTCCCACGGCATGGAACTGGTCAGCTTCATCGGCGCGGGCTGGAGCGTAGCCGTGTCCCTTTTCAGTCAATGCGTGCACTAGCACTGGTCCCGAATACTGTTTGGCTTGCTGCAAAGCTTCTTCGACGGCACGCTGGTTGTGTCCGTCAATAGGGCCGATGTACTTCAGACCCAAGTCTTCAAACAATCCCTGTGGAGCCCACCAGTCTTTGATGCCTTTTTTGGTGGCATGAAGGGACTTATAGGTGAATCCGCCGACGGCGCCGGATCCCTTGAGCTTGTCTTTGAGCTTTTCCATGGCGTTTTCGTACGCCGGGTGGGTGCGGAACTTATCCAGTTGCTGACGCAGGCCCAGAAGCTGATTGGCCAAACCACCGATAGTTGGGGCGTAAGACCGACCATTGTCATTAACCACGATGACGGCTTTGCGGTCCTTATCGGCTGCAATGTTATTGACCGCTTCCCAGACCATGCCACCGGTCAGTGCACCATCGCCAATTAAGGCAACGGCATAACGCTCGTTATTCCCCCGCAACTTGTTGGCGCGGGAGATTCCGTCGAGCCATGACAAAGACGCGGAGGCGTGTGAGGATTCCACTACGTCGTGTTCTGACTCAGCTCGATCAGGGTAACCCGAGAGCCCGCCTTGCTGACGTAGTGTTTCGAAATTCTGGCGTCCGGTAAGCAGCTTGTGAACGTAGGACTGGTGTCCGGTATCAAAGATGATGGAATCCTGCGGCGAATCGAAGACTCGATGAATGCCTAAGGTTAGCTCGACAACACCAAGGTTGGGGCCAAGGTGGCCACCTGTACGGGCAACATTGTCGATCAGGAAAGTACGGATTTCCTCTGCAAGATCGTCTAGTTGTTCTAAGGACAGCGCCCGAAGATCGCTTGGTTTCTTGATGGTCTTAAGCAAAGACACGCTCGTCCCCTTTACAAATTCGCCCTTGGTGGCTGTGAGCCCATGCGAAATACTTAGTCTACCGCGTTGGAACCTTCTCTCATTATCCGCCACCGTTCCAGTTAGTGCGAATTTGCGGGCAATGAGGTTCAATACCATGGGCAATGCCGGTGGATTTCGAAGGTGCACATGCCGGGAGCGCCTTCAAGTCCGACCTTTAGCTCAACAGTCGCCGGAAAACCCAATGCTCCGGTTGAGCGTACCCATTGGTTTCGGCGATGCGGGCAAAGTCTAGGCGCTGACAAACTTTCTGCGAGGGGACGTTGCCTGGATCTACGATCGCGAAGACCGATTCCCCGCCAGATTCACGGACGTAGTTCAGGACCTCCCTCACCGCTTCCGTCGCAAATCCTTGGCCTTGAGCACTCGGGTGCAGATGCCACCCAACCTCGATTGGTGTCTGCAGGAAATTCAGGTCAATGCTCTGTTGAGTTTCACCCTGCAACGGTTTGCAAAGAACATTTCCAACCAACGCATCAGTCTCACGATCAGCTACAGCCCAAATACCTTGTCCTTTGGCGATTATTCCCCGACGTCTAGCGATGGAAGCTAGTGCCTGATCCAAGGTTGTCATGCAAGTTGCGCCCGGACCGAGATACCGCATGGTTGCAGTGCGCGACTCTAGGTCCAGCAAGAATGGTGCGTCGTCAGTTGTCCATGAGCGCAAGTGCAGTCGCTGGGTCAATAATTCTTTCATTGATGGCTCTCCACATCGCAGTATTTATCCAGAGCTTAGCAACATCTTTGACGCTCTTGCCCTGCGCCTATGCTGGTGCAATGAGTAGCGTAGAACCCTCGGTCCAAACTGCCAGTGAATACTCGTCGATAGCCCAGCGCTATATCGACTTGTTCGGTGCCATTGAGCAGGCGGAGAAAGAAGATCGTGAGCTGATCGCAGCGTGGGCCGAAGGTGTGCGCGGACCCGTTTTGGATGCCGGATGCGGCCCTGGCCAGTGGACTCAATTTATCTCTGGTCCCCAACGCCCTGCCACGGGCGTTGATATGGTTCCAGAATTTTTGGCTCATGCGGCCAAGAGCTACAGTGAATGCACTTTTCAGCAGGGCGATTTGTCGAATCTGAGTTTCAGCGACAATCACTTTGCTGGGCTGCTGGCGTGGTATTCGGTAATCCATACTCCCCCAGAACAATTGCCTTCAATCTTCTCTGAGTTCGCACGAGTCCTAAATCCTGGTGGTCAATTACTCACGGGCTTCTTTGCGGGCGACAAAGTTCAACCGTTTGCCCACAAAGTCGCACCCGCCTGGTACTTGCCACCTCGATTCTTGGTCGGGCTACTAGAAAACGCGGGTTTTGAACTTCTCGACTCCCAGACCCGCTCGCGCCCGACGGCACGGCTGCACGGTCATGTTGTGGCGCAGTTGAAGTCTTAAAGTTGAAGACCCAAGGCAATTGCCTTGGGTCTTCAACTTTGCGTGTTGCGTAACTACTAGTGGAACACTCCGGTATACACCGGGGTGGCTCTACTAGTTAGCAGCGGCGATCTGGCGCAGTACGTACTGCAGGATGCCACCGTTGCGGTAGTAGTCAGCTTCACCTGGGGTGTCGATACGCAGAACTGCGTCGAACTCGGTAACCTTGCCGTCTTGTGCGGTTGCGGTAACCTTCAGGGTCTTCGGGGTGGTGCCGTTGTTCAGCTCAGTCACACCGGAAACTGCGAAGGTTTCGGTACCGGTCAGACCCAGCGAATCAGCGGACTCACCCTCTGGGAACTGCAGTGGCAGAACGCCCATACCGATCAGGTTCGAGCGGTGAATACGCTCGAATGACTCGGTGATGACGGCCTTAACACCCAGCAGTGCGGTGCCCTTAGCAGCCCAGTCACGCGAGGAGCCCGAACCGTATTCCTTACCACCAAGGATGACCAGCGGGGTGCCGGCAGCCTTGTAGTTCTCAGCAGCGTCGTAGACGTAAGCCTGCGGAGCACCTTCCTGGGTGAAGTCGCGGGTGAAGCCACCCTCAACGCCGTCCAGGATCTGGTTCTTGATGCGGATGTTTGCGAAGGTACCGCGGATCATGACTTCGTGGTTACCACGGCGCGAGCCGTAGGAGTTGAAGTCCTTGCGATCCACACCATTCTCGATCAGGTAACGGCCAGCCGGGGTCTCCGACTTGAACGAACCTGCAGGCGAGATGTGGTCAGTGGTGACCGAGTCGCCCAGCTTGAGCAGAACACGAGCGCCGTCGATGTCCTTCACTGGCTGTGGCTCGGCGGTCATACCGTCGAAGTAAGGTGCCTTACGTGCGTAGGTCGATTTTTCGTCCCATGCGAAGGTTGAACCCTCTGGGGTGTCCAGTGCCTTCCAACGATCGTCGCCTTCGAAAGCGGTTTCGTAGCCCTTGGCGAACATTTCCTTGTCAATCGACGAGTCCATGATTTCCTGGACCTCTACTGGCGATGGCCAGATGTCCTTCAGGAAGACGTCGTTGCCCTCGGAGTCCTGACCCAGTGCGTCAGCTTCGAAATCGAAGTCCATGGTGCCAGCCAGTGCGTAAGCGATAACTAGTGGCGGGGAAGCCAAGTAGTTCATCTTTACGTCTGGGTTGATGCGACCTTCGAAGTTACGGTTACCGGTGAGCACCGCGGTGGCTGCGAGGTCGTTGGTGTTGATCGCCTCGGAGATCTCAGCATCCAGTGGACCGGAGTTACCGATGCAAGTTGCGCAACCGTAGCCAACGATGAAGAAGCCAAGCTGCTCCAGGTATGGCATGAGGCCGGACTTCTCGTAGTAATCGGTGACAACCTTCGAGCCTGGTGCAACCGAAGTCTTAACCCATGGCTTGGAGGACAGACCCTTTTCGGCTGCGTTGCGAGCCAGTACGGCTGCGGCCAGCATGACCGATGGGTTCGAAGTGTTGGTGCAAGAGGTGATCGAAGCGATCGAAACCAGGCCGTGGTCCAAGGTGAACTTGGTCCCATCTTCCTTGGTGACCTCAACTGCGGTCGACGGACGGCCGATACCCTGGGTATCTTCGGCGTCAGAAACGTAGTTGTGCAGATCCTTGCGGAACTGTTCCTTCGAGGAAGTCAGCTCGATGCGGTCCTGTGGACGCTTCGGGCCAGCGATCGATGGAACAACGGTGGAAAGATCCAGCTCGATGAATTCCGAGAAACGGATTTCGCGGCTTGGATCGTGCCACATGCCCTGTTCCTTGGCGTAAGCCTCAACCAGTGCCACGTTCTCGTCGCTACGGCCGGTCAGGCGCAGGTAGTCGAGGGTGACATCGTCGATTGGGAACATTGCGGCGGTGGAGCCGAATTCTGGGGACATGTTACCGATGGTGGCGCGGTTTGCCAGCGGCACCTGTGCGACACCTTCGCCGTAGAATTCAACAAACTTGCCAACAACGCCGTGCTTACGCAGCATTTCGGTGATGGTCAAAACCACGTCGGTTGCGGTGGCGCCAGCTGGGATCGAGCCAGCAAGCTTGAAGCCAACAACGCGTGGGATCAGCATGGAGACAGGCTGGCCAAGCATTGCTGCCTCGGCCTCAATGCCACCAACGCCCCAACCCAACACGCCCAGGCCGTTGACCATGGTGGTGTGGGAGTCGGTGCCTACGCAGCTATCTGGGTAAGCGCGCAGTACGCCGTCGACCTCGCGGGTCATTATGGTACGTGCCAGGAACTCAATGTTGACCTGGTGCACGATGCCGGTTCCTGGTGGAACGACCTTGAAGTCGTCAAACGCAGTCTGGCCCCAACGCAGGAACTGGTAACGCTCACCGTTGCGCTGGTACTCGATTTCCATGTTGCGCTCTACAGCGCCCTTGAAACCGAAGGTATCAATCTGCACAGAGTGGTCAATAACCATTTCGGCAGGTGCCAATGGATTAACACGGGTTGGATCGCCACCGAGTTCCTTGACGGCCTCGCGCATGGTGGCCAAGTCAACAACACAAGGCACGCCAGTGAAGTCCTGCATCAGGACTCGCGCTGGGGTGAACTGGATTTCAGTGTTAGGTTGCGCCGACGCATCCCACTGACCCAGTGCGTTGATGTGCTCGTTAGTTACGTTCGCGCCATCTTCGGTACGAAGCAGGTTCTCAAGCAGAACCTTAAGGCTGTAGGGAAGGCTTTCTGAGCCTTCGACCGCATTCAGTCGGTAAATTTCGTATTCGGTTCCATTGACGTCAAGTACGCCCTTGGCACCGAAGCTGTCCACATTGCTCACGTGGGACTCCTCTCGCCAGACACTCATACTGTTGCACGCGCACACTGTAATTCCAGTTAGGAGTTCCTAACTGAGATAGTCAGGTTCCTAGCGCGGCAGAGCTAGAAACAGTCTATCGCCAACTGCCAGAAAAAGACTCCTCGGAATAAACTTTGACCAAAATTCGTGTCTCAACGGACAAATTCAGGTGATTAACGGCGCACGAAGAGGCCAATGGACTCCATGTGGTGAGTATGTGGGTATAAATCGTGAATCTCCACGTGCTCTAATTCGTAGCCGCGAGCGGTCAAACGCGAGATATCTCGGGCGAAAGATGCAGGGTCACAGGAGACGTAACAAATACGTGAGACACCACTGCTACCCAATTCAGCAGCAACTTGCTTGTCGATACCGGTACGCGGTGGATCAAGGACCACGCCATCTAGCTTCGCGTCACGGGAGACCTGACGTAGTACGTGCTCTACCCGGCCGCGAATGACGGTCGCCTGAGGATAATCGCGAAGATTCTTTTTAGCGTCCGCGTGGGTGCCTGGTGCTCCCTCAATGGAGAAGACCCGTCCTTCTTGTCCCACAGCCTTGGCCAAGGGAACGGAGAACAAGCCAGCGCCTGCATAAAGATCGGCCAGCTGTTCACCACGAACAGGATCAAGTAGATCCACTACTCGTTCCGAAAGCAGGGTCGCGGCGCTGCGGTGCACCTGCCAGAAGCCTTCGCCGGTAATCCGGTACTTCTCCCCCAGCACTTTTTCATTCAGCCAGGGCGAGCCAGCCAAGATCTCCAATGAACCCTTGCCGTCAGAGGCGGAACCACCACGCTGGGTGAACGAAGCGACGTTCACGCCTTCTGGGAATTGCTTGGCCACCTTCAGCGCAGCACCGGAGCTTGCCTCGGAGAGCAAAACCAAAATCGTACGATCGTCCGAACTGGACACCGCTACTTCAACGCGGTCAATACCCGAATAGTTCACCGCATAGATTCCGCTAGCCTCGATGGCTGGATGAGCCAATGGCATCGAAGTAATGGCGGTGAGCTGGTTGCTTCGGAAGCCACTCATGGCCAAGTTGCCGGAGGCATCAACCGAATAGGACATGCGTGTGCGCCAGCCCAAACCGTCAGTTGAACCAGCAACTTCTTGGACCTGGGGGAAGTTGTAATCCTCAGCTTTCATGCCGCCCAAGCGGGTGAACTGTTCGGCCACTACCTGTGACTTCAACTCGCGTTGGTGAGCCAAGGAAATGTGCCCAAATTCAGCACCGCCCACGGGATCACGGTGCTTGAGTGCATCAGCCGCATCCCAGAAGTGTGGCACTCGGTGCTCACTGGCTTCATGGACCTCAACTACATCTGCACGCCAAAATTTCGCTTCCGGGGCCGAGTCAGTCAAACGCACCGATACAAGTTCTCCGGGAATACCGTGACGCACAAAAATCACGCGCCCCTCGTGGCGAGCGACGGTGTGACCGCCGTGGGCGATATTGCCCAAACGTACTTGCAACGTTGATGATTCAGTCATTTTTTCGTCTTTCGTAGGAAGCATTTTTAGCGGTGTGCGGAAGACTCTTCGGTCGCTCCGCCGCCTAGGTTGTTTGAGGCACTGCGCAGACGCCACGGCACCGAAGCGATCACAACGCCCGGTTCATAGTGCAGGCGGTTCTTTACGCGGAGCGCAGTTTGGTTGTGTACCAGCTGTTCCCACCATTGGCCCACCACATACTCGGGAATGTAGACAACGATGAGTTCTCGCGGGGACTCGCGCTTGATGGAACGAATATGTTCGATCAGCGCTCCAGGAATATCGCGGTAGGGGGAAGCCAAGGCCGTAATCGGAACGGGGATCCCCAGTCGGTCCCAGTCTTCGAGGGTGGTCTCGGTTTTTTCCCGTTCCACGTCAACGATGATCGCTTCCAACTTTGAGGGCCGCGAAGCCCGCGCGAAGGCCAGAGCGCGAAGCACCGGTTTGCGCACGGTAGAGACCAGAACCAACGCGTGAACACGCGATGGCAGTGCGGTGACGGCGTAGTCTTCGTCGACCTCGAGTTCGTCATCAACCTTTTGATAGTGGCGCTGCAAGCCATGCATGATGAACATCAATACGAGGATGCCCAGCAGTGCCAGCCATGCACCATGAACAAATCTGGTGGCCAGCACAACAACAAGAACCAACGCTGACAGGACCAAACCAACCAGGTTCAGCAGGCGTTTGCGTTGCTTAACAGCTCGAATTTTACGGTCCGAGATGGGGACAAGGACGCGCTTCCAGTGGGTCAGCATGCCCAGCTGACTCAGCGTGAAGGAAACAAAGACGCCCACGACGTAGAGCTGCACCATCGAAGTGACATCACCGTGGAAGAGCAGCACCAAGATAATTGCGGCAACACCCAAGGAAAGGATGCCGTTGGAGAAGCCAAGACGATCGCCACGTGTTCGCAGCTGTCGAGGCAAGAACCCGTCGGTGGCCAAATGGCTGGCCAGCAATGGGAAAGAGTTGAAGGCCTGATTACCAGCCAAAAGCAAGACGGCGATGGTCAACACGGACACTACGATCAGACCCAAAGTGTAGTCACCAAAGACCGCCTGGGCCAGCTGTCCCAATACCGGCACCTGCACGAAGTTCGGCGAAATTGGCTGACCATCAAGCAAGAACGACGCCTGAGGATCGGCGACAACCTTAATCCCGGTGGCACGCGCCAGCATCAATGTTCCCAAGGTTAATACGCCTGAGAGCAGGCCAAGAACCAACAAGATTCTTCCGGCGTTTTTTGCTCGCGGCTTAGCCAAAGTTTGAACGTTGGAGATGGGGACTTCAATACCCGTTAGTGCGGCAGATCCAGTGCTGAAGGCACGCAAGATCAGCAATGCTCCAACCACGCCGTGCAGGCCATTGGCGAACTGTGCTTCGGGGACAATAGTGAACTCAGCACTTGGCGCGTGGCCAAGGTTTCCGGTCAATGCCATCACGCCGCCGATGGCGACAAGGGCCAGCATTCCCGCAACAAAGAGGTACACCGGAATTGCTAGGGTCCATTTTCCTTGCCCGGTGCCACGCAAATTGCCAACTACCAACAGTGCCACCAGCGCGGCAGCAACCCAGGCTTTGTGTTCACCTAGTACCGGGAAAATGGCGCTCAGGTAAGCAGCAGCCGAGGAGCTAGACACCGCAACGGTCAAGACAAAGTCCACCAACAGCGCCGCTGCCACCGCTGTACCGGGACGCGCACCCAAGTTCTTCTTGACGATTTCATAGTCGCCACCACCGGAGGGGTACTCAACAACCGATTGCCGGTACGAGAGCACCAGCACCACCAGAACGGCGAGGACTGCCAATCCCACTGCTGGGGACAGCATCGCTGCCGCGACACCGGCCATAGCCAGCGTCAGCAGGATTTCATCTGGCGCGTACGCCAGAGAGGACAGGGCGCTGGAGGAGAAAATCGGCAACGCTACGTTTGGTGGGAGCGGCTTCTTTTTCAGCTGTTCAGTGCTGAAAGGCCGACCCACAAGAATCCTCTTGAGACCATCAAATAATGCAGGCACGAGATAACGTTATCGCAGGTGTGCAAACCACACGGGAGGTTCACCGCCAATAATCTTGACCCGAACAGCGCTATTGTTGCATTCGGAGCACACTTAGGCGGTGCGCCGGTCAATCACCACAAGCAGCAATCCAAGGAGTTCTCGGTGGCACATTTTGTGATCATGGGGTGCGGACGCGTCGGCGTTTCGTTGGCCCATACACTGGATTCAGCGGGGCATTCAGTAGCCATCATTGATCAGGATGCTCATGCCTTCCGCCGATTGAGTACAGACTTCTCTGGTTTTACTGTCACCGGACGCGGTTTTGACCGCGACACATTACAAGCAGCAAAAATTGATGGCGCGTATGCTTTTGCCGCTGTATCTAGCGGTGATAATTCCAACATTCTTGCTACCCGTGTAGCCCGCGAAACCTACAACGTGCCACATGTAGTCGCTCGCATTTATGACCCAGGACGCGCCGAAATCTATCAGCGTTTGGGTATCCCTACGGTGGCCGCTGTGCGTTGGAGTACCGACCAGGTATTACGACGCATCCTGCCGGACTACTCGATGCGTGGTGACTACCGCGAGCCTTCGGGCCGATTAGTACTCTCAGAAGTGGCGCTGAATCGAGGTTGGTACGGACGACTCGTTAAGGACTTAGAAGCAGCTTCTGGGGTTCGTGTCGCCTATCTGACTCGCTTTGGCGAGGGAACGATCCCGCAAAACCGCACGCGATTGCAGGGTGGCGATTTGGTCCACGTGATGATGCGTCTGGATCAGAGCAAGGACGTCGAAAAGATTCTTGCAAGCCCACCTGCTCCCCTGTCCAACGACTAATTGAGAGGCACTCCATGAAGGTCATGATTGCCGGAGCCGGCTCAGTCGGTTCCTCTATCGCCCGAGAGCTTGTGATCAACGGTCACGAAGTTTTGCTGATCGACATCCAGCCAGAGATGGCACAGCGCGAAGATCTTGAAGGCGTCAAGTGGTTAATTGGCGATGCTTGCGAGCTTGCCGTGTTGCAACAAGCTCATCTTGAGGACTATGACGTTGTAGTCTCTGCCAGTGGTGATGACAAGGTCAACCTAGTGGTCTCACTGCTGGCTAAGAGTGAGTTCGGAATTCGTCGTACCGTCGGACGCGTCAATAATCCTAAAAATGAGTGGATGTTTGATGACGCATGGGGCGTTGACGTCGCGGTGAGCACTCCGCGATTGATGACTGCTCTGGTCGAGGAAGCGGTGGAAGTTGGTGACTTGGTGCGTCTGCTGACTTTGAAGACCGGTGAGGTCTACATGGTCGAGTTCACGGTTCCGCATGATTCTGCGCTCATTGGCCGCGCTATCGGTCGCGTTAGTTGGCCGCAGGACACCACCTTGATGGCTGTAGTACGTGATAAGACGCCGTTCCCACCAAGTGCCGACGATGTAGTTGAGGGTGGCGATGAAATCTTCTTCATCACCACCCCACAAGCAGAACCTCTACTGCGCCGCACCTTGCGCGACGCGACCCGCTAACCTACGGTCGGATCTTGGGCGGCAACGTTTGTGGTCTCGGCTGGTTTGGAAAGTAACCAGGCGAACCACAGACCGGCTGCATACAGGGGTACACCCATTAGTGCACGGGCTAGCCCCAAGGCCACAACGTGGTCGGTGTAGTACATCGGTAGCTGCACCGCTAGGCGTGCGGCAAACACCGCAATCACGATCCACGTGGCAATCTGGTAGCGACGCAGGCGATCGGCCTTCTTGCGCCATTCGACGCCTTCATTGCGAATGAAGCCGAACAACAATCCGATCAGTGGCCAACGGATGACCACGGAAATGATGAGGCCCAGCAGGTAGGCGCCAGAGGTGTAGAAGCCGGGAATGTAGTAGTCCTTGGCATTACCGGAATGGCGAGCGGCAAAGGCACAAATCAAGATTCCGATCAGGCCGGACACCGACTGGACCAGGCTAGAGCGTTTGGTCATGCGGATGACCATGAAGATCACGCCAAGGCCAATCGAAGAGATCAGAGCCCAGGTCAAGTTGGAGCTCAGCGCAAAAACCATGATGAATACAAAACCTGGCACGACGGTTTCTAAGATGCCACGCACACCACCCACGGTGGACAGCAGGTCGATTCCGCCATCTGCGTTCTGAGCAATTTTCGAATTTGCGCCGATCATCGCGGCAAAACTTTGTTGCTGGTTTGGCGCAGGCGCAGGTTGCTCCTGCGGCTCTGAATCCTCGTTGTGCATCCTGCTCACTTCCATTGGTTCAACGGCACTGACACTGCCCCGCGTCGGCGGAAACTTGCTCCGGTTACCCTCGGGCGACAGGAACGATGATGTAGCGCGGATTAAAAATCGTCGGGACTTGCTCTACGGGCGCGACCATTCCCGAATACTGCACCTTCACCCCAGGCTTGATGCCAGGAACAGATTTTTGTCCCATAAACACCAGTCTCACGTGCGCGACGGTGCCTCGACGGGCAGCAACGCTGCCTAGCTTGTCCACCACCACGGCCTTGAGCAACGGTGCCTGATTTGAAGGCGAGTAGCTCACCGATTGAACGTAACCGGTGTGCTTCACTCTGCCCTTGACCGGCAACTGGGCCAGGTTATCCAAGCACAAGTAGTGCAGTGTCGGATCCGCTGGCCCCAGTTGCGGGGTAACGGGCTTACCGTTGAGCGCCATCTCTAGCCAATCTGGGTGATCTCAGGGCCGCGTTCGGGACGCTTTAGCTCTGGTTCTGCTTCCTCGCCTACCGGGCGGGTCTGCGCATTCGCTGGCACGTTCAGTGGCAACAATTCGGCCGGAGGCAGTGGCTTGTCGCCACGGTTCACGATGACATCGCGCAGGACGTTTTCGACGGTTTGGGCTGCTTCTTCATCAGAAATTGCGCTGCCACCGATGACTGCACGCAGGAACCAGCGAGGTCCGTCGATGCCGACAAAACGTAGCGCTACATGACCGTCACGGCCATCGGGTAGTTGCTGTGGAACGCGCGCCAGCAGTTCTTCACCGTAGGCACCGTCGCGCTTAAAGATCTCACCATTTTGGGCGGTGATGTCACTCTTGATTTTGTCTTTGATGCCAGGCCACAGCGACTGCGACTTGGAGGAAGAGAAAGCCATCAGCTGGACGCGCGACTCAGCAACTTCCAGCGACACTGCGATCACACGCTGGTTGGACTCTTCAACGTCCATGCGCACCTTCAAACCGCTCACCGGCTTGATAAGAATCGACCCGAAGTCTAAATACTCGTCCGTGTTCTCAACATCATTAATGTCGAATGGGCCGGCCTTAGGCTCATTAGGCTCAGAGGATTCAGTGGTTTCAGAAGTTTCAGTAGCGACGTCGTTGGATTCGACGGCCGGTTCCTGCTCTTTGGATTTTTTACGCTTGAAAATCATGGTGTCCTTAAAAATCTGGGCTTACTGTCCGCTGGTCTTTGTTAGGCGTTGAATCCGCCAGTAGATCCAAAGCCGCCGGCTCCTCGTGCGGTCTCCTCCAGTGAATCGACAGGCGTGAAGGCCGCCTGCTCAACTTTCTGAATAACCAGCTGGGCGATGCGATCGCCTCGGTTGATAGTGAAGGATTCAGCCTTATCTGTATTTAGCAGAGTGACCATGATCTCACCACGGTAGCCAGCATCAACAGTACCCGGTGCATTGACCACTGTGATTCCGTGCTTGGTAGCGAGGCCGCTTCGCGGGTGCACGAGTCCGACGTAACCGTGAGGAATTGCCAGAGCGATACCGGTTCGCACCAAGGCACGTTCACCCGGTTCAAGCACTGCACCTTCGCGGGCGTGCAAGTCAGCGCCTGCATCTGAAGGATGCGAGTAGCTCGGAACGGGCAGTTCACTATCGAGCATATTGATGGCAATCGAGATTGTTGGCTCACTCATCGGTTTGGTAGTCCCCCGGGGTGTTTTGTGACTTGGTGGTTCGCTTGTTTCTTTGGCTTAACTCTATCGCGCAGATCTTAGAATGAGCTGTCCACACCGGCGCTGTCCTCGTTCAAAGAAATATTGCCTAAACTTGGAATCATGAGTAATACCAGCCCTGAGGCTTCGCGCGTTCTGTACACCGAAAAACTCTGGCCTTCAGCCAGCACCTGGATTTGGCCAATCATTATTGCCATAACTGCCGGTGTTGCGGTGGCGCCAATCAACGTCATTCTTGGGTGGAGCGTTGGAGCTGCTTTCCTAATCGCCCTGGTAGTGATTTTCCTCGTGCGCGTACCGGCAATCGAAGTTACCGAAAGCACCGTCTCGGCTGGTCGAGCCAGCATTGAACGAGAGTTCATCGGTGAAGTCACCGGCTACCGCGGCAACGATGCGTTTAAGCAGCGTGGACAGAAGCTTCATGGGCTGGCCTATATGGTGCTTCGAGGCTGGCTCGACGGCGTTGTGAAGATGGAAGTCACCGACGAACGTGACACCACCCCGTACTGGCTGATCTCTACTCGCCGCCCCGAAGAATTGGCCGCGGCACTCTCCGGCGTTATGTACGAATTCACCGAAGAAGGAAAGCTCGAAGCCGAGAAACTGGAAAAGGCTCACGGGGTCAACGAAGACCAGTAGTCCTTCTGACCTATAGGAAGCACTGACCCGTAGTTCTACGTAGCACCCTTAGATCCTCAACGCTTAGCAAAAGCGTTGGGGATCTATCCTTCGCACTCGCTGCAGAATTTCTGCCCGTTGTCTTCACGAGCGAGCAGAGTGCGATGTCGAACCATGAAGCAGGATGCACAAGTGAACTCGTCAGCTTGCTCGGCCATGACCTCGATGCTTGCTTCTTCTTGAGCCGTCTCTCCACCAGGCAAAACGAAGTCCTCAGCCAAAGAGGTTTCCGATTCATCGATGAGGTTCGCCATCTCGACAGTCTTACCGGCCTTGAGCGATGCAATTTCCTTGGCGCGGTCCTCTTCTGAGAGCATCGTTGGTGCAGCAGATTCAAATGTCATGATCGTTTTTTGCTCTTTCCTGCAGGTGTTTCGTCCATGCCGGCAGCATCACTGGGTGAAAACTCATACCGGCATAGAAGTATAACGTTTTTACGCAAAATCCATTCCCTCGGGCTACTTGGTATGCCACAGGCTGAAGGAACACGAAATAAGACGTGAAGTTGATGACTATTCTTGCGCCACACCCGGGGCGGTGGTAGGAATTCAGGCTTCAAGGTGGCAGAGTTTTACTCAGGAAATAGAGCGTGTGGAGGGTATTAATGCGTCAGCTGAGACTGGTAGGAATTCATGAAAATGGTTCCAGCCTGCAGGTCAGCAGTGACGACGGGATGAGCTACGAGCTCCCCGTTGACGATGCACTGCGCAGTGCAATGGCAGAAATAGCCCGTTCGCGGGCTCCAAGGAACCGTGAGGAATCCTCTGTCCACTCGCCGCGTGAAATTCAGGCGCGAGTTCGCGCCGGTGCTTCTGCCTATGATCTGTCGCTCGAATGGGACATCCCAGTCGAGGACATCGTTAAGTATGAGGGCCCTGTACTCGCTGAACGTGAGCACATGGCTGAACTCGCTCGTCGTGTAGAGGTGTCCGGTCCACAGACCGATGCTGAATACCGCGAAGTCTTTGGTGAAGAACCAGCAGACTTGGGCTCGATGGTTGTGCACCGTTTTAACCAGTTGCACATCGACAGCGATTCTGCGCGCTGGAACTCTTGGAAAGATCCTGAGGGTCAGTGGATCATTACCGTTGAATTTGATTCTCCGTTGCCTAGCGACAACGTTGAATCCCTCGGTACCGATGCGCAGAGTGCCGCTGGAAACGTTGCCCGCTGGTCGTTCTCCCCAGCACGCAAATCTTTGAAGAACCTCAACCGCTGGGCACAGACCTTGAGCGAGCAAGTAGCTCCTGACTACTTCCGCCCGGTCGCTGCGGTAAGCCAGGCTGAGCCTGAGCCACCAGCATCCAACGCTCCTGAAGCTGACGAGACCGAGGAATTGGTAACTCTCCTCAACGCTCGTCGTGGACAGCGCCCCAAGGATCAGGATCCTGAGCGCGAGTCACGCTTCAACGACATCATTGAGCGTGGCATGAGCAAGTACGATGCGGAAGAAGATGACTCGTTGCCGAACCTCCCGCAGGGTATCTCGCCTCGCACTTCTCAGCTGATGGTTGTGACCGATTCAGATCATGATGATTCTGAAGCTGACGACAAGCAGTCCGAGCAGAACGATGACTCTGCACCTCGCAAGGCCAAGCGTTCGTCGGTTCCTAGCTGGGACGACATCATGTTTGGCAAGCGCAAGAAGGATACAGATTCTTAGCCCTCAGTAGAGGGACAATATGCGATTGGGGTAGCACCTTCTGGTGCTACCCCAATCGCATATTTTTTATCAAATTCTTATTTGGTTCGGTGCACTAACAGCGGAACGAAGCGCTCCCCCGCTGTGAGCGAACCGTGCTGTCCCACCATGTCGAAAGCCATCGGAGCAACCCGACGACCGTCGTAAAAGGCTATTGACTCTGCCGCTAGGATCATCAGATCTCCCAGACGTGCCTGGTGCTCATCGGTGATCGGGCCAAAGTAATCACGTTCCACCGCTTCTTGGCGTGTCATGATCCAAGCTTTGGTACCAAATTCTTTGTGCCAGGCATTTTTGACTCGTTGCCTGCCGGCCTCGTCTGTTTCGACGGCAAAGGTTAGTTGTGCCCCGCGAGGTTCACCGCTGGTTAGCTCCACTCCCTCAACAAGTTCTGGGTACTGGCTGTAGTCGATGCGCTGCGATTCGGGAACGTCGACCATCCCATGGTCCCCAGTAATCAGCACCGTGGTTTCTTCAGGCAGTCGAGACACCAGCGACTTGATGACGTAGTCGAGTTCCTCAAGGGTGTCTCGCCACTGACTGGAGTCAACACCGAACTTATGACCCGTCTTATCTAGCTCGTTGAAGTAGGTGTAGACCAGCGCACTACGATGTGAATCGAATACGTTGTGGGTGGCTTTGGCTCGTGCCATTGGCTGGTTCGCTGCGACAAACACAGGACCGCGCAGAGAGGCACGGGTCAATGCTGATTTGGCGAACATTGGGATTGAAACCGTGGCCACGTGTACGCCGTGTTCGGCTACTTTTTGGAATACGGTTGGCTGAGTTTGCCAAGCTTCCGGATTCAGGTCTGCCGGCCAGCCACCTAGTTGGTTGACTACTCGACGTTGCGCCGGATCCACCACATCGTATCCGAGCATGCCGTGCTCCCCTGGAGTGACACCGGTGGCCAAGCTACTCAGGGAAGTTGCAGTGGTTGAGGGAAACCCGGTGCCCAATTTTTGCCCATCGGCAAATAAAGATCGCAAGAAAGGTGCATGCCCTGTGTGGCTCTTGAGCTGGTTCCAACCCAAACCGTCCACCATGATCACTACAACGCGCTTGGTCTTTTTCAAGCCCAAAGCGTTGGCGAATCCCGGTACTCCCAAGGCCGTAGCCGCAGAGGGCAGGATCTCTGAGAGGGTGGCTTGCCCGTACTTCGGTGCATCAGGAATTTTGGTTGCTGGGACCGCAAGTTCAGACACATTTACCTCGTCATTATGGCTCAAGAGATCGTAGCCAAACGTAGTCGAACAGCAAATTCGCGAGCCTTGTTGACCGCACGTTGCCCATCGGCTTCAGCGCTCACCCGAATCACTAAGTCTTCTGGTTGTGAGGTGCCGTTCAAACCGTGGTCGGCCTCGCATTGCGGGTCACCGCAATCAGCGGGAGCCAGATCGATACGTTTGGTGCCACCCCACGACATTCCGAAGGTCAGTTCCTTGACTGGATCCGCAGCCGAATAGTGCTGCGGCTGATGGTACACAAAGCTGGTTGCGACCGATGCAATACGTGCAAGTGCAATCATTTCGACCGAAACCTGAGCCATGACATCTTTGCCATGATCATCGAGCTGCTGGTCATCAACATGCAAGATAAACAGAACTTTTTCGCTCATCACCATGACCGTAATGTGTCGGTGAACTTCAGTGTTGTCGAAATGAGTTTCCAGATGAACATAGTGGTCAAGCACTGGCTGATTCATCATTGCTTCAGCAAGTACATCCTGGACCATCTGCGGGTAAAAACCTGCACGAACCAGATCGTCTTGAAGCTCAGCGCCAGGAGCAGTCGAATATGTTGGAGAACTCATAACTCAATTCTACTCAGTTGACGAGGTCAATTCACGTTGGGCGATTGCGCTCAGCTTCGTAACGCCCGGCGGACGCTATCAATTCGTTGCTCAGCATTGCTGATCTGAATATTCACCGACAAGACGCTCAGCGAATCTGCTGACACCGAGATAGGTGCAAACTTTGCCACCGTGATTTCGGGGTGATTGTCTTTGAAGAGAGACACGCGAGTAATAAAGTCCTTCAGTGCTTCGAGGTCCACTGCGGCGAGCCCCTGATATCCCAACAACCGAACGCTGCTTCGCGGACGCCTAATGAGTTGTTCAAGATCGTGAGCGGACAGCGGCGCTACCCCATGAGCCCAGTCATCCAAGAGATTCACCGGATCTCCACTGAGGCCAAAGGAAATCACGGGCCCAAGCAATGGGTCTTCCACTGCCTTAAGCACGCAAGCTTGACCAGCCGGGGCCATGCTCTGAACTTCAAGGGCATCCACTCCGTAGGTTTTCATCAGTAACTTCATGTGGGTGAAATTGGATTCCAGGCTGGCACGGTCCGGAATGCTCAACCGTACTCCGCCAAGATCTAGACGCTGACGCAAGTCTGGATCATTGGCTTTCAGTGCTACCGGCCAGCCCAATTCGTCGGCCGCTTTGATGGCCTCGGAAACCGTGTTGACCACGCGAGATCCAAAAATTTCGATGCCGTAGAAACCAAGCAGCTTTTGCGCCTGAGATTCGGTGAGTTCTAACAAGTTGGAACCCGAGACGGATTTTCCCAGTTCTTTGAGGAAGTCGGCGGCACCGTCAACATCGATGCCTTCCGGCTCTTCGATGGCCTCATAGGGCACGTCGATCCATTGCTGATAACCGTAGGCCTTGGCTAACGCACCGATCGCTGTGGTGGGCGAGGTGTACAACGGCACGCCTTGTTTGAGCCCACCGGTAATTTTGGTATCGGCCAAGCCAGGGACGAGAGCCAAAACAGGTTTGGGTTGGTCTAAGAATTCACGAGCAACCTTGAGAACAGCAGAGGTTTCCAATCCGGAATATGGCAAATGTGCCAGCACGACAGTGTGCACTTGAGGGTCGTCAATCAGCTGCTGAATTCTGCGGCGCAACATCGGGAGGGCACGAGATTGGCCCACGCTGTAATCGAGCTCGCCTCCATGGATCACGGAATTCAGATTCCGTGTTTCTGCGACATCGCAAACCACTTCGGCAATCGTCACGGAGTTCGAAAGGACGGCAACGTTCGGCCCTTGAGGTGGCGGGAAAACTGAGAGTAATGAGGACACGTCGAGTAGCTCTTCGGAGGACCGAACGCGGATCACCCCTGATTGGCGCAAGATCGCGTTCATTGCGCCGGCCGGTGCCTGTCCTACTCGCACCGAATGGCCCGGTGGCAATCTGCGCCCCATCACATCGGTCTTGGCAACGACGACTGGTTTACGTCGCGCCAGCCTGCGGGCAATGCGAGCAAATTTACGGGGATTACCAAAGGACTCAAGATACATGGCAACGACATCGGTACGTGTGTCGTCTTCAAAGAATTGCATGGCGTCATTGCCAGAAACGTCGGCACGCAGGCCTGCTGAGATCGCGCTACTGACACCGATTCCTTGCTGGATGGCTACGCCCTGCAGAATCATTCCCATGGCTGCTGACTGGCTAAAGAAGCCGACGTTGCCAGGTTGTGGTGAGCCGGCGCTGCCCGAGGCGTATAAGTTCACGGCAGGATCGGTGTTGATCAGGCCCAATGAGGCCGGCCCAACAACCCGCATCCCGTTAGCGCGCGCCAGGGCTACTAGCTCGCGTTGGGCGCCAAGACCTTCGGCGGATTCGTATCCGGCCGACATGATCACGAGCGCCTTTACACCGTGGGCGGCGCAGTCTTTGATCGTTTCCAATACTCGTTCGCGTGGAATGCAGAGCACCGCCACATCCACTGGTCCCGGGATTTCGCTGACCTTGCCGTAAGAGACTAGTCCCCCGACTTCCAAAGCTGCATCATTAACCGCGTAGACGATGCCGGCGAATTTGGATTCGATAAGTCGTTCCAGAACATCATGGCCAAGCTTTCCCCACGTCCGGCTAGCACCAACGATCGCAATGGAATCTGGTGACAGAAGCCCGGCCACACTGCTGGCTTCGGCACGGTGCTCACGGGATTCCGTGACTTCTCGTGCCTTCTCGGTAGGACTAATGGAGAATTCGAGCATCACCACGCCATCTTCAAAATGGCGAGCTACCGCATAGCCGGCTTCAGAGAAGACGGTGAGCATCTTGCGGTTCTCAGGCAAAACTTCAGCAGCGAACTTTTCAATGCCCTTTTCTCGGGCTGCCGCTGCGAGGTGTTCAAGCAGAATTGATCCGATACCAGTGCCTTGGTATTCATCAGAGACGTTAAACGCCACTTCAGCTTCACGCGGATTATCTAAACGGTCATATCTTCCAACACCGATAATCTTTGAACCGCGCACCACAGTGAATGCCACACGGTTGGTGTGATCCACGTTGGTGAAACGCTCTAGCTCTTTAGGGGTCAGCGACGACTTGTACGTAAAATAGCGTAGGTAGACCGAGGTTTCAGACTGATGCTTATGCATCTCCTGCAACGCCTGCGCATCACGCGGGGTGATAGGCCGCAAATGCGCTGTCGTCCCATCGCGAAGCACAACATCAGCTTCCCAATGTGCCGGATATGCCGCCGAAAGTTTACGATCCACCATAGGCTTAGGATAGTCGTGACCTTCGCGTTGTGCCCAGACGCAACACGAAGTATCGACCGCTCAGGCCGCAAGAGAGTATGTGAAGGACAAATAGAGTAATGGCTCGAAAGAAGTCTGAAGAGATTCCCGAGGATTTCGTTGAGAACATCGTCGATATCGACGTGACCAATGAAATGGAATCCTCCTTCTTGGAGTACGCCTACTCGGTGATTTACTCACGTGCTCTACCCGACGCACGCGATGGACTCAAACCAGTCCAACGCCGAATCCTGTTCCAGATGGCGCAGATGGGTTTGCGCCCTGAAAAGGGTCACGTGAAGTCTGCCCGCGTGGTCGGCGAAGTCATGGGTAAATTGCACCCGCACGGCGATGCCGCAATTTACGACGCGATGGTTCGTCTGGCCCAGGATTTCTCGCTGCGCCTTCCTTTGATTGATGGCCACGGAAACTTCGGTTCTCTCGATGATGGTCCGGCTGCACCTCGTTACACCGAAGCACGCTTGGCCGCCTCTGCTGTAGCAATGACGGCCAACTTGGATGAAGACGTCGTGAACTTCATCCCTAACTACGACAATCAGTTCATGCAGCCAGAGGTTCTTCCTGCTGCCTTCCCTAACCTTTTGGTCAACGGAACCACCGGCATTGCCGTGGGTATGGCCACCAACATGGCCCCACACAATTTGGGTGAGGTTATTGCCGCCGCCCAGCATTTGCTAGTTGAGCCCGAAGCCACCGTTGAAGAACTGATGAAGTTCATTCCAGGCCCTGACTTGCCATCCGGTGGCAGCATCGTTGGTCTGGACGGCGTGAAGGATGCCTACCGTACCGGTCGTGGCTTGTTCCGCACTCGTGCCACCGTCGCTTTAGAAAAACTTTCCGCCCGTAAGTCCGCCTTGGTAGTCACCGAGCTTCCTTACGGTGTGGGCCCGGAAAAGGTCATCGAGAAGGTCAAGGATGGTGTGAACAACAAGAAGATCTCTGGCATCTCCGACGTTGTTGATCTGACTGACCGCCACCATGGCCTCAAGTTGGTTATTGAACTGAAAAACGGTTTTAACCCCAACGCAGTTTTGGCAAGTCTCTACAAATACACACCGATGGAAGATTCCTTCGGCATCAACAACGTGGCATTGGTCAACGGCCAGCCGCGAACCATGGGTTTGCGCGAGCTGCTCACTGTTTACGTTGATCACCGACTGGACGTAGTCCGCCGTCGTACCACTCATCGTCTGGCAAAACGCGAAGATCGTTTGCACCTGGTTGAGGGTTTGTTGATTGCCATTGTTGATATCGACGATGTCATCGCCATCATCCGTTCATCGGAACAGACTAATGAAGCTCGTCAACGACTGATGACGGTCTTTGACCTCAGCGAGCCGCAAGCCAACCACATTTTGGAACTGCGTCTGCGCCAGCTGACCAAGTATTCCAAGTTGGAATTGGAAACCGAAGCTGAACAGCTGCGCGAAGAAATCGAACAGCTACGCGCGATTTTGGCATCGGATCAGCTACTGCGCTCCCTCGTTTCCGAAGAGCTTGGCACCATGGCGGAAACCTTCGGAACGCCTCGACGTACCAAGTTGCTCAAGTCTGCACAGTTGGCCCCGTTGAAGGGCACCGCGCTTCCGGAGGCCGTTGGTAACGGCAAGCAGGCCAAGCTCACTTTGGAAATCTCTGACAGTGCATGCTGGGTTCTGCTTTCTGCCACCGGACAGATCGCACGTACTGCCGATCGAACCGAAGTGGACTTCAACTCAGCGCGAATCAAGCACGACGTGTTGGTATCCCAGGTACCTTCCAGCGCACGCGGTGAAATTGGAGCGCTGACCAGCACCGGTCGAATCATTCGTGTTTCGCTAATCGACGTGCCAGCCCTGCCTGAATCCCATGGCTTCCCGCAGTTGGCTCAGGGTGTGCCAGTTACTGAGTTCCTCAAGCTCGCCAAGAATGAAACGGCGATCGCGCTGGTACCGCTCAATGAAGTGATTGCTATCGGAACGCAACAGGGCGTGGTCAAGCGAGTTACGCCTGAATACCCGCTGAACCGTGATGAATTTGAGGCCATTACACTCAAGGACGGCGACGCCGTTGTCGCCGCTGCCGTGGCACGCGAAGAAGACGAGTTAGTCTTCTTAACTCGCGATGCCCAGCTCTTGCGCTTCTCAGCCTCCGCGGTCCGTCCACAGGGTCGGACCGGCCGAGGTATGGCCGGAATCAAGCTCAGCGAGAATGATCGTGTGATCTTCTTTGGTGTGGTGCCGGCCAACGCGGAGCAAACTGTTGTGGCTACCATCGCGGCCGGTTCGCAAACCTTGCCGGGGACGTCCGGTCAGTCCGTGAAGCTGACCGAGTTTGCTGAATTCCCGTCAAAGGGTCGTGCCACCGCGGGCGTTCGTGCGCACCGATTTGTTAAGGGCGAAGATCATTTGCAGCTTGGCTTTGCGGGTCAGGGACCGGCACGAGCTAGCTCCACTGCGGGCATCGTTCGTGCATTGCCTACCGAATATGCAAAGCGTGATGGATCAGGTGCACCGCTGGCACAGTCGATCAACATCCTCGGCGGCACATTAAGCGTCAACGGTGCACAACCTGCGCCAGTTGTACAGGACGAGCCGGACTCTCCTGTTGAAGTGCAGCAGCCAAGAGTTGCTCCAACCTTCACCCCAGGCGAAGACACTTTACCTTTTGACGACGGCGGAGTCATTCTCTAGCCCTGAGCCAAATGCACTAAAGGTGCCTTAGTGAATCGATACTTCGATTCACTAAGGCACCTTTAATTGTTTCAGCCAGTTGTTTCAGCGCATTAACGCTTTGGTGCCAAGGTCTATCTGCTGCTCGCAGTGTTGTGCCAATTGTTCATCATGAGTAATGAGCACTACGGTGCGAGTCGCCAAAGACTCACGTAGTGTTCGCATTAGCTCTTCGCTTTCGTCAACACCCAAATGAGCGGTGGGCTCATCGAGCAGAACAACTTGGTGCCCGCCTAGGATTGCCCTAGCCACAGCCAGCTTGCAACGCTGTCCGCCCGAAAGGTTATGCCCGCCGGAACCAATTCTGGTATCTAGTCCGGAAGGTTGTTTCAGGTACCAGGCGTACAGGTTAACCTGTTTGAGGACGTCAATGAGCTGATCATCTGTGCGTTGTTGCTCCTCGGGCACGCCGAGCATCAGGTTTCGACGGACGGACGAGTCAAAGAGGTGCGCTTCTTGAGGACACCATGCCACCGATGACAAATCTGCGTGATCGATAGGCTGACGCTGACCGTACTCATCAACAACGTTCAATGCACCGCTTCGAATCGGCAACGCACCGAGTAGGGCTGTCAGTAGAGTCGACTTGCCTGAGCCAGACGGACCGACGATGGCTGTCCACTGGCTTTGTGGGATTATCGCTGTCACCCCGGAGACAACGTCCGGGCCAGCACCATATCCCAAGCCCACAGCGTCCAGTTCAAAGCCCACGACGTCACCGCTTAGTGATTCGGCGTGATTGTCCTCTGCGGCCTTGTGGTCCTCATTGCTGGTCAGACCGTGGCGTTCAAGTTGTTTGGTGAGTTGTTTGAGCGACTGCCCCTGTTGCACCGCCAGCAGTGCATTGCCTGCGCTATCCCCCAGAGCAAGACACAACAGAACTGCAAGAGCGGTCAGGGAAGCTGAACTATGCGAGAGCGAGGTGACGAGAACTGCCATCGCAACGCTAAACAATACGGCGAGCACCGATGCGCTGCCTTGCCCGAGTGCGTGTCGACGTGCGGCAAGAGTATTGGCTTGTTGTTCCGCATGCAGCGTTTGAATCGCTGGTTCAAGGGACTGATTGATTCGCAGCGCCGACTTATGACGCAGGACGTTCAGCACAGATTGGTTCATGGCAAAACGGTGATTCATCTGTTCAACAAGTTGTTGGCCTTCCACCCGCTTTACTAGCCAGCGGACAGGGAAAGCCAGCGCCAAACCAGCAACTAGCGCTACCCATCCGAATTCAGGTTGGATGATGAACAGGGTGATCGTGGCCAGGACCCACAAGGCAATTGCTGAGAGCGGCGGGAACAGGACACGTGCCAGCTGGTCCCGCAGTTCGTCTACCTCAGCTAGCAGGAAGCGCAACACCACCGATGAACGGCTGAACAAGCCCCATCGTGCGGGGTCTTTAATCATGGCATTCCACATTTTTTCGCGAAGGTCACCGGCGTAGCCGAGCACCGCGTCGTGAATTGCCAGTTGTTCCAGGTAGCGGAATGCTGCCCTGCCAATTCCCAGCGCTCGAACCATAACAAAGGCGACGCTCAAGTGCAGGATGGGTGGCTGGTAGCTGGCTTCAACGATGAGCCAGCCGCTCAGTGCGGCTAGCGCTACGGCGCATAGGACGCTGAGTGTTCCCCACAGCACGGCCTTGGGTGCGCTATGGTAGTGGCGCAGCAGCTCAGATCGAGGAGTAAAGGTTCGCGTCGTTACTTCTGCGAAGTGCTCGCTGTGCTGTGTGGTTTCGAGCTGTTCTGGCACCCGTGCAGGCAGTGCTGAAGCACCCTGGTTTGTGCGCAGCGTCTGATCGATCAGTGGGTCGTGGCTGGCAATAAGTACGGCGCAACGCTCGGGAAGCTCTTCGAGAAGCTGGTGGACCTGTGCCGCATTGCCCTGATCAAGATGTGCCGTAGGTTCATCGGCCAGCAGTAGCCTGCATTCAGTATCGGTGTGGATGCGCAATAGCGCACGCATGACCTCTAGCCTGCGTAATTCGCCCGGTGAATACTCGGAGATGTTGCGCTCCAATAGGGCTTTGAGCGACAAACGGTTGGCCAACTCGGAGATCATGGCCGGGCTGGCAAGTGGCGCGTCTTGGGCTAGTTGTTCGGCGCCAGTGCTCGCGTCAAACCGTGGATGCTGACTGATTACCGCCATTGAACCTGAGTACCGGATGCTGCCCTGCACCAGCTCGGGGTCAAAGGTGTTGTCACTGCTGTAGGCCTCAGCAACGAGGGAGAGCAGGGTTGTCTTTCCGGTACCGCTGGGTGTAGCCACGATGTGGCGCTGCCCCGCAGCCAGGGTGAGACTAAAGTCTTGGTAGACGTAAGCACCCTGCTCATAGCGCAGGTTCAGGTTTTCGATTTCAAGCACGTTGTCGCCGCTTGGTGGAGTGGACTGTCTGATGCCGGCGGTAGGAGTGGAGCTGCTGAGCTTCACGTAGCGTCCGTAGGCAGCTAGTCCGTCGTCTGCCGCGTGATAGGAAGACCCAACTTCCCGAAGAGCGGAGAAGAGTTCGGGGGCCAAAATCAAGATGGTCAGCCCCGCCGATAGCTCGATGGAACCGTTGACGAGCCGGACACCGATAAAGACTGCGAGCACCGCGACAGAAAGTGTCGAGATGAGCTCCAGCCAGAAGCTGGACATAAACACGGTCTTGAGATTCGCCATGGTCGCGGTGCGATATTTGGCGCCAACCTTGGCTATGGCGTTGCCGTGCGCTCGGGCACGTCCTAGTCCCATCAGCGCCGGAAGCCCCTGGGCCAGCTCATACAGTTGGCTTGCAAGACGGTCTAGGGCCGCTTGCGACTGGTCCAAGGTATCTTGGGTGTGCATTCCGATCAGCGCCATGAACACAGGAATGAGTGGAATCGTCAGCAATAAAATGACTGCGCTGACCCAATCAACTTTCAAAATGAACAGGCCGAGTAGCAGCGGGACCGCTACTGCGCCGATCAGCGCAGGAATGAATTTCGTAAAGTAGTCGTCTAGCTTTTCAATTCCGTGACTGGCAAGCGTTGCGACCACGGGAATTGGATTCTGCTTGGCCGCAACAATCGTTGGCTGAGCTGCTTCGGATTCAAGCAGATTCATCCGCATTCGTTCTTTGGCGCCCAGTCCCATGCGCCGCGCCCCGACGTTCAGTCCCCACGCTGCCAAGGCTCGCACCACGGCACCTGCTACTGCCACGTATAGGAGGCTGGTATCAGGGTTCCCGCCTTGTGCCATGGTGGCAATCCAGCGCCCGAGTGCATAGGCGACAAGAACCAGCCCCACGGCCTTGATGACAGAAAAGCACGTCAGCAAGGCGAACTGCCGGGGTGAGATCAGTTCTCTAGGAAGAAAACGTGGGGCTGGCATAGCTCAACTTTCGGTTGTGCAAATGGTTAGTTGACGATCGAGGTAACGCGGTGAGTTTTTGGGATGTGTTCTTCGCGCAACCGCTTGCGAAATACCCAGTAGCTCCACGCTTGATATGCCACTACTAGAGGAACACCAAACGCCGCAACAACGCTCATCAGTTTTAATGTGTACGCAGTGCTTGAAGCATTCTCGACGGTCAGGTCAAATGCCGAGTCAATGGTGGACGGCAGAACTACTGGGTAAGCAGCCAAGAAGATCGCAGCAACCGCAGCTAATAACATGATCCCCAGCGCCAGGAAGGAGATTCCTTCTCTACCTGCTCGACCTGCTATCAGTGCAACCACTACCGCTATCAGGGCGACCGCTAGGGCTGCCCACGCGAATGCTGATTCGTTCTTTAGCAGAACCCAAAGCGTCCAGAGCAGCAATGGAAGGACGGCCACTGATAGCCAGCGTCCAACTAGTTTGCCTGCTTCTTGGCGTACCGGGCCGTCAGTTTTCAGACGCAAGAAAGCCAGCGCATGAATCCAGCAGAAGGCAACTACTGCCACACCACCCAGGACGGCATGCCAGGTAAGCCACGCGAAGGCCCCGCCGATCCGGTCTCCGTTCTCGTTCAGCGGTAGGCCGATGGTCGTTGAAGCCAACAGGGCTCCCACACCGAAAGCTGCCACCAGCGATCCGACTCCCAAGGCTAGATCCCAGAGCTTACGTGTGGGCACGGTGATCGCCTTGCCGCGGTATTCAATGGCCACGGCACGGAAGATCAGTGCCACCAACACCACAGTGAGTGGAATGTACAAGGCTGAGAATAGCGATGCGTACCAATGTGGGAAGGCAGCAAACGTCGCGCCACCAGCGGTTAGTAGCCACACCTCGTTCCCGTCCCATACCGGTCCGATGGTATTGAGTAGCAGTCGTTTTCTTTTCTCGGTAGGCCGACCCAGACCGATGAGCATGCCCACCCCGAGATCGAATCCTTCAAGAAATAGATAGCCGCACCAAAGTAGTGCAATGACGATGAACCAAAGTGTTGGTAGCCATTCCATGGTTTTCTCCTTTGAGTGCGCCGCTAGTAAGCGAACGCCAAAACGTCGTCGTTTTCGTGGTGGTCACAATCAGGATGATCATCGTGACCCGTTGCGTCGAGTTCTGGCATTGCTGAGGCCACCCCACCCCGGATGTATCTGGTCAACAGCACCAGTTCAACAACGAGTAGGACTGCATAAATCGACGTCAAGGTGATGAGTGAAAAGAGCAGTTCTCCAGCAGTGACAGTCGGAGAGACCGAGGCAGCTGTGTACATAAAGACTTGGTCAACCCCACCCATCTGCGGATTAGGTGCCACGGTGAATGGTTGGCGTCCCATTTCGGTAAAGATCCATCCAGTGGCATTGGCACCGAAAGGAGCCGCAATACCCAAGACAGCCAGTCGTGAAATCCATTTGTTCTCGGGCACCGTGCCCTTGCGCGTAATCCAGAGGGCCAGCGCAGCAGCGGCCGCGGACAGACCGCCGAAGGTAATCATCAGGCGGAAGCCCCAGTAGGTCACTTCCATGACTGGAAGGTAGTCGATCTTTTGACCTGCGTACTGCCCGAAGGACTCGTCATCCGGGTAGTACTCACCGTACTTCTGCTGGTATTCAGGAATCAGAGTATTAACGCCTTTTACTTCGGTAGTGAAGTCTCCGTTAGCAAGGAAGGACAACAGGCCAGGTACTTCGAAGACCGCTACAACATCGTTGCAATCGGTAGCTCCATGAGCGTTGATGTCACCGAGTGAAAGCACGGAGAATCCGGTGCCATCGTGGCACGCAGCTTCAGCCGAGGCCATCTTCATGGGTTGTTGCTCGAACATTAGTTTTGCTTGCTCGTGGCCGGTTAGGGCCACGCCCAAGAAGGCCACTACCGCAACACCGGCGCCGATCCTTAGCGATTTGATCCACACTTGGTAATCGGTCTTGTCGCGGTTCTTACCCTTGCTCAAGTCTTCGCCGACGATGACGTAGCCGTTGGAATCAACGGTATCGATTCCTTCTTTCCGGCGACGGTATAGGTGGAACCAAGAGATGCCAAGTAAGAATCCGCCTGCCACGGCAAAAGCACCGAAGAGCGTGTGAGGGAAGGTGATCAAGGCAGTGTTGTTGGTGAAGACCGCCCACGCGTCGGTCATGACAGCGCGTCCGTCAACGATCTTGGTGCCTACCGGGTGCTGCATCCAAGAGTTGGCTACGAGAATAAAGTACGCCGAGAGCATGGTCGCTAGCGAAGCGCACCAGATGGTGGCTAGGTGCGCGAGCTTTGGCAGCTTCTTCCAGCCAAAGATCCATAGTCCGAGGAAGGTCGATTCGACGAAGAACGCCAGCAACGCTTCCATAGCTAGTGGTGCGCCGAAAACGTCTCCGACGTAGCGGCTGTATTCGCTCCAAGCCATGCCGAACTGGAATTCTTGCACGATACCAGTGGCCACACCCATGATGAAGTTAATCAGGAACAGTTTGCCCCAGAATTTGGTCATGCGCAGCCAGTGTTCATTGCCGGTGCGGTGCCAGATGGTTTGCAATACTGCGACGGTCAGTCCTAAACCGATCGTTAAGGGCACCATGAGAAAGTGGTAGACCGTGGTTATGCCAAATTGCCAGCGGGCAATTTCCAATGCATCCATTGATTCCTCAATTTTCGCTTTGTAGGAGCTTGGGAGACTTTTTCTACGAACCGTAGAAGTGCCTTCACGTATCACAATAGACGATTTCGACAGCTTGTAGAAGTCAAGATTCCGAGATCCATCGCACATCCAAGAAACGACCGCATCAACCAATCAAACCCTCGACTTGCAGCTCGGGAAATCCTGACTGCGCGCGTAGCCCGCTGCGTCACCAACACGAATCACCACTCTTTTACGCGTTGTAGAAATCTCGCGCAAAAATCGCTACAATTGGTGTTTCAAGCTGTACACCTAGGCCTTGGGCCAACATGTTCAGCGAAAGAACTAAAAGCAAGTGAGGTAAGACCTAGTGGCCAGCCTTGGCGATCTGGAACGTTCCGTCTTGGACCTTCTGTGGGACTCTGCAGAACCGCTCACCGCGAATGACCTTCGCGATGATCTTGCGGCACTTGGCGCCGATGCGAAGGAACTCGCAGTTACTACGGTGCTCACGGTGCTTGCCCGCCTAGAAAAGAAAGGGCTCGTGGAACGTGAACGCTCCACACGCCCTCATCGCTATGCTGCTTGCTCCTCGCGCGAAGACCACACCGTTGGCTTGCTCAACGAGGCTCTTGGCACCGCGCAGGACCGCGAAGCAGTCCTAGCCCGTTTCATTGGCGGCATAACAGCAGATGAAGCAGCTTCTCTGCGTGCTATCTTGGACTCAGTAAAGTCCGCATAATTTAGACAAACTTCGGGGACTGAGTGCTTCTCACCTCATATTTCCTAGCGGCGTTGGCTATCGCATTGGCGTGGCCGACGCCGTTGGCATTATCAAAAGCTAAATGGATCACGCGCGCGCCGGTGCAGGCCGTTCTTCTATGGCAAGCAATCGCTTTGGGCGGTGGCCTTTCGATGATCGGCTCCATGCTGGTCTGGGGGCTATCCCCTCTAGGCGACAATCTCATTTCTGCGTTGGACGCCGGATGGCGACTGCTCATGGGCGACCCTCAAGTGCAATATCCAGGCGTTGTGCACCTCTTTGCGCTCAGTACAGCCTTCCTATTTGGCTTCCACTTGGTGCTCACCCTCATCCGAGCAGCATGGCGGACCTCAAGGCAACGAGCAAAGCACCGTCAGTTACTTCGACTGCTGAGTAATCCTTCAGAGACTCGACCCAACACATTAGTCATTGATCATGACATGCCGGTGGCCTACTGTGTGCCGGGCATTTCTAGGTCAGTTACTGTCCTTTCACGCGGGCTGCTGACTCAACTTACGCCAGAGGAACAACAGGCTGTAATCACGCACGAGCGATCACATCTGGACCAACGACACGACTTGCTCATCTTGGCCTTTACCGCTTGGAATGAGGCACTCCCCTGGCTTCCAACCTCCAAGCTGGCTTTAGAAGCCGTGCGTCAATTGATCGAAATGCTGGCCGACGATAAAGCTCTGGAACAGGTCAACCGTCAGACTCTGCTCAAAGCCATCGTTACCGTCGCCACCGCTGCAGCCGTTGATGATGCTTCTATGATCAAAAGCTCGTCCAATGCTGAGTTGGTCGGAATGCCCGGCGGTGAGGTTTCCTCACGCCGACTGCAGCGTCTACTCTCACCCGAAACTGCCCTGAACAAGCTCGCTCGCTTCCTCGTACTTGCCAGCACGGTCCTGCTCCTAGCCTGTCCCACGATCTTGTTAGTCGCACCAACTCTGCTAGCTTGGTAGCTTTCAAATCTGAACTTGCAGGCAACAAGAAAGTCCTTGGATACGGTTCACAATTGAACTGCATCCAAGGACTCTTGAGCTCTAAACGCTAAACGTCGATACGTTCACGTTCCAAATCATCGGCACCGTCAATGATGAATTTCTTGCGTGGTGCGACGTCGGAGCCCATGAGCAGATCAAAGACCTCCTCGGCGGCCTGCGCGTGTTCGATACCAACGCGGCGCAACATCCGATGGCGCTGATCCATCGTCGTTTCTGCCAGCTGGTCTGCGTCCATCTCGCCCAAGCCCTTGTACCGCTGGATTGGCTCTTTGTAACGCCGACCCTCTTTTTCGATCTTTGCAAGCAGACGGTTCATTTCCGCTTCCGAATAGGTGTAAACCACTTCGTTCTGCTTGGATCCCGCATTGATGATTTCAATTCGGTGCAGAGGTGGAACCGCCGCATAGACGCGCCCATGCTCAATCATTGGACGCATGTAGCGATAGAACAACGTGAGCAACAGCGTGCGGATGTGCGCACCGTCAACATCAGCATCCGTCATCAAAATGATTTTTCCGTAGCGTGCCTGCTCAATGTCAAAGCTTCGACCCGAGCCGGCGCCGATGACCTGAATCATGG
This sequence comes from Glutamicibacter sp. MOO4, assembly GCF_056934395.1. Classification (NCBI taxonomy): domain Bacteria; kingdom Bacillati; phylum Actinomycetota; class Actinomycetes; order Micrococcales; family Micrococcaceae; genus Glutamicibacter; species Glutamicibacter sp. MOO4. Next base: position 1,592,724 of record NZ_CM167800.1, read on the forward strand.
CAGCGCATTCAGCATTCGAAAGCATGTCCGAAATGGATGCCTTCTGCACATTGAGGATCTTGCCGCGAATCGGAAGCAAAGCCTGATACTCGCTTGATCTGGCCAAGCGAGCCGTGCCCAATGCGCTGTCGCCCTCAACGATGAATAGCTCGGATTTCCCGACCTCTTTACTCCGGCAATCCAACAGCTTGGTTGGTAGGGACGAAGATTCCAGCGCGGTCTTTCGACGCTGGGTTTCCTTGTGCATACGCGCAGAGACACGAGATTTCATCTCGTTGACTACCTTTTCGAGCAAAGTAGCTGCTTCTGCTTTTTCTGCGCGCTTGTTGGATCCCAGGCGTTCGTTGAGCGCTTTCTCAACCACCTTGGTGACAATCTGGCGCACCTGAGGGGTACCCAGAATCTCTTTGGTCTGCCCTTCAAACTGTGGTTCCGCAAGACGAACAGTAAGCACTGCAGTCATGCCAGCAAGAACGTCGTCCTTCTCCAGCTTGTCCTTCTGGCCAAACTTGAGCTTGCGGGCGTTAGCTTCAACATTCTTGCGGAAAGATTTGAGCAACGCCTGCTCTAGACCAGCACTGTGAGTACCGCCCTTGGGAGTGGCAATAATGTTGACGAAGCTGCGCACCGAAGTGTCGTAGCCAATCCCCCAGCGCAGGGCCACGTCCACTTCGCAAACTCGTTGCACGTCTTCCATGTGGCTGCGCCCCTTGTCATCAATGACTGGAACTTTTTCGTGGAATGAACCACTGCCTTGGAAACGCCAGATATCAGTAACTGGAGAGTCACTGCTGAGGTAGTCAACAAATTCACTGATACCACCGTCGTGTTGGAACACTTCCTCATGCGGTCCCTCAGCGCCGGGTGTACCAGGCAGGCCACGCTCGTCGCGGAGAGTAATGCGCAATCCTGGCACGAGGAATGAGGTCTGGCGAGCACGATCCTGCAGGTCCGAATAAGAGAACTTGGCGTCCGGGGTAAAGATGTGGTTATCTGCCCAGTACCGAATTCGAGTTCCGGTTACACCACGTTTAGCTTTGGCGATGACCTCGGGAATCGTGGCCTTTTCGTGCGGCGTAAAGGGAGCTTCAGCCTTCTTGCGTCCCTTGTCCGAGAACTTGCCTGGCTCTCCACGGCGGAACTGCAAGCTGTAGGTCTTGCCACCACGATCAACTTCAACGTCAAGTCGCGCCGATAGCGCGTTAACGACCGAAGCGCCAACACCGTGCAAACCACCGGAAGCGCTGTAGGAGCCACCACCGAATTTACCGCCAGCGTGAAGTTTAGTGAAGACAACTTCCAGACCGCTCAGACCAGTTTTGGGTTCCACATCAACAGGAATGCCTCGGCCATCGTCATGGACCTCGACTGATCCGTCGGCATGCAGGATTACGTTGATTGCCTGACCGAAGCCGCCCAAAGCTTCGTCAACAGAGTTGTCGATAATTTCCCATAGGCAGTGCATTAGCCCGCGGGAGTCGGTTGAACCGATGTACATGCCTGGACGTTTACGAACCGCTTCCAGGCCTTCCAAGACAGAGAGATGTCGCGCGCTGTAATTGTCGGATGAAGCCACTGGGCTATAGTCTCCTACCTACATAAGAAAGAACGTCTTGTCTTCCATTCTAATCGTTATTGTGTTCGAATACCTGTCATTTTCCGCCGGTCGGCGCCACCGATGACAGCTATGACCTTGTCCACATCAACTACGCGGTGAGCGAAAGACGGCCATTTTAGGGATAAAGTCGAAGCCCAAACTGGTTCTATTGAGTAACCATCAACTTTAGGAGGCTGGCAATGACTACTACGACCGCTAGTCGTGAACTGAACGCCCTTGACCGGTGCGACCGCTGTGGTGCACAGGCCTACGTGCGAGCCGTGCTGGCTTCAACCGGCGGTGAGCTGCTGTTCTGCGCTCACCACGCCCGCGATGTGGAACCTAAGCTACGCCCACAGTCCTCAGTTTGGCAGGACGAATCCTCGCGACTTTACGAAAAGCCAAAGGTTGACGCTAACGACTAATCTCGTTTTCGTCTAGCTCGAAATTGGTGGCCCACTATTTGTGGGCCGCCAATTTTTGTCTTAAAAGCAAGATAGCCAGTTGAACGAAAGTTCAACTGGCTATCTTGCTTTCAGTTTTAGTCTAGGTAGTCCCGCAGAACCTGCGAACGCGATGGGTGACGTAGCTTAGACATCGTCTTGGATTCGATCTGACGGATACGCTCACGCGTAACTCCGTAAACCTTGCCGATTTCGTCTAAAGTCTTCGGCTGACCATCGGTCAGACCAAAGCGCATTGCCACTACGCCGGCTTCGCGCTCGGAGAGCGTGTCGAGAACCGAGTGAAGCTGTTCCTGGAGCAAAGTGAATGACACAGCGTCTGCTGGCACAACTGCTTCAGAGTCTTCGATCAGGTCACCAAACTCGGAATCGCCATCTTCACCCAGTGGAGTGTGAAGTGAGATTGGTTCGCGGCCGTATTTCTGAACTTCGACAACCTTTTCAGGAGTCATGTCCAGTTCCTTGGCCAACTCTTCAGGAGTTGGTTCGCGACCGAGGTCCTGCAACATCTGACGCTGTACTCGCGCCAACTTGTTGATGACTTCAACCATGTGTACTGGAATACGAATGGTACGAGCCTGGTCAGCCATGGCTCGTGTAATAGCCTGACGGATCCACCAGGTAGCGTAAGTCGAGAACTTGAAGCCCTTGGTGTAGTCAAACTTTTCAACGGCACGAATCAGACCCAAGTTACCTTCCTGGATCAAGTCCAAGAAGAGCATGCCACGACCGGTATAACGCTTAGCCAGCGAAACAACCAGACGGAGGTTTGCTTCCAGCAAGTGGTTCTTTGCGATCTTGCCGTCGTGAATGATCTGCTCATAGTCCCAGCGCAAACGCTGGTCAATGGCGCCGGTGTCCTTCTCCAGCTTGTCGGTAGCAAAAAGGCCCGCTTCGATGCGCAGAGCCAAATCGACTTCCTGCTCTGCGTTCAGCAGGGCAACTTTACCGATCTGCTTCAGGTAGTCCTTGACCGGGTCAGCCGTCGCGCCGGCGACCATAACCTGCTGCTGAGGAGCGTCGTCGTCACCGCTGGAGAGGGTGAAGCCCTTCGAATTGTCGTCAGACTTCGAATCGGTGCTTTCTTCAGCATCGTCGTCGCCTTCTGCGACAGCTGGGGTTGATTCGTCCTGTGCTGCAGTATCTGCAGCTACCTTTTTGGTCCGAGGCTTAGCCTTGGTTGCACGCTTCTTCGCCGCAGGAGTTTCTGCTGGTACCTCTGCCTCGGGGACCTCGGCCTCAGTGGCCTCAGTTGCTTGACGATTAGCGTTCGTCTCAGAAGATGACACGAATAACCTTTCTAACGATGCGTTCCGGATGCACCTGCCGGTAACACCACTATGACCCTGTCAAGTCCGAAGACGTTTAATCAGTGACTAAACGCCGGGGCTGGCACATTGATAACAACGCTTCAAGCCCGCCTTATGTTCCCAAAATCGTGAGATTTCAGGCCAAGGCAATTCGAACCTAACCGGGTCTGTAATTTCATTATCCACGAATTACCACCCAGACACCACTTGAGACACCCCGGTGAGCCCGTGTCACGCGAAGTTCGCACGCCAGGCACGAAGTTGATCCGTTGCCCACGAGGGCATAATGCCGTGAGACATGAGTTTCTGAAGCAACGCTGCTAATTCATACTTCTCGTTTTCTTCCACCGCCTGGTTCAGTAGTGCCAACGCCATTGACCCTCGCCCTCTTGCCCATTCAATCCAAGCCAGAATGCACAGTAAGGCGTGTCGGCTATCGTCGCACGCTACACCTAAAAGGTCACGAGCAACCTCCCACAGTCGATCCACCCTGCGCCAATCTGGTGCATACCAGCCCCGACCAAGCAGATAATCAGATAACGGGGCGATGGCACCCTCCTGCGCGTCAAATGAAACGCCAAAAATGATGTCCAGGGTGTCTTCTAGTCCCTGGCCAGCCAGATACGGCAAGAGGTCTCGAACGAATTTCGTCTGTAAGGATCCAAGAAGTAAAGCAGCCAATCTCGGATCATCGCGCAAGGATGACTCTGAATCTTTCTGCGTCATCTTTAGAGTGCGATTCCATGTTTCGAGGCACTCCATGACGTTGCCACCTTGATCTACAACAAGGTGGAGAACATCTTTGGAATTTGACCATTTTGCGATACCGGTTCCATCCCATGGCGTGTCCATCGGTGCGGATCCAGCCAGGACCATCGATAGGTGAGTTTCATTAGTGACCAGTGACGGTACGGCCTTGGCGCAGTTACCCTCTTCTGGGTCGTAGTCCCAAATCATTGAGGCGCGTAAGCACCATGCGTGGCGTAGGCGGATTCTTCTGCGACTCAGGGTGGTTTCGAGATGGTTCACCAGCGATGAGTAGGGCGCGTCAAGCTGAGCGAGGCGATCTTCCGGAGCGTAGATCACCAGAGCGACGTCTTGGACGCTAGGGATCCGTTCAAGGAGTCGGTTGACCTGGCTGGACCAATTCTCCACGTCTTCGCGCCGAGTAGATGGCGGTAAGTCAACCCGCAACGTGGCTTCAAGACGATCATCTTCAATAAGTAGCAATACCGCTGAATTACGAGGATGGAACCCAAGGGCATGCGGCACATAGGCCAAAATGTCTTTGTAACTGGACAGCGATAGCGGCTGGCGTTCTGGTGTAGTTGTCATGCACTTACCGTGCACTGCATCTACTAGCTTTATTTCTTAGAACTGGCCAGTTGTGGAGAACCTAGGACGCTAGTGGCGATGGACTACTGCTCTGCTAGGAATCGGCGAGCTTTGCGTCGTTCGATCAGCATAAAAGTAATGCCTATTGCTGCCATGACAAATTGGAACGACAGTGCGATTCTGAATGATCCGAGACTGTACAACTCGCCGGTGGAGCCGTTGGCGTTGTTGAGCAAATCGAGAATGAACCCAATGACGTAGATCGTGACGAATGCACCGATAAAACCACCGGTATTCACCAGACCCGTGGCGGTGCCTAAGATGCGTGGCGGGTTGAAGGTGCGGGCAAAATCGAACCCGATCACCGAGGCAGGACCACCGGCTGCGACGCTGATCATCAAGATAATCAGTATCCACAACGGCGCGTGTCCCGGCCAAAGAAGCACAACAGCCCACAAAAGCAGCATGAGGCCAATAATGCTCAACGCGTAATTGGAACGATGTTGCGCATGGCGTGCGGTGAGCGTTCCAAGCACAGGACCCAAGACAACCGCGACGACAACAAAGACGGACATAAGCCCGGAGGCCAACGTGCTGTCTAAGCCTTGTCCTTCAACCAGGAACGGGTAGCCCCACGTCATCATGAAGGTGTTCGCCATAAATGCGGTAGTGAAGTGGGTCCAGAACCCCAGCCGGGTACCTGGCTGCTTCAGTGCAAGGGCGATCCGTGAATCCTTGGGATGCGAGCTGTGGGCTGAACCCTCCCAGCCAGAGCCGTTGCGCACAAATGCAATCGTCGTAATGAACGTAGCGAAGGCAAACCCGGACATTACCGAGAACGCTGGCGACCAGCCGGCGTTGAGCAGCATCAGGTGGAACGGGAAAATACTGATCAATTGACCAAGCTGACCGAAGGTACCGGTGAGCTGTGTGAGCACGGGAATTTTTGATCCGGAGAACCACAGGGGCAAGAGTTTGAGGACGGAAACAAAAACCATCGCATCGCCCATGCCAACCATGACGCGCCCAATCAAACCCATGGGAACGTTGACCGACATGGCGAGAAACGCTTGTCCAGCGGACATTAGTAACGCACCACAGGTGATCAGTATGCGCGGCCCATACTTATCAAGAAGTAGGCCGACTGGAACTTGGGCCCCAGCGTAGACAACTAACTGAACTACTGAGAATGTCGCTAGGATCTGCGCACTGGCATGAAAGCGCTCAGTGGCTTCAATGCCGGCCACACCAAAACTAGTGCGTTGTGAAATTGCGGATATATAAGCAAGAATTGCGAATCCGAAAACCAACCAGGACTTCGACGAATTCAAATGCGATTGACTCACTGGTCTTGATCACCTGATTGGGGCTCTTCGCGCCCGTTCCTTAACCAATCATTGGTATTTTCGATTAGCGAGAGGAAGTGTTCGGCGCTTGCGCCCAGTTCCTCCGCGCCCGGCATCTGCTTGTCCTCGTCAAGAAGCAACGAGCGCGGCTCATGCTCCTTCACGTGGGCATCAAAGCGTTCTTCAAATCCATCCACCATTTGGCGAACATCATTGTTAGCTTCAAGTTGCTCCGCTAGTTGCTGTTCAAGAAGTCGAGCAGCCTCGCGAAGTTTGTCTGTGGGAAGCGCGAGCTTCAGGGCGGCACCGACGTACTCTAGGGTCGCTACCGCTACCGCTGGATATTCGGATTCGGCTAAATAGTGTGGGGTGTGCAGAGAATAACCCACAATGTCGCGGCCGACTTCAGTCATCCGAATTTCGAGTAACGACGTAATTCCAGCCGGCGATTCAACGGTGGGGCTCCACGTTGAAATGTTCTCGATCAAATCTTTGCGGTTTCCATGAGCCGTCACGCCTACCGGGCGGGTGTGTGGAACCGGCATCGGAAGCGAAGCAGAGCCAACAACTAGAGCCACGTTAAAGGCTTCGATAAATCCGAGAATCTCTGCGATGACGCGTTCCCATTTGAGATCAGGTTCTACTCCAGTGAGGAACCAGAATTTTCGATCCATCCCATCGGTCATCAAGTAAATCTCAATACGCGGCGCTTGGTAGGCGGCAAAGTGATCACCCAGGAAGGTCAACCGTGGACGCTGGGAGGTGTAGGCAACCAGTTCATCAGCATCAAAAGTTGCAAACAGTTCAGAGTCCAGACGACCAAATAGTTCGTTGGTGACCTGAGATTGGCTCTGTCCCGCATCACTCATGCTCTTGAGCAAAACGTACATTCCGAGGCCTTGGAGGCGTGAATTATCCAAGTCGTCTGCGACCAACGTCATCAACGATTCCTTGGACATTTTCTCCTCATTCAGTGCCGACTTGCTTGTTAGCGGACCTCGGGCGTTCGTAATCTTCCAATTCACCCTAATTTAACCGCGATATTACATACTATCGCTTCGATGCTTACGCTCGCTGTGAAGTGACGCACGATGAACCTTTTCCTCGGATAACATCAGAGGTAGCAAGTGTTTTGCTCAACAGCATGCACTACGTTTCGGATTACCATTCCGGAGCACTGGACCTCAGACCCTACAAAGGCACAGAAGGAATGATTTTGTGATCAACTCAAGTGATCTCACTTTGAGCGCCATTGGCACTGACATTAAGCGCAAGAGCGCCGATACCCTCGTTTTGGGCGTATTGAAGAATGACGGTAAAGCAACCATCGTTGCCTCGCCTTTCACTTCGGAAACTACTTCTTCGCTGGAGCAGTCGCTGACCACGCTAGGAGCTTCGGGTAAGGCTGACGAAGCCACCTTGCTTCCAGGCGTTGAGGGGTCCAAGGCAAAGGTTCTGCTTTTCATTGGTCTGGGCGTTGAAGAACTAGCTGAACTCACCGAAGAGAAGCTTCGTCGTGCCGCCGGATCCGCTGCACGCCAGCTGACCAATACCAAAACCGCCATCTTCGTGTTGCCTTCCGAGACGGTCGAACGTGTCGCAGCCATCGCCGAAGGTATCGCCCTGGGCAGCTACCGCTACGAGAACCACCGCTCAAAGAAGAGCGACAAGCCAGTCTTGGCCGAAGCGCAGATTGCAACTTCGGTGGCCACCTCCAAAGACCTTCCTGCGGTCTTGAAGCGTGCGGCTGTGCTCGGACGTGCTGTTCGCGGCACCCGCGACCTGATCAATGCACCAGCCAATGTTCTCTACCCTGAATCATTTGCTACCGCAGTGAAGGATTACTCCAAGTCACTTCCGCTGAAGGTCGCGGTCTTTGACGAGAAGCGCCTGGCTAAAGAAGGCTTCGGTGGTCTGATCGGCGTTGGCGGCGGTTCAGTGCGTCAGCCTCGAATGGTCAAGGTGGAGTACTCCCCCGCTAAGGCAACCAAGCACATTGCACTAATCGGCAAGGGCATCACCTTTGACACTGGTGGAACCTCGCTTAAGCCAGCTGCTGGCATGCACGCCATGAAGTCTGACATGTCCGGCGCGGCAGCGGTGTTCCAGACTGTGGCTGCAGTGTCCGAGCTGGGTCTCAACGTCAAGGTCACCGCGTGGCTTTGCTTGGCTGAAAACATGCCAGGTGGCGCTTCGACGCGTCCGGGCGATGTCCTGACCATGTTTGGTGGCAAAACCGTAGAGGTTTTGAACACCGACGCTGAGGGCCGTTTGGTTATGGCCGACGGTTTGGCCGCTGCCAGCTTGGAAAAACCAGATGTCATGATCGACATCGCTACCCTTACCGGTGCACAGATGCTGGCGCTTGGTCTGCGTACCGCTGGCATCATGGGCAACGAACAGGTCACCAACGATCTTGTTGCAGTATCCGATCAGGTGGGCGAGCTTGCTTGGGCAATGCCGCTGCCAGAAGAGCTGCGTCCAAGCATCGAATCCCAAGTTGCCGACTTGGCGAACATCGGTGAGCGCATGGGTGGCATGATGACCGCAGCCGTCTTCCTTGAGGAATTTGTCGGCGAAGTTGACGGCAAGAAGATCCCATGGGCACACATCGACTTTGCTGGCCCTGCCTTTAATGAAGGTAGCGCTTGGGGCTACACCCCGAAGAACGGAACTGGCTCACAGGTTCGTACGTTGGTTGCCTACGCGGAGCAGCTCGCCGCAAATTAGGCACCGATGAGCAGTCTGCTTCATCAGCATTTTTAGCTCTTAATCTCATCCCGGTATCACTGCCGATGGCAATCGGATGCCGGGATGAGATTGAAAATAAGAGACATGCCTGACTTTTACGCCCTCGAAGGTGACTCTGGCAGGTATGCGGTACTAAGGTAAGTTTTGAAACATCACCGTGGATCTATGGTGCGCGCCAACCAGCGTAATGCTCCCAAAGATCTGCGACCGATCCCCTGGTCGGCCAAAGCCGGCCTCACTTAGCGAATACGAGGGAGCGTTCACGTGGCCGATTCGGCAGCAACGCAAGAATTTGATGTCCTCATCCTCGGCGGTGGATCCGCTGGATACTCGGCAGCATTGCGTGCCATCCAGCTGGGCTACACCGTTGGATTGATTGAAAAGGAAAAGCTGGGCGGCACTTGCCTTCACACCGGCTGCATCCCAACCAAGGCTTACCTGCACGCTGCAGAGTTGGCTGAAAACGCTCGCGAGGGTGCCAAGTTCGGCATCAACTCCTCGCTCGAGTCAATCGACTTGGGTGGCGTGCGCAAGTACAAAGAAGGCATTGTTGCCGGAAAGTACAAGGGCTTGCAGGGCCTGCTCAAGATGAAGAAGGTCAACGTTATCACTGGTAACGGCCGTCTTGTCTCCCAGGATTCCATCGATGTTGATGGCACCGTTTACAAGGGCAAGAACATCATCTTGGCAACCGGCTCCACTTCCAAGACCTTCGGTCTGGAAATCGGTGGCCGCGTTATGACCAGCACCGAAGCATTGAACATGGAAGACATGCCAAAGAGCGCCATCGTGCTCGGCGGCGGCGTTATCGGTGTTGAATTCGCTTCCGTATGGAACTCATTCGGCGTCGACGTCACCATCGTTGAAGGCCTGCCTTCGCTGGTTCCTAACGAAGATCCAGCCATCATCAAGACCTTGGAGCGCGCTTTTAAGAAGCGTGGCATCAAGTTCAACACTGGTGTCTTCTTCGAAAAGGTCGAGCAGAACGCCAACGGCGTCAAGGTTTCGCTGGCTGACGGCAACGTACTGGAAGCAGACATCGTTCTGGTTGCAGTGGGTCGCGGTCCAGTTACCGAGGGTCTTGGCTTCGAAGAGCAGGGCATCACCATCGATCGCGGCTTCGTGATCACCGACGAGCGTCTGCACACCGGCGTTGGCAACATCTACGCAATTGGCGACATTGTCCCAGGCGTACAGCTTGCACACCGCGGTTACCAGCACGGTCGCTTCGTGATCGAGGAAATCAACGGTCTGAAGCCAGCGATCATCGAGGACATCAACATCCCGAAGGTCACCTTCTGCGAACCAGAGATTGCATCGGTCGGCTACTCCGAGCCTAAGGCTAAAGAGAAGTTCGGAGCAGACCAGATCGAAACCACCGAGTACAACCTCGCTGGTAACGGTAAGTCCGCAATCTTGGGCACCAGCGGTCTGATCAAGATGGTTCGCGTCAAGAACGGTCCAATCGTGGGCGTTCACGGCATCGGCGGTCGCATCGGCGAGCAGATCGGTGAAGCACAGTTGATTGTTAACTGGGAAGCATACCCAGAGGACATCGCTCCGCTGATCCACGCTCACCCAACTCAGAACGAAGCATTGGGCGAAGCAGCTATGGCTCTGGCCGGCGCTGCACTACACGGCTAATAGCTTTTGATTTCACTAGGCAGCGCGTTCGACGAACGCGCTGCCTAGTGCACAAAGCTCGGAGGCTCGGCCTCCACCCACAATTCAAGATTTAAAAACCAAGGAGATACGGGACGATGTCTGAAACCGTAAACCTACCCGCACTGGGTGAAAGCGTTACCGAAGGTACGGTAACTCGCTGGCTGAAGCAGGTCGGCGACCGCGTAGAGGTAGACGAGCCGTTGGTGGAAGTGTCCACCGACAAAGTAGACACTGAAGTTCCTTCGCCAGTTGCTGGCATCATTGAGGAAATCTTCGTGGCTGAGGACGAGGACGCTGAAGTTGGCGCTCCACTGGTTCGCATTGGCGACGGTTCGGGATCCGGCGACGCCGCTCCTGCCGCACCAGCTGCTGAAGAAGCACCAGCCAAGGAAGAAGCTCCGGCTGCACCTGCTGCGGAAGAAGCTCCAGCTAAGGAAGAAGCACCAGCTGCTGCTCCATCGGCCGGTTCCGCTTCGGGCACCGAAGTTACCCTGCCAGCTCTGGGCGAATCGGTTACCGAAGGTACCGTTACCCGTTGGTTGAAGGAAGTTGGCGAAGAAGTTGCCGTCGACGAGCCTTTGCTTGAGGTATCCACCGACAAGGTCGACACCGAAGTTCCTTCCCCTGTTGCCGGTACCCTTCTGGAAATCCGTGTTCCAGAAGACGAGACCGCTGAAGTTGGCGCAGTTCTCGCAGTGATCGGTGCCGCTGGCGCCGCTGCTGCTCCTGCTAAGGAAGAAGCTCCTGCGGCTCCTGCTAAGGAAGAAGCTCCTGCGGCTCCTGCGAAGGAAGAGGCACCTGCTGCCGCTCCGGCTGCACCTGCTGCTCCAGCTGCACCTGCGAAGGAAGAAGCACCTGCTGCTCCAGCTGCTCCAGCTAAGGAAGAAGCTCCTGCTGCAGAGTCGAACAACGAGTCGGGTTACGTAACCCCACTGGTTCGCCGCCTTGCTAACCAGCACGAAATCGACATCGCATCGGTCAGGGGCACCGGCGTTGGCGGTCGCATCCGTAAGCAGGACGTGCTTGATGCCGTTTCCGCTAAGGAAGCAGCTGCTCCTGCCGCATCGTCCGCACCAGCTGCTGCTCCTGCAGCAGCCAAGCCAGCTGCCCCGGCTGTCGAGGCTTCCTCGCTACGCGGAACCACCGAAAAGGCTCCACGCATCCGTCAGGTTATTGCCCGTCGTATGCGCGAGTCGCTGGACGTTTCGACTCAGCTGACCCAGGTCCACGAGATCGACATGACCCGCATCGTCAAGCTGCGCGGTTCGGCTAAGAGCAGCTTCAAGGCCACCAACGGCGTGAACCTGACTTACCTGCCATTCATCGCTAAGGCTGTTGCCGAAGGCTTGAAGGCTCACCCGAAGTTGAACGCAGAGTACAACGAAGAGACTCAGCAGATCACCTACCACAATGCCGAGCACTTGGCATTTGCAGTCGATACCGACAAGGGCCTTTTGGTTCCAGTTGTATCGAACGCAGGAGATCTGAACCTCGCCGGTTTGGCTTCGCGCATCGCCGATGTTGCTGCACGTACCCGTAGCAACAAGATCGGTCCTGATGAGCTGTCGGGCGGCACCTTCTCGATCACCAACATTGGTTCGGTCGGCGCACTGTTTGACACCCCGATCATCAACCAGCCACAGGTAGCAATCCTGGGCACCGGTGCGATCGTCAAGCGTCCAATGGTCATCACCGATGCAGATGGCAACGATTCGATTGCAATCCGTCACATGATGTACCTGTGCCTGACCTACGATCACCGTCTGGTTGACGGTGCTGACGCAGGTCGCTTCCTGCAGACCGTCAAGGCTCGCCTTGAGGGTGGCGCATTCGAAGGCGATCTAGGACTCTAAGTCTTAGATTAGACCAATAGCCGCAACAAAGATCGTCCCTGCTGACCTTTCAGCAGGGACGATCTTTGTTTTCTACGTTACGTCGAATTTAGATTAGGCTAGGACTATGGAAATCCTTAAAGTCATTTTGGTATTTGTTCACATCCTCGGAGCTGGAGCAATCTTCGGTGGTTGGCTAGCCAACTTCAAAACGCCAACTGTCAATGTCTGGCAGTGGTACGGTGCCCTGGCACAGCTTGTCACCGGACTTGCGCTGGTAGGCATCGCTGAGGCTGGCACCGATCCAGTGAACCACGCAAAAATTGCCGTGAAGATTGTCATCGCTATCGTGATCGCTGTAGCCGCATTCCTCGGCCGCAAGAAGATCAAGGCTGGCGAAGAGGTCTCGACTGGCCTTGCCCACGCCGTAGGCGGAATGGCATTCATCAACATTGCCGTTGCCACCCTCTGGGTCTAAACAAGACTCTGACCTTTGGCAGGAACAGTAACTGGCGCACTACTCGTGCTGGTTTACAGTTCCTGCCATTGCGCGTTTAATGACGGATCACCTTACCGAGCTTCCACTGTTCATCAATGAGCACCAGTTCAATCTCAACGCGTTGAGGTTCTGCAGATTTAACTGTATGCACGTTCTTGCCCTCCAGATCCCTGTACTTATAGTCAGGCTGGGTTGAAGTGGCCGCCAGCATTACCGAGTTTCCTTGCCCGCGCGCAGTCACTTTCACATCTTGAAGATGGGTCTCCAGACCTTCAAATCTCAGTTCCATCTCTTCTAGCGCTTTGATTGTTTCCAAATCGCGTTTCAATTGCTCCGATCCCGGAGCGTAGATAGCCTTCAACGCCTTGGTATTCATCGCGCCCATGGCCGCATCACGCTTTTTAGTAAGACTGAGAAACGCAGAAGTTACCGTGTCCTGCTGAAGCACGCAGGCAGGTTCCTGTCCTGCATCATCGATTCGACAGCTTGGCTCTGCCAATGGCGTTACCAATTCAGCGCTGGGGTCCGATGCTGTGGCAGCACGAAGGTGATTGACACCCACCAAACTTCCCAGCAAAACTCCGATTCCTAGCACCACAGTCCCCGCAACTTTAAGAGCTCCGGGTGTGCGGCGAAGCTTGTGCATATTTGTACTCTTGTCGGATCCCGCGCATATCTTCGACTCTGCTCGATCTCGTCTGTGCTGATTTCGACTGCGCAGACCCCGGTGATCAATCTCCGGATGAATAGTTTCCATCAAATGGGTAGCATCCTCAGATACGTGCCCTTCCCAATGAATCGGCTCAGCCGCGCTACTAGAAAATAGCGTTCTGGCGAATTGCTCAGCCGTAGGCCTGCTGTGCGGGTCAACGCTCAATGACTCAATCAGTAGCTCGTGGACAATGTCGGGGATGGTTGGGAACATGACGCTGGCCGGAGCCCGACTCCATTCAGGATCCGGTGGCCGACCTGAGAGCAAGAACCATAGGCAAGCACCCAAAGAGTAAACGTCCTGCGCCCCCACTTGGGGTTCTAGTTCTCCAGAACTGGCTTCAGGGGCCATAAATCCGGGTGTGCCTGCACCTGAGGGGATTTGTGTCTCTGATGCAGCTTCCTGGAAGTCAATAATTTTAGGCATTCCACTGGCAGTAAGCAGGACATTGGCTGGCGACAGATCACCATGCCTCGTGCCTGCGGAATGCATCACCGACAATGTCTGAGCGACCGGGGCCAGCGCAGTAATACATTCTCCAAGGCTGAAGACACCACGGCTATGGACCAGCTCGGCGACGCTTCCGCCGGGACAGTATTCCATGATCAACCCATCACCCAATTGTGTCGATAACGTCCCGTAAAAATCGACGACATATTTCCTCGATTCAGTGATGGCGTTTTGCCTCAACGAGGTGACGTTCTCCATAGTCAAACTCAGTTTTAGCACCATGTAAGACTGATCACTTTCCCGGCGCAGCAACCAAACTTTGCACGGTGACTTGGCACTTAATGGTCTAACCGTGACGTACCCGGGACTGATTGGCCACGATAAGACATTCGTTGATTCATTCATGTCTCCGTTGTAGTCCAAAAACCAGAAACACAAGTTGGTTATCCACAGATTTTGGCTCGTCAAGCGAATTAGCGACAGCAAAGACATCGGCGTAGGGTAACCCTCATGGCGATCGAATTCGAACGAGTCGGACTAGGCTCAAAATTTGTGCCCTATAAGGAAGCCTGGGACTACCAAATCCAGTTGCATGATGCGGTAGCCGCGGACGAACAGGCTCCGCGAGTTTTGTTCCTCGAGCATGAAGCGGTCTATACCGCAGGCAAGAGGACCGAACCGGAGGATCTTCCGTTAGACGGCACACCCGTTGTAGACGTAGACCGAGGCGGAAAGCTCACGTGGCACGGACCGGGACAGCTGGTCGGCTATCCCATCGTTAAGCTTCGCAAAATGAGCGCAATACGTCTCTACGTTGAAACCATCGAGGAAGCACTGATCAACGTTGTCAGTGAACTCGGTATCCCCACAGCCCAGATCAAGGGCCGCTCCGGCGTGTGGGTTCCCGGTAAGGATGGCGAGCAAGACAGAAAAATTGCTGCCATTGGCCTTCGCATTAGTCACGGTGTGACCATGCACGGCTTCGCATTAAACTGCTCGAATGAGCTCACCGGTTACGAGCAGATCATCCCGTGCGGTATTACCGATGCAGGTGTCACCACCATCTCAGCTGAGCTAGGTCGTACTGTTACCCCAGAAGACATCGTCGACCGCGTGCAGGTCGAACTCGAACGACTTCTTACCCCTCAAATCGTTTAGACAATCATTCCCTCCGAAAGAAAGAGCCGTTAATGAGCGTCGCACCAGAAGGCCGCCGCATGCTTCGCGTTGAAAAGCGAAACGCTGCAGTGCCAGTGGAACGTAAGCCCGAATGGATCAAGGCAAAGCTGAACATTGGGCCCGAATACGTTGGCCTAAAAAACCTCGTGCAGTCCGAAGGACTTCACACTGTCTGCGAAGAAGCAGGCTGCCCAAACATTTTTGAGTGCTGGGAAGACCGCGAAGCGTCATTCCTCATCGGTGGATCCGAGTGCACTCGTCGTTGCGATTTCTGCCAGATCGCTACCGGCAAGCCATCCCCTATCGATCGCTCGGAACCTTTCAAGGTCGCCATGAGCGTAAAGAAGATGGATCTTCGTTACGCCACCGTCACCGGTGTCGCCCGCGATGATCTCGAAGACGAAGGTGTCTGGCTGTACGCCGAGACCGTCCGTCAGATTCACAAGATGAATCCAACCACCGGTGTTGAATTGCTGATTCCTGACTTCTCAGGAAAGCCAGAGAATCTTGACGTTATCTGCGACTCCGCTCCAGAGGTTTACGCGCACAATGTTGAAACCGTGCCACGTATCTTCAAGCGTATTCGCCCAGCATTCCGCTACGACCGTTCCATGGATGTCATTTCCCACGGTCGTAAGCGCGGATTGATCACTAAGTCGAACTTGATCTTGGGCATGGGCGAAACTCGTGAGGAAATCTCCGAGGCCATGCGCGATCTCTATGAAGCCGGTTGCGACCTGCTGACTTTGACGCAGTACCTGCGCCCAACCGATCTTCACCTGCCGGTGGATCGTTGGGTTACCCCTCAGGAATTTGTTGAATTGCAACAGGAAGCTGAAGAGCTCGGCTTTGCTGGCGTCATGTCTGGTCCATTGGTCCGCTCTTCATACCGTGCCGGTCGCCTCTGGGCAGGCGCCATGCGCAAGAAGGGTCGCGAGATTCCAGAAGAACTTTCGCACATCGAATCCTCAGGCAACACCCGTCAGGAAGCCGCTTCACTGATCAAGTAAAGCTTCTCGGTTGTGAACATTTGCGAAGGCCTCGTAGTCCCCTAGTTCAATTTTGAACAACGGCTACGAGGCCTTTGACATATCAATTGATCGTCACATGCAGATGATTTTCCCGCGCGCCCGCTCTGGGCTTAGAACTCTGATCAATATCGCGTAGAATTAAGGCACTATGGCCAAAAACTCCGACAACGAAGCAGCCGCGCAACCAAAGCGTGGCCTGTTTTCGCGTAAACCAAAAGCTGAGAAGAAGAACAAAGAACCAGGCCGATTGAAGCAAATCGGACAAGTCTTCCAGATGACCCGCCGCAACGACCCTATGGTCGTTTGGTGGATGGCACTGGCAGCCTTGGCTGTAATTGCAGTCTGCTTGGTCATCGGTATCTTGATCAACAACTGGATCACCATGTTGATCATCGCCATTCCACTGGCTCTTCTTGCGGCAATGTTCATCATGTCCCGTCGTGCCGAAAGAGCCGCCTTCTCACAGCTTGAAGGTCGTCCCGGTGCTGCCGGTGCCGCGATGAGCGTGCTGCGTCGTGGCTGGATCCTGAAGCAGGAACCAGTGGCTTACAACCGCCACCAGGATTTGGTTTTCCTCGCCGTCGGTCGTCCCGGTGTTGTGCTGGTTACCGAAGGTCCTAAGACTCGTGTTCGCGAACTCGTTAGCTCCGAACGCAAGCGTATTGCTCGCGTTCTTCCAAACGTCCCAATCCACGTCATCAACGCTGGACAGGACGAAGACCAGACCAGCTTGGTGAACGTCGGCAAGGAAATGAAGAAGCTTCCTAAGGCCATCACCAAACTTGAGGTAAGCGCGATCGATAAGCGTCTAAGCACGTTGACTGCTAATCGCTTGCCTATCCCTAAGGGCGTTGACCCTAGCCGCGTACGGCCAAACCGCCGTGCAACCCGTGGTCACTAAGAACTAGACATGCAAGAAGCCGCAACAGGAATTTTTCCTGTTGCGGCTTCTTTGTTTTCTCTACAATTTTTCACTCATCGGATGTTGACCAAAATGCTCTTGGCTAACCGGTCGTGCAATCCGCGCTGGTCTTTATCGGTAACGAATACCGGAATTGCTAGGCAAAGGAGCAAAGACCGGATCAGGCCTTGCAAGGGCCTTAGCGCCGAGCCATCCATGGACTGTACCTGAAGCCCAAAAGTTCTATGGCCAATGGTGTGGCCGGTGAATCCTACGCCGATAATCTGTCCTGCACAGAACAGCAACAGCGTGGCAAGGTCACCTAGATCAAATAGCCACCAGCTAAGGAGCATTGACAGCCCCCAGTCAATAAACAATGCACCGACCCGTTTAGGGAAGCGTCCTATTGACCCAGGGCCTTTTTCTGGTCGGCCCAAATCTTGTCCTGGCCATTGTTGCGTGCTGTGCTGTGGCGGGCCCTCAAGCCACGAACCGAAGTCTTTTCTTTCCACATCTTCAAGTCTATCGAGCCTTTCTGTGCGTCGTGACAAGGTGTGAATTGACCGCAAAAAAGTACGCTAAGTGTCCGAGTCAGATTATTACGAACTGCATCGTGCCAGATCAGAGCGATACGACATGCCCGAGTTTCGTCCTTGTAACAGGCTGGAAACAATAGAGACACCATTCAGAAACGGATTGTGGGTAAGCTCTATATGTAAGCAAGGGAACCAGCGGGGCCATCCCGTCTGATCGTTCTGTTTACCAAAACTCATATCTCACCAGGGAGTCACCTGCACATGTTTACCAGTCCAGAAGAAGTCTTGGCATATATTGCCGATGAGGACATCAAGTTCGTCGATATCCGTTTCACCGACCTGCCAGGCGTACAGCAGCACTTCAACGTGCCTGCAAAGTCCGTAGACGCCGACTTCTTCGTCAACGGCCAGCTTTTTGATGGTTCTTCCATCCGCGGCTTCGCTGGCATCTCTGAATCAGACATGCAGTTGATCCCAGATGTCACCACCGGCTTCATCGATCCATTCCGTATCGAGAAGACCTTGGCTTTCAACTTCTCCATCATCAACCCACGTACCGGTGAGCCTTACCACCGTGACCCACGTGGCGTTGCAGAGCGTGCCGAGGCTTACCTCGAGTCGACCGGCATTGCTGACACCGCATTCTTCGCTCCAGAAGCTGAATTCTTCATCTTCGAAGATGTTCGTTACGAATCGAAGCCAGAAGGCGCGTTCTACAAGATCGATTCTGACGAAGCTCCATGGAACACCGGCCGCAAGGAAGAGGGTGGCAACCAGGGTTACAAGACTGCCTTCAAGGGCGGTTACTTCCCAGTTGCTCCAACTGACAAACAGGCTGACCTGCGTGACGCTATCTGCGTTGAGCTGGACAAGGCTGGCCTCGAAGTTGAGCGTAGCCACCACGAAGTTGGCGCAGCCGGCCAGGCTGAGATCAACTACAAGTTCAACACCATGGTTCACGCTGCTGACGAACTGATGCTCTTCAAGTACGTCGTCAAGAACGTAGCCGATGCTTGGGGCAAGTCCGCAACCTTCATGCCAAAGCCAGTCTTCGGCGACAACGGTTCGGGCATGCACGTTCACCAGTCGCTGTGGACCGGTGGCGAGCCACTGTTCTACGACGAGAAGGGCTACGCTGGCCTGTCCGACGTTGCTCGCTGGTACATCGGTGGCCTGCTGAAGCACGCATCTGCTGTGCTTGCATTCACCAACCCAACCGTGAACTC
Source organism: Glutamicibacter sp. MOO4 (assembly GCF_056934395.1). Classification (NCBI taxonomy): domain Bacteria; kingdom Bacillati; phylum Actinomycetota; class Actinomycetes; order Micrococcales; family Micrococcaceae; genus Glutamicibacter; species Glutamicibacter sp. MOO4. Next base: position 1,611,558 of record NZ_CM167800.1, read on the forward strand.
CTACCGTCGTCTGGTCAAGGGCTTCGAAGCTCCAGTGAACATGGTTTACTCGCAGGGTAACCGCTCGGCTGGTATCCGTATCCCAATCACCGGTTCGAACCCTAAGGCAAAGCGCATCGAGTTCCGCGCACCAGATGCTTCCTCAAACCCATACTTGGCATTCGCTGCACAGCTGATGGCAGGCCTGGACGGCATCAAGAACCGTATTGAGCCAGCTGAGCCAATCGATAAGGATCTCTACGAGCTTCCAGCAGAAGAAGCCAAGGACATCCAGCGTGCACCCGAGAGCCTTGAAGAGGCCCTGAAGGCACTGGAAGCAGATCACGAGTTCTTGCTCGAAGGTGGAGTATTCACCGAAGACCTGATCAGCACCTGGGTTGAGTACAAGCGCGAAAACGAAATCAAGCCACTGAGCCTGCGTCCGAACCCATACGAGTTCGACCTGTACTACGGCTGCTAATCACGCTCCTGCCATAAGGGCAGACTGATTAGTCGAAGCTGGGTCCCACCACTTTTGGTGGGACCCAGCTTTTTGTCATTGTTAGTCTGTAAACATGGATATTTCCGATTGGGTGAGCGTACAACGTGAAGACGGCGAGACGGTAGGCTACCTCCAACCTGTCACGCCCGACTACTCTCTAGTGATCCCCCGCAATATCTTGGGACACGCAATCGCTGAACCACACGAATATTCTGCAGCTGAATACCTTTTGGAAGAACGCGGCATCGCTGAGCTGATGAGTAACTGGAGACTTGATGCTCAAGAACAAGAGAAGACAGAAGAACTCACAATCCTAGAGGTCTCACCTCTCGGCATTGTGTTGGCTAACGCTCTGCGAGTCAAAGCTTTGGAAGCTACCGAACGGATCCACGTGATGTGGCCAGACGTGGAGCAAAGGCTCACAGTTACAATAAAAAGCCACCGGTAGCCAAAGAGGCTTTTGCCCCTACTCCCCTCTGACCTATGAAGGTTCTCTAAGCAACGCTGTGGCGTAGCGACGGCGTGTGTACTTCTGCGCAATCAACAGGAACGGGAAGATCGTTCGCCAGCGCAGTCGATCTGATGGCGCTGTCAGTGAGCGGATCACTAGGAAGATGCCGGCCTGTTCACGAACGAGAATGAACGCCTCTTCCCCACTGACAGGATGGCCTGACAGCGTCTTATAGGCAAAGCCAACACGTGAGCTTTCCTCGATGACATCCACGACTTCGATAGGTTCGTCGATGCTCATCGGTCCCAGCCTGACACGTAATTCAGGGTGTGCACCGATAGCTACTCGTGGTTGCCCGGTAACGGCAAACCCGCTTCGTGTCTTGATTTCCCAGTGAAGTAAAGCATCACAACTGCGTTCCCAGAGCGTTTCACCAGAGCCAAGATAGACCTTGCGTTCCCAGCGTCGATAGCCGGCCGAAGCAGTTGTCCACTGATTCAGTTGGATCTGGGTCAAAGACACTTTGAGCTAGTCTTCAAAACCGTAGAAGAGCAGTTCAAAAATACTTCGCGCGTGACGAGTAGCCCTAAGGTAATCTTCTTCGAGCTCTACACCGAAGTGCGGCTCGTAACCACACCAGCGGGCCACGGCTTCCATGTCCCGCGACGAGCTTGGCAGAACATCGCTTGAACGCCCGGAGGTAATGATCTCAGCGCTACGAATACGCGTGGCTAAACGCCAGGCATTCGCCAACTGTTCAGCATCATCTTCCGTGATCAGTTCAATCTTTGCCAGCTCTTCTAGTGCCTTCAAGGTTGAGGTTGTGCGCAGCGACTCGTGCTGCCAGGCATACTGCAGCTGATAGAACTGCACCAGCCATTCAATATCCGACAGTGAACCGCGACCCAATTTTAGATGCCGGTTGGGATCTGCACCGCGAGGAAGTCGTTCAGATTCAACACGTGCTTTGATCTTACGAATGTCGCGAATTTCGCTCTCTTCCAGTCCCTTGCCGTAGCGAACAGGTTTGATCAACGCGATAAAGTCGTCTGCCAGCTCAGCATCGCCAGCGAAGGGACGCGCTCTTTGCAAAGCTTGGCGTTCCCATACTTCTGCCCATCGTGCGTAGTAGGAAGCGTAGGCGTCGATGGAACGCACCAAGATCCCCTGTCGTCCTTCGGGACGAAGGTCAGAATCCACCTTGAGTTTTACCTCAGCAGGAATTGCTGGCTTCAGCGGCTTCGAGGTCCACGAGATCAACTCAGTGACTACTCGCAGTGCTTGTTCCTGAGCAGCTTGAGCTGGCGCACCAGGAACGGAACGCTGGACAAATAGGACATCTGCGTCAGATCCATAACCAATTTCTCGACCACCTTGTCGACCCATCGCAATGACCGAAATAACCGCCTGCTCACCGTGCTTTTCTTGATCCGCGCTCAACAGAACCCTTAGCACGCCGTCAATCATCGCTCCATCGATGTTCGACAGTGCCTGACCGACCTCGTCAACCGTGAGCAGTCCTGCGCCATCGGCCAGAGCCACACGTAGGAACTCACGTCGGCGCACCATGCGGATCATTCTGATTGCGCTCTCTGGCTGCTTGGTGCGATGAATGATCGACTGGTTTTGCTGTAAGAGACTCTCAAGGCTCTGCGGTGCCAAGGATGCATCCGAACCCAGCCAGGCGGCCGCTGCAGGCTCATTGGCAAGCAGGTCCGTCAGGAAGCGGGTGTTGGACAATAAATGGCTCAGGCGCTCGGCTGCGGCGTTGGTATCACGCAGCATGCCCAAGAACCAGTGCGTCTTGCCTAAGGATTCACTGAGCCGGCGGAATCCAAGTAACCCCGCGTCAGGGTCAACACCACGAGCAAACCAGTCCAAGAGCACCGGTAGCAGCTGTCGTTGCAGCGAGGACCTGCGCGACACTCCACCGGTCAACGCCTCAATGTGGCGCATAGCGGCTTTAGGGTCAAGATAACCTAGTGCACGCAAGCGTGCTTGGGCCGACTCGGCAGTCAGCCTGACGTCATCAGCGGAGAGGTTGGAGGCGCTGACCAACAGTGGACGGTAGAAGATGCGCTCATGAAGCGAACGCACCATACGCTTGGTCTCGTTCCAGCGGCGCATCAACTTTTCTGGGCTGGTCGGCTGAAGGTCCCCTGCGCCTCGAATGGAGCGCGCCAGAATTCGCTGCGCAGATTCGGCCCGTGGCATTAGGTGCGTACGGCGTAGCTGGCTGAGCTGGATACGGTGCTCTAATAAACGTAAAAAGCGGTAGGAATCATCAAAGTTTGTCGCATCTTCACGGCCAATGTAACCAATATGGCTTAGTGCGTGAATTGCTAGTGTGGTCGTCGGAATTTGAATGTCCCGGTCGACTCGCCCATGCACCAGCTGCAGCAACTGCACGGTGAATTCCACGTCGCGCAATCCGCCAGGACCGAGCTTGATCTGCCAGACAATATCATCTTTGGAAATATTGTCGCTGACTCGTCGACGCATCGCCTGAACTGATTCAACAAATCCATCACGCTCTGAGCTAGACCACACCATGGGGGAAACCATGCGCTCATAAGAGCGACCCAACTCCTGGTCCCCGGCAATGCAACGGGCCTTGAGCAGTGCCTGGAATTCCCAAGAATGAGCCCAGCGACGATAGTAAGCCTCGTGGGATGACAAGGTGCGGGTTAGCGCGCCGTCTTTGCCTTCGGGACGCAGGTTGGCGTCGACTTCCCAGAGCATTGGTTCCGGGCCCGGAACCATCAAAGCTCGTGCGGTATTGCCGCACAGGACCGTGGCGATAGCGGAAGCTAGATCATCTTCGATACCCGGGGCAGAACCGTGCACATAAATGACGTCCACATCAGAGATGTAGTTCAGTTCGCGAGCGCCACATTTACCCATCCCAATGATGGAGACCTTCACGCGGTCCACGTCTTGCGCATCGTACTGTTCGGCAGCTTCAGCGCGGGCTATAGCCAGCGCGCCTTCCAATGCAGCCCCAGCCATATCGGCTAATTCGGCGGCCACGTTGGGTAGGATCCGTTGCGGGTTGCTGGCTCCAAGATCTCGATGGGCTAGCGCAAGTAATGCCTTGCGGTAACTGGTGCGCAATCGCTGGCGGCCCTCGGCTCCAGTGAATGAGGAAACCCAGTGACCACCGGTTGTACGCTTGGCATCAATTGATGCCAGCATGCTCTCCACTAGATGTTCAGGCGTAGCTTGCTCAAACTCAGTGGAAGGCGCAGTGCGCACCGTCTCCAGTGCCTCGGGACAACGAATCAGGAACTCACCAAGCGCTGACGAACTGCCAAGCAGTCTAACCAAGCCCTGGCAGGTTTCAGGATCCGAGAAAATCTTGATTGCCTCGGGATGACGATCCACTAAGCGCAACGCCAAGAGCAATGACTGATCAGGATCTGGAGCATGGGCCATCTTGCTCACGATCAGCTTCGGATCAATCGGGGCGAGCTCCGGTGATTGCAGGAACTTTTTGGCCCGTTCGATATCGCTGAAACCAGCGTTGATCAATGATCGTGAGGATACGTCTGGCATGGTGATTCTTATGTCTTCCACAAATCGCCGCGTGCAAGCACGCGGCGATTTCTCTAGAGGGTACTCAGATTCTTGGTGAGCTCAAACGGGGTGACTACCTGACGGTATTCTTCCCATTCAGCTTTTTTGTTAGAGATGAAGGAGTTGAAAACCTGCTCGCCGAGGATCTCGGCCATCAGCTCGGATTCCTCCATCACGCGCAGTGCTTCGTGCAAGCTACCTGGCAGCGGGACGTGCCCTGAGGCGCGACGTTCTGCGGTGGACAGGTTCCACACGTCATCTTCGGTTGGCTCCTCCAGCTCATAGCCGTCGCGGATACCCTTCAGACCTGCACCAAGCAGGCAAGCGTAGGCGAGGTATGGGTTGGCTGCCGAGTCAATGCCACGGTATTCAACGCGAGCGCTCTGACCCTTGCCTGGCTTGTACAGCGGAACGCGTAGCAGTGCCGAACGGTTGTTGTGACCCCACGAGCGGTGGCTCGGAGCTTCTCCCCCGCCCCACAGGCGCTTGTACGAGTTCACGTACTGGTTGGTCACCGCGGTCATCTCTGGTGCGTGGTGCAAAATACCCGCAATAAACGAGCGTGCTACGTCAGAGAGCTGGTATTCACGACCGGCTTCGAAGAAGGCATTGCTGTCTCCTTCAAAGAGCGAGAAGTGAGTGTGCATGCCGCTACCTGGATGTTCTGAGAACGGCTTCGGCATGAAGGTTGCGTGAATGCCCTTTTGCATCGCCATCTCTTTGATGACGGTACGGAAGGTCATGATGTTATCTGCAGTCTGCAATGCGTCCGCGTAACGAAGGTCGATTTCGTTCTGGCCTGGGCCGGTCTCGTGGTGCGAGAACTCTACGGAAATACCCAAAGCTTCAAGCGTCGTTACCGAAGCACGGCGGAAGTCCTGGCCAACGCCATCCGGCACGTGGTCAAAGTAGCCACCGGTGTCGATTGGCTGCGGACGCCCATTGGCGTCAAGCTGATCGTCCTTGAGGAGGTAAAACTCAATTTCAGGGTGCGTATAGCAGGTGAAGCCCATGTTGGACGCTTCGGTGAGCTGTCGCTTGAGAACCTGACGAGGATCCGCGTTGGACGGCTGACCTTCTGGGGTCAGGATGTCGCAGAACATTCGGGAAGTCGGTTCGACTTCACCGCGCCATGGCAAGATCTGGAAGGTTGATGGATCCGGCTGAAGCAACATGTCGGATTCTGAGATTCGTGACAGGCCGTCAATTGAAGAACCGTCGAAGCCCAGACCCTCTTCAAAGGCGTCTTCAACTTCAGCAGGCGCCAACGCAACGGATTTCAGTGAACCAACTACGTCGGTAAACCACATTCGCACAAATCGAACGTCACGTTCTTCAATGGTGCGCAGCACAAATTCCTGCTGACGATCCATTATCCACCACCTTTGGATTTCTGATATCCGGACCTGATCACGGCCGGTAAGAAAAATTGACCTGTGGCAACACTATATCGGTTCCGGCCGGGCCGATGGACAAGCATCGCCCAGTCCAAGTGCGATAAAGTCATTTTATGCCTCAACCATACCTAGGGAATCCTGATAAAGGCCCGTCCCGCATCCGAATTCATCACCTTCAGCAGGCAAAAGATCGCGGCGAAAAATTCGCGATGTTAACTGCCTATGACGTAATGATGGCCGAAATTTTTGATTCAGCAGGAATTGAGATCCTGCTGGTTGGCGATTCTGCAGCAAATACCGTGCTTGGCTACAGTTCAACGTTGCCGATCACGCTGGATGAAATGTTGGTGTTCACCAAGGCCGTTGCCAACGGCACCAAACGTGCCATGGTTGTCGCCGATCTGCCTTTCGGAAGTTACGAGCAATCCCCCGCACAGGCCGTCGAGTCCGCAGTGCGGCTTTTGAAAGAGGGCGGCGCCCACGCCGTGAAGATGGAGGGAACCGCGCAGTACGCTGCACATGTGAAAGCCATGGTCCTCGCTGGCGTTCCGGTCATCGGTCATATCGGTTTCACCCCGCAAGCAGAGCACGCATTGGGTGGTTACCGCGTACAAGGTCGCGGTGATGCTGTGGAACAGATGAAAACCGATGCATTGGCTTTCCAAGACGCTGGAGCTTTTGCCATCCTCATCGAAATGGTGCCAAGTGATGCGGCAGCGCAAGTTGATGCCGCGTTGCGCGTCCCGACCGTCGGCATTGGCGCCGGTTCAGCCACTACCGGACAGGTATTGGTGTGGCAGGACATGCTGGGCCTAGGTGAGCGACGCACTCCGCGCTTCGTCAAAAAGTATGCAGATCTTCGCAGCGTAGTTGGACAGGCTGTCAGCGAGTACCACCAGGACGTCCTGAACGGATCATTCCCGTCCGATGAATACGAATTCAAAGAGTAGTATCGCGGCCTAGAACTATCTATGCCTAGAACTAACTAAGGCGATGGCGGAACAGGTGATTACTCACTTGTTCCGCCACCGCCTTAGTCGTGCACGATCGCTGCATCCGTTAGGAGCGAACGACTACTGCTCGTCTTCCTCGGATTCGTCCCACGCTTCGTTGCGTGCCTGCACCTTGGTCATAGCAGCTTCGGCTTCGGCAGCAGTTTCGTAAGGGCCCAACAACTGCGACCAATCAGACTGTGGTCCCTTTTCCACGCTCTTGGTGGAAACGTTGTACCAGTATTGTCCTTCATCAGGGGTGCCAGCTGAACTCATCGCAAACTCCTTAATTCTAGGTTCGTACGTCCACTTACACGTTAGCCCACCAACCAGAAAATAGGTGGAACACCACCTACAAGTTGGCCAGAAACGCGCCAGGCTAAAACCTGCATGAAGCTAGAATTAGTTTCATGGCTACTGCTGCAACTGCACCAATTGGAAACTTGACCGCTGGCACCGTCTCCCCCGAGCTTCCGGTGCCCAAACACATCGAACGGCCTGAGTACGTTGGCAAAAAAGAGCCTTCGGAGAACTCCGCTTCAGAAGTGAAGAGCCCCGAGGTTATCGAACGTATCCGTGTTGCTTCTCGAATTGCGGCTCAAGCTCTTGAAGAAGTTGGTAAGGCCTGCCAGCCCGGAATTACCACCGATGCGCTGGACCGACTCGGTCACGAGTTCCTCATGGACCACAACGCTTACCCATCCACCTTGGGTTACCGCGGCTTCCCCAAGTCCCTTTGCTCCTCACTGAACGAAGTCATCTGCCATGGCATCCCTGATACCACCGTGCTGCAAGATGGTGACATCATCAACATTGATATCACTGCGTACATTGGTGGAGTTCACGGCGATAACAACGCGACATTCCTCGTTGGTGACGTTGATGAAGAATCGCGTCTATTGGTAGAACGCACTGAAAATTCACTCAAGCGTGCCATCAAGGCTGTGATGCCAGGACGTGAAATCAACGTCATTGGCCGCAGTATCGAGACCTACGCCAAGCGGTTTGGCTACGGGGTTGTCAAAGACTTTACCGGCCACGGTGTGGGCGAATCCTTCCACTCCGGCCTGATCATCCCGCACTATGATGCGGCTCCTGCCTACAACACGTTGATTGAGCCGGGCATGGTCTTCACCATCGAGCCAATGTTGACCTTGGGCACCATTGACTGGGATATGTGGGCCGATGATTGGACTGTCACCACCAAGGACAAGAAGCGCACCGCTCAGTTTGAGCACACGCTGCTGGTGACCGACGACGGTGCAGAGATCCTAACCCTGCCGTAAGGTCTCTGTCTAAGAAAAAGCGAATGCCGGTATTCAAACCAAGGTTTGAATACCGGCATTCGCGTTAATAAGCGTTGAGTCTATTCTGCGGTCAATGGACGCTGAGTACCCTGAGGCGTAGTACTTCGTCGATCGCGCAGACGTCCAATGGCGCTTTCGAAGTCCGAGAGCGACTGGAAGTTGTGATAAACACTGGCAAAGCGCAGGTAAGCCACTTCGTCCAAACGCGAGAGCGGCTCCAAAATTGCAAGCCCAACCTGGTGCGCAGGAATTTCTGCCGCACCTGAGGTACGCACGGCCTCTTCCACTTCCTGTGCCAGAACGGCAAGGTCGTGGTCAGTAACTGGGCGCCCTTGGCAAGCCTTACGCACACCATTGATCACCTTGTTGCGGGAGAACGGTTCCACAGCACCTGACTGCTTAAGAACACTCAAGCTCGCGGTCTCGGTGGTGGTGAAGCGTCGAGAACACGCTGTGCACTGGCGACGGCGACGGATTGACACGCCGTCGTCAGCAACTCGGCTGTCGACCACGCGGGAATCTGCGTTACGGCAATACGGGCAATTCATGGCACCTCCGTCTTTGGCCAGTGAAGCATTCTCGATTACGCGGGCGACGAGAATCCACTCATGTCACATACAAGTTTAGCGCCTAATGAGCGTTTCGTACTGCTACCGCGTCACCGTGCGCTGGTAGGTCCTCCGCGTTGGCCAGATTGATCACGTGGGCAGCGACATCGCTCAGCGCGGCCTCGCTGTAATTAATGACCTGAATAGCTTTTAAGAAGGTATTCACGTTCAGTCCCGATGCGTGGACAGCGGTGCCGTTGGTAGGCAGTACGTGATTCGAACCGGCGCAGTAGTCCCCCAAAGACACTGGCGCGTAGGAACCGACAAATACGGCGCCGGCCGCGGTAATGCGCGCTGCCGTGGCTTGCGGATCCTGCACCATGATTTCGAGGTGTTCGGCCGCGTAAGCGTTGGCAACTTCAATGCCCTGTTCCAAATCCTTGATCAGGATAATGGCGGACTGGGTTCCCGACAGTGCCTCACGGACTCGCTGCGAGTGCTTGGTGTTCGCTACCTGGCCTACTAGTTCACCACGAACTGCACTGGCCAACTTTTCGGAATCAGTAATCAATACTGCTGCCGCGTTAGCGTCGTGTTCAGCCTGCGAGATCATGTCGGCAGCAACAAACTTTGCACTGGCGGTGTCATCAGCCAAGATCGCAATTTCCGTAGGACCAGCCTCGGCGTCGATACCCACAACACCCTTAACCAGTCGCTTTGCGGTAGCGACAAAAACGTTGCCCGGACCGGAAATCACGTCAACAGGTTCGATACCACCGCGTTGATCATTTTCAACCTCCACACCATAGGCGAAAGCCGCAACAGCTTGGGCACCACCCATTGCGTGAACCTCATCAATGCCCAGCAACTTAGCTGCAGCCAAGATGGTTGGGTGTGGCAAGCCACCAAATTCTTTTTGTGGTGGGCTGGCCAAAGCTAGTGAACTAACCCCTGCGGCCTGCGCCGGCACGGTATTCATAATGACTGACGATGGGTACACCGCAAGACCACCAGGTACGTAGAGTCCTACACGACGTACAGCAACCCAGCGTTGGGTGACGGTGGCACCATTTGAGTAACCGACCTCGGTATCCTGCGGGCGCTGGGCAGCAGCAAAGACGCGTGCGCGAGCGATGGATTCTTCCAGTGCTTCACGAACCAGAGGATCCAGTTCTGCAAGAGCTCGATCCAGCTCATGCTGTGGCACGCGGGTGTGTTCCAGTTCCACATGATCAAAGCGCTTGGCAAGCTCCTTGAGCGTTTCCATGCCACGAGCTCGAACGTCATCGATGATGCCTTGAACCGCAACGGTTGCCGTCTGCGTGTTCATTTCGGGGCGTGGAAGGTGTGCCTTGAGCTGCGCATAGCTCAGGGTTTCATTGCGCCAGTCGATAGTGGCGAGGTCTGAAAATTCGGTGTCTTCAATAGTGCTCACACATCAAGCTTAACGCCGATGACCGGGCGAGGTTTTATTGATTACCTCACCCGGTCACTAAAACTGTGCTTACACGTCCAAACAATGCGGGCCGAGCAGCACCTTGAGGTCCCCAAACAGGGCTGGATTCGGATTAACTCGGAAGTTCATTCCCAGTCGCATCAATGAGGTACCGCGGCTACCGGTGAGCTTAACGCGCACTTCGGTATTGCCACTATGGGTGCGAAGTACATCGCCCAGTCGTTGCACCAGTGATTCAGTAGCCTTGTGCGTTGGAATGCCAATGACCACTGGACCGCCGTTGGCGTCCTCGGAAATTTCCGGGATCATCATCTCTTGTGCGTTGAGCGTGATTGATCCATCATCGCGTCGCTGGACGCGTCCCTTGATGACCACGAGCAGGTCATCGGCCAGGATCTCGGCAATCGGCTGGTAGGCCTGCCCGAAGAACATCACTTCCATCGAGCCCGAAAGATCTTCGATTTCACAGCGCGCGTACGGGTTGCCACTCTTCTTGGCAATTCGACGCTGCAATCCGGAAATCATGCCCGCGATGGAAATGATGTGCCCATCTTGAGGTCCATCATCAGAAAGTACGTGGGTGACAGGCATATCCGCATATTGGTCAAGCGCTGAGCCCAAACCCTGCAACGGGTGATCAGATACGTATAGTCCGAGCATGTCACGCTCGTAGGCGAGCTTTTCCTTCTTGTCCCAGTCCGGCAGGTCTGGGATGGCAACATTCATCGATTCTGAAGCTTCGTCAGAACCCAACGCACTGAAGAGGTCAAACTGGTTGGCTGCTTCGTTGCGCTTCACCTGAATCACCGAGTCGACGGCTTCTTCGTGGATCGCTACCAGGGCTCGACGCGGATGCTTCAGCGAGTCAAAGGCGCCGGCTTTGATCAGTGATTCAATGGTTCGCTTGTTGCAAACTACTGCTGGAACCTTGCTCAGGAAGTCACTGAAGTCGTTGTAGTTTCCCTTTTCTTTACGGGCCTCGACGATGCCGGCCACGGCGTTGGTACCAACGTTTCGAATAGCGCCCATACCAAAGCGGATGTCCTTACCCACTGGGGTAAAGTTCAGCGCCGATTCGTTAACATCCGGTGGCAAAACGGTGATGCCGATGTGGCGACATTCGTTCAGGTACAGCGCAAGCTTGTCTTTGTCGTCACCAACCGAGGTCAGCAGCGCCGCCATGTATTCGGCAGGGTAATGCGCTTTGAGGTATGCGGTCCAGTAGGAAACCACACCATAGGCGGCCGAGTGGGCTTTGTTGAAGGCGTAGTCCGAGAATGGAAGCAGAATATCCCACAGCGTCTTCACAGCAGCGTCGGAATACCCGTTGTCGTTCATACCCTGTTTGAAGCCTGCAAACTGCTTATCCAGTTCAGACTTCTTCTTTTTACCCATGGCACGGCGCAAAATATCTGCCTGACCCAGGGAGTACCCGGCCAGCTTCTGCGCGATCGCCATAACCTGCTCTTGGTAAACGATCAGGCCATAGGTTCCACCGAGGATATCGGCCAGTGGCTCTTCAAGCTCAGGGTGGATCGGGGTAACTTCCTGCAGACCCGTTTTGCGCAAGGCATAGTTGGTGTGCGAGTTAGCACCCATGGGGCCTGGACGGTAAAGCGCGATAACTGCGGAGATGTCTTCAAAGTTATCCGGGCGCATCATTTTCAGCAGCGAGCGCATCGGACCGCCATCAAGCTGGAACACGCCTAGCGTGTCACCGCGAGCTAGCAGGTTATAAGCCTCGACATCTTCAATGCCCAGGGTTTCCAGATCGATTTCGTCGCCGGTGTTGTACCGGACGTTTTCCAAAGCATCGGAAATGATGGTGAGGTTACGCAGACCCAAGAAGTCCATCTTGATCAGGCCTAGGCCTTCACAGGTTGGGTAATCGAACTGCGTGATGACCTGTCCGTCTTGGATACGGCGCATAATTGGGACCACATCAATGATGGGATCAGAACTCATGATGACGCCGGCCGCGTGCACGCCCCATTGTCGCTTTAGACCTTCAAGGCCCTTGGCAGTTTCAAAGACGCGGGCAGCTTCCGGGTCATTAGCGACCAGGTTACGGAAATCCCCAGCTTCGGAATAACGCTTAGCTTCGGGGTTTTCAATATCGTTCAGGGCAATATCCTTGGCCATCACCGCTGGCGGTAGGGCCTTGGTTAGGGTTTCACCCATGCTGAAGGGATAGCCCAGCACACGCGAGGAATCCTTCAGCGCCTGTTTGGTCTTGATCGAACCATAGGTAACGATCATGGATACACGTTCATCGCCATACTTCTCGGTCACGTACTTGATGACCTCAGAACGGCGGCGATCATCGAAGTCGACGTCGAAGTCGGGCATGGAAACACGTTCAGGGTTCAAGAAACGCTCGAAGATCAAACCATGGACCAGCGGGTCCAAGTCCGTAATACGCATAGCGTAAGCAACCATCGAACCTGCACCAGAACCACGTCCTGGACCAACGCGAATTCCGTTGCTCTTGGACCAGTTGATGAAGTCCGCAACAACCAGGAAGTAACCCGGGAAACCCATCTTGATGATGACATCAAGCTCGTAGTCCGCCTGCTTGCGTGAAGCTTCGGGAATTCCGTCCGGGTACCGGTAGTGAAGACCCCTGTCGACTTCCTTGATCAGCCAGCTGGTTTCATCCTCGCCTGGCGGGCACGGGAACTTTGGCATGTAGTTGGCGTTGGTATCAAAGTCGACTTCAACGCGGTCTGCGATAGCTAGGGTGTTGTCACAGGCTTCGGGGAATTCCTTGAAAAGTTCGCGCATTTCTCGCGCACTCTTGAGGTAGTAGCCGGTGCCGGAGAACGCAAAGCGGCTACCGCCTTGATCATAGGTCGGCTCATCAAGGGTCGAGCCCGAGTTGATGGCCAGCAAGGCTTCGTGAGCCTTAGCGTCTTCTTCATGGGTGTAGTGCAGGTCGTTGGTGGCAACGAGCGGAATGTCCAGTTCTTTGGCAAGACGAAGCAAGTCCTTGGTAATGCGCCGCTCGATTTCCAGCCCGTGGTCCATGATCTCGCAGAAGTAGTTCTCTTTACCAAAAAGATCTTGCAGCTCAGCAGCTGCAGCTTTGGCTGCGTCGTACTGGCCCAGACGCAATTTGGTTTGCACTTCACCCGAAGGGCAACCGGTGGTGGCGATAATGCCTTCGTGGTGTTCGTTGAGAAGCTCTCGATCCCAGCGTGGGTATTTACCAAATACGGAGTCTAGTGATGCCCGCGATGAACCTTTAAAGAGGTTGTTCATGCCTACGTTGTTATAGGACAGGAGCGTCATGTGGTTATACAGACCACCACCGGAAACGTCGTCGCCTTTTTGCGACTCGTCGGTACGCCACTTCACACGGGTTTTATCGTTACGGGCAGTGCCCGGAGTGACATACGCTTCGACGCCAATGATGGGCTTGACCCCAGCGCCGGTGGCTTGCCTCCAGAAGTCGAAGGCCCCGAAGAGATAGCCGTGATCCGTAATCGCCAGGGACTCCATGCCTTGACGATTAGCCTCAGCAAAAAGTTCGCCGAGTCGGGCAGCACCGTCCAGCATGGAATATTCGGTGTGGGTATGAAGATGAACAAATCCGTCGCGTGTAGCACTCACCCAAACAGTCTAACGACTCTTCGGGACCCTTTGGGTCACCACAGCCCACCCGGTGGCTGTGGTTATCCCGACAGGTTGCCTCTGGCACGGCGAGGTGCCATGCGATCTGCTTTAGTAGTCGCCTTCGCGTAGCAACTCAAGAGCACCGTCAAGGTCTGTTGGGTAGTCACTTTCGTATTCAACCCACTGCCCAGACACGGGGTGACTGAAGCCCAATCGCTTGGCATGTAGCCACTGCCGAGTCAAGCCCAGAGCTGCCCCGAGCTTGGGATCTGCACCGTAGGTTTGGTCTCCGGCGCAGGGGTGTCCAAAGGCGGAGAAGTGCACACGGATCTGGTGTGTTCGACCGGTCTCCAAATGAACTTCAACCAGTGAAGCACGACTAAAAGCTTCGATGACCTTGTAGTGGGTCACCGATTGGCGTCCGCCTTCAAGGACGGCGAACTTCCAGTCATGCCCTGGGTGGCGTCCGATGGGTGCATCGATGGTGCCCTCCAGCGGATCAGGTAACCCTTGGACGACAGCGTGATAGATCTTTTTTGGGGTGCGTTCCTTGAAAGCTCGTTTCAGGGCGGTATAGGCACGCTCCGACTTTGCGACCACCATCAGTCCGCTGGTTCCAACGTCCAGACGGTGAACGATCCCCTGACGCTCTGCTGCACCCGAGGTAGAAATGTTGTAGCCCTCCGCCATGAGAGCGCCCACCACAGTGGGGCCAACCCACCCAGGAGAAGGATGGGCTGCTACGCCGACCGGCTTGTCGATGACTACATAGTCATCGTCATCAGCGATGATCTTCAGCTCTTCCACTTTCTCAACCTTTATTTCTAATGGATCACGTTGTGGCGGGATGGTCACATATAGCTGGTCACCGGCTTTAAGCTTCACAGCTTTTGAAACCGTGCGGCCATTAACTTGTATCTGTGAGTCCTTGCAAAGGCTTAGAGCAAGCGTTCGAGGAATCTGAAGGCTATGTGCCAAGTAGGCATCTAGCCGTGCCCCTACGTCGTCCGGGTCCACAAGTAGTTCATACGTTGTCGTCTCTGCGGAAATCAAGGCTTAGGCTCCGTTTCATCCAACCCGTGGTCCTCTTCTGCTGGCGAATCTCCGATGGTTCCATCAAGGTTTCGACCGCGAATGAGCATATAAGCGACGGCGATCATCGAACAGACGATAAAGGAGTCGGCAACATTGAAGATTGCGAAGTGATTCACGGAGAACATGTCTACTACGTGACCAAATCCAAAGGCTGGGTCGCGGAAAATGCGGTCCCCTAGATTCCCTAGGACTCCGCCGAGCAAAGCGCCCAGTGCGATCGCCCAGCTGCGTACTAGTACTTTGCGGCTGAGCAGGTAAATGACGAAGACCGCTACTGCTGCTTGGAGTATGGCAAAGATGATGGTGAAGTTTTCTCCGATGGAGAATGCTGCACCAGGGTTCAAAATATAGTGAATGCTCAAGAAGCCTGGAATGACTTCAAATGATTCACCAAGATGCATGTTCTGCTCCACCGCGATCTTCACGACTTGGTCCAGTACCAAGGCGATCAGGGCAATAACTAGGCCCAGGCCCAGAAACTTTTTGGGTGACAGGGATTTGTTCCCCGATTGAACTGCGTCCACAGTAATACCTATTGATTCCTCTTAAACGTCAACGGTGGTGCCCGGATATTATCCGTGCACCACCGTTGATCTTACTAGATAGCTAGATCAGGTTTTGACCTGTCAGCGACTAGTTCGACTTGGTTGCGTCTGCATCGATCGAACCCTGGGACTCAAGGTCACGCAGCTGTCCTTCGATGTAGGTCTTCAGGCGAGCACGGTAATCGCGCTCGAATCCACGAAGCTGCTCAAGCTTACGTTCGAGAACCGACTTCTGCTGTTCCAGAGCCGACAAGGTCTTGCGGCTCTTTTCCTCTGCAGAGGTAACCAGCGTGTTCGCCTCGGTCTTTGCGTCCGAGATGATCTTGTCGCGCTGCTCAACACCGGAGGCAACGTACTCATCGTGCAAGCGCTGAGCCATCGACAGCACGTTGGCTGCCGACTCTGCGGATTCGCTACGAGGAGCGGCTGCTGGAGTTGCAGCGGCAGCTGATGCAGTCGAAGCGGCAGGTGCTGGAGCGGCAGCAGCAGCAGGTGCTGCGGCTGGCTTCTCTGCAACCGCAGGCTTTGCTTCAGCCTTCTTCTCTTCAACAACCGGCTTTGCAGCTGGAGTTGCAGCCTTAGCTGGCTCTGCTGGCTTAGTTTCGGTCTTCTTCTCCTCAGCAGGCTTTGCTGCTGGAGCTGCCGAAACTGGTGCAGGAACGGTCTGTTCCTTCGATACCGAACCGGCATCTTCACCAAGCTCAGCAAGTCGGCTGCGGAGAGTTTCGTTCTCACCGGTCAGGCGACGCAGCTCCACTACGATCTCGTCGAGGAAGTCATCTACCTCGTCTTGGTCATAGCCTTCACGGAACTTGGTCGGCTGAAACCGCTTATTGACTACGTCTTCTGGCGTTAAAGCCATTGGGTCACCTCAATACTGGGATCATTTCCGCACGACCATGTCTTGCCTTGCGAAACACTTACCTTTGTTGTCAGTGTCGCGACCGGTGAAGTCGGAGCACTATTTCCTAAAGGATATAACGATTTGGACACTAAATACGAAATCAAGCTTACGCTCGTGTCTCATATTCTTTGAATCTACAGGGTTTGGACTCACAGAACAATCCCTGTTCTAGACGAAAACCGCCTAATCAGATCCCTGTACTGGTACCTACGCTGTACACCACTGCTTTGACAAGCATTACAACGATGAACAACAGCAGAAACGACAGGTCAAGACGAATTCCGCCAAGATCTAGTGGTTTGATTCTCCTCCGCAACCAGCGCAGTGGAGGATCAGTAATCGACACGATTGCAGTAGCTGCAATCAATGCGATGCCTTTGGGTTGCCAGTGGCGAGCAAAGCTTTCAGTAATATCCAGCACAATTCGCATCAGCAGTAGAATCTGCAGAATTGCTAAAGCGAGATAGATGATCCCGAACACCATTTGTGTGTGTGCTCCTGGGCTCTTAGCTTTGGTTGAAGAAAGTAGCCTGAGCTTCAGACTTCTTGTGGTCTTCTCCCAGCACCTCAACGGTTGAAGGAGAAAGTAGGAAGACCTTGTTAGTCACGCGCTCGATTGAGCCGTGCAAGGCGAAAACGAGTCCGGCGGAGAAATCAACGAGGCGCTTGGCATCGGTCTCGCCCATATCGGTGACGTTCATAATCACCGGGATTCCGTCACGGAAGTTCTCACCGATGATCTTGGCATCGTTGTAAGAACGTGGGTGAACGGTTGTAATCTGACGCAATTCGGAATCCTCATCCCGTACTGAAGGGGCACGCTTGATTGGGGTGACCGGAGCACGGTATTCCGTCTCTGGTTCTCTAGCTTGTGATTGCGCTGCAGCTGGCCTTGCGACAGCTTGCGGACGTGGGGTTTCTGCAGGGCGCTGCGATGGAGCAGCATCCTCAACAACACGCACCTGGCTTTTAGGCTCGGAGTATGCTGATTGGGTTTCTTCTTGCTCGACGGCGTCCGCCAAGCCGAGATATACCATTGCCTTACGTAGACCGTCAGCCACGATGTTTCTCCTCGTTTATCCCTTGCATGCAACCCCATTGCATGCTTCCGCTACTCCGACGCTACCGTACAAATTTCTGCAGACATCGTTTATTCGTTCAATTCCGCGCGGTGTGTCGCGCACGCCTACGCTGCGGACCAAATCAGTCCAGCAAGTCGCCCGGCACTTGGTGTGCGACGGTACGAATAATAGCTTTCGTTTTCCAAGGTACAGACCTCGCTTTGGCGTACCTGAACCCCGAGCTCAACAAGCTCTCGTTCGGCCGAAGCCGGCAAATCAAGTCCTGCACTCCCCCAGCGAGTTTCAGATCGAATACCCGCCCGGAGCGACTCGGACTCCTCCGCCATTTCGGTTGATACTTCGTAGCATCGTCCGCAAATAGAAGGTCCAATAATCGCTTCGATTTGATCTGCACCTAACGCCCGAAGCTCTTGGACCGTACGAGTGAGAATATTATCGAGCAGTCCGCGACGTCCTGCATGCGTTGCTGCGGTGAACGTGCGATCAGCTTGTGCATCTGTGCCAACAAAGAGCACCGGAAGACAATCAGCGACCATTACAGCCAATGGCTGCTTGCCCGTAGGATCAACCAATCCATCACAAGTAGGTGCCGGCGGTTCAAGCCATGAGCTACGCTCCACCGGTTGCACTTTGAAGACATCGGCTGAGTGCACCTGGTTCATGAAATTAAGCGAGAAACGCCGAACCCCGATCGAGTCTTCCAACCGGCTACGATTCTCCGCTACCAGGCGGGGATCGTCATCCACGTGCAAGGCGAGGTTTCCCTCTTCTTGCGACGTAAACGCCAACTGAATACTCGGATCGAGGTCCGACGTGAAATGTAGCACTGCTCAGCTTCTCGCTGTTTTTACTTCAGGAAGTCAGGAACATCCAGATCGTCGTTCGAACCGTTGAGGTCCGAATCGACAACGTCAGGAAGATCCTGGAACGAGCCGTTGTTCTCAGCAGGCTTTTCTTCAGCAACCGGAGCTGGCTTTGCAGCTGCAGGTGCCGCAGGGGCCTGGTGTTCAGGTACTGATGCAGGTACTGGCTCAACTGGACGCGAAGATACAGCTGGCTTTGCTGCAACCGGTGCCATTGGCTTGCTGGTTACATCTGGCTCGTCAAAACCAGCAGCAATCACGGTGACGCGTGCTTCATCGCCCAGGGCATCGTCAATGACGGCACCGAAGATGATGTTAGCTTCGGGGTGAGCAACTTCCTGCACCAGGCGAGCGGCTTCGTTGATTTCGAACAGACCGAGGTCCGAGCCACCCTGGATGGAGAGCAACACGCCGTGTGCGCCATCGATGGATGCTTCAAGAAGTGGCGAAGCGATTGCGAGTTCGGCAGCCTTGACTGCACGATCCTCACCGCGCGCCGAGCCGATACCCATGAGTGCGGAACCCGCACCCTGCATAACAGACTTAACGTCGGCGAAGTCCAAGTTGATCAAACCGGAGGTAGTGATCAAGTCGGTGATGCCCTGCACACCGGAGAGCAGGACCTGGTCGGCCTGGCGGAATGCATCCAGAACCGAAACGTTGCGATCCGAGATCGAGAGCAGTCGATCATTCGGAATCACGATCAAAGTATCTACTTCGTCGCGCAGAGCTTCAATGCCCGACTCGGCGGAGTTCGCACGACGGCGACCTTCGAAGGTGAACGGACGGGTGACAACACCGATGGTCAGTGCACCAAGCGAACGCGCAATGCGTGCAACTACTGGTGCGCCACCAGTACCGGTGCCACCGCCTTCGCCGGCGGTAACGAAGACCATGTCTGCGCCACGTAGGACGTCTTCGATTTCTTCTACATGATCTTCAGCTGCCTGGCGTCCCACATCAGGGTTAGCACCAGCGCCCAGGCCGCGAGTAAGTTCGCGTCCTACGTCTAGTTTGACGTCGGCATCACTCATAAGCAGAGCCTGAGCATCGGTGTTAATGGCGATAAATTCTACGCCTTTAAGACCGACTTCGATCATTCGATTGACTGCGTTTACACCGCCACCGCCGATTCCGACGACTTTAATGACCGCGAGGTAATTCTGTGGAGCTGCCACGTCCCGCTTCCCTTGTTAGATGTGCTACATATGTCACGACTTCAGCTCAGAACCTTCATCTTTAGCCTTAAGCTTTAGGTTCTGTCAAGCTGTCGTTATAAGAAACGCTATGAGTCGTGTGGTCTTTGTGCAACGACCGCCGAGGCGTGTCGCTTGTTCAAAACTATCTTTCCAGAATTTGTCGGCTTATTCGTCCTCCCGCGCCCATAAGCCCGAGACTTAATAAACCACTGGATTCTCTGGGTTGGTAACGTCGATGGTGGTCTTGGCTGAATCCTTGTCGCCAAGCTCTTTCACGAAAATCTTCGCTACCTGGTTTTTTAGTGCAGACTTCGTATTGTCTCCCCAAATCAGCGTGCGCTTCTTGGGAAGGGCAAGTTCTGCAAAGCCTGCTTTGGACAGGGTCGCTGTTGTAACGTCCTTCAACACTTCCTGATCCACTGAGCTCAAGATGCTGGTCAACAACTTAAACTTCTCAGGGTCCTTGGTTTCATTGCTGGCTTTGATCTTCGGAAGTTTCGTCTTGTCTTTTTTGCCCAAGGTACGAAGCTTCTTGCCGGTCTCAGAGACTAGATACTGCTTGTCGCCATCAACCAAGATGGCCACCGGATCCGCCTCGATAACTTCTACCACCAAGGTATTTGGCATCTGTGCTTTAACGACCACACTGTCGATGGCTGGCTGCTCACCGATCAGTTCCTGAACCTTGGACTCCGAAATTCGTGGAAGGGGAGTGCCCTTCAGCGGCTCCAAAGATTGCGTCAACTTTTTAGCGTCAGTCAGCTTGGTGCCAGAGACTTCAATTTTCTTCGCTGCCAGCAAAGGAGAAAAACTCAAAATAAGCACTGCAACGAGGCTGAGCACCACAATGCTCACCGAGATAATGATCAGCAGCTTACGTCGCTTCTTCTCCGGACTTTCCGGAAGTACTACGACTTTTGATTCTTCACCCATGGAACGCCTTGTGTGGTTGGTACGACCAATGTCATTGGCCTACGACTATTGCCTGCTTGCGTTAGCTCAGTGATTTCACGATTTCAGGACCCAGCGCGGTGACATCACCGGCGCCGATGGTCATCACGACATCTCCGGGTTCTGCCTTCTCGATCACGTGTGCGACCGCAGCAGCAGGTTCAAAGACGTGTGAAGTAACTTCAATCCGCGAGGAAATCAGCTCACTGGTCACGCCTTCGATCGGCTCTTCGCGAGCCGGGTAGATTTCCAAGACTGCCACTGAATCCGCCAGCGAAAGTGCCTGCGCGAATTCTCGGTAGAACTCCTTGGTGCGGCTAAACAGGTGCGGCTGGAAAACAATGTGAAGTTTGCCTTCACCGGCAACAGTGCGCCCCGCGGACAAAGCGGCCAAAACTTCAGTTGGGTGATGCGCGTAGTCGTCATAGACCCGAACTTCACCGACTTCTCCCTTGAACTCAAAGCGGCGCGCTGCACCGGAGAAGCTTGCGAGCGCCTGCAGTGCTTGGTCAGCGTCAAGGCCTGCGTCCAGCGCAACACTCAGTGCTGCGGCAGCGTTGAGTAGGTTGTGCTGGCCAGGTACAGCCAGATCCATGGTGTGTTTCTGACCGTCACCTAGGTCAATATTGGCGGTAAAGCGTCCGTCTGCTGTGGCCTGCGCCGCAGAGAGACGGTGATCAGCATGCTCGCTAAACCCGTAGGTACGCACACGCAGGTCGCTGCGTTCGGCGCGCATCTTATTGGCCAGGTCGTTAGCGCCTGGATCATCCGCGCAACAAATCAGCAGACCATTTTCTGGCAGCAACCAAGCGAAGTCCACAAAGGCTTGGTGTACTGCTTCGGCGGTTCCGTAGTGATCCAGATGATCGGCCTCGACGTTGGTCACGATGATCACGTCAGGTCGGTAGTTCAGGAACGACGCATCGGATTCGTCGGCTTCGGCAACAAAGTATCCGCCTGCACCAAGCTCCGCATTGGTACCCAAGCTTGGGATATTTGCGCCTACTGCAAAGCTGGGGCGTGTGCCAACAGCCTTGAGCATGTGAGCGGTCAGCGAAGTGGTCGTGGTTTTTCCGTGAGTACCGGCGACGGTCACGACCTTCTCGTGGCCTCGCATGGTAGCTTCCAAGCCCTGTGAACGGTGCAGAATCTTCAGGCCACGACGTACGGCCTCATCGTATTCTGGGTTTCCCGGCTTGATGATCGAAGAGATCACCACAGTTTGGGCGTCACCCAAGTTGGCAGGATCGTAGCCAATATGGATTCGAGCTCCGCGTTCACGCAATCCGTCCAGAACCGGCAGGTCCTTAGCGTCGGTGCCCGAAACTTCCAGCCCGTAGTCCAGTAGCAATCGAGCCACCGCAGATACTCCGACCCCGGCAACGCCCATGAGGTGTACTTTGCCGAGTTCAGTGTGCAGTTCGTTGGCGCGCAGTGCCATGGTTCTAGCCTTCCTGACCCGCACCACGGCGGGTTGAAACTTCTTCAATAATTCGACGCGCCATGATTTGTGCGGCGTCGCGCTGCCCTAACGAGGCAGCTGCTTGAGACATCTGTTCAAGTTTATGCTGATCGCCGAGCAATGTGATGACATTTTCGGTGACATAGCTCTTGGAAAATTCGTCATCAGAGACCAAGAGCGCTCCCCCAGCAGCGACCAAAGCACGGGCATTAAGTTTTTGCTCTCCGTTGCCGATTGGCAGTGGGACCAAAACGGCTGCGGTGCCGGCAACTTCTAGTTCGCACACGGTTCCTGCACCGGAGCGGCAGACCATCAGATCGGCCACGGCGTAGGCATACTCCATACGGTCAACGTACTCAACCTGGGTGTAACCCTCGTGTTCCAAAAGCTGGCCCTCGGAGTTAAGAATCTGCTTGCCTCGTCCGGTGATATGCACGGTATGCACTCCGGCTGCATGAAGCTCATCAAGCGAGTCGGCGATAGCAGTGTTGATACTCTGCGCACCCGAGGATCCACCGGTGACCAACAGGATCGGCTTGGCATCTGGAACGCCGAAGTACGCACGAGCTTCATCGCGCAACGCGTGACGATCCATCTGTGCCACGTTGGAGCGCATTGGCATACCAACTTGGACTTCGCCGGGAAGTCCGGTCTGCGCAAAAGTGGTTCCCACAAAGACGGCTGATTTTGCGCCGAGCTTGTTGGCCATACCTGCCACGGAGTTAGCCTCGTGAACAAAGATCGGGATCCGTAGCTGCTTGGCAGCTAGGTAGGCCGGGGTGCAGACGTAGCCTCCCACCCCGAGTACCGCTTCAGCCTTGGTTTCTTTAAGCACACGCTTAGCTTGGTTCAGTGCCGTGAGGAAACGGAACGGGAACTTAAACAGGTCAAGATTCAGGCTGCGAGGCATGGGTGCTTTAGGGATCAGCTCCAAGGGATAGCTGGCCTCTGGAACCAGTTTGGTTTCCAGACCGCCAGGGGAACCCAAGGCAGTGATCTGTGCACCGGCTTGTTCAACTTTCACCGCATCGGCAATCGCCAGCATGGGTGAGATGTGGCCAGCAGTTCCTCCGCCAGCGACGACAAGACGCATTGCTTCGCTCATCTGCTCTTCTACTCCTTTGGCCCCGAACGTACGGGCTTGGTACCCTTCAATATGAATTCAGGGCGTCAACGTTTGTGTGGCGAACGGTGCGCTACTTTTGCTTAGTTGGCTTGGTTTTGTTCAGGTTCTTCTCTGCGCCGGCTTCAAAAGCTAGCTTCTGAGCCCGAGCAGATGACAGGACAAAGCCCATGGCCAACATAATGGCTAGCATGGCCGAACCACCGGATGAGATAAACGGTAGCGGGACACCAATGACCGGAAGCACTCCGGTAACCGTACCTAAGTTTACGAACGTCTGGCCAACGACCCACGCCATCAAGCAACCCATGAGCACCTTGGTGTACATGTCGTTGGCTCGAATCGCAATGCGGTACATAGCCAGGGCCAAGACGATGAACATAGCAAGTACGAAGAGCACACCAATCAGACCAAACTCTTCACCCAAAATGGAGAAAATGAAGTCGTTCTGGGCTTCTGGCACATAAGACCACTTCATGCGGGACTGCCCGGCGCCCACACCAAACCAGCCACCGGAGGCGAAAGCGTGCAGACCCATACTTGCCTGGTAACAAAGCTGGTCGCTAGGACCACAATCGGTATCCAGCCACGCAAGCACACGCTGACGTCGGTTGGAAGATCCCATAACGGCGATGGCCATGCCAACAAGGCCTACGGCTCCGAAGCCGGCCAACCACTTCATGCGAATTCCGCCAAGGAACATCGCTGTGGCGATCACCATCAGCAGCACCAGTGCAGTACCAACGTCTTTACCGACAACCACCAGGCCAACAATGCCGATGCCAACCGGAGCGACGACCGGGATGACCAAGTGCTTGATGTCGTGCAGCATGTGCTGCTTCTTCTCAAGCATGAAGGCGGCAAAAACGGCCAAAGCCAACTTTGCGAACTCACTTGGCTGCAAGCCTAAAGGGCCGATCCTGATCCAGTTTCGGTTACCCAGCACGGTGTGACCCAACGGGGTAAAGGCAACCATGAACAGCAACAACAGTGCACCAAAAACTGCCGGCCAAGCCAGAGCTTTGAGCTTGGTTGGTTTGAGGAACTGCATACCTAGCATGCACAGGATGCCCACGCCGGCGAACATCGCCTGCGATAGGGCTACGGTGAAGCCGTCTTTGCCTTTGGCGATGGCTTCCACCGAGGCGGAGGACTGCACCATCAATACTCCGAAGATGGCCAGTACTACCGAGATCGCAAGGACCATCCAGTAATCCATGGACGCCATGCGTCCGCTGGCACTTTCAACCGTGCCAATCAGTTTGCTCAACAAGGGAGTTTTTGCTGCGGCCCCCGTGGCTGGCTGATGTTGCTCTGTCGCCATCGGTGCCTCCTGCCTTGGTGTCATCTGTACGGTAAACGGTTGCTTAGTTCTCTTCGCCAGCTTTATCCATCAGATCACTGACGGCGCTGATAAACGCGTTGCCACGCTGGGCATAAGAGCTGAATTGATCCATCGAAGCCGCCGCAGGTGCCATGAGTACGGTGTCCCCTGGCTCAGCGATTTCGCCAGCCTTCGCCACGGCCTGAGCCATGACGTCGGTGCCGGTTGGTTCACTCAATTGTGCCGACTGTGCCAGAGCGGTGATGTTGATGACCTCAACATCCGGAGCCTTGGCAGCCAGAGCCTTAATCAGTGCCGCGGTGTCGGTTCCGATCACCAGCACCTTAGCCAAGCGGTGTGCGTGCTTAGCGACCAACTCTTCGTATTCAACACCCTTAGATAGGCCGCCGGCGATCCAGACAACACGCGTAAAGGCAGCCAAGGAGGCGTCCGCGGCGTGTGGGTTGGTCGCCTTAGAATCGTTGATCCAGAGGATGTCGTTCTTTCGAGCTACTGCTTGGATGCGGTGTTCACCAGCATCAAAACCGCTCAAACCGTTAAACACGGCTTCTGGTTCAACGCCATAGGCACGGGTCAGTGCCGCTGCTGCGGCTGCATTGGCTGCCGTGTGCCGAGGAACAATCTCACCGATCTGATCCAGCGGGATCAGTTCAGCGGCACTCGATTTGCGATCTTCAACAAAAGCACGGTCAACCAACAGGTTCTCCACGATGCCAAGCATGGATACTGCTGGAGTATCAGTGGTGAAGCCAACAGCACGGCAGCCTTCAATGACGTCAGCATTTTCCACCATCGAAATGGTGACTTCTTCTTCAGCGTTAAAGATCGCAGCGACTTGAGTGCGCTCGTAGATCTTCGCTTTAGCGTCCTTGTAGTTCTCAAAGCCGTCGTGCCAGTCAACGTGGTCTTCTGCGATATTCAGAACCACGGAGGCCAACGGCGAGATGCTGTGGGTGTAGTGCAGCTGGAAGCTGGAGAGTTCTACGGCAAAAACGTCGTATTCAACCGGTTCGCGAACTGCATCAAGAATCGGGGTGCCAACGTTTCCTACGGCGATGGCCTTCAGGCCGGCTGCACGCAAGATCGATTCGGTCATGCCCACCGTGGTGGTTTTACCGTTGGTACCGGTAATCGCCAACCACTTTGGAGCCACATGGCCGGCACGGTTTTGCACACGCCAGGCCAGCTCAATGTCGCTCCAGATAGCAATTCCCAGATCCGCAGCTTGCGCGATCACTGGGTTACGTGGATTCCAGCCCGGTGAAACCATCACCAGCTGTGCTTGTTCGCCAGCTACCAATGGCAGGGAGGAAACGTGTTCGGCACCAAGCAATACTTCGTGGGCGCCAACAATCTTGAGCGTTTCGCCACGCTGCTGGTTCTTCTCATCATCTTTGCCGTCAATGACGGTGACGATGGCGCCCAGCTCGATCAGTGTGTCGGCGGCGGAGAAGCCGGAAAGCCCCATGCCTGCAACAACAACACGCAAACCTTTCCAGTTAGCATCCCAGCTAGTTAGTGAGTCCAAAAGTTCTTTGGCATCTGCGCTCACAGTGCGACAACCCATTCAGAGTAGAAGAGTCCCAAACCGGCAGCCACAAAGAGGCCGGCAAGGATCCAGAATCGAATTACGACGTTTTCTTCGGACCAGCCCGAAAGTTCAAAGTGGTGCTGCAACGGTGCCATCTTGAACACACGCTTACCACCGGAGATCTTGAAGTAACCCACCTGGATGATCACCGAGAGTGCAACGATGACAAACAGACCGGCAATGACTACAAGCAACAGCTGGGTGCGCGAGAGGATCGCGAACGCGGCAATGGCGCCACCAATAGCCAACGAGCCGGTGTCGCCCATGAAGATCTTTGCAGGCTTGGCGTTGAACCAAAGGAAAGCGATCAGTGCACCGGAGAGGGTGGCACCAAGCAGGGCCAGGTCCTGTGGGTCACGAACCGAGTAGCAAACATCCATCGAGCTGATGTTGGCGCACGCTTGGTTCTGCTGCCAGATCCCCATCAGGGTGTAGGCACCAAAGACCATAATTGCCGCACCGGTTGCTAGCCCGTCCAGACCGTCGGTGAGGTTCACCGCGTTAGTGGTACCGGTAACGATGAAGTTCGCCCAGATCACAAACAGGATGAGTCCAAGTAACGGTCCAGCAAATGCCAGATCAATGTTGGAGTCGCGAAGGAATGAGATCGCGGTGGAGCCCGGGGTCAGGCCGCGTTCGTTAGGGAACTGCAAGGCCATCACCGCAAAGCTGATACCAAAAATCGCCTGAAGGACGATCTTCTGCCATGCGCGTAGCCCCAGGGAACGCTTCTTAAAGATCTTGATGAAGTCATCTAGGAAGCCGACCAGACCCATGCCTCCAAAGAGCAGCAGGGCAAGTAATCCGCTGGCGGTGATGCCAGAGGATGAGCGTCCCATCAAGGCAAGGATGCCGTGAGTGGCGAAGTATGCAACAAATACCGCGAGCACAAAGACCACGCCACCCATAGTTGGGGTGCCTGACTTTACGGCGTGGGAGTTTGGTCCATCATCACGAACCACTTGGCCATACTGCTTAGCAGTAAGCAGTTTGATGTACAGCGGCATTGCCACCATGGTCAAAACGAGGGCAATGCCAGCCCCCAAGATCAATGCGATCACGCGTCTTCGCCTTCCTTCACGAATGCTGCGATGTCGTCGCCAAGGAAGCGCAGACCGGCCCCATTAGAGGACTTGAATAGGGCAATATCCCCTGGTTGAAGTTCAGCTTGCAGCAGTTCACGAGCTTCGTCCACGCTTTCAACGTAGTACGCCTCGTCGCCCCAGCTACCTTCAAGCACGGCCGAGTTGTAAGCCGGCTTAGCGCCGGATCCAACAACAACCAGTTTCTTAATGTTCATTCGAACGGCTAAGCGTCCGAGCAAGTCATGTTGGTGAATTCGTTCATCACCGAGTTCAAGCATTTCACCCAGTACGGCCCAGGTGCGTCGACCCGGTGCACCGTCTTCGCCCAGTCCCAGTTCTGCCAGCGTTACCAGAGCGGCACGCATGGATTCAGGGTTGGCGTTGTAGGCATCATTGATGATGCTCACCCCGTCGGCGCGTTCGATACGCTCCATGCGCCAACGGCTACCGGCGGCCCGTCCGTCTAGGCTTGAGGCGATGGCCTCAGGGTCGATGTCTAGTGCGTAGGCCGCGTTAGCAGCTGCCAAGATATTGCTGACGTGGTGTCGGCCGAGCAGCCCGGAGGTAATCCGCTGGCTGTAACCGTTAGGGAATTCAAGGGTGAGCTGCGGCTGTCCTGCAGAATTGACCACAATGTCGCTGGCCCAGACCCCTGCCCGTTCTGGTTTGTGCTCGCTGGTGCCAAAGAAACGCACTTCACCGGAGGTCCGGTCTTCCATGCGAGCCACACGGGAATCATCAGCGTTCAGAATTGCGATGCCATCGGTGTCCAAAGCTTGAACAAGTTCGCCCTTGGCCTTCTCGATGTTTTGCACGCCGCCAAATTCACCGGCGTGGGCGGTACCAACACAGAGCACCACTCCGACCTGCGGGTGCACCATGTCGGTGAGGTAGGTGAGGTGGCCAAGGCCAGTAGCGCCCATCTCGATAACAAGGTACTTAGTTTGTTCCGTCGCAGTGAACACCGTCAGCGGTACGCCAACTTCACCGTTGTAGGAGCCGATGGGTGACACCGTCGGTGCCACGTCCGAAAGGATCGACGCTAGCAAGTCCTTGGTGGTAGTTTTTCCGGCCGAACCGGTAATGCCAACCACCTTGGCGTCGTTTTTGGCTTTCAGGTACTGAACAATGTGAGCGGCGATCTTGCCCATTGCCTCAACAGCGTCATCAACGATGATGGCCGGATGTACGTTCCGGGCATCGTCGTAGGTCAGCCGTTCTGCCAGAGCTAGTACGGCTCCGGAGGCTAAAGCGCGATCAATAAACGCGTGTCCGTCGGAGAATTCTCCGGGCTTGGCTACAAATAAGCAGCCTGAAGTAACTTCACGCGAATCCGTGGTCACGGAAGTGATCAGCGTGTCGGAAGCGACTGTAGCACTCGCTTCTCCCCCGGTGATCTTCAGTAGGTCAGTCAAAGACAGTTCAATCATGGCATTAAGGACTTTACACTCGTGCGGAGGCGATAGTGGTCTTGTTCAATCTAGGATTTGGTCACAAATCCATGAAGATTTAGCGCGTTGGCTAATTCCACACGATCGTCGAGTTCTACATCAATTCCCGCAACGTCTTGGCTTACTTCGTGGCCACGACCGGCTACGAGGATTGCGTCGTTGCTCTTGGCTAAACTCACAGCGAATTCCACGGCTTTGGCGCGTGGCGCGATGTTGTAGAGCACCGTTTCGCCGCGTTCGTTGCGGATGACATCTTGCGCTCCGGCCGCCACTTGTTCACGAATCGGTTCTGGTGCTTCACCGTGTGGATCATCATCGGTGACGATGACAATGTCCGCGTGACGCGCTGCCACGGCTCCCATATCTGGGCGCTTGGTCTTATCTCGTTCACCGGTGGCGCCAAAGACGATAATGCGTCGCCCGTTAGCACCAGGACGGATCGAGTCCAAGGCTTTGGCCAAGGCATCAGAGTTGTGCGCGAAGTCGACGACTGCAACCGGTGACTCGGCCACGACCTGCATTCGACCTGGAACGGCCACCGAAAGCGGATCCTTGGCATCCAGCGCCTTTTGCAAAGCGTCAAGTTCTACTCCGCTTGCGAGCACCATGACGGTTGCTAGCGCGGCGTTAGCTACGTTGAACATGCCGGGCAACGCGGTGCGGGTGCGCAGTACCTGTCCGTCGCGGTGTGCCAAGGTGAAGCTATGGCCGAGCCCAGAGTGCTCCAACTCGATGACTCGCCAATGTGCAGCGGTATTGCTTTCATCCAAGCTCAGCGACAAGGTAGGGATCTGGGCTTGG
This sequence comes from Glutamicibacter sp. MOO4, assembly GCF_056934395.1. Lineage (NCBI taxonomy): Bacteria > Bacillati > Actinomycetota > Actinomycetes > Micrococcales > Micrococcaceae > Glutamicibacter > Glutamicibacter sp. MOO4. The sequence continues at coordinate 1,640,878 of NZ_CM167800.1, forward strand.
TCTGCTAGCCGTGCCCCGTATTGATCATCAACCATCACGACCGCGCTCTGGCTGTGTTCAGCAGTGAACAACTCGGCCTTGGTCTGGAAGTAATCTTCCATGGTCCCGTGAAGGTCCAAGTGATCCTGGGTGAGGTTGGTGTAACCGGCCACCGCAAAGTTCAGCGCGTCAACGCGTCCATAACTCAAGGAGTGACTGGAGACTTCCATGGCCACGCTGGTGACGTCCTGCTGCGCCATGCGCGCCAGTACTCCGTGAAGCTGGGTTGATTCAGGAGTGGTTAGAACGCTGGGGATAATTTGACCCCGCGCAGACATTTCGATGGTGCCGATCAGTCCGGTCACTTCACCGAGCGCTTCAAGAATCGAACGAATCATGAAGGTGGTGGTGGTTTTGCCGTTGGTCCCGGTGACTGCGAACAGCGTTGGGCTCTTGTCCTTGGTGCCATACACAGCCTGGGCAATCTGCGCTGCAGATTTACGTACGTTGGCAACCACGGCGACCGGAATGGACAGGTCTTCGGGCAGTAACTCCAGTCCGGCGGTATCGGTGATAATCGCGACCGCGCCATTGGAGATCGCGGTGTCAACAAATTCTGCGCCGTGACGCTTCGCCCCGGAGATGCCAAGGAAGACATCGCCTGGCTGGATAACTTGCGGGTTCAGGCTTACTCCGAAAACCTGCACGGTAGCGTTGAACGCAGTTCGCGTTCGAACCGCGCCAGCAGCGCCGCAGACCTGTTCAAAGCCCAAGCCGGCCATGTTCTCTGGACGAAGGTACCGCTCCAACTCGCGTGGAGTTCCGGGATTCTGGGCTACCAAGATTTCTTTTGTTCCTTACCTGCAAAGACGTCATACGCCTCTGAATCTGTTGTGCTCGGTGGCACGTTGAATGTGTTAAGCGTGTGGCTCATCACGTCGGTAAACGTGTCAGCGACCGTGAAGGCTTTCCAGTCACCCTTAGGGCGATACATGGTTGCGACAACTACGTACTGTGGGTCTTCCAAAGGTGCTACACCTGCAAAGGAATAAGTATAGCCGTCGTAGCCCTTATCACCCGCGGCCTGACCGGTACCGGTCTTACCACCAACGCGGTATCCGGGGATGGCTTCCTTGTAGCCGGTTCCGTAGTCGACCACGGATTCCATGACCTTAAGCATCTCTTTGGCTGTGGTTTCTTTGACCACGCGTTTCTGCTCTGGGTCAGGAATCTTAGTGACCGAACCATCATCGTTTCGGTAGCCTTCGATCAGACTTGGAGAAAGTCGCACGCCACCGTTGGCCAAGGTCTGGAAGATCGAGGCAGTGTGGAGCACAGTCTGCGAGTAGCCCTGACCGAACATGGTGGTGTACTGCTGACGACGGTCCCAATTTTCTGGCTTGGCCAGCTGGCCTGCACTAGCACCATTGAGGCCAACCTGGATGGGAGTTCCCAGTCCAAAGGCCCTCATGTAGTCATAGCGGGTCTGCTTGCTCATCTTGCTACCGATCATCACCGTACCGGTGTTGTATGAACGGGCGAAGACACCGGCGACAGTCATGTCGTAGGTTGGGTGCCGCAAGGAGTCGTTGATGGTCTCCTTGGTGAAAGTCTTCTTGTTCGGCACGGTCATCACGTCGGTGGGCTTAACAACACCTTGATCAATGGCCGCAGCGAAGATTGCTGCTTTACCGGTGGAACCTGGCTCGAAGGCACGAGTAATGGATGTGGAGTGACGGAACTCAGGATCGGTCGCGCCCGGGTCATTGGGATCAAGCTCGGCAGAGTCACCGATAGCCAGAATCTTGCCGGTCTTAACTTCCATGGCAACCACGGAAACCCACTCGGCGTTGAACTCGTCGCGCTTCTTTTCAGCAGCGCGCTGAGCCACGTAGTTGATATCTGAGTCGATGGTCAGCAAAACGTCCTGACCATTAACTGCAGGAGTTTCTTCAACCTCGGTCACCGGGATACGAACGCCGTCGGCGCTGATCTCGTATTTGCGACTACCTTCGGTTCCAGCCAAATGATCTTCTTGGCTCAGTTCCAAACCTTCGGCACCAACTACCGAGGTCTGGTCTTCAGAGTTTTTGACGAACCCCAAAAGTGGTCCGGCAATGACGCCCTGTGGGTACTGGCGCTCGCTGCGTAGCAAGGAAGACAGGCGAGGAATGCCGATTTCGTTAACTTCGTTGCGGACTTCTGGAGTCACGCTCTTGGCAAGGACTACGTAGCCTTTAGGAGTTGCATCTCCTTGCGGGCGAACCTTTTTTGCCAGTTCTTCGCGGTCTTGATCTAACGCATCAGCTAGTTCATCAATGGCCTGATCCCAAGAGACCATCTCGTGGCCGTTGGAACCATCGCGTTTTGCGCGGCGGATGTTTTCATCCTGCTGGCGCTGGTCGATGACAAGATCGTAGCGATCAACTGAGACGGCCAGAGTTGTTCCGTTGCGGTCCTCAATGGAGCCACGGGTCGGAGCAATGGTTTCTTGGCGTTCGCGATTTTCCTGGGCTGCGTTGGCGACGGAAGTTGCGTTGATGCCCTGGACCCAAACCAACCGGCCCAGGATCACCACCAACAAGATTACCGAGAGAAGCAGTACGAAGCGCATCCGCTTTTTCACAGTGTCGATTGCCGTCGAGCTCACAATGAACCTAACTTTCCCTCAGCGTGGTTTCCAGCAGTATCCGCTAGCTCTTATCTAGCTTAGGAAGATCTGGCTACCCTGCTGGGGATTTGGTGCTTGGAGCCGGGATCGTGCCGCCATTGAGCTCTGATTCCTGGAATACCGGGCGACCGTTATCAGCTACCTCGCGGTTGCTTTTTGCGGTAGTCACCACGGTTTCCTTGGAATCCTGAGCCGAAGCAGTGGAATCATTTGCTTCTTGTGAGGTTTTACCCACAGTGGTCTTTGGAGTCGAGGACTTTTCTTCCTTAGCCTTTGACTCAGTCTTCTTGCTCTCGCTGGTCGTTGAGCCTGGCAGAGGCAATGTGCCGTACTCTTGCTTGCTGTCCTTAGCCTTGACTGCTACTTCAGCGTCCTGAGTCACTTTGCTCTCCGAAAGGCTGATCAATCCAGGAGCACCTGGTGAAACCAGACCCAGATCTTTAGCCTTGGCAGCCAGTGCCTGAGGTGCACCCAGGGACTGCGCTTCTTTGAGCAATGATTGATTCTCTTGCGAAAGAGCACGTTCCTGATTGCGCAGCGAGACGATGTCGTACTGACGCTGTGCCACAGAAGTGTTGAGCAACACCAGGGTGACGATAACGCTGAAGGCGAGCAAAACGAGGACTGCTGACATGGTGACCATGGAGCGTCGGTTTGTTTCTCTGATCCGTGGGACCAAAGAAAGAGTCACTCGCTGTCGCAAATCACTCTTTGGCAACTCGCTAGCGAGCACGGGCTCTGGGCGTAAGGCTCGTGCAGTGTTGCCTTGGACAACTGGTTGGTTGTTCACGATTGCAGCATTCTGCACGCGACGCGGGGCTCGTTGGCTCATCCTAGCTCCTCTTCAACACTCGCTCCACAGCTCGTAAACGAGCTGAGGCTGCGCGGGAATTTTCTGCAATTTCCTGGTCGCTCGGCTTTTCGGTGCCTTTGGTAAGGACCTTATATTCAGCCTTATGTTCTTCAAGCTCTACCGGGAATCCCGGAGGGGCCGAAGATGTGCCACCTTGGACAAAGTGGCGCTTGGTGATCTTGTCTTCCAAGGAGTGGTAGCTCATCACAACAACTCGTCCCCCGACGTTCAGTGCGCCCATTGCTGCTGGGATAGCACGTTCAAGAACGTCTAGTTCCTCGTTGACTGCGATGCGCAGTGCCTGGAAAGTTCGTTTGGCCGGGTGGCCGCCATTGCGAGCAGCCGCCGCCGGCACGACTCGACGAATGATTTCGACCAGTTCGGCGGTAGTGGTGATTCGCGATTCGGCACGTGCCTCAACGATTGCGGTCGAGATCCGTCCGGCGAATTTTTCTTCGCCCCACTGTCGAATGATCCGCAGCAGTTCCTCGCGGTCCAAGTCGTTGACTAGGTCCTCTGCGGTTGGCCCTACGGAAGTGTCCATTCGCATGTCTAGAGGTGCGTCGTAGGAGTAAGCGAAGCCACGCTCACGCTCGTCGAGCTGCAGCGAGGAAACACCAAGGTCGAAGAGCACGCCGTCAATGCCTGGGAAGCCCAAGTCCTCGACTACGTCTGCGATCTCATCGTAGACAGCGTGCACTAGATCGATGCGATCCTCGAATGGCTTCAATCGAGCGCCTGCTAGTTCGTGTGCCTGCTCATCACGGTCAAGACCGATAAGGTGCAAGTTTTCAAACCGCTTCAAAATGGCTTCTGAATGGCCACCCATACCAAGGGTGCAGTCCACAACGATTGCTCGACGGCCTTCAGCATTTGCCCGTTCAATACCTGGTGCTAGGAGATTTACGCAACGGTCCAGAAGTACTGGAACATGGCGTTCTGATGCTGGTCGTTGAGAATCTTGATTTGGCACTGCGCCCCCTTTCGATGTTCAAAGTGTTGTTGGAATCAGATCCCCCTCCAACCAAGTGGCAGTTCAACCTTCTGGCTCCGGGGAAGTGGAGCCAGACGATCTTCCCCCTCTAGGTGGCTGGAGATCTCATCCCAACATCTTGTGCTGTCGGATTGACCTTGGGCCGCAGCCCTTAGTCCTCATCCGTATCTGAGAACACGTCTTCCTGTTCATCCAGATACTGTTGCCATGCCTGCGTGTCCCAGATTTCAATGCGGTTACCCGCACCAATTACTGTCACTTCACGGTCAAGGCCACCGTAGGTACGCAGTACCTGCGGAATCGTGACTCGTCCCTGCTTGTCCGGAACTTCATCAGATGCCCCCGAGAGGAATACACGTGCGTAGTCGCGTGCTCGTCGTGAGGTCAATGACGCCTGAGCCAGTTGCTCATGCTGTTTCTCAAACTCCCGCTGACTGAAAACGTAAATGCAACGTTCCTGACCGCGGGTAAGAACCAGCCCGAAGGACAATTCATCACGATATTTAGCCGGAAGAATTAGGCGACCTTTTTCATCGAGTCGGGGCGTGTACGTTCCAAGGAACATGCACACCACCTCTCCACGAATCGGCCGGAAGCCCCATTCTTCTCTACTTGCCTCCACTTTACTCCACAACCCTCCACTGTCAATGCGATTTCACTGGTTTCGCGAGGGTCTGGAGTAAAAAATCAGCGCAATCTAGCGGGTTCTCAGACTGATTGCAGGTGGAGGGAGCGAGGGGATCCTAGACAGACTTCACTACTGTTTCAGAGATTTTGCAGTGAAATACTGCGGAATCTAGGGAATCCTGAGTCCAGTGGTGGAAAGTGGAGTGGATTAGGGAGCAAAGTGGGGTGGCGCCAAAACGCCGCTGGAACAACCAAGCTTGGAATCTGCCGAGAATTTGAAATAGCACTTTGAGGCGTGTCGCATGACGCACTGCTCGCGCACCGCAGGGACGGCCGAAAATGCGCTCAGTCACGTGGCATCCAGGAGGAAATCTTGGTCACCTTCAGGCTTCCCCGCCAATAAGGTGGCCTGAGTTTTTAGACAAAAAAGAGGTGTAACCCTACGGGCTACACCTCAACTACGTGTCCGACTAGCTATCGGACTGATCTCGCTTGCGCTGATTCCAGCGTTCCTCAAGACCCGACATGAACTGCGAATTATTCTTCGCAGCTGAATTCTGTCCAGTATTTCCAGCTCGACCTAGTTTGCCAGAGGCGGACTTGGTCAAGGCCAACAATACCCCACCAAACATGACAACGAACCCAAGGACACCAAGAATAATAATGTGCTGGGAGATGCCAAATATGAGGCCAGCAAGACCGACGATCACCAGAAGTATGCCTAGCGCGACGTTACTCGTGGAAAGGCGGCCTGTGCTTGCAGCCCCCTTCATACTAGAAGCGAAGCGACGATCTTCGTGCAACTGTTTTTCAAGTTGCTCCAACAAACGCTGCTCGTGTTCCGATAGCGGCATCGTCTTCTCCTTCCAAAGGCAAACTTGACGGTCATTTACCGTCGTGAGGTTCAACGTGGATTAGGAGGAAAAAGTTCCCCAAATCATTTGAGCCTTACTCCTAGGATAGTCTCATTTGTTGCCAGCCTGCCAGTTGATCTTCACCACTGGTTCATATACCCACCTGGCACACAGAAACGGATTATTCTCGCGGCCGCAAGAAACGTGCTGGTGTCACCAATGACTGAGGGAATTTCTGTCCGATCAAGTCAGCCATTCGTTCAGCTTCCCTTACTTTTTCATCCTTCGGGTCCAGGCTCAGTTGCAATCCATACTCAGGATCCTGCAGTCGCTCCGCGCGAACACCAATCAGTCGTACCGGCTGAGCAAGCGGCAAAAGCTTACTGAGCAAAGACAGCGCAGCATCACCAATGGCCGATGATGAATCCGTCGCGGCACCAAGAGTTTTTGTTCGTGTTAGTCCCGTGAAATCGCGATACTTGATTTTCAGCCCCACACCACCGGCGGCATGCCCTTGGTCTCGCAATCTTTTTGCAACCCGATGGCTCAGCCGAAGAAGCTCACCTTCCAGTACTTGCGGGTCAGAAATATCCTCGGCAAATGTGTGCTCTGCCGAGATACTCTTTTCCTCTCGCGTCACCTCGACCGGTCGATAATCTATCCCTCTAGATAAGAGGTGCAAAGATCGGCCGTGCTCCCCCATCCGTGCAACGAGTCGAGACTCCGGCTCCCGCGATAGCTGCCCGACAGTTTCAATACCCAAAGCATGCAGTTGCTCCCCTGTTCGTTTCCCAACGCCCCACATCTTTGACACGGGCAAATCCTCCAGGAACTCTTCGGTCCGCTCCGGAGCAATAACAGCCATCCCATTGGGCTTGGCATAGGTTGAGGCCAACTTGGCAACAAACTTGTTCTTGGCGATTCCCACACTGGAAGGCAATCCCATGTTTTGGCTAATGTGCTGGCGAATCGTTCGTGCGATCTCCACCGGCCCACCGAGCATGCGCACACTACCAGTGACATCCAAGAATGCTTCGTCAACGCTGACCTGTTCCACCAGTGGAGTCAAGGTTCGGAAATAGGCCATGATCTGTTCTGAGGCTTCGTAATACTTGTGATGGCTCGGTTCAACGATTGTGGCTTCCGGCATCAACGGAATCGCTTGGCTCATCGGCATCGCCGAATGCACTCCCCTAGCCCGGCAGTCATAAGAAGCGGACAGCACCACGCTTCGTCCTTCAGGGAACCCAACTATCACCGGTTTATCAACCAGCTCTGGACGGTCACGCAACTCGACAGAGACGAAGAACGCGTCCATATCGACATGCAATATCGCTCGATGCCCCATCTTGACCTCCTGGTTCAACCACCCCGAACACAACTACCATACTCGAATATATGTTCGGTTTTCACTATGATGATTATTAGAGCTTGGTTGACCGACAGCGCCGAGCATTCACCGGTAGAGTTGTACCCGCCACCTGTACTTCACTCAAAGAAACGATTTTGCATGTCATTGCCTGATTCTTTGTCCTCCTTCGAGGTCGACGCCATCGATCTTAGCCGCGCCTATACGACAAAAGTCGCGCAGGCACTGGAGGAGTTCCTAGCTACCAAGAGTGTCGAGGTTGGACAAATCACGACCAGTGCCACGGAAATTGTCAACGCTATTACCTCTTTGACGCGTGGTGGCAAACGACTGCGCCCTTTGTTCGCCTACTGGGGATTTCTGGGAGCAGGTGGAACTAAGGACTCGCCGGACATCGTCCGACTTGGTGTAGCTTTGGAGCTTTTCCAAGCAGCTGCGCTGATTCATGATGACATCATCGATAACTCGGATACTCGTCGGGGCCAACCAAGTGTGCACAAACGCTTCGAAGCTCAGCACCAACAACTCGGCTTGTCCGGCAGCGCCGCAGCTTATGGAACAGCCAGTGCCATCCTTACTGGCGACCTGTGCCTTTCACTCAGTGAGGAAGCTTTCTCCGAAATCAGCGATCTGCCAGCCAACGCGCGTCAGATTTTCAACCGTATGCGAACCCAAGTTATGGCCGGTCAGTATCTGGATGTACTAGAGGAATCGGCTGGTCCTGCCTACGATCCCCGTGAAGCCGTCAAACGCGCGCGAACTATCGTGACTTTCAAATCCGCCAAGTACTCGACGGAAAATCCGCTCCTAATAGGTGGTGCACTAGCCGGCGCCAGCGAAGAGCTTCTGGCTCAATATTCTGCTTTTGCGTTGCCTTTGGGCGAAGCGTTCCAGCTGCGCGACGATGTACTGGGCGTATTCGGCGATGCCGCTGTAACTGGGAAACCAATCGGTGGCGATCTTTTGGAAGGTAAACGCACGGAGCTGATTGCGCATGCATTGCTTCTTACAGATGATGCACAACGCGATTTCATTCAGACGCGACTCGGCGCAGCAGATATGACTGACCAAGAAGTTCAGCAACTAAGCAACATACTTCGAGATAGTGGGGCCTTGGCCGCAACAGAGAACAGTATTAGTGAACTTACCGAGCAATCGCAGGTGGCGCTCGAGGCACTAACGATCTCTCCCCTAGCCTTGGCCGGACTACAACAACTGAGCGACGCGGTCACCAAGCGCTCAAAGTAGCCACTGCGGTCTCTATTTCATAACAAAAGGTCTCAACCATCCGTTTGCTCGGAATATGGTTGAGACCTTTTTGTTGCCGGTTTCTCTAAATACTAAAGTACGGGAGAACTACCAGCCCAGGGCTTGAGCACGGCGTCGGATTTCTGTTTTGCGGCCCGAACGCAGGGCGTCCATTGGAGTGCCAGGAAGCGAATCATCCTCGGTGAATAGCCACATGATCGATTCTTCGTCCGAGTACGCAGCATCCAAAAGTACCGAGAGCGTACCTTTCAGGCTTTCGACTACCGAGCCGTCTTGGAGAAAATCAGCTGGGATGGAACGAACCTTGCGCTCACCAATTCTTACTGACACGATTGCACGCTCGTCCAGGAGGCGGTGCACCTGTCGAATGTCGATTTCTAATTCTTCTGCCACATCGGGCAAGGTCAGCCACTGGCCGACGATATCTACGATTTCCTTCACCCCTCAAGGTTCCCACAAATTCGCAAACTCCGCAGAAACTTTAGAAAAACTGACCTCAGTAGTTTCCATGCGTCACAGGAGTAGTGTAAATTTCCTTGTATCACTTTGATAACAATTGCATCACGAACAACATTGGGAACTTGCGTCCTTCTGGTTGCCGAGAAGTAAAAGCCGTTATTTTCACCGTATATATGAGGATCGACTCCATGCCCCACGAATCCAAACATGTCTCTAAGCATGCGTTAGGCGTAGTAGCAGGCGCGGCTATCCCAGCTGCAGTCATTGGTAGCCTTGCGCTGGCACCAGCAGCGCAGGCAACTCCCGTATCCCTCCCCAAAGCCTCTGGCAGCCTAGCCAAGGCAATCACCCCAGAAACCATCAAGGTTGCCGAGGAACAGATCAAGGCTCACTTGATCGCATCACGAGTTTCAACCCTCGGATTAGCAGCAAAGCGCGACGTGAAGGAAATCAAGATTCCTGCCGGCGCAACTCTTTCCGGACTGGCTAAGGAATACAACCTCTCAGTATCGGAGCTGAAAAAGCTCAATGGTCTGAAGAGCGATGTCATCATCGCGGGCAAGACTCTCAAGGTTTCCGGCAAGCCCGAATCCTCGAAGTCTTCAAAGCAGGATTCCCCTAAGTCCAGCAACTCCTCGGGAACAAAAACTTATACGGTGAAGAGCGGCGACACGCTCAGCGCGATCGCCAGCAAGCACAACATGAGCCTGTCCTCGCTGTTGAGCAAGAACGACATCTCAGCCAGCAAGGTCATCTTCCCGGGTACCAAGTTGAAGGTCAGCGGATCCAGCTCGGATTCGAAAGACCAGAATTCAACATCCAAGCCTAAGAGCAGCTCTTCGAGCTCCGCCACGTACACTGTAAAGGCCGGAGACACCCTCGGCAGCATCGCGGTGAAGCACAACATGAGCCTGTCCTCGCTATTGAGCAAGAACAACATCTCGGCAAGCAAGGTCATCTTCCCGGGCAACAAGCTGAAGATCAGCGGATCGGGTTCAAGCCACGAGTCCAACTCCTCCAAAAAGGAATCTTCCTCGTCGAGCACCTCGAGCTATACCGTGAAGTCAGGCGATACGCTTGGTGGAATCGCTGCGAAGCACGACATGAGCCTCTCCGAGCTGCTTAAGCTCAACGACATCTCGGCCAGCAAGCCAATTTATCCAGGCAGCAAGATCAAGGTTTCGGGTGGTTCTTCTTACTCTTCGAAGTCGACTACTCAGAGCAAGCCAAAGGCAACGACTTCCACTTACACCGTGAAGTCCGGTGACACCCTCGGTGGAATCGCAGTCAAGCACGATATGTCTTTGAAGTCTTTGCTCAATCTGAATCCAAATTTGAGCACCAGCTCCCCGCTCAAGATTGGTACCAAGATCAAGGTCTCGGGCTCAACCGTAGCGCCGACGAGCAATGTCAAGAAAGACAAGATCGGCAACACCTTTGAAGGTCGCACCTACGAAGATCATGTTGTCAGCAGCGCCAACGAGAACAAGAACTACCTAGACTCAGTTGACGTTCCAAGCCGCGCAGAAATGCAGGCGTTGATTCGTTCCACCGCTCTGAGCATGGGTGTAGACCCGGCTTTGGCACAGGCACATGCTTATCAGGAATCCGGATTCAACATGCGCTCGGTCTCTCCAGCTAACGCAGTAGGCGTTATGCAGGTCTTGCCAAGCACAAGCGACTGGATTGCTTCCAGCATCGGTCAGAACCTCAACCCGCTGAACCCACGTGACAACGTGGTTGCCGGTGTTGCAGTCATCCGTTACAACTTGAACAACACCGACGACCTGGACACTGCCATCGCAGCGTACTACCAGGGCCTGGGTGGCGTGAAGAAGTACGGCATGTACGAGGACACCAAGCGCTATGTTGCTAGCGTAAAGGCGCACATGAAGAACTTCCGCTAAATTGCAAAAACGATGGTCGGCCAAGCACTTAGATGCTTCGCCGACCATCGTTGTAGCTACGGTCTTTTGTTTTTGCTTAGGAGTTTCTTCGTTCCAGGTCCAATGGCATGTCGATGAGGACCTTAGTTCCCCCGCCCTCTCTGGGCAACCAACGGATCTCACCGGAGAGTTCACTTGTCACCAAGGTTCGAACGATTTGCAGCCCAAGCCCCTCACGTCGTGGCTCCGGGGGCAAGCCATGACCATTGTCTTCAATGACCACGCGCAGCCAGTCCACACCGTCCGTACCAATGTAGCGCTCTGCGACCAACGAAACCTCGCCGTCGCGTTGCGCCAAACCATGTTCCACAGCGTTGGTTACCAATTCATTGATAACCAACGACAACGGAGTGGCTAGGTCAGCAGCCAACATACCAAATTCGCCTTCTCGGCGTGTGGAGACGCGTTGTTCAGGCGACGCGATTTCAACAATCAACCGGAACTGACGGTCCATCAGGTCATCAAATTTCACGGTCTCGTTTAGACCCTTAGACAGGAAGTCGTGAACCGACGCGATGGTCGAGACACGTCGCATTGCCTGTTCCAGGCCCTGCTTGCCATCTTCAGAGGTCATCCGACGCGACTGCATGCGCAGCAAGGCTGCGACTGTCTGCAGGTTGTTCTTGACCCGGTGGTGGATCTCTCGGATAGTCGCGTCCTTGGTGACCAATTCTTTTTCGCGACGACGAAGCTCTGTGACATCGCGGCACAGAACCAGTGCGCCCCAACGTTTGGATTCGTTGCGCAACGGAATTGCACGCAACGAAAGAGTGACACCACGGTGTTCAACTTCGGTACGCCACGGCATCTTGCCCTGAAGCACCAGCGGGAGTGTTTCGTCTACCACCCGGCGGTCGCTGACCAAAGCCATGGTCAAGTCGGCTAGTGGCTGGCCTTGAAGGACATCCGCAGCACCGAGACGACGGAAACCAGATACCGCGTTGGGGCTCGCGAATTCAACAACACCATCAACACTGAGTCGAATAAAACCATCACCGGCGCGTGGTGCACCTCGACGTGAACCGGTGGGGCTGCCAAATTCTGGCCAGAGGCCGTGGGTACCCATTTTTAGCAGGTCATCTGCGCTTTGCCGGTACACCAATTCTAGGTTGGACGGGGTCCGTGATTGGTTCGGATCAAAGTGCGAGGTAATGACGGCTACGGGACGATTCTGGCGGACCAGAGGAATCGCTTGAACCGTGGTTAGGCCCAAGATGATGTCGTTACCGACCTGCTCCGCGGAGCGTTGAATTTGCAAGGTTTCCCATGCCTGATCCACCATGAGCCGTAAATCTTTACGAATGCGCTCTCCAACAAAGTCACTATGGAAAGCAGTGTGAGAAGTTGAAGGGCGCACATGCGCTAAGGCTACATAAGAGCCATCGCCGGTGGGGAACCACAACACAAGGTCAGAGAATGAGAGATCCGAGACCAGTTGCCAGTCCCCCACCAGCAGGTGGAGCCAGTCCTCATCACCGGGTGCTAGCGCAGCGCGTTGACGTAATTCTTCCGTGATGAGGGCCATTGGCGGTATTTACCTTCGTACGATGGAACGCAACAGGCGAAGGGCAACGGACAGAGACGCCATGTCGTCTCGTTCGAGGCTGTTCACTTCAGCAAACATTGTCTTCGCACGATCTAGGTTAGCCGCGTTTACGTTCTCCCAAGCAGCAACACGCTCTGATGGATCTGCAATATCCCCATGCGCTTCCAAGATGTTGCCGGTCAGATCCATGATTGTGGTGTACAGGTCGTCACGCATCGCTGCACGAGCCAGCGCCTGCCAACGATCCGATCGAGGCAATCGCGTAATCCGATTCAACAGACTGTCCACGCCAAACAGGTCGTAAAGCACGAAGTACGTTTCCGCTACCTTGATTGGAGAAATCGAAGTGCGGTGCACATACTGCGCGATGTCCAGCAAAGCGAAGGACTCGAACTGCGTAGCCCACATGCTCGCACGAAGTTCTGGAATGTCGTATCCCAGCGCTTCGTCACGCCATTCGTTAAACCGCACAAGGTCTTTTCCACGAAGGATAGTAGGCAAGGCCTTACGCAGCTGCGTCACGGTGTCCTTGAAGCGATTTACCGCCTCGGTGACTAGTAGCTGCTCATCGACGCCGTTGATGAACCAACGGGTGGCGCGGTCCAGCAAACGACGCATGTCGTGGTGCTGACGTCCCCAGTGATCCAGGCTAGTTCCTGCAGGCTGGGCATTGATGGCATCAAACTGACGGTCAAATCCGTAGATCTCGCGCAGTGCGCAGAAGACCTTGGCGATCTGAACTTCGTTGGCACCAGTTTCTTCCATTGCGCGGAATACGTAGGTGATACCGCCGACGTTGACTACGTCATTGGCAACTACGGTGGCAATGATTTCCTTACGCAGCGGATGGCTCTGCAGCTGATCTCCGAATCGCTCTACGAGCTTTTCAGGGAAGTACCCGCGCAGGATCTGCGCGAAGTACGGATCATCAGCAATATCCGATTCAGTCAACGCATTAGCCAACTGGATCTTGGAATATGCGGCGAGCACCGAAAGTTCTGGAGTCGTCATGGCTCCGCCCGAGGCCCGGCGTTCTTCAAGCTGTGCGGTGCTTGGCAGGAATTCCAACTCGCGGTTGAGGTCCGCTGCGGATTCAAGCCACTGCATGAGGCGCTCATAGGCAGGAGCCCACGCCAACGCTGCATGCTTTTCGTTGAGCAACAACACGTTCTGCTCGAAGTTGGTCTTCAAAACAAGGTCGCCAACATTGTCAGTCATCGACAGCAAGAAATCAGTGCGCTCTTCAGTGCTCAAGTTTCCGGCTGCGATCTGACGATCAACAAATATCTTGATGTTGACTTCACGGTCTGAGGTATCAACGCCAGCAGAGTTATCAATGGCGTCGGTATTGAGCAGTACACCGTTATTAGCAGCTTCGATACGACCCAGCTGGGTCATGCCCAAGTTACCGCCTTCACCGACCACGTTGGCACGCAGGTCCTTGCCGTCAATGCGGAATGCATCGTTGGCGCGGTCTCCGACCTGACCGTTGGTTTCGGTGGATGCCTTGACGTAGGTGCCAATGCCGCCGTTGTACAGCAGGTCAACCGGAGCGGACAGAATTGCCTTGAGCAATTCGTTAGGGCTCATCTTGACCGTTCCAGCGCTCAGTCCCAAGACTTCGCGGACCTCTGCAGTAATCGGGATCGACTTGAGGCTTCGCGAGTACACGCCGCCACCAGCCGAGATGAGTTCCTTGTTGTAGTCCGCCCAGCTGGAGCGAGGCAGGTCGTACAGGCGCTGACGTTCGTCAAAAGCAACCTGCGCGTTCGGTGTTGGGTCCAAGAAAATGTCGCGGTGGTCAAAGGCCGCCAGCAACTTCACGGTCGGAGTACGACGCAGTCCGTTACCGAAGACGTCGCCGGACATGTCGCCCACGCCTACTGCGCTGAACTCATCACTCTGGGTATCAACACCGAGCTGGAAGAAGTGACGCTTGACCGATTCCCACGCACCTCGCGCGGTGATGCCCATGCCCTTGTGGTCATAACCAACCGAACCGCCCGAAGCGAAGGCATCGCCCAGCCAGTGTCCCTTTTCTGCGGACAGTGAGTTAGCGATATCGGAGAAGCTTGCAGTGCCCTTATCGGCAGCAACAACCAGGTACGAGTCATCGCCATCGCGGCGCACAACGTTTTCGGGAGCTACGATGTGCTCCCCCTCTGCGTCGGCCACCATGTTGTCGGTCAGCTGCAGCAAGGTGCTGATGAAGACCTTGTACGCGCCCTTGCCTTCTTCAAGCCAGGCGCCACGATCCTGAGCAGGGTTAGGCAGCTGCTTGGCGTAGAAGCCACCCTTAGCTCCGGTCGGAACGATGACCGAGTTCTTCACCATCTGAGCCTTGACTAGCCCAAGAACTTCGGTACGGAAGTCTTCTCGACGGTCCGACCAACGTAGGCCACCGCGTGCAACGGCTCCGAACCTGAAGTGGGTTCCTTCAACGCGTGGCGAGTAAACCCACAACTCGTGCTTTGGACGTGGGAACGGCGCAAAGTCGATCTCCTCAGGAGCCAGCTTGAAGGCCAACGCCTGATGAGCGGTGAAGTAGTTGGTTCGCTTGGTAGCTTCAATGACCTTGACGAAGCGGCGAAGCAAGGTATCAGCGTCCAGTGTTGGCACTGCTTCAAGTGCTTGCGCAATCTTTTCCTTAGCAGCTTCACGAGCTACCTCGGATGCTTCACTGCTCAAGGCAGGATCGAAGGTAGCTTGGAAAAGCTCCACAATGCTGTGGGTTACCGAAGCGTTGTCCACCAGGGTGTTGGCGATAAAGCCGGTGGAGTTAGGCACTCCGAGCTGCAACAGGTAGTGAGCGTAGGCGCGCAACATGGCCACCTGCTCCCAGGACAGTCCTTCGCGCAAAACCAACGCATTCAAGCTGTCGGATTCAGCTACGTTGCGAACTACCGCGCTGTAAGCTTCAGCCAGTTTGGTTTCGACAGAGCTGAAATCGATCGCTTCATCGAACTTCAAACCCATGTCGTATATGTAGCGCTGTCCGATGCCCTCTGGGTTCAACTCGTAAGGTCGTTCATCAACAACCTCAAGTCCCAGATCCTGCAGTACTGGCAAGATCCGTGAGAGCAACAAAGGACGCGTCACGAAAATCTTCATGCGCTTTGAGACTGGTGATTTTTCATCACGGCTGGTCGGGTCGTAGAAGGAAACGACCGGTCCGCTTTCAGTATCTTCATCAAGGCTGGAAAGCAGGTTGACGTCCTTGAACGCATCCTCAATTTCAAACTGAACCTTGTAGGCAGCCGGGAAGGCCTCGGCCCAAGCGTTGGAGAGCGTATTGGCGTCGCCCAGTTCCAAGTTGGTTCGCGCGGTGTCAACGATGGCATCAGACCAGGAGCGAACGGCCTTAGCAATACGTTCCTCTAGAGCGTTACGGTCCACCTGCGGGTTGGATCCGTTGCGCTGCAGACGTAGGCGGTAGAACAGTCGGACCAATGCGCCGGCACCAAGCTGTGCTTCGTACTCAACCGAGTCCGCATTGAAGGTGTCCTGCAGTTCCTGCTCAACACGCAGTCGTACCGCGGTGGAGAAACGATCACGGGGCAAGAAGACCATTGCGGTGACAAAGCGACCGTAATCGTCGGTGCGCAGGAAGACTGAAGTGCGACGTCGTTCCTGCAGACGCAGGATTCCCAGTGCGGTTTGGGTCAGGTCCTCCACCGTAATCTGGAACATCTCATCACGAGGGTAGCTTTCCAAGATGGTGGTGATGTCCTTGCCAGAGTGGGAATTCACAGCGAATCCCGTGCTCTTCAGGACGGCCTGAACCTTCTCGCGAACTACTGGAACGGTCTTGACGCTTGAGGTGTAAACGCTAGAGGCGAATAGACCGATGAAGCGGCGTTCACCGTTAACTTCACCGTTAGCGTCAAAGCTCTTCACACCTACGTAGTCCAGGTACACGCCACGGTGCACCGTTGAACGTGAGTTAGCTTTGGTAATGATCAGCGCGCTCTTATCGCGTGCGGTGATGCGACCTTGCTTGGTCAAATGCTGCGGGCCCTGAGATTCAACTTCCCGCATGAGTCCAAGGCCGCTACCAGCACGGGCAACAAGAACTTCTTCACCATCAACGCATTCCAGATCGTATTCTCGGTATCCGAGGAATGTGAACTGACCATCTGCCATCCAGTCGAGCAGCTCAGCTGCCTGGGACAGCTCTGCGATCTGTTCAGCGTGCGCGGTCTGTGGCAGGGTATGCGCGATGTTTTTTGCCTGGTCCAACATTTCTGGCCAGTCGTTGACCGCAACGCGAACATCTGACAGAACGCTGTAGAGTCGCTCCACCAGTTCTTCAGCCTGCTGATCGCTCAACTCACGAGCCAGTTCGATGGAAATCCATGATTCGACATGGGTGGCCGAACCTGCGGAGATCAGGGTGCTGAGATCAGACAGCGCTGCGGTGTCACCACTGGCAACATGCTGTAGGCCTGCGTGGCTAATCTTGACGATTTCGCCACTTTGATCATCACGAGAGACCACAAAAGTCGGGTGTACCACGAGCTGAATTGGCGAATTAAGCTGAACCAATGCTGCGGTGACCGAATCAACCAAGAATGGCATGTCATCGGTGACGATGTGAACTACGGAGATTCCGTTATTTCGAGTGATGGCAACGTTAGGGGTATCCGCTTCGCGCTCATAACCGATTTCAAGGTGTGCCGCCACTCGCGATTCGAGTTCGTCGGGCCGGTAGGCCGCCACGTCCTCGGTCGCAATCTGGCCATAGTACTCGCTCACCAATTTTGGGGTGAGAGTCGCATCCATGAATGATTCTGACATGCTGGATTCCGACGAGTTCAACTGAACGCCTCCAAGAACAAAGTTCGATGTGCCCGCGCCGTTGCGGGTCACTAGTCTAATCAACCCTACCCGGTTTTCACGTCCTGAGTTCGTGCATTCCTACTAAATCGACGAGTTGCCCGTTTCTTGGGGATATCCGTAGATTTTATGCCGGTCAAAGACCGAATTTCAGAACGCAATGAACTCTTAGGTGCAATCTCCAGTAAAGGGCTTCCTGCTAACACTGACGCACTACAGACGGCGCTGTCATTGGGCATAAAGCCAACCACGTCGTGCATTGGACCAAAGCGATCCCAAGCTTCGATTAATCGGCGTTTTGGACTGCGTCCGCTACCGGAGACGCTGACCCTGTTGAAGACAATTTTTGGTTGCAGACCCCCATAGGATTCTTCAAGTTCGTCGATGGCACGCAAGGCTCGTGGAATGCCGACGCTATCTGAATTCACGACCATGAAAATCTCATCCGAACACTGAAGCATCTCAACGGTCACTGCGTTGCGTTGAGGTGCTTGGGTGTCAAAGCTCAGCTGTTCGTCCATGGCAATGTGTGGCGCCAAGTCTAGGACGACCACGTCATAGTGTTCCTTGAACGTCATTGACGCTCGCCGCAATGCCGAGGCCCGCACTTCAGGCCATCTGCTCGAACGAGGAATTCCAGTACCTACCCGAATCGTGGTGTCACCGACTTGGACCAGCGAGCAAGCGGCATTGAGCCGAGCGATGTCCGAGCTACCCGAGTCAATGATGCGGCAAATTTGGGCTACCGATGCCGATTCATCCATAAGGCCCAGCTGAATGGATATCGAGGCAGCGTAAGTATCGGCATCGAGTAGTACAACGTTTTTTCCTGCGGCTGCTAGCTCCACCGCGTAGTTCAACGCGATAGTGCTTCGCCCTGGAGAGCCAGGTGCACTCCAGAAGCTAACGATCTTTCCCGCGGTACGCGGTTCCTTTTCGGTCAGGTGTGGGGAGACCTTGTCCTTGTTGCTTTCAGGTTGCCTCAGCGAAAGAACCGTAGCTGCAATTCGCTGTTCAAGATCTGAAATCGCAATGTCTGCTGGCACTTGTAGAACATCTGGCGTGGGTTTGAGATCGGATGGGTTTTCTAGCATGCAGACTATCGCTGTGCGGTTGATCAGCAAGTCATCAACTTGTTCCATGGGCGGGACAAGATGCGAGTCGGCTACTAGCAAGACGTCCGCGGCTCCCGTGGCGCAGGCGGCGACAGCTTCAGCAATGTCAGAGCAAACACGGGTGACAATGAGTTCACCTTGGTAGCCCTCAATCTGCCTGACGATGGATTCTTGACCTCCCAACACCACTACTGAGATGCTCATTCTGCTGCCCCGGCCGGGTTGTAGATCACGATGATCCTTGAATCATTGGCCAAGGCTTGGAGCAGTGGTTCAAGTTGGTTTGGTTCCACGAGGAGTTCTAGGTTGGTTCCCTGCCTGTCTACTAGTCCCCCGCCACTTTCAACGCGTGCAGCGACTTCAACCATTGAGGACAGCTTCTCTGGAACGCCGTAGCTATTGCCGCCTGATTCTTTTTTGGCAATCCATACATCCACGAAGCTTCCCGGTGCGATTGACGAGGTTAGATCCGCTGGCAGATCCACATTGATCGGTCGTCGTGAGCCGAGCTCGCTCTGAGTAACCGAGGTGACCGGAATCAGTTCCCCGGCGCTGACAAAGGTGTTCACCCGAGAGTTCTTGTCTAACCCGGAAGCCGGGTGCAGATACTTCCCCGCGGTGTCGCCGAGCTGAACTTCTTGGGTTTTCAGGTTTTCTTCGGTCAATTGTTCGCCGAGGGTAATGTTTGAGCGCGCCACGTAGACCGTTGTTGTTTCGTGCATTGCGCCGATGAGATACATTGTCCCGGCTACCGAAGCAAGCACAAGGAAGGCGCCAAGGGCCAGCCTCGGGTCTTTCCACCCTGGACGCCGGACACGCGCAGCTTTTGTTGTGCGCTCACCTTGGACTATTTGGTCACTCATCAAGGCTCAACCCTCCGCCAGTGGATGTGCTTATGAATCGTGAGCCTACGACAACTTGGGCTTCTAGAAAAGACCTTTTCTTGGCTGTGGATCAATTAAGCGTTGTTGCAACCACCCAGCCGATGGACTCCAGCGGGATCAAGAGATTGCCTGAGATTCGTCCTGGACGGGCAAATTCATCACGCGGGTGAACGTCGATAATCAGGTAATCCTTGGCAACTTGGGCCAAGGTTCCTTCAGCCAGCGCATTGCCGTCGCGGCCGTGAATCTGGCACCTTGACCTATCCCGCAGCAGACCTCGAATGACGCTGGCGAACCTTATGGATTTGCTCTGATGCCGCCAGCTAAGGCCGGAGCCTTGGGTCTGGGGCAAAGCAATTGACTCGACTGCTTGGCGCCTGATGACCCACTGCGATCGGTCTGTTTCCAGGCAGAGATAGTCAGTAGACACGGGCCCGAGAGTTGCACGAATTTCAGTTGCTCCGGATAACCGGATTGTCAGTTCTTGGCCCTGGAAGCGCGCCAATGTCTGAGTGAGCTCAGCAGTTGATTTTTCAATGCGGACATTCTCAGAAATTTCGTCGCGCAGTTGAGCACGGTTTTGCTCATCCAGTTGAGCTTCAAGATCGTCAAAGAGTGAATCCCAGCGCATGTGGCAACTGTACGAGACAAAAACTTGTTTCAACACCCTCTTCACAAAATCACGGCAAAGTGTCATCATTGCTACCAAATGACATCAAATTGTATCAAACAGATGCTAAGGAAGTGATTTGGATGAGCTTGTCGAGGGTATTCGCCATCTTCTTGTTGTTTGCCGTCTCGGGGTCAGTCCTCGTTTTTGTTGGCATTCACTGGATCATCGACTTCCATGCGATCAGCGCTACCTCGGATCCGAGCTCATACATTGTGCTGTTACTCAGTCCCTAGCCACCTTGTACGCAATTCACTACGGGGCACGTCGGCTGCTTATTTGGGCCATGGCCCGCCGCCACATTCCTACCATCCGGTTTTTCCAACGAGTTGCTCCACGATTCACACGCAAGGTACTCGGATCTTTGCTCGGGACCTCAATCGTTCTTTCATCCGCGGTCGCGGCTAACGCCGCGCCGGTGACTCCCCTGGAAAACCACGCCTCCGTTGAAAGCGCAGAGAAGAACGTGGATCCACAACGATCAGAACCTAAACAACGAAGCGTTCCCAATGCTCAGTGGTTCCCCGAACAAGTCAGCGTTCCAATGAACAACTTGATCTCGCAGACCCCACAGCCAAAGCGGGAGCCGGCAAAGTCGGGAGCTGAGGTGGTGGTTGCCGAAGGCGAAACGTTGTGGAGCATTTCAGCCAAACGCCTCGGGGCCCAGGCCACTGCCGAAGAAATATCAACCTACTGGCCGCAAATCTACAAAGCCAATGAGCAAGTCATCGGTCCAGATCCTGATCACTTAGAAATCGGTACCGTCCTAGAGCTTCCACCCACGCCTTAGCACCACAAAGAAACAACCACCCATCAATGATCATTAGGAGTCATCATGAGCACCATCACCGTCACCCCACGGAGCCTAGGTAAGGAACTACTCTCCGACGACCCAGCATTCCCCGACACGTCTTTTGGTGTTGAAGCAAGCTCAGCACCAAGCGGTAGCGCCGAAACTCCGTGCAATAGTCCAGCCCATTTGAGTAGGGCCATGGACAACATTTTCCGTAGGAACGAGGGCTACCGAACGGAACGTCGGGCTGTCGTTGAGATCTCGTACTCCGTCGCCCGTGCGGTTTTTGAGATCGTTGCTGGCTATCGCAGCGTCAGCCAGTTGGCCTTTGTTGTTGAGCCTAATTGCATCGACAAGCTCCGTCGTAGGGCACTACTAGAGACTTCCCGCTACACGGTAGATCCAGTACCTGGCACTGCACATGGGCAAATCATTTCCTTGCACCTGGATCACTGTTTTTCAGGGGCGTGGGAATGCACAGCCATCATCGGCTTTAAAGACCGCGTCCGCGCCGTAGCTCTCAAGATTGAGCCATGGCACGGACGTTGGCAAGTCACAGATGTGGAACTTATTTAGTTACGCTTGGACTTCTTTTTCTTCTTACCGTTGGTAGCTGGAGCACGCTTGGTGCTAGCTTCGCCGTCTTCATCAGGACCAGTGAACTGCAGGTTCTTCGGCTTCGCTGATTCGTCGACAGGCGCTGCTTCTTCAACGGCGTCAGAACCCGATGGGATATCAAGGTTGAACAAGGCACCGATGCTTTCCTCGCGGATGCCTTCCATCATGGTCTGGAACATCGTGTAACCCTCACGCTGGTATTCAACCAACGGGTCACGCTGCGCCATGGCACGAAGTCCGATACCTTCCTTGAGGTAATCCATCTCGTACAGGTGTTCCTGCCACTTGCGACCAATGGTCGAAAGCACCACTCGGCGTTCCAGATCTCGCATGGTCGATGAACCAACAAGCTTTTCACGCTCTTCGTACTGGTACTGCGCGTCCGAAAGGATTTCGCGTTCCAAGAAGGATCCGGAGAGGTGGCCAATGCCACCGGCTTCTTCAACAACTTCGTCAACGGTGATACCGATTGGGTACAGCTGCTTGAGGTTAGTCCACAGGGACTTGAGTTCCCACTCATCTGGGTTGCCCACCTGCGTGGCTTCCAAGACCATGGCCTTGACGACGTCCTCTAGGAAGTGGCCGACCTTCTCTTCAAGGTCACCACCTTCGAGGATGGCTCGACGGTCAGCGTAGATAGCTTCACGCTGGCGGTTCATCACGTCATCGTACTTGAGCACGTTTTTACGCTGTTCGGCGTTAACGCCCTCAACCTGAGCCTGTGCTGACTCAATGGCGCGGGAAACCATCTTGGATTCCAGTGCCACATCTTCAGGCATTGAAGGGTTGTTCATGATGCGCTCTGCCATGCCGGAGTTGAATCGACGCATCAAATCATCGGTCATCGACAGGTAGAAGCGTGATTCACCCGGGTCGCCCTGGCGTCCGGCACGACCACGCAGCTGGTTATCGATGCGGCGGGACTCGTGGCGTTCGGTACCAAGCACGTAAAGGCCGCCGAGTTCGGCAACTTCCTTGGATTCGGTAGCGACGGTTTGTTTTGCTTTGGCAAAAACTTCGTCCCAAACCTTGTTGTACTCGTCCGGGTTGTTCTCTGCGTTCAAGCCACGACGTTCCATCTCAGCGACTGCCAAGAATTCTGGGTTACCACCGAGCATGATGTCGGTACCGCGACCGGCCATGTTGGTAGATACGGTCACGCCGCTCTTGCGACCAGCCATAGCTACAACGGCCGCTTCACGGGCGTGCTGCTTTGCATTCAGTACCTCGTGGCGGATGCCCTTTTTGGACAACAGACGCGAGAGGTATTCGCTCTTTTCCACGCTGGTGGTACCAACCAGAACTGGCTGACCGGTGGCGTGACGTTCAGCGATGTCCTCAACAACAGCGTTGAACTTAGCGACTTCATTCTTGTAAATGTAGTCGGACTGATCCATACGGATCGCTGGCTTATTGGTAGGGATTTCCACTACGCCCAGCTTGTAGGTGCCCATGAACTCGGCAGCCTCGGTCTGCGCGGTACCGGTCATGCCCGAAATCTTGTCGTACATGCGGAAGTAGTTCTGCAGCGTGATCGTGGCCAGAGTCTGATTCTCCGCCTTGATGCTGACGCTTTCCTTGGCTTCAATAGCCTGGTGCATGCCCTCGGAGTAGCGACGGCCCTGCAATGCACGACCAGTGTGCTCGTCAACGATCATTACTTCGCCGTTGACTACAACATAGTCTTTGTCCTTCTTGAACAATTCTTTGGCCTTGATGGCATTGTTCAAGAAGCCGATCAGCGGGGTGTTGTTGGCTTCGTAGAGGTTATCGATGCCGAGGTAGTCCTCAACCTTTTCAATTCCCGATTCCAGTACACCGATGGTGCGCTTCTTCTCGTCAACTTCGTAGTCGTCTTCGCGCTTGAGCGTTGAGACTATCTTCGAGAAGACGGTGTACCAGCGGTTAACGTCGCCCGAAGCCTGTCCGGAGATGATCAGTGGGGTACGAGCCTCATCGATCAAGATCGAGTCGACCTCATCAACGATGACAAAGTTGTGGCCACGCTGGACGAGCTCGTCCTTGCTCCATGCCATGTTGTCACGCAGGTAATCGAAGCCGAATTCGTTGTTCGTACCGTAGGTGATATCTGCTTCGTACTGCTTGCGACGCTCTTCTGGCTTCATGCTGGCCAGGATGCAACCGCAGGTCAGACCTAGGAAGCGGAAGACGCGTCCCATAAGGTCGGACTGGTACTGGGCGAGGAAGTCGTTGGTGGTGACCACGTGGACGCCCTTGCCGCTTAGGGCGTTGAGATACGCCGGCGCCGTAGCCACCAGAGTTTTACCTTCACCGGTACGCATTTCAGCGATATTACCCAGGTGCAGGGCGGCTCCACCCATCAGCTGAACGTCAAAGTGGCGCATTCCAAGAACACGATCAGACGCTTCTCGAACCACTGCGAATGCTTCGGGGAGCAAATCTTCCAGCGTCTCGCCGTTAGCCAAACGTTCGCGGAACTTGTCGGTTTCGCCCTTGAGCTCTTCGTCTGAAAGTTCGCGAATTTCGACTTCCAACGTATTGATTGTGTCGGCGTACTTACGAAGAACCTTTAAGGTCTTCTTGTCGCCGGTACGCAAAATACGTTCTAGCAATGATGCCACGTGGTAGCTCCCAATATCTCAAGCACAGTATTTTCTGGCGTCTTTAGTCTACGTGAGGAAATCAGCGCTTCTGGCTATTTCCCGTAGATGACCGCTGTTCTTCTAGCGAACAACAATAGGATGGACAGGCCGTTCACAGGCCAATTTGTATGTTCTCCAGCTTCAGCCATCGAGCCATACGTTCAAGTTCTGCGCGTAAAGGTAGTTCGGCGCTACTCTCCCAGCCTGGTTCATAGTGAACACTCTTGGCGTGAAGAACACCGCGGGCACGATCAGCTTTAAGATCTACACGACCTACGAACTCATCCCCCAGCAGCATTGGAAAGACATAATATCCATACCGTCTTTTCGCTTCAGGGACATAGATTTCAATCCGATACTCAAAGCCAAAAAATTGTTCTAGACGGCGTCTATTAAATACCATCGAATCAAAGGGCGAGAGTAGTCGCAAATCCTGTTCGATCTTACGGGGAACTTTGGTGCCCAGCGGCATGAAACAAACTTCGCTAAGCCCTGGTACTTGCACCTGCTCAATATGGGCATCGATCGCTAGTTGCGCCAACGTGGCTTTAACTTCCCGGATTGGCAGACGGAAATACTCCGCAACACAATGCGCTGTAGCTATACCTTGGGCTTCAAGGGATCGGTGGATGAGCCGTTCCAGGGCTTCTTGCCGAGGAGCTTCACTCACGTCAACGGTTGTCGCTAGTACGTTTTGGGCTAAGGCGTAACGCCGTTCAAACTGGGTGTTGCGGCCCAGAGTAAGAATCTTGGCCCGCGCAAAAAGTGACTCGGTAACGTACTTGGTGTCGTTCCAATTCCAGCCCCAGTGTTCTTTGGATGCGGTCGGCGCGACGTCCAAGGCTTGACTGATTTCTCTGGCACTCGATCCAGGATTCTTCGCCAAAAATTCAAGTACCTGTTCCGAGAGATCATGCTGCTCAGAAGAAAAATTATCTGACTTGTCGATCCAGGTACGGCGTTGCCACACCTGCAAATCTGGAACGAGTTCGGCGCTCACCACGGATGCTTCATGGGCCCAATACTCGGTCAGCGGGCTACGCGGTGTTGCCAAAACCTTGTCCAAGGTTTCAATGTTGTACTCCCCTAGCCTCGCAAAAAGCGGCATGTAGTGAGCCCGACGAACAACATTGACCGAATCGACCTGCAGCTGCGAGATGGACTGGACGGTCTTGATAATTTTTCGTGCTGAAATCTCTTGATTAGTCCTGCCACGAGACAGGCCTTGGGCGGCCAACGCGATCCGACGAGCCTGCTTGAGGCTCAGGACGCGATGGCCGCCCAACATAGTTTGTGCGCTGATGACTTACCCTCAGTCGGTTACTAATGCCTTGTCACGGTACCCGCGAGTTTCCGTGGTGGCTTCTTGATCAGATTCTAGTGACGGGTCAAGGCTGATCACACCGTACTGGTACTGTGTGCGGCCGTAGACCACGGCGTGCTCTCCTGTGGCTTCATCGATGAACAGGTAGAACGGGTGCCCGACTAGCTCCATGCGGTCCACTGCGTCATCAACGCTCATCACTTCGGCTGGGAAGGACTTACGGCGAATGACCACTGGCGAGTACTCGGCCTCGGACTCAGTCTCGGAAACTTCTGCAGCTTTCTGAGCCTCAAGAGTGGACTCAACCAACGACTTGTCGCTGGAGGCCGTAGGTAGTGTACTGGTTGCTTCGTGCACGGCCACTGGAGTGTGGTTTCCGCGATGGACCTTACGCTTGTCCCGAGCCTTACGCAGCCGTTCAAGAAGTTTTGCGAAGGCGATGTCAAAGGCGGCGAACTTGTCAGCTCCGCGAGCCTCAGCTCGAACGGCGGGGCCACGTCCAACAACGGTCAATTCAACGGACAATGCCGTGCTCTGGTCACGGGCATGTGATTCTTTGAGGACCTTGACGTCAATGCGTTGAACCTTGGTAGCCAGCTGGTCAACCTTGGTTATCTTCTCATCCACGTACTCACGGAAACGATCCGAAATGGTGATATTGCGTCCGCTGTAGTTCAGCTCCATGGTGTCCTCCAATAGGGAGTCGGGTGACACAACAGTCCGGAAATTCCATCCTTCCGGACTGAAGATGGGCTTTTCGCTGCATCTGTGATGCAACCCATACTTCACCTTAGGCCACCACGCAGAAGATTCAAGTCTCTGAGCCCAAAATTCCTATCGCGGTCAGCGAAATCACTGTTCAGGCTCCTGATTTGGCGGTTTAGTCAGCGCCAAGACAACGGCAAGAGTGACGTCATATCCGGCTTCATGACATGCCATTGCGGCGTGGCGCAATGTTGAACCCGTCGTGAGGACATCATCGATGAGGATGATCGGCTGTCTTGGAACCTTCGCGCGTTCGGCAATGAAATGTTCCCTGCTGCCTCGTCGAGCAGACCCACTTTTGAGTTTCTGCGCCCCACCAAAAGCTGAGCGGACCCGGTAATGCAGCACTGAACGGCAGACTAGCTGCCCGGAGTACAGCCCACCGCGCATTCCATGTTCAAGTATTGATAACACCGGGGAATACCCGCGTTGCCCAACAGCTTTCAAGGAGCTCGGAACAGGAACAATCAAGGTCGATAGCTGCCCTGGTTGCGGGACACAGCTCGCGTTGATCACGGCCGCAAGATAAGGCGCAAAGACACCGCGAAGAAAATATCGTTGTTTGTTCTTGAATGCCAAGACCGCGCGGGCCAGTTCCTTGCCGTAGATCCCGCAGGAGCTGACCGAGAGTTGATTGGCTAGTAATGGCAACTCGACATAGTGATGGTGCCCGTCTGGTAGCGGAGGCAGGAATAGCTGGGATTGTATTTCTCGGCGGCATTCTGGACACAGACGAAAGTCTGCCCGAGAGCACACCGCGCAACTGGTGGGTACAAGAAAATTCAAAAATTCCCGGCCGCCAAAGCTCAGCCAGCGCACCGATCTTCGGTGACTGAATTTGTCAATGGTTCGCAACCAGCTCCACGAGGTTCCCATGGTTCACCGTAGGCGCGTTGCACAGCATCGTGACTGGGCAGCAAGACCAATTGTGGAATAAGTGCCAGCTTAGCCAGGATATGAAACGTCTTGGGCGAAATCATCTAATTCGTGCCACGAATTACCAACACGGGTGTAGAGCTTTTCTTTGGTTTGTGCGTAGACCTCGCGGCCTCCGCCGACTCCGGTGGCAATGCCAATCATTCCCAGCAATAGCTGCAAATGTTCACTTCCACCTTCAAAGGTAATTTGGGCAGCTTCAACGGCCTCGGAATCTTCCAACTTGGCTACGATGATGGAACTATCCGAGTCCCACAGCGCAGTGTTCACCGGAACCTCTGGATAGATTTTCATTG
Organism: Glutamicibacter sp. MOO4; assembly: GCF_056934395.1. Classification (NCBI taxonomy): domain Bacteria; kingdom Bacillati; phylum Actinomycetota; class Actinomycetes; order Micrococcales; family Micrococcaceae; genus Glutamicibacter; species Glutamicibacter sp. MOO4. The sequence goes on from NZ_CM167800.1 coordinate 1,668,306, forward strand.
GAGTGTCGGTCAGCCCACGCGGAACACCTTCAGCGTCACGAATAATGCCCGCAACGTAGACGGATGTGGAAGATCCTTCACTGGCCACAATCAATGCACGTGCGCCGTCTCGGGAAATTCGGAAGGAATCGATATTGGCACCTTCAAGCCATGCCACGTCAATCGGACGGGCTTCACCCTTAGTTGCGGTGTCTTCTGGGATTGCCATAATCGGGGTCTTCGCCCCGTTATCGGCAGTCCAGGTCCAGCCTGCGACATCCATTGACGGCTGGATCAAGTCTTGTCCGCTGAGCTCTAGACGAAGTTTGCCTTGGTCGTTAATCCCCCACAGCTGGGTGCGACGGTCATTGAGGAAGGCGTAGCTATTGCCCACAGGAGACATTGCAGGGTCACGCGGATCGTAAGCTGAAACGTCGGGCAGTCCGCCCACAGGAATGATCGAGCGTCCCTTGACGTAGACCAAGTCCTGATCGGAAACACCGATCAACGTATCTTGACTGCTCGGGTTGATCTGTGCCGGCTCGATCTTGGAATCATCAGACGCCAGGTTCACGTCGTTTTCCTCGCGCAGCATCTTGACCGAATCCACGGATGATAGCCCGGTCAGTGTCGCTTCAACCTGTTGTTTCATCAACAACAAAGTGTTGTCTGTGGTTTCGGTAAACGAATCCGAGTTCAAGTCGATAGTGGCTTCACGGTCGCGCACCGGAACGGCGGAGCGCACCAGTTGGCTCGCCGAGGAGAAGGCTGACACCACCGCATTTTGCAGATAAGGGGCTGGGCCTTTGAGCAACGCTTCAACCATGGAGGTGGTGGTTCCTGAGCCCGAGGTGAACCATCGAATGTCCGGGACAAGGTAGGAGTAGCTAGCGTCGTAGAAGTAGAGGCTTTGTGCAGCAAAAATCTTGGTGAAGGTCGAGGCTTCGAGCATGGTGCCGTTAGGCGCTTTGACGATCCGCCATTGATCATCAATCTTGGCTACTTTAATATCTACCGCACGCGTGGTGTGGTTTGGGTAGTTAGTCCGAATACCTTGGGCGTCTACTTCCCCGGTGATCTCTAGCTGAATTGTGTATTGATTCGCGTCGGCACCGTTGACCACGTTGAACGCTTCGTAGATCAAAGTCTGGGTATCGCCACGCCAGGTGTTGCGCAAGTCAGTGCTCATATATTCGCGGGCCACTGCGTAGTCCTCGGCAACTGAGCGGCCAGCTTCAACAAAGCCATCAACAATTTCGCGTGCGTCCGCACCCTCGGCTGGACCTTCGGCCGCGTAGCTGTAACTTTCGCCGCTGGAATCTTCCGCGCCAGCTTCGATTTGCTGGACGCCGGAAGAGCGCGGAATTGCTGCACAACCAGTAAAGGTCATTGCTCCGATGAGCAGCGAAGAAAGAAAGAAGAGGGCTTTGTTTTTCACTAGTTTCTCTCCTTCTTGGACTCCGGGCCGCTGCTTCGAGGATCGGCCACATCGTCGTGTGCTTGTTCATCTTCGGAAGGAAGAATCAACGGTGTGTAACCAATCTTGGGCACCTCGCCAGTCAACGGGAAGCTGTCTCCCGTGGTGTTCAGGATGGCTTCAGATACGGCAGGCTCCAGTGGCAGCGGTGACGAATCAATCTCGTGATCTTCAGACTTGGGAAGCGTCAGGCGGAAGACCGAACCCACGTCGGGCTTGCCCCAAGCTTCCAAGCGGCCCTCGTGCAGTCGAGTATCTTCCATAGAAATCGATAGTCCCAACCCGGAGCCACCGGTGGTGCGGGCACGGGCGGGGTCGGCCCTCCAGAACCGGTCGAATACGTGGAGGCTGGCTTCTGGAGTCATGCCAATTCCATAGTCACGCACGGTCAAGGCTACTGCCGAATGATTTTCAGCAATGGTGACGTCAATTGGATTGCTTTCACCGTGTTCTACAGCGTTGAGCACTAGGTTACGGATAATACGTTCTACACGGCGTGGATCAACTTCAGCTACGCAGCCTTCGGCCGGTGCGCTGAGTCGGATGATCGAACCGTATTCGTCGGCCACCGGCGTCGCAGTATCAACAACTTTGCGTGCAATGGCGTTCAGGTCCGTTGATTCTCGGTCAAGGACCGCAACACCAGCATCAAAGCGTGAGACTTCAAGCAGATCATTAAGCAGGTGCTGGAAGCGCTCAATTTGGTTGTACATCAGCTCAGCAGAGCGTGAAGTTAGTGGATCAAAATCTTCGCGGGCATCGTGAATAACTTCGGCGGCCATGCGCACCGTGGTCAGTGGTGTTCGCAATTCGTGGGACACGTCAGAAACGAAGCGCTGCTGCATGGCGGAGAGATTATTCAGCTGGGTAATCTGCTCCTGCAAAGACTGGGCCATATGGTTGAAGGCTGTGCCCAGTCGGGCAACCTCATCCTTGCCTGCTACCTTCATTCGTCGGTCCAGGTCGCCTGAGGCAATGCGCTCAGAAACGTAGGCGGCATCAGCCACAGGTCGAACGACGGTTCGCGCCACCGACCATGCAACAAAGCCAACTACCACCAGCAAAATAAGGCCGGTGAAAGACAGTGCACGGTTAATGAATTCCAGAGTGTCCTGCACGCTGGAGAGGTCATAGACCAAGTACAGTCCGTACTCGCGGCCTGGCGGAATCAGGACCTTTGTACCAACAACCAACCCTGGCTGCGCCTGGTCAGCACTGCCAAGTTCGACAGAACGCCAGTAGATGCCCTGCTCACCGGCCACACGTTCGGCCAAATCTTGCGGGATAACGCGGGTGGTCAATGACCCTGAAGCCATGGGACCGACGTAGAGACTTTGATCTCCAGCAATTGGCATGAGCACAAAGTCACGCACTACGGTGGCCCCGTCACCTTCGAGGGAGGCCAAGGTGGAATTCACCAAGGCCTGAGTCGAGGCGCGGTCAGTAGTTGACGCAGATTCAAGGATGGAACGGGCCTGAGTCAGGCCGCGCTCAGATTCCTTAGAGATCTGGTTAACTCGCTCATCGTAAAGCGTGGAAGCGATCTGATTAGAAAGGAACGCGCCAGCAGCAAGCAGAGCAAGAGTCGTAAAGAGCAACGTGGAAATAACGGTGCGGTAGATCAGATGCCGCTGCCAGCGCAGCTTCAATTCCGTCCAAGGACGCCGAATCCACGAGCGAAGCTTAGCGACGGTAAAGCGTTTCGGCTTAGAGTGGGCAGACACGTCGAGCGGAACCAACTCTTTACCGGTCGACGTGTGTGAACTCAACTTGCCGAACCCGCCTTATATCCCACCCCGCGTACGGTTTGGATGATCTGAGGCTTCTCTGGATCAATCTCGATCTTTGAACGCAAACGCTGAACGTGAACGTTGACCAAACGGGTGTCTGCTGCGTGGCGGTAACCCCAGACAGCTTCCAACAGCTGTTCGCGGCTAAAGACCTGCTTAGGCTTACGTGCCATGGTGACCAAGAGGTCGAATTCTAGTGGAGTCAATGAAACCGCTTGATTGCCACGGGTCACTTGGTGCCCAGCAACATCAATGGTGACTTCGCCAACCTGCAGCGTTTCAGCTGCGTGGGTTTCATTTGGTCGCAGACGAGCACGCACGCGCGCTACCAATTCTGCTGGCTTAAATGGCTTAGGAACGTAGTCATCCGCGCCCGATTCCAGGCCGCGAACTACGTCAGCGGTGTCGGACTTAGCGGTCAGCATGACCACCGGTACGTCGGACTCAGCACGAATCTGCTTGCAGACCTCAATGCCATCGATGCCCGGGAGCATGAGATCAAGCAGGACTAAGTCTGGGTTAAATTCACGGAAGGCCGCTAAGGCGCCTGAACCCTCATAACAAAATGCGGCGTCAAAGCCATCATTTTGCAAGACGATACCAATCATTTCCGACAATGCTTCATCATCGTCAACGACTAAAATCCGTGCTTTCATCCTTTATCCCCCTGCAACCTAGCTCTGAGGTTTCAACCATCTGTTCAAACCGGGCAGATCAGCATTACCACTCTTTCAAAGATACATGATTTACCGGTAATTTCCGGCTGTGACCGGCAGTGATAACACAATCGATTACGCGTCGACGCGAGTTTGCTCCAACGCTTGGGCATAGGTCGAGAGCTTCTGTAGAGTGTCCACTGCTTCAGAGCTGGAGCACGCACTGAAATCCCCTCTAGGCATCAATGTCAAAGATCCAAGTTGCGCATCGGAGAGTCCCAGCTGGTGCCACGGCCGAAGAATCGAATGCACCGCCTCAACTACGCCAGGGGCCGATAACCTTGGGGTGAGAACTTGCAGGAAGATCTGTCCTGCGCCCTCAACAAATCCGGCGATGCGCTCCCACTTTCGGTGGTTTAGTCCGTGCGGGTCCACAATCATCGCGGTGATGCCAGCCTGGTTCAGCAAATCAATACGCTCAATCCACCGCTCGTCGGCGGTAGGCAGATTAACAACCGGTTGAACGGAAAAGTTCGAGGATTCGTCCGTGAGCACCTTGAGAAATTCTTGGTAGGCGCTACGAACTTCTGAGCCAGGAATTGAACGCAGGGTTCGATAACCACTGGAAGTCTTAATCGTTCCGTCAAGCACGTCACCGATAAGGGATTCGTCTAACTGCACGGTGAAGGATCGCAAAGTGGTAGCTCGGGCGAGCCGCGCTACGTGTTCCCTGACTCCATGGGCGTACGCAGCAATGATGTCACGGCGAGCGCCGTGGTCACTGATCGAGCGTTCCCCATTGCTCAGGTACACGCTGGCCACTAACGACCACGGGCCAAGCACACTGAGCTTGATCCGCTGTGCAGGTTTTTGCTCCGCGCCAAGGACATCTGCCAGCAAGTTTTCGTCGCTGCGCCGAATGCTGCGTGCGCGCCGTGCGTCGATGCCGTCGTTAACTCCGACTCGCCACCCATGGGGCTGCAAGTCAAAACCGAGGTCTGCGAGCAACGTGGCGCTGCGCCCTACCGCGTCTGCCCCTACCCCGCGGTCTACGAGTTGTGGGAGTACAGCGAGGTTGGGTTCGCCCAGTTCCCCGCGCACTACTTCATGTATTTCCAGCGGGTCCGTGCCGGGAAATTGACAGAAGGAGGTGACAAAAACGTCAGTGCGTTGGCCGAGGTGTTCTTCAGGCATCGTTATGTGAGTCAGAAATATTCTGGTGATGGCGGATGACTTCAGAGATCACAAAATTCAGCAATTTCTCTGCGAATTCTGGATCGAGATGCGCTTCAATGGCTAGGGCGCGTAGGCGTTCGATTTGCGCCTTTTCACGATTTGGATCGCTTGGTGGCAGCTTGTGCTCAGCTTTGAGGTGTCCAACGCGCTGGGTTGCTTTGAATCGTTCGGCCAGCAGGTAAACCAACTGTGCGTCGAAGTTATCGATGCTGCCCCGGATGGCGTACAACTCGTCGAGGACTTCACTCTTTACCTCGCCGTGCAACGAGCTGGCGTGCGGGTCGAATGACTCGTGTTGTGCAGGGTTTTTCGGCTCGTTCATGGTCTCAAGTTTACGGGTTCACCTCTCAAAACCACCACAAAGTGACATGCCCCAGCTGCGGCGGGTCGCGCAACTGGGGCATGGGCAAAACTGCCGGGCTACTTGGAGGCTTGGTTTAGTTCCTCAATCAGCGCTCGGCGTTGGGCCTGTTCACGTGGGTCTGGCACAGGAAGTGAAGCAATCAACCGCTGTGTGTATGCGTGCTGAGGTTGCGCCAAGACCTTGGAGCCAAGACCTTCCTCAATCAAGCTACCGCGGTAAAGTACGCCCACCCAGGTAGCCAGCTGATCTACCACTGCCAAGTCATGCGACACAAACAGCGCAGCAAAGCCGAGCTCCGATTGCAGTTCCCTAAAGAGTTCAAGAACCTTGGCCTGCACTGACACGTCCAACGCGCTGGTTGGCTCATCAGCAATCAGAAGCTTTGGATCCAAGGCCAAGGCGCGAGCCAAGGAGGCACGCTGACGCTGACCTCCAGAAAGCTCATGCGGGTAGCGCTGGGCAAAACCTGCGGGAAGCTGTACCGCTTCAAGCAGTTCGTTGACCTTGCTCCTACTTTGGGAAGGATTCAGCTCGCGGTGCACAGCCAGCGGCTCGGCTACACATTCTCCGATGGTCAGATGCGGATTGAAGCTGGCGGCAGGATCCTGGAAGACAAACCCGATCTGCTCGCGCAAGGGTTTGAAGCTACGTTCCTTGAACGATGCCATCTCATAGCCCAGCACCTTCAGGGAACCCGAGCTGATTCGATTCAGACCTGCAATGCTTCGACCGATGGTGGTTTTGCCAGATCCGGATTCACCCACAAGGCCATAAACCTCGCCTGCGTGAATTTTCAGGTCAACATCTTTGACCGCGGTGAAACCTGGTGAGCCAAAGCGACCCGGGAAATGCACCCCTAGCCCTTGAGCTTCAACAATGACTGGCGCGTCCTGGTGCGGACGCTGGGTCAGCGCAGCCGAAGCGCTGTCTCTGCCTAGGTGAGGCACAGCAGCCAACAGTGCTTTGGTGTAGTCCTCTTGTGGGCGTTCAAACAGCTCCAGGGCCGGAGCTTGTTCGACAATCTTTCCCTGGTTCATCACCACAACTCGGTCAGCGATGTCAGCTACCACGCCCATATTGTGCGTGATGATGACAATGGCGGTACCCAGTTCTTCGCGCAAGTCTCGCAATAAGGAGAGAATCTCGGCCTGTACCGTAACGTCCAACGCTGTGGTTGGCTCATCGGCGACAATCAGTTTTGGCTTTAGCGCCAGTGCCGCTGCAATGACCACACGTTGTTTTTGACCACCGGAGAATTGGTGCGGGTAGTAATTCACGCGCTGCTCTGGATCCGGAATACCCACCTGAGCCATCGCTTCAATCGCGCGCGTCTTGGCTTCCTTCTTGGAAATCTTGTTGTGGGTACGAATCCCCTCCATGATCTGCCAACCCACGGTGTACACCGGGTTCAGTGCCGTGGAAGGTTCCTGGAAGACCATCGCGACGTCGCGTCCGCGCACTGCACGTAGCTCATGCCCACCAAGGGTGAGCATGTTCTTTCCGTTCAGGTACACCGCGCCACGGGCTGCACCGTTTTCGGCCATGATTCCCAGCGCGGTGCGAGCGGTCACGGACTTGCCTGAACCGGACTCGCCCACAATAGCCAGGATCTCCCCTGCCTTGACGTGCAGGTCCACGCCGCGCACGGCTGGAACTGCTCCTGCGTCGGTGACAAAGTCAATGTTCAGGCCCTGAATGCTCAGTACGTTCTCGGCGTCATTACTCGACGGCGAAGCTGCAGAACTGTGTTTCACTTGCTTGCTCCTGCCTGTGCGGACTGGGTAATTCGCTTTGCCTTTTTACGGCTGAAGCGCCGCAAACGCGGATCGTTGAGATCATTCATGGATTCACCAACCAAGGTCAGGCCCATCACGGTGAGTACGATGGCCAGGCCTGGGAACATTCCAGTCCACCAAATACCACTGGTCGCATCGGACATCGCGCGGTTCAGGTCATAGCCCCACTCGGAGGCGGCGGTCGGTTCGATACCAAAGCCCAAGAAGCCCAACCCGGCGAGGGTCAGCAGTGCTTCGGTAGCGTTCAGAGTGAAGATCAATGGCAGGGTACGGGTGGCGTTACGCAGTAGGTGGGTAAACATCACCCGCCATGGGCTTGCGCCAATAACCTGTGCGGATTCCACAAATGGTTCTGCCTTCAGACGCATCACTTCGGCTCGGACCACACGGAAGTACTGAGGAATGAATACGACAGTAATGGATATTGCTGCTGCCATAATGCCGCCAAAGAGCGAGGATTGCCCTTGCGAAATCACAATGGACATCACGATGGCCAGCAGCAGTGAGGGGAACGCGTAGATAGCGTCTGCAAGGACCACCATGATGCGATCAAACCAGCCACCGAGGTAGCCGGAAATAAGTCCCAGCAGTACGCCGATGAACAAAGACATGACTACTGCGGCCAGGATGACCCAGATTGCAGTTTGTGCACCGAACAGGGTGCGTGAGAAGACGTCGTACCCAGTGGAAGTGGTCCCCCAAAGGAACTTTGCGTCCGGGGCAGCTTGGCGTGGGAAGTCACCAGATGCATCTGAGGACTGGGCAAAGCCAAATGGTGCCAGCAGTGGAGCCAAGAGCGCGCTGAGAATGAATACTGCGCACAGTACAAGACCAGCCACGAGCATGCCACGTTGAAGTCCAGAGGACATACGCAGGTGTGAAATGACCGGTAATGATTTGAACCGTGAGCCGGCGGAGCTAGGCAAAGTTGGTGTAGTCATGTTTAGTACCTGACTCTCGGGTCGATCAATGCAGCCACAACGTCAACAATAAAGTTGGTCACGGCAACGATTATGGCCAGTAGCACCACGATGCCCTGCACTGCCACGAAGTCACGGGCGGTGAGGTATTCGGCGAGCTTGAAGCCCAGGCCGGACCATTCAAAGGTGGTTTCGGTCAGTACCGCGCCACCGAGGAGCATGGCAATTTGCAGGCCCATCACGGTGATAATCGGAATCAGTGCTGGGCGGTAGGCGTGCTTGGTGGTCAGACGGAATTCGCTAACACCGCGGGAACGTCCAGCTTCAACGTACTCACGTCCCAAGGTTCCGATGGCGTTGGTGCGTACCAGGCGCAAGAACACGCCGCCAGTGAGCAGACCCAATGCCAGGGCAGGAAGCAACGCGTGCATGGCGACGTTCCAGAACGCTTCCATATTTCCGCTGCGCAGGGCATCTAGCCAGTAAATGCCTGACGGGCTCTGCAAACCGGTGAGGGTTAGTTCGGTTTCCCAGTCGGCGCGTCCGCTAATTGGCAACCAGCCCAGCCACACACCAAATACAAGTTTGAGGATCAGACCTGCAAAGAACACAGGGGTTGCGTAGCCAAGAATCGCTAGGATGCGCAAGATGGCATCTGGGTAGCGGTCGCGGAATTTAGCCGCAACTAGTCCCAGTGGGATACCAACAAGCAGGGCTACAATCACTGCGTTGATGGCCAGCTCCAGGGTCGCTGCCCCGTAGGTGGTCAGTACTTCGGTGACGGCGCGGTTATCGCTCAACGTACGACCCAAGTCGCCGGTGAAGATCTGCCCGAGGTACTCAAAGTACTGAATCAGCATTGGTCGGTCGTAACCGGCTTCATGGATTCTGGCGGCCAGCTGGTCTGGGGTCAAGCGTCCACCCATAGCTGCAGTGATCGGATCTCCGGTCACGCGCATGAGGAAAAAGACCACTGTGATGAGGATGAAAACAGTGGGAATAATCAGCAAGAATCGGGTGATCAGGTAACGGAGGAATCCGCCGCCCTGGCTCTTGGCTTTAGGTGCTGCTATCGGGCTAACTTCTTGCCCGGGTGGTGACGTGATAGTCATCGTCAGTCCTTATGGTTCAGGATGCGTGGCATGAGCCCAGTACTGGGTGTTATCTGGGAACATGCCAAGGGGATCTAACCTGCGCTGGTACTCACGCACACGTCAGATCCCCTTCGATTTGATGTTTTTGAGCAGAGCTAAATTACTTGCTCAGTACGCCTAGACGGAACTTGAATGAGGCATCCAAAGTCTTGTCCACGTCCTTGACGTCCTTGCCAGCAATGGCAACCTGGGAACCCTGCAACAGTGGCAGTGTCGACAGGTCTTCAGCCACCATGGTCTGCAACTTCTCAATTGCTTCGGTGCGCTTAGCCGCATCGGTCATGCCACGCTGATCTGAAATCAACTTGTCGACCTCTGGGTTGTCGTAGTTGTTCGACAGGAAGTTGTCCTTGGCGAAGAACGGCGACAGGTAGTTATCGGCATCCGAGTAATCCGGCATCCAACCCAGCTGGTAGGCAGGGTAGTCGGTGACGCGCTGCTTCTGGTAGGTCACCCATTCGGTGGACTTCAAATCAACGTCAAACAGACCGTCGGCTTCAAGCTGCTTTTCAACCAATGCGTATTCATCACCGGAGTTTGGACCGTAGTGATCTGGGTTGTACTGCAAGGCAAGCTTGACTGGAGTCTTGACCCCTGCGTCTTCAAGAACCTTCTTAGCCTTGGCTGCATCTGGCTTGCCGTCGGTGCCGTACAGATCCTTCAGCGGCTCGGCAGCTCCGGTGAATCCCTGCGGAACATATGAATACGCAGGGGTGAAGGTGTTCTTGTAGACGTTTTTTGCAATGGCTTCACGGTCTACCAGGTGAGCAGCGGCCTGGCGCACAGCCAAAGACTTCTTCTCATCGGCGTCACTGGTCTTGGCACCATATGGCATGGTGTCGAAGTTGAAGACGATGTAGCGCAGTTCGCCACCTGGACCCTTATGAACGGTCAGCTTCTCGTCCTTGCCGAGGTCTTCGATGTCAGTTGGGGTCAGTGAACGCCATGCGACGTCAATCTTGCCCTGCTGAACTTCGAGCTTCAGGTTATTGGCATCCGCGTAGTACTTGATCGCAGCCTTGTCGTTGGCTGGCTTGCCCAAGACACCTGCGTAGGAATCATTGGCGCTGAAGGAGATCAGGTTGTTCTTGTTGTACGAATCAATCACGTACTGGCCACCGAAGGCCTTGCCTTCAACGATCTTCTGGTCATCCAGAACCTTGTCGGCTGGGAAGACTTCGTCATCAATAATCGGTCCAGCCGGTGAAGTCAAAACCTGTGGGAATGTCTGGTCATTAGCAACCTTGAGCTTGAAGACCACAGTGCTGGCGTCAGGTGCCGTAATGGAGTCAACGTTGCCCAGTAGCGAGGATGGTCCGTTTGGATCTGCGATCTTGAGCTGGCGATCGAAGCTGAACTTTACGTCCTTGGAATCCAGGTCGTGTCCGTTGGCCCACTTCAAACCAGTCTTGAGCTTGACCGTGTACTCGGTAGAAGTGGTGAATTCTGCCGACTCAGCCAGGGAGTTGGATGGATCTGGGCTGCCAGGCTCGGAATTCAACAGGAACGGGAAAATCTGGTTCATGACCATGAACGAACCGCTGTCATAAGATGCTGCTGGATCCAGGGAGGTCACTTTATCGGTGGTTCCTAGAGTGATGGGGGCGCTAGTCTTGCCCGAGTCACCGGAGTTGCTGTCTTCTGCGGCTGAGGTGCAACCGGTCAGAGCTAGGGCAGAAATACCCACAACGGCTGCTGCGAGTCGCAGTCCGTTCTTTGTGCGAGTCATGAAAGGTCCTTTTCTAGGTACACGCATGTGCGGTGATGATTAACACATGTTTCACATATCCTAAGTGATGCACCGCACCAAATACGAACAAAACCTACGGTTACCGGCCAGATTTGCGTCTGGCAACGGATCAATATGTGCTTGAGACCACGGCGTTTTGCACGGTTTGATGCTCCTAGAAAAAATTCTTCCCACCAGAAATCTTTGGTGACATAAGCTAGATGTCAATGATGACTCGTAGAGACGCGGCAATCGCGTTAGATATCCCTGTAGAGATGGCCAAGCGCCATGGAGTTCCGTCGCGGATGACCGAAGCGGAATTCCGAGAGTTGAACACCAATCCACCGGCGTGGCTGGCTCAATCGCGCGAAAACCGCACCGGCAAGCGTCCGGTGTGGATCCATCTGGTCTGCGCAGTATGTGGATTCAGTGAATACGAGCGCCCCAAAAAGTGGTGGCCTACCTTTGACTTTGTCCATTGCCACATCCACTCCCCAGCTCAGCTTCCCAAACTAGAAGCCGGTAAGACTCGCGTGGAGTACCAAGACATTTCCGCCCACATGTTTGGCATTGTTGACGAAGGCTAAGCACAGAATGAACTACTAGCCGCCAATTGGGTAGCTAGTTGTTTTTGGGTAAAAAAATCCTCGCCCTCTCAGATTTTTGCATCTGGAAGGCGAGGATTTTGTCTTTGAACTAGTTGACCTTTTCAGAATCCCACGCACTGGAACGGGCCGAATCAAGGGTCGCCTGGCCTAACACTCGACTGCCCTGGTAAACGACCATGGTCTGGCCCGGTGCCACGCCACGCATGCCCTCAGGCAAGTTGACTACGAGCTCGTCGCGTCCTTCGGCGGAACGCTCCATATGCGCTACTGCCTCGACTGGGTCGCCGTGGGCACGCACCTGAACCATGCAGTCAAACTTTTCGCCGGTGAAGACCTCAGCGATCGGAACACCTGCCCAAGAGATCCTGATTCCGCGCAGCTGATCTACCGCCAGCAATGCTTCAGGACCGACGATAACTTTGTTTTCCTTCGGACGGATTTCGAGCACAAAGCGCGGCTTACCATCGGCTGCCGGACGGCCCAAGCGCAGACCCTTGCGCTGACCCACAGTGAACGCCTGTGCGCCTTCGTGCTCACCCAGGGCATTGCCCTCATGGTCAACAATTTCGCCGGGCTTCATTTCGATTCGCTCAGCAAGCCATCCGCGGGTGTCGCCATCAGGAATGAAGCAGATGTCGTAGCTATCTGGCTTATTAGCCACGGTCAGTCCGCGAGCAGCTGCCTCGGCACGTACTTCAGCTTTAGATGGAGTTTCTGCCAGTGGGAACATGCAGTGCTCAAGTTGTTCATGAGTCAGCACACCCAGTACGTAGGACTGATCCTTAGCCCAATCGGCGGCACGGTGTAGTTCTGGTGCACCGTTGTCATCACGCAATACCTTGGCGTAGTGACCGGTGCATACTGCGTCAAAGCCTAGAGCTAGTGCTTTTTCAAGCAGGGCAGCAAACTTGATCTTCTCGTTGCAACGCATACAAGGGTTTGGGGTGCGCCCTGCCTCGTATTCGTCAACGAAGTCCTGAACCACGTCTTCGGCGAACCTGTCGGAGAAGTCCCACACGTAGAACGGGATCCCCAGCTTGTCGCAGGCACGCCATGCGTCGTTAGAGTCTTCCACCGTGCAGCAACCGCGCGAACCGGTACGCAGGGTTCCTGGCATGCGTGAGAGGGCTAGGTGGACACCGACGACATCATGGCCGGCTTCAACTGCGCGAGCTGCGGCAACCGCCGAGTCCACGCCTCCGGACATCGCTGCTAGTACCTTCATCGTGTAAACCCTGTTCCTGCCGTGTGGATGCTGCTTTCATCGGCTGCCATGCCAGCCTTCTTTGCCTTTGCATACGCTTCTGGCAAAGCTTCTATTAATGCGTCAACGTCTGCGCGCGTGGATGTATGCCCCAATGTGAAGCGTTGCACACTGCGAGCGCTGCGCGCATCTCGTCCCATAGCCAGCAAAACATGAGAAGGCTGTGGAACGCCAGCGGTACATGCCGAGCCGGTCGACGAAGCGATACCCACCATGTCCAAGAGGAAGAGCAATGAATCTCCCTCACATTCAGGGAAAGTGAAATGCAGATTTCCAGGCAACCGGGTGCCCTCGTTGGCCGCATCACGTGGTCCGTTGAACTGTGCCTCAGGAATCAACTGCGTAATGCGCTGTACCGCGTATTCGCGCAATTGACTCAATCGTTGGGCTTCGTCACCAAGCTGTGCACGCACGGCGTTGGCCGCTGCGGCAAATCCTGCGGCGCTGGCCGCATTCAACGTCCCGGAACGAAGCTTTCGTTCATGACCACCGCCGTGCTGTACCGGGGTGAGAACAATGTCGCGACGTACCATCAGCCCACCGATGCCTACCGGCCCACCAATCTTGTGCGCACTAATGGCCATGGTCGCTAGGTTTGACTTGGCGAACTCCACTTGAACTGCGCCGAATGCCTGTACCGCATCTGAGTGAACCGGAATGCCGTACTGAGCAGCCAGGGCGGCAAAGGCCGCCACCGGCTGTACGGTACCCACTTCGTTATTGGCCCACATCAATGTCGCTACAGCGATGTGTTCATGGTGTTCAGCAAATAGTGCAGCCGCCGCTTCAAGATCAATAACCCCGTCGTGGTCTACCGGCAGCCAGAGCAGCGTTGCGTTGTCGTGCTCTTCTAACCACATTGCAGTATCAAGTACTGCGTGGTGCTCAATACCGGTCAAGGCAATTGTGCGCGCTTGATCGTTTTTTGCCACACGATTCCAAAACAGTCCCTTGATGGCAAGGTTGTCTGATTCGGTGCCGCCTGAAGTAAAAATGAGCTCACTGGGGTGAGCGCCGGCAGCAGTCGCGACCGCTTGGCGTGATTCATCAACTACACGGTTGGCGCTACGGCCTGCCCCATGCAGTGACGAAGGGTTGCCAGTACGCGAGTATTGTTCGGTGATGGCAGCCAAGGCTGCCGGATTTAGATCAGTAGTTGCCGCATGATCCAGGTAAACGGCGGAAGTATTCATAGCTCTTTAATGGTACGGCTTTAGTCAGCCTCGTTTGAATGCCCAATCCGTGTGAATTGGCCGACCTCAATGGTTTCCAAATCAGGGTTTGCCAGCACCGCTTCGATCAAATCTGCGGGGCCACCAAGAATGGTGCAGTCATCAAATGGTTCGGTGGACAGCATCCACCGGTGATCAGTGGCAAAGGTCAACGCCGGGCGTTGAGTCTGCTCACCGTCGGAGGTCCGCGCCCACACTGGGCGGGCCAAGAACTCTTTATCCACTTCAAACAGGTGGTAGTTCCGGTAGCCGCCACCCAATTCCAATGGTGCGGATTCCAGCACTTCTGCGCCGAAGGCTGGTTGCTGGGCCAGCGCCAGTGCCGCCTCAAAGGCTTGCTGATTTTCTTCTTCACTGAGCTGAGGGTCGGGTTCCTGATCAATTTGGATTCGCTCCCCACCCTCGATGAAGGCGTAGCCTGCCCACAGACCGGCAACGTATCGCTGGTCTGCCGCGTCAGTACCGGTCAAGGTCTTAACCAGTGACTGCCACTGACCTTCGGGAAGTTGATCCAGAGGCAAGTCCGTATCCACCCATGAGTCTTCAGCGGTGGGGTTTCCTTGCGCGTCCAAACCCGCCACGGTTTCAAACAGATCCGCAGCGGTAATGATGTGATTACGACTATGCGCTGCAGTGGCCCAGCTGACCAATTGATCATCTTCGTCCAGGGCTGGGTGCAAGATCCGAACGTAACGTTCGTAACCTACGGGAACTTGGGCGACCACTGTGGTTGGGTCGGCCGATGCGCAGGCAGAAGCTACCCACTGGCCACGTTCTGCTGGGATATGTGAAAACTGCATGTCTTTAGCCTAGCGAGGTCTGACACCGAATTCTGCCTTGCCCGGGTGCTCAATGGTATGAATGAGTCAGGACCTGTTGGCACCAACCGTTTACTGCAAGGGAGAAGTTATCGATGTTCAAGCCTGACCTGTTGGTTCCGGTGCATGAGTTTTCGCGGAAAACCATCGATTTCTCCCGTCAAATTGCCGTCATGGCAGTGATCAACCGCACCCCGGATTCTTTCTATGATGCAGGTTCCACCTTCGTTTTGGATCAGGCAGTGAACGCGGCGCTTCAAGCCGTACAAGCCGGTGCGGACTGGGTTGATATCGGCGGAGTCCCTTTCTCTCCCGGTCCAGAACTAGCGTGGGAAGAAGAAGCTGAACGCATCGTTCCGGTGATCAAGGCGGTGCGCGAAGCCAGCGACGTAATCATCTCCGCCGACACGTTCCAACCTAAAGTGGCCCAGGCAGCCATCGAAGCCGGCGCCGACGTCATCAACGATACGACCGGCTTGGCGTATCCCGAGCTCGCGCAGGTTGTTGCGAAAAACGACGTACATCTGGTGATTACTCATTCGTTGGCCAAACCGCGAACGATTTACCCACGCCCTACCTACACCGATGTAGTGGCTGAAGTGCGCGAGTATCTGAGTCAAAAGGTTCAGGTGGCTCTCGATGCCGGTATTTCACCGTCCAAGATCATCGTGGATCCGGGCCACGATCTGAACAAGAACACCGCACACACTTTAGAGCTCACCGAACGCTTCGAAGAGTTCGCCAACTTGGGATACCCTGCCTTGGCCGCTGTATCGAATAAGGACTTCATCGGAGAGACGTTGGACCTGCCTAAATCGGAGCGCACCCTCGGCTCCATGGTCGCAGCGACGATCTGCGCCATGAACGGAGCGCGCATCTTACGTATGCACAACATCGCAGAGTCGGTACAAATGGTTCGCATGATAGAAGCCACCCACGGCTGGCGAGAACCTGCGTATCAAATTCATAATATGGGGGACGTAAATCCTCCCGCTCATCCGGAACGCAGTCAAAGCAACTAGAAGGAGTTCAACCGATGCGAGCCTTGCTACCTGAATCAATCACAAACATCAGCGACGAACAGCTTCTGGAACGCTACAACAGCGAGCAACGCCCCTTTGTGCGCTTCAACTTTGTGAGCAGCATCGACGGAAGCGCCCAGGTTGATGGGCTCTCGGCAGCGTTGGGTTCAGAGGGTGACCATCGAATTTTTGCCCTAATACGTCGGTTGGCCGATGTCATAGTGGTGGGCTCCGGGACTGTTCGTGCCGAAGGCTACGAAGGAGCATTGGTCTCTGCTCAAGACAGCCAATGGAGAACTTCTCACGGGCTGCGCGCACACCCAGCATTGGCAATTATCTCAACAGGCCTAAATTTGGATCCTGACGCCCCCATCTTTACCCAGTCTCCAGTACCGGTCATGGTATTCACCACGGTTGACGTCACCGCCGAACTGCGTCAGTCCTTCGGAGAGGACGTTGAGCTGATCCAGGTCGCACAGCGCGACGGTGGTTGCGACGCCGCCGAGATTGTTGCCTACCTTGATCAACATGATCTGGGATTCATCCACTGCGAGGGCGGGCCTCATATTTTCGGTCAGTTTGCTACAGCCGGCGCCGTTGATTCGGCCTGCGTGAGCTACTCCCCTGTTCTGGTGGCTGGCGAAGGCAAACGCATCACCGCCCACGACAAGGAAACCTTTCAGCAGTTCTCGTTGCACTCCCTCTTTGAGGAAGAGAACATGCTGTTCAGCGACTATCGGATCAACAAATCAGCTTGATGGCCGCAGGGATCACGCGTACTCGAAAGTTTCCTGTACCAACGTATTCCCCGTCTGCGTAGCTATCCTCGCGCGTCTGAATGTGGGCTTCCGTTAGTTGCCTGCTCACCTTCCGCGAATGCTTAGCACCAAGAATGATCTTGGGAATCAGCGGTAGAACGGGAATCAATTTTAAGCCGCGGACCATGGCCAATTCCAATTGGCCATCGCTGAAGTCAGCGGTTGGAAAGAGCCTAATGCCACCGCCCAGTGAACGAATATTGGCGATGCTCGCTGCCAGTGCGGACCCCTCATATCGATATGGTCCTGACTGAACTACGGTGTGGAACCCTTTAAGTCTGGGGAGGCTCAAGGCAATTCCAAGAATGTATCTGAAGGATCCGAGCTGGCGCGGCAAGGCATTTGCCGCAGCATTGATCTTGGCTTCGGCTCCCCATGAAACCGCCCCCAGCGCGTACTTGGGCTGCGGATCGGTAGCCACTTCAAATTGAAGTTCCAGTACATCAACGCCCGTAGTTTCGGTACCAGAGGAACAATATGAAATCACCTTGTCTAACGAGTCTTCAAAGTCGCGGTGTCCGGTCATGCGCCACAAATCATTGCCACTGCCAGCGGGGATGATTCCGACCGGCACAGTTGAACCAAGCGCTTGAGGGATCATTCGATGAATTAGCCCGTCTCCCCCAACAATGATCAACGCCTTGTGGGCGTCGGTCAGCGCCGGAAGTTCTGCGTGTTCTGCGAAGCTAGTGTCCACGAGCTCATAGCCAATGCCTCTTTGCTTCAAGGCCGCGGCGCCCTTGCGCGCACGCGCCAGCGCTCTGCCATTGCCCGTTGACGGGTGAAAGACGATGCGGACAATGCTTGGGGCGTCATTGGGGGCCATGTACATAAAGATTACTGAGGCAGTCAACACAACCCAAGTACTTGTCAGAATCAATTAGCTAAAATGAGATGCAGCGGCAAGAGGCCGTTGCCGTCGAAAGGATCCCACTGGACCATGAGCATACCGAGCCCGTATGAAATCCTTGGTGTTGCTCCTTCGGCCAGCCTGGAAGAAATCAAAGTAGCTTATCGTCGGGCTGCGCGTGCAACCCACCCCGACCTTGGCGGCAGTGAAGAGAAGTTCAGACAGGTCCAGCAGGCTTTTCAGGATATCTCTGAGTACAACAATCCGATTAGCCACGACCAGACTTTCCAGAAACCCGGCGAGGCACCACGCGCCGGCTTTACCGCTCGCCCGTACGATGAACGACTTCGTACAACACCGCAGCAGCCCAAAGCACAGCTCTCAACACACTACGTCCCCGAGCTGTCGGATGAATCATTCACCTGGCTAAGCCGCACACTCTCAGAGCAAAGAATCCACGGTGAACCACGCAAACGTGGATTGTTCGCTAACCGCTCACGACTCGTACGTGAGGCCAATACGATCAATCTACTCAATAAGAACGTACTCAATGTGCTCCCGGCCGCCCGCTTAGTAAATGGCCTAAATTCCCCACATGGCGGGCAGTATGACCACGTGATTCTTGCCGGATACCGCATGGCCGTCATTAACACGATGACCCTGCCCGAGGGCTACTACTCGTTTGATGGCAGCGTTTTGCGCCATGGAAACAAGATGACGCAACCGCCACAATTCTCAATCTCGTCGCTTCAACGAAGTTTTATGCAGATGAATGTGGTGCCCTTTACTTTGGTGCTCTCCCCCAATGGGAACCGCCATGAACCGGTCATCGAATACCACCGCAACGCTGATCCAACGCTGGCTACCACCCCGAATGTGCTCAATGCTGCAGCACTCATCCGCGAGCTAAAACTCTTCTTGGGATCAGGTCCAACACCAAATGTTGTGGACCGTTTGGCCTTGGCACACCTGCGTGAGGCGATGTACTAACCTCAATGGCGCAATAGCGTGCGAAGAACGCTTAAACTGGTTATGTGTTTCGTATCGTATTCAACGCCCCAGAGATCCCGGGTAATTCCGGTAATGCCATTCGCCTATCCGCTATCACTGGTGCCGAACTGCACTTGGTGAAGCCCCTAGGGTTCAATTTCGAGGACGCAAATCTGCGTCGTGCGGGTTTGGATTACCATGACATGGCTAACGTCACCGTGCATGAGAACCTCGATGCTGCCTTCGAAGCTCTAGGCGAGGGGCGTGTCTTTGCGTTTACCTCCGAGGCAAAAACCGTGTACACCGAGGTGAGCTACGAGCCAGGTGACATCCTGCTTTTCGGCAAGGAGTCGGAAGGACTGAGCGCCGAAGATAAGAAGCACCCACGGGTTACCGATCTGGTCAGCCTTCCCATGCTGTCCGGACGTCGTTCGCTTAATCTGGCTAACACCGCGTCGATTGCTGTCTATGAAGCCTGGCGTCAGCACGGCTTCGCCGGCGCATAAACTACCAGTCTTCAACCGCCACGTATACAGCTGTACCTAATCTTTATAAAGTAGGCTCATAGTGTGCTTGCAGCTTTGCGAGTATTGAACTGTGCCGACAACATTTCGGGAGAATCCAAGACAATGAACGGTAGCGAACCACAGCACCGCGATGAGCCTCAGGACGACGACCTTGGACTTGATCTGGTGAGCCATGTGGCCAGCAGCTCACCAGCCGAGCGAAAGACCAGGCCCAAGCGCTGGATTTTCATAGTTGTTGGAATTGTTGTTATTGCCGTCGTGGCAGCCGTCCTCATTTCCTTGCTCACTGGCGGGCCTAAAGCATCTAAGGCGTCCAAAGCTAGCGATGCTCAGAGCGTGAACGTGCAGCTCAAGAGCGGTGGCCAAGCTACGCTGAGCACCTCTAAGTCAAAGGACGCCATCGGCGTGGAGCTAGCCTCGTTGCCTCCACTAGATGAATCAGAAAAGTACGTTGCTTGGGCAGTTCATGAATCGGGTAGCGTGTCGGTGATTACTACAAGCTCCGGTGAAGACGAGTCCGCTGGATTCAGCCCCGCAGAAGATGTGATTGCTATTCACATCACGGTAGAAAATTCAAAGATCCCGGCAGCTCCTTCTGAAGATACTGAAGCCTCGGTAGACGTACCTTTCACCAAAAAGGCTGACGCTCAGAACACCGAAGGTTCCTAACCAAGGATTCAAGCTTTAAACGAATCAGTGCCCGTGGACGGTGTGGGAGAAATTCCCTACCGACCACGGGCACTGTCTTTTGTTCAGGTACTACAGGTTCAAACGCTCCGGCTAAAAACCAGCAATCGTATCGTCAGCATTAACTGCAACTAGGTGGAAAGCCTCTGCAAGCTTTTCATCCGCGAAGTCAGCACGTTGAGCGTTCGCAGTACATTGCTGCACAACAAATCGTTCCATCGCCTCAACATCGGGGTGCTGAGTGAAGTGAGAGCGCAAAGCATCCATCTTCTGGTCGAAGAAATCGGTGATGTCTACAAAACCGTTCTCACGTTCCTTCGGCGCTCCATAGAGCCACAGCCACGGCACCTTGTAGGCATCTAGACCTTCGTCGCGAAGCAGCTCAGGATAGGCGAAGGGGTTCTCCACCGCTGGGTAAATGGCACGAGTAACTGCCTCACCACAGGCCAAATGATCAGGATGCGAGCGTTGAATTCGATCCCAGTTACGTTCAGGGTGCATGGCCATCACGATTGTCGGCTTGACCTGACGGATCAGTCTGACAACCTTGCGCAAGACTTCCTGATTGACTTCCAGGAAGCCATCGCGTTCACCTAAGAAATGTACGGTCTGTACACCAACTTTGCTGGCGGCCTGCTTTTGTTCCTGATGACGCAGGGCAGCAGTTTCTGCTGGGTCCCGATCATCAAATCCGCCAGCATCACCGTCCGTCATGATGCAGTACTGAACTTCTACACCGGCTGTGGTGAAGGCCGCGATAGTCCCGGCAGCGCCGAAATCCAAATCATCAGGATGGGCTCCGAAAGCGAGAACTCGCTCGGTGTTGCCACCAATGAATTTTTTCGTATCAATCATGCTTGACGACGTCGAATCTCATCTGCAGCCTGTGGCAGGACCTTGGCAAGGTCACCGACGATTCCGAAATCAGCAATTTCGAAGACTGGTGCGTCCACGTCTTTGTTGATGGCAATGATGCATTTGCTGGTCTGCATGCCGGCCTTCTGCTGGATAGCGCCAGAAATGCCCGCGGAGATAAATACCTGTGGAGAAACGGTAACACCGGTCTGCCCGATCTGGGCGTCGTGTGAAATCCACCCGGCATCGGTTGCTGCACGCGATGCACCAACGGCGCCGCCCAGTGCGTCAGCCAATTGCTCCACGGCACCGAAGTCGCCGTTCACACCGCGGCCGCCGGCCACAACCACGCGAGCTTCGGTGAGTTTAGGTCGGTCAGAGACAACCTTCCCTTCGGTACCCACGATGCGAACCTTTTCCGCGGCGCTGGTCTCTGCTGCCAGCTCGTTGATGGACACTTCAGCGGCTGCACTCTGTGGTGCATCCTCGATGCTGTTTGGCTTGAGAGTGACAAAGAGGACTCCGCCGGTAGCCTGCGCCTGGGCGCTGTAGCTTCCTGCCAGTTCGTCCTTGGTGACTACCAAATCGGCGCTGACGTTGATGGCATCGGTGACGATTGATCCCTCAACGCGCACGGCGATGCGGGCAGCAACTTCACGGTTGAAGTTATCGTTAGCCACCAAGACTACGTCCGCGGCGGACTGCTTCACGGCGGCTTCAAGAACCGAAAGTGAATGCTCTAGGAACGAGGCATGATTAGCCGGTGCGACCAGAAGCTTGGCTACGCCGTAGCTAGCCAGCTGTTCTGCAGTTGCTTGCGAAACCTCTGAGGCCACAGCCACGGTTGGTTCGCCAATGCTGGCGGCAAGGGTCAGAAGCTCACGCTGCGCCTTCGAAGGCGCGTCGGCGAGTTCAGTGAAAAATACTAGTGCTGAAGGCATGTTCAAAATTCCTTAGATCAGCTTTTGTTCGGCCAAGAAATCAACCAGGGCAATTCCAGCCTGGCCGCTGTCGTTGATGACGGTGCCTGCTTCGCGGGCAGGGCGAGCTTCAGCGCTAAGCACAGCAACGCGGGAACCAGCAGCTCCTACAGCTTCGGCGGCCAGCCCAAGATCGGCCACGCTGAGTTCAGTGATGCTCTTTTTCTTGGCAGCCATGATGGCTTTGAAGTTTGGGTAACGAGGATCGTTTGCCTGATCTGTCACGGACAAGACCGCAGGAAGCGCAGCAGCCAAGGTCAGCGTGCTCTCGGCATGATCGCGGCGAATGCTCAATTCGCGGCTTGCACCATCAAAGTCAACGCTCAACGCGTGGGTCAGCTGTGCGAAGTTCAGCCGTTCAGCCAACTGTGCTGGAACGACTGAGGTTTCCGCGTCAGTGGAGGACATTCCCGTAACAACCAAATCAACGTTGCCCACGTGCTCCACCAAAGCTGCCAAAGCCTTGGATGTGACCACGGTATCTGAACCGATCAGCGCTTCATCGTTAAGGTGCACGCCTGAGCTGGCGCCCATCTGCAAAGCCTTCTTGATGGAATTGCTGGCGCTCTTACCACCCATGCTTGCTGCGATGACCTCGTGCCCAGCTGCAAAACCGCCCTGGGATTCAACCAGTGCCACAGCTGCTTCAACCGCGTATTCGTCCAGTTCCGACAAAACGGATTCTGAGCGATCTAAGCGTAATGAGCCAGAATCGATGTGACGATCAAATTGCACATCTGGAACGTGTTTGACCAACACCACTATTTTCAGCGGCGCCGTGTTTTCCTCGGTCATTCGAGCCTTCCTACAAAACTATGGCGCCCATCGGGCCACTGGCACCGACGGACTTTCTTATTCACTGACTATCGTATCGATACATCGAGGGTGACTCGTTGTTTATCGACGAATATGCAGGAAGTGACGCAGGCAAGTTGGTCACTTGCCTGCGTCACTGAATTCACTACGTCTTCATTACGACTTTATTTAGTTATTTGACAAGGTCCCTACGTTGACCTTGGCAGTCTGCTCCTTGCCGTTACGGGTGAAGCGAATTTCAGCCTCGCCGTTGGCGGGGATTTCTCGAATGGCAGCGGTGACTGTCTGCGAATCCTTCACTGAACGACCATTCACACCGGTGATCACGTCGCCCTTTTGAAGTCCGGCCTTAGCTGCAGCCGAATCGTCGCTCACGCTGACTACCTGAGCACCAACCGAGAAGGACGAAGCGTTCTGCCCCCCACTGGTATCCGAAGCCTGAGCGGTGACAGTAGCGCCAAGCAAACCGTGGGTAGCCGAGCCATTGTCAATCAGTTCCTGGGCAACACGCTTTGCGTAATCAATCGGGATGGCGAAGCCAACACCGATGGAGCCGCCTTCATCACCTGAAGTGGTGCCGGAACCCGAGGAAGCAATGGCTACGTTCACGCCAATGATTTCGCCGCTGGAGTTAACCAACGCGCCACCGGAGTTACCGTGGTTGATCGCTGCGTCCGTTTGAATGACGTTGACGTAGATCGAACCGCTGGATTGTTGCTGTTGCTGCTGTTCTTCTTGACCAGGGAACTGGAAGTTGAACTGGTTATCGTCCTGGCTTTCCGATGAACTGCTGTCATCAGGCACGGCCGAGGAAGCAATGGAAATCGTACGGTTGACCGTTGAAATGATTCCGTCGGTCACGGTTCCGCTCAAACCTAACGGTGCACCGATGGCTACGGCGGTGTCGCCGACGTTCAGCTTAGAAGATGAACCCATGGTTGCCGGCACGAGGCCGTCAGCTTCAATGTTGATTACTGCCAAGTCCGACATTGGGTCGGTTCCAACGACCTTTGCAGAATGCACTGTTCCGTCGTTCATCTGAACAGTGATCTTGGGATCTGCTACTTCTCCACCAAGGGTAACCACGTGGGTATTGGTCAGGATATTGCCCGACTTATCCAGAACGATGCCCGAACCCGAACCACTGCTTCCGTTTCCGGAGACCTCGATGGTGACCACACTTGGGCTAGCTTTGGCTGCGGCTGCGGTGACTTCGGTGACCTTATCAGGGTTGTTGATAACAACACCCTGATTTGTGCCGGAATTCGACGATGCGGAGGAGCTACCAGAATCATCGAGCAAGTAGGTGGTTCCGGCTGCCGTAATGCCACCCACTAATGCTGCAGCCACCATGCCTGCGATTAGCGTGCTTCCTGCAAAGCGCTTCTTTTCGCGTGGATCCTTCTGCGGAGGAACTGGGTAGGTTGCTTGAGTTCCGGCGCCTGCTGCGTAAGGTGCACCATAGGCCGAACCGTTGCTACCGTACTGTCCTGCACTCTGCTGGCTTTGGTAGCCAGCGGTGCTACTTGGAGCAGCGCTGATTGGCTGAGTGTATGGAGCAGAGGTTTGATTTCCGTCATCCGCTGGCAGGTTGGAATTTGCGTCTTCGTTTACGTGTGGGTACCGAGCGGTCGGCTCGCTGGAGCCAGCGCCCGCGCTGCTCGGATCATTTGATGGCCTAGCGGAATCACCCAAGTTTTCTTCGCGTGGCTCATTCGGGGTCTGGCTCATGGCTTGCCTCTTTCGAACTGTCGTTTCTCTTGAGTTCTATTATTCTGCTCTGGTCTGTGGCATCGAATTGTGATGACTTTGTGCTTCCTGTGAGTTAAGTAATCTGCAAGCTGAATGTCATAGACGTGCTTCATTAGGCCAAATAGAATCAATCCTAAGTGTGAATCCAATCATTGGATCCACCAGGTCGGGTACAACTCGATCTTAGTTTGACTTAGCTTTTCGGGCGGGAACAAGACATGGGTATAAAAGCTAGACAAATGATCACTGGTGCAATTGTCGCATCGATAGTTTCGCTAGGTGTAACCGCACCGGCAATGGCCGAGTCCCCGGTTACTATTCCAGCTGGCGACTTTGTCATAGACAATTCCGGAGTCCTCGGATCAGACCAATCCCGCTTGGAAAGCGAAATCAAGGAGCTTCGGGTCGACACCGGAATCAGTCTCTTTGCCATCTACGTTGATGAATTTTCCAATCCCACTGAAGCTGCGAAGTGGGCACAGGCTGTGGCTGAAAAGAAGGGCATGGGTAATTCCTCCGCCATTCTGGTCGTCGCGACCGAAACTCGCCAAGCGTATTTCAGTGGAGCTGAAGGCGGGCCGCTGGCTGCCGCCGATCAAGACCTTTACCGTTCAGATATCGCTCCTGCGCTCAGCAACCTTGACTGGGCCGGCGCAACTGAAGGAGCTGTAGAGGCCATCCGCGATTTCGATAGCGGAGCCAGCACTGGCTCAAGCGAGTCCTCTGCTAGCACTGGTTTCGGTGGCACATTGCTTACTGTCTTGCTGTTGGTCGCCGCCGTAGCCGTCGCGGGATTCTTATTCCTTTCTCGCCGTGGCAAGAAGAACTCCCGTTCGTTGCCCGGACAGCAGCAGAATAATTACCCAGGCATGCCCGGCGCTCCAGCGCAGCAGCCGCAGATTCCAGTAGAACAGCTTCGATTACAGGCTGACCAATTATTGGTTGCTGCCGATGATTCAATTCGTTCGTCACAGCAAGAGCTCGGATTTGCAGAAGCACAGTACGGAAAGCAGTCCGTTGAGGTCTTCGTTCAGGATCTAGCTAAGGCCAAGGAACATCTGACTGAATCCTTCAGGCTGCAACAACAGCTGGACGATGATATCCCGGATACCGAAGCCGACCAGCGTTCATGGCTTACCGAGATCATTAATCGTTGCCAGGAAGTCAATCGCTCCTTGCAAGAGCACGCCAATGAATTCAAACAACTTCGTCAGCTGGAGCAAAACGCCGAGTCACGCATTTCAGAGTTGACTGCTAATCAGCAACCACTGAATCAGCGTCTTTCGGCACGAGTCGGTGACCTTGAGCGGTTGTCCGCTACGTATGACGCCAGCGCTGTAAGTCAGGTCAAGGACAACGCTGATCAGGCAGGCGAAAGGTTGACCTTCGCAGCCTCAGCACTGCAGCAGGCTTCACAGAAGTTATCGACTAGCCGTTCCGAAGCCGCCGTCTTAGTGCAGAACGCTGAGGAAGCACAGGATCAGGCCGGCGTACTACTTGAAGCAATTGCCAAAACTGGTGCGGGCTTGGAGCAAGCAGAACAAGATCTCAAGGCAGCCATAGCCTTAGCTGAACGCGATCTTGCTCAGGCCAAGGCCACTTTCGCAACCGGGACTAGCTCCGATTTAGCTGGTCCTATTGCTGGCGTAGAGAGCGCGCTGAGCAGCGCGCAGCAAGCTGTAGCAGGCGGCAAGTACAACCCGCTGGCCCTGATCACTTTGCTTGATGACGCATCCAAGCCCTTGAACCAGTCGCTGTTGCGACTGCGAGATCAAGCGCAACAGGACCAAGCTTCCCGTGATCAGCTGCAGTCGCTTCTGCACACCGCAGCATCTCGCATTGGCGGTACGGAGGACTACATTCGTGCCCGTCGTGGTGGCGTGCGGTCATCGGCTCGTACCCGACTTGCCGAGGCACAACGAACACTCGATGAAGCCCACGCAATAGCTAGCACCGATCCGGGACGAGCGGTCGCCGCTGCACAACGGGCCATCCAGCTAGCTGACCAGGCTGCGCAGATGGCCGAAAGCGACGTTAGTGGCTTCGGTGATGGCTTCGGCAACGCTGGCTCCATGGGGGGCTATGGTCGTGGCGGTCGTGGCGGCGGAATGTTTGATGGTGTCGGAGGCGCAGTCTTGGGCGGCATCCTGATCAATACAATCCTCGGTGGCGGGCACGGCGGCGGTCATTCAGGTGGCAACGACGGCTTCTTCGGCGGCGGCGGCTTTGGCGGATTCGGTGGCGGCGATGGTGGCGGCTTCGGAGGGGGTGACTTCGGCGGAGGGGGCGGAGGGGACTTCTAGTCCTTCCCGAATTGTTTGACCAGCAGTAATGAAGTACCAGCGATATTTTGACGAACAGAAAGGTCACATCATGACCAAGCAATCAATCTTCGGACGCATTTCACAACTGGCCAAGGCCAACATCAACTCAATTCTGGATTCAGCTGAAGATCCACAGAAAATGATGGATCAGATGGTCCGCGACTACAACGACAATATTGCTGAAGCGGAACAAGCAATTGCGCAGACCATCGGCAACCTTCGCATGCTGGAGGATGACTACCGAGAAGATGAGCAGGCCGTCTCCGAGTGGAGCAACAAGGCTCTAGCCGCTTCCAACAAAGCCGATGAGTTCCGTGCAACAGGCAAGAGCGAGGACGCTTCGAAGTTCGACAACCTGGCTAAGGTTGCCATCCAGCGTCAGATTCAGGCTGAGTCGGAGATGAAGTCTGCTGAACCGACCATCAACTCTCAGCGTGAAATTGTTGAGAAGCTGAAGACTGGTTTGAACCAGATGAAGGAGAAGCGCACCGAGCTGGCTAGCAAGCGGGATGAACTGATCGCCCGTTCTAAGTCAGCCCAGGCGCAGAATCAGGTCAATGAAGCGGTGAAGGCCGTGAACATCATGGATCCGTCGAGCGAGATCGGACGTTTCGAAGACAAGATCCGTCGTGAAGAAGCACGTGTTCGCGGTGCCGCTGAACTTGCCTCATCAAGCCTGGACGCCCAGTTTGAATCTCTGGAGGACCTAGGCGAGCAGACCGAGGTTGAAGCTCGCCTCGCTGCGTTGAAGTCTAAGCAGACCGGAGCAATTGAAGGCTAACCGCTGACAAGCTGATTAGTTCCGATGGTGTGTTGCTGCTGCGCAGTGACACACCATCTTTGGTTAAGCCAAAAATGGAGACCCTCTCGGATCTCCATTTCCACTTTCGTGGCGGGGATAGGATTTGAACCTATGACCTCCGGGTTATGAGCCCGGCGAGCTACCGAACTGCTCCACCCCGCGTCGGTAAATACAACAATACCAATCAGTGAATGACTTGGCCAATTGAGAGCCAGTGGCCTTTGTCACCCCTTAAAAAGAGGGCTTTTACGGCCGCTCCCCCTGCCCCCAACAAGATTAGGTCAATCTCGTTAAACCAAAAATGGAGACCCTTTCGGATCTCCATTTCCACTTTCGTGGCGGGGATAGGATTTGAACCTATGACCTCCGGGTTATGAGCCCGGCGAGCTACCGAACTGCTCCACCCCGCGTCGGTAAATACAACATTACCAACTGATGAACTCAATAGCCAATCGAGCGAAGTGACCTTGATCGCAGGCTATTTTCCCGCACCCAGCCGCTCAAAGAGCACCGATGCTTAAACCGAAAAATGGAGACCCTTTCGGATCTCCATTTCCACTTTCGTGGCGGGGATAGGATTTGAACCTATGACCTCCGGGTTATGAGCCCGGCGAGCTACCGAACTGCTCCACCCCGCGATGACTAGACAATTCTTGCATCATCAAGGGGCGAAAGCAAATCGGTGAGCTTACCTACTGGTTAGCCATTCGAGCCTTCAGCAGGCTGCGACGGCTCAGCAGATTCGCTGGCTGCGTTGTCGTCCAGCTTCACTTCTCCATCGACGTCCGTGCCGTTGATGGACGAGTCAGCTTCCATAGCGCGGTTCAAAGCATCTTGCAGTTGCTTCTGAGCTTCACCGTAGGCAGCGAAGTCGCTCTTAGAGAGCGCATCCTGACCCTTGGTGATGGCCTTGTTAGCATCCGAAAGCGCGGTGGAAAGTTTCTGAGCGTCAGACTGAGTCGGCGCCTTTTCACTTTCCGGTGCATCCTTATCCGGTGAGACACCTTCATTCTCACCGGTCACTGCACCTGAGTTACCGCCGAAGACTTCATCCAAAGCCTCCGCGAGGGTATCGGCGAAGCCAACCTGGTCACCGAAGGACACGAGGACCTTACGCAACGTTGGGTAGCTTGTCTGGCCGGAAGACTGAACGTAGACAGGCTGAACGTAGAGGATACCGCCACCGACAGGCAAGGACAGCAGATTACCGTTCTTGACCTCGGAAGCACCTTGACGCAGCAGGTTCAGTTCCTGCGTGACACGGGTGTTGGTATCGAAGTTCTGCTGCGCCTGGCCTGGACCAGGTACGGCAGTGTCACGTGGAAGCTCCAGCAGTCTGAGCTTGCCGTAGTTCTCCGACTTCACGCCGGCAGTAGAACCTGCATCAGCCGAGGCTGAAAGGAATCCAAAGAGCACGTTTCGCTGTTGCCCATTGGACGCTGCTGCAGGGATGAACGTCGAGGTCAGTGAGAACGAGGCCTGATCCTGCGTTGGCATCTTCAATGACATGAAGTAAGGAGGCTGCTTTACACCCGCGGTAGAGGATGTTGGATCATCCGGAACAGCCCACGCATCGTTAGATTCGTAGAATGCGTCAGGGTTGTCCACGTGATAGGTAGTCAGTACTTCTCGTTGAACCTTGAACATGTCCTCTGGGTAGCGGACGTGTTCAATCAGGTCCGCTGACATGTCTTCCAGCGGCTGCATTGCGGTTGGGAAGACTTTCTGCCAAGACTTCAGAATTGGATCCTCCGTGTCCCAGGCGTAAAGCTTTACCGATCCGTCATAGGCGTCAACGGTGGCCTTGACTGAGTTCCTCAGGTAGTTGACACGACCACTCAAGGACAGGTCCTGAGCGTTGGTCAGCGAATCGGCTACCGCCGAATCCAGCTGCTTCTGCTGTGCGTAAGGGAAGTCATTTGACGTGGTGTACCCGTCGACAATCCACTGAACACGCCCATCAACGATGGCCGGGTAGGCACTGGAATCCAAGGTCAGGTATGGAGCTACCTTGCTCACACGGTCGCGAGGGTCACGATCGTAAAGGATCTGGGATTCCTCATTAACCTGCTGAGAGAGCAGCAAGTCGGTCGATGCGAACTTCAGTGCGTAAACCAGGCGGTTAAACATATTGCCAATGTTTGGCCCACCTTCGCCGGTAAAGGTGTAACGCGTATCTTGGTTTTCACCACCGGTACCTGGACGGTCAAGTTCCTGATCGGTCCAGCCCTCATCAGGCCCGCCAACCACCGAGTACTCAGGTGAATTCTCACCGAAGTAGATACGTGGTTCGTAGTCCTTATCGGTGATCAAGTCACCGGAGGTAGGAATACCACCGAGCATGAAGTCAGGTCGACCACCTGCGGCCACACGATTACCGTAGGCAGCAACAAGTCCATAGCCGTGGGTGTAGTTAATGTGCTGGTTAACCCAGGTGTCGTTCTGATCCACGTTAACTTCACGGGCGGCGATGACGGTGTCTTCCACCTTGCCATCAACCTTGTAGCGATCAACATTCAGGTTCTTTGGGAACGTGTAGTAACCACGGAACTGCTGAAGCTGAGCGAACGCGGTAGAGACCAAGTTCGGATCAAGAAGTCGAATATTGGCAGTGGTCGAGGTTTCCTCGGCCAGTGCGTTCTTCTCCGTGGAAATCTTGGCATCGTAATCAGTGGTCTCAACATCGTCTAGCCCATAGGCAAGACGCGTCATTTCGATGTTCCGATCAATGTAGCTGCGCTCAAGTTCACGCTGGGATGGAACAACCTTGTACTGCTGAACCAAGAATGGGTAAACGCCACTGACCACAATCATGGTGACCACCAGCATGGCAGTACCGATCAGTGGCAAACGCCAACGTCCGTTAACCGCAGCGATAACAAAAACAATCGCAATCAAGACAGCGATAATCGCCAGAATCATCTTCGCAGGAATTACAGCGTGTACATCCTTGTACAGTGCGCCGGCGACACGGCCGGACTGATCAGTCAGGGTCTCATACTGGCCAATCCAGAAATTCACTGCCTGCAAGACCAAGAACACTGCCGCAACAACCGCAGCGTGAACGCGAGCGGCCTTACCGATAGTGATGCCACCACGTTCTTCTACACGGATTCCTCCGTAAAGGTAGTGAGTCAACAGCCCGGCTACACCGCTAAGCAAAACGACAGAGATGAGGAAGCCGTTGATCAGAGCAATGAAAGGAAGCGAGAAAATAAAGAAGCCCAGATCCATGTTGAACTGAGGGTCGTTACTTCCAAAAGGGACCTGGTTGAAGAAGAGCAAAACAGTCTTCCACTGTCCGGCGACAGCCACCGCCGCGAAAATGCCAACAACCAGCGGGATGCCAACCATCAAGAAGCGACGGATTGGTTCCAGCTGGGCTTGGTAGCGCGACATGGTGTCTGGCTGACCCGCGTTAGGTGCATATACCGGGCGGTGCTTGTAGGCACTGCGCATGGAGAACCACATGGGTATAGACATGAAAGCCAAGGCGATCACAAAAATCACAAGCTTCGAAACGCGCTCAGTCCAGTAGACCTGCGAGAATCCAAGCTGGTTGAACCAAAGGATGTCCGCATAGAAATTGGACAAGAAGACGAACACCGCAACTATGATTACCACCGCAAAGATGGTCAAGGTCAACGGCGAAATTTTCTTGCCTGAGGGGCTGGAAGGTCGTTGCGGTTCACGAGGCCTTGGCGGGCCCCCGAACGGACTATCCGATCCATATGACACTATCTATTCCTTACTTTGGGTCCCACAAGCTGATGAGAGCCGTAGAACTCGTATACCTAATTCTTGAACGAGCGAGTACAAGCTTTTGATCCCTGCGTCACATTCTTCCCCTGACGCAGGGCTAAATCTATTCACATGTCGCAAAAGTCGATGGATCTTGACCATCTGCGATTTTTTCCAAAGCAGTATGTGCTTCTGAAAGAGTCGAAATCTTCAGGACATTCAGGCCATCGGGCACACGTCCTACTACTTCATTGCAGTTTTCTGCCGGCGCTAGGAAGATCGTTGCTCCGGATTTCTTGGCAGCGACCATCTTCTGAGCGATTCCGCCGATAGGTCCGACAGTTCCGTCAGCCGCGATCTCGCCGGTGCCGGCTACGTGGTGCTCCCCCGCCAAAGATCCTTCGGTCAGTCGATCAATGATGGACAACGCAAACATCATGCCTGCGCTTGGTCCACCAACGTTTGAGAGTCCAAATTTCACACCGATAGGGAACTTATGTTCGGTTCCTAAGAAGATGCCGAGCTGTCGGTCTCCGTTGTCGGCTGCTTCGGTTTTGACTGTGACATCAACATTTTTGTAGTCGCCCTGCTTGTCGGCTCGACCCACGGTCAACGTTGCGGGCTTCTCACCATTGGCGTTGAGCTGTTTTTTCAACTCTTCAAGGGACGAAATGTCTTTGCCGTTGTATTTGAGCAATCGGTCGCCCTTTTTCAACAACTTAGAGTTGAGCTCATTTGAGAAGTCAGCAACGGACAACCAAGTTTTGTAGTCGTAGCCAAGTTCGGTCATGGCCGCAGCAATGGCCAAGTCTTGGGATGAAGTCATCATCATGTCGTTCTGTTCATTTTGCTGCTGCGACGAGGTGTTGTGAGCCATGATGGTTTCTTCAGGCACGACATCTTTGGTCGGATTGAGCATTGCTTCGAGAACAACCGGAATTGTGACGCGGTTTTGTCCGCCACCCTGGACGTAAACAGTGAGCAGATCAAGTTCGCTGTCGGATGCGTACGTCTTTGCGCCCTCGATAGAGACGACGTCTTTACCCTCGTCTTTGCCCAAAGTATTAAAGACTGGGCCTGGCGAACGAATCATAAAATTCGTTGGCAAGAACATCATTACGCCAACCAGCAACAGAGCTATGACACCGGCGCTGGATCGTTTGAGGGGCTTAGGACCTCGTGGTTCATGACTGTTATCGTCACGTTCCACCATCGCGTCTTGTGCTTCCCGTTCGTGCACTGGTCTTGCTCCCGCCAACTATCAAAATATCTGTAGATCCGCCTTGCAGACGTCACCACTCTTAGCCTACTGAACCTTGTGGTCTAAAGGCATCAGCAATATGGCGTATTCAGTGTGCCGAAAGCGAACTGAAGCTAAGATTCATGGGAACTTTTTGCGTGGCACGGTAGTTTTAAAGGCATGGCACAGAACCCCCCGAATAACCGCCCCAACGGCGACGACGACGATAACAACCCGCAGGATCCACTTTCTGCCATGTTTGGTCAGCTCTTCGGTGGCGGATTTGATCCCAACAATCTTCCTCCGCAGTTGCGCGATGCGCTCGGCGCCCAGGGTGACCCTGAAGCAATGCAAAAAATGATGCAGCAGGCCCAAGCAATGATGTCTGCAATGATGAGCAACAACGCCTCATCTGGACCAGTCAATTGGAAGCTCGCCTCAGACACTGCGTTGCAGGCTTACGCCAGCGATGATCCTGAAGTCTCGCCAGCACGCCTGAGCGCCATCAGCGACGCATCAAATTTGGCTGATCTCTGGCTGAACAATTCAACTGCGTTCGAGTCCAACGGTCAGGTGACTGAAGCGTGGACTCGCAAGCGTTGGTACGACAAGACGTTGGCGACGTGGAAGCAGGTTACCGAACCAGTTGCTGAGTCTGTTGCTACCGCCATCACTGCAGCCATGAAAGATCAGATCCCTGAAGAGATGAAGGGCATACTGGGCAATTCCGACGGAATGTTCCGGAACCTCGGCGCCAGCATGTTTGGCATGCAGTTGGGTACGGCCTTAGGTGGTTTGGCTACTGACGTCCTAGGCGGCACCGACATCGGTCTTCCCTTGGCCGGTGGTACTCCCGGAATTATCGGGACTAACGTTGCCAAGTTCGGCGACGGTTTAGAAATCCCGGAGCAGGAAGTGCTGCTCTACGTCATCCTTCGGGAGAACGCCCATACCCGTTTGTTCAGTCGTGTTCCGTGGCTCAGCTCGAAGCTCATCGGCGCTGTTGAATCCTATGCGCGCGGCATCCATATTGACATGTCCCGTATTGAAGAAGCAGTGCGAGATATTGATCCTTCAAACCCTGAAGCGATGCAATCGGTACTCGGTGAAGGTCTGTTCGCTCCACAGCGGACCGCCGAGCAGGACAAGGCTCTAGAAAATCTTGAGCTGACTCTGGCTCTGATTGAGGGCTGGGTTGACCACGTTGTTTCGTTGGCCGCCGCAAACCTGCCTTTCGCTGAACACCTGCGTGAGACCATGCGTCGACGCCGTGCTTCGGGTGGACCAGCAGAGTCGGCATTCGCCTCATTGGTTGGCCTAGAACTGCGTCCACGCAAGCTGCGTGAAGCAGCAACATTGTGGGAGCACCTCCACGAGGAGCGTGGAATCGACGGTCGCGATGCAGTCTGGGATCACCCAGATCTGATGCCAACCGAAGAAGATCTCAAAGACCCATCAACTTTCACTCAGCGCCGTGAATTGGCAAATGAAGAATTTGATGACTTTGATGCAGCTCTGAATAAGTTGCTCTCCGGAGAATTCGACAATGTTGACCCGGAAACCGATCCGAAGGATCCAACCGATCCTGAAGCGGATGATTATCCGCAGAAGTAGTTTGTAAGTAGTAAGCGAATGTCGGGGATGAACGAATAACGTTCATCCCCGACATTGTATTTTAACTAGCTTTCGTCGTCCTGACCAAATCCGTCAATTGCTTCGGCATTCTGTCCGTGTTCTGCGGCGTGCGAGTTATAGCCTGCATGGAAAGCATCAAGGTATAGGTCAGCATCTGCGCGACGTTGGAACCTGTTGAGTAGCTTTTGAAATTCAGGACCATGTCCTGCCCGTGGTGCGGCCAGATGCGCTAGCTCGTGGACCAGAACGTAGTCGCGCACCCATGCGGGCATCTGCTGAAGCTTCGAAGACAGTCTGATGGTTCGTTGTGCATAGGATGCCGAACCCCAACGCTTGTTTTGGTTGGTAACCCACCGGACAGATTGAGCTGCAGCGGCTCCGTCAAAGTAGAACTGATCTAGCTCGGCGGCACGCTGTTCCAACGCCGAGTCGGATTGTCCGAGTTCTTTTTTCTGCTGTTTCTGACGGTATTTCTTCAGCATCTCGTCGACAAAAGAGCGTTCGGTTTTCTCGTCGAGTGTCGCAGGAACTTGGACTACAAGCTTGTTTTCACGCCAGTACGAGGAAATAGTTTTTCGTCGTTTTTTGGACCGAACGATTTGAACTGGGATGTTATCCGCTGCAACGAATTCAACGGTGCTTGGATAAGCGGGCAACTAACCTTGCTCCTTTTACATCAATCGTGGGTGCCAAACTACATGCTGTGCCCTGGCACTGCGCGATGCGGCCCAAAGCTATTTTTAACTGCGATGAGATTCCAGAACAGCAATAACTGCTTCTCCGTAGCGATCCAACTTACTGCGGCCCACACCAGCAATTTTGGAAAGGCCCTGCAGCGAGTCCGGCTGGTGTTCGGCAATCGCCATGAGCGTGGCATCCGTGAAGATGACAAAGGCGGGTACCGAATTGGAATGTGCTACCTCTGAACGCCAACCACGCAAGCTATCAAATAGCGCTTCGTCATAGGCCGCAGGGCAAGAAGCACAGCGTTTGAGCTTTCGTTCTTTGGCGCTGGTCAAGAAGGTGCCGCAATTGGTGCACACCGCGGGCGTGACCTTTTGTTCGCGTCTTTTGTAAGTGCTTTGTTGCCTGCTGCTCGCCTGACGAACCGATTTGATGCCGTCTAGAAAACGTGAGGGATAACGGTGAGCTCGGCCGCCCGGCGTACGGGCCAACGACCACGAGAGGAACAGGTGGATGCGAGCACGGGTGATTCCCACGTAGAGCAGTCGGCGCTCTTCGTCGTAGCCGGCCTGGTCTTTCGCATAGGAAATCGGTACCAGACCTTCGCTGAGACCAACAAGGAACACCGCGTCCCACTCCAAGCCTTTGGCGGCGTGGAACGAGGCTAGGGTGACGCCGTCCAAAGTCGGTGCATGCTGAATCGCGGCACGATCTTCCAACTCTTTGACCACGTCATGCAAAGTAGCTTCGGTCTCCTGCGCTGCTTTCAGGGCCACTACTTCATCGGCCAATCGAACTAGGGCCGATAGCGATTCCCACCGCTGGCGTACAGCCCCGGTTCCTCCGCTTGGTGCAGTAGCTGAGTAGCCATGAGATGAAAGGATGTCACGGACCATCTGAGGAACGGGGGTATCTGCAGCCACGCTCAGCGCAGCACGCAAGGCGAGCATGCCCTCTTTTACTTCTCGCCGGGAGAAGAACCGTTCAGCTCCACGCATCACAAACGGAATGGAATGTGCACTCAGTGCCTGTTCAAAAGCCTGAGATTGCCCATTGGTCCGGTACAGAATGGCAATTTCAGAAATGTCTTGTCCATCGCTGAGCAGCTTTTTGATACGCTGAGCGACTTCTTCGGCTTCGTTTTCGTCGTCGCTACATTCAAAGAATTCAGGGGCAACTCCGTGATCACGCTGGGCGATCAGTTCCAACGGCTCAGGCCAAGTTACGTTCCGGTCTGGAACGTTGGATTCGACTCGGCGAGTGGATAGGACCTTGTTCGCGAGGTTGACCACCTCGGGAGTTGAGCGGTAATCCCGAACAAGTTTGACGACTTTTGCTTCAGGGAAACGAGCGCCGAAATTCAGTAGGAAGTCCGGGCGGGCGCCAGTGAATGAGTAGATCGTCTGCGACGCATCACCGACCACGCATAGTTCGTTTCGCTCGCCGAGCCACAGGTCAAGAAGTCGCTGTTGCAACGGCGAAACGTCCTGATACTCATCAACAACAAAGTGCCTATACTGCTGGCGTACGTTGGCTGCGACTTTCTCGTTGTCTTCAAGTATGGCAATGGTCAGGAGCAAGACGTCTTCAAAGTCAATGACTCCGCGATCGTCTTTGAGTTCCTCGTAGGTCTGGAAAATTCGTGCCATACTCACCGGTTCTAGACCGTTGGGCATCTCGCGGGTGGAAGCAATCTTGGCATAGCTCTCAGGTGTATGCATAGAGACTTTTGCCCACTCAATTTCTGAGGCGAGGTCTCGCACCATGGCCCTGTCGCTGGAAATGCGCAGTCTTCGCGCTGCCTCAGCAATCATGGGTGCTTTGTGCTCAACCAGGTTCGGCAAGGTTCCACCGATGGCCTGGGGCCAGAAGTACTGCAGCTGTCGCAAGGCGGCGGCGTGGAAAGTTCTCGTCTGTACTCCTGATGCACCGAGCTGACGCAATCGGGTGCGCATTTCGGCAGCGGCCCGCGTGGTGAATGTTAATGCCAGGACGCTCGTCGGGTTGTAGATCCCGGTGTGCACTCCATGGGCAATACGGTGGGTAATCGCACGGGTTTTACCCGTTCCTGCGCCCGCCAGAATACACAAAGGACCGCTGAGGCTCTCAGCTGCTTGCCGTTGTTCAGCGTCCAGTCCAGCCAACAAATCTTGTGCTGGTGGAACGTCGTATTCTGTCACTTGCTCAGGGCCTCCGGAAGGGGTTCGCCGTACCAACTACGGATCAACGCGTGCGCAATTGAAACGCCACGAGGTATGTCAATTGTTCCCAATTCCAAATCTTCGCGTAGTTCAGCTCGGGTGAACCAGCGCAAGTCCTTGATTTCGGCACCGTCAGGAACCAGTTCTTCGCTGAGTGCTTCGGCAGCGAATCCAAGCATCAAGGATCGAGGCAATGGCCAAGGCTGTGAACCTCGGTAGGCTACGTCGCCAACTAGTACTCCGGATTCTTCAAAGATTTCGCGGTGTACTGCAGATTCCAGTGACTCCCCTGCTTCAACAAAACCAGCGAGCACCGAATACATTTTGGATTTGAAGTTCGCGTTGGAGCCAAGAAGCAGACGATCTTCACTATCAATCACCGAAGCGATGATTGCAGGATCAGTGCGGGGAAATAATTCATGGGCATTTTGAACACAGGTCTGACCCCAACCCGAGTTCGAAGACTGCACCTCGGAACCACACTTAGGGCAGTACCGTTCCGAACGCATCCAGTTGGTGATTGCCTGGGCTTCAACGAGTAACTCAGCTTGTAGCGTTGGAAGAATGGTGAAGGCTTCGCGCAGGGTGAACCACTTTTCGATGCCAAGGTCCGCGTGTTCTTGTGAATCAACGATGGCAAGCACATAGTCCGTTGATTGCGCAGTGCCCAGATAGACCAGACGCTCTGACTCGGTAGGTTCATAGCTAGGGCCGGCGAGGAAAAAGAGCTCTTCTCCCTCTGCTGCGGCGCCTCGCTCAGAGATCAGCATGACTTTGGTCGAGCCTGTTGCAAGCTTTTCCCGTAGAAGATCCGGATTCGGTTGTTCTGTCAATGGACGCTCAATGAGCGAACTTGCAAAAGGTAGTCCGGTTAAAGGAGTTCGATACTTGTCTGCCAAAGCCATACTTCTAATCTAGTCCACTTGCCTTGCACCTGACCTACTTCAAACCGGGTGTGGATAGCCACGATGGAGAAGAATCACCCTCGACTCTGAACGTTCGCGGTGAATCCCACCATATTCTGTGCGTCATTGAAGCGCTAAGGTCACGATCTCGCATACGGTGGAACATGTGAAACGCTCTGCCATGGAACTCGCCGCAATTGCAACAGCCGCCGTACCCGGATTAGCTCCCGTTGGTTTCGCGGCGCTGTCAGACGACGCAGAAGATTTTGATTCAGCGCTGATTGTCGATGCGGCAAAGCACCGCTGGCGCGTCCGCTCCCCAAAACACGATGAAGCAAGCATGCGCTTGGAAGCGGAACTTTCCGCTTTACGGGCCTTCTCTGCCAAAGTTCGTACGTCGTTGCCATTTGCGCTTCCCTCGGTGGCCGGTACCGTCCGTCAGGGCACGCTGCGCACCTTCGTCTACAAAGACATGCCCGGACGTGTGCCAACACTTGATGAGCTGGTCGATAAGGGCAGCAACCTAGCCAAGGCCCTGGGCCAGTGCATGGCAGCAATACATCAGATTCCAGACGAAGCTGTTGAAGTTGCTGGCCTACCCACCTACACCGCTGATGAGATTCGACAGCGCAAGCTCAACGAATTAGACACCGCAGCTGCTACCGGCAAGGTTCCGAGCGGTCTATTGCGTCGTTGGGAACACGCGATGGAAGACGTTGCGCTTTGGCGCTTCAATTCTGCCGTTGTGCACGGTGCATTTGACGAGGAACAACTACAGATTTCGCATTCCAGCATCACCGCCGTCAAGGGGTGGACTGATTTGCATGTTGGTGACCCTGCCGATGATTTTGCATGGTTGTCTGCCATCGAAGACCAGAGCTTTACTGACCGAGTATTTTCCTCATACATGGAAGCTCGCGGCAAGGCTGCAGATCCACACATCATGCGTCGTGCTGCTTTAGCCGCCGAATTTGCGTTGGCTCAGTGGCTAGTGAAGTCGTTGGATTCCAAGGATCCTGAGCGCATTGCTGAAGCAGACGAAATGCTTCGCGAATTGGATCACAACATCGCCGAGTTCGGTGGCCAGCCACTTTCGGTAGTTGAAGCTCCACGTCCCCTTGCTGCGGAGCCTGCGGCTGAAGTTGCGAAGCCAGCTCTGCAGGTCCAGGATTCTTCGACTGAAGAAGAATCGGTTCCTGCTCCGGTGGCCATCAACGACACGACAACTCCACGAATTAATACTTCTAAGGTCTCAGCGCTCTCGGATTCAGAAGATCAGGCCACTACTTCACAGCCGACGGGTCTCGCGAAGCCGGCAGCTGAAGGTACTGGTGCTGGGGTAGCAGCTTCGAAGCCAGCTGTTGAGTCGTCGGCAAAGGACACTGATAAGAGTGAATCCGAGTCAGTCTCCAAAGAAAGCAAGCCGGAGGAAGATCAAGAGTCTAAAGACTCTGGTGTAGCTCCACGCGTCTCCAAGCTTGAGCCAGTCGAAGAAGAAGAAGAACCAGAACTGCCAGACGACGCCAAGAAGTAGTCTTTCAAAGACACTTCTGGCGTCGCCAGGCTCTAGCGGTCGAGCTGCTCGAATGCGTTGGTGATCATCGCTTCGAGTTCAGCTTCGTCCGAGAGGTGTTCTGCACGAATGGTCATCCCGGCGGCTACGTAGTAGAACGCAGCCTTGATATCTTCTAATGCGATGCCGTGAAGACGGGACCAGCCGAGTCGGTACACCGCCAGCTGAACTAGTTTGCTCTTCAGGTCCTTCCCATGCGGAACTCGCCCAGTTTTCCAATCGAGTAGCAACCACGTGCCGTCTTCCATCTGGAACACCGCGTCGATCCTGCCTCGAACGGCCACCGGACCGACACGGGTTTCCAAGGGTACTTCCACATAGGCCGGTTGAAGTTGCGACCATTCGCTGGCCAGGAATGCCTCTTTCATGGACTCCAAGTCCAGAGCCTGGTCAAGATAGTCATCCGCGGGCTCGACAATCTCGCCGAGATCCAACATAGAAGTCTTTTCGTAGAACTCCTCAATCCACGCGTGGAAGGCAGTTCCTCGGCGCGCTGCAAGTCCCGGACGCCGCGGTACCGGGCGCCTGAGATTTTCCAAAACCGAAACCGGGTCTTCAGCCAACTCAACAAATAGCGAGGCCCGGACGTGCTCGGGTGCTTCAACTCGCCGTTCGCGATTGGACAGGAATTCACGCTGGGCAAGCAGCCTGCGCGCTTCATCCGCCCATTGTTGCCCCTCTTCGGTCAGCAACTGGGACTGCTCGCTTTCCTTGAGCACGTCTTGAGCAATTTCCTGCATGACTTCGCGGCGCGAGTAAGGGAATTCGGTGCGGTTCATACCGCCGGTAATCTGTGGTCCTTCCAACGGATCGTAAGGCCATAAGGCTTCCAAGGGTGTCAGTCTGCTGGGATTTTGTTCCGGAGCGTCTTCGTCCCTAACCCAGACACCAATTTCTGCCTTGGGATCGTTACCTTCGGCCAACGGGACTAAAGCCGAAAAGAACTGCGACGGTTCGGTCGGTTTGCTTCGTGTGGCAGTCCAAATGCTACTACTGCAGATGAGCAATGATTTAGCACGCGTTACCGCTACGTAGGCCAAGCGCCGCTCTTCAGCTACGTGGTGGTCCTCAACTTTGTCTTTAAAAATGGACTCTGCTTCCAGCAATTCCTTCAGTGCTGGTTGGTCCGTATCCCATTGAGGCAGATCCTTGGCGTCACCGCGCAGCTCCCACGGTAAAGCCTTGTCACCGCTAGTCCAGCGATCTGACTTTGCTCCTGGGAAGACACCGTCATTCAGGGACATGACGGCCACAATGTCCCATTCCAAGCCCTTCGAAGCATGCACCGTGAGCAACTGGACGGCTAGCGGATCAGCGTCTTCACTCGGAAGCGGCAGCCCCTTCTCTTTCTCTGCGGCTTGTTCTAGCCACAGCAGGAATCCTGCCAGCTCCACGCGGGGTGCATTCCGAGAATAATCACGGACTATGTCAGCAAATGCGTCGAGGTTTGCCCGCGATGAAGCTTGGTCAACCCACGGACGTACGGCCACCTCAATATCCAGATTCATGGCCCGTTCGACCTCACGGATGAGGGTTTCCAAGTCATCGTTGGCTATCAATCTCAAAGAGGCTAGTTCTTCTTTTAGCGCGGTAAGTCGTAACCGGCCCTCTGCACTCAAACTACGCCCAGCAGCGCTCTGCCATCCCTCAGCAGGAAGGAAGTCCAACGCTTCAATGAGGCTCGCCGCGTCATTAAGTTCAGCACGCGCTGACTCTTCGACGTTCTCTTGCGCTCCGGTTGCTTCGTTAGAGACTTCCGCTGACCGAAGTCCTTTGGCTCTGCGTCGTTCTAATTGTCGAGACCAGTCAGCAAAGGCTGCCAGATCAGCAGTTCCAATACGCCATCTGGCGCCCGAGAGTAGCCTCATGAGCTTGTCCGAACGTAACGGGTCTACCAGTACATGCAGGCATGCAACCAGATCCGTAACCTCAGGCGTACTCAATAGCCCGGATAAGCCCACCAGCTGATAGGCGATACCCCGCTCAGCGAGGACCTCACCCATAATGCTCAGCTGACTTCGATTACGCGAAAGTACTGCGCTCGTTTTGGGCTCATCTACGGCTTTTCTTGATTCCGAGATGATCTGATCAGCAATGGCTTCAGCTTCTTGGCGAACTGTCGCGCAACGATTGAGAATGACTCGACCAGGCTGCGCAAAGGCAGAGGGTTCCAATGGCTTAACGGTGACCGGGCCGGTGTGTGGCGATCCACCGGCAGTGATTTGGTTAGCAGCAGAAAGCACGTTGACGGTATTGCGCCAAGCAATCGTCAGATGCTTCACGTGGGCAATTTGGTGCTCTTCACCGCGCACAATGGGGAATGTTTCTGGGAATCTAAAAAGCTGACCGGCGCTAGCTCCACGGAAACCATAAATTGATTGGTTAGGGTCCCCCACCGCAGTGACCGGATGTCCCTTGCCATAAAGCTGCGAGAACAGCACCATCTGGGCATGGGAAGTATCTTGGAATTCGTCGAGCAGGACAACCTTGTGGCTAGCCCTTTCGGCGAGCGCAGCGGCAGGGACCTCCTGGGCAATCCGTGCTGCGTGAGCGACTAGATCCCCGTAGTCCATCACCCCGAGCTTTTTCTTTTCGCGCGTGTATTCCTCGGCAAGCTCTGCAATAGTGGCGCGGGAGGCAAGCTTGTCGATGAGTTTGAGTGCTACCTGAGTCGGCGCCTTGTCCTTTTCGGCGTCCATCGGCAGAGCGCGCAATCTTAGAACCAGATCATCAATCCATTGATGAGCTTCAGGTGCGGTGACCAAGTGCTCCGAAGCTTCGGAGCTGAAGGAAACAATGGCGTCGATCAGAGTGCTCGTAGCGCTATTGAGGTGGTGGTAGTCCCCCGTGTACTTTTCAAGGACTGTATGCCCCAGCTGCCAGGACTGTGCTGCGCCAAGTAGTGCGCTGTCTTCTTCTAGTCCAAGACGCAATCCGTGATCCTGTACCAGGGTGTTGGCATAGGAATGATAGGTGGAAACGGCTGGGTCAAGGAAGTCTCGAGTTTCTTCTTCGCTGAGCAGTCCAGTAGCTACCAACTGCGCAATTTTTGCGCGGATACGAACGGAGAGTTCCCCGGCAGCCTTGCGGGTGAACGTGACGCCGAGAATTTGCTCGGGACGCACCAACTGGTTGGCGACCAACCAGACAACTTTGTCCGCCATGGTTTTGGTCTTGCCTGAGCCTGCGCCGGCGATGACCAGCATGGGCTCCAACGGGGCAGCAATAATTTCAGCCTGCTGCCCAGTGGGTGGAAACTTCTCGCCTAAGGCTAGGGACAATTCTTCGGGGGTGTATTTGATGTTGCTCATGGTTCGGTGACCTGTCGTCCTTCGGCGCAGAGGGGGCAGACTTCGGGCAGGGTGCAGTTGCCGAGGATTCCTGCGGCACCTGCAACGTGGCGAGTAATGAACTCGCTATGCCCCATGAGTTCGGCGGCTTCAAGGATCAAGGTTTTCGCCCAGTCTTCGCCATCTAGGGAAGGTTGTTCTCGAATAGTGGGGCTTTTGGTTTTGGTGCCGACGTAGACCAAGGAAGCTCCGGCAGGCTGGTTGGACAACTCTTGGGTGTCCGGGTTTTCTTGTAGGGCCCCGAGTTGGATGGCTGTTTGGTACACGCCTAGCTGCGGATGTTCCAAGGTGTCATTTTTGCTTGGTGCCATCGATCCGGTTTTGAGGTCAACGACCGTTACTTTTCCGTTCGAATCTGCCTCGACACGGTCGATGATGCCTCGCAACTGCACCGCTGTGCCATCCTGCGTTGGTACTTCAATTTGGAACGGCATTTCCCGTGCGACCAGTTCTCTACCTTCTTGCCGCATGGAAATGCAGTACTGGGCAAATTTCTTGAGCATGTCGCTAGCGCGGTCAAAGTCTCGTTGCCCTTCCCAGTTATCGAGCTTTTCAAGTTCTGGCCAACGCTGCTCAAGGATTTGTTGATATTCGTGTCCGCTGGCGTCTGGGTGCTCTTCTGCAATGGAGTGGATGAGGGTACCGAGTGATGCGGCAAAGTCGTGTGCTGCTGTGCCGCCGGCGCTTTGCACAAACCAGTTAAGCGGTGATTTAACCAGGGTTTCAACTTTGGACGGCGAGACACGGCGCGGCTGATCTTCTGGCACCACCGGTGCGCTGGAAGACAACGGGCGTAGTCCCCACCAGTGATCTGGACGTGCGCCACGTACAGGCTGTTGGGTTCCGGCCAACAACGCTAAAACTTGTACCGCGTCTTGGTACTGGGCTTGGGGGTCAGTTCCCTCTGGGGCAGCAATCGCACCGAGCAGTGCGGCCTTGCTTTGTTCAGCGCTCTTGCGTAGCTGGGCCACCAGTGTGGACAGCGAACGGATACGCGGCACCGATGTGGGTTCCCGTCCGTCGGGCCCCGGTGGTTCAACTAGGTCGAGGAAGGAAGATGGTTGACTGTCTTCGTTATCGACAGCCGTGCAAATCAATTGTTCTGAAGCTCGCGAAACTGCGTTGCTGAAGCTGCGCAACTCGTCATTGCGAATTTGGCGGACCAAATGTGTGGGTGTGCGGGTGGTAAGGAAACCGACCCCATGTTCGGCAGCGTCTGCGAGGGCGTTGGATCCTAATAACTCACCACGCAAACGCAGGTTAGGCCACGACCCCTCTTGCAGACCGGGGATAAACACCACTGGCCATTGCCTGCCCGCGGCAGCAGCGGTGGTCAGCACGGTCACCGTGTTGCCGCCCGCGGCGCGGGTAGCCAAGGAGTCCATCGGCAGATCCTGGTTCAGGATGTGGTCAATAAATTGCGGCACGCTGGCGCCTGGCAGCTGATCCACAAATCGCTCTGCTGCTTGGAATAGCGAGAGTACGGCGTCGAGGTCGTGGTCTGCTCTACGCGCTGAGTTCCCTGTACCAAGTGCTTCGTCGCGCCATGCTTGGGCTCGACCGGAGGCTTCCCACATGGACCACAACGCAGTTTCGGGAGTTGCGGTGCCTGACGCTAGTTCGGTATTTAGCGCTGTGTACATTTTCAGCAGACGTTGAAGTCCGAAGGCCGGCTTGCCTAGCTCAGCTGCCAGCTCTGGTTCTTGGAGGCAGGCTTCAAGCAACTCTTGGCTTGAACGCCGTCCACCGTTGGCGGCTTCGCGCTGGCGTAGCAGCTGGCGCAGGCGTCTGATTTCCAGTGCCGTGCTCATGCCGTAACGCGATAACAGCAGGTTTTGCATCAGCAACGGATCGTCAGCAACGGAGTTGTTGTGAGCCAGTTCTAGTAGGTCCAGTAGCGGACGGACCGCCCCCTCGTCCTTAAGCGGAATCTCTGCCGGTGGGATTTGGACCGAGATTCCCTGTCCTTCTAGGAAACGGCTAAAGGAACGGACTTGGGAACCGTTACGGACAACAA
The DNA here is from genome assembly GCF_056934395.1 of Glutamicibacter sp. MOO4. NCBI lineage: Bacteria > Bacillati > Actinomycetota > Actinomycetes > Micrococcales > Micrococcaceae > Glutamicibacter > Glutamicibacter sp. MOO4. The sequence goes on from NZ_CM167800.1 coordinate 1,713,098, forward strand.
TTGCCATCTCGGAGAGACTGCGGTTTTCAAAGAGGTTGAGCTGAACGATGCGCTGGGCGATGAAGCGTTCTTCCAGCGTTGAGTTTTCAAAGGTCAAGGCAACACAGACATCGGTGGCGCTACTCTGCGGTGGCTCAATCGTTCGCCCACGACTGCCAGCGGCTACGGGTACACGACGTACAATTCGTTGCCAAGCCTGCGTGATCAGGGCAGACATTCGATATCCGTGGGTCAGTTCAATATAGGTGACTGTTGTAGAGCTGGTGTAGTTCTGTTCAAATCGATGCAATTCATCGGTGCGTGCACCACGAAATCCCTGAACTACGCTGTCGGGCGCGGCAAACGCAACTAATGCCCGGTCCTTGCCCAGAAGCGCTAGAAGCCGATGCTGTGACAGTGTTGCTTCTTGCAAGTCATCTACCAACACCAATTGGAGCCGATCTTGTTCGGCATGAAGGAACGACTGGTTATCTTCAAGAATTTCGGCAGCGCGGGTGATTAGCCCTGCCGGGTCAAAAGCCTCGGCACTTCCCAGATCTAGAAGATCCCTGTATTCCTGATAAAAACCTGCAGCTGCCTGCCATTCAGGCCGCTGAGCTTGTTCACCTAAGCGCTCAACGTCGGCAGGTTCTAGTCCAAGTTCTGAGACTCGGTCAAAAAATTCACGGACCTCTTTGCGGAATCCACGAGTCTCAACGGCTAGTTCTAGTTCCTCGGGCCACTGCGGTCCAAGAGTCAGTCCTTGGGAATGTCCCTCAAGCAAGTTCCCAATCAAGGTGTCCTGCTCGGGACCAGAGAGCAATCTTGGCGGACGCTCTAGGAACGGCAATAGCCCTTCCACTCTTGCGCGTCTAATGAGATCAAAAGCGTAGGAGGACCATGAACGAACAACCGGTTCGGTAAAGGTCTGTTCAGCACGTCGGCTTAGCTCATCACGGATTGAAGCGGCCGTCATACGGGTTGGCGCGATAATCAGTAGGGACTGCGGGACCAAGCCGGCATCCAGATGGGCAACAGCGGTGCCGATCAGCGCACGAGTTTTGCCCGTACCGGGTGCACCAGTAACTAAGACCGGGGTACGCACCAATTGAAGCTGATCCACAATGTTTTCGGGATCTGCCATAAGTTCGCTTCGTGCATCGTCCATGGTTACAGTTCATCATCCATTTCCGACATTTTGGGGTTGCCCAACGACGATCTGAGGATATCTATTTCATCCCAGGCAGCGGGGGTTGGGTTCCACCGGAACTTATTCATATCCACTTTTTTCTCTGGAAGCGCCAGCTTTTCTTCATTCCAATGTTCCAGCGCAACAGGCATCAACGGATCAGCGATACTTCCGTTAGCCCTCAAAACACGCCACCAAGGCGTTCCGCCAGGGGCCAGCGCCATCGCCTTGCCTACCTGGCGAGGCCCACCACTGCCGAGCAGCTCGGCCACATCGCCGTAGCTCAGAACTGCACCCGCGGGAATCAATCGGGCCAGCTGATGGACGGCCTGGCCATATTCGATTGGTTCCTGAACTCCAGCTTCATTCATAGTCCTATTCTGCCAACTAGCTGCCGTTGATCCACAACATGCGCGTGTGGCCGCCGCTGTGTCCTTCTCAGCCTGTAGCGTTGTGCCTATGAATGAATGGCACAAGGGCCTTGCAATTGGCTTTGACTTGGAAACTACCGGCGTTGATACAAACACCGCACGGATCGTTACAGCATCAGTGGTGCTCTTAGATGCACAGAGCAATGTGGTTAACCGTCGTGAGTGGTTAGTTAATCCTGAAGTCGAGATCCCGGAAGCTGCAACTGCGGTTCACGGTATTTCCACCGAAAAGGCTCGCGCTGAGGGTGCACCAGCCAAGCAGTCTGTTCAAGAAATCATCCAGCTGTTGTCTTTCGCCTCCGAGCAGTCACCGATCGTCGCGTTTAACGCGTCCTATGATTTTTCGGTTCTTTACAATGAGGCCCTGCGTCATGATCTGCCACCGTTCTTCCCGGGCAACGTGATTGACCCGTTCATCATTGATAAGCAGGTCGATAAGTTCCGCAAGGGCAAGCGCACGTTGAGCGCGGCCTGCGAGTTCTATGGTGTTGTTCTAGAAAACGCGCACACTTCCTTGGCTGACGCGGTTGCCTGTGTAGAGGTGGCCCGACAGATCGGTGAGCGCTACCCGCAGCTGCACGTCGAGCCGCAGGTTCTTCACGGATGGCAAATTGGTTGGGCTCGCGAGCAGGCGGAAAGCTTCCAAACTTACTTGCGCAAGACCAAGCCTGAAGCCGTTGTGGACGGTGCGTGGCCCATCATGGAGAGGTAACTCACACACAAGACAAGCGCCTATGCCTGATGTCACAGATACCTTAGGTGCCGATGCGTCATTCCGCGGAAGTCAATAGTTCATCTTCTGTCACAATTTGAAGAACAATCTTCGAGATGTCAACCTTTATGACTCTCGACTAAGAATCTTGAGGCGATTTTCGGCCCTATTCGGGCGATTTAGTTCGATGGTGGTTGAATGGAGGGTACTCTCTCTACCCATTTGAGAACTGAAGGAACCCGCCTAGTGATCACAGTTAGTGACCTGCGCAAGGTCTACCAGCAGGGCAGCAAAGATGTTGTTGCCCTTGATGGTGTCAGCCTTGAAGTCCCCACCGGGAAGATTCATGGCATCGTCGGACATTCAGGGGCTGGCAAGTCCACCCTTGTTCGCTGTTTGACCCTGCTTGACCAACCAACCTCTGGCACCGTAGCTGTCAACGGACAAGAACTGACCAACGTCAGTTCAAACGAGCTGCGCAATGCTCGCCGTCGCATCGGCATGGTCTTCCAGCACGCCAATCTTTTTGACTCGCGCACGACCGAGCAAAACGTTGCCTACCCACTGGAATTGGTTGGAACCCCCAAGGACCAGGTTGCTGCCAAGGTAGCTGAACTACTGGAACTAGTTGGTTTGACTCAGTTCGCTAAGGCGTACCCATCACAGCTTTCCGGCGGTCAGCGCCAGCGTGTAGGTATTGCCCGCGCCCTGACGACCGACCCCGACGTTTTGCTCTGCGATGAGCCAACGAGCGCACTGGATCCTAAGACTACGGATGAGATTCTTGAACTGGTCAAAGAACTCCGCGACCGTTTGAACATCACCGTTCTGATCATCACCCACGAAATGCACGTGGTAAAGCAGGCCTGTGATTCTGTCTCGTTGCTAGAACGCGGCAAGATTGTTGAAACCGGCTCCATTGAGCAGGTCATCACCAACGCCACCGGAAACCTCGCCTCGACGTTGCTACCACTTCCAGGCGATGCACCACGCGCAGAAGGTTCCGGCCCAGTACTGGACCTGCTCTACACCGGTCAGCAGGCCACTGAGCCCGTCATTTCTTCTGTAGCTCGCCAGTTCAACACTGATGTAAACGTGTTGGCCGGTTCTGTAGAGCAGCTTGGTGAACAGCAGTACGCGCACCTGCGCTTGCAGTTGAACGCTGATGCGGACTTGGACGCCATCGTGAACCATTTGACCTCCAACGGCATCGCCGTAACCGTGAAGGGAGCCAAGTAGATCATGGATTTCTTTACTCCAACAGTCCTCAAGGCCATGGGCACCGCCACCGTTGAAACGCTTGAGATGGTTGTTATCTCCGGTGTCATCACCATCGTTATTGGCCTAGTTCTCGGCATTCTGCTTCACGTCACTGGCAAGGGCGGATTGACTCCAATTCGCTGGATGAACGTCGTACTTTCCGGAATCATCATCAACATCACCCGCTCGATTCCATTCGCCATTCTCATGGTGTCCTTGATTCCGTTCTCCGCCTTGGTGGTTGGCACCTCGATTGGCCCAATCGCCGCCTCGGTTTCACTGACCATCGGTACTATTCCGTTCTTCGCCCGTCTAGTGGAAACCGCCCTTCGCGACGTTTCCTCCGGCAAGGTTGATGCAGCGCTGGTCATGGGTTCTACAAAAATGCAGACCATCCGCAAGGTACTGGTTCCCGAAGCCATGCCAGGCATCATCGCAGCGGTTACAACAACTGTAGTGACGCTGATTGGTTACTCTGCAATGGCCGGTTTGGTCGGCGGTGGCGGTTTGGGTCGCATGGCTTACACCTACGGCTACACCCGCTACAACATGCCAATCATGATCACCACGATCATCGTTATCGTCATCATGGTGCAGCTTGTACAGATCATTGGCGACTTGATTGCCCGCAAAGTCGATCACCGCTAAAACAAATAAAGACTTCCATCGGTCTACCGGTGGAGCCGTGGACTATGTCATGACACGGCAATCCTCACTCGCAACCGAGCCCCACGGCTCCAACTCAAAGGAAGACAAGTTATGCGTAAAAAGCTCACACTTGCAATCACCGGCATTGCCACCGCATTTGCACTCACCGCTTGCGGTAGCAGCTCACCATCAGCTGATGCGAATGCAACCTTGGACCCAGCAAAGCCTGTCACCATCAAGGTAGGCGCCAGCCCAGTTCCACAGGCTGACATTCTTCGCTTCGTTGATGAGAACCTAGCCAAGGATGCTGGCATCGACCTGGACGTCGTTGAATACGACGATTATGTTCTGCCTAACACCTCGCTAGAAGATGGATCGCTGGACGCCAACTACTTCCAGACCGAGGCATACCTGAAGACTGAAACCGAAGAAAAGGGCTACAAGTTCGCCCACGGTGCCGGTATCCACGTAGAGCCAATGACCGTCTTCTCGAAGCAGTTCAAGGATCCTAAGGAAGTTACCGAGGGCACCACCGTTCTGCTGAACAACGACCCAGTAAACCAGATCCGCGGCATGCGTGTTCTGGAAACGGCTGGCCTGCTCAAGAACATCGCTGATGACGATTCAATCCTCACCGTCCAGGACGACAAGGAAAAGAACCCTCTGTCCCTCAAGCTCAAGGATGCCAACGCTGAGCAGGTAGTTCAGTACTACAAGAGCGACAAGTCCATTGGCGTTGCTGTGATCAACGGTAACTTCATCGTTCAGGCAAAGCTGAACAAGGACGAGATGCTAGCTCAGGAATCCGGCGACAACAACCCAAACGCTAACTTCCTGACCTGGCGTGAAGGTGAAGATACCGCCGCCATCAAGAAGCTTGAAGAGCTTTTGCACTCCGATGAGGTTCGCGCCTACATCAAGAAGACTTGGACCGACGGCAGCGTCATCCCAGCTTTCTAATCCCCACTTTTGACGAGGAGCACCGCTCCTAGTTCGAAGCATTCCACAGCCCGAGTTCCTCACGGAACTCGGGCTGTTTTGCGTTCCGGAAGAATCTATGATCAGAAGATTTCAGGGCACAAGAAAGCCCGGGGCAGGCGGCACCAGAAAATATGGTTCCGCCTGCCCCCGGGCTCTATTACTCTTGTTTAGGCCTTCGCCGCGGCAGCAGCCTTGGCTGCTGCTGGAAGGGCTGCAAAGATCTTCTCCATTGCAGCATCATCGTGAGCTGCCGAGACGAACCATGCTTCGAAGACACTTGGTGGCAGGTAAACGCCTGAGTCCAGCATGGAGTGGAAGAACGGCGCGTAGCGGAAGACTTCCTGACCCTGTGCGTCAGCGTAGTTGTGCACGCCGTTTTCGGCCGTGCCGAACGCAACCGAGAACAACGTACCGGCACGCTGGATCGAGTGGTTCAGGCCCTCGGCGTTGAATGCCTCGGTGATAGCTGCCTGCAACGCATCAGACTGCTTGGTCAGGTGCGCGTAGACCTCTTCGGTCGCATTGCTCAACTGCGCAATACCAGCAGCCATAGCTACAGGGTTGCCCGAGAGCGTGCCAGCCTGGTACACCGGACCCAGTGGCGCCAAGTAGTCCATGACGTCGGCACGACCGCCGAGCGCAGCGGTAGGAAGGCCACCGCCGATGACCTTACCGAAGGTGTAGAGGTCTGCGGTCCAGCCCTCGACCTTTCCGGTCAAGCCCCAGTAGCCCGAGGAAGAAGCACGGAAACCGGTGAGCACTTCATCAACGATGAGCAGTGCGCCATGCTTGGCGGTGGTTTCCTTCAGGAACTTGTTGAAGCCCTCTTCAGGGGTCACCACACCCATGTTGCATGGAGCTGATTCGGTAATGACCGCAGCGATATTGGCACCATGCTCGGCGAACGCAGCTTCAATGGCGGTGCGATCGTTGTATGGCAGCACCAGGGTTTCTGCAGCGGTGGCCGCGGTAACCCCAGCGGAACCTGGCAATGCCAAGGTAGCCAGTCCGGAACCTGCATCAGCCAGCAGGCCGTCCAGGTGTCCGTGGTAACAACCGGAGAACTTGATGATCAGGTCACGACCTGTGTAGCCACGGGCCAAACGAACTGCGGTCATGGTGGCCTCGGTGCCGGTAGAAACCATGCGTACACGGTCTACACCGCCCATCCGTGACTTGATCAGTTGACCGAGCTTGGCCTCATCCGGGGTGGACGCGCCAAAGGACAGACCACGATCAACGGCAGCGTGTACCGCAGCTTGGATTTCTGGGTGCGAGTGGCCGAGCAAGGCTGGACCCCACGAGCAGACCAGGTCAACATATTCCTTGCCATCAGCATCGGTGAGGTAAGCGCCCTTGGCGCCAACCATAAATGGTGGAATGCCGCCGACTGAACCGAAGGCACGTACTGGCGAGTTCACGCCACCAGGCATGACCTCGCGGGCCTCGGCGAAGAGCTGTTCTGAGTTAGACATCAGTCTTACTTACCTTCCTTAAGCCAGCCGGCAACTTCGGCTGCGTAGTATGTGAGAATCTGTTGGGCACCGGCACGCTTGATGGAAAGCAAAGACTCAAGAACGGCGCCCTTGCGATCGATCCAGCCATTGGCAGCGGCAGCTTCGATCATCGCGTACTCACCGGAAATTTGGTAAGCGGAAACCGGCACTGGGGAGAAATCTGCAATATCGCGCACGATATCCAGGTAGCTCATGGCTGGCTTGACCATGATCATGTCAGCGCCCTCGGCGATGTCCAGCTCTGCCTCGATGACGGCTTCGCTTCGGTTGGCGCTGTCCATCTGGTAAGTACGGCGATCACCAACCAGCTGGGAGTCTACGGCTTCACGGAATGGACCGTAAAAAGCGCTGGCGTACTTGGCGCTGTAAGCCAACAGTGCGATGTCCTGGCGTCCGGCTAGATCAAGGGCCTGGCGGATCACACCGATCTGACCGTCCATCATGCCCGATGGAGCCAAAATGTGGGCACCGGCCTCGGCCTGCGCCAGGGCCATCTGCGCGTAAATGTCCAACGTTGCATCGTTGTCCACCTGGCCATTGGCATCAAGGACACCACAGTGGCCGTGCGAGGTGAACTCATCTAGGCACACATCGGACATGACCAATAGTTCGTCGCCAACCTCGGCGCGGACCGCAGCAATACCCTGATTCAAGATCCCCTGGGGGTCGATTCCGGCAGATCCGGTTTCGTCGCGTTCTTCAGGGATGCCAAAGAGCATAATTCCACCCAGGCCGCGTTCTGCCGCGTCATTGGCAGCAGCCTTCAGCGAGTCCATGGAGTGCTGAACAACGCCGGGCATGGAGCTGATTTCGTTTGGCTTGCTAAATCCTTCACGAACGAAGGCTGGCAAAATCAGCTGTCGAGCGGACAGCTCATTTTCAGCCACCAAACGGCGCATGGCTGGATTCTGCCGCAATCGGCGAGGACGGTGCTCAGGGAAACCCATAGCTCTACTTTCTGTCTTGACTACTTACTATCTGCAGCTTCGGTCGTACCGTTGAGCAGCAGCAAATCTTTGGCCGCGTCGGCTAGGCCACGCGGGGTCGGCTGGGTGGCGATCGCATGCACCGGGATGGATGCTCGGGCCATAGCCTTGGCCGTGGGCTGACCGATGGCAATGGTTCGCATCCTTTGCGGCAGCGGGCCAGCAACAAGTTCTGCGAAGCGTTTTGCCACCGAGGGAGCCGAGAAAACGACCAGATCCATCAGTTCCAGTTTCTCACTGATCGCCTCAGCCTGCAGAATATTCAGCGACTGGGTAGGCACCGATGAATCTACCGGTACTCCCCCGCTGCCCGCGGCGACGCTGCGGTAGGCTTCAAATTCATCCACGCTCACTGGTAGCAAGGCAAGCGCGTCCGCCAAGGTGGGGCTGGCCAAGTCCCCATGCGGGTAGCACAGGTGTGCATCAGTTTCAGGCTGCCATTCGTCTCGCATCCCTGCCGCTGACTGCAGTGTGGGCTGAAAATCTACTTCTCGCCCCCAGAGCTCGCTAATGGCAAGGCTGGTTTTTTCACCCACCGAAGCGATACGCAGACTTGCCGGTAAGCGCTGCTCCCCGATCAATTGATCAACAACTCGCACCGTATTCAGGCTGGTAACAACCAACCACTGATACTTACCGGCAAGCAGTTGCTCGCTCATGCGCACTAGCTCCGTACGATCTGTTGGCCAGATAGTATCGATCAGCTGGGCACACCACGAAGCGATACCCAGCTGGTCAAATTCCTGCACCGTAGCTTCGGCTCGTGCCGGGTTACGCAGGATTAGGGCGTGATAGGTCATGAGCGGGTGTTCAGGCCAAACCGGCAACGACGGCAGCGCCGTCAGCAATCATGGATTCGGCCAGGTCTCGGCCAAGCTGCACAGCGGAGTTGATGGAGTCGGCGGAAGTACGAGCGCTACGGCGCATCACTTCAGATCCATCGGGGTTGCAGGCCACCGCTTCGAGCACCAGCTCGGCACCATCCACCTGCGCCAGCGCGCCAATGGGTGCGGCGCATCCTGCTTCTAGCGTGGAAAGCAAGGAACGTTCGGCGACAACCTGCATTCGGGTATGAAGATCATCAAATGATTCCAGGGCCTGATCCAAGGCTTGGTGGCCGCTACCGGTGGTACGCACTTCCAGTGCCAAAGCACCCTGGCCCGGGGCAGGCAACATGATCGAGGGATCTAGGTACTCGGTGATGTAGCTTTCCAGCCCGAGTCGACGCATTCCGGCGGCGGCCAAAATGACCGCATCCAAATCACCCTGGGTGCTTCGGCCAACGCTGCCGTCATCCAAGGTCTCGCCGATGCCTTTGACCCGACCCAAACGGGTAGGGACGTTACCGCGGATATCAACAATCTGCAGGTCGCTACGGTAGGCCAAGAGCTGGGCTGCTCGGCGTGGAGAACCGGTGCCTACCTTGGCGCCCTGCGGCAAATCATCCAAGCCCAGTGAGTCATGGGAGCACAGTGCGTCTCGAACATCTTCACGGGCCGGGATGCAGGCCAGAACCAAGCCTTCAGGTTGCGCTGTCGGCAAGTCCTTGAGTGAGTGGACGGCTAGGTCGCATCCGGAATCCAGTAGACGTTGGCGCAAAGCGGCGGCAAAGACGCCGGTACCACCAAGGGTTGCCAGCGATCCGGTCACTACGTCACCCTCGGTTTTCACCAGAACGGTCTGCACTTCAAGACCAGAAATTTCGGCGAGCTTCTGCGCAGCCCAACCGGTCTGGGTGGTGGCCAACGCACTACCGCGAGTACCTACTCGGAACGATTCGCTCATGATTGTGGCACTCCAACTTCAGAGTCAACGGCGGCAATAGTTGGCCGCAGCGTTCCGTCCAAGGCCCGCTTTTCGCAGCAGCCTGGGCGGCAGACATCAAACCATGGACCGCCCTGAACCACCGAGGCACGACCAGCCCGGCGTGCCTTGCCATCTTCGCCGAGCAGACGCTCTTCAATCAGGTCAACCAAACCGGAAACAAAAGGTTGCTGGGTACCCGGGGTGGCCACACGATCAAAGGCCAGACCCAGCTGAGCGCAGGTGTCCTTGGCTTCGGTATCTAGATCCCAAAGCACTTCCATATGATCAGAGATAAACCCGATCGGTACAACAACAACACCGCCGACACCGGCAGCAGCATCCTCTTCCAGTGCGTCATTGATATCCGGTTCCAGCCACGGCATGTGCGGCGCACCCGAACGAGACTGGTACACCAACGAGTAGTCCAATCCCTTGGCTTCTTCAACCTGGGAAAGAATGTACTGCGCGACGGCCCGGTGCTGCGCGGTGTAGAGATTTTCGCTGTTTGCTTCGCGAATTTCTTTCGGACCAGCAGCCTGCGCATCCCCCATCGGAATGGAGTGGGTGACAAAAACGATCTTCACTGGCTTGTCAGTTTTTCCAGCCTCAGCAAGCTGGGCCTGAACCTTAGCCAAAGAAATCCGCAAGCTCTGAACAAAAGGCTCAACAAAAGCGGGAGTATCAAAGAACTGACGGATCTTATCAACTTCAACCACGCCGTCTAGGCCCGTGGCCAGCAGCCCCATGCCAAGGTCTTCGCGGTACTGTCGGCAGGCCGAGTACCCTGAGTAGGCGCCGGTGCCGAGCATCAGAACTTTGCGGTGACCATCGTCGGCCAGCTGTTGCAAGGTGTCGTTTACAAACGGGTGCCAGTTACGGTTACCCCAGTACACCGGCAGGTTGATGCCACGGGATGCCAGCTCGGCTTCCAGCGCGGCCTTCAACTCACGGTTTTGTCCGTTGATCGGTGAGACACCACCATTTTTGCGGTAGTGAACTGCCACCTCTTCAAGGCGTTCATCCGGGATACCTCGGCCTCCGGTGACGTTGCGCAAAAATGGCAGCACATCGTCTTGGCCTTCTGGCCCACCAAAGGAGGCGAGTAGCAAAGCATCATACGCTTTAGGAATCATCTGACCGTTCTGGTCGAATCCCTGGCGCGGATCAAAACTCTGGCTCACTTTAATACCTCAAGCACGTCGGCAGCAGAGATCTTCCGTCCGGTGTAGAACGGGGTTTCTTCACGTACGTGGTGACGGGCTTCGGTGTAGCGCAGGTGACGCATCATATCGACAAGGTCGATCATGTCATCGGCTTCGAGGCAAATCTGCCACTCGTAGTCACCGAAGGAGAACGCAGCGACGGTGTTGGCCAGAACGTTAGGGAATTCGCGGCCTAGGATGCCGTGGTCACGAAGCATTTTGCCACGTTCGGCTGGGTCCATGGTGTACCAGTCGGTGGAACGAACAAACGGGTAAACCGTCATCCATTCCTTGGCGCGGATGCCGCGGGCGAAAGCTGGAGAGTGGTTCTTAGCAAATTCTGCTTCGCGGTGCACAGCCATGGTGGAGTACACAATTTTTGTGCCTTCCAGCAGCGCGGAGCGACGGATCTTGCGCAGCGAAGCCTGAAGCAGCTCGGCAGATGGGCCGTGGACCCACACCATGATGTCAGCGTCTTCGCGCATGGCCGAGACGTCGTAGATGCCTCGCACGATGGCACCTTCGGTGGCCAGCTCTGCGATCAGCGCATCAAACTCGGTTGCTGCGCCTTCGCTGCGCTCAACGATTTCGGAACGCTTAAAGATGGTCCAGAGCGTGTAGAAGAAAGTTGGGTTTTCTCCCGCATTCGTGCGTTCGTTCATGACGGGCGAATTGTGCTCGGGTGCGTTGCTCACGTGATGTTCTCCTTGTTCTGCGGATCTTTTCATGGATGATGAATCCAAAATTCTTGCTGAAGTCTTAGCGGGCGCTGATGGCCACCGCGCGGCGTGCTTGAGAGATCACTCGGGCTAGGCCCGTACCGGAAATCCAGGCACCAACCACATCAAGCCCGACCAATGGTGCCAGCGCTTGTTCAAGGTCGACTCGACGCTGCACTGCGGCTTCACCTTGCAAAGGCACCATGTCGCTGAAGCGCGAGACGAAACTTCCTAAGACATCATCCCGATGCAATTGAACACCGAGAATCTTTGAAGCGTCTTTGATAGCTAACTCGATCAATGCTTCGTCATTTCCGGATTCAACCACTGGCTCAGACTCACCGATACGACCGAAGGACAGTCGAACCACGTGGGTTCCAGGGCCAGCTTCATTTGCGAGCCAAGGCCACTTCGCAGTGGAATGGGTCAGCGCTTTGGCGGTCAGTGGAGCGTTCTTATTGACCAGCACTCCCGAACCACGCGGTGCATCATCCAGTTCAGGCTTGTCCACCACCAAAATTGCTAGCGCAATGGAATTGGACGTGTCCTCAGCACTAATTTGTGCCTCGGAAGCCAGCAGCGGGTTAATCAGCTCTAAGGCAGGTGCAGCCGGTGTGGCAATGACGACCCGCTCTGCCTGAATTTCTTGGCCAAGGCTAGTTACCGTATAGGGGATCTGGGCATGAGCGTCGTAACTGACGGCAGTGACTGGCGAATTACGAACCAGTGTTGCCCCGGAGTCTTCTAGTTGCTTCACGAGTGACTCAACGAGGGTAAACATTCCACCCTCAAGTCCGCCCACGCGTGAACCTGCAGGAGCTGAAGCCTGCAATTTAGCTACCGCGCGGGCCAACGATCCGGTTTCCTGCATCGCTTGGCGCAGGCCAGGGGCGGCAGCGTCAATAGAGATCTGAGCCGGGTCGGTGGAGTACACGCCATTAATCACCGGCGAGACCAGCAGGTCCAAAACCGCTTGCCCCATACGGGTGCGCACTACTTCAGCCACTGAAAGTTTTTGGGTAGCCCACTTTTTGCTCATTGGCGTGATCAGGTCAGCAGCCGCACGGACTGTGCCGGCGCGACCAATAATGTTGCGCACAGCATCGGTGCGTACATCCGCAGGGATGCCAAGTAGGGCAGTGGCAGGCATTGGGTGTGCCACGATCTCTTGCTCGTCCCCCTGAATCAACCAGGCTGACTGGCCCGAGGTCTGAGCGATTTTTTCACTCAGGTCCAATTCATCTAGGTAGGCGGCAACCGTACCCTGACGTACCGCAAAGGATTCTGCGCCGGCATCAATTTTCAGTCCGGCTACGTCGGTGGTTCGCATGCTGCCGCCAAAGCTGTCATTGGCTTCTAAGACGGTAACTGCGTATCCGGTTTGACGAAGATCTCGGGCAGCGACCAGGCCTGCGATGCCACCGCCGATAACTACCGCGTGTGCTGCCTTCGGCTTAGCCTCATCGGTGGCAGTGCGTTTGTTATGTCGGGTTTCATTGGCTTTGCGTACTTTTTCTAGCAACCGCAAAGCGTGGGCAGGCGACTGCGAAGAGATCTCTGAACGCTCTACAGAAGCTGGCGATGATTCCTTGCTCACGTACTTAGCACCTTCTACCTTCACACATTGAAGCGGTTGCCTTGGACCGGGATTACGCACAAGCCCAAGGCACTACTCCCAGCTTAGACCCGTTGAATTACAGCGAGTGAATGAGCTCTACCACTTTGCTCAGCACAGTTGGATCCGTAGTTGGCGGAACACCATGGCCCAGGTTCACTACGTGTCCACGGGCCTGCTTTCCAGCTTCAACAACTTCACGCACGTGCGCTTCAAGCACTTCCCATGGAGCGGTCAGCAGTGCAGGGTCGATATTGCCCTGAACCGAAACGCCTTGGCCCAACCGTTCGATCGCGGTATCCAGTGGAATGCGGTAATCCACGCCCACGGTGTCAACGCCAATATCGCGCATAGCGCTTAGCAGTTCCCCGGTGCCGGTGCCGAAGTGAATCAATGGCACACCCAAGTCACGAACGAAATCCAAAGCCTGCGACGAATAAGGCGCGACGAACTTTTCATAGTCAGGCAATGACAAGGAACCTGCCCACGAATCAAATAGCTGAGCCGCAGAAGCCCCGGCTTCAACCTGTGCACGCAAGAACTTGCCTGAAGCGTCGGCAGCCCAACGCATGAGTCCTTCCCACACTTCTGGTTCTGAATGCATCATGGTGCGTGGACCCAAGTGGTCGCGGCTTGGCTTGCCTTCAACCATGTAGGCGGCCACGGTAAATGGTGCGCCGGCAAAACCGATCAATGGCGTGGAGCCTAATTCAGCAACGGTCAGGCGCACAGCTTCACGAATTGGTTCCAAGGACTCTTCGGTGAGTTCTGGAAGTGCTGCGACCTGTTCCGCGGTGCGGATAGGAGTATCTAGTACCGGGCCAACGCCTGGCACGATGTCTACACCGATTCCAGCCAAGCGCAGTGGGATGACAATATCGGAGAAGAAGATTCCGGCGTCAACCTTGTGTCGGCGTACCGGTTGCAGGGTGATTTCGCTGGCCATTGCTGGGTCCAGGCATGAATCAAGCATGCTCACGCCTTCACGCAACTTCAGGTATTCCGGCAGGGAACGCCCCGCTTGGCGCATGAACCACACTGGATGGTGCGACGGAGTTTTGCCCGTCAAAGCTTGGATCAAAGCGGAATCTTGGGTACGTCCATCGAGCATCGGATGGTTCTGCGACAGGGTCATACTCTAATTCTGCCAAGTCTTGAGATTAAAGCCCATTCGGGAGGTCCGCAAGCAGCCGAAGGTGAGCAACCTAACCCACCCAAAGGGCCCGATTTAGGCACGCCTGCGTTGTTTGCTCGGTCGTTCCGTCCTATTCTGGGGACACTGTGGTTTTCTTATCTCTTGTCGCTTCGCATTCGCAGCTCGATCTTGAGACCGTCGCGCAAATTAGCGCTTCGGCCGACGGGCTGGCAGCTGCCTCCGTTAACGGTTCGGCGGCCATCAATGGTGCCGTCGTTCTAGCAACCTGCAACCGTTTCGAGGTGTATGCGGACGTATCCCACGTGGATGACGCCACCGATCACCTGGTGAACGCACTGGCAGAAAGCACTAGCCTCTCCCCCGACTTCTTGGCCCGCCACCTGACCAGCTTGGAAGGTGAACCGGTCATTGAGCACCTCTTCTCCGTGGGCGCTGGCTTGGACTCGGCCGTTGTTGGCGAACGCGAAATTGCCGGCCAGGTGCGTCGAGCGCTGACCCAAGCGCAAACCGAAAAGACCACCACAAGCAACCTCAACCGCTTGTTCCAGAACGCAACCCGAGCAGCCAAGGATGTCGGCTCGAATACGGATCTGGGAACTCAGGGCAAGTCCGTAGTATCGGTGGCACTGGATCTAGCTGAAGAGCTGATGTCCGGAGATCGCGATTGGTCCGAACAGGACGTTGTGCTTTTCGGCACCGGTTCATACGCCGGAGCAACCATGGCTCTACTGAAGGAACGTGGCGTTAAGCGCGTTTCTGTTTACTCGCATTCGGGCCGTGCCGCTGACTTCACGGCTAAGCGTGGAGGATTCCCGCTCAGCGATGAACTTCTGCCCCAGGCACTGCGTGAAGCCGACGTGATTGTTGGTTGTTCCGGTGGCGGACACCAGATCTCGCGTGCAGAGCTAGAAACATTACGTGTGAAAAACCATCCGTTGATCGCTATCGACATGGCTCTAACTCATGACTTTGATCCAACTTTGGTTGAGCTGGCAGACGCAGAACTGATTACCCTTGAATCGGTCCGCATGGCTGCTCCCACCGAGCAGGCTATGGCTGTACACGCCGCTAGTCGCATCGTAAAGAAAGCCACGACCGAATTTGCTACAGCTCAGCGTGAGCGTGAAGCAGATTTCGCGATTGTGGCCCTGCGCCAGCACACCAAGGCCGTCCTTGATCAGGAAATCGCCAAGGTTCGCGCACAGCATGGTTGTACTGCAGCTGCTGAAGAAGTAGAGATGGCAATGCGTCGTATGGTCCGCCAGCTTCTGCATGTTCCGACCGTACGAGCCCGCGAATTAGCTGGCGAAGGACGCACCGACGAATACGTCTCAGCGTTGGAGACCCTGTACGGATTAGAGCTATCCGAGCCACAGGTTAGTCCACTGGCTGAGGTACCGCCGGTCCGAAGTACCGCGAGCCCGGTTGCGAGTTGCCCGGTCACCGAAGAATCAAAATCCGCATAATTAATCCTCGTTTCTTGATTTACAGTTCTGCATTCCAAGTCAAAGCATGGAATACTACTTCCAAGTAGATCACTGCGCTCAATTTCCAGATTGAATCGGCGGTGCATCGCGCAGCAGCTGGAAAGGCCGGATTCGACATGACGGAACTTGAAAATAGCAAAGGTGCCCGCTCCCAGCGGATGCCCCGTGAAGCACGGCGCCGACAGCTATTGCAGGCCGCCCATCAAGTTTTTGTTGCCCACGGTTACCATGGCGCTTCCATGGACGAAATCGCTGAAGTGGCACTCGTATCCAAACCAGTGCTGTACCAACACTTCCCCGGTAAGCGCGAGCTCTACCTAGCTTTGTTGGATTCTCACTTAGCCGACTTCAGCAAGAAGCTCGAAGAAGCCATCAGCTCCACCACCGATAACCGTCAGCGCGTGTTTGCCACCATCAACACGTACTACAGCTACATCAAGGGCGAATCTCAGGCCTACCGTCTCATTTTTGAATCCGATGTATTGTCTGATCAGCTGATTGCCGGACGTATCGAACGCTTCAACAATAAGCTCGCTGCGTCTATCGCCCGCGTTGTTGTGCAGGACACCGACATGAGCGAGGCTGAAGGCCTGCTTGCCGGTCGAGCCCTGGCTGGCCTATCGCAAGTTTCTGCTCGTTATTGGGCTTCCACCGATGATGCGGTGGACCAAGAAACCGCCGTAGATCTCATCTCGCGTTTAGCTTGGCGCGGAATTTCACAGTTCCCCAAAGAAAACTAGCTAAATTAGTCTTCAGAGGACCCATACGGGACACCTAAATCGTTTGAGAGGATCAGCGACAATCATGGAAATCCGCATTGGCATTCAGAATGTAGCCCGCGAAGTTGTACTTGAATCCGAGCTCAGCAACGCAGAAGTGAACGAGCAGGTCGCTAAGGCCATCGCCGATGGCACCGTCTTGGCACTTAAGGATCCAAAGGGCCGCGAGGTTTTGCTGCCTTCTGCTGGCATCGCTTACGTTGAGATCGGCCCAGAAGAAGTTCGCCGCGTCGGCTTCGGTCAGTAGAACACAAATTATTCAAGGCGCTTGACGCCTGTCGAAGAATGGCTGGTTTCCCGTTGACGGGACACCGGCCATTTTTTTCGAAATAGTGTCTTAGTTCACTGTGTTGTGATAATGCTAAGGGGTGACTCAACCACGTATCCGCAGCCCACGTCCAGTACCGACCAAAGACTTGGCCGAGCTGTTGCTCGGAATTGAAACCGAGTTTGAAGTTCCCGCGCCCTTTGATCAGCAGACACTCACTGCAGCCGAGACGGCCGTGGCCGACTTGGAACTGCCAGAGCGCGACGCCACCGACATGCCATTTTTCACCATCGACCCCGAAGGTGCCACGGATCTAGACCAGGCAATGTATCTGGAAAAGAACGAAGCTGGCTACGTGGTGAACTATGCCATCGCGGATGTACCGGCGTTTGTTAAATTGGGCAGCAAGCTCGATGAGGTAGCACGCCAACGTGGACAGACTTACTATCTTCCTCACCGTAAGATCTCTTTGCATCCACCATTGATCTCTGAAGATCAAGGCTCATTATTACCTGATCAGGTTCGCCCCGCCTTCCACTGGAGAATAACCCTTGATACTCAGGGCGCGCTTGGCGAGATTGAGCTGAGCCGGGTACGCATCAGATCCCGCGCGCAGTTGGACTACGTTTCCGCCCAAAAGAGCCTCGACGAATCTTCCGGGAACGAACAGCTAGAGTTACTGGCCGAAATTGGCGCCCTGCGCACCAAGCAGGAACAGCTACGCGGCGGCGCATCACTGACCCTGCCTGATCAAGAAGTCGAGGCGACGGACGATGGCTACAAGCTGGTGAGCCGAGTTCCTCTGCCTTTGGAAGATCACAACGCCCAGATCTCCTTGTTGACTGGCATTGCCGCAGCCCGGCTGATGCTCGATGCCGGCGTCGGAATCCTTCGCACCATGTCTGCCCCCGAGGACAAAGCGTTAGCGGACTTCCGCACACAAACCCAGCTCCTAGGTCATCCATGGGATCAGAGCATCAGCTATGGCCAATACCTGCACACCCTAGATGTCAGCGACCCACAACAACTGGTGATTATGCACCGCGCAGCATCACTGTTCCGTGGGGCCGACTACCAAGTTATTAATGGTCAGCCCGAAACCGACCTCGTTCAGGCCGCTTTGGCTGCGCCCTACGCACATACCACCGCACCGCTGCGACGCTTGGTGGACCGCTTTGTACTGCTCACCTGCAGCTTGCTGACCTCAAATCAGAGCATTCCTGATGAGCTGAAAACCGCTCTGGACCAGCTTCCAGAACTGATGCAATCAAGCTCCGCTTCGGCCAACAAGGTCAACAAGGCTGCGCTGGATCTGATGGAAGCAGTACTTCTACAAAACCGTATTGGAGAAGAATTCCAAGCCATCGTGGTGCAAAGTGCACGCGGCGGCGAAGGGAAATCTGCCGAAGGACAACTACAGCTAGTGCAATTGCCGGTCACCGGTAGTTTCACCGGAGACGGCGAACCGGGAACTTTGGTCACCGCAAAGTTGATCCAGGCTGATCCCACACAGCGAAAGATTAGCTTTGAAATCGTGGCCCAAAACTCCTAACCCAAGGTTTTTGACTAGAACCCGTTATGCTTGGGCTATTAGAAAATAGGATGCCCGATCGCAATGGGCTGAGAAATAAAACAGTATCTTGGTGGCTTCCCAGCGGTCACCATTCCCTAGGTGAATGAGATTCTCCTAAGCGAAACGACGCGATCGGCTCCGCTGGAATAGCACAGCACGATGAACCCACGGCAGAAAATGCCGAGGAATCACTCCGGAGCTGGGCCCACATGAAACGAGAATATTAATATCGTGACTGACACGACTCTGACGGCAGAAGCTGCCGAACCACAAGACCCACAGACCATCGAAGAGCCAGCAAAGCAGAACTTTGCAGACCTCAAGGTCCGTTCAGACATTGTCGCTTCCCTTTCGGAAGCCGGGATCGAGTATCCCTTCCCCATCCAGTCGCTGACCCTTCCGGTGGCTCTGGGCGGAAATGACATCATTGGCCAGGCAAAGACCGGTACCGGTAAGACCCTTGGCTTTGGTATCCCTGCATTGCAGCGCGTGATCCGTGCAGGCGACAAAGGCTACGAGAATCTTGAATTCCCAGGTGCCCCGCAGGCACTGATCGTTGCCCCAACTCGTGAACTGGCTATCCAGGTTGGCGCCGACCTCGCACAGGCATCAAAGCACTCCAACATCTCCATCACCACCATCTATGGCGGTCGCCCCTACGAAGAGCAGATCAATGCTCTGAAGGCCGGCACCGACGTGATTGTTGGTACCCCAGGTCGCCTTATTGACCTGAACCGTCAGCGCGTGCTGAACCTCAAGCAGGTTCGCACCGTTGTCTTGGATGAGGCCGACGAAATGCTGGACCTTGGCTTCCTGCCCGACGTAGAGCGCATCTTGGCTGCCTTGCCTCCGGTACGCCAGGCAATGCTGTTCTCGGCCACCATGCCGGGCGCTGTGATCACCATGGCACGGCGCTACATGACCCGTCCAACACATATTCGTGCCCAGGATCCAGGAGACGACGATTCGCTGACCAAGCGCAACATCCGTCAGCTGGTCTACCGCGCACACAACATGGACAAGGACGAGATGGTGGCCCGCCTGCTTCAGGCTGAAGGCCGTGGCAAGTCCATCATCTTCACGCAGACTAAGCGTTCGGCTGCTCGACTTTCTGATGAGCTGGTAGACCGTGGCTTTAATGCCGGTTCTTTGCATGGTGACCTTGGTCAGGGTGCTCGCGAACAGGCGCTGAAGGCGTTCCGTTCAGGCAAGATTGAAATTCTGGTTGCTACCGATGTTGCTGCCCGCGGTATCGACGTTGATGACGTCACCCACGTGGTCAACTTGCAGTGCCCAGATGACGAGAACACTTACCTTCACCGTGTTGGTCGTACCGGCCGTGCTGGCAACACCGGCACCGCGGTAACTTTTGTTGACTGGGATTCGGTTCCTCGTTGGTCCTTGATCAACAAGGCACTGGGACTGAACGTTCCAGAGCCAGTGGAGACCTACTCGTCTTCCCCTCACTTCTTCACGGATCTGGACATTCCTAAGGGAACCAAGGGCCGTTTGCCACGCGCAAAGAAGGCTGCCCCTGCAGAGGGCGAAGGTTCGGAGCGTCGTGAAGATTCACAGCGCACTCCTCGCCGTCGCAACAACTCGCGCTCCCGTACCCGCACCGTCAACGGTCAGAAGACCGAACAGCGCGCCGGTCAGGAAGCCGTTGGCGAGCAGGAGAATTCACGCCACGGCCACTCCAAGGGCAAGCAGGACCGTCCAGCACGTGAGAACGAGCGGCATCGCGAATCGCACCAGCCAAATGCTTCAGCTGAGGCCGGCACGGATGCATCAGCACAGGAACCACGCCGCCGTTCGCGTCGTCGTACCCGTAGCACCGATGCAGGTGGACAGGACTAGTTTCAAGTCCCACCAGTTCGTTCGTTCTTCCGAAAGGAACCTAAGCCAGCGGTGCTTGCTCAACCCGAAGAATCAGCAATACCTGAAACCGGAGCTGATGATGATTCATCATCGTCAGCTCCGGCGTCAGCCAATACCGTGTACCACGGCGACAATCTAAGCATTCTCTCGGCTTTGCCAGATGAAAGCTTCACCTTGATCTACGTGGATCCGCCATTTAACACCGGACGTAAACAGACTCGTGCCCAGCGCACGATGGTTCGTGCTGCCGAAGGTGAAGGTGACCGCACCGGTTTCCAAGGTCGTGCCTACAGCACCGAACTTGGTGCTGCGCGTTCTTACCAGGACACCTTTGACGATTACCTCAGCTTCATTGAGCCAAGGCTTCGTCAGGCGCACCGTCTGCTCACCCAAGATGGCACCTTGTATGTGCACCTCGACTACCGCGAGGTCCACTACGTCAAGGTTCTACTCGATGAGATTTTTGGTCGCGACAGCTTCTTGAACGAAATCATATGGGCCTACGATTACGGAGCCCGCGCCAAGAACCGTTGGCCGGCTAAGCATGACACCATTTTGGTGTATGTGAAGGATCCAAAGAAGTATCACTTTGATTCTTCAGAAGTAGACCGTGAACCGTACATGGCTCCCGGCTTGGTCACTCCCGAAAAGCGAGCTTTGGGCAAGCTGCCTACCGACGTTTGGTGGCACACCATCGTTTCGCCAACAGGCAAGGAAAAAACCGGATACCCAACACAAAAGCCTGAAGGTATTTTGCGTCGAGTAGTTTCGGCATCTTCACGCCCAGGCGACTGGGTATTGGACTTCTTTGCCGGTTCTGGAACGACCGGAGCGGTAGCTGCAAAGCTGGGACGAAAGTTTGTCTTGGTAGATCAGAATTCGGAAGCAATCGACGTGATGCGTTCACGCTTGCCCGAGTCGACTACCTATACCGAGGCCTGAGTTCCACTGCTTTCCTGAATAATACGTTGCAACATTTCCGGCTCGGTGACATTCTCACCGAGCCGGTTTAGTTTCCCGGTTCCGTGATAATCCGAGGAACCGGTGATGATCAAGTTCTTTTTGGCAGCAAGGTCAAGCAACCATTCCTTGCCTTCTTCACTGTTGTCTCGGTGATGAATTTCCACCCCACCCAGACCGGCGTCGATCATTTCGTGGAACGTTGAGTTGGGTACGGTCCGTCCACGCAGCGAGGCTTTCGGGTGGGCAAACACGGGGACTCCCCCGGCTTCACGGACAAGTTTGACCGCTTCGGCCGGACGTACTGCGGGGTGGGTAACATAGTATTTGGAACGCGAAGACAAGATATTAGCGAAGGCCTCATTGCGATTCTCTGACACCCCTGCAGAGACCAGAGCATCAGCAATATGCGGACGGCCAATGGTTGCGCCCGGTTGGCAATGCTCACTGACCAAATCCCAACTCACCGGGTAGTCCTCAGCCAGACGTTCAACAATGCGCTGCGCACGAATGATGCGAGCGTTACGCGATAATTCCAGCTCGTCTAGCAGTGGCTGATAGGTGGGGTCATGCAAATAACTAAGCAAATGCACGCTAATCCCGTTGGGGTCCTGGCAGGTAATTTCCATGCCAGGAATGAAACCGACCCCCAGTTCCTTTGCCGTTTCGGCAGCCGGCGCCCAACCAGTGGTTTGATCATGGTCGGTCAACGCCACCACATCTAGTCCAGCGGTGGCAGAAGAACGGATCAAATCGGAAGGAGTTTGAGTTCCGTCTGACACGTTGGAGTGGGTGTGCAGGTCAATTCGCATATTCCTAGATTATCCCTTGCGCTGATTCTTTGCTGGGAAAGCTGAGTTGGTGACACACTTGGATTATGACCAATCAAGAATCATCTGCCACAGGCACAAATCAGCCGTTGGAAGACCGAGTGAACAACCGTTCCCAGCGTCCAACGTCCAAGGCATTCCAAGAATTCATGGCCTCCTCGTGGGCAACTGACACGTCGCAGCTACCAGAACAGGATGCAGCTGCACCGTTCGCTGTGGCCCGCCGTGCCAAGCTTTCGGAAAACTTTGTTGGTGAGCGTCTTGTCATTCCTGCCGGCCCATTGAAGGTCCGCTCCAATGACACCGATTACCGCTTCCGCCCACATTCGGCCTTTGCTCACCTGACCGGTCTCGGTGTTGACCATGAACCAGATGCAGTTTTGGTTATGGAACCAACCGATGACGGTGCTGGCGAGCACGGTAGCAATCACGTTTCCACTTTGTACTTCGCCCCGATGGCTGGGCGCGACACCACCGACTTCTACCTGAACTCCCGCTCCGGCGAGTTCTGGGTCGGTCCGCGCCCAACGCTGTCTTCCCTCTCCGCACGCACCGGCTTGCCAACCGATTCCCTGGAACAGCTAGAAATGGCCGTCACCAAGAATGCTGGCCCGCAGGCGCTTGGTGGTATCCGCATTCGTTTGGTCCGCGAAGTCGACATGAACATGGATGCTCTCGTTGACACTTCACGGATGAACACTGCACAGGATCTAGAGGCCAGCGATGCCCTAGATACCGAGCTTTCCGAGTTTGTCTCTGAAATTCGTCTGATCAAGGATGAGCACGAAATCACTGAATTGCGCGGTTCAGTTGCAGCGACCATCAATGGTTTTGAAGATGTTGTACGCAACTTGGATAAGGCTATTGAGCACGAGCGTGGTGAGCGCGTTGTTGAAGGTGCGTTCTTTGCACGTGCTCGCCTTGAAGGCAATGAACTGGGCTACGACACCATCGCAGCCTCGGGCAATAACGCCACGATCCTGCACTGGATCCGCAACACCGGTACCGTCTCACCAGGCGAAGTTCTGTTGCTGGATGCAGGTGTCGAAGCAGAATCCCTGTACACCGCAGACATCACCCGCTCGTTGCCAGTGTCCGGTCAGTACACCGAGGTTCAGCGCAAGGTTTACCAGGCCGTTCTAGATGCCGCCGATGCAGCGTTTGCTGCGGTCAAGCCAGGTCTGAAGTTCCGCGATCTGCATTTGATCGCCACCCGTGTTCTGGCCGAACGTCTCTCAGAGTGGGGCATCTTGCCTGTCTCGGTAGAAGAAGCCATGAGCCAAGAAGGTCAGCATCACCGTCGTTGGATGCCACACGGCACCAGCCACCACTTGGGGCTAGACGTTCACGACTGTGCTCAGGCTCGCGCCGAGCTGTACCTGGACGCAGAACTCAAGGAAGGCATGGTCTTCACCATCGAACCTGGCCTGTACTTCAAGGACGAGGATCTTGCGATCCCTGAAGAGTTCCGCGGTTTGGGTGTGCGCATTGAAGACGACATTCTTGTCACCGCTGATGGTGCCGAGAACTTGAGCGCTGCTTTGCCTCGAAACCCAGAGGACGTTGAGTCATGGATGGCCAAGCTGCGCGGCTAATCTAGGCAGACAATGCTTAAAACTGAAGGTCTCGATGTCATTGCAATGAGCAATGACACCGAGACCTTCAGTGTTTTTGTTCTAAGTTTTTAGGCTTCCGACTCGTCGTCCTTGGCCCGGTGCTGCGAACCTTGTGAAGGATTGATCGTCGGTTCAACCGCTGAAAGATCTTCATCGTTCTCGGCTTCAGAAGACTTATTCTGTGCTGATGAATCTTCGGCCGGCTTGGTGGCAGGCTCTTCGGCCGCCGCTGACTTTGGCTCGTTCACCCGCACACCGTAGCGTGGGCGTCCATCAGGCAAGTCCGGGAACTGACCCTTGCGTGCATCAGTTGCTTCTGCGGTATCTGGAGCCTGCGTTGGGTTTGGCTGGGTAGTAGTAGCCACCGGCGCCTGCTGCTGAACCTGGGTTGGTGCGTGGTGCGTGCCGGGTGCTTGCTGCGCGCCAGGCTGCTGTGCCCCTGGCTGCTGCGCGTTACCCTGTTGCGGACGCATAGGAAGTTTCGAAGCCAGTGCGCGAGCGGCTTGTGCCTGCTCGAAGTCCACCACCACGTCAAAGCTGGTAGCGACAAACTGGCTGGAGGAGGCAAAATCGCGCTTTCCGCGACGAGTTGAGTAGCTCACCACACCGGCCACCATCCAGATGGCCATGCCCAGACCGATGGAGGAAAGGATCTGGTAAAGACCGTTTCCGCCGCCGCCGAATAGCGAAAGTAGCAGGCCGACAAACAGGCCCATCATGCCACCCTGGGCGGCACCAGCAAGCGCCACCTTTGGGTAAGAAAGCTTCGCGGTCACTCGCTCGACAGTACGTACGTCATTACCGACAATGCTCACCGAAGCAACGGGAAAATCATTGTCTGCTAAGTAATCAACGAGCTTCTGCGCGTCGAGGTAGCTGGTGTAACGTCCAAGCAGTTCTCCGCGAGGCAAACCGTTGGGGCTGATCGAATTTACTCTATGAGGCGCGGTCATATCTATATTGTGCACAGGTTTACTGTGAGCCTGCCTAGTTGTGAAGTAACTATCGCTGACGGTGAAAGAAACAGTGGCTATCCTGTGGCTTTGCACACCGCGATGACCAGTGGGACACGATAGTCTAGAGAGGTGAGCGCACCAGTGTCTAAAATCTTCGTCGCCCGACTTCTCGGGCTTGATGTCTTCGACCCCTTGGGCGACCGCTTGGGCCGATTACGCGATGTTGTCGTCGTTTCCCGCGGCCCGCAGAAGGCCGCTGCTTGTGTTGGTCTGGTGGTCGAGGTACCCGGCAAACGTCGAGTCTTTGTACCGATGACTCGCATCCAGTCGATGGAAGCCAACCAGGTGATTTGTTCTGGTCTGGTAAATATGCGCCGCTTCCAACAGCGTGGCCAAGAAATCCTTGTTGTCGCCGAAATGTTTGACCGCACCATCACCTTTGTTGATGGATCCGGTCGCGGTGTTATTGAAGATATTGGATTGGCCCAGACCCGTCGTGGGGATTGGGAAATCAATGAATACTACGTACAGCGCGGCGTACCTACGTCTTCACTGCTGGGCCTACGCTCGCGCAAGCGTGACAAGGTACTAGTTTCCTGGCAGGACCTGCGTCACGGCTCCCAAGAAGAACCACAGTCAGCAGACACCTTCGTGGCCACCCACGATGAGATGAAACCCGCTGACTTCGCCGACGCTCTTCATGAAATGAATGAAAAGCGTCGTCTAGAAATTGCTGCGCACCTGCAAGATGAGCGCCTTGCGGACGTGCTTCAGGAATTGCCAGACCGTGAGCAGGTTGAGATCCTTTCAGCCCTCGGCCTTGAACGCGCTGCAGATGTGCTTGAAGAGATGGACCCTGACGACGCAGCCGACTTGTTGGCCGGTGTTTCTGAGGAAACCAAACATCAGCTCTTGGATCTGATGAACGAGGATGAAGCGAAGGACGTTCGCCGTCTGTTGGCCTACCCCGAAGGTACTGCCGGTTCGGTCATGACCCCCGTTCCAGTCATCTTGACTCCGGAGTCGACTGTGGCTGAAGCTCTGGCCTCCGTCCGTTTAGAAGAGCTGAGTCCCGCGTTGGCTTCCACTGTGTATGTGGTGCGCCCTCCCCTGGAGACTCCCACTGGACGATATTTGGGACAGGTTCACATTCAGGCGCTCTTGCGCGCAGCACCACCCGAACCATTGGGCGACATCCTTGATACTGAGCTTGAATCCATGTCGGATCTCGCCGATATCTCGGAAGTCGTCAGGCATTTAGCCACGTATAACCTCACCAGTGTGGGTGTGACCAATAAAGAGGGCCGGCTCGTTGGAGCCATCACCGTCGATGACATTTTGGATCACATCCTTCCCGATGATTGGCGCTCTCAGGACTAAACGAGCACCATCAACAGACAGATCAGCAGAGGAGTTCCAGCTATGGCTGAGCAGCGTAAAACTAATGGCCTGGACACCCCACTAGCAGCACGACAACGATTCTGGCCGAAATTCTCCCCTAACCCGGATCTTTTCGGTTCTGTCACTGAGAAATTTGCCCGCTTTATGGGTACGCCTCAGTTCTTGCTGTACATGACGGTGTTCTGTGCCTTCTGGCTGATTTGGAACTCCGTGGCGCCACAAAGTTGGCGCTTTGATGACTCAACGATCGGTTTCACCGCGTTGACGCTGATGCTCTCCTTGCAGGCTTCCTACGCCGCTCCCCTGCTGCTGTTGGCTCAGAACCGCCAGGATGACCGTGACCGTGTGTCCTTGTCTGAAGACCGCGCCCGTGCAGAGCGCAACCTCTACGACACCGAGTACCTCACCCGCGAGCTGGCTTCGTTGCGTCTGGCTCTTCGCGACGTCGCAACCCGTGACTATGTGCGTTCAGAACTTCGCAACGTCCTAGAAGAACTGCTCGAAACCACCGAAGGCGAAGAGTTGCACCTGCGCGCTAAGAAAAAGGGCAGCGGCAAGAGTTCCTCCCCACAGACCGGACTAATGGATTCGGTCAACGCCCCACAGTCACAGAATCGGAAGAACAACAGCAAGTGAGCAATTCGCCAGAACTTCTTGCGGCCCTAGCGAAGGTCAACGACCCAGAGTTACGTCGTCCCATCACCGAGCTTGATATGGTACAAAGCGCTCAGCTTGTGGGCAGCACAGCAGAGGTCACCATCTTGTTGACCATCGAAGGCTGCCCGATGCGTTCCACCATTGAGCAAGAAGTAAGCTCCGCGTTACTCACCGTGCCTGGAGTTCAGGACGTTAACGTCACCCTCGGCGTCATGGATCCGCAGCAGCGTGCAGACTTGCGCGAGCGCCTAGCTAGTCGACGCACCCCCTTTTCTGATCCGCAGTCACTGACCCGAGTTATCGCCGTAGCCAGCGGCAAGGGAGGCGTTGGAAAGTCCTCAATCACCGCAAACCTTGCAACACAGTTGGCCTCTCAGGGTTTAAAGGTCGGCCTGATTGATGCTGATATTCATGGCTTCTCTATACCCTCTTTGATGGGGATTACGCAGAACCCTACCCGGATGGATGACATGATCCTGCCGCCGGTAGCTCACGGTGTGAAAGTCATTTCTATCGGCATGTTTTTGGATTCGAACCAGCCTGTTATTTGGCGTGGTCCAATGCTTCACCGTGCCTTGGAACAGTTCCTGTCCGATGTGTACTTCGGCGACCTAGACTACTTGTTCTTGGATTTGCCTCCCGGCACCGGGGACATGGCAATCTCTGTTTCGCAGCTTTTGCCTAACAGTGAGCTGTTGGTTATCACCACTCCGCAGTCCACCGCCACCGAGGTTGCTGAGCGCGCGGGAACCATTGCCTTGCAGACTAATCAAAAGGTGATCGGTGTTGTCGAAAACATGAGCTTCCTGCAGTTGCCAGATGGCACGCGCATGGAAGTATTTGGCTCCGGTGGTGGCGCGAAGCTTAGCCAGTCACTGACCAGTCAGTTGGGTTACGACGTTGATTTGTTGGCGCAAATTCCCTTGGAGGAATCGGTACGTCTGGGTTCTGACCAAGGCAAGCCAGTGGTGCTAAGCGACGCCCAATCACCAGCGGCTACAGCCCTGAATGATTTGGTCAACAAACTAGTACAGCGACCGCGCGGACTAGCCGGGCGATCGCTGCCAATGTCGTTCTAGCTCGAAGCCTTAGGTGGCCTGTGGATCAAAGGGAGCTGCTTCATTTGCAGCCAGTGGAGCTTGCTTCTGAGTCTGAGGTGCAATAGCCGTTCGCACCGGAGCTGCTGCGACCGGGGTGTTCGGCTTTTCCTTGGCTAGGTTTACTGCGTCATCAAACTCATCGATGAGAGCTTCTTTGATGATGCGCCGTGGGTCGTACTGACGAGGATCCAGCTTTTTCCAGTCAATGTCGGCGACTTCATCGCCGACCTCTTCACGCAGTTGCTCTTTGGCACCGTTGGCCATGCGCCGCACTTCTTTGACCAAATTGGCAAGCTTTTTGGCGTATTCAGGCAACTTTTCGGGGCCAAGAATGACTACCGCGAGCACTGCGAGAATAATAAACTCGCTACCATTGATTCCAAAAAGATCCACGTAAAAAGATTACCTTGTCTCAGACAAACTCACGAAGTCACCGCGCCATATAACCAAGCGCCCTGCCAGCAGCACAGACTAATTCGCTGGACGCAAACCTCGTGGAAGCTTTGGCAGTGACAAAGACTTTGGCGTACGGTTTGCCGGATTGCGGTGTGCAAGGGCATCTCGAAGCATGGCCCTACCGCGATGGATACGTGAACGCACAGTTCCCAGCTTCACATCCAGAATGCGTGAGACTTCCTCGTAAGAGAAGCCTTCCATGTCACATAAAACGATGGCTGCACGGAATTCTGGTGAGAGAGAACGCAAGGCTTCTTGCACATCCACGTCGAGATTGTTGTATTCAAAGTAGCGTTCTGGGGTAATCACGTTACCCGGCAGACGTTCTTCAGCACCTTCGGCAAAGCTATCAAAGCGGATCTTGCTCTTGCGGCGGGCCTGATCTAGGAAGATGTTGGTGGTGATACGGTGCAACCAACCACCCATGGTTCCAGGAGTGTACTTATCCAACGCCTTGAAGGCGCGAACGAATGCTTCTTGGGAGAGGTCTTCTGCGTCATGGCGGTTACCGGTAAGGCGGTAGGCCAGTCGGAAAACCTGTTCGCCATGTTCTTGGACCATTTGGTCCCATGTAGGCGTGGTGGTTTCCGGTGCCGGGGTAGCAGAGATTGAATCACTTGGTGCATTGTTCACTCTTCAAGTATGTGTCGACAAGCTGAGCTGAAGCTAAGAATCCCCTGCGGGAGAACCATCAAGTTGAACAACTTCGCTCCGCGCGCTGGGTACGATTAGAAGTGGCCATTATCAGACAACGCTATTGAGGACCACTACCCATGCCTTCGATGAATCCAGAACTCTTTGCGAGCTGGACCTACTCTCAGAACCACGTCAGCGAGCCAGAGCATGTGGCGCAGGTTCGCGAACGGGCAGAGGATCTGGGAGTGCGGTGCATCGATCCTGCTGGGCGTTCCATGTTGCAGCTGTTGTGCACCTTGCGTAGGCCTCGCAACGCGGTTGAAATTGGTTCGGGTGTTGGAGTCGCCTCGCTGGCCATGCTTGAAGCCGTAGGCCCCTCACTGACGTTGACGGCCATTGAATCCGACTTGGAGCACGCCAATGCCATGCGTCAGGGGCTACGCGAGTCGGGCATTCCGTCGGCACGTGCCAGGATCATCAACGAGCGTGCTGAAAATGTTCTCTCACGCTTGGCCGATCATGCGTACGATTTGGTGCTGATCGATGCTGGCGCAGACTTACTGCTGGAATATGTTGCTGAGGCCAAACGCATCGTTGGTGTTGGCGGAGTCATTATTCTGAACAACGCTTTTGATGAGCATCGTCTAGCGAAGCCAGCTGTTCGCCGTACCTCAACGGTGATGACCCGCGATGCGTTGCGGATGCTTCGCGAAGATCCACGTTTGCAGACCCATCTATTCCCTAGCGAACAGGGATTGTTCGTGGCTACTGTTCTGCCACAACCAATTTCCAAGTCTCGCTAGGTAAGCCAAAAGGACCGACAATATTGTCGGTCCTCGAGTGCCATCGCCTCGTGGCGATCAGGGAAGTCTAGTCAGTGACTTTGAGCAGGCAATCGCGCAGCTCGGCCGCTTCAGCGTTATTCAGCTCAACGACCAGTCGTCCGCCACCATCAATTGGCAGGCGTAGGATCAGGCTCCGGCCCTCTTTGACAACTTCCATTGCTCCGTCACCGGTGCGTGGCTTCATTGCAGCCATTAAGCTGTTCCCTTCGTCTGGGCTAACGCGCGCAACGTGCTTTTGCGTCACGCACTACCGCTTGCCTTGTCCATACTCTGCCAAGATTCCCGGCTGAGTTGGGACTCTTATCATCTATTATTACTAATTTTCGCTCGTGTCGCTAATCACACGCCGTGACTCAAGGTCACGAATCGTATTTTCGAGGCTAGTAATTTCGGTTGCGAGCACGTCGAGAACCTCATCCACTTGATCGCAACGGTAGCCACGCAACCCGAGCGAAAAGCGAACTTTTTCAATGTGTTCAGCACGCGGGTTCTCTGGAAGCAGCACCGGTGGCAACGATGCCTGATGCTCCGTGAGCCCCACAATCGGTTCACCCGTAGCTTCAAAATGACGTCCAACGCCAAGCTTTTTACGTTGGCTCGAAAGCAACAAAGCCACTGCACCAATAAGTAACAGCGCAATGAGGATCAATAGGAACGGCATGGACTCCCCTAGAGCGCGTCTTTCGAATCAGTCTTTTTCTTGCCGGCGTTCAGCACCAAATCAACAGCCTCATCAGGGTCATCAGTGACCGTAAAGAGGTTCAAGTCCTTAGGCGAGATTGCCCGCTCAACAGCAACGGTATTGGTCAACCAATCAACCAAGCCGCCCCAGTATTCAGTTCCGACCAGGACGATTGGGAAGCTGGTGATTTTTTGGGTTTGCACCAAGGTCAATGCTTCAAACAGTTCATCCAAGGTTCCAAAACCACCGGGCAAGACAATGAAGCCTTGGGAGTATTTAACGAACATCGTTTTGCGCACGAAGAAGTAGCGGAAGTTCAGTCCCTTATTCACCGAGGAATTTAGACCTGTCTCAAAGGGCAACTCGATGCCAAGCCCAATAGAGATGCCATCATTATCCGCAGCACCCTTATTGGCTGCCTCCATGGCGCCGGGGCCTCCACCCGTGATGGTGGTAATGCCTTCCTGCGCCAGACGCGTTCCAATATGGTGTGCCATCTTGTAGTACGGGCTCTTTGGATCGGTGCGAGCCGAGCCGAAGACGGCAATCGCCGGTCCGGTGCCCGCGAGGGTTCCGAAGCCATTAACGAATTCAGCTTGAATACGCAGAACGCGCCAGACGTCGGTATGCGTTACATCTTCTTGTGGGCTCTCCAAGAGATAGTGGTCAAGCTGATCCTCGGGACGCTTGCCAGGCCAGCTCGATTCGATGTGGCGTTTTTGCCCTTCGCGAGCGTTCTTTTCACTCTTTCGCTGATGAACCATGTCTTCACTCTATCTGTTATTCACTAGCAACCCAGACCGTGTCGATGTACCGGCTAAGTGACAGTTTTGTAACATCTAGATGTGACTTGTTCGATGTGGCGCGTTGGACGCGTCACATCCAGTAATGTCTATTGCATGAACAGCGATCATCAGGCTCAGTCGGCTACCTCGGACGCTATCGTCCAGCTGACTGGGGTTAACAAGCACTACGGTTCGTTGCACGTGCTCAACAACATCAACCTCAGCGTGACCAAGGGCGAGGTTGTTGTCATTCTCGGCCCTTCGGGTTCCGGTAAATCAACGTTGTGCCGTGCCATCAACCGATTGGAAACAATCGACGAAGGCACCATCAAGATTGACGGTCAGACCCTTCCCTCCGAAGGCAAGGCACTGGCCAAGCTACGCGCAGATGTCGGAATGGTTTTCCAGTCCTTCAATCTGTTCGCCCACAAATCGATTCTTGAAAACGTGACGCTCGGCCCGATTCGAGTCAAGGGCATGAAAAAGGTTGCTGCCAAGGATTTGGCCATGCAGCTACTTGATCGAGTTGGCGTGGCCAACCAGGCGGACAAGCTTCCAGCTCAGCTTTCCGGTGGACAGCAGCAGCGTGTGGCAATCGCCCGCGCACTAGCTATGAAGCCAAAGGTCATGCTCTTTGATGAGCCAACCAGCGCCCTGGACCCAGAAATGATTAACGAAGTTCTGGACACCATGGTGGGACTGGCCAAGGAAGGCATGACGATGCTCGTGGTCACCCACGAGATGGGCTTCGCTCGTAAGGCCGCTGACCGAGTCATCTTCATGGCCGATGGTCAGATCGTGGAGCAAGCAACTCCTGAAGAATTCTTCACCAACCCACAGTCAGACCGTGCCAAGGACTTCCTCGGCAAGCTCATCACCAACCACTAATTTCATCACCCGCATCCAATTAGGAGAAATTATGCGTAAGTCTCGTTTGGGTAAAGTCGCCGCAATGGCAGCTATCGCAGCTCTGGCCCTAACCTCGTGTGGTGGCTCGGACAGCGAAGCTGACGGCGACAAGATCCGCATCGGCATCAAGTTTGACCAGCCAGGCCTCGGCTTCAAGGATGGTGACAACTACACCGGCTTCGACGTCGACGTTGCCAAGTACGTAGCCAATGAATTGGGCTACGCCGAGGACAAGGTTGAGTTCGTTTCAGCTCCTTCGGCCAACCGCGAAACCATGTTGCAGAACAACCAGGTTGACATGATCTTCGCAACCTACTCGATCACCGATGAGCGCAACAAGGTCATCGACTTCGCTGGTCCGTACTTCGTTGCAGGCCAGGATCTGTTGGTTGCTTCTGACTCTGACATCAACGGCCCTGAGGCACTGAACGGCAAGAATCTTTGCTCGGTCACCGGTTCCACTTCGGCTAAGAAGGTCAAGGACAACTACGCTGAAGGCACCAACCTGCAGGAGCTTCCGGGCTACGCAGAATGTGTCACTCAGATGAGTGGTGGAACCATCGATGCAGTTACCACCGATGACATTATCCTTGCAGGTTTGGCCGCACAGCCTGCTTACAAGGGCAAGTTCAAGGTTGTTGGAAAGCCATTCTCCGAAGAGAAGTACGGAGTTGGCCTGCCTGATGGCACCGACAAGTGCAAGGCCATCAACGAAGCGATCACCAAGATGATTGATTCCGGTGACTGGCAGAAGGCGCTGGATAAGAACACCGAGGGCACCGGCTACAAGCCAAACTCGAAGACTAATCCACCAAAGCTCGCAGACACCTGCGCATAAGCGCACCAGATGCGGCGGGGGCCAAGCCAATTTGTCTTGGCCCCCGCGGCATTCTTGTTTTTCCGATGACCGACTTTTCAGTCCATCGTTCCCATAGCCGCTTGGCCGCCTCACTGGCCATCGAGACAGAGGCTGACAGTGGAGAATTATTTATCCATATTCACTGAGTACAACATCCCCGGAGCATTCTGGGTCAATATCCAACTAACGTTCTGGGCAGCAATTGGAGCGTTAGTACTTGGAACCGTCCTGGCGTTGCTTCGCATCTCCCCCGTGGCAAGCTTCCGAGCCATCGGCTCCAGCTACGTCAACTTGGTTCGTAATACCCCGCTGACCATCATCATCTTGTTCGCCGTGTTGGCACTGTACGGCCAGTTGGGCTTCACCCTTGGTGGAGATTTCCAAGCGAACTTCTTTCGACTCTCGGTCCTCGGTCTAGCGGTGTATCACGCAGCGTTCGTCTGTGAAGCTATCCGCTCTGGTGTGAATACTGTTCCGCTAGGACAGGCAGAAGCGGCCCGCGCTATTGGTCTAGGCTTCATGCCAGCAGCTCGCTTGATCATCCTTCCTCAGGCGTTCCGCGGCGCTATTGTCCCGTTGGGTAACACCCTGATCGCTCTGATCAAGAACTCCACTGTGGCTGCCGTTGGTTCTGTGGCTACCGAGTCCTCTTCGGTAATGAAGTCGATGATTGAGTTCCGTGCCGATATCGTCATCCCGATCTTCCTTACCTTCGCCATTGGCTTTGTGATCATCGTGATCCCAGTTGGCCTAGTAACAACCTGGCTATCTAAGAAGTTGGCGGTGGCACGATGAGCGCATCAATTCTTTTTGATACACCCGGTCCGAAAGCACGTCGCCGAATCCTGATGATCAACATCGTCGGCGCGATCATCGCGTTGGGCGTTGTGGCTTGGATCTTCTTTGGCCTCGCTGGTAAGGGCCAGATGAAGCCTGAGCAGTGGGATGACTTCGTTCAGGCAAGCACCTGGAAGAACTACCTGTTGCCCGGTCTGGTCAACACCCTGAAGGCAGCCATCCTGGGCATCATCGGTTCGGTGATTTTTGGTCTGGTCTTCGGTGTAGGTCGACTCTCGCAGAACAAACTCATCAATGGTTTCTGTACTGTCATCGTGGAATTCTTCCGCGCTGTTCCAGTGCTGCTGATGATCGTGTTCTTCAACGTCTTCTTCGCACGCTCCCTGGAGCTACCTGGCGATACTGCGTTGTGGGCTGTAGTGGCCGCACTGGTCTTCTACAACGGCTCCGTTGTCGCCGAGCTGGTTCGCTCCGGTGTTCACAACCTGCCTAAGGGGCAGCGTGAGGCCGGCATCGCTATCGGTTTGACCCGTGGCATGTCGTTGCGTCACATCGAGATTCCGCAGGCTCTGGTGGCTATGTTGCCAGCGTTGATCGGTCAGTTTGTCGTGATCCTGAAGGACTCGGCTCTTGGCTACATCATCAGCTTCAACGAGCTGTTGTTCTTCGCCCGCACCTATTCCTCGCCTAATGGCAACGTCTTGCAGGCTTTGATCGTTACTGCGGTCATCTTCATCTTGATCAACTTCACCTTGAGCAAGATCGCAGAGATGGTTTCGAAGCGTTTGAGCAGTCGCGTCAAGAAGTCCAAGGATGCCCCTGCTGAATTGGTTGGTGCACCTGCCGGTGCCTTAGCTGCCGGTTCGGTGGACAGCGCCGAGAAGGATCCAAATAATCCTGGCGTCTAAATAATCAGGCACAAAAAATGCTCTCGCTGCTTCAAGCAGCGAGAGCATTTTTTGTGGCCATTAGTTGCCAAGAGCGTTAGTTAGCTTAGCCAGGCGCGTAAGGAGTTTAGACAGGTGCGGATATCTTCCTGCGCCACGTGCTCGTCATCGCTGTGTGCCAGCAACGCATCGCCCGGACCAAAGTTGACCGCTGAAACGCCGAGGGCAGAGAAGCGGGACACATCCGTCCAACCGTATTTAGGCTTCGGTTCCTGGCCAAGGATCTTGATTAGGTCTGCGGCGATTTCCTGATTGAGCCCTGGCTTGGCACCTTCGGCCCCATCGGTGCGCTCAATCTCAAAGCCCTCAAAGAGTTCAAAGACCAATGCCTCGGCCTGGGCCAGAGTCTTGTCCGGAGCAAAGCGGTAGTTGATTTCGACTTCGCAGTAATCGGGAATGACGTTACCTGCGATACCACCATTGATACGTACCGCATTCATCCCTTCGCGGTAGTCCAATCCTTCAACGGTGATGGTCTGTGGCTGGTAGTCGGCTAGGCGTTGCAGGATTGGGGCAGCATCATGAATGGCGTTGTGCCCCATCCATGCGCGGCCCGAGTGCGCAGCTTTACCGTGGGTTCGGATGACAAAACGGCTAGTTCCGTTACATCCGCCCTCAACGGTGCCGTTGGTTGGCTCTAGCAGGATGGCAAAATCAGCTTCCAGAAGTTCAGGACTGTTGCGTACCAGACGGCCCAATCCAGACTTGGCTGCTTCTACTTCTTCATGATCATAAAAGACATAGGTCACGTCGTACTTAGCATCGGTGAGTTCGGCGGCAAGGGCCAGCTGAACGGCAACGCCTCCCTTCATGTCGGTGGCTCCACGTCCGTAGAGCACACCGTTAATCACCTGTGCTGGAACGGTGCCTAGTGCACCTTCAGTACGAGGCAAGGGAACGGTGTCCAAGTGCCCGGCCAGCACAACCCGGCGCTCACGCCCAAAGTTGGTGCGGGCAACAAACGCGTCTTGGTCACGGTGAACCTGCAAATGCTCCAGCTTCAACAACGCCTCATGTACCTGATCGGCGATGGCTTGTTCGTTTCCGGAGACAGATTCAATGTTCATAATCTGCTCGGTCAGCACTGCGACGTCCTGTCGCAGGTCCAATTCGTTCACGGTATTCACAGTCCTACGTTTCTAGCTTCACTAGCCTGTCATCTATCAACGTTACCCGGGGCAACAACGATACGATCAGTGTATGACTTCAGAAACTGTGACTACCTCCAGTGACTCCTCCGTACGCTTGGCTTCAGGCCACGGGCTTGCCACCATCGCAGCAGATGGATCCGTCCTCGACGTCTGGTACCCAGCACCTGTGCTTGGTGAACTAGAAGAGGCTGATTCCCTGCCTCGTGAGTTGGCTTCTGCCGCTCAGGATGACGCTGCTCGTGGCACCACTCAGAAAGTGGTCTCGATGACCATTGACCTCGATGTGGCTCCCGCCGATACCGCAGATGTGTGGCTTCGTCTGCACGTACTATCCCACCGTTTGGCGCAGCCAAACACCATCAACCTTGACGGCATTTTTGGTCATTTGGCTAACGTCGTTTGGACCAACTTCGGTCCATGCCAGGTTGAAGGCTTCGAAGTAACCCGTCTAAAGCTTCGTTCCCGTGGTGCTGTCACCGTATACGGTGTAGACAAGTTCCCACGCATGGTTGACTACGTTGTACCTTCGGGCGTCCGTATTGCTGATGCTGACCGTGTGCGCTTGGGCGCTCACCTGGCTGATGGCACCACCGTGATGCACGAAGGCTTTGTAAACTTCAACGCCGGCACCTTGGGCACCTCGATGGTTGAGGGACGCATCTCGGCCTCGGTCATCGTGGGCAACGGCTCCGACGTAGGCGGCGGCGCCTCGATCATGGGCACCCTTTCGGGTGGTGGCAAGGAACGCATCGTCATTGGTGAGCGAGTACTGCTCGGCGCCAACGCTGGTGTGGGCATCTCCATCGGTGACGACTCGGTGGTTGAAGCCGGCCTCTACGTCACCGCGGGCACCCGCGTACTCTTGGGCGACAAGCAGGTGAAGGCTTTGGAGCTCTCCGGCGTTCCAAACCTTCTCTTCCGTCGCAACTCGATTACCGGTGCGGTCGAAGCATTGGCTCGCGCGGGTCAGACTGTTGAGCTGAACAGCGCACTGCACGCTAACTAAATTTTCTCGCTTTTGTGCGAGCTTTGAACAGTGAGGGTAGGCGGAACATCGTTCCGCCTACCCTCACTGTTTTCTGTAACCTGCTGTTTTTAGTCCCCAGGGAAAATGATGGTGACCATGGGCTGAATGAAACCGCGGAAAGCACCAGCATCTTTCATCAAGGATGTACTTGCAACAATGGTGCCCGGTCCAGCCAGCCATGCTCGGGGCTCATCCAGCGGCACATCAATGAGTTGAATCTCTTGGGTTGCATTTTTCGTATCGTGTTCAACTCCGTGGTCTATCAAGATCCGTTCCAACTCATCTAGTCTGCGCGGAACGTAGCTGGGACTTTGCTGCTCAAAGTGTTGAGCATGCGCTTGCGCAAAAACAGTTGCCTGACCGTAATGAGCGCGGGCTAGTCTTGCCAGCGCAGGGAACCCGTCAGCGTCCAGTCTTTCGTGCAGTTTTTGTTCTTCTGCCTGTTCTTCAGCAATGTCAGCGGCCGTGAGAGTCCCCCACCACGCGCTCCATTCTTGCTTAAACTGTCCGTGCGAAGAATCAGCACCGTTGCGATTCTTGATCGTTGAGGACAGTCGGGAGTTCGGTCCGGCCTCAGCCGGACCCACACCGCCCAACTCCCTCAAGTACAAAGCCATGAGCATCGTTTGATCGGTCTTGATGGCCAATGACCAGTTGTTTCCACGACGAAAGTACATGCGTACCACCTGACTTTTGGGCATACCCTCGCGGTCTTAGAGTCAAAGAATACTCCCGTATGCACGATTAAAACAGACAAGAGGCTTGCCATCCTTTATACGGATGGCAAGCCTCTTGTGAGCGTTCGTACGCTACCTTATGGCTTGGTGTAGCCTGGGTAGTCGCGTTCGGTTTCACCCATGTACAGCTGACGTGGGCGGCCGATCTTTAGTTCTGGATCCTTGATCATTTCGCGCCACTGTGCGATCCAGCCTGGAAGGCGTCCAATCGCGAACAGTACGGTGAACATCTTTTCAGGGAAGCCCATAGCGGTGTAGATCAAGCCGGTGTAGAAGTCTACGTTCGGGTAGAGCTTGCGCGAGATGAAGTACTCATCGTTCAGCGCAGTTTCTTCCAGCTTCATCGCGATATCAAGCAACTCGTTCTTGCCCTGCTTTGCCAGCAGGTCGTGAGCGGTCTTCTTGATGATCTTTGCGCGAGGATCGTAGTTCTTGTACACGCGGTGGCCGAAGCCCATCAGGCGTACGCCGTCTTCCTTGTTCTTGACCTTCTCCATGAATTCTTCTGGAGAGATGCCCGAAGACTGGATTTCGCGCAGCATCTTGAGCACAGCTTCGTTGGCGCCGCCGTGGGCCGGGCCAGAAAGTGCGTGGATACCGGCAGAAACCGAAGCGAACATGTTGGCTTCCGAGGAACCTACCAGGCGCACGGTGGAGGTCGAGCAGTTCTGCTCGTGGTCCGCGTGCAAGATCAGCAGTAGGTCAAGTGCCTTGACTACGTCTGGATCTTGGATGTAAGGCTCTGCGGCGGTGCCGAAGCACAGGCGCAGGAAGTTCTCGACCATGTTCATCGAGTTATCTGGGTACAGCAGTGCCTGTCCGATGGACTTCTTATGGGCGTAAGCAGCCAACACTGGAAGCTTTGCCAACAGGCGCAGGGTCGAGCTTTCGACCTGCTTTGAGTCCTTTGGATCCAGAGAATCCTGGTACCAAGTGGACAATGCCGATACGGCCGAGGACAGCACTGGCATTGGGTGTGCGTCGCGTGGGAAGCCACCGAAGAAGCCCTTGAGCTCTTCGTGCAGCAGGGTGTGGCGGCGCAGTGAGTTGTCGAACTCTGCCAGCTGATCAGCGGTAGGTAGTTCGCCGTAGATCAGCAGGTAGGTTACCTCGATGAAGCTGGACTTCTCAGCCAACTGCTCGATTGGGTAGCCACGGTAACGCAGGATACCTGCATCGCCGTCGATGTAGGTGATCGCGGACTTGGTGGCCGCGGTGTTCATGAAGCCAGGATCGTAGGTCACGTTCCCGGTGGTCTTCAATAGTGGTGCTACAGCGAAACCGTCGTTGCCCTCAGCAGCCGGGATAACCGGTAGCTCAAGGTTGGTATCACCAAATTGTAGCTGCGCAGATGTAGTATCTGTCATTGCTTCTCCTAACCGGAAAGCGTGTAGTTCCGAAAGGTCAGTCGTCACCTTAGAACATACCGCGACTGGACCCTATCTCGCTAATCAGACTGTCATCTTCACCGGTTGGCGGAAGAATTCAGCCGTTCAACGGCGGCCGCGATCCGTTCGTCGGAGGCGGTCAATGCCACGCGTACGTGGCGTTCTCCTGCAGCGCCGTAAAAGGCGCCAGGGCCTGCAACAATTCCTAGCTGGGCTAGGGCTTCAATTGTTTCGAAGCTCGGACGGTCCGCGGTGCACCATAGGTACAAACCAGCGACCGAATCTTCGATCCGCAGTCCGAAGTTTTCTAGTGCTGGGCGAAGTGCTTCGCGGCGGGCACGGTAGATTTCGCGCTGCTGTGCCACATGTTCGTCATCGTCAAGCGCAACCACCATGGCGTGCTGGATGGGACCGGGAACGATCATGCCAGCATGCTTGCGGCTGTTGACCAGCGTTGGCATGAGGTTTGGTGCACCAGCTACAAAAGCGGCACGGTAGCCAGCCAAGTTGGACTGCTTAGACAGCGAGTACAGCGCTAGTAAGTTATCGAGGTTTCCCCCACTCACTTCTGGGTCAAGAATGCTAGGCACTTGGCCTTCATATTCTTCCCAACCCAGTTCCGCATAACATTCGTCGGAGGCGACCACAGCACCAATTTCGCGAGCCTGCTCAACGATCTGGCGCAGTTGCGCACTAGCTCGCACCTTGCCGGTGGGATTACCTGGCGAGTTGACCCAGATGAGCTTAACGCGAGAAAGTTCCTCGGCGCTCAGTTCATCAAGATCATCGGTGGCGATAGGGGTAGCCGAGACCAGCTGTGCACCGATGTCATAGGTTGGGTAGGCAATCTTTGGTCGGACAACAATATCCCCGGCGCCGATTCCCAGAAGCAGTGGTAACCAGGCCACCATCTCCTTGGAGCCAACCGTTGGCATGACGTCATCGATGCTCAAGCCCGTAACGTTACGGCGACGCGCAAACCAGTCAACAATGGCTTGGCGAACTTCAACGGTTCCATGCGTGGTGGGGTATCCGTGAGAGTTTGCCGCTTGAGCCAGCGCGTCCTGAATGATCTGCGGGGTGTTATCGACCGGCGTGCCGATCGAAAGGTCCACGACCCCTCCTGGATGCTTTGCAGCCTGCTCGCGATATGGTGCGAGCTGGTTCCAGGGGTAATCGGGGAGCTTAAGCATAAAAGTAAAACCTAGCCTTGGTTCTGAAGTGGCAGTGCACTGATGATTGGGTGATCAGTACCGGTATTACCAATTTTAGCGGCGCCACCTGGGGAACCAAGTTCATCGAAAAAGTCGACGTTAGCTTTGTAATAGTCAGCCCATTCGTCGGGCACATCATCTTCGTAGTAGATGGCTTCAACGGGGCAGACTGGTTCGCAGGCGCCGCAGTCAACACATTCATCCGGGTGAATGTATAGCGAGCGTTCGCCTTCATAAATACAATCTACCGGGCACTCTTCGACACACGCCTTGTCTTTCACGTCGACGCAGGGCTGAGCGATGATGTAAGTCACGAGGGCCGAGACCTTTCCTTGCACTTGATGGTTTCAACACGAGCGAGCAGGATTCTGTGATGCTCTTTGAATCTCAAACCAGCTCGAACTACAGTCTAGTCCTGATATCAATACATCTTTGCGCCCATGTACCTGCTGTGACGTAACCGACGATTCACATTTCGGCTTCTTGGGCTTTAGATGAATTCTTCTTACGAAAAGATGACGCGCGAAAATGCTTAGTTTTGGTGATCTGGCTACTGGTGACCGTATCGTCGTTCGATACCGGTTGAGCAATGCTCAGGCTGGAGAAAAATTTAGCGATGCTTTGGGTGAAGTGCAAGAGATTACCGAAGAGTCGATTAGCGTGAAGACACGCTCGGCGCTGGTGCGTATTGACCGTTCCTCGATTACTCACGCAAAGCGTGTTCCTCCGCCACCGGCTAGACGCCGGCCTCGCAGCTAAAGTGCTCTGTACTGAACTACTGGCCAGTGGTTTGTGTTCAGATTCTTTGCGACATGTGATTTGACTCTGCCAATCACTTATCGAATTTCGCGTATGCTGATTCCATGCCATCCGACAAACATGTCCAATCGCGAGCTCGGGCACTCAGCTCCCCGCTGAGGCTTCGAATCCTTCGTTTGTGCCTCCACGAGTCACGAACCAACAAGGAAATTGCGGACATTCTTGAGCTCAATCCGGCCACATCGTTACACCATGTGCGCACCCTAGTCACCAATGGTTATCTGGAGCCGGAAGAAGCGCGCCGTGGCAATCGTGGGGCCAAAGAGGTTCCCTACCGCAGCACCAAGCAGTCCTGGGGCACACGTATCCCCGATGCAGCTCCGATGCTCGTGGACACCTTCCTGCAAGAGATTGATGGGCTGGCTCCCGAAGAAATTCAGGTGATCCGCGTCGGTCTGAAGCTAAGCGAAGCATCCCAAAAAGAAATGATGTCTCGGTTACGCACGGTCATTGAGGACTACGCAAT
Organism: Glutamicibacter sp. MOO4; assembly: GCF_056934395.1. Taxonomy (NCBI): domain Bacteria; kingdom Bacillati; phylum Actinomycetota; class Actinomycetes; order Micrococcales; family Micrococcaceae; genus Glutamicibacter; species Glutamicibacter sp. MOO4. The sequence goes on from NZ_CM167800.1 coordinate 1,754,523, forward strand.
GCGAGATCCAGAAGAAGACGGTGTAGCCACCTCCCTCTTCTTGGCTCACCACTTGGATGTCACCGGAAGTGCTCCGGCAGATCGCTGATTGGTGCAGCAACAAAAACTTTTCGTTAAACACAGAAGGTGTTCTTCCCACTGGGAAGAACACCTTCTGTGTTAGTTGGCTCGGTGCTGTTTGCGAATATTTCGCAACGCCAACACCAATCCAATAATTGCAGGAATAATCATTCCGTACATCCACAAGGCCGAAGCAATGGCCGGGCCCGGCAGATATTTGTAGTACTGCATGCTCAGGATGAGCTGATCATTTCCTACGTAGGAAATCAGGCCAACACAGACGTAGCAACCGATGAAGGCCAAGGCCCCGGCCCACAGCTTCTGTGAAGAAACCGCAGCCCAGTAGACCAAGATGCCTAGCAACAGCCATGCAACACCCACGCCCCACACCACCGGAATGTCGTTGCCGACATAGGAGATGGACGCGTGAATTGCAGTACCGAATAATCCTGCAACCAAGGCTGCAACCGCACCACGCCAGAGCGCGGAGAGGTTGCTGCCTTGGTTATTTTTGCGCTGATTAGGAGCGAGCGCGTGCACGGGTAGCCTTGGCACGATCGCTAGCGTTCAGCAGAACCTTGCGGATACGAACTGCATCCGGGGTAACCTCTACGCACTCGTCTTCGCGAGCGAATTCGAGGGACTCTTCCAGAGTCAGGTTGCGTGGTGGGGTCAGGTTCTCGAAGCTATCCGAGGAAGCTGCACGCATGTTGGTGAGCTTCTTTTCCTTGGTGATGTTTACGTCCATGTCATCAGCGCGGGAGTTCTCGCCAACAATCATGCCCTCGTAAACCTCTTCAGTAGGCTTGACGAAGAAGTTCATGCGTTCCTGCAGGTTGATCATTGCGAATGGAGTCACAACGCCAGCACGGTCAGCAACGATCGAACCGTTGATGCGGTATTCGATTGGACCAGCCCATGGCTCGTAGCCTTCAGCCAACGACGATGCGATACCTGCGCCGCGGGTGTCGGTCAGGAAGCGGGTACGGAAGCCGATCAGGCCACGTGCAGGAACCATGAATTCCATGCGAACCCAGCCGGTGCCGTGGTTAGCCATGTCGGTCATGCGACCCTTGCGCGATGCCAGCAGCTGAGTGATAGCACCCAAGTACTCTTCTGGTACGTCAATGGTCATGCGTTCCATTGGCTCGTGAACCTTGCCGTCAACAACCTTGGTCACAACCTGTGGCTTACCAACGGTCAGCTCGAAGCCTTCACGACGCATCTGCTCAACAAGAATAGCCAGTGCCAATTCGCCACGACCCTGTACTTCCCAAGCGTCTGGACGCTCTGTAGGCAGGATGTTCAGCGAAACGTTACCGATCAGTTCCTTGTCCAGGCGATCCTTCACCTGGCGGGCGGTAACCTTAGCGCCCTTGACCTTGCCAGCAAGTGGCGAGGTGTTGATACCGATGGTCATCGAGATCGCAGGTGGATCAACGGTGATCAGTGGAAGTGGCTTAGGGTTCTCAAGGTCGGTGAGGGTTTCACCAATCATGATGTCTTCGATACCAGCAACTGCAACGATCTCGCCTGGACCAGCTTCTTCAGCTGGAACACGGGTCAGACCCTTGGTGGCAAGCAGTTCAGTGATCTTGACCTGCTTCATGGTGCCATCCTGGCGAGCCCAGTTAACCTGCTGGCCCTTACGGAGGGTGCCGTTGATCATGCGCAACAGTGCCAGACGGCCAAGGAATGGCGATGCGTCAAGGTTGGTTACGTGTGCCTGAAGAACTTCACCCTCGGTGAAGGTCGGAGCAGGAACGTGCTTGATGATGGTCTCGAACAGTGGCTCAAGATCTTCATTGTCTGGCAGGGTGCCATCGGCTGGCTGGTTCATCGAAGCGTAACCGGCCTTGCCCGAAGCGAAGACAACAGGAACGTTCAAGATGGCGTCCAGATCCAAGTCTGGAGCTTCATCAGCCAAGTCCGAAGCCAAGCCCAACAGCAGGTCCATGGAGTCAGAGATGACGCCATCGATGCGGGAGTCAGGGCGGTCGGTCTTGTTAACCACGATGATTACTGGGAGGTTTGCGCTCAGTGCCTTACGCAGCACGAAGCGAGTCTGAGGCAATGGGCCTTCAGAAGCATCAACGAGCAGAACCACGCCGTCAACCATGGACAAGCCACGCTCGACCTCGCCACCGAAGTCAGCGTGACCCGGGGTGTCGATAACGTTGATGGTCATTGCCTTGCCGTCAGCGGCTGGGCCGTTGTAGAACACGGTGGTGTTCTTGGCAAGAATGGTAATGCCCTTCTCGCGCTCCAACTCGCCAGAGTCCATCACGCGATCTTCGGTTTCACCATGGCTGTCGAATGCGCCAGTCTGCTGGAGCATGGCGTTAACCAGGGTGGTCTTTCCGTGGTCAACGTGTGCAACGATGGCTACGTTACGAAGTTCGTCGCGACTAATGGTGTTATCTGACATGCGTGAAGGCTCACTTCCGCTCGAGGATTTTAGATCTAAGGGGTCGGGGCCAAAGTCGACCCAACAATCCAGTTTACGCTCTCGAAGCAAGTACTCCGGTGCTCTGTGTCAGAACATACAAGAATTTCCGCGAAAATCGTGAAAAATTCAGCTTTCCGTTGCCGTCGGAATCCAGAAACGCAGCGTGCTAGGTCCACCTGAGTGCGCTACTTCGGGAAGTTCCGCGTCCAGCACTCCCCCACATTTTTTAATTGTGGCTTTGGAGCCTTCATTGGTGCTGTCGCAGGTAAGTAGCGCTTGGTCCACTCCGGCAACACGCACTTCGTTTAGAGCGAACCGGCACAGTTCAGCGGCAATACCGCGACGACGAAATTCTGGAACGACGCCGTAACCGATGTGTCCACCAAATTGAAGCAGTGAGTCATTGAGCTCATACCGGACCGATACACGCCCAACAAGTTCACCAGCTTGGTCAAAAGCTACAAATAGTGCAGAACGAACCCAACCCGGCGGGACATGCTCCCCGCGGCGCCCGGCCTTCATGCGGTAAATGTAATCTTCCCAGTGTTCATCAGCGGACCACGTTGGAAGGAACTCGAAGTCTTCAACAAGCATCAAATTATGAGCGTCAACGGCCTGCTGCTCATCTTGACTAGCTAGCTCACGAATTTCCAAGGGTTCACTGGTGATCATGTGGCCATTATGCCAGCCAGCAACTCCCTATTAGGCATTGACTACTAGTAACTAATTTTTTCGCCTTCTACCTGCAAATGCCAGGCTAGGGTTCCGCCGGCAAGACTGTAGAGGCGGCAAGATTCTGGAAGTACCTTGGCAGCAATTTCTACTGCCTGCTGGGAGCGGACTCCGGTCTTGCACACCATGACTACGGTCGGGGCCTCGGCAGGAATTGTGTGCACAGCCTCATCGCGCACCTTCGCCAGCGGTAAGTGAATACTTCCCGGAATGGCTACGATGTCCCGCTCCCACCCCTCGCGAACGTCTACTAAGAGAACTTCCTGTTCTTGCAGCATTGATTGGAGTGCTGTGACCTCTAACTGGGCTACTGGTTTTTCTACTGCTTTTTCTACTGTGCAAGCAACTGGCTGATAGTCCCCTAGCTCAGTGACTTTAGTACGTTGCGGATCAAGTGAAAATCCTAAGGTTCGCACACTGGCCGACAGCGCATCGTAGAGCCAGAGCTTGCCGGAGAGCGTTTCTCCAACTCCGGTAATGAGTTTGAGCGCTTCGGTGCTCATCACTGAACCGACTACTCCGCATAACGCTCCGAAGACTCCACCTTCGGCGCAGCTGGGCACCGAATCAGCATCCGGAATTTCGGGAAAGAGGTCCCGCAGCATCGGACCGGTACGCGGATCAAAAACCGAAACCTGACCAGAAAATTGGTACAGCGTTCCCCAGATCAATGGCGTACCGGTAATTTCTGCTGCGTCTGAGGCAAGGTACCTGGTGGCGAAGTTATCGCTACCGTCGATAACTAAGTCGTAGTCGGTGAAGAGTTCAATAGCGTTGTCTTTGCTCAGCTTTTGATCAATGGCTTCCACCTTGACATCACTGTTGTGTTCTAGAGCTATTCTGGCCACCGAGTGGACCTTGGGATTACCAATATCGGTTTCACGATGAATGATCTGACGCTGAAGATTAGATATTTCAACACTGTCGTCATCTAGCACCCCTATATGTCCAATGCCGGCCGCGATGAGATAACTGGCGATGGGACTGCCTAATCCTCCGGCTCCAATGATCAGTACTTTGGCGTTGAGGATTCGCCGTTGGCCTTCTTCGCCTACCCCAGGAAGTGTGAGGTGTCGCGAGTAGCGTGCAAGCGCACCGGCTTCAAAATCTGTTGCCGGTTCACACAATGCAGGGCGAGTCATTAGAACTCACCGACCAGCGTTTGCATCATGCCTTCTTCAGGTGAGGAGGCCAGTGCGGTATCGCGCTTGGGGATTCGGCCGGCCAAGTATGCCGCCCTACCGGCTTTAACTCCGTCGCGCATTGCGGCGGCCATCAGTGGAGCATTGTGCGCCCGGGTCACTGCGCTAGCTAGCAGTACTGCATCGCAGCCAAGTTCCATGGCAAGCGCCGCATCCGAGGCGGTACCCACCCCTGCGTCAAGAATGACTGGAACGTTGGAACGCGAAACTATGGTGGAAATATTGTGTGGATTCAGGATCCCCAAACCTGAGCCAATGGGTGCGCCAGCAGGCATGATTGCAGCAACTCCCGCATCCTGCAAGCGTTGGGCCAGGGCGGGATCATCATTGGTATAGGCAAAAACCTCAAAGCCATCAGCCACTAACTGTTCGGTGGCCCAATAGAGTTCCAATGGATCAGGTAGCAGCGTGTCCTCATCAGCGATGACTTCCAGCTTGATCCAGTTGGTTTCTAACGCTTCGCGGGCCAGCTGTGCGGTGAGCACGGCGTCGCGTGCGGTGAAGCATCCAGCGGTATTGGGCAAAGCAATCACATCATTGCGTTGCAGCAACTCATAAACGTTGCCTGAACCGGATGCTGAAAAATGGCGGATGGCTACCGTGGTGAGTTCTGTCCCGGAAATTTGAAGTGCACTTTCCAGCGTGGACAGCGAGGTAGCACCTCCGGTACCTAGGATCAGGCGTGAGGAAAAAGTTCGGCCAGCAACAACAAATGGGTCCGTGGTTGCGTTAAGTTCTGTAAGCTCGTGCGCGTCCATGTTCAGCCTCCCTGTGCTGCCGTGACGAGTTCGATTGTGTGCCCGCTCTGCACCGCAAATCCGTTCCACGAGCTACGCGGCACCACTGCCCCGTTGACCGCGGCGGCCAGTCCAAGTTTGCTACCGTCAATGGCTTTGGAATCTTTGTCTAGTTCCTTGCCGATGTGTCTGGCGATGAATTCACGCAGGGACAATCCTGCGTCCACCTGAACGGGTTGGTTATTAACCGTGATGCTGATTGAAGTCATGAACTTTGCTCCAAAAGTGTGTCGGATGAGTAGGTAGGGAAACGGTACGGGTCAACGTCCTTGAGCATCGCACTGGCCGGCAGGTGCTCTGTCAGGTCAGCGGTGAGCGTTGATCCCAACGGGCTAAGTAGCACTCCGTGACGTGAATAGCCGGTGGAGATCACCAGCCCTGGATCTATTCGACCGATTAGCGGGCGGTCATCGGCAGTTGCCGGACGAGCTCGGGCAATGACCTCGTTCAGTGAGCAATCAGAGATGCCGGGAACAAGTCTGCGAGCGTTATCCAACAAGTTGTACATGGCGCCAACGTTGACTTGTGGATTCCCGTCTTCGCGCACGCTGGCTCCGAGAACAAGACTTCCGTCTTTGCGCGGAACCAGATAGACATTTTCTCTGTGCACGATGCCTCGAATAATTCGGGTCACTAATGCAGGGCCGGGTGGGCCTTGGATCCGCAGGATGTCACCATAAACCGGGCGTACGGGAGCTGGTTGAACTCCCCTAACCGTTCCTAGGGCAGTACAGAGAATTGTTTGCTCTGCTTCCAGTCTTGTACCTGAAGACGTCAGCACGGCCGTGGTTTGATTCTTGTCATCCTTGATCACTTCAACACACTGTTCAAGCACGAGATCCGACTGGAAATACTCCAGAAGAATTCGTACCACCGAGCGAGGGTCAATTTGATGATCATCCTCGCAAAGCACCGCACCAGCAATGTTTCTGGCCAGCGCAGGCTCTAGGTTTCGCGCTTGGCTGGGCAAGAGCTTTTGAGCTGACAGGCCTAAGGAAGTTTGTAATTCCACCAGCTCGTGTAGGGCTTCACGGTCCGCGGGTTCTGCCGCCACCACCAAGGTTGAGCTTGTCAGATAGTCGGGACGCTGGCCCGAGATCGCTTGAATCCTGTTCACAAAATCTGGATAGCTCTTGTTGGAGGCGGCCAACATCTGATGCAGTGGTCCTTGGCCCCAGACGGTTTCTGCTGCCGGCGCCAACATTCCTGCGGCAGCATGGCTGGCGCCTTGGCCGGGTGAAGGATCAATAATGCAGACAGTGTGCCCGCGCGAGCTGAGCTCAAACGCTGTGGCTAGGCCGATGATTCCGGCACCAACGATGTTGACATGCATAGGCGCACGCTTCCTTCCTACGGCGGCATGACCCGCATCAGGTATAGCGGTCGGCTCAGTGCCCTCTCAGCCTGGTCGATTCAGGCTCCCGCGGAGATGTTGCGATTATAAGCATGACCCAGCTCATAAAAGCGAACTACGGCGGACTTTGTTCCGTCATCTTCTGTGATGTACTTACAAACATGTCGCTTCCGAAGTATCCCGCTGAATTGGTTGCTGGTTCCACGTTGTTGGAAACCATCGTTGAGTTTGAGCAGCAGCTACTGTCTCCTACGATTCGCAACAACCCTGACCAGCTGAGTCTTCTATTGCACAAGAACTTTGGTGAGATTGGAGCCAGCGGACGTACCTACAACCGAGAACAGATTCTTAGATTGTTGGTCGCTGAGGATTCTGGTGGCAGCGCAGGACAGGTTCATGACCCTGTTGGTACACAACTGTCAACAAACCTTGTGTTGCTCCGGTGGTCCACCTTCGGTCACAGGGCAAGTCATCGCACTTCTCTGTGGTTCCACGATCAGGGCCGCTGGCAAATGCTCTTTCACCAAGGAACACTGAGCGCAACGGCAACCGACAAAGAACGCGATACCACCAATGCGCAAGTAGAAACTACCGGTGATGAAATTAGCGTTCGAAAGCTCAGGGCGTCAGATGCCGACGCGGTTTTTGAAGCCTTTACCTCTGATGCACTAATGCATCGTCAAGGTGAGGCCAGCACTCCCGCTAACGCCCGTAAACATGTTGGCGCCCTACTAGCTGATTGGCGACGTCAATGTCCGTTGGCCATCACGAAGAACGGGCGATTGATTGGCTTAGTTTGCGCCACCTTAGATTCAAGTAACAAGAATGCTTGGATTTGGTATTGGATGCATCAGGCATTTAGAGGGCAGTCACTGACTACTCGGGCTGTGGCCACCCTGGCGAATTATCTCTTTGAAGAGCAGGACATTTACCGCGTGGAGTTAGGGTTACGCGCAAATAACCCAGGTTCCCGCCATGTCGCTGAAAAGAACGGTTTTCTGCGTGAGGGTATTGAGCGGGGCAAATTCCTAATTGACGGTGAGCGTATTGATGTTTTTACATACGCACGACTTCGGGATGATCCAGTCCCGTCTGTAGTTCCATTGCCGTTGAACCTAACTGAGTAAGTTCAACGGCACGTAAAAAGTCGTGAAATCCATAGCGGATTCCACGACTTTTTATTTTGTCCCTGATGTTTTGATCTAGCTGGTTAGATGCCAGGCGTCGTAGGTGGAGTCGTCGGTGGTGCTGGTGGAGCCGGCGGTGCCGGCGGCGCCGAACCTGGCTCGTTGGAGACGACCTTGTCGGTATCAATCTTGTTCAGCGTACGAGCCGCTGCGTCACGTCCACCGAGGCCGAAGGCCAGCGCTGCTGCAAGAGCTGCGCCGATGACAATTGCGCCGAAGGCCATGTTGATGATTGAGTCAGCAATGCCCATGTACTTCAGACCCATTGCTACGAACAATGCGATTGCGGTGTAGCGGATGATCTTCGAAGCCGTGGTTTCACCCAAGAACTTGCCGATCACGTTGGCAATGACAAAACCTGCTGCGATGATTGCTGCGCCGAAGAGGATCTTGCCACCGAGGCTCAGAATCTCGTTGAGGATGTTGGTTATTGCTGGGAAGTTCAGCATCTGGGCTGCCATCACGCCGAAGAACAGAATAATGGCGATCTTGACAATTCCAGCGATGATTCCCGATGCGCTCTTGCCGTCTGGGACTACGCCCCATTCAGCAACAACACGGTCAGTGCCCACGCCCTGAAGGGTGGTTTCCAGTAGCTGACCCACAAACTTAGCGATCAGCACGCCGACTGCCAGTAGCGCAAGGGCCATGAGGACCTGCGGGATGGCGGTGAAGACCAGCTGCAACATCTGTTGGGCAGGATCCGAAATTGCCGCGATACCCAAGACCTGCAGTGCCGAGATAGCAACAACAAGCAGGATCAGTGCAAACACAATGTTGGAGATGATTCCAACGATCTTCGCCTGAGCTTCGCGTGACTGAACTTCGTCTACGGGTTCGTTGGCTGGAGTCAGCTTGCGAACGAGACCACTAAAGTCCACCGTTCCCAGTCCGGTATTCAGCAGCTGTCGAACGATATTTGCGATGACATAGCCAATGAAGAAGATGAAGCCGGCACCGATCAGATTCGGGATAAATGCCATGACTCCACCGAGCAGGCCCTGCACCGGTGAAAGAACTTCTGAAAGCGAGAAGACCTGGAGGATAGCGACGAGGCCAAAGAGCCAGACAATCAGCCCGGCAACTTTGCCGAGGGATTGCCCTATTTGAGTTCCGTCATTTCCTTGCTTCTGCAAGAACTTCACTCTGCTCACTAATTTGCCGGCAGCCCAACGAACTATTCGCGCTACAAGCCAAGTAATGATGAGAATGACGAGCGCAATGGCTACTTTCTGTAGCATTGACGCCCAGTCTATGTTGCCTAAGACGTTCCCAGACTGCATTTTCCGCTCCTTCAACGTAGGGACAAGTCGACCCTACGATGAAGGAACTACGCTGACTAGGGCAAAGACTGTAACTCCCAGCCAACGCTCATTGGATATATTCAGGTCTTAGTGCGGTATTCGAAGCAAAAATGGGCGTCTGCAGCGAAATTCACACATAGTGACCTGAGACACAACTGAATCACAAAATTTTTTGAAACTTATCAAATCTTCAAATCAGTGAATTCACCTGAGTGACTTGCGGTTTCTTAGATCAAGAGTTATCCCGCAAGTCCCAAATCGACTCCAAGGGACTTACTCAACCACTTCGCTGACCACGGAGGCACCGAGCTCGACGGTGCGAGAGACAGTGCAATATTTGTCGTGAGATAGCTTGACGATTCGCTCCACCATACTGGCGGCTTTGCGCCCCTCTTCGGTATCCGGGAACTTCAGATCAAAGCCAAGGTGAATGTCATCCATACGGCTTGCGCCGTCTTCAGTGATCTTGTATCCACTTGCCTGAACATCAAATTTTTCTGGCTCACTACGTCGAGTTGTTGCCACGTCCACGTCGATTGAAGAGCAACCAGCAATGGCTGCCAGCAACAATTCAACCGGCGAGAGCAGACCCTCACCCTGACCAAATTCAATGCTCGCACCGGAGGCGGCACTGGTTGCAACATACTTGCCTGACTCGGTGCGCTGGACGTTTACTTCGCGCAGTGCGCGGCTATTTTCACTCATGAAACTATCGTGCCACGTTATCTGCCGGTGAGCATTCGTGACGTAATACGGTCCTCGGTGAAGCCGCCCCGTCGCCCCCAGCAATGAAGCTGAATCCGGAGTTGCTGAAAAATTCAATGGCCAGCACACGCTGGGCGTCCAGATGCACCTCAACGTTTGGGCTCTTGTTTGTAATGTGGTTCAAAAGGAGCTTGCCGATTCCTTGTTGGCGGTCCGAATGGCGCACCCACAGCAGCTCAACTTCCAAAGCATTCCAAGCCGCGAACCCTAAGATCCGTTCACCTTGTTGAGCAATGATCACTTCTAAAGATTGTGAATAGACGGATTCCAAAGCTTTAGCTACTGCATCAAGATCCGCAGCAGAAATGAAATCTTTACGTCGTTCGACGGAACTTTTCCAAACGTCTAGCAGGTCTGGAACTTCATCGATGCTCGTCCACTCGCGTAGGACAATCTGCTCGTCCATGTATTACTTCCTATCTCCGCGCAAAGGCTCTGATTCATGGTTTAACTTTGAATACAGATTTTTCGCCGAGACGATTCGTCGGTTCAGCGGGCCATGATTTGAATATCTTACGACTTCTTGAGCGAATCACTTAGTTCTCTGGTAATCATGGACTTCGTCGACCCACGAGCGCAGGGCGCTTTGCACAGCTTCGGGTTGGTCAATGTGTATGTTGTGTCCAGCGGCATCAATGATGCTTACGCGTGCATTCGGGTAACGGTTCAGCAATAGGCTCTGATCTTCATATCCGGTGACATGGTCTTGGCGCCCACAAACTATCCGCACTGGCACTGTGAGTTGAAAGTCCCGATCCAGTGGCAACGGATCAAGAACATAGCGCCTGGATAGCTTGGCCATTGCCCTAAGGTTTGCGGCCTTCAGACCAGGAAGCACCCACTGGGAAAAGTCGTGCCAGCTTTGTTCTGTTTGAACTACCGCGATGTCGGAGAACAGCTGCGCATCCGTTTCAGGGAGTGAATCGAGCAGCGCCGGATTGTGCACCACGACTGCTTGCTCAGGTAACGTCCGAGATTCTGCTTGGGGAAATACTGCCGTCGCCAACAGGAAGATGCCTTGCACGTTGTCCGCAAATCGATCCGCCATTTCTTGGCACAACAGTCCTCCCATCGAATTACCCAGCAACGCAAAAGGAGCACCTGCCGTCACGGATTCAATGGTGCTTTCTAACCAGTCAGCTAGCTCTGGCAGGCCTGCTACCCCGTCCAGCGCAGGACATTCACCAAATCCTGGAAGATCAATGTTGTGGAGTTCAAAAATCTCGCCGGAGAGGAGAGTCTGTTCAAACGGCTTCAGTATCCGATGATCAACTCCATTGCCATGGATCATAAATAACGGCATCGGCGCTTTGGTCGTTGTGTCCATAACTGCGGTATTGACTTCACTTTCAGCGATTGCGTTCCTGAACTGTGTGTTCGGCAACGCAACTAAGTCTACGAAAGAAGGCAGGGTCCAAGGTCAATTGGTCGGCGCAGGCAGGATACAGAATTCGTTTCCCGATGGGTCCAAAAATACACGCCAGGGAATCTCTCCCCATTCATGGTGGAATTCGCTTCCGCCAAGCTGCTCGACTCGTTCAACGATCTGTTCTACATCATCGTCTGGTTCTAAGCGTAGATCTAAATGAATTGAACTCTTGGAATCGGCCTTGTCCTGCTGTTGTGGCACTATGCCTAACAGTGGCCCGACCTTATTTGGGTGCTGGAGTACCGTGGGCGATTCTGCGCTCTGTTTCCAACCGGTCAGTGCTGACCAAAATTTGATATCGCGAACTGGATCGGCACTCCAGACTTCCACTGCTAATAACTTAAATCGACCCGAACCGTCGCCGGGCTCAACTACAAGGTAATCTCGCCCAGCACGGTCCTGTAGCTTCCTGCGCGGCGCGAGGTAATGAGCCGATGTTGCATAATCATCGGCATTCGATTCGATCACCACAGGAAATAGTCGCTGCGCTGAAACACCCGAGTCACTGACTGTCGGGAAGCAAAGATCCAGGAAGCTATTATCCGAAAACTGAAGTCTCGTTTCGTAGCCGCCGGAATTATCACTCAACGTTTCCGCACTGAACAGCTCTTCCCAGAAGATGCCCTGTTCATGCGGATTTGATGCGTCAAAGACCAGATTTTCCCAGTACATCTCGCCCCTCGATAATCAGTTTCTCGTAGTCCGATTTTTCTTGACTTTGAATTCTTAGCCCTGGCGCCAAGCGCTCAGCTGCTGCGAGGAAACTTCAGCCAGCCACTTCTGCCACAGCGGGCCGAAGCTCACGCGACGAACACCCAGTTCACGCAAGGCGGCAAGATCACCAGCAGCGTGAGCGGTCACCGGGTGAGCCGTCACGTTCACTGGAATGGATACGGCTTCAACAACTTGTTTCACTTGATCCGCACTGGACAGAGCCACGGGATATACGCTGCGAGCCCCGGCCTCTTCAAGCAACTTGATGCGGGCGATAGCTTCACCTAGCGGATCAGAAAATTGCTCGGACAGCTTCACCGCATCGGTTCGACCGTTGATCACAAAATCAACGCCAGCCGCATCTGCCGCTGAGCGAACACCGTGAATGTAGTCGGCGTGCTCTTGGCGGTCTCGCACGCGCTTACCTTCGCCGTGAACAACATCTTCAATGTTCACGCCCACTGCACCGGCAGCATAAACGCGTTCAAACAATTCCTCAGGCTTTAGTCCATAACCCGACTCAACATCGGCACTGACCGGGATTTCCACGGCACCGGTAATCCGCTGAACTACGGCAAGGTAGTCAGCAAAATCCATCTGCTCCCCATCGGCACTGCCGATGGAGTCTGCCACCGGGTGACTGCCGATAGTCAGGCTTTCAAACCCAGCTTCTTGGGCCAGCGAGGCACTGAATGTATCCCATACGGTGGGCATGACCAGTAGCTCTCCCGACTCGTGTAAGCGGGCTAGGTTCTGGGCGCGTTCTTTGAATACTGACAAGGTGACCTCCTGAAGAAAGTGGTTCGTGCTCAGTCTACGTAGCCGCAAGCATGTACCAAGGGACTATGGAAAACTCTCAGCTGCTTGATCAGTTGTGAGCTCTTGTCTCAGACTCAACCATGTACAGCAGAGTTTCATTCCTGCCACCGGTGCTGCCTGGATCTTCAGCCCTTCGTCCTACAAATCTCAGACCGGCCTTGATGAGCACCTTACTGGAACCGAAGTTTCGTGAATCGCAGGTCGCTTCAATCTGGCGAAGCTGCAAGAGCCGGAATCCTAGGTCTACCAGTGCGACTGCTACTTCGGTCCCCAAGCCCTGTCCCCAATAATCCTGATGCAGGGTGTAGCCAAGCTCGCCGATTCGTTGTTCTTCATTGGTGGTCCATACCGACGCTGTCCCAATGACCGCGCCACCAAACATGACCGCCATCATTAACCTGCCGGGCTTGGTCACCAGTGCGTCGCTCAGGAAGGCTTGAGACTCCTCAAGCTTGTTGGGACCCCACAGGCTATATCTGCACACCATCGGATCCGAGGCAAAGGAATGCAGTGCATCAATGTCAGTTTCCAAGAACTCGGCGAGCGCCAGAGACTTCGAGGTTGCAAAGATCCGTCGTGTGGGTTGAGCTGACGAACCCTCGACCGAATGTGCCACGTCAAGGCCCGGTACTTGTTCCACGTCCACTCCCCTTGAATCTGATTTTCCTGCCAGTCTAGGCGTTCATGGGCGGACCCTATCTGATTTTACTGCTGCGTGGGGAGGATATTTCGTGCCTATTAAGCGAGTTTGAGATTCACTGCAGTTTTTGGAATCGTGGCACGAACATGCCTTGACCTTGGTATGTACGCAACCGGAAGGAGAGCCATCGTGCTCGCACTGACCGATCAAGCATCATCCATCGTGACCGCAATCGTCACCAACCAGTCTGAGGCCGAAAAAGCAGGCCTGCGCATCCACCAGGCTGACGCTACGAACGCACCTGAAGAAGCAGCGTTTGCCATTCAGATTGTTCCTGAACCAGAAGAAACCGACACTGTTGTTTCGGGTGAAGGTAGCCCTGTCTACCTGGACGAGCTCATCGCCGATGACCTGGACGACAAGGTACTGGACGCAGCAGTGGACGAGCAGGGCGGCGTCAGCTTCCAGATCCTAGTACAGAACTAATAGTTCTAGAGCACTACCCCACAGACTTCCAGTGAGAGCCACCTACTTTGGTGGCTCTCACTGTGTTTAAGCCCTAAGCCGGTGTTGGACCAAACGGGTTCGCAGGTTGGGCCGATCCGGTCAAGAATGGCTATATGCCTTTTGCTGATCAACTTATCGGTGTAGACGTAGCCGAACGCCTCGTACACGAAATCCACGCAGTCGACCCGCAGTGTTCTCTAGAAAATCTTCGTAGCGCAACAAAGATTCTGGATCCGCTGAGTCTGCGTGAACGCTCGGATGCTCTGCGCGATGCCCTGCTTGCCGACTACCCTGAGTCATATACGCAGCTGGCGAATGTGGTGAAGAAGGCTGCTGAAACTTCGCAGACCTTTAGCGGGTGGATGATCTGGCCGGTGACCTCCGCCGTGGCAACCCGTGCCGCCAGTGAAAATACGACAGCGTCATTTACCGATGCCATGGCGCTGCTGGGTTTGCTCACCCCACGATTGTCCTCGGAATTTGCGATTAGGGTTTTGCTCAAGCATGATCTCCCCGCAGCGCTGAATCTTGTCCAACAGTGGACCGACTCATCCGATGAGCATGTTCGCAGGCTAGCAAGCGAAGGCACGCGTCCTTATTTGCCTTGGGCGGTCAGGGTTCCACAGATCGTGAATGACCCGGCCTGCACTATTCCAATTCTTGATGCGCTTTACCGTGATGAAAGTGAGTACGTTAGGCGCTCGGTGGCTAACCACCTGAACGACATCAGTCGCCACGATCCCGAACTAGTCACCTCAACAGCCCAGCGCTGGATGCAAGCGCCAGAGGCCACAACACCAAAACTCGTCAAGCATGCACTGCGCACGCTGATCAAAAAAGGTAATCCTGCGGCGTTGGCGCTGCTTGGTTTTGGCACTCCGACGGTTGAGATCAACGGGCCATTGATCCACGAATCCCAGGTTCCTTGGGGCGGAACCGTGAACTTCACCGCGACTGTCCGCAATACCGGTGCCGAGCCTACACAGCTTGCCATCGACTACGTGCTGCACCACCAAAAGGCCAATGGATCAACCACAGCCAAGGTCTTTAAGCTAGCGACTCGCACCCTGTCCCCAGACGAAACCCTTGATATTGCCCGTTCGCATTCCTTCAAGGCCATTACGACTCGTCGCTACTACCCCGGAACGCATTCAGTGTCCCTGCAAGTTAATGGTGTGCCTACCGATACTGCAGAGTTTGAGCTCATGCCCGAACTCACCGATAAATCTTCCTAGTTACGGGAAGAGCTTCTGAACCAAAGCCAACCTAGGTTCACCCCTGGGCAAGTACCGTTAGCTCTTGCAAACCTGGCTTCCAGTACCCAGCCCGAATGGCAGTGAATTCTCGGCAACACTCGGCTCCCAACTCATCGAGCGCTCGGAGGTATTCAGGGACTATCTCGCGTGGAAGTCGTAGCCCCATGGTCAGATGCGGGATCCATCGTGGCCCGTGTCCAACAGTGTTCACTTCACTGATGGTTCGGCCCGCGTGTTCTAACTGAGGGGAAGTTTCCAATAACCAGGCAACGGTTTGTTTGCGTTTGGTTCCGAAAACCACCGTTCCCACTCGTTTGAGTTGTGCCGGGATCACTGCCGGCAGCAGGTCCGTGGCGCAATGGATCACTTCGTCGGCTAGTTTTGGCGCGAAAGTAATGCTGATATGTGGAGTCTGATTCTGTAGGGGAAATCCCTGCAGGGCTAACGCTGCAAAGATTTCACGAACCTGTTGTTCCTCCGACTCGGATAAGTGCAACAAGATGTTTTCTGGTGACCTACTCATCTTTATCACTCCCCGTTCAGCTTGCTCTTCGTTGTAGTTTCTCACGCTTAGTGTTCTCGATTCGGCCGATCCTCTGGTTGACGCTTTGCAGCGTGTGGGACAGGATGAGCGTCAAAGCCTTACATGCGCAGCGCTACTCTCAACCGGGCTGCGTGTAAGTTCGCTGACGGTTGATGGGTGAAACAACATGGCAACGCGTGAAGTTAATGGCGTGAAATTAGGTATCGAAAGTTTCGGCGATGATACTGATCCGCTCATGCTGCTCATTGGTGGAACCACCATGCTTTCGTGGCCCGATGCGCTGTGTGAAAAAATCGCCCATGCTGGCCGAAATGTAGTGCGTTACGACTTACGTGACTGTGGAGAATCCGATACCGAAGATCCTATGAACCCGAAATACACGCTGCGCGATCTCGCTGCGGATGCTGTTGCTCTGGCACAAAGTTTAGATCCACGTCCTGCACATCTAGCTGGCATTGGCGTGGGCGGCATGGTCGCTCAAGTAGCGGCGCTGGATGCTCCAAATGCTTTCTCTGCTCTCACGCTATACGGAACACGACCTGTCGCACCGGGCCCTGTTGATGAAGATTTACCGGAACATGATCAGCAGATCATGGGCCAGTTATTCTCTTCGTCCATGCCCGATTGGACGGATCGCGAAGCCGTAGCGGACAGTTCGGCCATTGGCGCCGGCATCTTGGGTGATGATCCAGTTCAAGCACGGCACACTGCCTCGCGTATTTGGGACCGGACCTCTCCCAACACTGTGCCAGTACACATGGCCAATCAGCTGGGCATCGTTTTCTCAAAAATTGATTGCACTCCGCGTTGGCGAGAACGCTTGGGGTCGCTTCAGATACCTACCTTAGTGATCCACGGTGCCAAGGATCCGTTCTTCCCGCTCGGAAACGGCCAAGCCCTGGCCCGCGAGATCCCCGGGGCCACATTGCTCGTCTTAGACCAGGCCTCTACTGCTATCCCCGATCACAGCGTTCAAGAGATTTCTGACGCGATGTTAGGGCTGGAAAAGTCTTGAGCTCATTACCCTAGACAACGGCTACGGACTTGGGCATTGTTGGTCAAACACAGACTTTGACGTGAACAAACTGGAGGACCCTCATGGCCGAGGCTTACATCATCGATGCACTTCGAACTCCAGTGGGGCGGCGCGGAAAGGCGCTTTCCCAAGTCCATCCCCTAGATCTTGCTGCTTTTCCGCTCGCTGAGCTGGTGCAAAGAAACAACATTGATTCTGACCAATACGACGAGATCATTCTTGGCTGTATCGACCAGGTAGGTCCTCAAGCAATGGACATCGCCCGTAATGCGTGGCTAGCGGCTGGACTCTCCGAGTTAGTCCCCGGAACCACCGTTGAACGACAGTGCGGTTCAGGACAGCAAGCGGTGTCCTATGCAGCCCAAGCGGTCGCTAGTGGCAGCAGTGATCTGATCATCGCTGGCGGAGTTCAGTCAATGTCTAGCATTCCGTTGTCCTATTCCAACACGGCAGCCACCGACTTTGGATTCCCGGATCCCTACACCGGCTCCAAGCTGTGGGCAGCCCGCTACGGAGACCAAGAAATCTCGCAATTCCGCGGAGCCGAAATGATGGCTCAACACTGGGGATTTTCGCGTGAACAATTAGAGGACTTCGCGGTCACCTCCCATGAACGGGCCCTGGCTGCTCAAGCGCGAGGATATTTTGACCGAGAAATCCTGGCCATGGATCAGTTGCAGACAGATGAAGGTCCCAGGGCCGTGGACCGCGGCAAGATGGCAAGTCTCGCGCCAATCGTCCACGACGGACGGCATACCGCAGCCACTGCATCCCAGATGTCTGACGGTGCGGCCATGCTATTGATCGCTTCCGAAGCAGCAGTAAAACGTTACGGTCTAAAACCACGGGCCCGCATCCACCACGTCTCTGCGCGTGCAGATGATCCAATAATGATGCTTTCCGCACCGATTCGTGCCACCAAGTACGCGTTGGAACGCACCGGTATGGCCATGGCGGACATGGACCGTATCGAAATCAATGAGGCCTTCGCTTCAGTGGTACTGGCATGGCAGAAGGAAACCGGTGCCGACATGTCTAAGGTCAATGTTAACGGCGGCGCCATTGCGCTGGGCCATCCCATCGGCGCCACCGGCGCACGTTTAATGACTTCGCTACTACACGAGCTAGAACGTAGTGACACGCGTTGGGGCTTGCAAACCATGTGCGAAGGTGGCGGACAAGCCAACGTCACCATCATTGAACGACTCTAAAACTATCCGGCGACAAGGGATCTCACTATGAGTTCATGGACAGAAAAGTCAGCAACGGCCCGCGATGATTCGAACACTATCCCCGCATTGCTTCAACGTGGTGTCTTGCGCAATCCGCTGGCCACAGCACTGAAATTCGAGGACCGCACGTGGACCTATCAAGCTCTAGCGATAGCAGTGAATCAAGTTGCAGGCAGACTGAAGGCGCTTGATCTACCCACAGGATCTCGAGTCGCGGCCTTTGCCGCCAACAGTGATGCCTACGCCATCTTGTTCTTGGCCTGCGCCTCAACAGGGTTGGTTCATGTGCCGGTGAATTTCGCTTTGAAGGGTGATGAGCTGCGCTACCTGCTACAAGATTCTGGGGCTTCTCTGGTGATCGCAGACCAACCTCGCCAACAGCTGGTCCAAGAACTGGCAGACCGCCACGAATTGCCCGAGGTGCGTGAAATCTGGTCTCTGCTGCCTCTCGAAGGAAACGAGAACAGTGTTTTGGCAACGGCCTTGAGCAAGGAGAATTCCGAAGAATACTCAGGCGTGAAAATCACCAGTACTGACCTCGTTCAGTTGCTCTACACCTCTGGAACAACCTCGGCACCGAAAGGTGCGATGATGACCCACGGTGCCCTAATTGCCCAATACGTATCGGCCATCATCGCCCTAGATCTGGATGCCGAAGACCGCCCGTTGATTGCAATGCCGCTTTATCATTCTGCAGCGATGCACGTGTTCTTATTGCCTTATCTAGCTCTCGGCGCCAGCGTCCGTTTACTTTCCAAACCGGATATCGCTGAAATTTTAGAGCTCGTTGAATCCGAACATATTGGCTCCTTGTTCCTGGCCCCAACGGTTTGGGTTCCGTTGAGCAACCATCCGGACTTGGCAACACGGGATCTCAGCTCGCTGGCGAAAGCTCAATATGGCGCATCGATTATGCCGGTAACTGTGTTGTCCCGGTTACGTGAACGCTATCCAAAAATCGGCTTCTACAACTGTTTTGGACAGTCTGAATTGGGGCCGTTGTGCTCGGTATTGAGGCCAGAAGAACACGAAGCCAGGCCAGCCTCTTGTGGTCGTCCGGTCTTCTTCGTTGAGGCAAGAGTTGTCAATGCGCAGGGCATGCTTGCCGAACCCGGAGAACCCGGTGAAATTCAATATCGTTCTCCTCAAGTGATGAACGGGTATTGGAACAAGCCTGAAGAAACTGAGCAAGCGTTTATTGATGGTTGGTTCCGCTCTGGTGACCAAGTTGTCAAAGATCGTTCCGGCTACATTCAAGTAGTGGATCGCATCAAGGATGTCATCAACACCGGAGGTGTTTTGGTGGCACCCCGCGAGGTTGAGGACTGCATCTATGAACTGCCAGAAGTTGCGGAAGTCGCTGTTGTTGGCATCGATGACGAACGATGGATAGAAGCGGTCACCGCTGTAGTGGTGCTCAGAGAAGGCACGCATCTGACCGCCCAAACGGTGCGAGACCATGTGAAATCTCGCATGGCTGGTTACAAGGTGCCCAAACGCGTTGACTTTGTCGCCCAGCTGCCCCGCAACCAATCGGGCAAACTACTTAAACGTGAACTTCGGGCTGAACGGGCCGCTACCGGAGGCCCCGAGAATGGCCACTGATCCTTGGATGAAATTTGATCTGAGCACACCGCTAGATACCGATTATTTATCGGCTTTTAGCTCAGTGACCAGTGCGGACCGCGAGCACTGGACACGGGCCCGTCAATTCGCTGAAGAGGTCTTCCCTGTTATCAACGAGCACTGGGACAAGGCACACTATCCCGTTGAATTGGTTAGGAGGATGGGCGAGCTTGATCTGCTCACCGACGGGCTGGATATCGCCGGACACGCGAAGTTTTCACCTCTGGCGGCCGGATTGGTGACCATGGAGATTTCCCGCGCCGATGGCTCTATGGCTGCTGCCGCTGCCGTTCAAGGTGGACTGGTTCTACGCAGCTTGAAATTATTCGCAACACCCGAACAACAAGAGCAGTATTTGGAACCGGTCGCCACCGGAAAACTGCTCGGTGGCTTCGCCCTCACCGAGCCGCACCACGGCTCCGACTCTGTCAGCCTTGAGACTTCCGCCCGCAAAGATGGTGAGGAATGGGTGCTCAACGGCAATAAAAAATGGATAGGAAATGGTGCAGTCGGCGGCATCACTATCGTCTGGGCTCGCGATGAGACTGACGGTCAGATCAAGGGATTCATCGTTGACCAACAAACTCACGGCTACGAAGCAACACCCGTTCAAGGCAAAGGCGTACTACGGGCCATCGAGCAAGCCGAGATCAGACTTCATGAGGTGCGTGTTCCGGGCACTGCCCTATTAGCCAACGCCACGTCGTTCAAGGATGTATCAAAGGCCCTAGTGGAAACCCGAGTGAACGTGGGCTGGTCCGCCCTAGGTCACGCCCTATTCTTGTTTGAGGCGGCGTTGCAGTACGCCAAGGAACGTGAACAATTTGGCAAGCGGCTTGGTGCTCATCAAATTGTGCAATCGCTCCTTGCACAGATGCTCTCGGAACTGACGAACATGCAATTACAGTGCGTCGCGGTCGCAGCCGAACAAGCCGCGGGCAACCTCCGTCCAGCCCAAGCCTCGCTGCTGAAGTACCACAACACCCGGGCAGCTCGCCGGGTGGCAGCAACGGCCAGAGATATGCTCGGCGGCAACGGCATCCTGCTGGAAAATCACGTCATACGCCATGTTGGAGATATTGAAGCGCTACATACCTATGAGGGAACCGAAACTATTCAAGCGCTCATTCTCGGTAGAGACCTCACCGGCTTCAGTGCATTTGGCTAAGTGGGATGGCTAAGATATTCATGATGTGCACTACGTGCCTAGCTTGCGTTGCAAAGGACTAAATATGGCTTATCTCGTTGATTTTAAAGATATGTCCACCGTGGGATTAGAGACTTCTCCGGTCGCCGAAGCCTTGGCTGGGTTGCGTGCCAACGAGGCGCGATATCTGAAGAATAAATTTGATCATGACCTAGTGCTTGAGGATGCAGCTCAGAGCGCAGAAGTGGTCCAGTGGGTACACAATATTCTGCTGAAAGAACGCGAATTAGAAATCGCTTCTCGTCCCCTGCAGGCTTGCGTCTTTGAGGCAGATGGCGCCAAGCGAGCCTACGTTTTTTATGAGTCAGGATTATCCATCAATGTCCTCTATGGACTAGCCGACGGTGAAAAACGCGCAGTGGGCTTCAAACTCTCCGACGGAATGGAAGTGCCCGAAGAGCTGGCAGATAAGTTCAAGTTCGCGCGCCAGAAGTCAAAGCTCGCCGGAACCATCCGCGGATCCTATTTTGTGATTAAGGGCCAGTACTAACCCCCCAGTTGCCGGTAGCCGTCTTGCGCCGCTTCGCGTAGGAATTCTTCTGGCCACAAGACCCTCAAATCGCTAGAGAACCTGAAGTTCTCTAGCGATTTTTTGTCCGCGTGTGCTTGGCCGATTTCCTGCGCTAATTGTTCAAGGTGTCCTTGTTGCCGGAGAACAAAGTCGCTGTCTACTGGTTCACCGTGGCCTGGGATTACCGTATGCCCGGGCTTGATTAGCTCTAATAAGGAAGCCAGTACTGCTGCCCAGCCTTGTGGTTTTGACCCTTCCCCAAACATGGGCGGACCGGATTCTTCGATGATGTCTCCAAGGAACCAGACTCCGGCATCGGGGACCAACACGGCTAGGTCCGTTTCCGTATGCCCAGGTCCCAATGGCAACAATTCTAGGATGCGGCTGCCGAGAACTACTTTGCTGGCTGTCTTGATGGGCCTGCTAGGAGGCGTGAGAATCACGTCATGCCAGCCCCGGTCCCTTTCGGACTGTGGCTGCTTTTGAGCTTGTTTCAGAAGCGGTTGTTCATATTCCTGGAAATGTGTCGGGATCAGATGATGTCCGTAAATAGGTATCCCTGCATCCTGAAATACCTGATTTCCAAAAGTGTGATCATAGTGCGCGTGAGTGTTGACTACGGCAACGATCGGCAGCGCCGATAGTTCTGCAACGTCACGAATGATCTCTTGCGCTTCTTCGGGGTTGTTACGTGTATCGATAACCGTAGCTCCGGTGGGGCCAAGGACCACACCTACCGAAACATCGGCAGGGTTGTAACGCCGGTGAAAGACTTTGTCGCCTACTTCTAACCACTGATTACTGGGCAAGTTATCTCCTAGTTGTGTGCTCTACACATGACGCGTACACCGGCAACGGCTACCTCCGATTATCCGCTGATGTGTTTGATCTCAACGCGGCGGATTACAGTCAAAGTCTCGCCTGTAATCAACTGGATGACTAGGCTAGGTAAATGGCCACTGTAATTCTTGTGCGGCATGGCCGCACCACCGCCAACGCTTCTGGCGTGCTGGCCGGACGAACACCTGGAGTCAGCCTCGACGAGACCGGTGAGGCACAGGCAGAACGCACTGCCACCAGACTCGCAACAATTCCACTGGCCGGCATCGTTTCAAGCCCGTTAGAGCGTTGTCAGCAGACCGCCGGCTTCATTATCCGGCACCAGATGAACCCACCAAGCCTTGAGTCGGCTGAAGATCTGACCGAATGTGATTACGGCAGCTGGCAGGGCAGCAAGCTCAGTGAACTCTCCGTTCAGGCCCTTTGGTCGAAGGTCCAAGCTAACCCCTCGGCAGTCACCTTCCCTGACGGTGAATCCATGGCTGGAATGCAAGCCCGTGCTGTGGCAGAAATTCGCAGATTAGATGCGGACTTTGAAGCTAAGCACGGACCTGACGCGGTATGGGTGGCGGTCAGCCATGGCGATATCATCAAATCAGTATTGGCCGACGCATTGGGAATGCATCTTGATCTTTTCCAACGTATCAACGTGGGACCGGCTTCAGCATCGATTGTGCATTACGGTTCTGGCTCCCCCACGGTGCACTCGGTCAATACCGAAGATGGGGATCTTTCCTGGTTGGCCCCGGGACTAAAAACAGTCGACGCCCCTGTGGGCGGCGGAGCAGGACACTAAGGAAGTAGACATGGCGGAAATAGTCCACGATTTTAATTGGCCCGATCGAGTTGTCATTGGCACCGTCGGCGAGCCGGGCTCACGTACCTTCTATTTGCAGGCACGCGCTGGATCAACAATGACCAGTATCGCCTTGGAAAAGCAGCAAGCTGCAGTCGTAGCTGAGATGATTGACGAAATTCTTGATCAAGTCTCTACGATCTCCGGTAATGCTTTCAGCGTTCCGACTCACACTCCGGTGGAGCTAGTAGATAACGATCCACTGGAAGAGGTCGAAGAGGCCTTCCGCGCCGGATCAATGAACCTTGGTTGGGACGCCACCGTGGCACAGGTTGTGCTGGAAGCCTTCTCGCTGAACGAAGAAAATCCTGAGTCGGAACCTGAGGCAGTGATGCACGTGCGGATGCCAGTTGGCACAGCTCGTGCCTTCGCAATGCGTACCCATGAAATTGTGGCTGCCGGACGCCCCGTATGTTCGACTTGTGGCTACCCGATTGATCCAGATGGTCATACCTGTCAGGGACCAGAACTTTCATGACGCCATCTGATCTGCTCACCGATGAACTGGAACTCACCGGTCGAATCACCACCGCTTCTAATGCCACGTTTTTGGGCACCATCGGTGAGCTGAGTGTGGTTTACAAACCTGTTGACGGTGAAAAACCTTTGTGGGATTTTCCAGACCACACCCTAGCTAACCGGGAAGTTGCGGCGTACCTGGTTTCTGAAGCGCTGGGCTGGAATGTAGTGCCACGTACCTGGTTGCGTGAAGGCCCACTGGGTAACGGCATGGTGCAACTATGGCAAGATGTAGACCCTGAACAGCACGCCGTTGATCTAGTGGCCAGCGACAAGCTTCCCGCCACAGGTTGGCAAACGGTTCTGCATGGGCAAGATGAGAGTGGAGCGCAGGTGAGCCTGCTGCACGAAGATAGTATTCAACTGCGTCGAATGGCAGTCTTTGACGTCTTGGTGAACAACGCAGACCGCAAAGGCAACCACGTTCTAGCTATGCCCGATGGCCATCGATTCGGTGTAGATCATGGGCTGAGTTTCCATGAAGAACACAAATTGCGCACGGTTCTCTGGGGTTGGATTGGGCAGCCGCTGTCCGAGGAAGAAATCGACGGCATCGACCGGATTATCACCTTACTTGATGCGCAGCTCGGCGAGCAGCTTTCCCAGTTACTGAGTATTGCTGAGCTAACAGCGTTCAAGGACCGATGCCTCAGTTTGCGTAAGAATGCAGTCTTTCCGGGCCCCAGCGGTGAAATGCCGGCTGTGCCTTGGCCACTGTTTTAGCAGTAGCTTGTTGACCGGTCAGGCTAGAAAAATCTGGATCTCATGAAGTCTCACCTGCGCCAGAACACGCGGGGCGTCCTGCCAACTAGAGATTGAGAAATTTCTTGAGCAGGCCCAAGACTCCTCGAGACTCACGCGCGCCGGAATTAGCCTGACGGTTTGCCGTCCGCTCAGCCTCGTGGGCATATTCCAACGCCAGTTCATCCTGACCGTCAAAGGCATGAAGTGCTTCACTGAGCGCTCCGATAACCAGCAAGTCGATATGAATTCCGCTGAGTTTTCCCGTTTCGTCTCTGCTCTCTACTACGGGGAATACCCGTTCTGGCCGAGCAATCAGAATGGCAATGTTTTCGCCGTCAACAGCTTTAGGCAATGTGGTGATCAGGGAGCCGAGTGGACCGTCAATTTCTGTATCCATCCGGTCGAACCACCCGGAACCGTCGCTGGGCGAAATGACAGTATCAAACCACGTATCTGGATCAGACGGCATATTGGGCACGATAGCTTCGGCATCGCTCATCGCAACACTGGACATCTCCGAGCTCGGGATACCTCGTAGATTTGGCATGCCCGCCCGTTGGTCTACCAACCGCGTCCCCGCTTCGACATGACTTGGCTCGAACGTGGCAGGGGCAACTGAGACAGTTGGCTGATCAGAGAGGACCAGGCTCAGATAGGCTGGTCGACTCAACGCTAGATCGTAGCTTTCTGGTACTTGGGCAATGGTTGCCACAACCTTGTAATCACCAGGCGGGATACTCAGCACACTAGGGGTCTGCAGCAGTAGCGGATCGCTGATAGCCAATTGACCCGAGGACACACGAAGCTTGCCGAACTCGAAGGTCTCAAATGTTGCAGGCTGGCCGTCAGGAAGACGGAACACTCCAGTTTGAAGGGCCAATAGTCCGTCTGCGCGCATCACAGTTCTCCTCGTCTTCCCCATCTGGTGATGGCCTGATCCTCTTTTACGTCAGCGTACTCGCACCTAGATCTCGTACTTGGATCATCCACCCCAGGATCGTAGGTAATGCCCAGGCGGACAGGCACAATGGAACTATGAATGCTCACGCTATTTTTGCCGATTTCATCCAACGTCCCATCGACGCAGCCCATCGAATCCCAGAACTGAACGCTGAGCAATTGAACGCTCATCCCGGAAATCACCCGAACTCCGTGGCATGGCTGCTCTGGCACACCGGCCGCGAGATTGATGTTCAGCTTTCGCACTTGTACGGAAAACCTGAAGTATGGGAGTCCTACCGGGACCTTTTTGATCTGGGTGAACTCGGTGACTCAGTTGGATACGGGCACACCGAAGAGCAAGCTCGTCAGATTCAGGTCTCGGATCGTCAGCTGTTGGTTGACTATGTCGAAGCCTGCCTTCAAGCTCTAGCCGAATACATCAACGTGTTGACCGAAACCGACTTTGCTGAAGTGATCGATACGAGTTGGGAGACTCCAGTAACCCGCGGGGTGCGCCTCGTTTCCATCATTGACGATGCCACACAACACATTGGCCAGGCCGCCTACGCTGCCGGAGCAGTCACCGCCAACAGCTAGCGGTTTCTTGGAAAGCCTCTTCGTGCGTTGAGACCGGCTACAACGGTTTCACCATGATCAAGCAGGGTGTCCCAGGACCCCACAGGTCAGTTTCTTCTACTGCGAGAAATCCGCACCGCTCATAAAAGTGTCGCGTCCGGGCATAACCAACGTCCGGATGCGATGCTCCGAGAGTTTTGACTTCTAAAAGACGTACCCCACGGGCCCGTGCATCAGCCTCGATGGCGTTCATCATGGCGGTGCCGACGCCTGTACCGTGGGCCTGACGGTCCACTAGGGTCAGATGTATTTCAGCCGCATGCGCGAAGTGCCGATCAACAAGCGTTATTCCGAGGACCGCACCTGACTGATCACGGACCGTCCACGTTTCCTTGGTGTGTGCGGCTTGGATGTATTCGTCGTTGGCCTCGGGCTGGCCAAACCATTCGGGCACCGTAGCCAATAAACGTACAACGTCTTCTGGCACTGGCTCATCAAGCTTCGCGGTCCAGCTTTTGCCGGTTTTATTGCGTTGTTGATGCTCTTCCCAATCTTTGCGTAGCAAGCCGTAGACCCACGAATCCGAAGTATCGCCATTGACCGTGCAGTCTTGACGCAAGGTGCCTTCAAGCTGAAACCCTAGCTTCTCTAAGACCCTGGCCGAAGCGATATTTCTCGTGTCCGCTTCAGCTTGAACCCGGTTAAGATCAAGGGTTGTGTAAGCCCAGTCCAGCACCGCTCCAACCGCTTCAGTGGCGTAACCATTGCCCCAAGCATCTTCGTTGAAGCAGTACCCCAACGAAGCACTGCGGAACTCTGGGTCCCACGAATTGAAGGTGCACCAGCCCAGGAACGAGGCGTCGGAACTATGCTCAATTGCCAGACGGACGCCAGTTCCTTCTTCTGCCATACGATTGCAGGCGACGATGAACCGGTGGGCTGCCGCTGGGTCATCCCAGGGTGGCGAGTCCCAGTAGCGCAGCACAGTGGCGTTACTCTGTAGGGCAAACAGCTCCGCGGCATCCGCTTCGGTAAAGGCACGCAGCTTCAGCCTCGCGGTATGCAAGGTTGGTATGGGCAATGCTGGAGCAGGCGATGTCATACAAGGCATCCTGCCATGAATACAGCGAGCTCACGAGGTATTCGAGGGTGCACTTTTCTAGGTCTGAACAGGCTCAAGGTATTGCTCTGCAGTAAAAACGGACGGTAATCTACCCACTAGGTGCCGTTTGGCCCTTCCTCTAGTAATGACAGGTCAGCCCATGTCCTTCCAGGCGTATCTAGACACCATCGAGAAAAAGACACATCTGACACCTCGCCAGCTTGTGGCTATCGCCCACGAAAAAGGCCTCGATGCACCGGGAGTCAAAGCTGGTGAAATCTTGACTTGGTTGAAGGAAGACTACGAGCTGGGGCGCGGTCACGGCATGGCACTGGTTCACGTCATCCAAAAGGGACCAACGATCAGCAGCAAACATGTCGGGACCGATGGTGTCCACAGCGATGAGTCAGAGACGTTGTGGCTCGACGGCATAGCTAGCAAACCTTCGGCAAAATAAGACCAATAAACAATTCTGCTTTCTCATCACCGCATTCGGAGCAGACAAAAACGTCGCAGCGAAGCGACCATAGGAAAAAAGTGCCTCGATGCCCCATTCTCATCCGCGTCCACTTTTTGATCCGGAGCCAGAGGCCTTACTGACTTCGGCCACCGACGAGCTCCCGCCAACTCTGACCGCTGAGATGATTCCGCTACTGCGCGAAGCTAACCCTGTCGAAGTGCCTCCAGAGCAAGTTCTTGCCGGCACCGGGATCATCCGCCGCGACGTCACCATCAAAGGCTTTGAGGGTGCAGAAATCGTGGTCTCGGTTTTGCAACGTGAGGGGCGAACCGGAAGCGGTCCAGGTATTTACTACACCCACGGTGGCGGAATGGTCATCGGTGACCGGTAGGCTGGGCTGAGCCAGTTCCTTCCTTGGGTTATCGAAAACGACGCGGTGGCAGTCACCGTCGAGTATCGTCTTGCTCCAGAATTCCCTGATCCCTACCCTGTAGAGGATTGCTACGCAGGGTTGGTGTGGACCAGCGA
The DNA here is from genome assembly GCF_056934395.1 of Glutamicibacter sp. MOO4. Lineage (NCBI taxonomy): Bacteria > Bacillati > Actinomycetota > Actinomycetes > Micrococcales > Micrococcaceae > Glutamicibacter > Glutamicibacter sp. MOO4. Next base: position 1,782,461 of record NZ_CM167800.1, read on the forward strand.
TCATGCTGAGGAACTCGGTATTGATCCCACCCAACTAATAGTCGCCGGGGCCAGCGCCGGAGGCGGATTGGCTGCAGGCATTGCGCTGCTGGCTAGGGATCGAAAGGGCCCGGCATTGGCCGGCCAAGTGCTCATTTATCCGATGCTTGATGACCGCGACAACACCATCTCTACCTCTCAGATTGATGGAGAAGATATTTGGGATCGCAGCAGTAATGTGATGGGCTGGACCGCTCTCCTCGGCGAGCGCAAGGGCACCGACGACGTGTCGATCTATGCTGCTCCAGCCCGGGCCACGGACTTGTCGGGGCTTCCACGCACGTTTATCGATTGCGGATCTGCTGAGGTCTTCCGAGATGAAGATGTCGCCTATGCAACTGCGCTTTGGCAGGCTGGCGTCCAAGCAGAACTACATGTGTGGCCTGGTGGCTTCCACGGCTTTGATATGAGCGCTCCGGACTCTGTGCTGGGCAAGAAGATGATTTCCACCCGGAGCCAATGGATTGCCCAGCTCTTCAATAGCTAGAAAGCGCTTCGTAAACTTCATCCTTGAAGAAAGCCGCGTCCACATGGGGACAAAGACATCACCTATCCGCGCAACAAAGACTCTCAGTTTGGCAATGTGGGGCTCTGGGGCCCCGGACATTAGACTTCGAAAAGCTTTAGGCCGTCAATGTCCTGTGCTTCCCAGACATCAAATGCGTCTGTCTCGACCGCTACGCGAGCAAGAGGCAAAAGTCGTTGTGCCGCTTCTTCTGATTCGAACATTGCCAAGCCGACAAGTCGACCCGTTGTGGCATCTTGAAGCGTATGGACACCGATAAGTCCGTCATGACCGCGCATTGCGGCACCAAACCTGTGCATGGAGTCGACTAGCGCATCTCGGTGCTCGGGATGTGGGGTGTGGATAGACACAACCGTATACATGGCACCAAGAGTAGCACCGCAGAAACTTTAGGATCAGATCCGCTTTCCTTAGTCCTCAATAAGTTCAGCGAGCTGCGCAGTAACTAAACTCCACCCTTCAAGGAGCCCCAGCTCATCGTGTTGTGCTCGGGCAGCAGTATCGGCATGCCGGGCCACAATACGGTAGAGGGTGCCTTCGACGTGATCGGTCAGTGTCACTTCACCTGTTACTGAAACCGGCATCGGGTTGGCCGGACGCAACGTACTATCCACCGCGTTAGTGAAGACGATGCGCTCTTCAGCGTCAACAGCTAAGAAGGCCGCGTCCATATGAGGTACAAAGCTCTTGCCGTCTTCGCTCATCTGGGTGACAAAGCCTCCACCTGCCTGTGCGTCAAAGCTCTCGACCTGGCAGAGATACGGCTTGGGGATCCACCACTGGGCAAAGAGATCCGGCTGGGTCCATGCGTTCCACACGGCCGCGCGCGGAGCACGAATGACGCGCTCGATAACAAGATCAAGGTCAGGATTCATGAGGTTCTCTTTCTGAGTCGCTTCGTTCTGATGCACTTCGAAGTGTAGCGACTCAAACGTCTTGAATCTCGAATAATCGGTACAGCAAAGATTCGGTCTGGTGCGGACTGCTAACTATCCCGCTTTTCCGTCATCAGCGTCTTGTATTTCTTGCAATGGTAGGACATTGTTCAGGTAAGAAGATAAGGAGGGTGGCGTGGTCATGAGAACAACAAGTCACAACGATTGGGCCACCATTCCCAACGGGATCACGGTGCTTCGATTCTTACTGGTCGTTCCCATCTGCATCTTATTGATTTCTGATGCCCGCCCTGTTCTCACCGCGATACTGTTATTGGCTTTTGGCCTGAGTGACTGGGTGGATGGCTTTATTGCTCGCAAGTTCGGTCAAGTATCAAGACTCGGAATCCTACTGGACCCCATCGCTGATCGACTGGGCATCGTTTCTATCGCCATAGCCCTCGTTGCCAGCGGCTTGATTCCGTTATGGATTGGTCTGGTGGTTTTCCTGACCGACCTGACTCTGCTTTGTACCTACTTTGTTCTGCGCCTGTCCGCGCCACCAGGTTCAACGATGCTCGGGAAGTTCAGAACCGCACTGTTCATGCTCGGTTTGGCGTTTGTCGCGGTAGGACGCATCGATGAACTTTCATGGCTTGCTCTGCCAGGGATTTACATTCTCTCCGCATCGACAGTGCTGCATTTGGTGGTTGGTTTCGGTTACCTGCTCATCATGCGTACCGAAGCTAGAAAACAAAAAACCGAGCAGTGAGGATACAAAGTATCAAGCCGACAAAAATCGGCCGAGGACAACTCACAATCGAGTGATATGTTCAGGCCTCGGCCGATTCGCAAAGGTTCGCTCTTGTCTATGGCGTCTGAGAACTGCTCAGACCCACAATCTTCTGCGTGCTTCAGCGCCTGTCTCAGCCCTTCGGGAAGTCAGCCTTTACGAGTTCTTCCGAGATCTTCCAAATGCGCTTCGCATCCTCTGTGTTGCGAAGACGAGAGTACATTCGCTGCTCGGCGGGCGCGCCTCCAAGATGTCCGGGACCGCTAGGTCCATAGAGCGCAGCGGACTTCGCCTCAGGCGCGGTGGCGGCCATCAGTGCGGGCAGCTTCGCGCTCTCAACGGTTCCCAAGATGATGCCCCATTCGGACAGTGAGCGGATGATTCTCCGGCCGGGGGTGTCTTTAGATCGTCCTAGTTCGGGACGCGCTGCGAGCAGGTTCATCGGGGCGACACCGGGGTGAGAGAGGTTGCTACTGATCCCCCAATTCCCTGCCTGACTGCGTCGGTCTAGCTCTAGGCTAAAGAGTCCCAGCGCAATCTTCGATTGGCTGTAGGCCTTCATGTCTTGGTAGTTCTGTTCCCAGTTCAGGTCTTCCCAATTGATAGCTCCTTGGTTCGCCGCGATGCTCACTTGAGAGGTCACCCGTGCCTGGCCAGCTTTGAGGACGGGCAATAGGTGAGCCACGAGGGCGAAATGGCCTAGGTAGTTGGCACCAAGTTGAAGTTCGAATCCGTCAGCGGTCTCTTGGCGATTTGGTGGTGTCATCACTCCGGCATTGTTGATGAGGATGTGGATCGGCTGCCCCTCCTCGCGCAGGGTCTGTCCCAGAGATTCGACAGAGTTAAGTGAGGAAAGGTCGAGATCACGCAGGGAGATCTCCGCGGCTAGGACCACCTGCTTGATCTTGTCCAACGCCTTCTCACCCTTGAGTCTGTTACGCACGGGCATGATGACCTCGGCTCCAGCCGCGGCCAGTCGAGTCGCCAGTCCCAGTCCGATCCCATCGCTGGCTCCGGTAACGACCGCGGGCTTGCCGGAAAGGTCGGGCACCTGAATGTCGATGTTTTTGCGTGGCATGAATTCACTCCTGATTGTTGTGTGGCTATTTCCATCCTCCTAGAAGACCGCCAAGTTATTCAGGGCCTCTGAATCCCCCGATAACGAGGCCCAGGATTTGACCGGGCAGGCACCGAAAGGTGGATCAGCAAGTCGTGGATACGCAATAGCACGCGTGGTACAAAGAAAGAACACAATCGAGGGAGACGTATGACAACCGACAGGACCGGGTTGGCTCAGTTTCTGCGCAGCCGCCGGGAGTCGTTGCAACCGGAAGACGTCGGCCTTCCCCTCGGTCAACGTCGCCGAACAAGTGGGTTGCGACGCGAGGAAGTGGCGCTGATCTGCCATATGTCCACTGATTACTACTCGCGGCTCGAACGTGAGCGTGGACCGCAACCGTCCGAGCAAATGATTGCCTCCATCGCGCAAGGACTTCATCTCTCACTTGACGAACGCGATCATCTGTTGCGGCTCGCCGGACACAATCCACCGGTTCGTGGTGCTGCTAGCGACCACATCAGTCCAGGGCTATTGCGCATCTTCGATCGTTTGAATGACACTCCCGCGGAGATTGTCACGGAGCTCGGTGAAACCCTGCGGCAGACCGAACTCGGGGTTGCGCTCACCGGTGATCTGACCTCTTATAGTGGCCCTGCCCGCAGCATCATTTACCGCTGGTTTACCGACCCTGCAACACGACAGCTTTACGCGCCCGAAGATCAGAGCTTCCTCACCCGAATGTTTACCTCGGGACTGCGCGAGTTGGCCACGCTGCGAGGCCCTGGGTCCCGGGCAGCTCACCTGGCAGAGTTGCTGCTGAGCGAAAATGAAGAGTTCCGCAGTACGTGGGTCCGGCATGAGGTGGGCATTCGTCCTCAAGAAGTAAAACACTTCATCCACCCTGAACTGGGTGCCTTGGAGCTAAGCTGCCAAGTCCTACTGGATCCGACACAATCTCATACGCTGCTTGTCTATACCGCCAGCCCCGGAAGCCAGAGCTATGAGAAGCTGCAATTTTTGTCCGCCATCGGCACACAAACAATTCGCTAGGAGAAACGGCTAACGTCCATAAGGCAGGCCCGCGTTCCCACTGCCTACTTCACTGGAGCCAGCCGGTCCCCCATCATCCTTTGTTGCCAGCCGTAATAGGCCAGGACTGCTGGGCCTTAAAGTGGAACCACACTACGTTGCTGCGAATACTAACCTTCAGCGATCACCACGCGCGACCGCATAGGTCGACCTCGCCGACAGGCCACGAACTGAGCGGTGCTTCGATGGGTAAGATCAGCAATGGTTGCCCCGAATCCAACCCTCCGACATCTTTGAGATACTCGCTGTTGAAGAACCGTCGAAGCTCACACAGATCTTTGTCGGTGAACTCGTTGTGGGCGAGAACCTCGACCTAACAATGCTTCAGTAGTTATTGGTCCATGGATCAACCAGTTCGATGCCAGTATGCGCAAAGTCCTTCACGTTGCTCGTAGCGCAGGTCGCTCCATGTGCCAGACAGATCGCGGCGATCTGCGCGTCCGCCCCGATACGGTGCGAGCGCTGCGTCGATGCGCAAAGTCAGCTCTTCTCTTCGTCGGCCGTCCGGCAATCGTCGTACCCCGGCCAACAGCTCCGCGAGCGTGACGGATGTGATGGCGACATCGCCGGTCAAGGACATAAGCCAGTCCACCACCCGTGGTTCCGGCGACGGTCGGAAAATCTCTGAAATGACGTTTGTGTCGAGTACGATCACCCGAAGTCCACCGCCCGCGCGACGTCGTCGCGCACTGGTATCGGCAGGTCTTCGATACCGCCCACACCCTGAGCTGCTGAAAGCAGGGCAATTCCAATGTGCGGTCTCCGCATGGCCATCGTCAGGATGGCACGAACCTCCGCTTCCAATGACCTGCCGTGTTTCTTTGCCTGTGCAGCGAGCTGCTGTTTCACGCCGTCATCGAGACCGCGAACAATGATGGATGCCATTGGCGACCACCTCCTCGGACACCAATCAGGATAGCCCCGAGCGCGCAGCACTGCCAGTGGTGATCACTCCCCACGCAACAACACCGTTGCATGCTCTTCATGAGGCGATCAGGGCGATGATCAGGTACAGACTTTGCGTTGCCGGACTACGCGTCGAAACCAGACACCTAGGCAACGGCCACCGACATAGCCCAGATTCGGATGGGCGACTCCACGCTCCCAGAAACGTGCGGCACCGATGGGCCTTACTTACTACCTCTACTCGCAATGACAGTCTGTGCCGATTTCTGATCAGACCGCCCGCGCTTCAAAAATCATCACGCCTTGACTGCCATCAAACGGGGTCCGATCCCAATCGCCCCAAATTGCGGCGGTCTCAAAGCCAGCATCTGCTAGCTGCTCCGTCAGCAACTGAGAATCGCGGAAGGTCAATAGCACGCTTTCCTCGACCAACTCATTTTCCGATTCGAACCTACTAAAAGATCGGAGCTGTACCTGTCCCTCATCAAGCTCTGCCGTCTCGCTCCACTCGGTAAGCGGCCCATACATCGTGTCCCGAGTCGTCGGCTCTTCTGCCGCCCATTTTTCCCATGCCCGCGTGGATGGATTACGAGACTCGAAGGCCAGCATGCAACCTTCCGAGGCCAACTTTCGCAGATCTTTCAGCGTGCGGTCCCAGTAGGGGTCCGGGATGTGCTGTGCCACGTTTCCCGTCATCACCATCAGGTCGAATGAACCTTCGCTCAGGGAACTGGAGTCCCCTTCAATCCACGTGACGTCGTTGGCACCCGGACGTTGACGCGCGTACGAGATCATCGCCGGAGACGGGTCAACTCCAACAACTTCCTGTGCGTGGTTCGCTAACGTGACAGTGAGGATTCCGGTACCGCATCCGAGGTCCAGGATGCGCTGCTTCTCGTGAGGCGAAGCCAGCGACCGGTAGTAATCGTGGTCCGGTCCATCCGGGTTGTCGCCGTCGTAGAGGGTGACCATCCGTGAATCGTAATCAGTGAACATATGCTCAGTTCTCTTGTAGACAATCGGCCATGAACTCAAACTGTCGGGGCCAAGACTAATACTTTGAATCATGGCATCGACCCCTCATCTTTCCAAGAACTTGTCCCCTGCGCAGATGATCGCGTTGCAAGATGATCTGTTGGCGAGCGCCGACCGGTTACGCACTTCTGCGCTATCAATGATTGAGCGCGGACTGGTACCTGTGGCTCGTCTCTTCGCGACCTCCAGCGTAGACAAAACCCGTAAGGCGATTGTTATGCACCAGCGCCGGGATGAGATGTCGCGTGAACCCGAGGGCGCCCCGTTTGTAAACAACGAGCTACGAGAGCTTTGGGACCAACGTGAGCTAACGCCGTCGGTTGTCTATGACTTCTTGATGTTTGATGACTACGGGTTCGAAACGACGCCCGCCGACTCCGATGAAACACGGCGGGTCATGGAAACCATTAACAACTGGCGTAGCGGCCGCCAATCAATCCATCAGCGGGACGTCTACGTTGCTGAACCCGATGAAGTTGTGGCCATACATTTGTTGCTTGATCGTGTTCATCAGATCGGCTGGCAATTGCGTATGGGAGAACATATTGAGGCCCAACGCCTAGAGCGGGCTGCACAAGATATTCCCCCAGCTACGGAAGAAGAGATTGAAGAAGCGCGATGGGGTTACCGCAATATCGATCCGGAAATCGCCGAAGGCATCATCAACTCTAAGCGTCGGGGCACCAAAGGCAAGAAGTTCAATAATCCCGCTTATGCCTTCACGCTGGCGGAGGATCCTTTCGAGAACATGCACAAACCTGGCTACGAAGCACAGGATCGAAAACTCTCAGCGCTAAGCCGTCGGATCAAGGATGAAAAGGCTGCAGAGGTTCGAAGGAAAGAGGATGAGTAGTACAAACACAATCTTTGATGACGTTCCCTGATCCCTTTGCCATGGAGAAATCCGAGAACAAATCGCAGCGGCCTTCACAGCATTTGGCTTCAATACGGCTGAGCTTAATAAGGCTAAACTTCTCGCAGGAATTACCTGGAGCTACGAGACAGTTGCCTAAGCTCTTCAACCAGATCTTCGAATGGAATCCGCGGCTCGTCGCGCGCCTCTGCCACTGCACGAACATCAGCTTGGTCCTCCAACGCCTGCATTGCACGGTCGAAAAATTCGGGTGACACGAGGACAGCACGACCTGCACGACGGGAGATGATTTCGACAGGCTCATGCTGCGTAGCGGCGATGTAGTCGCTCGACTGGCTACGGAACTGAGAAGGAGTCGCTGAAATCATGCATCTATCGTACGACTTATCCTCAAGAGACGGACCGCAGATAAAGCGCTCAGCTTGATCTTCATCTCAGCGCGCCCGTATGAAGCCCCAGATTAACTAAATCTCTTACCGCGCGACCGATGTGGAACGAATGCTTTTTATGACATCTTCGAAGCAATAAGCGCCTCGAAATCAAACATTCCCGGCGCACCATTGCTTTCTCCAGCGATGAGAGTCGATCTTAGCGTCGCCAGATGCCTTTCTTGATCCTCCAATAGACAGAGCCCAGCACGGACGACCACACTGACTGACCCGTACTTTCCGCTCTCAACTTCACGGGAAATAAAGTCTGCGAAATGATCGCTCAGGCTGATCGATGTGTTCTGAGCCATACATCCAATAACACTAAGGATCGGTAATACGGGACAGGACATCGCCGGGAACGTTCCGTCGATGGTACGCACGCACCTACAGATAGAAAATCAGCCCGCGCCTTTCGGCAACGGGCTGATCATGATGCTAGTAATTTTATCACTGCACAAGATGCACGATTAGTCGCCGGCAGCAACGACAGGAGCTGTTCTAAGGCTTTGACGTTGAGACAGACTCCCCCGATTCTCAGCATGGAGTCGCCTGTGGGTGGGCGACATGCGCTGTACCGACTAACGATCACCTAAAACTCGACGTTTGAGTGAGTATCAACAGTGAACAGTTGGCCAGGATAGCGCAGACCGGAGAAGTACATGTTTGTGTGCGCCACGATCTGCTCGCCGGCCACTGCGACGCCATCCCACGCTGAATCTTCGGTGGTATGCGCGTCACTCACAAGAGTGACGTCAAAACCCTCGATTGCCGCGCGCTGCGTTGTTGTACGAATGCAGTAATCCGATTGTGCACCAGCCACCACGAGTCGTGTAACTCCAAGCCGTTCGAGTGTCTCCTTGAGATCTGTTTCTGCAAACGAGTCACGATATTGCTTGCACACAACAGCCTCGTCGTCGCGCCATGCCAGTGGGGAGACTAGATCCCAATCGGCGGTCCCGACCCCCACAGGATCATGCATTACCCATAAGACTGGGACCGACTCGGCACGAGCTCGCGCCACGAGTGTCGCAGTGCGTTGAACAACACCATCTGCATCGAAGCAACCTGGCACGACGCCCTGCTGCATGTCCATTATTACCAGAGCTGTTCGTCGTAATGCCGTGCTCATCCGACCTCCAACGGTGTGATCGCAGAGATCTGCTCCCCAGCAGCATCCTTCGCACGGTTCAACTCATAGTGGTTCTTCGGTTCGATCTTGTCAGTGATAGTCACTGATCTGCCTTTCCTCAAGACAACTCAATGGTGATTACATACCCGGTGAGCTCCGGACTGATCTGTTCGCCAAAGACTGTGAGATCCGGCCCAGCTTCCTCAGGTTCCGCAGCCTCATCTGGAAGCACCAAAACTGGAACGAGGCGACTAGTTCCTCTCATTTTCTGCCCCTCGGCCTGACCGGGTGCAGTGTTTCCGAAGCTAGCAAATGATCCGTCACCCATAGGTTGCATCCGCGGGGACGGTGTGGCCCGAGGTGTCACTACCCACTTAGCGTCTGCAATAACGGCATCCAATGCAACTATCCGTCCACGTTGAACAACGCTCTCGTCGTCATGGTGGCTCTCGACTCCGGTCAGCGGCGCCGGCAGTTCATTGGCAAGTTCGGTACGCATGGATTTTGCGGAGTCTGAGTCGTACTGCACTTCCAGCTCGGCCTCATCGCCGACTCGAAGCGGGCCGCCGCAGCACTCCCATTCCCATGCACTGGTGTAGTAACGCTCAACCATTAGGTCACCCGCACCCTTTCATCACCCATCACATACTCAAGTGAGAGTTCGCCGCCAACAGCTTCAAGGTAGTTCCGGATGGTGCCGACCCTCGCGCTTTCGATGTCACCATGCTCAATCTTTGAAACTTGGCGCTGACCGACACCGATACGTTCAGCAAGCTGCGCCTGAGTAAGTCCGGCCTGCTCGCGCAACTCGCGCAGGCGGTACGCGCGGACCTCCGCGAGCATCCGCCCCTTGTGCGCATTGATACGCGCTCGGCTAGCGGCATCCGCCGGACGCTTGGTGCGTACTCTTCATAGGTCAAGGCCATCTGGGTCATGCTCCGTTCATGTTGCTCACATAGCTGTCGAATAGATCCGCTCGCCCCATTACGAAGGTCTTGGAGCTTTCAATGTCGAGATGTTGAAAGCAGATCGAGAAGCGAACTTCCATGCTGGGGGCCATCATCTAGAGAGACAATCCACCCTTCGATCAATGACGCATCGATGCTCAACATGCCATCATCTTAAAACTTGGATGGTCTGCATTCAAGGGATAGTTACAGCTGTGCCCACAGAAACCAACGTCTGGCTGTAACGACCCCTCAGGACCAGAGTGGGCTGTTTTCCCGCCATCCCTCGGGGACGCCAATGTGAGTGATCGGGACTAGTTGAACCACCGGAAAGCTCGCCATAACGGCCGGTAGAAGTCTACTGCGACCAGTTTCCAACTGGTCAGACAGGAACTGTATCAACGTGAGTTGCCCGAACGTGCGACTCCAGTCTGTGGGAACGGCATCGAGGTTAGGGTGGCGACCGGCTTTAGGTAGCTTAGGCGTAATCGTGTGGACGCGGTTGAACAGACGTCCGTGATGGCCACATGTATTTCGCACGAGATTAAGCGACTTGAGCCAGCTCGTCAGTTGAGGCGCGCTAAGTCCGCATGAATTGGCAACAACGTCTTGGACGCCGCGAGGGGCGAAGCCATATAGGTACGTCAGGCTCCCCCAGTCCAGCAGGTCAGTTGCAACCCATACCGGCAGCTTCCCGCCATACTTCTTGTGGTGGTGCTCCACAAAATCCTCACGCGACCTATTCAGCTCGTCCTCATAACGCTTCACCCATTTTGCATACCCGCTACCATTGCGCGCTGTGGGGCCAAGCAGTGAGGATTGCAAATGAGCGCAGGGATCAATGCGCCCGAGCTCATGCCCGAGTAGCGCACGGATGGCCAGCTCTACCGGTGCCAGCGCTGCAAAAGCGGCGGCACGAAGGCGCGCATCGAACTCATACAAGGCGACAACGTCGCTGAAGCGCGTACCGGCGTAAAAGTCATCGTGGCGGCCATCGCGAGTCTGTCTTCTGAACGGATACCAGTAGCCGCTCAACCGGTAGTAGTTTACTCGCCGAAGCGTCGCGACGGCGGACTCTTGGTCTCCCATATCCATGCCGCGATCAGCAAGGATCTCCACTTGCTGGGTATACGACTTGTACATCTTGACGTCTTCGATGACGAACACCGCCTGATAAAAATGAGGACCGGCCCTGGACCTACGGAAGTAGGCGGAACCGGTCTTAGTGGTTTCTATCTTACGCATGTGCTCTGCCACGTGCAACGCGCGGGGCCCTCCCCGCCCGCAAGCAATCGCCCGACAGCGGGGACTCGCACTTCACCAGCTTTATCACGGCAATGTAAGCGATCCGGGCCTTAGTTATCAAGATGAACAACGATTTCTATCTCACCGCGCGTGAGTAGAACTCTGAAGATACCAGCCAAATGGAACCCGGCATCGTTCGTCTTGTTTCGCCTTAGACTCTCGCGGTGCACAGAAGGAGCTAGCCGCATCGAAATATGAGTCCTTCTCGTCGGGCGGACTATCGAAGGGGAGTCCCCCCAGACTGTGCGTCCCTTGTTCAAACCAACTGTCCAGCTGGAGCCAGCGGGCCCCACGGTTTCTTGCGGCCGGAAATAGGAACGCCCAGGATGCTTGAAGCATCCCGGGCGCCCTCAAAGCAGTACAGCGGAATTCGACGTTGAAGGGGAACTTCACCGCATTCCCGCACAGAACAACCGCTGCAGGCAGAATCCGATTCAAACCAGTCGCGAACGTAATTCGCCCTGGCCCGATGAGATACGAAAGGCAGGATTGCATCATCGCTACTAAGGCTTTGCCGCCGCCCGCTTCTTCTCCCGTGGCGGTTCATACAAGGTCCCCAAACCAGCAGCCGCCAAAGCGATAGCGAACAGTCCGACGATTATCGCAACAACTATGAGAACCCAGAAGAACCCGGGTTTCTCCGCAATAGCGACAGCGCCAGAGACGAGTCCGTAAACCGATCCCCCGCCCACGAGCGCGACGAAGACAAGTGCTGCGACGTTGCCACCATTTAGCTTGCGAGTCAGACGATGCGTCTCACGGTCTCTGAGCACACGCGTCTCACTTGTAAGAAGTGCATCTAGGTGAGCAGCCGCTTCAGCGTTTCCCTCTAGGTTTTGCCGAATTTCCGCATGCGTCGCGATTCGCTTCGCAAGTTGACCGCTGATCTCACCTCGTAGCAACGGGGCAATAACGACGGTCAAAACTGCAACCGAGATCGCGCTCCATAACTGGATCACTAGAACTCCTGATGCTAAAGCGAAACGCGACTACACGTTGAAACGGAACTCGACCACGTCGCCGTCCTTCATGATGTATTCCTTGCCTTCGATGCGCGCCTTACCGGCAGCCTTCGCATTAGCAATGGAACCAACCTCAACAAGGTCTTCAAAGCCGACAACCTCAGCCTTGATGAAGCCGCGCTGGAAGTCGGTGTGGATCACACCGGCTGCTTCCGGTGCGGTGGCACCCTTGGAGATGGTCCAGGCACGAGTTTCCTTCGGGCCAGCGGTCAGGTAGGTCTGCAGACCCAAGGTGTCAAAACCGACGCGGGCCAGCTTGCCCAGTCCGGACTCGACGATGCCTGCATCTTCCATCATCTCTGCCGCTTCGTCTTCTTCCAGCTCGGCGAGCTCGGATTCGAACTGTGCGTCAAGGAAGATTGCTTCGGCCGGTGCAACGAGCTCGGAGAGCTTCGCCTGCATCTCGGTGTCGGCCAGACCAGCCTCATCGGTGTTGAACACGTAGATGAATGGCTTGGTGGTCATCAGCTGCATTGGCGCGAGCTCTTCTAAGTCAACACCCTTGGTCTTCGCGGCGGCGAAGAGCGTGATGCCTTCTTCGAGGATCTTCTGCGCATTGAGCACCGCGTCCAGGAAGGACTTCTCGATCTTCTTGGTGCGCAGCTCCTTTTCCAGACGCGGAAGCTGATTTTCGATGGTCTGCATGTCGGCGAGGATCAGCTCGGTGGCGATCGTCTCGATATCCGAGGCAGGGTCCACCTTGCCGTTGACGTGAATCACGTCGTCGTTGACGAACGCGCGAGTCACCTGGCAGATCGCGTCGGCTTCACGGATGGTAGCCAGGAACTTATTGCCCAGCCCTTCACCTTCCGAAGCACCCTTAACGATGCCGGCGATGTCCACGAAGGACACGGTCGCTGGAAGGATGCGCTCGGAATCGAAGATTCCGGCGAGCACCTTCAGACGCGCGTCAGGCAGTGGGACGACGCCCACGTTAGGTTCGATAGTCGCGAACGGGTAGTTGGCTGCCAGCACCTGGGCGTTGGTCAGCGCGTTGAACATGGTGGACTTGCCGACGTTGGGCAGTCCGACGATTCCGATAGTAAGAGCCACGGGAGAAAATTCTACCTTTTGCTAGTGATGAGCGCGCAATGATCTACTGGCGCGTGAATTCTTTAGTTGGACTGCGGACGGGAACCACGACCGCCAAGGGCGCGTTCCTCGTCTCCGGCTTCCTTGAGCTTGCCGCGAATTTCCTTAGGCAGCGAGAAGATAATGTCCTCTTCCGCGGTGGTTACCTCGGCGACGTCGTTGAAGCCGTACTCGGCCAGCAAGGCCACCACTTCGCGCACCAGCACCTCAGGCACCGAGGCGCCGGAGGTCACGCCGACGGTGGAGACGCCTTCAAACCAGGACTCGTCTACTTCATTGGCGAAGTCCACACGGTAGGAAGCCTTGGCGCCGTGATCTAGTGCCACCTCAACCAGTCGCACCGAGTTGGAGGAGTTCGCGGAGCCGACAACGATCACCAAATCGGACTGTGGGGCGATGTTCTTGATCGCAGCCTGACGGTTGGTGGTGGCGTAGCAGATGTCATCGCTGGGTGGATCTTGCAGGTTGGGGAAACGCACGCGTAGTCGGCGCACGATCTCCATGGTTTCATCCACACTCAGCGTGGTCTGCGAGAGCCAGATGAGCTTGTCCGGGTCCTTGACCTGTACGGTGTCAGCTTCTTCGGGGTTGTTCACGATGGTGGTGACTTCCGGTGCTTCACCGTAAGTACCTTCAACTTCTTCGTGGCCTTCGTGACCGATCAGCAGGATCTCGTAATCGTTTTTGGCAAAGCGCACGGCTTCGCGGTGCACCTTGGTGACCAGCGGGCAGGTGGCATCGATGGTCTGCAAGTTGCGGTCGGCCGCGGACTGAACCACTGCCGGGGAGACACCGTGGGCGGAGAAAACCACCAGTGCGCCTTCTGGAACTTCTTCGTTTTCTTCCACGAAGATCGCTCCGCGGGACTCCAGTTCGGAGACCACGTGCAGGTTGTGCACGATCTGCTTGCGCACGTAGACCGGTGGGCCGTAGTGCTCCAAAGCCTTTTCAACGGCCACCACGGCACGGTCCACACCGGCGCAGTAACCACGCGGTGCTGCGAGCAAAACCTTGCGTTCGTTCACCTGTGGAGAGGCAGCTGCAATCTCGGCTGGAGAGCGACGTACGCGCGGAATCCGTGGGACTGGCAGCGATACCGGAATGGAAGTGGAAGTAGCCATACCTCTAGTCTACGAACTGGATGCAAGTTAGCCCATGCTCATATGATGCGCGCCACCCTTTGCACCCTGTGAGTTCCACCTCCACTCATCAGAAAACCAGCTAACAAGGCAGCGAACTTGGGAACTTCACCGGGGTGCGAACTACCGCTCCTGTTCCGTCACTGCCCTTGTATGTCCGGCAGACACCGATGCCACGATTGGCCAGTTTGGCTTTGATCTGACGTAGCGAATCGGGTGAGAAGCCGTACCACTGCATGTGCATGAGCACGGTATCCCCCTTGGCTGCAGCCGCAGCACGGGCGATGGTGATGGACTTGGATTTCACCTTCCAGTCTTCGGTATCCCGAGTCCAGGTCCATGGGGCCATGCCGCGGCTGTTGTAACCACAACGAACCGAACCGTCGATTGCCCCATAGGGTGGGCGCCCGAAGTTGGTGTGGACACCGGTGCCACCAAGTTGCGCCCCGACCTTCTGACAGCTCAGTGGGCGCAGATCCGGGTGGCTGATCGAATGGTTGATCACCCATTGGCCTTTGGCGCGGGCCAGGCTGGCCAGATCCACCCCGTAGCGTGATTTGTAGGAAGCTAGGCAGTCCCCGATCGGTGCGATGACCAAACCGATGTTGGCGCTGGCGGCATAGTTGATGGTGTCCTTATATGCGCTCAGGGTGCTCGGGCAGTCATCAAAGGTCAGCACCACTCGTGAGGTCCGGTTTGGCCCGCTGCTCATTGGTGCTGACGGTGGCTTGGGATAGGTGGTGACGTAGGTTCCGCTGACCCAGCCGGTGGATCCGCCGTAGCTGACCTTGTACCAGCCGTTGGAGGCTTTGGCGTAGGCAGAGACCGTGGTCCCGGTGGGAATAGTTTTCAGAATTCGGTAGCTGGTGGATGCACCGCTTCGCATATTGAGGCTGTCTAGCGTTCGTACCGAAGCGGCGACAACATAACTGTTGCTCACGTATCCACTCTTGCCGTCGTAGCTGACTTTGTACCAGCCGTTTGACTCGCGCCCCACCACGGCAACCGAGGTGCCTTTAGGGATTGTTTTCAGCACCGAATAGGCAGTGGACGACCCGGTGCGCATGTTCAGGTTGTCGGTGGTTCGTACCCGTGCGGGCCAGTCGATGGACAGTTCGGTTGCCACAGCAACGGTTGATACTGCCGGCACGGACAGTGACCCCGCGCCAAGGGCTGAGGCCGAGAGTGGAACCGAGCCGACCAGCAATCCTGCCGATAATGCCGTTGCTCCTATACTCCGCCGGAAGTGATGATTCTTTGATTCCCCATGCATGACGCTGTGCCTTTCGCGAATGATTCTCCAATGCTCAAGAGTGTGCGCTTGGTGTAAGCGCGAGGCAACACAAAAACGAAGGCTTAATCCAATTGTTCGAAAAGCAATTCCAAGACTGCTAGTCACGATGAACCACAGCTAAACTTCACCCATTGTGATACCAATGCTCCATCTAGATTGGAGCACCGAAAGGCTCAGTAATCCCTAGAACCGTCGGTGCCATACGGTAGTCTCACTTGTGCAACAGCGATTGTGAGAGCTGGTGCCATACATCGATTTTTCAAGGAGCGGCCTGGATGGAGCCCCAATCACCAGCAAGCCTGCCGGCTACTGCTGGGCAGACCACCGCGGATAACCCGTGGCCGCTGCGCCTGCTCTCAGAGAAGCTGAAAATCCACATTGAGAACTCCCCCGTGGTGTGGGTGGAGGGACAACTGTTGGAAGCCAATGTGCGCAATGGCCATGCCTACCTCACCCTGCGTGACGTGGATTCGGATTTCTCGTTCTCGGTGACGATTTGGTCCTCCACCATGCGCAAGCTCGACGCCACCCCTGAGGTAGGTTCTCGGGTAGTGGCGCAGGTGAAGCCAAGCTTCTATGCGAAGACCGGTCGCCTTTCTTTGAATGCGACAGATCTTCGCCCGGTGGGCTTGGGCGAACTATTGGTGCGACTCGAAAGATTGCGCCAAGCTTTGGGCGCTGAAGGTCTCTTTGCCCCTGAGCACAAACTGCCACTGCCAGTTCTTCCTGGGCGTATTGGTTTGATCACGGGACGTGATTCAGATGCTGAAAAGGACGTTCTGCGCAACGCCACACTGCGCTGGCCATCCGCCCAATTCCGGGTGATCAATACGGCAGTTCAGGGTGTGGACGCTGCCAACCAAGTGACCGCTGCGCTCAAGGAACTTGATGCTGATCCGCAGATTGATGTCATCGTCATTGCCCGCGGTGGCGGCGCCTTAGAAGACCTGCTGCCGTTCTCCAACGAAGAGTTGATTCGTGCAGTATTCGCTGCCGCGACTCCGGTCGTCTCGGCCATTGGCCACGAGGCAGACCGGCCAATCCTTGACGATGTCGCGGATGTGCGTGCCTCAACTCCCACGGATGCGGCCAAGCGTATTGTTCCGGATCTTAATGAAGAATTCGCCGGACTGCAGTTGGCGCGTAATCGTCTTGAGCGCTCAATCAACAACTTGCTGGAACGCGAAGCACAACTTCTCGCCTCCGTACGTCAGCGTCCGGTGCTTGCCAACCCGCAGGTAATGGTGACTTCACGAGCCGAAGATCTAGAGCGTTGGAAGCAACGCTCTACGGACCTGCTGCACTACCGCGTGCAACGAGCCCGGGATGAGATCAACCATTTGAAATCTCAGGTACGCGCACTGTCTCCTCAGCAGACCTTGGACCGAGGCTACTCGGTCACGCAACTTGCTGACGGCAGTATCGTGCGTGAAGCCGCAGATGCCCCGGTTGATTCTGAGCTCTTCATCCGGTTGGCCTCAGGGCAGCTCACCGCGCAGACCAAACAATCAATTCCCGCCGGCGATGCCGCGAACTAACTCGAAGAATTCTGGAGCCATCATGACTACACCAATCCCTGAGGACATCAAGAACCTCTCCTACGAGCAAGCTCGCGAAGAACTGCTGACCGTGGTCAGCCAATTGGAAACCGGCGGCGTCGCGCTGGAAGCTTCGCTCGCGCTGTGGGAGCGCGGCGAAGCCCTCGCAGCACACTGCGAAAATTGGCTCAACGGTGTCTCGCAACGTCTTGAGCAAGCACGCAGCCGAGTAGAAGACACTAACGACTAAGACCCGTTACTTAGTCTCAGCCAGACGCTTCTTTTCGGCCGAGACATCAAAGTCAGCTTCCGGCCACTGCGGATCAATGTCACGCAGCGAAGCTAAGAGTAGCTCAGCTACACAGAGCCGAGCCCGCCACTTCTGATCTGCCGGAATTACGTACCACGGTGCATCTTCGGTGGCGGTACGTTCAATGGCGATCTCATAAGCCTGCTGATACTCAGCAAAAAGCAAACGATCATCTACATCGCCTGGCGAGTACTTCCAGTGCTTATCTGGACGGTCTAAGCGCTCGCGCAGTCGCGCGTACTGTTCGTCGGCACTGATATGCAGCATCACCTTGAATAGGTGGATGCCACGCTCACCTAGCTTGCGTTCAAAGGTGGGGATACGACGGTAGCGGCCCTGAATCTGTCGTCCGGTGCTCAGTTTCTGCACCTTGTGGATCAGCACATCCTCGTAGTGTGAGCGGTCAAAAACGCCGATGTGTCCCGGCTTGGGTAGCTGCTTCTCAACGCGCCAGAGGAAGTCGTGTTCTTTCTCTTCATCAGTTGGCGTCTTAAATGCGTGGTGGTCTACGCCCTGAGGATCAAACAGACCCATCACGTGGCGCACGATTCCACCCTTGCCGGAGGTATCCATTCCTTGAAGCACCAGAAGCAGTGAATCGTTGATCACTCCGTGGGATGCGGAAGCAAATAAGCGTTCTTGAAGTTCAGCGAGTTCAAGGGCAATCTCAGCTAATCGCTTGGCTGCTTGCGCCTTAGTTTGAGGAGCTTTCTTAGGCCACCATTTAGGTTCTCCGGTGGCGCGCTCGGCCAAGTCAACCGGGCCTACTACGCGCAATGAAGCTAGCAGATTCTGCGGATATTTGCTCATGACCCCAGCATAACGCGCAGTTCAGCTTCTCGGTGGGATGAATTTAGCAGCGCTGACAAATAGATGTTACGACGCAAAAACACCTTCACCGAACCAGGTTGATGGTTCGGTGAAGGTGTAAGAGCTCAGTGCTTAGCGATCAGAGACTAGGCTCGCGCGCGCCAGTCTTCGAGGAACTGTCCAATACGTCCTACAGCGTCGGTCAGGTCTCGCACGTTAGGCAGGGTCACCAGACGGAAGTGATCCGGACGGACCCAGTTGAAGGCGGTGCCCTGCGTGATCAGAATCTTCTGAGCCTTGAGCAGCTCAAGGGCAAAAACTTCATCATCATGCATTGGGTACACTTCTGGATCCAGCTTGGGGAACATGTACAGCGAACCCTTGGCCTTTTGAACACTCACACCCGGAATTGCGGTCAGCAGGTTGTAGGCTGCATCGCGCTGTTCCAGCAGACGCCCTCCGGGCAGGATCAAGTCATCAATGGACTGATAGCCACCCAGTGCAGTCTGGATTGCGTGTTGCCCGGGCACGTTAGCGCACAGACGCATGTTGGTCAGCAGATTAATGCCTTCAACGTAGTCCTTGGCCTGATGCTTAGGACCGGAGATGGCCATCCAGCCAGAGCGGAAACCGCACACACGGTACGCCTTGGACAGACCCGAGAAGGTCAAGATCAGCACGTCATCAGCCAGCGCAGCAGTGTTGATGTGCACGGCGTCATCGTAAAGGATCTTTTCGTAGATCTCGTCCGAGAACACAATCAAGTTGTGTTTACGGGCCAGCTCCAAGATTCCCTCTAGGGTTTCCTTCGGGTAGACGGCACCGGTGGGGTTGTTCGGGTTGATGATCACGATGCCCTTGGTGCGATCGGTGATCTTAGCTTCCATGTCCTCTAGGTCAGGAAGCCAGCCCTCCTCTTCGGTATTCAGGTAGTGCACCGGGGTGCCACCAGCCAGGGAAACCGAAGCGGTCCACAGTGGGTAGTCCGGAGCAGGAATCAGGATCTCGTCGCCATTGTTTAATAGCGCGTTGAGCGAGAGCGTGATCAGCTCGGAGACACCGTTACCCAGGTAGATGTCATCCACACCAATGGTCTGGATGCCGCGGGTCTGGTAGTACTGCGAAACGGCAGTACGTGCCGAGAGGATGCCACGAGAGTCTGAATAACCTTGGGCGTTTGGCAAGTTGCGAATCATGTCGACAAGCACCGCGTCAGGCGCTTCAAAGCCGAACGGCGCGGGATTGCCGATGTTCAGCTTCAGGATGCGGTGTCCCTCGGACTCCATTCGCTGGGCATGCTCTAGTAGCGGCCCACGGATGTCGTACAGGACGTTGTGCAGTTTCGTCGATTGCTTGAATTCTGCCATGATTACACTTTCTCATGTCAGGTGTGTGAAACACACCTTGTTACTCGACCGCCGTCGGAAGCGGCCGAAATCCTAAAGGGTCGAATACCAAGAGCAGTGTGAGCCTGCTACTCGATAATCCATTCCCAGCGGGTCGCCGCTTCCTTGGGCGCCATCGCCCCAGGTTCGTTGACCATTCGGTTCAGGTCCACCAGGGTCTGCTGTGAGACTTCTGCGGTTACCTTGTTCAGTTCGTCTTGCGCTTTGTCATCCACGTTGGCGCCAGCAAGCAACAGGTAGGGCTCTGCGTTAAACAACTTGGCGCTATCTGAAATGCTCTTAAAACCTTCATCAGAAATGATGGCGTTGCCGGCACTGACCGCGACCGCTCGATCCACCGAGGCGCGCAACTGAGTATCGATGTCCGAGGAGTCAACGACAGAGATCTTAGGCGCCTGGCACCCCTCGGTCTTCAGTGCTGCGGCAAGGTTGCTCGTATCCGATGCATCGGTGATCACGGTGAGCTTGCTGCAGGCTTTAGCCAGCGAGGACAGCGAATCAACCTCATGGGTGTCCGCTTCTGCCTCACTCATGACTAATTCTTTGCCCGCGTCTGCCGGGCTCATATCTAGTGCTGTGATCTGATGATCAGCATCGTTGATTTCTGAGCGCAGCTTCTTCAAATCGTCAACAGACAGAACGCCGTCGTCGCCAGTGACGCCAGCAGAATCTTTAGATAGGAAGAGCGCAGTTGTGGCTTGGTCTATCGCCACATCAGCTTGGCCGTCTTGAACCTGTTTAAAGGGATCATCGCCGGACTTGTTGATCTGAGCGGTATAACCCTTAGCTTCCAGAGCGTTTTTGTAAACCTCTGCCAGTGCTTGCTCAACTGGCCGATCACCGCGAGCAATCTTCAAGGTCACGTTCTTGCTGGACTCGTTGGTGGAAGTCTGCTCATTGGCAGTGCACGCGGCAAGTGGCAATAGCAGGGCTAGGCAGAGGACACCGAGACGAGAGGATTTTCGCAAGTTCATATCCCTATAGATTCTATGGCAGAGACTTTTAGATCAGCGGTTACTTACCAGTTGCGGTCAGTCGCAAGATGCTTTCTACACGCTCAATGCAATTCAACTTCTGAATTTCTTCGCGGGTAAACCAAGCAGCCTGACTGGTGGAACCGTTAACTTCATGGCGGAGCTCTCCACCGGTGAGTTTGGCTTTATAGACCACTGCAACAGTTTGCATTGGGTAACCTTCACCGGAGTAACGCTTTGCCCCTGGAATGACACCCGTGGTCACATCCAGCAATTCCAGCTCCCCTACCGCGTAGCCGGTCTCTTCATAAACTTCGCGCTTGGCACCTTCGATAATTGGTTCGCCTAGATCAATGCCTCCACCGGGCAGTGACCAGCGGGGTGTAAATTTTGGATCTCGGTGGCGCATGTCCCAGAGTGTCAGCAGTATCTTTCCTTCGTTTTCCACCAAGCAGTATGCTGCCAGTCTGGTATCGAAGGATTCACCGGTGTGCTCAGAACGACGTGTCATATCCCCAATATATCGGTTTGTTCAGCGATTATTTGCCCTACCGCTCAGGGCATAAGGCAGTTTATTTGCCAAATATCCCACTGAAGCCGTGAGGATGTGATGAAATATTCTTATGGCCCCGCACTCAGAGCATTCTTCAAACGTCGATCTAGATGAAATTGATCGAATCATCATCGACGAACTGGTCGCTAACGCACGTATCTCCAACGCCACGTTAGCCCAGCGCGCAGGCATCGCGCCGTCGACTGCGCTTCTGCGCACCCGTTCGTTAGTGGAACGTGGAATCCTCACCGGTTATCACGCCGAAGTGGCACTCGGGACCGTAGGCCGAACCGTTCAGGCATTGATCTCGGTCAAACTACGTGCCCATGACCGCGAGAAAATCGATACCTTTGTGGAGCGGATCCCCCGCCTTCCAGAAGTTCTCTCCATGTTCCACGTTTCCGGTGGCACCGACTATCTCCTACACATCGCTGTAGGTTCCACGGACGCATTGCGCGACTGGGTGCTAGATAACTTGGCAACCGATGAATCCGTTGGGCACACCGAGACCACTTTGGTCTTTGCGCATCACCGTGGCAACCAGGGTCCGCTGCCTTCAGAAGACATGATGCACTAGTTAAGACCAGCTCAAAAACGTATTAAAAAAGCTGTGATCCTCACCGATATTCGGTGAGGACCACAGCTTGTTTTTTGCTCAAAAGTATTATGCGCGGCGGCGCTGCATCACTGCGTCTAAGTTCAGACGAGGCTTGGTGCTGGAAACCGAAAGGTCAGAGGCTGGCAAGGTGCCGGTCACTGGAGCAACGGTTTCCGCTGCTGGAGCTTCAGGCTCCTTTGGTGCAGCTTCCTTAGTAGTCTCAGCACGCTTGGTAGCTACCGAAGTAACTGCTGCACGGTCTTCTGCTGAAACCTCGGTAGCCAAACGCTTGGCATCTTCCGAAGCCTTGAGGCTGATCTGCTTGCTTGGTCGCAATGGCTGTTCGGCAGGAAGCGGAGCCTTCTGGGTACGAACCGCAGGTGCTTCATTAGCGGTCTTCGCAGCCTGAGCGATACGCTCGCTTGCTTCAACATAAGTTGGCTTTGGCACGCGGGTTGGAACCCAAGTATCTGGCTGCTTCACTCCACCGTGACCGTGAGCTACACGCAAAGCTTCGGCGCGAAGTTCATCAGCGGTGATGGCCGGAGCACGTCGTGCTGAGCCCGGACGAGCGTCAAAGACTTCTTCACCATCGTGCTTGCGTGCGATGACCTTGTTGGCAGCATCTTCAAAGGCCGGAGTCTGCAGTGCCTTCTGGCGAGTTGCCTCAAGATGATCAAGCAGCTTGCGGTTGCGGTCGCGGACAGCGAGCATTCGCAAAGTGGCGAAGGAAGCAACTGCGAGCAGCGCGAAAATTCCTACAGTGCCAAAGGAGAGGGCAGTGAACGGAGCCAAGATGGCTCCAAGAACTGTCGCCAAAATTGCCAAGACACCGATCAGTGCAACGGACAACCGGCCATAGCGCACACGTATCTTGAGTTGGGACGCAGCATCTTTCTGCGAAGCGCTCTGGGACGTGCCAGCCATGTGGGTCCTCCATCACCGATTGAGTCGGTCAAATCTCATAGAGTCGAATATGACTCTTTCATCTCAACCCTATGCAACCTTTCCTACGGTGACACGCACATATGCCGGTGTGTCTATAAGTTTTCACCACGAATCCTCGCTTCAGTGAAGACCTCTGCGCGTAGTGAAGCTAATTGTGCTTCATCGTTCGTAGATGCGTTCGAGCATCGTGGTGGAAAGCTCTTCTCGGTTCAACGCAAAGGTGCGATGATCCGCCCACGCACCATTGATATGCAGGTACGCCCGGCGCAGACCTTCATCCCTAAACCCCAGCTTTTCCACCACCCGAAGGCTTGCCGCGTTCTCCGGGCGAATGTTGATTTCGAGTCGGTGCAGATCCAAATCCTGAAAACAATGATCAATCACCAAGGCGCAGGCTTCAGGCATCAAACCGAAACCCGCGTGACTGCCATCGATCCAATAGCCGATGGACCCACTGCGCGCCGCACCGTACTGAACTGAAGAGAGCGAAACCTGACCGATTAGTGGGGGCCGTGATTGACGAAGCTGCGGCAAAGCAATGGCCCAGGAGTAACCGCTGCCATCCCGGGCAGCTTCATCCTTGGCACGAATCATCTGCGTATAGGTCATCGGTTCTGGCACGCCCAAGGGGCTGGTGGGGTCCCACGGTTTAAGCCATTGCGAGTTGGCGTAACGCAAGTTAAGCCACTCACTCTCGTCGCGCAGAGTCAACTGGCGCAACAGCAGTCGGTCCGAGGTCAATTCAGGAACCAGACGTGAGGCCCGAGGAGAGAAGAACATGAGCACATCGTAATACCCGAATGCTCACTTGGCGTGCACCGTTGCGGGCCGGTTCCAATTCATTGCGTTTTGCGTAAGCTGTAAATATGACTGCCGATGCTTCGAAGAACCGAGACGTAGAGAAGAAAGCTGTCCGCACCAAAATTCGGGCCGCTCGACAAGCTTTGGATCCTGCGACCCAGGAGGATCATGGCAAGCAGTTGGCAGCTACGGTCCTCAGCTATCTCACGCAGAGCACCGGCATCGTTCGAAAGGTCGCAGCTTACTGTTCGTCCCCCGGTGAGCCAGATACTTCAGTCTTATTAGATGCCTTGGTCAATGAAGGCATTGAAGTTTATCTGCCAATTTGTGAACCGGACTTTGCGTTATCTTGGGCTGCATACTCCCCTGGTATCGAGTTCCTACCTAGCGCTCTGGCGCCGGTTCTGGAACCGGTGGGGCCTCGCTTTGCCAATGACATCTTTGATGACATCAATACCATCATCATTCCGGCGTTGGCCATTGATGCTCAAGGACGTCGCCTTGGCCAGGGCGGTGGTTACTATGACCGGTTCCTGCCGTTGATCGAGGATTCGCCGGTGCGTGTGGCTGCTGTGGTTTACGACAGCGAATTTGTTGACGAAGATGCCTTCCCTGTAGCTGAGCATGATCAGCCGGTTGATCTAGTTTTCACTCCTACGCAGGTGCATCAGATCCCATAAAGGCAACAGGTCTGGATTACAGATTTACGCACAGTTCGTTTCCAATGCATCTGGGTATCAAAGACTCCACGCTTGCATTGGGATATGAGTTACTTCTCCAGAACTGCTATGGCGTCACGTCCTCCGGTCATACCTAAACCAAAAGTCCGCCCGGTGCGCACTCGTAGCGAGCTTTTGCGTCGCTATCGCAAACCTTTAGCCATCGGGTTTGCACTCTTGGCGTTGGCCGGCACACTCAATGTCTTTTCTTCAGGACAGCTCTCTCAACGTGAAGTTGTTGTTGTGTCCAGCGACATCGCTGCCGGCAGTGAAATTTCGGCTAATCAGCTCACAGTGCAAACAGCACGATTAGACCCACAAGATAGCGAAGTCTTCGAGTCTGCTGACCAATTAGTTGGCCAGCGAGCTGCGGTGGGTTTGGATGCCGGAACGGTGGTGCGCAAGTATGCGTTGGTTGGGCCTCAGCTTCTTGCTGGGTCCATCGAGGGCACAGTGGCTGTGCCTTTGCGGCTCAGTGATCCGGCGACAGTTTCGTTGCTTCATCCCGGTCAGATGGTGGACATTGTACTGACTACCGGGGATGGCTTTGACCAGGAAATTCAGTCACGGACCATAGCCAAAGCTGTACCCGTTCTTTGGGTTCCGCAAAGTGCAACAAGTTCAGAATTTGGCATGCTCAACGGCGCCAGTGCAACGGGCGAAGGAATTATTGTGGTCGCTGCCGCCAGCAGTCTTTCTGATGATCTTTCCGGAGCGGTCTCTCGTGGCAAGGTCTCAGCGGTCTTAGTCAACTAGCTAAGGTTTAGCCCCAGTGTGGTGGCTTTTCGCGCTTCATGAGTTCAGCAAGATCTTCTTTGGAATCTCCCCAGCTACGCGGGTCCTGATCTTTGGCAACTAGATCTGCCAATGGATCGGTGGTGCGCTTGGACCGATTCGAAGTTGCTGGCGAGGAAGTTCCGTCAGCGGATGGACCCGTAGCTAGAGCACGGTCAACGGACGCTGAGCGCGGCACCGGTGTGTAACTTCCGGTGAGCTGAACACGCTGTTCAAGATGTTGTGGTGGTGCGACAACGCGCGGTCGCTTACGGCGACCGCGCGTTGGTTCTTGCTCAGAAGTCATTACTTCTTGGACTCCACCTGTTCGGCAGTCTCGCTGGCTGGAACCGGTGCCGGAGTGGTTGGCTCGGCTTCTGGTGCCACCTGCTCCGCTGGCGACTTAGCATCAGTTTCCTGTGCCTTGTTCTCACTCTTGTCTTCGCTCTTGGCCTCGGCCTTAGCTTCAGGCTTCGGTTCCAACTTGGACTTAGCGGACTTAAGCAGCCCGCTCTTTTCCTTTGGCGCTTCGTCGGTGGTGACCTCACGGGCAGAGACCGGACGAGCGGCAGTCAGTGAACTGCGCGAGCTAGATTCCTTGGCTACTGCGGGAGTAGTAGGAGCCTTGAGCTGCAGGTAGGTAGCCAGACGTTCGGTGACTGATCCTGGGTCGGTGAAGACGTCGATGGTCCACAGTGGGACATAACGCCAACCGTGCTTCTCGAAGAATTCTGGGCGCAAGCGGCTACGCTCACGAACAGTGAGTTCCGCGTAGTGCTCCGTGCCGTCATAGACCACAGCCAGCGGACGGATGCCGCTTTCTGCAGCGTCAAAAACGTGAGCTGAAAGGTCAAGGACACCGCGGTAGTCCTCGGCAACAATCGCACCGCGTTCACGCAAACGACGAGCCAAGTCAGAAACCAGAGGATCAAAGCGTGGGTTACGCATGGCGCTCACGCCCGAGTCCCCGGCCTGTACCCGACCGAACAGTTCAAAGAACTGACGAGCGCCGCGGTACACGCGGTTCAGGTCAACGTCGTTGGACAGCAAGCTGGAAACCAAGGTCATGCGGCTGCGCGAACGAGTCATCGCAGCAACAAAGAGCTGCTCCCCACCTTCACGTGAAAGTGCACCAAATTCGTGCAGGATCTTACCGTGGGTGGTACGGCCGTAACCCCAAGCGAAGATCACCGCGTCACGGCGCAAGCCGATCAAACGATCCATGGTGGTCACCACGAATGGTTCCTGCTTTGAACGCAAGTAATCCATTGCGTACTTGTGGTTTGGTAGCTGCACACGAATTGCTTCAGCGATAGCTGCTGCATGGCTTCGGTTTGAAGCAATAACAGCCAAGGATTCTTCACCCTGGTTCTTGAAGTGCTCAAAGACCAAGTCAACAATGCGGGCCACTTCAGCTGCCGTGGTCTGGACACCGTCTTCGCTGTTGACCAGCGAGCCGGTAGCGTCCGGAACATACTCACTACGCAACAGTGGCGAATTACCACTGATGTTCACGGCCATTGGCAGACGTGAAATTGTTGAGTCGTAGTACGTCGTGGACAGCTGCTCCACCAGACCTTCGTCAATCCCCCGGTAAACGGTGGACAACGAGCCTGAAACCAAAACCTTGTTCAATGCTGAGAGTGCAGAGACATCCTGCTTGTGCTCAACCACGCGTGCGGTTGGATCCACGGAAACTTCAAAGCGCTTCGGGGCACCGAGCATTTCATCACCAATGGCAATGACCTGACCGGAACGACGAACGGCGTCAAGTACTTCACGCAAGGACAGGTAGTTGGCTTCGAGCAGGATGACTGCATCAAATTCTGCGTTTTCTGGCAGTGCGCTACCTAGCAGCAGTGGAGCCGAAACGATGACCGGAGTCAACGAGCTAGCAAGAGGTGCACCCAGTCGGAACAGCCCAGCGATAGTTGGGGTTCCGTCCTTGAGCATATTTCGCAGTGCGCGGGAACCGGCACGGTGGTCAGCTAGGGCAGCCTTCCAGTTACGCGACAGAGCCCAACGAATACGATCTGGTCCGGAAGCAATATGTGCACCGTCAGCCAGACGGTAATCTGCCTCGATCTTTTCCAGCTTGGAGCCATCATTCATGGCCAGGAAGTCATCCCCGGAAATCATGGCGTCCAGCACGGACTGCCACCAGGCAAGTTCCAGTTCGCTGTCCACGGCGTCAGTGTCGATTTCACGTTCTGCGAAGTCATCCAGCAGATCACCCAGACCAGCTTCGGTGAGCTGTTCGGAGATCAATGTGCGCTCTGGCAGTTCACCCAAGTCTTCGCGGCGGTCAACCAGCGCTGCAATAAGGTCCAGCAACTCGGCTATCGGCATTTCGCGCAGACGCGATCCGACAGAGGAAGGCAGCATGGTCGCGAGCTTATCGATGCGTGCACCAGCGTCGTGGTAGCCAGCTTCAACATCCAACAGGCCGCCTGGGACCTGTGGGTTGCGCTGGCTGGTGGCGATGGCGCGCCATGCATCACGCTGAACAGACACTGCCTGCAAGGCGGACTGCAGATCAGCGATGTGCATGCCTGGACGAACGTATTCCTTGGCAATCTTGCGCAGACGGGAACGGACAATGGAGCCCATTTCCACGCCGTGCTCACGACGCCATGAGCTGGTCGCGGTAGCCGCGATCAAGTCATCAATGTCGCCTTCAAAGATGTCTGATTCAAACTTATCCAGCGAACCACGTACGGCCACCAGCAACTGCAGCTGGTCACCCCACTTGTCGTAGCTGTCTTCCAGACGGATCTGTGACTGCTGAGCAATCTTCTCCATGTGCTCATGAAGGATCGGTAGGTCGCGGCCCAAGCCGCTGGCCAAGGACAACGCCTGCTCGGTGGCTTCAGAGTTGCGCAGAGGAGCACCATGCCATGGGCTGGTGGTGTGTTCCTTGGAGTAGGCACCCAACTGTGCCGCACGCTTAAGCTGTGCAGCAACGTGACCGCGCTGGCCCATGGAATCAAGCACCGAACGCTTCAGGCGCACCGTAGTGGACGGCGCAGGTTCTAGGGCAGCTAGTCGAGCCAGCTCCTGCATCGCCTGGTATGGCGAGCAACCCCAACGGCTACGCACCGAGTGCAACGACTTCACGTGTTCGTGCAAGGTGTGGCGGGAGTCGCGCAGACGCTTGAACATCGTGCCTAGCTGCGGTTCGGTTGCCTGTTCATTGCGCAAAATAGCCTTGGTCAGCAAGGTACGCAGGGAATCTGGATCCTCATTAGGTTCCAGCAAAAGGCTTCCGGCATCCAGCTTCTGATTGAACAGCTGAACAAATTCTTCGGCGGCGGAGCGCTGTTCGGCAACAACCAGAACGCGCTTGCCCTGAGCTGCCAACAGTGCGGCAGCGTTCAGTGCGGTCTGGGTGGCACCGGTACCGGCTGCAGCGTTAATTGCTACCGATTCTCCGGCGGAAATGTAGTCAAGCATTTTTGCTTGGGACTCATCAGCGTCCAGCAGGTACAACTCATCTTCTGGATCACGATCATCTGAAGACTTGGCCAGCGTGGTGTGGCCGGTGTGCACCTTGCGGGCCGAGGTTTCCTCGGTTGAGCTTGGCTGCTTGCGTGAGCGGGTGCTGTCCTTGAGGATATTGCGCACTCGACCAAAGCGGGAGCCGGACTTTTCGCCGGTGCCAGCTTCTTCAGTCTTGGACTCGTCAGCAGTAGCTGGCGTGGAAGCGGCAGCACCGTCGCCAGCAGTCTTGTCGGTGTCAGACTTGTTGATGGTGCCAGCAACGTTTGGCTTGGCAGCAACAAGTTTGGCTAGAGCTTCAGCTGTCTTGTTATCCGACGCGCTCTTAGCTTGCTTTTCGGATTCGTCATAACGGATCAGTGCTTCGATGACCGGGTGTGAGCCCGAAAGCTTTGCTGGATCAGCTGGGTCCATCAGTTCAGAGAAGGTGGAGAGCAACAGGCGGTGGCCTACAACAACGCCAGGAACCTCAGACATCTGCTGGCGCAGTGCATCCATGCCACGAGCTGGATCAAAACGAGCGATGGAGTACGCAGCAGCATCAACGGCGTCGATATCTACCCGGGCTTCGTGGTCAGCTTCAAACTGACGGACAAAGGCAGGGGAAACGGTGGCGCGACCAACCAGCTGCAGGTCATAGTCATCAGCGTCTACGTGTTTGGTCAGCGTGATTCGGCCGAGCATAATCGGCGCGGATACTGGCTCGCTCTTGCCGTCATGGACTGCGCGCCAGTTGGCAACACCGGCGGCCAGGTAGCCGACATCGATGCCGCGCTCTTCCCAGAGCTCATTGATCTTAGCTGCCAGAGCGCGCGCGGTACGGCGCGCGGTGGCGTACTGTTCTGCATCATGCAGCAGGGTGGACAGTCGTGTGCGCCGTCCGGCAAGAAATTGCGCCAGCCCCGAGGGGTTGGCGTGGGTGATATCGATGCTGTTGGACGTCGACGGAGCAAACCGCAAGGTGGTATCCGCACCAGCACTTTGTCCTAGGGATTTTACCCAGGTTGCTACCCGCTCGGAGGTAGCATTCTGTCCACTAGCCACGACAGTCATTCCCTTCACTGAACCGACCATTTTCGGGCGCACTACGGTGCAAATACGCCTCTTTCTAACGTAGTGCACCCAGCGCCCAGATCAGGGGTGCGAAACACGTTTTAACTACGTGAAGCGGAACGTTCTGACCGCGAACCAAGACGTTCCGATTGACGCACGACTTAAGCATCAACAAATTGGCAACAGAAGCAAAACCATTCGTTCTAGGCGCGTAAGCTAGCCCGACTCGGTCTGTGCTGACCGGCAGATTCAAACCCGCCACTTGCGGGGATTCGTCAGGCGGGATTACAGCCCATCTTCGGACAGACACCGGACCAGTTTCAGTAGCTAGAAAGCAGAGGACCTTCGAAGTTGCCCAATTGGATCGCTAGATGCTCCGAGATTCGTGGCTTCCGCTGAAATATTGAAATCGAGCCGCCGGCCATTGAATCGTTTATTTGTTTTTGAGCTCCTTGCCGAGATCAAATTCAATGCCGTCCCCCAGGCCGTAAATGAGCACACCCTCAGTATCGGGCACTTCAAGAACAACGGAACCCTGAGCTTTCTCACTCGGCCCTACTGAAGTTATTCGATCTTTGTCATCAGGGCAACTGTATGCGGCAATCGTATCGAGATCGCCATTGTAAGTAATGCCCTTCTTGGTGATGAACTTCCACCATCCGCCGTCAAAGCCGACGTCCCCTAATTCAGCCAGTTCAGGTTCTGTAGTTACTGTGAACGTCAACGCTACGAGCTCGCCGCCTTTCGGCTTCTCAGGGAATTCGCTATTACATTTAGGGTTCGCCATAATGTCATCAATTCGAACCGTAGCGGCGACCTTACTGTCGGCCGTTCTGAAAGTGAAACTCTCTCCAACGCTGCGAGTTAGATTTCCCCTCGCATTACGAACCAACTCGGGATCCTCGGTGGCTGGTGCCGGCGCAGATGTCGAACTCGGTAGTGGCGTCGTCTCTTCGCGTGCGTTAGAACTACATCCCGATATAACGAGGCTGAGTGAAATTAGGGTAAAAGCTGAAATTTTCCTGTACATAACTCAAGCATAGAACAAGGGTCAGACAGCATAGATCCCAAGACTCAGTCGCAACCAAACATGGGTCAAGAAATATCACCTTCGCCATTCAATGGCCATGAGATCATCGACCTAATTTCATTTCACGAAGCCTTAGCTGCACAACGACGTATACGAAAATGCCCTCGTATTCTCGCCTAATAGCGGAATACGAGGGCATTCGTTAGTGGCTTACTCCCACTCGATGGTTCCAGGTGGCTTGGACGTGACGTCCAGCACCACTCGGTTAACCCCATCGACCTCATTGGTGATGCGGTTGGAGATCTTCGAGAGCAGATCATAAGGCAGGTGCGACCAGTCGGCGGTCATGGCATCTTCAGAGGACACCGGACGCAGCACGATTGGGTGACCGTAGGTACGGTGATCGCCCTGTACGCCTACCGAGCGAACATCGGCAAGCAGTACTACTGGCATCTGCCATACTTCGTTGTCCAAGCCTGCAGCGGTCAGTTCGGCGCGAGCAATCGCGTCGGCCTTGCGCAGGATGGACAGGCGTTCTTCATTCACCGAACCAATGATGCGGATACCCAAGCCTGGGCCAGGGAATGGCTGACGGCCAACAATTTCCTCTGGCAAGCCGAGCTCGCGGCCCACGGCGCGTACTTCATCCTTGAACAGGGTGCGCAGTGGTTCAACGAGTTCAAACTGCAGGTCCTCTGGCAAGCCGCCCACGTTGTGGTGGCTCTTGATGTTGGAGGTACCTTCGCCGCCACCGGATTCCACGATGTCCGGGTACAGGGTGCCCTGAACCAGGAACTTCACCGGCTCACCTTCGGAAGCTGCTTCAGCGATGATCGCTGCTTCAGCTGCTTCGAAGGCACGGATGAATTCGCGGCCGATGATCTTGCGCTTGGTCTCTGGATCAGAGACACCTTCCAAAGCGGTCAAGAAGCGTTCGCGCTCATCAGCGATGTACAGCTTGGCGCCGGTGGAAGCAACAAAGTCCTTCTCCACCTGCTCGGCTTCGCCTTCGCGCAACAGACCGTGGTTGACGAATACACAGGTGAGCTGGTCACCAATGGCACGCTGTACCAGGGCTGCGGCAACTGCGGAGTCTACGCCGCCGGACAGACCACAGATGGCCTTGCCGGTGCCGACCTGAGCACGGATGCGCTCGATCTGCTCTTCAGCGATGTTATCCGCGGTCCAGTCCCCTGCCAGGCCGGCACCGTTGTACAGGAAGTTTTCCAGTACATCTTGGCCGAACTCGCAGTGCTTAACTTCTGGGTGCCACTGCACACCGTAGAGGCGCTTGGCCTCGTTGGCGAAAGCGGCAACTGGTGCACCGGCGGTGGTGGCCAGTACTTCGAAGCCTTCTGGAGCTACCGAGACAGCGTCACCGTGGCTCATCCATACGGTAGGGGCCTGTGCGGCGCCTGCCAGGATAGAGCGTGCTTCGCCCTCAAAGTTGGTGGGGGTACGGCCGTACTCACGCAGGCCGGTTTCCGCCACGGTTCCGCCCAGAGCGTTGGCCATGGCCTGGAAGCCATAGCAAATGCCCAAGACCGGTACGCCGGCTTCAAACAGGTCGGCCCCTACAGAGGGGGCACCATCGGCGTAAACGCTGGAGGGACCACCGGAAAGGATGATCGCTGCAGGGTTCTTGGCCAAAATGGCTTCAGTAGAAAGGGTGTGCGGAACGATCTCCGAGTACACACGGGCCTCACGTACGCGGCGAGCGATAAGCTGCGCGTATTGGGCCCCGTAGTCGACGACCAGAACCGGCTTATGTTCTGGATTGAGGGGAGCAGTAGTCACCGTTACAGTCTACGCGGTTCACCGCGTGCGAAACAGCACGAGCACTGTCATCAGCGTCACCTAGGGCGTCACACAATAAAACCCACAATAAAACAACGGGCGAACCAGATGATCTGGTTCGCCCGTTGATAAAAAATTTAGCTCGGTTTTAGTACCGCTTAGCAGCTTTTGGATGAGCTGCCAGTTCACGATCCACTTCAGCGTGTACCTTGGCCTCGGTGATGAAGGACAGGAACGGAACTACGCCGCCCAGTGCGATGGTAATGAAGCGCATAAATGGCCAGCGCATCAGCGACCAGAGGCGGAAGTCAGCAAAGAGGTAAACCACGTACATCCAACCGTGAGCAATCAAGATGCCCAAGGACAGGTTCACTCCCCCGGTGACTTCTGCTCGGTTGAACAGACCCACCGAGTTGGCGGTGCCATCAGCCAAGCTGCCACCAACAAAGAGTTCCAGAGACCAGAAGTATTTGAAGATCATCTCAACCACGAGCAGCAATAGCATCACACCGGTGATGTAGGCGAAGACCTTATAGAACTTGGCGGCGCTACGAATCTGCGCTGGTGTGCCGCCGAACTTCCGGGGCTTCGGTGCTGGGGTGGTGCTGGACATGGCTGATGATTCCTTCCGAATCAGAAAAAAGTTTGTGTTTGTTTAGTTGCTGCTGGTGCCGTTGTCACGTGCGTCCGCCGCGCGTTCAGCAATTTCGTCCAAGTCGCGCTGGTAGTCATCACGAACCATGCGGTACCAGAGGAAGATGGCGAAGCCTGCAAAGACAACCCATTCAATTCCGTAGAAGACGTTCAGCCAGTTAACCTGGGCTTCCTGCGGCTGCGGACCAACATAGATCATGTCGATGCCTGGCTGTTCAACGCTGTCGCCTTTAACCGTGGTGATCTTGTGCCCGGAGATGAAACCGTTATACAGCACCGAATCCCAGGTGTTGGCTAACTGCGCTGAGGTGATGGACGGCAGGGTCTTGCTGCGTAGGTCATGCTCGTTCTCTGGACCTTCGTTAGGCAGGAGTCGACCGGTGACTTCCAGTTCGCCCTTAGGTGCCGCTGACGGTGTGGTTGCCTCTGGTTGCCAGCCGCGCACCACTGCGATGCCGGCGTCTTGTTTAGCGCCATCAACCTTGAACTCGGTGATGACCCAGACGCCCTTTTTGCCGTCTTCAATGCGGCCATCAATGAGCTGGTCTGTGCCGGGAACAAATTCGCCGGTGAATTTTACGATCTGGTCGGCTTTGGTGCCAAGCAGCTCGGTTCCGATATCCGTATGCTTTGTCAGTTCTACTGGTTTCTCGGTCTTATCAACCTTGACCAGCGGTTCGCTCTCTGAGGAGCCGAACTGCCACCCCGAGAGGGCAACAAATCCGGTAGCGATGGCCAGCGCAGCAATGAGGGCGCCGATCCACTTGAGTTTCAGAGCGGTTTTAAACACCCCTTAACCGTACTTCTATTTGCCGTAGAACTCGAAATAAGTGGGGGTGAGATTCGCCCAGAAACCGTAGTTTTCGTTCATTGGAACGAATCAGGCACGTCGTTCGTTAAGGAACATGCAGCACAAAGCTGTCGTGGCTGGCGCTGACGCCTAGCAATTATTTAGAAGGTGCCTTCCCAGACCTGCATGTCTCCATTCTTGGAATTCGAGCTTCCATATTGACCAGCTGTGGATTCAATTGTGTCAAGGGATCCAACGCTCAGAAATACGTGAGCGTACCTCGAACTAAGCTCCGCGCTGGCAACAGTTAACGTTTTCGGGCCAGGCATGCGGCGCACAACTGGACACTGCTTCACAAGCCAGTTGAGGCGCAACGAGTCAAGTAACCGAATCCAAATGTTCGGACTTCATGCTCACCGCGGCGCAGTAAACTCGTGATCGCAAGAAAGCGCGAGCGGATTTGAAGTGACCAAATCCAGAGTCGTGGTTGACGGTCCTCTAGGATTACCGTATTAGATGGTTTCGTAGCTCTCTGGAGCTGTGGCGAGGAGGGCATTGGATGAACAAGACTCTTGTTTCACCAGTCATCGCTTGGGGAGTGTCCGCGCTTCTTTTGCTTATCGGCATCTGGCAGTTGACAACCGACGGTCAATGGCGAGGCCTTGCTTTCATCGTGCTCGCAGCCGTCTGGGCAATAGTCGCTCTGAGACAAGCTCAAAAACGAAAGAGCAAGTAATTATTTTGGGGCAAACTACGACTTCCCGCTGATTCGCAAGATGCTGATTTGCCAGCCTCAGCCCATAAAGCTCGATGAAAAAGTCGATAGAAAAGTGAACGAATTCCAAGCTCAATGCGCTCAATTCGTGCACGACTCTTACACATGCACAGAAGGCCCGTTCAATGTCTGAATTGGTCAGACACTGAACGGGCCTCCACATGTCTAGCAGGCGCTTGGTGAATCGCTGCTATCTATCTTTGGTGTTCGCCTACTTCTTGATTTTCTTCGATGTACTCGTTTTCGAAACCGACTTATAACCCGACTTCGAACCGGTGACCGTCACCGAAATCTTCCGCCCGGCATCAGACTTAGCCAGCTTGTAAGTTGACTTCGTTGCGCCCTTGATCGAATCGCCGTTATGCTTCCACTGATACTTCAGCGATACGCCCGAAGGCGACCACTTACCAGCAGAAACCTTCAAAGTCTTACCGACGTTCCCAGTTCCGGAAATCTTCGGAACTGGAGTCGACGACAAACTCTGCAACGCCACCGACTTCGAATCACTCGTCTTCGAAACCGACTTATAACCCGACTTCGAACCGGTGACCGTCACCGAAATCTTCCGCCCGGCATCAGACTTAGCCAGCTTGTAAGTTGACTTCGTTGCGCCCTTGATCGAATCGCCGTTACGCTTCCACTGATACTTCAGCGATACGCCCGAAGGCGACCACTTACCAGCAGAAACCTTCAAAGTCTTACCGACGTTCCCAGTTCCGGAAATCTTCGGAACTGGAGTCGACGACAAACTCTGCAACGCCACCGACTTCGAATCACTCGTCTTCGAAACCGACTTATAACCCGACTTCGAACCGGTGACCGTCACCGAAATCTTCCGCCCGGCATCAGACTTAGCCAGCTTGTAAGTTGACTTCGTTGCGCCCTTGATCGAATCGCCGTTACGCTTCCACTGATACTTCAGCGATACGCCCGAAGGCGACCACTTACCAGCAGAAACCTTCAAAGTCTTACCGACGTTCCCAGTTCCGGAAATCGTCGGAACAGGAGTCGACGACAAACTCTGCAACGCCACCGACTTCGAATCACTCGTCTTCGAAACCGACTCAAAACCGGACTTGGAACCAGTGACCGTCACCGAAATCTTCTGACCAGCATCAGCAGAAACCAACTGATACGAAACACCAGTCGCACCCTGAATCGACTCACCATTACGGTTCCACTGATACTTCAGTGATACGCCCGAAGGGGTCCATGCACCGGCATTCGCAGACAAACTCGAACCCACCGCAGCAGTACCAGAAATCTTCGGAACAGGAGTCGACGACAAACTCTGCAACGCCACCGACTTCGAATCACTCGTCTTCGAAACCGACTCAAAACCGGACTTGGAACCAGTGACCGTCACCGAAATCTTCTGACCAGCATCAGCAGAAACCAACTGATACGAAACACCAGTCGCACCCTGAATCGACTCACCATTACGGTTCCACTGATACTTCAGTGATACGCCCGAAGGGGTCCATGCACCGGCATTCGCAGACAAACTCGAACCCACCGCAGCAGTACCAGAAATCGTCGGAACAGGGGCAACTAGGTCCTTCGGTTCCACCTGATCGGACAAATTCACAGTTCCCAAAGTTCTAAAACCGCTGCCTCTGTTACCCAACGAATCATTCAATGGGTACAACGACACTTCCCAAGCACCAGGTGCAGAACCCTCAGGAATCGAAACCTTACGTTCCCAAACGCCGTTCTTTGCGGTACCTGACACGAGGGTCATTTCGCCAAAGCCATAGCTTTGTCCGGAATCATGCGAAACGCTCACAACCGGAGCATTAGCTTCCGTCGCATCCGTAACAGTAGCTCGGATAGTGATCTCGGCAGGTCCATCAGCCAAGTTGTGATTCAACGGCGAAACCGAAGAAGTAACCAACACCGGAGCCGAAGTATCCGAAACCGAAGATTCGATGTTCACGGTTCCCAAAGTTCTAAAACCGCTGCCTCTGTTACCCAACGAATCATTCAATGGGTACAACGACACTTCCCAAGCACCAGGTGCAGAACCCTCAGGAATCGAAACCTTACGTTCCCAAACGCCGTTCTTTGCGGTACCTGACACGAGGGTCATTTCGCCAAAGCCATAGCTTTGTCCGGAATCATGCGAAACGCTCACAACCGGAGCATTAGCTTCCGTCGCATCCGTAACAGTAGCTCGGATAGTGATCTCGGCAGGTCCATCAGCCAAGTTGTGATTCAACGGCGAAACCGAAGAAGTAACCAACACCGGAGCCGAAGTATCCGAAACCGAAGATTCGATGTTCACGGTTCCCAAAGTTCTAAAACCGCTGCCTCTGTTACCCAACGAATCATTCAATGGGTACAACGACACTTCCCAAGCACCAGGTGCAGAACCCTCAGGAATCGAAACCTTACGTTCCCAAACGCCGTTCTTTGCGGTACCTGACACGAGGGTCATTTCGCCAAAGCCATAGCTTTGTCCGGAATCATGCGAAACGCTCACAACCGGAGCATTAGCTTCCGTCGCATCCGTAACAGTAGCTCGGATAGTGATCTCGGCAGGTCCATCAGCCAAGTTGTGATTCAACGGCGAAACCGAAGAAGTAACCAACACCGGAGCCGAAGTATCCGAAACCGAAAATACAACGGCAGCTACCGAAGCACCCGTGGCTGCAGTCCCCGAAGCAGCCAGCGATGGTGATGCGCCTGCGAACAGCGAGGCGGTCAGTGCGACTGCTATGGCAAAAGCGCCGGTTGACTTGAGTCTTTTAATGGAAGACTCATTTCCAATTTGCGACATTGATCCCCCAAAGAATGCCTGACGAAGATTCCAGGCGAAAAGTGCGAGCGAAATTAGTATCGCGATTGGTTCAGAGCGATACAATGAACCAAAAAAGTTATCGTTCAACTATTTGAAAGCATCTCACACTTCTAACGAGGGAGAAACTTTATCCTTAAATGTTATCTTCGAAAAGACTGACATTTGAATTCATGGATAGATGGCTCTCATATATCAAAAACGGTCAGCCAGAACCTCAAATCTTGTAATCAAACAACCGTGACCGGATATGCGCTTCAAACGCCGCCACCGTCGACTCAAAGTCATCACGTTGAACATTACTGATCTCGTTCTTCGCATCATTCCACACATGCTCAATCGGATTATGATCTGGAGCGTACGGCGGAAAATTGATCAAATGAACATCCTGCAACGTTTCGCCCTGAGCTAGCTCTGCACGTAGCAACTGGTTCTTATGCCACGTCGCGTTATCCCACACAATCACAATCCGTTTCCCTGGATGCAACCCCACCAACGTTTGCACAGCTTCAAGGATCGTGGTGGCGTTCTGCCAATCCAACCGCAACGTCAAACACTGGCCCGTATTCTGATCCAAGAACCCGATAAACGACTGCGAAGCCTTCTGCCGGTCAACCTTCACCACGGTTTTCGTGCCCTTCTCATACCAAGCCCGCTGGAGAACGGCTTCCTGATCAATACGCACCTCGTCCGCAGCGAAGACCAACGTGGCCTCGTCAGCTAACGGGACCGTGAGTCCTTCACGGATCTCTTTGATCCGCAGGTCAATGGCCTTGTCATCGCCTCGTCTGCGGTCAAACTTCTCTGGCTTATGAAAAGACAACCCCGCCATGCGCAACAAGAACTGATACGAAGTCGCAGACGCATATTCAACGTTGAACGTCGTGAATAACCAGTGATCTAGTTTCGGGACATCCCAGAACTGTGCTGGCAAGTACTGGTCACCTGGCGGCTGGGAGAGGACCTGAGCGACAATCTCTCGTTGCTCCTCAGTGACGAAACTACGGTTCAGGTTTCCTGCATGACCTGTAAACAAAGACGCCATACGCTGCTTACTCCAGTCCCGGGCCCAGTCCTCCAGCGTGGAAGGTTCACGGTCCACGAAGTCAGCAACAATCACCGGGTCAACACCCGCAGAAAGCAGGAGTACTGCTTCTGCTTTCTTCACCACGAGTTTGTGGGGAGCAGTGTTCTTGTAGTCTTTGAGCAGTCGGCGTTCAGCGTCGGTGACTTCGGGGTTTGGCATACCCACAAATTAACACTCCGTGTGGTTCACGCAGGCATTAACGCGCCGGTCGGGTTTAGGTTATTGAATCCGTTTTTGAAGTATGCCCGCCAGAGCTGTACTTTCAAGAACACTGACCTTGAATCAAGATCCCTGTACATGGATTGGTTGGCCGGTGTATTGAGCCGACGAGGACAGCAGCTCTGCGGTCAGGATTTGAGGCCTGATCGCGCAGGTCGCTGATACCGAACCTCAAGATCCGGTTTCGAAAATTTGGGCTTCACCTGACAACCACCCACAGCCTAGATAACCCGTTACATCGAGGACTTCTCTGAATTTTCTAAAGTGCAATCCCGCTATCTGTGTGTTTGCGGATGACAATGCCCACTGCGTGAACAATAGAAAAGGGTTCGATGGAATGCATTGCTGCGAGCTCTCCTCTCCTGAGTGAAGAATGCAGGTACCTCAGTACTGCTCACAGTCAGCAAATAAACAGCCTGTCGACCTAGGCCAGAGTTGAACAAATAGACCCTTGCACCCATCCGTTTGGTTCTGCGGGTTCAATTTGCGAAAAAACAGCCACTACATTGATCAAGAATGATCAAAGTAGTGGCTGTTCAGTTGTTCCCTCGGCGGCCGAAGCAACCCAAGTGATGTGTCTTAGTAGCGGTCAGACTCATATGGCGAAAGCACCACGTCTACGCGCTGGAATTCCTTCAAGGTCGAGTAGCCGGTAGTGGCCATCGAACGACGCAGCGCACCAACCAAGTTGGAGGTGCCATCGGTTTCATGCGATGGACCGTACAGGACCTTTTCAAGGGAACCTACGGTACCGATCTTTGCACGGTCGCCACGTGGGCTGGCCTCGTGCACTGCTTCCATGCCCCAGTGGTAACCGGCGCCTGGTGCTTCTTCGGCACGAGCCAACGCGGTGCCGAGCATGACTGCGTCGGCGCCCATAGCGATGGCCTTAACGATGTCACCGGAGTTACCCATGCCACCATCGGCAATAACGTGTACGTAGCGTCCACCGGACTCTTCGATGTAGTCACGGCGAGCTGAAGCAACATCAGCAATAGCGGTAGCCATTGGTGCGTGAATGCCCAGGGTGCGACGGGTGGTGGAGGACGCGCCGCCACCAAAGCCCACGAGAACACCAGCAGCGCCGGTACGCATCAGGTGCATAGCTGGGGTGTAGCCAGCTGCTCCGCCAACGATCACTGGGACGTCGAGTTCATAGATGAACTGCTTGAGGTTCAGTGGTTCGGTGGTCTTCGAGACGTGCTCGGCCGAAACGGTGGTGCCACGGATGACAAAGATGTCCACGCCGGCAGCCACTACGGTCTTGTAGTGTTCTTGGGTGCGCTGTGGGGTCAATGAGCCAGCGACAACTACGCCGGAGTCACGGATCTCGGAGATGCGCGAGGTGATTAGCTCTGGCTGAATCGGAGCCGAGTACAGTTCCTGCAACTTAGCCGTGATCTTCGGATCATTGCGCGTTGCGGATTCAGACTTCAGACCGGTGATTTCTGCCAGTACAGATTCTGGGTTTTCATAACGGGTCCACAGACCTTCAAGGTTCAGTACACCCAAGCCGCCGAGCTTGCCCAGGGCAATGGCGGTGGCCGGTGAAGTTACCGAGTCCATAGGTGCGCCCATAATTGGGGTGTCGAACTGGAAAGCGTCGATCTGCCAGGATACCGAAACGTCCTTCGGATCACGGGTGCGGCGATTCGGTACGATCGCTACGTCGTCCAGGGAAAATGCCTTATGCGCCCGCTTGCCGCGGCCGATCTCAATCTCGTTACTCACCTAACTAGGTTACCAACTCTCGGCCGAATTCTTGCTTTTCATGGTCTTAGTGCGAGCGGTCATGACGTGTTTTCTATCCAACGGCAAGCAAGAAACCCTGCCTCACGGTGTATTCATACACCGTGAGGCAGGGTTAGAAGCAAAAAAGCTTTTGGACTATGAAGCTTGGGAAGCCAGTGACTTCGCGGTAGCTGCCAGCGCAGTTGCTGCCTGCTCTTCAACCTCAGCGATACGCTCCATGGCATCTGCCATCTGCGCGAACATTGCACTGCGGTTTTCAACGGTGACTTCTGGATCCACAAGCTCAGCGAACTCATCCCACAGCTGTGCCAGCTGCAGGTAGTCCGCACTGTGCTCCCCCAGAGCCGAAAGACCCGGAAGACCTGCGGCCTCATCAAGGAAGTCTGCGTACAGTCCACGCAGGGCACCTTCGCCACCAAAACGGGTATCGCTCAGGAAGCCCGACAGCTGGGTCATGCCGCCAGCAAGACGCTGCTGATCTGCAAACATCCGGCTCCAGCCGGTCTTGGTGGTGGTATCGCGCAAACGAGCAGCAAAGGTACGCATGCCGGTGATGCCGAAGTTCTTCGCGAAGTGATCTGGAATGCCGGAAAGTTCACGGGTTCCCAGAAGACGAGAAGTGGTTTCTTCGATAGCAATCAGCGCGTTGGTTGCCAGGGTTTCAGCCTTCGGCGAGCGCGAGGAAGGTACCCAAGCCTGCCAGTGCTTTTCCTTTTTGCGCTTGGCGCGGGCGAAAGCTAGGTCTTCTTGGCTGATGACGTTCAGTACGCCTGAACCGTCATCTACCAGCAGATCATCTTCATGATCTCCGACAACAACAAGATCAATGGTCTCGGCTTCATCCACTTCATTGCCATCGATCCAAGGCAATGCGTTGATAGCAACACGTACAGCTACGGTGCGACCGGCATCCAGCGCAGCGTCCATGTATTCAACAGCTCGCACGGCTGAACCGGTGGTGCGTTCGGTGACCTTGGCACCGCAACGGGCCAGCAGGTTCTGCGTGTATGGCTCTGGGTGGGCGCGGGTCACTAAGGTGGCGGTGGTGGTCTCTTCGTATTCGAAGGTGAAGACCATAAAGCCAATACCACCGGCCAGGCCTGCCAGCAGTGCTTGGCTCAGTGGCGCTTCGGTAACTGGGTTGGTGACGCCAGCCTGTACGAGGACTCGGTGCCACAGTGCGGCATCGTATTGAATGACGTCTTCTGGTGCCGGGTATTCAGGCAACTCATCTTGTGGTGCTGGAGCCGCAGCGGGCTTTGGTGCCTTGGGCTTAATTCCAGCTTTGGCATCGCGAGCTTCTTTGGCGTAGTCACGAGCCTGCGCTGCACGAGCCGCCTTTGGGCTCTCTGGCTTACCGGTAAGAATGTTCTTACGCGCGGTGGTGTAGCTCTCCCCCGTACGTTCCATTCGTTCGCGTGCTTGCTTCTTCAGATTGGCTGGCTGGCCCAAAGTAATGTCCTTTATTCGCGGTCGCGCACAGTCAGTGAGATCCCACGCCGATTGGTGCTGTCTGCCCATAATTCTACGCGTGCAAGATCTTTTGCTGGTGCAGAACCAAAGGACTTGGACAACTACTTCTTCAGCAGCACTTGAGATTGATTACTAAGTACTAAGTGAACCCTTGCGCGAATCTTTCGTGATGCGAGCAATGGCAGTTTTGATTTCGCTCGGCTCCCGTGCTTCGGAATCCAGGGCTCGGTGAATGGTTAGGCCCTCAATCATCGCGTCAAGCAAGCGAGCTGTCAGCGGGTCAAAGTGAAGCTCCAGAGCCACACGGCTGCGCTGCATCCATTGCGTAGTAATCG
This sequence comes from Glutamicibacter sp. MOO4, assembly GCF_056934395.1. Lineage (NCBI taxonomy): Bacteria > Bacillati > Actinomycetota > Actinomycetes > Micrococcales > Micrococcaceae > Glutamicibacter > Glutamicibacter sp. MOO4. Next base: position 1,824,708 of record NZ_CM167800.1, read on the forward strand.
AACGGAACGAAGCATCGCGGGTGGCCAAGGTGTAGAGCTCATGAGACAAGATCAGCTCATCATCATCGCCACTACTAGCTTGCAGAATTCTTTCGAAGACCCTTTCACACGCCGATTCCTTATCGGTTGCCGTTGCCATATGACGTTCAAAATCGTCACTAATGCTGGTGGCAAATCGGGAAAATGTGCTGTGCAGCAAATCCTGCATGCCATCAAAGTAGTAGGTCATGGCACCCAATGGCACACCGGCTTGAGTCGCAACTTTTCGGTGTGACGTTCCGGTGACCCCGGATTCCACAATGACTTTCTGGCATGCGTCAATGATCTTTTCACGGCGTTCAGGATCATTGCGCCGACCTAAGCGTGAACCGGCGGAAGAGTGTCGGGAGGACATCAAATTATCCAATGCTTCGGATCACGCGTGCAGGATTACCCACGGCCACTACGTTGGCCGGGATGTCCTTGGTGACTACCGCTCCAGCACCGATCACCGAGTTTTCTCCGATACTCACTCCTGGGCACACGATCACTCCGCCTCCTAGCCAGACATTGTCACCAAGGCTAATTGGCTGGGCTGCTTCGAGCTTGTCGCGTCGAGGTTGCGGGTCAATCGGATGGGTGGGCGTCAGCAGTTGAACGTTGGGCCCAATCTGGCAGTCTTCACCGATGGTGATGGTGGCGACGTCCAACGCGGTGAGGTTGTAGTTGATAAAGGTTCGGGCACCGATGTGTATGTTCTCGCCGTAGTCCACAAATAACGGCGAGTTCACGTGGGCGCCTTCGCCCAAGGTGCCAACGAGGTCTACGAGGATCTCGCGAGCAAGTGGATCTGCGGCGAGATCAGCGCGACGGTACGCATCAGCAAGCTGGACACCACGTCGATGAAGGCGTTCGTTTTCAGGGTCATCCGCGATATAGAGGTCTCCGGCAAGCATGCGCTCACGGTCACTACGGGAGTCTGATTCAAAATAACTCTGATCCATGGCAGTGAATATACACGACATTTGAGTACACTCGTACATATACTTTGAGTGGTCGTCCTGTCAGTGGCGATGCGTTCATCCCGCGGGCACAGCGAAAGATATCAACACCTTATGTATTCAATCCTTTTGGCTATTATCTACATCGCCTTCATCAGCCTCGGGCTTCCCGACTCTCTGGTGGGCGCCGGTTGGCCAGTGATGCATAGAGAACTTGATGTCCCGCAATCCTTCGCTGGTATTCTCACCATGGTCATTGCCGTGGGAACCATCTTTTCTAGCCTTGCCTCGGAACGACTTACCCGTAAGTTTGGTGCCGGAGTTGTAACGGCGATCAGCGTTGGAATGACCGCAACGGCGTTATTCGGCTTTACGTTCTCTGACTCGTTTTGGATGTTGTGTCTGTGGGCCATCCCGTATGGATTGGGCGCAGGAGCAGTGGATGCAGCCCTGAACAATTACATTGCCCTGCACTACGCGGCACGGCACATGAACTGGCTCCATAGCTTTTGGGGTGTGGGAGCCTCGATTAGCCCGTTGATCATGAGTCATGCGCTGACCTCAGGGATGGGATGGTCTGGGGCTTACAAGGTTGTTGCGCTTATTCAAGTCGTGCTCACTATTGTTCTGGTGCTCACGCTCCCCCTCTGGGGCAAGGTGAACACCATGACCCCGAAAATGCGCAGCCGCGCTGAGGTGGAAGATAGTGCCGAGAGCAGTGAAGCGCCTCAGGCCGGATCCTCTCACATTCCGCTGTCGCAGGTTTTGAAAATTCCGGGCGTCCTCCTGGTCCTTGCGGCATTCTTTGCTTACTGCGCGTTGGAAAACACTTCGATTCTCTGGGCTACGACTTACCTTGCAGGCGACCGCGGTGTGGCCCCGGCAACGGCTGCCGCCTTTGCGTCGTTCTTCCTTTTGGGCATCACTGGTGGACGCTTCCTTGCTGGATTCTTTGCTGATCGAATCGGAGACCGCAACCTGATTCGTGGTGGCTTCATCATGGTGGGACTCGGTGGTCTTATGCTGCTCATCCCGCTGGAAGCCAATGGAGTTGCTTTAGCCGGGCTAGCCATCGCTGGTCTGGGATCTGCACCGATTTACCCCGCCATCATCCACTCCACACCGGCAAATTTCGGGCGCCATAATTCACACGCCATCATTGGAATCCAAATGGCGGCGGCCTACCTCGGTTCGACACTGATGCCACCGCTCTTCGGTGTCTTGTCCTCCTGGGTGGGACTGTGGCTTTTCCCGCTCTTCCTTCTACTGCTAGCGGCTATGGGGATGCTGTTCTCAGAACGCCTGAACCGCATGGTGGATGCTAAGTAACAGTCGATTCATCACCTCGGGCAGCGGAGCCAAAAACTGATCTTCGAGTATCTTGGGTAGTGCATTAACACCCGAATTCATGAACAGCGTCAAGGAGCCCACTGAGAACTTTGCTTAGTCGCCATATGCTCCGACGCTGGGCTTTGCCATTGCTGTACTTGCTCGCAATGATGGTGATCGCGTTTTGGCCTGTCCCCGTCGATTCATCCGCAGGACCAGAACTAACACAGACCTTGCACTGGTTGCATGCTCACGGCGCTCCAGCTTTTGTGAACTACGAGTTCGTCGAATTTTCAGCCAACGTAATCTTCTTCGTTCCGCTGGGCAACTTTCTAGGCGTAGGACTTCGCCGGTTCTGGACGGCAGCCCTCGCAGGGTTCGTTGTCTCCGGCTTGATAGAACTAGGCCAGCTACTGTTCCTCCCCAACCGCTTCGCCACACTTACTGATGTCGTGGCTAACTCTTTAGGGTGCGTACTTGGCGCGGCAATTTGGCTTGCTGTTTCTAAAGGTTATTGGAATCAGAAGGCAAGCAAGCCTTCCAACTGAAGAAATGAAACCTACCAGCCCTCGCCAATTTGCGCGGCGGTCGGAACCGATTTGGCTACTTTTTACCAGGCTTTCGGAGCTAAGAAAGATGGAAGTCCGTGATCTTCGCGGACTTCCATCATTTTTTGCCGAGATGTGTGTGTCTAGAAACCGACCTTGTCCCGGCCCTTCAACGAAAGCATCTCGCGCGCTTCATCCGGGCTGGCAACTTCAAAGTTCAAAGCTTCGAGAATCGTGCGGATTCGGGTAACTTGCTCAGCATTAGATGCGGCAAGCTGACCCGGACCGATCCACAAAGAGTCTTCGAGACCAACACGTACGTGAGACCCCATAGCTGCACCAATGGTTGCCAGAGGCATCTGGTTCTTGCCAGCACCGAGAATCGACCATTCGTAGTTATCGCCCAAGAGCCGGTCCGCGGTACGACGCATATGCATCAGGTCCTCTGGGTGTCCGCCAATTCCGCCCAACAGGCCAAAGACTGACTGTACAAACAGTGGCCCGCGTGCCAATCCACGTTGGTGGAAGTGGCTCAGGTTATTCAAGTGGGAAATGTCGTAACATTCGAACTCAAACCTCGTGTCGTTGGCATTGCCAATTTCGAGGATCTTCTCAATGTCAGCGAAAGTATTCTTGAAGACAAGATCGCGTGACTTTTCTAGGGCTTCACGTTCCCATTCATGCTCAAATTCTTTGAACCGATCGAGCATCGGGAAGAGCCCAAAATTCATTGATCCCATATTGAGTGAAGCAAGCTCCGGCTCAAAGGTCGCCACTGGAATCATGCGTTCTTCAACGCTCATATGTGGAGATCCGCCAGTCGTAATATTGATGACCGCGTCAGTGCCGTTTTTCAGTTTTTCTAAGATGGGTTCGAAGTGCTTGGGGTCTTGGGATGGACGCCCGTCCTTCGGGTCTCGCGCATGCATATGAACTATTGCAGCACCGGCCTTTGCCGCGCCAATAGCGGCCTCAGCAATTTCATCTGCGGTGACGGGCAGATGCTCGGACATCGAGGGAGTATGGATTGCCCCGGTTACAGCACTGGTGATGATTACTTTGCGTTTGTTTTTCACGATGTCCCTTTCTAGTAAAGCTTCTCGGTGTTTCCGTCTACAGCCATGGCCTGGCCGTTGATGCGTAGTGCCATGGGGCTAGCAAGGAACACCGCCATGTTTGCAATGTCTGATGCTTCGACCAGCTCGTTCAGTGAAGACTGTGCGTGGTAAAGATTGGAGACTTCGTCGACAGGGCGTTGCAGCATCGTTGCCTTGGCCTCGATCACGGACTGAATCCGTGGACCGTTGACCGCGCCTGGACAAATAGCGTTCACGCGAATTCCTTCTGCCCCAAGCTCGATCGCCAGTGTTTTGGTCAAGCCGATAACAGCCCATTTTGAAGCGGAGTATGGGCTGCGTCCGGCCATACCGAGACGGCCTGCGGCAGACGACAGGTTAATAATCGATGCTCGGTCAGATTCTCGTAGAAGCGTCAGCAAGTGCTTGATGCAGAAGAACTGTCCGTGGACATTCACATCAAAAGTGCTTGTCCATCCTTGAGAGTCAATCGTCTCGATGGGACCAGTCGGTCCGGCAATTCCGGCGTTATTAACTAAGACATCAAGTCCGCCGAGGGATTCCTTTACCTGCGTGGCCAAACTGCGGACTTGTTTCTCGTCCGATACGTCGCTCACGGCAGCTTCAAATCCAGAAGCTTGAGCGGCGCGAACCGCATCGGCGCTAATGTCCGTAACGAAGACGGTTGCGCCGAGGTTCTTGAATTCTGTCGCAATTGCCAGACCGATGCCGGCGGCGCCTGCGGTGACAAGGACTCGTAAACCATCAAGGTCTAATTTGTTGCTTGAATTACTCATAATTCCGTTGCTCCTGAAAATTGTCGTTTTAGTGGCCGGAACCGTTGGCTGCGGAAGGGTCTTCTGTGCCTCTGCGTAATTTCAAAGTCAGCAACGCTCCCATGACGCACATGGCGACAATGAACCACAGCCCGGACATCTTGTTGCCTGTGATTTCCTCTAGGAGTCCCATGACGTAAGGGCCGAGGAATCCGCCGAAGAGACCGATGGTGTTCACAAACGCAATGCCTCCCGCAAGAGCCGCACCAGTCAGTCGCGTAGCGGGGTACGTGAAGAGGATCGGCTGAAGTGCAAAGAAGTTGAACGCTGCCAGGGAGAATCCGATCAATCCCAGAACAGGACCACCTAGTGCACCGAGGGTGAAACCTGCAACGATGCCGACCATGCTTGCACCGGCTATGGCTCGTGAGCGTGATCCATTGGTTGCTAGACGAGGTATCAGTAGTGCGCCGATTGCTGAGAAGAACCAAGGGATGGCAGTCAGCAGACCGATCTGAATAGAAGATAGTTCGCCGTAGGTGCCAATGATTGAAGGCAGGAAGAAGCTCAAGGCATAGACCGCGATTTGATGGGCAAAGTAGATCGCTACGACTAGGAGGATCTGTTTGTCCTTGAGTACGTGAATCAGTTTGGAATTACCGGCTGCCTTCGCGCCTGCGGTCTCTTCAGCCGCAATACGGGCTTCAAGATCTTCGGCCTCAGCCCTGCTCAGGAATTTTGCCTCGGTTGGTTTGTTTGGAAGAAGTTTCCAGACCGCGATAGCCAAGAAGCAAGCAGGGATTCCCTCGATAATAAACATCCACTGCCAACCGTGCAGACCGCCAAGGCCATCTAGAGTCAGCAGCAGCCCGCCCAGCGGAGCACCGATAACATTTGCAAGTGCCACGCCAAGCAAGAACAGCCCATTAGCGCGAGCACGGTCCTTGACCATGAACCACTGGGTGATGAAGTAAATGACGCCCGGGAAAAGTCCTGCCTCAGCGATGCCAAGTAGCATGCGCAAGATGTAGAAGGTCCATTCGCCTTGGACAAGCGACATGCATGCGGAGAGTATGCCCCAGGTGATCATGATTCTCATGATCCAAAAACGGGCGCCGACCTTATGCATGATCAGGTTTGAAGGGATCTCGGAAAGTGCGTAGGTCAGGAAGAACAGACCGGCACCGATTCCATAGGCGGTAGCGGATATTCCAAGGTCAATTTCCATGCGATCTTTAGCCATACCAATGTTGGTTCGATCGATGAATGCGATGACATACGCGGCGATGAGCAACGGCATGATGCGCCGGAAAATTACCTTGTTGAGCACCTCTGGTGAGCGCATGTTCGAAGTGGATTTTGTAGTCTGCATGAGACATTCCTTCTGCATGAGAGCATGACAATTAATGGCCCGTGGGCCTATTCAATGAATTTGACGCGATGAATGGATCTGGCTGGCGGATGCTATTCGCTGGTACAGCCACAAGTCACGCCAATGTGCAGGCCGTGACCACAAATGATTTGTTTATAGGTCTTTCGAGGTTCGACGATCTGCTCCAACAGGAGCTCGAAGGACTTTTCCGCCATCTCTTGAACTGGTTGAACAATCGTTGTCAGTCCGATGAGTTTTGATCGGCTTCGCTTAAGCCCATCCGAGCCCACAACAGCGACGTCCTGCGGTATTTTCAATCCGCGAGAAAGCGCATGTTCCATGACGCCCAGGGCAATTTCATCTGAGCCGCAAACGATAGCGCGTGGCGGGTTGCCTGAATCGAATAATCGTTTCGCGGCGACCTGCCCGCCTTCCGAACTAAGTTTGGTGCTAATTCGGCGCTCCCCCGTTATTCGGACTCCCCGAGAACCAGCGACTCTAACGAAGGCGTGCTCGCGGGTTTGCGAAGCGGTCGAAGTTCGCGGACCAATGATCGTAGCTACTTCGGTGTAGCCATGATCTAGCACGTGAGTCATCAGCTCCTCCGCAGCACTGTCATCATCTATGCCGACAAAATCGCCGGGTAGATGCTCAGAACTGCGGGACAGGCAAACGTATGGAATCCTTTTCTGGCGAAAAGTTCTCAACGAGCGAGAGTCTTCCCGTATTGCCGCCGCAATGATCACGCCGTCCACGTTTCGAGCGGCCAGTGTCTCTGCAACTTGCGCAAGCGCTTCCGGATCATCACCAGTTGTTGCAACAAAGACATCAAAGCCCGCAGCCGTGGTCGCATTGATGATGTGCTGAGACCAGTACGTATACATCTGGTTCACGATGTTGGGCAGAACCAACCCGACAACCCTGGTAAGCAACGGATCGTGGCCTTCGCCGGTGTTGTGTGGGCGGTAGCCCAATTCACCGGCCACCTTCAGTACGTGCCTTCGCGTTTCTGCAGAAGCACCGGGCCGTCCATTCATGATGTAACTGACCGTGGCAGCAGAAACGCCAGCGGTACGAGCGACGGCGGCAGCGGAGACGCGCGAAGGCCGAAGCGACAACTGCGACTGAATAGTCAACGCGCACCTCCATTGGTGAATTAAGTGGTTCTCAATACTTCCTGTGATCACCATTACAATTCATGAAAATGCGTTAAGCAACCTTAAGTAGTTCTGAACGCCTTCCGCCGGCCTAAGACGCTGTTGCGCGCGCATTGTTCACCGTTGATTGCAACCAAGCGTGAGGCACTTAAGACTACTTAAGCTAGTGAGCGCTAGTAGAAGACTAATTCAGCACGTCGTTGGGGTGGTCCGGTAACTAATCAGCTCAATTTCAAACGCGGGTAAGTTCAGCTCGCGTACCCGACTGGTGGTTCTGAAAAGGATCCATTGATTTGAGTGATGACCCATGAAGAAGCAGAAGAAGTGCCTCAGGCCTTGCCATTGCAAGCTGAAGGCCACGAAAGTCCAACGCTCACCAGTGTTTCAAGACTTATCGTGGCCCTCTTGAGGCTCATTATTGAGGTCCTCTAAGTGGTTCGCCATACGGCCGCTGAGCTCGGTGTAACCGCACTGGGCTCCGCACCTCTGAGAGGTGGCTACGAGGGACTTGGTGCCACCTAATCCCACGACGCCCCATTTCTGGAGTGCTCTTTTATTCTCCCACTTAAGTATTTAGCGCGCTAGGGAATTGTGGATCATATTCCAGGGTGCGAAGGACGGCATTTCAATTGGAAAAATCATCGGCTGGTTCAAAGAGGCCAAAGCAATCTTCAAGAGCGTATCCGGCATATGGTCGGCCATTCGAAGCGGACAGTTCGCGGCACAGATGGGTCCAGCAGCTGCGGAACTGGTAAAGGCGGCCCTTGGACTCAATGGAGTTGTCGCGGCCCGCTTCTAGGAAACCATGCGAAAAGATAAGGTGAAGTGTGCCAACAGAACAGACTAGATTCCCCTCACTCAGCCAATCAATCAGTGGCCATCTCATGACAGGGGCCGTCAAAGCCGTGCTGGCATTCTTGCTCGCCTGGTTATGCACTCTAGTTTTCAAACTTGATACCGCGCTCGGGCAATTGGCAGTTGCCCTATTCTGCTCCTACCTCATCGCAGAATTCATGAGCGCTGTCATTGAACGGCCGATAGTCAAACAGCGAAACCGGACCCAACCGGGAGGACTCGCGTATGTTCTCTTGCCGTTCTCAGCCGCCTTGCTCATTACTTTTGTTGCGACCTTCGGAATCACCAATGACATACCAGCCGCAACACTACTCCTGGCGCTTGTTGCAGTTCTCAATGCAGCAGAAATTCTCCTCACAAAGAGTTGGATTCCTGGTTTGTCTCCAGAAGAAGAACAGAGGATGTTTGATGATTTCAAGACGATGCCCAAAGAACATTTCTCTGACGACATAGACCGAATCACGTCGCAAGCTCGTGAGAACACAAAGAAGAAATACTTTGAAAAGAAGGAACGAGGAGACAGCTGGAACTGACCAGTGAACAAGGCTAGCCATCCAGTGAATTAGGAGAGCCACGCTACGGACAACACAACAGGTCCTCTGTGGAAATCCCTCAATCCTGAAACGAAAAATCCCGCCCAGAACAACGCTTGAGCGTCATCCCGGACGGGAAATTTTCAGATGAGTTTAGCGTGAACGGTAGTTCGGGGCTTCAACGGTCATCATGATGTCGTGCGGGTGCGACTCCTTCAGACCAGCGGAGGTGATGCGAACAAACTTGCCGCGCTCCTTCAGTGCTGGAATGGTTCGGCCACCGACGTAGAACATGGTCTGGCGCAGGCCACCGGTGAGCTGGTGAACCACTGCGGACAGTGGGCCGCGGTAAGGAACCTGACCTTCAATGCCCTCAGGGATCAGCTTCTCGTTGGAAGGTGCATCGGCCTGGAAGTAACGGTCCTTGGAGTACGAGGTGTTCTTGCCTCGGGTTTCCATGGCGCCCAGCGAGCCCATGCCACGGTAAGCCTTGAACTGCTTGCCGCTCATGAAGACGAGGTCACCAGGCGACTCTGCGGTACCTGCCAGCAGCGAGCCGAGCATCACCGAGTCAGCGCCGGCAACCAGTGCCTTGCCGATATCGCCCGAGTGCTGCAAACCGCCATCAGCGATCAGTGGCACACCAGCTGGGATAGCAGCCTTAGCTGCTTCGTAGATCGCGGTAACCTGCGGTACGCCAACACCGGCAACAATACGGGTGGTGCAGATCGAGCCTGGGCCCACGCCAACCTTGATGGCGTCAGCGCCGGCATCGATAATTGCCTGAGCACCCTCGCGGGTTGCGGCCTGTCCACCGATCACATCTACGTGGGCAGCAGCAGGATCCTTCTTCAGGCGAGCAATCATTTCCAGCACACCCTGGGAGTGACCATTAGCGGTGTCAACCACCAGGGCGTCAACGCCAGCGTCAATCAAGGTCATGGCGCGCTCGTAGCCTTCACCGAAGAAGCCAACGGCTGCTGCTACGCGCAAACGACCTTCGTCGTCCTTGGTGGCCAGTGGGTACTGCTCGGCCTTGTCGAAGTCCTTGACGGTGATCAAACCGGTCAGCTTGCCATCATCATCAATCAGCGGAAGCTTCTCGATACGGTTCTTGGAAAGCAGCTCGATAACCTTTTCAGGGGCTACGCCTTCCTGAGCGGTCACCAGTGGCATGCCGGTCATGACTTCGTAGACCTTGGTGGTCATGAACTGTTCGCGAGGAACAAAGCGGGTGTCGCGGTTGGTGATGATGCCCAGCAGCCTACGGTTCTCATCAACTACTGGCAGACCGGAGACGCGGTACTGTGCGCACAGCTCATCCCATTCAGCCAAGGTGGCGCCCGGGTGCACGGTGACTGGGTCGGTGATCATGCCCGACTCGCTACGCTTTACCTGGTCAACCTGCTTGGCCTGGGCCTCAATGGAGAGGTTGCGGTGGATCACGCCGATGCCGCCCTGGCGTGCCAGTGCGATAGCCATTGGGGCTTCGGTGACGGTGTCCATTGCAGCGGAGCTGATTGGCACTGCAATGTTGATGCGCTTGGTGAAGCGAGTGGTGGTGTCAGCGTCCGAAGGGATTACATCCGTCGGGCCAGGCAACAGCAATACGTCGTCGTAGGTGAGTCCTTCAAAGGCAAAGGGGTTGAACTCAGTCACGTAGGAACCTTTCGGAGCGGATGCGGAGGTTGGTTAAATGGTAGAGCCCTTTTGGCGCTAGCGTTATTCCCGTACGGGACTCTGTGTCCAAGCTCATGCGTTAACAGGTCTCCGATAGGACTTATTGCCAGCCGGTGGCCTTGGTGAAGGCATCAGCAAATTGGCGCTTGGCACTAACCACAAAAGTCTTGGATAGGTGTGAATCATCTAAGTACGTTGAAACATTACCGATCACAGCTTTGCAGACCCCATCAGGGCAGAGCAAGCCGGTCATATCTAATGAGACAACTTGCTCGCCATAATCATGCTTCGCCAAGAAATCTTGAACCGGATTGTCTTGGGCTAATGTCTCTGCGGCTGATCCGTCACAGGCTTCAGGGTGCTTGGCATGATTATCAACGCATTCGGCTATGGAGTAGGTGTAGCGCGGGGTATCGCGCATGGCGATGACCTTGCTGCCTACATTGAGGAATGGCTGGATAGCTTCGGCGTAGTGGTCCACCATGGTTTCCTGCTGCCCCGGCGTGCGGCCATCATCGGCTGTGTCGGCCACGGTCTTGGTGGCCGTGGTCATCACCATTTTGGGTTTCAGATCAGCGACATACTTTTTGGCTGCATCTTGGAAGTCAGCGCATTCAGGTTCTGAGCGGTCAGCATCGGAGCCGTAGCGGCATCCGGGGTGGAAGACCAGTACCCAGCTTCCGCCGGATTCTTCAATTGCGGAAGCGGCGGCCTCGGACCAGTGCTGCATGTGCGAATCCCCCAGCAACACCACATCTGGAGAACCATCAAAGTTTCCACCCTGTTCGCAGAACATGATGCGCTCGTCGTTAGGGCTGTTGGACCCGGCGCAGGAGCTCCCTGGAGACTGCCATTCATCTTCCAACTCGGTGGCCAAAGGCAACGTCAATGCGGCAGGTGAAGGATCCCAGTCCTCGGTTGCGGTGGCTCCGGGGTTATCGGCAACGCTTTGGGTGGCGGCGACGGCACTTCGGTGAGCCACATTGTTGGTCCACGCGGTCACCGAGAGGTTGACGATGCCCAGGCCAATGGCCACCACTGCCACCTGGCCGAGGACCCTGATACCTGTCTGCGGTACCCAGTGCGGGAAGCTGAAGTTGTTTTGCCAATTGACCGCCGGCTTCTCAACAAAGTTGGTGGTGACCCATGAAGCCGCGATGGCAGAAATGATCAGTACCGTTCCGTCAAGGAAGGAAGCGTGCTCCTTGCCGGAGGCTTCTAGGTAGAAGACCAGCATTGGCCAGTGCCACAGGTACATGCCGTAGGACAGGTCGCCGAGCTTCACCAATGGCTTCATGGACAAGAACCCTGATGGGTTGGCCCAGTTGCGAGGTGCAGGGGCAGCGATAATCATCGCGGCGCCTAGCGTTGGGACCAAAGCCATGAAGCCCGGGAACTGACCTTGGACATCCAGCACGGCTCCGCTGCCAATGATGGTGAGCATTCCTACCCAGCCGGCAACTCGGCGGATCTTCTCTGGCAGGGTGTTCAGCCAGGGCAAGGTCAGGGCGAACAAGGAACCGAGAGCAAATTCCCAAAGGCGTGCGCCGGTGTGGAAGTAGGCAACCTGCTGGTTAGTGGCAGTGATGTTGATGGAAAACGCGAGAGATCCAATGAAGATCAATCCGAAGAGCGTTCCGGCAACCCACGCGAAGTTGAAACGCTTGGAGAACAGCTTCCAGATCAGTGCACTGAAGGCCAAGACTATGGGCCAGAGAATGAAGATTTGTCCCTGAACGGATAAGGACCAGAAGTGCTGTAGCGGTGAGGCTGAGTCTGTGTTGAACGCGTAGTAATCGACCTGATGATTAGCCAGATACCAGTTCTGTTTGTAGAGCATTGATGCTCTGGACTGATCGATGAGCTCCACCCAGCGGCTACTGGGCAAGATGATCCAGGCGGCAACGATAACGCTGATGATCACCGTCGCAGCTTGCGGGATTAGTCTGGAGAACCGGTGCAGCCATCCAGTAATGAGTGGCGTGCGTTCACCGCGAGAAATTCTGCGAGCGGTGGATGAGGTGAGGAAAAAAGCGGAGAGCATCAAGAAGATGTCGACTCCCCCGGAGACCTTGGAGAACCATATGTGATAGCACATCACCAGCAATACGGCTAAGGCTCGAAGACCCTGTAAGTCGACCCGAAAGTCAGCACCTTTGGTGCTTTTCCGGGGCTGTTTGAGGGCGGTAGTCACAAGCTATGCTTCCGTCGGGGACTCGGGCATGACTTCGGTGTTTAATCTTCTTGACACGTCAGACAACTATTGAGCCTATCAATCGACACTGTGATCCCCACACAGGTTGGCACGCCCTACAGCGCTCCTCAAGCAATAAATGCAGAGCTTGTATTGAGCTGACTTGCGCAAGATTAACTGAGCCTTGGAACCGACAAATTCCCTGTGAACTTGAGGATTTGACGTGCGTCACCCCCATGCCAAAGAATCGTCATTTTATGATTGCCTAATGAGCCTTCAGTGGATGGGACCGATATCGACGACAATTGCAGTTTTGTTTGTCGTCTACCAGGGATTTGATGAACGGTCGCTGAGCAAGAAATTTTCAACTTTGGCGGAAGCGCGAACAAACCTGCCCGAGGGCAGCAGCACACAAAGATCAATAGATTCGACGTTAGCAATTTTGGCTGACAAGATCGAACGCCAGTCACGACCACGTCGCCTTTTAGATTGGCTTAGCATGTTCGCGAAGATCTTGTTGACTTTGGCGTTTCTGTTGTTCACCTCGCAATGGGTCATCACGGCGGGATTCGATAACCCGGAGGACATGGATGAAACTTCCAGAAATCTGGCGGAAATTGCCTATGGCTTTGGCCTGATCTGTAGCGAGCTAGGAATAGCCATACTCATTATCGTGCTGTTTACCAAGCACGAGAAAACGCACATACTGAAGAAATAGATTTTCCGATTGGCGGTTTGCCGAGTTTGCGGAACGACCACGAGAATGACTTGATCGAGCATCCCGCCGAAGTCACCTTGCACCAGACAACCGACGCGAATTCATTATGCAACTCCAAAACCTGATGCTAACAGCCAATCCTCGTAGTTGAATATCGAACTACTAATGAAAAGAAGCCGCCGCCGGCTCAAGTAAGAACTTGATCCGACGGCGGCTTCAAAGCCTAGTCAATGACTTAGTGGCTGTGTGCGTCTTCCGCAACCTCAGTGGCCTTCTCGGCTACCAGGGTTTCGGTGGTCAGCACGAGTGCTGCGATCGATGCTGCGTTGCGCAGTGCCGAACGGGTGACCTTGACTGGGTCAATGACACCTGCGTTGATCAGGTTCTCATAAACACCGGTCTTGGCGTTGAAGCCCTCATTAGCTGGAGACTCTGCCACCTTGGAAACAACTACTGAACCGTCGAAGCCGGCATTGGTAGCGATCCAGAACATTGGCTGAACCAGTGCACGGCGCACGATGGCCACACCAGCTGCAACGTCACCTTCAAGGCCAACAATGGAGCTATCGGTATCAAGAGCAGTCAGAGCGTCAACCAGGGCGGTACCGCCACCGGCAACGATGCCTTCTTCAAGGGCGGCACGGGTAGAGGACACTGCGTCCTCGATGCGGTGCTTGCGTTCCTTGAGCTCAACCTCGGTGGATGCGCCCACCTTGATGACGCCGATGCCGCCAGCCAACTTGGCCAGACGCTCGGAAAGCTTTTCGCGGTCCCACTCCGAATCGGTGCGGTTCAGCTCAGCCTTCAGCTGGGCTACACGCTCAGCAACATCTTCATCGGTTCCGGCACCATCAACGATGGTGGTGGAATCCTTGGTGATGGTTACGCGGCGTGCGGAACCAAGAACCTCGGTGCCTACCTGATCCAGGGACAAGCCCAGTTCTGGGGAGACAACCTGGGAACCGGTAAGGATAGCCAGGTCCTGCATCATTGCCTTGCGGCGGTCGCCGAAGCCTGGAGCCTTGACGGCTACCACGTTCAGCAGGCCACGCAGCTTGTTGACCACCAGGGTGGAAAGGGCTTCGCCCTCAACGTCCTCGGCGATGATCAGCAGTGGCTTCTTGGTTTCCAGAACCTTTTCCAGCAGTGGCAGGAATTCAGCCACGGTGGAGATCTTGGCAGGGTTGATCAAGATCAGGGCGTCTTCCAGAACAACTTCCTGGCGCTCCTGGTCGGTGATGAACTGTGGCGAGAGGTAGCCCTTGTCGAACTGCATACCCTCGGTCACTACCAATTCGGTAGCGGTGGTGGAGGACTCTTCAATGGTGATGACACCATCGGTGCCAACAGTCTTAAAAGCCTCAGCAAGCAGTTCGCCGATTTCATCGGACTGAGCGGAGATGGAAGCAACGTTGGCAACCTTATCCGCTACCTCTACTGCGTTAGCAGCCAGTGCCTGCGAAACAACCTCGGTGGCCAGCTCGATGCCCTTACGGACATCACCTGGTGCAGCACCTGCAGCTACGTTCTTCAGGCCTTCCTTAACCAGTGCCTGAGCGAGCACGGTGGCGGTGGTGGTACCGTCGCCTGCTACGTCATTGGTCTTGGTGGCTACTTCCTTGGCCAGCTGTGCGCCAAGGTTTTCATATGGATCTTCAAGATCGATCTCACGCGCAATGGTGACACCGTCATTGGTGATGGTCGGGGCGCCCCAGGTCTTGGCAAGCACCACGTTACGACCGCGTGGGCCGAGGGTAACCTTCACCGTGTTCGCGAGCTTATCAATGCCCGCTTCGAGTGCGCGTCGCGCTTCCTCGTTGAATGCTAGCTGCTTAGCCATGCATTTTCTCCTGAAACTTTAGAGAGGGTGGCGTTACTTTACGACAACTGCCAGTACGTCGCGAGCCGAGAGTACGAGGTACTCTTCGTTGCCGACCTTGACCTCGGTTCCGCCGTACTTCGAGTACAGAACTACGTCGCCTTCAGCAACGTCTACAGGAACGCGGTTACCCTTGTCGTCAATGCGGCCGGGGCCTACTGCAACAACGGTGCCTTCCTGTGGCTTTTCCTTAGCGGAATCAGGGATAACAAGGCCCGAAGCGGTGGTGGTTACGGCTTCGACCTGCTTGATGACAATGCGGTCTTCGAGCGGCTTGATGGAGACAGACATGGTCTCTCCTTTTCGTGTACGAACCAATGGTGGTAGGGGTGCGCCCTATGGCATTGGACCAACCGTCGTCGCGGTGCCAGTTGGTGGTATCCAGTCAGGCGGTGGTTCCACACCCAATAAAGTGTGCAGAACTTCCAACACTGACTTTAGGACGTGCTTTAGCACTCGGTCAAGGCGAGTGCTAACGAATGCCCTTAGTTCGTCACACCGGTTCGCGCAGAGCGCACAGCAGCCGACTCTTCGATGTCCTCCGGAGCCGAAAGATCGATCTGTTCAAGGGTGACCATCTTTGACTTAGTGACCAACCGGTGCCCCAACCACAGCCCGAGGAATAGTGGCAGACCAATGTAGGCGGACAGTACTTCCAGGCCATGACCGGCTAATACCGCCTGATAGTTCTGTCCAACAATCACGGCAATAAGCATTATGAACGCCACGATAGGACCCAAGGGGAACAATGGTGCACGGTACGGAAGATCTTTGACGCTATAGCCCTGCGCCAAATAGCCGCGCCGGAAGCGGTAGTGTGATGCGGCGATGCCTACCCAGACAATAAATCCGCATAGTCCGGAGACGTTGAGCAACCAGGTGTAGGCGGCACCCTGCCCTACCAGTGCGGTCAGGAACCCAAACAGACCCACCGCTGCCGTAGCCATCAGAGCGATAATCGGAACACCGCGGGAATTGGTGCGTCCAAAAATCTTGGGAGCCTTTCCGTCATGGGCCATGGAGTAGAGCATGCGGGTAGAGGCATAAAGACCGGAGTTCCCGGCAGAGAGAATCGCTGTAAGAATCACTGCGTTCATTGCTGCCGCAGCAAAGGCAATGCCTGCGCGTTCAAAGACCAAAGTAAAAGGTGAGGAAGCAACATCCGCTTCACCGCTGGCCAACAGGCTGGGGTCAGCAAAAGGAATGAGGCAACCGATGATGAAGATGGCACCGATGTAGAAGAGCATGATGCGCCAGAAGACTCGGCGGATTGCTTTGGGAACTTCTCGGCGGGGGTCCTTAGCTTCACCGGCAGCAACACCCACCAGCTCGGTGCCTTGGAAAGAGAAACCGGCAATCATGAATACTGAAAGAATGGACAGCCAACCACCATGGAAGACTTCTTTGCCTTCCCTCCAGTTGGCCAGTGGGTCACTTTGCGTTCCGAGCACTCCGAAGATCATCAACACGCCAGCAGCCAAGAAAGCTACCACGGTGGCAACTTTGATCATGGCCAACCAGAACTCACCTTCGCCGAAAGCTTTGGCCGAGAGCGCGTTTAGTGCCGTTAGCGCCACGAGGAATACTGCAGCCCAAATCCAGCCCGGAACATCGGGCAACCAGAAGCTCATGACGATGCCGGCGGCTACAAGTTCAGCAGCAACGGTGATGGCCCAGTTGAACCAGTAGTTCCAGCCAATGGCGAAGCCGAACGAGGGTGAAACAAATCGGGTAGCGAAGGTTTGAAAGGAACCAGCCACCGGGAGCTTGGCAGTCATCTCCCCCAGTGATTGCATCAACAGGTAGACCATCAGGCCGACTGCCGCATAGGCCACCAAAGCGCCGCCAGGTCCAGCCTCCGCGATGGTTCCACCCGAGGCGACAAACAAGCCGGTACCGATAGACCCACCGATGGCAATCATCTGTAGGTGGCGACTACTCATGCCGCGCTTGAGTTGGTTTTGAGCCAGTGGCGCAGGGTCGTTCAGGTCCCCGACACTTGTTGGCAATTGATTGCTCGACGTCGTTGTCGTTCGCTGCATAGATTTCTTCACAGGTGCCATGGAACACCAAACCATGACCGAATGCGACCTGAGTCACTTCAGTTTTCCTCTATGCACTTCGCCTTTATCGCGCAACACGAGCAATCTGGCTTCGCAGCTCGCTAACTCGAACGACTGACTCTAAATCAGCCAAAGCTCTACCCGCCAGAAACATTTGAAGGATGCAACAAAGCATTACGCTTTCTAAACAAATGGCACTCCATGAAACAGCTTCGCTTAGCCAGCCAAGAATCACGCTTCACAGTTTGAACCCAAATGCCCTGACTCCGATCTCTCCCGAGGCGTGGGCAGCACCCGATTGCACCGACCTTCAAGACCATCAAGAGAATCTGAATATGACGCCGTAGTGTCACATAGGTCACATCGCCCAACTGGAGGCAACAGGCTTCTAGACAAAACAAGCAAACTATCAACGCTAGGCTTGAGACATGGCTCAGGCTTCTAACGACTCAACGCTCAACGAACAATTCGCCGCTCTGCTTTCTGCAGAAGGCTGGCAATTGCTTTCCACCATTGATCCATCCATGGTCTCTTCCAAGGATGCAGCGTGGACCCTGAATGAAAAACTGCGCAAGGACGGGCACGCACCAGAAGTGGTTCGTGCGGTCATTGCCCAGTCCGAGCTTCGTTACAAAGCCCGCGTCAAGTTTGGCCCTTTTGCTGACTCGTTGATTTTCACTCCGGCCGGTCTGGAACAGGCCACCCGGCTGACCATCGCCGGGCTACATGCCCAACGCTTCACCAAGGCTGGCGCAACCCACGTGGCTGACCTCGGCTGCGGTATTGGTACTGACTCGATTGCACTGGCAAGTGCCGGACTGCAGGTCACCGCGGTAGAAAAAGATGAAACCACCGCGGCAGCAACCACGTTGAACCTGATGCCATTTGAGAATGCCAAGGTTGTGCACGGTGGAGCTGAGGAAACAGACCTGACTGGAATTGACGGAGTCTGGCTTGATCCGGCACGCCGAACCGATGTCGCCGGTAGTACCCGCAGACTCTTTGACCCAGAGGCCTTCTCCCCTCCCCTGTCTTTTGTTGAGAAACTGGTTGATTCCGGACTAGATGTTGGCGTGAAGCTTGGCCCAGGCCTGCCCCACGATGCCATTCCTGCGAATGCAGAATCTGTGTGGATTTCTGATCACGGATCAGTCATTGAAGCGTGCCTCTGGTTTGGCAAACTCAAGCGTGAGAACGTGGCTCGCGCTGCTCTGGTCATCGACAAAGATGGCGCTCATGAATTGACGAGCCCTGTGGCGGACAAAGATGACAAGTTAGCTGAAGTTGGTGAACTGGCTGCGCACATCTATGAACCCGATGGTGCGGTGATCCGTTCTCATCTGATTTCAAAGCTTTTGGAAAGCACCGGAGGGCATCTGCTTGATGAGCACATTGCCTACTTCACGCATGAAGATAAGATCTCCACTCCCTTTGCTCGTGGTTATGAAGTGCTAGCAGTTCACGACTACAACGTGAAGAAACTGCGTAGCTGGGTCAAGGCCAATGGCATTGGCACCTTGGACATCAAAAAGCGCGGAGTTGATGCAACGCCAGAAGAGCTACGCAAGATTCTTCTGGCCGGCGCACCCAAGGGCGCGAAGAACCGAGCAACGCTGATGCTGGCACGTATTGGAGATAAGCGTGTAGCTTTCGAAGTATCACCTCACTAATCTGAGGTGATGCACCTCCCATCGGTTCGCTATCCCAACCGACGAGTTGCAATATATAGAATGGGTATGGAGAAACAACGATTTTCGGTGAATCTCCTGTCCTGTTTGTTCGGCTCCGGAGTGATCCGCCCGAGTAGTCATCACAAGGAGCACCGTGCAGAAAATCGAGTTCGCCAAATCCGCCCAATCCACCATTGGTGTTGAATGGGAAATTGCTCTAGTCGATCGCGAAGACGCGGACTTGTGCTCGGTAGCTGAAGATGTCCTTGACCAGCTCAAGAAAGATGCTGGTCTGAGCCATGAAGATGAGCACCCAACGGTCAAGCCAGAGTTGCTGATGAATACCGTTGAGGT
Source organism: Glutamicibacter sp. MOO4 (assembly GCF_056934395.1). Lineage (NCBI taxonomy): Bacteria > Bacillati > Actinomycetota > Actinomycetes > Micrococcales > Micrococcaceae > Glutamicibacter > Glutamicibacter sp. MOO4. Next base: position 1,843,892 of record NZ_CM167800.1, read on the forward strand.
AGTCACCGGTGTGCACAAGACAGTGGCCAGTGCTGCTGAGGAACTTCGCACCAACGTGCGAATGCTCAATGACGTTGCCGGAGACCACGGAGTAGATCTGTACTGCGCAGGCTCCCACCCGTTCGCAGCACCAACGTTGCAGCCGGTCACCGACAAAGACCGCTACGCCAAGCTGATTGACCGCACCCAGTGGTGGGGCCGCCAAATGGTGATCTACGGTGTACACGTTCACGTTGGTTTGGATAGCCGAGATAAGGCCTTGCCTATCACCGATGGCTTGATCAATTACCAGCCACATTTCCAGGCGCTGAGTGCTTCCAGCCCATACTGGGGTGGAGAAGACACCGGCTACGCCTCCCAGCGTTCACTAATGTTCCAGCAGCTTCCGGCCGCCGGCATCCCTTTCCACTTCAATTCATGGTCTGAATACGAAGCACATATCGCAGACATGCTGCATACCGGCGTGATTGATGATGTCTCAGAAATCCGCTGGGACGTACGCCCAGTGCCTCGCTTTGGCACCGTTGAAATGCGCATCTGCGACGGCTTGAGCTCACTAGATGACATTGCGGCAATTACCGCTTTGACCCAGTGCCTGGTTCACGACATGTCAATGTCAATTGAAGCTGGCTACAAGATCCCAATCATGCCTGCGTGGTTCCGCGTTGAGAACAAGTGGCGCGCAGCCCGCTATGGTTTGGACGCCATCATCATCCTGAATGCTCAGGGTGATGAAATGTTGGTGACTGACCACTTGCGTGCAGAAGTCAAGCGCCTTGCTCCCGTGGCCGAACAGCTGGGCTGTTCAGAGGAACTTCAAGGCATCATTCGTCTCATCGAGGCTGGTGCCGAGTACCAGCGTCAGCGTAAAGTCTTTGCCGCTTCCGGTGGGGATTTCAAGGCTGTTGTGCGCGACAACGTTGCACGAATGAAGTCGGTCTAAGAACCTTCGATAGAAAACATCTAGAACGGTGCCTCATGAGATTTCGAAATTTCGAGATTTCATGAGGCACTGTTTGTTTCTATCCGAAGCGGCGCCGACATCCGGTAGCTAATGCAGAATTGGCCTCCTCTACCATCTCTAAAACATTAGCCCTGTGGAATTTCAAGCGATTTTATGCGCTGGTTCGGCCGGAACCACAATATTGCTAAGATTCAGGCATGAGAGGTCAAGTTACTGAAGTTTTCAGAATTTACGATGCGCAGAATAAAGAACTGCTAATTCCGGTCTACCAGCGAAATTACGATTGGAAATCTAAACACTGTGAGCAATTACTTCGAGATCTGATCGATCTCGCGCAGTCAGGTAGACCAAAGCACTTCTTCGGCGCAGTCGTCGGGAAGACTGAAGGTTCTTGGCGATGGGTGGTTATCGATGGACAGCAGCGTCTTACGACGGTTAGCTTGCTAATGTTGGCACTTGCAGACCTCATCACCGCTGGATCCATCGAATCGTCCGATCCGTCACTGGGTACAAAGATCAGAAACAGCTATCTCTTGAACGACGCGGCTTCTCAGCAACCAAGGGTGAAGCTAAAGCCGGTCAAAGACGACGCTGACGCATATCGCAGGCTTTTCGGTCCAGCGTCCGAATACATCGAGTCCTCAAATGTGACCGCCAATTACAGGTACTTTTTATCCCGGATACCTCAACTCGGATTGACGGCTGATCAAGTCTGGGCATCAATCAACAAGCTCGAAGTCATGCATCTCGATTTGGAAGAGCATGATGACCCTCAGAGAATTTTCGAGAGCCTCAATTCCACCGGCTTGGAACTTTCGGAAGCCGACAAGATTAGGAATCTCGTGTTGATGGGGCTTCCTTCAGCAACACAAAACTTGCTGTACGAAGATTACTGGAACCGCATGGAAAAGAACGTGAATTACGATACCGACGCTTTCCTTCGTTGGTATCTAATCACCAAGACTTCCAAGACACCCAAACTGGACCAAGTCTTCGACAGTTTCAAAAAGTTCATAGTCAATGATGAACGCGACATCCAAGCAATCATGTCGGAGATCCGCGATTATTCTGACTACTATAAGCGGATACTCAGCGCAAAAACCGGCTCGGCAATGGTTGACGAACGACTGCGCCGCCTCGCTTTACTGCGCCAAGACGTTACCTTGCCCTTCTTCATGCCACTGATGGCCGAGTACCAGAACGGAACTGTCACAGAAGCTGACTTCGCAGACTCGGTCAGAATCGTTGAGTCTTACCTTTTCCGCCGTTGGGTTTACGGACTGGCAACGAACGCGCTAAATAAGATTTTTGCTCTTCTCTACAAAGACGTCCGTAAATTGAGGAAGCCAAACGATAAGTTCTCAGACGTCCTTGCCTATTTACTTACACGCCGATCGGGTAGTGGTTGGTTCCCCACTGATGAAGATTTTCAGGCCGATTTCCGGACTCGAGACATGTACCGAGTACAATCTGAACGCAGAAAGTACATCTTTGAATGTCTGGAGAACCAAGACTCAAATGATACGCGTGACATAGCTGCCGGGATCGAGAGCGGCAAACTGAGTATTGAACACATCATGCCCCAAACGTTGACTGAAGACTGGCGATCGGACCTAGGTGAAGAAGCCGATGCTATCCACGACGAATGGGCCCATCGAATCGCCAACCTAACGGTTACTGGCTACAACTCTGAGTACTCGAACAGCAATTTCGCCGTCAAGAAAACCCGACCTAACGGATTTAACTTTTCACCGTATCGCCTGAACTCGTTGCTCAAGGAGAGCGATACTTGGGGCTTGGATCAGCTCAATGCCCGCAGTGAGATTTTGACGAAGACAGCGTTGGAATATTGGAGCTACCCATTCTCTAAATTCGAGCCACCGCATGTCCCGGTACCGGTGGAGCCCATGGGCACCGACACAGACTTCACCAACCAGAATGTCATCGGATTTGAGTTTGAAGGTACAAAAGCGACTGTCGCAAACTGGCGTGACTTACTTCTATACGTTCTGAAGGCACTAGTCGAAAAAGATCGCGAAAAGATGTTTTCGTTCGCTAGGACGAATGACGCATTCGTAGAGGCGGCGGCTAGCCCAACGGATCCAACTAGCCTCCGCGAAATTGTACCTGGGCTAAAAGTTAGTACTCACTCCTCAACAGGCGTCAAGGTAGCCTTGCTACGGAAGATTTTCGACTTCATGGACTTAGATCCTGAAGAGCTCTTCATTACCCTACGGTCAACGAAAAACGATGCTGCTCATGCCCAAGAGGAAGTCGAGCTTGAGAGCGAATTTTCGGAAATCACAAAATTCATTGATCAGCTTGAGCCTCTGACTGACACTGAGTCTTCAATTGAAGATACCGCTGACCTCCGTCATGAAATTCGTGAGGCTCTCGAGAAGTTCCGTGTCAGCGAGTGGAACAAATTGCTCGGGACCAAGCCAGCCACGTTCGCCAAAAACGACGAGAATATCGGCGCGGCAAGCGCCGATCAGATTTTTGCGCTTTGCAGCGCAAAGCTCTTCGAGGAAGCAGAATTCGACGGTGAAGCCCTTCACGATATCATCTTGGATGGCTCTCTGATGCGATGGTTCCAGCGACTCAAGACGTTGTAAACCGGCGAATTGAGCCAAAAGGAAACCCGTGGGTGGTAACTGATCAATGATCAGTTACCACCCACGGGTTATGTCTTCTGCGCCGTCGCCTAGGAGACGTGGCTGCTTAGTTCCATTTGTTCCGAATAGCGCGACAACAGTTTCGCTAGATCGGACAAGTCCCGAGGATCCCATTCACTAAACATGTCTGAATACTCAGAACGCGTAGCCTGTTTAATTTCCGCAAAACGCTTCATCGCAAAGTCAGTAGGACTGACTAGATACACGCGTGCATCTTGCTCTGAGCGTTCCACCTGAATCAGACCCCACTGTTTCAAGTCCTTGAGCTGACGAGAAACAACGGACTTGTCCATGTGGCAGTCTGAGACGACTTCAGAGACTGTCACGTCTCCCTTGGGCCCACGCAGCGTGCGCAGTAAGACCATGCGAAGTACGGCGAACCCGGCGCCACGCAGTTCAGGATGAAACTGCGTGGCCGCATTAGCCATGCGTCCTTTGACTATTGGAGCGAGCCTTGCAAAGGCAGCCTCAATGTCATCAAGCGCCGGGCCATTCATTCGGCTCACAACCCTGCGCTCCGAGAATCTTCATCGGTACCGCTTGGCTGCTCGCCAGCTGGCTTTGCAGGTGCCGAAGGCTGAGTACCAGCATCAGCGACCGGCTGTGGTTCAGCAGGAGCGGTAGCTTCGCTCTGTGCTGCGTGGCGTCCTTGCATCCGGCTAACCGCACGGCGTTCGGCCTGCGCTTGGAGACGCAGTTCGTGCTGTGCACGTTCAGTGTCATCCACACGCTCGCCTAGAGCATTTAGCTTCTGATCATAGGACTTCAGAGTGTGAACAGCATTACCTACCTGCTCTTCGATTTGTGCGTGAGCTGCGCGGGCACGCTCTAGCGCTCCCTGCAGTTCCTCAACCATGAATTCTGCGCGGGCAGCTTCATGGTGCACTTCGCTCTCTGCGTTCTGAAGCTTCTGGGCAACGCTTGGTTCGACGTTTTGCTCAGACCCCGTGGTCCCAACGCCTTCACCAGGAAGTGCGTTTCGGTTACGCATGACCTGATCAACTAGGTCGCGCTCATCCATCCGACGGGCCACGTGCAACTGCTTACGCGCTTCGGCCAGCTCTTCTTCAGTTGGCAGCGTTATCGCACCGGTAGCGATGAGTTCTTCGTATCCGCGGCCGCCACGTTCGGCTGGCTCAAGGGCAGCAAGTTCTCCGCCAAGCTCTTCCTCAATCTGCTCGGAAGCAGTCTTCTTGGACAGTGGCTTATTAGGCAGGAAAATTGCACAGATCAGGGTGACGATTGCCAATGGGACAACCAGCAGGAACAAGAAGGCAATGGACTGGCCATAGGCGCTTTCCACGACGGTACGCACTGGTTCACATAGGTCGTTGACGGCTGGAACGGTGCCGCTGGTCAGGGACTTCAAGCTATCTGCACAGTCAGGGTGATCAACAAACATCTGCGGAGCACCGGCAGCCTTGTTGATTTCTTCAAGAATCTTGTCCATACCGGACTTCATTTTGTCGGATACCTGGGTACCAAGCACGGTTCCAAGAACGGAAACACCGATGGTGCCGCCGAGGCTACGGAAGAAGGCAATGGCGCCGGAACCGGAACCGATCATTCGTGGAGGCAGTGAGTTCTGTGTAACCAGAACTAGGTTCTGCATGAGCACACCGGAACCAAGACCAAGCAAGAACATGCCAAGATCCACAAACCACAATGGAGTGTCGTAGTCGATACGCGACATCAGGTAAAGACCAACGGTCAGTACTACGCCGCCGCCTACTACGTACTTCTTCCAGTAACCGGTACGGGAGATCAACTGACCTACAACAATGGCACCAAACATGGAGCCAAGAACCATTGGCAAAGTCTGCAGACCGGAGTGGGTTGGGGTGAAGCCGCGTGAGAGCTGCAGGTACTGACTGAGGAACACGGCGGTACCAAACATGGTCACACCAACGGCAATCGATGCAACGGAGGACAGTGCAAAGGTGCGCTGTGCAAACAGACGCAACGGGATGATTGGTTCCTTGATGCGCAGTTCCCAGAAAACGGTGGCAGCAATTAGTATTGCTGCGGCGGAGACCATGATGATGCTCTCCGAGGAATCCCAAGCGAATCCACCTGAGTCTGCAGTCTTACCGCCCAAGCTGATCCAGATCAGCAAGAGGCTGATGCCGCTAATGATCAGTGCAGCACCGAGGAAGTCGAATTTGGTCTCGCGCTTGACCTGGTTGATGTGCAGGGTTCCCTGGATCAGCAAGAATGCAACAACAGCAAATGGCACACAAACGTAGAAGCACCATTCCCAGCCCCAGCTATCGGCGATAACGCCACCAAGCAGTGGACCACCAATCTGTCCGACGGCCATGACGGCACCCATGATGCCCATGTACTTACCGCGCTCGCGAGGCGAGATGATGTCAGCCATAACCACCTGAACCAGCGCCATCAGGCCACCGGTACCGATGGACTGAATCAGACGCCAGCCGATAAGCCACTTCATAGCGCCTTCGTGCGAGTCGCCACCGATTTGGCTGGAGAAGCCGGCTGCAACGGTACCAACAACGAAGATGATCAAGCCGATTTGTAGCAGCAGCTTGCGGTTAAAGATATCGGAGAGCTTGCCCCAGATTGGGGTGGTCACTGTCATGGACAGGAAGGCCGCAACCAGTACCCAGGTGTACTCGGTGTTGGTACCGCGAAGATCCGCAACGATTTCTGGCATTGGTGTTGCCACCACGGTGGACGAAACCAGAACGGTAAAGATGGCGGCCATGAGGCCGGAGATGGAAAGCATGACCTGAGCGGGCTTCATCGGTGCCGATGATTTCACGCTCGGTTCTATAGGTGGTGCAGAAGTTGACATTACTCAACTATCTAAAAAAGGTTGAGAACTGTCAACCTATTTATTTGAGTCCCAAGAAGGTCTAGATTTACATTGTAAGACTATACTTCGGCTTGATTCCGGGGTTACGTCTCACAACCAACCCCGTTACTGACCAGTAAGTATGTTGGATTTGTTGGCAAGATCACAGCGATTCTAGCTGTCCCGATTCAACAGCTTGCTGGAGTCAGGATCGTGCGTGCCGCACACCCCTTGGTCATAAGGGTCTTCACTTTGGGCATGGCGTTAGTCCGAGCTTCGATACTTTCGTTGAACAGCACAGTAGTGGCCTTTGCGCCATGGATGAGAGGGCCATCACGTCGTTGATGACTCCTTCATCAGTTCCCGTAGCAATGCGACCCAAAGCTAAATGGGCCTGCTCTGGAAGATACGATGTCCTCATGCCTGAAGCTTCATATCGCATTGCCCGCGTCCATCCCAAGGACGCAAAAGACTCACCAATTCCAGAGCAATTCTTTGTACGAAATGACGCGGAGGACTACGACTCCCCCGAGGGTCAAACGTGGACGATCATCGATTCGCCATTCCCGACATCACGAGCAAACCAAAACAGCGCTTCACGCGAGGGTTGGGAAATCGACGATGTCGTCTCACAAGACCAGTTTGATCTACTTGCACCCTGCGCCCCAACCAACGTCTTTGGCATGGCCCATAACACCGGTGCACCAGGCCGCGCCATTCCACCGCAGCCATTCCACAAGGCTGCCAGTTCAGTCATCGGACCGAACCAAACAATTGAGCTAATGAGCTCCGACGCTCGCGTCGAGCCTGAAGCCGAACTGACGATTGTCATTGGCAAACCAGCAAAGAATCTAACACTGGACAATGCTCGCGAGGTTGTTCTTGGTGTAACTATCGGCAATGACGTCACGGACCGTGATGCTCAGAAAGCTGATGAACTATGGATCAGTGCCAAGAGCCCAGATACGTTCACACCACTGGGTCCATGGATTGTTGTTGGTCTAGAGGACCAAGACCTAGAAATAGGAATCGTACACAACGGCGAAGCACTAGAAACCTCGACTACGCAGAACCTCGGTTGGGGCGTCGAAGAGATCTTGGTTTATCACAGTGAATTCTTGACCCTACAGCCTGGTGATGTCATCTTGACGGGCTTCCCTGCCACGAGCCGACGGATCGCGGCTGGCGATGAAGTCACCTGCAAGATTCAGGGAATTGGCGAACTGACCAATCCGGTCATTGCGGTCTAATTGTCTTTGAACACTGAGAAGGGATGCCTCCAAGAATCAAAAGATTCTTGGAGGCATCCCTTTCTGTTCCCAGTCTTCGTCTCGTCATACTTCCCACGAGATGAATTCAAAGATCATTGGCTACGCGAAGCTCAGGTTGCGCACTTTGAGGTTCTTGTAGGTTGCCTTGCCGCCAGAAACAAAGAGTTTGATCCCTGAATCTGACGCTAGCGGGAACACCCGGTGTGAATGAACAATCCGTCCATCACCGAGGAAGACTTCAACGCTGGAACGGTCTACCAAGATTCGTACCTTTACGCGTCCGTTGGACACCTTGAGCGGACTCTTGGTTTCGCTCCTATCCCCTGGGTGGAAGCTCGGCTTGCGATTCACATAAGCGAATCCACCAGCCAAGTAGAGCCCAGTGGCAACGTGACGAGTCCCGGTCTTTGCCCGACACAATTCAAAGCCAACGTTTTCCGGTGGATTGGCTGGGTCCCAGTTCAATTCACAGGTCAGTTCGTAGGCGCTGCTGGAGAATTCCAGAACCTTTTCGCCAGATACTTTTGGGCTACCGAGGCTGACCGTAGGGCCCGCCAACTGATCCAGTTCTGCCACCGGGACTGAAGCGAGGTAGTATCCGCTCTTGCCGGCGATCATCCTTACTTCGCGGACAATCATGTCATCCCCGTTGTAACCATCGGTGGCCATGCTTGGTGCGTTATGCGGGTAATCCCAGAAGTTGTTCCAGCCAATGGCACGACGCAGTTCAGGGTTCTCGCTGCCGTCAGCGTGGTGATCTGGGTAGGTCACCGCTCCATAGAAGTCGAAGCCCCAGTCCAACCATTGCGGGTCATCTTCTGTTGTGGTGAAGCTTGTTCCATCAAACTTACCGAGCCAGTAGGCATAGGTAGCAGGCAAGTCTCGCGGCTTTCCATTGGCGCTGGTACCTAGCACCCAATGCTTGGTTCCATCAGAGGCCTGGATTTGGAACAGGTCTGGGCATTCAAGGATGCCCAGAGTTGTGCGCACAAATTCGCTGGTGCGTTTCCACTGCTTCAGATTTTCAGACACATAGATTCCCAGTCGGTCACCTTCAGCATTGAGCATGACCCACCGGGAAGACTCTTCATGCCAAATAACCTTGGGATCGCGGAAAGCTTCCTTGCCCGGATTTGCTAGTACTGGTTCGGTTCCACTTGGCTGGAAGGTTCGGCCTTTATCGGTGGAGTACCAGAGGTATTGTGCTTGCTTGCTATTAGGTGCCTGAGTAACCAAGGCAATGAGCGCATTCTTCCCATAACCAGCAGTGTTGTTCTCATCAATGACGATTGAGCCTGACCAGCAGTCACCGTTCTTGCTGGCGTGCTTGCTGATTGCGATACCTTGGTCAGCGAAATTCACGTGGTCTTTGGTAGTCGTCAATCGCCAGCTGGTACCCGTGCCACCAAGGATGTAGTCCTCGTTGTACAGGTAGTAATACAGATACTCGCCGTCCAAATAGATGGGACGTTGCGGATCGTTCTTCCAGTTATCAGGAACGCTGAAGTGGAAGCTGGGGCGGTAGCTCATGGCTGTGGTGGCTTTCGCTTTAGTTTCTGCCCGTGGTGCTGCCGGTGCAGCGTTGGCTACGCCTGTGCCGAGTCCGGTCAGGCCTAATGCGGTGGCCGAGGCAAGTGTGGCGACAATGCTTCGCCGGGACGGACCATCATTGCTCGCGTCTGTGGTTTTAGAGGTCAATTCATCTCGCTTTCCTCGGCCAGCACCCAGTGCTGGTTAGCTTCATCGATCATGTGTTTTTTGAGGTTGGCGCCGGTTGACCAGCGATGAATCTTTTCACGCAGGGCCGCACGCTTAGTTGCGTCCTGGGTGCTGTTACGGTCTGGGTTAGGCACGGCACCAACGAGTAACTGGGTGTAGGGATGTCTTGGGTTATCGAGCAGCTGCACCGACTCCCCCGACTCAACAATGCGCCCTTCATTCAGTACCGCGATACGGTCCGAAAGATAACGTGCAGACGCCAGATCATGGGTGACGTAGAGGATGCTGATTCCATGCTCATCGCGCAGCTTATGGAGCAGGTTCAGAACACCAATACGGACCGAAACATCCAACATCGAGGTCGGCTCATCAGCCAAGATGACACTTGGCTTAGCTGCCAACACACGTGCGATGGCGATACGCTGACGTTGCCCACCGGACAGCTCATGGGGGAAGGAAGAAAGCACCTCAGGGTTCAAACCCACAGTGCTCACCAACCTGGCCATTTCATTGCGCTTGGATCTGATCTCGGGTTGGTGCAAAGCCAACGCGCGTTCAAGGATGTGCTCAACTCGGAAGGTTGGGTTCAGCGAACCAAAGGGATCTTGGAAGACCATCTGGACATCGCTGCGGTACTTACGTGCCGCGGCTCCCTTGAGACCAGCAATCTCTTTGCCGTTGACCAGGACCTCACCGGAATCAGGAGTCTCAAGTAGCGCCAAGCAACGGGCTAGCGTCGATTTTCCTGAGCCAGACTCCCCTACCAGCGCAACAATTTCTCCGCGCTGAATCTCAAGATCAATATCCCTTAGCGCAGGAATCCTCTTTCGCTTGAGCAGTGAAGAGCTGCTGTAGGACTTGCTCATTGAGCGAATGTAAACGGCCGGACCGGTGGAGGTCTGAGGCGTTGCAGTTGAAGTCATGACAGTTCTCCTTGCGACAGCACTGGCTGATTAGTCGGAGACACCCAATGTCCCTGACTGATTTCTTCAAGGTCCTGAATGTCAGTAAATTTGGTTCCCTCTGCCAGACCGGTGAGTTTCACCCGTGGCCCATGAAGTGGAGGGAAAGCTCCGAGCAACGCTTGAGTGTATGGGTGACTTGAGTCGTCGCGCAGAACCTCTGATGGAGCCATTTCAACAATGCGACCGCCATACATGATGCCGATGCGGTTGGAGAGCTCAAGCATCAACGACATGTCATGGGTGATGAAGAGAATGGCGAATCCAAGCTCGGTTTGCAGTTCACGAATCTGCTCCAAGATTTCCTGCTGAACCACCACATCTAGTGCCGTGGTTGGTTCATCAAGGATTAATAACCGCGGGTTCAACGCACAGGCCATAGCAATGACGATGCGTTGGCGTTGTCCGCCGGAGAGCTGATGCGGGTAAGCGCGCAATCGAGCCGGATCAATGCGCACCATCTGCAGTAACTCTTTTGCGCGGTTCAGTGCCTCGGCACGGCTGCCACCGCGATGTGTACGAATCACGTCAACAAACTGCTCACCAATGCGAGTGACCGGGTTGAGCGAGTTCATGGCGGATTGGAACACCATAGCTACGTTGTTCCAACGCCATGCTCGCAAGGATGCTTCGTCCATGCCCAGCACGTCTTTGCCATCAAAGAGAATCTTGCCGTTGGTGATGCGTGCCGGATCCTTGAGTAGTCTCATGATCGAGTTGGCGATAGTGGACTTGCCACAGCCGGACTCGCCAGCCAAACCAAAGATTTCACCTGAGTTGATGGTGAAGCTGACTCGGTCCGCTCCACGTACAGCGCGTTCATCACTCACGTATTCAACGGTCAGGTCCTGGACTTCCAATACCGGGACGCTCATTTTTCTTCCTTTCGCACCACGGTGGTTGCCGCGGTGCTCTTTGTTGCATGCTTTGGTCGGCGCAGGCGTGGGTTGGTGATTTCATCAACTGCGTAGTTGCACAGCGCCAAGGCGAAGGCAACCAATGCGATGGCCAGACCCGACGGCACAAAGATCCACCATTGACCCAGCATCAGCGAGCCATCACTGGTGGCCCAAAACAGGTTGGTACCCCACGAAATTGTGTTCACGTCCCCTAGACCCAGGAATTCAAGGCCAGCCTGGGCACCGATGGAACCGATGATGCAGCCCAGCAAGGTGGTCATAACCACCGATGCCATATTCGGAAGAATTTCGCGCACCATAATGCGCAGTGGGCGTTCGCCCGAGACCAGCGCTGCGGCGACGTAGTCTTTGCCTCGGATGGACATGGCTTGTGAGCGCATCACACGTGCACTGCCTGCCCAGCCGGTAATCACCAATACAACAATGACCGTTCCAAGACCTGGCGGCATGAAGGCTGCCAGGATCACTAGCAAAGGAAGGCCAGGAACCAACAGGAACACGTTGGTAACCAAGGACAGTACTTCGTCTAGGCCACGCCCAAAGTAGGCACCGCTCAAACCAACTAAGACGCCAACCACGGTAGAGAAGATGCCTGCGGCAAAGCCGACAAAGAGTGAGGAACGTGCGCCCCACAGTGTCAGCCCCAAAACATCCTGCCCCTTGGTGGTGGTACCCAACCAGTGCTGCAGACTTGGGGTGCTTGCACCCGCAGAGGTAATACGTGCTGGGTCGCCCGGGAAGAGCACCGGTGCCAGAAGCGCCAAGACGATGAAGACAACGATGATGCTCAGCCCGGCGACTGCTTTGCCGTTGCGTAGCAAGGTGCGCAACAGTCGGGTAGCGCTCACGCGGGCTCTGTTGGCTGCGCTTTCTTCAGTGGGCTCTTCAGCTATCAGGGTTTGGGGATCTGTGACATTCTGACTCATGATGTTCAGCCCTTCCGCACGCGAGGGTCTAGTCGGATGTAGACCAGGTCTACGAGGAAGTTTGCAATCAGCACTGCGGCGGTAATGGTCAAGAACATGCCCTGCATCAGTGGGTAGTCAAGGCCTTGAACTGCACCAAGTAGCTGGTAGCCAACACCTGGGTAGGCAAACACCACTTCGGTGAGCAGTGCGCCACCGACAATAAATCCAATACTCATGCCCATGCTGGTCACCGAAGGCAGCATCGCGTTGCGTGCTGCGTAGTTCAGCATGATGCGGTGTGGGCGAAGGCCCTTAGCCTCAGCCATCAAAATGTAATCTTCAGAGTTGGTGGCAATCATGGTGTTGCGCATTCCCAACATCCAACCGCCTAGCGAAACCAACACGATGGTCAGCGCTGGCAAGATCAGGTGGGCGGCTACGTCCAAGATGAATACAAGGTTGAAGCCGGGGACCAATCCTACGGAGAAGGCGTGGCGCATTGGAGCTACGCCCATGTTGATGCCAAAGATGTACAGCGCACCCATGGCCAGCCAGAAGTACGGGAATGAGCCGATGAAAACCAACAGTGGTGGTGCCACCGAGTCCAAGAATCCGCCACGACGCCAGGCAGCAAGGATGCCTAGTAGGTTGCCAAGGATCACCGCGATAATCAAAGACGTCAACCCAAGCAACAAGGTCCATGGCAACTGCGAGGCGATAACCTCAGAGACCGGTGTGGGGAAACGGGAAATCGACATCCCAAAGTCACCGGTGAGGATACGGCCAAGGTAGGCAAAGTATTCAGGGATGATTGGGCCGCCATCTACGCCCATCAAGGTGCGTAGTGCTTCGACCTGTTGAGGTTCGAGTCGTTGCTGCGAACGAGAAAGCATGCGGGTGACGGGGTCACCTGGCATCAGTCGTGGCAGCAGAAAGTTTAGGGTGATTGACGCCCAGAAGGCTAAAAGATAAAAGCCTAGGCGTCGTAAGAGGAAACTCATGGTGTGTGTCCTTGACTAAGGATCGCAACGTAGTGGGCGGATAGAATCCGCCCACTACGGAAGGGAATTGTTGCTAGTTCGCTGGCTCTAGGCTGGTGAGCACCAAGACAGTGGTTGGTGCGCGGTTGCTCAGAGTTGCGTAAGGGTTTTCTTCGGTTGGCCAACCAACGAAGTTCTCGGTGGTGTAGGCGCCCCACTCTGGGCCGGCAAATAGCGGTACTACTGGCGCCAGTTCGCTGTAGCGTGCCTGCAGGTCATTAACAATCTGCTTCTGTTCACCTTCATCGCTGGTAGCGACAAAGTTGTTCAGCAGCTCATCTGCCTTCTTGTCACTGAAGCGGTGGTAGTTATCAAAGGTCTGCTTGCCTACCGGCTTCACGTTCTGGCTACCCATGAGGTTCAGGTAGTACTGGTACGGGGTCGGTGCGTTTGCGGTCCAAACGATGCCGGTATCAAATTCACCGGTCTCATATCCTGCCGTGACCGAAGCCCAGTCAGGAGAATCAACGGTGGCCTTGACGCCCACGTCCTGGAGGTTCTGCGCAATGATGTTTGCTACTGACAGCCAGTCGGTTGAGCTTGAGCCCACCGAGATATCAAAAGCGAATGGCTTGCCACCTGGGGTGGTGCGCTGACCCTTAGCGTTTTCCTTGTAGCCAGCTTCATCAAGAAGCTTCTTGGCACCTTCAACATCGCGCTTGGTCCAGTCGCACTTCTCCACTACCGAGGCATCACGCCACTTGTCGTAGTTGCCGGAGAGACCGGTGCAGTCGGCAGGCTTGGCGTAGCCGGACATGCCAACCTTGGTAACCTGGTCGCGGTCAACAGCCATGCTCAGTGCTTTACGCACGCGAACATCCGAGAAATCCTTCTTGGTGGTGTTCAGCTGCCAGTTGATTTCTGAACCGGTGGTTGGGAACCAGAAGTGACGGTGCTCAGGATCCTTATCCACGTAGGTGGACTGGATATCTGGCATGTAGGTCTGGGTCCAGTCAACGTCACCGGAGATAGCGGCCAAGTTGGCGCCGTCGTTACCGGCGAAGGCCAGCATACGGATGCCGCCAAGCTTCTGCTTGTCTGCTTGCCAGTAGTTCGGGTTCTTTCCCAACTCGAAGGACTGTGCTTGGAAGTTGCCTACCTCGGTGTAAGGACCGGTGCCTACAGGCTTCGGGTTCTCTTCATTGCCTGGCTTCTTGAACTTGGACCAGATGTGGGCCGGGACAATAACCTGCTGGCCCAGTTCATAGAGGGCCGGGGTGTACGCCTTGCTGAAGATGAATTCTACGGTGGAATCATCCGGAGTCTTGATTGACTTCAGGTAGTCATATCCGCCAAGAATCTTCTTCTGCAGTTCTACCGAAAGCTTGACGTCCTTAGAAGTCAGCTTGGTACCATCAGAGAATTTAACGTCATCGCGAAGGTTGAAGGTCAGTGACTTTCCGTCTTTACCAACTACCCAATCGGTGGCTAGCCATGGCACAGTGTTGCCGCCTGCTGGGTTGTAAACCAGCATGGATTCATAGATGGACTGACCGGTCATTGGCGCAGCATTTGGTGAGAATGGGTTGAAGTTTCGGGAGAAAGTTCCCATATCTTCACGCGGAATGGTGAGGAACGCAGCGCTTGCAGATCCGTTGCTTCCTTCAGTTCCGCCAGGATTAGATGCGACGCATCCGCTCAAGGCGAGTGCACCGACTACGGCGGTTGTTGCCGCGGCGAGGTGCGCCCGGCGTAGGTATTTGATTATCATTGAAGTTCCTCATCCATTCATGTGATGTGTAGCGGAGGGGAAGCTCATCTTTGGCCGTGCAAGGCCACAGATGAACGAATGCGTGGAGGGCAGCCGATGGTAATTTGGCGATTCTCAATCGGTGAGCCCTCTACCATTTGGTTTAGTAGTGATACTCCAGCCAAGCCCATTTCTTCAAAGGGCAAAGCGATGGTTGTCAGTTTTGGTCGCATATGCGGAGCCAGAATTTCTTGATCATCAAAGCCGACGATTGAAATGTCTTCTCCCACACGCAAACCGAGTTCTTTGATTGCGTCATAGGCGCCCATGGCGATCCGGTCATTTCCGCAGAAAATTGCGGAGGGTGGATCAGGTTGGCTTAGTAACGTTTGTGTCCCGTGATATCCGCTGTCTGCCGTACCGTCACCGGGGACGATTTTTGAATCGTCTTGTTCTATCCCATGTTCACGCAGAGCCTGCTTCATACCGGTTTGGCGCCCGATTTGTGCAGGGATTCCTGTGGCAACGGTGATGTGCCCAATGTTGGTGTGTCCGGCGTTAGCGAGAATTTCAGCGGCGGCATAACCGCCTCCGATTTCATCCGGGACAATTGAGGGAAATTCTCCGTCAGCGTCAAAGCAATTAACCAGAACGCATGGAACTGCTCTTGCGTTGGCTGGCACTGTTATTTCTCGGTGCCAGGTGGTTGCAATGATCAGTCCGCCGACTTGTTGTTCAAGTAGCTTCTCCACCGCACGGTGATCCATTCCCGGTTCCGCGTCGCTTGGTGCAACGAGGAGAAAATTGCCGTCTTCCCATGCTGCCTGCTGTGCTCCTTTGATCACGTCAGTAGCAAAGGGAGAGGTGGCGATTTCGGTAACCAGACCGAACCATGAGCTGCGTTTGCTGGCCAGGGTCCGTGCGGCTGCGTTAGGGCGGTAGCCCAGGTCGCGTGCCGCCTGGTTGATTCTTTCTCTTGTGGATTCAGGGATGCTCGATTCCATCCGACCATTGAGTACAAATGACACCGTTGTTCGGCTGACTCCGGCCGCTTTGGCGACATCGGCCATGGTGACGGATTGCTGAGACATGTCCCCTCCTCCCCTTTGAGATCAGTGCGTTTCTTGCCGTGTAAACGATTTGCTAACACGATTCAGTAACGCGCGTTACTACGCTGAGAAATAAGGTAACCCACATCACTTATGAGTGTCAAGGCGGAAAGTTCGAATGGTCGGCATTTCCTTGATTCCTGCGGATTTGGGCGCACAAAGTCAGGAGATCACTGCTGGAAAACGCACCGCTTTGTGAAGCCAGCGCAGGTCAAAGGTCCACTGGACTTAACTGGAGGCAGGTAGAAGCAACTGGTCTAGGCCACAAAAGTCGCTTCGTTGCGCGGGCGAAGCTCCGCTTAATGACAGTAAAGGTACTAGTCAGAATTTGCGGGCAACGTAAGAAATTTCCTGATTCACTCGCAAGCTGCGTTGAGATGCTTGCGTCAGTTGCTCTTCATGGAGTCGCGCTCGATGAGCGGCATATCAATTTCATGCTCAACGGGTTCCAGCTTCCCGTCGAGAAGCAGTCCAACAGCCAGCGCTCCCATTTCTTCATACGGAAGACGGATTGAACTCAGCTGCGGGCGCAGGTAGGAAGCGATGATCTCATCATCAAAGGAAAGTACAGAGAGGTCCGTTCCCGGTGCCAGACCCTTTTCGGCGAGCGCTTGAAAGACGCCCATGGCCACACGGTCGTTGGCGCAGATAATGGCGTCTGGCTTATAGCCCTCGGCCAGCATTCGCGTGGTGGCCTCGTACCCATCCGTGGGGTTCCAGTCTTCCAGTACCCAGTGGCCAAGAACCTCTAGTTCTGATTCCACCAAGGCCTGACGCATGGATCCGAAACGTCGAGTGATGCTGGGATAGATCCGTGGATTTTTTTCGGCGTTTTTCAGTTCACCGATAACGGCAACGCTTTGAGCGCCGGATTCAATCACGCGCTGAACTGCTTTGGCGCCGGACTCCCTCTCATTGGGAAGCACCGAAGTACAAGGACTCTCGTCTATCCCGTTTACCAGAACGGTGGGAAGTTCAGTCTGAGGAATCTTCAAATCACGTTGACGAGAATCCATGAATCCAAGAATCAGTCCGTCAACATCTCGGTGAGTCATCTGCGTTATGGCTTCAGCCATTTGCTCGGGCTTGCCAAAGGTCTCAGCAATGAGCACCGTGTGGTCACGGCTTTCGGCTTCACGCAGGATGCCCGTAATCATTTCCGAGGCGAAACGGGTGACGGTAACTTGATCAGAAATGAATCCCAGCGTGCGTGTCTTGCCACTTCGCAGGGATTGAGCGGCAGCGTTGGGGCGGTAGCCCAACTCTGTTGCGACAGCGCGGACCCGTTCGGTGGCTTCGGCTGACAGTCGTGTTCCTGGTTTTTTGTTCAGGATCATGCTGACTGCAGCCTTGGACATTCCCGAGGCTTCTGCCACGTCAGCTAGTGTTACCCGCTTTGCTTTGTGTGTTTCCACGTTTCCTTCTTGCCACCGTTGACATGCAATTATTCGAGCCTAGCCTATTGCAGGGATCACATCACACTGCTAGAGTTTTGTGCTAAATGCATTTAGCACTCTCTTATTGAAGGATGGCAGCGTTGCCCGAAACCCAGCAGGTCGCGGTGAAGCGACCACAGCTACACTTCACAGCAAAGAAAAACTGGATCAATGATCCCAACGGTTTGTTCTTTGATGGAAAGCAATATCACCTGTACTTCCAGCACAACCCCAATGGTGTTGGCCATGGCAACATGTCCTGGGGACATGCAGTAAGCACTGACCTAGTGAACTGGGAAGAACTGCCTATTGCCATCCTGCATGGCGACGTTGCTGACATCTTCTCCGGCTCCATCGTGGTGGACCATGACAACACCAGTGGCTTCGGCGACGGAACCATCCCACCGGTTATTGCCATCTATACCGCAGCAGCCAAGGACGAGACCAACCAGTCCCAGGCCATTGCCTACTCGCTAGATGGTGGCGCAACTTTCACCAAGTACGCGCAGAACCCAGTCATTGACCGCGGTTCCAAAGACTTCCGCGACCCTAAGGTCTCCCGCTACGAATCTGCTGAAGGCTCCTACTGGGTCTTAGTAGCTGTAGAAGCGATTGAACGTCGCGTAGTGATTTACCGTTCCGAGAACCTGATTGATTGGACTGAGTTTTCCAGCTTCGGGCCAAAGGCAGCAGTCACTGGCATCTGGGAATGCCCGGACTTGTTCCAGCTTCCAGTTTCGGGAACTGACCAGCTCAAGTGGGTCCTTATTGTTTCACTGAACCCAGGCGGCATTGCTGGCGGTTCCGGTACCCAATACTTTGTTGGCGAATTTGACGGCACTACCTTCACCCCGGATCAAGACGTAGCCGCTGTAGAGGGACTGGACTTTGAAGCACTAAGCGCCGCCAAATGGTTGGACTTCGGCCGTGACTTCTACGCCGGCGTCAGCTTCCACGGACTGCCAGTTGATCAGCAGACTCTGATTGCTTGGATGAGCAACTGGGATTATGCCCGCGATCTTCCTAATGATGGATGGCGCGGTTCTATGAGTACCGCTCGCACCCTGGACTTGGTCAAGAACGCTGAAGATAACTTTGAGATCCGCCAGCAGATCCTTGGACTGCCAGTCACCGATGTTGTTTCTCAGCCAGTGACCGGCACAGAAACTCGCATTGAGTTGGGCTCCCCAGCTCTAGTTGAATTGCGCTTTGCAGGAAACGTCAGCGAATCAGCAAAGCTGTCCTTCCACCGTGCGGATGACAGCTTGATCAGTGAAATCACTGTTGACGCTGCGTTGCTGACGCATGAACGTACCGCAGGCTTGGTTGATCATGAACTCTACGCGTCAACGCAGCGCATGCCACTGCCAGCAGGGCTGGCTGAAATCACGGTCCAGGTTCTGCTAGATCACGGTTCCATTGAAATCCTTGCTGCAGATGGACTTCGCTCACTGACCGATCAGCTCACCGGTGAAGCTGCACCAGCCTATGGCGTACTGAAATTAGCCGGCGGAACCAATGCCTCTGTTGCAGTACTACCGCTGGAAGAGATTGAAGCAGGTACCAACGCATGAGCCTGATTACCGTTCTTGGTGAATCCCTTGTTGATGTTGTTGGCGAAACTGCACATCCAGGTGGATCTCCACTCAACGTTGCTGTTGGCCTGTCCCGTCTCGGGCGCAAGGTTCAGTTCCACACCGAATTTGGTCAGGACACCTATGGTGAGCAAATTGCTGAACATCTGAGCAATTCAGGTGTCCAGGTTGCACCGGGTTCAGTCACGGAACGTTCCACCTCGGTAGCTCAGGTAGAGATGGATGAGCACTCCAACGCTCATTACACTTTTGATATCCACCAGCAGATTCCTGCGGTGGACGCGGATACACAGACCACCTTGCTGCACACCGGCTCCATCGCCGCATGGATTGAACCATCCGGCCAGTGCATTGTGGACGCATTTGAAAATGCATCTGCAGATTCCTTGCGCAGCTATGACCCGAACCTACGTCCGGATCTTGTCGAAGACCGCGAAGCTGCACTAGAGCGTATTGAGCTGCTCATCAGCCTCAGCCACGTAGTGAAGCTCAGTGACGTGGATGGCCAGTGGCTTTACCCAGACTTAGAAGCGTGGGAAGTACTAGAACACGTAGCTAGCCTCGGCCCAGCCGTCGCTGTCATGACGCAGGGCGGAGACGGATGTCTGGCACTTGCTGCTGGCAAGCGCTACGACGTTGAGGCCTCCCCCACCAATCTCAAGGACACCATCGGTGCCGGAGATGCTTTTATGTCCGGACTACTCTATGGAGTACTTTCACTTCCTGATCTCGTCATGGCACTTCGTGACGGAACTGAACTGAAATCTGAAGACATTAAACAAGCTTTGCGTGGTGCACTTACTTCTGCTGCACTGACAGTGGCACAGGCCGGAGCAAATCCCCCATGGCTTGAAGACTTCACTAACGCACTCACTCACTAATTTCGCTTTACATGCACACGAAAGAAACCAGGGCAAAGATGGCTGGCTTTACAACATCTCTAAGAAATCCGACATACCTCCAAAGTTCCTTCTCGATGCTGTTGTTCTTTGCATCTTGGGGTATCTGGTGGTCCTTCTTCCAAATCTGGCTCACCAGCGAAACGACCGGTCTAGCACTGACCGGTGCACAGGTCGGTACCGTCTACTCAGTGAACTCGCTGGCCACCTTGGTCCTCATGTTTGCTTACGGAGCTATCCAGGACCGCCTGGGTGTTAAGAAGCATCTAGCCGTCGTGCTGGCTGCGGTGACCGCACTGGTTGGGCCATTCGTCACGTGGGTCTACCAGCCGCTACTGCAGAGCAACTTCATGACAGGTGTCATCCTTGGCGCCATTGTGCTCTCCATTGGCTTCCTTGCTGGTGTGGGTCTGTTTGAAGCTTTGACCGAACGCTACAGCCGTCGTTTCGGTTTTGAATACGGCCAGGCTCGCATGTGGGGGTCCTTCGGTTACGCCGTAGTTGCCTTGGCAGCCGGCTTCCTGTTCACCATCAACCCAATGCTGAACTTCTGGATTGGTTCCGTACTTGGACTGGTACACCTAGCTCTGTTGTTGTTTTCGCGTGCCAAGGGTGAGCCGGTACCTAAGCGTCCGGTCGAGGGAATTATGTCCCCTGCCTCCACGCCTTCCTTCCGTGAAATGCTTGGCCTGTTCCGTTTGCCTAGCCTGTGGCTGATCATCATCTTCGTGATGCTCTCATGGACTTTCTACACCGTCTTTGATCAGCAGATGTTCCCAGAGTTCTACACCGGACTCTTTGATGATCCTGCTACCGGTCAGCGCGTTTACGGAATCCTGAACTCAGTACAGGTCTTCTTTGAAGCTGCCATGCTCGGTATCGTTCCAATCATCATGCGCCGTGTAGGTGTACGTGCTTCCCTCCTCATGGGTGTCGCCATCATGTTCGTTCGCATCTTGGGCTGTGCCCTGGTGGATGATCCGCTGTTGGTCTCGGCCATCAAGATGCTGCACGCAATCGAAACTCCGCTGTTCATCCTGCCGGTGTTCCGTTACTTCACCTTGCACTTCAACCCAGCACTGTCAGCCACCCTGTACATGGTTGGCTTCCAGGTCTCGGCACAGATTGGTAACGTCGTTCTGTCCACCCCACTGGGCGCACTGCACGACCGCGTAGGCAACGAGCAGACTTTCATCACCATTGCCATTGTGGTGCTGCTAGCCGGCGTCTACGGATTCTTTGCACTGAAGAAGGATGATCAACAAGTTGATGGTGACCCGTTCCTGCGTCACTCAAAGACTGCGGTTGATGCGTAACTAGATATAGCGTGGAAACGGGTCCGGTTGCTGTCGAATTATCGACAGTAATCGGACCCACACTTGCATATTCGTGCATGCCAATAGCAGTAGTGTCCCAGTAACACACAGGGATCTAAAGCGTTGGGTTTAGGCGTTTACCGTTTGAATCCAGAAGAGCCCCTTAACTGGAGCCACGTAGGATCCAGCGAGCACCAAGCGTCACAAGATACACGCACCACAGAGTTCGAGGCGCGAGTTCTGTGCGTACCCGCCTTCGCTCGGTGAACCCTTAACCAGCGCACCACAGGAACCTGGCTTCAAGACGGTTAGAAACAGGATCCAGCGAGCACCAAGCGTCACAAGATACACGCACCAGATGGAGCACCACCCCTCGGTCGGTTAAAACCGAAAGAAGAGCAACGGGAGTACCCGAAATGTTCTGGACGAAGACGTACCGACTGGACTTCGCCAGCCCGTCACTGCGATTCAAGATGAATTGGACCCGCGAGGCCACACGCGCTCTTTGGTCTTTGCGATCCAAATAAGCCTAGCTCCCCGTCGGTATCCACCGGTCAGATGCGTCCGCGCACTGTGGATATTTCTTGAGGATCCGAACAGTTTTGGTTTGGTGCAGGGTTTGTCGGTGCTCGCTTAGCATGCGTAAGTCACGTCGGTTCGCCCATTGGCCTACGGTCCAATCGATGTAGCGGCCTTAGCCATAGTGGCCGTCGCCAGTAAGCGCACGGGCTTGTTGCAGCGCTAGCATGTCTTGTTCATTGAAGGTCTTAGCTATATAGATTAAGTATGCAATCTAGAAGACTGCCCAGCGGTCGCCCCACTCTTCGTCCTTGGGTGAGCGAAAACCCTGAGATGACTGCACTAGCAGAACGTCTATTCCAAGGTGTACTGCTTCGCTTGAAGGAAGCTAGAGCTCAAAGGGCTCTCTTCGAGAAGGGTTGGAGCGATTACCTCGCAACTACCCCATGGTCGTTCTCGCTCGAATCGGCGTCGGAGACAAGCCACTCCCTATTGGGCGTGGAGAAATCTCCAGTTCCCGATAAATTAGGACTACATTTTAGTATCTGGCTTCAGCAGTTACGTTCGTCGTTAGACAACGCACTTCATGCTTGCGTAGGGGCTAATCAAGGGACCGCAACGCCATCGAAATCAAATTTCATCGAGTTTCCCATTTTTGAGTCCCAGAGAAAATTCAAGGACTCTAAAACAATCAAGAACGCTGATCTAGAAGAAGGCCTCATCGACGTGCTTCGGGGTTTTCAACCCTTTATGTTGACACGGTTCAAGTCTTGTTCCCCTCCATGGCTTTCCGAGCCTGTAGAAGACGCGCAGTTATCTCCGCTCTATTGGTTGAACGAGCTAGCGCGGAAGGACCGGCATCGAATGATGCATGTTGGTGTTGGATCGATTATCGTTCCACGAAATATCCGCCTAATCGGAGGCGCAGAACACACCATTACTTATAGGCACCCAGAAGATGCGATCTTTGCTGGTTCCACTTGTTTAATGAGGTTTGAGACTACCTCGCCACTACGCTACCGCAAGCTGAAGTTTCGTCAGAAAATGGAACTTTTACCGGATATTGCTGGCTGGATGAATGCACAGTCACTGGTCTACTCCGCCAGTGCGTACTCGGAGGAAGTCGGGCATGCAACAATACGCGTCTCACTCAAACAAAGGATGAAAAACGTTGAAAGTCTGGTTGAGGAAATTTGTCGACGCTTAGGATCCATGGCAAACCTCCCACCTGAATTCCTCGCCATGTCAGACTTCGCAGACTACAGCCGCCGATACAACAGCAGGGACCATATCAACTCCACAGAAACTCAACGGCAACGCCGAATCAACGGCCTCTGACCTTGAATAATAATTCTTGTCCAGCTTTCCTTCGCAGGCAACGTCCACTACAAACCGATAGATGGCTAAGGCGCTTAACCTGTGGCAGAGTCTCCAATGCTGCATGGCGCCCGGCGATATATTGTGATTCTATGACTACATTCGCCGAACGCATGGGCTTCCGCCAAGCACGCAAATTGATCCAAAAAGACGAACTTGATGAGCAAACGAGAATAGCTTTGTGGAACGATGTCGTTGTCCTCAAAGAAGTATTCGATGAGATTATCAACAGACGATATTCTTCAGATGAAACCGAAGACAGGTTACTCGAGTCAGTTTGGGCCAACTTCTACAACAGAGCGTCTGACGAAAAACCCCACAATACCCATGTATGGGCAGCCATAAAAAGTACGATCATTGACGACAATTGGTATGACAGCCTGAGCATCATCGAATTTCTCATGGAACGGCTAGAGCTACGCTCAAGCGAATCGTTTCAAAATATACACACCTCTGCAATTGAGGCTATCAATCGCACATTTGAGAAAAACCTAGTCGGCTATCGTTTCATCGATACTCACATCACACCTATCGATACCGATGCAGAACTGGATGCCATACAGTCTGCCCTTGACGAAACCGACCATCTCGCTGGGGTACGCCACTCTCTGCAGCGAGCAGTCGAACTTTTTGCCGACCGCAAGCAGCCGGACTACCCAAATTCAATCAAGGAATCCATCTCAGCTGTAGAAGCGATCGTCAAGAAGATCACCGGTAAGGGAACCTTGGGCGAGGGGATTAAGAAACTTGAATCTTCAGGGCTCAAAATCCATCCAGCACTCAAAGATGCCTGGCTAAAGATGTATGGATGGACTTCAGACGCTGATGGGATTCGTCATGCTGGCATCGAAGCTGCTGACGCGAATCAGGCATTGGCAAAGTACGCGCTCATTTCATGCTCAGCGTTCATCTCGTACTTACTTGATGAAGGGCAAAAAGCCGGATTACTCGATACCGTGGACTCGCCAGCATAGATAACAGCGGGAATCTCTTTGAGTAGAGCATCTTGAATCTCAACGCCCTAAGCCTGGCACAGCGCTAGTAGCAAGTTGAGCAGTGGATTCATCGGTGTTCCTAGCTTTGACTCGCCTTTTTCACACTTTTGGAATGACGGGCACAGTTCAAAATCGGATTCCATAAGTTAAACTCGACCGGTGCTGAGTACGGGTAGCGGGTACCGCTACCCGTATTTATCAGGATTGGGCAACATCGAGGTCACTCGAAAAAGGTTGTGTAGTAACTTCCATTCTTCTGTGCAGAATAGCGCTTGAAGGTACTTCTGTTCTTGCAAGCCGGGGTGAAATCTCGTTACTTCGTAGACACTGAAACTCATCACATCGTAGACAGTGGAACTCAAGGCTTTCACACATTTCTTAGGAACAGAAGAACCATTTCGCGCTATTCCCTGTCTGTCAGGGTTGAGGTGCGGCCGCCCTGCTCCGAACTCAAAGTAGGACGCACGGAACCAGCGAACGGTCATGCATCTCAACACGGCAGAAGGGCTCGGTGCCTTGGAGACTGCGAGGACGGCCGCTTGTCAAAAGCACCTATCGCCGGCATAGGTCGAAGATAGTCACATTCCCAATCTGGCCGTCACCTACGAATCCTAGGTCGGGAATTGAGCGATGATGAGCAGTATGAGCAATCAAATGAGTTGTTGGAGTCGCGGTCGCGGGCTAAGTCGCCTTCTTGCGCGGGAGACGAACATTTCGGACCTTATTCAGTACCTTAGTGACCGAGACCCTTCTCCATGGATCGACCTCGTCGGTTTCATTCCCGAAGAGGTCAAACGTGAGGGATCCAAGAGCGAGAACTACGCGGATTTAGTGTTGATATCCGGGTCTAACAGCGCCGCGATCGAAGTAAAGCTCGGCCATTCAATGAGTGAAGAGCAACAGTCTGCCTATGAAGCCCAACAAGGCCGAGCCGCCTATCTCGCAGCACTTAGCTTCGATGAAGGACGCCTCTCGAAAACTGACAGGGAGGTGTGGGGGTTCCTTAATTTAAGCAATCTTTTTGGCAAGTGGGAACATTCCAAAGACGAACTCGCACGGCTCCTTGCGAGCGAGGCAGCCACCGTCCTGCGCGGCTGGGACGACATGATTTCAGGCGTCTTCGAACCACCGACGTCAAGTCAATTGGTTCCCCTGACCGCTCTCGACGAAAAGTTCCTGGCTAGAGTGGTCACCCGCAGGATCGCTCTCGACCTGAGCGCGGCCGGCAGATGGGCCAAGGCCGGAGTCACCAGTGGTGGCGGCCTACCGATAATACAGGCTTGGACGCCGATCCGTGGCGAGACCATAGACCGAGCCTTTATTGCTGAGATCCGATGGAATAGCAATCGGCTCCGCGGGGAGCTGCGGTTCGGCGTTGACTTCGATCCTCGACCTCAACAATCCGAGGACGAGGAAGTACGCAGAGCCGCGTACGATCTCGCCCACAATATGGACGCAGTCATCACCTGTAACTCACTCGAAGATCATCTCGCCGAACTCCATCCAGATCTTCTTGACCTCTTAGTGCGCCAAAGTGGAACAGGCCGCCCCGAGATCAAGGGTGATTGGGAAAGTGTCATCAAGCATGGCTTCAAAGATTCCCCTTTGAGCAACGGTAAGAAGAATAGCCGCAGGCAGACTACGCCAGGATTTTACGGTGATGGAACCCTTCGATTCGAGGCAACCGTTGACGTCGACTTTAAACACACCTCAGCGCGAGATCTAATAATTCTTCTCAATGCGACATTGGAGTATCTAAGTTCTAACCAGCCGACACCGGCTTAGAACGCTCGACGATGCGGTTCGAACCCACGTTGTGTGGCCCATTGAGCATGCCCTCGCGTCCCATTTAGCCTGTCGCACCTGTTACAGATACGAGACAGGCTTCTGAGGCGAAACAATTGGTGCGGTGACAAGGACCGGGTCCCGTCTCGCACAAGTGATGATTATGAGACGCTATCGTTCGGACAACGGCGAATCCTGCCGAGAGGACGTCATGTGCAATGGGCATCATCTCGCGCGCCACGTCGCCAACGACTATTCAGGACGTTCGATCTTGCCAAGTCCCTTTGATTCAGCAAATTCAAATAAGAAGACATGAGCAATATAAGCGAACTCTACGAGCCAGGCGTACGCTACCAGCTTCTCTCCTTCGCTTTTGAAACGTGGTGCGGTCTGGAAAGTGAATTCACTTCCGCCGCCTACCCTCATGCCAGCAAAGTGGCTGATTGAACTTGGGTGTGCATATTTGCTGAGCTGATCGTAAACCTGTCGGAAATGCTGGAAGCGTCCGCTGCGGTCCGCATAACTGGTAATTCGACCAACAGGCACTCCGCGGCCCTCAAGATCGTTCCAAAGCCGTTCAGCCTTATCCGGATGGTCTTTCAAGTAGAGCGCCGCCGCAGACTGTTCTAAATAGGCACGGAGCAAGGTGAACGCAGCGTGCGGGTTATTCGAGTTGATCGCACTGAATGCCGCTTCATGCAGCGACTGCGCACGCGCGGCCATTCCAACAACTATCAGATGATCCATCGTGAAACTGCCCTCGCGAATAACCGATCGTGCGACCATGAGCAATAATTCTCGTGCTTCCTCTGCGCGACGACGGCCAGTGGCCTCATCGGTAATGCCATTTCTTACCAGAAGGTCATCGTCCTTGTTCACCTGTGTTTCCATGCGGTCACTGTACTACGCCGCACACGAAAGCCCTCTTACCGCGCATGTCGCGATGTGCGCTGGTCAACGCAAAAGCCAAAGTGTCGGTACAGCCAATTAGCCTATGAGTACCTACAAGAAAGGAGTCGCCACTATGGCCGACTACGATGTTCGGTTCAACAAGAACACCGGCGATTGGGGTGCCAAACGCGCAGGAGCTTCCAAGGCCGCCGCACGTTTCGATACACAGGCTGCCGCGCACGACGCTGCACGGGGATTCGCCGAGCGAAGCGGAGGTGGAGAAGTCCGTGACCACCGCAAATCGAACAACACCATCAGGAACACCGATACGATCGGAAAGAAGGACCCTAACCCGCCCAAGGGATGATTCGCTTACTGCGAAGAAAGTTTTTATGACCCTTACGGCAATTCCTGCATCACTGAGCCACAGGCTTTCAGAAGAAGTCCCACTCCGACGCGCCTTCAAATGGAACCGAAGTCCATAGATGAAAGTTGTCCATAACCTTCCTGAAGTTTGTGAAACGGCGGTTGCGCGATTCGAATCGGAATCGCGGTTTCCCTGTCCAAGACCCGAATTGTCGTATTGGCCTGAGATACTTTCCTTATGACTCTGCTCGACGACGTGATTAGCCAGGCCTCCGATGGAGAGGCTACGGCCATGCTTCGCAAGCTCATGATCGTAGCCCACCGATTGCAGGCGTCTTCATTGCTTAGGTGGGTGAAGAATGAGCTAAATGGCTACACATCGAAAGATGATCTACCGTCCTACCGGGGGCCGAAGCGCGTCGCTGTCCAGGCGGTTATCTCAGGACCGATGGGCCAAACAGGGAGGAACACTCTCAGTTCTGTTGGCGTGCCCGATGGATTTGAGCAATTATTCTCGATCTCATTTTTCGAACCATTGGCTGGTATTCAGTCAATGGCGGAAACCACGGATAGTATCGGCATGCCGTGGGATCCTGCAGCGGTCGGCCTGTATAACGGTTGGATCGATGAGGGGAAAGTGCCCTTCATAGAATTCTGGGGCGTATACAGTGCGACTAAATCGATTTCTCCGTCCACTGTCCAAGGCATCGTGGATATCGTACGTACGAAGGCTTTAGAGCTGGCGCTGGATCTCCAGGCAGAATTCCCTGATGCTGGTGAAGTCGGTGGGCCGACGACCAATGAGCCGGCAGTCCAAGAGGCCGTGACGCACATTACCAATAACATCTACGGCCCCGTGAACGGATTTGCACAAGGAAATAAGATCCGGCAGAACGTGAAGGTCAAGACCGGAGATCTAGCCGGCGCGCTACTAGCCGCAAAGACTTTCTTATCCGACGAAGCGATTACTGAGTTTTCGAGAATACTTACCGACCCGAACAGTGAAGATGAGAAGCGCAGCAAGCTGGGTCAATTCGTGCAAGGCATAAAATCTGGGACGTTCGCCGTTTCCAGCGGTGTAGCTAGCAACATCGCTGCTGAAGGTGTTATGGAGCTAGCCAATCAATTCTTTGGCTGGGCCTCCGGCGTAGTCGGATAGATTTCTGCTGTCATAAACGGGGTCCGCAGCTTGGCAAAAGTGGTGTGCAGTCGTTACATTATTCCGATTTGCTACACCACGAAGTGGCCGAGATCTATAGGCCATAGCTGGGGGAAGAAACTTACGGGCGAGGGAACCCGAACATCATGCGCAGCCATGATGCCTAATCGCCGTATCTTGTAGGCACTAGCTTAGACCCGCCTCATCTACAAGCCTGCCAGACTCTCACTGCAAACCAACTCTCGATTCCCTACTCCGAGCAATCTTTTCCACAGTTTGCAGTGCGGAAGCGAAAACAGCCTCACGCGATCGTAAACTCGTGCTCATGAACTACAAACGATTCATAGGACCCGACGGGCTGGTAATTCGTGTCCCGGCAGACGAGGAATATCGGACTTGTGCCGAGCGCGGGGGCGACTGCGTCCCAGAGCACGCGGCTCTCGACGGTTCGGGAGTGCGCATCGCGTTCGTCTGCCCAGAGCATGGCGTGCATTCGGTCGTCGACCCTTTCGAAGACAAGCGCTATTCGGCCGGGGCAAAACTATTGCCCCGGGAGTCCGAGTTGAAGAACTCGAATGGTCACCGGGGCGTTACACGTACAGGTTACGCGAGCCGGGACCGAGGCTTCAAGTTCGACTGGATGAACAGGGCGCGACGCTAAGGCCTATCCATCTTGTGCCAGGCCTAGCTGTTCCCTCAGCTGGCGCGCCTCGCGTTCGATCTTCGCGAGCCTTGCTTCGGCCCGCTTCTTCTCCGCCTCTGGACGATCCTGCGACTCTTTCTTCGACTCACTCCTTGGCACCAACCAGCCGATCCTCTGGTAACCGGTGATACGCCGCGCGAATCGACACGTGCGACACTCCTGCTCGGGCTCCGGGCGGGGCCAGCACAGGTCGAGCATCTTGCGGACATGGTCGCGCTCAGCACGTTCCTCAGGCCACCCGGTGTGATCTTCGGCGGACCAACTCTCTTCAAGCTCGCTCCTCATTTCGGATGCGCGCTGCTCTGTGATCTGCTTCGGCCCGTCCTCAGGGTTCCAATCCTCGTCAGTTACGACGCTGTCGTACACGTGACCGCAGGAGAGGCGTACACGCCAGAAGGCAGAGGAACTCGGTTCTGGCCTCCGCAGTACCGCCCACGCCTCCGGGGTCGTATCATCCGGACATTCTTCAGGATCGGCAGGAAACTCCCTGATTCTCCGATCCATCCACTCGACGACGTCGCGATAGACCCTGCCGACGTCCCCGTGATCGTTCGAGCACCAGTACTCGCCCAATGGCAGAGCATCGCTGGCACTTAGCCCGGTCCACGGATGGGAGTCGGGGAAGACCTCTTTCCCGAGGGTGAAGAGCTCGCGGACACATCCGCACTCCAACTGAACCCTCCAGCGTTAGGCGTCTTCTACCTTCGGGACAAAGAAGAACCAGAACTCCGGCTTGTAGCGCTGTTTTTGCCCAATGGCCACCCCATGATGAGTGAAAGAAACTCCATCCTGAGTGGTTGCATGGTCCCAGTCCCCCGGGCCGTTATTCACATCAGAATGCAGGTAATACAGATGGTAAGCGCCGTTGACGAAAACCGGGCGTTGAGGATCACACAGCCATCCGGCCGGCGGAGTCATGTGATAAAAAGACCGCTGTGATGCTACGGCTTTTGCGGCTGTGGGCAGTGCTGTGGCCGAATAGAGTCCAAGGGCTCCAATGCCGGAAACCTGTAGCAAACTTCGGCGAGAAAATACGTGCGTCATTGCGCGTTCCTTTCTGCATCCGGTCTCCGCTTCGCTGCAGTACCGGTGAGGATCTTGATCTTTTGGGCTACGAAAAAGCCTGAGAATATTTGGTGGTTTAGTCAGAGAGACTGACGACGAATTGTTGGGCAATTGATCAAGTACGTCTGATCATCTCGTTCTGGCTCAAGCCCTAGGAGAACTCGAATGCCTGCGGCGCCAAGTTCATAGTGGGGCAAGGCAATAGTGGACAGCGTCGGACGTAAATGGGCAGCAATGACTTCTTGATTATCAAAACCAACAACGGCAATGTCATCAGGTATGCGTAGGCCGCGTTCCCGTAGCCCGTCATATAGGCCCATGGCCACTCGGTCATTGTGGCAAAACACTGCGCTCACACCGCTGTCAATAATTGCCGCCGTGACCTCGTACCCGCCTTCCTGCTCTGGAGCTGCAGGAAATACCAGATCCTCGTCGAAGCTCAGACCTGCAGCTTCAAGCGCACCTCGGTAGCCGGCCAAACGGCCAGTTAATGCTGGTGAAGCAGTTGTCGTATTGATGAACGCAATCCTTTCATGACCAGCGACAATCAGTTCCTCGGTGGCGGATCTACCGCCCTGCACTTCATCTGGCACCACTGCCGGTAGTCCGCTGCCAGTGGAGAAGCAATCAACCAGGACTGTATCTGTTTGGAGAAGTGACGATGGCACTTCGATTTCACGGTGGTACCAAGTGGAATACAAGATCCCCCGTACCTGGTGTTCAAGCATCATTGCGATGGCATCCTGCTCAGCGGCTTGGTTGCCATCGGTGTTGGCGACCAATAGAACGTATCCGTGTTTCCACGCTTCATCTTGAGCACCGTGGATGATCTGGCCTGCGAAAGGTGTGGTTGCAATTGCGTCCGCAACCAGTCCAATGAATCGTGAAGATCCTACCGAGAGGTTCTTGGCTAACGCGTTGGTACGGTAGCCCAACTTGGCAACGGCGTCATGGACGCGTTGTTTGGTTTCTTCACCAATCCGCGCTCCAGGCTTGTCATTGACTACGTGGGATACGGTGGCCACCGAAACACCTGCTTCCCGTGCGATATCTCGCATGGTGACCGGTGAATTTTGTCTAGGTTGTCTTACTTGGCTCATCCCTTGGTGGCCCCACTCTCTAGTCCCTGAATCATTGCCTTGTTCAGGACTAGGAATACCAGCAGTAGTGGTGTCACCGAGATGCATACGGCCGCGAACGTCGCTGTCCAGTCTGTATTTCCCATAGCACCAATATAGTTCTGCAATCCCAGAGGAATGGTCTTCAGCCCATCGGAGAGCACAAAGGTATTAGCGAAGATGAAGTCATTCCAAATGAAAATACTGTTCACCAGAATCACCGTGACGATGGTATTCAAAGACAGCGGGAAGGTGATCTGAGTAAAGATCCGATAGGGCCCTGCACCATCCAAGGACGCCGCCTCGTAGGTCTCGCGGGGAATGAATCCGTAGAACGAGGAGAACAGATAGATGGCCATCGGCAATGAGAACGCTGCCAGCGGAATGATCATTGACAGGTGCGTATCGAGTAATCCAATTTTGGAGTAGTCAATGAACAATGGCACCAAAGCGATCTGCACCGGAACAATAATGCCCAGCAAGAACAGTGCACGGACCACCGAGCTAAAGCGGAAGCCTAGAACCTGCAACGCGAAGGCTGCCATCATTCCTGCAACAACAATCAGCGCGCTAGAGCCAAGGGTAACTATCAGGCTGTTGACGATGTTCAGTCCCAGATTTCCGGTCGCAAATGCGCGCGAATAGTTATCTAGGGTGAACTCAGAAGGCAACGCAAATGGGTTGCCACCAGCAAAGTCGGCCGTGGTGCGGAAGCTGGTCAAGAACAGCCACAGCAGCGGGTACACCTGAACTATCACTATCAGCACAACGGTCACTATCAGTAAGGTCCGGTGCACGCTGCCTCGTGGCCGTTTGGCCTTTGGTGCTGCTGGTGGCTTCTCAGCTATCGGTGTAGTCATGGGCTTTTCCGTTTCAATCTGAACAGTAGTGCTCACGATTCGTCCTTACGTCGCAGGAGGAGGTAGATCAGGCCAACAGCTACCAAGCACTCGATCACAATGAATACGGAGATCGCGCTGGCGTAACCGTAGTCTGTGTGAACAAACGCTGTTTTGTACATGTAGGTTGTCAGCAGTTCCGAAGATTGACCGGGCCCGCCGTTGGTCAAGAGATAAGGAATGTCAAAGCCACGCAGTGCAAAAGTGGTGGCCATGATTGTGGTGGTGATCCAGACTGGGCGAATGTGTGGGAAACGGATGTTCCAGAAGACTTGCCACCAGGACGCCCCATCCAAGCGGGCGGCTTCCTCAAGTTCTCGTGGCACTGAGATCAACGCTGCGTAGATGATCAGCATGTACAGGCCGGTGTACCTCCACCCCTCAGGGATGGACACTGCAGCAAGTACTGTCTGCACATTTGAGAGCCATGCAGTTTGTAGGTCCCCCAACCCAACCCATTGCAATACCTGGTTGAGCATGCCAATAGGTTCAAGTGAGTAGACCCGCAGGAACAAGAAGGCAATGGCCACGGTGGAGATGACCGCGGGCAGCAGGTACAGCGTCTTTACGAGTTCCCGCGCGCGAGGCAACGCGGTGAGCAAGCTTGAGACAACTAGTGCTCCGCCTAATTGCAGGACCAAACAGATGACCAGATAACCCAGCGCATTGGCGAACGCCGTCCAAAACACGTCATCACGCGTAAGCATCTTCACGTAGTTATCTAGGCCGACAAACCTCATGTCGGTGATGCCATCCCACTTATAGAAGCTGAGGACCAGCGACTGAACGATGGGAAGTAGGACCGCGACACCATAAATGATCAACGGTGGCACTAAGAAAACAGCAACAGATAATGCTGAGCGGCGCGGAAGCATGGACTGAACAGCTTTGCGGCGTTGACGAGGCGGACGTGCGCGCCTATTCACAATGGCCGTTTGTGTATTGCTAGCCACCGACGTTCTCCTTCAAAGTTGCGTCCATAGTGGTCACGAACTTATCAGCGGTGATGTCCCCCTGGACAAGCAGAGTCAGTTCCTGCTGCAGGCGAGTATTTGTTGCCGGGTCCAGTTGGGTATCCCAAGGCATCGCGATGTTGCTGCCCACGTCATTGGCCTGCTTGATGGCACGGTCATAGAGCTTCGTGGCCTTCTTTGGGACGGTGGTCTTTGCACCCGTAGTTGGTGAGAGAGCACCGGTGGAAGCGTAGAGCTCTGGGTAACGTTCCAGTGCAAAGGCCAGGAAGTCTCGAACCAGAGGATCATAGGTCTGGGCATTTACTGCCATGCCAATACCTGAAGGGGTAACGTACTCGTTTTCTGCGGTCGCTGAACCATCAATGGTAGGCAAGGTGAAGTAGTCAACATCCTCGCGTACTCCAGCGTCTAAGGTTTCGGTGGCCAGGTTGCTCAGCTCCCAGGTACCGGTGTTGTAGACAGCTGCCTTACCGGAGGTAAAGAGTGCTTGCGCATCGGCGTAACCGGTGGATGAGAAGCCCTTCTGGAAGCAACCTGCTTCACCTAGTGACTGCAACCATTCTGCCGCAGCCTTTCCTTCTGGGTCAGAGAACTTTGCCTCACCGGTCTTCAGCTTCTGCACGTATTCAGGGCCAGTCATGCGGAACGGGTAATAGGACATGTACCGTTCCAACGGCCACTGATCCTGACCATCCAGTGCAATCGGGGTGACGCCCTTTGCTTTCAGAGCCTTACACATGGCAGGGAAATCATCGAGGGACTTAGGAGCTTCAATGCCAGCGGATTTGAAGATGTCTTTGTTGAACCAGAAGAATTCAAGCTGGAATTCAAAAGGAACCATGTACAAGGACCCGTCATCAAACCGCTGGTAGTTCAGCGCAGCTTCACGATACTCATCATTTAGTCCAAGGTCTTTCAGCAGAAGATCAACGTCAACCATCCGGTCTTGGCCAGCCAGCTTTTGGGCGAAAGGCGTTGCATCAGTGTCAAAGAGTTCAGGAAGCTTGTTAGCCGCGGCCAGAGTCTCATACTTCTGAATGTAGGAAGGCCTATCTGGTGTGGTGATGAGGTTCAACGAGAATCCAGGATGATCTTTCGCGTATTCATCAGCAATTTGTTCCATAGTCTTGATCACCCCACCATCCGCTGGTCGGGAAAGCAGCCACGAAATTTCGCGGGCTTCGATTTCTCCGGTGGGATTGATGTCGGTGGGATCAGCTCCTGCGGAGCTTCCTCCACAGCTGGATAGTGCTAGGGCAGCGGCGGCGAGGATTGGTAGAAACTTTGTTGTGCGGTGTGTTCTGGTCATGGCTCAGTTCTCCGTTGAAGTGAAGGTGCATCAAGGTGGATTGTGCACGGTGCTGGTTGGGCCCTCAGGCTGAGGGTGCGACGAGTCTGTTCTCTTTGATTTGTGCGGCGGGCTGATTAGCCTCTCGCGTTGCTACTGAGAAGTGAGAGATCGTAACTGCTCCTTCTCCAACAAAGGCTCCGGCACGACCGGTTGGCCTGTCGTAGAGCCGAGTACTTAGAACTGTGGCGTCATCTAAAGTGGCTACGCACAAATCTGCATCCACGATGACTTCTAGTTCGTGGTGCCCCGGTTCGAGGGAACATGGTCGTTCCAGCTCGATCGCGAAGGGTACATCTCCGGAGATATGCCATTGTTCCGTCCCTGTGGCCCGTCGTGGCCACCGGTCGAGAACTAGCCGTCCACGATGTGGTTCAAGTCGAAGCGCATAGCCTTGGTCTCCGTCGGCGCTGGCGCGCAATAGGACACCAAATTCTCTGGTTCCCTCTTCCACCTCGAAGTGAGCACGTAGGCGGAATGCGCTTGGGGTGTTCTTATCGGTGAGGATATCGCTGTAGCCATCGGCTGCATCGAGCCGGGTCCCGGCAGGCAATGAATCTTCTTGACTGGTGAATATTGACCGGAATTCTTGAGGCGGATGAAAAGCTAAGGTTCCGTCGCTGCGCTGCTCAGCTTCAAGCACGGACATGGTTCCTGCCCATTGCCACGGCCTGTCATCATGTGAGTCTTCTTTGGAAGCAATCCAGCCGAAGAATAACCGACGTCCATCGCGTTCCGCAGACTTAGCTGCGTAATAGGCCCGACCGTCGAGGGTGTCGTATTCGGGAACAATCCAAGGCCCCTTTAGATCCCGTGCCATTCGATAGCGTGTGGTAAATGCGTCACTGAATTCGGAATAGACCATGTACCACCACTCCCCTATCTGGAAAACTTCAGGGCATTCGTGAGCCACGTAGCGTCGTGGATCCCAGAACGGTTCCACTGGTTCCCAGTGGTTGAGATCGGTGGAGGTGCACTGTGCAATGGTCCCGCGGCGTCGTTCCGGGCCGCTTTCGTGGCGAGCTGCGATGAGCATTCGCCACAACTTCGCGTCGGCATCCCAGAAGACAAATGGGTCTCGCCAATCTCCAGACTCATATCCTTGGCCAGCTCCGAAGGTGTGTTCCGGGTGGCGTTGCCAAGAGGTCATGTTGTCGTGGCTCGTGGCGTGCATAACCAGCTGAAGTGCCCGGCCGTCTTGTCCGAGGTTTTCTGGATTTTGTCCGGTGTAGAAAGCGTGGTGTGTACCTTGATCATCAAGCACGATACTGCCGGTGTAGATGTTGAAGTCATCGGCCAACGGACCACCGGATGCGATTGCTTCACCGTCTTCACGGTAGATCACCAGGTCTTCGGTTGTAACGCGGTACCAAGGCATTCCCCCGGTGGTAGCTCCGCGATCTTCGTGCAGGTAGAACAGATGGAAGACTCCATCTTCCTGCCAAGGAATGACATCGCCGACCCACGCGTCGTTCGGCTGGTAAAACCCTCGTGCTGTCATGCTCTGTCTCTTCCTTGAGGTTAATCGGTTAAGCATCACTTTAGTGGCGTGAGTCACAATTGGTCAACCGGTTAAGCAAAGAAATTACAAACGTACTTTTATGGGTTCAAGTGCAAGGACCCATGAGACGCTAGGTGCCTCATGTTGAGCGTTGCACTGACTGCGGAACCCTATGAACCTGCAGCAATGCGGCGCGGTTGCCTGAGCCAGCTCTTATCCTCGGCAGTTAAGAAGTTTCAGAAAGGCGTGACTCCGACGTTAGAAGACAAAAAAGTC
Organism: Glutamicibacter sp. MOO4; assembly: GCF_056934395.1. NCBI lineage: Bacteria > Bacillati > Actinomycetota > Actinomycetes > Micrococcales > Micrococcaceae > Glutamicibacter > Glutamicibacter sp. MOO4. Next base: position 1,880,190 of record NZ_CM167800.1, read on the forward strand.
GCTCCTGAATGCAGAACAACTCATGCATTCAGAAGCGACCATCGTCCGGACTTCTTATGAACTATGCCGTGGGCGATAGAACGATATTCGTGACCGGCTGCGAAGAATCGGTAGCAAAGTCCAGTCCCGATGGCGCAACACCGTCAGCAACCAGCTGGGCTCCTAGCGCCGCGACCATTCCGCCGTTATCGGTGCAGAGGGTGAATGGTGGCACGACCAAGGCGATGCCCGCAGAAGCGCAGCGAGCAGCAAGTAGTTCGCGCAGTCGAGTATTTGCCGCGACTCCCCCGCCCAGGAGTACTGTCTTCAGGCCGTGCTCTTGCATAGCGCGAACGGCCTTGGACGTAATCACGTCAACAACAGCTTCCTGGAAGGAAGCTGCAATGTCAGCCACGGGGATTTCTTCACCGTTGGCTTCGAAGTGCTCTACGCAGCGAGCCACTGCAGTCTTCAAACCGGAGAATGAGAAGTTATGCCGGTGCTTGCCTGGATTCTCTTCGCTGCCCACGAACTTAGGCAGGGTCAATCCACGTGGGAATCGGAAAGCCTTACGGTCCCCATCCTTGGCTGCCTTGTCGATGGCAGGCCCACCCGGGTAGCCCAGGCCTAGCAGTCGCGCGGTCTTGTCGTAAGCTTCGCCGGCTGCATCATCGATAGTGGAGCCAAGTAGCTGCACGTCATTGGTCAGCGAGGTGACCTTCAAGATTTCCGTATGCCCGCCCGATACCAGCAAGGCACCAAAGGTTGGTGGAAGGATGGTTCCTTCTAGAACACCTACACCAACGTGCGCCACCAAGTGGTTGATACCGTACAGCGGCTTGCAGGTAGCTAAGGCCAATGCTTTGGCAGCCGAGACACCCACCATCAGTGCACCAGCTAGTCCGGGGCCACTGGTCACTGCGATAGCGTCAATGTCATCTAGAGTCAGCTCAGCGGTGTCTAGTGCAGACTGCAGAGTGGGAACAAACGCCTCAAGGTGTGCACGCGCAGCAATCTCAGGAATCACTCCGCCAAAACGTACGTGCTCATCCATGGAGCTAGATACCGCGTTGGCTAGCAACTTGTTGCCTCGTACAATGCCCACACCGGTTTCATCGCATGACGATTCAATGCCTAAGACAATTGGTTCGGTGGTGCTCATGCTTTGTTGTCTTCCTCTTGTCCCTGTAGGGCATCCAGTTGCATCCTCATGATCAATGCGTCAACGCCACCCTTGTAGTAGCCCACACGTCGATGAATGGTTACGAATCCCATTGATTCATACAATGCAATAGCCGTTGGATTATCAAAACGGACTTCCAGCATGACGTCTAGTGCTTTTCGTTCCTTAGCCGTCTGAACCAGTAGCGTCAGAAGCTTACGTCCGAGACCTTGTCCTTGGAATTGCGGACTAATGGCAATGGTCTGGACGTCGCTGATAGGCAGGACCGTGCACAGCCCGGCATAACCAACAACTTTGTCTTCACTCTCGTAAACCCAGTAATTGCGAGTGTCGCTGTGCGCCAGTTCTGATTCAAAAGCAGCTAGTGGCCACGCGTCTTCTGGAAACAGTTCAGTCTCTAGTTTGTGGACTTCAGGAATATCACTGACAGTCATCTCACGAAGGGTCACGCTCATGCTTTAGCCTGCTTCATGAACGCCGGGATCTGCGCGTCAGACTCCCGCAAATACTGCGGTGCAGTATTTGACAGGTCTTTGCCCGCTGCCAGATCTGCGATTCCCCGCTGCGCCAGGTTGGCCGCATCGGCAATCCATTCAAAGGACTGCTCTTGTGGTTGAGCACCGGCTTCCTGGAGTTGTTCCGCATACAGCGCTGCTCCCACGCCAAAGACTGGAAGTGATGGAAGCGTGGAGGCCGCAGCAACATGTGGTCCATCAAGGATGTCACCGTTCTGGTTGTAACGAGCCCAGTAGACTTCTTTGCGCCGCGCGTCCGAAGCAACGATAAATTCCTCAGGTACGTTTGCCTCTTGCCTCACGTGTTCGGCGAGCGCATGAAGAGACATCACGCCATGCACCGGGACGTTCCATACAAATCCGAAGGTCCGCGCCGCAACAAGTCCCGCACGAAGTCCAGTATATGGACCGGGGCCAACGCCAACGAAGATTCCGGCGAGATTCTTGCCTTCGTCATTGTTGTCAGTCAGTAGTTCTCGCACGTAGACAGCCAGTGTTTCAGTTTGGTCATTGCCCTTGGGCGACGTTTTCTGGGCGATAACTGAACCAGTAGTGGAATCGACCAGTGCTACCGAGGTATGCGCAGAGGTATCGATGGACAGATAGTTAGGCATGCTTCTCTCCGGTGCGCTGCGCGTTGATAGCAGAGCGCAGGTTGTCTTTCAGCTGAGCAAAGTTTTCTGAGTCCCAGCGTGGGCCGATTGCTTTGAGCGTGAACTCTCTAGGTTCATCCAATTCTTCTTCGGATTCTTCCCATGGATTCTCTACGGCTGCGGCATTGACCTCGCGGTCCAAGGTAATTTCTAACCGTGAGTCGGTTAGGTGCTCCACTTTGCCCAGACCCCATTCAACAACGGTGACTGATTCAGCCAAGGTTGATTCTAGGTCTAGGGTGTCCACGTCATTCTGATCTTTCAGACGGTAGGCATCAACATGAATCAACGTCGGTCCGTCACCCAACGATGGGTGTTGGCGTGCCAGGACAAAAGTTGGGGAAATAATTCCTTCGCGAACATTTAGCCCAATACCCAGCGACTGTGTCAGCGTGGTCTTTCCTGCACCTAATGCGCCGGTAAGGATCACAAGGTCACCAGCGATGAGCTGCTCCCCTAGTGCCCGTCCCAGTGCTTCGGTTTGAGTGAGGTCAGTTAGCTGGCAGGTAAATTCCTGATTGGCCTCACTCACCAGCTTCACCCCAGCTTCCCTCTACGTAGAAGCGAGGCACGCGTGGTGAGACGCGAGTGACAACTTCATAGTTAATGGTGTTCGCTGCATGAGCCCAGGTGTTCACCGATTGCCCACCCTTACCAAAGATGATGGCTTCTGCACCCAAGAATTCTTCTGGATCAATGTCTGCTCCGAGATCGATAACGCACTGATCCATGGCAATACGTCCGCGCACTGGGTAACTGCGACCCTTGATGGTGACTGGTGCACCGGTAGCAATGCGTGGCAAGCCATCCGCATAGCCCATGGGAATTAGACCGAGGTAGGTTTCGCCTTCGGTCTTATATTTCAATCCGTAGGAGACTCCTTGACCGGCGTGTACCTTTTTCACGTTGGCTACGCGGGTGACCACCTTCATTGCTGGTCGCAGTCCCAAACTCTCGGGTGAATCACTCTCAAAAGGACTCAGGCCATACAGTCCAAGGCCTAAGCGCACCATGTCGTGGTGTGCATCTGGGCGCGAGAGAATGGCAGGAGTATTCGCGATGTGGCGGACTTCTATATCAAATCCGGCTGCTTCAACCATCTCAATAGCTTTGCTAAACAGGGCTAGCTGTTCATCGGTTTCTGGGCGCTCTGGTTCATCTGCCACCGCGAGGTGAGAGAACAGTCCAACGACGCGAAGCAATCCTTCTTCCTGGAAAGCGTTGGCGCGATTGAGCAGATCCGGGAACGCGTCCATAGTGGATCCGTTACGTCCCAGTCCGGTGTCAATCTTCAGATGAATACGTGCTGGGGTTTGTACGCAGCGTGCAGCGACAGCGACGCGTTCTAGTTCCCAGCCGGAGACACCAAGATCAAGACCGGCAGCAATGGCGGCTTTAAATGGTGTGTCTTCGGTGTGGAGCCAAGCAAGGATTGGCGCTTCGAGTCCCGCTTCGCGTAATACCAGGGCCTCAGTGACGTGGGCACAGCCAAGCCAGCTTGCCCCACCGTCGACTGCTGCTTTGGCTACTGGGATAGCGCCGTGGCCGTAGGCGTCTGCTTTAACAACGGCCATCACTGCTGCTGGAGCTACTACGTCAGAGATTTGCTTGACGTTGTTACGGATAGCCGACAAGTCAATAATTGCTCGGCGTTCAAATCCGTTGCTCTGCGCATTCTCGGTACTAGTTGTCACGTTGCTTTCTTCAAGCGCTTCAGAGTTCACGTATATATCTTCCCACTTTTCCCTCTGGGTTGCTGTGATGTCTCTTGCGCAGTACAGCACATTGATGAGTTAAAGCTAGAAGGGACGGATTGAAGCATCTGTTGATGCTTCAATCCGTCCCTTAGGAAACGGTTGCGTGGATCGTTTAGCGCAGGTTCTTCAGTTCGTCGCGAATCTGCTCCAGGATAGCCAGCTGTGGGTCTGGCTCTTCCTCGACCTCTTCTTCGGTCAGGCCTCGACGAGCTGCGAGCTTTTCATTGACCTTCTGCATTGGCAGTACCAATGCGAAGTAAACAGCAGCAGCGATCAGCAGGAAGTTAACAAGTGCGGTCAGGAAGACACCAAACTTGATGTCAACACCGTTGATGTTCAGCAGCAGGAAGCTGTCGAAGTTTGGGGAGCCCACCAATGCAGCGATAAGCGGCATCAGAATGTTGTCAACAAGGGCGGTAACTACGGCGCCGAAGGCAGCGCCGATCACAACAGCAACGGCCAGATCGACAACGTTGCCCTTCATAATAAAATCGCGGAAACCTTTAAGCATGTTTAGAGCATACACAGGAGTAGCACAGGATCAAGTGCAAATCTCCAGATGAAATCGATTAATTCGGCAAACTCTCAGGTTACGTTTCCCGCGCGTATATTCTCCATCCGAATAATTTCAGGCTAAATTTTGCGCAAAAGCATACGTCGCACCGAGTGATCCGCGGATTTGCGCAGAACTAGCTGGGCGCGCCCGCGAGTAGGCAAGACATTTTCTTTCAAATTTGGCTCATTGATCCGTTTCCAGATTCCGTGAGCTGTCTCACGTGCTTCTTCATCGCTCAACAGCGAGTACTTGTGGAAGTAGCTGGCTGGATCCGCGAAGGCACCAGAGCGCAAACGCATGAAGCGGTTGATGTACCACTCTTCAATGTTGCTAGTGCGGGCATCAACGTAAACGGAAAAATCAAAGAAGTCACTCAGCGCAAGACCCACGGTTCCATCAGAACGGGTACGTGCAGGCTGCAACACGTTCAGCCCTTCAACAATCAAAACCTGTGGGCGGCGAACTACGTTGCGCTGCCCCGGGATGATGTCATATGTCAGGTGTGAGTACACCGGCGTACTTACTTCAGGCACACCCGACTTCACTGCAGAAACAAACCTCAGCAATGCACGGCGGTCATAAGACTCAGGGAAACCCTTGCGGTGCATGATCCCACGGCGTTCAAGCTCTGCGTTGGGGTACAAGAATCCGTCAGTAGTAATCAACTGAACGTCAGGAGTCTGTGGCCAGCGGCGCAGCATTTCCTGCAACACTCGAGCGGTGGTTGATTTACCTACAGCTACAGAACCAGCCACACCAATAACAAATGGAGTGCGCGTGGTCTGTTCACCAAGGAATGTAGTTGTTGCCTGATGAGTCGCTCCGGCGCCTTCGACGTAGAGATACAACAGGCGGCTCAGGGGCAGGTAGACGTCCCGGACCTCTTGGAGGTCCAGTTCATCACCAAGGCCACGAAGCCGTTCAATGTCAGCAATGTTTAGTGGCTGTTCCATCTGGTCAGACAGCCGCGCCCAGGTCTCGCGCTCAAGATCAACAAAAGGCGAGATGGGTGTTTCAAGTGTTCCGTGTGGTTCCACGAGGTCAAATTCTGCCAAGAATATGCTCTACATCCCAATTAAGGGGTCGCACTACCAACTTGCTGGACCTGTATTTCTTACTGCTAGTGGCAGATCCCATAGCAATTATTGAGTGCTCAAACACGAATATTCCCATCGAAAGGGTTTGACCCGGTAAGATTTTGCTCATGTGCGGAATTGTTGGATATGCAGGAACCTCGAGCCGAGTTGTCGACCACGACGCCCTCGACGTTCTAATTGAAGGTTTGCGTCGATTGGAATACCGCGGTTACGACTCGGCTGGTGTCGCAGTTGTTGCCGATGGCGCTATTCATTCTCGGAAGAAGGCCGGCAAGCTGGCTAACCTCGAAAATGAAATTGCTGAAGCTCCATTGCCTAAGTCAATGACTGGCATTGGACACACCCGTTGGGCAACCCACGGTGGGCCGAGTGATGGCAACGCCCACCCACACCTAGCCGATGGTGGCAAGCTCGCCATGATCCACAACGGAATTATTGAGAACTTCGCCGGAATCAAGGCTGAACTGGTTGCCGAAGGCGCCACGTTCCTTTCTGAAACCGACACCGAAGTAGCAGCTGCCCTGCTGGGTAAGCTCTACACCACTGAAGCAGCAGGCGACTTGACCCTTGCCATGCAGCTTGCAGTAGCCCGCCTTGAAGGTGCCTTCACCTTGTTGGCAGTCCACGAGGACCACCCAGGTGTTGTTGTGGCTGCGCGCCGTAACTCGCCATTGGTTCTTGGCTTGGGCGACGGGGAGAACTTCCTCGGTTCAGACGTTTCCGGCTTCATCGACTTCACCCGTCGTGCTGTGGAACTGGGCCAGGACCAGATTGTCACCATTACCCCAGATACTCACACCATTACAGACTTCCAGGGCAACCCTGCTGAAGGTAAAGAATTCACCGTTGACTGGGATGCAGCCAGCGCTGAAAAGGGCGGCTTCGCCTCTTTCATGGAAAAAGAAATCTATGACCAGCCTGCCGCTGTGGCAGATACCCTCTTGGGACGTTCAGACGCTAATGGCCGTCTAACCCTTGATGAGTTGCGTATCTCTCCAGAGGAACTGGCTAAGATTTCCAAGATTGTTGTTCTTGCCTGCGGTACCAGCGCTTACGCCGGTTCTGTAGCTAAGTACGCAATTGAGTCTTGGTGCCGAATCCCAGTTGAGGTAGAGCTCTCCCACGAGTTCCGCTACCGCGAACCAATCGTTGACGAGAACACCCTGATTGTTTCCATCTCCCAGTCCGGCGAGACCATGGATACTCTGATGGCTGTTCGTTACGCCAAGGAACAGGGCGCTAAGACCCTGTCCATCTGTAACACCAACGGGTCCACCATCCCACGTGAATCCGATGCAGCGCTGTACACCCACGCTGGTCCGGAAATCGCAGTGGCTTCCACCAAGGCATTCTTGGCTCAGATCACCGCAACCTACCTGCTGGGCCTGTACTTGGCACAGTTGCGCGGCAACCTGTTCCAGGGTCAGATCAAGGACATCCTTGCTGACCTCGGCAAGATCCCTGCCAAGATCCAGGACATCCTGGACCGCGGCGAAGAGATCAAGTCTGTTGCACGCAAGATGGCACAGGTTCCATCGGTATTGTTCCTGGGTCGCCACGTTGGCTACCCAGTAGCAATGGAAGGCGCCTTGAAGCTCAAGGAAATCGCCTACATCCACGCTGAAGGTTTCGCCGCCGGCGAGCTGAAGCACGGACCGATCGCCCTGATCGAGCAGGACCAGCCGGTCTTCGTGGTGGTTCCTTCCCCACGTGGCCGCGACTCCCTGCACTCCAAGGTTGTCTCCAACATCCAGGAAGTTCGCGCCCGTGGCGCTAACACCTTGGTTATCGCGGAGTCCGGCGATGAGGACGTACGCGCATATGCAGAGTTCGTCTTCTACGTACCGGAGACCCCAACCCTGCTGATGCCACTGTTGACCACCGTTCCACTGCAGCTGTTCGCTTGCGAGCTAGCTTCGGCAAAGGGCTACGACGTTGATCAGCCACGTAACTTGGCTAAGTCGGTAACCGTGGAGTAATCCACGCACCATCCCACGCGAAAGGTCCACACCATCTTGGTGTGGACTTTTCGCTGTTAACTCACAATTCTCGAAGCGATACTTCTAGCTGGCGTCGTGGTCAGTTTCGAGAACTGAGGCCAACGTTTCGAGAGCTTCTGCGGCACCGGCATCTTCGCTGCGTAGCACCACTACTTCCCCGTGCTCAGCGCCCAATCCCATCAGCGTCAGAATGCTGCTGGCATCCCCGGCGTCTTCAGCTGGTTCGCCTTCGCGGGCAATGGTGATTTCGAAATCATAGTCGCTGGCGGCCTCTGCGAAGATCGCGGCAGGGCGTGCGTGCAAACCGACTCGACTGCCGATGGTGGCGGTACGTTCAATCATCTTTTTCCTTTGATCGTTAGTTGATTTTCAAAGACATCTCAGCCTTGAATCAACCGGTGGCTATTTAGCACGTGAGCGCTCATGTGATTCACTTCATATAACAGCGCTATAAGTGGTAGGGTAACGCGTATGGGTTCCAATGACCAGTTGCCACCAAAAACTCGCCTGCTGCAAGCTGCTACCGAGTTGCTCGCCAACGCAGGCAGCGAGCCGGTGTCGACTCGGCAAATCACCAAACTCGCCGGTGTAACCGCACCAACGCTTTACCACCACTTCAAAGACAAGGAAGGACTATTTGATGCAGTAGTCACCGCCGGATTCGAAGAGTACCTTGCAGGCGAGAGAGCCCTCGATATTGGTTCCAATCCCATCGAAGACATCCGTCGCCTCTGGGACGGCCACGTCCAGTTTGGCCTTGATAAAACAAATCTTTATTTAGTGATGTTTGGCAATATTCGCCCAGAGAGCCGTCCGGCAATCGTGGCGGAAGCTGAACAGCTGGTGGCAGAACGGTTAAACCGTGCAGCCATAGCAGGAGAGTTGAAAGTCCCACCGCGAGAAGCCGCACGCAGCATCATGGCCGCCAACGTTGGTGTGACTTTAATGCTGATCGCCGAGTCAGCCGAACGACGAAATTTGGAGTTGTCCACGATGACGCGGGACTCCATGATTCAGGCAGTGTTCAATGAAGAAGCCCACGCCCAGTTCTCCGAACCCACCAATCAATCCTCCGTCGTGGTCGCCGCCATTGCTTTGAATGCGGCGCTGCAGTCCTCTAGCTCTAGTGAGTTATCCAGCTCAGAACTTGAGCTGTTCTTGGAATGGCTTCACAGGATCTCGGCCTCCAGATAGCCTCGAAGTCCCACGACCACCCATCATCTCCAGACCTACTACCGCCTACGGGCACATTCTTAGGATTAGTCATGGAAACAGAAACGGTTGAAAAACCACGCGCCGGCTTGAGAGTCGGTGTCCAAAAGTTTGGCACCTTCCTCTCAGGCATGATCATGCCCAACATCGGTGCGTTCATCGCTTGGGGCCTCATTACGGCCCTGTTCATCCCGGATGGCTTCCTGCCAAACGAGAAACTGGCGCTGCTGGTAAGTCCAATGATCACCTTCTTGCTGCCGCTGCTCATCGGTTACACCGGTGGACACGCGATTCATGGTTTGCGCGGTGGCGTTGTTGGCGCCGCAGCAACCATGGGTGTGATCGTGGGTACCGATATCCCAATGTTCATTGGCGCAATGATCATGGGCCCGTTGGCCGCTTGGGTCATGAAGAAGTTGGACACACTCTGGGAAGGCCGCATCAAGCCTGGCTTTGAGATGCTGGTTAACAACTTCTCCGCCGGTATTGTCGCAGCCATCATGGCGATCTTCGGCATGCTACTGGTTGGACCAGCGGTCAAGGCTTTCAGCCAGGGCGCGGCAGCTGCCGTTGATTTCTTGGTTCAGCACGGTCTTTTGCCACTGACCAGCATCTTGATTGAACCAGCCAAGATCCTGTTCCTGAACAACGCCATCAACCACGGCATCTTGACCCCACTGGGTACTGAGGAATCACTGCAGACTGGCAAGTCTTTGCTGTTCATGCTTGAATCCAACCCTGGCCCAGGCCTTGGTCTGTTGCTGGCCTACACAATCTTTGGCCGTGGCATGGCTCGCGCTTCTGCCCCAGGTGCTGCGCTGATTCAGTTTGTCGGCGGTATCCACGAAATTTACTTCCCTTACGTTCTGATGAAGCCAGTCATCGTATTGGCTCCAATCCTCGGTGGCATGACCGGTGTCTTCACCTTGGTCATCACCGGTGCGGGTCTACGCTCCCCTGCTGCCCCGGGCAGTATCTTGGCTATCTACGCGGCCACTGCCTCAGATAGTTATCTTGGGGTCACTCTCTCGGTACTGTTTGCAGCCATCGTTTCCTTTGTTGTTGCCGCAGTGATCTTGAAGTTTGCTAAGCAGTCCGAAGGGGATGAGCTAGGCGAAGCAACCTCCAAGATGGAAGCCATGAAGGGCAAGAAGTCTTCTGTTGCTTCTGCATTGGTGAGCGCTGGTGCAATCTCCGGTCCAATCCGTTCAGTAGTCTTCGCTTGTGACGCCGGTATGGGTTCAAGTGCCATGGGCGCCTCGGTATTGCGCAACAAGATCAAAGAAGCTGGCTTTGGTGATGTGAAGGTCACCAACTCGGCCATCGCTAACCTGAGCGACACCTACGACATTGTGGTGACCCACCAGGATCTGACTGACCGGGCCAAGCCTAAGACGCAAAGTGCCACGCACGTATCGGTGGACAACTTCATGAATAGCCCACGCTATGACGAGATTGTTGAGTTGGTTCGCACCAGCAATACCGCGCCGGATGATTCGGCTACCTCGGCTGCTCCGGCGGCTGCGGCGGCTCCAGTTGCTGCTGCAAACACCGAACCGGAGGCTACCGAAGTTCAGGAATCCGAGGCACAAGGCGCCAGCAACGTCATTGACTCCGACGGTGTGGTTCTTGAAGGATCCGCCACCGAACGTGATGGTGCCATCAACGAGGTAGGACAGCTACTGCTAGCACGTGGTGCAGTGGATGCAGACTACGTAGCAGCCATGCATGAGCGCGAGACCTCGGTCTCTACCTACATGGGTAACTTCCTGGCCATCCCGCACGGCACCAACGAGGCCAAGGAGCATATCAACCACTCGGCCGTCGCCGTGATCCGTTACTCGCAGGGTATCGACTGGGGCGGCAAGGACGTGAAGTTTGTTGTGGGCATCGCAGGCCTCAACAATGAACACCTGAAGATCCTCTCGTCTATCGCCAAGATTTTCACCAACAAGGAACAGGTCGCCCAGTTGGAGCAGGCCACCTCCGTCCAGGAGATCCTTGATCTATTCGGAAAGGTCAACACCAAGTGAAAGCCGTACATTTTGGAGCCGGAAACATCGGTCGAGGCTTCGTCGGGCTATTGCTGCACGAAGCCGGCTATGAGATCGTTTTTGCCGACGTCGCAGCGGAACTAATCGACAGCCTCGCCGCTGCCGACAGCTACACCGTGCATGAAGTAGGCCAAGAAGGACAGGACAAGGTCGTCACCGGCTTTAGCGCCCTGAATTCTGGCTCGCAGCAAGCAGAGGTCATCGAAGCAATCGCCACCGCTGACCTAGTGACCACCGCGGTTGGCCCGCACATCTTGAAGTTTGTTGCCCCGACCATCGCACATGCACTGGCTCAGCGTTCGGCTGATCTTGGCCCACTGCACGTGATGGCTTGCGAAAACGCAATCAACGCCACCGACATCCTGCAGCAGGAAATTACTTCTGCTTGGGAAGGCTCGGAAGAAGATCTGGTTACCCGCGCGATCTTTGCCAACACCGCAGTAGACCGCATTGTCCCCGCCCAGGCTGCCGGTGCACATCTGGATGTCACCGTGGAAACCTTCTACGAGTGGGTTATTGACCGCACACCATTCAATGGAAATGAGCCGGTCATTCCCGGCGCCACTTTTGTTGATGATCTCGGTCCGTACATTGAGCGCAAGCTGTTCACCGTGAACACCGGACACGCCAGTGCTGCGTACTTCGGTTCCGTGGCCGGCATTGAGAAAATCGCTGACGTCATGGCCAATGAACAGATCGCTGCGAAGGTCAACGCGGTACTGCAGGAGACCAAGGCACTACTGGTCGCCAAGCACGGTCTGGATCCAGAAGTTCAGGAAGCTTATGTACAGAAGATCCTGACCCGCTTCACCAACCCGCACCTTCCGGACACCGTGGGTCGCGTTGGTCGTGCACCGATGCGTAAGCTCAGCCGCCACGAACGGTTCATCGGCCCAGCCGCTGACCTAGCAGAGCGTGGCATGCCGGTTGCCGCCTTGTCGGAAGCCATCGTTGCGGCGCTGCAGTTCAACGCACCAGATGATGCTGAAGCCGTGACCCTGCACGAGATCTTGGCTTCCCAGAGCCCGGATGAGGCCACCTCCTCGATCACGGGGCTGGAGCCAGAGCATCCGCTGTTTGCACAAGTTAGTTCTTTGATCGCCCAGAGCGCCTAACAACACTCTGGATTGATCAGATCCGAGGGGTCTCGCGGCGCCATAGGGCAACGCGAGACTCCTCGGTCGTTAAGCGGGGCAGCATGACAATGAATTTTCCCTAGTGCCGGCCGATATACTGGAAAGCATGATTGCAGGTATCGGAGTGGACATTGTTGACGTGCCACGGTTTGGCCGACAGCTCGAAAAGACTCCACGCCTCAAGGAGCGTCTGTTTACCGAGGAAGAACGAGTCCTTCCCCTGCGTTCTCTTGCAGCCCGTTTTGCTGCCAAGGAAGCCATTGCCAAGGCACTGGGCGCACCGGTGGGGATGAACTGGCAAGACTGCACGATCCGCAAGGATGAAGCCGGAGATCCTCAGGTGCACATCACCGGTTCCGTGGCTGCGGCCAGCGAGCTACGAGGAATCACTTCATGGCATCTGACTATGTCTCATGATGGCGATATGGCCATTGCGATGGTTGTCGCTGAACGCTGAGTATTCTCTATCCAAAGAATAACGACACGTTAGACACTAAATAAGGCTTCGCACAGCTGATTTGAGTATTGTTTGTCTTATGATCTCTGTCTACAGTGTTGCGCAAATTCGTGGGGTTGAGGCCCAAGAGATTTCCAAACGCGGTGAAGCTACTTTAATGAAGCAAGCTGCCTCGGAATTGGCTTCTTCAGCCACCAAGATGTTGGCTGAAAACCCGGGTACGGAACCCGCATATGTCGTAGGACTCATTGGTCCTGGCAATAACGGTGGAGATGGCCTTTACGCATTAGCTGAACTACAGCAGCAGAACATCTCTACATTGGCATTGCAGTATGGCGAGCAAGTACATGCTGAAGCCGTTGCCGCCTACACTCACGCTGGCGGAACACTCACTGACTTCGCTGACGGACAAAGCGAACTGGCCAATGCCTCGCTAGTCATTGATGCAATCTACGGGCTGGGATACCGCACCGGTTCCCCACTGCCAACGCTCCCAGCACGCGCACGCGTACTGGCCTGCGATGTACCTTCCGGTCTGAACCCAGAAACCGGTGAAGCAGAAGACAACGTACTACGTGCCGAACGCACCGTAACCTTTGGTGGATTGAAGTCGGGTCTGCTGACCCTTGACGCTCCACTGGTCACCGGAGAGATCTCCATAGCTGACCTTGATTTTGATTTTTCCTCCATCGCCCCGGCTACTAGCTTGGTTGATGAAGCAGCAGCTCTTGAACTGCTAGATCAGCACCGCTCGTGGCGAGACGCTGGACGACACAAATACCAGCGTGGAGTCTTGGGCCTCATTGCAGGTTCTGAGCTTTACCCGGGCGCCGCCCAGCTCACTGCCAAGGCAGCTGTTTCCTGCGGTGTGGGCATGCTTCGCACCCACGTACCTGAAGCAGTCCAGTCATTGATTGCAGTTTCTGTCCCAGAATCTGTGCCACTAGATGATGATCAGATCAAAGAAGCTTTGTCCTCTTCACGCCGTCACCTTCACGGCAAGGGCGCCAAGATTTCTGCTTGGGCCATTGGCCCTGGTCTAGATGGACGTACTCCCCCAACGGGTGCGATTGCTGAAGTCTTTGCGAGCCGTCAGCCGGCCGTCATTGACGCATCCGGTTTGGAAGTTGTTCCTACCGGGCCAAGTGAACAGCCTCGTGTACTGACCCCGCACGCTAAAGAACTACAGATGCTGCTTGGCCGCGCTGGTGTAAAGGTGACTCCGGACGAGATTTCTCAAGATCCCGTTCGCTGGACGCGCTGGGCAGCTTTGTCCTACAACGCTGTGGTGCTACTCAAGGGTCCAACCACCTACATCGTGGCTCCTAACGGTTCCAGCTTGGTCGTTTCCAATTCAGCACCTGAGCTTGCCACTGCGGGCAGCGGCGATGTTCTTACCGGCATCCTCGGCTACCTGCTTTCGGACAGCTCGCTGACCGGTACACAGGGCGCGCGCACCGTGCCTAACCGTCGCATCATGGAACTGGCAGCCTGCGCAGCCGTCATCCATGGAAACCTTGGACGAGTCACAGCTCAGGATGGAACGGTCAGCGCTTCTCGCCTGATTGAAAACTTACCAAAGGTCATGAAGAGCTTCGGGTTCTAATCAAATTTCGCTTGCAAACGGCTGGACCACTTTTGGTCCAGCCGTTGCTTGTTCCTAAGGCAAGCAGAGCGTTCGGCTGCCCTACATGTTTCTTTGACTTAGCTAGGACCACCCAACAACCAGTCGCGCAGCTTGCGCTGGGATAGTCGGGTCAATTCCCGTAAGTTCTGTGAAGCGTTTGAGTCTGTTCATCAATGTGTTGCGGTGGCAGTACAGTTGCTCTGAAGCTACGGAAACACTTCCTGTTTCAAGATACGCGGCTACGGAATCGCGCAAACGACGCCGCTCGGTCACACCGCATGTTTCCAGTGCCCGTTCAGCAACATCCAGATCTGGAGCTCCTGCTCGGTCCAGCTCAAATCGTGCCATCCGCGCCCATCCTCGCTGCCACGTCATGGCTCCTGATTCATCGGGATCAATGAGCTTTGCTAGTGATGTAGCCACGGATGCGACCTGCGGGATCCGTTCCAAAGCGCACCCTTCGCCAACAAGTCCGCAGCTGACTTGTTCCAAGCCCAAATAGAACTTGTGCAAGGCTGCGCCAGCGCGGGCACCTGCAGGGAAAAAGACGACTAGCGCATCACCCAGAGAGTAGGTGTAGATCTGGGCCTCGCCAGGATTCTTTGCCATCACGAGGCGCAGCTGTGGAATGTGATCCCACAGTGCCACCGCCACCACGTAGTCGGTGTCAACGCTCTGTCCAAGTTCTTCCGCAATACGTGTCAGCTCTGCGGACGTCAGAGTTTTCTCACTAAAAAGTGTAGCCAGATAGCTTTGGCGCATGCTCGCCGCTTCAGCTTGGATTTTGGCTAGTTCAGCAACGTAGGCACGTTGTGTTGCTCCCGCGTAACCGTCCACGACTTCCCAGACGCGGGCCGTATGTTGCACTAAAAGTTGTGCATCATCTTCATTGGCTATCGAAGTAATTGCTTCCCAGATTACTGAAAAGTCGAGTCGGATTGCAGTCATGAGCGCTTCGATAGGCACCCCGGCGCGTGCACGTGAGACACCAACGTCAACCGAGATCTTGTCCCGGTCTTTCAAAAACTCAGGTGCGTCTTCATCGGTTTCCAGCGCCAGGAGCAGGGCCTGGAATGATGCTCGTCCGGTACGTTGAATTTCGTTGGCCGGTAACGACGAGTCAACGTAGTCCGGCAGAGTTTTCAGCCTTCGCATGAACTCGTCGGTGATAGCTCCCAAGTCCACCTGGTGCAGAAGCTCACGCCAACGGTCGACAGCCCCTGATTGTTGATTTTGCGTGATTGCCGGGAAATCTGGAGTTAACATCCACTCATCTTATGTGCATTTGCACCGTTTGTGGCGTGGAACTCGTTGAAAATGGTGCAACCAGCGACGCAGTTTCCTTGCGAAGATTGTTGTTGTCCCAGTCACCAAGGCGGCGTGCAGCGATGCAACAGCCCTCCATCGGAATTACAGGCAGAGAATCCCATGAATGACACTGAAACACTCGAAGCTGGCGCAACACGTCAGATCTCGGATAAAGAGGCTACGAAGGTTGCTGTTGGCGCTCTCATTGGCACCGCCATGGAGTGGTACGACTTCTTCCTCTTCAGCGCAGCAGCCGCGTTGGTCTTCAACGTTCAATACTTCGCTAATGAAAACGCCACGGCCGCCGCACTTGCATCCTTTGCCACCTTCGGTGTGGGACTAGTTGCCCGCCCAATTGGCGGCATGGTCTTTGGCGTCATGGGCGACAAGATTGGTCGCCGTAAAACTCTGATGATCACCATCGTCGGCATTGGCATGATTACCGGCCTGATCGGTTTGCTCCCAACCTACGCCGCCATCGGCGTCCTCGCTCCGGTCCTGCTGGTCTTGCTGCGCGTAATTCAGGGACTCTTTGTCGGCGGCGAGTGGTCAGGCGCTATGACCATCGTGGTAGAAAATGCTCCGTTGCACCGTCGTGCACGCTACGCAGCTTTGCCACAGATCGGTTCACCTATTGGCACCATCCTCTCTTCGGGTGGTTTCTTCTTGATGACCATCTTCTTCTCCAAAGACAACTTTGACGCCTGGGGCTGGCGCATCCCATTCCTGGCTGCGATTCCCATGCTGCTGGTTGCTTTGTACATTCGAAGCCGCCTCGATGAATCCCCCGTGTTCAAAGAACTCATGGAAAGCGGAGAGACTGAAAAAGCGCCTATCCGCACCACACTCAAAGAATCATGGAAGCAGATCATCACAGGAATGGCTGCTGGCATGCTCGGCATCGGTGGCTTCTACCTGGTGACTGCATTTGTTGTTTGGTATGGAGTGAACGTACTGGAGTACAAGAGCTCACTCATGCTGCTCGGTGGCATCATCGCAGCCGCAGTTGAAATCCCGGTGCTCATCTTCGGCGGTCGTCTCGGCGAGCGCTTCGGAGCTTCTAAGGTCATCACCTACGGTGGCCTATTCTCAGCCATCATCGCTTGGCCAGCATTCATGATGATCGTTTCCGGCGTTGACGCTCTGGTCCTGATCGGTATGACCCTAGCTGTCGCTGCACTCTCCTTGCCTTACGCAGCATCAGGTACAGTGCTGACCGGGTTGTTCCCGGCTAAGACCCGCTACACCGGTGTTGGACTGGCCCAGAATGTGGCCGGCATGATCTCCGGATTTATCCCACTGGTAGCGACGGCCCTTGTAGCAGCAGCGTCCAGCCACTGGTGGCCAGCAGCTGCAATGTTGATCTTCTTGTCGCTGTTCACCGCGGTGGCCGGAATCATCACTCCTCGTTTGAGCGTGGATCTGCCCGGATTCAAGCACTAAATTCACGCATAAGCTCGCGGGCAAGATCCACATATTCTTGCCCGCGAGGTTGCTCATTCTTCATCGCACTCCCATGCAAAGGAACAACAATTCTCATGACTACGTCTGCCGGACACCTGATTGTCAAGACCCTCGAAGCACAGGGAGTGCGTCGTATCTATGCTGTACCCGGTGAGAGTTATTTGGATGTCCTCGACGGACTTCACGACTCCACCATCGAGACTGTGGTGACCCGACATGAAGGTGGCGCCGGCTTCATGGCGTTGGCCGAAGGACGGTTGGGCAGTGTTCCAGGAATCGCTATGGTCACGCGTGGTCCCGGAGCTGCCAACGCATTCATTGCTATTCACACCGCTTGGCAAGACGCGACCGCCATGGTTCTCTTTGTAGGCTTGATCCCACAGGCAGACCGAGGCCGGGCGTCCTTCCAAGAGTTCAGTCTTGATGGATGGTTTGCAACCACCACCAAAGGCATTTTTGTCATTGATGATGAACACCAAGCTGGTGACGTTGTGGCTCGTGCACTGCGCTTAGCGGCCACCGGACGCCCTGGCCCGGTAGTAGTGGGACTGCCAGAAGACGTACTGATCCGACTGACCGATTCCCCCGTTCCCGCGGTACTGCCACTTCCTGAATCCGCACCGTCGGCAACTGGGCTAGCCAAGTTTTCAACGATGCTCACTGAAGCCCAACGACCAGTCATCGTTGTTGGTGGCGACGGCTGGGATTCGGCCACTTCAACGGGGCTTGCCGACTTTGCCGCCGCGGCCCACGTACCGTTGATGGCTGACTGGCGCGCCTACGATGCTATCGATCACGATGCACCGGCCTACGCTGGTTGGCTCGGTTACGGACGTTCCGAGAACGCCGTATCCGCGTTGAGCAATGCTGACCTTTTGGTCTTTATTGGTTGTGCTCGCACGGACGTGCTCTCTGAGGGATACCAAGTGGCCCTAGAGACACCCAGCATCGTAGTGACCACCGACGCTGAACTCATCGGACATGCCGGACGTATTGATGCGCACCTGAGCACTTCCCCAGCAGACTTTGTCGCAGCACTGCCAGAAGCCACAACCGTACGTGGATCCCGAGGCCCGCAATGGCTAAAACAACTACGTGGTGAGCAACTAGCTTTTACCCGTTCAGGTGCCGACGGTGGTCAGGGTGTGGACCTGGGCCTTGCTTTTGAAGCCCTAGAAAAGGCGCTAGATTCCGACCGCATCCTCACCTATGGTGCAGGAAACGCTACCCTCTGGGGGCACCGCTACCTTTCGCATCATCAGCCTAAAACACTGGTTGGTCCACGCAATGGTGCCATGGGACTTTCGGTTCCAGCAGCCGTGGCGGCCAGCATCATGCATCCGGGACGCCATGTTGTTGCCATCTGTGGCGACGGAGACTTCTTCATGAATGCTCAAGAGCTCGCGGTCTCCTTTGCCCACGGTGGTACGCCATTAATTGTTGTGGTGGATAACGGCATCTTTGGCACCATCGTTGATCACCAGCAACGCAAATATCCTCAGCGACCTTCCGGCACGTCAATGGAGAATCCCAACTTTGCGCAATGGATTCAATCCTTTGGCGGACACGGTGAGCTAGTGACGTCCACAGAAGAATTCGCTCCAGCACTACAACGGGCACTGAGCAGCGGTTTGCCAGCCGTGCTTCATTTGAAAACTGACCCCACCACGATGGGCCCAGGCACTGTGGCGCACCAAGCGACGAACAACGCTCAGGAGTCAATCGCATGAAACTCGACTTGCTCATCCGTGCATCAAATATTCTGACTCTTGACGAGGACTACCCTGTTGCCCAAGAAATGGGAATCATTTCAGGACGCATCGTCGGCTTTGATGCTGACCTCGCAGGCTGCACCGCCACCGAAGTTCAGGACTTTGGCGATAAGACCATCACCCCAGGATTCATTGACGCTCACTGCCACACCACATGGTGGGGTCTTGGACTCGGAGCGCTAGATCTCTCCGGTGCCCGTGGGCTTGAAGAACTTTATGCCTTACTCGAAGCTGAGACTCAACGGCTTGCAGACTATCCAGACCTTTGGCTGAACGGTACAGGCTTCAATCACAAGCACCATGATGGACAGTTCCCCGATATTCGTCGCCTGGATGAGATCACCGGAGAACGTCCCCTTTACCTTCGCCACATCTCAGGGCATGCTTCCATCACCAATACTGCAACCCTGCGTCTTGCTGGCGCTTTGGACCCCGGCTTCACTGACCCCGTGGGTGGATCCGTGGTGCGAGATTCTCAGGGTCAGCCCACCGGCCTAGTAGAAGAAGAAGCTCAAGGTCTGGTTCAAAAGATGCTGCTCCCCTATTCTGTGGAACAAATTGTTGGTGCCTTAGACTCGGCCACCAGCCGCTATGCCGCCGAGGGTATTACTTCCTTCACCGAAGCCGGCGTAGGTGGCGGTTGGATTGGCCACTCCCCAGTAGAGATCACCGCCTACCAACAGGCTCTAGCCGCCGGGAAGCTACACGCCCGAGCCCAACTGATGCCAACACTTGATGCGTTACGCGTACAAGAGTCTCACTCTAGTGATGCTCACGGCACCGGCACGGGGCTGGGACTGGATCTAGGAATCGGCGCAGGTTTTGGCAATGAGTATTTGTCGCTGGGACCCATCAAGGTCTTCATGGATGGTTCACTTCTTGGCGCTACCGCGGCGGTGACCGAAGAATACTGCGGACACAACCACAACAGCGGGTACTTGCTGGATGATGCGCAGAGCTACCGTGAGAGAGTCTCGGCTGCCTACCGTTCCGGTTGGCCGGTAGCCCTACACTCCATTGGGGATGCAGCCATTGACCTATCTTTGGAAATCATCGGTGAGCTACAGGAAAAGTACGGTCGTAACGCACTACCTAATCGCATCGAGCACTTTGGGATCGCACGTCCCGACCAGGTAGCGACGGTAGCTAAGCACGGGATTGCCGTGACCCCGCAAGCGTCCTTTATTGAACCGCTTGGTGATCAGTTCGCCAAGCTCGTTGGCCCGGAACGTGAAGGATGGCTCTACCGTGGCCAGTCCCTGCTAGATGCCGGTGTCCTCGTTGCCGGTAGCTCGGATTTGCCCGTGGCAGATAACAACGTTCGCCGCGCTCTTGCCTCAGCGGTGAATCGGCGGACCGAAAAGGGAAAGATCCTCGGTGGCCTCGAAGAGTGCCTTTCGCCCCTGGAAGCGCTGAAGCTCTACACCGTCAATGCGGCCAAAGCCACCGGCCAGTTCACAAACCGCGGCTCACTTGCCCGAGGCAAGCTCGCTGACTTTGTAGTGCTCTCCGATACCCCACTACAAGCCCAAGCACTTGAATCCCTAGAAATACTAGCCACCTATGTAGGCGGCGTATCAACTTACAGCAACGCACAAGCTGAACTTCCAGCCGGCGCCACTAACTAACTCACAACGCAATTACCAGGAGCGAGAATGAACACTCTAGAGAACTCATTTCTGAATGATTTTAGGTCCATGAGCCAAAACGGTGCGACCCCCGGCGGTGGCGTTGACCGTCAGGCAGCCACGTTAGCCGATGGTCAAAACCGTAACTGGTTCCGCGGACTAGTAGAGGGCCATGGCTTCTCGGTGCACTACGACGCAGTGGGCAACCAATACTCATTGCTGGAACTCGTGCCCGGTGCTCCGTGGATTGCTGTCGGTTCACACCTTGATTCCCAGCCATTGGGAGGTCGCTTTGATGGTGCTTACGGTGTATTGGCCGGAGCCCATGCCGCCATCCGGGTACAGCAGCAATTTGCCGAAAGTTCCCACAACGAGAGTGAGCCCAAGTTCAACATTGTGGTGATCAACTGGTTCAACGAAGAAGGTAGCCGCTTCAAACCATCCATGATGGGAAGCTCGGTCTACACCGGAAAAATCCCAGTGGATCAGGTTCTAGTAACCACAGATCCAACAGGTGTGACGGTACAAGAAGCTCTTGAATCCATCGGCACCATTGGCGACTTTGAATTATCAGTTGCTGCTTACGTAGAAATCCATATTGAGCAAGGCCGTTCTATGGAAGATACGGGCCTGAGCATTGGGCTCGTTGAATCCACATGGGGCGCCAACAAGTATGAATTCATTGTTCATGGCGATCAGGCACATACCGGCGCAACGTTCATTGCTGACCGTCAGGATGCACTATTGGGTGCTTCGGCGTTAGTTGTTGCAGCCCGAGAAATTGCTCTTGAACATTCCACAGATGAACACATGGTGATCACCTCTTGCGGTGAGTTTAGTGTCTTCCCCAACTCCCCTGTAGTAGTGGCAAGTCGGGTGAACCTGCTGGTTGATATCCGCTCAACGGATCCAGACGTATTGGCCGCCGCCGATGCAGACTTGCACGCCCGCGTGGCAAAGATTGAACAGATGGCCAACGTTCGCATCGAACGTGGTGCTGAACATGTCTGGGCAGCTAAAGCCTATGACCAAGCGGGTTTGGACCTGGCAGCACAATCAGCCAAAGCTCTGGGCCTGAGCTACGGAGTGGTCCGTACGCTAGCTGGTCACGACTCCACGAACATGAAGGATATTGTCCCAACCATCATGTTGTTTGTTCCGAGCGTTGAAGGGATCAGCCACAACGAACGCGAGCTGACCAAGGATGAAGATATGTTGGCCGGTGTTGATCTGCTGACTGAGGTCCTCACGCGAGTAGTTCGTGGTGACTTTGTTTCTCCAGATAAGGCCGCAAGCTCGTTGGCTTCGGCAACCGCCAACTGATATTTCCGGCACATAGCAAACTGGTCCGTCACCTCACTCGGTGACGGACCAGTTTCTTTAGCTAGCTTGGGCTACTTGTCGCCCAGTTCAAAGTACTCACCAGGACCGGTCATAACCCAGCCCTGCTCACGCCAGGCCTGACGGTCCAAGACGTTGCGTCCATCAATGAGCATCTTGGAAGCTACTACTTCCCCAAGCTCATTTGGATCCAAGTCGCGGAATTCCTGCCACTCGGTCAGCACCAGAGTCAGATCAGCGTTGTGTGCTGCTTCCTGGTGAGAGTCAACGTATTTCAGACGCGGGAAGCGACCAGCTGCGTTGGCATTGCCCTCTGGGTCATAAACTGAGACTTCTGCGCCAGCGTTGTACAGGCGTACGGCAATATCCAATGCTGGTGAGTCACGTACGTCATCACTGTTGGGTTTGAACGTCACGCCCAGCACACATATGTGCTTGCCCGCCACATTGTTGCCCAGCATGTGCGAAGCCAACGAAACAACACGATCTCTACGGCGTAAGTTGATCTGATCAACTTCAGACAAGAATCCCATGGTCTGATTCAGACCCAGCTCGCTCACGCGCGCCTGAAGGGCCCGAATGTCCTTCGGTAGACATCCACCGCCAAAGCCCACTCCGGCGTTCAGGAAACGGCGCCCAATGCGCTTGTCATGGCCAATCGCGTCAGCCAGCGTCTTGATATCACCGCCAACAGTTTCAGTTACCTCAGCGAAAGCATTGATAAACGAAATCTTGGTCGCCAAGAAAGCATTAGCCGCGACCTTGACCAGCTCAGCGGTCTCAAGATCAGTGACAATCTCTGGAACATCCAATGCCAAGACCGGTGCATAGACTTCACGCAGTAGCTCAAGACCGCGTTCTTCTACTAGGCCATAGACCAAACGGTCTGGATGCAGAGTGTCATTAACTGCAAAGCCTTCACGCAAGAATTCTGGGTTCCATGCAAGGGCAATGGAACTACCCGCCTTGGCGTTCTGTGCAATCTTTTCGCTCAACCGGCGAGCCGTGCCCACAGGCACGGTGGACTTGCCAACAATCAATGCATCACCGGTGATGTGTTTGAGCAAGGAGTCGACAGCACCGTCAACATAAGACATATCGGCAGACTGCGAGTCTTTGCGCTGTGGGGTTCCCACGGTAATGAAATGAATATCTGCATTGGCGGCTACGTCAGCGTAGTCGTCAGTGAAGCGCAGGCGACCGGAGGCTACGTGCTTACGCAATAGCTCAGGCAGGCCAGGTTCGTGGAACGGCAGGATGCCAGCGGCCAAGGCCTGTAGCTTTGCTTTGTCTACATCGACGCCAATGACTTCATAGCCCAATTCAGCCATGCAGGCGGCATGGGTTGCACCGAGGTAGCCGGTGCCGATCACGCTGATGCGTAGAGTCACGAAAGTCCTTCTCTCCGAGAACACAAACCGATGTCAGTTTCTACTAGTTAGCATGCCACACCCCCGTAGCGTGTTCTTACTTGGAACGCAGTACGGGGGTGTGAGTTTTCTTGATATTTACGGGTAAGTTGCCCAGTGGCTACTACCTAAAGCGAAAGATGTTCCTTCACCGAGGAGGCCAGGGTCTCGGCTTCAGCCTGTGCCTGATCATGGGTGGCAGCTTCAACCATCACGCGAACCACTGGTTCGGTACCCGACGGGCGAAGCAGCACTCGTCCGGTGGAGCCCAGACGAGCTTCGGTAGCAGCGATGTCTCGTAGCAGCGGCTCGCATTCTGGAGCGGCAGCCTTATCCACGCCACGGACGTTGATCAGCACCTGTGGCAGAACGGTGAGTACCGAAGCAAGTTCCTTCAGGGACTTACCGGTAGCTTTCACACGTGCTGCAATCATCAGGCCGGTGAGCACACCGTCACCGGTGGTTGCGTGCTTGGAGAAAATCACGTGGCCTGACTGCTCGCCACCAAGCGAGTAGTTTCCTTCGTGCATTCCTTCAAGAACGTAACGGTCTCCGACGCCGGTCTGCTTCAGGGTGATCCCCGCAGCTTCCATAGCCAACTTCAAACCGAGGTTGCTCATCACGGTAGCTACAAGGGTGTTGTCCTTGAGCTCGCCGCGGTCCTTCATGTCCAGTGCCATGACTGCCATGATCTGATCCCCGTCAACGACGGTACCTTCATGGTCCACGGCCAAGCAACGGTCAGCATCCCCATCATGGGCAATGCCGAGGTCTGCACCGTTTTCCAGCACAGCAGCCTGTAGCTTCTCCAGGTGAGTGGAGCCGTAACCATCATTAATGTTGATGCCATCTGGATCCGCACCAATAACAATAACTTCAGCGCCAGCGGCCTTGAAGACTTCTGGGGAGCAACCTGATGCTGCACCGTGGGCGCAGTCTAGGACAACCTTCAAACCGTCTAAGCGGTTTGGCAGGGCCTGCAACAGGTGCATGATGTAACGATCTTCAGCGTCAGCAAAACGTGCAACACGTCCTACTTCCCCAGCCGTTGGGCGAGGCTTAGGCATCTTCAAGCAAGCTTCAATGGCATCTTCTAGAGAGTCATCGAGCTTCTTGCCGCCACGAGCCAAGAACTTAATACCGTTATCCGGAGCCGCGTTGTGCGAGGCAGAAATCATGACACCAAAATCAGCGTCTAGATCTCCCACCAAGAAAGCCGCAGCTGGCGTCGGCAGAGTGCCTGCGTCCATCACGTCCACGCCTGAGGCGGCCAAGCCGGCCTCAATAGCTGCGGACAGGAAGTCACCGCTGATACGTGGGTCCTTGGCAACCACAGCAACAGGCTTACGCCCGTCCTCTGACTGACTCAAGCCCAGCACCACGGAGGCTGCCTGCGCCAATTCCAGCGCTAACTCGGGAGTTAACAGTTCGTTTGCTTTTCCTCGGACCCCATCGGTCCCAAATAACCTTGCCATCGTTTCTAATCATAAGCCCTCTACTTCGATTTAACCTTGTTGTCACTACGGCAAGACGCAGCGGTGAGGAAAATTTATGATCACTTAGTGGATTACATCGGTTAAAGGCCAAAGGCCCCAACATCCTTTGCAGGATATTGGAGCCTTTGGAAAAGACCTTGAAGTAAGGTTTAGCGCTTCGAGAACTGCGAAGCCTTACGTGCCTTCTTAAGACCAGCCTTCTTACGCTCGATGACGCGTGCGTCACGAGTCAAGTAGCCAGCCTTCTTCAGGGTTGCGCGGTTTGCATCGCGATCGATCTCGTTCAACGAGCGAGCGATACCCAAACGCAGTGCACCGGCCTGGCCGGAAATTCCGCCACCGTTGATACGAGCGATAACGTCGTAAGCACCCTCAAGACCAAGGATCTTGAAAGGCTCGTTGACGTCCTGCTGGTGCAGCTTGTTAGGGAAGAAGTTCTCCAGGGTGCGACCGTTTACGGTCCACTTGCCGGAACCTGGTACCAGGCGAACGCGAGCAATAGCCTGCTTGCGACGGCCAACTGCTGCACCTGGAACGGTCAATGGAGCACGCTCGGTGTCAGCAACTGCTGCGGAAGCAGAGGTCTCAGTGGTGTAGGTCGAAGGGGTTTCGCCTTCAAATTCAGTGGTTTCTTCAGTGTTCTGAGCCACGATAATCTCCTATTAAGTATTTCTTCTCGGGGCCAGGACTACTGAGCGACCTGGGTGATTTCCAGGGCCTTTGGCGACTGAGCAGCGTGTGGGTGCTCGGCGCCACGGTAGACCTTGAGCTTGGACATCTGAACGTCAGCAAGCTTGTTCTTAGGGATCATGCCCTTGATGGCCTTCTCAACAGCCAGAACTGGGTTCTTCTCCAGCAGATCTGCATAGTTGATGCTCTTCAAGCCACCTGGGAAACCGGAGTGGCGGTAAGCGCGCTTGTTCTCAAGCTTCTTACCGGTCAGTGCAACCTTTTCTGCATTGATGATGATGACATGGTCGCCCATGTCCATGTGTGCAGCATAGGTTGGCTTGTGCTTGCCGCGCAGCAAGGTTGCGGCCTGGACGGCGAGACGGCCAAGTACTACATCGGTGGCGTCAATGACAAACCACTGACGAGTCTGGTCAGCCGGCTTTGGGGTGTACGTACGCACAGTAATTGCCTTACGTTGATTCGTTTCTGGTCAAACAGTCGCTTGTTGGCTGAAGGCGGTGAGATCCCCCAGTGACAGGCACTGTCGTGTTGTTCTTGTGTTTAGACCAGTACGCCAGGTGAGGACTGATGATAACCGGCCGTCCATATAGTGTTCGCACACCCAGCAGACCAGCGACTATGCAACTAAGCCGTCACGCTTGGGCGTGTAGTGTCGAACGTGGACATACACAACTCATAAAAGTTTAGCGGATTAAAGTGTCTTCGACCAAAAAAGCATCTCGGTCGTGAGCAACAACACCCTTAAGTTCTCGGGGTTTAGCGCCCGCTCAGTCATCTTTAGCGGCGTTGCCTAGTTCTTCTGCGGTGCGTCGAGCACGCGTTAGTAATGCCCGCGCTGCCAGCTCTTCCGCTTCTGGGTAGTAGACCTCTTCAAGGACCAGCGCGCGCGGGTGGGAAAGTCTGGTTCTAGAGTCGCGAACCATCATCTCCAACCTAGCGGCCAGGAACCCTGGCTGCTCGCGACCGTCCCCCACCATCATGGCTGCGCCAATCAGCGCGCGCACCATGTTGTGGCAGAAAGCGTCTGCCTTCAGGTGGGCAAGGATCAATCCGTCTTCACCACGGGTAAAGGTGAACTCCTGCAATGTACGAATGGTTGTCGCATGCGGACGTGGCTTACAGAACGTCAAGAAGTCATGGCGGCCCAGTACCGATTGAGCTTCGCGGTTCATCAAATCAATGTCTAGCTTTTCGCGGTGCCAGGTGGTCAGGTGACGCGTCAGTGGATCCCAGCGGTCCTGCCCGTCGGCAATGCGGTAGGAGTAGCGGCGGGCCAGAGCCGAGAAGCGTGCGTCAAAACCCTCGGGTGCTCGCGTAGCTTTGTGGACCCACACGGCACCGTCTTGGCGGCCAAGAATACCGTTGACCCGACGCAGCAGCGCGGGCTCAGGTGCCAGTTCGGAAGCGCGTGGCAACCCGTCATACTCTTCTTGAGTTAAGTCGAAGTGCACTACCTGACGTCGCGCATGGACCCCGGCGTCGGTCCGTCCGGCAACAACCACACGGATGCGACGCCGAATCATCATTTCCAAGGCTTCTTCAACCAGCTGCTGGACACCGGTCACGTTGGGCTGTCGTGCCCAACCGTTATAGGCGGCACCGTCATAGCTGAGCTCCATCTGCATGCGAATCCATGCTGGTGCTTGCGTAGTTCCTAGTGCGGTAGTTCCCAGCGGATCAATGATGTCAGACTGCGTGCTCATGATTTCCATTATGCGTAAAGATCGGTGCAACCGGCGAATCAAGTGCCCCGCTTCACGCTGTTATCCACAGCCGGCAAAACGAAATCTTTCTTCAGTTGTAGCCTGAGTGCATTCCGCGGCCCGGACATAGAAGTATCCATCATCAAGATATCCATTGCACCGTCACAACCGAAGGACTGAGCATGTTCAACAAAGCCGCTATTACTATGACCGCGTTAGCCGTAACGTCCACGCTCGTTCTGACCGCGTGCAGTTCGACAAAGTTATCAACCGTCGAATCTTGTGCACTGATCGATGAATTGGCGGTTGAACATTCCATCAAAGAAAAGTGGGAGATGGCCTACATCGCCATACTGGCAGAAAATACAGAACCTGTAGTGGACGCCCTCGAAGCCGCCAGCATTGTCTATCGAGAGGTTTCTGAGCAGACTGGCGATAGGGGTTTGCGTACTGCGCTAAATACGAGCGTTGAGAACTATCAAGAGTTCATTGAAATCATCAAGGGCCGCTCCCCCAACGAACCAACATTTGATGCAGAAGTTGAGGAATTGACCGACGAGATGGATGACGGGCATGTCGAATATATCCGCCGTTCCTGCCCTGGCTCGATTGTGGATCCGGACTAGTTCGTTCCCTCGCCACTTACTGCCTATGGCTTTGAGCCGTAATCCAGACTGCGCACCAGGCCATAATCCCGAGCCAAAGAAACCTTGGAATACTTCGCTTGTGTAGGCTTAAAGCATTGTCGGTAGTCCTTGTTTAAAGCACTGGCCGGCACATCATCACTACACAAGGAAATACATGATCAAGAAGGTTGCTGCAGCGACCGCAGTCCTAAGCCTGACTGCCACCGTTTTGGTTGGTTGCGCTTCGGGAAAGCTGAATACCCAAGATACGTGTGACTACGTCAATGAACAGGTTGCGATCAAGCAACTGCTGCAAAAGTCTGAGGACGTCAGTGAAGATCTCATAGCTGGTGATATGAAGGGCTACTCCTTGGTCATCGATGAGTATTCAGGCATCCTCACTGATGCGGCCGAAAAGACCAAAGACAAGAAGCTTGCCAAGGCACTGCACGCCACAGCTGAACAGAGCAACCAGGTCTCTGCGGTAATGGCTGAAGGCACCAGTAGCAATGTGGCTCAGACCGATCAAAAGCTCACGGCCTTAGAAGACCAGGACACCAGCGAGGAAACAGAATACTTGGGCATCAAGTGCCCTGAACTTGAATCCTTCAGCTAAGCAAATTCTCGTTAAACTAGAAAATTCCCGTTGGATCCTTGCGGATTCAACGGGAATTTTCTTTATCACCCCTAGGGGTGAATGAGCTTTAGCTCGAAGAAGACTTACGCCTCTTCGGTTGCCTCTGCCTCAGGTGCAGCCTTCTCGGTAGCCTTGGTGGCTTCCTTGACGACGGCCTGCTTTGGCGAAACTGGCTCCATCACTAGCTCGATAACTGCCATAGGAGCGTTGTCGCCCTTGCGGTTACCAATCTTGGTGATGCGGGTGTAGCCACCCTCGCGGTTTGCCATTGCTGGTGCGATGTTCTCGAAAAGCTCGTGAACGATCGACTTGTTGGTGCGCGAACGCGAAGCGATGACGCCCTGGACGCGGCGACGCGATGCCAGGTCTCCGCGCTTTGCGAAGGTGATCAAACGCTCTGCGTGTGGACGCAGACGCTTGGCACGGGTAAGGGTGGTGGTGATCTTCTTGTTCTCGAAGAGCTGTGCCGACATGTTAGCGAAAATCAATCGCTCATGTGCTGCACTGCCGCCGAGACGCGGACCCTTTGTAGGGGTAGGCATTGTGGTTCTCCTAGATGAATAACCCGTCCTGCACGAAACTTATCGTGTAAGCGGATGAAGTAGTGTGTCGCTAGACGGAAGTCTTACAGACCTTCGTCGTAATCGTCGCCATCTTCGATGGCGCTACGAGCGGCCAGATCAAAGCCTGGAGGGGAATCCTTCAGGGCCAGACCCAGTTCAACCAGCTTGGCCTTGACTTCGTCAATGGACTTCGCACCGAAGTTACGGATGTCCATCAAGTCTGCCTCGGAGCGAGTTACGAGTTCACCCACAGAGTGGATGCCCTCACGCTTCAAGCAGTTGTACGAACGAACGGTCAGTTCCAGATCCTCGATCGGCAGTGCCATGTCAGCAGCCATAGCTGCGTCCGTAGGCGATGGGCCGATTTCGATACCTTCAGCTGCAGTGTTCAGTTCGCGGAACAAACCGAACAGTTCAACCAGGGTGGTACCTGCGGATGCAACTGCATCGCGCGGGGTGATCGATTCCTTGGTCTCAACGTCAACGATCAAACGATCGAAGTCGGTGCGCTGCTCAACACGGGTAGCTTCCACGCGGAAAGTTACCTTTAGAACTGGGGAGTAGATCGAATCCACAGGGATTCGGCCAATCTCGCCGTCAATGTTCTTGTTCTGAGCTGCTGACACATAGCCACGGCCACGCTCAATGGTCAGTTCCATATCGAACTTGCCATTGGCATTCAAGGTTGCGATGTGCAGATCAGGGTTGTGGAACTCCACACCAGCTGGTGGGGTGATGTCCGCTGCAGTAACGATGCCTGGGCCCTGCTTGCGCAGGTAGGCAACGACTGGCTCGTCGTGCTCAGAAGAGACCGAGAGGTTCTTGATGTTCAAGATCAGTTCGGTGACATCTTCTTTGACACCGGCTACGGTGGTGAACTCGTGCAGTACTCCGTCAATACGAACACTGGTAACAGAAGCACCAGGGATCGAGGAGAGCAGGGTACGGCGAAGCGAGTTACCAAGGGTGTAACCAAAGCCTGGCTCTAGTGGTTCAATGACGAACCGGGAGCGATTATCGGCAACTACTTCTTCGGTCAGGGTTGGGCGCTGCGTAATGAGCACTTACATTTCCTTTCAGCGAGCGTCCGCTATATGACGCCTCACGGGGGTGGAAACGACGGTAGCCAAAGGTGGCCGTTCGTCTTTTGCAGGCATATGAGTCCAAGATAGTCACCGGAGCACTTGAAAATGCTTCGGTGACTTCTTAGGCCTAGCCTAGCGAATCAATTAGACGCGGCGACGCTTTGATGGGCGGCAACCGTTGTGAGCGCTTGGGGAAACATCCTGGATGGATCCAACCTCAAGGCCAGCAGCCTGCAGCGAACGGATCGCGGTTTCGCGTCCCGAGCCTGGGCCCTTGACGAAAACGTCAACCTTGCGCATGCCGTGCTCCTGAGCGCGCTTTGCAGCAGCTTCAGCAGCCATCTGGGCAGCGTATGGGGTCGACTTACGCGAACCCTTCATGCCTACCTCGCCGGCCGAAGCCCACGAGATAACAGCACCGGACGGATCGGTAATCGATACGATGGTGTTGTTGAAGGTGCTCTTGATATGCGCCTGTCCCTGCGCAATATTCTTTTTGTCCTTGCGACGCGGCTTACGTACCGCTCCACGAGTCTTTGGGGGCATTTCTTCTCCTACGAAAAAAGTATTTGAGTTAGATCGCTAAGATTTAGCGAGTCTTCTTCTTACCTGCGACGGTACGCTTCGGGCCCTTACGGGTACGTGCGTTGGTCTTGGTGCGCTGGCCGCGGACCGGCAGGCCCTTACGGTGACGAATACCTTCGTAGGATCCGATCTCAACCTTACGGCGAATGTCAGCCTGAACCTCACGGCGCAGGTCACCTTCAACCTTGTAAGTGCCTTCGACGAAGTCGCGCAGCTGCACGAGCTGGTCATCGGTGAGATCCTTAACGCGAGTGTCCGGGTTGATCCCGGTCGCCGCGATGGTCTCTTCTGCACGGGTCTTGCCCACGCCGTAGATGTAAGTCAGCGCGATAATTACGCGCTTCTCGCGTGGAATGTCCACGCCTGCTAAACGAGCCAAGTGGCTACCTTTCAACGAACGGAGGTCTGGAGCAGTACCATCCACGATTACTCGTGGCCCCGGCCTCCGAACCCGGGGGTACACCAGGACATAAGTCCTAGCTGATACTGCCTAATTGACTACGCGTGGGAATCCCGTAAAAACGGAATTAGCCCTGACGCTGCTTGTGGCGTGGGTTCTCGCAGATCACCATGACCACGCCGTTACGACGGATCACCTTGCACTTGTCGCAGATCGGCTTCACGCTAGGGTTAACCTTCAAGGCTTTGTCCTTTTGCGGTTGCAGTTAAATGTGGAGCAGTAAAAAGCTTGTCCAAGAACAATCATCAGTTTTCAATGAGAAAGTTTTTGGTCTGCGGTTTACTTGTAGCGGTAAACGATACGACCTCGGTTGAGATCGTATGGGCTCATTTCAACCTGCACTCGGTCCTCTGGGAGGATTCGAATGTAGTGCTGACGCATCTTACCCGAGATAGTGGCGAGCACTACGTGTCCATTCGGCAGCTCCACGCGGAACATCGCGTTCGGCAGTGCCTCTGAGACGGTGCCCTCTACCTGGATGACGCCTTCCTTCTTGCCCATTTTCCCCGCTAACTTTTTTTGTTGGTGATTTTTCGCCAACAAGTAATTGGTTCTGGCTCCTGATCGGTGATTCCCAAACAAAGAATTTTGGGCACACTTAAATCACGAACCAACAGTCAACGATACGCTATTGTGCCGATGAGTGCCAATCGTTCTCTGACTTAAAAAATGTTAGATCCAGCACGCGACCGCTGGGTCACGTGCTGGATCTATTAATGCTGATGGTTCTTAGTGCTTCATTAGCCCTTGATAGGCGATGGGGTCACACCGAAGGGAGCCAGTCCAGCTTCTCCCCCATCATGAGCCGAGAGCACCCAGATGCCACCCATGTGGAAGGCTACGGTGTGCTCCCACTGCGAAGCGTTGGACTTGTCGTTGGTGACTACGGTCCAGTCATCTTCTAGGACCGAGGTTTCGATCTTGCCACGAACCAGCATTGGTTCAATGGCCAGTGCCATACCTGGCTTGATGCGTGGACCACGGTGACCGGAGTTGTAGTTCAGCACATCCGGGGCCATGTGCATGGCTGAGCCGATGCCGTGACCGCAGTAGTCTTCCAGGATGCCTAGCTCGGCCCCTGGCTGGCTGGTCACAAAGTCATCAATGGCTTCACCGATCTGTCCGATGAAGCGTGCGTTGGCAGCGGCCGCGATGCCGGCCCACATGGCCTGCTCGGTGATGTCGCTCAGGCGCTGATCGGCTGGGTCAATGTTCTTGCCGACGAGCACGGTGCGAGCCGAGTCCGAATGCCAGCCATCAACAATGGCGCCGCCATCAATCTTGAGCACGTCACCATCTTTGAGTTCATAGTTTGATGGGAAGCCGTGGACCACTTCGTGGTTGACCGAGGCGCAGATGTTCGCTGGGAAGCCGTGGTAGCCCAAGAAGTTGCTGGTGGCGTTGTTGCGTTCCAGCACCTTGCCGAAGAGTTGGTTGATCGCTTCGGTGGTGATACCGGGGCGAGCCATCGCAACGGCTTCGTCCAACGCTTCTGCCAGAACCAGTCCGGCCTGACGCATCTTCAGGATTTCAGAGTTGGATTTGTACTCGATACGAGGCTGTCCGAAAGCCAATATCATTCCCCTAGCTGGATATGTTGCTTCTTTGTGGATCTTGCTAAAAACTGCGCAGGGACCGCGCTGCAACGTTCAATTGTTGCTGCACGATCCCTGCGCCGTGTATTTCGAGCTGCCTTAGGCGTTGACGTTCAACGCTGCCAGTACACGCTCGGTAACTTCTTCGATCGCACCGAGGCCATCGACCTTGCGCACGATGCCGCGCTCTTCATAGCGATCTACAACAACGCGGGTCTCTTCGTTGTACAGGCTCAGTCGGTGGCGGATGACTTCTTCGGTGTCATCTGCGCGGCCTTCGATTTCTGCACGCTTGAGCAGACGAGCTACCAGTTCATCATCATCGGCAGTTAGCTGCAGTACAGCGTCCAGTGCGATGCCCTTGGCTGCCAACATGGCGTCCAGTGCGTCGACCTGTGCGCTGGTGCGTGGGTAACCGTCGAGCAGGAAGCCCTTGGCTACGTCCTCTTGGTTCAGGCGATCGTCAACCATATTGTTGGTTACCGAATCAGGTACAAAGTCACCGTTGTCAATGTACTTACTGGCTTCGATCCCTAGCGGGGTGCCGCCCTTGACGTTGGCACGGAAGATGTCGCCGGTGGAGATGGCAACAATATCCAAACGCTCGGAGATCTTTACCGCCTGGGTACCTTTGCCGGCACCTGGAGGTCCAATAATTAGCAGTCGACTCATCGCAGTAGCCCTTCATAGTTTCGTTGCTGCATTTGAGCATTGATTTGTTTGACGGTTTCCAATCCCACACCAACCATAATGAGGATCGATGTTCCGCCAAATGGGAAGCTCTGATCTGCGTTGAACAGCACGAAGGCGATCAGTGGGATCAACGCGACGAACGCGAGGTACAGCGCGCCCGGCAAGGTAATTCGAGAAATCACGTACTGCAGGTATTCGGCGGTAGGCTTACCGGCGCGAATGCCTGGGATGAATCCGCCGTACTGCTTCATGTTGTCGGAGACCTCAACCGGGTTGAAGGTAATCGCAACGTAGAAGTAGGCAAAGCCGATGATCATCAGCGTGTAGACCAGCATGTACCAAGGTGACGAGGTTGAGGAGTGCTCTTGCAGCCACATTGCCCAGCCTGGCAAGGTTCCGTCATCGTTCTGGTTGAACTGCACCAGCATCTGTGGCAGAGCCAAGATGGAGCTGGCAAAGATCACTGGGATCACGTTGGCCATGTTCAGCTTCAGCGGGATGTAGGTGGAGGTGCCACCCACGGTGCGTCGGCCTACGGTGCGTTTAGCGTACTGAACCGGGATGCGACGCTGGGACTGCTCCACGAAGACCACAAGGGCCACGATGAGCAAACCAACAAGCAGCACACCAATAAATGCCATCACGCCCTGTGCCTGAAGGATCGAACCCATCGAGGATGGGAAGCCCGAAGCAATAGAGATGAAGATCAGGATGGACATGCCGTTACCGATACCGCGTTCGGTGATCAATTCACCCATCCACATGATCAGGCTGGTGCCTGCAGTGAGGGTCATGATCATCAGAAGAATCACGATCAGTGAGTCATCTGGAACCAGCGGTAGTGAGCAGCTTGGGAACAGGCTACCGGTACGGGCAAGGGTCACCAGAGTGGTTCCCTGCAACAAGGCGAGGGCGATGGTGAGGTAACGCGTGTACTGCGTTAGCTTGGCTTGCCCGGCTTGGCCTTCCTTATGCAAGGTTTCGAAGTGCGGGATCACCACACGCAGCAACTGGGTAATGATGGACGCCGTAATGTACGGCATGATTCCCATTGCAAAAATGGAGACCTGCAACAGGGCGCCGCCACTGAACAGGTTCACGAACGAATAAAGTCCACCGGTGGTTTCACCCATTGCCAGACACTGCTGAACGTTGCTGTAATCGATTCCCGGAGAGGGAATGAATACACCGACACGATAGATCGCGATGATCCCAAGCGTGAACAGCAACTTGTTGCGCAGATCAGGCGTCCGAAAAACTCGGGCTATGGCGCTGAACAAGCGTCCTCCTGAAGTAAGTGCTTGAGCCTAGGAAGAGATACTTCCTATGACCTAACGATTCTAGCCGTGAACAGTACTATCCTGCCAAATACGCCACACGATTGAGTCGCAACTGTGAATTGATAGAAATGTTAAAGACCAGATCAGGCAAGCATTAATAGTTATCTTTGAAACTTTCTCGCCGATAGCAGAATGGTCCCGGTTCACGTTGATTACTCAACGTGAACCGGGACCACTCAAAGGCTAACCCTGATTTAGAGGGTTTCTGCCGAGCCGCCAGCAGCAGCGATCTTCTCGGAAGCGGAAGTCGAGAAGGCGTCAACCTTCACGTCAACCTTAACCGTGATATCGCCAGTGCCCAGGACCTTTACAGGCTGGTTCTTGCGAACAGCGCCCTTGGCAACAAGTGCCTCTACGGTAACTTCGCCGCCTTCTGGGAACAATTCCGAGATCTTGTCCAGGTTTACAACCTGGAACTCAACGCGGAATGGGTTCTTGAAGCCACGCAGCTTAGGCAGACGCATGTGCAGTGGAAGCTGTCCACCTGCGAATCCTGCCTTCACCTGGTAACGAGCCTTGGTACCCTTGGTACCGCGACCAGCGGTCTTACCCTTTGAACCTTCACCGCGACCAACGCGGGTCTTGGCAGTCTTTGCACCCTCAGCTGGGCGCAGGTGGTGAATCTTTAGTGCTTTTTCTTCAGCCATCTCTACTTCGCCTCCTCAACCTTCAACAGGTGTGGGACCTTGTTGACCATACCAACAGTCACAGGGTCAGCGGAGCGGACAACGGTGTGTCCGATGCGCTTCAGGCCCAACGAGCGAACAACGTCGCGCTGGGACTGGCTACCACCGATGATGGACTTGATCTGGGTGATTTCCAGGTTGGCGTCGCTTACAACAATGTTCTTAGCCATTGATTAAGCACCTGCCTTCTGGGACTGGATGTGACGCAGCATTGCTGCTGGTGCAACTTCGTCCAGCGGAAGACCGCGGCGAGCTGCAACAGCTGCAGGCTCTTCAAGAGCCTTCAGTGCAGCAATGGTTCCCTGAACGATGTTGATCTGGTTGCTTGAACCCATCGACTTCGACAGAACGTCATGGATGCCTGCGCATTCCAACACGGCGCGCACTGGACCACCGGCGATAACACCGGTACCAGGAGCAGCTGGACGAAGCAAGACAACGCCAGCGGCGGCCTCACCCTTGACCAGGTGTGGAATGGTGGTGCCAACGCGTGGAACGCGGAAGAATGACTTCTTAGCCACTTCAACGCCCTTAGCGATAGCTGCAGGAACTTCCTTGGCCTTACCGTAGCCAACGCCGACCATACCGTTACCGTCACCAACAACGACAAGTGCGGTGAAGCTAAAGCGACGACCACCCTTGACGACCTTGGATACGCGGTTGATAGCTACAACGCGCTCAAGGAACTTGTCCTTGTCTTCGTTGCGGCTGTCCTTCTGGTCACGGCCACGGCCGCGGCCTTCGCCACGTCCACGACCTTCACCACGACCGCGGCCTTCGCCACGACGGGATCCAGCGTTCTCGGTAGCGGGAGCCGATGCAGTCTCGACTGCTTCAGTAGCTTCAGACACCTGAGTTTCCTTCTTGTTAGTTGCTTCGCTCACAGTGCCAGCCCACCTTCACGTGCGCCGTCAGCAACAGCAGCCACGCGACCGTGGTACTTGTTGCCACCGCGGTCGAAGACAACTGCTTCGATGCCAGCAGCCTTGGCGCGCTCTGCAACCAGCTCACCAACGCGCTTGGACTTTGCGGACTTGTCAGCATCGCTGTTGCGAAGATCTGCTTCCATGGTCGAAGCGCTGGCCAGGGTCAGACCCTGCGAGTCGTCCACGATCTGAACGAACATGTGACGAGCCGAGCGGTTGATAACCAAGCGTGGACGAGCAGTGGTACCAACGATGTGCTTGCGCACACGCTGGTGACGACGACCGCGCTGAGCGGACTTGCTCTTGCCCTTGATTCCGATAGCCATAATTACTTACCAGCCTTTCCGACCTTGCGGCGGATGATCTCGCCAGCGTAACGAATACCCTTGCCCTTGTAAGGCTCGGTCTTACGCAGCTTGCGGATGTTGGCGGCAACTTCACCGACGTGCTGCTTATCAATACCAGCGACGGTGATTTTGTTGTTGCCCTCTACCGAGTAGGTGACACCCTCAACGGCTGCAACCTTTACTGGGTGCGAGTAACCCAGAGCAAGCTCCAGGTCAGCGCCCTTGGCCAGTACGCGGTAACCGGTTCCGTGGATTTCGAGCTTCTTCTCGTAACCCTCGGTGACACCGATGATCATGTTGTTGATCAGGGTGCGAGTCAGACCGTGCAACGAACGAGCCTCGCGGCCGTCGTTGGGGCGGTTGACGGTAACAGTGTTCTCGTCCTTGGCAACGGTGATAGGAGCCTTGACGGTGATCGAAAGTTCACCCTTCGGGCCCTTGACGGCGACCTGCTGGCCATCGACATTTAGCTCAACGTTTGCAGGAACGGTGATCGGAAGACGTCCAATACGTGACATTGTATGTTTCTCCCTTTCCGTTACCAGACGTAGGCGAGGACTTCCCCACCCACGCCCTTCTTTGCAGCCTGACGGTCAGTAAGCAGACCGGAGGAGGTGGACAGGATTGCGATACCAAGACCACCGAGCACGTGAGGCAAGTTGGTGGACTTTGCGTATACGCGAAGACCTGGCTTGGAGATACGACGTACGCCAGCGATTGAACGCTCACGCGATGGGCCGTACTTCAAGGTGATGGTCAGAGTCTTGCCGACTTCTGCAGCAACTTCCTCGAACGAAGCAATGTAGCCCTGTTCCTTGAGGATGTTAGCAATGCGTACTTTTAGCTTGCTCGACGGCATCGACACAGTGTCGTGGTATGCCGAGTTAGCGTTACGCAGACGAGTCAGCATATCTGCGACTGGATCTGTCATAGACATGTGGGCTTCAGCCCTTCCTCGTTACGGTTTCCTTAGCGGACCTGTAACGTAGTGAGATTAGTTGTTGGTCTTGAATGGGAAGCCCAGAGCCTTTAGCAAGGCACGGCCTTCGTCATCAGTCTTGGCGGTGGTCACCACAGTGATGTCCATACCGCGCACGCGATCGATCTTGTCCTGATCGATTTCATGGAACATCGACTGTTCGGTCAGACCGAAAGTGTAGTTACCATTGCCATCGAACTGACGGTCGCTCAAACCGCGGAAGTCGCGGATACGAGGCAGTGCCAGGGTGATCAAGCGATCAATGAATTCCCACATGCGATCGTTACGCAGGGTGGTGTGCGTACCAATTGGCATGCCTTCGCGCAGCTTGAACTGTGCGATGGACTTGCGAGCCTTGGTTACCACTGGCTTCTGACCGGTAATTGCGGTCAGGTCCTTGACGGCACCTTCAATGAGCTTCGAGTCCTTGGCAGCTTCGCCGACACCCATGTTCACTACAACCTTGGTCAGGCCTGGGACCTGCATGGTGTTGACGTAGTTGAACTGCTCCTGCAAAGCAGGGCGGATCTCTGCGTTGTACTTAGCCTTCAGACGTGGCTGGATCTTGGTGGCTGCTTCAGTCATTACAGATCCTTTCCGGAAGCCTTGGCGAAACGGACGCGTACAGTCTTGGACACGCCGTTCTTTTCTACGGTTTCCTCGCGGAAACCGACGCGGGTTGGCTTCTTGGTTTCTGGGTCAACCACTGCAACGTTAGAAACGTGCACTGGTGCCTCAACAACCGTGATGCCGCCGGTGGTCGAACCTGATTCGGTCTGACCTGCCTTGGTGTGCTTGGTGACGCGGTTAACGCCTTCAACAAGTACGCGGTTGGTATCGGTGATGACCTTCAGGACTTTGCCCTGCAAGCCACGATCCTTGCCTGAGATGATCTGAACCAGGTCACCCTTTTTGATCTTTGCGCCCATGGTTACAGCACCTCCGGAGCCAGCGAAACGATCTTCATGAACTTCTTGTCACGAAGTTCACGACCCACTGGGCCGAAAATACGGGTACCGCGTGGTTCACCTTCGTTCTTCAAGATCACAGCTGCGTTCTCGTCGAACTTGATGTAAGAACCGTCTGCACGACGGATTTCCTTCTTAGTGCGAACGACGACTGCCTTGACGACGTCGCCCTTCTTTACGTTGCCGCCAGGAATTGCATCCTTGACGGTAGCGACAATAGTGTCGCCAATGCTTGCGTAGCGACGCTTCGAGCCACCAAGAACACGGATGGTAAGGATTTCCTTAGCACCGGTGTTGTCGGCAACCTTAAGTCGCGACTCCTGCTGAATCACTTCTTACTCCTGTCGTCTCGCTGGTTCTCTTATAAATCGAGCCTTGCGGAACGGATATGGTCTCCACGGCACGTATCGCTTACCCCCACCGTCGCGAGCGCACCGAATGCTGATCTCAATTGGCGGCAGGGCCGAGGCGTAAAATACCGAGGCTGTACTTGTGCATCTAAACTGATTTAGACCGCACTGCATCGTGCCGAAGGTGGATAGTCCCCGAACACACTGCGCACAGGTTTACAAGTCTAGCGCAGAGTGGCACAAAACCGAAATGGTGTGGTATGCGGAAAATAGGCGTCGTTCGTCACATCAGACACCACGTACTCCCCCGGCATATCAACGTTCATGACCGCGGCCAAATTTTCTGATGTGGTCGACTAACACCAACACTGCAGGTAATTCTTCTGACTGCCCATGGCTTCCTGAATGATTTTCAGAAAATATTTGCTATAGACGATGCCGCTCAAATGAAGCACAGGGCGCTACCTGCCTATGAGGCCAAACGTAGCCTTGATCGCCAGATGATCCGAGCCATGAATCTGCAGTGTCTCTTGTTCCAATGGAATG
The DNA here is from genome assembly GCF_056934395.1 of Glutamicibacter sp. MOO4. NCBI lineage: Bacteria > Bacillati > Actinomycetota > Actinomycetes > Micrococcales > Micrococcaceae > Glutamicibacter > Glutamicibacter sp. MOO4. The sequence continues at coordinate 1,919,616 of NZ_CM167800.1, forward strand.
AATCCTCTCGACAGAACATGGTCTATGCCCAGCAGTGGTGGCACGTTTCTATTAGCCGGCCAGGTTGACAGCGGAAACAACGTTGACTCGTCGTCCATAATCGAAGCCAGTTTCCGAAACTGCGGATGGCTCCTCGCCGAGTTGAAGTCCCCTGCTAGGATCAACGGCTTGTTGCCTTCCTCGCCTATCCAATGTTGTAACGCGGACAAGCCTTGGGCCCACCGCTTCGCGCTGCCCAAAGGCGGATATACGTGAACGCCCACTACGGTGAGAGTCCTACCCGGTAATTCGACTTCCACAACGGGCATCCCATACCAGCCGGTGACCCCCGGGCCCAGACTACCGCCGAGGTCCTTTAGCGGATACCGCGAAAAGATCACGGTATCCCGTTCGCCTCCTGTGGGTACCGGTGCGCTGCGGTATTTCAACGAGCCTAAAGCGCCTTCCGCGCGCAGCCGGTCGTGCAGCGCTTCACTCGTTTCAACAAGCACCACGACATCAGGATCTACCTGCTGGATACTCGTTGCGAGTTGCTTTGCGTCCGCACCGGCTTTGAGCGCATTGAAAGAGAACACGGTGACATCGGCACTAGCGCCCTCCAGCGTTGCCTGATCGCTAGGCCAAACTACATTGGGAGCCATCCCCATCACCAACAGCACCACAGTGAGCGAAGCAACTAGCCAACGCCGCCTCATGAGCGTGAACAAGACGATGACCGCCACTGCAAGTAACGTCCATGGTTGGAATGCTTGAAGTCGGGGTAACCAACCGCCGGCAAGCCACGGAACGTACGGCAGGGCTCCAGTGCTGAAACAGGTCATCAGCAATATCGCCCACTTCCACGGCCAACGTGGATGTGGGCGATATTTTGACATGTGCTCAGCTTAGTTGACCACCAACGCGAAAGCGTTTACGACGAAGCGCTACCCGACTGCTGAGCAGCCCATTCCGCCACGCGTTGCGCGCTTTCCTCTTCGCTCAGATCTTCAACCCGGCTCATGATCGACCACCGCACACCGAATGGATCGATGATGGAAGCGAATCTGTCGCCGGAAACAAAATTAGTCACCGGTTCCCTCACCGTAGCTCCCGCTTCAATCGCTCTAGCCAGCACGGCATCCACTTCTTCGCAGTACAGACCCAAGGAGTAGGAGGCGTTCGGAGCCTCCGGCGGTGGCACCAGACCGTATGCCGGATTGGGCTCACCAATCTGTAGGTGTCCCTGGCCAAAATCTATTTCAGCATGCACGACAACACCGCCCATGCTTGTGGCATCGATGATCCGCGCTCCGAAAACATCTTTGTAGAACTCCAGTGCCTTCCGCGCATTGGCAACGGCGAGAAATGGAGTCAGTGAAGTTACTCCGTGCGGAACGCCAGCGGTGGTGTGCGTTCCGGTGACACCATGCACCAATTCGTTGTGATTTTTCATGTCTCAAGACTACGTACGTGTGCAATGCTGGGGCTTGTAAATTTGCGACGGATTTGAGGAGCGCTTGCATGGCTGATATTCATGATGGTCGAGGTGTTCTATATCCTGCACGGCTCCCAGAATTCGAACGCATCCTACCTCCCGAACATATGCAGCAGTACGTTAGCTGGTTCTGGATTTCTCGCTGGCAGCTTGCTGCCGGCAGAAGTTCTCGTCAACAGCTCTTACCTTTCCCGCTGATGAATGTTGTCGTGCAGCCTGAGGGAGTGACTGTCTCAGGTCCAAGCAACGGCGCATCCCATAAGGACCTGCGGGGTTCAGGCTGGGCGGTAGCCGCCTTGCTCCGCCCTGCAGCTGCTCCTTATGTTGCTTCTCTGACCAATTGCTCACCACAACAGCTACTAGATCAAGAGCTACCGATAAACGCTCATGATCTTCATCAGGCCTTGTTGAAAGAGCGACAACTACGTGGCGACGACCAGTTGAATGAACGTTGTGCTCATCATTTGTCTGTGTGGCTCGAACGATGCTTGCCACCGATCAATGAATCAGGAACGCTAGCCAACAAATTCTTGGATTACGTTTCGGCGGACCGTACCGCGCTACGTGTTGATCAAGTCGCTACAGATCTAAACCTGACTGTACGTAGCCTGCAACGCCTGTCCCTAAAATACTTAGGGCTTTCTCCGTTGTCCGTCATTCGGCGCTACCGGTTGCAAGAAGCCGCCTTGCATTTACGCGAGCATCCGCAAGCCTCGCTTGCCACATTAGCCGTAGACCTCGGCTAAACCGACCAGGCTCACATGTCGACAGACTTCCGGAAAGTACTCGGCTACTCCCCTAGCGATTATCGAAGCAGCTAAAGATTTCTGAGCGACTAACCAACGAACGATACAACGCCAAGAATCCCCATGAAGACCTAACCATTCGAATCGGCACTAACGTGCTGAATTGGGAGTTCGTTGTGGCAACCGGGTGCCGATGGCGGAAGTACCTTGGAAAGGTCCACCGCTCCTTAGACGCAGAAATGCCCCGAACTCTTCTTTCGAAGTGTTCGGGGCATTCTTCAATCACGAGATCCGTGAAATCGAGTCGAAAGCTTATTTAGCCTTCTCTACGATCTCAACGAGACGCCAGCGCTTGTCAGCAGACAGCGGGCGGGTCTCAGCGATTACAACCAAGTCGCCGATGCCGGCTTCGTTGTTCTCGTCGTGAGCCTTTACGTTCTTGTTGCGACGCATAACCTTGCCGTAAAGGGCGTGCTTCACACGGCCCTTTAGCGAAGACGAGAGGCCCCGTTCAACTACTCTGGGGTGACAAGTCTGGATAAAGTCCGAACACCGAACGCGAACTGGTCGAGCTGAAGTCTTACGTGGCCATTTTGCAGTCCTTGTCCGTTTACGCCAAGCTCACGAAATTTGAGAGGCAGCAGCTCTTCCGGTACTAACCGCGGTATAGTCCGGTTGATCCATGGCCATCTTTCAATAGCCTCAGGGGCGTGCCCGGCCAGCGCTTTAACATAGTCATCCGGCTTGAGCTCGGGACTAGAAGAGATTTCTACGACCGCATAGCAGTCCTTCGTTTCTTTTGCGCAGATAAGAACCAGGTCGCCTGGACGAAAGCTAGGCTTGCCCTTCTTGGGACTAGCGATCCAGCTCTCCTGCAGCCATCCACCGAGCTTGGGCTCTCCGTACTCTAGTTTTAGCCACAGCGTACGGGATTGCTCGCGTGCATCGGACAGCAGTTCTTCGACTATCAGCAATGCTGTCGTTGCATCAAACCATGTATTCTTTTCCGTCGTCTTGGCAATCTTGGATGCTGATTCAAGGAGCTTGGTCAGTGCTTCTTTTGAAACCGAGACGGAAGGCCACTGCTCAATTGCTCGTCGTGCTTCGTCTGCTTGACCAATGCTGAGCTCAACTGCCAGCTCCCGATTTCGTTTCATCGACAAACCAAGTCCAGCTCCCGTAAGGTTTCCAGATCCCAGCAAACCGCGACTACCCACAATGAAGCATTTAGCATGTAGGCGTTCTGTATGACGCACTTCGATACCGGCATTTATCAAGTCTTTCAGCCCATTTACGGCTAAATACCCGTCCGCAACTGCACGTGGATCCAAAGTCGTAATGACCCGGGTTGGTCTCGTGTGTTTAGCCGATGCCTCTACAATTCGATCGCATACTTCCTGAGTAACATAAGGGCTGGTTAATACGACTGGGCCATCCGGCGATTCGAGGGCCGCCGTCAGCCAGTCGCCTGCAACTTCAACAATGCCGATTGAATCCTTCATGATCCGAGATTAGCTTTCGAAGGGCAAAGTACTAAATTACGTCGCAGTCGCGCTCCAACGTGTCATTCATTCGCCCTGTTGAATCAGTGTGCCATGCCCGTAGTCGCAGGCAATTACCCTGGATATCGTATTCCGGTAGGATCCATTTCCTGTCACTACCAATCAGCGAACGGACCGAAACTTGGTGCCATACCAAATGAATGGATCTCAGTTTGTTCATCTTTTCTTAAAAGTCCGTTGCTCCTTAGACGCAGAAATGCCCCGAACTCTTCTTTCGAAGTGTTCGGGGCATTCTTCAATCACGAGATCCGTGAAATCGAGTCGAAAGCTTACTTAGCCTTCTCTACGATCTCAACGAGACGCCAACGCTTGTCAGCAGACAGCGGGCGGGTCTCAGCGATTACAACCAAGTCGCCGATGCCGGCTTCGTTGTTCTCGTCATGAGCCTTTACGTTCTTGTTGCGACGCATAACCTTGCCGTAAAGGGCGTGCTTTACACGGTCCTCAACGTCAACGACGATGGTCTTCTGCATCTTGTCGGAAACCACGTAACCACGGAGGGTCTTGCGGTCGTTACGCTCGGTAGCGTTATCCACACCGTTCTCCTTCTCGCTCATTACTTGGATTCCTTCTTGGTTTCTTCAACCGGAACGACGACATCCTGACGAATGCCCAGCTCGCGCTCGCGCAGCACAGTGTAAATGCGGGCGATATCGCGCTTGATAGCCTTCAGGTTCGCGTTGCTCTCTAGCTGGCCGGTAGCCGACTGGAAACGCAGGTTGAACAGTTCTGCCTTGGCCTTCTTCAATTCCTCGTTCAAACGAGCAGAATCGAAGCCGTCCAGGGACTCAATGCTAAGGTCTTTAGAACCGAGAGACATCCCTATTCACCACCTTCACGACGCACGATGCGTGCCTTCATTGGTAGCTTGTGGATTGCAAGACGCAATGCCTCTTTAGCTACCTCTTCACTGACGCCACCGAGTTCAAACATGACTCGTCCTGGCTTGACGTTGGCGACCCACCACTCAGGTGAACCCTTACCGGAACCCATACGGGTTTCAGCAGGCTTCTTGGTCAAGGGACGGTCAGGGTAGATGTTAATCCACACCTTGCCGCCACGCTTGATGTAACGGGTCATGGCGATACGAGCGGCTTCGATCTGACGGTTAGTCACGTAAGCCGGGGTCAACGCCTGGATGCCGTACTCACCGAACGATACGGTGGTACCGCCCTTGGCAGCACCCGAACGCTTTGGGTGGTGCTGCTTACGGAACTTGACTCGACGTGGGATAAGCATTTAAGCCTCTCCTCCTTCCGCAGCCGGAGCTGCAGCGCCCTTACGATCGTTACGACGACGGCGTTCGCCGCCACGTGGACGATCGTTTCCGCTACCGCGACCACCGCGAGCTGGAGCAGCAGCAGCCTGCTGTGCAGCCAGTTCCTTGGCGGTTACGTCACCCTTGTAGATCCAAACCTTCACGCCGATACGGCCGAAGGTGGTCTTGGCTTCGAACTTGCCGAAGTCGATGTTCGCACGCAGGGTGTGCAGCGGCACACGACCTTCGCGGTAGAACTCCTTGCGGGACATTTCTGCGCCGCCAAGTCGACCGGAGCACTGAACGCGGATACCCTTGGCACCAGCGCGCATTGCCGACTGCATTGCCTTCTTCATCGCACGGCGGAAAGCCACACGTGAAGCAAGCTGCTCGGCGATGCCCTGGGCGACCAACTGGGCTTCCATGTCAGGGTTCTTGACCTCGAGGATGTTCAGCTGAACCTGCTTGTTGGAAAGCTTTTCGAGCTCTCCGCGAATGCGGTCTGCTTCGGCGCCACGACGACCGATGACGATACCTGGACGAGCGGTGTGGATATCCACACGCACACGGTCACGGGTACGTTCGATTTCGACGCGGGCGATGCCTGCACGATCCATTCCCTTGGACAGCAGTGCACGGATCTGTACGTCTTCTTTTACGTAATCCGCGTAACGCTGGCCTGGCTTGCTGGAATCAGCGAACCAGTGCGAGATGTGGTCAGTGGTGATGCCGAGACGGAAACCGTTCGGATTTACCTTCTGTCCCATTTAGTTCTCCCCACCCTTCTGGGTTGAAACAACCACAGTCACGTGGCTGGTGCGCTTCTTGATCTGGAATGCGCGACCCTGAGCACGCGGCTGGAACCGCTTCATGGTCGGACCTTCGTCAACAAACGCTTCGCTGATAATCAGCTCGTCCTCATTGAATGCTTCACCTGCGCGGTCCGCGGCGGCACGGGCGTTAGCCACTGCCGATGCGACAACCTTGTATACCGGCTCCGAAGCTGCCTGTGGGGCAAACTTCAAGATGGCCAGTGCTTCGTTGGTCTGTAGACCACGAACAAGGTTGACGACGCGCCGGGCCTTCATAGGCGTTACGCGGATGTGACGCGCAATTGCCTTGGCTTCCATTGCTATCCTTCTCTCGTCTATCGAAGAAGTGCTAAGCGATACTAGATCCCTTGCGGGGCCTAGCGGCGCTTGCCCTTCTTGTCGTCCTTCACGTGGCCACGGAACGTACGGGTTGGAGCAAACTCTCCGAGCTTGTGACCAACCATAGATTCGGTAACGAACACAGGAATGTGCTTGCGACCGTCATGTACGGCGATGGTGTGTCCCAGCATGTCCGGGATGATCATCGAACGGCGGGACCACGTCTTGATGACGTTCTTGGTGCCCTTATCGTTTTCAGCAACGACCTTTAGGAACAGGTGCTGATCGACGAAGGGGCCTTTCTTCAGGCTGCGTGGCATGTTTCCAGGCTCCTATCGCTTGTTCTTGCCGGTCTTGCGACGACGCACAATGAGCTTGTCGCTTTCCTTATTCGGACGACGGGTGCGTCCTTCACGCTTACCGTTAGGGTTGACCGGGTGACGACCACCGGAGGTCTTACCTTCACCACCACCGTGTGGGTGGTCAACTGGGTTCATGACAACGCCACGAACGGTTGGGCGTACGCCCTTCCAGCGCATACGGCCGGCCTTACCCCAGTTGATGTTGATCTGCTCAGCGTTACCAACTTCGCCGATGGTTGCGCGGCAGCGCACATCAACGTTGCGGATTTCGCCTGAAGGCAAACGCAGCTGAGCGAAGCGACCCTCACGGGCAACCAGCTGAATCGAAGCACCAGCGGAACGAGCCATCTTAGCGCCGCCACCTGGGCGAAGCTCCACAGCGTGAATCACGGTACCAACCGGGATGTTACGCAGTGGCAGGTTGTTACCTGGCTTGATGTCGGCTTCTACGCCGGCTTCAATTGGGTCACCCTGCTTGAGGTTGTTCGGTGCAATGATGTAGCGCTTGGCGCCATCTGCGTAGTGGAGCAGTGCGATACGTGCAGTACGGTTTGGGTCGTACTCAATGTGAGCGACCTTTGCCGGAATGCCGTCCTTATCGTGACGACGGAAGTCGATAACACGGTAAGCGCGCTTGTGTCCGCCACCCTTGTGTCGGGTGGTGATCTTACCGGAGTTGTTACGGCCGCCAGTCTTGGTGAGTGGACGAACCAGCGACTTTTCCGGAGTCGATCGGGTGATTTCTGCGAAGTCGGCTACCGACGAGCCGCGAAGGCCCGGGGTAGTCGGCTTGTACTTACGAATTCCCATTTATTTTAATTCCTCGTTAAAGTGGTCTCCGCTTAGGAAAGCGGACCGCCGAAGATGTCAATCGAGCCTTCCTTCAGGGTGATGATGGCACGCTTAGTACTCTTGCGTGCACCCCACCCGAAGCGGGTGCGCTTGCGCTTACCGACTCGGTTGATGGTGTTTACAGAATCAACTTTGACGTTGAAGATAGCTTCAACGGCGTACTTGATTTCCGTCTTATTTGAGCTAGGTGCCACCTCGAAGGTGTACTGACCTTGATCGATCAGACCGTAGCTCTTTTCCGAAACGACTGGTGCGATGACCACGTCGTGTGGAGCCTTTGAGAACGCGCTCACTTGGCTTCCTCCTTCTGGACCAGGGCATCGAAGGCAGCCTTGGTGAAGACTACGTCATCCGAAACCAGAACATCGTAGGTGTTCAGCTGGTCGACGTACAGAACATGCACAGCGTCGAGGTTGCGAACCGAAAGGGCTGCAACATCGTTGGCACGATCGATGACGACAAGCAGGTTCTTGCGCTCGGTGAGTGAACGCAAGGTAGCCAGAGCATCCTTGGTCGATGGGGTTTCCCCTGCAACCAAGTTCTCAATCACGTGAACGCGATCGAAGCGTGCGCGATCAGACAAAGCGCCGCGCAGTGCAGCAGCCTTCATCTTCTTCGGGGTACGCTGCGAGTAATCACGTGGGGTTGGACCGTGGACAATGCCACCGCCGGTCATGTGTGGAGCACGGATCGAACCCTGACGGGCGCGGCCGGTACCCTTCTGCTTGAACGGCTTGCGACCTGCACCCGAAACCTCGGAGCGGTCCTTGGTCTTGTGGGTACCCTGGCGGGCAGCAGCAAGCTGTGCAACGACAACCTGGTGCAGCAGCGGGACGTTGGTCTGTACGTCGAAGATCTCTGCAGGCAGTTCGACGTTAAGTGCCTTAGTCATTTACTTATGCTCCCTTCACGGCGTTGCGTACGAGAACGACGCGGCCGCGGGCGCCTGGAACGGCACCCTTGATCAGCAGGAGGTTCTTCTCAGCGTCGATAGCGTGAATGGTCAGGTTCTGAGTGGTAACACGCTCAGCACCCATACGACCAGCCATCTTCTGTCCACGGAAAACGCGACCTGGGGTCGATGCGCCGCCGATGGAACCTGGCTTACGGTGGTTCTTGTGAGCACCGTGCGATGCGCCAACACCATGGAAGTTGTGGCGCTTCATAACGCCGGCGAAGCCCTTACCCTTAGAGGTACCTACGACGTCGACCTTCTGGCCGGCTTCGAAGAGCTCTACGGAAAGTTCCTGACCAGCGGTGTACTCGGCAGCGTCTGCGGTGCGCAGTTCTACCAGGTGACGACGTGGGGTTACGCCTGCAGCCTCGAAGTGACCAGCCAGTGGCTTGGTGACCTTGCGAGGATCGATCTGGCCGTAGCCGATCTGAACTGCGGTGTAGCCATCGCGCTCAGCGTTGATGAGCTTGGTGACAACGTTGCTATCAGCCTGCACGACGGTGACAGGAATCAGGTTGTTGTTCGAATCCCAAACCTGGGTCATGCCGAGCTTCGTGCCCAACAGGCCCTTGAAATTACGGGTTGCGGTCATAGTTTTCTCGCCACCTCCCCTTAAAGCTTGATTTCGATGTTGACATCCGCTGGCAGGTCGAGACGCATCAGCGAATCAACAGCCTTCGGGGTCGGATCAACGATGTCGATCAGACGCTTGTGCGTGCGCATTTCGAAGTGCTCACGGCTGTCCTTGTACTTGTGTGGCGAACGGATAACGCAGTACACGTTCTTCTCCGTTGGCAGCGGCACTGGGCCGACTACGGTTGCGCCTGCGCGCGTGACCGTCTCAACGATCTTCCGGGCTGAAACGTCAATGACCTCGTGGTCATACGACTTCAGCCGGATGCGGATTTTCTGTCCCGCCATGGCGTCATGCCTCTTTCTGTTAGCACTATCTAAAATTTCTGTGCCTATATACGGGTTCTTGCGAACCGGCACGCCTTACGCTGCGACTGAATCCGAATAAATCCGGGTTCCTCACCCGCAGGTGGCTCCGACCCCCGAACTCGGGCGTGTCGTGAAATTTTCAGTCACGACAAAACCGCAAAGTTCTCACTTTATCGAGGGCCTTATAGTTTGAAGCAGTTGTATTGATCCCGAACCACAGGCATTATCCTGTGTGAGAGCCAATCCCGGTTGTTCAAACCAGATCCGATTACCCCAACAAAGAGGATCGGGTTGCAATCAAGCAACTTATCTAGTCTGACAGGTCGGCAACGATCGCGCAAATCTTTTGTAGCCTTTTAGCCCCGTGATCTTGACCTCACCGCGCCTAAGAGACTGCATTAGACACTGCACTTTTACTCTTCGGGATCTTTGACAGTTGGATCTTGCCGCACATCGTCTTCTTGCGCAACTCGCATCCATGGCAACCCTGTCTGTGTCGGAGCCGCACCTGCTGGTTGTTGCGGCGGCGCAGTTGGCTCCGGCATTGACGGATTATTGGCCTTATCAACCTTCACCAATTTGAAGACCGCAGCAACAATCAGGCCCAAGCCAATGATGACTAACCAGAGGAAGGCCAGCTCGCGCAGGAACCACAGCACCGCAACCGTCATGGCGATGGCGCCCCACCAGATCAACAACTTATCCCCTTGTTTCAGGCTCCAGGCTACTAGGGCAGCGAAGAAGATCAAGGCCAAGATCTGTACCACAGGATTGGCGTCCATCAAGGAGAAGATCAAGCTGAGGCTGGCGGCTGTCGCTGCAGAAATCAGATAGATGCGTTCAAGCTGGCGGTCCACGCGCAGATTCCGCCAGATCACCAAGACCACGGCGATGGCGCACAGGTAGAGGCACACGGTGCTGGCCTGCGGCACAGACTCTAGGAATGCGTAGCTACTCAGGCCCAGCAGGGCCGCGAGCACAAAGAGTGCGTCCGGCATATAGGGGCGGAACTTCTCGGGTAGTTCAAAAATGTAGGTAGCTGTTGCCACCGCAAGAATGAGGGCCGCTCCCCCAATAACGCTGAAAGCGCCGTCGGTTTTACTATGCGCAATGAGTCCGGCACCAAATCCAGCCACCATCATCTGCGCGAAGTACAACCGCGATGCCCCACCCACCGCGTTGTCACTACGGTAGTTTGCTTCAGGATAGGCAGGTACGGGCTGAGCCCACCGTCCATGCGCGGTAGCCAATAGGTAGAAGACCAGCGCGGCAGCTAGCAAAACCCAAACACGATCCATGGCTTCTAAAGCGTTGGCACCTGAACGATCGCGCAACAGCTTCACCGCACGAATACCGAGGTACGTGATGGTCACACCTGCAGCAATCGCGTACCAAGCACTGAGACGAGTCACAACGAACAGCACCAACACCACAGCCACCAGCAACAAGGCCAGTACTTCGAACCACGTGCCCGACTGCCACAGCGCAACTGTCATTGCTGGAACGAAGATCCCCACACCGGCAGCTATAGAGAAGTTCTTCTTGGTGCGCAGACGCCATTCGGCCAAAGCAGCCACTAGGACAAGTATCAGCAAGAGCACACTGGCAACATCCTTGGTCCACCACGATGAGCGGATCCAACCGGTGTTCTGTCCCAAAGCCAATGCTGGAATACAGAGCAAGAGGGTTACACCCAAGATGGTTGGCAATATATAGAGCTGCCGAGCAACTGCTAGCTGATGTTGGGCCCAATAGGCGGTTGCCCCGTGTACGGCCCAAAGTAGTGCAGCAAGTAGCAGCGCGCCTCGATCCGGGTCCGGCACACCATACATGTAGACAAACAGGCTGACCGGTTCAAGGATGAGTAAACCGGTGGCAATCCATTGAAGTTCTTGAGACAGAACCTTCGTCTTCAGTGCGTTGCGTACCAGGCGTAGCAACTGCGGAACAACTAGCGAGAGCAGTAGCAGCGCGTAGCGTCCGTGGATATCAAACTGGTGAACGTCAACGAACCACCAAACCATGGTGCTAAAGAGCACCTGGGAGAAGGTAGCGTTGCGAATTTTCCATGACTGGCGTTGCTCTTGGCGCAAGCTGAGCAGGAAGAAGAGAAGCCCAATGGTTCCGACCACCAGGGCTAGGTACCAGTTCGCTCGGTTGAAGCTGAGTGAGTAGGTCAGCAACAGCATCAGGCTTGCCGCACCTCGAATCGAATCGTTGAGACGCGTCTGCTGGGCAGTCTTGCCCGCAAGCCACCAGCCGGATACTGCGGTGACCACGGCGGTCAGCAGCAAAATAGTGGTAAACCAGCTCACAGAAGAGATACCAACAAGTTGCGCCTGCGCCTCATGTGATACTCCGGTTATACGCCAGGCAACCAAGGTCATTGCCACCACCAGTGCCGAACCGCCCAGACGGATCAACCGGTGCGAATCGTCCTTGACGCTAGGCTCGCCACGCCTTGTGGCGAATGTGGCCAGAACCCAGTAGCCCAACGCAACGAGCGTAAGTCCAACACCCACCGACAACATGAGAGCTAGATCCGAACGCTTGCCAGTGGTTTCCCACAACGTTCCGCCCAGTGCACCACCCAAACTAAGCAGCAGCACCCAGCGAGCGTAGCTCCGCAGCACATTCCAGCCATGGTGGGAACTGCTGCGTATCACCGAGAGCGCGAGAATGCCCAGGGCCAGGCTTGGCAACGGACGCCAGAAATGCTCCGCGAGATCGAGGATAGGTATCAGCGCAAATCCCGGCAACGCGAGGGTTTCAACCCTCGAACGTTTCATCACGCCAAAGATTGTGGCAGTCATCAACAGTGGGATGGCGACGTAACTGATCCAGCCTGTAGTTCCTTCAGTACCAGTGAGGAAGTAGGACAGTGCGGCGGCGATGAGTGCCAGTGCCCATAGTGCTCCACGTTCATAACGCACGTGGGTCGCGCTGATGCCCAGCCGTTGCGCGTAGGAAGCTGCATAACGAAGTACCAGCACACCTTGAAAGGCTAGTGCTACAGCTACAGTGATAGCCGCGACCGAACCGGTAAATCCTGCATAGTCGCAGGCAGCGACCAGCATGAGCATGAAGCTCAGCCGGGCAGCATACAACCGATACAGCCGGAATTGGCTGAGCAGTTTAACGCTGAGCAGTAGCTGTCCGGTGAGCAAGAAGAAGATCCATAGGTAGTCTCTGCTCGAAAGTTCCGGCAGCAGCACCAGTGCCAACAGTCCTACCAGCGCAGGCAGTAGTTGGGCTGTGCTCGAAAGAGCCGTGTAGAACGCAGAGTTACGCACGCGGTCACTGAAGACAGCCAACAAGAGCAGGACCACCGACAGCGCCAAGAGGAACAGTAGGTAATAAAGCATTCCGCGCTGCAACATCGCAGCTCCAGCCATGGAGGTGCTGACCAGAATGAGTACGGCTACCCATGCCAAGACCCGAGACTTGAATCTAATCGTTGCGTAGCCAACCGCCAGTGTCGAGATTGCAGAGAAGACAAACCAGATCACTGGGCCGGGCACATCGAGGGTGTTGTAGGTAGCGATGCCACCCAGTGGCAGCAGCGCCATGCCGGTACCGGCAAAGGCAGCGCCTGCCGGCTTCAATGAAGATTTGAATGCGTGAGTGAGCAGTCCACCAACGTAGAACACTGCAGCCAGTAAGAAAAGACCAACCAGCTTGAGTACTGGGGGCAAGGCGAAGCTGAGGAATAGTGCGCCAGCGGCAACGATCATCAGGGCGGCTACATACAAGGTGATATTGATATTGCGCAGTTCGCGCTCACGCTTGGTTAGTACCTTGACCGGTTTGGCTACAACAATGGGGCCGGTGGTTATGTTTTCTTGTGGTCTTGGCCCGATGGGTTGCCGTGTCAGATACGGCTGGCCTACCCCAGGAGCTACTGGCTGCGCATAGGAAGTATTGGTTGGTGGGGATAGCTGCGGAGTTGATCCATACAGCGGGGCCACGGCAGTACCTGGCGGCGCCTGCCCTTGATCAGCAAGAGTTGAGTTGCGCAGAAATTCTTGGGCCGCTTCATAGCCTTGTTGCCAGGCTTCGCGCAGTTGGGCGGAGCCGACGTTGTCTTCTTCGGCTTTACTGCGTCCACGCTTTTGCCCAAAAACGAAGGCTAGAACGATCAGCAAAATCGCGAACAACGTTGAACCGACCATTATCGCCACTCCCCTAGTGATGATCCATTATGCTCACCAATTACACCAGCTTATTGAAATAATCGCTAGCGCAAAATCTTGGGGACACAAAAATCCCCCAGCACCGTAACAGTGCTGGGGGATTTCTCAGATCCGAGGATCTAAATCATCAAGTAGAGACTACTTGGTGATTGCGGTGACCTTGCCCGAACCAACGGTGCGGCCGCCTTCACGAATAGCGAAGCCGAGGCCTTCCTCCATAGCGATTGGCTGAATCAGCTCAACCGACATTTCGGTGTTGTCGCCAGGCATAACCATTTCGGTACCCTCTGGAAGAGTGATAACGCCGGTTACGTCGGTGGTGCGGAAGTAGAACTGCGGACGGTAGTTCGAGTAGAACGGGTTGTGACGTCCGCCTTCGTCCTTCGACAGGATGTAGACGTTTGCATCGAAGTTGGTGTGTGGGGTGATCGAGCCTGGAGCTACGATAACCTGGCCACGCTCAACATCGTCGCGCTTCAGACCGCGAAGCAGAAGGCCACAGTTCTCGCCAGCCCATGCTTCGTCAAGCTGCTTGTGGAACATCTCGATACCGGTAACGGTGGTCTTCTGCACTGGGCGGATACCAACGATCTCAACTTCCGAGTTGAGAGCAAGGGTGCCACGCTCGGCGCGACCGGTTACTACGGTACCGCGACCGGTGATGGTGAAGACGTCCTCGATAGGCATCAAGAATGGCTTGTCACGGTCACGTACTGGATCTGGGATGTAGCTGTCAACAGCGTCCATCAGTTCCTCAACAGCTGCAACCCACTTCTCGTCGCCTTCCAGAGCCTTCAGGCCGGAAACGCGAACAACTGGTGCGTCGTCGCCATCGAAGCCCTGGGAGGAAAGAAGTTCGCGAACTTCCATCTCCACGAGCTCGAGAAGCTCTTCGTCATCAACCATGTCCGACTTGTTCAGTGCAACCATCAAGGTTGGAACACCAACCTGGCGGGCCAGCAGAACGTGCTCGCGGGTCTGAGCCATTGGACCATCGGTAGCAGCAACCACGAGGATTGCGCCGTCCATCTGAGCAGCACCGGTGATCATGTTCTTGACATAGTCAGCGTGGCCTGGAGCGTCAACGTGTGCGTAGTGACGCTTCTCGGTCTGGTACTCGATGTGCGAGATATTGATAGTAATACCGCGCTGGCGCTCTTCTGGAGCCGAGTCGATGTTAGCGAAGTCGCGCTTTTCGTTCAGGTCTGGGTACTTGTCAGCCAGAACCTTGGAGATAGCTGCCGTCAGAGTGGTCTTACCGTGGTCAACGTGACCGATGGTACCAATGTTGACGTGCGGCTTGTTGCGCTCGAACTTTGCCTTTGCCACAAGTTCCTCCTAGAAACATTTACAGAAGACTTTTTTCGTCTGCGCGGTTCGCAAACGAACTTCAATTAGTCTACTGGGGGCGTGGATAATTATGGAAATTTCGGTCCTCTGCGGGCCCTGCATGTGATGCAAATCCCTCGTTGGCCGTTTGCGGGGCCGGCCTCAATGGCGTTGAAACCGGCTCCGCGATCGGCCACTTCCCCACATGGGGGTCACGGCCAAGTTTGGTTCCGAAGCGAATTATTCGCCGCGGGACTTCTGAACGATCTCGTCGGCAACTGCCTTCGGGACCTCAGAGTAGCTGTCGAAGGTCATCGAGTAAACTGCACGACCCTGAGTCTTGGAACGCAGGTCACCAATGTAACCGAACATTTCAGACAGTGGGACGCCAGCCTTGATGACCTTGACGCCTGCAGCGTCGGACATCTCGGTGATCGAACCACGGCGGGAGTTGAGGTCGCCGATAACGTCGCCCATGTACTCTTCCGGGGTACGAACTTCAACGCTCATCAGTGGTTCAAGCAATACAGGGTTAGCGCGGCGTGCGCCTTCCTTGAATACCTGTGAACCAGCGATCTTGAACGCCATTTCCGAGGAGTCAACATCGTGGTATGCACCATCGATGAGGGTAGCCTTCACACCAACCAGTGGGTAGCCAGCCAGGATGCCGTACTGCATTGCTTCCTGGATGCCCTGGTCCACGGATGGGATGTATTCACGAGGAACACGGCCGCCGGTGACGCCATTCTTGAACTCGTAGGTTACGCCGTCAACAACTTCCAGAGGCTCGAACGAGACCTGGACCTTTGCGAACTGACCCGAACCACCGGTCTGCTTCTTGTGGGTGAAGTCAACCTTCTCCACAGCCTTCTTGATGGTTTCGCGGTATGCAACCTGTGGCTTACCAACGTTTGCTTCCACGCGGAATTCGCGCTTCATGCGGTCAACCAAGATGTCGAGGTGAAGCTCGCCCATGCCGCCGATTTCGGTCTGGCCGGTGTCTTCGTTCAACGAAACGGTGAAGGTTGGATCTTCTGCAGACAGCTTCTGAATAGCGGTCGACAGCTTTTCCTGGTCACCCTTGGTCTTTGGTTCGATAGCAACGAAGATCACTGGAGCTGGGAAGCTCATCGACTCAAGAACGATTGGGTTTGCTGGATCACAAAGGGTATCACCGGTGGTGGTATCCTTCAGGCCGATCACTGCGTAGATGTGACCTGCGTGGATCTCGTCAACCGGATTCTCCTTGTTGGAGTGCATCTGGAAGAGCTTGCCAACGCGTTCCTTCTTCTGCTTGGTGGAGTTCAGCAGCTGTGCGCCGGCCTCGACCTTACCGGAGTAAACGCGGATGAAGTTGAGCTGACCGAAGAATGGGTGAGCAGCAATCTTGAAAGCCAGTGCCGAGAACGGTGCGTCCTCAGAAGGCTCGCGAGTGAGCTCGATTTCTTCGTTCTTTGGATCGTGACCAACGGTTGCGCCAACATCCATTGGGTTTGGCAGGAAGTCAATCACAGCGTCGAGCATTGGCTGCACGCCGCGGTTCTTGAAGGCCGAACCACAGTAGACCGGGTAGATCTCCGAGTTGATAACCATCTTACGAATGCCGGCCTTGAGCTCATCAATGCTGATCTCTTCGCCTTCAAGGAACTTCTCCATGAGCTCATCCGAGCCCTCAGCGACGTCCTCTACCAGCTTTGCGCGGTATTCCTCAGCCTTTTCCTGCAGTTCAGCAGGAATTTCGCGAGTTTCGTAAGCTGCACCCATGGTGACGTCGCCCTTGGCGTCGCCTTCCCAAACGAATGCCTTCATGGTCATCAAGTCGACCACGCCGGTGAAATCGTTCTCGGAACCGATTGGAAGCTGCATAACCAATGGCTTTGCACCCAAACGCTTGATGATGGTGTCTACGGTGAAGTAGAAGTCAGCACCCAGCTTATCCATCTTGTTCACGAAGCAGATACGTGGAACGTTGTACTTGTCAGCCTGACGCCATACGGTCTCAGACTGAGGCTCAACGCCTTCCTTGCCATCGAACACGGCAACGGCGCCATCGAGCACGCGAAGCGAGCGCTCCACCTCAACGGTGAAGTCAACGTGGCCAGGGGTGTCGATGATGTTGATCTGGTTCTTGTTCCAGAAGCAAGTAACGGCCGCGGAGGTAATGGTGATACCGCGTTCCTTTTCCTGCTCCATCCAGTCGGTGGTCGACGCACCATCGTGGGTCTCACCGAGCTTGTGGTTCACACCCGTGTAGAAAAGGATGCGCTCAGTAGTAGTGGTCTTACCGGCATCGATGTGGGCCATGATGCCGATATTGCGGACCTTGTTCAGGTCAGTAAGCACGTCCTGTGCCACGTTGTCTCCCTAAAAGGTGAGGCCGGAGTTGCTGGGCATCGGTTGATGCCCAGCTCATCCGAACAGTTCTTACCAGCGGTAGTGTGCGAAGGCCTTGTTAGACTCGGCCATCTTGTGAGTGTCTTCGCGACGCTTCACAGCGGCACCCAGACCGTTCGATGCATCCAAGATCTCGTTCATCAAACGTTCGATCATGGTTTTCTCGCGGCGAGCCTTCGAGTAGCCAACCAACCAGCGCAAAGCTAGTGCGGTTGCGCGTCCTGGCTTAACCTCAACAGGAACCTGGTAGGTCGCGCCACCGACGCGGCGTGAACGAACCTCAAGGGCTGGGCGGATGTTATCCATAGCCTTCTTGAGAGTCGTAACAGCGTCAGTACCGGACTTTGCAGCGGCACCTTCGAGTGCACCGTAAACAATGCGCTCTGCAGTGGACTTCTTGCCATCTACGAGAACCTTGTTGATCAGCTGGGTGACCAATGGGGATTCGAAGACTGGATCAGAAACTAGTGGGCGCTTTGGCGCCGGACCCTTACGAGGCATTACTTACCATCCTTCTTTGCACCGTAGCGGGAACGAGCCTGCTTACGATCCTTAACACCCTGGGTATCCAGAGCACCACGTACAATCTTGTAACGAACACCTGGAAGGTCCTTTACACGACCACCGCGAACGAGCACGATGGAGTGTTCCTGCAGGTTGTGTCCGACACCAGGAATGTAAGCGGTAACTTCGATACCACCGGCAAGGCGCACACGTGCGACCTTACGCAGAGCCGAGTTAGGCTTCTTCGGGGTGGTGGTGTACACACGGGTGCATACGCCACGGCGCATTGGGTTGCCCTTTAGGGCAGGGGCCTTGGTCTTGACGACCTTAGGCGAGCGGCCCTTACGGACCAGCTGCTGAATAGTAGGCACTTTCGTGTCCTTCCATTGTCTAAGTTTGTCGGCACCACGTCATAAGCACTGTTGCCTAGAAGAGTTTCGGTGCTTGGTTCATGGAGCTAGCTGCTTGCTTTACCGCTCAACTAGAATCTAAAAGTCCCTAGGCGTGCGAAAGTGTGGCATTCGTTGCGCAACCTACCCGCAACCCGGACTGAGTCCATTTTGCCACACATAAAACAATTGATTTCAGTCTAGCATTAATCCGCTGTCCCACCATGTCCAGTAACCGAGATCACCCGTGACCACCGGTTAGTCCATTGAGCAACAAGGAAGATACCAACATTCCCCTGACTCAAATTCAGGCTAACAAGTAGCCCTGAATAACAGCTGAACAGCGGTAGACACACACGTGGCGACAGGCTGAATCTCTAGGAACGGCACCGAAACCCTGGATTGGCGCGAATCCCTGCGGAGATCGGTGATTCTAGTTGATTATTCAACCAGTAGTATTCTCAACTAGTTTTTGTTTTCTTTCAGCAAGTCTGGCCCATCAGCAGCTAAGTCCTCCACTCCCCCAATCGCCTACTCTGCTGTAGGCGCAAACGTATCTGCAGGCTCACATCCAGCCGCATCAGGATTGCCTTGTTAAACGCCCAACGCCTGCCCACTTTTTCAAGTGGGCAGGCGTTGGGTCAACTACCTAGCGGTGTCGTTCTTCCGGTTTAGCGGAAATCCGATCCGTGGTCGTAGTCGTCCATCGAGATAGCACGGAATTCAGGCGAAAGCCCACCTTCCAGTGCATCGTCGTACAGACCCGAGGAGAAGGCCGAGGTACCGGTGAACAAAGTTGCCTTTGCTTCGTCGGTAGGCTCAACGTTGACCTGGGTGTAGCGATCCAGACCGGTACCGGCCGGGATCAGCTTACCGATGATCACGTTTTCCTTCAGACCGCGCAGTGGATCTTCCTTACCTTCCATCGCAGCCTGAGTCAGAACGCGGGTGGTTTCCTGGAAGGAAGCAGCCGACAGCCATGAATCGGTGGCAAGCGATGCCTTGGTAATACCCATCATCTCGTCACGGCCGGCAGCTGGACGCTGACCTTCCGAAACGGCCTTGCGGTTCGCAGCGGTGAAGCGTGAACGGTCAGCCAACTCGCCTGGCAGCAAGTCGGTTTCGCCGGACTCGATCACGGTGACGCGACGGAGCATCTGGCGGACGATAACTTCCACGTGCTTATCGTGGATGCCTACACCCTGGGACTGGTACACGTCCTGAACCTCACGGACCAGGAACTTCTGTGCTTCACGTGGGCCGAGGACTCGAAGAACCTGCTTCGGATCCAAGGTACCGGAAGTGAGCTGAGTACCGGCAACGATGTTCTGGCCATCTTCAACCAACAGGCGAGCACGACGCAGAACCGGGTAGGCCTGCTTCTCATCGCCGTTGTCTGGAGTAACCACAACGCGCAGCTGCTTCTCGTCGTCCTCGATCGATACACGACCGGTGACCTCGGACATCGGAGCCACACCCTTAGGGGTACGAGCTTCGAACAATTCCTGAATACGAGGCAGACCCTGGGTGATATCGTCAGCCGATGCCACACCACCGGTGTGGAAGGTACGCATGGTCAGCTGGGTACCAGGCTCACCGATGGACTGTGCAGCGATAATGCCAACAGCCTCACCAATGTCCACGGTCTTGCCGCTGGCCAGCGAACGGCCGTAGCACAGTGCACAGGTTCCAACAGCCGAATCGCAAGTCAGTACGGAGCGAACGCGGATTTCGTCCACGCCTGCGCTGTACAACTCGTCGATCAGCACGTCGCCTACGTCCGAACCGGCGGTAGCCAATACGGTGCCTTCAGCGTTCTTCACGTCTGCAGCCAACGTACGGGTGTAAGCCGAGTTCTCTACGGTTTCGTGCTTGACGCGGATGCCAGCTGAGCTATCAGCAATGGCAACGGTCAAACCGCGCTTGGTACCGCAGTCCTCTTCGCGGACGATAACGTCCTGCGAAACGTCAACCAGACGACGGGTCAAGTAACCCGAGTTTGCGGTCTTCAGTGCGGTATCAGCCAGACCCTTACGGGCACCGTGAGTTGCAATGAAGTACTCCAAAACCGACAGGCCTTCACGGTAGGAAGACTTAATCGGGCGAGGAATAATTTCACCCTTAGGGTTAGACACCAGACCACGAATACCGGCAATCTGACGCAATTGCAGGTAGTTACCACGAGCCTTGGAAGTCACCATTCGGTTAATGGTGTTCAACTCTTCCATGCCGTTCTTCATGGCCTCAGCAACCTCATCGGTAGCCTTGGTCCAAATGTCGATCAGGTCCTGACGACGTTCGGTATCTGCAATCAGACCCTTGTCGTAAGAAGCCTGAACCTTGGCGGCCTTTTCCTCGTAAGGTGCGAGGATGGCTGCCTTGTCCATGTTGGAGGTAATGTCCGAGATAGCAACGGTAACGCCAGAGCGGGTAGCCCAGTAGAAACCAGCATCCTTGAGGTTATCCAAGGTAGCTGCTGCGATGACCTTAGGGTAGCGCTCTGCCAGATCGTTAACGATCTCCGAGAGTGCATCCTTGCCGGCTACGCGAGCAACCCATGGGTAATCCGCAGGCAGGGTGTCGTTGAACAGAACCTGACCCAGCGAGGTCTCCAACAGTGCATCGGTACCTGGCTCCCAACCTTCTGGAGCAGGCTGCTCTTCCGAAGGAACGAAGTCTGGAACGCGAACGCGGATTGGTGCGTTCAGGTGCAGCTCGCCACGATCCTTGGCCATGATGGCCTCGGAGATGGTGGCGAACACACGACCGGCGCCAACTTCGTCAGCACGCTTGGTGGTCAAGTGGTGCAGACCGATGATCATATCCTGCGAAGGCAATGCCACTGGACGGCCATCGGAAGGCTTCAAGATGTTGTGCGAGGACAGCATCAAGATGCGTGCTTCAGCCTGAGCTTCTGGGCTCAATGGCAGGTGAACTGCCATCTGGTCACCGTCGAAGTCAGCGTTGAATGCGCCACAAACCAATGGGTGCAGCTGCAGTGCCTTACCTTCAACCAGCTGTGGTTCGAAGGCCTGGATACCCAAACGGTGCAGGGTTGGTGCACGGTTAAGCAATACCGGGTGCTCGGTGATGATCTCTTCAAGAACATCCCAAACCTGTGGACGGTAACGCTCGACCATACGCTTAGCCGACTTGATGTTCTGTGCGTGGTTGAGGTCAACCAGGCGCTTCATCACGAAAGGCTTGAAAAGCTCCAGAGCCATCTGCTTAGGCAGACCACACTGGTGCAGCTTCAGCTGTGGACCAACAACGATAACCGAACGGCCCGAGTAGTCAACGCGCTTACCCAGAAGGTTCTGACGGAAACGACCCTGCTTACCCTTGAGCATGTCGCTCAGGGACTTCAGTGGACGGTTACCTGGACCGGTGACCGGACGGCCACGACGGCCGTTGTCGAACAATGAGTCAACAGCTTCCTGCATCATGCGCTTTTCGTTATTCACGATGATCTCAGGTGCACCAAGATCAAGCAGACGCTTCAGGCGGTTGTTGCGGTTGATCACACGACGGTAAAGGTCGTTGAGGTCCGAGGTCGCAAAGCGGCCACCGTCAAGCTGAACCATTGGGCGCAGCTCTGGTGGGATCACTGGAACAGCGTCAAGCACCATGCCACGTGGCGAGTTGCCATTGGCGAGGAATGCGTTAACAACCTTCAGTCGCTTCAGTGCACGAGCCTTCTTCTGGCCCTTGCCGTTTTCGATGATGGTCTTCAGCTCTTCAGCTTCACCGGCGAGGTCGAAGTTTTCCAGACGCTTCTGGATAGCTTCGGCACCCATGGAGCCTTCGAAGAACAGTCCGTACTTTTCACGCATGGTGCGGTACAGGCCTTCGTCACCCTCAAGGTCAGCGACCTTCAAGGACTTGAAGCGATCCCATACTGCACGCAGGCGCTCAGACTCAGCCTTGGCACGCTTGTCGATCTGCAGAACAGTCTTCTCGGCCAGGGTGCGAGCCTTGTTCAGCTCGGCGTTCTTCGCGCCTTCGCCTTCCAGGCGCTCAAGCTCTGCTTCCAAGTCAGCTGCAACAGCCTTCTTGTCAGCTTCGGCGTTGTTTGCCAGGTTGCGCAGTTCCAGATCGTGCTGGGCCTGCAGGTTAGGCATTTCGGCGTGACGACGGTCTTCGTTCACAGCGGTGATCATGTAAGCAGCGAAGTAGATGACCTTTTCGAGGTCCTTCGGAGCCAGATCAAGCAGGTAGCCCAAGCGCGATGGAACGCCCTTGAAGTACCAGATGTGGGTCACTGGAGCAGCAAGCTCGATGTGGCCCATGCGTTCACGACGAACGTTCGCACGGGTCACCTCAACGCCACAACGCTCACAGATGATGCCCTTGAAGCGCACGCGCTTGTACTTACCGCAGTAGCATTCCCAGTCACGGGAAGGACCGAAGATCTTTTCGCAGAAAAGACCGTCCTTCTCCGGCTTCAGGGTGCGGTAGTTAATGGTTTCCGGCTTCTTAACCTCGCCGTAGCTCCATCCACGGATTTCATCCGCGGTGGCAAGGTTGATTCGCATGAGGCCGAATGAGGAATCGTTGGACATATGGTCCTTTTCTCTCTTCTATGGTGTCTGAAGTCGATACGAATGAGGGTTGAATTTTCGGCCGCTGCCTGCGGTTTTAGCGCAGGCAGGGCGTCAAATTAAACTTCCTCTACGGAGTTCGGCTCCGACCGGGAAAGGTCGATGCCTAGCTCTTCAGCGGCGCGGAACGATTCCTCGTCCGACTCACGCATTTCGATAGTGTTGCCGTCGGTACCAAGTACCTCAACGTTCAAGCACAGCGACTGCATTTCCTTGATGAGCACCTTGAACGATTCTGGAACACCTGGCTCTGGAACGTTCTCGCCCTTGACGATTGCTTCGTAGACCTTAACGCGGCCGTGGATATCATCCGACTTGATGGTCAGGATTTCCTGCAGCGTGTAAGCGGCACCGTAAGCTTCCAGTGCCCAAACTTCCATCTCACCGAAGCGCTGGCCACCGAACTGGGCCTTACCACCCAGTGGCTGCTGGGTGATCATGGAGTATGGACCGGTGGAACGGGCGTGAATCTTGTCGTCCACCAAGTGGTGAAGCTTCAAGATGTACATGTAACCAACGGAAACTGGATCTGGCAACGGATCGCCGGAGCGACCGTCAAACAGCTTGGCCTTACCGGAGTTACCAATCAGGCGCACACCGTCACGGGTCTTGCTGGTCGAATCCAGGATTCCGCGGATTTCTTCTTCCGAAGCACCATCAAAGACCGGGGTCGACACAGTAGTGGACTCAGACTCACGTGGCAGGTTAGGCAGATCGCGAACCCATGCAGGCTCGCCCTCGATCTTCCAACCCTGCTTAGCAGCCCAACCCAGGTGGATTTCCATAACCTGACCGACGTTCATACGGCCTGGCACACCCAGTGGGTTCAGGATGATATCCAGTGGAGTACCGTCCTCAAGGAATGGCATATCCTCCAGTGGCAGGATGCGGGAAATGACACCCTTGTTACCGTGACGACCAGCGAGCTTGTCACCGATCGAGATCTTGCGCTTCTGAGCAACGTATACGCGGACCAGCTGGTTGACACCAGGGGAAAGGTCATCGTCGTTGTCGCGGTCGAAGATGCGAACACCAATGACGGTACCGGACTCGCCGTGTGGAACCTTCAGGGAAGTATCGCGAACTTCGCGGGACTTCTCACCGAAGATGGCACGCAGCAAACGCTCTTCTGGGGTCAGCTCGGTTTCACCCTTAGGGGTGACACGGCCTACCAGTACGTCGCCAGCTTCAACTTCAGCACCGATGTAGACGATGCCGCGGTCATCAAGCTGGGAAAGGATATCTTCCGAGACATTCGGGATGTCGCGGGTGATTTCCTCGGCACCAAGCTTGGTATCGCGAGCGTCAACTTCATGCTCTTCGATGTGAATCGAGGTGAGCACATCGTCAAAGATCATGCGCTGGGAGAGGATGATCGCATCCTCGTAGTTGTAACCTTCCCAAGACATGAATGCCACAAGCAAGTTCTTACCCAGGGACAGCTCACCGGAGTCGGTGGACGGACCGTCAGCGATGATCGACTGGAATTCCAGACGATCGCCTTCGGAAACGCGCACACGCTGGTTGTAAGCGTTGCCCTGGTTAGAGCGAGCGAACTTCATGATTGGGTACATCGACTCGGTGCCGTCATCGTTCATGACAACAACCAGGTCAGCAGAAACCTCGGTGACCACACCTGGCTTGGATGCAACAACGGAGTCGCCGGCGTCAACTGCCGCGAACTTCTCCATGCCGGTACCAACCAGTGGACGCTCGGACTTCAGCAGCGGCACAGCCTGGCGCTGCATGTTAGCGCCCATCAGTGCTCGGTTTGCATCGTCGTGCTCGAGGAATGGAATCAGTGCGGTTGCAACCGAAACCATCTGGCGAGGCGAAACGTCCATGAAGGTAACTTCAGCGGCGTCGACGATAACAGGCTCGCCGCCACCACCCTTTTCACGAACCAAAACGGTCTCTTCAGCGAAGCGTCCGTTTTCGTCCAGTGGAGCGTTAGCCTGAGCGATGTAGTGCTGAAGCTCATCGTCTGCAGTCAGGTAGTCAACTTCGTTGGAAACAACGGAGTTGGATACACGACGGTATGGCGTTTCGATGAAACCGAAGGAGTTAATACGGCCGTAGGTTGCCAACGAACCGATCAGACCAATGTTTGGACCTTCGGGAGTTTCAATGGGGCACATACGTCCGTAGTGGGACGGGTGAACGTCTCGAACTTCCATGCCTGCGCGGTCACGGGACAGACCACCTGGGCCCAGAGCCGACAAGCGACGCTTGTGGGTCAGGCCAGCAAGTGGGTTGTTCTGGTCCATGAACTGCGAAAGCTGCGAGGTTCCGAAGAACTCCTTGATTGCAGCAACAACAGGTCGGATGTTGATCAGGGTCTGCGGAGTGATTGCCTCAACGTCCTGGGTGGTCATGCGCTCACGCACAACACGTTCCATACGGGACAAACCGGTGCGGATCTGGTTCTCGATCAATTCGCCAACGGCGCGGATGCGACGGTTGCCGAAGTGGTCGATATCGTCAACGTTTACTGGAACGTCGACGATTTCACCCTTGCGGGTACCTTCAACGGTCTTCTCACCAGCGTGAAGAGCTACGAGGTAGCGGATCATGGCGACAAGGTCATCGAGCGAAAGCACCGATGCGTTCTCAGCGTTAACTGGAGTCTCTACACCGAGCTTGCGGTTGATCTTGTAACGGCCAACCTTGGCCAGATCGTAACGCTTAGGCTCGAAGTACATGTTCTTCAGCAATGCCTGAGCGGCCTCAACCGTAGGAGGCTCGCCTGGACGCAGCTTGCGGTAAATATCGAGCAAGGCTTCGTTCTGATCCTTGATGCTGTCCTTTTCCAAGGTAGCGCGCATCGAATCATACTGGCCAAACTCGGACAGGATCTGCTCTTCGCTCCAGCCCAGTGCCTTAAGCAGCACGGTGACCGACTGCTTACGCTTACGGTCTAGGCGAACACCGATCTGGTCGCGCTTGTCGATTTCCAGCTCGAACCATGCACCACGGGATGGGATGATACGTGCCGAGTAGATCGTCTTGTCACTGGTCTTGTCCGGTGCGGACTCGAAGTACGCACCTGGGGAGCGCACCAGCTGGGACACAACAACACGCTCGGTGCCGTTGATAACGAAGGTGCCCTTTTCGGTCATCAGCGGGAAATCGCCCATGAACACGGTCTGCTGCTTGATTTCGCCGGTTTCATTGTTCATGAATTCAGCCTTGACATACAGCGGTGCCGAGTAAGTGGCGTCGCGGTCCTTGCACTCTGCAATCGAGTACTTAGGATCAGCGAACTCCGGCTCCGAGAAGCTCAAGGACATGGTGTCCTGGAAGTCCTCGATTGGGGAGATTTCCTCGAAGATTTCGGCCAAGCCGGAGACGTTTGGCACGCTGGTGTCACCAGCGGCTTCAGCCTTAGCTAGGCGCTCAACCCAGAACTGATTGCCGACGAGGCGGTCAAAGCTCTCGGTCTGCAATGCCAGCAGGTTAGGCACTTCAAGTGGTTCGTGAATCTTTGCAAAAGAAAGTCGGCCAGCGTATGCAGCATCGCGAGCCGAACTAGCGGTTTGGTTGTTAGGGTTGCTCGAGGCGACCAAGATGGATCCTTCCAAAGACCGTCAGGTTTCCGAACGCTTACCGTGCTAAGGTACCTGCCATAGAACAGTTCCTCTTTTTGGACCGCACAACCCACCGCTATATGAAGGCCGCGCGCGCAAACAGTAAGGCGCAAATTTCTACTCTACCGGAGGGAATTGCGCTTGTCGATACTCGGTGCACAAATCCGTGCTATAGTTTTCGCCGTTGAAATCCCGGCCACCGCAGATCCTCATATTTCTGATGAACCTGACAAACTTACCTTTGGCCCCGCGTCCTCTTCCTAATGCGCATTTGGCCTACTAATTCCGCTATTTCTCGGTAATTTCTCCACGCCCACCCACCATTTTTCTTGGGCCCCAGCTAAGGCAGCGACGCGCGCAGAACTCAAAGTATGCGTTTTGTCACAGGCGCACAAACATCTCAGCAAACGGACCTTTTGTACCCTTGGTGCACCGCAAATGAACGAGTTTTGGCGTGAGCTAGCAACATTTACTTACGCTCCGCTTTGATAGCGAATATTTCCTGAGGCCCAAGAATTACAACCAGCGTGCAGAGTTAGGTATTCCGCGCGGGTCCATTGGCCCACCTATCCCCCGCGTACAAGACGGCATTTTCAGTCTCTGCCGTTCTTGCCAAACCTGAATGCAACTATCTGAATGTACCAAGGGCATGGCTGCAAGGTTTATGGCATCTTCAAGACCCAATGGTTATGCTCGAGCACACATCGACGGTCAGGAGATCTAATGAATAAGTTGCAATCGGATGAGGCATTGACCCGAGTCACCTTGGACGCGTCTCGCCGAAACATACCGATCGAGATAGTGCCACGCGAAAAGGTTAACTCTCTGGAGGAGGCCGCCGAAGCGTTGGGGATCAAATCTGGACAGCTACTGAAGTCTCTGGTGATCAAAAAATCGGATGACACGTTTGTCTTTGCTTTGATTCCCGGTGGACGAAAGCTCGATTGGGCGAAGCTGCGCAGTCAGATAGGCGTCAACAAACTCTCGCTGCCACCAGCGGACGTGGCCTGGGACGTCACCCACTACGAAAGTGGGACCATCACACCGTTTGGATCTCATACGGTGTTACCCGTATTTGTTGATTCCAGTGTCTTTGAGGAACCCGAAGCTGAACACATTGGCTTGGGAAGTGGCGACCGCGGTCATGGTCTCTTGGTTAAACCTCGTGATTTTGTTAGCGGATTTGATGCCACGATTGCTGATATTTCGACTCCGGCATAGGGAACGCGGATCGGGTAACGGAGCTCTTGATCCATTCCACCGCTGTGGTCAGCGACTTGGTGGTTGCGCTGCGTAGGGCAAGGCCCAATGGCTTTTCTACAAAGCGCGCCACCAGGTAAGCCCAGAGCAGCATAAGTCCAACAAGTCCAAAGAGCAGCACGTACTTGTTGAAGACCCCGTGAAGTTCTTCGATGATCCACCAACCCCAGAGCTGGTGGAATAGGTAGAGCGGGAAGGTCAGTGAACCGGCTACGGCCATCCACTTTGCACGAACATTCTTTAGTGGAGTCAGGGTGCATAGGGCCAGTACTGCAACACAGAGAACCGCCAGGACTTGGAAATGCCATTCTGGGATTTGTAGCCCAGAGAGATAGTCCGCATCAAAGCTGCCCTTGATACCGGTGAAGAAGGCTGCGATCGCGGTGTCAAAGATCAGCAGCGTCCAACGCATCAGGGTATGTCCGCTTTGGTAGATCAAGAACAGCATCATGCCGGCTGCAAAGAGTGCTGCATACTGACCAGCAAACCAGTCCTGCGCCTTATCCAGATTGGTGAAGTGCAGGTACATGCCAATGCCTGGCCAGATCGCACAGAGCCACATGATGTGTTTGTTCTTCACAAAACCGAGGGCCAATAGAACACCTAGCAGGATGTAGAACCTCAGCTCCACCCAGAGGGTCCAATACACGCCGTCAAAGTCTTGGATATTAAATGCTGACTGCATCATCGTCAGGTTTGGCACGATGTCGCTGGCTGTACGTCCATCGTTACCTGACGGCCAGATCTTCAGCGACAGCACCGCGGCGGCAAGGACGGCGAACCAATAGGCCGGATAGAGCCGCCCAACTCGGGATCCGATAAAACCGATCACGCTCTTGCCCTGTACGGACATGAGAATAACAAAGCCGGAAATGAGGAAGAAGAGCTGTACTCCCAATTGCCCGTAGCGGGTGAATTCAGAGAGTACCGGCCAGAACTCAGCGGCCTTGGTCCCCCAGTGATCATGCCCCCATGCCGTGTAGTGGTAGAACACCACGATCAGGGCAGCGGTGAATCGCAACGCATCGAGTAAGCCAAGTCTTGGCGCTGGTGCGTGGGTCCGAGGGGCTAATGAGTTTGACACATATTCAGCCTATGCAATGAACTTGAATAAACGCTGTTAATAGAAACGTTATAAAACAATTGCTACGAAAGTATCAGTTAACGGCTAAGGGGTCCACAGGCTTTCGCCTGTGGACCCCTTAGCAATAAGTTGCGAGTGACCGCTGTACTTACTTAACGGTTACGGTTGCGCCAGCAGCCTCGAGGGACTCCTTAGCCTTCTCCGCTGCGTCCTTTGCAACGCCCTCAAGCAGAGCCTTTGGAGCTGCGTCTACGAGCTCCTTAGCTTCCTTCAGGCCCAGGGAAGTCAATGCACGAACTTCCTTGATAACTGCGATCTTCTTGTCGCCAGCCGATTCGAGAACAACGTCGAATTCGGTCTGCTCTTCAGCAGCAGCTTCGCCGCCGCCTGCAGGACCTGCAACTGCAACAGCAGCAGCGGTAACGTCGAAGGTCTCTTCGAATTCCTTAACGAACTCGGAAAGCTCGATGATGGTCATTTCCTTGAATGCGGAAAGCAGCTCTTCGTTGCTGAGCTTCGCCATGGTAGGCGTCCTTTCGGTTTTGGCCCGAAGGCCGAATGAATTTGGGATTACGTTGCGAGAGAACTCGAAAGCTTAGGCTTCTGCCGGAGCTTCCTCGGTGGCTGCGCCACCGTTCTCGTCGAGCTTTGCACGCAGTGCTTCGACGGCGCGAGCAGCAGCGGAGGCCGGAGCCTGCAGTACTGCAGCAACGCGAGCCAGCTGGGTTTCGCGGGATTCCAGTGCGGCCAGTGCAGCGATGCCACTCTGATCCAGCGCCTTACCTTCGAACCAGCCGGTCTTGATGACCAGCTTCTCGTTGGTCTTGGCGAATTCCGTGAGGCTCTTTGCAGCAGCAACAGCATCGCCCTTTACAAAGGCGATAGCGGTTGGGCCGGAAAGCTGCTCATCGAATGCATCGATGCCAGCGTTCTTAGCTGCGATTGCGGTCAAGGTGTTCTTTACAACTGCGTACTTGGTCTCCTGACCAAGAGCGCGGCGAAGTTCCTTGAGCTGTGCAACGGTAAGCCCACGGTATTCGGTCAAGACAGCCGCGGTTGCTTCGTTAAAGTCCGCAGTGATTTCTTCAATCGCTGCAGTCTTGCTCGGGGTTGCCATAACACTCCTTCCGGGGATTTGTTCGGTACCGTTTCAAAACCGGCGAGGCCATAAAAATAGCCCCGCGCAGGAGCACAGGGCAGTTCAACTTATTCAAGTTAAAACAAATCTATGTAACCTGCGTTGGTTGTCCTTTCGGACCTTTAGGAACAAATAGGAAACCATTTGCTCAACCGACGGTCTTCGGTATTTCTAGTCTAAAACAGATCACGCAGCCACAGCAAATCGAGCCCGAGCCCAATTGCCATGATCCTGATCACGGATTGCCAAGTACAGCAGTTGAACTGCACTTAAACTTCGAGGGAGCATGCCGACTGATCGGCATGCTCCCTCGAAATCAAAAGCTAAATAGCTTAGGCCTCAACGCGGGTTACGTTCGGGTCAACAGGGATACCTGGACCGAAGGTAGTTGCGAGGGTAGCCTTCGAGATGTAGCGACCCTTGGAAGCCGAAGGCTTCAGGCGCAATACCTCTTCGAGTGCAGCTGCGTAGTTCTCGGTCAGCTGCTTCTGATCGAACGAAACCTTACCAATGATGAAGTGAAGGTTCGAGTGCTTGTCGACGCGGAAGTCGATCTTACCGCCCTTGATGTCGCCAACAGCCTTGGCAACATCCATGGTTACGGTGCCGGTCTTAGGGTTTGGCATCAGGTTACGTGGACCCAGTACCTTACCCAAGCGGCCAACTTTACCCATGAGGTCAGGGGTAGCAACTGCTGCGTCGAAGTCAACCCAGCCGCCCTGGATCTTTTCGATCAGGTCGTCTGAACCAACGAAGTCGGCGCCAGCAGCGCGAGCTGCTTCTGCCTTGTCACCGTTAGCGAAAACAACCACGCGGGCGGTCTTACCGGTGCCGTGTGGAAGGTTTACGGTACCGCGAACCATCTGATCAGCCTTACGTGGGTCTACACCCAAGCGGAAAGCAACCTCAACGGTCGAGTTAGCCTTTTCGCCTGCGGTCTCCTTAGCCAGGGCAATTGCCTCGGCTGGAGCGTAGACATTGTTGTCGGCATCGATCTTAGCCGCGGCGGCTACGTATGCTTTGCTGCGCTTTGCCATCTGCGTTTTCTCCTTATGCAGTCGTGGTCATATGGACCGCGCGCGGTCCTGCCACGGGCGAATCGATCTATGGATCGTCTCGCCTTAGATTAAATTCTGATTTGCTATCCAACAGGTGAACAGCGGAAGGCGGAATTAGCCTTCTACGGTGACACCCATGGAGCGAGCGGTACCGGCGATGATCTTTGCTGCAGCAGCAAGATCGTTAGCGTTCAGGTCAGCCATCTTAGCGGTGGCGATTTCCTCAACCTGTGCCTGGGTAAGGTTTGCAACCTTCAGGGACTGTGGGGTACCCGAACCCTTAGCAACGCCAGCAGCCTTCTTGATCAGCTCAGCTGCAGGAGGAGTCTTGGTGATGAAAGTGAACGAACGGTCTTCGTATACGGTGATTTCAACTGGAATCACGTTACCGCGCTGCGACTCAGTCGCTGCGTTGTAAGCCTTGCAGAATTCCATGATGTTGACGCCGTGCTGACCAAGTGCTGGACCGATTGGTGGAGCTGGGTTAGCAGCACCTGCCTGGATCTGCAGCTTGATGAGTCCGGTGACCTTTTTCTTTGGGGCCATGTCGGGTCCTTCTTACTCTTGCGTTTCCCGCAGCACAGGAGCGTGGTACGGGGATCTGGCTATCGTGGCGCGACAGCCAAACGTGCCCTCACATCGATAAGCGACCGATACGGGGCACGAAGACTTAATACTACTGGATCTTATTGACCTGGTTGAAGTTCAGGGTCACTGGGGTTTCGCGTTCGAAGATCGAAACCAGAACAACCAGCTGAGCCGAATCCAGCTTGATCTCGGAGATCGTGGCCGGCATCGTTTCGAATGGACCATCGTTGACGATGACCGATTCTCCAACCTCAAAGTCCACAGTGACCTCAGTGATTGGGGCACGGCCAGGCTTGGAAGCCGATGGCTGCTCCACTGGGTCAACCACAGTGTGCTCAAGCATGGAGAAGACTTCGTCCAAGCTCAATGGGTTTGGATCATGGGCGTTGCCAACAAAACCGGTGACACCTGGAGTGTGGCGAACAACACCCCACGAAGCGTCGGTGAGTTCCATACGAACCAGAACGTAGCCCGGGATGCGAACACGGCGAACAATCTTACGCTGAGTGTTCTTGACCTCTACGACTTCTTCCATTGGTACCTGGATGTCGTAGATAAACTCTTCCATATCCTGAGTCTGGATACGGGTTTCAAGGTTCACCTTTACGCGGTTTTCGTAACCAGCGTAGGTGTGAATAACAAACCAGTCACCTGGCAGGCGGCGCAGCTTCGAGCGGAATTCTTCCTTGAGGCGTGCAACCTTGGTTTCGCCGTCTTCTTCAACTTCGGCTTCTTCATCCGAGGTTTCAGCGTCGGCTTCGTCGGCTTCAACGTCTGAGACCTCAGCGTCATCAGCATCTTCGGCTGGGGCTTCGGTCAGCTCGGTTTCAACCTCAGCGGCTGGATCTACCTGAGCGCTGTCGGCTTCAACGAACTCGTTTTCGACCTCGTCATTAATCTGCGGTTCGAGTTCCTTGTCGGACACTGCAGCTCCTGCTTTCTTTGACTGAATGACACTAAATTGCCTCGGGGCGATTATACCTCCGAGGCAACTAAATTACTGTTCTACCTGTTTAGTGAACAGGAGGATCGAACCCTGCCCGAAGACGAAGTCCAGGGCCGTCACGATCAGCATCACCACAACAACAAATCCAACAACCACCAAGAAGTAGTTGAGCAATTCGCTACGGGTTGGGGTGACAACCTTCTTAAGTTCCGCGATTACCTGTCGGATGAACAGCATGATTCGGGCGAAAAAGCCCGACTTCTGCTTACCGTTACCGGAGTTAAGAGCAGATTCGGTCACGTTCTTCCTCGTTTCAATTTTTTTGGCCAGTTGAAACAATCACGGTGCGTCGTAGCCTGACCGACCACAACACACCGTGACGTGAGATAATTCGCTGAGCGATAAATCGCTACTGCGCAGGGCAGACAGGACTCGAACCTGCAACCTGCGGTTTTGGAGACCGCTGCGCTACCAATTGCGCCACTACCCTTCGAGCTTTTCTCAGCTCTGATTACTTAGAACATCGTACCGGATGAAACCCTTGGGCTGATCCGCTGCAATGTCTGAGCAACGAGAAATAACTTTACGCAACGAAATCACAATTGTCGAACTGACAACCCTCGGTGTGGCGCAGAACGCATGGAACAGCGACTGCTGCCTGTGTGTTTATGTCATTTTCACTCACGCTCTGAGAATCTTGCACATGGGGAACTAAACTTGGTTTTAACAGCTCTCCCCATAACCAACAGGACGAACTTTTACATGTCTCGTATTTCACGCCGCATCGGCGCCATCTCTGAATCCGCGACCCTTGCCGTGGACGCCAAGGCCAAGGCCTTGAAAGCCGCAGGACGCCCAGTCATCGGGTTCGGTGCCGGTGAGCCTGACTTCCCAACGCCTGACTACATTGTTGACGCTGCGCTCAAGGCTGCAGTTGATCCAAAGAACCACCGCTACTCCCCCGCAGCCGGTCTGCCAGAATTGCGTGAAGCAATTGCCGCAAAGACACTGCGCGATTCCGGCTACGAGATCTCTGCATCCCAGGTACTGGTCACCAACGGCGGTAAGCAGGCCGTGTACAACACCTTCGCCACCTTGTTGGATCCAGGAGACGAAGTGATCGTCCCTGCTCCGTTCTGGACCACCTACCCTGAAGCAATCCAGCTGGCCGGTGGCAAGGCAGTATCGATCTTTGCTGGTCCTGAACAGGGCTACAAGGTCACCATCGAGCAGCTCGAATCGGTATTGACCGAACGCACCAAGGTATTGCTGTTCGTTTCTCCTTCAAACCCAACCGGCGCCGTGTACTCACCTGAGCAGGTTCGCGAGATCGGCCTGTGGGCTGCGTCCAAGGGCTTGTGGGTTGTCACCGACGAAATCTATGAACACCTGACCTATGGCGATGCAAGCTTCAGCTCCATTGCTACTTTGGCTCCAGAGCTTGAAGACCGCGTGGTCATCCTCAACGGTGTTGCTAAGACCTACGCTATGACCGGTTGGCGTGTGGGATGGATGGCCGGTCCAGCCGATGTCATCAAGGCTGCTACCAACTTGCAGTCGCACGCTACCTCCAACGTGGCCAACGTATCCCAGCGCGCAGCACTAGCTGCTGTTGCCGGACCACTAGATGCAGTGAACGAAATGAAGACTGCCTTTAACCGTCGCCGCTTGGCGATCGTTGAAGGGCTGAACGCTATTGACGGACTGCACTGCCCAACTCCTGAGGGTGCGTTCTACGCTTACTCGGATGTTCGTGGCCTGCTCGGTCGCGAAATCCGTGGCGTTGTTAACAACACCAGCGCCGAGCTGGCTGCCTTCATTCTGGAACAGGCTGAAGTTGCCGTTGTTCCGGGTGAAGCTTTTGGTCCTTCCGGCTACATCCGCATGTCCTACGCACTAGGTGACGCGGATCTTGCTGAGGGTGTTGCACGTCTGGCCAATCTTTTGGGTGACGCGAAGTAACTGATCGAGTCACTACACAAGGGCGGGGTACCAAGCATTGCTTGGTACCCCGCCCTTGATGCATCTGCTGGAGCTAGGTATTAGAGGATCTTGCGGTCCACTGCCCAACGGGTCAGTTCATGTCTGTTGGAAAGCTGTAGTTTGCGCAAAACGTTAGAGACATGTGATTCCACGGTCTTTACCGAGATAAACAGTTCTTTAGCAACTTCCTTGTAGCTGTAGCCACGAGCAATCAGGCGCATCACCTGCAGTTCCCTGTCCGAGAGCAGATCTAGCTCTTCATCAATCTCGGATACCGCCGTACTACTGCCAAAAGCGTCAAGGACAAAGCCAGCCAAACGTGGCGAAAAGACGGCATCTCCAGCAGCTACACGCCGCACGGCATCAGAGATGTCAGCCCCCGAGATGCTCTTGGTGACATAGCCTCGGGCGCCAGCACGAATCACGGTCACCACATCTTGAGCGGCATCAGAAACACTCAGCGCCAAGAATTTGGTGGTGCCCAGTAGGTCGGCACAATTTTTCAGAACCTCGGCTCCCCCACCAGCGCGCCCACCGGGAAGGTGCACATCCAGTAAAACCACGTCTGGCTTTTTCTCGGTGATCACGGCAATGGCTTCTTCAACGGTTCCAGCTTCACCAACGATCTGCATATCACTGGCAAGATCTGCTTTGAGTCCAGAACGGAAAATTGCATGATCGTCCACCAGGACTACGCGATAGCTCTGAGTACTGTTCTCGATGCTCATGATGTTTGTTCTTCCTGCGTTGTGCTTCGTGGCATGCTCAGCTGTACTTCGGTCCCAGTTTCACTGCTTCGTATCTGCGCTGTTCCACCCGCGCGCTGCATGCGGCCAATAATCGATTCGCGGACGCCGTGACGGTCCTCGGGAACATCTTCTACGTTGAAGCCTTCCCCACGGTCACGGATAAAGACTTCCACGGATTCTTCAGAACACTCCAGATACACCGAGATCTTTCCCTCGGCATGTTTGGCAGCATTCATCATCGCTTCCCTGGCGGCCGCCACTAATGCTTGCTGACCGTCAAAGCCTTGAGCATTGCCCACCGCAATGACTTCAACGTCGCGCAGCAGTAACTGCTCAATGTCATTGGCTTCATGCTGGACTTCAACTACTACGTCTTCATCGTTTAGGTCTTGGTTGCCATAGAGCCACTGACGTAATTCACGTTCTTGGATCCTTGCCAAGGTCCTGACTGCGGCCGGGTCATCACTGCGTTTTTGGATCACGGCCAAAGTTTGCAAGACCGAGTCGTGCAAGTGGGCAGCAAATTCTGCACGTTGCGCGGCTGCTTGACGTGAACTGCGCTCCGCGAGGAAGTCGCGCCAGAGCCGAGTACCCCAAGGCAAGAGAACGATAACTGCTCCGGCAATAATGGCCAATGCGGCCCACATTCCTCCGAGCAAATCTGAGATTCCCACCGAGCCACTGAGGATGGTCAGCAGTCCACCGATCACCAGGATCAGCCCTAGACCCATGCGGATCAGAACCGGGCGGGAGTTTTTCTTGGCCGCTTGCGTCGCTTGCTCATCAAGTTGCAACCAAGCCAAAAGAATTCCGGCAAGAATTCCAATGCCCGGCCAGATCAGATCCCAGCGAATATTCCATCCGGACCATTGAGCCAGCGCGAGCACCGAAAGAACCAGCAGCCCGCTACCGATAAGAATCTCGCGCCACGAAGAGTTTGTCTCCAAGCCCTCGCGTGAACGGAAAATCCCCTGCTGTACCCGAGTCATCTCCTCGGCCAAGCTGCGCGTGCGGGTACCCCAGGAACGGATTTCATCGGCTTGCGCTTCTTCAGCGCTGGGCACAAATACCCAGAGCCATGCATAAAGGACTGCGCCGATTCCCCCGAGAGCGGTCAGTGCGATAAAGCCCAAGCGTACATAGTTCAGCGGAATACCCAAATGCGCTGAGAGCCCACCACTGACGCCAGCGATCATACGCTTCTCGCTGCGCACCAAGAGGCTTCGTTCGGGACTTTCCATAGTTCTAAGTCAAGCACGTTATGCACGACTTTTGGTGTTTGATCAGCACATCTAGGGTGACCCCTAGGGCAAATTCAGGGTATCCCCTCATAGCGGTGAGCGGTGATCACACGAGAACATAGAAGCATGAACAATTCGGAGTCCGGGCGTCGAGGCTTTTTTATCCAGCTGGGCAAGTCACCATTTATCCGCAAGGAATCACGGTGGCTTGGTGGCGTCGCTACGGGAATAGCAGATTACTTCAAGATCGACGTGATCTTGGCGCGTGGCATCGTTGTTGTGCTGAGCTTCCTCGGTGGCCTGGGGTTGATCCTTTACGGTTTGGCCTGGGCGTTGCTGCCAGATGAGCAGGGACGAATCCATCTAGAGCAAGCGATGAAGAAGGACTGGACCAGCGGGATGACTGGGGCAACGATTGTTGTTTTCTTAGGCATCTTTCCCGCTCAGTGGATCTTGGATTCCGTGACACCGGTCGTGTGGCCTATAGCCATAGCGGCGGCGATCTTGTTCATTATTTTCAGTCGAAAGAACACGAAGTTCGATAAGCCTCGGCCTTATAAGCCACGGGCGGCGAAGAACTCCACGGATAAAACAGCGCACACAACCGCCATGGAGAAAACGTGGCGTGATGACACCCAGAGTTTCAGCAGCAGTGCCGCAGCAGCTCCAGGTAGATCCACTACTGAGAATTTTGATCAGGAGGAAGTCATGGCACCGAGACCGTCTGAGCCTTCAGGGGACAGCTATAGCTACGACTATTCGTACAGTCCCGAGTCGGCTTACACCCACCCCTATACACACCAGAGCGCAAAGCAAAAAGCGATGCGTAAGACACGTCTGGCTGAGCCAATTCCCGGTTGGCTCTCCACCACAGTCATCGGGCTAGTTGTCCTGGTGATGGCCGCAGTGCTGTGTGCAGACTACCTAAACTTCGTACAACTTCCAGGAGCTGGCTGGGGTGTGGCACTGGCAGTGGGTTTGTTGATCACCGGCCTCGCCATTGTTCTGGCCGCGGTAGCTGGACGCACCACCGGCGGGCTGCACGGTATCGCCGTTCCGTTGCTGGTGCTCACCATAGTCTTGTCGGGATCAGCGTTTGGAACCTCGGACCGAGAAGTTGTTCGGTCAGAAAAATCAAGCAATGAATACAGTGCCGTGTTCAGTAAGTCGGATGTGGATCTGACCCACCTGAATTCCATCACTTCTCCGACGACAGTGAAGATCGATTCAGTCTTCTCCCGACTCGATTTGAAACTTCCCTCTGATGTGCCAGTGCAGATCACCAGCGACGGGGTCTTTAATTCCCAGATGGATGGGGAACTGCCTCAGGATAATCGCGACTTCCCAGCGGATGCACCTTTACTAACCGTTGAGGTTGATGGCCTATTCTCGGCCTATGACACGCAAGTGGTCACCTCAATTTCATCCACCAACACGAACCCAGACTCCTAAGGAGTGAACAACCATGAGCACTGATTCTCATCTAGCCAAAAAGTTCCCCACTGGAACTCTGGTCTTCGGGCTGATCTTGATTGTCGTGGCCATCGCAACGCTCAGTCGCACAATGTTGAACTGGAGTTTGGACATGCCACTGTTCTTCATTATCGTGGTGGCCTTCGCCGGACTTGCGATGATCGTTTCAGGACTTTCCTCCGCTGGGAAACGACGCCAACGCGAAACCGAGATCCCAGCACCAACTGACCCAAACCTGTAACTCTTCAACCTCACGAACCTCAACTCTAAGGAGCTCGACCATGGACAAGTTCTTCAATTCCCTTCGCGCAATGCCACTACGCCGCGGACCATCGCGTATGGCCGGCGGTATCGCCGGTGGCATTGCTGACAAGTTTGGCTGGGACGTCACCTTGGTGCGAATCGGCCTGTTGCTCTCATTCTTGTTGCCCTTCATTGGCATCGCCGCATACATCGTTGCGTGGATCTTGATTCCTGCACAGGACGACAGCATCATTTTGCAGAATTGGTTACGCAAGTTCTAAGCAGCCAAGATTTCCGCAATGTTTCGCGGATTTCACTTGCATAGCTTCAAAATAAGGGCGAGACGCGGTCATTTCGGTGACTTGCAACTCGCCCTTGTGGCTTTAAGCACGTAGACTGTCATGCAGAATTGATGCTCAAAGACGCGCGGCAATTATTTGACATCCCAATGGAAATCTTTGTTGCTCTAGCAACGTTTCAACGAAACTGCGCCCAGCTTGTTGCACGAGGCTTTCCAATCTTTACGAAGCGAGGCCCAATGCGCGTTGGAATCATGACTTCAGGCGGAGACTGCCCAGGTCTTAACGCTGTGATCCGCGGTGCCGTACTCAACGGCATCAAGAGCTACGACTACGAATTCGTAGGTTTCCGGGACGGCTGGCGCGGAGTTAAGGAAGGCGACTTCTTCGAACTTCCACGCACCGCCGTTCGAGGCATCGCCAAGCAGGGTGGCACCATCTTGGGCACCTCACGCACCAACGCTTTTGAAGGTGAGCTAGGCGGAGCTGAAAACATCTCTCGCGTACTCAAAGAAAACAACATTGATGCTTTGATCGCCATTGGCGGCGAAGGTACCTTGGCTGGCGCTCAGCGCCTCTGCGCTGAAGGTCTGCCAATTGTTGGTGTTCCCAAGACCATCGATAATGACTTGGACGCCACCGACTACACCTTCGGTTTTGATACCGCTAACCAGATCGCCGTAGAAGCTATCGACCGTTTGCGTACTACCGGGGACTCCCACCACCGTTGCATGGTGGCCGAAGTAATGGGCCGCCACGTTGGCTGGATTGCCATGCACGCCGGTATGGCTTCAGGTGCTCACGCCATCTTGATTCCCGAGGTTGCTACCCCGATGGAACAGATCTGCGAGTGGGTTGCAGAAGCTCACGAACGTGGACGTGCACCGTTGGTAGTTGTCGCGGAAGGCTTTGTTCCTGAGGGAATGGAAGAGGCCTTCTCGGTGCGTGGTGTGGATACCTTCGGCCGTGCACGCCTCGGCGGCATCGGCGAGATGCTTGCCCCGGTCATTGAAGAACGCACCGGAATTGAAACCCGCGCTACCGTCTTGGGTCATATCCAACGTGGTGGCGTTCCTACCGCTTTTGACCGCGTACTGGCTACCCGTTTGGGCATGGCTGCAGTTGACTCGGTCAACGAGACCGCATGGGGCACCATGGTGGCTCTGCACGGCACCAAGGTGCTGCGTGTGCCACTGCGTGCTGCGCTCAATAACCTTAAGCGTGTGCCAATGGATCGCTACGAAGAAGCAGCAGTACTCTTCGGATAATCTTTAGCACTAGAACATAGGTGAGGCCGAGAATGCATTGCATTCTCGGCCTCACCTATATTCGGATGTTGCGTTGGCAGTACTAGCCCTGTGGAGGGGTGCGCAGGAAGCCGGTAAAGCGTCCAGCGACCTGTCCAGCATCAGGAGTCACGATGACGTCCTGGGTTGCTGGGTAGTTGGTTTCACCGTCAACAACAGTCAGTACGGAATCCGGATCCACATTTCGCTTGATCACGGCCAAGGCAATGGGACCGGCTTCATAGTGCAGGGTGGCTGAGGTGATGTGACCAACGGTCCGCTCCCCCAGCTTGACCTCAGCACCGGTGGACGGAAGCGTGTGCAGCGAACCGTCAAGGTCCAAGAAGACAACACGACGTGGTGGATGCCCAATGTTGTGTACTCGGGCCACGGTTTCCTGACCCTTGTAACAACCCTTTTCTAGGTGCACAGCAGTGCGCAACCAGTCCAGTTCATGCGGGATGATCTTCTCGTCAATCTCTGCACCAAAGCGTGGTTCCCAGGCGGCAATGCGCAAGGATTCAACAGCCATCATGCCAGCTAGTTCTTCCTCGGCTACGGCCTGTTCAAGCTGATCAAGAGCAACCACATGCAACAACCACGGACGGTCCTTGCCCGGGTGGTCTTCGCGTGAATACGCCCAACCACCGTCGACAACGCCAGGCCAAGGATCTACCCAAACGAGGGATGACGCAGTAGGGATCTGACGAGTTGCAGCCAGCACTCCGTGCGTTGCCGAAAGGTTGTTAACCTCTACTCGCAGCATGAAGCGCATCGAATTCAAGAACTGTTCCAGGGCTGCTCCAGCACCAGGTTCAACGATGAGCACTAGACGGTCCTGGTCAGCCAGCACCTTCATCTCATGTTCAACACGGCCCTGAATTGAAAGCAACAAAGTCTGGGTGCTCTGCGTTGGCTTGAGCGTTGTGATCCGCTGAGTGCTGAGCGTATCAAGCCAGCTCGCGCGGTCCTCGCCACGAATTTCGAGAACATCAAAGTGGCTCAGGTCTGCAATGGCCTGACCTTCAGCCAGCTTGCGGGCTTCACGAGTAGGCGCACCATAGTGCGCAGCAACGCCGGCATCGACACCGCCGGCTTCAATGGCGCCAGCACGTGAGAGCAAGACCGAGCGGTAAGTTTCGCTCATATCTACTTCACCGAGTTTTCAGTATTCACGCGCTTGAGCGCGGCCGAAGCGTGAGCTTTCAGATCAAGATTGCCTTGGGATACATCCCAGCGCCAGAACAGTTCACCGTTAACCAACCCGTAGATGCGGGTTGAGGAAGCATATTCTTTGGCGTTCTTACTGCGTAGCAGTCCTTCGGTGGCCAGCTGAATGCGTGGGCCATCAATGAGTCCGTAGTACAGCTCAGAAAGCCCACCTGGGTGCACGATGTGCGCCTGAATCTTGAAGCCCTCATCGGTGTGCAACTTCTGAACGTCGTCAGCTGAACGCAACACGGGGAAGATATCCCCCGGAGTCATGCCAGGGCCTGCATCAGCTTCTTGCTGCTTGCGATCCAAGGACCAGAAGCCGTTTTCTACGGCAAGGATTCGTAGCTTAGTTCCGTCGGCTTCGGTGAGCCATGCTTCGCTACGGTACTCAAGGTAGGGGGCACCAACATCACGGAAGGTGACTTGTTGCCAAAAGTATTCGTCCTCGGCTTCGCCGTCGCCTAGTCGGCCCGCACCTTCCCAGGTGCCAATGAGCCAAGCGAAAGGTACTAGTTCCGGGGTGAGGTCCGTTGGGAGATCAAATGCCATGGACGACTCGCTTCCTCTAATTCATTGGTGAAATGAAAAACAGCGCACACGTTATTGTGTGCGCTGCTTTTGCTTTTGACCTACTTCTGACCCTGGAAGAGACGCTTTACTACCAAGCCTGCAAAGCCCGCCATACCAAGACCGGCGATCACAACGAGTGCCTGGAAGAAAATTTCGAGTGCAAGATAATTTTCATTCATGGCTTCATCTTAGCGCGATACCGAGGAGAACTTCGACACGCGTGACGTAGCCCGCACTCAGTTGTTTCATTTCGTTTCTAGATGAACGCCAAAACTTCCATGACGTACCAACTCGAAGCACCGCTGAGCAAGATGATTCCCGAGGACAGCCCCAGAATTCCGCTGAGGTTGCGCACACTTCGACTGGCCAATGCCAGCGCTCGTAATGAGCCGACAAGAAGTCCGGCAATCAGTCCCATAGCGGCACCTTGGTACCACAGAATGTCTACCGGTAGAGCGCTGGCCGCAGCTCCCAAGGCAACTGCCACCAAAGGTGCCAGGATCATGGTGATGCGGTTAGGAAGGCGGGTGACCACAATGGCTCCGGCGCCCAACAATGCACTGACCGTCACGACCGCGATGCCAAAACCGTAGGAAACTTCGGCGCTGGCAGACCAGGCTGATCCCAAGACGCCAAGCACCATGCCGGTGACTCCTGAGACCACGCCAGCTAGCCGTCCTTCGGCCTCCGCACCGCGAAGAACCTGAGAGATAAACACCAGCAGTACGCCCACCGCGATGACTTCCACACCGTGTGACATCACAGAGGATCCGGGCATAAACAGCGTCGCGGAGGTGGCCGCCAGTGAACAAATAGCAATGATGATTGAAATGGGCCACGGTGCATCGGAGCGGACCATTCGAGGCCAAGTGAACGCAAAAATCAGCTGTAATATTGCGGTCACGAGACCCATCGGCCACGACAGTGTCGAAAGGCTTGCGGCCCCGGCCAATAGGGCAGCAGCGACGAACCCGCACAATAAGACTTTGATTCTCAAACTAAGTTTCCTGACGGTAATGTGTCTGCATCTGCGTGTTCACATGCATGATTCAAGTGATTCTTTCCTTATACTGTGACACGTAAAGATCATTTATTCGCAACAACTTGGTAGGAGGACGACCTATTGGCCCACCTACTGCTACTTAGCAATCATGCCGAAAACGCGGCCGAAGTTCTTCCCGCGCTCGAATTACTACTGCATGAGATTTCTTTCCTTCCTGCAACCACCGAATCGCTGAGTCAGGTTCCAGAATGTGACGCTGTCATTTTGGACGCTCGCACCGACCTGATTCCAGCCCGTTCGCTGGCACAGATCCTGCATGCAAACCTGCACCTTCCGCTACTGCTGGTTGTCAGTGA
This sequence comes from Glutamicibacter sp. MOO4, assembly GCF_056934395.1. NCBI lineage: Bacteria > Bacillati > Actinomycetota > Actinomycetes > Micrococcales > Micrococcaceae > Glutamicibacter > Glutamicibacter sp. MOO4. The sequence goes on from NZ_CM167800.1 coordinate 1,962,407, forward strand.
AGGCGCGTTGGGTATTTTGAATTCCGAATGGCATGCCGCTGATTTCCTTTTGCCTTCGGCTATTCCGGCTGAACTTGATGCTCGCATCCGACTGATGCTCGCAGCGATCCCAGAAGCATCAGTAGCACCGGTGGCTGCCGAAAACACCACGGGACTGCGCATCGATGAGCTCAGCTACACGGCTCGGATTGATAACCGCATGTTGGATCTGACGTACAAGGAATTTGAGCTGCTCAAGTACCTAGCTCAGTTCCCTGGTCGAGTCTTCACCCGCGAGCAGCTGCTGCACGAGGTCTGGGGCTACGACTACTACGGAGGCACTCGCACGGTGGACGTTCACGTTCGTCGCCTGCGCGCCAAATTGGGCACTGATCACGAACAACTCATCGGAACAGTTCGTAACGTCGGCTACCGTTTCCATACCGAATCATAACTTTCAGCTAATTTATGGCGGGTTCATTCCTTTACCGACTATCGTGAAGATATGAGTGAACTGCCACAGACCACAGTATCGATTCACCAAGTATCTGACGAGCTTGATGAGCGCACGCTAAGTGACGTACGCCAGCTTGCTAAAGACTCCTTAAACGTTGATGGCAATCCGCCGCTGAGCGACCAGACTCTGGTCGCTCTAGCGGCCGATGATGCCAGTGAAAATATCATTACCCTGCTGGCAGAAGTTGGCGAAGGCACAGAATCAGTGCTCGCCGGTATTGCCGTAGTTGTGCGCGAAGCCGCCGACCAGCCATGGGTACTGGAAGTAGTAGTGCATCCCGATCACCGTAAAACCGGAATTGGTCGTGCGCTGCTCACCAAGCTCAGCGAACTGATCGATTTGCCCCAGGCTCAGGCATGGGCGCACGGAGATCATGAAGCCGCTAAGAAGCTTGCCTCGCGTATTGGCATGAGCCGCGTACGCGAGCTATACCGGATGCGCCGCGAAGGTACCGACTTCCTCGAAGAAGCCCCGGTTGATCGCCGAATCAGCGTTCGTTCCTTCCGCGTTGGAGAAGATGAACCATCGTGGCTCGAATCCAATTCGCAGGCCTTTGTACATCACCCAGAGCAGGGCTCACTGACCCTCAGTGACCTTGAAGCACGAATGGCCGAAGATTGGTTTGACCCTTCCGGCTTCTTCTTGGCATTTAATGCAGAGCAGAAGCTCGTCGCCTACCACTGGACCAAGATCCATCAGTCCTCGGGTGAATCCATTCGCCCTACCGGCGAGGTCTACGTTGTTGGTGTTGTTCCCGAAGCCCAGGGCATGGGCCTCGGCCGCTCACTAACCACCACCGGAATCAACTACCTGTTAGAGCAGGGCGTGGACGCGGTCATTCTCTACGTTGATGCTGAAAATGAAGCGGCCGTCAAGCTCTACCGCTCCCTTGGCTTCACACTTTGGGATGCAGACATTATGTACGGCCCGCAGCCGATAGACTAGTGATACTGGCGGTCCCATGTACTAACTGGGACCGCCTTCACAAGGTGTTTTGACATCTACTCGCAAGAAGAAATGAGTTCAGCAGATGACTAGCTCCCCCAAGGAAACTACTCCTCGTCTAAGTGATGTTCCCTCCTCCAAAGTTAATGAGGACAGAATTGAACCCGCTGAAGTCATTCCGGCTCCACAGCTGGACGGCGAGTTTCACAACGAGCGATTCCTTGACCGTGAACTGAGCTGGTTGCACTTCAACGCCCGCGTTTTAGAACTTGCTGAAGACACCACCTTGCCGTTGCTGGAACGCGTGAACTTCCTGTCGATTTTTGCTTCCAACCTTGACGAATTTTTCATGGTTCGCGTCGCTGGCCTCAAGCGTCGTATTGCAGCCGGGCTCGCGGTTCCCGCACCTAACGGCATGAGCCCAGTAGACCAACTGGAATTGTTGCTCTCTTCGGCTCACGCATTGCAGACCCGCCACGCTAACGTCTTCTCCGAGGCGGTTTCTCCAGACCTCGCTGAGCACGGCATCCGCATCACCACCTGGGATCAGCTTTCCGGTGGTGAGCACGACATTCTTTCCAAATGGTTTGTCTCCCAGGTCTTCCCGGTGCTCACCCCACTGGCCGTTGACCCAGCTCACCCGTTCCCCTACATCTCCGGCTTGTCGCTAAACCTTGCTGTGGTTGTACGCAATCCTTTGACCGGCAAGCAGCTCTTTGCCCGACTTAAGGTGCCCGATACCATTGCTCGTTTGATCAGCATTGATGGCACCCGCGCAGCGCATTCTTCGCACAAGACCGCTCGCTTCATTCCGCTCGAAGCGCTCATTGCAGTGCATCTTGAGATGCTCTTCCCAGGCATGGAAATCGTGGAGCACCACTTCTTCCGTGTGACTCGTAACGAGGATCTGGAAGTTGAAGAAGACGACGCCGAGAACCTGCTTCAGGCTCTCGAGAAGGAATTGCTGCGTCGTCGCTTTGGCCCACCGGTTCGTTTGGAAGTTGCTGATGACATCAACTCCGAAATCATGGAGTTGCTGACCAGGGAACTGGGCGTTGAGGAAGACGAAGTCTTCAAACTACCTGCTCCCCTCGATCTTCGTGGTCTCGGCGTCATCGCCTCACTGGATCGCGCAGAGCTGCACTACCCAAAGCACATGGGACACACCTCCCGCTACCTGAACGAGTCGGAGACGGCCAAGGCCGCCAACGTCTTTGCTGCTGTGCGTCGCCGCGACATTTTGCTGCACCACCCTTACGATTCATTCTCCACCAGTGTCCAGGCGTTCTTGGAACAGGCTGCCGCTGACCCTAAGGTCATGGCCATCAAGCAGACCTTGTACCGCACCAGTGGTGATTCACCGATCGTTGATGCCTTGATTGATGCTGCAGAAGCAGGCAAACAGGTTCTGGCATTGGTAGAAATCAAGGCCCGCTTTGATGAGCAGGCCAACATCAGCTGGGCCAGGAAACTGGAACAGGCTGGCGTGCACGTGGTTTACGGCATTGTCGGGTTGAAGACTCACTCCAAGCTGTCCTTGGTAGTGCGTCGTGAGGGTGACAAGCTGCGCCGCTACTGCCACATCGGTACCGGTAACTACCACCCACGCACTGCCCGATACTATGAAGACTTCGGCTTGCTCACCTGTGATGACGCCGTAGGTGAAGACGTTTCAAAGCTGTTCAACCAGCTGTCTGGCTATGCACCACGCTCAACCTACAGCCGCTTGCTCGTTGCCCCTCGTTCGGTGCGCACCGGTTTGCTCACGCATATCGAGAATGAAATCTCCAACGCAAAGTCCGGCACTGACGCCAAGGTAGTCATCAAGGTCAACTCGATCGTTGATGAAGTCATCATTGACGCTCTGTACCGAGCCAGCCAAGCCGGCGTCAAGGTTGAAGTCATTGTCCGTGGCATCTGTGCACTGCGCCCCGGAGTGCCTGGACTCAGCGATAATATACAGGTGCGTTCCATCTTGGGCCGCTTCCTTGAGCACAGCCGCGTCTTCATGTTTGCTAACGCCGGAGAGCCACTGGTTTACATCGGTTCTGCAGACATGATGCACCGCAACTTGGACCGCCGAGTTGAGGCCTTGGTGTCTTTGCGCAACCAAGAAGACGTGGATGACTTGATCCACCAGCTTGGCCTGTACATGGATGACAAGACCGCTTCATGGCACCTGAACTCTAATGGGGAATGGATTCGCTATTCTCAGGATGAAGAAGGCAACCCACTGACCGATGTTCAGTTCTGGCTCATCGAAGAGCATGCCCGCCGTCGCAATAGTGGGCGTAACAGCTAGTGGCCGAGCTTGAACTGCGCGATCCTCATGCCAGAGTTCGTGAAATTATCCGCTCAGTAGATGCCGATGAAATTTCCCTCGGCGACTATGAAATCATCGCTGCGGGCGCGATCCCTTGGCGGATCCTTGATGGAAAACTTCAGGTTTTGCTCATCCATCGTCCAAAGTATGACGATTGGTCCTGGCCTAAGGGCAAGCTGGATCCGGGTGAGTCCATTGCTGAATGCGCTATCCGTGAAGTACGTGAGGAAATTGGTCTTCGCATTGCTCTGGGCATTCCGCTCTCGGCGACGGCTTACTCGGTCAAGAACAAGTCAAAAGTTGTCTATTACTGGGCAGCCAAGACTGATCCACTGACTGTTATTCAGCCCGACGGTGGTGAATGCGATGAGACCAAGTGGATGAGCGTGAAGAAGGCTCGGGAAATGTTGACCAACCCGACCGATGCACAACCACTGGAAGATTTGGCTAAGGCCCATAAGAACGAGACGCTCAACGCCCAACCGGTGTTGATTGTCCGCCATGCCAAGGCCAAACCACGAGGCAACTGGACCAAAGCGGAAGGTGAACGCCCTTTGGCGGCCACCGGACGACGTCAGGCTCAGGCCGTTTCGCGCATGCTTGAAGCGTGGCAGCCAGCGTTCATTGCCACCTCGCCGTGGGTTCGTTGCGTTCAGACGCTGGCTCCCTACGCGGCCTTGCACGCAATGAAGATGAGGAACGTCAAGGCACTGACCGAACACGCGGCCACACGTCACCCCGAACGTGCCCGCAAGGCGGTGCAGAAGCTTTTTAATAAGTACCGTTCTCAAGCTATTTGTACTCACCGACCGGTGTTGCCATTTGTCTTGGAAGTTCTCGCTAAGAACTCCACACCGGAACTGGCCAAGGCCTTACCCACGGTGGATCCTTATCTGGAACCCGGATCAATCATCGTGGCCCAACAGGTTGCTGGAGCAAAGCCACGCATGGTGTCCTTTGAAATCCACGTGCCTTACCACGATTAGTCGCTAGCTTCGCCCGGCAATTTTTGCCGGGCTTTGCTGTACCCGGATGAAGTGCCCAAACCCGTTGCATCTGGCTCCGATTAGGGCTAAGACTGTACTAAGCACTTCACACGCATCGGAAAACGAGGTATCGCCATGACTGCCCAGCAGCCAACTGACAAAGTTGTTCACCACGGTCTGCGCCTTGACCATGACGCAAGCCGAGGCCGTTTTTCGCTCTGGCATGGTTCCACGTTTGTTGGATTCATCGGTTACCACCAAGAAGATGATGTGGTCACCATCCAGCACACCATTGTGAATGAAGAGTTTGGTCGCCGCGGTTATGCCCGTGCTCTAGTTACTTTGGTTCTGGATCGATTCAGAAATGAAGGGCTGAAGATCATTCCGGAGTGCAGCTACGTGCAGGATTACCTGCGCCGCTATCCGGAATACAACGACATGGTGGTTCAGCCCGGCTAGCTTTGGACGCTGCCTTCATCTCTGCGATGCTTCTCATCCTCGGCGGATGTTCCCGCCGAGGACATGGTGAACTAAACTTGGGTGCGTGAACATCGCGACCCCATACGAAGACCTGCTCAAAGACGTGTTGGAAAACGGCACGTCTAAAGAAGACCGCACCGGGACTGGAACTCTTTCCGTCTTTGGCCGCCAGATCCGCTTTGATCTGCAGGATTCTTTCCCGCTAGTCACCACCAAACGCGTACATTTTAAGTCCGTTGCAGCTGAACTTCTGTGGTTCCTGCGCGGGGAATCCAATGTGCAGTGGTTGCAGGACAACGGCGTGCGCATCTGGAACGAATGGGCCGATGAAGACGGTGAACTCGGCCCGGTATACGGCGTACAGTGGCGCAGCTGGCCAAACCCAGACGGTGGCCACATCGATCAAATCTCTGAACTGGTCGACGCATTACGCAACAACCCAGACTCCCGCCGGCACATCGTCTCGGCCTGGAACGTCTCGGAAATCAAGAACATGGCGTTGCCTCCTTGCCACGTCTTCTTCCAGTTCTACGTCGCGGACGGCAAGCTCTCCTGCCAGCTATATCAGCGCAGTGCAGACATGTTCTTGGGCGTTCCCTTTAATATTGCGTCCTACGCGCTACTCACCTGCATGCTCGCACAGCAGCTGGATCTTGAACCCGGTGAATTCATTTGGACCGGCGGTGACGTTCACATCTACACCAACCACTTGGAACAGGTGAAGGAACAGCTGTCCCGCGATCCTTACCCATACCCAACGTTGAGCTTCAATTCAAAGCCTGAGTCGATTTTCGATTACACGCTTGAAGACTTCAGGATCAACGATTATCAGCACCACCCGACGATCAAGGGAAAAGTCGCCGTATGACCCAAGAGTCACGCCACGCGAACCAGCTTGAACCAATGCTCGGCGCTATCTGGGCCCAAGCAAACAACGGGATTATTGGTGACCAAGGCTCCATGCCATGGCACGTGCCCGAAGACTTGGCACACTTCAAGCGCGTCACCGCCGGTCATCCGGTCATTATGGGACGAGCTACGTGGAATTCATTTCCTGCCAAGTACCGTCCACTGCCAGGGCGCACCAACATTGTCTTAACCTGTCAGGCTGAGGCTCACGAGCAACTTCGCAACGAAGGCGCCGTCGTAGCAACTAGCCTCGAAACGGCACTGACTTTGGCCCGTGAGGCCAAGGGCGGAGAAGAAGTCTGGATCATCGGTGGTGGCAAGGTTTATGCCCAAGCATTGTCCATGCTGGACGTTGCAGTGATTACCAAGCTGGATGTAGATCCGGCAGGTGATACTTCTGCTCCGGTGCTGTCTAAAGACTTTGTTATGGGAACCAGCGACCCTTCGGTTGAATCGACAGAACCCGAATGGCACGTCTCCTCCAGCGGAACCCGATACCGCTTTGAAACCTGGCTGCGTCAGAAGGACTAATACACCCATGAAAAAATACATTGGCGAGCTTAAGGCACACCCCGAGGCGCTCTTCGTCTTGGGCTACATGCTCTTCCCACTCCTGGCGCTTGTTGTTGCGGTATTGGGATTCTTCATGGTCTTAGGTGGCTACAAGATTCTTGGCCTGATCCTCCTACTGGTGCCGGCACAGATATTCATCTTCGCGGCAGTGTGGGCGATCAATAATCGCAAGAGAGCACTTGAGGAAAAGTAAAACTTTTGCTGTACACAATCACACCTGAACCCTTCTGGGGCTTGGGTGTGATTCTGCTTTAACTCCTGTAACGAACCGGGCTCCGTTGGCCAAACGCCCCTACGATGGATACATGACTTCATCTGTTGGTTTTGTAGGTTACCGTGGCATGGTCGGCTCCGTGCTGATGCAGCGCATGGTTGACGAGGGCGACTTTGCTCAGATTAATCCGGTGTTTTTCTCGACTTCGAATGCCGGCGGCAACGCCCCAGCATTCGCTGAAGGAGCCGGGGCCCTAGAGGATGCTTATGACATCCAGACCCTGTCCAAGCTGCCGATTATCGTCACCGCACAGGGTGGGGACTACACCTCCAAAGTCCACGCTGAGCTTCGTAAGTCCGGCTGGGACGGCCTGTGGATCGATGCAGCCTCGACGCTGCGCATGAATGATGATTCGGTCATCGTTTTGGATCCAGTTAACCGCAATGTCATTGACCAGTCCCTAGCCTCCGGCGTCAAGGACTTTGTGGGCGGTAACTGCACCGTTTCTTGCATGCTGATGGGCTTGGGCGGCTTGTTCAAGAACAACTTGGTTGAGTGGGGCACCGCCATGACCTACCAGGCAGCTTCCGGCGGCGGAGCACGCCACATGCGCGAACTGCTCAACCAGTTCGGTGACATCAACGCGTCGGTAGCTTCTGAACTTGTTGACCCAGCAAGCGCCATCTTGGACATTGACCGCAAGGTTCTTGAAACCCAACGCGGTGGCTTGGACGCTGCCCAGTTCGGTGTTCCCCTCGGTGGATCCCTCATCCCTTGGATCGACGCGGACTTGGGCAATGGCCAGTCCCGCGAAGAGTGGAAAGCCGGCGCAGAAACCAACAAGATTCTGCAGACCTCAGGCGAGAACAACATCATCATGGACGGACTGTGCGTGCGCATCGGTGCGATGCGTTCACACTCGCAGGCACTGACCTTGAAGCTCAAGGAAGATCTGCCAGTAGCTGAGATCGAATCCTTGCTGGCTGCAGATAACCAGTGGGCCAAGGTTGTTCCTAATGAAAAGGAAGCAACCATGAATCAGCTAACCCCAGTGGCTGCTTCAGGTACTTTGGATATCCCTGTGGGACGTATCCGCAAGCTAGAAATGGGTCCAGAGTACATCTCGGCGTTCACCGTCGGTGACCAGCTGCTCTGGGGAGCTGCTGAGCCCCTACGTCGTATGCTGGCTATCGCTCAGGGCCGTCTCTAATCCCGGAGTAAAAGACCTCATACAAAAAGCACGGTCCGGAACAATTGTTCCGGACCGTGCTTTGTTTTGCGTCTAGCTGGACCACTGATCACGTAATACCGAGAAGATGACCTGATCGTGCCAGGCTCCTGCACGCCATTGCGCCTGGCGAATGATTCCCTCTTGGTGGAAGCCAAGCTTCTCAAGACACCTACGTTCAGCAGTGTTCTCCAACGCTGTCGTGGCTTGGATTCGATGCCGTGGGTAGTGGGCAAACAAGTAATCAATCAACAAGCGCTGCGCCTGCGTACCAAAACCTTGGCCACGGAACGGCTCAAAAATACCAATGGCAATTTCCCAGCACGCGGAGGTGTTGGCGCGGCCCCAGTTGGTGATTGTGAACCAATCGACCTTGCCGATGGTGCGCTCCCCCAGACAGATGGCCAAAGCGCCATCGTTGCTGCCAATGAATTGATCTTGGTCCAGCCTGGTGCGCAGCTTGGTCGTGTCCCAAAACCCGAACCATTGAGCTTCGCCAGCACCCTGAACAGATTGAAATTGCTCTTCTAGTAGATCAATACCTTCAGCAGTTAGTTTTCGTAGCGATAGCTCAGCCATGCCAACACTCCTCGGTAAGGTTTTGATATCCGTTAGTGCAGTGGCTTAGAGCTCAAGACCAATCAGCAACGGTTCATTGACCAACATAATGCCAAAGCGTTCGTTAACACCGGCCTGCACGGCACGCGCAATGGCAACGATGTCGTTGGCACTGGCCTCGCCACGGTTGGTGATGGCCAGCGTGTGCTTGGCAGACAGTGAGGCACGCCCCTGAGCCACCGAGAACCCATAGGTGCCCTCCAAGCCATAGCCCTTGGTGAATCCGGCTTGGTCGATCAGCCAGGCAGCCGACAGCTTTACAAAGCCTTCTTGAGCCACTGGATAGTTTGGCGCATTCTCCGGCAAGCTCTGCAGTACCGAAGCTTCAACGATGGGGTTGGTGAAGAATGACCCGGTGGAGTGCGAATCAGCATCCTTTGGGTCATAGACCATGCCCTTGGACCGGCGTAGCTCAAGAACTCGCTGGCGTACCGACAAGGCATCGGCGCGCTCACCTGGCTCTACATTAAGTTGACGGGCTAGCTCAGCGTACCGAATAGGCGCAGACTGGCTATCTCGTTCAAGCAAGAACGCAACTTCGAGCACTACGTAACGTGGGGATCCGTTGTTGCTGGTGCGCTTGATCAGCGAATCACGGTAGGCAAACTCAAGTTCTGCATTCTGCATCTTGAGCACCTGGCTGGTCTGCCGATCATAAACTCGCACCCACGCCAGTGACTGAGAAACATCTGCGCCATAGGCGCCAACGTTCTGTACCGGAGTGGCCCCAGCATTGCCCGGGATGCCAGACAGTGCTTCCAGCCCGCTCAGACCCTGAACTAGGCTGAACTCCACCGTCGTGTCCCAGCTTTCACCGGCGGCAGCGCGCAACAAAACTTTGCCGTTAGGTTGCTCATCGAGGTGCAAACCGCGGGTGGCAATCTGCACGGCCACGCCGGCGTAGCCTTCATCGCTGATCACCAAGTTAGAGCCACCGCCAATGAGCAGGACGTTATGGCCTGCGCTGTCGGCGGCAGCAACGGCTTGCGCCAGTTCGGCTTCGCTGGTGGCGGTAAGCATTTGGTTTGCCGGTCCACCCACGCGGGTGGTAGTCAGATTCTTCAGCATTGATTCAAGGTACTTTCAGTGTCGAGGCAATTGCTGCACGCCAAGGCAACAGTCTAGTTATCGGTGCGTTTTTCGTCTTGTGGGTATCCGGCAGTGTTTTTGGAAAGCATAAAGGCCAGAACGATCAGCAGGGAAATTGAACCCAAGGCTGGCAACAGACCTATCGCCCCTGCCAACAAGCCCAATAGCGGCGGGCCGCCCAAGAAGGCCCCGTAGCCAATGGTTGATACCACAGCTACTCGGGTTGCCGAATGCAGTGGGTCATCCGATGCTGCGCTCATGGCCAGTGGGAAGGTCAGTGCAGCACCAATGCCCCAGACCACCAGCGCGGCAAACGCCAGCGGAAGGTTATGGCCAAAGGCAAAGATCAGAACGCCAACAAAGGCACAGATGGCGCTGGCCCGAATCATGATGACTCGTCCCAGACGCAAGATCAAGTCACCGGAGAGCAAACGAGTCAGCGTCATGGCGGTGACAAATACACCGTAGCCCACGGCTCCGGTGGCTTCGCTGGTTCCATAACCATCTGCCAGGGCAAGAGCTACCCAGTCCCCTGCTGCACCTTCGGCGAGCGCCATGCCCAAGACCAAGATGCCCAGCAGGACGGTTTGTGGTTCTTTCCATGCACGCGACAGCGACGGGCCGCTGGAGGTTCTCGGGGTACGGCTGAAATCTTCACCATAGAATCGGGAGCTGTAGAGAACAGTGCCGACAATGATCAGACCCATGAGCAGGTAGTGGTACTGCAACGGCAGCCCCATATGGGCTGCTAGCGCGCCGAGGCCTGCGCCAATCACGGTGCCGATGGAGAAGAAGCCATGCAACGCAGGCATGATGCTCTTGCCCAGTGCGCGTTCCATCACTGCGCCCTGGACGTTAGAGGCTACATTCCATGAGGCTGATCCGAGCCCCTGGGTGAACAGGAAGACACCGGTGGCAACGGCACTGCCAAAGACGCCGGTGCTTACGCCAACAAGGATGAGGGAAGCACCGCTGAGGGTGGCGGCAATGCGCATCACGTTGGCTGCGCCGAGGCGCAGCACCAGTTGACCGGAGACCGAGACGGACAGGAAGGATCCTGCGCTCATGCAGAGCAAGAGCAACCCGACAGTGGCGTGGTCAAGGTCCAGTGCGTCGCGTACTGCTGGCAGTCGCGATACCAAGGCGGAAATCAGTAGACCGCTGGCCAGGTAGGCGGCCATCAGTGCGTTGCGCCAGTGTATTACCGACGGTTGCGCATTACCGGATAGGGGCATCTTTAGAGCTGCACCACAACTTGGCACTTGAGCAGTACCTTGCTGTCATTGGCAGTAACGGCCAAGTCGATGCGTGCTGTGCGCTTTTCGTCATCTAGCGCGCCAACTTTGCCTTCAACAAAAATGCTGGTGCCCTCGTAGTCAGCTGGGTTGCTACCCTCTGGGTCTTCAACTACTACCGGCTTGGTGAAGCGTGTTTGGTAGTCGATGATCGCTCCTGGGTTTCCTACCCATTGTGAGACGAGGTCAACCACTGAACCCATGGTGAACATGCCGTGAGCAATTACCGATGGAAGTTCTACTTCTTTGGCGAAGCGTTCATTCCAGTGGATCGGGTTGAAGTCTCCGGAGGCCCCGGCATAACGAACGAGGTCCGCACGGTTGACCTTGACGGTGTGGGAACCGATGACGGTTCCCTTTTCAAGAGTTTCGAATTCAATCATGCTTAGTCCTCAGCTCGTACCAGTAGCGACGAAACGGTAGTGGCGACCTTTTCGCCAGAGATGCTGGAGATTTCAGCGCGGGTGGTGATCATGGCACCGGCACCCATCTCACGTACCTGATCTACATACAGCTCAGCAATCAGCTCATCGCCAGCCACAATCGGACGGTGGTGGGTAAAGCGCTGATCCGCGTGGACAACACGCGAGAAATCAATGCCCGACGCTGGGTCTGCAATCAGCTGCGCATCGGCACGCTGGGCGACGATGATGGCAAAAGTTGGGGGCGCGACTACATCGCTGTAACCCAGCTTCTGCGCTTCTTCCACTTTGAAGTGTGCCGGCGAGGTTGCTTTGGTAGCCGTAGCGAACTCGCGGATCTTTTCGCGTCCTACGTGGTAGGACTCTCCGGCAGGGAAAACGCGCCCCACCAGGTCGGGATTGATGCCCATGGATTCTCCTGAACTTTGGTGTAACAGAAAATGACGTGCTGCATCGACGGTGCGCCAGGATTCAGCGCATCATCAACGATTCTTGACTCTTGCTGAGTTCTACTGGCCGTCGCGGGCTGAGCTCTTGGCTTTCCGTGGGGCTGCCAGTCCATTCTCAACGCGCCACTGGCGGGTGTCTTTGGCCCTGACAACCATTCCTGCGATGTGGCAAAGCATGCCTACAAACATGATTCCGATTGCGGTGTATACCGTTGGCAAAGATGGAATGTTTGCGCCGATAATCGCAAGGATGATGCCTGCTCCCATGATTGCCATGGCAGTAAAGACGAGCTTCTTATAGCGCGGTGAGGCAGCTTCCCAGGGAGTATTGGTCATAACTCAAGTCTAGTTCAGCTCACCTCGCAGGACTCATTGGAACAACGGTATTTTCTCGTGACTCCACTGACAGCTAAACGTCAAAGCTTAGAACAATGCGGACTGTTCTTCTTTGAATTCTCCATACTGCTGTCGCAACTGAACTTCACGTGTTTTTAGTTCCGCAGCATCTAGCAGTCGTAGGGTGGTGCCTTCCCCGCTATCGGCCATGATGCTTTGACCTAAGACCCCTCTGATGCGCAGGTCCGCGGTGGCACCGGGCAGTGCAGAATTCCAGGCGTGTAGCGTGCGGGAATTCCACGCTTCAATGACCGGGTGGGCAAAGGCCGGTTGTTCCCAGAGCTCATCACGAAGCTCAACACCATAGGTATCCAGCCCGCGTTGTGCCCCGAGGAAGTCACGGGCTTTGCTAGCGGCTTGCTCGTTGATCTCATCAAGCTGCGCTAGGTCCAATTCCCAACTCACCAGTCCCTTGATTTTGGACTTCTGCCGGACTTGTTGGGTGAGCGCAACGTGCACGGTGACCAGATCTTCAAGTACACGAATTGCTGTACCATCATTGGCGCGAGCAATATAGCGCGCTATGACGGCGCCCTGCTGAGCCAGTCGAGTCCACTTGCTCTGTGTGGAAGTAGTTCCAACCTTGGTCGCACCATGGGCAAAACTAGCGACGTAGAGGAAGTGCGGCTGTTCAAGGTATTTGCGCATTCCCTCCGGGGCTTCCCCGGTCTTATGGAACTGGTGCATGAACTTGGAGTGGTCTAACCGGCGGCAGCTATCGCATTGGGTGCCGGTGCGTAGTGCTTTGGTCTTGGGGCATGGCAAGGTGTTGCGGGAACCATCACGATTCATAGTGATATAGCCCAGGCAAAACTTCAGTTCTCCGACATCCATGCTCAGCGAGCGGTTCAACTCAAGATATTCGGTCTTCCACTGGTCAGCTGTGCGCAGTCGAAGCATGGGCGCGGGTTCATGCTGAGAGAAGCTAATGCCATGACATAGCTGCCGTGAAGCGCTGGGGAATTCCATCAAGACCTTTCTGAAGTAGCCCTTCCAACCTTAGGCCACCAGCAAGGAACCATACAGCTCAAAGTACTTGTGCTTTGCTCCCCCAATCGAGGCGAGCAAGTACTAGTCCCCGATAGATTCCCGAGGTCTTCTGGCCAAATTCTTAGACTGCTGACCTAACCTTGAAATAGAGAGCGCTCATGTCCTTTGACATAGCCACAACATGTAGAGGTGATTTACGATTTCTACGCCGTATCAAGAAGACCCACCTGGCGTTGTTTCGCTGCCGTCGGTGGCAAACCTCGCCCCTGGCGAACTACAGGAAATTACGCAGGCGTTCCGCCTTCAATTCCAACGGTTCATGATGGAGTACCAGTTTGCAGTCGATGAGGTCCTAACCAAGGTCTCCATCTTGCGCGAAGAGTTTCTTTATCTTCATAAGTACAATCCGATTGAACACATCACTTCGCGGGTGAAAACTCCAGAGAGCATCATGCGCAAGGTGAGCCAGCGAAAGATTCACCCCTCGCTCACCGCGATCAGGGAAAACATCAGTGACATCGCTGGCGTTCGAATCACGTGCAGCTTCGTCAAGGACATCTACAAGGTACTCAATACCTTGACTGCACAAAACGATATCCGTGTCATTCAAATCAAGGATTACATCAAGAACCCTAAGCCAAGCGGCTACAAGAGTGTTCACGCGATCGTTGAGATTCCGGTATTCCTCTCTGACGGTCCGGTCAACGTGATCGTAGAGCTGCAGATCCGCACTATTGCCCAAGATTTTTGGGCCAGCCTAGAGCACAAGATCTTCTACAAGTACGAAGGTGAAGTTCCAGCCCACCTAGCTAGCGAGCTGGCAGACGCTGCAGCTATTGCAACCAAACTGGATATGCAGATGCAACGGCTTCACACCGAGGTTCATGGTCACGATGCCAACAATGAACAACCCGATGGGCAAGATATGGATTCTGATGTGATCCAAGGGCTACTCATGCTGGCCAAGGAAGCTTCGAATAGTGGCGACCAGGCGCATAAGGGTGCAATCGGTCCCAACGACGCCAGCCTCTAGACGCACCAACTAAACAACGGCCACCTACATCATCGCATTGCGATGCGGTAGGTGGCCGTTCCTGTATTGCACTGCTCGCTACACTCTGAACTGGGGCCGATATCCGTGACGTGACGTCGGGGGTACTTTCGAGGTACACCTAGGTCCCACCTACGGCACTAGGATTCGATTTTGAGCATGAAAAAGCCCCGAAATTCAATGAATTTCGGGGCCAAATCTGTAGCGGCGCCGGGACTCGATCCCGGGACCTCACGATTATGAGTCGTGCGCTCTAACCAGCTGAGCTACGCCGCCACAAGTGAGAAGCAATCCAGTAGAAGCCAAGACTACTTCTCACTCAGAGCCCCCTGCCGGAATCGATCCGGCGACCTCGTTCTTACCAAGAACGCGCTCTACCACTGAGCTAAGGGGGCAACGAGTAAATACTCTACACGGCTTTGGGCACAAAGAAAAATCGTCATTCGCCTCCAATGAATTTCGGACCGCGTCGCGTTACCCCAAGTCAACGCATGTTTCTAGAAGACGTAGTGCTGACATGGAACGAAGGTTGGCACAAAAGCGCATAGGTGACGATGCTCACTGGAGCATTAGTAGTGGTCAATTTGGTAATTTCCAGCCTTCGGAAAGCGCTGCACGAGTTCCTTTTCTAACGACCAAGCGGTGCCACTTTCCTGCCGCTTGAGTCAGTGAAAATCACTTTTCCAACAACAAAACATCCGTACATCTTGATGCTTCGCAGTCAAAAGAGGTAAATATCAACATGTGCGAGGTCTGCCATTTTTCGCGGCGCAGACTACCCGCGTTTAGAACACCATCGAGCAACCGATCCCCTGCCGCGTTTTTCCTACTTGAGTAGGGGTCTTGTGACGTCAGCTACAAACTCGTTACGGATTTTGAAATCGCCAAAAACCTGTGTAGAGTATTTACTCGTTGCCCCCTTAGCTCAGTGGTAGAGCGCGTTCTTGGTAAGAACGAGGTCGCCGGATCGATTCCGGCAGGGGGCTCGAAATAAGAGAGACAATCTGAATTCAGATTGTCTCTCTTTTCGTCTATCTGGACTTATTTTCTTGGGCCCCGCTGCCACTTCGCTTCTCCCCCATCTTCCACTTCCAACGCTCAGACCTAGCGTCAAATTTTGGCGCCCATTCTTGTGCGCCGATTTTTTCATGCTAGTGTCGTCTCCGACCACACGGGAGCCCCATGGCAAGGGCTGAGATCGGGCTATCGCCGTCCGCGACCGTTGAACCTGTCCGGGTAATGCCGGCGAAGGAAGTGAGTTTCTCAATGGAACAATTTGAACAACATCCTGCCCACTCTCTCGCGTTCCGCGAATCGGAAGGGATCTCAGTTCCCGTCACGCAAATTCAACTTGCGGACTCCCCCAACGGCCAGCCAAATGAACCGCTACGGGTGTATCGCACCAGTGGTCCAGGTAGCGAACCAACTCAGGGACTGAATCCTTTTCGGGAACCGTGGATCATGGAACGAGCAGACGTTGCGGTCTATGAAGGCCGCGAACGCAATCTGCACGATGACGGGCGCTCAGCGGTCCGCCGAGGAACTGCCAGCGATGAATGGGCCGGACGCACGGCGCCACCACTACGTGCAGTTCAGGGGGCCACAGTAACCCAAATGCACTACGCACGAGCTGGGGTGATCACCCCTGAAATGCGATATGTGGCGGTTCGCGAAGAGTGCGATGTAGAACTGGTGCGCAGCGAGCTGGCGGCCGGGCGAGCAATCATTCCGTCCAATATCAATCACCCGGAATCTGAACCGATGATTATCGGCAAAGCCTTCTTGGTGAAAATCAATGCAAATATCGGCAACTCTGCGGTGACCAGCTCGATTGCTGAAGAAGTATCCAAGCTGCAGTGGGCCGCCAAATGGGGTGCAGACACCGTCATGGATCTATCCACCGGTGATGACATCCACACCACTCGTGAGTGGATCATCCGCAATTCACCGGTGCCCATCGGAACGGTGCCCATCTACCAAGCCTTGGAAAAGGTCAATGGCGAAGCCAACGCACTGACCTGGGAGATCTTCCGCGATACCGTCATTGAACAGTGTGAGCAGGGCGTGGACTATATGACCATTCACGCTGGCGTGCTCTTGCGTTATGTTCCTTTGACTGCCAACCGGGTTACCGGCATTGTCTCGCGCGGTGGGTCCATCATGGCCGGCTGGTGCTTGGCACATCACGAAGAGAATTTCTTGTACACGCACTTTGATGAGCTCTGCGAAATCTTCGCACAGTACGACGTTGCTTTCTCACTGGGTGACGGGCTTCGTCCCGGCTCCATTGCTGATGCCAATGACGCCGCGCAGTTCGCTGAGCTAGATACCCTAGCTGAGCTGACCAAGCGGGCCTGGAGGTACGACGTACAGGTCATGGTTGAGGGACCGGGACATATTCCATTCCATAAGGTCCGGGAGAATGTTGAACGCCAGCAGGAGTTGTGTGATGGTGCGCCCTTCTACACACTGGGCCCACTGGTTACCGATATCGCTCCGGGCTATGACCACATCACCAGCGCCATCGGCGCTACGGAGATCGCTCGATATGGCACAGCCATGCTTTGTTATGTCACACCCAAGGAACATCTGGGATTGCCTAACCGTGACGATGTAAAGACCGGTGTTATCACTTACAAGATTGCAGCTCACGCCGCCGACTTAGCCAAGGGGCACCCGGGTGCCAGTGCGCGCGATGATGCGCTGAGTAAGGCACGCTTTGAGTTCCGCTGGAATGACCAGTTCTCGCTGAGTTTAGATCCCGTCACGGCTCAAGAATTCCATGACGAGACTTTGCCCGCAGAACCAGCCAAGACCGCACACTTCTGCTCGATGTGTGGACCAAAATTCTGTTCCATGCGGATCTCCCAAGATATCCGTGATGAATACGGTTCTACGGAGGCTCAAGCGGCGTTGGCAGGCATGGCAGAAAAGAGTAGAGAGTTCTTGGAGAGCGGCGGAAAAGTTTATCTAGGAGATGAGATTCCGGTAGGCAGCGCAGCCCAGTAATAGCTGGCTGCTGGAACAAGCATCTTGGAGAAACACACAACGCCCCTGGATCAAACCTTTCGGTTTGTTCCAGGGGCGTTGTGTTGTGCTTTTAGCTAGTTAGCTTAGGAGCGTCGACTTAGTAGTCGCGACGTCCACCGCTACGGCCCGAGTCGCTGAAGCGCTTGTCGCCGCCACGGCCACCGAAGCGCTTTTCGCCGCCACCGCGTCCGCCGCGGAAACCGCCACGGTCTCCACCGCGGAAACCGCCACGGTCTCCACCGCGGAAGCCGCCACGGTCGCCGCCACGATCGTTGTCATCGTCGTCGCGTGGCTTACGGCCGGAGTCAAGCTCCATGCTGATCAGCTCGCCGCCGATGCGGGTCTTGGACAGTGCACGCCACTGGTCCTTGCTCAGCTCTGCTGGCAGTTCAACCAAGGTGTGATCCGAACGGATCTCAATGCCACCGATTTCCGAAGAATCGAAGCCACCTTCGTTAGCCAAAGCGCCAACGATCGAGCCTGGCTGCACGCGGTTGCGGCGGCCAATGGCCAGACGGTACATGGCGTTGCCTGCAGCAGCAGTCTTACGTGCACGTGGGCCACGGTCGCCGCGGTCACCACGGTCGCCGCGATCGCCACGTTCTGGGCGGTCACCACGTTCCATGCGAGCCTTCTTGGAAGGCGAAGCTACTGGTTCGGTCATCAGCAATGGACGTCCACCCTGAGCCATCAAAGCCAGTGCAGCTGCGATTTCCAGCTGATCAAGGTCTTCATGCTCAGAAGCGAACTTCTCAACGATTTCGCGGAAGGTGGTCAGGTCCTGACCACTGATGGTCTGATCGATGCGATCAGTGAACTTCTGGATACGACGGTCGTTAACCGAATCCAGCGAAGGAAGCTGCATCTGGGTCACCGGCTGGCGGGTAGCCTTCTCGATGGCACGCAGCAAGTACTTCTCGCGTGGGGTCATGAACAAGATCGCGTCGCCCGAACGACCTGCACGGCCGGTACGGCCAATGCGGTGAACGTAGGACTCGGTGTCATGTGGGATGTCGAAGTTGATGACGTGGCTGATGCGCTCAACGTCCAAACCACGAGCTGCAACGTCGGTAGCAACCAGGATGTCGATCTTGCCTGAACGCAAGTTCTCAACGGTGCGCTCACGCTGCTGCTGTGGGATGTCACCGTTGATAGCTGCAGCGGTGAAGCCGCGAGCCTTCAACTTGTCAGCCAGGTCCTCGGTAGCCATCTTGGTACGAACGAAGGCGATAACACCTTCGAATGACTCGGACTCGAGGATACGGGTCATGGCGTCAAGCTTGTGCGAGCCCATAACCTGCAGGTAACGCTGGGTGATGTTGGTGCCGGTCGACTGCTTGGACTTGACCGAAATTTCCTGCGGATCGCGCAGGTATTCCGAAGCAATACGACGGATGGTACGTGGCATGGTGGCCGAGAACAGGGCAACCTGCTTCTCTGCTGGGGTTGCTTCCAAGATCTTGTCGACCTCTTCGGCGAAGCCCATGCGAAGCATTTCGTCGGCCTCATCCAGTACAACGTACTGAAGGTTGGACAGGTCCAAAGAACCCTTGTTGATGTGGTCGATTACGCGACCTGGGGTACCAACAACAACCTGAGCGCCACGGCGCAGGCCGTTGAGCTGTGGGCCGTATGGGGAGCCACCGTACACTGGCAAGACGGTGAAGTCTGGCAGGTACTTTGCGTAGGAAGTGAAAGCCTCAGCTACCTGGAGGGCCAACTCGCGGGTTGGAGCCAGAACCAGGATCTGTGGGGTGCGGGCTGGACCATTGGTGTCAGCCAGCTCTGCCATGCGGGACAGGGCAGGAAGCGCGAAAGCAGCGGTCTTACCGGTACCGGTCTGAGCCAGACCAACAACGTCGCGGCCTTCGAGAAGCTTAGGAATAGTGGCGGCCTGAATTGGCGATGGCTTTTCATAGCCCAGGTCAGCCAGTGATGCAAGCACACGAGCATCCAAACCAAGTTCGGAGAAGAGCACGGTTGGCTCTTCTGGGGTCTGGTTGTCATCGGTGTTTACGGGCATGTCAGAAGACACGAAGATTTACCTCATTCGTTGGGGAATATGCCTTAGCCGTCCCCAAAGAAACGACGTATAGGCTACACAGTCAGATACAAGTCACGCTCTACAAGCGCTCCCCTATGACATAAGAAACCGCACACACTTGCGGAAATACAACACGAGAAGGCTCCAGCCTCAAATATTGGGCTGGATGCAAGGGATACCCTTGAAGTTTGCGAACACTTAACACTAACGCGAACCACCGCTAATTGTCAGTGCCCAGAGCGTGTGAGATCGGGCACCGCGCCAAAGCACGTAGTGTTAAAGATGTGAAAATACCATTCTTGCCACGCCGCCCTGAAGAGCCTGTACCCAGCGCTTTGTTCATCGCGCAAATGCTTTGGTTACTAGCCGGAGTGCTGTTTTTAGGCTTTGGTGGCTTCCTCATTTATGAGCAGAGCGACTCAGGTTCACTGAACTTTGCAGCCATTGCCTTGGCCATATTTTTTGCTGCCGCCGGCTGCGCCTGCGGGGTTCTTGGCTACCGTTTGTTCACCGGTCAACGTGCTGCCCGCACCAATCTCACCTGGCTCGGTGTGATTACCGCGGTGCCATTGTTGATGCGTTTTGGTCGCTATTCACTACTGGCCGCCATCATCATGTTCTGTGTAGCTCTCATGTGGCTTCCTAGCAGCAACTACTACTTCAAGGTCGTCTCCCCTAAGCCGCCTAAACGGCGTCGCTAGCGCAGCTGAAACCCGATAAACAAAAAACGCGAGGGTGAACATTCCATACGGAATGTTCACCCTCGCGTTATATGCGTTGATTTAGAGGTTGAGGAAAGCCTTCTCTAGGTCATCAATGAGATCTGCTGGATCTTCGATGCCCACCGAGAGACGCAACAGGTTCACTGGAACCGCCAGCTCGGTACCCTTGACCGACGCGTGGGTCATTTCCGATGGGTAGTTCATCAAGGATTCAATGCCACCCAAGGATTCAGCCAAGGTGAACAGCTTGGTGCTTTCAGCGATCTTGCGTGCTGCAGCTTCGCCGCCCTTGAACTGAACCGAGACCATGCCACCGAAGTCGCTCATCTGCTTCTTGGCGATCTCATGGCCTGGGTGATCTTCGAAGCCTGGGTAAAGTACGCGCTCAACTTCGCTGCGCTCGCGCAACCACTGGGCAACGGTGGCCGCGTTCTCGCTGTGTGCGCGCATGCGCACACCCAAGGTCTTCAGACCACGGGTAGTCAAGAAGGCATCCATTGGGCCAGATACTGCACCAACGGCGAACTGGATGAAACCAATCTTCTCTGCCAGGGCTGCGTCCTTGACGATCACCGCACCGCCCACCACATCGGAGTGACCACCGATGTACTTGGTGGTTGAGTGAACCACAATGTCAGCACCCAAGGTCAAAGGCTGCTGCAAGAATGGGCTGGCGAAGGTGTTGTCCACGACCAGCAGTGCGCCGGCAGCGTGAGCAATTTCGGCTACCTTGGCAATGTCGGTGATGGTCATCATTGGGTTGGATGGGGTTTCTACCCACACCAGTTTGGCCTTGTTCTTTTCGATAGCTGCAGCCAGGGCAGCTTCGTTGCTCATATCTACCGGGGTGTTACCGATGCCCCAGTCACCGAGCACTCGGTCAATGAGGCGGAAGGTTCCACCATAAGCATCGTTACCAAGGACAATGTGATCGCCTGGGCGCAGAATTGCGCGGATCAATGAGTCTTCGGCAGCCAGTCCGGAGCCGAAGGAGAAGGCGTGGGTGCCAAATTCGGCGCCGGCAAGCTGAGCCTGCAGGGCGTCACGAGTTGGGTTGCCACCGCGGCCGTACTCGTAGCCGTTGCGCAGGTTTCCGATACCGTCCTGTGCGTAGGTGGTCGAGAAGTGCAGCGGTGGCACGACGGCACCGGTGTGTGGCTCAAATTCCTGGCCCACGTGGACGAAGCGAGTGTTTGATCCCTGAGTGTTTTCGGTCATCGATATCAGTCCTTAAGTGAAATCATTAGCGAGTTGAGTAAGCCAACAGATCTGCTGACGTGGCGCCTGCAATAACGTCGCCACCCTTGGTCAGCAGCACCGCTGGATGCTGTTTAAGTAGTTCTTGGGCGTGTTCTAGGGTGTCAGCTACGCCGATCAGTGGCTTGGGCAAATCTCCCAAGTCCTTGATGGTGCTTGTTGGTTCTGCTCCACCGAGCAACGCTTCGGTAATGGTGCTGGCGCCGATGACGCCACGTACTTCACCAATGCGGGCTGGCAGCGAAGTGCTGGCAACGACCAACGCGTCGGCACCTTGTTCGCGTAAGGCCCTAGCCGCCTGTAACAACGTTGCGTTCTCGTCGATTATTTCCGTGCCTTGCTTTGACAGGGCGGAGCCGATGAAGTCCAGAGCGGAGTATTCATCAGTGATGAAGCCCTGCTGCAGCATCCAGCTGTCGTTGAAGATCTTGGCAAGGTAGCCGCGTCCGCCATCTGGGGCGATAACTACTACAACGTCGTCTTCGCTGAGTTCACGCGCGGTACGTAGCGCCGCAACAACTGCCATGCCTGAGGAACCGCCCAAGAGCAGTCCTTCTTCTTTAGCTAGACGACGGGTCATCTCAAATGACTCAGCATCAGTGACCGCTTCAATAGCGTCGGGGACCGAAGCATCGTAGTTGCCCGGCCACATATCTTCGCCAACACCTTCAACAAAGTATGGGCGTCCAGTGCCACCGGAGTAGACCGAGCCATCTGGGTCAGCCGCGATAATTTTCACTGGGCCTGAAGCACGCTGCGCCGAGATCTGCTTGAGGTAGCGTCCGGTGCCGGTAATGGTTCCGCCGGTACCTGCGCTAATGACCGCGTGGGTCACTTTGCCGTCGGTATCGTTCCAGATTTCTGGTCCGGTAGTTTCAAAGTGGCTATCAGGTGCGCCCGGGTTGGAGAACTGGTCGGGCTTGTAGGCGCCCTCAATTTCGGTCACCAGTCGGTCCGAGACACCGTAATAGGACTCTGGAGAATCAGGGGCTACAGCGGTAGGCGTGACCACTACTTCGGCACCATAGGCACGAAGTACGTCGCGCTTTTCCTCGCCAACCTTATCTGGCGTGACGAAGATGGTTTTGTATCCCTTGAGCTGGCCAACCATGGCCAGACCTACACCGGTGTTTCCACTGGTAGGTTCCACGATGGTGCCGCCGGGCTTAAGCTGGCCACACTGTTCAGCACGTTCAACCATCTTCAACGCAATGCGGTCCTTAATGGATCCGCCGGGATTTAGGTATTCAAGTTTGACCAATACGGTGGCTTTGATTCCGTCGGTAACGCTGTTGAGCTTTACCAGCGGAGTGTTGCCAATCAGATCAAGAACAGTGGAAGCATACTTCATGTCAAGAACTTTACCGGCGCTTGTCACACTTGTCCTTGCCGATCGTAGTGAAACGTCATGCAGTGGACGTGATGTTTGCGTCAGTGCTAAAGGCCACTGAAGCCCCAAGCTCAAAGATCCAGACGATAAAATGCGAAATATGCAGAAATCTTGGAGCGCGAGCTTCACTCCTAGCGGACCGGTGTCTTTGACGAAGTCTCTGGGTATCCTGCGCCGAGGCCTCGGTGACCCGACGATTCGGCTTTCGGCAAGTGAAGCCTGGCTGGCTTTTGCTACTCCCCTAGGCCCAGCAACCCTGCAAATTTCAAAACCCACCCTTCAAGGTGCTGCCGACTTCCAAGCATGGGGTCCCGGCGCATCTTGGGCATTGGACTCTGCGCCCAATCTTTTAGGCGCGCAGGATGATTGGAACGAATTTGATCAAGGTCTGCAAGAGGGAATCTATCCGGAGATTATTGCCCGGAACCGGGCAGAACATCCTGATCTAGTACTACCCAAAACCGGCAGGATCTTTGAGCATGCAGTAGGTGCCATTCTTGAGCAACGCGTTACTGGCATTGAAGCGAACCATGCGTGGCGTTGGCTCATTCATCGATTTGGGCAGCCCGCGCCCGGTCCGGCCCCTGAAGGGTTGAAGATTTTTCCTTCACCGCTGGATCTGGCACAGATGCAACGGTGGGATTGGCAGCAGGCTCGGGTTGAAGGGCAGCGCGCCACAACGATAAGAAAATTCGTTCAGGTAGCCGGTGCCATCAATTGGTGGGCGGATAAGCCACTGAACCATGCCAAGCCGACGGCAAAAGCGCCTGGAACATTGGAGGCGGCGTTAGCCTCGGTGCCTGGAATCGGGCCGTGGACTATCGCTGAAACTCTTCAGCGGTCGCATGGGTCTTCAGACCACATCTCAGTGGGAGACTTCCATTTGGCCCATTTTGTTGGTCAAGTACTGACCGGAAAGCGGATCACTGATCCACAAATGCTGGCGCTCTTGGCACCCTACGCACCACATCGGCAACGAGTGGTGCGACTGTTGATGCTCTCTGGCGAGCGAAAACAAAGCTTCGGGCCACGCTACGCTCCGCTGGATCACCGGCAGAGGTAGGGCCCGAAACTCAAAACGCAGTCCTAGGAGTCAGCCTGAGCTGCTTCTTCAGCGATCTGCTTGTGAACTTCACTCATGTCGATGCCCTTGACGGCGGTGACCAAGTCTTCAAGCTGTGGCTGGTTCAACGCACCTGCCTGCGAGAAGACGAGTACCTGCTCACGGAAAGCCATGATGGTAGGAATCGAAGTTACGTTAGCTGCACGGGCCAGGCCCTGTTCTGCTTCGGTGTCTACCTTGGCGAAAACAACATCAGTGAACTTGTTTGAGGTCTGATCATAAACAGGTGCAAACTGCTTGCACGGTCCGCACCAGTCTGCCCAGAAATCCACAAGGACGATATCGTTGTCTTCAATCACCTGTGCGAAGTCATCTTCGCTCACATTTCTAGTAGCCATGCCTATACGGTAACCGAACATTAGGTGAAATACGTAGAAAGGTGATCTTCATTGACACCGGGAATAGATCCGGATCACAGTGCAACAAAGTTTGCCCGGATGCAAAAAACTCCCGGATCAAAGATCCGGGAGTTTTTGTGGCAGATACTGGATTCGAACCAGTGAAGGCGTTGCCAGCTGATTTACAGTCAGCCCCCTTTGGCCGCTCGGGTAATCTGCCGAGATGGTTCGTTCAAGAACGTTTGTTCTTGTCGGAACGAGAAATAACTCTACAGGAGATTTTCGATGATGTGAAATCGAGGGGGCTCTTTTCTCTGTAAGCCTGATCACAGCCCGAATTTAGGGCGCAAAACCGGTAGGCTATGAAACGAATCAGACCCGTTACAGCTAGGAGTATTCACATGGCTAGTGATTCCACATTCGACGTCGTCAGCAAGGTTGATAGCCAGGAAGTCGCTAACGCGATGAACCAGGCTCAGAAGGAAATCGCCCAGCGCTACGACTTCAAGGGTGTAGGCGCTGAGGTTGACTTCAGTGGCGAGAAGATCTTGATGAAGGCTAACTCTGAAGAGCGCGTCAACGCTGTACTGGATGTTTTCCAGTCAAAGCTGGTCAAGCGTGGCATCTCATTGAAGTCCTTGGAATCCGGTGAGCCATTTGCATCCGGCAAGGAATACCGCATTGAGTCCAGCATCAAGGAAGGCATCGCACAAGATGTCGCCAAGAAGATCAACAAGTTGATCCGCGATGAGGCTCCTAAGGGAGTCAAGTCCACCATTCAGGGTGACGAGCTTCGCGTCTCTTCCAAGTCCCGCGATGATCTGCAGGCCACCATGGCCCTGCTGCGTGACTTCGAAGAAGCTGACCTGCAGTTCATCAACTTCCGGTAGGCATCTTTAGGTTCTCTTTGAACTAGAAGTGAGCGGCGGCATCCCACAGTCAATGTGGGAAGCCGCCGCTCACTTTTTTGTCTACGCGCAAACGCCGCTAAGGATTTTTAGTACTGCTGGCCGCCGGCCATGGCTTCGAGGCGAGCAATACGCTGATCCATTGGTGGGTGCGTGGAGAACATCTGCTTCAGGCGCGAACCGAAAGGGTTAGCGATCATCAGGTGTGAGCTGTTGACCAGCTTCTGGTCCCCCGTTGCCAGTGGAGCCTGAGAAATTCCGGACTCCAACTTTCGCAACGCGCTGGCCAGAGCCAATGGGTCGTTGGTTAGTTTGGCTCCATCTTCGTCAGCGTCATACTCACGAGTCCGGCTCACAGCCATCTGAATAATTGATGCGGCCAGTGGTGCCAAGAGCGACAACGCGATCAGTGCGATCGGGTTGACGTTGCGGTTTTCATTGCTTCCACCGCCACCAAAGAACATCAGGAACTGTGCCACCGAGGTGATTACACCGGCAATCGCCGCAGCCACCGATGAAGTGAGAATGTCACGGTTATATACGTGCATCAGTTCGTGGCCCAGCACGCCGCGCAGCTCGCGCTCATTGAGTAGCTGCAAGATTCCCTCGGTGCAGCACACCGCAGCATTTTGTGGGTTGCGGCCGGTGGCGAAGGCATTGGGCGAAGTAGTTGGTGAGACATACAGTCGCGGCATTGGCTGTTGAGCGTTCATCGATAGCTCGCGCACAATGCGGTACATCATCGGACTCTCAGCTTCACTCACCGGGTAGGCGTGCATGGAACGCAAGGCGAGCTTGTCACTGTTCCAGTAGCCATACGCGGTGGTGCCCAAACCGATCAGGGCGAAGACCCAAATGAACATTGACCGGCCAGTTCCGGCCGAAATGAGCGAACCGATAGCCAGTAGCAGGGCAAACATTCCGCCGAGCAACAGTGCTGTTTTCAGTCCGTTGTTATGACCATGCACCGTGACGCACTCCTTGTAAATGACTCAGACCAAGTTGGTATTTCTTAGTCTAGTCAACGTTTATGCCTGCAGCTTCGTTCCGGTATTAAGCATTTGAAACGCAGTTGTGATGTAGAGTACCGAATTCTGCCTAACGTATTTCGCTCTGCGGGGAATATTGTCTAGCTATAGGCGTTGTACTTTGTGAGTTGCAGGGTGCAATTTTTGCCCCGTAGCTCCGCCTTTTCCTGCTTCACAATAGTTCGAAAGCGTACATTCTGCATGTCATCAAGCACCACCAAACCGGTCCGCTCTGAACACAGCTATGGTCTGATTCAAGGCACCTCTGCCTATCTCATCTGGGGATTGCTCCCCGCATACTTCTTGCTGCTCCCGGAGATCTCAGCTGTGGAGTTCGTAGCCGTGCGAGTTCTCTTCTCTTTGATCTTCTGCTTGATCCTGCTCGCTATTACCTCGCAGATTCGTCAGTTTATTGCGATGTTCAAAGATACAAAGACCATGATGCAGTTGGCCCTGGCCAGCGTCTTGATCGCGGGCAACTGGGTTCTCTACGCCTTGGCAGTGTTGACCGGACACGTACTTGAGGCGTCGCTGGGCTACTTCATCAACCCCATTGTTGCCATCCTGCTCGGCGTGCTGGTGCTTAAGGAAAAGCTGCGCCCCTTGCAGTGGGCAGCAGTGGCGCTGGCTACCGTAGCCGTTATTGTGCTCACCGTGGGCTTGGGCCGCGTGCCATGGATTTCTCTGGGCCTTGCGTTCTCCTTTGGCTTCTACGGCCTAGTAAAGAACAAGGTCGGCTCCAAGGGCACCGCATTGGGCGCACTGACGGTCGAAACTGTGTGGCTAACCCCGCTGGCCATCATCTACGTCATTTGGCTCTCGCAGACCACCGGTTCCACCTTGCTAGACAGCAACCTCGGTGGCGTACTCTTGCTGGCTTCCAGCGGCATCATCACTGCTGTTCCACTCTTGCTCTTTGGTGGGGCTGCTCGACGCCTTCCGCTGAGCACGGTGGGCTCGCTGCAGTTCATCGCTCCCCTACTGCAGTTCATCCTTGGTGTACTGATGTTCCACGAACATATGCCGTTTGAACGCTGGATGGGATTTGTCCTGGTATGGATTGCGGTCATCTTCGTTTTGGTCGATATGCTGCGCGCACCTAAGGCCCGGAACCTTCCTGAACCAGTAGAGATCAGCTAGCTGCCAACGCATTTAGCGCACAAAGAAATAAGCTTCGGCCGTTCTAGTTTCAAACTAGAACGGCCGAAGCTTTAGTTATTTACTTCCGGGCTAAGCCTTAGGCAGCAAGCTTGCGGATAGCAGTCTCAAGAACGTCGAATGCATCGTTGAGCAGCTCATCCCCGATAACCAATGGAGGCAGCAGACGAATGACGTTGCCGTAGGTACCGCAAGTCAGGATGACAACACCCTGAGCCAGGCACTCGGCAGCGATAGCCTTGGTCAGATCAGCGTCTGGCTCTTTGCCACCAGCCTTGACGAACTCAATAGCAATCATTGCGCCACGGCCACGGACTTCACCGATAGCTGGGAATGCGGACTGCAAAGCGGTGAAGCGAGCGAAGAACTTCTCTTCGATCTCACGTGCGCGACCTGGCAGGTCCTGCTCTTCCATGAACTTGATGCTCTCAAGTGCTGCAGCAACAGCTACTGGGTTACCACCGTAGGTGCCACCCAAGCCGCCACCGTGAACCGAGTCAAGCAGTTCGGCGCGGCCAACGATGCCCGACAGTGGCATACCGCCGGCGATGCCCTTAGCCACGGTGACGATATCTGGTTCGATCTCTTCGATGTCCGAAGCGAACCAAGCACCGGAGCGTGCGAAGCCGGCCTGAACTTCATCAGCAATGAAGACAATGCCGTTTTCCTTGGCCCATTCAGCAACGCGTGGCAAGAAGCCGGTTGCAGGAACGATGAAGCCACCTTCACCCTGGATTGGCTCGATGATGATCGCAGCGATCTGGTCGCCACCGATCTGCTTCTCCATGGCCAAGATCGCGCGCTCTGCAGCTTCCTTGCCCGAGATGTTTGGATTCTCTTCACGGAATGGGTAGCTCATTGGCATGCGGTAGATCTCTGATGCCAGTGGACCGAATCCGCGCTTGTATGGGGCAGCCTTAGCGGTCAGACCCATGGTCAAGTTGGTGCGGCCGTGGTAAGCGTGGTCGAAGGCTACAACTGCCTGGCGACCGGTAGCTACACGAGCAACCTTGATGGCGTTCTCCACGGCTTCAGCACCAGAGTTGAAGAACACTGCGCGCTTCTCGAAGTTACCTGGGGTGATGGCAGCAAGCTTCTCAGCCAAGGCAATGTAGTTCTCGTAAGGAGCAACCATGAAGCAGGTGTGGGTGAAGCGCTGCGCCTGCTCGGCAACGGCCTTAGCCACTGCTGGGTTGGATGCGCCAACGGTGGTTACCGCGATGCCCGAGCCCAGGTCGATCAGCTGGTTGCCGTCAACATCAACAATGATGCCGCCGTCAACGTCAGCTGCGTAAACAGGCAGGGTGGAAGCAACGCCGGCAGCAACTGCCTTGGCGCGGCGTGCGGCGAGTTCTTCCGACTTTGGGCCGGGGAATGGCCCGTTGATCTTGCGCTTCTGTTCAATACGGTAGGTAACGTCCACCTGCTTGTCCTTTCACTAAAGTTTTACGAGCATGTCGCTCGACGTGTTCTAACCAACAGACTATTCTTCAAGGCCCTTTGCGACTAGCAAAGTTGGCACAAATGACTTTTGGTTTTGTAGTGCATCTGCACAGCAAAGCCTCCCCGTTCCAAGTCGGACTTGGAACAAGGAGGCTACAGCTAATTTCTGCGGAAATTACAGGTTGCTATTACCTGCAGGTTCAGCGGTTTCAATCACGTGGTCATCATCCTTTTCAGGATTGCGTGAGAGGTTGATCAGTGAGATGGCCAGGCCACCCCAGATGGTCAGCATGGAAATGATCATGAATACAATTGCGATGCCGCTCATGACTAGTATTCCTTTCCGACTGCGTCAGGAAGTTCTTCAGCTTCAACATTCTTCTGATGCTGTTCAAACTCTGGATCATCGATCTTTGAGTTTTTGCCCCATGGGATCAGCGACATGAGTACAGCGCCAACAATCAACGCGCCAGCCATGCCCCAACCGAAGATGCCGTTGAACCATGCTGGGTAACCCGAGTACGGCTCGTTGATCTTGGACTGTACTTCGTTGATCAGCATGTAGCCCAGCGCTGCCGGACCGATGCCGCCAACCAGGACCTTCCAACCGGTGCCCAGCTTGATGGAGCTGTGACGGTTCATGTGCTTGGCCAGCTTAGGCAACATGCCAAGACCTGCGCCAAAGACAATCACCAAGACCAATGCACAAGCGAGGATGCCGAACTGGTTCACGAAGGCGTCCATGGTGTCCAGTAGGTACAAACCGGTGGTTGTTGGGAACAGCACCAGTGAGATCACGGCAACTGGAAGAACAACTACCAAGGTTGCCGGGGTACGCTTCCAACCCAGCTTGTCTTGGAAGGCCGCAACGATGACCTCAAGAATCGAGATCAGCGAGGTCAAGCCCGCGAAGACCAGCGAACCAAAGAACAGCACACCAATGAGTCCACCCAGAGGTGCCTGGGAGACGATGGTTGGGAAGGCAATAAATGCCAAGCCGATGCCACTGGTGGCCACGTCATCAACGCTGGATCCAGCGTTGTGCGCCATGAAGCCTAGGGCAGCGAAGACGCCGATACCGGCTAGCAGCTCGAAGCCCGAGTTAGCAAAAGCAACAACATAACCGGAACCGGTCAAGTCACTCTTGCGCTTCATGTACGAGGAGTAGGTGACCATGATGCCGAAGGCCACGGACAGCGAGAAGAAGATGTGGCCGAAGGCCGCAGCCCAGACGGCCGGGTTCTGCAAGGCCGCGAAGTCCGGGGTGAAGAAGGCGTTCAGGCCGTCAATGGCGCCTGGCAGGAAGACCGACTGGACCACGAGGATCACGAACATGACGATCAGCAATGGCATGAAGACCGCGTTGGCTCGGGAAATACCCTTGTTAACGCCGGCAATCATGATCACCATGGTGACCAGCCAAACGATCAACATCGGCACGAAGATGCGGCCGACCACGTCGAAGGAAACGCCCACGGTATCGGAAACCTTGAGGAAGTCATTCATAAAGAAGCCTTCGGCTCCCTTAGGGTTCTTGTCCCAGGCCTTGGTGATGGAGAACCAGCAGTACATGGCAGCCCACGCGATGATGGCTGCGTAGTAAATGGCGATTACGAAGCAGATCAGTACCTGCCACCAGCCGAGCATTTCGGTTTTACGGTTGGCCCGGCGATAAGCCAGTGGAGCCGAACCGCGGTAGCGGTGACCGATGGAGTAGTCGAGGAATAGCAAAGGGATACCGGCGCAGAGAATTGCGACCAGGTAAGGGATCAGGAATGCACCGCCGCCGTTTTCGTAGGCAACATAAGGGAAACGCCAAATGTTTCCCAGACCAACGGCTGAACCAATCGCAGAAAGGATGAACAACTTTCGAGAACTGAAGGTTTCACGCTTTTCGGATGCGAGTGGAGCGCCCTGTGTAGAAGATGGAGAGCTCATGAATCCAAGCTACTGCAAAAAGTTCACATTCTGGTCAATTTTCGGGTGCGTGTGTCCATTATTTGAGCATTTTGCTGAAATGGGAACTTTCCGTCTCCCAACTAGAATAGCCACATGGCAATTAGTTTACGCGGACTCCTTGAGCATGACGAGCTCAACCTGAAGCCGATGACCGACCACACCCATCGCGACGACGTGGTTATCACCTGGGGAGCCATCACGGAGCTACTTGACCCCTCACGCTTCCTTACCGGTCGAGAGATCGTGTTGACCACCGGTGTGCGTCAAAAGACAAAAGCCGCCCAACGAGAATTCGTTCGTGTTCTGGCCGCCAATGATGCAGTGGCGCTGGGTTTCGGCACCGGTCTTGAACATTCCTCGGTTCCCGAGGCAACCATCACCGCCGCCCGCGAAGTAGGATTGCCGGTCTTTGAAGTTCCCTATCAGGTACCTTTTGCCTCAATCACCCGGCTCATCGCCGAGGCGTTGAATGCTGATCACCTCAAGCGCGTTGAGAACCTGCTCAAGTCGCACCAGAAGCTGGCTCGCTCGCTGCTCTCCTCAGATCTGGACAGCATGCTTGATGAGCTCGTACGGATGATCCGCACCGATGTGGCACTCAGCCTGCACGGTGAGGTCATCAGTGGCGACTACGACCCAGAACGTATCTGGCATGAACTTCCGGTGGCTACCGGACTTCGCGATAAGTGCATTCTTCATCTGGCCGAACCCTATGTACATGACCCGGTCGTGGACTACGCACAGTCACTGATTGGCCTAGAAATGGCCAACAAGTCACGCCTTCGCGCCTCCCAGCGCCAGGCCAACGGTCAAGTACTCGCTGACCTTGCCGCCGGCACGCTGGTTGGCTCGGACGCAGCCGGACGGCTTGGCGCCCTGGGACTAAACCCACAGCGTGAACACGCAGTGATCTTGGTGCAGGCTTCATCTCAAGCCGAACGACTCCAAACACTGCCATTACCAGCTGATCTTTCTTCCCAGGTCTCCGCAATGATGGAAGGACGGCTTGCGGTCATTGTTGCCCACTCCAAGGTGCAGCTATCTATCAAGCATCTAGATGAGTATCTGGTGGCTGCCGGTATTTCCGCCCGCGTTGGCTACGGTGGACGCTATTCAAATACCACCGGTATTCGTTGGAGCTACTTTGAGGCGCTTGAATCCCTTCGTCACGGCGAACGTGTCAACGTGCCAACCAAACTTTCTTTGACCTCGCTGCTGCTCGCTGCCCGCGATGTCCCATTGCAAGACTTGGCTACCGAGGCTTTGGGCCCACTGCAGGACTTTGATTCCACCCATGAGTCAGACTTGCTGTTGACCTTGCGTGAATACCTGAATCGGGATGGATCTGTCGGCGCCGTTGCCGAAGCTTTAGGGTTGCATCGCAACACGGTGCGCTATCGCATGCAGCAGATCTCAGAGCTCTCGGGCTATGACCCGAATGTGACAAGTGACCGAGTCCAGCTTTGGATCGCGTTGAGCGCACTAGAGCTTGGCTAATCTCGATAGGATAAAGACATGGCTGACATGTTTCTAGAGAAGTTCTGTTCCTTGGTTCCAAAATATTTGGAAGACCAGTGGAATGAAGCCGACGGGTTGAACAGCGAAGAGCTGAGCGAAGCCCTAGCGCAGTCCAAGGTTTCGATTCCTTTTGTGCTCGAAGAGTTCTACCGGGCCCTAGGCAACAATGAAGACTTCATGGAGGCCTACCACTACTTCTTCGACCCAGAAGAGCTGGAAATCGAAGACGGTCACCTGCTGTTCTTGGAAGACGAAGAAGAGAAGTTTGTCTGGGCGTTTAAGGCTTCACAGCTTGATGTTCCGGATCCAATTGTCTATCGCCGCAATAACGCCAAAGGTACCTGGACCAGTGAAGAAGGCACTTTCAGTGAATTCACGCTGGACATGTTCGCATGGGTCTTTGACGAGCTGGCTGCCGAACTGGAGGACTAGTGCTCCACCATTCCCATCAACCGGACGGCTACCAATGCCCATTTTGCGAATTGGTGCTTGACTTACCGTTCAGCCAAGACAACTTGTGCGCACCCACAGATCTGATTTATCAGACTGATCTGGTGGCCGCCATCATGGCTTGTGATGGGTTTGGTAATTACGGCGGGCATGCCATGATCATTCCCACCAAACATTTGGAAGCACTCTACGACCTAGACGACGCCACCGGTGCGGCGATCATGAAGGAAACCAAACGCGTGGCCTTGGCCATGAAATTAGCGTGGGATCCCGAAGGAACCAGTACCAGGCAACATAATGAACCGGCAGGAAACCAGCACGTCTGGCATTACCACCAGCATGTGTTCCCGCGGTATCACGATGATCAGTTGTACCAGCAGCTTCGCCACCGGGTCTCGGTTGAAGAACGAGCGATCAAAGCCAAAGAACTACGCGCGGCTCTATTCTCTAATGAGCATCCAGAGCCACTAACTGCTGCACAAGTTATCCGCTGAGCACCGGCGATGACCAAGCAAAAAATCCCCTGAAGAAATCAATCTTCAGGGGATTTTTCGTCTCAACATTCTTTAGGCGTCGCGGGTTACCACGGCGTCAGCGAAGGAGATCAAAGCTTGCTTCACGGTGCCCTCTGGCAACGGATTCAGCGCCTGGATCGCGGAATCTGCCCACTGACGGGCAACCTTCCACGCATCGTGGAGCGCGGTGTGCTCACGGACCGCTGCTACTGCTTGGGCCAAGGCCTCATCGGTAGTGAGGTCTGCATCAACCAGTGCCAGCGCAGCCTGTGCTTGTTCGTCTCCAGCCTCAGCAGCCTGACGCAACAGCAAGATTGGCAACGTCGGAACACCTTCGCGCAAATCAGTGCCCGGAGTCTTGCCCGAATCTGCCTTCTCGGACGCTAGGTCAATTACGTCGTCGGCAACTTGGAAGGCAACGCCAACCTTTTCACCGTACTCACGCAAGGTCTCAATAAATTCAGGTGCTCCACCAAAACGAGCGCCAAAGGCACCGGAGGTGGAAAGCAAAGAAGCGGTCTTATCGCTGATGACCTGGATGTGGTGCTCAATCGCGTCGTCGCCTTCACGCGGTCCGATGGATTCATGCAGCTGGCCTAGGCAGAGGCGCTCAAAGGTTCGCGACTGCCACATCACCGCTTCTGGTCCCAGATCTGCACCGAAGACCGAAGCCCGGGCGAAGATCAGGTCGCCAGCCAAGATGGCTACCGAGTTGCCCCAGACCTCGTGGGCGGTGGGGGCTCCACGACGTAGCGGAGCTGAGTCCATCACGTCATCGTGGTACAGGGTGGCCAGGTGGGTCAGCTCCACAATGGCGGCAGATTTGATGACCTCGTCGGTCACACCGTGGCCGAGCAGTGAGGTCAGCAGCACCAGCAATGGGCGCACGCGCTTACCGCCGGCTTCGACCAGGTGCCGGCTGGAGGCATCAATCAATGGATCGGAGTTAGCTAGCGCATCGCGCAATAGCTTCTCGACCTTTGCCATACCGATGGAAATAGCCGGACCAAAGTCCGGGTCCTCGGCCAGCATTGCAAAGCCCGAGGGAAGATTGATAGCCGCAGCTAATGCAGCGGTTTCAGGATTCAGCTCAATCGAGTCGGACACTTCGTGCCCGGCTGCGGTCCAGTTGCTCTTCGAATCAGTCACTGTTCTACGGCTTACTTATCTTTCATCGGGGCGGCCATCGCGGAATGCGAAGACTTCTGCGCCTGCATAATGCAGACAAACATCTCTTCACTCTAACCGATGCGGTCCACCGCTGGTGATCGGCACGACGCAACATTTTGCAGGTTGCAGGCCAGCGACCGAGCGGTTCGGTTTAGAGTTTACCGACTTAGGCTAACAGTTCTGCCAAGACCCGCCATATCTCACAGTCGTGACTGGGGACACCACCACCGCTTGAACCCCGGCATCCCGCGGTAGGCTTAGCCGTATCATGTCTGCAGAATCGTCCGTTCTTAGCGCCAGCGCCCATCAGGCGTCGGCTCCATCGCTGTCCAGCATCACCTTTGAATATCTTGATGCCCCGCAAACTCTGCTTGGCGACTCATTGCGTCACCGAAGCATGGTCTGGACCCGGAACGGGCATGGCTTGGTGGGTTTTGGCACCGCCGCCCGCCTGCACACCCACGGGGAGGAACGCTTCGCGCGGGCCCGCGCGTGGTTTGCACAGGTCATCGAGGCCGCGGACATCATTGATCCAATCAACCGGCCCGGTAGTGGTTTGGTCAGCTTTGGATCCTTCGCTTTCTCCTTTACCAGCGTTTTTGAATCGCGCATGATCATCCCGCAGCTGGTGGTTGGACGCGATGAGCAGGGCGCGTGGATTACCGTGACCGGCACCGCCGAGGAACTAAGAGATCTGACCTACGAGCAGGCTTTGGCCCGGGTCAACGCCGCCATGGAGGACGCGGCCATCGCTGCCACCGATCCAGGGGCTATCAAGCTCACCAGTGGACAGTTGACCGCAGGCTCCTATGTTGAAGCCGTACGCAAAGCACTGGGTCATTTTGAAGAGCGCGGAATCTCCAAGCTGGTGCTGGCTCGCGACGTACTAGCCCACAGCACCTCCCCCATCGATCTGTCCGCAGTGGCCCACGCCCTGACCGAACGTTACGCAGACTGCTGGACCTACAGTGTTGATGGCCTCGTGGGTGCCACCCCGGAAATGCTGGTTCGCGTCACCGATGGCCTGGCAGAAGCCCGCGTCTTGGCCGGCACGTTAGATCGTGCCGCAGCGGGAGCCGCAGACCCTGAGTTTGCCCAGCATCGACTCTTTGAAGATCCCAAGCAGCGTAATGAGCATCAGCTGGCCATCGATTCACTCACTGACTCGTTGAACCCAATCTCGCATGGCATGAGCGCACCCAAAGAACCATTTATTCTCCAGCTACCGAACGTCTGGCATCTAGCCAGCGACGTACGCGCACAGTTGCGTGCCGACGCAACAGGCGCCTTGCCCTCCGCTTTGGATGTAGCTGAGATTTTCCATCCCACCGCAGCGGTGTGCGGAACACCCACCAAGAAGGCCGGGGTGCTCCTGCGCGAGCTCGAAGGTTTGGACCGTGGACCTTACGCGGGCCCAGTGGGTTGGGTTGATAGCCGAGGCGACGGAGAATTTGGCATCGCCTTGCGCGGAGGAATCTTGGAAGACGAGAAACTCATGCGCCTCTACGCCGGATGTGGCATCGTTCCGGGTTCAGTGCCGGAGGATGAACTGGCAGAGTCTTGGGCAAAAATGCGCCCCATGCGCCAGGCCCTCGGCGCCGAGTAGGACGCAGATCACTTTTCGGTCAATTGTTTCACTCTCATGTTTCTTCAGCGTAAATTTTTCTTGCCCTCGATGACACTTGTGTGAAGTGCGTCTCTCGCTAGTGTTACCGCGGTTATGATTAGGGCATCGCAGTGATCCACTCGCAATGACCCGAAAGTAGGTTTTGATCCTATGCGCAGCCCTAAGAAAAAATTCGCCGCCGCTATCGCTCTCAGCTCCGTAGCACTCTTGGCAATGACCGCCTGCGGTTCCGATAGCAGCTCCGAATCCTCAGCGGATGGTGCATCCTTCCCGCTCAACCAGGGCAAGCTGACCGTCTGCTCGGATATCCCTTACGAGCCATTTGAATTTGTTAAAGACGGCAAGAACGTCGGCTTCGACATGGATGTTGCTGCAGAAATCGCCAAGGACGCCAAGCTGGATTTGAACGTCATCGACGCCAGCTTCGACTCCATCGAGTCGGGACTTTTCAGCACTCAGTGCGACATCGCAATTTCCTCGATCTCAATCACCGATGCACGTAAAGCCAAGATGGATTTCTCCACTCCATACATGGATGATGACCTGGTCTTGATCGCTAAGAACGGTTCGGGCATCACCGACCTCGCTTCAGCCACCGACAAAAAGGTTGGCGTTCAGCAGGCCACCACCGGTGAAAAGTATGGCAAAGAAAAAGGCCTGAAGAACATCGTA
This sequence comes from Glutamicibacter sp. MOO4, assembly GCF_056934395.1. NCBI lineage: Bacteria > Bacillati > Actinomycetota > Actinomycetes > Micrococcales > Micrococcaceae > Glutamicibacter > Glutamicibacter sp. MOO4. The sequence continues at coordinate 1,999,223 of NZ_CM167800.1, forward strand.
GGCTACGAGGATGCCGGTCTACAGACCCAGGCATTGCTTGCAGGACAGGTTGATGCCGTTCTGGGTAACCAGTCGGTCCTCGGCTACGCGGTGAAGGACAAAGCCGATTACAAGGCTGTGGCCAACTTCAAGACCGGTGAGCAGCTAGGTGTTGCCGTTCCTAAGGACAAGGCTGACACCTTGAAGCTGGTCAACGGAACCCTGAAGCGTCTGACCGATGCCGGCACCATGAAGGAACTGACCGTGAAGTGGTTCGGCGAAAAATAACTCGTCACTGAACACGCAATGATCTACCAGCGGGGGTTCACCGCCCAACCGACAAGCATGACCCGGTTGCAAGTGCGAACCCCCGCTACCTTTACGAGAGGTACAACCCCATGGCAATGACTACCAGTCAGCGTGCCCGTACGAGCAAGACCATTCAGATAGTTGTCTTTGTAGGCATCATCATCGCGTTGATTGCGATTATTGACTGGGATAAGGCCGCTTACGCGTTCTTCTCCTTTGACAAGCTCGGCCCGATGTTCCCGGACATGATTTTGGTCGGCCTGAAGAACACCATCTTCTACACGATCATTGCCTTCGCCTTTGGCTTGGCACTGGGTCTGATTCTGGCCCTATTGAAAACCGCGAGCTTCGCGCCCTATCGTTGGTTCGCCACCGCATTTATTGAATTCTTCCGTGGCATCCCCGCGATCCTCGTGCTCTTGGCTTTTGGATTTGGCTTGCCTCAAGCTTTTGGCACTACGTGGCCGCAGCCGGTGAACGTGATGTTCGCTTTGGGTCTGGTTTCCTCGGCTTATATCGCTGAAACCCTGCGTGCTGGTTTGCAGGCTGTCCCTAAGGGTCAGACCGAAGCAGCCCGTTCGCTGGGCATGCCAGCCTGGCGCGCAATGGTTACCATCGTCATCCCGCAGGCATTCAAGATTGTTTTGCCACCGATGACCAATGAGATCATCTTGCTCACCAAGGACACCTCGTTGGCATTTATTCTTGGCGCAGCCATGGCCCAGTACGAGATGACCAAGTTCGGCCGTGACGGTATCTCCCAGTTGGATGCAGGCCTCACCCCGCTGGTGGTTGCTGGCTTGTTCTACCTGGTTATCACCATTCCGTTGAGCTTGGTAGCCCGTAAATTCGAATCCCGCGCAGCGAAGACCAAGCGGTAGAGAGGACTTGAGAATGTCTACTGACACTAATCAAATTTCAGTCAATGCCGCGGGCGTGGAGATCACCGGACTGCGTAAGTCCTACGGTTCCAACGAAGTACTCAAGGGCATCGATCTGAAGGTTAAGCCGGGCGAAGTTGTTTGCCTGATTGGTCCTTCAGGTTCCGGAAAATCCACCTTGCTGCGTTGCGTCAACCTACTTGAGCAGCCCAACGGCGGCACGATCTTGGTCGGTGGCTTTGATGCCACCAACGTAGATGTCAATCTTGATCAGATGCGTCAAAAAGTTGGAATGGTTTTCCAGCAGTTCAACCTTTTCCCACACCTGACGGTGTTGGAAAACTGCACTGTTGCACCGATCAAGGTGCTCAAGCGCAAGAAGCTTGATGCGCAGAAGGTAGCTCACAGCCACCTCGAACGTGTTGGCTTGGGCGATTTTGGTGGTCGCTACCCTGACCAGCTTTCCGGTGGTCAGCAGCAGCGTGTGGCTATTGCCCGTGCACTGTCGATGGAACCGACGCTGATGCTCTTTGATGAGCCAACCAGTGCTTTGGATCCTGAGACGGTCGGTGAAGTTCTATCGATCATGAAGAATCTAGCCCAGGCGGGTATGACCATGCTTGTGGTCACCCACGAAATGGCTTTTGCTAAAGAAGTTGCTGACCGTGTGGTCTTCATGGACGGCGGTGTGGTGGTTGAAGAAGGCATTGCTTCGGAAGTCATTGGCAATCCGCAACAGCCTCGTACCCAGGATTTCCTGCGTCGAGTCTTGGACCCTACCCACGTGGATATCTAAGGCCCAAAGAAGCTAAAGAAGATCTATTGCAAAAGAATCCTCTGTCCCGACACCGAGTAGGTGTTCGGGGCAGAGGATTTTCTTGTCGAAAGAATCAGTGAACAGCTTAGGGCTCTGGCCAAACAAGGCTTGAGATGTGTTGATTGAGTCGTTGATTATCTGCCCGCAAGGTTTCACGGGAAGCCGGGACTTCGATGAGCCGCAGCGTCTTTTCCTCTGACTGGGTCAAGATATCTGAAAGTTGTGCTCTGGAGGTTGCCCGCTCATAGCGCCACCCATAAGCCTTGGCCAGCGACTGAACATCAAATTGTTGAGCAGTAGCAAACAAACGCTCGACCGCTTCGGCATAACGTCCCGAGTCATCCACCGCACCGTGCTCCAATGTGGAGAAAATGGCACCGCCACCATCGTTGTACACCACCACATCCAGTTGAGGTTGTGGCTCTGAAGGTGCCCACATCAAGGAGCTGGCGTCATGAGCGAAGGTGATATCTCCCATGACAGCGACAGTTCGCTGTCCACTGCCCACGGCCAAGCCCATGGCAGTAGAAATCGTGCCGTCAATTCCCGCTAAACCACGGTTGGCATACACCTTGGTGCCATGACTCTCGGTCGGCTTGGCAGCCAGATCAAAATCGCGAACGATATTAGATGAGCCGAGCAGTAGAACCTCCGGCTGGTTTTCCCAGAGCACTTCAGCCACGTCCAGCCCGTTGAGCGTGGACTCTTCGCCGTGCAACGCACGAATCTGCTGGGCGTGTCTATCTAGGTCTTGCCAGTTGGCCAGCCATTCCTCAGCGCCTACACCGGCAAACTCTACAAGCTGTTCCCAGCTATTGATCGGTTGCTCACGCCGCCGCCCTGGCTCATACCAAGGCGCTGGTGTCGGTTGCCAGATGGCACTGTCAATTCGAGGATCAGCTAAGAGTTTGGCTACAGGCCGGCTGAGCGTAGGACGCCCAAAAAGCACTACACGATCAATGTGTTCACTGCCCACGGCAATCAACGGCCGGTAATGAGTAATGGCATTTGTTGAAAAGCGTGCGTTGGACGAGGGCTCAGCAAAAAGTGGCAGACCTAAAAGTTGTGCAAACTCTGCTGCCTGCTCCCCCGCATCATGTCCTGCAACAACAACCGTGCGACGCAGTGGAAGGAATTGAGCACTCACGATTGCTGTTGATGATTGATTCACGACACCAGGCCATGTACCGGCCTGAATGTTGGTCCAGGGCTGAGAGCCAATCGTTTCGTCTTCACCTGGGATCAGCGGATCGCGAAATTGCAGGTTCAGCTGCACTGGGCCGGCCGGGTTCAGCTGACTACCGGCGAGCGCTATTAGCGCTTGATTCACTTGGGCTACAGGATCTTGGCCTGCTGGCACGTTGAGCGCGGCTCTGACGTGTTCGCCGAAGAGTGTCTTTTGTTTGGTGCTTTGGCTGGCGCCCGTGCCATGTAGTTCATCGGGCCGGTCCGCGGAGAGGACTAGCAGTGGTGTTGCCGTGTGGTTCGCCTCCATGACGGCTGGCAGCATCTGGCCGATGGCAGTACCACTGGTGGCAGCTACGGCTACCGGTGTTCTTGTGCTTTGCGCCAGACCTAAGGCCATGAAGGCGGCTGAACGCTCATCGATGCGCACATGGATGGTGAGCAGTCCTGCGTGCTCAGCTTCAGCGGCGGCATAGGCCAAGGGCGCGCTACGTGAGCCAGGAGAAATCACTAGATCTCGTACTCCCGCCTGGATCAGTGATCCGAGGACTTCACGAGCCGTGGTGATGGCGCGTTGCTCTTCTGGTTGCTGCAATCCCACGCGATGTGGCTCCTTCGATTCCTCAGCTTAGGCACTACCCCAAGTCTATGCCTTGGTACGCGCGCCGACTGCGAGGGTGCAACAAGACGCCGGTGAGATCTGCGAAACTCACAGATCTCACCGGCGTCTAATTACACGATGGCCGAAAGGCTACTTGTTTTTGCCCTTGCCCTTACCCTGGTTTTCAGTCTCTGCTTTGAAGACCTGAACCACGGTTGGACGTGGGCCGTAGAACTGGCCTGCGCCTGCTGCGGCTGGGTTCTCTAGGAAGTCAGGGAACAGCGAGCTTGGGGAGACGAAGGTGCCGCCTTCTCCCGGGTGCTGCACAGAGACGAAGACTGAGTTGTCTTTGTCATGGATCAGTGGGCCACAGGTTTCAGCGCCCGTTGGGACAGCCAAGAACTGTTCCACGCGGCCACGGTCCTTGCCGGTCAAGGTGACCTTGTGCAGTGCATCCGAGTAGCCGATGGTGCTTGGTGCGCCGTCGGTGGAGATCCACAAGTTGCCCTTTGAATCGAAGGCCAGGTTATCCGGGCAGGAAATTGGTGAGACCTTATCGGCAGGGTAACCAGAGAAGTACGTTGAACCGTTGACCTTCGGATCGCCTGCAACCAGCAGAATGTTCCAAGTGAACTTGGTGCTGGTGGCGTCGTTTCCTGCCTCGGTCAGTTCAATAATGTGTCCATCGCGGTTGGAAATGCGAGGGTTCGGCTCGGTTGCGCCTTCCTTGCCGGTCTTGCCACGATCAGAGTTGTTGGTCAGCGCCACGTACAGCTTTCCCGACAGCGGGCTTGGCTCCACGTCTTCTGGGCGGTCCATCTTGGTGGCGCCGAGCTTATCTGCTGCCAGACGGGTGTAAACCAAAACCTCTTCAACGCTCATGCCTTCAACCATGGACTTGCCGCCCTTGACCAATGGCAACCAGGTGCCGGTGCCGTCGAATGCGCCGTCCGATGGCAGTTCGCCGTTGCCGTCAATTTCGTTTGCTGGCGAGTTACCGGCGAACTTTGCGACGTAGAGGTCACCGTCGGAGAGCAAGCTCATGTTCTTCTTGCGGTCATGCTTGGAGTAGGTGCCCTTGGAGACAAACTTGTACAGGTACTCAAAGCGGGAGTCATCACCGGAGTAGGCAACAGCCTTACCATTCTTGGCGATGCGCACGTTGGCACCTTCATGCTTAAAGCGGCCCAAGTTGGTGTGCTTTACCGGGGTGGACTTTGGATCCTGTGGGTCAATTTCGATAACCCAGCCGAAGCGGTGTGCTTCGTTTTCATAACCTTCGTTGCTCAGGCCAAAGCGTGGGTCAGTATCTTCCCAACCGCGCTCGGTGGCTGCGGTGCCTATGCCGTAGCGTGCTTCTTCGGCAGTGCCCTTGCCCTTGAAGTACTGGTCAATGTTTTCTTCACCGGAAAGCACGGTGCCCCATGGGGTGGTGCCGCCGGAGCAGTTATTCAGGGTGCCCAGAACCTTGGTTCCGGTTGGGTCTGCAACGGTCTTGAGCAGATCGGCTCCAGCAGCAGGGCCATCTACCTTGAATTCAGTCTGTGCGGTGATGCGACGGTTACGTTCGCCGCCCTGGACGTAGCTCCACTGCTTGTCATGCTTCTTGCGCTTTACTTCTACAACGCTGAAACCGTGAGCGTTCATCGCGATGCGGCGAGCTTCGTCCTTGTTAGCTTCAAACCACGCAGCGTCAAACATCATGTCTTCGTTGGTGTATTCGTGGTTAGCTACCAGCACGCCGGTGCGGCCCGAGTACTTATCAACAATGATGTCTAGGTAATCGTTGTTGTAACCGAACTGTTCGGCCTGCTTCTTGGCGCTCTGTTTGGTGGCGTCAAACTGTGCGGTGTTCTTGAATAGCGGGTCACCCCAACGGATGATCGGAGCCCAATCGTAGCCTTCTGGAACGGTGAGGTTATCTACTGAACGAGACACCGGCTCAATGGCGTCAAAGGCCAGCTTCCCACCCTTGTCAGAACCGTTCTTTAGCGGCACCAATGGTGCGGCGGTGGCATCAGAGGCACCGAAGAACTGTGGTCCAACTACTAGCGCCGATGCACCGACGGCGCCTAGGCCAAGGATGCTGCGGCGAGACATTGCCTTATCGGCAATATCTTTGAAGTAGCCGTTGGACGAGGTATTGCAATCTGGCTTAACGCAGGCATCTCCACACTTAAAGTGGCAAGTAGCTGCGGAACGTCCGCCACGGGTGTGGCCTAGCATTGGCAAAAGGGTACGGGTTGGATTCATGATCCATCACTTCCTCAGTTAGGGCTCGCTGTCAGGGGAACGACTCGATATGAGGTTTTCACCCAGAAGTGTGCAAAATGCAACGCGTAAGTTAACTGCGGGGAAATAGATGGGTGCTACAGGCTAAGCATTCACCAGCTGCTCATAACATTGCTCAACTCTGCGTAGCCACCACTGAACTTTCGAGGCTTCAGGGCGTAGGTCCTGAAGCTTCTTGGCATCGGCTTCGATTCGACGCACCGGAAGGTAGCCGGCTTTGGCCAGCAATGGATCCGCGCATACGTCATCGGCTAATAATGTCCCGGTAGATAATCCGCAGGCGTAGGGCAGTTCTGGTAGCGCACTGGCTAGAGCTGCCGCTTGAGCTAGTCCTACCGAGGTGTCCAGAGCGCTAGAAACGACGACGTCTAGTTCAGCTTTCTTAGCAATATCCAGTACGGCCTGAATCCCACCCAGTGGCTGCGCCTTGATGACCATGAGATCTGCTGCGCCCAGCCGAGAAACTTCCAGCGGGTCTGTGTGCTTGCGCACTGCTTCATCGGCAGCGACCTTCAAATCAAAGCCTGCATTGCGCAATTTCTCACGAACTTCAGCCAAACCGGTGATGCCCGGTACTGGCTGTTCAGCATATTGCAGGTCGTACTCACTGAGGGCCTTGAGCGCATGGACCGCTTGCTCAATGTCCCAGCCCATATTTGCATCAACTCGCAAAGCGGCGTGAGGGTAAAGCCGACGGGCTTCGGCAACCCGGGCCAAGTCCTGGTCCAAGTCTTGTCCCTGTTCTGCCACCTTGATTTTGATGGTGTGTGGTGCATCGTAGCGTTCAAGTACGGCACCCACCTCGCTGGCTGGGACCGACGGCAGAGTTGCGTTGACGGGGATCAAAGTGCGAAGTGGTTCCGGGAATGGTTGGTAGGCAGCTTCGATGCCGGCAGCGAGCCAGCGGGAGGCTTCGTGGGCTCCATATTCAGGGAAGGCCGAGAATTCTCCCCACCCGGCCGGTCCTTTGATGAGCAGTGCTTCGCGCTGGGTGATTCCGCGGAATTTAACTCGCATGGGTAAGCGAACAACATGGCTGTTTGCCAACAGTTCTGCCAGCGGTGGAAGTTCAATGCTCATGTACCATAGCCTAGCGAGCGTGGGGATAATTACAGTCTTTTTGGGTGACGTTTGCACCAGTAATTGTGACAGTCTAGAAGCATGCCCCGCCATTCAGCAGCTCCGCACCCGCGCCACATTCGGTGGTGGTTGGCTCTCATCTTGTTGATAGCCCTGTTCTGCGTTGAATATGTCTTCTTTGTGCTGCTGCGCGCGGGTCAATGGGCCGATCAAGCAAGCTTCATGGCTTGGTCGCAGTGGTGGCCACGTACCGAGTTGCTGGATCCAGTGCGCCAGTTCTTGGATCTGCTTCCGGTGATCTGTGGTGTTGTTGCCGGAATCTTCTTGCTCTATCGAGTGATCAGAGACCGAAGTTTCATCAGGGCCATTGTCGCGATTCTCGGTGCGGCAGCAGCGTTGGGCACTACGCAGTTGCTCAAACATGAAATCTTGATTCGTCCGGACTTCAATTTTGGTACGACCGGAAACTCATTCCCTTCGGGACACACCACTGCTGCGGCAGCGGCCATGGGCTTGATGTATTTGATGTCCCCACCAAAACTTCGCCCAGTCATACAGCCTATTGTTTGGCTCTTTGCCACAGTCACCGGTGTGGCAACACTAGTGTGTGGTTGGCACCGCCCGAGCGACATCGCCGCTGGTTTTCTGGTCACTGCTTTTTGGATGGTTATCGCCAGCGTTGTATTACAACGGATTCAACCGCTGAGTCATGAAGTGCGCAAGACTGGCTGGTCCAGACGAGTTGGCGCGACCAGCATCATCGTGTGGGCCATCATCATCGGATTATCTTTCCTCTTACCTCACCCGCACATTCAGAAGATTCCCGAGACCTTACAGCTGACCTACGCAATCTTGGGCATTGCACATGTCGTCGCGGCATCACTGGTTACAGGGTTGGCGTTACGTTCTGTCGTGCTGGGGCCAATGCGCACCGTTGCGCAATAAGTGGTTCCTCGGGGTCACCAGCAAGGCCGTATTTAGGAATCATTCCTCTGCAGCAGTGCATTGAGTTTCTCGGCGCCACGTTCAGAGTGCGGAACCGTCACAGCAAATCGCGTTGAATTCTTCAGCTCAAAGGCCAGGCCTTCAAAACGTCGTAGGACCACCGCTGATCCACCGGGAAAGAAGCGCCATCCCCAGCCGCCCCACGTCATTGGGTCAATCTCGGTACTGGCCACCGACAGGATGTCAACCAGCTGGATGGTGCGCAAGGGGAACCCAAAGATTGCGGAGGCCACCTGCACCTGTTGGTCAGTGATAGTCACTCGGATCAAACAAAGTCCTAGGACTAGCGGACTAACGACCAGGCAAGTTACTAGACCGGTAATGGTGGCGGCCGAATTCACTTCACCCGGGCGGGCGATGAATTCGAAGAGAATATATAGCCCTACTCCAGCAATCAGTATCGCGAGCGCCCACATCCACCACGGGGCCTTCATCGTTTCACTAAATTTCTTGCCCCCAGCGCTCACATCGGGCTGGGGTGTAGATGCAGTTCTTCCCTGAGCTAGGTCGATACGTGTTTGTCGTTGAGCTTGCAGTTGCTTTGAATACGACTGGTAGACGCCGCAGATCCACAGTGGAGTGAGAGCTACCAGCGTGCAGAGCAACATGGGGAGCATCCAGATGCCGATGACGGCTGTCTCTGGTGTTTCGGCGAGCGCTGTTGGTATCACCGAGCCTACAAAAACTCCCACCGTGGTCCACGAAAGTAGTGAACCAACAAAGAGGAGCGTCAACAATAAGCCCGGCCTGCGCTGCTGAACTAATGAGCTCAAACCGAGGACGGTTCCTAGGATGCTCAGGCCAATGGCAACTGGCACAAATACTGCAGTGCGGGTGAATTCGTCAGGATAGGTCGATGACCAGTGCGTAGCGATGATCTCCGGCAGCTGATTAGCCAGCGGGAAGTAAATGCCGAACACGATGAAGACCGGAAGAATCAAGATCAGGTATACCCATGGACGGTTCTTCACTGCATGCCTGGTCATCTTCATCTCGTTTCCATAGTCCAGTTGATCGGCTCCGTGGTTGGTGGAGTCATTTACCAGCCGCATCTACTTCAACAAGGTGCGTAGATGTATTTCCATGCTATCAACACTAATCTGACATGGAACTAAATGATCGATCAATACTGAAATATCAGCATTAAGGATGATCCCCGCCGAACCCGTTTCAACTTGGGTTCGACAGGGATCATCGATGCCACTCAGCAACTGAGTAGTTCAGTGACAGCGCAGCACTACTAGAGCGTCGCCAGGGCCCGCTTGGGATCCGTCATTGCATCAGCAACAAATCGCAAGAACCCGGCAGCGGTGCCACCATCACAGACACGGTGATCAAAACTGAGCGTCAGCTCGCAGATCGAGCGGACCTTAAGTTTGCCGTTGACCACCCATGGCTTCTCGATAATGCGCCCCAGCCCCAGGATCGCAGCCTCCGGGTAATTAATAATGGCAGCCGAACCATCAACGTTGAAGACCCCGTAGTTGTTGATCGTGAAGGTGCTACCCGACAAGTCGGACACGCCGGCCTTGCCCTCGCGGGCAACCGTAGCCAAACGAGCAAACTCGGCAGAGAGCTCTTGGGCATTGAGCTTATGAGCGTCCCGTACATTGGGCACAACTAAACCGCGCTCGGTCTGAGCCGCAAATCCTAGATTCACTCCCTCAAATACGGTGTGCCGCAATCCCCCATCAGTCTCGACATCAATACGACTGTTCAATTCAGGGAAACGCTGCAGCCCTGCCACGGCAAAACGCGAAATCAAAGCTATGACGCTAGGCGCCTGACCATCGGCTTCCTTGATCTTGGTGCGCAGCTTCAACAGTTTGGTGACATCTACATCCACCCACACTGTCGCTTCGGGAATTTCACGGCGGGAAGTGCTCATGGCGTTGGCAATGGTCTTGCGTACCCCGGAGAGCACCTGCGAAGAAGCTACCGGCAATCCGGTACGTGAGTCTGCATCCACAGTGCCTGTCGAAAGTTTCGGCTTCGCGGCCGTGCTCGAAGTGCTTGGCTGCGTAGCGGTAGCAGTCGTCGCAGGCGCTTGACTTGCAGCAGCAACGGCAGCTTCCACATCAGTGCGCAGGATCAGACCCTCTGGGCCGGTGCCTTGCACGGTAGAAATGTCCAGAGAATTCTCTCGGGCCAGCTTACGAACCAGCGGGTTGACTACACGAACTGCTTCAGCAGGAGCCTTCGCTGCTGATGCGCCACTAGCGCCCAGCCCGCGAGGTTTACGCCTCCGACTAGTTTTGCGCTGAGCTGAGCCAGTGCCATAGCCGATGAGGACATTGCCACTGCCTTCTTCGTCGTGCTCTGCCTCGCCACTTGGGTCAACAGATTCACCAGCAGGGGCCTGTGTTCCTGCAAGTTCTTCTTCGCGATAGGACTGTGCGCGCTCGCCGGATGGTTCCCCAGTCTGCGGTGCATCCTCGCCGCCGGTGTTCACGGAGATGAACGGCTCATCTACCAGCATCATCTGGCCAGCTTCACCGTGCAGCGTGGAGACTACGCCTTCAAAGGGAGACGGAATCTCCACCAAAGACTTGGCGGTTTCGACTTCTGCGATGGGTTGGTCCACGGCGACAGTGTCGCCAGCAGCCACAATCCATCGGACCAGCTCTACTTCGGTCAGTCCCTCGCCGAGGTCAGGTAATAGGAAAGTCTTGATACTCATTTAGGCCTCCCACTGGAGTTGATCAACGGCGTCGAGAATTCCTTCCGCACTGGGCAGGTGGTATTTTTCCAAAGTTGGTGCCGGGTATGGGATATCAAATCCGGTGACCCTCAAGACTGGAGCTGCCAGAGAGTGGAAGCACCTTTCTTGGACGCGGGCAACAATTTCACTGGCCACTGAGGCGAAGCCCTGAGCTTCGGCAATCACGATAGCTCGCCCAGTTTTGCGTACCGAGGCACAGACGGTCTCATCGTCAAACGGAACGATGCTGCGCACGTCGATAACTTCTAAGTTGAGGCCTTCTTCAGCTGCCATCTTGGCTGCTGCCAAAGCGGTGGAGACACTTGGGCCGTAGGTGATCAGCGTGGCGTCGCTACCGGCACGCGCAATACGAGCTCGGCCTTCAGTTTTTGCGCTCTTTTTTGCTTCGTATTCCTGTGCCAGCTGCTCAAGGTCTACCTGTTCCTTAGACCAGTAGAGCTTCTTTGGTTCAAAGAAAACTACCGGATCATCGGAATCAATGGCTTCGCGGAGCATCAGGTAGGCGTCCTCAACACAGGACGGAGTGAACACCTTCAGTCCAGGAGTGTGAGCGTAATAGCCTTCCGACGAATCGCAGTGGTGCTCTACACCGCCAACTCCTCCGGCATAAGGGATACGAATGACCATCGGCAGGCTGAGCTTGCCTTGGGTGCGGTTACGCATCTTAGCCACGTGCGAGGCTACCTGCTCAAAAGCGGGGTAAGCGAAAGCATCAAACTGCATTTCAATAACTGGGCGCATACCGTTGATGGCCATGCCCACAGCCATTCCGACGATGCCAGATTCTGCCAGTGGGGTGTCAAAGCAGCGGTCAGCTCCGAAGCGTGCGGTGAGCCCATCGGTAATACGGAAGACTCCCCCAAGGGTTCCGACATCCTCACCAAAAATGACTACTGAATTATCGGCCACCAGGCCATCGGCGAGAGCCGTATTCAGTGCCTTACCAAAGGTCACTGGCTGGTTTCCATTAGCGGCTTTGGCGGCAGCACGCGCGGTGGCAGCACTGACGTTCGGGTTGACGCGCGAAGTAGTGGCAGTCATTCTAGGCCTCCTCGCGGTCTAGTTCGTCAGCAAGCAATGCTTGCTGTTCGGCGAGCTGAGTGCTCTTGGTGGAATAAACATGTTCAAAGAGTTCGCGCGGATCGGTGTTGGCATCCTGATTCATGCCATCACGCAAGGTCTTGGCCACCGCTTCGGCGTCCTCGGAGATCTTGGCAACGGTCTCCTCGGTGAGCAGTCCGGCATCTTCCAGATACGCCTTCATGCGGGTCACTGGGTCTTTGGCAATCCAGGCCTGAACCTCGGAGTCCTCGCGGTAACGCTTGTCGTCGTCAGCGTTGGTGTGCGCCTGCATGCGGTAGGTGTGAGCCTCAATGAGCAGTGGGCCGTTGCCTTCGCGGGCCATGCGTACTGCTCGGGTCATGATGGCCATCAATGCCATCAGGTCATTGCCGTCTACCCGCTCACCGGCCATGCCGTAACCCACTGCCTTGTGGGCCAGCGATGGTGCGGCGCTCTGATGTGAGAGTGGGACAGAGATGGCGTACTTGTTGTTTTGTACAAAGAAGATGACCGGCAGGTTGAAGACCGCAGCAAAGTTCAGTGCTTCGTGGAAGTCGCCTTCACTAGTAGCTCCGTCGCCACACATGGCCACAACAACCGTGTTTTCACCGCGCAGCTTGGCGGCGTGAGCAACGCCCACTGCGTGCAGTAGCTGAGTGGTCAATGGCGTTGACATGGGCGCGCATTTGTAGGCCTTCGGGTCGTAACCACAGTGCCACTCGCCTCGGAAGCTAGTCATGACTTCCATCGGGGCAACGCCCTTGGTTAGCACGGCTACAGTGTCTCGATAGGTTGGGAAGAGCCAGTCGTTGTCATCTAGGCAGAGCGCGGCAGCAATTTGGCAGGCTTCTTGCCCGTGGCTTGATGGGTAAACAGCCATTCGGCCCTGGCGGACCAGGGCGGAGTTTTGGTCGTTGACTCGACGTCCGGTGACCAGTGCGGCATAGGCTTCCATGAGCCGAGCAGGACTTGGCAGCGGATATTCGTGACCTGGTTCGGTACCCTGCTCATTGTCCGGACGGAGTGATCCATCTGGATTCAACAAGTTGATCATGTGCCGCGCTGGCAACATGTAGTCCTCGGGGGTAATGCCGAACTTTTTGCTGACTTCAGAGATGCGAGCTGAGGATGCGTCCGCGCTCATGTTCTCCCACCTTTCTCTTCTGTGACTCAGCCCTCTAGGCGCACGCCCTGTGACTCAGTTCACCTAAACATCATTTGCAACTAATTATGCGTATCGATTGCATTCTGTATCCACTCAGCCGGAGAATCGTGGAAAGTTGAGACGCAGATACGTATACTTGTGGACGAAACGTTTCAATAAAATGTGTTTGATCGAGAGGCGTCAGACACATTGAAAAGGAGAATCATGGCCGCGGAAGTGGAGCTAAAACTTGACGAGGTTGACCGCGCCATCTTGGCCGAGCTCACCAAGGATGGTCGCCAGTCAGTAACCACGGTTGCGCAGAAGGTTCACGTGTCTCGTGCCCACGCCTATTCGCGCATCGCCAAGCTGCAAGATGCTGGAGTTATCACTCGTTACACGGCGGTCATCGACCCGGTGAAGGCCGGCCTAAAAGCCAGCGCCTACGTCACCCTCAAGCTTCGTCAGCATTCGTGGCGCGAACTACGCGACCACCTAGCTTCAATCCCTGAAGTCCAACATATTGGCCTCGTGGGTGGAAATTTTGATGTGATCCTGCTGGTGCGAGCAACAGACAATTTGGACCTGCGTCGTGTGGTCTTCGAAGAATTACAGGCACTGCCGACGGTGCTTGATACCCAAACGCACCTGATTTTTGAGGATACAGACACCCGATAAAGACAAACTGCCCGCCTGTATCAAAACTTCGGTCTCCCAAAGCCTTGGAACAGGCAGGCAGTTTCAAGCGGATCAAGTCACTGGCTTGCCACGGGTTTTATTTCTTCCCATAAAAGACCGGCGGGCGTTTGTCTTGGAAGGACTTGAACCCCTCCGCGTAGTCAGGCGTATCGCACAAGGCTGCCTGCGCACGGTTTTCAGTTTTCATTGAAGCCCAGAGTCCAACTCGCTGATCCCGTATTTCTTGGACCAGTCGCTTTGACTCAACAAACGCCTGCGTTGCCCCTTGGGCCACTTTGCCAATCAGCTCTTCACCGCGTTCCACCAAGTCCTCTGACGGGAAAGCACGCGAAAATAATCCGGATTTCACGGCTTCTGCCCCGGAAATCAGTTCAGCGGTATAGATCATGTCCAGGGTGCGGTGCGCTCCGAGTCGCTCGGTGAAAAGCCAATGCCCACCCGAATCCAATGTTGCTCCCAGATTGGCAAACGGTGAACCAATTTTTGCGTTCTCTGCCACGTACACAACGTCCGTAGCGATGGCCAAGCCCAGACCAACACCCAGACACGCACCCTGAACCAAAGCGAAGGTCGGCGCCGGAAGATTCGACATCTTCTCTAAGAGTGGCTGCACTTTGCCATCCAAATACCCAATGACATCATCATCGGCAGGGTTCACTGCAGAAATATCTCTTCCGGCACAGAAGCCACGACCAGCGCCGGTCAGCACCAACGCCCGAACACTGCCATCGGCCACGCCAGCAGCAGCCTGGTCGTAGGCGAGCGACAACTCGTCTAGGGCAGCTACATCAAGGGAGTTCATTTTCTGTGGAGCATTAAGCACAACTCGGGCAATTGAATCGGCAATCGTCAATTCGATCATGAGTGATTCCTTGCTTTCCTAAGCGTCAAAATCGACGGCCAGTTTTTCGCTGGTCGGATGTGATTGGCAGGTGAGCACGTAACCGGCTTCAACTTCTTCTGGCTCCAGCGCATAGTTTTCAGCCATGGTCACTGATCCGCAGGTCACCTTGGCACGGCAGGTTCCGCAGACTCCGCCAGCACAGGCGAACGGGACATCTTGGCGAACACGCAGAGCAGCGTTTAACACGGTTTCGTTGGCTCGCACCGGCGAGGTAACTTCGCCTTTGAGGCCATCGAGGTTGAAGCTGATCTCGTAGCTTTCCTCATTCTCTTCCACCACCACGGGTCGGCCAATATGGCCTTGCGGCTTGGATGGTTCACCGGTGGTAAATAGTTCAAAACGAACCTTCTGCGCTGGTACTCCTAGCGCAGTCAGTTGGTCTCTGACCAGCTGGACCAGTTCGAATGGTCCGCATAGGAACCACTCGTCCACACTGGGTGCTTGCACCACATTGGTGAGCAAGGAGCTTAGCTTTTCTGCGTCGATACGACCAGAGAGTAACGGTGAAATCCGCTGTTCACGACTCAGCACGTGGTGCAGTGCCATGCGTGATGGGTACCGGTCTTTGAGGTCTGCCAGCTCTTCAAGGAACATGACATCCATGGCGGCTTTGTTCGCATAAATCAGATCAAAGCGGCTGTGCTCGTTGGCTTCCAGGATCGTACGAGCGATTGCTAGAACCGGAGTAATCCCTGAGCCGGCAGCCACTGCAACAAAGCGATCTTGTGTGGTGGTGTTGATCTTTGAAGGATCATTAATCTCAGTGAGTTTGTGCTTGGAAATGAAGGCACCAGCCGGACTCATCACGTCAATCTGCTCACCTGCGGCCAGTTCCTCGTTGGCCCAGGTGGAGAACAAACCACCAAGGTCACGCTTGATAGCTACCTTGATTTCATCCCCGGTGGGCGCGGCGCAAATTGAGTAAGAACGGCGCAGTTCCACCAATTCGCCCGCGGCGTTGGGAAGCTTCTTGCGAAGGGCCACGTACTGTCCGGCGACATAGTCATATTCTTCGCTGAGTTCTTCAGGGATAGCGAAGGTGACTTCAATGGCGTCTTTGGTCAGGCGACGCACATTCGAAACGGTGAGACGGTGAAAAGCGGCTCTGCGTCGAGCCGAAGTTTGTAGATCGGTCATGAAAGTACCTTGAAGTAGTCGAAGGGCTCTAAACAGTCTTTGCAGGTGTAGAGCGCTTTACATGAAGTGGAGGCAAAGCGGGCCAGCTCACGGGTATTCAACGAATGGCACCGAGGACATTTCACACTCATACCCAGGGTGATTCGCCCGGCGTGGCCTTGGCCGGTAGGAGGAGCGATCCCATACTCTTCGAGTTTTCGTTTGCCATCTTCGCTCATCCAGTCCGTGGACCAGGCAGGGCTCAGCACCAGCTTGATCTGGACCTGATGATATCCGGCGTCGCTAAAGGCCGAATACAGGTCTTCACTGATCACGTCCATAGCCGGGCATCCAGAATAGGTCGGGGTGATCACTACCTGTACTGTGCCGTCTTCGGCGGCGGTGACCTCGCGCAGAATCCCAAGGTCCACAATGGACAGCACAGGTATCTCCGGATCATGAACCTTCGCGGCGATGGCGAACAGCTCGTTGGTGTCAGCGATCAGCTTATTCAAGACTGCTCCCCCTCTCGGGCATTATTTGTCGTTACCAGCTGGCGCCGGGATGCTTACGTGCAAGTACCTGCATCTCGGCCAGCACGTAGCCAAGATGCTCAGAGTGCTCACCTCGTCGTCCATAGACCATGGCTTGGCCGGTGGAAGGAATCTGCAGACCCGCGTCGGTTAGAACTGCCGTGATCTCTTCTTGCCATGCGTCGCGAAGCGTCGAGGGCAACACCGCGATACCTTCTAGGCGTTGGTGTACCGCTTCATCGCGGAACATTTCATCAACGTAGGGCCAGAGAATATCCAGAGCGTGACGCATTTTTTCGGCCGACTCTTCGGTTCCCTGTCCCAACCGGATGGTCCACTGAATGGCGTGGTCGCGGTGGTAATCCACTTCTTTGACAGCCTTGGCTGCGATAGCTGCTAAAGTTTCGTCAGCTGAGCTGACCAGCTTTTGATAGAGCAGGTGCTGGAAGATGGAGACGATCAGCTGTCGCATGATGGTGACACCAAAGTGCCCGTTGGGTTGCTCAACGATCCATAGCGAAGTGAATTCTTCTTCCTCACGCCAGTACGCCAAATCATCTTCACTCTTGTCCCAGGCCAGTCCGGCGTAGGTCAAAAATGAGCGGGCGTGACCGAGGATATCTAGGGCAATGTTGCCCAGGGCTACGTCTTCTTCTAGCTCAGGGGCCCTCGAAATCCAGTGGGCAAGTCGCTGAGCCAAGATCAGCGAGTCATCACCCAAGGTCAGTGCGTACTGTGCCACTTCATCGCTGGGAGCTACACCGTCTACGGCAATGTCTTCCGGACGAAGTGCGTTTCCCGGGGTGACTCGGGTGGCCGAAGCCAGTGCGTCGCCGAAGCTGTCCAGTGCAGCATCCAATTCTTCGTGCTTCACAGATGCTTCACTCCTTCACTGGCCTTGTAGTACGTGGCATGTCGATAGTCTTTGCCCTGCGGAGATTCAAAGAAGGAATCTTTCTCATCCGGATCAGAACTAATGATGTCGCTGGATTTCACTACCCAGAGGGAAACGCCTTCATTGCGTCGGGTGTATAGATCTCGTGCGTTACGCACGGCCATCTGCGCGTCAGGGGCATGTAAGGATCCTGCGTGCACGTGCGAGAGTCCGCGGGAGGAACGGACAAATACTTCCCACAGGGGCCAGTTGTTCTGTTGGCTCATGTTAGGCGACCTCACTTTGTGCTTGTTTTGCGGCGTAGGCTGTTGCGGCTTCGCGGACCCAGGCGCCTTCTCGGTGTGCTTCGCGGCGACGTTCGAGTCGTTGGGAGTTGGCTGGACCGTTGCCTTTGATGACGTTCATGAATTCATCCCAGTTCAGATCCTTATGAATCCACTGCTTTTTGACTTCGTCATAGTGCAGTTCTGGATCTGGAAGGGTCATGCCAAGGACCTTGACCTGCTCGGCGATCATGCCGACAAAGCGCTGGCGCAACTCATCATTTGAGAATCGTTTGATGTTCCAGGCCATGGACTGCTGGGAGTTAGGTGACTGGTCATCGGGTGGGCCGAACATCATCAGCGATGGCTCATAGAAGCGGTTGATGGCATCTTGAGCCATTTTCTTTTGAGCTTCGGTGCCGCGCGAGAGTGCCAGCAGGATCTCAAATCCTTGGCGCTGGTGGAAGGACTCTTCCTTGCAGATACGCACCATCGCACGTCCATAAGGACCATAGGATGCACGGCATAGTGGGACTTGGTTGGCGATGGCTGCTCCGTCGACTAGCCAGCCGATAGCACCCATGTCCGCCCATGAACGTGCTGGGTAGTTGAAGATCGAGGAGTACTTGGCGCGACCGGTCAAGAGCTGATCGTTGAGCTCGTCGCGGCTGGTGCCTAGGGTCTCGGCAGCCGAGTAGAGGTACAGTCCGTGCCCGGCTTCATCCTGAACCTTAGCCATCAAGATGGACTTGCGCTTCAGCGACGGAGCACGAGTAATCCAGTTAGCTTCAGGCTGCATGCCAATGATTTCTGAGTGGGCATGCTGGGAGACCTGTCGAGTCAAAGTTTTGCGGTAAGGCTCAGGCATCCAGTCACGTGGTTCAACGCGAGCGTCCCGATCAATCAACGCATCAAAGCGAGCTTGTGATTGTTCTTCTTCGTAGCTCGGGACAGCACTGAGTCCCGGTTCCTGCGGCGCACTCGGGGCCATGGGTTCACCTCTTCGAAAACAAATTACATACTGACCGTTCGTTCAGTATGTCAGAGTGCTCTCGGTCACGTCAACAAAAGCTCCGCAGGTACAACAAAACCCCAAGGATCACTCCTTGGGGTTTTGTTTGAAGCTACAAATCTAGGCGTTGACCGCGGCACGCTTTCCGCGCTTAGGGCCAAACAGCAAGTGATCAATGGCCCAGCGACCTGGTCCCATCAAGGCCAGCGCGACGGCGCCGGCAGCCAGGGCCAGCACGAGCTCATAACCACCATTGGCAACAAAAACGCCGTTCTGTGCGTGAGTTAGAGCCAACGCGCCGATCATATCCAGCACCAACAGTGCGCCGAAAATTCGGGTTGCAATGCCCAAGATCAGGGCGATGCCTCCCACCAGTTCCAAGGTTGCTACCACTGGGGCAACCAAGCTTGCGGCAGGAACGCCCATCTGAGCGAAGTTGGCGGTGGTGCCATCAATGGTGAACTGGGAGAACTTTTGCCAACCGTGGGCGGCAAATAGGAATCCGATAACAAGGCGCAAAATGGCCTGCGCAGCGACAAGTAGGCGGGGATTATTTTCCAGATTGTTCATGATCTAGCGCCTCAGAAACGTCAGCCGGTCAGGGGTCTCCCTGCTCGATTTCCCGTTCAACACTATTCGGATCAAGTTGAAGCTTCAAGCACTTAGATGTTTTACTCCGGTTACCTTCATCACGAAAAAAGCCGCGTTCCCCACCCGAGCGTGATGCTGGGGCAGGAAGCGCGGCCCTTATCCGTTGGCTTTAGAACTTCGTACTAGAGCACCTTCGAAAGGAAGTCACGAGTACGTTCCTGCTGCGGATTACCAAAGAGTTGCTCTGGCTCACCCTGCTCACAAACCACACCGTCAGCCATGAAGATCACTCGGTCACCCACCTCGCGGGCGAAGCCCATCTCGTGGGTTACCAAGACCATGGTCATGCCCGAGTCAGCCAACTCCTTAATAACCTGGAGCACCTCGCCGACCATCTCAGGGTCAAGAGCACTGGTGGCCTCGTCAAAGAGCATGATTCCTGGAGCCATGGCCAGCGCACGAGCAATAGCTACACGCTGCTTCTGTCCACCTGACAGGGATGCCGGACGAGCGTTGGCCTTGTCCTTGAGCCCTACACGTTCCAGAAGTTCCAGCGCACGTTCGCGTGCCTGGGCCTTGTCCATCTTCTTCAGCTCCACTGGAGCAAGCATGATGTTCTCGGCGACGGTCATGTGCGGGAAGAGGTTAAAGTGCTGGAACACCATGCCCACATGACGGCGAACCTCATTGATATCCACCTTTGGATCGGTGACATCAAAACCGTCAACAATCACCTTGCCAGAAGTAATCTCTTCCAGCTTGTTCAGGCAACGCAGCAGTGTGGACTTACCGGAACCCGAAGGCCCGATGACACACACCACTTCACCTTCACGAATATCAAGATCAATGCCCTTAAGAACATTGTTTGAACCGAAAGACTTATGCAGGTCTTGGACCTGGATTTTCATCTGGGAGCTCTGCTCGGTTACGGCGCTCACTTGTTGAACCTCCGATCGGCGTAGTTAGCCAACTTTGTCAGGGCCATGATGGCGATGAAGTAAATGACACCCACGATGAGCAGGGTTTCGGTCACGCGGAAGTTCGCTGCGTAAATCTGCTGACCTTGGTAGAGCAGTTCGCCAAAGCCAATAGCCAACAGCAACGAGGAGTCTTTCAGGCTGATGATCAACTGGTTGATCAACGATGGAGTCATCATCTTGAAAGCCTGAGGAACAACAACCTTCTGCATCGACTTGCCGTAGCCCAGACCCAAGGAGCGAGAAGCTTCAAGCTGGCCTGGATCCACCGACTGGATACCACCGCGAACGATTTCAGCAACATAGGCGCCAGCGTTCAGCGACAAGGTCAGCACACCTGCGGTCCAGACTGAGACTTCCCAACCGGTCAGCTGTGGCAGACCGAAGTAGAACATGAAGGCCCAGAGCAGCAGCGGGGTTCCGCGGAAGATATTGACGAAGGTCGAGGCAATCCCGCGAAGCACGATGTTGCCCGAGAGCTTCAAGAAGCCGAAGAACAGACCAAGCACCATGGCAATGGCGAAGGAGATCGCGGTGACCAACAGGGTGTGCCACAAACCGGACATCAAGGCCGGGAAGGACTTGGCCACTAGATCAAAGAAATTATCCGGAGTCGAAGCGCTGGGATCAGAAAGGTACTTGTCCAGAATCTTCTGGTACTCGCCGTTGGCCTTTAGCTCTGCAAGACCATCGTTGAAGGCTGCCAACAGGGCGGTGTTCTCACCCTTATTAACTGCGAAACCGTAGGAGCCACCGGGCACCTTGTCGGTCACGGTCTTCAGACCGTTACCCTGAGCAATGCCGTAGGCCAGCACCGGGTAGTCATCAAATACCGCTACAGCGGAACCTGACTTCACCGATTCATACATGGTCGCGGACTGGTCTAGGGACTTGACCGTAAACCCATATTTTTTAGCGATGGACTTGGCGTAGGTTTCACCCTCAGAACCAGTCTTGGCGACAACGGTTTTGCCCTTGAGGTCCTCATAAGTCTTGACGTCGTCTTTGTTCTTGGCGACAGCCATCTGTACACCGGACTCAAAATATGGCTCCGAGAAGTCATAGATTTCTTTACGTTCATCGGTGATCGACATACCTGCGATGACGCCATCCACCTGATTTGATGAAAGGGCAGCCAAAGCGGCACTGAAGCCAAGGGACCTGACTTCAACCTTAAATCCTTGGTCATCAGCAATTTGCTGCAAGATGTCCATATCGATACCAGTCAGTTCGCCATCCTGACGGAATTCAAAGGGGGCGAAGGTGGTGTCGGTACCAATGACGTATGTTTGACCGTCAACTTTTTCGTTGCCTTGGGCCATGGCCGAAGGCGCACCAACAACCAACGCCATCAAACCGATGGCTGCCGCGGCAATCCATCGTTGCAGGCGCCCGTGCCGGGCAACTCTCTGTTTCTTTTCCACTGATGATCGCTTTCTCAAACTAAAGGGCGAGTGGCCCGAGCTGCAGACATGATCCTATTCCTGCAAGCCTAGGCGCATTAGAGTCTAGCCGGAAGCATTGGCGCCTATTGTGCTCAGAGATCCAAACCCGGCAACGATCTTCTGTCCGCGCTGAGCATAGCCAGTGCCCACAAGTGGTGCGCGTGAGATTGAATAGGGGTATGACTGATGCATCGTTGAATAACACTCCTCCGGTCGCGGCCAAGCGCCCTACCACCCGCAGCTTCCATGGTGATGATTTCATCGATAACTACGAGTGGCTCAGGGAGAAGACCAGCCCTGAAGTGATCAACCATCTCAAGGCTGAAAACGACTACACCGACGCAGTCACCGCCGCCCAGCAGCCACTGCGCGATGACCTGTTTAACGAGATCAAGGCACGCACCGTAGAAACCGACTTGTCTGTACCGGTTCGCCGCCGCGGTTGGTGGTACTTCACCCGCTCAGCCGAGGGCAAGCCTTACACCGTGCAGTGCCGCGTTAAGGCCACCGATACTTCGGATGCAGTAGCCGACTGGACTCCCCCAGTAATTGATGCAGAACAGAGCTTGCCGGCCGAAGAAGTCTTGCTTGACGGCAATGCCCTAGCTGAAGGTCAACCCTTCTTCTCCCTCGGTGGCATGGCGCTGAATGAAGAAGGGAATCTGCTGGCCTACTGCGTTGATAATGCAGGAGATGAACGCTTCACCCTTTACATCAAGGACCTCAAGACCGGTCAGCTCTTGCCGGACGTTATCGAAGGCGTCTTTTACGGCTTAGCTTTCTCCCCGGATTCCTCCACCGTTTTCTACACGGTGGTTGATGAAACGTGGCGTCCTAACCAGATTCGCGCACACCGTTTAGGCACCGATGCAGCCGAAGACCAGCTGATCTTTGAAGAAAACGACCCGGGCATGTGGCTTGGCTTTGATCTGAGCCCAGACCGCAAAGTCCTGATGATTTCCAGCGGCAACTCTGAGTACTCGGAAACCAGCATGCTGGATCTGACCGACAGCAACGCCACTGTCACCTTGCTGGTCCCCCGTGATCTGGGCTTGTTACACGGTATCGACTTGATGCCAGCCGCCGGCCAAGCACTGATCACCCACGACTACCAGGCACCGAACAATATGGTGTCTTTGGCAAACATTGATCAGCTTGGTAAAGACACGTCTCCAGAGCAGTGGCAGAGCGTTGTTGCTCATGAGGACACGGTGAAGATTGAAGGTACGATCCTCACCGGTTCCCACGTGATCCTCTCGGTACGTCGTGACACCTGCGAACGCGTGCAGCTTCTGGCCCTGGAAGGGTTGGGAACCGCGGCGCAAGCAGCACCGATCGAACCTGAATTTGAAGACGAGTTGTTCACCGCCTCCCCGACTTTTGCTGAACTTGATGCACCGCTGATCCGCATCAGTTACACCGCTGACTTCACCCCTGCCCGGGTTTACGACCTGTGGCTAGAAGATCAGAGCCTGGTTCTACGCAAGCAGACGCCGGTCAATGACTATGCCCCGAGCAAGTATGTCTCCACTCGGGATTGGGCTACCGCCGCTGACGGAACCAAGATTCCTTTGACCGTCATGCGTCGTGCCGATCTGGATACCTCCGTACCGCAGCCGGTGCTGATCTACGGGTACGGCTCCTATGAGGCTTCCATGGACCCAGGCTTTGGCATACCGCGGTTGAGCGTTTTGGATCGCGGAGTCATCTTTGTGATAGTTCACGTGCGTGGCGGTGGCGAGTTGGGTCGCGATTGGTACTTGAAGGGCAAGAAGCTACACAAGAAGAACACCTTCACGGACTTTGTTGATTCAACTAAGCACGTCATCGATTCTGGCCTTGCTGACCCGCAGCGCATTGTTGCCCTAGGCGGCTCCGCCGGTGGACTTCTTATGGGTGCTATCGCCAATATGGCTCCGCAGCTGTACACCGCGATCATTGCTCAGGTGCCATTTGTTGACGCACTGACATCAATCCTTGATCCAGACCTTCCACTCTCCGCCTTGGAGTGGGAAGAGTGGGGTAATCCGATTGAAAGCAAAGAAGTCTATGACTACATGAAGTCGTATTCTCCGTATGAAAACGTCACTGCTCAGGCCTACCCAAAGATTGCCGCGGTTACTTCGCTGAACGACACCCGTGTGCTGTACGTTGAGCCAGCGAAGTGGGTTGCCAAGCTTCGTGAAGTCGGCACCGGTGAGGCACCGATCGTGCTGAAAACCGAGATGGACGGTGGCCATGGCGGCGCCTCGGGCCGATACGAGTCATGGAAGTCTCGCGCCTGGGATTACGCCTTTGCCTTAGATTCCTTGGGTTGCACCAAACTAATCTGATCATGAAGCAAGTAGCGGCCATGCGCCACATCAGCATCACCGACTACCGCGATGACTCTGCGGTGCGTCGGTTGCTGGTGCTGGCCGCTAGTCCTGCCGATGAACAAGGCCTAGAAGAACTACTGGACGAATGCCAAGCTCTGAATGTTCTTGCCAGTTTCACTCAATCTGGGAACATTTGCGCCTTGGCCGCCTACCGGCATGCTGACAAGTATTCGTTGTGCCTTGAATACCTCGCCGTCTTACCCGAACACCAGCAACAGGGCTTGGCACATGGTTTGCTGAAGGCACTGCGAAAGCGCCACGGCAAAAGCATTTGGGCGACCACCGATAAGGATGCCATCGAGTTTTACGGTGCCATCGGCTGTATGATTTCCAAGTCAGCCGAAGATTGGCGTTGGCCCGGCACCACAAGATATTTGTGCACCTTGCCGTACCCCCCGCTACTGCGATCTCAGCCCGAAGAAGACCCGGGTTATGAGGCGGTTGGTGGCCAACTGACGCGCGGAAACATTCGCATCGAAGAACCCCAAGCTCATTGGGCCAGCGACTTCGCGAACCTCGCTGCCCTTATTTCCTCGGCGTTGGGGCCGCTTGCCTTAGCTGTGGAACATACCGGTTCTACTTCGGTAGTTGGACTGCCAGCCAAGCCGATCATCGATATCACCTTGTTGGTGCCTGATGCCAACGATGAAAGTACGTATGTGGCGGCGTTGCAACAGGCAGGCTTAGTGTTCTGGCACCGGGAACCAGGCTGGTACGCGCACCGCATGTTTAAACCATCGATGGAGTCTGGGCTGTCGGATGCCAACATTCACATCTTTTCCGCAGGCAGTCCTGAATACCTGCGAATGATGATTTTCCGTGAACATCTGCGACACAACAGTGTTGACCGTGATGCCTACGCCGCGGTGAAGAGACAGGCCGCTGCACAGATCGCGGCTACCGATGGTGAAGATGCTCTGGTCATGGACTACAACCGAATCAAGGAACCCTTCATCCTTGATTTACACCGTCGCATTTTCACCGACTAGTTTCCTCTCGCCCTCTGGCGCAATACGGGATACCCAACTGTTCAAAAACTTGACTTAGCTCACATTATGTTATTACCTAATGATCGTTCGGTAAATAAATCGGCGAAGGACAATGATGACCAAAACTCAGGTAGAAGAGCCGTTACCCCACGAGATTCTCCGCAATGATACTGCCGCCCGATGGCTAGGCATTGAAGTCATCGAAGCCAGTGACGGACATGCGGTCATCACCATGGAGCTTCGTGAAGAAATGCTCAATGGCTTTGGCATTGGTCATGGCGGGATGATCTTCACCCTTGCAGACACCGCATTCGCCATGAGCTGCAACGAAGTCGAAGGCTCCGAAGAAACCATCACCGTGGCCTCCGGAGCAGACATCAACTTCCTAAAGCCAGCAGTGCTGGGCAGAAAACTCACTGCCACCGGCAACCGAGTCTCGCAACAAGGACGTAGCGGACTCTACGACATTACGGTCACTCAAGAAACCAGCGACGGTACTAGCGAAGTTATCGCCGAATTCCGCGGACGTTCCCGCACCATACCTAAGCCAAAATCGCGCTAATCCCCCAGTCCATTCCTGACGAAAGTTCTAGCATGTCTGAGACCTCCCGCCGTGTTGAGCTGCCAAACCCGCTTGACGCAGAAGAAACCATGAGCCGTGATGAGATCGAATCGATCCAACTTGCTCGTTTGAAGGACACCCTGCATCTGGCCTACAACAAGGTTCCTCATTACAAGGAAAAGTATGATGCTGCAGGCGTCCATCCCAATGATCTCAAGGAACTGAGCGACCTGTCGCTGTTCCCTTTCACGGAAAAAGAAGATCTGCGAAAGACCTATCCGTTTGGCATGTTCGCCGTCCCACAGCACGAAGTTGCACGTATTCACGCTTCCTCAGGAACCACGGGAAAACCCACCGTTGTTGGATACACCCAGCAGGATTTAGATGACTGGGCCAAGTTGGGCGCAAGGTGCCTTCGCCTATCGGGAGTGAAACCAGGCTGGAAGGTTCACAACGCCTATGGTTACGGACTCTTCACCGGTGGACTGGGCGCGCACGCTGCAGCCGAACGCCTGGGCGCTACCGTTATCCCGATGTCCGGTGGGCAAACCGATAAGCAGATCTCACTGGTCCAAGACTTCGCTCCGGATGCCATCTTGTGCACGCCAACCTACCTGCTGACTATCGGGGACGCGATGCAACGCAAAGGCATTGACCCACGCAGCACTTCGCTCAAGGTTGCTGTGCTCGGCGCAGAACCGTGGACTGAAGAAATGCGTCACGAGCTAGAAGAAATGTTCAATATTGATGCCTGCGATATCTATGGACTTTCCGAAGTCATGGGCCCAGGCGTCGCTGGAGAATCAAATGAACGTAAAGACGGCAGCCACATCTGGGAAGATCACTTCCGTCCGGAAATCATTGATGCCTTTGACCCAACCAAGGTCCTCGGCGACGGCGAGCACGGAGAATTGGTCTTCACTTCTTTGACCAAACAGGCCCTACCGATCATTCGCTATCGCACCCATGACCTCACTCGATTACTGCCAGGTAGCGTTCGTCCCGGACACCGTCGAATGGGTCGAATCACCGGACGCAGTGATGACATGATCATCTTGCGTGGCGTGAACTTGTTCCCCAGCCAGGTTGAAGAATTGATCCTGAAGGTTCCGGGTCTCTCCCCGCACTTCCAACTGATCCTCTCCCGCCCTGATCGCATGGACCAGTTGGCCGTCAAGGTGGAGCGTCGCATGGATACTTCCACCGAGCAGGCCGAGCACGCAGGCAAGGAACTAGCCAAACTGATCAAGATTCACATTGGATCATCGTGTGCCATCGATGTTGTAGAACCTGAATCGCTGGAGCGTTCCATGGGTAAACTCAAGCGCATCTATGACCTACGTAATCAGTAATCCGAGCTGGGACATGGAATAATCGATTCATCATGGACACCACTGACACTGCAAGTCGACCGGCTAAAAGAGGGCGCCCCGGCTACGACCAGGAAACCGTATTGCGCATTGCCGTTGAGGCTTTCAACGAATACGGGTACGACGCGACCTCGATGGGTAAACTCGCCGACCGACTGAGCATTAGCAAGTCCGCGATTTATCACCATGTGCCTTCTAAAGAGGATTTGTTGCGCCTTGCCTTGGATGAAGCACTGATTCCTTTGGAAGCAGTGATCACCGAGGTGCAGTCCCATGAGGGTAGCGCCGATGAACGGCTCGAATTTTTCCTGCGTTCAACGATTCGTATTTTGATTGACAAGCGCCTGTACGTCACCTTGTTGCTTCGCTTGCGTGGCAACACCGAACTTGAACGTCAAGCGTTGGAGCGCCGACGCGCCATGGACCGCCAGTTAGCTGAATTGGTCACAGCTGCGCAGAGCGACGGCAAGCTTCGAGAAGATCTAGATCCACGAAGCACCGCCAGATTACTCTTCGGCATGATCAATTCATTGGTGGATTGGTACCGCGTAGATGGTCCCCTCGAAGCGACGAAGCTTGAAGAACAAGCCATCTCTTTGCTGTTCACCGGTTTGCACACCAAGTCGTAATAGCTAGATTAGCAACTTTGAGGATGCGACCTTCTGCTTACGGGTAGAGGGTCGCATTCTTGTTTCTGCATCATCAGGCACGAGGGTTGTGTTGCATCCAACCCTTACAGGATTCACTGACTCACAGGAATCACGGCTAGCATCTAAGGGGTGCCTTGTGCACCTGCCGTTGCCAATCGATCGAGTGAAGAGCACCGTGGATTCAATCTTACAAACCCTTTTCATGGCTACTGCTGACAGCAATAGTTCCTATGTTCAAATCCTGCTGTCCGCCGCAAGCATGTTGCTAGTTTTCGTCTCTGCAATCTTGCTGGCCCATCGCAACGATCTGGGTTGGTGGACTCTGATTCTTGCCGTTTTTGTCGGCCCACTGATTTCTGCGCTGCAGTTTGACCTTCTTGGACTGATCTACGGTATTCCGCTGTTGCTGCTGCCGATCTTTGGCCTCTGGCGGTTCTCCCAATACAAGCTTCACGGCAAGTTCACCCGTGAAGTAACCCGTACTGGAATCACCATGTGGTCTGCCGTTGGCATGCTTGTTGGCCTGATCTTGTTGGTTGCTTTGCGATTCGGCCCATTCTTGTTCAACTCCACTTTCCTGAGCGCTACGCCGGAAATTTGGGTCATGTACTTCGCCGACGCAGCGATCTTCGCATCCTTCGTGATGATCGCACGAGGCGTTCGTGAGGGTTGGCTGTTGTTGGCCCTTGCGGCCATCGCTGATCTGGTCATTTACTTCATGATCTCCCCAATGCTGGGCATGATCGGCTTGTACGTATTTATCGCCCTGGCCGCCGTGTATGGCTTCTACCTCTGGCGCAACCTGTCCGGTGCTTCAGAGGTTGCTCATGAGGAACTGAGCGAAGAAGAACTTGCACTGCAAAAGGCAAAGCAAGCCACTTTGGATAAGCTGAACGCTGACTCTGAAAAGTAAGTTTTCCGCAAAAAATCCCGCCCATTTTTGGGCGGGATTTTTTTGTTGGAGCTAGTTATGCCAGCTGTCTTTCAGAACCAGTGATCCATCGGCCCCAACAGTGGCGGTGCGGTTGCCTCCGGACTCCCAACTGGTGTTCCCGTTCTGGTCATACTTGATGTACTTGTACTCAAAGGTTGTCCCGGCAGGAAGGTCCACGGTGCCGGTCCAGCTCGGGTAATTTGCCGAGGAGAGCGCCAGCGCCTTGGCCGGGTCCCAATTACCCAGCATCGCCTGGTTGCCGACAATTCGGATATTCTGCCCCAGTGTGGTTTCGGCAGTTACTGCCACACTAACGTCACCGGCTTCTTCGACCGGGTCGGTTCCCCCACCGATTGAGCCATCACCGAGTGCACCCACGTGCAACGCCAGTGCACCGTACGCAGGTATGGTCGCGGTGAACTTGCCGTCAGCTCCTACGGTGATCTTCTGCGAGCAGTCCGCACCGGAGACGACATCGCAGTAGGTCCCGGCAGCTAGCGCGCTAGTGTACTGACGGGTAGTGGCAGCCCCGGTGTTGTTAATGGCGACAAATCCCTTGTTACCTCGTCCGTAGGCGATCTGGTTATTTCCGTCGTCCCACCAGTTGCTTACCGCAGCGTCGCCAACGGCATTGTTGAATCCGACCATTCCAATAATTTCTTCTTGCCGCTGTTCGCAGGTCCATGCCGATGAATCACAGTTGGCGTTGGGCACCGAAGAATCGCTGGCGCCGGGAGCACCGGATTCCTTGTCAGTGAATGAGAAGCCTGAGTACACCGAGGGCGAACCATAAGGCCAAGAAAGCATAAAAACGTTCGCTAGCAGGTATTTGGCTCCCCATTTGTAGTTCATGGTTTCACCATTGCGTTCGGTGTCATGGTTGGTCACGAAGACCCCAGCATTGGCGCCGTTAAGCTTGCCATCACCGATGAAACGCAGGTTGGAAATCTGTGCATCAAAGTCGTTCTTCAGCTGACGGGCATAGTCGAATTCAAATGAGTCGCCGCTACCTAGATATTCGCTTTCCTGGATAGGTTCCCCAGAGGCTCCGATAACTTCATGGACCCAGTAAACACCCGAGTTTTTCATCTTTGATTTGATCGCCTCAAGATCAGAAGCCGGGATGTGCTTTGAGGCGTCAATGCGGAATCCGGAGACACCTAGCGAGACCAGATCATCAAGATAGTCTGCGATGTTCTGCTGAACGTAGCTGCTGGAAGTCTTCAAATCTTGCAGTCCGACTAGCCGGCAATTTTGAACCTGCCAGCGGTCAGCGTAGTTGGAAATGTTGGTGCGGCAATCGTTGAAGTCTTGGGCCGAATACTCTGGGAAGTTGTCTTCCGAGAATGGCGAGCCGGCGGTCCCGGTGCCGGACTGGCCCACACCAGCCATGTGATTGACCACGGCGTCGGCGACTACTTTGACGCCTGCATCGTTACAGCTTTTGACCATGGCCGAGAACTCTTCGCGGTTACCCAGCTTTGAGTCCACCTTGTAGCTCACCGGCTGATAGGAAGTCCACCAGGCTGTTCCGCGAAGGTGCTCAGCGGGTGGTGAAACCTGAACGTACCCGAAGCCTGCTGGTCCGATGCTTGATTTACATTCTTGGGCCACCGAGTTCCAGTTCCACTGGAAGAGGTTAAGAATGACATCCTTCCCGTTGTTTGATGGGGTTGTCGCTTGAGCTGGGGCGGCGAACAATGGGGCAGCCAACAAGGCTAGTGAGGCGGCTAGAGCGGCAGCTGGTTTGGCCGCTCGTGCTCCGATTCTGCGTCTAGTTGGTTTGGCGCGTGATGACAAAAGTCCCACAGAAATGCTCCTTTGATGTGATGATTGGGCAACGATCCGGCGGAACCTGCGCTCCGAATCGACTAGCCACACATCTCCCCATCAATATGTGACCTGAGACACAACTGTAAACGCTTTCTTAGGTCTAACCAAGAAGTAAATTTCTGTAAACAGGTTAAATCAGCGATATTCTCGGCCTAGATTGACGAAAGTTTTTAGCCATGGGTATGAGTTTGAGAACATTTTGGAAACGCTTACATGGGCTCCACAGTTCATCGGAGCAGACACGAAAGAGGTGGGCGTCGCATAGTGCGACGCCCACCTTCTATGGATCTAAGAGCTTAGCTTCCGAAGTTTGCGTAAGTGATATTTTCTTTCTCCACCAGAGTCAAAACATCGTAGGTTGCCACGATCTCATCATGCTGATTGTGCAAGATTGCGTCCCACGCGACCTCGCCATATTCATCGGTGACGCGCGGGGTGATTTTCTTGGCCGTCAGCGTCACGCGAATGGCGTCCCCGGCCGAAACTGGAGTGATGAACCGTAGGTTTTCTAACCCATAATTGGCCAGTACCGGCCCCGGTGTTGGCTCAACGAAGAGGCCCGCGGCCCATGACACCAGAAGATAGCCGTGGGCAACAATCCCTGGGAAGAATGGGTTAGCTTCCGCGGCTTTGGCGTCTGTGTGAGCGTAGAAGGTATCGCCGGTTTTTTGCGCGAATTCACTAATTTCTTCTAAGTGCACAACACGCAGATCCGAGGCGAATCCGTCCCCAACGCGCAGCTCGGCAAGTGACTTACGGAATGGGTGGACATACTGCGCATCACCACCAAACTTTTCACTTCCAGCCAATCGTTGGTCGGCTCCTAAGTGCCATACTCCGCTCAACGCGGTGAGCATATTTGGTGAACCCTGTACGGCGGTGCGCTGCATATGGTGCTTGACCGAACGGATTCCGCCTAGCTCTTCGCCGCCACCGGCACGGCCTGGTCCGCCGTGGACCAGATGCGGTACCGGTGAGCCGTGGCCAGTTGTTGAACGAGCAGTTTCTCGATTCAGGATGTGAACACGTCCGTGATGCGCAGCGATGCCCAAGGTCAGCGCGCGCACCGTCTCAGCGTCGTTACTGCACACGGTTGCTACAAGGGACCCGGCACCCATGACAGCCAGTTCGATTGCTTCGTCCAGGTTCTCGTAGCCGATGACCGAACTGACTGGTCCAAACGCTTCACGCGAGTGCACCAGTGGATTACGTGCATCATTCCAGCGAAGAACAATCGGTGACATGAAAGCACCGGCTTGTGCAACAGCGTCCTTTTCGGGCGCTACGCGCACCGCTGGCGCGTCAAGACGTCCATAGGCCAGCTCGCCGCCGGCAGCCATCATATCTTGCACGGCAGCCCGCACATCGCTCAGCTGCTCCAGTGAAGCCAAAGCTCCCATATTCACGCCCGCTACGCGCGGATCACCAATGACCACGCGCTGGTCAATGCGCTCTCCGATAGCTGCAATCACTGGGTCAACCAAGCGCGAGGGAACGATGTTGCGACGGATGGCGGTGCACTTTTGGCCGGCCTTGCTGGTCATCTCAGTGACGGCTACCTTGACGAAGGCCTCAAATTCGGCGCTTCCCACTTCTGCGTCCGAACCTAGAATGGCCGCGTTCAGGGAATCGGTTTCAGCCGCGAATCGCACTCCCCCGTCGATAACGTTTGGATGGGATTTAAGTTTGTTTGCGGTGGCAGCTGAGCCGGTGAAGGCAAACATGTCACGGTAATCCAGATGATCCATGAGGTCTCGGGCTGAGCCTGAAAGTAGCTGCAAGGATCCTTCTGGCAGGATGCCTGAATCGAGCATCAGTCGTACTGCGGCCTCTGCCAGGTAGCCCGTTGGTGTTGCTGGCTTAACGATGGTTGGAACACCGGCAATAAAGGCGGGGGCAAATTTTTCCAGCATGCCCCAGACCGGGAAGTTGAAGGCATTCACCTGCACCACTACTCCGCTCATGGCGGTGTAGATATGTGTGCCGATAAATGAGCCGTCTTTGCTTAGTGGCTCAGTGGGGCCGTCAAGAATGGCATTGTTGTTGGGTAGTTCGCGACGTCCCTTGGAAGAGAACGTAAAGAGCACACCAATGCCGCCATCAATATCCACCATGGAATCTGTTTTCGTGGCTCCGGTTTTGAACGAGATCTCGTAGAGATCCTTGCGTCGTTCATTCAGATACAGCGCCAGTTCCTTGAGCTTCAACGCCCGCTCGTGCAAGGTGAGCTTGGCAAGTTCTTGGTGCCCGGTGCTTCGGCCATAGACAACGGCGGCGGCAACATCCAATTTGTCACTAGTTACCGAGGCCAGCAACTCTCCGGTATTGGCATCGCGAACCTCAGTTCCTCCCTGAGATTCGGGAGTCCACCATTGTCCCGCGATGAAGCTGGGTACTGCGCTGATCTGTTTTGTCGACATTGACACAATTCCTTCCTGAACGGTCGGTCAGTATTAACTTAAACCCTATCAGGAAGAGCGTGACAGGGGACACCTTAAGCTGCCTCAGATCAATGAGTCATCTGTCGCCAAGATTCGTAAACGCTCCAACAATGCCGGGTCCATACCCTGCTGTTCGAGGTAGGACTGCGCTGAACCAATCCAAGTACAGAATTTTTCCAGTGCTACCGCGCGCTCATTGATGACCTGTCGCAGTTCTTCTTCCTCACGAAAACTCTCGTACGGGTGCTTGCGGGGCGATACCCGGTGCCATTCATTAATGCCTCGCACCGCAAGTTCATCATGCTTCAGAATCTGGTTTCCCTGACCAGCCAAATCAAGCAAGAGCGTCGCAATAAGTCCTGAACGATCACGTCCTGCCGAGCAATGAATGACGGTGGCCCCTTGTGAATCCGCCAAATTTTCAAAGACCTCACGTAGCTGGCTGCCAAATTCTTCGCAGACCAACCGATACATACTGGTGTGATTCATGTAAGGAACCGCGATGGACTCAAAGCGTTGATTGCCCGGGGTTTCCAGTGGCAGGTTCACTAGTTCAATACGAGCAAGACTGGCCTCGGGTACCGCTGGGTCATGTTCTCGCCGATGAATCTCCGCTGGGTTGCGCAGGTCAATTACCTTGGCCACGCCATCGGCATGCATTTGCTGCCAACCTTCAGCGCTCAGCCATTCATGGCGACCCATGCGATAGAAAGTTCCGCAGATATGTCGCGCATTCACCGCCCCTGACCACGCCAGGTCCCCGACCTGCTTGTGATAGTTCACTTCCTGACTCATTTACCCATTGCAACATATTGATTCACTGTTGTAGAGTCTTAGTCATTGACAAGTGTCAATCAGTCTATTGAAGGAGGGGTAACGATGATTGTTTACCGCTATTCCCGGTCAGTTACCTCTTCCTTAAGGACTTCCCCCAATGCATTTCCCTGCTGGAGAACCATCCACCAGCTCACAGCTGATCACGTCAAAATCCGCTGACACTGAGACAGAACTCAAATTCCACAAGCACAAGCCTGTCTGGAATGAATCATTCACCGATGAACCACCAGCCGGCCAACGCTACTCAACGTGGCCATTTGTTGAGAAGGCTCTGAGAGGTCCTCAGCCCTATCCACTGTGGCTCATTGAAGATGCTGGCGCCCTCGATACCGAGTTAGGCATCCTCAAGACAGGCAAAGAAGGCGACGTCTTTTTGCTTGAACGTGCTATCGGCGAGCGCAAGAGCCTGCTGGCGGCCAAACGTTACCGCAGTCGCGACCACCTGCAATTTAGCCGTTCGCAGGCCTATAGTGACGGCCGTTCAGCACGTCGCTCCCGTGATAACCGCGCAATCCGCAATAACTCTGCCTATGGCCGAGACATTGCAGCTTTGCAGTGGTCCAACGCCGAGTGGACCTATCTCTTGCGTTGTTATGAGGCAGGGATCCCGGTGCCCTACCCAGTACAGATCGACGGCACCGAAATCCTGATGGAGTTCATTGCCGACCCAGATGATCCGTTCGCCGCAGCCCCGCGACTTCAACAGCTTGCGCGTTTTGATCCACGGCTACCTGCTTTGTGGGATCAACTCACCGATGCGTTGGAGAAGTTCGCGCGGCTGGGAGTGGCTCACGGTGACTTATCGGCGTACAACCTTCTGGTCTCCGGCGAGCGCTTAGTTGTTATCGATGTCCCGCAATGTGTGGACCTCGCTGGCAATCCGCACGGTATGGACTTCTTACATCGTGACTGCCTGAACCTCTGCGAGTGGTTTGCTTCCAAGGGTCATGTGCATGATCCCGATGAGCTGTTCGCTTCATTATTAGGCCACCTGTTCTAGGCTCCTTAAAACGTTCAGTCCCGCCGGTCAGCTACGACCGACGGGACTGAAAGTGTTGTGACCAATTGCCGATATTTCCTACCAGCTATAGAAGCCTTGGCCGCTCTTGCGCCCCAGCTTTCCTTCAGCCACCAAATCCTTGAGGATCTGCGGTGGCGCAAACCGCTCCCCCAGAGTTTCATGCAGGTACTCGGCAATTCCTAAACGCACATCCAGTCCGACAATATCGGTGGTCTTCAGTGGACCGGTCGGGTGCTTATAGCCAAGCACCATGGCGTTATCGATATCTTCGGCGCTGGCGACACCTTCTTCAACCATGCGCATCGCTTCCAATGCGATAGCTACCCCCAGTCGTGAGGAAGCAAAACCCGGAGCATCATTGACCACCACTGCGGTCTTTCCCAAGGCCTGAACCCAACCACGTGAGGCCTCGATCAAGCTGGTATCGGTTTGTTCACCGATGACTACTTCGATCAATGTGGACGCGGGAACGGGATTAAAGAAGTGCAGTCCGAGGAACTTTTCCGGACGCTCTAATTCTTTGGCCAAGCCGCTCACCGATAGGGAGGACGTATTCGAAGCCAAGACCGCATCGGCAGCTAGTACCTGCTCAACTGCTTGCAAGGAAGAAACCTTGAGGTCCCAGATTTCGGGAACCGCTTCGATCACCAGCTGAGCGTTGGCGAACTGCTGATAGTCAGTGCTGACCGAAAAACGTTGCAGTAGCTCGGTCTTGGATTCGCTGACCACACCGCGCTCGATGGACTTGTCCACGGACTGGGCTACTCGCTCAAAAGCAGCCTGCGCCGAGGCATCATCGCGCTCAACTATGACCACGGTACTTCCGCTAATCAATAGTGCGTGGGCGATACCGGCGCCCATGCGTCCGCCACCGAGCACTCCGCTGCGTTGCGGAAGTTGGCCGGCGGCCAAGGTGTTACTTGCGCTCATGGTTACTTCTTCTTTCGATCAAGGAATTCTTGCATACGATCAAATTTGGCTTGGGATTCAAAAAGCATTCCTTGGGCCAAGGTATCGATGAGCGGGTGGGCTTCACGAGGGCTATGGAATACCGACTTGGTAATGCGCACCGCCAGCGGGTCTTGGGCGGCAATCCGATCAGCCAAAGCTTCAGCGCCGGCATCAAGGTCCGCCGCCTCATGCAGTTCGGTGACCAGACCAGCCTGAAGACATTGCTGGCCGGTAAGCACTTTGCCTGCCAAGAGGATCTCTTTGGCCAGCGGTTCACCCACGAGTTCCTTGAGTCGCCAGGTCGCACCGGCGGCAGCCATGATCCCAAGGTTGGTTTCCGGATTGCCCATTCGAAGTTCGGGGGTGCCGACGCGGAAGTCGGCGGCGTAGGCCAACTCAGCTCCGCCACCTAAAGCAAATCCGTCTAGAGCGGCAATGACTGGCATGGGAAGCTTGGCGATGCGCTCGAAGATGCCGGAGTTAATTCCGGCCAGGGCGTCATCGCGGCGACGTTCACGTAACTGGGAGATGTCCGCACCGGAGGCAAAGATCCCCTTGCTCCCCTTGGGATTTTCCTCGCTGGGCGCTTGGCCCGGTGTACCGGCAAGGATCAAGATCTTCGGGTTCTTTTCCAAGTAGGAACACGCTGTGTGTAGCTCATCAACCATTAACTGATCGATGGCATTGCGCACCTCTGGTCGGTGCAGGCGAACCCAAAGCCGATCTTCACCTTCAGTGACGAGAAGCGTGTCAAAGTTCTGCGTCAGGTTGTCCATGTTTAGACACCTTCCAAGAGGATCGCTGAACCTTGCCCCACGCCAACACACATGGTGGCCACACCAAGTTTGCGTTCAGCACCTGCCAGTTCACGTTCTATTCGGCCCAGCAGGCTAATGACTATGCGCGAACCGCTTGAGCCCAACGGATGGCCCAGAGCAATAGCCCCACCGTCGCGGTTCACGATGTCTGGGTCTACTGACAGTTCTCGGATACTGGCCAAGGACTGGCTAGCAAACGCTTCGTTGATTTCCATGGCTCCGATCTCATCGATCTTTAGCCCTGCACGATCAAGCACCTTGCGGGTAGCCGGCACCGGCCCCATGCCCATGATTTCTGGTTCCAGTCCGACGGCCTGGCCGTCGATAATGCGTGCTCGGGCGTTCAGCCCGTACTTTTTTAGGGCGCGTTCGGAAACGACCAGAATTGCTGAGGCGCCATCGTTGAGCGAGGAAGCATTGCCGGCGGTGACCACGCTGCCGCCCTTTACTACTGGCCGTAGCCCGGCGAGCACCTCAAGAGTTGTCCCTTCACGTGGGCCCTCATCGGTATCAACAACCATTTCACCTTTGCGGTGCTTAACAATTACCGGAACAATCTCGTCACGGAAGTGCCCCGCCTGGATGGCGGCTATGGCTTTGGCGTGGGACTGTACGGCAAACTCGTCGCAGTCCTCGCGGGAGATGCCGTATACGCGGGCCACCTCTTCGGCGGTTTCTGGCATGGAGAAAGTTGCTTTGCCCTCGCGGGATAGCTCACCGGAGAGAAATTGAGGATTGGTAAAACGCCAGCCAATAGAGGTGTCAAAAACGGCTCCGGGCTTGGCAAATGCTTTATCTGGCTTCTCCATTACCCAGGGGGCGCGGGACATGGACTCGACGCCGCCGGCAATCACAATGTCGGCAGCTCCGGACTTGATCATATGGCTGGCCATGGTGATGGCACTCATCCCCGAGGCACACAAGCGATTGACCGTAATGCCCGGAATACTCACCGGCAACCCGGCAAGGAGCGCTGCCATGCGGGCCACGTTGCGATTTTCTTCGCCTGCACCGTTGGCGTTGCCAAGAATCACTTCATCAACCGCTGCTGGGTCAATGCCTGAGGCTTTGATGAGCTGAGAAATAGTGATGGCTGCCAAGTCATCTGGGCGTACCGGACTCAGCGCGCCACCGTAACGCCCCACAGGAGTACGGGTTCCGCCCACCAAATATGCCTCAGCCATGAATACTCCTTTGTACTCCGGGCCAGCCCCACTTATTGAACCTCAGGGGTCAGGGTCCGGAAAGATGTTTTTCGCGGTGGCGCAAACCACCGCATAAACTTACCGACCATTCGTTCACTAATAGAATCACAGAAAGGTTCACTCGCCGTCAAGAACGTGAACCTATTTGGCAAATTTCACAGAGCGTCTAAACAAACAAATACATGTCAAACATTGAATCTCGAATTCTCCTGACGTAGCCTGTGGAGATTGACCGACTCTGGGCACCTGCCCAGATCGTGGACCGTCACCCAGGGTCAATATAACGAGGTATCCCCTGGGCGTCCGGTCGACGGAAAGCTGAAGAGCAACGGAGCAGTTATGCCACCGGATGACAGCCAACCCAACCACGCAACACCTGCCGATTCTTTTTCTCCCGATTTGTCTCATGACATCGGCCCTGACATCAATACCACCGCCGGACGCCAAGAAATTCGCAAAGCTACCGCCGCCAGCGCCATGGGTAACATGACCGAGTGGTTCGACTACGGTGTATATGCGGTAGCCGTCACCTATATCACCGCACACTTCTTCCCTTCCGAGGGCGGCACACTCATGGCTTTGGCCACCTTTGCGCTCTCCTTCCTGGTTCGCCCACTGGGCGGACTGGTTTGGGGTCCACTCGGGGACAAACTGGGACGCAAAAAGATCCTCGCTTTGACCATCATTATGATGTCTCTTGCGACATTCTTGATTGGTGTACTTCCAACCTTTGAAACCATCGGTGTCTTTGCACCGATCTTGCTTGTCTTGCTTCGCATGGTCCAAGGCTTCTCAACGGGCGGTGAATACGGTGGCGCAGCAACCTTCATGGCCGAATATGCCCCGGACCGCAAACGTGGCTTCTTTGGATCATTCCTTGAGTTCGGCACACTGGGCGGGTTCGCCTTAGGCACTGGAATCATGCTTCTGCTGCAGATCACCCTGGGCGAAGAATCCATGATGGCTTATGGCTGGCGCATCCCGTTCTTCCTCGCATTACCGATGGGCCTGATCGGTTTGTACTTGCGAAGCAAGTTGGAAGACACCCCAGTCTTCCAGGAGATGCAAGAAGCCGAAGAAACCCAGCAGAAGAGCACACTCAAAGAATTAGTGATGACCTATTGGAAGCCAATGCTCACCATGAGCGGGCTGGTCATAGCACTGAACGTCGTGAATTACACCTTGCTCAGCTACATGCCGACCTATCTGGAAACTCAGTTAGGTCTGGATTCCAAGGCTTCATTGGCCACTATCTTGATCGGTGAGGTGGCCATGATGGCAGTCATCCCCTTTGCTGGATCACTCTCTGACAGGGTGGGCCGCCGACCCATGTGGTACACGTCGGTCATTGGATTATTTGTTCTGGCTGTACCAATGTTCTGGCTCATGGGACAAAGCTTTGGCTGGGCCATCGTTGGCTTTGCGGTACTCGGACTGTTGTACATTCCGCAGTTGGCAACGATTACTGCCACGTTCCCGGCCATGTTCCCCTCACATGTTCGCTTCGCCGGGTTTGCGGTCACCTACAACATTGCTACCGCACTCTTTGGCGGAACCGCGGCCATCGTTAATGAGGCTGCCATTGATGCCACAGGCTTCCTACTTTTCCCTGCGGTCTACATGATGATCGCCTGCGTCATTGGCATGATCGCCATCAAGTACATGCCGGAAACCGCGGGCGCCTCCCTACGAGGCACCGAGATCCCTGATGCCCACGACACCGGGATTCTAGTGACGGTGAAGAAGGACCAGTGAAGAAGAACTAACGCTAGACGCCTAACGTCAACCAACCGTGCGGGGCT
This sequence comes from Glutamicibacter sp. MOO4, assembly GCF_056934395.1. Lineage (NCBI taxonomy): Bacteria > Bacillati > Actinomycetota > Actinomycetes > Micrococcales > Micrococcaceae > Glutamicibacter > Glutamicibacter sp. MOO4. The sequence goes on from NZ_CM167800.1 coordinate 2,038,526, forward strand.
TGGGTTTCAGTCAATTTTTGGCTAATTCCCAAGCCCCTTCGCTGTGGCACCGAGATTCACTGCGTTCAAAACCATCGGTTTGTGCGCCACAGTCCGCGCAAACAGGTTCAAGGTACTAGCATTTAGAGGGTGAATAGCCAGAACAGCTCAGCCCTGCCCGAAAAGGTTTCCGACGTCTTTGATCCAATGCGCTGGCGCGTGGTTGAAGGATTCGACTTCACCGACGTCACCTACCACCGTCAGGTAGAGCGCAATACCTACGGCGAAATCACTCGCGACCTACCAACGGTCCGTATCGCCTTTGACCGTCCCGAGGTGCGCAATGCTTTCCGCCCGCACACCGTTGATGAGCTTTACCGCGCTATGGATCACGCCCGTATGACCAGTGATGTGGCCACCGTCATCCTCACCGGCAACGGACCATCAGCCAAAGATGGCGGGCACGCCTTCTGCTCCGGTGGCGACCAGCGCATCCGTGGCCGTGATGGCTACCGCTACGCCGAGGGTGAGACCCGCGAGTCAATCGACCCTGCCCGCGCCGGACGCCTGCACATTCTTGAAGTACAGCGCCTGATGCGCACCATGCCCAAGGTTGTCCTGTGCGTGGTCAACGGTTGGGCCGCGGGTGGCGGACACTCACTGCACGTAGTTTCTGACTTGACCATCGCCTCCAAAGAAAACGGCAAGTTTAAGCAGACCGACGCCACCGTCGGTTCCTTTGATGCTGGCTATGGCTCGGCGCTGCTGGCCCGCCAGGTAGGTCAGAAGACTGCCCGCGAGATTTTCTTCCTTGCCCGCGAATACTCCGCCGATGACATGGTACGCATGGGTGCGGTTAATGAATCAGTTGATCATGAGCGTCTGGAAGAAGTTGCATTGGAATACGCAGCGGACATCGCCAAGCAATCCCCGCAAGCCATCCGCATGCTCAAGTTTGCGTTCAACTTGGCTGATGACGGACTGGCCGGTCAGCAGGTCTTTGCCGGCGAAGCTACCCGCATGGCCTACATGACCGACGAAGCCGTAGAGGGACGCGACGCGTTCTTGGGCAAGCGGGACCCTGACTGGTCCAACTACCCGTACTACTTCTAATCACTGGCACCGGCACAAGGAACCACTATGGACGCACAGCTTCAGGAACTGCTCTCGGCACTGGCCAACGCCGCTAACGACGATGGCCCGGCTGTTGAAGTCATCATCGACGAAAGCAGCGACTCAGGCTGGCGCATCGAATACCTCACCGAGCAGGATCTGCCCGGCTTTGAACAACCCATGGCGGTGGTGCGCACCTCCGGTTCTACCGGTCGGGCCAAGCGCACGGTGCTCAGTGTTGAGGCGTTGGCATCAAGTGCGCAGGCCACTGCTGAGTACCTAGGATTTGAGGGCCAGTGGTTGTTGGCTTTGCCGGTGCATTATGTGGCCGGGCTCAGCGTGCTGACTCGCTCCTTGTTCGCCGGAACCAAACCTGTGGTCATGGATTTGTCGGGTAGTTTTTCAGCTTCCTCGTTCACTCAGGCTGCACAGCAGATGGTTGAAAAGCGACGCCTCACCTCGCTGGTACCAACCCAGCTAGCTCGCCTGCTTGATGACACTGATCCGGCTACCCTGACCGCGCTCAAACGCTTTGACGCCATCTTGCTCGGCGGAGCCCGCGCCAGCAAGGACTTGCTCGTCAACGCTCGACACCACGGACTGAAGATCTTCCAAACCTATGGGTCTTCAGAGACCTCGGGTGGATTGGTGTACAACGGCAGCGCACTGCCCGGCGTGCAGCTGGCCGAACACGATTCTCGCATCTGGGTTTCTGGCCCCATGCTGGCCGATGGCTACGTGGATTCCCCAGAGGCCACCGCAGAGCACTTTGTAGAACACGATGGACACCGCTGGTACGTTACCGATGATTTGGGCTCTGTTCAGGGCCAGCGACTAAGCATCGTTGGGCGCGTGGATGACGTGATCAACTCTGGTGGCATCAAGCTCTCAGCTTCCAAGATCGAGGGCATCCTGGAAGAATTCTTCACCCAAACCTTGGTCGTTTCGGTGCCTGATCCGCAGTGGGGTCAAAGCGTTGGCTTAGCTTTCAGCGGACCCACCAAAACCGAGGCAGCCTTCGACGCGGTGCGCCGAACCTTGGGCAAAGAAGCCGTGCCAAAGTATGTTCGGCACTACCCTAACGGGTTGCCGCAACTGCCCAACGGCAAGTTCGACCGCAAGCTGATCATTGATGAACTCGGTGCGCGCAACTAGCTCGATTCGCCTTGCCCGCCCATTCGCGGGAAACTAGAGGGTACGAGTTTTTCTTTTGCCCCGAAAGGACTGAAAGTGGCCACACTTTCCCAATGGGTCTCCGGTGCACGTTTGCGCACCTTGCCTATCGTCATCGCCCCGGTAGTTATTGGCACCGCGGCCGCAGTGGGCGAAACAGGCACCCTTCACTGGGTCCGTTTTGTTCTGGCGTTGATAGTCGGTTTGCTGTTGCAGGTTGGCGTTAACTACTCCAACGACTACTCCGATGGAATCCGCGGCACTGACGATGATCGTGTCGGCCCATTCCGTCTTACGGGCTCCAAACTCACTGCCCCGAAGAACGTACGCAACCTCGCCTTCGCCTGCTTTGGCCTGGCAGCTATTGCGGGCCTGACCCTGGTGGTCGTCTCCGCATCATGGCCGTTGTTGCTAGTTGGCGTGGCAGCCATTTTTGCTGCGTGGGGCTACACCGGTGGCAAAAATCCTTATGGCTACCGCGGCCTTGGTGATATCTACGTCTTCATCTTCTTTGGATTAGTAGCGACCCTGGGTACGACCTTCACTCAGATCAATGAACTGCCACTGACCTCCATATTGGGTGCGATTGGTACCGGTTTGATTGGCTGCGCGCTACTCATGGCCAACAACGTTCGGGACATCCCCACCGATAAAGAGGTTGGGAAAATTACCTTGGCTGTGCGCCTCGGCGAACACAATGCCCGTCTGAGCTACGTGTTGATGATTGCCGTAGCGATCTTGTTGCCACTGCTAGCTACCGGAACTTTCCCTTGGCTGTGGTTGCTACTGCTTACTTTCATCCCAGCTATCGCACCATCGTTGCTGATGCTGCGTGAACACGAGCTTCCCAAGCTGGTTAAGGTTCTCAAGCAGACCGGCATGCTGAACATGGTCTATGCCTTGCTCTTTGCGCTGGCCATTATCTTGCAGACTTGGTTCTAGCCCACCGGGTATTTAGCGCTTAATCACCAAAGCCTTGGCTCATCACTGCCCTCGCGGGAAATGATGAGCCAAGACTTTTTTCTGCTCAAAAGGTCACTGGAGTTAAGAACTCAGTTACCGAGCACGCAAATTATGTTGACGTTTATTCTGCAGTTCGGTGATTGCGTCGCTGATCTTCATCAAATTCATCTTCGACAGCTTCATCGTCCAGCTGCTTCTGCGTCTTACTTGCCGAGGTTTTAGCAAAAGCTTTACGCACGTCCTCGTTCGCTTTTAGACGAAGTTTATTAAAGAACAAGTAGGCTACCGCGAACGCGAAGATCAGCCCGATGATTCCGGAAACGAAGATAGGCCAGTTCAGACCCCACGAAAGACCAAGGAACACTGCGCAGAAGATGCCCAGGCGAAGAGCTGTATATTTCAGAAACTGCATAACTTCAAGTTTACCGATGAACCTGTGAACTCGATTATCACTAGAATGATTACATGGTCCGTCTCCTTATATTCGCAGCAGTAGTTTCGGTCGCTTTGATGATCTACACCTTGATCGAATGCAGCCGTGCGCCGAGGCATCTGATACGTTCCTTGCCGAAGCCCGCATGGTTCGTAGTGATCATCCTCTTACCGCTGATCGGTGCCGTATTGTGGTTCGTTCTTGGACGACCTCAAAGCTCGGCAAACCAACCAGCAGGGCAACAAACTGCCCCCGATGATGATGAGGACTTTTTGCGTCAGCTAGAAGTCTGGCGCCGACAGCAACAACGCGAAGCAGATACTAAGGCTCGTGAGCAAGAACTCAAAGATCAGGGCAAGATTCAAAAGAATACTAATCCTGAACCACCGGCTAAATCAGAAGACACCGACACTGATTCACCGGACACCAAGTCCTAGAAGCCAGTAGCGGCCTACTCACGGCCCGTAGAACACAAGCCCCGACATTTCCGTTACCGCGCCCTCGCGTGGCGCTCACGGAGGCCGGGGCTTTGTTGTACCTGTTGCTCGGCTGGCGTGGTCTGAGATGAGTAGCGTGGATCAGTTGGGTAGCTCAGATCAGTTGGGAACAAGGTGCCGAGCCCAGCGCCCTTCAAGGCCCAGAATGATCCGCCAACGACAAACGGCGAGCAATACCCCTGATGGGTGTCGCTCGCCGTTTGTGTATTGCTGCGGGGTCTAGACGCCCGCGTAGGAGTGTAGTCCGTTGAAGAAGATGTTCACGATGGTGAAGTTGAAGACCACGCAGAGGAAGCCGATAATCGACAGCCATGCTGAACGTGGGCCGGTCCAGCCACCGGTAGCGCGGGCGTGCAGGTAGCCTGCGTAGACAACCCAGATCACGAAGGACCAGACTTCCTTTGGATCCCAGCCCCAGTAGCGTCCCCACGCTGCTTCGGCCCAGATGGCGCCAGCCATCACGGTGAAGGTCCACATGACAAACGCGATGGTGTTGATGCGGTAGGCGAAGTTCTCCAGTGCACCTGCGCCAGGTACTACGCGCATGAATGGCAACTTGTCGCTAAGACCTGAAGCCAAACGGTTCATGCGCGAGTGCTGCAGCAACTGCAAAACGTTCATGGCGAAGCTAATGGCAAACAGTGAAGAGGAAAGCACTGCAATGGAAACGTGGATGACGATCCATGGCGACTGTAACGCTGGCACCAGGTGACCTACTGGAGTAGGGAAACCGATGGTAGCTGCACACAGCATCAAGGTGACCAGACCAGAGATGAACGAACCCATGAAGCGCAGGTCCTTGATGATCAGAATGATCAGGTACACCAAGGCAACAAGGAATGCACCGGTGGTGAGGAACTCGTACATGTTGCCCCATGGCACACGGTGAGCAGCCAGAGCACGGGAAACCACAGCGAAACCGTGAAGCGCAGCGGCAAGCCACATCAGCACTACGGCGATGCGCGCCATGGGGCGCTTCGCCGAGAAGCTGGTGTAGGTCATCTTGTCCGAGACGATCTCTTCACTGATGTGATCTGCTCGGCTATTTTCGCCGCGGCGTTTGCGATTGCTTCCAGCAACAACGTTGCCAGCACCAACGAGCAGTTCTTCGTCACGCTTGAGCGCAGCAGAGTCCATCTCGGTAATGGACTTGTTTGTCTTGGCCAAATCAAGAGCAAAGATGATGAAGACTACGCCATAGACCATGGCTGCCAGCAGCATGAACAACTGGCTGTATTCACCCAGCGATTCATTAATTGGTGATAATGCCCCAGCGTTACCCATTTACTGCTCCTTGGTTCTGCTCCTGGCTTGCCAATGGCCAAGCCTTGTCAAAGATTTTTTGTAGTTCTGAAGCTTCGCGTTCCAGTCGTGGGTCTTCGCCACGGGCCAACAGCGCATATTCGATACTACGCTTGCCATCAACCTGCACCAGTTTGATCCAGACACGACGACGCGGAGTAAACAGCGAGACGCCAAGTCCGATGAGAGCCAGAGCCGCAAAGATACCAATTGGCAGCTTGCCCGGGTCGTAGTTCACATCCAAGGCTACGTAGCGCTTGAGGTCATCAAAGGTGATGCTTCCCTTGCCATCTGGAAGATCGTAGGTCTGGCCAGCTTCAAGACGAATACCACCGGCGTCGAGGTCGCGACTGTTCAGTGCCTTCATCTTCGCGGTATCCAGCACAAAGACGTTCTGCGGATTGCCATTGTCTAGGCCTAGATCACCGTAGAAGGAGTTCAGGTGCAGCTGCGGGTTGATCGCGTTAGGATCTCCCGAGATACCAAATCCCTTTTCATCTACCAGCGCGGTAGGAAGTAGGAATCCCTGGAAGCCCAGCTGATCGGGCTTAGCGTCAGGCACCTTCAGCACGAAGATTGAAGTGTAAACGGAGTCCTGCGGAACCGAAGCTACCGGACCCGAGTAAGAAACGTTGCCTTTACCATCACGCACGGTGATGACCGGTGCATAGCCGTTGCCCACCAAGTAAACATCCGCGCCATTAATACGTAGCGGATGGTTCACTTTCAGGTCTTGTTTTACCGGTTCTGACTGCGCAGTCTTACGGACCTGCACGTGCGCGGTGAAGTCCAGCGGCTGTCCAAAATGTGCCTCTGATTCACGGTCAAAGACGATGTCGAATTTATCGAGTTTCACCGAGTAACCAGGAAGTTTGTCAGCATTAAACGCGGTTCCCGGAGTGAACGAGTCGTAGGCAACCAGCGAGTTAACGAAGGTCTCCCCCTCAACAACCACACGCTGTCCGGTGTAGCCGAAGGCCCCACCCACGGCGGCGGCAACCAGCACACCAATCAACGAGATGTGGAACATCAGGTTGCCGATTTCACGAACGTAACCACGTTCTGCTGCTACCGAACGTCCCGTCGCATCCTCGCGGCGTTCTACTCGATAACCACGCTTTTTCAGGATCTTGTAGGAGTCCTCAATGATTTGGTCATCATCGGGGGTATCCGACTCACCTTCGAGAATCTCGTAGGAAGTATATTGCGGCAAACGGTTCAGGCGAGCCGGAGTGCGTGGTGGTGGAGTACGCAGTGCTTGCGCGTGCTTACGCACACGCGGAATGATGCAGCCAACCAAGGAGATGAACAGCAGAATGTAGATCGCTGAGAACCAGACCGAGGAATAGACGTTGAACATCTGGAAGCGATCAAGCCATGGACCGGCCACCGGGTGCTGGTCAATGTAGCCTACGACGTTTTCTGGCCCCGAGGGACGCTGCGGGAAAATCGATCCCGGTACAGCAGCAACAGCCAATAGCAACAGCAAGAACAACGCTGTTGGCATGGATGTAAGTTGAGTCCAGATCCACCGCAGGGTACCGACAAACCCTAATGCGGGTGCGTCTTGGGTGCCTTTGGACTTCCGTTGTTTTTTCGCCATTAAATTGGCAACCTCACTTCATTGGCAAACCAGTTTTGCAGTTCTGACACCCAAGTGCCCCATAGGCCAGTCACCATGACTACGCCGAGGGCCATGAGCATTGCGCCGCCAAAACGCATGATGAATACCTGATGTTTGCGGAAGAACGCTAATGCCTGCATTCCGCGCTGTAGTCCAAGGGCTATCAGGATGAACGGCAACCCTAGTCCTAGGCAGTAGAACGCCGTGAGCAATGTGCCTCGTGCGACGTTGGCTCCGCCACCGGTAGACATTATTAGTACCGCGCTCAAGGTTGGGCCGATGCACGGTGCCCAGCCTAGACCAAAGGTCAGGCCCAGGACCGGAGCACCCCATAGCCCGGCTGGTGGTTTTTTATGGATCTTACGGTCACGCTGCATCCATGAGAATCCGCCCATGAAGACGATGCCCATAAAAATTACGACAATGCCCAGAATCTGGGTGACCCAAGATCCATTAAACTTTAACCAGGCGGTCGCCTGGCTGAACAGCACGCCAGCTGCGATGAAAACTACGGAGAATCCAAGAACAAACAGCAAGATTCCAAGGACTACCCGGCCTCGTCGGTGTTCTTTGAGATCCGCTCCGGTCAGACCGGTGACGTAGCCAAGAAATCCGGGAACCAGTGGCAGAACGCAGGGAGAAAGAAATGATACTAATCCCGCCAACACCGCTACCGGCGACGCGAGTAATAACGACCCGTCTAGGACGATGTCGGCAAATGGATTTGAGGTCAACGCCTAGCTCACAACTCTTCGGTCAAAGCAGTATCGATCAGCGACTTCAAAGTGCCCGGATCCGCTGCACCAATAACGCGGGCGCGCACTCGTCCCTTGCGGTCTAGGACCAGGGTGGAAGGAACGGCTTGCAAAGGCACGTACTTGGTCATAGCTAGCTGAATATCGCCAGAGGTGTCTTGGATTGATTCATAAGGAAGGTCAAAGGTGCGTTCAAACGCCTTGGCTGCCTCCGCTTCATCACGCACGTTGACGCCAATGAACTCCACCTTGTCACCAAACTTGTTGGCCAACTTCTTCAAATCTGGAGCTTCGATACGGCATGGCGCACAGGCGGCGTACCAGAAGTTCATCACTACTGGCTTGCCTTCCCACTTGCTGAAGTCAACGTCGGTGCCGTGGTACGTGGTCGCGGTGATCTCTACTGGTTCACTGCGCTTGGATGCTACGTATTCCTGCACAGCTCCGTCGCCAGCAATGTAGTTTTTCCCATCGCCGTTGTTTGCTTGCGCAGTCAACGTATCTTCCTTGGCGCCACAGGCAGCCAAAGGAACGATCGCGGCGGTAAGCATCAACGAACGCAGCATGGTGCGTCGGCTCAGATTGCGCGGGGTTGGCACAGGATCAGTCATTTGCTTAGGCTCCAGGAATATTCGCTGCGCCGGCCAGTAGCTCGGGGTTTGGTTCGGTGTATCGCACGGAGACTAATTCGTCCCCTTCAAAGTCGAAGCTCGTGACCGAGGCCAGCGTGCATTCGCGCTGACGCGGGTCGTGCCACAACGGCTTCTTCTCGGCTGCTCGGCGAGTGACCCAGATAGGAAGCTGGTGACTAACAATGATCACTTCGGCGCCTTCGCCGTGTTCGGCGACAGCAGCGCGACGATGCGCATCCATGGCTTCACGCATGCGCTGAACCTGCTGCGCATAAGGTTCGCCCCATGATGGCTTGAGTGGGTTGACCAACAATGGCCAGAACTTCGGCTGACGAAGGTGCTCGGCGACCTTGGACAGGCCTTGAAGTTTGTTACCGGCTTCGATGACACGGTCATCAGTGCGAATCGGCAGGTTCAGGGCGTGGCTGGTGGGAGCAACGGTTTGCTGGGCACGGATCAATGGCGAAGCAACCAAGCGAACCACCTTGGCTCCCTCGGCCTGACGCTGAGCGAAAAATTCGCCGGCCGCATCAGCCATTTTGAATCCCAGCTCGGAGAGCCCGTAGCCGGGGATCCGTCCGTAAAGAATACGGTCAGGGTTGAAAACTTCCCCGTGGCGCAACAAATGGACGGTCGATAAAGGCATACTTCCAGTGTCTCAAATGTTCAGTGCAAAATAGTCATATTGTGTCCACCATCAACTATTCACAGCCCATGCATGGGATTCCCATATAGAAAAACCATCCTTTTGGATGGGGTAGCTCACAGCGCCGAGTACTAGTCTTGAACACAACAACAAGTTGACCCCTAAAGGATGATGGATCATGAGTAATTACGACCCGAATCAACCCGGCCAGCCCTACAATCCTGAGTCCGGCGCTCAAGGTTCAAATCCGAACCCTTACGGTGAAAACCCGTATGCACAGCAGCCTTCCCCGTACGGTCAAAACCCATACGGTCAGAACCCGCAAGCCGGGCAAGATCCTTACGCACAAGCTCCGATGACTGCTGGCTACAACCAGTTCCCTACCCAGGGTGGCTACGCCGCAGTTCAGCCTCCAGCAACCCGACCAAAGACCTTGCAGATTGCTTTTATCTTGATTCTGCTTTCGGGTGTTGTCGGTGCGATTGCTAGCTGGATGATCTCCACCTCAAATCTGTTCACCAACATGGTTGCTTCCCAGTGGGCAGCGGTGGAGACAGAACTAAAAACGCAGATGGAAAGTTCGCCTGAAATGGCTAACGACCCAACCCTGCAGCAGATGATGAACAGCCCCGAAGCGTTCATGGCACAGGCCAGCTCGGTAGTGGCCGGCATCAGCATTGTTGGTGCCATCATCTCGGTACTTCTGTACTTCTTGGTGGGCTTCTTTGTAGGCCGTGGTGTGGGCGCGATGCGCATCATCGCTACCATCTTGGCTGTACTGTCACTGTTCGGCATGTTCTCAACCGTGTCCGCCATCAGCATGTACGGCGACTCCCAGGCCGGTGTCCTGAGCGCGGTCTACATCATTGGTGTATTGCTTGGCATTGCTGGTGTGGTCTTTGCTTGGCTTCGTCCATCATCCGAATACATTGCAGCCCGTCGCATGGCTCGTCGCGCCGGTTACCGGTAAACAGCTGTAGCGCCCTGACTTCAGGGCAAATAGCTAAGGCGTTGCCTGTTTTGTCATCACTGACAAAAACAGGCAACGCCTTTTTTATTGCTAAAAGTTGGTTAGCCTTGCACGGCCAGATAAGCCAGAATCTGTAATTCTGTCGACAGATCAACACGGCGTAGGTTCATGCCGGTTGGAACCTTTAAAGGTTTCGGGGCAAAAGACAGCACCGATCGCACGGAATTTTCAGCAAGTACGTAAACGAGATCTTGAGCAGCATCACCAGGGACCGCTAGCACCGCAATATTGATTTCTTCGCGGGCTACTACTTGGGCAAGATCAGCTATTGACTCAACGGTCAGTTCACCGACTTTGTCACCGATTAGGGCAGGGTCAACATCCAAAATGGCTTTGACGTTGAAGCCACGCGAAGTGAAACCCGCGTATCCGCTCAACGCGCGGCCCAGGTTACCGGCACCGACAATCGCTACTTTCCAGTCTTGGTTCAGCCCCAAGGTCCGACTGATGTGTTCAGCCAGTTCTCGCACGACATAACCGACTCCACGCGTTCCATAGGAGCCGAGCCATGAAAGATCTTTACGCAAGATTGAGGGGTTCACCCCAGCCTCTTTGGCCAACACCCCGGAGCTGGTGCGTTCGCGCCCTTGGGCTTCGAGAGTGTTCAACGCCCGCAGGTACTGAGTGAGTCGAGCCAAGGTGGCTTCAGGCAGGACACGAGCTTCAAGCTCAGACATCTTCGTTCCCCTGCACTTTCCAATGGGCTAAGCGAGCACCGCGCATGTTCATGTTTGTGGCAACTGCTAGTTGGTGAGCAGACGCTCAAGCCGTTGTGGATCGATGGTCCAGAAGTCTCGGACCTGTCCGTCAATGAACAGCACTGGAACCTCTTCATGATGCTTTGCCAACAGATCAGGATTCTGATCTATGTCTATCTCAGAAAATTCCATATTCAACCGGCCCGTCACTTCTGCCACTGTCTGCCGAGCGGCGTGACAAAGGTGGCAGTCTTTTCTAACCAACAGTTGAATCTGATGCAAAGTACTCACCTGTCCATAATCTCACGAGCCGTAACCACGCTTGAACTTTAAGATGAAATAAACTGGATCAAATGTCTTCCTCAGAATTTGACTCCACGCAGTCTCAAGCTCCGGCATCGGGTACCGTCGCCGCATTTTTTGATGTGGACAACACCCTGGTTCGCGGTGCCTCGCTTTATCTACTGGCGCGCAAACTCCGTGAACACAAATTCTTCCAATTCCGCGAGATCCTATGGTTCGCGTTGAAACAACTGCGCTATGCCGCCCGTGGCGAGCATTTGGGCGACATCCATCAGATTCGTGACCGTGCGTTGATGATGGTGCGCGGAATCCCGGTGGCCGAAATTGAGCAAATCGGCAACGAGATCTATGACGAGTTCATCGAACCGAAGCTGTGGTCCGGGACCGTGGCCATTGCCCGTCAGCACCTGCATGTAGGTCGCGAAGTCTGGCTGGTCACCGCCACTCCCCTGGAAGTGGCGAATGTCATCTCGGATCGGCTCAATCTTTCCGGCGCTTTGGGCACCGTGGTGGAAAGTAAGGACGGTTTGTACACCGGGGCGTTGGCTAGCCCAATTCTTCACGCAGCCGAAAAAGCGCAAGCTGTTCGGTCCCTGGCTAAGGCTCGCGGGATCTCACTTTCGCGTTCCTGGGCCTACTCGGATTCCTACAATGACGTTCCATTGCTAGAAGCCGTTGGCCATCCTGTGTGCATCAATCCGGATGCTCGGTTACGTGCCTACGCCAAGCGCAGAGGCTGGCAAGTTTACGATTTCCGCACCGGCCAACGAGCCGCCAAGCTCAGCCTGCGAGCAGCCGGAGTCATCGGTGCGCTGTGGGCCGCTAGGCGCTCTATCCTGCGCCGTTCCGGCTCTTAGCAGGGTGTTAGTTACTTCTGGATAAAGCAATCGCCACCGTTTGCAGTTCAACTGCATATCGGTGGCGATGATTGCCTAGCGGCAAAGTGCTCGAAGTAGATTTACTTCTTATTGCGACGCTGGTGACGAGTCTTACGAAGCAATTTACGGTGCTTCTTCTTGGACATACGCTTGCGGCGCTTCTTGATAACAGAGCCCATAATGGTTCCTCACAAACTAATAAATGCGTCAACCCAAAATATCTGCTTGCACGCAAGCAAAAGGACAAGGTTGACCGGACGTTAAACGTTCCTTAATAGATTACCCGCTTTTCGGTCATGCTCTGACCATCGTGCGGACTAACGGCCGTATGAACCAGTACCGTGCTGCGGATCAATAGCCGCGGCACTTAGGTAGGATTCGACAGCGTTCTCCGGTACACGATAGGAGCGACCGAACTGAACGGCAGGCAGATCGCCTGCGTGAATCAGCCGATAAACCGTCATTTTGGAAACACGCATCATGTCAGCCACTTCGGCTACCGTCATGAAACGGGCTCCTGCAAAATTCTGTCTATCCGTCATGCGGGATATTCTCCTGACGCTGATCTCTATTTCGTCGCGTTACTAGCGAAGGTGAACTTACACGACTTTGGATCAACATCGGCGATCAGGTTCACGTTCGCTTTGTCCTAGTCTAATCGCACTTTGGTAACTTTCGCATCACGCAACACTTCAGGGCGCATCTGAATCAAAAATTTTGTTGCTTAATTGAGACAATTCGCGAGCCACGGTCCAATACAACCGGCTGTGACACGCGAGTCGTAATCAAAGGATTCCCCTAGATGACGCCTTGGGCCAGCATGGCGTCCGCTACCTTCACAAAGCCAGCGATGTTGGCACCGGCAACATAATTGCCTGGTATGCCGTACTCGTCAGCGGTTGTCGCACATCGGTCGTGAATGCCCACCATGATCTCGGTCAGACGCTGCTCGGTGTGTTCGAAACTCCACGAGTCACGGCTGGCGTTTTGTTGCATTTCCAGCGCTGAGGTTGCCACGCCACCTGCGTTGGCTGCCTTACCTGGGCCAAAGAGCACCCCGGCTTCTTGGAAGAGTGAGGTTGCAGCAGCGGTTGTTGGCATATTGGCGCCTTCGGCAACAGCAATGGTTCCTGCGGCCACCATCTTCTTCGCGGCACTTTCATCCAGCTCGTTCTGCGTTGCGCAGGGCAGTGCGACGGTTCCAGCAACGTCCCACACGCTGCCAGCTTCAACGTAGTGCACCCTGCTGGTTCCACGGCGTTGTGCGTATTCGGCAATACGTCCGCGCTCAACTTCCTTGATCTGGCGTAGCAGTTCTAGGTCGATGCCATCTTCGTCAACGATGTAGCCGGCCGAGTCCGATGCGGTCACGACCTTGGCACCTAGGTTGGCAGCTTTCTCGATGGCGTGAATGGCCACGTTGCCGGATCCCGAGATGATCACCCGTTGCCCGTCGAAGGACTGGCCGCGGGTCTTGAGCATTTCTTGGGTGAAGATCACGGCCCCGTAGCCGGTTGCTTCCGGGCGAACCAACGAGCCGCCCCAGCTCAGTCCTTTGCCGGTCAAGACGCCAGATTCGTATCGGTTGGTAATGCGCTTGTACTGTCCGAAGAGATAGCCGATTTCGCGGCCGCCCACGCCAATATCACCGGCAGGCACATCGGTGTATTCGCCAATGTGACGGTACAGCTCGGTCATGAGCGATTGGCAGAAGCGCATAACTTCACCGTTGGACTTTCCCCGTGGATCAAAGTCAGACCCACCCTTGCCGCCGCCAATAGGCATACCGGTTAGGGAATTCTTGAAGATTTGTTCAAAGCCTAGGAACTTGACGATGCCTAGGTACACCGAGGGGTGGAAACGCAGTCCACCCTTGTACGGGCCTAATGCGGAGTTGAACTCAACGCGGAAGCCTCGGTTGATTTGGACTCGACCTTGGTCATCAACCCACGGCACACGGAAAATGATCTGTCGTTCGGGTTCGCACAAGCGTTGCAGGATCGCTGCTTCAGCATATTCGGGATGTTTGAGCGATACAGCTTCAAGGCTGTCGAATACTTCGGTGACCGCTTGGTGGAATTCTGATTCTCCGGGGTTACGACGGAAAACTTCATCACGAATCGTTGTTAAGTGCGTATCCAAGTTTCTCTCCTCATCAAACGGGGCAGGAACATGCGCACTGGGAAACTTACCCGTGGCGACACTGTCCCCCTTTCGAGAGTGTCATGGAGAACACACCGAGCTAAAATTTGCCGTTAAAAACCAGAAACACAACCGTAACTTGAAAACTGGGGATCACTTAGCGACGGCGGCCAAAGCGCGGAAGCCGCTCCAAGAATTCTTGAGCACGTCCAGTAACTTGTTCCAGGCCTCGGCCAACGCTGCGGCCAATCTGTTGCGCAGTGGGGTTGGCGGTTGTTGCCAGCTCAGTGCCCGCTTCAGATTCATGGAGTTCTTGTTGCTCTTCGAGTACTTGTTCTGGCAGCAGATCGGCGCACCAACGAACAAGCTGCTCTAGCGCGGAGGTATCGATGCTGTAGATACGGCGCTGCCCGGCAGCGGCCATGCTCACCAGCTGCGCCTCACGTAATACCTTCAGGTGCTTGGATACCGTGGGCTGGGAAATTTCCAGCTCGGTTACCAAAGCGCCCACCGCTTTCGGTTCGCTTTTGAGAGCTTCAATAATTTTGCGTCGGGTTGGTTCTGCCAAAGCCGAGAACACTTCATCAATTGCCACACACATAACCCTAACGGCATATGACCTTCTGGCCATTGATTTCGCCGGGCTATCCACGGTGAAATTCACGGCAATTGCCTAACCGATGAAGTTCAAAGGCTCAGTCAAACCAGGGGTCGAGTCCAAAGAGCGGGAAGATTTCCTTGCGAGTCGCGATGATCGTGCGGTCCACTGGATCGGCTGGATCGTAGCCGACTTCCCAGTTGCGCCACCACAGCTGGGCGTCATCACCCATCAGGTACGGGGTGGCACGACCGTATCGTTCCAAAACATATCGTCGGAAAGTCTCCGGGACATATGTTCTTAGCGGCACGGGCTTCCCGGCGACGATGGCCGTCAGATGAGTCCACACACGCGGGACCACTGCGCTCACGTTGTAGCCGCCACCACCGGTGGCCAACCATCGACCTTCGCAGACCTCATCGGCCAGCTGGGAAATATCCAAAGCGGCCTGACGTTGCGCGTCCACGGAGAGTTTGAGGTTGGTCATGTCGTCGTCACGGTGGGCATCGCAACCATGCTGAGAAACGATAATCTCTGGCTTGAAGGCATGAACCAGCTGGGGAACAATCGCATGGAAGGCGCGCATCCATCCGGAATCCCCGGTCATGGCCGGCAGCGCCACATTGACTGCACTGCCTTCGGCTTGCTTGCCGCCAATATCGTTGGCGAATCCTGTTCCAGGAAATAACGACAGGCCAGATTCGTGGATGGATATCGTCAGTACTCTTGGGTCATCCCAAAAAATTGATTCGGTGCCATCCCCATGGTGAGCGTCAACATCGATGTAGGCAACCCGTTGCACCCCACGGTCGAGCATGCGTTGGATCGCTGCGGCAGCGTCGTTATAGATGCAGAAACCGCTGGCTTTTCTTCGCGCCGCATGGTGCATGCCGCCTGCAAAGTTCACTGCTCGAACGGTACTTTCATCCATTATGGATTGCGCGGCAATCACTGAGCCACCCACAATACGCGCCGAAGCATCATGCATGCCGGCGAAGACTGGATCATCTTCGGTGCCCAAACCAAAGTCTTCTGCAATCAGTGTCGGATCTTCGCTGACCCGACGCACCTGATCAATGTAGGCCTGATCATGCACGGTTGCCACAAGCGCATCACTAGCAATTTCTGGAGCATGGATACTCACGTTTTGCGCGCTCAGCACTTCGAGTTCTCCGCTAAGGCGGTAGGTCAGTTCTAAACGTGATGGGTGCATCGGATGCCAGTCGCTGAATTTGTACTTCAGATACTGTTCATCCCACATGACCATAGTTGGGCGAGGAGCCTGCTGCGGATCTAACACTTTTTCAGGCTACCTGATAGTGATCCAACTCATGAATATATGGCGTATTCGGCCACGCAGTCATTCTTTAGGGCGATATGACAAGCGTTTGGCCCGGGAAACGCGTAAATTACTAGGAGGACTTGAACCTCCACATCTTTATTCCACCCGGCCAGAAGAAACTGCGAGTTATCGATGAGCATAGGCAGTGAACTGGGCCCCAGCGCCCGGGCAGCTGAATTGCGCGAGAAGCGCCGCAAGCAACGATTTGCGTTTCGCGCGAGAATTGCTGACATCACCGTACGCTCCCCCGCGCGCTTAACGCTGAGCGTCTTTCTCTTAGCGATCACACTTTTCACTTCCCTGCTCGCTGCCCCGTTTTCTTCTTCTAAGGGTGAAGTGACTCCCCTGCACGACGCGCTGTTTACCGCAGTTTCTGCGGTTTGCGTGACTGGTCTAACCACCGTCTCCACCGCAGCGCACTGGTCCTTTGTTGGACAGCTGATCATGCTGATCGCTGCATTCATGGGTGGTTTGGGCATTTTGACGCTGGCCTCGATCATGTCGTTGGCCGTCTCACGCAAGTTGGGCGTCCGCGCCAAGCTCATGGCACAGAAGTCCATGGACAGTTCAGGTGCCTCCGCGTTGGGCGAGGTTAGTTCCTTGCTGCGCATCGTGATCACCACGGCCGTGAGCCTTCAGGGACTTATCGCGCTGTTCCTGATCCCGCGCTTCTATGTTCTGGGCGAAAGTTTCCTTTCCTCTATTTGGCACGGGATTTTCTATGCCGTCTCAGCGTTTAACAACGCCGGGTTCACTCCCCACTCAGATGGTTTGGTGCCTTACGAAACTGACCTGTGGATCTTGATCCCTTTGATGGTCGGCGTGTATGCCGGCTCGCTGGGCTTCCCAGTAGTCATGGTCTTGTTGGCGCACAAGTTCAACGTCAAAAAATGGAACTTGCACACCAAACTGACCATGCTGGTCACCACGCTATTGCTCTTTGCTGGCGCGCTACTGTGGCTGGTATTTGAATGGTCCAACCCGCGTACCCTGGGTGACATGTCCATAGGCGACAAGGTCATTCATGCTTTATTTGCCTCGACGATGACGCGCTCTGGCGGCTTCAACTTGGTTGATCAAAATGACATCCACCAGGTGACGGTGTTGCTCACCGATGCATTGATGTTTGCTGGTGGCGGTTCGGCATCCACCGCCGGCGGTATTAAGGTCACCACCATCGCTGTTATGTTCCTAGCAATCATGGCCGAAGTTCGAGGCGACACCGAAGTGACCGCGTTTGGTCGCCAAATTCCCCAGGGAACAATGCGCGTAGCTATCTCGGTAGTTGCGATGGGCGGTTCGTTGGTCATGGTGGCCACCGGCGTTTTGGTCACCATCGATGAGTCTGTTGGTTTTTCCCGTGCCTTGTTCGAATCCATTTCAGCTTTCGCCACCGTCGGATTAAGTACCGGCGTGTCTCAAGAGATGCCACCGGCCGGTAAATACGTACTCAGTATCCTTATGTTTGCTGGACGTATCGGTAGCATCACCCTAGCTAGCGCGCTGACCATGCGCCACCGTAACTCCCTGTTTAGACTTCCAGAAGAGAGGCCGCTCATTGGCTGACAAGAATATAGACCACAATGCCCCAGTTCTGGTGATCGGTCTGGGACGTTTTGGTGCCTCCGTAGCCCAAACGTTGGTCAAGCAGGGCCGAGAAGTTTTGGCCATCGAACGCAGCCCAGAACTCGTTCAGCAGTGGGCCAGTACGCTCACCCACGTGGTCGCCGCTGATGCCACGAACATTGATGCACTACGTCAGCTTGGTGCCCAAGAGTTCTCCTCCGCCGTGGTTGGCGTGGGTACTTCCATCGAGTCATCCGTGCTGATCACGGTGAACTTGGTGGACTTGGGAATTGAGCATCTGTGGGTCAAGGCCATTACCCCTTCGCACGGCAAGATCCTCACGCGCATCGGTGCCAATCACGTGATTTACCCGGAAGCAGATGCTGGGGTCCGTGCCGCGCACTTGGTCGGTGGACGTATGTTGGACTTCATTGAATTTGAAGACGGCTTTGCCATCGTGAAGATGTATCCGCCAAAGGAGACTCAGGGCTTCACCCTTGCGCAGTCCCAGGTTCGTTCTAAGTACGGCGTGACCATTGTCGGTGTGAAATCGCCCGGTGAAGATTTCACGTACGCTGTGCCAGACACCATCGTGACCCGTAGAGACGTGCTGATCGTTTCTGGGCACGTGGACTTGCTAGAAAGATTTGCGGCCCGTCCGTAGGCCATTGCACGGCGCTTGGCACGGATGGAAGAGGCCGGTACCCCTTAGGGTACCGGCCTCACTCATCTTTAGTTGTAAAAAGAAACGGCGATTAGCCTAGTTCCTCGCTGAGCTTGGCCGCACGTGCAGCAGCAGCCTGGGTGCCCGCAGCAATAATCTTTGGGATACCCTGCTCATCAAAAGTAAGGATGGCCTGCTCGGTGGTGCCCTTAGGGCTGGTCACAGCCTTGCGCAGCTCACCCGGGTTAGCGTTCGGATCAGAAAGCATCTTGCCGGCACCGGCAACGGTGGCTCGGGCCAGATCGATGGATAGCTTTTCATCCAGACCCATCGCTACACCGGCGTTAGCCATGGCTTCAGCCAGGTAGAAGGCGTAGGCAGGGCCTGATCCTGAAATCGCCGAGAGTGCATTTTGCTGGGACTCATCGATGACGTGAACGTCGCCGGAACCTGAAAGTAGGTCGCTGACAAGTGCGGTCTGCGTTTCGCTCACGCTTTGAGCTGGGCTCAAGCCAACTACGCCTGCGCCAACCATCAATGGGGTGTTTGGCATGGAGCGAATCACCGGCTGGTCAGCAGGCAAGTGTGCCTGCATGCTTGCCAGGGTGATGGCGGCAGCGACTGAAACGACAACCTTTTCTGCGGTGAGGGATTCGGAAATCTCTTCACACAAGTCAGTAATTCCTACTGGCTTTACACCCAGGAAAATGATGTCGGAGTCGGCGGCAGCCTTAGCGTTGGCCGATGAGTCTTCTTCGCTAACCAGCACGTTGATGCCTAGTTCGCGAAGTTCTGCAGCTCGCTTGTCGCTACGGATGGTGGCGGTGATCAGCTTGGGATCGTGGCCTGAAGCGACAATGCCGCGAAGGATGGCACCATTCATGGATCCGGTGCCGAGGAAGGACAGTTTTAGGTTCTTTGTTGCTTCACTCATAAGTTCATTGTTTCATTGGGTCGTGCTCGGAGCTTGCAGATAAGTGCTCACGAGCAAATTCAAGGGTCTTTCCCAGCCACTCTTCTTTTTGGCCGGTATTCTTTGCCTTGCGCGTGGAGACTTCAACCGCCATGGTTCCTGACCACTGAACGTCCCGCAAATACTGCAAGGTTTCGGCCACGCGCTGTGTTCCTAGGCCCGGTACCAAGTGCTCGTCTTTACCGTTATCAAGACCGTCGCAAAGGTGCACGTGGGTTAATCGCTCACCGAGGTCCTCCACGGCTTGGCGTGAATCGGTATTGGCAATGGCAGCGTGGGAGAAGTCCCACGTGACGTGTTGGTAATTTTGCGGAACTGGGTTCCAGTGCGGCAAGTACATTTTTGCCTCGCGGCCTCGGGCGCGCCACGGGTACATATTCTCCACGGCGATTTTCATCCCGGTGGTATCAACCAGACGCTGGACACCATCGGCGAAGCCTTCAGCGTAGGTGCCCTGCCATCTGAATGGCGGGTGTGCCACTACGACGCTGGCGCCCACTGCTTGAGCCAGGATGACCGAGCGTTCCACTTTGGCCCAGGCCGAACCCCACACCTGCTGAGTCAACAACAGGGTCGGTGCGTGGATGGCCATGATGGGCAGTTGGTACTTATCCATCAATTTTTTGAGCGCGTCAGCGGACTGGCTTGCAGCATTTCCGGTAATCAGGACCTCAATGCCGTCATATCCCACGTCTTTGGCCATAGCGAACGCGTCATGGACCGATAGCGGGTAGACGGACGCGCTGGACAAGGTGACCGGCACCCGGTGAGAACTCTTCTGGTCTTCCATGCCCCTGCCTCCTGTTACGGTGGCGCCCTAGTTCAAGGGCACCTGTATCACTGAGAAACTCTAGCTACTTGGCTCTTTCAAGAACTGGTCTTTTTCATAAGCCAAGGGTACTTCTCCCACACCCACGCTACTACTGAGCGGTGTCGCTGAAGCAAACATCACGTGATCAAAACGGCGCAGCATCAATCCTTCACGAATTGCCCATGGGCAGATTCGGATGGATTTCAGCTTCAACGCGCTCATCGCTTCGTGAGCCACAATGGCGCCAGCTAACAGCTGCGGTGCACGGATCTCTGAGACCCCTGGCAGCTCGGCTCGCTCGGCCCAGCTCATCGCTGTCAGACGGTTAGTCCAGAGCTTTAGCGCGTCACGGTTTAGTACACGTTTCACGTACGGACCTTCATCACTCGGAGCAGCTCCGGTGATGCGGGCCAATGAACGGAAAGTTTTAGATGTTGCCGTGGCCAACGTTGGTTTTCCGTATTGGCGCAGCTCGGTCGAAGGGTCATTCAGGACGTCGCGTACATAGGTACGCAATTCCTTGACCTCTTTGATCGACGGCAAGTCATTCGGCAGCCATTCACGAGTCAGGCGTCCGGCACCCAAAGGCACCGAGAATGCGGCCTGTGGGAATTCGTCGGTGCCATAGGCCAGCTCTAACGAACCGCCACCCATGTCCAGGTTGAGGATAGATTCCGAAGACCAACCAAACCAACGACGTACCGAGTAGAAGGTCATGCCGGCTTCTTCTTCACCGGATAGTTCCATCAAGCTCACACCGGTCTGAGTTTTGACTCGTTCCAGCACACTGGCACCGTTGGAAGATTCACGAATAGCCGATGTACAGAAGGCCATAAAGTCTTCCACCTGATGGCTTCCAGCAAATTTCACTGCTTCATCAATAAATGAAATCAGCTCTTGCTGGCCCTCTTCGGTAATGGCACCGTATTCGTTGAGGTAGCGCACCAAGGACAGTGGACGCTTGTGCGATGCATAGGGAACCGGTCGGGCTCCTGGGTATGCGTCGACGAGCAAAAGGTGAACGGTATTCGAACCGATATCCAGTACACCTAGTCGCATGGTGCGCTCCTCATTTGGCCGAGCAAAAAATTCTAATCAGTCTTTTTTGCGGTCGTCTTTTTGGTCGTAGTCTTCTTTGCTGGCGCCTTCTTGGCGGTGGCTTTCTTGGCCGGAGCCTTCTTCGCGGTACGTTTTACCGGGCCGCGGGCGCGCTTGTCTGCCAGCAATTCGATAGCCTGCTCGCGAGTCAGCTCCTCCAACGACGTTCCTCGCGGAACGGTGATGTTGGTAATCCCATCGGTGATATAAGGACCGAAACGACCATCCTTGACCACGATGTTCTTTTCGCTTGTCGGATCCGCACCGAACTCTGCCAGTGGCGGAACAGCAGCACGGCGACCACGTTGCTTTGGCTGCGAGTAGATCTCCAGAGCTTCATCCAAAGTGATGGTGAAGATCTGATCTTCGCTCTCAATTGAGCGCGAATCGCTACCCTTCTTCAGGTATGGACCAAAGCGACCGTTCTGTACGGTGATCTCTTCACCCTCAGCATCGGCACCCAGCACGCGTGGCAAGCTCATCAGCTTTAACGCATCATCCAAGGTCACCGTCTCAACGGTCATGCTCTTGAATAGTGAAGCGGTGCGAGGCTTAAGCTTGACCGGCTTCTTAGGTGGCTTAGGCTTGCCATTCTTGTAGTACTCCACAGGCTGAGCAGCCAAATCTTCGGCCGTTGGCTCTGGAATGATCTCCGTGACATAGGCGCCATAGCGACCGTCCTTGGCCACAATCGCACGGCCCGTTTCTGGGTCAGTGCCCAGTTCGTTTTCCGAGACCTGCGAGGTAGCAAAGAGCTCTTCAGCCTTCTGTGCAGTCAGCTCATCCGGTGCCAAATCTTCAGGCACGTTGGCGCGCTGTGGCTCGGTACCTTCTTCAGCACCTTCCGGGATGGCACGTTCAAGGTAAGGACCGAACTTGCCCACACGCAAGGTGATGTCATCAGTGACTGGGATGGAGTTGATGGCGCGCGCATCAATGTCACCGAGGTTATCGACTACATGCTTCAGGCCTTCGGATTCAGACTCTGCGCCCTTGCCGAAGTAGAACAGGTTCAGCCAATCGCTACGAGCGCGCTGACCCTTGGCGATCTCGTCGAGGTCATCTTCCAACCGTGCGGTGAAATCGTAGTCAACGTACTTAGCAAAATGCTCTTCGAGCAAACGAATAACAGAGAAGGCAATCCAGCTAGGAACCAAAGCTCCGCCACGCTTGGTGACGTAGCCACGATCCATGATGGTGGAGATTGTTGGTGCGTAGGTTGAAGGGCGACCAATTTCGCGCTTTTCCAACTCAGCAACAATCGAAGCTTCGGTGTAACGCGCTGGCGGGGAAGTTTCGTGGCCCAAGGCCAGAAGCTCATCTCCTGCTAGGTACTGTCCAACACTCAGCTGTGGCAGGCGTGCCTCGGCGTCAGCGGCAGCAGCTTCAATAGCCTGCTCATCCTTGCCTTCTTCGTAGGCTGAAAGGAATCCGCGGAAGGTAATGACGGTACCGGAGGCCGAGAATTCAGCAACGCGGCTATCACTAGCGGTGCCTTGAAGCTTGATGGTGGCGGTAAAGCCCTTGGCATCTGCCATCTGCGAAGCAACGGTACGCTTCCAGATCAGCTCGTAGAGTGCGTTTTCATCCTTGGACAGCGAGGAACGCACATCCTTGGGACGACGGAACATGTCACCGGCTGGACGGATCGCTTCGTGAGCTTCCTGTGCAGCATCGGACTTGGCCTTGTAAACACGTGGCTTGGCTGGCACCGAGTCGGCACCATAAAGTTCGGTGGCCTGCTTGCGTGCGGCGGTGGTTGCTTCCTGCGAGAGGAAGACCGAGTCCGTACGCATGTAGGTGATATAACCGTTTTCATACAGGCGCTGAGCGATCTGCATGGTCAGCTTGGAGCTCCAGCGCAACTTGCGCGAAGCTTCCTGCTGCAACGTGGAAGTGGTAAATGGTGCGGCTGGACGACGTGTGTACGGCTTATCTTCAACCGAGGTGACAGCAAAGTCAGTGTCGGAAAGATTGGTCACCAGCGACTGTGCCGATTCCTGATCCAGGTGAGCGAGCTTGTTCCGCGAAGTCTTCAGTACACCGCGGTCATCAAAGTCACGGCCCGAGGCCACGCGGGCGCCGTCAACGGCAGCGAGCTTCGCTTCGAAGCCTTCGCCTTCTTTAGTGGCAAAGTTGCCTTTCACGTCCCAGTATCCAGCCGGGATGAACGCCATACGTTCGCGTTCACGCTCAACAACCAGACGAGTAGCCACAGACTGCACACGACCTGCAGACAGGCCACGAGCTACCTTGCGCCACAGTACCGGCGAGATCTCGTAACCGTACAGACGGTCCAAAACACGACGGGTTTCCTGGGCATCAACGAGGTCGGTATCCAACTCGCGCATGTTTTCCAGTGCGCGAGAAATACCTTCCTTGGTGATTTCGGTGAAGGCCAGACGACGTACTGGAACTTTGGGCTTAAGCACCTGCAACAGGTGCCACGCGATGGCTTCGCCTTCGCGGTCCGCATCGGTTGCGAGGTAAAGTTCGTCAGCTTCTTTAAGCTTGGCTTTCAGTTCTGAAACGCGCTTTTTCTTGTCTGGATAGACCATGTAGTAAGGCTCAAAGTCATTATCCAAATCAACAGCAAACTTGCCCACCGACGTCTTCTTCAACTCGGTTGGTAGTTCTGATGGCTGTGGAAGATCGCGAATGTGCCCCACCGATGCATCAACGTCAAAGCCCTCGCCCAAATACTTGGCGATCGACTTCACCTTGGCAGGAGACTCCACGATAACGAGTTTCTTACCAGTCTTTTCTTTGGCCTTGGGGGGCACAGCACTCCTTTTAAACAGTCCGGACTTTAGGAGTCTTATTTAGACCCCGAATCAGTCCGCCATCGCAGCTTCGTTCTTTGTGCCTACTCTATAGCCACATTTCCCGATGATCTTACACCGAGGGATAACCGTGGTTTGAGTGAGGCTTTTTACAACGCTGCTTCACCGGAACTCTGATATTCGGGAAGCAACGAGATTAAGTAGAACATACGACGGGAGTCAATGCTTCGTTCCTCAGCAGTAGCTTTCGCCTCGTACTCGTAGACAAGGTCCAACATTCTGCGATTGAACTCACGCTGTTTATCTTCAGAAAGGAAGACCAAACCGCTAGTGAGCATAGGTGGGCGATCAGGATCTGGGGTGATTCCTGCGTTCGCTTCATTTTGGCGTCGCTGAACTTCGGCGTTCAGCCGTGTTCTAAATGCGTTTAATTGCACGTTTAGATATGCAGTCTTGGCGTTAGAGGAGTCGATCTGAGTGTTCAGTTCCAACCGTTCACCGGCCGCACGCCACCTACGCTCGCGGGCATCACCTTCGCTTGCTGCACGGATCACATACCCGTATTTTTCAAGCGCACGCAAGTGATAGCTCATGGCGCTAGGCGTTAGATCACACAGCGATGCGAGTTCAGTTGCAGTGCGAGTAGTCTGCGAGGCAAAGAGCTCATCCAAAACGATTAGTCGCGCGTCATGGGCCAAAGCACGAATGGCCTGTGGGTCCGTAATGGAGACGACCTGTGGAAATTCGCTCTCCTGGGTCGAGGCTGCAGGAGCCTGCTCCTCTATTGTGTTGCGTGTCATAGGCAAGAACTTTAGCGCTTGTTTCACATTTTACGAAGCATACCGTGTAGCAAGAGGCGCTTCACTGCTTCATAAAGCCGTTCCGCAAAGTCTTCCTCGCCCTCACCGATCAGCGAATCTAGCGCGTTGACTAGTTGAATTACGGACAAATCACCGTCGCAGGCAGAAACAAATCCGGCTTGTGCAGTATCAAGGAGTTCGGTTCTACGCAGACCCGCACCTTGGCGAAGCAAAATCACCCCAGGATGCTCAGCTCCGGGACGCTGATGGCGCTCTTCGGTCACGTCTTCGGCCACCAGCAGGTGCCAGTTTTTAAAATCTTCTCCTGCGGCTGCCAGTTCATCAGCCATGGCGATATCGCGCTGCAAAGTCGGGGCCAGCGGCTGCTCCATCTGGTGGGTGATCTGCTCATAACTTTGCAAGACCCGATGGCCGTCTACCGGCTTGCGGAAGTAGACCAACCCGAAGCCCACCGCAGCTACGGCACGGGATTCAAAATCATCAAGGTACGCGTTGTAAGCGGCAATATAGGAGCTTGAGTCTTCGGTCTGTGAAGAGTCCCGTAGCCACGTTTCGGCATAACCACTGGGGGTAGTCTGCTCACGTTCAATGACCCAGACGTCCAGGTCTTCTGCGAACCATTGGCGAACTCGTGTATCCCACGAAGCATCCGACTCGTCATCTATGCGAGGAATCTCCCAGTTAGAGAGCATCTGCAGCGAACCGCCAGGAGTCAGGAACTGCGGTGCCTGCTCAATGAGCGTGCTCACCAGGTTGTCTCCAGCCATGCCGCCATCACGATAAGTGAATCGGTCTTTGGCTCGCTCATTAGAACTGCGAGGGGTGATCACAAACGGTGGATTGCTAGCGATCAGTTCAAAGCTCTGCCCGGCTACCGGTTCGAAGAGGCTCCCCTGCAACAGCGTCACACGAGCTTCAAGATTCTGTGGGTCAAGCTTCAGCGCCCGGTGGTTGAGCAACAGATTGAATCGGGCAAAGCCCAAGGCGCGAGCCGAAAGGTCAGTTGCCGTGACATGTTGTGCATGAGACAGCAGGTGGAAGAGCTGGATTCCGCAACCGGTGCCAAGGTCCAAAGCCCGTTGAACGTCGGCTCGAATTGTCAGCTGTGCCAGTGTCAGCGATGCTTGGCCAATTCCCAATACGTGGTCAGTGCGCAATACACCTGGGCGCTGATGTGCACCAAGGTCATGAGCCACCCACAGCTCACCGTCCACGTCTGAGGAATGCAGCGCCAAGGCGATGGTGGCACGGAAACCACTGGCCCACGCATCGATAAGGCCGAGTTTGATCAGACCTTCCACTTTCACATGGCTAAACGCCTGATTGATCGCGGATTCAGATACGGTTTGGGCCAGCTGGAACAGTCGGATCACAGATGCCAAAGGCGAATCAGGTGTTTGGCGATCTAGTATTCGCAAGGCCGGGTGAATTTGGTCCCGGGCAAATGCGGAGGCCGCTTCTTCACCGATCAACTCTATGACGTTTTCGTAGCTATATCCGAGGTCATCCAAGTCTTTGACTAGCAAGTCAATCAAGGTTTGATCGGAACTTTGAGGGGTATCGTCCAGGGCAGAAAATTCAGCGGCATTCACATCTTCAAGTCTACCCAGTCACGCAACTGTGCGCAGATAGCTTGATTCGCCCTGCCCCGAATAGGATGTGGGCATGACTCAAGTGACTGTTACCTTCCTTCAGCAGCTGTCCTCGGATGAGCTCATCGGCTCCACCAAGACCCTTCCCAGCGACGCACGAATTGAACAAGTTGAGCAGATCACCCCAGAATTCTCACGCTTCCTCTACCAAAGCGTAGGCAGCGAACTAAATTGGACTGACCGGTTGGATTCGACAAGGGAAGTGTGGAACGAAGTTCTGATACGTCCTGGTTCTGAAACGTGGGTCCTCTATCGGGGCGGCGCACCACGCGGTTACTTCGAGCTGGTCACCGAAGCCGGGCAGGGTGGAAGCGAAGTGGAGATTTTTTACTTCGGACTTTTCCCTGATGCCACGGGCCAGGGACTCGGCGGAGTTTTACTTGACCAAGCTTTGACTCAGGCGTGGCGCTTAGCAAGCCGGTGGCCTGCTTTACCTGAGGTCTCCCGAGTGTGGCTGCATACGTGCTCGCTCGATTCTCCCGCTGCGCTGCCTAACTATCTGGCCCGCGGTCTGAAGATCTATCGCACCGAGATTGAAGAATCCGAGGTACGCGATGCATCGACCGGATTATGGCCGGTGGCTGCCAAATAGAAAAAGCTCGGCACCAACTTCGCGAGAAATTGGTGCCGAGCCTCTTTATGAGATGCGCTTAGGCATCCACGCTGTTGCAATCTGGGCAGCGACGTAGCTGCTCATCATGTGCGCAGTCCTCGCAGAACAGGCGCAGGTTACGACAGGTTGGGTTTGAGCAGTTTTCAAACTTGTTGGTTGGTCCCTGACAGCCAACGCACTTGCCGATGGTTACGGCATCTTCCGAGAACTCGGTGTGCATACGCTTGTCGAAGACATAGAGGGATCCTTCCCACAGGCCTTCATCCGCATACTTTTCGCCGTAACGAACGATGCCGCCTTGCATCTGGTACACCTCTTGGAAGCCGCGCTTAACCATCAGCGCTGAGAGTACCTCGCAACGGATGCCACCGGTGCAGTAGGTAACTACCGGCTGGTCCTTGAGGTGGTCGTATTTGCCCGAATCAAGTTCGGCTACAAAGTCACGCGTGGTATCAACTTCAGGAACGATAGCGTCCTTGAACTTACCGATCTGCGCTTCGAAGGCGTTTCGTCCGTCAAAGAAGTGCACCTTTTCGCCGGACTTCTTCTTGGTGTCTACCAACTCGTGAAGTTCCTCGGGGCGCAGGTGGGTTCCGCCGCCAACAACACCGTTTTCGTCTACTTCCAGTTCGCCGGGCGCACCGAAGGTGACTATCTCGTCGCGGACCTTGACCGAAATACGTGGGAAGTCTTCTGCGGAGCCTTCGGACCACTTGATGTCCATTTTTTTGAAGGCAGGAAGTTCGCGGGTGGCTTTGACGTAAGCCTTAACAGCCGAGATCTCGCCACCGACGGTACCGTTAATACCTTGCTTGGAGATGATGATGCGTCCGCGTAGTCCCCAACGTTCCAACAGTGAACGTTGCCACAGGCGAATTGCCTCTGGGTCAGGAAGCGGAGTAAATGCGTAATACAGAACTATGCGATGAATGGCCACCATACAATATTAGTAGCTTTTGGTCGCGAAACGCCGAGTAAAAGAGCAACGTCACACTGATTCGTCGCGAAATTTCCAGTGGTCCGGTGGTCCAAGAGTTTCAACTAGGCAACGATTAGGTCGACATCAGCAAATTCCTAGGAAAGACAAGGTAGGGTCAAATTATGGCATCAAACGCAAGCGATGAACTGATCGGCACCTGGGTCACCGGCTGGGCTGGCGCCCGTGGCTACGAAACTCGCAATGAGGGACGAGTCCATGCTGCCCTGCGTCACGACACCACCGAAGACTGGGAATACGTGATCTATGGCCCTTCTAAAGAGGAACTGGCTGCAGTCGCCGAAACTCTAAAAAAACACCCTAACCGTCGCCTTACCGCGTTTGATGATTCGGCCGAAAATTTGGTCGCCATCGCCAGCGAGGTTGGCCTACAGGTTACTGCCGACGACGAAGCACTCATGGTGACTGAACTTGCCGTGCACGACGTTGAAGTACCGTTGCCCATTGATGGCTTTGTCTTCCAGATTGAACGCGATGGCACCCACGCTTATGTTTCCTTGCACCCCGAGGGCAACCAAGAAGTAGTGGCCGCCTCAGGTCACGTGTCGGCCGTTAACGGTGTGGCAATTTTTGACCGCATCATCACCGGTGCAGACTTCCGTCGCCTTGGCCTGGGTACCTTGATCATGCGCGCTCTGGCCTCTTTGGCTCAGGAACACGACGTGGACGAAGGCCTGCTCATTGCTTCGGTTGACGGCCAGCAGCTTTACGCTTCACTGGGCTGGACTTCCCTAGGCAAAGTTGTCATGTTCAAAGCCTGAACTATCTAGTATTTTTCTTTCGCCGTATCCGACGCATCAAAGTGTTGGGTACGGCGATAGTCTTTAACTTCAGCAATTTTTGGTTCCGAAAGGCGTCCACGTGAAGTCAGTGCGTTCCCTGCTGGATCCGTATGACCGGACTAATGATCCGGATGCGGTTCTTCATCGTCGTTCAAGGCCAGCCAAAGATGAAGTGACCAGCGACTGGCCGCAATGGCTCAGCACTGAACTGATCGAAACTTTCCAAGGCTTAGGCATTCAAAAGCCGTGGTTGCACCAAGCGCAAGCTGCCAACCTCATCCATGAGGGGCAGCACACCATCGTGTCGACCGGCACCGCCTCGGGTAAGTCGATGGCCTACCTGATGCCAAGTTTGGACGTGCTGTTCAAGGCGCGAGACAGCGGATTTAATGATGCTGATTCTGCCGCTTCTATCCTCTACATTTGCCCTACCAAAGCCTTGGCGGCTGATCAGCTCTCCGCGGTTCAAGCTTTGGATGTTCCCGGTGTCCGCGCAGCTCCCTACGACGGCGATACTGATCAGGCCACCCGCGCTTGGGTTCGCCAGCATGCCAATTTTGTTTTCACCAATCCTGATATGTTGCACCGCGGGATCATGCCCAACCATCCAGCGTGGTCACGGTTCTTCAAGCGTCTGCGCTACATCGTGATCGATGAAGCCCATTCCTACCGCGGCGTCTTCGGAGCCCATGTAGCTAACCTGTTACGCCGTTTGCGTCGAATCTGTGAGCACTACGGAAGCACACCGGTGTTCATCGGTGCCTCGGCAACAAGCTCCGATCCAGAAGAATCTTTTGGGCGGCTCATCGGGGCACCCGCCAAGGCGGTAGTCCATGATTTTTCGTCCAGTGGCGAACTAGTCATCGGCTTGTGGGAACCTCCGTTGACCGAGCATAAGGGTGAAAACGGTGCCCCGGTTCGCAGAACTGCCATTGCTGAGAGCGCGTCAATCCTCACCGACTTGATGGCAGATCACGTACGCACCATCGTTTTCATCAAGTCTCGACGTGGCGCCGAAACCATAGCAACACTGACACGTAAACACCTTGAACGCTTCGCACCAGAGCTCTCGGTTCGTTTGGCTGCCTATCGTTCGGGCTATCTACCGACGGAACGTAGAGAAGTTGAGCGGCAGTTACGAAGTGGAGAGCTTCTGGGAGTCACCTCAACTTCGGCCTTGGAGCTCGGCATCGATATCGCAGGTCTTGATGCGGTCGTCGTTGCCGGATGGCCAGGTACCAGAGCATCGTTCTTCCAGCAGATTGGTCGAGCGGGCCGCTCGGGTCAAGATGCCTTGGCTATTTTTGTTGCCGCCGAAGATCCGTTGGATACCTATCTTGCTCATCATCCGGAAGCCATCTTTGATTTGGGTGTCGAAGCTGCAGTTTTTGATCCACACAATAAGTACGTACTGAGCGGACACTTGTGTGCTGCCGCCCAAGAATCCCCGTTGCGTCCCGAAGAGCTGGAACTTTTCGGCCCGAAGACTGAAGAACTTCTCGAATCTTTAGTTCAGCGAGGCTACTTGCGGCGCCGACCTGCCGGCTGGTTCTGGACCCACCCGCAGCATGCGGCCGCGATGTTCTCTATTCGCGCTGACGGTGGCGGGCCGGTGGACATTATTGATGCTGAAACTGGCGCACTTTTGGGAACCATGGATTCTCCTCAGACGCACTATCAGGCGCACCCCGGTGCCATCTATGTGCATCAAGGTGCCAGCTACCATGTGGAAGAACTCGATGAACAAAATCATGTTGTTGTCGTTAGCAGAGTAAACCCGGATTACTACACCACGGCGAGAGACCTCACTACGGTTGCCATCGATTCTGAAGAACGTAAAAGTAGCCATCGTGAGCTGAACATTTACTTTGGTGAAGTCACCGTGACCACCCAGGTCGTTTCATTCCAAAGAAAGTCCGTGGCATCTAATGAAGTTCTTTCAGAAGAACCTCTGGAGCTTGAAGCCCGTGATCTGAATACCAAGTCAATCTGGTTCACGTTGACCGAGCAACGACTGCTGCGCGCTGGTCTAACCGTGGATCAATTTCCCGGTGCACTTCACGCCGCAGAACACGCCATGATCGGTTTGTTGCCACTGGTGGCCACCAGTGATCGCTGGGATATTGGCGGAGTTTCTACTGCCCTGCATATGGACACCGGTGAACCGACTATCTTTGTTTATGATGCTCAGCCTGGCGGGGCAGGATTTGCCGAGCGCGGATTTGAACGGTTCACCGATTGGGTTCGAGCTACCAGAGAAGCTATTGATGCTTGCGAATGCCAATATGGTTGCCCGAGCTGCGTCCAATCCCCCAAGTGCGGCAATCGCAATAACCCTTTGGACAAGGCCGGAGCCATCTTGCTGCTCAGCGCCGTCTTGGACGATGTCGAGCCTCGACACCACCGCTAGTACCCGGCTCATGTCTCTCCCCTCTGCTTAGGGCTGATCCAGTGGTGGTGCTCCGGCGCGGGCCGTGGCTTTCGCCGCATAGATTTCGAAGCCCATAATTTGGGAAGCGATGGGGACTTTGGCAGTGACCATCACGGTTTGCCCGTCGGCTTCAACCAGGCACGATTCCAACTGGGCCTTGTTAGCGTTTGCCAGTTCTCCTGCAACGCCACAAGGATCTCCCGGGCGCAGTCCTCGCGCCGTATCGGCCCCGGCCAAGGCAGCTAGATCAGCGGCCGAGGCAGCAGTCATTGCCGCGTGGACGGCGGCTACCCAAGTCAGTAGCGCCCCAGTCAGGAGCAAGGCAATGATCACCAATGCCGTGGTCACTACAGCGCCGCTGCCTTGCTCATCTCGAATGTTTATCATTGGCTACTTCTTTCAACGGCAACACTTGCTTGGCCATGAATCTGCATGCTGCCAACGATGGGGATTTGCACCGATTTGCTGACCGTCACCTTCGACAATCCACCGCCACTAGATATGGTGAATCTGGCCTGATTTCCAGCCAACCTGACTCCGCTGGCTCTTGCTGTTGATCCATCTTCGCCGCGGGCCAATTCCCTAGCCATGGCCCCGGCTGCCTGTTGAACTTGAATTTGTTGGATCCCAAGGACTCCTAAACACAGCAAGAGCGAGAGCATCAACACAACCGCCGGAAGCAGCACCGCAAATTCTGCGGTGCTGCTTCCTGATTCATCGCTGAGTTTCATGGCCTACAGCGACAGGGCTTTGCTGATCAGACCCATCAGCATTCCACGTACATCGCCGCTGGATAGAATGCTGATCAGCAAGCCGGCGAATGCCACAGCGGCCAGGGTGACCATAGCAAACTCGGCGGTTGTGGAACCCTGCTCGTCCTTCAGCTGGTCCATGATTTCGCGGAACTGTCCGTTCATTGTTTTCACCTTTCTCAGTGTTAGTTGTTGGCGGCTTTGTCGCTGCCAACGGTGTATCTTCACTCTCAGCTAGTCGGTAAAGTTCTTGAGCTAGTTGCAAACGATCTGGGTATAACTCTTATGAACATCTCGTCAGGCAATCTAGAGGCTGGGAAACAGCGCGATGATCAGAGGCACAACGCCCAACGCAATGAAAGCGGGCAAGGCACAGGCACCCAGGGGCAGAACAAGTTTCGTCGCGAACTGTGCTCCGAGACGTGCCACCTTTTGCGAGTGTTCTCGACGTTGAAGGGCGGCAGTATTACGCAGCAGATTAGCTGCCGGAGCACCGGTCGTATGGGCGAAGAGCAGTGCTTTGCGCAGTGGCGCAAGCCATTGGGGTGCGGCTTCCCATGCCTTATCCCACGCGAGATTCATTTCCAGACACCGAGCGACGCTTCGCAAAACGGTGCACTGCTCTATATTGCTGCCAAGCAAGTCCAAGATCTCCGTAATAGGCATGCCTGCATCCAGCAGGCTGGCGCTCAAATCAAGGACTAATTCGATGGGCTGCTGGGCGTCACGACGCTTGGATGGCCCTTCTGTTGGTATCAATCGAGCAGACATTCGCGCAGTAATCCCGGTGCCGAGGCTAAGAAGTCCGGCGAGCGCTACGGATAACAAGATGAGTGTGTTCATGACAGTGCCTGCGCTGAGGTTGAGTGCAGGAGTCGTTGACACCAGAATCTATTCAAAACCCAGAGCCCTACGCCGACGGCTACGCTCAACTGGGCTGCCCATGAGGAAGTGATTGTTCCGATCACGTCGATGCCTACGAGTAACCCGAAGCCGAACCCAACCAAGGGAAGCCAAGTGAGTAACTTGGTGGTGGCTTTCGGTCCGGCCATCGCTGCATCAAAGGATTGCTGAGCTACCAACGCTGATTCCAGATCCTCGGCTAGCCGTTCAAGGACTTCGGCCAAACTAGCGCCGCTGCGTTCAGAAATTTTCAGGCACCAATGCAATCGTTGAACCGCCGGATGCCCACTTCGGCTGAGCGATACGGATTCGTTGCCGGGCTGCTTGTTCAACCGATGAGTTGCCTGCAAGCCCTTCAACGCTTGGGCAATATTGCCTGTGTTTTCTTCAACTTCAAGCAGGGCCTCCAACGCTGGATAGAAACCCACGCCGCTTCGAAGCAGTGCCGAGAGTTCTCGAATAACGCGCGCGTCTTCGCTCAAGGCCAGATTCTTTTGATGGGCCCCTTGGCTGCTTTTCTTCCATCTTCTCCAGAATTGAGCGGGCTGATGATGCTCACTTTGATGTGCGGGAATCCCTAGGGCCAGCGCCATGGCGCAACAGATAAGGATCAGCATGGCCGTTGCCCTACAGCCATGGACTGATTCAAGTCCGCGCAGATCTTGAACATGAGCTTAGCTCCGAACTTTTTCTCCAGCACCGCCCGAGCCTTTTCTGGCATGGGGTCGGTGCTGTGCAGATCAATCAGGGTGTGCATGAACATGCGTCCTGACTCATCGGTTTCTAGAGTTCCTAGTGCCACTGGTCCACGGCGTCCGTGCTCTCCTCGGCTGAGATGGATGATCAGGTCCAATGCACTGGACGCTTGAAGTGAGGTTGCCTGAACGCTCCACCCAGCCAGGGCTCCCAGTGCTGCCAAGCGGGCAGGAACCGACTCTGGATTATTTGCGTGCAGGGTGCCAGCGGCTCCTTGATGTCCGGTATTCATTGCTGCGAGGAAGTCTCTGATTTCTTCGCCGCGGCACTCCCCTACGATCAATCTGTCTGGACGCATTCGCAGTGCTTGGATGACCAGATCTTTGAGTTCTACCAGTCCGGCCGATTCCACGTTGGCTGCCCTAGTTTGTAGGGAGACTGCGTGGGGATGATTCACCTGCAGCTCTTGAGAGTCCTCAACTATGATTAGGCGTTGTTGTGCTCCTACCTCGGCCAGCATTGCCTGAAGCAAGGTGGTCTTTCCGCTACCTGTTCCTCCGGTGACCAAGAAGTTCATTTGTTGGGTGGCGATGGCACGCAAGAGCGGATCCCAGAAGCCCAGAGAATGTTGCAGCACTTCGGTCAGCCCCAGCTGTGTGCTGTGTTTTACACGGATTGAAATCAGCGGTCCCGCGGCAGCGATAGGTGGAAGCACTGCATGAACGCGATAGTTTTTCAGGCTCATGTCCATAAACGGACTG
Organism: Glutamicibacter sp. MOO4; assembly: GCF_056934395.1. Lineage (NCBI taxonomy): Bacteria > Bacillati > Actinomycetota > Actinomycetes > Micrococcales > Micrococcaceae > Glutamicibacter > Glutamicibacter sp. MOO4. The sequence goes on from NZ_CM167800.1 coordinate 2,072,937, forward strand.
GCCGAATCTAGTCTCCGCCCAGCCAAGGTAGCTAAGTGAACTGCAAGCTCACGGACTTGTTCAGCTGAAGAGAAGCTAAAATCGGTGAGCTCTAAGCCTCGTGGGGAATCCGTCCATACCTGGCCTTGTCCGTCTACTAAAACGTCGGTGACATCCGGGATGCGCGCGAATGGTTCAAGAATCGACAGTCCGGCAACTTCGTGTTGCAGAATTTCCAAAGACTGCGCTGCACCTTGTGCACCCAAGGCTGCTCCCGAATCATGAACTGCACCGGCCAACGCGATGGCATCAAGTTGTCCACCGGAGAGCAGCGCCCTTTCGCGTACTGATTCAAGGATTTTTGCATCCAACACATGGCCGGTGGCCACCATGATGCCGTCTTTGCTGTGGCGTCCTGAACTCATGAGCGTTGCTCCTGAACTTGTGGGATCAAGCAAAAATCCGCTAGTCCTTGTCGCAAGGTGCGGGATTTGAAGCAATCAAGTAGTTCCCCGCGCCCAGTGGCTTTGATGATCCTGCTATTGAGGGGGAACGATCCGAGTATCTGCGCGTGATCTTCTGTAGATCTGCGCAAACGCGACTCACCGCACAGCACCGTTTCCCCCGTTTTGGGAATGGTGGTGTTGTTGGCAGCAAACACGTGGCGGTCTAGAAATTGGTTGATGATCTCTTGCTGAGGATGAACCGCCCGGCCGGTATCTAGCACCACAAAGTCGAACCCTTGGCGCGCTGCGGCGAGAAGTCTGATGAGTAGTTGTTCTTCCAATACTTCGTGTTCATTAGCCTGTGACCAGGTGAGTACCGAAGTCTCGCGTAGTTTTGGCAGCGTCTCTGCAAGCTGGTGGGCAGCGAGTGCTCCGCCGGACTTCACCAATTCTTCCCACCCAACCCCTACTGGCGCTCTGGTGGTAATACATGGCCACAGGCTTTGTGAATGTGGGTCTAAATCAATCAAAACGCTACGTAATCCGCTCAGTGTTCCAGCGTGAGCCAATAACATGGCCAGCGTGGTTGTTCCCAGTCCCCCAGCTGTGGCGGAAACAGCCAAGGTGTGGCCGTGACCGGCGCGCATGGCCCACAAGCCTAGATACTCTCCGAGCCATTGACCGGCCGAGGGCAACAGCGCAACGCGGGCTTTGGGAATGCGGCTTGCTAGCGCCCACAGATGGGATGCATCAGGTTCTAGCCCCACCAAAACATCAACCGGATAATTCTGGTGGCCGGCAACTATCGCCATATCACTACCCCAGAGCACCGGGCCCGCGATCCCCAGAGATAGCGATGCAGGTTCCGTACATTGAATGATGCGCACGGCCGCACCGACGGCGATGGCCGCACAGATCTCAATAATTTTCGGATCGTTGCTCACGATGGTGCACACCGGTTCGTTGCCCCTATTGATGTCAGGCAGCTGGCTGGGTTCAGGGGCAGGTGTTCCCACCGGGTTATCAAGCTGGGTGATCACAAAGCGATCAGTTCGTTGAGACTGGGGTCCCACTGTGGTGTCAGTTAGCCATTTCATGCTTCGAGCGTGGCATCAGGCAAAGAAGTACGTACAAGCCCCGGAGCCAACTGGGGATATCTGATGCTGGCACGGCACAATGGAGCTATGAGTGCCATCGCCTTTATTGCTTCCGATCCTGAAGGCTACGCCCTGATTGAAATCCGTGAGTCCGAAACCGGAGTCTCACTCAAGCCAACCACCGCGGTCACTCGTGAAGACTTTGTCAGCGTTATTGCTACTACCGAGGCCGAGCTTCAACCGCGCTGGGCCATGCTGCGCACCGATCCGTGGATGACACCTTTGGTGGCCGCCGGGGTGTATCTGGCTAAGGCGTACATCCTTTCCTTGGCGCAGCGCATCATGCACCGCACTCCCCTAGCTTCTGAAGTTATCCCCGATTTTGATCTTGAACGTCCGCCTTCTTCCTCCGACCGCTTTAATCAGGACGCGCTCTTTGCCGCTCCTTCCTCCGGTGAGTCTTTGGAAGATCTCATCGCGCTCTACACCCAGCAACGCCAAGCGATGCCAGCTGATCCTAGTGCCCGACGACGCCTTGAACTACTAGTTCACGCTGAGTCGGTGGGTGCGCTGATTGCCTGCGAGATGGAAGCAGCAGGGCTTTCATGGGATGAGTCCGAACACCGTGCACTATTGCGTGAACAGTTAGGCGAACGGGTCCCCGACTATTCGCGCCCGCCAAAGCTCGCGGCCAAGGCTCAGGAGTTGGCTTCTGCCCTGAACACCCCGGAGCTCAATCCTGACTCCCCGCAAGAACTCTTGCGCGCATTGCACAAGGCTGGATTTGCGGTGCGTTCGGTGCGGGCTTGGGAACTTGAGCAGATCAATCACCCGTTGATGAGCCAGGTTTTGGAATACAAAAGACTGGCTCGACTCGCCAGCAGCCATGGGGACGCGTGGCTGGATCAGTGGGTGAAAAACTCTCGCTTCCATCCACATTATGTTCTTGGCACTGTGGCTTCGGGGCGCTGGGCTGCTTCAGGTGGCGGAGCTTTGCAGCTTCCCCACGCTATCCGCCAGGTCGTTCGAACCACTGCGGGCCGGACCTTTGTGGTGGCTGATGGCCGGCAACTGGAACCACGTATTTTGGCGGCGATCTCCAACGATCAACAGTTGCAAAAGGCTGGGCAGCAAGATGACCTGTACCAATGGTTGCTTGATGCCAAGTTGGTCTCCACCCGCCAAGAAGCCAAATTGGGGATGCTCTCGGTCATTTATGGTGGCGGCGGCGGTGCTTCGGGCACCGTGGGTGCGGCGTTGACCCGCAGTTTTCCTACCGCCATGAAATTTGTTGAGCAGGCTGCCCAAGCCGGCGAACAGGGCCAAGGTGTGCGCAGCTTCTTGGGCCGTGGTTGCCCACCGGCCGATAATGCGTGGATGCGGGCGCAACGAGATACCGCTGATGAGGGTTCACAACGTGCAGCCGACGCAGCTGCTCGCTCCCGGGGCCGATTTACCCGAAACTTCGTAGTGCAAGCCACCGCGGCCGAATGGGCGCTGGTGTGGATGGGTCATGCCCGTCATCTGATCCACACCGCCGGCTGGGATTCAGTGTGCAAACAAGTATTTTTTGTTCACGATGAGATCGTTTTTGAATGCCCGATTGAAATGGCTGATCAGCTGCAGGAGTTGGTCCGGCACGCTGCGATGCTCGCAGGGCGTACCCTGTTCGGAGCTGCTTCACCATACTTCCCGGTCAGCGTGGCCATTAATGCCAACTACGGGGAAGCCAAATAAAGGTTGAGCCGCTAGTTCATTTGTAGTTCGCGCCGGGTATCCCAGTTTTTGGTCCAGCCCAGGTCTGTGAACAGTCGGTCCAAGACGATAGCGGTGAAGCCCCAGATGATCCGTTCACCAAACTGGAAGGCCGGTGAGCTGAATTTCTGTCCTCCGCGCTGAACCACGCCAGTCAGCCGATTTTTTGGATCCAGTAATTCGGCGACCGGTGCACGGAAAACACCAGCGCTCTCGCCAGGATCTACTGCGTGAACTTTGGACTCGGCATGCCACCAACCGATCACCGGCGTGACTAAGAAGTTTGAGACCGGCAGTTCGGTCTCTGCAAGGTTTCCCAACACTTCAATGCCGCTAGTATCTACCCCTGTCTCTTCCCACGCTTCGCGTAAAGCTGCATCAGTGGCGCCCGAATCTTCAGGATCAATGCCACCGCCTGGGAAGGCAATCTGTCCAGCATGTTTGCGTAAGGTGGTGGCCCGCTCAACAAAAAGCAGATCCAGATCCCTAGCGCTCGTGTTCTGCGCTAAAGAACCATCACCGGTGGCGCCAAAAAGAATTAGCACCGCTGCTTTGCGGGCAGGCCCGGCGCCAAGATCAAGTTCAATCCATTCCTTGGGCAGCTTCTGGGCCGCACCAACCTTGGCTTGAATCTTGGCAATAACCTGCTTCAGTTCACTACGTGCGCTCATGCGTCCAATCCATATCCTTGCTCCCGCAGCTGCCGGCGAGTGGCGCCTGCCTGCATCTTTGCCAGCAGGTCTTCGCGCCCCGGTGCGAGCTCATACTTAAGCAACTGTTTAGCCTTGGCGGGTATTTCCTCGCCGATTCCATACGAGGGGCACAAGGACGCCACCGGGCATACTCCGCAGGCGGGTTTGCGAGCGTGACAGATGCGCCGACCGTGGAAAACTACGCGGTGGCTGAGCATGGTCCAGTCCCGCTTTTCGAAGAGTGCTCCTACCGCTTGTTCCAGCTTGACTGGATCGGTTTCGTCACTCCACCCAAAGCGGTTGGCCAAACGACCAAAGTGGGTATCAACGGTAATTCCAGGCACGCCAAAGGCATTGCCTAGCACCACGTTGGCGGTCTTACGTCCGACTCCGGGAAGCTTGATGAGTTCTTCGAGCTTGGGTGGAACCTGTCCGCTGTGGCGCTCGACCAGTGCCGCGGAAAGCCCCAGTAAGGAATCGGTTTTTGCCCGGAAGAACCCGGTGGACCTAATCAGCGCTTCGATCTCGCTTCGCTCCGCTTGGCTCATTGCCAGCGCATCCGGGAAACGTGCAAAGAGCGCCGGGGTGATCGCGTTGACCCGCACGTCGGTGGTTTGCGCTGAGAGCACCGTCGCCACCAACAACTCGAAGGGGTTTTCAAAGTCGAGTTCCGGGACCGCATAGGGATAGGTCTGCGCCAGCACCCGATTAATTTTGCGCGCTCGACGCTTGAGCCCCAGTTCAGTTTCCAATTTTGGTTTTTTCGCCACGGATAGATCGTGTCATGTGCGGGCCGTGTTTTCACTGTGGGACACCGTGGTTAGTTGCTGTTCATCGCTGTGAGCTGACCGTTGAGCGCAGAAATCACACTCTTTCTCCCTGTTCGAGAACACAATTCTCCTCCAAAGCCTTATAAGGATGTAACTTTGATCACAGAGAATATTTATGTTTACACGGAAGGAAACGAAGCCCGTGAGCGATTCAAAAACCCTAGACAACCTGTCACACGAAGACCGTGCCTTTGCTCCGAGCAAAGAGTTCAGTGACCAAGCCGTAGCCACCTCGGCCAGCTATGAGGCGGCCAACGCTGACCGCCTGCAATATTGGGCTGATCAGGCGCGCAAGGTACTTACCTGGGACACCGATTTCACGCAGACCTTGGACTGGAGTGAAGCACCGGTTTCCAAGTGGTTTGTCGGGGGCAAGCTCAACGCGGCATACAACGCACTGGACCGTCACGTCGAAAACGGTCTGGGCGATCGTGTGGCCATCTACTTTGAAGGCGAACCGGGCGACACCCGCACCTACACCTACGCCCAGCTGACCGAAGAGGTCAAAAAGGCTGCCAACGCATTTGAATCCTTGGGTGTTGCCAAGGGTGACCGTGTTGCCGTGTACCTGCCGATGATCCCTGAAGCGGTCATCACCATGCTCGCCTGCGCACGCATCGGCGCAATCCACTCAGTGGTCTTCGGTGGATTCTCCGCCGACGCGCTACGCAGCCGCATCGATGACGCGGACGCAAAATTGGTTGTCACCGCCGACGGCACCTGGCGCCGTGGCAAGCCTTCCCCACTGAAGCCTGCCGTGGACGGTGCACTGACTGCTCCGGGCCACACCGTGCAGAACGTCTTGGTCGTTAAGCGCAACGGCGAACCAGTGGAGTTTGGCCCACTGGATAAGTGGTGGCACGAAGTTGTCGACGAGGCCTCCACCGAGCACGCCGCGGTGCCACACGATTCCGAGCACCCACTGTTTGTGCTTTACACCTCGGGCACCACCGGCAAGCCAAAGGGCATCGTGCACACCACGGGCGGATTCCTCACCCAGGGTGCGGTCACTCACCGCGATACCTTCGACCTGCATCCAGAAACTGACGTGTACTGGTGCACCGCGGACATTGGCTGGATCACCGGTCACTCCTATGTCACCTATGCGCCGCTGATCAATGGTGCCACCCAGCTGATGTATGAAGGCACCCCGGACACTCCGCACCAGGGTCGCTGGTGGGAACTGGTGGAAAAGTATGGGGTCTCCATTCTTTACACCGCGCCAACCGCTATCCGTACCTTCATGAAGTGGGGTCGTTCCATTCCCGATGGATTTGATCTGTCTTCGCTGCGGGTGCTGGGCTCGGTTGGTGAACCAATCAACCCAGAAGCTTGGATGTGGTACCGCGAGGTCATCGGCACCAACAACGGCAAAAACGGTGAACTCAAAGAAAACCCAACGCCGATCGTGGACACCTGGTGGCAGACCGAAACCGGCGCCCACATGATCGCTCCCCTGCCCGGCGTCACCAATACCAAGCCAGGTTCGGCTCAAGTAGCGGTGCCAGGTATCAGCATTGATGTAGTTGATGAAGCCGGTGAATCGGTCGGCGATGGCGAGGGTGGCTTCTTGGTCATCCGCGAACCGTGGCCATCGATGCTGCGTGGCATCTGGGGCGACATGGACCGCTACAAGGAGACCTACTGGTCCCGCTTCGAGAACATGTACTTTGCCGGCGACGGCGCTAAGAAGGATGAAGACGGTGACATCTGGTTGCTCGGCCGCGTGGATGACGTGATGAACGTGTCCGGACATCGCCTGTCCACCACCGAGATCGAGTCTTCCTTGGTTGCCCACCCATATGTGGCTGAGGCAGCTGTTGTTGGCGCTAAGGATGACACAACCGGTGAAGCTGTAGTTGCCTTTGTCATCTTGCAAACCGAGCCTGCTGAAGGTGAAGACGTTGTGGCTACCTTGCGCAACCACGTTGGTAAGGACATTGGACCGATCGCCAAGCCGAAGCACGTGTTGGTGGTTCCTGAACTACCTAAGACACGTTCAGGCAAGATCATGCGCCGTCTGCTCAAGGACGTGGCCGAAGGTCGTGAAGTTGGCGATGCAACAACTCTCTCGGATTCCACCGTCATGAGTCAGATCGCCCAGTCCATGGGTAAGTAATCCAGAAATATTTCGACGCCACCGCCGTGGAGAACAACAACATTGTTCTCCACGGCGGTGGCGTTTTCTCGTTCATCAATAAAGGTTGGGCAACGAATGCGTGAGGATGTAATAGATTTGAGTCCATGACTGACAACGCATCGCGCACCATCTTGCTACTCAACGGACCAAACCTGAACTTGCTCGGTACTCGCGAACCCAAGATTTACGGACACGACACCTTGGCTGACGTTGAACAGCTGGCCCGCGACACCGCGGCGGCCCACGGATATGAATTGCGCACCTTGCAGTCCAACCATGAGGGTGTACTCATCGATGCGATCCACGAAGCACGCAGCACTGCCGCCGGTATCGTCATGAATCCTGGCGCCTTCACCCACACCTCGGTAGCCATTGCCGACGCACTCAGCGGTGTGGAGCTTCCAACCATCGAGGTGCACATTTCCAACGTGCATCAGCGTGAGGCATTCCGCCACAACTCTTACATCTCACCGGTAGCAAGCTCGATCATTGTGGGAGCCGGCGTTAATGGTTACAAGCTGGCCGTTGAGCAACTGGTGCACCTCCTGAGCAAGTAAACAAGGCTAGTTGGCGATGCAGTCCCCGGTGCTCACTGAGGTTCGATTCGAGCCGCCAAGCTCCATCGCGTTTTCCATTTCGTCCAGACTCAGTGCGAAGCCGACCTGATCATCGCTGCGTGACTTAGCGAAGATCAGGCCAACGGCTTCGCCTTCTTCGTCTAGCAGAGGTCCGCCAGAATTACCCTGAGCTACTTGGGCGCTGAGCTGGTAGACAGAGATTCGTCCTGGATCTTCACCGTATATATTCGCGATAGACACGTTGGCTCGGGAAGCGATGACGGCACTGCGGATTTGCTGCGGACCACCGGCTGGGTAGCCGATGAAGGCTGCGGCGTCGCCGCGAGTGAGCTCATCAGGTGCCAAGTCGATGGCCGGGGTCTGTAAACCTTCGACATAAAGCAAAGCAATATCGGTCTCAGGATCAAAGTAAACGACGTTTCCGCGGTGAACTTCATTACGACCGGTTTCTACTGTTGCTGAGCCCAAGCCTGCGACCACGTGAGCATTTGTCATGACCATTTCTGGTGCCACGACAAACCCGGAGCCGGTTAGGTTCACACCACATTGAACTGCGGTGCCCGAGACTTTGGCAGCTGATTCGGAAGCGGCGCGCTGCAAGTCAGTGGCCTGCCAATTGTGGTCCACCGGCTGATCAACCTGCGGTGCAAACGGATCCAGGAAGGCCGGCAAGGTTTCAGCGATCACTTTAGAACGTGCGCTGGAAATTGCTGAGTTCACAAACTGCGGAGTCGCCGAGCGGATAGCGGTAATCATCCCTGACTTACCAATCTCCATGGATAACTGCGGAATGCCCATGCTGGAGGTGGAAAACGCCAGACCACCAATGATCGTGGCGCTAATGACCACGGAAAGCACACCGCCGGCAAAGCGATCAGCTGAACGCAAAAAATCGACATTCATCCAGTGCCGAATGCGTGTGGCGATAACCCTGCCTAGAGCTTGGCCAAGGATGATCAGCACCGCTGCGGTGGCGACCATCAGCCCAACACGCCACCACGGATTAGTGGCAAAGGTTGAAACCAAGGGGATGGCAAAGAACGCGGCAACACCTCCAAGAATGAGGCCCACCATGTCACCGACGGTTAGAAGAAAACCTCGGCGGAGTCCGATGATGAAAAAGATCAGTAAAACTGCACAGATGACTATGTCGAGCCAGCTGAAAATTCCGAGCACCAAGACTCCAATGCGTTCATTTACTTTGTATTAACCCAAGGTACCCTTAGAAGCTGATGGATTTCTGCGAGCATATCCGCGAGTTTTGACCTGATGAGCGTGACGTTCAACATTTTCTTGGTAAAACCACGTGTGGAAACTGTCACATTGTTACTGAATACGGCACAATGAAGTAAGCGCCTACTACTGTTGACAGGAGATTTAATGGATATCGAGGTACTGCGTCGCGCGCCACTGTTTGCGTCGCTTGGTGATGAAGTATTTACCGCGTTGACCGAAGAATTGACCGAGGTTGATCTGTCTCGCGGTGCATCGGTGTTCCGTGAAGGCGATCAAGGCGACCGTCTGTACTTCATCGTTTCGGGCAAGATTAAGCTGGGTCGCACCTCTTCGGATGGTCGCGAAAACCTGATTGCTGTTCTTGGCCCAGGCGAACTGTTTGGCGAAATGGCCCTATTCGATCCACACCCACGCAACGCTACGGCGACTGCTGTGTCGGAAACCCGACTTGCAGGTCTAAGCCACGAGAACATGCGCAAGGCGATCCTGAACTCCCCTGAGGTCTCGATCCAATTGCTGCAGGCTCTGGCTGCTCGCTTGCGTCGCACCAACGAGTCCCTAGCGGACCTAGTCTTCTCCGACGTTCCTGGCCGTGTTGCCAAGGCTCTGTTGGATTTGGCTGATCGCTTCGGACGCCCAGCAACTGACGGCATCCTGGTAGCTCACGAGCTAACCCAGGAAGAGCTCGCTCAGCTGGTTGGCGCATCGCGTGAAACCGTAAACAAGGCATTGGCTGAATTTGTACAGCGCGGCTGGCTCCGCCTAGAAGCACGCGCTGTCGTGATTCTAGACATCCAGCGTCTGCGTCAGCGTTCACGCTAAACGCACTTAGTACAAAGGCCGAATATCCGTCATGGATATTCGGCCTTTGTGTTTAACTCTAGTTCTTTAGTGACCGGCCAGAGCCTGCCAAGGTCGCGATGACTCAGCGCTCATTGAGCCGAGCACTTCCAGATAGTGGATTCCATCGCGCACCAGCAAGTCTGGGTGTTTTAGGTCCAGGGCCCTGGACCGCGAAAGGTAGGCCACAACTCCGTTGGCATCCGACATGGCCTCAAGGATCAGCTCCACTGCGGGGTAACTAATCTGCGAAAGATTGAGCCCTACGGTGTTGGGCTGGCCTACAAGGTCTCCCAACGCGGCGCTCTCGCGGCCGGCGAGAACTTGTTTGGCAACATTCCAGCGGGCCCATTTTCCTTTGCCACGAAGCAACGTCGGTTCTTGGCGAGTGGGAACGGTAGCCGCGAAGTACCAGGTATCAAATCTGCGCAGCGCAAAGTTTGGGCTGAGCCAGTGCGAGACCGGGCGCAACAAATCGGTGCGTAGTCCCAGTCCGCGACGGCGAAGAAATTCATCAAAGGATAAGTCCTGAACCGCAATGGCTTCCCGAGCGCTCATCCAGTCATCAGGGTCGGTCATCTCGACAATGGACTGTTCATCGGTGCCGGCTAGTAAGATGCCGGTCTCTTCGAACAGCTCACGGATGGCACAGACAATATAGGCCTGCACTAATTGCTGATCCAGCACGTCCATGCGCTTGGACCACTGAGAAAGACTTGGGCCGAACCATTGGTAGGTTGCTCGGTCACTGGCCTCGTGGCTACCGCCAGGAAAGGCTACGTTGCCCAACGGTGAGCCGCCTGGCCGATAGGTCAGGTAAGTTTCCACACCGTTCGCGCAATCGTGCACCAGCGCAACAGAGGATGCGCGGCGCGGACTTCGAGGTGTGCGAGAGCCGAAGGCAAACCAATTTTCGGCAGTAGGGATCTGGTGCGGAGGCACATCAAAGATTCGGCGCACCATGCCGCTGCGCGGGCCACAAGGAAAAGCCCTTGAAGTCCGCGCAGCTGGCGACTGAAATGAACTACTCAAATTCAGCGATGACCTCAACCTCGACTGGCGCATCCAGCGGCAGTACGGCGACACCAACGGCCGAACGTGAATGCAGGCCGGCATCTCCCAGGACCGCACCGAAGAATTCGGAGGCTCCGTTGATGACGCCAGGCTGTCCGGTGAACGAAGGATCTGACGACACGAAGCCGACAACCTTCACGATTCGTTTAATGCGATCTAGGTCACCGATCTCAGCCTTGATGGCAGCCAAAGCGTTCAGCGCAGCTACCTGCGCCTGGGCCTTCGCTTCTTCAGCTGAAACTTCCGCCCCAACCTTTCCAACAACTGAGAGTTCACCATTAATCAGTGGAAGCTGACCCGAGGTGTACACGTAGTTGCCGGTAGTTACTGCCGGCAGGTACGCGGCAACTGGTTTCGCTACGCCTGGCAGCGTGTGGCCGAGTTCAGCTAGGCGTGCTTCGACACGCGAAGAAGTGGCTTCTTGCATGGGCTTTGTCTCCTTTAGGAAGTGTTAATTTATTATTCTTTTTCGCGCTTCAGGTAGGCGACTGGCGAGGAGCCGTTGGGACCTGGAACAACAGTTACCAGCTCCCAGCCATCGTCTCCCCACTGGTCCAAAATCTGCTTCGTAGCGTGGATCAAGAGTGGCAAAGTAGCGTATTCCCATTTAGTCATACTGGATACGTTATCGCGTCCTTGTAAACTAATAGGTATGGCAGCCAAGAAGTCCCCCTTTTTTGATACCGCCACCACGTTAGGGAAAGTCGTTGCGTTCTTCGGAATCAGCGCCCTGTGTGGTGTGCTCGCAGCAGGTATGCTCGTACCCGTAGCAGCTATCGCGAAAACCGGTTTGACCACCGGTAACAGCGTCATCAGTGCACTTCCAAGCACCTTTGAGAAGCTCCCAATTTCGGAGCCTTCAAAGATCTTGGACGCGGACGGAAAGACCATTGCGTCCTTCTATCAGCAGAACCGCGAACCGGTGAAACTTGATGACATCTCCACACACATGCAGAAGGCAATCGTGTCGGTGGAAGATGAGCGCTTCTACGAGCACAAGGGTGTCGACCCTCGCGGTATCGCCCGCGCGGTGATCGGCAACCTTACCTCATCGTCCCGTTCCGGTGCTTCCACGCTCACCCAGCAGTATGTAAACAACCTGCTGGTGAACAATCAGGAGCTCACCGGCTCGGAAGAGTCGACCATTTCTGGTCAGAAGGATTACGCCGCGAAGATCCGCGAGCTGAAGTATGCGGTAGCTATTGAAAAGGAAATGTCTAAAGACGAAATCCTTGAAGGCTACCTGAACTTGGTGCTCTTCTCGGGTCGCGAGTACGGCATCCAGGCCGCAGCGCACCGTTTCTACTCGGTTGATGCCAAGGACCTAAACGTTCAGCAGTCAGCCATGCTTGCCGGCATGGTTCAGCTGCCCAACGTTTACAACCCAATCAACAACCCTGAGCGTTCGCTTGACCGCCGTAACAAGGTACTGGGCAACATGTACCGCACCGGCGTCATCACCGAAAAAGAGTACAACGAGGCTGTGAAGTCTGATCTCGAACTCAAGCCAAGTGTTTCCCCTTCGGGTTGCTCCTCGGCCAAGGACAACGCTTACTTCTGTGACTATGTCACCAACCTGATCTTGAGCGATGAAGCTTACGGTAAGACCAAGGAAGACCGTGAAGGTCTGCTCTACCGTGGTGGCTTGACCATCAAGACCACGCTGAACAGCAAGCTGAACGAAAAGGCTGCCAACGACGCTCGCGAGGCGATCGATCCGAACGCCAAGTCCAACAAGGACATTCACTCTTCAGTAGTTTCGGTCCAGCCTGGCACCGGCAACATTCTGACCATGGCTCAGAACACCGAGTACGGTCCAGAGAAGGAAGATACCGGCTCGAGCACGTACTACAACTTCGCAGTTGAGCGCTCCAAGGGTGGTGCCGGTGGTTTCCAGGGTGGTTCCACCATGAAGCCTTACACCACCTTGGGTTGGCTCACTGAGGGTAACCGCATGAACGACACCATCAATGCAAAGAAGCAGGTCTTCCAACCTGGCACGAAGTTCCGCGCTTCCTGCCTGCCTGGCAGCACCGCTACCGTGGGCACCAAGTGGGAGCCAAAGAACGCTTCAAAGGGCTTCTACCGCCCGATGAGCGTTGATACCGGCTTGTACTGGTCCATTAACACTGCGACCGTTCAGGAAGCCTACCGAACCGACTTGTGCACCATCGCTGACTACACCAAGCGCCTTGGCGTCTTGGATCAGGATGCTGATAATGGTCAGCCAGGTCCAATCAGCCCAGCTAACCCATCGTTCATCATTGGTTCAGCCAACATCACCCCACTGTCGCAGGCAGCAGCATTTGCTACCTTCGCCAACAAGGGCGAGTACTGCAAGCCACGCGCCATCACCGGCGTGACCGATTCAGCTGACAACGAGTACAAGGTCGCTGGCGAATCTTGCTCACAAGAGGTTGATCCAACCTATGTTGCCGATCTTGATAAGACTCTGAAGAAGATCGCTACCAAGCGTGTTTCTAAGGGTGTTGTCGAGGGACCAATCGCTGGTAAGACCGGTACTAACAACTACGCCACCTCGACCTGGTTTGTTGGTTTCACCACCGGCATCTCGACCGCTACGTGGGTAGGCCGTCTGGACGGCAAGGCTGCCACTGAGCAGAATTCGCTGCACGGCGCAATCATCAATGATAAGCAAGCACCTGAAATGGTTGACTCCTCCACCTACGCTGCACCGTTGTGGGTCGATTTCATGAAGGATGCAGTCCTTCAGTACGAGCGCAAGGGCTTTGGTAAGCCGGGCAAACGTCCAGCACCTGTAATCCCTTCCACTCCGGAAAGCGCAAAAACCGAAGGCGAGAAGCAGGACGCTGCTGCAGCGGCTGCCGCTGCTAGGGCTCGGGCTGCCGCCGAAGCACAGAAGCGAGCTGCTGCCCAGCAACGAGCAGAAGCTGAAGCTCGACAGCGTGCCGCTGATGCTAAGGAAGCTGCCGAGGATCGGGCCGAAGCTAAGAAGGATGCTGCAGCCAAGAAGAAGGCAGACGAGGCTAAGAAGAAAGCCGACGACGCCAAGAAGAAGGCTGAAGCTAAGAAGGACGCTGCCGAGGCTAAGGCAAAGGCTGAAGCTGCCAAGAAGAAGGCAGCCGCCGAAGCTAAGAAGAAGGCAGCAGCCGAAGCTAAGAAGAAGGCTGAAGAGGCAAGGAAGAAGGCGGCACAGTCGTCTAAACCTAAGCCGCCGAAGTCCACTGATTAGTCCGAATAATAGCTAGCTGCCAAGCAAAGGCCGCGTTCAACTTTGGTTGAACGCGGCCTTTCGGTTTAGATTGGCAATAGCGGACTTCATGAGAAGTAGCCCCCGGGCATGAAAGGACGATGGCAGAAAAGTCATGGTTGAACACAATACATTTGGCGCCACGCTGCGCCACGCAGCGGGTACAACAGCTTTGGCGGCCGGTGGAGCGTTGGCTCTCGGCACCGCCTTGATTGGCTACGGCATGCTGGAGACCCAGAAGTTTGGACTACGCCGTGAGACCCTGAATGTTCTGCCTAGAGGTGCTGCCGACATCAAGGTCCTGCACCTGTCCGACATTCACATGGTTCCGGGCCAAGAGACCAAAATTCAGTGGATCCGTGAACTCGCCGACCTGAAGCCAGACTTTGTGGTGAATACCGGCGATAACCTCAGCCACCGCAAGGGTGTTCCATCTTTGCTCAAGGCATTGGAACCGCTGATGGCGTTCCCGGGAGCCTTTGTTCCTGGCTCCAATTGCTACTACGCGCCCAAGCTGAAGAATCCTTTTAAATACTTCTCCAGCTCCGAGGGCTCCCCTAACCCGTCACCAAAGGACCAGCTGCCTTTTGAAGAAATGCACCGCGCATTTGGTGCAGCCGGTTGGAGCAACATGTCCAACCGCTCCCACTCGACGGTATTGAACGGACTGCGTCTGGATCTGACCGGGGTTGATGATCCGCACATCAACCGGGACCACTTCGCCGGATGGACCCGTGGCTCATCCACGAGCGACCAGGCTCCGCACGTGCGTATCGCACTGACTCACGCCCCATACCAGCGAGTCTTAGATCAGTTCACCGAAGCAAAGGCAGACGTTATTTTCGCTGGGCATACACACGGTGGCCAAGTCTGCATCCCTGGCTACGGCGCTTTGGTCTCAAACTGCGATCTGCCAACCTGGCGAGCTCGCGGCCTGAGCGACTGGGAGTACGCAGGCAACACGGTTCCGCTAAATGTCTCGGCCGGTTTGGGCACCTCACGCTTCGCCCCGATCCGCTTTGCTTGCCCACCTGAAGCAATTCTCGTGACGTTGAAGGCACGTAGCTAAACACTAAATATTGTTCTTGAGGTCCCGGTATTTTCGCCCTAGCTGGCGAAGTCCCGGGATCTCCTCATTTCCGATGTGAAGCGTTTCTTTCTCAAATTCAGAAATTGATTGAATTCTCCCAACCAGTGACTGTAAGCTGAAGCTCTGTCGAATTTCTGGATGAATACGGGGTACCGTGGCGCAAGCACAAAAGGTCGAGACCAAAGATCCAGTTCCGCTCTCGGCAACGTTGAAGAGATTGTACCCGTTTGTTAAGCCGATTCTTCCTCGGCTTTTCTGCGGATTCCTTTGTGCGCTCGGTGCCGGAATTGTTGCCCTAGCCATCCCTCAGGTGTTGGCGTGGCTGGTGAACTCTGTTTTTCACCGTGATGGTGCCACCTCCGAAGTCTGGATTTCCGTTGCCATCATTGCCGCCCTCGGATTTGTTGAAGCGCTACTGATTTTCCTGCGCCGCCAGTTTGTGCTCAATCCCGCCGCCGGGCTTGAAACCCAGATGCGCATTCGTTTCTACAAGCACCTTCAACGGCTGCCTGTTGCCTTCCACGAGCGCTGGGGCTCCGGCCAGCTACTCTCCCGCTCCATGTCGGATCTGTCGCTGTTGCGCCGTTGGCTGGCCTTCGGCGCAATGATGCTGGTCGTTGAGACCGTCACTGTGATCACCGGACTCATTCTGATGTTCACTCACTCGTGGATCTTGGGGTTGCTGTACTTGCTTGGCTCTATTCCCATTGCCATCAAGGCTTACCGCTTCCGCAATGAATACCGTGCGGCCAGCCGGCTCAGTCAGGACCAAGCCGGAGACCTTGCCACCGCCGTGGAAGAATCGGTGCACGGTATTCGTGTCATCAAGGCTTTTGGACGCGGTCCACACATCTACGAAGGATTTAATACTCAAGCCAAATCCCTCCAAGAAACCGAAATTGCCAAAGCTAAGACCTTGGCTAGTTTCTTGCTTACTGTGGTCGCGGTGCCAGAAACCATCTTGGGCATTGGCCTGTTCATTGGTATCGCTCAAGTCGCCAATGGAACGCTCAGTGTCGGCGCGCTGGTTGCCTACTTCGCCATCGCCGCAGTGATCGCTGGCCCGGTAGAAGGCATGGGAATGCTCTTGGGCATGACCTTGAGTACCAAGACTGCACTGGACCGGCATTTTGAGGTCATGGACTCGACCAATGACATTGTCTCTGTGGCCAACCCAACCGTCCCTGAAACGCGAGACGGAAGCGTGCAGCTACGTCACGTTCGTTTTGCCTACCCAGATGTAGCCGGAACACGCCGCCCGATCCTTGCCGACATTGATCTAGACATTCGTCCTGGCGAAACGATGGCCTTGGTGGGAATCACCGGTTCAGGCAAATCCACCTTATTGAACTTGATCCCCCGTCTGCACGATGCAACGGCCGGGGAAGTGCTCATCCATGGACAGAACGTCAAGGACTGGGAATTAGATCAGCTACGCACCGAAATTGCCGTGGCTTTTGAAGACACCACATTGTTCTCAAACACCATTCGAGAGAACGTCCTGCTCGGTGCCCCAGAACAACTAAACGAAGAACAACGCGAAGCACTGCTGAGCGAAGCACTAGACGTAGCCCAAGCGCACTTCACCTATGACCTGCCTGTCGGCGTAGATACTCTCATCGGTGAAGAGGGGCTTTCGCTCTCCGGCGGCCAGCGTCAGCGCATCGCGCTAGCACGTGCCATTGCGGCCCGTCCGAGCGTACTGGTCCTTGATGATCCGCTGTCCGCTTTGGATGTGAAGACAGAAGAACTGGTGACCGAGAAACTTCGAGAAGTTCTCGCCGGAACCACCACGCTCATCGTGGCTCACCGACCATCAACGGTGATGCTCGCAGACCGAGTGGCGTTGCTGCGCGATGGACGAATCGACGCGGTGGGCAGTCACACCCACCTGCTGAGCACCAATGAACACTACAGATTTGTCATTGCCAGTTTGGATGATGAAGAACAATCAGCAATTGAGGGAGCCTCCCGATGAGCCAGACACAAGGCGTCGCCAACGAGGACGCCATCAAACTCAACGCTGCTGATCGTAAGGTAGTACGCCAGCGGTCCTTCCGATTGCTCGGGGCACTGGCTTTGCCGCAGAAAAAGCTTTTTATCCTCACCGTAGTTTTGGTGTTGCTCTCCAATGCAGCACGCGTTCTGCTGCCGGTAATCATTGCCTTTGCTATCGACTGGACGCTACCTCAAGTACGTGAGGGCAACTGGTCAGCCTTGGGCCTTACCGGCGCCGGCTACATTATCTGCGCGATCCTCAGTGGCTTTTTGCTTTCTTGGTACATCAACTCTGCAGCAAAAATTTCGCAGGCTATGCTCTTGGATCTGCGACAGCAAGTGTTCCGTCATACCCAGCGCCTGAGCCTTGAGTTTCACGAGAACTACACCTCCGGTCGCATCATCTCCCGACAGACTTCAGACTTGGAAACTCTGCGAGAGCTGCTTGATCAGGGAGTCTCCGAGCTGGCTTCCTCCTGCGTCTTTGTTATCTTCACGCTGATTTCGATTTTCTTCCTCGACTGGCGCAGTGGATTAGTAGTCTGTGTTGCCGCGATTCCAGTGACCATCTTGTTCTTCTGGTACCAGCGCCGCTCTGAAGTTCTGTACCGCGAATCCCGCGTCGTTTCAGCCAAGGTGATTTCCACCTTTGTCGAAACGATGACCGGCATTCGCGCTGTGAAAGCTTTCCGCCGAGAACGGGCCAACGACGAGAACTACCAAGAAATTGCGGAAAAGTACCGGGATAATTCGGTCCGCTCCTTCAACCTGTTTGGTGTTTTGCAGCCCGGACTGGTGCTCATTGGCAACCTCACTGTGGCCGCTCTCTTAGCCTACGGTGGATTCCGAATCATCTCAGGGACCATGGCCGTCGGTGCCATGGTGGCGATCCTCTTGGCCTCAAAACGGCTCTTTCAGCCTGTAGAACAGATTGCGATGTTCTACTCGTCTCTGCAGTCAGCAACAGCGGCGTTGGAGAAGGTCTCGGGTCTGCTTGAAGAAGAACCAACGGTGCGTGAACCTGCGCAGCCTCAGTCCATCACCACAGTGGCCGGAGATCTTCAGTTCAAGGACGCGGTATTTGGTTATGGCAATGGACCGATCATCATGGACAAATTTGATCTGCACATCCCTGCCGGTCAAACGGTCGCTGTGGTGGGTCAGACCGGTGCAGGAAAATCGACGTTGGCCAAGCTCATCGCCCGCTTCTATGATCTTCGCTCCGGAACGTTGGCACTGGATTCGGTTCCGATCAATGAACTGTCCAACAAAGAGTTACGTCAGCACGTAGTGATGGTGACTCAGGAAGCGTTCCTCTTCTCGGGATCCGTTGCCGAGAACATTGCCCTGGGACGCCCTGGCGCGTCCCTTGAAGATATTGAGTCGGCGGCCCGCGCAGTTGGAGCTCACGAGTTCATCATGGATCTGCCCGAAGGTTATGACACCGACGTGAACAAACGCGGCGGCCGTGTCTCCGCTGGCCAGCGCCAGCTGATCTCCTTTGCACGAGCGTTCTTGGCAGATCCTGCAGTGTTGATACTTGATGAAGCCACCAGCTCCTTGGATATTCCTTCAGAGCGAGCTGTACAGCGCGGATTGCAGACGTTGCTGGGTAACCGTACGGCGCTGATCATTGCGCACCGGCTCTCCACTGTGCAGATCGCTGACCGGGTGTTGGTAGTTCACGATGGAAAGATCACCGAGGACGGTACACCACAGGAGCTCATTGCCAGTCAGGGACGTTTCGCCGCCTTACACAAGGCATGGAAAGACTCATTGGTCTAAGGTCCGCCGACCGACGAATAAACCCCTGCCGGCCCGGAATATCATTCCGGATCGACAGGGGTTTTATCGTGGAGTGCAACTAGCCTAGGCGCTGAACCTTAGGCCAGTTAGACGCTCATAGGCTTCAATGTACCGAGCGCGAGTCTTCTCAATAATCTCTTCTGGGAGCTGTGGTGGCTCCTGGTCAGAGTTCTTGTCCCAACCCGATGCGTCGCTGGTCAGCCAGTCGCGGACAAACTGCTTATCAAAGCTCGGCTGCGCCTGACCTGGCTGATAGGCCTCTGCGTCCCAGAAGCGTGATGAATCCGGGGTGAGCACCTCATCACCCAAAGTAACTTCACCGGTAGCTGCGTCAGCCCCAAACTCAACCTTGGTGTCAGCCAAGATGATGCCACGGCCACGGGCGATCTGTTCGGCCTGTTCGTACAACGCAACAGTCTTCTCACGCAGTGCCTCAGCCACGTCGTTGCCAACGCGCTCAACGGTCTGCTCGTAAGTGATGTTCTCGTCGTGCTCCCCCACCTCAGCTTTAGCCGATGGAGTGAACAGTGCAGGGGTCAAACGTGAACCGTCAACCAAGCCATCAGGCAATGGCAGGCTGCATACGGTCTTGGAGACCTTGTACTCAGCTAGCCCTGAACCGGTGAGGTAACCGCGAGCGATGCACTCGATCGGGTACATTTCCAGCTTCTTGCAGACCATGGCTCGTCCGGCCACAGCTTCTGGAACATCGGTGGAGATCACGTGGTTGGCGAAGTCGCTGAGCTGTTCAAACCACCAAAGGCTTAGCTGAGTCAGCACTTTGCCCTTGTCTGGGATCTCGCTGGAAAGTACAAAATCGTAGGCGCTGATGCGGTCCGAAGCAACGACCAGCACGCGGTCGGTGTCCTCGAAGCTCACACCGGCTGGCACGTACAAGTCGCGTACCTTGCCCGAGTAGAAATGGTCCCAACCTTCAAGGTCAAGAACTTCGGTCTTCAATCCTGCCATAACTGCCTAGTCCCTTACTTGCTTTGCTTCGCTACGACGATTTCGCCGCGTTCGGCCTTCAATGCAATGTCGGTGCGTGACTGGGCACCGTTCCAGCTGATCTGTGCAACGCCTGCGTAGGCAGCCTTGCGAGCAGCGCTCAGGTCATCGCCTAGACCAACCACTGCCAGCACACGTCCGCCAGCAACAATGACATTGCCTTGGGCATCCGCGGAGGTTCCGGCATGCATCACATGCACGTTTTCCAGTGCGTTGGCAGCGTCAAGGCCGGAAATTACCGCACCCTTCACCGGGGTGTCAGGGTAATTCTCTGCCGCGATAACTACGTCTACTGCGGTCTTGGACGACCAGTTCAACTGCTCATCATCATCAAGCTGACCCTTGGCGGCGGCCAACAAAATGCCACCAAGTGGAGTCTTGAGGCGTGCAAGCACCGCCTGAGTTTCAGGGTCACCAAAACGAGCATTAAATTCAATGACTCGAATACCACGCTTGGTCAGCGCCAAACCGCAGTAGAGCACACCGGTAAAGGCAGTGCCACGCTTTTCCATCTCACGCAGAGTTGGGTAAGCGACTCGGTCCATAACCTCGTTGACGAAGTTCTCTGGAAGCCACTCAAGTGGTGAGTAGGCACCCATGCCACCGGTATTTGGGCCTTCGTCATTATCGAAGATGCGCTTAAAATCTTGGGCTGGCGACAGTGGAACGGCATGCTTGCCATCGCAAATAACAAAAAGTGAAACTTCTGGGCCATCAAGGAATTCTTCAATGACTACAGTGCCGCCGGCTGCGAAGCAGGCTTCAGCGTGCTCAAGGGCCTCATCACGGTCAGAGGTGACAACAACACCCTTGCCTGCGGCTAGTCCATCATCCTTGACCACGTAAGGTGCGCCGAAGTCATCTAATGCGTTGGCGGCTTCCTCACGGTTGGTCGCCACATGAGCCATCGCGGTTGGAACTTCAGCCGCGGCCATCACGTTCTTGGCGAATGCTTTGGAAGCCTCCAGCTGGGCTGCGGCTTTGGTTGGGCCGAAGACCGGGATTCCCGCCTCAATGAGTGCGTCGGAAACGCCTGCTGCCAATGGCGCTTCGGGTCCAACAACGACCAGATCGCTAGCTAGCTCGCGGGCCAGCGCCAACACTGATGCTGGATCTTGTGCATCGATCTGATGGGTGGTGACGTCCTGTGCGATACCGGCATTACCGGGTGCACAATGAACTTCTTTGACGTAGGGGTCTGCACTGAGTGCTCGGACAATTGCATGCTCGCGGCCACCTGGGCCAATAACCAGTACCTTCACCCCGCCGAGTTTACCGGAGAAGTTGGGAGCTGATGCTGTCTATGACTTCCCCAGATCCTCTGAATTTGGACGCAGGATCACCCTGCTGCACGCCGTTGAGCATTGGTGCGCACAGTTCGCGAATAAACTGGGCAGATGGATGGATCAGTGGATATTTCCGATTGTGCGCAGCTGGTGCAGGTGCGACGTAATGGCGCGGTGGAATCTAGACACTACGGTGTAGCCGTGGTGCTCGGAGAAAACGGATCCTCATTGCTGGCTCTCGGTAACCCAGAGGCGCTGATCTTTCCGCGATCTGCACTCAAGCCCTTCCAAGCAATCGCTTCCTTGCGCTGCGGTGCACAACTAACTGAGGAACAGGTAGCTCTGACCTGCGCTAGCCACGTGGGCAGCTTTGCGCATCAGCAGCTTGCCTTACAGATTTTGGAATCAGCTGGACTGAGTACCGATGATTTGCAGTGCCCCGAAGCGTGGCCCGTAGATTCAGCGACTCGCACGCAGATGACCATTGAGCATCTGCCCAAGTCGCGCTTGACGTTCAACTGTTCGGGAAAACATGCAGGGTTCCTGAATGCAGCCAAGTCCCTAGGCGCTGACACCGACACGTACTTGGATCCGGCCCATCCTGTGCAGCAAACAGCTCACCGTGTCTTTGAAGAGTTCTGCGGCCCGGTGGCACGCACCGGCGTAGATGGCTGCGGCGCCCCAGCAGTGCAAATGTCCCTGCTCAGTCTGGCCCGCGGTTTCCATCACTTGCTCGCTACTTCAGATCCAGATGCTCAACGAGCCGTTACTGCCATGCTCCACCATCCCTGGGCGGTGAGGGGCGAAGGACAAGCAAATACCGAAGTCATCAAACACGCTGGTGTCATCGCTAAGTTAGGTGCCGAAGGAGTGCTGGCCATGACCGCTCCCAACGGGGTCACCGTGGCGATAAAAATGCTTGATGGCTCTTCGCGAGGAACCGATCTGTTGGCTCTGTCATTACTGCACAAGTTCTCGGCCATCGATGAAAATAGCTATCGCAAATTGCACCAGCAACTTCAGCCGCCGGCCACCACAGTTGGTGCCCAAGCAGCTGATCTACAGTTAGCTGGGACCGATTTTTAGTGATCAACTTCCACCCGGGACGACTCCCCCGGCAAATATGACAGTTTTACGTCATCGAAACAAAGAGATGAGATAGGTCATGGCAATCAAGCGTCGCGTTGATGAAACCGCTGGACGCTCGGCAGTGCGCGAGTGGGCTCAAACCGAGCCAGGACAAGCAAAAATATCCCGTCCTGTCCTCGCTATGGCGGTTCGCTACCTGCTGGAAGAATTAGCCTCTCGTGCCGAGGGAAATTCCGTTGAAGTACGCGTACCACCCTTCGGTGTGACTCAGTGCATAGCAGGGCCCAGGCACACCCGTGGAACACCGCCCAATGTAGTCGAAATGCCTGCTGAACTCTGGCTTTTGTTAGCTACCGGGCGAACGTATTGGAGTGAAGCACAGCAAACTGGCCAGTTGCACGCCTCTGGACTTAGGGCAGACTTGTCCGCGCACCTACCACTTATTGAGTACCCTTAAGGGTATGGAGCAACACCCCGCTACCCCGAGATCTGCAGAGCAAAGTGTCGAAGTGCAAATTCACTCGGCGCCCAAATTCTGGCCATTCATCTTGACCTTTGTCGTACTTGGTGCGCTAATCGGTCTGGTCACAGGTTTGCTCGGCGAACCTTCGCAGGAGTACACCCGCGCTTCAGCCTCCGGATTCTTCGCGATGTTCGGTGCTGGACTCGGTGCAGGTATCGGAGCATTGGTGTACGTGATCATTGATCGCTTCACGTCAAAAAAATCCACTAAGCATCTGGCAGTTCCTCTGGCCGAGGACACTGACTCCAGGGGACAACAAGGCTAGGCAGCTTTTCCCTTCCACTGAAGAGCGGGCGGCCGCGCACCTGGCCGCCACCAACCACACACAAACGGTCGGTGTCGACCAAACCAGAACATGAGAGAATAACTGACATGGCGCGTGGCGACGGATTCTTAAATCACGACCTGCTTCCAGGCGAGAAGGGGCCGCAGGACGAATGCGGCGTTTTCGGCGTTTGGGCTCCGGGCGAAGAGGTTGCAAAGCTGACCTATTACGGTCTGTATGCATTGCAACACCGCGGGCAGGAGTCAGCTGGCATTGCGACCAGCGACGGTGCACGCATCAATGTCTACAAGGACATGGGCCTGGTCTCGCAGGTATTCGACGAGAACACCTTGAACTCCATGAGCGGACAGCTGGCTGTTGGCCACTGCCGTTACTCCACCACCGGCGCCAGCCACTGGGCTAACGCCCAGCCAACTTTGGGTCCAACCCAGACCGGCACAGTTGCTTTGGCGCACAACGGTAACCTGACTAACTCCGCTGACTTGGCTGACATGGTTGTTGCCAAGCAGCAGGCAGATGGTGGCAAGGTCCGCGGCGAAATCGCTCAGGGCAATACCACCGACACCGCTTTGGTCACCGCTCTTTTGTCCGGGACCGAGGGACAGTCGCTGGAAGAAACCGCGCTGGAACTACTGCCTAAAATCGAAGGCGCCTTCTGCTTTGTCTTCATGAACGAAGACACCCTCTACGCAGCTCGCGATCCACACGGTGTACGCCCACTGGTATTGGGCCGATTGAACCGCGGTTGGGTTGTTGCCTCCGAGCAGCCAGCCTTGGCTACCGTAGGTGCCTCGTTCATCCGCGAAATCGAGCCAGGCGAAATGATCGCCATCGATGAGAATGGTGTTCGCTCCACCCGCTTTGCCGAGGCTACCCCCAAGGGTTGCGTTTTTGAGTACGTTTACCTCGCCCGCCCTGACGCTTCCATCGCTGGACGTTCGGTCTACGAGTCCCGCGTAGAAATGGGTCGCCAGCTGGCCCGCGAAAACAGCGCGGATGCAGATATCGTGATCCCAGTTCCGGAATCTGGTACCCCCGCAGCCATTGGTTACGCCGAAGAATCTGGCATTCCATTCACCCATGGTTTTGTGAAGAACGCCTACGTTGGCCGTACCTTCATTCAGCCTTCGCAGACCCTTCGCCAGCTGGGCATCAAGCTAAAGCTCAACGCCTTGGAAACCGTCTTGCGCGGTAAGCGCGTGGTGGTAGTGGATGACTCGATCGTTCGTGGCAACACCCAGCGTGCGGTAGTTCGTATGCTGCGTGAAGCTGGAGCTTCCGAGGTGCATGTGAAGATTTCTTCGCCTCCGGTGAAGTGGCCTTGCTTCTACGGCATCGATTTCGCCTCCCGCGCAGAACTGATTGCCAATGGTGCAGCAGTGGATCAGATCGCTACCTCCATTGGTGCTGACTCGCTGGCCTATATCTCTGAAGACGGCATGATCGAAGCCACCATGCAGCCACGCGAGCGTCTGTGCACCGCGTGCTTCACCGGTGACTACCCGATCGCGCTTCCGCAGGAAGAACGTCGGGGAAAGAATCTGCTTGAGCGTGCTAACCAGCCTGGTTGCGAGCCCGGCCCAGATTCCGAATTCGAAAACATCAGCTAAGTACCCGGGACCTCCCCACACATCTCGTTGCAAGCGGCACCGGAGAACCGGTGCTCACGACAGAAAAGGAAACCTCTGCCATGAGCGGCAATGATCAGCCAACTTCCATCACCTATGCCGGTGCCGGCGTTGACGTTGAGGCCGGTGACCGTGCCGTTGAGTTGATGAAGGGTGCGATCAAGGCTACCCACACCTCGGGTGTCGTCGGAGGCGTTGGCGGTTTCGCCGGGCTTTTTGATGTCTCCTTCTTGACCGGTTACAAAAAGCCTTACCTAGCTACCTCCACCGATGGTGTGGGCACCAAGGTGGCTATCGCCCAGAAGCTGGACATCCACGACACCATCGGCCAGGACCTGGTCGGCATGGTAGTTGACGACATCGTCGTCGTAGGTGCCAAGCCACTATTCATGACCGACTACATTGCCACCGGCAAGGTTGTCCCAGAGCGCATCGCGGACATCGTTCGCGGTATTGCCGAGGGTTGCAAGCTCGCTGGCACCGCATTGGTCGGCGGCGAAACCGCTGAGCACCCAGGCCTGCTGGCGGAAGACGAATACGATGTTGCCGGCGCTGCCACCGGTGTTATCGAAGCTGATCAGCTGCTCGGCCCAGAACGTGTTCTGGCCGGCGACGTTGTTATCGGCATGGCCTCTTCAGGTATTCACTCCAACGGTTACTCGCTGGTGCGTCGGGTTATTGCCCACGCTAAGTGGGAACTGGACCGCGAGGTTGCCGAGTTCGGTAAGACCCTGGGTGAAGAACTGCTTGTTCCAACCCGCATTTACACCACCGCCTGCTTGGATCTGATTGATGATCTGAACAACGGCGAGGACTTCGGTGTGCATGGCTTCAGCCACGTGACCGGTGGTGGCCTAGCTGCCAACCTCGCTCGTGTGTTGCCACAGGGCTTGATGGCTCGTGTGGATCGCTCCACCTGGGCTTTGCCAGCTGTCTTCTCCACCATCGCGACTCTGGGCAACGTGCCACAGCCAGATCTGGAGCGCACCCTGAACTTGGGCGTTGGCATGGTAGCCATCGTTGATCAGGCCGTGGCAGACCGTGCTGTACAGCTGCTGAACAAGTCAGGTATGGGCGCATGGGTTATGGGTCAGGTTGAAAACATTGATCCGTCGGCAGCTGACGCAGGCTTGGACTTCGTCCAAGGTGCTAAGGGTGTTGACGGTGGCGCAGTGCTGCTGACCGGAGCCTACGCCAAGTAGCCAGCACAGTTACCTACAACGAAGCGCCGCACTGATTGTCAGTGCGGCGCTTCGTTTATTTCGGCTTAGGTTCGGGCAGCCCTAGTCCAGTTGGCTCAGAGCCTGGTCCAAGGGGATCCGCCAACGCCAGGTAGCTTTTTGTTCTCCGCGCACATGGCCATTGGTGATCAGCGCTACGGGCAGTTCACGTTTGACGAAGTTCAGCAATACTTTGTAGCCGCTCATCACTGCCAGGGAGGACCCCAGCACAAGCAAGGAGCTGGATTCTTCTTCCAACGCGGTCATGAGTTCTTTGCGTTCAGCTGGGACGCTTTCCCCGAAGTAGACAACGTCTGGTTTGAGCGCATAGGAATCGCAATTCAGGCAACGAACCATCACAAACTGGTCGATGAGGTATTGCGGTAGCTCCACATCGCCATCGGGATTCACCGCGGCGGGATCAATTTCTACCGCTTCTATGTAACCCTTGTTGGCCGCTTCCAGTCGTACGTCGAAGTCCCTACGGTTCTCGCTAAATCCGCAGTTTAGACAACGCACAGTCGAGAGATCTCCATGCACCGGGATCACGCGTTGGGATCCCGCTTGCTGGTGCAGGCCATCCACGTTCTGGGTGATGATTCCGCTAATCTTGCCTTCACGTTCCCACTGCACCAAGCGCCGGTGAATCTGGTTTGGTTCAGCCTTATCCATGTGGCGCCAGCCTACGTAGCCGCGCGCCCAGTAGCGTTGGCGTGCTTCAGGACGGTAGCGGAATTCCTGATAAGTCATCGGACGGTGACGCTGTAGCGATCCGTTAGGGCCCCGGTAGTCTGGAATGCCCGAGTCAGTGGAAACCCCGGCACCGGTAACAACTAGCACGTTGCCCGCAGCGAGGATTTGTTTCACACCCTCAAGCGCTTCGGCTTCGGGTGTTGGTGGAGCTTGCTCCTCCACAATTCGCTGCATCGAGCGTATGGCAGAGTGGTGCGCCATCTGGATTGATAGCTCTTCTTTGCTACTCACGTTCCACCTCAAGCTTGTTAGACACGACAAAGGCCGCAGCGACTACTAGCTAATTTAGCTTAGTCCCTGCGGCTTGTCGTAAATGTACTGAAGAGCTGTACCACTTGGTGCTTTGGGTGTGGCACTGAGAGTCAAGAACTCCCGGTCTCAGATAAGGAGATTAATCCTCATCGTCGTCTCGTGAGTACTTCTTAGTCAGATCGTCGTAATCCGAATAATCTTCTTCATACGATGAATCATTACGCTCAATTTTTTGAGCATGATGATCGGACTGAACGCCCAACTCGCGTTCTAGTGCCGAAAGGTCAGTGGACGGAGAGTAGTACTTAATGTCTCGCGCCTGACGCTGTGCTTTAGCCTTTTGACGGCCGCGCCCCATGGCGTGACCCCCTCTTTTCAGTAGAGTCGGAAGGTGGTCCACCTTAAAAGATGAAGGCCCCCGAATATGTGATCAGTTCTTTCGTATTTAAAGGTTAACATGATTCACCGGCGAGCATTGAACGCAACACTCTCCGATACCGCTAGACTGTCAATTAGTCCAACGACTATGTATTGAGCTGATGAACGTTCGCAGGACCCGACAATGAAGGAGCCCAGCAGGTGGTGGAAAAGAATCTGCCGGAGCCGCAGGCGGCATTGCCCCCATTGCAGCCCGAAACTCAGAAGCCTAAGCGACGCGGTGGCCAATGGGCACTAATGATCATCGCCGTTTTGGCGCTGGCCGCTGCCGTGGTCTTTGTGGTGTTACGCATCATAGATCCCCCAGCTTCGCCCATTGCGAACAACGTGGAACGCAACGAATCCCCTGGGCTCGACGGGATCATTGCAACCGAAATGCCTCCAGCTCAGCTAGAACTCGGAGATTGCCTTCGCGAATTCGATTCTCCGTTGGACACGCAAACTGTCGTGACCTGCAATTCAGCGCACAACGCTCAGATGATCGGTTCCTTTGAAGTTTCCGGCACCGACTACCCTGGCGCCAACGAGCTACTGACCCAGTCAGAAGATATGTGCAAATCTGTCTCCATTGATCCCAGCGCTGGCTTGGACTCCACGTGGACTTATCACTTCTCCCGCCCTTCTGAAAGCACCTGGGGCCAGGGCGACCGGACGGTCTCTTGCTTCTTGAGCGTCTCCGAAGGCAACGTACGCACTTCGCTCTTGCCTGAAGAATCGACCGAGAATTCTGAAGACGAAAAGTCCACGGATGAATCTTCCGAGGATGAGGATTCGAAGGCCGAAGAGACCACCGAAAGCTAAGTAAATATTTCTTGCGCAATAGTCTTGAGCAAAAAGTGAGTAGGGGCATGAACAGAATGATTCTGTTCATGCCCCTACTTTTTTGTTATTAGCTCTTCTTCAACACCTTGAGCTGATCCGCCTCTTGGTCAAGAAGCACTTCAACGGTGTCACCATCTTGTACATTGCCAGCCAAGATTTCCTTAGCCAACCGGTCCCCGATTTCACGCTGAACCAAGCGACGCAAAGGACGCGCACCATAGGCAGGATCGTATCCGGTCAGGGCCAGCCATCCACTGGCAGCCTGATCAACCTCTAGGCTCAGACGACGTTCGGCAAGGCGCTGCGAAAGAAGCTCAATCTGCAGCTTCACAATGTTGCCCAACTCCTCCAGGCTCAGTGGATCAAACAGGATGACCTCATCCAAGCGGTTCAAGAACTCCGGCTTGAACGACGCATTGACGACGTTCATGACCGCGCTCTTTTTCTCCGCCTCTTCCATGCTTGGATCAACCAGGAACTGCGAACCAAGGTTGGAAGTGAGAATCAGGATGGTATTCCTGAAGTCCACTGTCCGGCCCTGCCCGTCAGTCAGCCGGCCATCGTCGAGCACCTGAAGCAGAATGTCGAATACCTCTGGATGCGCCTTCTCAACCTCATCAAGCAAGATCACCGAGTATGGGCGCCGACGCACTGCTTCGGTGAGCTGCCCGCCTTCTTCATACCCAACGTATCCCGGAGGGGCACCAACGAGGCGTGAGACTGCATGCTTCTCCGAGTACTCAGACATGTCGATTCGAACCATCGCACGCGGGTCATCAAAGAGGAAGTCTGCCAAGGACTTAGCCAGCTCAGTCTTACCAACACCGGTTGGCCCAAGGAACAGGAAGGATCCTGTAGGCCGGTTGGGATCGGCAATACCAGCACGAGTCCGGCGTACTGCATCCGAGACGGCGCTAACAGCTTGCTTCTGCCCCATCAACCGCTGGCCAAGGATCTGTTCCATATCCAGCAACTTCTGGCTTTCACCCTGAAGCATTCGACCCGCTGGAATTCCTGTCCACGCTGAAATGACTTCGGCGATGTCATCGGCAGTGACCTCGTCAGCGACCATGCTATCTTGGGTTGAGCGGTTCGCCTCGGCGAGCGCAGCAGCATCCAATTGCTTCTGGAGAGCTGGAATCTCTCCGTAGAGAAGACGTGAGGCCTTCTCCAAGTCACCTTCGCGCTGCGCCTTTTCTGCCTGGCCACGTAGCTCATCAAGTTTGACCTTGAGATCACCTACGCGGTTTAGTCCGGCCTTCTCCGACTCCCACTGAGAGTTCAGTGCGTCAAGAGTTTCCTTCTTGTCGGCCATGTCTTTGCGTAGTGCCTCCAAGCGCTCGATTGATGCTGGATCACTCTGGTCGGATAGGGCCAGTTCTTCCATGGTCAGTCGGTCCACTTCACGGCGCAGTTCATCGATTTCCTCTGGTGCTGAGTCAATCTCCATGCGCAGTCGGCTGGCTGCTTCGTCAACGAGGTCAATGGCCTTATCTGGAAGCTGACGCCCTGAGATGTACCGGTTGGATAGCGATGAGGCTGCCACGAGTGCGGAGTCAGCAATGGACACCTTGTGGTGCGCTTCGTAGCGTTCTTTGAGTCCGCGCAGGATGGCAATGGTGTCATCTACGCTCGGCTCTCCAACGTACACCTGAGCAAAGCGTCGTTCCAGGGCTGGGTCCTTCTCGATGTTCTCGCGGTACTCGTCCAAGGTGGTGGCACCGATCAGGCGCAGTTCACCACGGGCGAGCATTGGCTTGAGCATATTTCCGGCGTCCATGGCGCCTTCAGAAGCGCCAGCACCAACAACGGTATGGATCTCATCGATGAACGTCACGATCTGCCCGTCTGAAGATTTGATCTCTTCAAGAACAGACTTCAAGCGCTCTTCAAATTCACCACGGTACTTAGCACCGGCCACCATAGCACCCAGATCAAGGGAGATCAGGGTCTTGCCTCGCAGGGACTCGGGAACGTCTCCGGCAATCATGCGCTGAGCTAGCCCCTCAACCACTGCAGTCTTACCAACACCGGGCTCACCGATGAGCACAGGGTTGTTTTTGGTCCTGCGAGAAAGCACCTGGACAAGCCGACGAATTTCACGGTCACGGCCAATGACAGGATCTAGCTTGCCGGAGCGCGCCATAGCTGTCATGTCAGTGCCAAACTTTTCCAAAGATTGGAAAGTGGCTTCGGGGTTTGGATTATCAACCTTGCGGTCCCCACGAATGGTAGGCAAGGTTCCCACCAAGAGCTCGCGGGTAGCACCGAAGTCACGCATGGTTTCGCCGGCCTTGGTTTGATCCGAGGCCAGTGCGATGAGCAGGTGCTCGGTAGAAACGTAGGTGTCGCCCATTTCGGTCGCGGTTTCCTGGGCGTTGCTGACTACCTGCAAGAGCTGACGTGAGAACTGGGCCTGGGCCACTGAGCTACCCGAGCTTGATGGCAGCGCACTAATAGTGGCGCTAGCCTTCACTGACAGAGCATCAACATCAAGCCCAGCCGTTTTCAGCAGGGCAACAGCGACGGAGTCTCGCTGATCCAGAAGTGCCTTGAGCAAGTGCGCTGGTTCAATCTGCGCATTGCCTGCGGTGGAGGCATTCATACCGGAAGCTGAGAGAGCCTCCTGGCTCTTAGTGGTGAGTTTGGTGTCCACGCTCGTCCTTTCTCTCTTTGGGTGAACCCATAAACTTGAGTGTACTTAACTCAACTCTATTGTAGGTGACTTTATTCCAACCAGAAACACGTTGCAAGAGCCTTAGGATGAATCATGACCAATCCCGATACCCCCGAGGTGTACAGCTCGAATCACGACTCAATGATTCAGGTTTTCATTGATCAGCACCGGCAGATGCTGCACGACAGTTTGGAAACTCTCACGGAGTCTGAAGTACTTATGCAGCTAGTGAATTCCAAGACGACGTTACTTGGATTGCTCAAGCACGCCACCTTCGTTGAACGCGTTTGGTTCGGCGAAGCTGCCGCTGGGACCTCACGCAAGCAACTGGGAATCCCCGATAGCCCAGATGAGACCTTTGACCTCCTACCCACGGACAGCATTGAATCAGTGCAACGTGACTACACTCAGGCCATCGAACACTCTCGCAAAGTAGTACAGGGCACGAGTGGGGACGAGATCTTCCCAGGAAACCGACGAGGGCCACTACCGCTACGCTGGATTCAGCTCCACGTACTTCGTGAACTCGCTCAGCACTGCGGGCACGCAGATATCGTGCGTGAACAAATCATCGATGCACGCCAGTAGCACTCCCCAACCAACGGAAACGCAGCGAAGATGTCACTAACCCTCATCCCCATCCCCGCCCAAAAATTCTCATCATGGCTCAAGCGCAGTACCAGCGAATACGTCGCAGATCTCATCACTGCAGGTACAAGTCCGGCTAAAGCGCAGGACAATGCCGAACGAACCATGGCAGGATCATTTCCGGATTCCCTTCCCACCGATTCCAACGCGGTCTTCATTCTGGATCATGATGAATTTGGCGATGTCGGGTACCTCTGGATTGGTCGAGACACCTCCGAAGATCCAGCCTATTGGTGGCTGTGGGACATCATGGTGGATCCCGAATACCAAGGCAAAGGCTTTGGCCGGGAAGCTATGGAACTAGCGGAAGCCTACGCTCTCGCCCAAGGCGCAAAGACTCTTGGGCTAAGCGTCTTTGGGTTCAATCATGCTGCACGCGGCCTCTATGAATCCTTAGGATTCGAAACCACCAGCGTCAAGATGCGCAAAACGCTCTAGGATGGCCACATGATCCACGCTCACTCAGAACGCGCGAACACGAACCATGTATGTCACTAATCACATCTTCATCTGCACTGCGGGTCTTCCCAGCCACTGACAAAACACGTTAGGCTTGAAATACGTAAGGGAGTATTCATAAGCGTTTCACCCGTCAATACGTGGACCTTCATAGGTCTACCGGGTTTTACGGCCAGCTCTAAGCAGGCGAAGAGACTTACTCAAAATCGTCTAAACGCGCCTTACGAAAGTAGGACCTTCCATG
This sequence comes from Glutamicibacter sp. MOO4, assembly GCF_056934395.1. NCBI lineage: Bacteria > Bacillati > Actinomycetota > Actinomycetes > Micrococcales > Micrococcaceae > Glutamicibacter > Glutamicibacter sp. MOO4. The sequence continues at coordinate 2,105,063 of NZ_CM167800.1, forward strand.
GAAGTATCTGCCCTAATTTGGACCCTCACTGTGGTGCTCATTCTCGGCCTGTTGGCCTTCGATTATTTCTTCCACATACGCAAGGCCCACGTTCCGAACCTGCGAGAAGCAGCGATCTGGTCCAGCATTTATGTTGGCATTGCCCTGCTCTTCGGAGTCTTTGTACTGATCTTCGGCGGCATCGATATGGGCACCGAGTACTTCGCTGGTTACATCACCGAAAAAGCACTGTCGGTAGATAACCTCTTTGTATTCCTGATCATCATCGCTAGCTTCCGAGTCCCCCGTGAAGACCAGCAAAAAGTATTGCTCTTTGGCATCGTCTTTTCGCTGATTGCCCGCACCGGCTTCATCTTTGTTGGCGCAGCCCTGATCAACCAGTTCGCCTGGGTCTTCTATCTCTTTGGCTTGATCTTGCTGCTAACTGCAGGCAATTTGCTGAAGAAAGATGATGAATCTGATGAAGCCAATAACTTCATCATCCGTATCGCCAAGAAGCTGTTCCACACCACCGATAGCTACGACGGTGACAAACTTTTCACCAAGATTGACGGCAAAAAAGTACTGACCCCGATGCTCCTGGTCATGGTGGCCATCGGTGGAACCGACATTCTGTTCGCTCTGGATTCGATCCCGGCCATCTTCGGCCTAACCCAGAATGTCTACATCGTCTTTACCGCGACAGCATTCTCACTTATGGGACTGCGCCAGTTGTACTTCCTTCTTGACGGGTTGCTTGATCGACTGATCTACCTGTCCTACGGTCTCGCAGCGATCCTGGCCTTCATCGGCGTCAAGCTGATCCTGCACGCACTGCACGAAAACAATCTGTCATTCATCAACGACGGTGAACACGTTCAAGTCATCGAAATTAGTACCGGATTGTCCTTGACCGTAATCATTGGTGCCTTGCTCATTACCGTACTTGCATCCCTGTTCAGCAAGGCCGGGAAGGCTCAGACTGCTATTGGCAACCTAGGACGTCACGCCAGTAGCTACACAGATCTGACCTACACCTCGGATCCAAACGAACGTGAACGCATCTACCAGGCCTTGCTTGAAGAGGAAGCCTACGTGAAGTCGATGGCCAAGAAATACCGGGACAAGGCCAAAGACGTCGAGAAGATTCGCGAAGAAGTTGCCGAAGCGCATCAGCAACACGAACACTATCTAAATAGCTAGCTTCTGCTTGCGCCCAAAGAATTGGCCACCATCTCCAGTCGGAGGTGGTGGCCAAATCTTTGCAGGAGTGCCTAACGGCGGATGCCAGCGATGTAGTAATCGGAAGGCACGATGACCTTGCCCAGTGGCATCAAGGAGATGGGGATCATCTTCAGGTTCGCGATGCCCAGAGGAATACCAACGATGGAAACAAACATCGGGATCGCAGTAACGATGTGCCCAATAGCAATCCAGATACCCGCAACGAGTACCCAAATAATATTGCCCAAAGTGGAGAAGGCACCGACCGGACCGCGATCGATGGCAGTGCGGCCGAACGGCCACAACGCATACCCTGCGATCCGGAACGAAGCGATGCCAAAGGGAATGGTTACGATCAGTAAGCAGCAAATAATGCCGGCCAAGACGTAGCCCAGCGCAAGCCAAAGCCCGCCGAACACCAGCCAAATAATGTTGAGAATACCGCGCACTAAATCAGTCATAGGTATATCTTCTTCCCTAGCTGGCCGTTGCACTATGGGTGATCCCCCGGATTTTCCCCTAGGGTGTCCAATCCCCCACTTTCTGGCAAGCAACCGACCCCGTTGCTCCGCTAGGATTAATCATCATGAGCGAATCGAGCGATCAGCAGCGCCCTGCCGAAGGAACTGCCCCCAAGGACCCAAATCTCTTCCGCGCAGAACCAGTGTCGTTTGTGCGTCGTGGCAACCGTTTGCAAGGCCGTCGTGCCAGCGCATGGGAACGCAATGCCGAGCAGTACGTCATTGATCCGCCGCGCAAGATTGCCGACACCTCGGTTGCCGATGATTTTAAGCTAGACCCTGAGCAGGCCTTTGGCCGTAGCGCTCCACTCATCGTGGAGATCGGTACCGGCCTTGGAGAATGCATCGCTAATGCTGCCAAGGATGATCCTGAGCGTAACTACCTCGCAGTTGAGGTTTACCGTCCGGGACTTGCACAACTAATGCTGAAGGTTGAATCCTTCGAGATCAGCAACGTCCGCGCAGTTCAGGCCAACGCTCCGGAAGTTTTGGACGTGATGCTTGATGAGAATAGCGCCGATGAAATCTGGATCTTCTTCTCTGACCCTTGGCACAAGCCTCGCCACCACAAGCGCCGCTTGATCAAGCAGTCCTTCCTGGACAAGGTGTCGCGTGTGCTCAAGCCAGGTGGAACCCTGCGCTTGGCTACCGACTGGTCCAACTACGCGGAGCAAATGCGCGAAGTCTTGGAAGCCCATGCAGACTTTGAGAATCAGCATCCAGGCAACCTCGCGGGTGTTGAGAGCAACCTGACCAAGGTCCGCCGCGACGGCATGGAAGGCTTTGACCCTGAGCCAGAATTCCTTGATGAACAAGGTGGCTGGGCTCCGCGCTTTGAACGTCGCATCCTCACCAGCTTTGAAGGCAAAGCGCTGAAGGCTGGACGTCTCGTTTTCGATTTGGCTTACACCCGCGTCGGTTAATATCAACGACAAGAAGTGTTTGGTGGCCATGGAATCCATAGGATGGATTCCATGGCCACCTTTGCATCCGAAACCAATACGTACGCGCAGACTCCCACGATGGAATACGCCGGGGTACGCCTGGAACAGCTTTCCGTGGATCACGCCGACGACTTAGCCGAGGTGGTCACCGCCGGCGCGCTGGACAAGATTTGGTACACGTCCATTCCGTCAGCCCAACAGATGGTTGACGATATCAAGAATCGTTTGGCGCTACAGGATGCTGGGGTTATGGCGCCCTTTGCCATCATTGACGTCGCAACAGGTAAAGCGGTGGGTGCCACCACTTATCTAAACATTGACCAGCCAAATAGGCGCGTTGAAATCGGTGCAACCTACTTGTCGGTCGCTGCTCAGGGAAGCGGAATTAACCCGGCGGCAAAGTACTTGCTACTGCAGCGTGCCTTTGAAGAATTAGATTGTTACTCTGTAGCATTCTGCACCCACTGGCACAATGCTGCTTCTCGAGCCGCCATAACGCGCCTTGGTGCAAAGCAGGACGGTGTGCTGCGCAATCACAAATATGATCCAACAACTGGGACCTTGCGCGACACCGTGATTTTCTCGATATTGCCGCACGAATGGCCAGCGGTGCGCACCAATCTTCAGGCGCGTCTAGAACGCCACGGGCGACTCTAGCGGCCGATAGCCCGGCGGGTGGTAAACAACGTTACGGTCGGTTCACGACGTTCTGGGCGCATGCCACGAGCCAAGGAAACGACGTCACCCCCGGAAGTACCGGCGGCAAAGATGCGTGTTTGGCCACGGCGCACGGCGCTTAGTTCATTGCGCAGATCATTCACTTCAGTTTGCAGGTAGGCAACCTGATCTTGCAGATCCAGGATTCGCTTGATCCCCTCTAGGGAGACCCCGTCCTTGCTCAGTGTTTGAACTTGGCGCAGCAAGGAAACGTCACGCTGCGAATAGCGACGCTGCTTGCCGGACTGTCGACTGGGCGAGACTAAACCGATGCGGTCGTACTGGCGCAACGTCTGCGGATGCATATCTGCCAGTTGGGCGGCGACGGAAATGACGAATACAGGTCGCAGGTACTCACCGTTCACGTTGGTTCAACCACCTTTCATCCATGGCTTATTTGCTCCTAAGTCTCTAGTCACCGAGTCTATCTTTCCTGCCGTGCCACTTCGAGGGCACGGCAGGAAGGAAAGCGGACTTCCCTGTTTTAGAGCTTGGCCTTAGCGGCCAGGTCCTCTCGGGGATCTGCGTCCTGTGTTGCAGCAGCGAAGTCCTCGACTGCCTTCTTTGCAGCGTCCGACAGGTTCTGCGGAATCACTACATCCAAGATGATCAGCAGGTCACCAGTGGCCTTTGACGTCTTCACGCCGCGGCCCTTCAGCCGCAAGGTACGACCGGAGTTGGATCCTGCTGGTACCTTCATCGCCACGGTGTCGCCATCCAAGGTTGGCACATGGATCTTGGCGCCGAGTACCGCTTCGTCAAAAGTGACCGGCACGTGGACACGGATATTATTTTCTTCGCGCTTGAAGAAAGGGTGTTCCGCAACCTTGACCTTGACTAGCAGGTCACCGTTGCCGGCAGCTCCTGGCTGGCCCTTGCCGCGTACGCGAACGGACTGTCCGTCCTTGATGCCCGCGGGGATGCGCACATCGATGACTTCGCCGTTCTGCTCACGTAGCCCAATGGTCGTTCCCTTGATGGATCCGGAGAAGGAAATCGAGGTGTTCGCGGTGCGGTCCGCTCCCTTTCGTGGTGGTGCGCTTTGTCCGAAGCCACCGCCGCCACCACCAAATCCTCCCCCACCAAAGAGGTCGGAGAAGTCCGGCTGTCCGCCACGGGTTCGTGCCCCGCCTCCGCCACCAAAGAGGTTGGAGAAGATGTCGTCAAAGCCGGCTTGGCCACCACCCGGTGCGCCACCTGCGCCGCCAGCTGAGAAGCGTGCTCCGCCACCCATAGCGCGAATGGCGTCGTACTGCTCACGCTGTTCTTTATCGGCAAGCACCGAGTGCGCTTCGGAAATGTCTTTGAATTTCTGTTCAGCGGTCACGTCGCCCTGATTGGTATCAGGGTGGTACTTGCGTGCAAGTTTGCGGTACGCCTTTTTAATGTCCGCCTCATTGGCGTCCTTGGCGACGCCCAAAATGGCGTAGAAGTCTTTTTCGATCCAGTCCTGACTTGCCATCAGGGCCCCATCCTTTCAATGCCAATTCGAAACTGCCCACTGACGAAGTCTCGGCAGTGGGCAGTTTCAATTGTGTTATTCGTGGCTATTCGCCGGTTGCGACCAATACCTGCGCTGCGCGCAGGACGGTGGTTCCCTTGCGGTAACCGTTACGCAACACCTGACCCACATGGTCGGCTGGAATTTCCGGAACAGCCTGGCGAAGCAGTGCTTCGTGGATGTTCGGGTCGAATTCCACACCGGCCTCGTTGATGCGCTCCAGGCCATGCTGAACCAAAATGGTATCCAGCTTGTTGGCGATCGCCGCGAACGGTCCGTCGGTCAGATCCCCATGCGCCCGGGCTGCATCGATTTCATCGAGTACCGGAAGGATGGTGGTCAGCACCGACTGGACAGCGTTTTCGCGGGCCACGGCACGGTCACGTTCAACACGTCGACGGTAGTTGACGTATTCAGCCTGCAACCGAAGCAGGTCGTTGCGTAGCTCGGCCTCACCGGCGCTAGCAGCTTCCTGCGACTCGGCCGACTCGTCCACGCCAGCACCAGCCTCGTTCAGGATCGCCTCGGCCTGACCCAGGGCGTCAGCGGTTGGCTGCTCGCTTGCGGCCTCTGGCTGGTTCTCCGACTCAGCGTCGAAGTTTTCGTTCTGGTCTTTTGCCTCGGACATATTCCCCAACTCCCTACTTCTTGTCGGCTTCGTCTTCGTCGATTACCTCGGCGTCGACGATGTCTTCATCAGCGTTTGGAGCCTGCTCGCCTGCAGTTGCCTCAGCACCCTCAGCCGAAGCGTTGGCGTAGATAGCCTCGCCCAGCTTGGTCTGCGATGCCTGCAGCTTCTCGAACGCGGCCTTGACCTCGTCGTCGTTATCCTGCTTCTCAAGGGCAGCCTTCAGTGCGTCAACGTCGGCCTGGACCTCGGTCTTGACCTCTTCTGGCAGCTTGTCTTCGTTGTCCTTGATCAGCTTGTCTACCGAGTAGGCAGCCTGCTCAGCAGCGTTACGGGTCTCAGCTGCCTCGCGGCGAGCCTTGTCCTCTTCGGCGTGTGCTTCAGCTTCCTGAACCATGCGCTCGATGTCTTCCTTGGACAGTGAGGAACCACCGGTGATGGTCATCGACTGCTCGGTGCCGGTTCCCTTGTCCTTAGCGGATACGTGCACGATGCCGTTGGCGTCGATGTCGAAGGTGACCTCAACCTGTGGGATACCGCGTGGTGCTGGTGCGATACCGGTCAGCTCGAAGGTGCCCAGAGCCTTGTTGTCACGGGTGAACTCGCGCTCGCCCTGGAAGACCTGGATCGATACCGAAGGCTGGTTGTCTTCAGCGGTGGTAAAGGTTTCCGAACGCTTGGTTGGGATTGCGGTGTTGCGCTCGATCAGCTTGGTCATCACGCCGCCCTTGGTTTCAATACCCAGGGACAGTGGGGTGACGTCGATTAGCAGAACGTCCTTGCGCTCGCCCTTCAGTACGCCTGCCTGCAAAGCTGCACCAACGGCGACAACCTCATCAGGGTTTACGCCCTTGTTAGCTTCCTTGCCGGCCAGGTCCTTGACCAGTTCAGCAACGGCTGGCATACGGGTGGAACCACCAACGAGGATTACGTGGGCGATGTCCGAAACCTTAACGCCTGCTTCAGCGATAACGTCGTTGAATGGCTTACGGGTGCGCTCCAGCAGGTCCTTGGTGAGGTCCTGGAACTTAGCACGCGAAAGGTGCTCGTCCAGGTGCACTGGGCCTTCTGGGGTAACCGAAAGGTACTGCAGGGAGATGTTGGTGCTGGTAGCCGAGGAGAGTTCCTTCTTGGCCTGCTCAGCAGATTCCTTCAGACGCTGCAGGGCAATCTTGTCCTTGGACAAATCTGCACCCTTGGCCTTAGCCTGAGCCAGCAGCCAATCTACGATGCGCTGATCCCAGTCATCGCCACCCAAGCGGTTGTCACCAGCGGTGGAGCGAACCTGAATGGTGGAGAAGCCGTCGTCATCCTTGCCAACCTCAAGCAGGGAAACGTCGAAGGTACCGCCACCCAGGTCGAAGACCAAGATGAGTTCGTCTTCGTTGCCCTTTTCCAGGCCGTAAGCCAGTGCAGCTGCGGTTGGCTCGTTGACGATACGCAGTACGTTCATGCCAGCGATCTCGCCGGCTTCCTTGGTTGCCTGACGCTCAGCGTCGTTGAAGTAGGCAGGAACGGTGATCACTGCGTCGGTGACCTTTTCGCCCAAGTACGACTCAGCGTCGTTCTTCAGCTTCATCAAGGTACGAGCGGAAATTTCCTGCGCGGTGTACTTCTTGTCGTCTACGTCGATGGTCCAGTCGGTACCCATGTGACGCTTGACCGACGCGATGGTGCGGTCGATGTTGTTGACGGCCTGGCGCTTGGCGATGTCGCCAACCAGAACTTCGCCGCTCTTCGAGAAAGCAACGATTGACGGGGTAGTGCGGTTGCCTTCCGCGTTAGCGATAACGGTTGGCTCACCACCTTCGAGTACGGAAACTACGGAGTTGGTGGTTCCTAGGTCAATACCTACAGCACGCGACATAATGGCTCTCCTTTGCCTTGGTTGAAAGTACTAACGCTGAGGACGTTTATCCTCATTGAGCGTTCTGGACTCAAGTTTACTCAGCCGTTTTCGACTGTCAAATCAACTTGAGCCAACCTCACTCAACTTTGCGTTCTGCTCTGTTCAACGGGTGAGGTGAGCGAATAATTCCCCTACCGCAAAAAAATTTCTCTCCCAGCTACGCGGACGCCACTAACTGCCCTAGATGCGATGAATCAAAGACTTCTTCCTGAATCCCAAGTTGTCGTGATGGGCTACAGAATTATCCAGCTGGCTTGGGCAATCACAACGTTATGTGACTTTCATAGGCGCCCAGCACAGTTAGTCCGAGGACCAAATCCACCGCGGGTTGCATTCCCTTACTTCCGCTTCGTGGGATCAATTTCCTACTTTGTCTTTGGCAACGAACAACCCACCCTTGCCGAGGCGAGGGTGGGTTGTTCGCTATGAGCGTGGCCAGCTATGTAGTTATTTGAATTGAGCTTCGCAAGAGCTGAGCAAGCGATCGGCTGATCAAATAACTAACCCAAGACTTTTAGTCGCTTTCAGCTTCCACGAGCACCGCGGCGGTGCGCGCAGGAATCGAAAGTTCGCCACTCTCGCTCTTGAAGGAAGTCGACTTTACTCGCTGATCGCTTCCATCTTCCAGTGCAGAGGCAAGCGAATACTCGCGCCCAACGAGGTCCTTAAGGGTTTGTGTTTTCTCTTCAGGAGAAGCGTTAAAAACGACCAAGGCCCCATCATGCTTGCTGTCCGCATCTGCACCCACGGTATCGTCAATGCGCATCACGATAATTCCCGGATCCGCCTTTGGACCGCTGAGCGGGAAGCTAACCTTCTGCTCAATCAGCTCGGCAGTTCCTAACCTCAAGAGGCCAACTTCATTGCGGGTACGCAAGAGGTCAAGAGCTGCACCTTCAGCTTGGGACATCGCTTTGGCATCTGGCTTGAGCTCAGGATCTTCCAACAGCGGTGCCATCAGATCCCATTTCTCACCGTTATCAGCCTTGGGAGGTAGACCAGAACCGAACGTATTTTCCTGGCCGGAGAAGTCGATTCGGTTAAACCAGTCCCCCGAGTCATAGCTATTTCGGTCTAGAGATTTTGAGCGCAACAGTTCTGTTCCGGCATGCCAGAAAGGAACAGCCTGCGAATACATCACCGCAGCTTGGGACAACGTATTCATTCGCACACGATCCTCCATGGAAGTTTCGAGAGGCAGCTTGAGCACGGTGAGATCGTAGAGTGTCTCGTTGTCGTGCGCATCAACATAGTTGATTACTTCTCCAGGTTGCGAGGCATAACCAGCAGCAGATCCGCGGTAATCCAATTCGTCACCACGGTGCACCTTGCCATCGGCAGCGAGGAATTCGAATCCGGCAAGATTGCCAGCCAAGCCCAAACGCACCAGGTCCGTTTCATGGCTTAGATCTTTGAGCGCTTCTTCGGTACTTCCATTAACCTCGTTCCCGTTAGGGTCTGTGCCCAGTCCGGTACCGAAGCCCTGACGGAAGGTTGATGATGAATCCACCGGACTGCCACCGTGGACCGCGTCGCGCAGCCGGTCGTTAAAGGTACCGATGCCGGTACCGTTGAGTTGACCTTGGGTGGCTTGATAGAACCGGGCGTTGTTGGCTACTTCCCCAAAGTTCCAGCCCTCGCCGTAGAGGTAGATGGACTTTCCATCCACACCATCGCGTGTAGGTGAGAGTTCATCTAATGCACTGCGCGCAGCCTCCATGGTTTCGCGTGAATGATGCCCCATGAGGTCAAAGCGGAAACCGTCAACCTTGTAGTCCTTGGCCCACAGCACCAGTGAATCAACCATGAGCTTCTGTGCGGCCGCATGTTCCGTCGCTAGATTTTCACAACAGGTCGAGGTTTCTACGTTGCCGGCGGCGTCCAGTCGGTGATAGTATCCGGGCACGATTTTGTCGAACACACTCTTCTCTGCCTGACCAGAGGCCGCGGTGTGGTTAAAGACCTGGTCCAACACAACTTCCAGTCCCATGCTGTGCAGGGATCCAACCATGCCACGGAACTCTTCTACACGCTGCGCTCCTTCGGGATTAGTCGCGTAGGATCCCTCCGGTGCCATGAAGTGGAAAGGATCATATCCCCAGTTGAATCCATCTTCGCCTGCATGAGCGGTGACGCATTCTTGCTGTTCACTTGAGGCGGCAGGCAAGGACTGCAACTTGCAGTCAGTTTCAGTTCGCTGCTTTTCATCCTCTTGGATTGTCGCGATATCAAAACTTGGCAGCAGGTGCACAGTGGTCAAACCTGCGTCCGACAGTTCTTGAAGTTGCTTGCTTCCTGCACCGTTGGCACCAAAGGCTCCAAAACGACCCCGAAGATTTTCTGTCACCGATGAGTCGGAGACTGAGAAGTCACGGATTTGAAGCTCGTAGATGCTGCGGTCCACATCTTTCTGAACATCATTTGCTTCGGCTTTGCGCCACTGCTTGGGCTGATGCTTAGGATCTTCCAAGTTCACTGCCACGGACTGAGTGGAGTTCGTCGTTAAGGCAACCGAGTAAGGGTCGGTGACAATATTGGTCTCGATCTTGCCGGTCTCGGGAACAAAGACCCGTACTTCCCACCGGTATTTGGCTTCCGCCATCTGTGGCTTACCGTTGACGGTCCATGCTCCACTAGCTGCGTCGTAGCTGGCTTGATGCCGGGTTGTCTTCTCGTTTTGGTCGGTGATCAACAGCGTCGTTTCATGGGCAGTGGGTGCCCAAAGCCTGAAGGTTGGTCGTTTGCCGGTGAAGCTCACGCCAAGTTCTACTTTTTGAAGTGCCGTCGCATAGAGATCATCAATGGCACCGGAGGTTTGCAGTGCGGTGAATGCGGTGAGCTTCTTGGCTCCGTCTTGAACATCCCAACGCGCCAAGGCCAATTGTGAGCGCAAGACGGCTGCAGTAACTTCCCGCGACATGTTCACGCGCAGTGCGCGGTAGTCGGCTAGGTGTGGGAATTTCTTGCGCTGCGCTTCGGTGAGCCCGCTGATAACTCCTTTGAGTTCAATCGGTTTCGCTCCGGAAATTTCCTCCCCGTCCAACCTCAGCTTGGCATCTTTCGAAGCGTAGAGAGCATAGCTTTCCCCGCTACCTAAGTCTCGCGGGATGGCAATCGTATCGGCAGAGATCCACTGCGCTTTGGATTGCCCAACCCCGGCAATCGTCGCACTAGTGCCATCAACCTGCACTAGATGAGTTGTTGAATCGTAGCTGAAGGTTACCGAGTCGCCCGACTTGACCGAAAGACTGTAGTTTCCGCCTCCAAGGGCTCCGCCCAACCCATAGTTCTCATCCCAACCACCATTGTGTGCCACCTTGAACTCGTAGGTTCCAGTGGGGATCTTGTCGGTGGCGAACTCGTACGTTCCGTCCCCGTCAGCATCAGTCATCGCTGTTGCTGCACAGCTTGCTTCCCATTCGGTACCGCAACCCAGTTCATCTTGAAAACTGCCAACCAAGGTGACTGTGGGTCCGTTAGCCGAAGCGGCCACCAGAGCCAACGGTGAGACCGGCGCCAGCACCAGTACCGGAGTGGCAGTCAAAGCAGTCAGCCAGCGGCGCCATGTGCGCTTTGGGTACTGCGGGGGTGAATGATGTTGGCGCGCAGAGAAAGTAGCGCTAGTGCTGTTCACGAAATGCTCCATTGAATTCGACAGTGCTGATGGCGCGCCACAACAAGTGGCAGGCCAGTGATTCAGACCACACTACTTAGCAGTATTCACAGAGTGCAAGCGTTTTCAACATTTACATCAATAAGGAGGTCAACTGGCAATCTTTATGGAAGTTTTCCATCTTTTTCCATAGAAAACGCTTGCAGTAGAACCTCAAGACGAGGGACATCGCCCATCTTGATTGCCACTTTTTGAGCGCTTAAAACACGAAGCCCTGGACAGCTTTTGCTGTCCAGGGCTTCGTGATGACTATTTAGTTTTAGCGACCGCTAGTGGTCGGGCTCGAAGCGCGACGTGGTCCGCGTGAACGGCCACCGGTCGGTGCTGAAGCGTTGCGACCACCAGCACGCGATCCGCGTGAAGCGTTCGATGGACGCTCTGTGTTTGCACCGCGAGCTGAACGTGCTGGACGATCAGCGTTGCCACCACGTGCTTCGCGTGCTGGACGCTCAGACTGGCTCGATGCGCCGTCACGATCCGAGCGACGACGTTCGCCACCGCGGGACTGACCTTCGCCACCGCGAACATTGCGTCCGCCACCGCGGCCACCACGAGCGTTCGAAGATTCGCCAGCTGGCTTCTTCTTAGCTGGGTTACGGGTCTGCTGTGCTGGAGCAACGTAGGCAACGTGCTCAGCAACTTCGCCAACAACCTTGGCAACAACTGGCGAGTTCAGGTTGACCTTTTCGAAAGGTACCTTCAGGCCAGCCTGCTTCAGCAACGAAGCAACGTCGCCCTGCTGATCAGGGGTGCAAATGGTAACTACGGTTCCATCCGAACCTGCACGGGCGGTACGGCCCGAGCGGTGGGTGTAAGCCTTGTGCTCTGCTGGTGGATCAACGTGAACAACCAGTTCCACACCATCAACGTGGACGCCACGGGCGGCAACGTCGGTAGCTACAAGAACCTTAGCTTCGCCGGAAGCAAAGGCTGCCAGGTTGCGGTCACGGGCATTCTGCGAGAGGTTGCCGTGCAGGTCCACCGCTGGAACGCCAGCCTTGGAGAGTGCAAGAGCCATCTTCTTTGCGTGGTGCTTGGTGCGCATGAACATGATGCGGCGTGCGGTGCCCTGAGCCAGAATACGGATCAGTTCTTTCTTGTCATCGTTGCCGATAACAAAAACGTGGTGCTCCATGGTGTTCACAGCAGCCTGAGGCGCATCCACCGAGTGAATGGTTGGGTTGCTCAGGTAACGCTTGACGACCTTGTCCACGCCGTTGTCCAAAGTAGCAGAGAACAGCATGTGCTGGATGCCGGTTGGCATACGGTCCATGATGCGGCGAACTACAGGCAAGAAGCCCATATCTGCCATGTGGTCAGCTTCGTCCAGTACGGAGATTTCAAGCTGGGAAAGGTCAACGATCTTCTGCTTGATCAGGTCATCAAGACGACCTGGGCAAGCGATGACAATGTCAACGCCCTCATTCATGGCCTTTTCCTGACGGCTCTGAGCCACGCCGCCGTAGATGACGGTGGTGCGCAGGCCGCTAGCCTTCGCCAGGGGATCGACAGTCTTCGCGATCTGGGTTGCCAATTCACGGGTTGGCGCCATGATCAATGCGCGGGGGAAGCGGGCCTTGCGGCGCTGGGGACGCTGTGCCAAGCGAGCGACCAGTGGCAACGAGAAAGCCAAGGTCTTGCCGGAACCGGTCTGTCCGCGGCCAAGAACATCTCCGCCAGCCAATGTGGATGGCAAGGTGGCTTCCTGAATCGGGAAGGGGGTTTCGATTCCGCTCTCGGAAAGGACTTTGGCAAGGTTTCCGGGCACGCCCAGGGCGCTAAAAGTTACGGACATATTCAAGCTTTCTCTCTGATTCGCACGCCACGAGCCGTGGCGCTGGGTCTCGCCGAGCCAGGAGGAAGTCCGCACCGCGCAGGGCCATCGTTCTGGCCTGCAACCACCGGTGAATCCGCACGGAATCATTCCGGGGAATCAGCTGGAGGGGAAATCTAAACTGTCGACGCATGCATCCGGTCAAATCCGGAGGTGCACAAGTATCCACTCTACAGTGCTTGAACCTGATTGGCCTGTGACCATCCCCGCCTTGCCCTTGATATGCCGGAGACTTTCACCACGTTCCCGCTACTTGCTGGCGCCAATTTTGCGTGCCAATTTGGAGGGCCACCAGACCTTTGGCCCAATCTCCTCCACCAGTGCTGGCACTAGCAGGCTGCGGACAATAAAAGTGTCAAGAAGCACGCCGAAGGCAACAATGAACCCCAGTTGTCCCAGGAACATGATGGGTACAACCCCTAGTGCGGCGAAGGTTGCTGCAAGGACAACACCTGCAGATGTGATCACGCCGCCGGTGACCTGCAGCCCGCGGCGCATGCCTTCATAGGTGCCGATCTTCAAGGACTCCTCGCGCACTCTAGTCATGAGGAAAATGTTGTAATCCACGCCCAGCGCTACCAGGAATACAAAGCCGAACAACGGCACCGAAGGATCCGCGCCAACATAGTTGAAGACATTATTGAAGACCAACGCGCTAACACCCATGGCCGTTCCATAGGAGAGCACCGTGGTGATCATCAAGAGCAATGGCGCGAGCACCGAGCGCAAGAGCAGCATCAGAATCACAAAGATCGCGCCCAGAGTCGTGGGGATGATCTTGTAGAGGTCCGCCTGCGCCGTTGCATTGGTATCGAGCTGCGTGGCGGTGGTGCCGCCAACCAGCGCTTGCGAATTGACCTGGTGCACTGCATCGCGCAGCGCAACGATAGTTTGCTTGGCCTCATCGGAGTCGGCGGCATCGGCCAGGGTCACAGAAATGAGGTTCCGCCCCTGGACCTCATACGGCTCAATTCCGCGCTCGGCAAGTGCAGGGCCGCCATTTTCGGCCTGCAGGTACGCTGAGTCAACGCCCGTCACATCAAGAGCCTTGTCCAGGGTTGCCTGGGCATCTGCTTGATCAACAATCACCGTTGCCGGGGAGCCAGTTCCTCCCGGGAAATGCTCGCCCAGCGCTACCTGGCCATCCCGGGCTTCGGAACCGCCAACCACCAGTTCGCTTTGAGGCACTCCGTGGGCCTTGAGCCCGGTGACACCCAGCACTCCCGCGGCCAAGACGACAACAGTGATCATCCAAATCGGCCGTGGATGCCGGGCGACAAATCCAGCGATCCTGCCCCACAGGCCCGCCGGGATCCCCGGGTCTTGGGGAGCGCTTTGAGGCTTGGGAGCAAATGGCCAGTAGGCGGCCCTGCCCAAGAGCCCCAGTACTGCTGGCAAGAAGGTCAGTGCGGCAATAATCGAGAAGATGATGCCCGAAGCGCCGATGGGCCCCAGAGCCTTGTTGGAGTTCAAATCCGAGAAGAGCAGGCATAGCAGGCCCACGGTGACGGTGCCACCCGACGCGACAATCGGCTCCAGCGAGCTCTTGAACGCCGTGGACACTGCCTGCCACTTGTCAGCGCCGGAGACCAAGGCTTCCTTGTGCCGTGCGACAAAGAGCAACGAGTAATCCGTGGCCGCGCCAATCACCAGAATGGAAAGGATGCCTTGGGCCTGGCCATCCAACCGGATCCAGCCTTCCGAGGCCATGAAATAGACGCTCAGAATCGCGGCGCAGAGGGCAACCATCGAGGTCATCAGCACCGTGATGGGCAGCAACAACGAGCGATAGACCAGCAGCAGGATAACCAGCACCGCTGCCAGTGCCACGCCCAGCAGCACACCGTCGATGCCGCCGAAGGCCTCAGCCAAGTCCGCGCTGAACCCTGCCGGTCCCGTCACGTAGGCAGTGGTGCCTTCGGGCTTTTCCGCGGCGATCAGGGAGCGCAGTTCCTCGACGCCTTCTTTGGCTTCGGTCTCGCCGGAGATTGGTACGAGCAGTTCAGCAGCTTGCCCGTCCTTGGAAATAAACGGTCCAACCACATCCCCTTCGAGGTATGTGAAGCCGGCAAGCTTTTCGGCGAGCGCAGTGACGGCAGAAGCCTCGAGTTCCCCCGTGCCGGTTAGGACCACGACGGCGGGGATCGCTTCAGAAGTTTGGAATTTGTTCTGCCATTCAAGGGCCCGGGTGGCTTCTGCGCTGGCCGGAAGGAAAGAGGTCTGGTCATTGGTCTGGACTTCGGAAAGCTTCCCGAAAGTGGGTCCGCCAAGTCCAGCCACGCCGAGCCATAGCAGAATCAAGACAGCGTAGATTCCAGCTCTTATACCTATGCTTTTTCTTTTTCTGGTAGTGGACGAGCCGTTTGCTAGCTGGGTTTGTTGTGGCACTTTCGCGTTTCCTCATTCATAGTCGCGCTCTGCGCATCGATCCTCGATGTGAATCCAACATTACCCTAGATAGTTCCACCATCGAACTATTTTTTCTGGACACGGGCCAAAACGGTTTAGGATTGCGGCTATGACTGCAAGCGACTACCAGCAGCTGGTGGTGCTCCTACAGGAATTCAGCCAGGCAACCGACCGCTATGTTGAATCCACGGGAGCGCAATTCGGCACCCACCGAACGGACATGAACGCCCTGTCCATCATCATGAAGTACCAGCAACGCGGAGCACTGCCGTCCCCCAAGGACCTGAGCCATGAACTGCAATTGAGTTCCCCCGCCACCACTGCGATGCTGGACCGCCTCGCACGCCTGGGCATGATTGAACGGTTGCGCTCCGACCAGGATCGACGAGTCATCCGGATCTCTCCAACCGACAAGGCCCGGCTCAAGGGACGCCAAATGTTCATGCCGCTGGGCATGAAAATGATGGAAGTCATCGGCACCTACAACGACCAAGAACTCCAGATCGTTACCCGCTTCATGAACGATGCCATCGCCGGGGTCGACGCTGCCCGTCAAGAAGCCGTAACGCAAAGTCCCGCGAATCCCTCGAACCCGCCAGCGGGCACTAGCATTAACCGGTGACTCTTTCACTGTGGTTTTCCCTGCTCAGCGCCTGCATCATCATCAGCTTCACTCCCGGTGCTGGCGCCATCAACACCATGAACAATTCGATGCGCCAAGGCTGGCGTGCCTCCATCTGGGGCATCCTCGGACAGCAAATCGCCTTGCTCATCCATGTAGTGATTGTCGCCGCCGGCGTTGGAATCCTGGTAGCCAATAGCCCAGCGCTCTTTGCCATCATCCGATATGCCGGAGCGGCCTACCTGGTGTATCTGGGAATCCGAATGCTGCTGTCCAAACCGGAAGTGGCCTCCGATGGAACCACCTCGGGGCGGCAGCTGACCCGACGCGTGATGCTCAACCGCGGGATCCTGGTCAACTTGCTCAATCCCAAGGCCATCGTGTTCTTCTTGGCTTTCACCCCGCAATTCATCAACGCAGATCAACCGCTGCTGGGTCAATACGCGTTGTACATCGGAACGGTCATCGCCGTGGACATCCTGGTGATGTACTTCTTCTTTGCCGGAACCGCACGCACTTTCCAGCGCTTCACCGCCACCTACCGCGGCGCAAAGATGCTGAACATCCTCTTCGGGGTCCTGTTCATCCTTGTCGCTCTTCTGCTGCTGTTCCTGCACTAGCGGCATCAACCCTGAAACGTTACCGATTTATGCCCGACTTTCGGGCGCGTAGCTATCGCACCAGAGCGCTTGTGCCCATAGACTGATGCCATGTTCCGGATAATGATCGTGTGCACGGGGAATATCTGCCGTTCGCCTATGGCCGAGTACATGCTCAAAGACGCCTTGGTTAATGCCGATGTCAACGAAGTTCAAGTGCTCTCGCGGGCCATCACCGACGGCGAAGTCGGCAACCCCATCGACGAGCGCGCCGCCAGCATCCTGCACAGCCATGGACTGGACGCCTCAGAACATGTCGCTGCCCAAATCGACGCCGATGAATTGGCCGATATGGACCTCGTCCTGGCCATGGACACCGACCACTTCGAAGAACTGGTACCAGAGTTGGCGGAGCTCGACCCGTCGCAACGACCTCAGCTGCGCATGTTCCGCTCCTTTGATCCGCAGGCCGCCAGCTCGCCGCATGACCGCCAGGGCGTTTACGACCCCTGGTATGGCGATGCCGGCGACTTCCGTGAAACCTGGAAACTTATTTCTGCTTCCCTGCCAGCCCTTGTAGATTACGTGCGGAGTAATATCGCTTCTCGTGGAAACCGCTAGACCAACTTTCATTGCCATTGATGGACGCTCCGGTTCAGGCAAAAGCACCTTCGCATCATCACTAGCGCAGCACCTTTCAGAGTTCTCTTCTGTAAATATCCTGCGCCTTGAAGACCTCTACCATGGGTGGCACGGCCTCGCCGATGCCCGGCGGATGTACAACGACCTACTACCCGCCTTAGCCGCAGGAGAAACAGTCACCTACTCCACCTGGGATTGGGCAAACGATCGCCTTGGAGAGCACCACGAGTTCACGGCCGCCGACATTCTCATCATTGAAGGCGTCGGAGCACTCAACGACCAAGCCCGCGAAATCATAAACTTCGGCATCTGGCTTGCAGCACCGGAAGATTTTCGCCGCGAACGCGCTTTAGCCCGGGACGGTCAAACCTACCGCCCGTACTGGTCTACGTGGGCAGAGCAAGAATCTGTTTATCTTCAGACTCACTCACCTGCTGATCATGCGCTGCTGTTCATTGATACTTCCGAAGTTGCTGATCCGCTCAACTCGCTTTTGGGCGCCAGCCATTTCTTGCCCGAAGCGATCAAGGAACTTTTTGGCGGTACGGCTCAGGGCTCCAACCTGCCTACATTGCGCCAAAGTTATCAGGCACCAGTTGATGTGGCTGCACTTTTTGAACAGCTCACAGCCCAGTTACCCCACGCTGCTCTTTTGGAATCCACCAGCCAGCACCTTGATGATCCGCTGGGGCGCAACCGCTATTCCATCCTCGCTTTTGCAACCAGTGCTCAACCGCCAATCCTCGGGGCCAACGAATCAGGAGCCTACATCACCGTGGGCGGGGCGCGCCTTCAACTCGGTCAAAATTTCTTTGACTCACTAGGCTCCCTCTGGCCCTCAAAAAACCAGTTGCACACCGACTACCCACTGCCACTATGGGTGGGCTACCTCGGCTATGAGCTCAAGCGCGAAGTCGCAGCCTCAAATATCAGCGCAGAAATCTCTCCGGGACAAACGCGTCCCGACGCGCAATTTTTCGCTCCGGACACCATCATGGTCATTGATCATCTGAGCTCCCAGATGCATTTACACAGTGCCAGCAAACCTTCCGCGCAGCTGTCCATCCTTCTTGGCAATCCACCGCAAGATCGCCGGAGCAAAACACTACCGATACCTGAATTTGTATGTGCTGACACCGCAGCCGGTTACCAAACCAAAATCCTCGCTGCGCAACACGAAATCTATGAGGGCAACACTTACGAAGTCTGCCTGACCACCGAGTTGACCGCCGTTGCCCAAGACTTTGATCCGTTCGAAGCCTATTGCAGGATGCGCCTTAGCAGCCCGGCGCCCTTTGCTCACTACTTGAAGTTAGCTGACCTTGAAGTCGCAAGTATCTCTCCAGAACGTTTTTTGGCTCTGTCTAACGATGGGCAGCTACGTGCTGAACCCATCAAGGGCACACGACCACGCGGCGTCACCGAAGTCTCAGACCTGGCACTCAAACATGATCTAGCAACGCATCCAAAAGACCGCGCAGAAAACATCATGATTGTTGATCTTCTGCGCAATGATCTCTCACATTACGCAGTGCCCGGATCCGTCAAGGTGACACGGTTGTGCTCTGTGGAAAGCTACGCAACGGTGCATCAAATGGTCTCCACCATCGACGCCACCCTGAGTCAGCCAGAACTGGCGGCTGGGGCCTTGCGCGAAGCCTTCCCACCGGGATCAATGACCGGTGCCCCAAAGCTGTCCACGATGAACATCCTTGATGAGCTCGAAGAGCACCGTGCCCGCGGCCTGTACTCCGGGGCGGTGGGCTATTTCGGAGCCGACGGTGCTGCCGACTTCTCCGTAGTTATCCGCACACTGGTTTGTGACCGTTTGCCTGATGCGTCGTGGCGATTATCTTTGGGGCTGGGCGGAGCAATTACCGCAGACTCAGTTCCACAAGAAGAGTGGGAAGAGGTCATCACCAAATCCCGTGGTGTCCTTCAAGCCCTCGGCGCCAGCTTCCCGCAGCCTACTGCAACGTAGCGGTGAGGCGGGCTACGTTGTCTATCCAGCGCTGCATTCGTGGACGACGGCGCCACTGCCCCAAAGTGATTTCCGTAGAAATCTCGCGGTAGTGATTCTGTACTTCGTTGACCGCGTTGACCATCTCCTTGCCCAAGAGCATCACGGAAATTTCCATGTTCAGGCTGAAGGAACGCATATCCATATTTGAGGATCCGACGACCGCCACTTCGTCATCAACAGTGAAGCACTTGGTGTGCAGAACCATCGGCGCTGGGTAGCAGTGAATACGTACACCAGCTTCGAGAAGTTGCTGGTAGTAGGACTGCTGCGCGTGGTGAACCAGGAACTGGTCGCCTTCTTCACAGACAAAAAGTTCAACTTCTACCCCGCGCTGGGCTGCAGTAGTAATTGCGTAGAGCATGGAATCATCTGGCACAAAGTACGGGCTGGTGATTTCCAAGCGCTCGGAGGCCGAGTAGATCAGCGTATTAAACAGGCGTAGGTTATTTTCCTTGCCGAAGCCCGGACCGCTTGGAAGTAGCTGCGCCAAGGTTGACCCGGGACGTTCTTCGTAGGCCAACGGGTGCCTGGCCTCGTTCATGTCCATCAGGACTTCTTGGTCGTTTTCTTCCTGCCACCAGTCAATAGCAAAGGTCACGTCCAAGCTGCGAACCAAAGGACCTTCAACGCGCAGCATCATTTCGACCCACTCGCGTCCGACCTTATGCGAAGACTTACGCTTGTAACCCGGTTCAATCAGGTTCTGGCTCCCGGTGAAACCGACCTCGCCATCAATGACCAAAATCTTGCGGTGGTTACGCAAGTCTGGGCGGCGCCAGCGCCGACCAATCAAGTCAATGGGAAGCATGGGACGCCAGTTGATCCCTGACTTTTTTAGACGCTTTTTCAACTCGCCATAGCCCTTAACTCGCAAGGTACCTAGGTGGTCAAAGAGCAGGCGCACGTGCACACCACGTTGTGCCGCGCGTTCTAGTGCTTCAAGGACTGGGCCAACATATTCTTCGTCGTCGCCCATGATGTAGAACTGAATGTGGATGTAGCGTGTTGCTTTGTCGATTTCATGACGCATCGACTCCATCGAGTAACGGTAGTCAGAAATAACCTCAACACTGTTGCCACCTTCTAGGGGCATAGCACCTAAGTTACGGTTCAGGCTGACCGCAGATTCAACCCACTCTTCTTGGGAGTGAAATTCTTCAGGCAACTCCATGTGCTTGGTGGCGTCAATGATTTGCTCGTGGGCACGCTTCTGCTTTTCTAACCGACTACGCGAGAGCCGCGGGTTAGCAAAAAGCCAGTAGGCCAAAAGTCCAACCACCGGAAGGAAGAAGATTCCCAAGAGCCAAGCCATCGCCGTGGTGGGGCGTCGGTTGCCCGGAACGATACCGATCATGAAGTAACGGACCACCAATTCGATGGCTACAAGGATGCTCCACAGCACGCTACCGATCTGCATAAGTACTTCATTACTCGGTAACACTGCTGGTACACCCCTTCGTTACGCACGATGATCGTCGCGATTTCCGGCTCTGATCTGCGTAATACAGCTCAAATTCCTCCGCTTAGCTTATCTAAGATTCACTAAGAAGTCTGAACATCCGTGAGCTCAAAGGTCACACATGGGCTATGGGTTCGATAATCTGTAGGTATGAGTTCTCTAGTATTCTTGGATCCGGCCTATCCGGCAGGCTACTTGGCCGATATTTCCGCACCACAACTTCCAGTCACCGTGCAGGGAGTCACCCGTGGAGACGGCATCTTCGAATCGATGCTCTACACCAACCAAGCGGTTCGCAAATTTGAAGCGCACCTTGCTCGTCTGGCCAGCTCGGCTGAACTATCAGACCTGATCATTCCCGATGCACGCACCTGGTATGCCGCAGTTGATACGGCCGTGGCTGACTTTGACGCCACCGGCGGCGCAGAGGAAGCTGTGGTCAAACTGATCGCAGCTCGTGGTGAGCATGATGAAGATCCAGCAATCTGTTGGGTGACTGTCACTCCTGCCCCGACCCTAGGCAAAGAGCAGCGCGAATCAGGAGTCGACGTACTCTTGCTTGATCGTGGCTACGATTCCAAGCTTGCCGAACGTGCACCATGGTTGATGATGGGCGCGAAGACCCTGTCCTACTCGATCAACATGGCAGCCCTACGTTATGCACGCAAGCACGGCGCCCATGATGTTATTTTCACTTCGGCCGACGGTATCGTGCTGGAAGCTCCCACCTCAACGGTGTTGGTTGCCCAGCGCGATGGTGAGACCAAGCGTCTGCTGACCCCCATGCTAGAAACGGGTATCCTGCCGGGCACCACACAGAGTGCAATCTTTGATGCGGCTGCTCAAGACGGTTGGGAACTGGGTTACGGCCCGTTGCGTCCAGAAGATCTCTACCAGGCTGATGGTGTCTGGTTGGTTTCCTCGATCCGTCTGCTCACTCCGGTGCGCACCTTGGATGCCAAGCCATTGCGTCTAGACGCTGAGCTCCATGAAGAACTCAGCGCCCTCAGCGACGCAATTCGCTAACTCCACACAAGGTTGTAGGTGCCGGCCCACAGGGCCGCACCTACAGCTGCAGCACCCAGGACGATGCCGGCGATAAGTACCGCGGCGTCGGTCCGGGTGAAGGTGGCCGTGCGGATCCAGGTCCGTTTGGCCGTACCAAAGCCTTTAGCTTCCATGGTGGTTGCCAAACGACCGGCACGGCGAATGGCCTGAACCAGCAAGGCCAGGCTCTGACCAAGTTTCGCGCCAATCCGCTCAGCGAGGGTGCCGAAGTTTCCGACACCACGAGCCCGACGGGCCAAGGTCAACGTCGTAAATTCCTCAATCATCAGTCCCAGCAATCGCATTCCGGCTAATGCGCCGAGCACAAAACGATGCGGGACCTTAAGCTGTTGAGACAGTGCCCCGCCCAGATCACTCGGGTTGGTGGTGGCCAACAACAAGATGCATGGAATCGCCAAGGCGAAGGCCCGCAGCCCGGTGGCAATACCGCCCTGCAGCGAACCCTCGGTAATACTGAACAGTCCAAGCTGCGCATAGACTGCGCCACTATCTTGGCCAACCAGTGCAATACCCCACGCAGCAAAAAGCCCTGCCAGTAGCAGCGGCCACGCCCGTTTGAGGAACTTCAGCGGACTGAGACCGGCCAGTGGGAACAACACAACGCTGGCAACAACGATCACCAAAGCCGAGACTGCATCCAATGTACTGATCAAAGGCAACGTTGCGGTAGCCACGGCGCCCAGCTTGGCTAACGGGTTGATCTTAGCTAGCCAGCTATCGCCCACCGGAGCATCCAGTACCGGTCCCTTAGGCTTGGCCACGTCGCCGCTTGGCAGTGCAGCTAGATGAATCTGCTCAGCCTGCAAGACGCTGGCCAAATGTTCATCGTGAGTCACCGCAATGATCGCGGTGTCCTGCTCCAACTGAGCAACCAGCAGCTGCGCTAATTCACGCCACGTATTGGCATCCTGTCCGAAGGTTGGTTCATCAAGGATCAACACGTCTGGAGAAGCGGCTAACACGGTGCCTACGGATAGCCGACGTTTCTCTCCTCCGGAGAGCGTGAATGGGTTTGCGTCAGCAAGATGTTCCAGACCCAAGCGCACCAGCAGTGACTGCACTAACTGCTCAACTTGTTCCGGCTCGTATTTCAGTTCTCGCCCGCCAATGGCTTTGGCTCTTAACGGAGCAAAAGCTAGTTCTTCACGGACGGTTTGCGCCACAAATTGGTGCTCAGGTTCTTGGAACACTGAACCGATCCGACCAATCAGCGCACCAGCTTTCCAGCTAAACGGTGAGCTGCCAAGACCATTGGCTAGCTGCTCGCTTGCATCAAGCTGTCCTGCGACAGGAGCGAGCAAGCCACCAACGGTGAGTGCCAAGGTGGATTTACCTGCACCGTTTTCACCACGGATGACCGTTGCGGTGCCTGCGCGGACTTGTAGGGTAACCGGGCGGGTGCGCGGTGCTTGCTCAGCTCGGGCGCACACCAAGTCTTTGGCCTCCAGCAAGGTTCCTCCCGGCTGGAGTGTCACTTGTTGGATTTGTGGCAGGTAGCCGGGAACCCACAGACCGGCCGAAGCGAGTTCAGCGCGAAGCTGCTGATCCTCCATGAGCTGTTGCGGGCTCAGATCATGGGCTACTCCGCCACCTGGCTCAAGGACGATGATGCGGTCCATGTGCTGGGCCCAGACTTCCAACCGGTGTTCAACTACCAGCACGGTGGCCCCGCTGAGCTGTGCCGCATTAAGCACGGCATCGCGCAAGGGACCGATCCCCTCTGGGTCCACGTTGGCGGTCGGCTCATCAAGGAGCATCAATCCTGGCTGCATGGCCAAGATCCCGGCCAGAGCCAGTCGCTGTTTCTGTCCTCCGGATAGTTCTTGGGTCCGGTGGTCAAAGGAGAGCATGCCTAGACCTACAGCGTCCAATACTTCTGGGATGCGCTCACGGATCACCTCGGGATCTACAGCAAGATTCTCCGCACCGAAGGCGACATCATCAGCTACCCGGCTCTGCACCACTTGGGTCTCCGGGTCTTGCTGCATCAGCCCAACCGGGCGTTGGCGAGCAAAGGCATCTGCCCCGTCAATGAGTAGCTCCCCACGCATTTGCTGCGACTCGTCGACTTCCAACAACCCCGCCAGAGCATGTAGCAAGGTCGACTTTCCCGCACCGGAAGGACCAACAAGAAGTACTTTCTGGCCGGCCTGAATATTAAGGTCTAAATCGGAAACGGCGGGAGTTGTTCTTTCGGCATGCTGCCAGCTAAAACCACGCGCAGAAATCTCGGCGCCCCGCCGAGTTTGAGCGTCAGCGCCACGGTTAGCCAGCGAACTCATTTGGCGGCCAGTTTCCCGGACTCGAGGTGAGCACGGCGGCTAGCCAGTGCGCTCAGTGCACCGGTCTTAGCCAATCCACGGGTGGCCAGCCAAGACAGCAGACCAGCGATAATCAGTCCAGAGACGCCGGTGATCAGCACGTGCAAGATCTTTAGTGATGAGGTGTATTCCACGTAGTACGCCAGGATGTAGGCTTCGGAAATACCGGCGAAGATGCCGGTGAAAAAACCTGCAATGAGCGCAACGCTCAGGTTCCACTTGCGGTAGCGGAAGATGGCAAAGACCAATTCAGCACCAAGGCCCTGGACCAGCCCGGAAACGATGACGCTCAGACCGTAGTGAGATCCCAGCAATGCCTCGATAATGGCTGCCAGTAATTCGCAGAACACTGCTGCACCTGGTTTGCGGATGATCAGGGCACCGAGTACCGCTGGGAAGAGCCATACGCCAGTCAGCAGTGCAGCGGCAGGTGGGAAGGCAACAAAAGCTAGCGAGAACAGCGGCATGCCTGCGCTCCAAGCCCAGAAGATCACTCCTGAGGCTACGGCGATTACTGAGGCTACGACGATGTCGACAACGCGCCAGCTGGTTCGCTGTTTTGCTGCTACTTGGTTCATGGGTGGTCCTCCTATATTTAGGAGGGGAGATGTACGGACTGATGGCATAGTGCTACACCCGTCCGCATCCGAGATGCTCGACTTCCTTCGCCGGTACTAGCCGGAGCAGGTTCGAGGGTCTGCGATCTATCGCACTCTCAGCGTCTTGGCGACTTCTTTTTTGAAGTCTGACGCTCCCCTGTCGGAAAAATTACTGCTCCCCCACCTTACCGCAGGTATGCTGGGCAGAGGAAAGATAAGTTACGACGTTGAAGCGAGGGCAATATGAACACAGTACAGAAACTTGCCACCACCGGAATTTCGATTGGCGCCGGTTTGCTCGGCAGCAAGCT
The DNA here is from genome assembly GCF_056934395.1 of Glutamicibacter sp. MOO4. Classification (NCBI taxonomy): domain Bacteria; kingdom Bacillati; phylum Actinomycetota; class Actinomycetes; order Micrococcales; family Micrococcaceae; genus Glutamicibacter; species Glutamicibacter sp. MOO4. The sequence goes on from NZ_CM167800.1 coordinate 2,130,046, forward strand.
AGTTGATCAGCTGTGGAAGGGCGTCACCGGAAATAAGGCTCCCCGCAAGGGTAGCGAAGAAGCTGCTGAGGCTTCATTCCGTCAGGCGCTCGGATTCGCGATCTTCTCATCGATTGTCGCAGCGACCATCCAGGTCTTGGCAGACCGTGGCACCAACAAGGTTGTCGCACGGTTCAGCAAGTAGCTAATGCTCAAGGAACGGCCCACCAATGGTGGGCCGTTCCTTTTTGTTTTGTTCAGTTTTACACTGCTCAGTTTTTCACTGCTCAGTTTTACTTTGAGTCCTTCGACTCTTCGCTGGAGACTTCAACAGACGCGGTGGCCGGTGCGTCAGATACCGTGTCCACTACTTGCCTCAGTTCATCGGCGTAGAGAGATTGTTTGGCAGCGTGCTTGGTTCGGTAACCAGCGCGCCCAATCATATGTGCGGATACGGGAGCGGTCAGTAGCTGCATCCCCCAAGCCAGGAACAATACTGGAACCACACTCCAGCTACGCAAGTGAATTGCTAGCGCGGTGAAGATCAGCAGAAAGCCAAGTACTTGCGGTTTGGTGGCGGCGTGCATCCGAGTGAGCATGTCGGGGAATGAAAGCAGACCGATACCGGCAATCAGCGACATGAGGCAGCCGGTGATCAGTAGGACGGCGACAAGAATATCGAGGAACAATTCCATTAGGCGTTCCTCTGATCCGAGACGTACCGCGACACCGTAACCGAGCCAATGAAGCCCAAGGTGCACGCAACAACGACAAACAACAGGTAGTCGGTGTGGCGGTTGAAGACCATTTCCAAGCACAACGCCACGGAAATGATCAGCAGCATCACGTCCAAGGCTAAGACTCGGTCAAGAATCGAGGGGCCCTTGGCAACGCGGATCAAGCACGCAACGGTGGCTAGACCCAGCATGATGCCGCAAATCCACATCACGATTGTCATCATTTTTTGCCTCCTACTCGACCAAGAATTGGACCGCATTCGTGCTTGATTGCTTCAAATTCATCGTGGCTACCCATCGCCATGATCACTCGACGTTCAATGTCGCGCACCGCTTCGCGGGCCCGTTCCATGTCGGATCTCGATTCGATGTTGATGTAGTGCAAGTACAGCGTTGATGAGCGCCGGTCAACGTCGATAACAAATGATCCAGGAATCAGCGTCAGTACATGTCCCACCGCGGTGACAATCAAATCCGAGTCGGTACGCAACTCCACGGCGATCACTCCACTGCGGGTTTTCTTTCCCCGGAAGATCGCCAGTCGTGCCACTTGGAAACTTGCCACAAATACTTGACCGATGAACCAGATAAACAGTTCAAAGCAGTACCAGACGTTCACACGGCCCGAAAGGACCACCGGCGGTAGCGGGAAGAGCGTGACAATTATCAGCGCAACGATGACACCGAAGATCAGATTCGCCGGCGAGAAGTCTTGCCAGAGGGCTGCCCAGACAAAGATCAGCAACGCCAGCAGCGGCCATTCCTGTTTGAGTGTTGCCCGGTGACGGACACCAGAAGTATCAAGCGCATCATGGATACGCTGATCTCTGTGCTTCAGGTTTTTAGTCGACATCGTCCCCTCTAATCACAATGGCAAGATCGCACTGATATATGGTTCGCGAGCAATGAGCTCAGCTGCGACCCGTTCACAGAACTCGAAGATTGGTCCAGCAAATACGGTCAACGCAATGCCGGCTACAACGAGTGACGCGGTGGAATAGCGCATTCCCCACGGCAAAGAATCGGCTTCAAGCTCCTTGGCCAGTTTCAGACCCAATGCCGGATTTTGCGCTCCACCAGCAGCAGTCTCAATAGCTACTGAGGCGGCCTGTTCCACTAGTTCTTGGTTTGGAACTTCAGCATCGGTAGCGCGTCGCCAGAACACACGGGCCCAAACACGGATGATGGCCAGCAGCGTCAGCAAGCTAGTGAGCAGACCAGCGCCAACAACAATCCAGGTCAATGGGTCAGCATCCTGTACTGCGGCGTGCAGCAATCCGAACTTCCCCAGGAATCCGGAGAACGGTGGGATGCCGCCCAAGTTGATCGCGGGGATAAAGAAGAGCAGCGACAGCGCCGGGGAAAGTTTGGCTAGCGAGCCGAGCTTGGTGACATTCGAGCTACCTGCACGACGTTCAATCAGGCCGGCCACCATGAACAACGAGGTCTGCACAATAATGTGGTGACCTACGTAGTAGATGGTTGCCGCGATGGCTAGTGGGGTGCCGATAGCAACACCAAAGATCAGGTAACCGATGTGGCTGGTCAGCGTGAAGGACAGCATACGTTTGATGTCCGTCTGGGCCAATGCACCAAGAATACCGACCACCATGGTCAGCGCTGCGGCCACCATCAGTCCGGCGCGTACTTCGCCTCCGGGGAACAGTAAGGTTTCGGTACGCACGATGGCATACACGCCCACCTTGGTCAGCAACCCTGCGAACACGGCGGTCACCGGTGCCGGAGCGGTTGGGTAGGAGTCGGGAAGCCACAAGGACAGCGGGAACACCGCGGCCTTGATGCCGAAGGCAATCAACAGCAATACATGCAAGATCAGCTGCGGGCCTTGATCCAACTGTGGCAGCTTCACCGCGAGGTCCGCCATATTCACCGTTCCGGTGGCGGCGTAGATCATGGCGATGGCCATCAAGAAGACCACCGAGGAAACCACCGAAACCACCACGTAAGTAGTACCGGCGCGAATGCGTTCAGCTGTGGCACCCAAGGTGAGCAGCACGTAGCTGGCGGTGAGCAGGATTTCGAATCCGACATAGAGGTTGAAGAGGTCCGCTGCCAGGAAGGCGTTAGACACACCGGCCAGTAGAATCAGGTAGGCCGGGTGGAATACCGAGACTGGTCCGGGTTCATCCCCGTCGGCTAGACCCTGACTGGTAGCGAAGAACAACACTGCCAGTGACACCAAGGTGGAAATCAGCAACATAAAGGAGCTGAAGCCATCAACCATCAGTGCGATGCCGAAGGGTGACTCCCAGCCACCGATGTGGATGGCATAACTTTCCCCGCCCCAGACGGCTGCCACCATGCCTGCTTCCAAAAGCAAGGTCAGGCACAGGATGCCGATGGTGATCAGTCGTTGGGTGCGCACCTGGCGGCGGGCCAGGAACGCGGCACCGGCGCCAATGATCGGAAGGACTACGGCCAGGGGTGCTAGATCTAGAAAATTCACTCTTCCCCCTCACGTACTGGTCGGCCTTCTTCGTCAACGAATTCGGTCGTATCCTCTGCCACCGGCGAGTCTTCCTCTTCGTCGTAGGCGGTCTTCTGCGACACCTTAATATCTTCGGTGTCATCGGCCAGCTCATCGGCACTGGTCAGCGTCCACGACCGATAGATCATGGCGAGCAAGAATGCTGTCACCGCGAAGGTGATGACGATTGCCGTCAAGATTAATGCTTGCGGCAGTGGGTCTGAATATTCTTCGGCTGCAATTTCGGGTTTGAACAGCGGGGCAATGCCTCGCCGGCCACCGGTGGTCAGGATCAGCAGGTTGATGCCGTTGCCCAAAAGCATGATGCCTAACAACACACGGGTCAGGGTTCGTTCAAGTACTAGGTAGAAACCGCAGGCAAGCAGCACACCGGTAATCACGAGAAAGGTGATGTTCACGCTCATCGGCCAACTCCTGTCTGTGAGGCTTGTACAAAGTCATGGCGGTCCACCGGGCTACGTCCTTCGGAGAGTGAATCAATTTCGCTACCCAGTGAACGCAGCACGTCCTGTACCAGTCCCAAAACCACCAGATACACGCCGATATCGAAGATCGTAGAAGTAACAAACTTCTGATCTCCAAAGAACCAGAACTCCACGGCATACATGGTGAAAATTTCGTCGCCCAGCAACAGCGGAACAATTCCGGCCAGTCCAGCTAGTGCAATACCGCCACCGATAAGCAAGCCTGGGGCAATCCTGAGTGACTCAGAGAGTTCAATGCGACCGCCGGCTAGGTAACGGATGGTCAAGGCAAGGCCTGCGATCAGACCGCCGGCAAAACCGCCACCGGGAGTGTTATGTCCGGTGAGCAGCGTGTAGACCGAGAGGATCAGCACCGAGTGGAACATCAGCCGGGTGACCACTTCAAAAATAATTGACCGGCGTTCGGCCACGAGGGTACTTCCGGCCATCAGCCAGTCTTGATTGCCGCTGGTGGCAAAGCGTCGGGCGATGCGCAGTTCCACATCTTTGGATTCCTTATTGCCCATGGCTTCGGAACCCGAATCGATGCTGCCCGGTTCCACCTCGTGTGCACGAACCCGTGAGCCGAAGCTACGGCCGGCGAAGATCAATGAAGCGACGCCGGTTGCAGCCGCCGCGAGGACGGTGATTTCTCCGAAAGTATCCCAGACACGCATGTCAACCAGGGCGACGTTGACAATATTTTTTCCGTAACCCTCGTGGTAAGCCAGCTCTGGCCATTCAAGTGAAATTCGGGTTTGGTCACGGGCGCCCATCATGGCGATGGCAATGTAGATCACCATGACGGCCAAGGCGATTGCCAGCAGTGCGCGTCCCCATTTGATCTTGGCAACTCCACCCCACAGTCGCTTTGGCAAGGCACGCAGAGCCAAAACGAAGGAGACCAAAATGATGGTTTCTACCAACAGTTGGGTCAGCGCCAAGTCGGGTGCCCCCTGCAAGGCAAAGATCGCGACCATGCCGTAGCCGGTGACCGAAACCATCAGCACTGCCATGAAACGCTTTGGCGCAATCACGGACACCACGGCGCCTGCAATAATCAGCGCACCGATGAGCAGCTGGGCAGGGTGGTCAGCAATAACCCAGAGATCGGGCCAAGGAGTCGAGACTGTCAGGGCAATCCCCAGCGGAACTACTAAGACGACGCCAAGAATCACGCCGAGGTAGAAGGACAACGAACCACGTTGGGTGCGACCGGTAATCCAAATGGCAACCATGTCCAGCCCGTTGAGTGACATGCGGTAGATATCTTCGGCGGAGATGATCATGCGCCTCGGAGCAGCACCGGTATCTGTTCGGCGGCGAATCCAGTAGAAGGCAAGACCCAGGCTGATGGAAATTGCGCTGAGTCCCAAGGCTGGGTTCAGTCCAGCAAATGCCAACAGGTGCATTTTGCCTGGTCCACCCTGCGCTGCTGACCAGTGGATCATCAAAGGCTCAACCAGCTGTGGGTACAGGCCAAGGGCCAGCGTCATGGCTGAGAGCAGGAGCAATGGTGCGAGGAAGATCAGTGTTGGGGCCTTGCAGGTCAGGTACGGCACCGAATGCTTTTTCACCCCGAACGCGCCGAAGAAGAAGCGAAGAGAATAACCCATGGTCAAACCAGCGCCGAGCACCAAGCCGATCAAAGCAACGATGCCCCAGCCGTGTTCTAAGTGCAGCGCGGATTCGTAAATTGCTTCCTTGGCCACAAAGCCAAAGGTCAACGGCACGCCCGCCATGGATGCTGCAGCGATTCCGGCGGTAACACTCAGAATCGGCATGGCCCGGCGCAGTCCGCTGAGCTTTCGAATATCACGAGTACCGGTGTTGTGGTCAATGATGCCCACGCTGAGGAACAAGGTCGCTTTGAATAGGCCGTGGGCCAAGGTCATTGCCAGTGCGGCGAAGGCGGCTTCCGGTGTTCCAAAACCGAAAATGGCAATGATGAAGCCCAGCTGCGAGACCGTACCAAAAGCAAGAATCAGTTTAAGGTCATGCTGTTTAAGCGCACGGAAGCCACCAATGAGCATGGTCAGCACACCGATGCCCACGGTCATTGGTACCCAGAGGTTTGTTTCGGAGAATCCCGGGGCCAAGCGCGCGATCAAATAAACGCCGGCTTTAACCATGGCGGCGGCGTGCAAGTAGGCGGACACCGGTGTTGGTGCGGCCATGGCGCCGGGCAGCCAGAAGTGGAAAGGAACCAATGCGGATTTGGAGATGGCACCAACAATGATCAAGGCTATGGCTACGTCCGTGTAGGCACCAAGTGAAACGAGGCGATCTGCGGAAGCCAAGATCTCGGAGAGCTGGTAGCTGCCAGCTTCGGAGCCGATCATCAAGATACCGGCCAGCATGATCAAACCACCCAAGGTGGTGACGATCAGTGCAGTCATTGCCGAACGGCGGGCTGAGATCAAGGCTTGGTTGAAGCCGATGAGCAGATAGGAAAGAACGCTGGTGATTTCCCAGAAGATAAACATGATGATGACGTCGTCGGCCGTGACCAAGCCGGTCATCGCTCCGGCGAAGGCAACCATCTTCGCAGCGAATCCACCAATTTGTGGGTCATCGTTTTTGAAGTAGCGTGCACAGTAGAACAACACCAGTGCGCCCACGCCAAGAATCAGCAGCAGGATGGTGGCGGATAAGGAGTCCATCCGGAAGTTCAACCCGATGTTGAGTCCGGAGATCCACTCAATTTTCAGTGAAGGCGGCGCATTAGGTGCACCGTTGGCCAGAGAGTTATCTGCGGCAAGTACAACAGGTAGCTGAGTCAGCAACCAAATAAATCCCACTGCAGGGACAGCGGCCACCACATAGAAGGCGTTTCGTTTAAGTACCCGGAACAAGAGCGGGCACAAAAGGGCGGTCACAAACAGCGCAGTGAGAATTACTAGCACTTGTCTCCTCTGTCGACTGTTGGTTGGGCAGAGTGCATTGACCACAAAAATAGTCCGCAGTAGTAATTTTATCAGCCGGTTTCCGCGAGCCTTCGCGCAATCTGTCTTTAGAGGAATATTTTCGCCAGTTTCCGCGATCAGCTGATTTTGAGCTTTTGCACAGGATTATCAAGATTTCGATTTTTGGTTCACTCGCTGTTCCGTTCTTGCGGGTACGATTCGAGCATGTCAATCATTCGACCAGATTCGCCCCCAGCCAGTGATAAGTGGCTGAACAAGTACACCTGGGCTTGGGCTAGCTGGGACTGGGGTCAGGCAGCGATCAACGCGGTGATGATCACCTTCGTTTTTACCGTCTACTTGACCAGTGAGCTCTTCGGCGACAAGGACCATGCTTCGCTGGTGTTGTCTCAAGCGCTGACGGTCGGCGGTTTGGCCATCGCATTGCTGGTGCCAGTCACCGGAATGCGCGCCGATGCGGCAGGACGACGAAAACTGTGGATTGTGGTCAATACGCTGATCCTTGTTGTTATCTGCGCGGCCTGTTTCTTTGTCTATCCAGACCCCAAGTTTCTTTGGTTAGGCGCCATCCTGATTGCACTGATGTCAGTGGTCAGCGAGTTTGCCGGAGTGAACTACAACGCCGTACTCAACCAGATTTCAACCAAGGCCACCGTCGGCAAGGTCTCCGGATTCGGTTGGGGCATGGGCTATGTTGGTGGCATTCTTGCTCTAGCTCTGGTGCTTTTCGGATTTGTGGACCCTATAGTTCAGTGGCCAGGTGCCAGTACCGACGGATCACTGAATCTTCGATTGATCGCCATCTTCTCTGCCGCTTGGTGCCTCGTGTTTGCGCTGCCACTGTTTTTCATCATTCCCGAGGCACCGGCAGCCACTTCAGCGAAGATCCCACTGAAGGATTCTTACAAGGTCTTGTTAACAACGATCAAGAACTTGTGGAGCAGTGACCGCAACTTACTGTTCTTCCTTTGCTCCTCAGCCGTCTTCCGTGACGGTCTCGCCGCCATCTTCACCTTCGGTGGCGTCATCGCGGCGGGCACCTTTGGCTTCAGCACCTCAGAAGTAATCATCTTCGCCATTGTTGGCAACCTCGTTGCCGCGGCCGGTGCGGTGTTGGGCGGTCGACTCGATGACGTGCTCGGGCCAAAGATGGTCATCTGCGGTTCCCTCATCGGGTTGCTCATCGCCGGTGCAGGAGTATTCCTCTCCCCCAGCGCCAGCGGCTTCTGGATCTTCGGATTGCTGCTGTGCTTGTTTGTGGGTCCTGCTCAGGCGGCCTCACGTTCTTACCTGGCAAGGCTAATTCCAGCAGGCCGCGAAGGAGAACTCTTTGGCCTCTACGCCACGACGGGTCGGGCGGTTTCCTTCTTAGCCCCGGCACTGTTTGGCCTGTCTATTGCCATAGCTACTCCCCTAGTAGCTGCCGGCGGCGCCCAGCGCTATGGCATCTTGGGAATTCTAGTGGTGCTTGCCCTGGGCCTGCTGCTTCTGTTGCCTATCCGTGCACCGCGCAAGGTCAAGGATTAATCAGCCGTGGAATGATCCACCAAACACAATGAGGATCGGCTCAAGGGCGATCCTCATTGTGTTTAGCTTTCGATGTTTGTGCGGTGGAAGTTCAGGTGGCTGCGTGATGCCGTTGGTCCGCGCTGTCCCTGGTAACGGTTTCCGTAGGGTCCGGAACCGTAAGGGTGCTCGGTGGCGGAGGTCAGCTTGAAGAAGCAGAGCTGGCCAATCTTTGAACCTGGCCAGAGCTTGATCGGCAGGGTAGCCATGTTGGAGAGTTCCAGCGTCACGTGTCCGGAGAAGCCCGGATCAATGAAGCCTGCAGTGGAGTGGGTGAGCAGTCCAAGGCGGCCCAGTGAGCTCTTGCCTTCAAGACGTGCCGCAATTGAGTGTCCGAGGGTCACCACTTCATAGGTGGAGCCAAGCACAAACTCACCGGGGTGCAAGATAAACGGCTCGTCCGGGGCAACCTCGACCAGGCGGGTCAGTTCATCTTGTTCCGTTGAAGGATCAATATGCGCGTACTTGTGGTTGTCGAATAACCGGAAGAACCGGTCAATTCGAACGTCCACGGATGCGGGCTGGACCATGTTCGAGTCAAAGGGCTCAAGGCCAATCTCACCGGACGCTATTTCTCTGCGAATGTCACCATCTGAATACAACACGTGAACAAACTTATCGCGTGAAGTGCCATTGGATGAACTCTGCGGGCAAATAAGTACATTTTTCAGTCGTCTAAGTCGTCTCTGCTTCACTAATGAGGTGATGTACTTCCCCTCGCCTAGAGAAGAAATCGGGCTATCGTTGTAGAGGGGACTTGTTTTCCCACTCATCGCTTCATCTCAAAGGGTTCCTTCATCATGCGTCTCGCCTCTGCAGTGACAAGCACCGTGCTTGCCTCGACTCTGCTGTTCTCAGCAATTCCTGCTGCCCAGGCCGCGCCCGATAAGGATCTGCCCGCGATCGAAAGCTCGCAGCTTACGGACGCATCAAGCATGCTCGCGTTGATCAATCCCACCACCAAGCTTTCACCGGAGAACTACACACCCTCAAAGCTCGTGAATGTTGCCGGGACTGGAATGCAGTTGAGATCCGAAGCGGCTAAGGCCGTGGAGCAACTCATTACGGATGCTCGCGCGGCCGGCCATTCCATCCATCTGCTGAGTGCCTACCGATCCTATGAACGGCAAGCAGCGCTATTTAATCAGTACCAAACCAAATATGGGACCGCTTATGCCGAGCGTATTTCGGCACGTCCTGGCACCAGCGAACACCAGCTCGGGTTGGCGGCGGACCTTGGTTACACCAACAGCCAGGCTGAACTAAAAAGTGCCTTCGGGCAAACTCCTGCAGGTATCTGGATTGCCAAACATGCGGTGGAGTACGGGCTGATCATCCGGTACCCGGATGGCAAGGAAGAGATCACCGGCTACAAGTACGAGCCATGGCATGTTCGCTACATCGGTAAGGAGCACGCCAAGGCATTGGCACAATCAGGGGCTGAAACCTTTGAAGAGTACTTCACGATGCTTGGCGAGGCATCAGCGTCCAAGAAGGTCAAAGCAACCGCGGTTGCCGAAGATGAAGAGCAAGACAGCTCAGCACCTACCGACACTGACTCTTCAGAAGAATCAAAGAAGTCCGGTTACGGCGTGATGAAAGACGATGACCTTCTCGTTTTGCGTTTCCTACCGCCGTACCGCGATTGGGGTTTTGGCTTCAGCGAATAGTCGCTGCGCCTGAAAATTCTCGGCTAGAAGAAGCTCGCTACGCCCAAAAAGAGCAGTGACGGGACCAACGAAGCGACCAACGCTATGGCCCAATGCAAGATTTTTCCGCTGTTCTTCTGACATGCTCCGGTGCGTTTCCTTCGCGAAATCAGGTTCACATTGGAAAAGATCCAGATGATGGTTCCGATGGCCAACGGTGGGCCAAGCATCGTTTGAAGCGGGAAAATCGAGCTCTCTTGCAGAAGGTCGCGAACTGAACGACCCCAAGAACTGATCGGGTTACCAACCACCACTACGCACAGCATCCAGTAGTAAATAATTCCGGGGATACCAAGGAGCAGATTCACGACTGTTAGTCGTCTCAAAGCTTTCCCCTTCATCCCGATGATGTGCCTCGGGGTCTGCGAGGCTTCATGAATTCTACCGAATTCACGCTCACGCCTAGTGCTCTTTGCCTAGAATTGCGCCTGTGCATCGCCTAGGAGTTGCAAAAAGACCGCCAACAGATCATTTTCTGTTGACGGTCTCTTTGACTGGTGCTGCGAAAACTACTTAGCGCGTACCGGGATTCCGGTGAAGGTTGGCTTCAAGGTCTCGGCAAAGAAATCTTCGCCCTTGTCGTCAACGACGATGAACGCTGGGAATTCCTCAACGTCGATCTTCCAGATTGCTTCCATGCCGAGCTCCTCGTATTCGAGAATTTCGACCTTCTTGATGCAATCCTGCGCCAAACGTGCTGCTGGTCCACCAATGGATCCAAGGTAGAAACCACCGTGGTTGTTGCACGCATCGGTGACCTGCTTGGAACGGTTGCCCTTTGCCAGCATGACCATCGAGCCGCCGGCTGCTTGGAACTGATCCACGTAGGAGTCCATGCGCCCTGCGGTGGTCGGGCCGAAGGAGCCCGAAGCCATGCCTTCTGGAGTCTTGGCAGGACCTGCGTAGTAGACCGGGTGGTCCTTGAGGTACTGCGGCATTTCTTCGCCAGCGTCCAGACGTTCCTTGATCTTGGCGTGCGCGATATCGCGAGCAACCACCAACGGACCGGTCAGCGATAGACGAGTCTTGACCGGGTACTTGGTCAGTTCAGCCAGGATCTCAGCCATTGGCTTGTTCAGGTCAATCTTTACCACCGAGTTGCCACCGGTGCCCGAGACGCCATCGGTCTCATCGTCGTGAGCGGCAATCGCTGGGTGGTTCTCATCTGGCATGAAGCGGGCTGGATCGGTTTCCAGCTGCTCAACAAAGAGACCTTCTTCGGTAACCTTGGCCAGCATCTGGCGGTCAGCCGAGCAAGATACTGCGATGGCTACCGGCATGGAGGCACCATGGCGTGGCAAGCGAACGATGCGCACGTCGTGGCAGAAGTACTTGCCGCCGAACTGGGCACCGATGCCGAAGTGACGGGTCAGCTCTAGGACCTTTTCTTCCAGCTCGGTATCGCGGAACCCGCGACCGGTCATCGCGCCTTCCGTTGGCAGGGAATCCAAGTACTTGGCCGAACCGTACTTAGCGGTCTTCAGCGCCATCTCGGCCGAAGTTCCACCGATAACAATGGACAGGTGGTACGGAGGGCAAGCCGCGGTGCCCAGCGAACGCAGCTTCTCATCGAGGAACTTCAACATGGAGTTCTCGTTGAGGATGGCCTTGGTCTCCTGGTACAGGAAGGACTTGTTAGCAGATCCACCGCCCTTGGCCATGAACAAGAACTTGTAGCTGGTGTCAGCCCCGTCCTTGGTATTGGCGTACAGGTCGATCTGTGCTGGCAGGTTGTTGCCAGTGGACTTCTCTTCCCAAGTGGTCAGCGGGGCCAGCTGCGAGTAACGCAGGTTCAGTCGGGTGTAGGCGTTGTAAATGCCACGCGAGAGCGAGATTTCATCCTGCTCTTCGGTGAGCACACGCTGGCCGCGCTTACCCATAACGATTGCGGTACCGGTGTCCTGGCACATCGGCAGGATGCCGCCGGCAGCAATGTTGGCGTTCTTCAGCAAATCCAGTGCAACGAACTTATCGTTCGGGCTAGCTTCCTCATCGTCGAGGATGTTTCGCAGCTGCTGCAGGTGGGCTGGGCGAAGGTAGTGCGAGATGTCGTGCAGTGCGGTTTCAGCCAACTGCTCTAGTGCCTCGGGGGCGACCTTCAGGAATTTCTTCCCATCCGGACCGGCGACGACCTCGACGCCTTCGGAGGAAATCTTGCGGTATGGGGTTGTATCTTCGCCAATTGGCAGAAGATCCTCATAACGGAATTCAGGCATGCTCTGTCCTTGATTCAATCGTGGATGCTCATCTGCCATTTTATGCCTCTTGCCCCAAATTCCCGCATTCGCCGTTTGCACCGCAGGCTTTATCGCGACATGCTGTAGTACATGAGCACCGAGAACACCCCAGCTGCGCACGACGGGCAGGATCCAGCACAGGCCCCGCACGCGATCATCGAAACACCAATGGACCAGCACCGGGCCAAGCCTAAAACGCACTTCGAAATGATGTTGCAGGCTGGCCTGAACAAGCCTGAACTCTCCGGTTCAGTCATTGCTGCCTTTATGCGTGCCGAGGTGTACTTCCTCTCCCGTGAAGAGGTCACCGAAGAGAACAAAAACGCTCAGCCAATGCTGCTGACCAACCCCACCGGTGAAGCCGTGGTGGCTCTCTTTACTTCTTTGGAACGTATTCCATCTACCTACATCGACCAGGCACCGTTTGGTGTGAAGGTTCAGGGCGCCACCGTGGTGCGCGCACTGGATAACACTGGCTTTGTGGTCAACCCAGGCGATGAACTGAGCTTTGAAGTTCCAGCAGATGGCGTGGCCATTTTGCAGCAGCAGATGCTGAATCAAAAAAGCGAAGATCAAGCGTAATTTTTCCCACGGTTAATCGTGCGATGTAACGTCCCGTCGAATTCGTGAGATATGCTGATTGATGCCCGAGCCGTCATTAGGCCGCTCGGTGCACCTGCGGGCGTAGCTCAATGGTAGAGCGCTAGCTTCCCAAGCTCGATACGCGGGTTCGATTCCCGTCGCCCGCTCGCACTCACGTCGGGGTACCACCAGGTGCCCCGACGTTTTAGTTTCATTTGGCCAAAACCAAGGAGCATGATGACCGGAGTCCTCGAAGGCTTCTCCATCATTTGGGTGGTCATTGCCGTAGGTTACCTCGTAGGACGCACCGGAGTACTTGGAGATCAAGGACGCCACGTGCTTAGTCGCGTGACCTTCTTTGTCGCTAGCCCCGCCCTGCTATTCAGCACGTTGGCTGAATCAGATCCTGGTTCGGTCCTTGGCCCGCTGTTGTGGATCGCTGCAATCTCTGCCGCGCTCACCGCGCTGGCCTACCACGGTGTTACCGCACGGTGGCTAAAGCGTTCGTCTTCGGAGCGAATCATCACCGCGATGTCAGCGTCCACTGTGAACTCAGCAAATCTCGGTCTACCCATCGCTTTGTACGTTCTTGGTGATGCTTCCTACGCTGCTCCGATCATCTTGTTCCAATTGGCGCTGTACCAGCCAATCAACTTGGCCATGCTTGATGCCAGCACCTCGCGTCACCGCACCACCCCGCTGGCGTTGCTGCTAACAACGGTGAAGAACCCGATGATCATTGGTTCCATGCTTGGACTGGTGGTGGCGCTGACCGGTTTCAACGTTCCCTCGATTGTCCTTGAACCGATCGATTTGATCGCTGGCGCTTCGATTCCCTCAATGCTCATGGCCTTTGGCATTTCCCTTGTTGGGTCCAAGCCACTAGAGAAGAAGTCCGGGCGACGCGCCAATGTACTGATCGCCTCCGCTGCCAAACTGATTCTGCACCCGGCTTTGGCCTGGGTCTTGGCCTATTTCGCATTTGGGCTTCGTGGAGAACTGCTGGTGGCATCGGTAATCATGGCTGGTTTGCCTACCGCACAAAACGTATTTGTTAGCGCCTCACGTTATGACCAAGGTGTCATCGTGGCCAAAGATACCGTGCTCATCACTACTATCTGCGCCATACCACTAATGATGCTATTGGCCGTAGCGCTGGGAATTTAGTGTAACTTTTGACCTTCGGAATAAGCGGATGTCTCTAGACTGTTGTTAGGACTAGAGCATTACCCATCAATTCTTGAACGAGGTCATCATGAAGCGCACCATACCCCTGCTGGCAACTGCCGCAATTCTTGCCCTATCCCTAAGCGCCTGCGGCTCTTCCGGCGGCTCGGGCGATTCCTCCGCTTCGGCCTCGACCGAGGGCGGTTCCGCGTTGCAGAAGGTCAAGGATGCTGGCGTATTGACCGTGGGCACCGAGGGCACCTACCGTCCGTTCTCCTTCCACGAAGGCAATGACCTGACCGGTTACGACGTTGAAGTGATCAAGGCCGTCGGTGAAAAGATGGGTGTAGAGGTCAAGTTCCAGGAAACCCAGTGGGACGCGATCTTCGCTGGCTTGGATGCCGGACGCTTCGACGCTATCGCCAACCAGGTGGCCATCAACCCTGAACGCGAGAAGAAGTACCTGTTCTCGAAGCCGTACACCGTCTCTGAAGGCGTGGTTGTGACCAAGAGCGATAACACCGACATCACCTCCTTCGATTCGCTCAAGGGCAAGAAGACCGCGCAGTCGCTGACCAGCAGCTTCTATGAAGCAGCCAAGGCCGCCGGTGCCACCATCGAGCCGGTTGAAGGATGGGCCCAGTCGGTCACCCTGCTCAAGCAGGGCCGAGTGGATGCCACGGTCAATGACAAGCTGACCTTCCTGGATGCCCAGAAGACCAACCCGGATGACAGCATCAAGATCGCTGCCGAATCCGAGGACAAGAGCGAATCCGCAGTCACCTTGCGCAAGGGCTCCGAAGACCTGCAGGAAGCCATCGATGACGCGCTGGACGAGCTGCGCACCGATGGCGAACTCGCCTCGATCTCCAAGAAGTACTTCGGCGAAGACGTCAGCAAATAACCGCACCATCCCAAGTGAAACAGTAGACTGGCTCCACACGTATACGTCGTGGGGCCAGTCTCATTTGTCTCGAAGGTAGCTCATGGATTCGAATTGGCAGTTATTTATCGATTCGCTCTGGCCCTTGGCCAAGGGCGCAATCACCGCAAGCATTCCGCTGGCACTGATTAGCTTTGCCCTAGGCTTAGTTATCGCTTTACTCATGGCGCTGATGCGGATCAGCAAGAACCCGGCGCTCTCGGGCATCGCCCGGGTCTACATCTCGATCGTCCGCGGCACTCCCCTGCTGGTGCAGTTGTTCGTCATCTTCTATGGCATGCCCACCCTGGGCATCACCATTGACCCGTGGCCCAGCGCGATCATCGCCTTCAGCCTGAATATCGGGGCCTACGCCGCGGAAATCATCCGTGCCGCGATCCTCTCGGTTCCGACTGGCCAGTGGGAAGCCGGATACACGCTTGGCATGTCTCGCACGCGCAGCCTATTCCGGCTGATCCTGCCCCAGGCCACCCGCGTGGCCATCCCTCCATTGTCCAACTCCTTCATCTCGCTAGTGAAGGACACCTCGTTGGCTTCGACCATTCTGGTCACCGAAATGTTCCGCAAGGCCCAGGAAATCACGGCCTCGACCTACGAGTTCATGGTCCTGTACTGCGAGGCGGCCGCGATCTACTGGGTCATCTGCCTGGCGTTGTCCGCACTACAGAACTCTGTTGAAGGAAGGCTGGAAAAGTATGTCACCAAGTAACTCAACCTTGCTCAGCGTCACCGGCCTGCACAAGGCTTTCGGCGAGAACCAGGTGCTCAAGGGCATCGACTTCTCCGTGCACTCCGGCGAAGTGGTGGCCCTGATCGGCCCTTCGGGGTCCGGCAAGACCACCGCGCTGCGTTGCCTGAACGGACTGGAAATCGCCGATGCAGGAACCGTCGGATTCAACGGTGGACCGCAGGTGGACTTCGATCCCAAGACCAAGCCCAAGTCGGCTCAGATCCTGCGCGATCGTTCGGCGATGGTCTTCCAGGGCCACCACCTCTTCCCGCATCTGACAGTGCTGCAAAACGTCACCATCGGACCCCTCGAAGTCCAAAAACGCGCCCGAGCTCAGGTATTGGCCGAGGCCCACAAGTTGCTGGATCGTGTAGGGCTCGGAGCCAAGGCCGACGCGTACCCAAATTCTCTGTCTGGCGGTCAGCAGCAACGCGTAGGCATTGTCCGCGCGCTAATGCAGCAGCCTGATCTGTTGCTCTTTGATGAGCCAACCAGCGCCCTGGACCCAGAACTCGTCGGCGAGGTTCTCAGCGTCATCAAGGAACTAGCCCAAGAGGGCTGGTCGATGGTTCTGGTCACCCACGAGCTGGCCTTCGCCCGCGACGTGGCCGACACCGTGGTCTTTATGGATGGCGGAGTGGTTGTTGAAACCGGGCCGGCGGCTCAGGTTTTGTCTGCTCCGACAAATCCCAGAACACAAGCCTTCGTTCAACGTCTTTTGCACCCGTTCTAGAAAGCATAAGGTAAAGGTATGACCCAGGACACAAATGCATTGTTGACCAGCCTTATCGAAGGCTATAACTTCTCTTCGGAAGGTCTTGAACTCGGTGTAGCCCTCATTGATGGCAAGGTCGAGCCCACCGCTCCCATCAGGTTGCCGCTGAAAATGCTCAACCGCCACGGACTGGTCGCAGGTGCTACCGGTACCGGTAAGACCGTGACCTTGCAGCTGATGGCTGAGCAGTTGAGCAAAGCTGGTGTGCCGGTATTCCTCGCAGACATCAAGGGTGACCTCAGCGGTTTGGCACAGGAAGCTGTAGCTTCCGAAAAGCTCACTGCCCGCTTGGCCGAACAGGGCAAAGAATTTGCTCCCCGTGCCAACCCGGTTGAGTTCCTATCCCTCGGCGAAGGAACCCACGGAACTCCGGTTCGCGCTAGCGTTGATGCTTTTGGTCCAATCTTGTTTGCTCGTGTTTTGGAGTTGAACGAGACTCAGGAAGAATGCTTGCAGCTGATCTTCCACTACGCCGATACGAACAAACTCCCACTTGATGACCTGAACGATGTGAAGTCGGTGATTAGCTTCCTAGTCAGTGATGAGGGAGCATCAGCGTTGGAGCAACTCGGCGGCGTGTCAAAAGCCACCGCTGCAGTCATCCTTCGCGGCATCACCATCATGCAGTCGCAGGGCCTAGACCAATTCTTTGGCCAGCCAGAATTTGATACCTCAGACTTCTTGCAGGTACGCGAAAACGGTGGCGTCATCAACGTTCTGGAATTGCCCAGCGTCAATCAGCAGCCAATGCTGTTCTCCACCTTCTTGATGTGGCTTCTTGCTGACCTCTTTGAGGACTTGCCTGAAGCCGGTGACTTGGACAAGCCAAAGCTGGTGTTCTTCCTTGATGAAGCTCACCTGTTGTTCAAGGATGCAACCAAGTCCTTCACCGACGCCATCATCAATACTGTTCGGTTGATTCGTTCCAAGGGTGTAGGACTGTTCTTCATTACCCAGTCCCCTACCGACTTGCCTGATGAGGTGCTCGGCCAGCTCGGTAACCGAATCCAGCATGCGGTACGTGTATTCACCGCCAAGGACCAGAGCGCACTGAAGAAGATCATCCAGACCTTCCCGGTCAACGGAGTGGATCTGCAAGAAGCGTTGACTCAAGCCGGTGTGGGTGAAGCGGTCATTACCGTTCTTGATGAAAAGGGCGCTCCGACCCCAGTCGCGTGGACCAAGATGTCCTCGCCAGGATCAAATATTGGCCCAGCCTCCCCTGAGGTACTGGATTCGAATCTCAAGGCCTCACCGCTGGCTGCACGTTATGCCACCGCGGTAGACCGTGAGTCCGCTCGTGAAATGCTTGAGGCCAAGGCGCAGCCTGCGCCGGCGCCAGAAGCTGCACCAGAACAGCCGGCACCAGCACCGCAGCAGGAATCAGCACCACGCCAGCAGCGCCAGCCAAAGGCAGAACCAAACCCGATGCGAGACATGGCCGTAGATGCCGCAACCATGATTGGTCGCGAGCTTCTGCGAGGAATGTTCGGCAACCGTAAGCGCCGCCGCCTTTGGTAATACCCGACGCTAAAAATCGGCCAGTTACAGTTTGGAGCTCAATACCAGATAGCCTAGCTACTGATGAAGACTCCTAACTCCACGCCGATCACCGCCACCGCCTTGGCCCTTCGATGGACCCTAGCCGCGGTGGCGGTGCTCGTTTTGGCTGTTGCCGGCGTGATTATTGCTAATCGCACCCTGTTCTCCCCCTCGCATGATGTCAAAGAACTTCAGCAGGACCTCGCCAATGGCGAGGGTGCTAAAGCTCTGGGCCTGATGCAGGCCACCGTGCCAAAGGGTGACGCGGTAGCTCTGAACGGTGAAGTGCTCAAGCGTACCCAAAAGGGCGTAACAGACTTCTCCACTGATAAGGCACAGCCAGTGAAGGGCAACAAAGAACTGCGCACCGTGACCGCGCACTACAAGGTTGATGGTGTTGATAAGCAGTCCACCTACACCTTGCGCCACATCGGTAAGTCATGGCTCTTCTTTGATAATTGGGCCTTTGAACCTTCAACCCTTCCTAGCGTGAAGATCAAGGCCAATACCGTCAACGAGGTCACGGTCAACGAACAGAAGATCCCATTGGACGCCGGTGTTAGCACCCTGCCGGTCTTCTACCCTTCCGTTCTTGACGCCAGCTTCAGCACCAAGAATTTTGCTGCCGACACCCGTGGTGTGGTGGTCACTGCGCCTGCTGAAGATCCAGTGGAGATCGCGCTAAAGACCGAGCCAACTGATGCTTTCATCTCGGCCATCAATTCCAAGGTCAAGAAGTACCTCGATGATTGCACCAGCCAGCAAGTGCTCATGCCTTCCGGGTGCCCCTTCTCGT
Organism: Glutamicibacter sp. MOO4; assembly: GCF_056934395.1. Taxonomy (NCBI): domain Bacteria; kingdom Bacillati; phylum Actinomycetota; class Actinomycetes; order Micrococcales; family Micrococcaceae; genus Glutamicibacter; species Glutamicibacter sp. MOO4. Next base: position 2,148,709 of record NZ_CM167800.1, read on the forward strand.
ACAACACTTCGGCACGAGTTGATTCCTCAACGATCAATTGGGATATCACCAAGTACCCGACCATCAAGGTCAGCTACTACAACGGTTCCTGGGTTCTTTCGCCACTGAAGACCTCCGCAGCATTAACTCTGACCGAGCAAGATCTGCGCACTGGCTCTAAGGAAAAGAAGACCGTCAACGACACGTATTCCTTTACCGCGAAGCTGACCACCAGCACCACCGAGGTCTCCGTGGTTCCAGTAGCCGGCGGTCAACAAGTCGCTCAGTAGCCCCAGGCTACCTGCCCAGCATTTCGCGGAATTGGCTACGTAGTGGCACCGCATTGGTCTTGAATTTCTGCCACGTAAACAGCGCTAGCAAGCTTGCGCCCAGTGACAGGACCGCTCCGATGGACACCGCAATCTGAGTTCCAAAAAGCTCAGCAAGCCAGCCCACCAACGGCGAACCAATCGGTGTGCCACCTTGGACCACCATCAAGTACAGAGCTAGGACGCGGGCGCGGTATTGGGATGGCACCGACATTTGCACCATCGTGTTGCAACTGTTCAGGAAGGTTAATGCTCCGAGCCCAACCGGGACCAGCATCAGGGCAAACAGAAGATAGTTTGGCATCCACGCGCTTGCTAGTGCGGCCAGTGAGAAGAATACTCCGCCGCCAATGAGGTAGCGCCAGCGAGGTGCTGAACGCCGAGCAGCTAGCAGCGCACCACCAAAGGTGCCCACCGCCATGATGCTGCCAAGGATGCCGTACTCCCCTGCGCCAACTCCGTAGACTTCGGTAGCCATCAGCGCGTTGGTCAGCTGGAAGTTCAGCCCAAAGGTTCCGATGATGAACGCGAGGAAGAAGATCAGCAGCAGATCCTTACGGCTTTTGACGTAACTGAATCCTTCTCGCACTTGCCCTTTGCCCCGTGCCACCGGAGTGGATGGGTGCAGCGCGTCTTTGCGCATAAAGACCAGTGAGGTGATCACCGCGATGAATGACGCACCGTTGAGCAGGAAGGCAGGTCCGGTGCCTACTAGCGCGATCACCGCTCCTGCAATGCCCGGACCGGCCAGGCGGGCCAGGTTGAAGTTGGCACTGTTCAGCGCGACGGCATTAGCCAGGTGGCTTCCGGGCACCACTTCAGAAACAAAGGCTTGGCGTGCCGGAGCATCAAAAGATGCGCCTATGCCCAATAAGCCTGCCAAGACGTAGACCTGCCAGAGCTGGGCGGAGTCGGTGACAACCAGTAGACCCAGGATCAGGGCACATAAACCCATAAAGCTTTGCGTCACCATGAGCACATGACGCTTATTAAAACGATCAGCAATCAAACCCGCGTAAGGGGCCAGGACAAGGACGGGAAGAAACTGCAGGCCGGTAGTGATGCCGGTAGCTACCGCATCGTGGTCGGTCAGTTCTGTCAGCACCAGCCAGTCCTGGGCCACCCGCTGCATCCACGTACCGATGTTGGAAACTAGAGCCCCAATAATCCACAATCGATAGTTGGGTATTTCTAGAGCCCTGAACATCTTCGTCGCCATAAACTTCTACCGGATCTCTCCGGCGCCTCCCGAACCTCAGTCTAATGCGACACAGCGAGGAATGCTGAGGTTTCCTCTGCATTCCTCGCTGTGAGGTTTGAAGCTATGTTTACCAACGCTGTGTCGGTGTGTGGTTAGTTCACTCCACGAAGATCCAACAGCAATTCGTCATCGCCTTCTGGATCCAAGAGAACCGGGATTCCCCAGTCCTGCTGGTAAAGGTGGCAGGCTGCGTGATCTGGGATCTCGCCACCTGGCTCACCATCACAGGCCGCAGCGCGAGCGGTAATGTGCAGAACGCCGTCAGCAACTTCTGGGTTCAGCTGCAACGTGCGGGTCAAGCCCACCGAGGTTCCGCCACCGTCCAGCAACAATTCTGCTGGGCTTGAAGAAATCTTCAACTGAGTTGGATCTCCCCAACGGTCATCCAGCTTCTGCCCCTTCGGAGCAGCAAAGCGAATAACAATATCGTGCTTGCCGGCCTGCACCTTGGTCTTCGGACGCTGGGTCTGGCTGGCGCCCTCATCAACAACCAAAGCTTCAGCAGGAATCGGCACACGCACCAGCTGGTGGGAATTGGTTTCAACAACCAGCAAAACTGGATCGCCCTCAACCGAGGAATCAACCAACACATCGGCTGGTTCCTTCAGCCCCTTGGCCAAGGTAGAAACGGTCTTGGTGGCCGGATCAAAGCGGCGCACCGCACCGTTGTATGAGTCAGCGATCGCAATGGAGCGATCAGGCAGCACGGCCACACCCAGTGGGTGCTGCAAGCGTGCCTGTTCAGCCTCGCCGTCGCGGAAACCGAAGTCGAACAACCCGGTGCCAACAGCAGTATTAACGCTCTTAACTTCCCCGTTCTCAACTTCAATCCAACGCAGGGCGCTGGTCTCCGAGTCAGCGATCCACACGTTTTCGCCCTCAAGGGCTAGGCCTGAAGACTGGGCGAACCAGGCTTCATCGGCTTTGCCATCCTTTAGGCCTTCCAGCCCGGTTCCAGCGAAGATGGACACCGCATTGGTTTCTGGGTCAAAGGCAAAAATCTGGTGCGTTCCGGCCATCGCGATGATGATCTGGCCCGATGGGTGGAAGAGCACGTCCCATGGGGAAGACAACGAAATGTTCAACGCGTCGGTGCCCAGCTGTACCGCCTGGGTTTCCTGACGTGCATTTTCCGAATCCAACAGACGCTGCACACCATTGCCAGCCAAGGTACCTACAACGCCGGTGCTCAGGTTCACCGAACGCAAACGGTGGTTCACGGTATCGGCTACAACCACGTCGTAACCGACCTTGGCAGCCAGCTCTTCTGGCAGTGCGGTCAGACCCTGCAGTTCGTTGAACTGTGCGGTGTTCGCATCGCCATCGGCGTAGCCTCGAACACCGGAGCCGATGGTGCGCACCACGGTAGACAAATCATCGGCCAGCTCAACCAAACGGTGGTGGCCCGAATCGCCGATCAGGAAGTTTCCGTTGGCCAAGGCGATGGCCTTGCCTGGGAAGCGCAGGTCGCCTTCCACAGCTTCTGGTGCCACGTAGGGGCCGTTGCCACGGTGCAAGGTGCCCTTGGCTTCGTGCTCGGTGATCAGTTCTTCAACCAGCGAACCCAGACCCTGCGCGTGACCTTCACCGGAAAGGTGCGCCACAATGTAGCCCTCTGGATCCAGTACAACCAAGGTTGGCCAAGCGCGTGCGCCGTAAGCCTGCCAGGTGGTTAGCTCCGGATCATCAAGGATCGGGTGATGGATTTCATAACGCTCTACGGCCGCAGCCAAGGCATTCGGGTCAGCCTCGTGCTCAAACTTAGGCGAGTGCACACCGACGGTCACCAGTACGTCAGAGTACTTCTCCTCCAGCGGGCGAAGCTCGTCAAGTACGTGCAGGCAGTTGATGCAGCAGAAGCTCCAGAAGTCCAAGAGCACGATCTTGCCGCGCAATGCTTCAAGGTCCAGCTGTTTACCACCGGTATTCAGCCAGTTGCGGCCTACCAGTTCACTGGCGCGCACCTTGTAATTGGCGCGGACGGATTCTGTAGCGCTCATGGTCATCCTTTCGCAAATGCCGCGGCTCGGCAGTTAGAACTTTATTATCAGCCACGGCTCGGTGCTGTACTAAACGGTGTTAAGGAACATTGAGGTGCAACCGGTGCCAGCCCGGTTCTATTCCTCTGGCTCTGCCCGACTATGGAAGTTGGGACAGGGCAGCATCCATGACGCTGGTTGCCACCTTGTTGAACTTTTCGTCGGACAACGAGTTACTGGCAACGAAGGAAACCATCGCCACATACTCTTTGCTCTTTTTTATCAGGACCAGCGAATTTTGGGCGTATTCCCCGTCGCGGCTGTAGTACAGCGCAGAATCCACCGAGTCCACCTTGGGATCGGAGAACTTAAGGGTCTCGGTGTACTCGTTGGTGTTCAGCTTGACGCTCTTGCATTCAGAAAGAATGCTCTTCACGTTTTTGGTGTGCTGGTCAACCGACGCGTTCCCGTCCTTGCCCAACTTAGCTACTTCGACCGAGCCGGTAATGGACTGGGATTCGTTGGTGAAGTCAGTGCGTGCCGCTTGGGTGCCCAACTGCACCGGCGACCAGTTCAAATCGTTGATCGGAGCCGAGCATTGAGCTGGCAAGACCACGATGCCCTTGAGCGTATCGGTCGGTGGGGTGGCCAGAGATTCAAGATCTTTGCCCTTGATTTTAGCGCTGCTTGGGAAGCCCAATTGTGAGGCGATCACCGAGCCAGCTGCTGTGGCCATCTCAGGGGTAGTCGGATCTTCCTCGGAGCTCGATGCTGAGGCGCTGGGGCTAGCACTGGGTGAGGCCGTGCTTTCAGCGGCAATCTTATGCGTCTGGTCCTGTGGCATCTGGCTCTGTTCCGAGGAACAGGCGCCCAAGGACAAAGCGGTGCACAACACCAGCGGGATGCTCAATGTCTTGATGGTCTTAGGCATTGGGATTCCTTCGATCGGCCTGATTAAATTTGGCGAACATCGCGTTGTAGGCTTCCAGCTCGGCATCGTTGTCGCGTTCTGCCTGTCGGTCATAACGTTTGGTGTCTTTTTTGTCCTGTTTGAGCCAAGACAAAACCACAAAGATGGCCAAGACCAAGGTGGGTACCTCGCCGATGGCCCACATGGCCCCGGCGCCCACCACTTGGTCTTCCAGAGCGCTGCCGCCCCAGGTGCGTCCCATATTGCCAAAGTAGTCGGGCGCCAACAGGTTTTCGGTGCTCATCAAGGCCACACCGAAGAAGGCGTGGAAGGCGACGGTAGCCAGTAAAACTACCAGGCGCATTGGGTATGGGTAACGCTTAGGCACCGGATCCGCATCCACCAGACTCAGCGCAAAGAGGTATCCGGTGAGCAGGAAGTGCAAGTTCATCAGCTCATGGCCGGCGTGGTAGCGCATGGCCGGTTCCAGGATCGGGGTGAAGTAGAAGATCACGATGGACCCGGCGAAGTTTACCGCAGCAAAAATTGGGTGGGTGATTACCTTCGAATAACGAGAGTGAACCAGGAACAGGATCCATTCGCGTGCTCCACGGGTGCCGTCAACGCGGGCAGGCAAAACCTGCAGCAGCAGGGTAATAGGCGTACCGAGTACCAAGAAGATGGGCACGATCATGGTCAGCGACATGTGATCAACCATGTGCGTGGAGAACTGGATTTTGCCGTAGACGGCCACCGCACCGCTGGTGACGTAGAACAGTGCGAACAGGCCAACAACCCAAGTGATCAGGCGCGGCACGCTGGGCTTGTCGCCACGACGAGCCAACGTGATGAAGGCATAGAGGTAGGCCGCTAGCCCAAAGAGGCATACCGCTACCCAGATCCAGTCCATGCGCCAGGTGGTGAGCCAGCTGGCGGTATCTGGGGCTGGTGGCAGATCGTAGCCGGTGAGCAGACGGGCCGGGGTGGTTTTTGCCGGGGCATCGTCGCTGGTTGGCGGTGCGGTTCGAGCCAGCACCGTGGCTACCGACATGACCGAGGCCATCAGGATGACTTCAACTAGAACTACCTGCCATGCAGCACGCAGCGCGGTGTACTTACCGGCCAAAAGCTGCGGAATGACCTTGCGGCGGTGAACCAGTCCGAGTGCGCCCAGGGCCAAGGTAATCAGAAGTTTGACGATGACTAGCGCGCCATAAGGTGTGGCCCACTGTCCCCAGTTGGTGATGCGGATGATCGCCGAGGCCAGACCCGAACCGATCATCAGGAAGACAACAATGGCTGCCAACCCGGAATAGCGTTGCAGGACAACTCCAGCCAGTACCTGGCCACGCTTGCGTCCCGGTGCTTGGCCTTCCAGCGTTGGAGCTAGTAGTGCCAAGACAATAATTCCGCCGAACCACAGCACGACGGCCAACAGGTGTAGGCCGATGGAGTTCACAGCAGCAAAGTGGTCATCGCCGCCGGCAGCGTGGCCGATAAAGGCCATCGGCAGGATGCCTGCGAAGGAGAAGAGCGCGGTGGCACCAACTCCGGTTTTGGAACGTACCGCCAAGGCGAGCGAGCTCACCACTGCGGCAATCACTACCATCCAGGCCCAGGCCCGGCCGGTGGTGATGGAAAGAATATAGTCCAGAATTGCGGCTGAATATTGCCCATCCAGGCTCATCGGAAGGCCGGCCAGATCCCAGAAGGTCAGCACCATGACGGTAGCTGCAGAAAGGGTCCACACCACTGCAGAACCGGCGGCAATATTCATAGCGCGAGTAAAGGCTGGATGATCCGCGCCTTGCTCATCGCGTGTGGTTTTGATGCTTCGAGGCACAATGGCGGCAGCAAAGACTAACGCGGCTATGGCCACTGACATGGATGAATGATGGATCGCTCGCGCGATCGGCAGGCTCCAGCGCACAAACGCTCCAGGATCGGCCAATTCGGCCGGACGGGCGATGCCGGTGAACAACACCGCAACCAGGAAAACTACCGCTGAAGCGAGCAGCCCGGGCAGGATGAAGCGGGTGACTGAAACCGTGCGCTTTGCTGTATCCATATCCTTCTAATCATCTCATTTTTGCTCGACGGTCACAGACCAGATCCGCCGGAACTACACCGCTACGGCGCATCTCACACCCACAGTGCGCGCGTGTAAATCTCGTGCGCGAGGTGCTAATCAACGGCTTCTAAACCAGAGACCGGCAGGCCAAGGTGGATCTTTGGCCTGCCGGTCTACGAGGTGTGCGCTTACTACTTGTTGTTGCGCATGAACTTGGCCAGAACGGCAATGGCGCCACCAAGGATCACAACGCCAATAACTACCCAGATGACCGGGCTGACATTGCTGCCTGCGGCCTGAAGTGGGTTGTCATTCTCCTGCTGCGCGTCGCTAGGCTGGTCAGCCTGCGCAGATTCACTTGGAGCACTGATCATCGAGGGAGTTGGCTTAGCTGATGCGTTGACGGTGAAATCCAGCTTGCTCTCTACTGGATGTCCGTCCGAAGAAACGACGCGGTATTCCAGCTCGTATTCGCCGTTTTCCAACGATTTCGCCGGGGTGACAGTTACGGTCTTGCCCTTGGTTTCAGCCTTCGCTTCGACAGCTTTGCCATCATTGCTCAGCTCAACCACGGTGGAGTTCACACCTGACATGGTCTGCAGTTCACCGGAGAATTCCAGGGTGAGCTCCTCGGGAACCTGCTTCAACGTTGCCCCAGCTTTGGGATTTGAACTCACCAGTTCGTCGTGAGCAGAGGCGGCGGTCACCGAGGTAAATACTGCAAGGATCGCCAACGCCACTACGGCTGCGAGGCGGGTCAAATTCATTGTGGGTAGGGTTTTGCTCTTCATTGTTTTCCTTCCAAGCCCCTGGTGGGGTAATTCGTTCTATGTCTTAGGCAGCAAGAACGAAGGAAGGTGGCCCGCGGCGTTCGGGCAATCGCCCCAGTTGCGCCAACTTGGGTTGAAAACGCAAAGGGAAGTATGCCGGCAGTGCGCGAGCTTCAGGAACTTGCACACGGACAAGCGAAAGGATTTTTCGGGCAGTCGACAAAGTGAGGCATGAGGCCAGAGCCCCGAGCAAACGCTCGCCGCAGTGAAGCACGATAATGCTGACTACTGCAGCCATGACGTGTGCATAAAGCATTGATTCACTATGTGCGTTGGCATAGTGGGAGCTGATGTTGTGCGCCAGTTCGATGCTGCGCCCGGTGTGCTGGATGTGTTCCATGCCAGCAACACCAGTACTGTCATGGCTCATCACCAACAGGCTCAGATGGAACAGTCCTTGACTGGCAAGCACCACTAAGCTGGTAGCCCAAACGGAGAATTTTTTGCCCACTAGCGTCATGGCGATCACCGCAGAAATGCAGCTGATCAGGCCCATGGCTACCAACGACATTTGTGTTGGAGCGCTATGCGCGTGAGCTGCAAAAGCCGTCCAAGTGCACACGCTTGCCGCCAACCAGCCGCGCATAACGCGGGTTGCGGGTTTGTGTGGCACGGTTTGCAGCCTGTTCTCCATGATCGGTGTTGAGCACGCCTGATTCTACGCGAAGTAGAAGATCCGCTCAAACGCTGTCAAAAAGAAGACCCGACCTGCCTGACGGAAAATCTCCGGCAACAAATCGGGTCTTACTCAAGCTTTAGAGAAGCTTACTTCTTGGCAACAGCTGCCTTCAGCTTCGAACCAGCGGTCAGCTTGACCGAGTGGCCTGCTGGGATCTGGATTGCTTCACCGGTCTGTGGGTTACGGCCGGTACGAGCTGCACGATCGGTGCGCTCTACAGCCAACCAACCTGGGATGGTTACCTTTTCGCCCTGGGAAATCTGGTCGACGAAAACTTCGAAGACAGCATCCAGAACACCGTTAACGGCAACCTGGGAGTTTTCGGTCTTCGCTGCAACTGCAGCAACAAGTTCGCTACGGTTCATAGCCAATGTATGGTCCTCCTGGACTAGTGATCCAAAACCCGATTTCGGACTTCGAATGCCGCGCGGTCGCACGGGCTTATCAGTGAGAACATATCAAACGTTGAGGCCCGAAATGGCCGAAAACAGCCGAAATACCGGGATTTTTTCATCTTCTTACAGAATTCTTTGGCTAACGGCACCATTTTTGGGTTCAACGCCCACTTCTGGTACGCCAGTTAAGAACACAAGGCCCATCCCCCGGCATCGGAGAGTGGGCCTTGCTTAAGCTTTAGAGAGGCTTACTTCTTGGCAACAGCTGCCTTCAGCTTCGAACCAGCGGTCAGCTTGACCGAGTGGCCAGCTGGGATCTGGATTGCTTCACCGGTCTGTGGGTTACGGCCGGTACGAGCTGCACGGTCAGTGCGCTCCACTGCCAACCAACCTGGGATGGTTACCTTTTCGCCCTTGGAAATCTGGTCGACGAAAACTTCGAAGACAGCATCCAGAACACCGTTAACGGCAACCTGGGAGTTTTCGGTCTTCGCTGCAACAGCAGCAACAAGTTCGCTACGGTTCATAGCCAATGTATTGTCCTCCTGGACTAGTGCCTCAAAACCCGGGTCCGGGTTTTGAATGCCGCACGGTCGCGCGGACTTATCAGTGTTGAACTTACCAGTTGTTGGCGACAAAATGGCATCATCACGCGGATTTTGCCGATTTCATCTAGAGAATCGAGGTGTGAAAGTTCACCTGAGCCCTATAGCGCGAAGGGATCTACTCCCTCATTCGCTTGTATCAATATCTCCCATGCCGCATCTTGAAGCACCTTGCTCCGAGTGACATTTGCCGGTCTGGCTAGCGTAATTCGGCCTTTGGAGGTCCATTGCGGGCCGAAGAAGACGCCGGGGGCACAGCGCTCCAACCCTTCGGTTAGCGCTGCCTCGACAATGGCCACCGAACCTTCATGTTTGCCCTGCGCGAAACTGCCCTGTAATCGACCCGTTAGGCGCTTTGCAAAGTCAGGTTCGTTGATTTCCTCAATCACCGGAGTGAGCCCAGAGACCGAATAACCCGGGTGCACGGCTACCGAACGAGACGGCCACTGCAGCTGACGTAATCGATGATCCAAACCAATTCCCATGCTTTGCAGTACAGCCTTGGACTGAACGTAGGCACGGTACGGGTTGTAGTCGTGCGCCAGCTTCAGATTTTTTGGATCGGTGCGCATCAGCAAAGTGGACATTGATCCAAGGGTGATCAGCCGTAGCTGTCCTTCCTTGAATTTCTCAGCCAATTCCCCGACGAGTCGGGCGTGTCCAATCACATTGGTGGTCATGGTTTGCTCATAACCCAAGGCTCCGGCTTCTCGGGTACTCGGGGTGTGGATCATTCCCGCGTTGGCCACTAGGATGTCCAGCTGACGCCCTCGAAGCTCGGCGGCCAGCGCCATCGCAGACAGGGTTGAAGCAGCGTCAAACTGCATAAATTCAACACTGGCCTCTGGCACTCGACGGCGGATGGCGGCCATGGCCTTTTCGGCACGTGACTGGTTACGACAGGCCAGAATCACATGCGCTCCCGCTGCAGCCAAACCCAAGGACGCAAAGAATCCTAAGCCTGCGTTGGCGCCGGTAACCACTGCTGTTTTACCGACGCCTAACGACTTCCAGCGCTCATAGTTGGCACGAATACTGGCCTGGGGCACGGACTGCCCCAACTGTTCTAGGGAACCCAAACGCACTGCACGATTCATGCTCCCCACGCTACTACAACCGTTAGCCTGCCAGACCTGGTGGGTTCAACCGAGAATCGGTAATTCCTTCCTCGCTCAAACCCCACTTATCCAAGATCTGTTTGTAGGCGCCAGATTTAATCAGCCCATCAATGGCCACTTCTGCAGCTTCCGCCAGTCCGCTACCCTTCTTAGTGGTCACCGCGACCTGCGCGGTATCCGGCCACCCACCGGGGAAGGAACCAATCTGCTTAACTTCTCCGGCAGTCGCCTGTTTGTAGGCACCGGATGCGTACGGTCCAAAGCTTGCATCAGCACGCCCAGAAAGTAGCGCCAAGGTTGAAGCCGAATCATCGTCGTAGTACTGGAAATCCACTGGTTTCAGACCCTTGGCCTGATTAGCTTTGTCCCACTCAACCAAGATCTTTTCCTGGTTGGTTCCCGAGCCGACGATAATCTTCAAACCAGCCACATCTTCGGCTTTTTTGATTGGCCCAATGTCCGAATCCTTATCGGCGTAGAATCCGAGCAGGTCCTCGCGGTAGGTCGCAAAATCAAACTTCTTTTTGCGCTCTTCGGTCACCGTCACGTTACTGATCGCGGCCTCGTACTTGGCGGACTCAATACCCAACGGCCAGTCCGCCCATGACACTGGAACTAGTTCTAGTTCCAAGCCGAGAGCATCGGCGAGCGCCGCTGCGAGGTCAGCATCATTGCCGATCGGTGTGGTGTTATCGGTGGCGTAAAAACTCAGTGGTGCTGAACTTGGTGCGGTCACGATAGTGAGTTTTCCGTCGGCCGAGATCTTTTCTGGAACCACCTTTTGAGCTTTTTTATTTACCGCGACGTCCGGACGCTCTTGCTGCGGGCTCGATAGCGCCGTGTCAGCAGCATTGGTCGGTGCCTGAGATTCGGTGTTCTCCTTGGCCTCGGATGGATCGGCGCACGCACTGAGGGACACCAAACCGATCAGCGCAAGGGTGGTGAAGGCGTAACGGGATTTGTGGAGCTTCATGATACTTCCTGCACTGTCTTGAGTCGCTGGATGGCCCGCTGCTCATGGGTTTCGTCGATGGTTAGTCCGAGGTTTTCTCGCAGAGTGTCCGCATAGGCCTGTGGGTAGACTCCGCGTTCCTGAAGCCGAGGGACCAGGTGGTTGACGATGTCATCAAGCCCGGTAGGAATCAGCCACGGGGTGATGTTGAAGCCATCAACCGCACCAAGTTCTGCGTACTGAGCCAAACGGTCCGCGATCTGATCATAGGAACCGGTGAAGGTGTGGTCCGCACGGTGTGAACGGGAACGGACAAACTCGATAATGTTCTGCCCCTTCTCCTTGGCTTCGGCACGCCATGCGGCAGCCAGCTCTAGAGACTTAGCACCTTGGAAGCCACTACCTCGGGTCACTGAGCTCTGCTCGACTACTGGATCAAATTCGGGCAGTGGCCCGTAAGGATCGACGTTCTCCAGTCGAGTACCCCAGAACTGTTCAAGGTAGGCCAACGCCTGGTGTGGGCCAATCTGGTGTTCGCGGACCCAGTGGTACTTTTCTTCGGCTGCTGCGGCAGTTTCTGCCACGATGAACTCAGCTCCGGGCATGATCTTCACCGAGTTCTCGGCACGTCCCACCTTGGCTGCACGAGCGTTGATGTCCTTGCGGAATTCCAGTGCGTCTTCCAGTCCAACGTGGGCGGAGAAAATGACGTCGGTCTGGCGGGCAGCAAAGTCGCGTCCCTCGGCTGAGTCGCCGGCTTGGAAGAGCACAGGCCGATGTTGTGCGCTGGCCGGAACGGTGCCGGTGTAGTCAACGTTGTAGTGATTGCCGCGGTGGTGAACTGTGGAATCGTCCCATATCTGACGTACGGTACGCACAAAGTCCTCTGCATGAGAGTAACGCTCGTGGTGCTCTAGGTAGCCGCCTCGGCGGAAGTTTGCGCCGGTCCAGGCGTTGTGGGTGGTGACAATGTTCCAGGCAGCGCGACCCTCGGAAATCAGGTCCAAGGAGGAGAGCCGACGGGCCAAATCTGCTGGGTCGTTGTAGGTGGTGTTCTGGGTGGCTACCAAACCAATGTTGCTAGTTACCGCGGCCAGGGCTGCGAGCATGGTCTGTGCATCGGGGCGACCGGCCACATCCAGTTCATGAATGCCACCTAGGTGTTCACGCAGGCGCAGTCCCTCACCGAGGAAGAAGGCACTGAATAAGCCACGCTCTGCGGTCTGTGCAATCTGACGGAAGGAAGCAAAGTCAATCTGGGATCCCGCCTTTTCGCTGCGCCATACGGTCGAAGAGTTCACGCCTTGGAAAAAGACGCCGAATCGTAGTTGGTTCTGGGTGCTCATGATGCCTCCTGGAAGCGGTTTTTGGCCACCGGCAGTGCGAAGGTTTCGCGCAGGGTGTCACCGATGGGTGCCAGCAAGTTGCTGTGCTTCAGTTTTGGTAGTACTTCGTCAAGCAGTACGCTTGCGTCGATCCTCAGATCTCCCGGATGCAGGTGGACAAGATGTCGGCGTTGATCTTCCGGGTTGGCGGTAGCTTCCGCGAACTTTTTAAGGAAGCTAATGAGCTCATCAACACTGCCGATAAATTCGGCGCGAGGGGTTCGCTGCACGGATTGTTCGGCCGCCCGGCGGGCCCCGGTATCCCCTGCGGTGTCCAGATAAACGTCTAGTTCGATGGCTACCGCGCCCTTGCTGCTGGCGGTCTGTGCTTTGGCGAGTAGCTCATCAAGGTTGGCTGCGTTCACCTTCACCACGTCGGCACCGTTCAGTCGGCAGTGTTGCAGACCGTCGGGCGTAAATAGCGGGGCCGGAGCAATAATCGGCAACTGTCCCTGAGGTGGGCGTGGGGTGATAGCCGGGCCCTTGACCGAGAAGTTTTTCCCCTCAACATCCGCGTAGTGCAACTTGGTGGCATCTAGGTAGCGTCCGGTTGCCTCATCACGAATGACCGCGTCGTCTTCCCAGCTGTCCCAGAGTCGACGGTGGGTGGTGACCACGTCGGCAGCTTCGGTACTTAGCTGGTCCTCGGGCAATATGCTGCGACCTACTGCGTCGGCCTGTACCGAATCGTTCTGCGTTTCTAAGATCCATCCGGCCCGGCCGTGGGAAATGATATCTAGGCTGGCCAGCTGGGTCGCAGTGTGAAAGGGCTCGGTAAAGAGGGCATCAATCACCGGAAGCACCGCGATGCGCTGGGTTTTCGCGGCAACAAAACTGGCGCGTTGCACCGAGTCGAGCAGGCCATCACTGGAGAAGCTCACGCCGTGGAATCCAGCAGATTCAGCGCGTAACGCTGCGAGGGCCGAATCGTTCGGATCGTTACCGGCGCCATCAAGATTGAGCGCCAGCAGCAGGGAGTACTCACTCATACTGCATACTCCTTTTCTAAGGTGTTGTTGTACTGTGGATCTGTTTCGGTCCACAAGGTGGTCTCGGTTTTCACCAGCGGAATCACTTCCTTTGCGAAGCGTTCCAACGTTTCAATTTGTGCCGCATAGGGCGCGGTGGTTGGCAGCGAAATGGACTGCAGGTCGTGACCGAAGCTCTGGTGATAATCCAAGATCTTCTCGGCGACAAATTCGGGACTACCCACCAAGAGGGGTCCTTCGGCCACCGCGTGCTCAATGCTGCGGTACGGGGTGTTGTTCCCCGGTACATCGCGCCGGTTAGTCAGTGCTTCGTACACCGGCCCAAATTCCTTGATGGCCGCCTTGGTGCTATCGGCCAGGTACACGCCTCCCGCCCCGCTGCCCGAACCTATATACCGTGCCGCCGGATCGTGGCCTGCCTGCTCATAGGCCAGCTTGTAGTGATCGATGAGCACCTTGTAATTTTCTTTGGTCTGGATCGCATTGGCCGAGAAGAGTGGGTCACCATGTTTGGCGGCCAGTTCTGCCGAACGAAGCGAGGTGGCCGAACCATGCCAGATCCGCAGTCGTGACTGGAACGGGCGTGGGCTGGTGGTGACCTGTTCTAATTCGCTGCGGAACCGTCCGGTGAAGTTCACTGGCTCATCGGCAAAGAGGGCTTTGAGCAGCTCGTAGTTCTCTTCGAGCAAGTCCCATTGATCCTCAACCTTCCTGCCAAAGAGCGGGAAGTGCGCCACTTCGTTGCCCTTACCAATTCCCAGCTCCAGGCGCCCATGACTTAACTGATCCACGGTGGCAAAATCTTCGGCTACGCGCACCGGATCAAGGATGGAAAGCACCACTACACCGGTGTGCAGCCGAATCTTCTTGGTCCGTGCGGCAATAGCCCCAAGGACAACGGCCGGTGAGGAGGAAATGAACGCCCCTGCGTGGCGCTCGCCTACCGAGAAGGAATCAAATCCAAGTTCCTCGGCCCGTACCGCGGACTGCACTACCTGTTCAAAGCGTTGCGCGGTATCAACCTGCAGGCCGGTGATCGGGTCAGACTGGTGCGGAATAATGTCTAGTACTTGAAAACGCATTATTTGCCCTTGTAGTTCGCCGCGTTGATGGTTTCTGATTCCGGCAGAGCCTCTTCACTCAACGACCAGCGATCTAGCACCTTGGCGTAGGTGCCTTCCTTGATGGTTTCGTTCAGTGCCGCGGTGATCTGTTCGGAGAGGCGATTGCCGGCCTTGGTTGTTGCGGCAACCAGCGTCTCATTAGGCCATCCGGCGTTGATCTTGCCAACCACCTTCAGATCATCACGTTGGTTTTCGCGGTACACGGTGGAAGAATAAGGCGCGATGTTCAAATCGATGCGTCCCGAGGATAGAGCCAAGATGGTGTCGGCTTCACTGGAGTAGTACTGCAGTTCTGCTGGTGCCTTGCCCTTGTCCTCTAGCTCTTTGTTCCATGCCAGCAGGATCTTTTCCTGGTTAGTCCCGGAACCCACGGCGATCTTCTTGCCCGTAATGTCGTCGGCTGATTTCACGGTGATATCGCTGTCGGCGCGAGCTTCAAAGCCCATAAACGCTGCACGGTAGGTGGAGAAGTCGAACTTCTTCACTCGATCCGCGTTCACCCCAACATTGGAGAAGACTGCTTCAAAGTCGCCCGATTCGGTTTTCAGCGGCCAGTTCTCCCAACTGGTCACCTGCAAGTCCAGTTCTAGTCCCAGCTTGTCGGCGACCAACTGGGCCAGGTCCACTTCGGTGCCGATCACGGTCTTTTCATCGGTGGCGTGGAAGGAGAGTGGTACCGAGCCGGCGGTGGTGGCCACGGTGAGCTTGCCGTCCTTTTTGATCTTTTCTGGGACCGCGTCGGCCAGCTTTTGATCTTTGGTGGAGCGGATGCGGTCTTGCTCTGGTGAGGTGTTGTAGGTTGTGCTGCTCTTGGCTTCAGCGCCCGAGGATGCTGCCGGGGCGGCGGCGCCTGGGTCAGCGCAACCGGCGAGGGTGAGCAGGCCGATCGCAGAGAGGGCAGAAACTGCTGCGTACTTTTTCATGGTGCGAGTCCTTAGTGACAAAGCTTTAGATGTTAAAAGCCGGTTCGATGACTTTGGAGAGGAAGGATTTGGTGCGCTCGTGCTGTGGGTTGGCCAGTAGTTCTCTCGGGGTCCCCTGCTCCACGATTCGTCCGCCATCCATAAACACAATTCGGTCGGCGACATCGCGGGCAAACCCGATCTCGTGGGTGACGATGATCAGCGTCGTACCTGACTTGGCTAAGTCCTTGATCACTTCGAGCACCTCGGTGACCAACTCAGGGTCCAGCGCACTGGTCGGCTCGTCAAAAAGCACCACCTTGGGATCCAGGGCCAGGGCCCTCGCGATGGCCACACGCTGCTGTTGACCGCCGGAGAGCTGGCGAGGATAGGCATCAGCCTTATCCGCCAATCCCACGCGGGCTAGTAATTCTTTGGCCCGCGCCTGGGCTTTGGCCTTGGGAACCTTGCGAGCGTGGATGGGCGCTTCAACAATGTTTTGTAGGGCGGTCAGGTGCCCGAAGAGGTTGAAATTCTGGAACACCATGCCCACCTCGGTGCGCTGCGCCAAGATTTCTGCTTCGCCTCGTTCATGGAGTTTGCCGTTGCGCACCTTATAGCCGATCAATTCGCCATCGAGGCTGATGGTGCCTCGGTCCACCTTTTCCAGGTGGTTGATGGTGCGCAGCAAGGTGGATTTTCCTGAGCCCGATGGCCCAATAATGACCAAGACTTCACCCTGGGCAACATCAAGATCGATCTCGTGCAGAACTTGGGTTGTACCGTAGCTCTTGTCTACCGAACGCACCGCTACTTCTCCGCGGGTGCTAACTTCTGTGGTTGCCAGGCTCATAGCTGTCCTTTCGAGGAATTGATCGAGGTGCCGGTGGCGGCGTGGGTTGTGAAGAAACCACGCAGTTTTTGTAACGGGGTTGGTGGCAAGGTGCGCAGTGCACCGCGGGAATAGTGACGTTCAATGTAGTACTGGGCCACGCTGAGCACCGAAGTGATCACGATGTACCAAATGGTGGCCACCAGCAGCATCGGCAACACTTGCTGCGTGCGGTTGTAAATGACCTGCACGGTGTAGAACAGTTCCGAATAAGCCAGCACGTAGACGATCGAGGTGCCCTTGACCAGGCCGATGATTTCGTTGAAGGCGGTCGGCAAGATCGCTCGCATGGCCTGCGGGAGCACGATCCGGGTGGAGCGGCGCCAGCGAGGAATACCCAATGCGGTGGCCGCTTCGATCTGGCCCTGGTCCACCGAGAGAATGCCACCGCGAATGATTTCCGCACTGTAGGCCGCCTGGTTCAGGGTCAGCCCCAGCACCGCGGCAGCAAACTGGCTGATCAGGCTCGTGGTCTGGAATTCGGCGAAGGTAATTGAGGTGAACGGGACCCCCAGCCGGATGGTTTCATACAGGTAGCCGAGGTTGTACCAAAGCAATAGCTGCACCAATAGCGGGGTGGATCGGAAGATCCAGGAGAAGGTCCACGACACCGAGCTAAATAATGGCGAGCGTGATAACCGCATCAGCGCCAGCACAAAGCCGAGCGCAAAGCCCAGGCTGCCGGAAATCAACGTGAGCTTCAGAGTCTGCCCGAGTCCGCGAAGAATGGATTCGGCGGTGAACCATTGCGCCACCACACCCCATTCCCACCGTGGGTTAGTAATCAACGAGTACAGGATCGCTGCGGCGATTCCGGCAACAACCACGGTGCCGACCCAGCGCCACGGATGGACCGCGGCAACCACCTTGTAGTCAGCAATAGCACTATCGGTAGTGTCGCTCGGCGTTACTACCGGCTGCACTGTCTCCGACTCGGTGTTCTGCACGGTGTTCTGAACTTTGTCCAGCGCAGTCTCCGGCGTTGTGTCCTGCACGGGATCTGGGTTGGTGACCCGGGTACTTGTCGGTGGCATCGTTTGCTCCTTGTATGGCTTTGTTTCTCTTGAGGAACACGCTAGAGCCGTGGGGACGACCACCGCATCTGGCTAGTTCACGCTCGTTCACTCAAAGACACCATGTGTCGAAATGACGAAAAGTGACGGCCAAAACCGGGCGTTTTATAACGACGTGTTGCTGCTGCATCTCGGTCCGTGAACTTTGCGTCCTTGCAAGTCACACCCGCTAGCGTCGGACAAAGCAAGGCTCCTAATCTGGCGCTAACTACAGATTCCGCACCTACCGGCCGGCGGCGCAAAGGAGAAAAATGTCCGAGCAGCACATCGTTTTTATCGGCGGCGGCCCACGCACCGCGATGATTCTCGAGCGCATCAGTGCCAACCGTGAGTTGTTGGACAACACCGCCCTGCACCTACATGTCGTTGACCCCTTCCCGGTGGGTGCCGGACGCATCTGGCGCGAAGATCAAAGCCCGCTGCTTAAACTCAATTCGCGCGCCGCGGATGTCACGATGTTTACCGACGCGTCGGTGCAGTGCCTGGGCCCAGCCAAGGACGGCCCTGCCTTAGATCAGTGGGTGCAGCTTATTCGCGACGGGCAGCTTCACGATGTGCCTTCCTTATTGCTCACCGATCCGCTGCTGCGAGCCGAGGTTGCTCGCCTGGGTCCTGCCGATTTTCCGACCCGGCGTTTGCAGTCCTGCTACCTACGCTGGTTTTTCGCCCGCGCGCAGGCCTCATTTGCCAGCCCGGACGTCATCAAAATCCATCAGGATACGGCCGTGGATCTGCTCTCCGAGTCCAGCACCCATCGAGTGCTCCTTGCCTCAGGTCGTGAAATCGTCGCCGATCAGGTTGTCCTCGTTCAGGGTCACCTAGACGCGCGGTTGGAATCCGATGCCCGATCCCTAGAATTTGCCGCCCACGCCGACACCGCCGATCATTTGGGCTACATCCCGCCCGGCTACACCAACGACATCAACTTTCAGACACTGTCGGCCGGGACCGAGGTCTTGGTTTCTGGCATGGGGCTGGCCTTCACCGACCTATTTGTGCTGCTTTTTGAGGGCCGCGGGGGCAAGTTTGTTGCCGGCGAGAACGGAAGTTTGCGCTATCTGCCCAGCGGCCAGGAACCGAAACTTCTGGCCGGTTCGCGGCGCGGGGTTCCGTATCACAGCAAAATTCGCAGCACCACCACTGCGCCGCTGAGCACCGGTTACTTCACCGAAGAAGCCGTCAATGAATTACACGCGCAGCACGGCGAACTGGACTTTTTTGCCCATGTTTGGCCATTGATCGCCAAGGAAGCAGCCTTCTTTTACTACCGCGAAATTTTTGCCACGCCCCACTCATTCGCACCAAGTATCTGGAGCGAATTCCATGCCCGCTTCGATGCCATCTCTTGGTATTCGCCCGAACGCACAAGCCTCGTGGCCCAATTTGTCGCCCCAGAATTCCGGCTGGAATTTGAGGACCTAGAATTCCCGCTGCCCATCCCCCGGCCATTGCCCGCCCAAGGCCAAGCTCAAGAGCTCAACCAGCTGGTGCGCGAACATATCAAAGAGGATTTGCGGGTGCGCGATTCGGCCGATCATCCACAGTTCCAGGCACTATTTTTTGGTCTGCTCAAATCCTTTGTCACCCTGCCCGTCGTCGACGCCCTACTCAGTGACACCGGTCGAATTCAGCTAGCAGGATGGTGGCAAGGCTTCTTCAGCTTTGTCGATTCTGGCCCACCGGCGCACCGTCTGCGCGAGCTACTCGCCCTACACGAGGCAGGATTTATCAGCTTCTTGGGTCCAGAAACCTCATTCGGTTTTGACGCCAATCGCCAGCTTTTTTGCGCCCAAACCCTCGCCGGCGAAGTGCACGCGCCGTGGTTCATCGAAGCACGGCTACCATCGACCCACATTTCAACCAGCACCGATCCCCTGCTGGTCTCGTTGTACCACCAGGGATTGATCACCGAAGAACCCGGAGGTTCAGGAAAAATGCACATCACTTCACTGCGCCAAGTCATCGGTCGTGGCGGGAGCATCCACCGTTGGCTCTTTGCCACCGGTGCTACCGCCGGTCGATTCCAAGGCGGGGCGTTCTCCCGGCCGAACTCCAATTCCGCGCCCTTTGCTGATAGTGACGCACTGGCCCGCGAACTGCTCTCCGCACCGGCGGCCATGAACCAGTGGGAATTAGCCGGCGCCATCGCCCAAACCCATCGGACCCTAGGCTAGAAGATCAAGATGACCACGCAACAGCAATCACCCAACCTCACCGCCCATGCCGTTTTGATTGGCGATCCTCGCCTAACCCCGCTCTTTGCCGGGCTCACCGTGGAATACACCCAGCGCTACGGGGATCGCAACGGTGCGGTAGCCGCCGAACTTGAGCGCTTCCCCGCCCACGAATTCACGGCCCCACTGGGACGATTTGTCATTCTAGAGGAGGACGGACAGACCGTTGCCGGTGGGGCGCTGCGTCATTATGACCAGCACACCGCCGAGCTCAAACGCATCTGGACCCACGAAGACCACCGACGTCGTGGCCTGGCGCGTAGGGTTCTGCAGGAACTTGAGTTGGCCGCGATCGATCTGGGTTATACACAGCTCTACCTCACCACCGGTCCGCGTCAACCCGAAGCGCTTAAGCTGTACCTGAACGCAGGCTACCAGCCCCACTTTGATCTTGATGCCGACCCGTTAACCATCGGGCACCTGCCTTTCACCAAGGCGTTGCCCCACGCTCAAGCTAATGCCACGATAGGAGTATGAACCAACCGGAGAATTCGGATGCTGCGCTGAACGCCGCACGCTACGCCATGGGCAAGGCCAGCGATCAAACGCCTCTGCCGGTAGATGAGTATGCCCAGGCCACCGGCATGGCGCCGGTTCAAAAGCCCAAAACCCCGCTGCAGCTACACGCTGAAGATGAAGCGTGGGAGGTTGCCAATTCCGTGCTCGATGAGGCCTTTGCCCGTGGCGAGTTTGAGAACCTTGCCCTATCGGGGCAGAAGATCGACCACCTGACCAATAATAATGATCCAGACTGGTGGATGAAGTCGATGATGCGCCGCGAACAGATCACCGGTCTGGGCCCACCGGCGTTAACCTTGCGGGTTGAGGACGAACACTTGGAGCAGACGCTGGATCGTTTACCCACGCCGGCGGCAGTACGCGCGCACGTCGAGGACTTCAACGCCCGGATTATCGATGCTCGTCGCCAGCTACTTGGCGGTCCGCCGGTGATTACACCGCTGCGTGAGGTGGATGCCGAGGTCTTTGCTTGGCAAAGTCGCCGCGCGGTTGCCCAGCCAAAGCCAGCGATCATCCCCAAGCGCCGTTGGTGGCAACGCAAAAGCTAGTGCTTAAAGACGAACTTAACGGCAAAAGCCGCCCTCCCAAAGGAGAGCGGCTTTTGCTAAGTCAAATGACTTGCAGGTCTTACCAGGAAGACTTGGTGATGCCCGGAAGCTCACCACGGTGTGCCATGTCGCGGAAGCGAACACGGGAGATACCGAACTTCTGGAAGGTACCGCGTGGACGACCGTCGATCGCGTCGCGGTTACGAACGCGGATCGGGGAAGCGTCGCGTGGCAGCTTCTGCAGGCCTACGCGGGCTGCTTCACGAGCCTCGTCAGTTGCGTTTGGATCTACAAGAGTCTTCTTCAGCTCGAGGCGCTTCTCAGCGTAACGCTCGACAATGACCTTGCGCTGTTCGTTCTTTGCGATCTTGGACTTCTTGGCCATGTCTTAGCGCTCCTCTCGGAATTCGACGTGCTTGCGGACTACTGGATCGTACTTCTTCAGAACCATACGGTCTGGGTCGTTACGACGGTTCTTACGGGTTACGTAAGTGAAACCGGTACCAGCGGTGGACTTCAGCTTGATGATCGGACGTACGTCCTTATCCTTCTTTGCCATCTTAGAGCTTCACACCCTTCGCAATCAGGTCGCCAACAACAGCGTCGATTCCACGAGCATCGATGAGCTTGATGCCCTTGACCGAAAGGGTCAGGGTCACCTTGCGACGCAACGAAGGCACGTAGTAGGTCTTCTTCTGGATATTCGGATCGAAACGACGCTTGTTGCGGCGATGCGAGTGGGAGATGCTATGTCCGAAGGCCGGAGTAGTACCGGTTACCTGGCAAACAGCTGCCATGATCACTCCTCAGTTAGTTAGTAGTAAAATTCGGCGGTACTCGCGCACAGTGCCCATAAGTAAATATCGGCACCGCTTTTGTGCGTTATGAGTCCCGCCAACCAGTGAAACACCGTTAATACTGCACACTAGGAAGGTAACCAGGCTGGGTGAGAACCAACCGAAGAGCCTTAAAGTATGTATGTCGGTGAACTTCGTAACCGGTCGAGCAATGTCCCCGTACTCAGGTGGTCACGATATTCGGTATTACGGGCAACGCGCAGTTGCCATCCCACCGTGCGGCGGCACAACAACACACGCGATTAACGCCTGATTAGCTTATCGAGAATTCCTCAGTGTTCCAAATCGGTCGCGCCCGGCTTTAAGATCCAGTGATCTTGCTGAAGCGAGGCAGTAATCTTCCGCGTAATCCGCGCCAGACTCTTAACGTCCTTGTCATCAAGGGGATCGAACAAAAGTGCACGAACCGAAGCGACGTGATGAGGCGCCATTCGCACCACCGCTTCCCATCCAGCCTTCGTTAATGAGGCGATTTTCACACGTGCATCGTCCGGAGATTGCACTCGAAGCAGCCAGCCGCGCTGTTCCAGCTTCTTAACCACGTGCGAAAGCCGGGATAACGAGGCGCTGGTATGCGAAGCCAGTTGGGTCATCGAAAGCTGATGGTTATCCGCCTCGGAGAGCATGGCCAGCATGTGATAGTCGAAGAGCGTAATGCCTTCAAGCCCCTGCAGATCGGAGTCCAGCGCGGACGGGAGCAGGGTCATGACGGATTGAAGTCCGAGCCATGCGTCGCGTTCGGACTGGGTCAGCCAAACAGGCTTCTCGCTCATCGGTGGTCCAATCGTTCAGGCCCTGCCAGTGCAGGAAGTGCGGTAGTCAACGGGTAAGAGAATACATTGTCAAGCTAGGCAACCGCCTAAACCTGAGCTTTTCTGAGGAAAACCAAAGGCTTGCACCGTGCGGTGCAAGCCTCTGGATAATCACGAATTTTCTAGCTGCCGCTTCTTGCGATAGCTGATCACTTGGCCTGTGACCACTACTAATAGGGCAACGATGAACATTGCCGAACCGATAACATTCGCTTGGGCGGGAATGCCACGGGTGGCCGAAACATAGATGAACTTCGGGAAAGTCTGGAACGCGCCCGAGTTGAAGTTCGTAATGATGAAGTCATCGAAGCTCATCGCGAAGGACAACAACGCCGCGGCGATAATGCCGGGAAGCAACAGCGGGAAGGTCACCTTCCAGAAGGCCGCGGCCGGTGACGCGTAAAGATCGGCTGCCGCCTCTTCCAATCGTGAATCCAGCGAGGAGACGCGAGCCCTAACCGTCACGATCACAAAGGACATGCAGAAGACCACGTGGGCGATCACGATGGTGCCGTAACCCAGCTCCCACCCCAGATTCAAAAACTGTGCCAGCAGCGACGCACCGAGCACCACTTCCGGGGTGGCCAGCGGCAAAATAATGAGCACGTCGGTCAGCTTGCGGAAGCGGAATTTGTACCGCACCAAACCGATCGCGATCCCGGTGCCCAATACCGTAGCGATCACCGTGGCCACCGTGCCGATCTGCAAGGAGTGCACCAACGACTGGCATACCGCTGGAGCCCCACACGGGTTCATCCAGTTATCCAGGGTGAAGCGCTGCCATTGCAGGTTGGCTCGGCCACCGTCATTAAAGGAGAAGACAAAGATGTAGGCGATCGGCACCAGCAGGTAAATAAAAGCCGCACCGCCGATCACCGGAATCAGCCAGCGTCCAATTTTCTGCTTCACGCTACATCAACTCCTCGGTGCCAAAGCGGCGGATATAGATCGTGACCAGAATGAGGATCGAAACCATCAGCACAAAACTCAGCGCCGCAGCGCCCGGGTAGTCGATGATTTTGAAGAACCGTGAGTCAATAACCTGGCCGATCATCGTGGTATCTCGGTTATTGCCCAGCAACGCCGAGTTCACGTAGTCGCCAGCGGCCGGAATGAAGGTCAGCAAGGTGCCAGCAAAAACACCCGGCGCGCTCATCGGCAGCGTGATCTTGGCAAAGGAGGTGATCGGGCTGGCGTACAGATCCCCGGAGGCCTCCAACAACCGGGTATCAAGCCGGCCGAGGTTCGCATAGATCGGCAACACCATAAAGGGCAGGAAGTTGTAGGTCAGGCCGGCCACCACCGCAAAGGGAGTGGCCGTCAGGTGTCCGTCCGCGGGTAGGATCGCGATGAATTTCAGCGTCTGCGCCACAAATCCTTCATCGGCCAGGATCTGCTTCCAGGCCTGGGTGCGCAGGATAAAGCTGGAGAAAAACGGGGCGATCAACAGGACCAGCAAGATGCCTTGCAACAGGGTTTTTTCGCGCAACCGTACGGCCACCAGGTAAGCCATCGGGAAGCCGATCAGCAATGCCAGCACGGTGGAGATCAGCGCAAACCAGAAGGAACGCAAGAGCTCTGGCCAGTAGGCCGAAAGCACCGTCGCGTAATTGCTGAACTGCAGGCCCGGCACAAATTCGCCGACCTCCGCGCCGGGTGGTTTGGAGTACAGGCTCATCGCCAGCAGGATCACCACGGGCAGAGCGAAGAACAAAGCCAGGACCAACAACCCGGGAGTGATCAGAAAAATGCCAGTGCGGTTTTTGCGTTTTTCTGCCCGTAGCTCGTCCTTGCTACGCAGATCGACGCTCATGACTCGACCCCTGCGTCCACACGTTCATCCCCGGCCAGCCCGAAGGAGTGCTCAGCTTCCCACCCAAGGAACACCGTGTCACCTTCTGCCGCCGGTTGCTGGCCACGGTTCTGCGTGAAGGTGCCGATCAGGCCGATTTGCGCGACGTCCACGAGGTATTCCGTGGTGGTGCCGGTGAAGGAAACATCCACGACAGTACCGGTGAGCTGATTCTGCCCATCAACTGGGTTTCGGTCGATGGTGATCTTTTCTGGGCGGACACCGACCACCACGTCTCCCTCGGTTTGCACCGCGCGCTCAGCTGGAAGCAAGATGGTGCGCCCGACAACTTCCACGCTGAGCATGCCATCCGTCACTGCGCTGACCGTGCCGCGCATCAAGTTGGATTTGCCCAAGAAGTTGGCCACAAAAGCGGTGCGTGGCAATTCGTACAGTTCGCGCGGCGGACCCATTTGTTCGATCCGCCCGCCGTTCATCACCGCGACCACGTCGGCCATGGTCATGGCCTCTTCCTGGTCGTGGGTGACGTGGATGAAGGTCAGCCCCACCTCGGTCTGGATCTTCTTCAGTTCCAGCTGCATTTGCCGGCGCAATTTCATATCCAGCGCGCCGAGCGGCTCATCAAGTAACAACACCTGCGGGCGATTAACCAGCGCCCTGGCTAGGGCCACGCGCTGTTGCTGACCTCCGGAGAGTTGCGCAGGTTTGCGGTTGGCCAGGTGCGCGAGCTCAACAAGCTCCAGACCCGTCCGCGCCTTGTCAATCGCCTGTTTGTCCTTTTTGCGCTTGAGCCCAAAGGCCACATTTTCCAGCACCGACAAGTGCGGGAACAACGCATAGGACTGGAAAACGGTATTAACTTCGCGGCGGTGGCTGGGCAGTGCGGTGACGTCCTGCCCGCCGATCAAAATGCTGCCTTCGCTCGGAGCTTCGAGTCCTGCGATCATTCTCAAGGTGGTGGATTTGCCGCAGCCCGAGGGCCCCAGCAAGGCAAAAAATGTTCCCGCTGGAACCAGTAGGTCCAGGTTTTCCACCGCGCTGAAGCTGGCGAAGCGTTTGCTAATGCCCGAAAGTTCGAGGTCAGCACCCGAAGTTACGGGGCTCTGTGTATGTTGAGCCAAAGTGGTCATACCCCTATCACGTCCTTATGCTGCCCGCGGTTCTGCCCGTGCGATCTTTGATTGTGCATCTTAGGCGCCGATCGCGTTCTGGAATTGAGTTGCCAGCGTTGATTCCTCGTCTGGCTCCAGCGAGCGGAAGACATGTGCTTTGGCCAGGTCCTGATCGGTAGGGAAAATCAGCGGGTTGTTCACCAGCTCCGGATCGATCTTCTCCATCTCTTCTTTGGCGCCGACCACCGGGCAAATGTAGTTCACATAGGCGGCGACCTCGGCGGCCACGGCCGGATCGTAGTAGAAATCCATCAGCTTCTCCGCATTGGTCTTGTGCGGCGAGGCCACCGGAACCATCAGGTTGTCACTCCACAGGGTGCCGCCGGCTTCAGGCAGGATGAACTCCCACTGGTCGTCGTTCTCAAAATTCATTTGCACCACGTCACCGGACCACACAATGCCTGCGATCGCGTCCCCGGAGATGAAGTCCTGCTTATAGGAGTTGCCCTTGACCTGGCGAATCTGGCCGTTGTCGATATTCTTGCGCAGCACGTCGGTGGCCGCACCAAACTCAGATTCGCCCCATTTTCCGGCCACATCCACACCGTTTTGCAACATCAATAGCCCCATGGTGTCGCGCATTTCATCCAGCACGGTGACCCGGCCCTTCAGCGCTGGATCCCAGAGGTCATCCAGGGACTTCAGACCCTTGGGGAAAGCCTTCTTATTCCAGGCGATGCCCGCGTAACCGGTCTGCCAGGTCAGCGAATGTTTGCGCCCTGGATCAAAATCGACGTTCTGCAAGCTTGGCAGCAGGTTCGCTGCGTTCGGGATGTTATCCAGGTTCAGTTCCTGGGCGTACCCCTGACGAATCAACCGCCCAGCCATCCAGTCGGTGAGCGTCACGATGTCTTGGCCGATGTCCTGGCCGGCCTTAAGCTGCCCCTGCACCTTGCCGTAGTACGAATCGTTGCCGTCGATGTCCTCTGCGTAGTTGACCTTGATGCCGGTCTTCTTGGTGAACGCGTCGAGGGTCGGGTAGGTCTTCTTTTTGTCGTCGTAGTCTAGGTACAGGGTCCAGTTGGCCCAGTTCACACTCTGATCGGACTCGGAAAGATCGGTCACCACCGCCTCGGTCTTGGTGTCCTTGGAGCCGCCGGTGCCACAGGCAGCCAGCAGGCCGGTCAGCCCTAACGCGCCTGCGGTGGACAGCACGGACCGGCGAGAAAAGCTGCGTTGACCCATGGCTTGGACCAGTGCTCGAACTTGAGGATCTTGCGGTAGTCGTCGTTGCGAGTGCGACATGGCATCCGTCCTTTTGCATCGTGAAAATGAGATCGGTCACATAGGAAACTGATGTCGTTCATCCTGTCAGCTATACAAAAGTCAAACAAGAGCTAAACAAAAGATTCCTCAGGTATTTAACGAACCGGAAACGAGAAACTTACAAAATAACCCCTTTCGCAACTGAATCAGTGGCTGTAGGGTCGGTTCAAAGCCCCCAAGACCCAAGGAGGTCGATATGACGTTACCCTCGCACTCAGCACAGGTCATCGACGAAATTTCCAAGGAGATCATCGAACAGCTGCAGGAAGACGGGCGTCGTTCCTATGCCGCCATCGGCAAAGCAGTGGGCCTGAGCGAAGCAGCGGTACGCCAACGCGTGCAGAAGCTGGTCGAGAGTCGCGTTATGCAAATCGTCGCAGTCACCAACCCATTGGAACTGGGCTTCACCCGCCAGGCAATGATCAGCATTGTCGCCAATCAAGACATCAACGGCACCGCCGATCGCATCGCCGAACTGCCAGAAGTCGACTATTGCCTGGTGACCACCGGAACCGCCGACATTCTCGCCGAGGTCATCTGCTCTAACGACGAAGACCTCTTGCGCGTGATTGGCACCATCCGCGGGATCGACGGCGTGCTCAGCACCAATACCTTCACGTACCTTTCACTGAAAAAACAGGAATACAACTGGGGAACACGATGAACACACCACGCGGTACCGATCGCCAGCAAGCAGCTCGCGATCACCTTTGGATGCACATGGCCCGGCACTCTTCCATCGCACAGGGTGGCCACGTTCCGATCATTTCGCGCGGGCACGGGCACAAGATTTACGACGACGCCGGCCGTGAGTACTTTGACGGGCTCTCCGGACTGTTTGTGGTTAACGCGGGTCACGGCCGAGCCGAACTGGCCGAAGCGATGGCCAAGCAGGCAGAAAAGCTGGCCTTCATGCCACTGTGGTCCTACGCCCATGAACCAGCGATTGACCTGTCTGAACGTCTTGCCAGTTACGCCCCGGGAGACCTCAACCGCGTGTTCTTCACCACCGGCGGTGGCGAAGCGGTGGAATCGGCCTTCAAATTAGCCAAGCAGCACTTCAAAATGAAGGGCAAGCCTGGCAAGACCAAGGTCATCTCCCGCGCTTTGGCCTATCACGGCACCCCGCAAGGCGCCCTGGCCATCACCTCGCTGCCGGATATGAAAACTCCCTTTGAACCGCTGGTTCCGGGCACCTTCCGGGTGCCAAATACCAACTTCTACCGGGCGCCAGAAATGTTCGCCGACAATGAGAAGGACTTTGGACTCTGGGCCGCGGAGCGTATTCGCGAAGCCATCGAATTTGAAGGCCCGGACACCGTCGCGGCCGTCTTTTTGGAGCCAGTGCAGAATTCCGGCGGCTGCTTCCCGCCGCCACCTGGCTACTTTGATCGGGTGCGCGAAATCTGCGACGAGCACGACGTGCTGCTGGTCTCCGATGAAACCATCTGCGCGTTCGGACGCATCGGCTCGATGTTCGCCTGCAATGACTTCGGCTTTGTCCCCGACATCATCACCTCGGCAAAGGCCCTGACCAGTGGTTATGTACCGCTTGGTGTGATGGTTGTGTCGGACAAGCTCTTTGAACCGTTCACCAAGGGAGACACCACCTTTTACCACGGCTATACCTTCGGTGGGCACCCGGTCGCCGCTGCCGTCGCGATGGCCAATTTGGACATCTTCGAACGCGAGGGGCTGAACGAGAACGTCAAAAACAACGCCGACAAATTCAAATCGACCCTAGATAAGCTGCGCGACCTGGACATTGTGGGCGACGTGCGCGGGGCCGGCTACTTCTATGGGATCGAGCTAGTCAAGGACAAGGCAACAAAGCAGACCTTCAACGACGAAGAGTCCGAGCGACTGCTACGCGGCTACCTCTCCCCTGCTTTGTGGGAGGCGGGTCTTTACTGCCGAGCCGATGACCGCGGAGACCCGGTGATCCAGCTGGCGCCACCGATCACCATCGGACAACCCGAGTTCGACCAGATTGAATCGATCTTGCGCACCGTGCTGAAAGAAGCGGTCAACAAGATCTAACCCATTTGGCCCGCAGGATCTGCCTGCGGGCCATAAATCTGCAAGTCAGCGTCATATGAAGCGGCGGTTCTTCACGGTTTGTCGCTCAATTGGTGCTTTGTGTCATAGGCCACTAGTCTGAGGTCATTGGACGATCAAGATCGCCTTTTGGAAGATGGCAGGAACCTCATGACACTGGAACCGACCCGAATCAGGCTCGCACGTGAACGTGTGGCACTGAGCAGGTCAGCGCTGGCCGCGTCACTGGGCGTGGGCGAGCGGGAACTGGCCCAGGCCCCCGAAAAATTGAGTACTGCGTTGGCGCAGACGCTAGGTTGTGCCGAGCAATTTTTCCGCCTTCCCGCCACCTCCGGGATCGACGCTGAACGGATCTTCTTCCGCAGTCCGCGACGTACCAGCAACGCGCAGAAGCTCGCCGCAGCGGCCGCCGGGCGCACCGGTGTGGAGCTATACCGACTGATCACCCAAACTTTCCATTTGCCACAGACCGAAGTGCCGGAACTGACCGGCTACAACCCGGCTGACGCGGCAGCACAATTGCGTTTGGACTGGGATCTTGGCTGCGGGGCGTTACCCGACGTACTGCACCTGCTTGAATCTCACGGGGTGAGGGTGCTCAGTTTGCCCGCCGAGCTCGACGCGGTGAAAACCTTCAGCTTCTGGGAAGAGGGCCAAGCGTTCATCTTCCTGGCCTCGGGCACTAGTGCGGGGCAACGCTTTGCGTTGGCCCATGAGCTGGGGCACCTGGTACTGCACTCGTCGCTGAGCCGAAATGCCGATCACATCGCCTACGCTGAGTTGGAGGCCGATCAATTCGCCGCGCACCTGCTCATGCCGGCGTTGTCCTTGCAGATTCGGGTCTCGAACCTTTTGCAGATTCCTCAATTGCTCACGCTTGAAAAACATTTTGGGGTGCCGGCCACGGTGATTCTGGCTCATGCTCGAGCGTGTGGGGTGCTGGGCGAAAGCGCCTACACCTGGCTATGCCAAGAGATGCTGCTTGAGCCGGTGCGCAACAGCGCTCCGGAAACCTCGCGGGTCTTCTCGCTGGTCTTCCCTTCACTACAGTTTGACCACCGGGCCAGTACCGCGCGAATCGCCCAGGAATTGGGCCTGACCGAACAGCATATTCACGAACTGACTTTTGGGCAGGCTTTTGTTTTACTCACCGGCGAAAATCAGCAGGATCCTGGGGAGAGTATCCGCGGGCATTTGCACGCGCTGTAGCTGAGGGCGAGCCGGCTATAGGGGGGATTCGAGGCTTGTTTCAGGGGCGGCTTCGGGGCCAGGCTTCAGGGGTCGACGATTTCTACTTGGAGCTCGCCGGCACGCCATAATTCCGTCATCCGATCGGCGAGCTGGTCGGCCTTGATGGCCTCGTCGGGCGTCATGAAATACGTGTTGACCCGCAATTTTTGTTCCGGATCCAAGGCCTCGGGCAGTAGTACCATCGGTCGACAGCCCGGGATTTTCACCGCGTGGAACAAGCCGCAATGACGTTCGACGTGATGGACCGGACAGCCCAGGGCGGCCGAATTGATATCCGTGGCGCCACCTTTTTCCCAGGCGTCAAGATGGTCGAGCTCGCATCGTTCAACGGGCATGGAGCAGCCCGGGTAAGAGCATCCTCGATAGGCAGCGCGTAGAGCTCTGCTCTGGGCTTTGGAGAACAGGCGTTGGCTGCGGCCAAGGTCTAGTGGTAGCGATTTGCCGTTGAGGATGACCGGGTAGATTCCCGCCGAACACATTATCGCGCGCACTTCGCCGGGGGCGAGGGTAAATCCCGAAGAGCTGACTGCATATTTTTCGGCTCCTGCCATCATTTTTTCGTAATCCAAAATGACGCTGACTTGACCTGTTGCCAAACCTTTTCGGGTGCCGGTGTCTTGTGCGGTTCGAGATGAATGATCGGCCATCAACAACGCCATCACTCCGATCAGGCGCCTTCGCTCCGGCTTCAAGTCTTCCCACGCTGGCTGCGGGTCGGTCTGTGGAGCAGGTGGAGCTGGTGGGTCGGCGGGCGCGTCGGCCGGATCAGGCGGATCGGGCGGCGGGTCGGTGGAGGAAGAGTCCTGCCGGGCCCAGTCGGGTTTGGTCGATTCGTCATCCCAGCCGGAGCCTTGCTCGCCGGTGAATTCAGCCTCGGTCTCTTGCAAGGCGTCGCGGTTGCCGGCCAGCGTGGACGGGTTGGCCAGGGCCGCAAAGAAAGCCTCAATCACCGCCGACTGTGAGGGCAGGACGCGCAGGATGTACTCAACTAGGCCTTTGCGCAGGCCTCGGCGGTAGAGCCCGACCTCCTCAAGCAGTGCCTTGAGCGGTCGCTTGCCGGCTTTGACCTGTGCAACGAGCTCGCCAATGTGCTTGCGGGCTGACTTGGGTTCGCCGTCAATCATCTGCAGGGCTTGGGATTCGAGCTGCTCTTTTTGGGCCTCGCCCGCCGCGCCGTCATCCAGGTCTTTGCGGACCGAATGCAGCTTGGTCGCGGTGGCCAACACCAGGCGAGGATCAACTTCCGGGTTGGCGAATTGCTGCGAGAGCTTGGGCAGCCAGGGCGGAAGCGGTGCGCCGGACTCGTCGATGCCGCCGATGAGGCAGTCGGCCTGAACCAGCCGATCGTTCACCGTGCTGCGCGGGATGTCCAGCCAGTCATGCATCATGGCGCGGGCGGAGCGGTAGTGCGTGCGCCCCATGGTGGTGTGCCCTTCGGCGGCGATCAGCTGCTCCATGCTCGGTTCGGCGCCGAGATCGGCGATGATTTGCAGGGAAGTTTGGTCGAGTTTGTGGGCGCCGGAAGTGCGTAGTGCGTGGGCGGCGTGCAGCTGGGCGCGCGACTGGACGGAGGCATGGTTTTCGGTGGCCAACACGAAGTAGGCAGCGTGCCCGGCCGGAAGTTCGGAGGTTGAAAGCACAGCAGTAGCGGACGCGTAAAGCTTGTTGGCCGTGGCCAGATCTTGTAGCGCTTGGGCGGTTGCTGTGCTCATGTTTGTCAGTGTGCGCCGGGGCGCAAGCGCGCGCAGAAACCGCGGGGCGGGATGTGGAGAACTAGCCGTGCAGGCGGTGCCAGAGCAATGCAACTTGCAAGCTGGCTCGGGATTCGGCGGAGTGCAGCCCCACCCCTAGTTTGGCTTCGAGCTTGGCTAAGCGCGTGTAGAGCGTGGGGCGCGAGAGATAGCCGGCCTTAGCTAGGGCGGACTTGTTGCCGCCGTGCGCGAGGTAGAGTTCGAGCAGGTCAAGTGCGGGTTCATCGAGCGGGTCCAGCAACCCGGCCAGTTCGGCGTGGGCAAAGGCGCGCATCCGCGAGTCGTTGCCCATGGCAGATAAAACCCCGCGCAGGCGCAGGTCGGCAAAGCGGTAATAGGGGCGGGCGCGCGTGGGTAGGTGCGGCACAATTTCGCTCACCGCTCGCGCCTGTTCCAGCCCGGTGATGGCGGTGCGCAGGTTGCCTTCGGAACCCACCCCGATGGCCAGCGGGGAACTGTGTTCTTCGGCCAAGCGGCGGGTGAATCCTTGCAGGGTGGAGTCCAGTAATTCGCGGGCGCGCAACGGCAGGATCAGCCCTAAGTACCCGGGTTTAAGCAGACCCGCGAGGAAGCCCAGGTGCAGGGTGTCGGCGAGCTGATCGAGCACTTCAAGCAGGGCACGGTCAGCCAGCTGAGTTTGGGTGGCCGTGGCTGCCGCGCTGCTGGAAATGACCACCGGCACGTAGTAGGCGGTGGCGGTCAGGCCCAAGGCTTGGGTCCGGCTGGCCAGCTCCTTGTCGCTGTAGTTATGTCCGGCGATCAGCTCGTGCAAGGTGGCGGTGCGGGTTTGGTAGAGCAGTTCGCGTTCATCGCGCCCGGACAGGCGGGTAATGGTCAGCGCCTGCCCGGCACGCTCAAGGACCATGGCCGCACGTTCATCGTCCGCTAATTCGGTGGGGACGATCAGCCGGCCCCAGCGTCGGCGGGCCGCCCCCACCGGAGTTTGCAACCAGTTTTCCGCCCCCGTGCTGCGCCCGGTGTGCTCCAGGAAGCCGACAAATTTGGAGCGGTTGATCCAGTCATCAAGTTGCGCGCCGGCGTGCGCCAAGACCCGGTGGCGGACATCTTCTAGGACCACCGGCGCGTCCAGTAGCGCGGCGGTGCGGGTGACAATTTGCGCTTCGTCCGCCTCTTTGAGTGAGAGCTCGGTGTAGATTTCGTGCACGGTGCGAGAAAATTGCACGGCTTCAAGCTGTTGGGCGACCAAGAGTTGGTGGATGACCTCGGTGATGGCCACAAAGCGGGTTTGGCGGCGCAGTACGATCACCGGTAAGCCTAGATCTGCGACGGAAAAATTGCTGCCGCTGGTGTTTTCGATGATGACCCCGGATGCGCCGGCGGTGCGCAGGGCGGTGATAAATTCGCGGACGTCGCTCACGTTGCGCAGGGTGGTGAGCATCAGCTCTCCGCCGAGCAGTAGTGCGATGTTTTCGCTGGATTCGGTAACGTGCACCCAGCGCAGTTCGGCGTCCAGGCCGTCAGCGCAGAGCACTTCGGGTTCGGCGCCTTGCACGATGGGCAGGGACAGCACCTCATTAACCGTCAGCATTTTTACACTCCGTCATCGATCGAGCTTAAATCATGACATAGTGCCGGTGTTCTGACTCACTTTTCTCGACCATGATGAAGCCATGACACCTACCGAAAACCTGCAGCACTGGATTAATAACGCCGCCACGTCGACTCAAGATCGCACCGGCAAGATCTACAACCCGGCCACCGGTGAAGTGGCCCGCACCGTGCAGCTGGCCTCCAAGGCCACCACCGAGCTGGCCATCTCTGCCGCCGCCGCGGCGTTCCCTAAGTGGCGCGACACCTCGCTGGCACGGCGCACCGCCATCATGTTCAACTTCCGCCAGTTGCTGACCGAGCGCAAGGGCGAGCTGGCCGCGATCATCACCGCCGAGCACGGCAAGGTGCTGGACGACGCCCTCGGTGAAGTGGCCCGCGGCCTGGAAGTGGTGGAGCTGTGCTGCAACGCGCCGTATCTGCTGAAGGGTGAATACTCGCAAAACGCTTCCACCGGGGTGGACGTGCACTCGCTGCGCCAGCCGGTCGGCGTGGCAGCGATCATCTCGCCGTTTAACTTCCCGGCCATGGTGCCGCTGTGGTTCTTCCCGGTCGCGATCGCCGCAGGTAATACCGTGGTGCTTAAACCATCGGAGAAGGATCCTTCGGCCGCCATCTGGCTTGCCCAACTTTTTGCCGAGGCCGGCGGCCCGGAAGGCGTGTTCAACGTGGTGCATGGAGATAAGGAATCGGTGGATACTCTCTTGACCGACCCACGGGTCAGCTCGGTGTCCTTTGTGGGTTCCACCCCGATCGCCCAATACGTGTACGCCACAGGTACCGCGCACAATAAGCGCGTCCAGGCCTTTGGCGGGGCGAAAAACCACATGCTGGTTTTGCCCGATGCTGATCTTGACCTAGCGGCCGACATGGCGGTGAATGCCGGATTTGGGGCCGCCGGCGAGCGCTGCATGGCGATCTCCGTGGTGGTGGCCATCGATTCGATCGCCGATGAGCTGGTGGCCAAGATCGCCGAGCGCGCCAAGACGCTGCGCGTGGGTGATGGAACCCGCGGCTGCGATATGGGCCCGCTGATCACCGGTGAGCACAAGGCCAAGGTGGCCGGCTACATCGATGCCGGAATCGAGGCGGGAGCGGACCTGGTGGTTGATGGTCGCACCGGCACCGTGGATGCCGAGGGTGAAGGCTTCTTCCTGCACCCGACGCTGTTCGATAAGGTCGGCACCAACATGTCCATCTACACGGACGAGATCTTCGGCCCGGTGCTTTCGGTGGTGCGCGTCCAGTCCTTCAACGAGGGCATCGAACTGATCAACGCCTCGCCATACGGCAATGGCACCGCGATTTTCACCAATGACGGCGGGGCGGCCCGCCGCTTTGAAAACGAGATCCAGGTGGGCATGGTGGGGGTCAACGTACCGATCCCCGTGCCGGTGGGCTACCACTCCTTCGGCGGCTGGAAGGCCTCACTCTTTGGGGATCAGCATGCCTACGGCCCCGAAGGTTTTAAATTCTTTACCCGCAATAAGGTGGTTACCAAACGTTGGCTAGATCCTAGCCACGGTGGCATCAACCTCGGCTTCCCGCAGAACGACTAGGAGCATCATGAGCGAGCAAGTAGCAGCCAACGCAGAAATCAGCGACGCGCAGATCGCAGCCGGGCAGCGTGCCTATGAACTGGATCGTGAGCATGTCTTCCACTCCTGGCAGGCGCAGGGACCATTTACCCCGATGACCATCCTAAAAACCGAGGCGTCCTATGTCTGGGATGGGGACGGCACCAAGCTGATCGACCTGTCCAGTCAGCTGGTGAATACCAATATCGGCCATCAGCATCCCAAAGTCATCGCTGCCATCCAAGAGCAGGCCGCCAAGATCGCCACGATCGCGCCTCAGCACGTCAACGATGCGCGCTCCGAGGCGGCCCGGCTGGTCGCCAAACACACCCCAGGGGAACTGAACAAGATCTTCTTCACCAATGGTGGGGCCGACGCAGTAGAGCATGCGGTGCGTATGGCGCGGGTGCATACCGGCAAGCAGAAGGTGCTTTCGGCTTATCGTTCCTATCATGGTGGCACGCAGCTGGCGGTGAATCTGACCGGAGATCCTCGGCGCTTCGCCTCGGATCAGGGCAGTGACGGGGTAGTGCACTTTTTCCCGGCCTACCCTTACCGTTCCTACTTCAACTCCACCACCTTAGAAGAGGAAACGCAGCGCGCGCTCAAGCATTTGGAGGACACCATCCTGCTGGAGGGCCCGGGCACCATTGCGGCGATCATTCTTGAATCCATTCCTGGAACCGCGGGTATTTACCTGCCACCTCCCGGTTACCTGCAAGGGGTTCGTGAACTGACTAAGAAGCACGGCATCGTCTACATCGCAGATGAGGTGATGGCAGGCTTTGGTCGCAGCGGAAAGTGGTTCGCCGTGGATCATTTTGATGTGGTGCCGGATCTGCTCACCTTCGCCAAGGGAGTGAACTCTGGCTACGTTCCGCTCGGTGGAGTGGCGATCAGCCCTGAGATCTTTGAGACATTCCGCGAGCGCCCTTACCCGGGCGGGCTAACCTATTCGGGCCATCCCCTGGCCTGCGCCGCAGCGGTCGCGACCATCACTGCGATGGAAGATGAGCGCATGGTTGAAAATGCGCAGCGCTTGGGAGAGGAAATCATCGGGCCACGCCTGGCACAGTTCGCCAAAGATCACCCGTCGGTTGGTGAAGTGCGTGGCACCGGAGTGTTCTGGGCGATCGAACTGGTAAAGAATCGGGAGACTCGTGAACCGCTGGCCGCCTATGGTGGCAGTAGCCCCGAGATGAACCAGGTGATAACGGCAGCGAAGAACGCCGGTTTACTACCGTTTGCTAACTTCAACCGGTTGCATGTGGTGCCGGCGATGAACATCGAAGATGAGGTGCTGATTGTTGCGTTGGATCGTCTGGAGCAAGCACTGATCGTCGCTGATAGTTTTGTCGAATAACCTCTTGCGCTTTTGGGAGGACAATGAGGAATCCACAACTCGGGAAAGGTGATCTGATCTAGTGACGTGGAACTACTACAGGGCTAGGGTAAATACATGGGAGAGTTCCTCAAGGTAGATTTTGCCACGCCAATGCTGTTTCTAGTTGTCGCGGTGATCTTGTTCGTAATTTGTATACCTGTGCTGATCCATGGGCTGGTGCGCCGAAAGAAGTTCGCTACGCTTCGCGACGGTGAACAGACCTATGCACGCCGTGCGTCGATCCGTACTGAATTACTGACCTCAGCCTTGGCCGCTTTGTTAGTGGTGGTTTGCCTCGGTGCTGGATTCAGCGGATACGCTCGCGCCCTGGATCATCTGCAGGCCAACATTGAGCAAGAGTTCTCCCCCACCAAATTAGAGATCCACCATTGGACCGGATCTTCGGCGGTAGCCACCCTCACTCTGCCGGACGGGACTACTTTTGACCCTGCGACGATCGCCGTGGAAGATGACTATCGTCCGGTAATAAATGAAGCACCGCGTAATGATCGGCTGGCAGCGAACCCAGAGCCAACGAGCTAACCCAGATATGAAATACTGATCAACAGAGCATTTAGTGTCAGTAATCTGTGGAAGGAAGACAACAATGATGGGAAATGGTGCGCCAACAGGCGATCCGTTCCAGCCACATTTGGAATGGGGTCTGAAGGCCTCGTTCGTCGGTTATATTTCTTCCTTGGCTGATGGACGCATTGAAGCTAGCAATGGTGTGTGGCAGGCCGGCAATTCATTGGTCTTCCCTGCTTCGCTTTCAGAAGAAGCTCCCGATAATGAGGTGTGGTTTAACGGCCAAGTTTCGTTCTCCGGCCACGGCGGAATGATGAAGCTAGATCTGATTGAGCCTCGCGTGGAAAACCAAGACGACGCAATCAAGCTGACCATCGATACAGCAACTGAGCGTGTGGCTATTGCTGAATTGACTGAGACTTCGGTTTCCCGTGCATTCGGTTTGGTCAAGACTCGCTTCTCTGCAGTTCTTACTGAAGACGGTTCAAAACTCTTCAACGGCCAATACCCAGCTGGCCAAGCGCTTGAAGACCTTGAGGTTGTACTGCGCGGCTAGCTTGGCGCCCTGACTGTTCGTCAACGCGTATATAGCAAGGCAAGAAGAAGTGCCAGCACTGAATTTTCAGTGCTGGCACTTCTTCTTTATGAGACAGTCAGATTGATGCTTACAGGCGAGAGAACTCTGAAGCTCGCGCTACCTGATCATCGGTCAGCGAGTGGCCGGTGTACTTTTCGAACTGTGCTGCGGCCTGGAGTGCAATGACCTCTGCACCAGTAATTACCGGCTTGCCAGCCTTTTGGGCGGCAAGGATCAGTGGTGTCTGGCTCGGGAATGCGACAACATCAAATACGGCTTCGGCAACGTTGATGTGCTCATCGGTGAAGGACTGGGTATCGGCCTGTGCGCCGTCCATGCCCAACGGGGTGACGTTGACGAGAATCTGATGTCCTGGGGCAGGGTCTGCCGCAACGAACTTGTAGCCATACTTCTCAGCCAATTCGGCGCCGGCTTTTTCATTGCGTGCCAGCACGGTGACATCTTCAAAGCCTGCATCGCGGAACGCCGCAACGACGGCCTTAGCCATTCCACCGGAACCGCGGACCAATACGCTGTGGATCTTGTCCAGCTCGTGGCGTGCGATCAACGTTGCGATCGCTTCAAAGTCAGTGTTGGAAGCAACCAAGTGACCATTGGTATTCACGATTGTATTGACCGAATCGATCGCTGCGGCAGACGGTTCAATTTCGTCGACAAGTTTCATCACGTCCTCTTTGAAAGGCATGGAAACGGAGCAGCCACGGATACCCAACGCACGGACACCAGCAATCGCGCCAGCAAGATCATCGGTGGAGAAGGCTTTGTAGATGAAGTTCAGTTCAAGTTCTTCATACAGGTAGTTGTGGAACCGGGTTCCAAGGTTGGATGGTCGACCCGAAAGCGAGATGCATAGGGACATGTCTTTGTTCAAAATTGGCACGTGGAAATCTCCAAAGCTTGTTCGTGGTTCACCACCAAATATACGTGTTTAAGAGCTGATTACCGGCCAAATGCTCGCCGGGCCGAGGCATGGTGAGTGGCTCTTTCCCTGCGTCATCTCATTAGCTAAGCTCTGGTTCTATGAGCAAGGATCTTGAATCGGGACCGTTCTTTCACGGCACCAAAGCAGAGTTGGTACCAGGCGATTAGCCGTCTGCGGGATACCCGTCGAATTACCGGCCAGAAGTCATCATGAACCACGTCTACTTCACCGCGCTGTCTGACGGTGCGGGGCTAGCAGCCGAAATCGCGTCCATAGATGGCGCCCCTCATGTTTACGAGGTTGAACCGACAGGCGAATTTGAGGATGACCCCAATGTCACCGACAAGAAATTCCCGGGTAATCCGACTCGTTCCTACCGCAGTACTCACCCGCTAAAAGTGATCCGCGAAGTGCATGACTTCACCCGGCTCTCCCCCGCGGAACTTCAAGCCTGGCGCGAAAGAATCGCTGCAATAGCGCAAAGCCCCAAGGGCGAAATCATCAACTAATTACGATTCGCATTGGACTTCAAGCGCGGGCTCGTCCGCCCGTTCTATCCGCACATTGTCATATTCAGTGGCAAGCTGCATCGCTTGGTCCATGACTCTTGACAAGGGTTTGTCCGCAGGATTAGATGAGTAATGAATCACATTCAATTTTGCGGACTTCTTTTCCGAGAAGAGGGATAAGCCTTGATCGCCGACTGGCTCTCAACTGGCATCCTGTCTGCCCAACAAACCGCAAAACCTCAAGGCCCTATGGTCGTTCCGCTGACTTACTAGCTCCCAAAAATGAAGCTACTAATCAAGGAATGAACTAATGCGCACACAGAACCCCATTACCTTTGATCGCCACGAAGAAGCCGCTTCTGCAGAGCACATCGCCGCTTCCCTGACCTCAGCCAAACACACCAGTTACTGGCTAGATAATGCCCGACGTCCTGAACCAACACCGGCACTGCACGGATTCATCACCACTGACCTCTTAATTGTCGGAGGCGGATATACCGGTTTGTGGACTGCGTTGCAGGCCAAAGAGCAAGACCCAAACCGTCATGTTGTTCTTATCGAGGGCCAACGCATTGGTTGGGCGGCTTCTGGTCGCAACGGCGGGTTCTGTGAGGCTTCGTTAGTTCACGGCGAAGCAAATGGGGAGAATCATCTGCCCAAAGAAAATGCCTTGCTCAGTGAACTCGGCGCCCAGAACCTCGATGATTTTGAGGCCACTGTTCAGCGTTACGCCATGGACGTTGATTTTGTTCGGCAGGGCTCCCTGAGCGTAGCCACCGAGGCTCATCAGATTGCTTGGGCTGCGGAGGAAGCTGAAGCACCTGGTGTGGATTATCTTGACAAACACCAGGTCAAGAACGTTATCAACTCACCAGATTTCTTGGCGGGGGCGTTAGACCATCAGTCCACCGCTCTGGTGCATCCGGCCAAATTGGCATGGGAGCTTGCCCGAGTATGCCGCGAGCTGGGCGTTGAACTCTACGAAAATACGCAGGCAACTGAACTGGTAGAAATGAACGAGCAGATCAAGGTGCTAACCACCGACGGGCAAATCTTGGCAGACCGTGTAGCACTGGCTACGAATGTTTTCCCTTCATTGATCAAGCGCCACAGAGCCCGAATCGTCCCTGTCTACGACTACGCCCTGATGACTGAACCACTCACCGATGCGCAGCGAGAAGCCATCGGTTGGGAACAGATGGTCGGTTTGGCCGACATGAACAACCGCTTCCACTATTCACGGCCAACCATCGACGCCGACGGGAATTTCCGTATCCTCTACGGCGGCTACGACGCCGTGTATCACTTTGGAGGAAAGGTTCGTTCAAGCTATGACAGCAACCCGGAGACCTTCGAAAAACTAGCTGCTCACTTCTTTGGCAGTTTCCCTGCGTTGAACGGGCTGAAGTTCTCGCATGCTTGGGGCGGCGCCATCGACACCTGCTCACGTTTCTTCTCGTTCTTTGATCTCACACACGGAGGCAAAGTAGCCTACTGCGCCGGCTTCACCGGGCTAGGAGTCGGAGCCACGCGTTTCGGAGCGAAGGTCATGCTGGACTTGCTCGCCGGGGAAAAGACTGAGCTGACCGAGCTGGAGTTAGTGCGCACCAAACCCATCCCGTTCCCACCGGAACCGGCGGCATGGCTGGGCGTGAAACTCATGACCGACCACCTAATTAAAGCGGATCGCAATCAGGGACAACGCTCTGCATTCTTGCGCCTCATGGACAAGATTGGCATGGGATTCGATTCCTAATGACGGAATTTTTCCGTCACTAGACCACCGCACTTTTCATTGATCTCAGTACCCTCCGCAGGAGAATCATCATGGATTACTACACCCCATCATTAGGACATCAGTTCATAAACGGCAAGCAGGTGCGCGGACTGGGACCGGTTCTTCCACGCGTCTCCCCTGCCACCGGGGATAAATTGCTTGACGTTGATACGGCAACTGTTGCTCAGGTTGACCAAGCTGTGCAGGCAGCTGCTGAGGCTTTTAAGTCATGGTCTGCGCTGACGCCGGGTCAACGCTCGGACCATCTTTTGGCTTTTGCTCGAGAGCTTCAATCGCATGAACACGAGCTAGCTGAAGTAGAAACAGCTCAGACTGGCAAGAGCATTCGAATGTCTACCGAGTTTGATGTTCCCGGATCCATCGACAACGTGAACTTCTTCGCCGGTGCGGCGAGGAATCTTCAAGGTTTAGCAGCCGGAGATTATGCAGGAAACACCACGTCAATGATCCGTCGAGAGGCCATTGGCGTGATCGGATCCATTAGCCCCTGGAACTATCCATTACAAATGGCTGCATGGAAGGTGCTTCCGGCCATCGCGGCAGGTAACACCATCGTGCTCAAGCCCAGTGAGCTCACACCTGGCACGTCGATGCTCTTCGCCAAAGCAGCGACTGATGCAGGTCTGCCTGATGGCGTGATCAACGTGGTGGTTGGTGAGGGTCCAAGCGTCGGTTCTACGCTGGTCCGCCACCCATTGGTGAAGATGACTTCCTTCACCGGCTCCACCGCGGTGGGCCTAAAAATCATGTCCATGGCCGCTGAGCTCGCAAATCGAGTGCACCTTGAGCTCGGTGGCAAAGCACCATTTGTTGTGTTTGATGACGCAGACATTGAAGCCGCAGCGCACGGAGCGGTAGCTGGCTCCACGATCAATTCCGGTCAGGACTGTACAGCTGCCACACGTGCTTACGTGCATTCTTCAGTGTTTGAAAAGTTCACCGCACGGGTGGCCCAACTCATGGATGCCATGGTGGTTGGTGATCCCACGGACATAGACACTGACATGGGTTCTTTGATCAGCGAAGCGCACTTGGAAAAGGTGTCTGCGATGGTTGTGCGAGCCGAAGAATCCGGTGCAAAGGTTCTGGCCGGCGGGCGCCGCGAGGAACGTCCAGGCTTCTATTACCGTCCAACACTGATCGTTGGGGCGACTCAGGATTCTGAAATAGTCCAGCAAGAGGTCTTCGGTCCGGTGCTCGTTGCCTTGCCATTCGAGTCTGATGACGAAGCAATTGAACTGGCCAATGACACCCCGTATGGCTTGGCCGCCAGCGCCTGGACCAAAAATGTTGACCGCGCGATGCGGGCCAGCGCCCAGATCCAGGCTGGATGTGTTTGGATCAACGAACACATCCTGATCGTTTCGGATATGCCCCACGGTGGTTACAAAGCCTCAGGGATGGGCAAAGATATGAGCCAGTATTCCTTTGACGAATACACAAACGTCAAACACGTGATGTTCTCACGTGATCCTGCGGCCCATCGCGCATGGCAGGATACTGTTTTTAAGCAGCGCTAGTCGGAGACTAGAGGCTAGCTAACAGCTGGTTCAGCTTCTGCGTTGCCATTCCAGGTTCGGTGGTAGCGAAGAAGTACTGGGCCAGCTGTTTTTGCTGTCCGGCCACGCCTGTTGCGGCCAATCGCGCCACCCGGTCAGCCAAACCATTGGCGTTGCCCAGCCGTTGCTCTAGTGGCAGGCCGTCACCGAGTTTGCTTGGACGGTCGGAGGCCAGCAGCAACGGGATGTTCAGTGCCACCGCGTCGTAGGCCATGGCAGACGTGTCACAGATGGCAACGTCGGCCCACACCAGAGACTGCGAGGCATCGCTGACTGGATCCAGGGTTGAACTGAAATTGGCTTTGAGCGCGGTGACTGCCTTTGCAGCCTCGGCAGACTTGTCACCGGTTTTTGGGTGCGGTCGGAAGCGCACCTCAAAGCGGTCGTCCGTAACCAGCTGAGCGAGAATTCGTTCACCGAGTTTTGCTAGAGAGGAGTAGGCCATCGCTTCTGAATCGCCCTCCCACGTTGGCGCATAGAGCACCCGGATCTTCTGTGAAGGCCCTTCCTGCTCCAAGGCATCAAGCTGAGGCCGACCAATCTGGATCAGATGTGATGGATCAAAACGTGCAATGTTCTCGGTGATGCGCTCGACTGCGGCCGGACCGGCGACACAGGCGAAGTCATAGGCTTTGAGCTGATTGGAGACCATCGAGGCCTTTTCACTCTCACCATGGTTTAGGTGGATATGCGCCGGGCCGTTAACACGCAGCATTGTGAAGTTGCGCTGCGCGTTGTTCACGTAGCTGATCGACTTGGTTCCCCAGCCTCGAAGCTTTGATTCGATCTGTTCCATTGAGCGGGTGAAGAGCAACGGTACGGTGGTCTCGCTCAGTGCGCGTTTGGCGCTCAGAGAATCCATGAGCACCAAACCGACGCTCAGGCCGTCTTCGACCAAACGCTCAAAGGTCCCCAGCCAGGCACCTAGTTGGTAGAACTGGCCCGGTCCCTCAGCGAAGAAGAGGACGTGATCGGCTTGTTGTATTTCCCGATTTCCTTGGGCTATTTCAGCGCGTACAGATCGCTCTGCGAGCAGAGACTTTGCCTTACCTGCCGCTTGAGAAATTTGAGAAGAAATCAATGCCATATAAGTAGTCTACGTATGACCTAGCCGTTGATCGCGGAAGACAAGTTCGAAATGTTGGAATTCATCCACTCAAGATAACTGGAATCATTCAGGATGGTCTCTGCGAAGTCGACGACAGGAACCTTACCACTTTCCGCGTCCTTCTGGAGTACCTTGGTTTCGTTGCCTTCAGTTTGGACGTTGTATGCCAAGGCATCAACCTGAGCACCGTCCAGCTGGTCTTGCGCCTTCTTCAGGGTCATCGGCGCGATGCCCTCGCCTTCTTCAATGGCTTCACTCAAACCATCGGGCGTGGCGTTGACCATTCCGGCATCTTCCAAAAGATGGAAGGGAACCGGTTCAGTCATAATGAACGTCTTGCCGGTCAGCTTCGCGTCGCCGAGCTGGGTCTGAAGCTTTTTGATTCCTTCTTTAAAGGTCTGCGCATTTTTCGTGTACTCCTGCGCGTTAGCTTCATCAGCTTCACCGAAATCATCGGCCAGCTCGTCAGCTAGTGCGCTCATCGAGTCCAGGTCGTACCAGATGTGCTCGTTGTATGCGGCATGCTCATGGGATTCTTCACCCTCATGCTCCGCATGCTCTTCTTCGCTTTCGCCTTCATGCTCTTTGGCAATAGGTGAGCTGTCCACGGCGTGAATCAGCTGAACTCCGCCAGCTTGTTCGCTCGGTAGGGACTGAACCAACGAATCCATAAACTGGTCGTACCCGCCGCCATTGGCTACAACAATCGAAGCTTCAGACACGGTGAGCTTGTCACGGGTGGTGGGCTCGTAAGAGTGAGGATCCTGCGCGCCGGAGGTAATAAGCTCGCTGACTTTGACCTTGTCGCCACCAATAGCGCGAGCGATCTGCCCGTACACATTGGTCGTTGCCACGACGTTCAGTGAAGAGGTACCAGCATTCGATGCTTCACTGCTGGTATTGCTGCATCCAGTCAGGATCAGTCCTGCGACTGGCAATGCGGCAGCGGCTGCAAGCAAAGAGCGATACTTCTTCATTCAAGATCTCCATCTAAACAAGGTTGCTATTGAGAACAATTCTACATTACTTTTGAGAACCGTTCGCACCTAGGCGTCGGTTTGAGTAGCAAATAGTGCTCTCTTGCCGTGCGCTCCGCCGGTGCCAGTAGCTTTTACCACCATCACCGCGACGGCAGTAGTCACTGGAATTGCCAGTACTAATCCAATAGAACCAATAAGGATGCGAATTACTTCCTCAGCCATCTCCCCCGAGGTCAGTGTCACACCAAAACCTTGGTTGCTCAGGGCTGCAATGGCCAGAATCGGCAGTGCGGCGCCTGCGTAGGCGAAAGCAATGGTGTAAACGGTCGAGGCAATATGGTCTCGACCAATACGCATTCCACGGAAGAATAATTCTTTGGCACTCGCCCTAGGAGAGGTTTCGGCCAGTTC
Source organism: Glutamicibacter sp. MOO4 (assembly GCF_056934395.1). Classification (NCBI taxonomy): domain Bacteria; kingdom Bacillati; phylum Actinomycetota; class Actinomycetes; order Micrococcales; family Micrococcaceae; genus Glutamicibacter; species Glutamicibacter sp. MOO4. Next base: position 2,193,406 of record NZ_CM167800.1, read on the forward strand.
CCATACGGTAGCGGACTGCGTAATAGTGACATCGTTGAGCACGCCCATGCCGCCAACCAAAACACCACAGATCAATAGACCCGGCAACGAGATCTGCGGAGCCACGGTAGATAGCGTGATTGCCGATTCACCGTTGGCCCCCGTCAGGGCTGCCGCGTCGGTCAGCCATAACACCATGCCGGCCGTAACGCCGAGGCCGAAGAGAGTTCCCAATAGGGCCGTTGAGGTTTTGGCATTCAGTCCGTGAGCAAAATAGAGCGCGACAAACATGATGGCCGTGGCACCGGTCAAACCAACTAATACCGGATTTCCGCCTTCGATAAGCGCCGGAACCATAAAGAAGATCATGAAGGCAATGCCACCGATCAGACCGATAACCGCTCTGGCTCCGCGCCATCCAGCGACCAGCACGACAACCACTCCATAGGCAATCGCCAAGAGAGCCATCGGCAAGGTGCGAACGAAATCGACAAAGACGTACGGGCTTCCGCTGGTCGTATCAACCTTGGACAGGTCAAGATAGCGCAGGTTATCCCCCGGACGCGCATCCCGGGATTGCAACATCTCGGCCGGGATCTCCAGCTGAATTTCGGCGCCACCAGAATCTGGCATGACGTAGGTGACGTTGCAATCTAGAACCTTGCCACCGACGTCTTCCAAGCCTTTGGAAGAGGGGCATTGCTCTGTTCCACTACGCATGACGGTACCGGTGGCCATCGTGGCGCCACCTGCGGTATCCATGTTGCCGTCCAGTGCAAACTTGTCGTAATTTCCTTGTGGCCACAGAATGAGGACCATCACCAGGGCGAGCGCACCTATGGGCGCAAGTAGTGCCCACAAGATAATCGAGGCACGGCGGCGTCGCTTAGGATCTTGCAATATCGGTTCGTCATGATGGTGGCCCACGCGGCGTCGCTCCAAGTCAGTTAATGCGAATCATTCGCTACAAGTGTATGGGTATTGTGCCGAACACCTAAGGATGACAAATAAATCCTCCGCAAGGTTCATGCCGTCAACGCAGATCAGGGAGAGAATTGAGCTATGAGCTCGCCCTTGCCACCTCCCGCCACTATGCCTATGACTAGTGGGGAACAAAGTTATCCATTCCACCGTTTGATGCGCCGTAGCCACAACTACCGCTGGTGGAGGCCTATAGCCTTTGCGGGAACGGGTACTGGATTCTATGTAGCCCTACTCATCATGGTGATGTTGGTGGTATTTGTTGCCATGCTGGTCAACCCCGCAACATGGGCCACAGATGCTGGCGCCGGCACTAGCGACGAAACGTTATTCGCTGATGCGCAGCTCGATATGACGTCACCGTTAGATTTTTCTATGACGATGGTTTCATTGATCGTCATGATTCCGGCCGTGTATTTGGCCTATCTCTTGCTTGGTTCTAAACCTGTCGGTCAACTGTTTTCCGTAGCTGGAAAAATGCGCTGGCGCTGGTTCGGTCTGGCACTGGGCACGAGCGCCATCTTGTTCGCCGTTTATTTCGCCTTGAGCTTTGGCTTTTCTGGCCTAAGCACCGAGGACTCCGGACAACTAGCCCCGTATGACGTGCCGGCCGATCCGCTCTTCTTTGCCATCTTGGTCCTTCTACTTACTCCGCTTCAATGTGCTGCCGAGGAACTGGTATTCCGTGGAGCGCTGATGCAGGTTGTGGGCAGTTGGCTCAAACATCCGCTGTTTGCGATTCTTTTGCCTGTACCGCTGTTTACCTTCGGGCACCTTTACGATGTCTACGGATTATTGGACGTTGCCGCTTTTGCTGTGGCAGCTGGTTATCTCACCTGGCGAACCGGTGGGCTGGAAGCGGCGATGGCTATGCACATCATCAACAACACGTTCTTGTTCATGCTTGGTGCGCTGGGCCAAATTGATCTGAATGAGGAGTCCTCGGATGGAACATCACTAATCATCTCGGTGCTCTTCATGGCCGTGCTCACCGCGGTACTAACCAAGCTGGCCGACAAGAAAGACATTCAACGCACTGCTGGAGCACTTCCACCTCCACCCCAACTTCCGGTACTTCAGCCATGGTCAGCTCCTCAGCAAATGCCGTACCCTAACCAGGCCTACTGGGCTCCGCCGGTTGAACCTTGGCAACATAACGCTCAGCAGAACCATCCGCAGGGCAACTATCCACCGCCACCACCGCCTATGCTCCACGATCCAAATCAGCTGGGCCCTGGTTCTCAGCCTCCTAGCGGCTCACCTCAGGTTGGCCCAACACCGGGCGAACCGACGCACAACGATCCGCAGCAACACGACCAGGACTAATTAACTGTCGGTGTAGGTAACGATTCGGTGGGCTAGAAAGTGTCGAACACTAAAATTGGGTTCTTGCCACGAAGATCATCTTCGTAGCAAGAACCCAATTGTTGTTTTGGTGACTGTTTAGGATTTTGCCCAACGCAGCAGGGCGGCGATTCCGGCACCATCAGGGATTAGCGAATCAGGAACGTAACGGATTGTCGCATCCGTTAGTGCCGTGGCACGCAACAGCACTTCCGGTGCAGGCCATTCACCAGCAACCAACTCGGCGTGGTCATCGCCTTCCTGGTGAGCAATCCACGGTTCAGCACTTAGTGCCCGTAGGGTGTGCTCGTCCTGATACTGTCCGACCAGCACGGTATCTGCCTGAGCCGATTGCAGAGCCGTGACAACCTCATCAAGTCCAACTGCTAACAAGGCTCGTCCATTGCCGGACTGCGCGGAGACCTTGGCCTCCAGATCCGCAAGATCCTTGGACTTCACGTCATCAATCAGTTTGGAGATCTGGGCATCTACTTGTTTGGAGTCGGCGCCACCGGTTCGGGTATGCGAATCAATGACTTCAACATAGTCACGTAGGGCAACCGGTAGCTGAGCGATAACGGCTTCGCGCGCCTTGATGTCACCAGAAGCCACGATCAATCGCACGTAGTTCTCGGCAAACATGTTTCTGATCAGCTCAGCGACTTCGTCAGCATTGCGGCGAACCATTTCGTCGGCTGCGGACTGCGCCTTGGGTTGGTCATATTCGCCGGGCACTTTTCGGGCGTGATGGATTTCTTCAGGCAGTCCGACGATACCTTGGCTAGCAATGCGCTCCGGAGAGGCAGTGTTATACAGATGAACCTCGCCGCCATCTTTTCCGACCTCAGCGACGAGGTAAGAGAAAGACCCCCCGCGGGCACGGGCGATGGCTGTGAAATTCGGGAACGGTCCTACGTCAACTGAAGGAGAGGAGACCTTGAGACCCGGAATGATTTCGTTAAGAACTACTTCGCCATCATGAACTGCGACGAACCGTGCAACTGGTGCACGTAGCCCACTTGCTGGTTCCAATACGCCAATGAGCGCTTGTACATCTTGAGGCTGAGCCTGCTGGGACTTAAGCAGTTTTGCGACCTCGTCTGGAAGTCGATCAGCGGCTTCCTGTGCTCCAGTTGTCCCCAACGAAGCATCAACGAGAGCTGTGCTCCAAGAACCATTCCTTCGATAGAGCGAAGCGTCGATTCCATTAGAATCCGCGCGTAGTGCCATGCTGACTCCCTTCCGCACGCGACTCCTGGCCGCGTTGCGACTAGATCCGTGGGACTAACCTAACATCACTATTCAACGGCTGGAAGAGGTAACCAGAAACTAACTGAGGATTCGGAAGAATTCAGCATGGCAACGCCTTTTACCAGCGGCCGCGCCAGTACTGAGGTGGGTGAGATTTCTGCGCACCTAGCTGCTGAGCGGCATGGTTTGGCCACTGCGGATTGCCTAAGGCGGCTCGGGCGATGCTAACCCCGTCAGCCTGACCGGTCACCACAATATGTTCTGCTTGAGTCGGATCAGTGATGACACCAACGGCCGTCACAAACGCGTCCTCTGGCAATGCTTGTTTCACCGCTTGAGCCAGCGGCACCTGGTATCCGGGACCCGTAGGACCGGCGAAAGCACCGATACCTGCGCTGGACAGATCGAAGGCCCGCACGCCAAGGTCATACATTTGCTTGGCAAGCTTCACGGTATCGGCGATGCGCCAGCCCTCTTCAACCCAGTCTTCACCCGAGAAGCGAATGCCTAGGGCCTTATCCGCTGGCCATACGGCGGTGATGGCTTCAACAACTTCTCGTAGGTAACGGGTACGGTTTTCGTAACTTCCGCCGTACTCATCGGTACGCTCATTGGATAGTGGCGAGAGGAACTGGTGGATCAGGTAACCGTGGGCCGCGTGAATCTGAATCAGGTCGAATCCGGCCTCGTCAGCACGTTGTGCTGCGTCTGCCCAATCTTGGACTGAGGCTGCGATTTGTTCGGTGCTCATGGCGGTTGCCGGCTTCAGCCCAAATACGTCCGAGGATGAGGAACTGAAAGTTTCCCAGCCACCGTCTTCGTCACTGATGCTGCCGAGCTTTCCGGCATCTTCCAGTTCCTTTAACCATCCATAGGTCGAAGCTTTAGCGCCAGCGTGCGCAAGCTGAACGCCTACGGCTGCGCCATGGGAACGAACGTATTGCGTAATGGGCTTCCAGGCTTCAACCTGCTCCTCATTCCACAGCCCGGCATCACGGTCAGAGATGCGCCCTTCAGCTGCCACTGCGGTAGCTTCGGAAATCACCAACGAGAAACCGCCGTGTGCCATCGAGCCAAGGTGAGCTAGTTGCCACGTGGTTGGAACACCGTCACGCTTATCGATTGCATACTGACACATGGGCGGCAGAACAACACGGTTGCGTAGCTGCAGACCGTTTCCACTCTTGGTTGGGATGGTCACTGGTGAGAATAGTTTGCTTTGAGGCATACATAGTGAGACGTTGTGAAAGGCCGTTTTATTCCGTGGGCGATTCTTTCGCGGTGCCCCAGTGTCGGGAGCAGGAGTATGCCTTGGACCTGCCTGCCTCTTCGCTCAGACGCTGCATTCCAATGGCTTGGACTTCGTATCAATCCCACGCTTCCACCCTCGACAAATAGTGGAAAAGTCTACTTATTTCTCGTCCGCACTGGCACCGAACAGAGAATCGACAAGAATTCATAATACCTACTCAAAGTGCTAATGACGAAATAGACGTATGGCATCTAGGGGATAAATCATTCAGTATCTGACAAGCGATAGAAATCAGGACTAAGACAGTGAATCCGTGCATTAAAGTGCTTCGGGAGGCCGGATTACCCGACCTCCCGAAACCAAAAATCAGCTAGTGATTAGCATTCAACCACGTTAACGGCCAAGCCGCCCATGGCCGTCTCCTTGTACTTATCACTCATGTCCTTGCCCGTTTCACGCATCGTGATGATCACTTCATCAAGGGTGACGTGGTGCTCACCGTCGCCCATCAGCGCCATCTTCGCTGCGTTAACAGCCTTGGACGCGGCAATCGCATTGCGTTCAATACAAGGGATCTGCACCAAACCACCAATTGGGTCACACGTCAGTCCAAGATTGTGCTCCATCGCAATTTCAGCAGCGTTTTCCACCTGCTTTGGAGTACCACCCAAAATTTCGGCAAGGCCAGCTGCCGCCATCGACGACGCCGAACCAACCTCACCCTGACAACCAACCTCTGCACCAGAGATCGAAGCCTGTTCCTTATAAAGCACACCAACAGCACCAGCGGTCAGCAAGAAGTTCACAACTGCATCGTTCTTCTCTTCATCGTTCCAGTACTTAGCGCCCGGAGCGTAGTGAGTGGCATAGAAGAGCACCGCCGGAATGATGCCAGCAGCACCATTAGTCGGCGCCGTAACAACACGACCGCCGGAAGCATTTTCCTCATTAACCGCCAAGGCCACAAGGTTGATCCATTCCTGCCAATACACAGGATCACGGTCCTTGTCTTCCTTACGCAAACGCTCATGCCATTCTGGTGCACGACGACGAACTTTGAGCCCACCGGGCAGCACGCCGGTACGCTCCAAGGCAGAGTCCTTGCACTCTTCCATCACCGCGTAAATGTGGATCAGGCCCGAACGAATTTCTTCACGGCTGCGGTAGGTCAGCTCATTGGCCATCATGATTTCGGCAATGGACTTGCCGGTGTCCTTCACATGTTCCAACAACTGTGCCGCGGTGGTGAATGGATAAGGCTGTTTCTGCAGCTTTTCCTCAAGGTTCTTTTCGATGCGCTCTTCGGAACCTTCGCGCACGATGAAACCACCACCAACGGAGAAGAAGGTTTCATTGACCAGCTCGTTACCCTGGGCATCGAGGGCCACAAACTTCACACCATTGGTGTGGCGAGGCAAAACGGTCAGCGGGTGCTGAACCATGTCCCCCACCGTGTACTTCAAATCTTTGCGCTGATCTAGCTGAGCAGCTAGCTGCAAAATGCCAGTTTCTTCCATCTGCGCCAGTCGCTCATCAACTTGGGCAGGAAGCACCTTTTCAGGCTCAAAACCTTCAAGTCCCAACATGATGGCGGTGAATGTTCCGTGCCCACGACCGGTAGCGGCCAGTGACCCATAGACATCAACCCGGATAGTCTCCAGGGCTGCTATCTTCTCTTCACGGATTACTTGGGCAATGAATGCGTGTGCCGCACGCATTGGCCCCACGGTGTGGCTGGAGGACGGTCCAATACCAACCGAGAAAAGATCGAATACGCTTACCGCCATGGCGGGTCACATCCTTAGAACTTGGGCATTCCGATAGCTAACTGCCGGAAAGATGAAGGGGTGCGCAAGAGGTCATCCTTGCAACGGGACATCCACACAGTTATGGGTGGACAAATGTGGAGGAAAAACTGCGGGCCCGAAAAGCGAATGTTTCCGCCTTCCGGGCCCTCATCAATAGCTGATGATGTTACTCGGAAACCTTAGCAAGCTCCGGATACAGCGGGTGAGACTCGGCCAGCTTCAGAACTCGGTCCTTCAGCTCTGGCAAAACTGCAGTATTACCATCGGCACCGGCGATCAGTGTCTGCGCGATGATCTCCGCGACCTCAGCAAATGCAGCTTCCGAGAAGCCACGGGTTGCCAGTGCTGGAGTACCAATGCGCAAGCCCGAAGTGGTCATTGGCGGACGTGGATCAAATGGAACCGCGTTGCGGTTAACCGTGATCTCCACCTGTGCCAAAAGATCTTCTGCCTGCTGTCCGTCAAGCTCCGAGTTACGAAGGTCAACGAGCACCAGATGCACATCGGTGCCACCGGTCAAAACGCTGATGCCCTTGGCAGCAACATCTTCCTGGGTCAGACGCTCAGCAAGAATGCGCGAACCAGCCAAGGTACGCTGCTGGCGTTCCTTGAACTCTTCGGAAGCTGCAATCTTGAAAGCTACAGCCTTACCAGCGATGACGTGCTCCAGTGGACCACCCTGCTGGCCTGGGAAGACTGCAGAGTTAATCTTCTTGGCAATATCCGCGTCGTTGGACAGAATGATGCCACCACGAGGACCGGCAAGGGTCTTGTGGGTGGTGGAGGTAACCACGTGGGCGTAAGGCACAGGCGATGGGTGCAGACCAGCTGCAACCAGACCTGCAAAGTGAGCCATATCCACGAACAGGTAAGCGCCGACCTTGTCAGCGATTTCGCGGAAGCGCTTGAAGTCCAGCTGACGTGGGTAAGCGGACCAACCAGCAACGATCATCTTTGGCTGGTTCTCCACGGCAAGGCGCTCAACTTCGTCCATGTCCACCAGGTTGGTCTCTTCATTTACACCGTAAGGAACGATGTTGAATAGACGACCGGAGAAGTTGATCTTCATGCCGTGGGTCAGGTGACCACCATGCGCCAGGTTCAAACCCAGTACGGTGTCGCCTGGGCGAACCAGTGCGTGGTAAACCGAAGCGTTAGCCTGAGCACCGGAGTGTGGCTGAACGTTGGCGTACTCGGCACCAAAAAGAGCCTTGAGGCGATCGATGGCCAGCGTCTCAATGACGTCAACCTCTTCGCAACCACCGTAGTAGCGGCGTCCCGGGTAACCTTCGGCGTACTTGTTGGTTAGCACCGAACCCTGAGCCTGCATAACAGCCTGGGCGGTGTGGTTCTCCGAAGCGATCATTTCCAGGCCACGCTGCTGGCGAGCTAGCTCGGCGTCGATGCGCTGTGCTACCTCAGGATCCAGAGTTGCTAGGGACTGGGTCAGCGATGCGGGTGCCAGAGATTCAAAATTCTGGTTGCTCATTACTGGACATCTCCACCGTTCGCGCTTGCGTAGTCTGCTGCCGAAAGTAGCGGACCTTCTTCGGCGACCTCTACGGTGAACAGCCAGCCGGCACCATATGGGTCTTCGTTCAAGATTCCCGGGTTTTCTACAGCCTCGTCGTTGATCGCAACTACGGTGCCGGTAACAGGCGAGAACAGGTCGGAAACCGACTTGGTGGACTCAACTTCACCACAGGTTTCACCTGCGCTGACCGAATCGCCAACCTCTGGCAGGTCTACGTAGACAACGTCGCCCAGGGCGTCAGCAGCGATCTGGGTGATGCCGACCTTGGCTGGGGACGATGCATCGATCCACTCATGTTCTGCCGAGTAGCGTAATGACGAAAGAACTTTACTCACGGTATTTCCTCTCCCAAGGGAATAAGCGGGCGTATGGCTAGGCCCTACTGATGTTTAACGTTACTTGGCTCGCGTGTAGAACGGCAGTTCGACGACGACAAATGGCAAAGTCTTACCTCGCAGATCGACCTCTAGCTCGGTGCCAACTTCACTGTATTGCGCATCCACATACCCCAGGGCTACCGGGTAGCCGAGGGTCGGAGATGGCTGTCCTGAGGTGATTTCACCAACAGTAGCGCCGTCCTTAACGATGGCGTAGCCACCGCGTCCGGCGCGCTTGCCCAGACCCTTCAGACCGACCAGCTTGCGTGCTGGAGTCTGCTCTCGCAGGGCTTCAAGAGCCTTTCGGCCCACAAAGTCTTCTTCCTTCTTGAAGGAGACTACAGGGCCAAATCCCGCATCAAATGGGGTGCGTTCTAGGCTTAGCTCGTTGCCGTACAACGGCATGCCAGCTTCCAGACGCAGCGAGTCACGTGCGGCAAGGCCACACGGAACCAACTCGTGATCCGCACCAATTGTGACAATTTTTTCCCACAGCTCGGCCGCTTGATCATTGTTGATGATCAATTCGAAGCCATCCTCGCCGGTGTATCCTGTGCGCGCAACCAGAACGTCAAGACCGCCGAGCACCAGATAAACCGCTGCGTAATATTTCAACTCTGTGACGGAGTCAACGGTGCTTTGGTCAGCTGCCAGCTTGGAGACGATGTCCTGCGCGTTCGGTCCCTGCACTGCAATCAGCGACTGACGCTCCGAAGCGTTATCGACCTGGACATCAAATTTAGCTGCACGCTCTGCAAGGGCTGCGGCTACCACCACAGCGTTGCCAGCGTTAGGAACCACAAGGAATTTTTCTTCTTCAAGGCGGTACACGATCAAGTCATCAATGATCTTGCCGTCATCATTGAGGATCAGCGAGTACTTGGCCTTGCCCACCTTCATGATGCCAAAGTTGCCTGCCAGCGCGGTGTTCAGCGCGGTGACCGCTTCCGGTCCAGCCAGGTACACCTCGCCCATATGGGACAGGTCAAAAAGCCCAGCAGTGGAACGAACAGCCTTGTGCTCGGCCAATTCTGAACCGTACTTCAGTGGCATATCCCAGCCGCCGAAGTCAGTGAAGTTTGCGCCCAGCTCTTTGTGCTGTTCATAGAGGGCGGTGCGTTTTAGTTCGTGGGTAGTCTCAGTCATCGTGAAATCCTCTTAGTCTTCAAAGGCTTCAGGAGCCGGGCAGGAGCAGATCAGGTTACGGTCGCCGGAAGCACCATCAATACGGCCAACAGCCGGGAAGTACTTGTCGAACTTCAGACGCGATACCGGGAACGCAGCCTGCTCTACCGAGTACTTGCGGTCCCAGTTGCTGTTGACCACGGCGGTAACGGTGTGTGGAGCGTGGCGCAGTGGCGACTGTTCAATGGTGTAAACGCCCGAGAGCACTTCTTCCATTTCCTGACGGATGGTGATCATCGCTTCGATGAAGCGCTCAATCTCGCCCAAGTCCTCAGACTCGGTTGGTTCCACCATCAGGGTGCCTGCTACTGGGAAGGACAAGGTTGGTGCGTGGAAGCCGAAGTCGATCAGGCGCTTGGCCACATCTTCTGCGGTCACCCCAGTCTTGGCGGTCAATTCGCGCAGGTCAAGGATGCACTCGTGGGCAACCAATTCCTTGTTACCGGTAAACAGTACTGGGAAGTGCTCGTTCAGACGCTTGGCAATGTAGTTGGCGTTCAAAATTGCATGCTTGGTAGCTTCGGTCAGACCGTCGCCGCCCATCATCGCAATGTAAGCCCAAGAGATTGGCAGTACGCCGGCCGAACCGAAAGCGGTAGCAACCACTGGCACACCGTCACGTTCGGTGTAGGTGCCCGAAGCGTCGCCTGGCAGGAATGGCAAGAGGTGCTCGCCTACGCCGATTGGGCCAACGCCTGGGCCGCCACCACCGTGAGGGATGCAGAAGGTCTTGTGCAGGTTAAGGTGCGAAACGTCGCCACCGAAGGAACCTGGCTGTGCCAGACCAACCAGTGCGTTCATGTTGGCACCGTCGATGTATACCTGGCCGCCGGCGGCGTGGATCTTGTCGCACACTTCGCGTACGTCAGCGTCGTACACACCGTGAGTGGATGGGTAGGTGATCATGATCGCAGCCAACACGTCCTTGTTGGCTTCGATCTTGGCATCCAGGTCATTGGAATCGATGGTGCCATCGGCAGCAGTCTTTACAACGACAACCTTCATGCCAGCCAGTACCGCGGAAGCCGCGTTGGTGCCGTGAGCCGAGGCTGGGATCAGGCAGACATTTCGCTGACCCTCGCCGCGTGATGCGTGGTAGTCCGAGATGGCTAGCAGGCCCGCGTATTCACCCTGGGAACCAGCGTTTGGCTGGATGGAGACGCCAGCGTAACCGGTGATCGCGGTCAGTCGACCTTCAAGGTCGGTGATCAGTTCACGCCAACCTTCGGTCTGCTCTGCCGGCGCGTAAGGGTGGATGGAAGCGAACTCTGGCCAGGTGATGGATTCCATTTCGGCAGCCGAGTTCAGCTTCATGGTGCACGAGCCCAATGGGATCATGGTGCGGTCCAGTGCCAGGTCGCGGTCCGAGAGACGACGCAGGTAACGCATCATCTGGGTCTCGGAAGAGATGGTGTTGAAGATCGGGTGGGTCAGGTAGTCGCTGGTGCGAACCTGCGACTCTGGGATCTCAAAGCCTTCTGGAGCCGAAAGCTCTACGCCGAAGACCTCAAGAAGGGATTTGACGATGCTTGAGGTGGTGGCCTCATCGGTGGAGATACCAACCTGGGTGTCGTTGACCTTGCGCAGGTTGATGCCCGCGGTGATCGCCTTGGAGATGATTTCCTCGGCGTTCTTCACGTTCACCACAACGGTGTCGAAGAAGGTATCGGATGCGAGGGTGAAGCCGCCTGCTACCAGCGAGGTGGCAATCACGCGAGCGTGGTTGTTGGCGCGGGTTGCGATCTGCTTCAAACCGGCTGGACCGTGGTACACCGCGTACATCGAGGCACAAATGGCCAACAATGCCTGAGCGGTACAGATGTTGGAGGTCGCCTTCTCGCGGCGGATGTGCTGCTCGCGAGTCTGCAGTGCCAGACGGTAGGCAGGAACGCCAGCGTCATCAACCGAGACACCAACCAAGCGCCCTGGCATCGAGCGGGTCAGACCATCGGCAACGGCCATGTAGGCCGCGTGTGGACCACCGAAGAACAGTGGAACACCAAAACGCTGGGTGTTGCCCACAGCGATATCGGCGCCTTGTTCACCCGGAGGGGTGATCATGGTCAAAGCCAAAAGGTCAGCAATGACGGTGACCATTGCGCCGGCGTCCTTGGCGGCTGCGATGATGCTTGCGTGTTCTGCGATGGAGCCGTTGTTACCTGGCTGCTGCAATACGATGCCGGAGATGTCGCCTTCTGGCAGGCCTGCGGAGAGGTCAGCAACTTCAACTTCGAAGCCCAGTGCGTCGGCACGGCCCTGCACAACCTTGATGGTCTGCGGGAAGATGTTGGAGTCCAGGACGGTCTTGCCCTTGGCCTTCTTCTTGTTAGCACGGCGCATCATCAGCACGGCTTCTGCGGCGGCCGAAGATTCGTCCAGCAAAGAAGCGTTGGCGATTGGCAGACCGGTCAGATCCATCACCATGGTCTGGAAGTTCAGTAGGGCTTCGAGGCGGCCCTGGGAGATTTCTGGCTGGTACGGGGTGTAAGCGGTGTACCAGGCTGGGTTTTCGACAATGTTGCGTCGAATCACCGCTGGGGTGAGGGTGTCGTAGAAGCCCTGACCAATCATCTGGGTCTTCATGACGTTTTTGGAGGCTACCGCACGCAGGTGGGCCAGCGCTTCGGTTTCACTTAGTGCTGCTGGAATATCCAGTGCGGCACCTTGTCGGATATCTGCGGGAACTGCGGTATCAATCAGTGATTCTAGGCTGTCGTAGCCAAGAGTCTGAAGCATGGTGGCGACGTCAGAAGGACGCGGGCCGATGTGGCGAGTAACGAATTCACTGTTCGTAGAAGCCGAAGTCTGCGTGATGGTCATGGTGCTGGAGTCTCCACGGGATCTGTCTTGGCGCATGCCAAAGGAAGGACGCTTTGCCTCCCCATCCCTGTTGCACTACCTGAGAGTTTTACGTGTTCGGCCAACAAAGCCGAGCACTTGCACCTTCGGTGAACCGGATCTGGCCGGCTACTTTCCAGAGTTGCCTCGTGATGGCGGTACGGGGGCCTGAGAGTTTCCTGGGGAGGAATTGCTCCTACGGCGCCCGTCCATGGTGTGAACGGGACTCTCCCGCCATCCGTCTATGGCGTGTGCTGCTGATCTTAGATCTGCAGCACACAACCATGTTACCTGCCTCGCGCTTTAGGTCAAAGAGTCGCGCTGCGTTGAACTGTCACAAAAGTTTTACTTCGTGACCGCCGTGAGTTGAACGTACTGCGGATACCTTGCTGACAAGGAATCACCCGAGGATGTGCCCGAGAGCCTGCGCCTAACCCAAGGAACCAAATGTTCGGTAGCCCAACCCAATTCTTGCTTCAGCTTTTCGCCGCGAGAGTTCACCGCGTGATCCGGCAGAACCGGAGCCTGAAGTTTATCTGCCCAGTTTTCGTCGGTGACCTGGTGTCGTCCAAGAACGTCAAGAACCCTCGCGGCCATCAGTGCATGTCCCAGCTCGTTCATGTGCAGGCGATCTACAGACCAATAACGCAAGTCTGAGAATTCGCGCCAACGCCAGTAGTCCGCAATGACCGCGCCGTACTTATCGGCAATCTCGCGAATTTTCTCGTTATAGATCGCAGTACGCGGACGGGTCTTGGAGAACAAGGGAGATTCGACAGTGTCAAAACCGGTGAAGAGTACAACGGTGCTTCCGGCCTCGGTGAAGCGTCGGACCATCCCTTCATAACCACGCATCAGCGCATCAAGATCTGCTCTGGGGCGCAAGATGTCGTTTCCGCCGGCGTAGATGCTCACCAGATCTGGCTTCATGGACAGGCCTTGGTCCAGTTGCTGGTTGATGACCTGACCGATTTTCTTTCCGCGTACCGCGAGGTTGGCGTATTCCCAGTCGCCCTGCGCGCTGAGCACTTCAGCGACTCGGTCGGCCCATCCGCGCACCTGGTTAGGTCGATTCGAATCTACGTCGCCGACGCCTTCGGTGAACGAATCACCCAATGCCAAATACTTCTTCACTTCAATCTCACTTTTGTATCTGCTAAATTTTTCTGTTCACTGCCAAGGTTCAGTTTGCCAAGGTTCAGTTTGATTTAGCCTTGGCGTTCTTGGCGAGGATCAGCTGGCGCGCCAGCTGACTGAGCTTGACCCCGGTAGATGTGTCTTTGGGTCCTTCGTTGCGTGAGGGAATGAAGCCAAAGCCGAGCTGGTAGGCAGGGTCGGCAAAGGCCAAAGATGAGTTAGCTCCGTCGTGACCGTAGGCGAAGATGGAGCCGTAATTATTGCGGGCGGTAGCCTTCATGAATCCCAAGGCAAAAGCCTGCAACAAACCGTTGCTTCGATCCAGTCCGTAAACCAGTTCGGTGGAGACCTGTGACCAGGTGTCCGCGCTGAGGAATCCTTGCATCGCGCCGAGGGATGGAACGGCGCCGAAGGATGCGGCATAGATTCCGGCCAGGCCTTGAGCGTTGGCTACCGCACCCATGGACGCCGGACCGATCTGACGTACCTGGGCTGAGTTGGCCAGCTCATGCCAGTTGTAAACCGGACCGTCTGCCAAGGCGAATCCGGAGGCGGAGTTTACCGCCAGGCCAGCTGGCGAGAAGGGATCAAAAAATTCGCTTGGCGCTTCAACGCCAGCTAAGACATCTCGGTAGCGTGATTCCAGCGACGGGTCTTGTCCGATATAAACGTCTGCCGACAGAGGTTTACGGATGCGCTCTTCAAAAACATCTTTAAGCTCTTTGCCGGCGACGCGGCGAACCAGTTCTTCCATCAGTACGCCCATGGTGATGGCGTGATATCCAACGATGTTCTGACCCAGCGGCCAGATGCTTGGCATGGACGCCAGAACCTTGGCATATTCAGCCGAGTTCAGTAGGACTTCACTTGGTACACCGCCGGGAACACCAAGAACGCCAGCCTGGTGACTGAGCACCTCGCCAACGGTGAGCTTATTCTTTCCACCGGCGCCAAATTCTGGCCAGTAGGTGGTCATTGGGGCAGCTGGATCAATCAGGCCATCTTGGACGAGTAAGGCGATGACCAGTGCGCCCATGCCTTTGGTACACGAGAAGACACAGGTCAGTGCATCCGCCGCTAAATGCTCACCGACGCTGTGGCTGAGCACGAGTTCACCCCGGTGATAAACAGCGAGCTGTGCCGAGTAGTTTTCTTCTTCAGCAGCTCGTGCTTCCAGAGCTTGAGCCAAAGGTGCGAAATCTTCGCTAATCACCGAGTCCATCTACGTCCTTAAAGTGCTTGTCGCTTTTCAACTAACCCTAGTCGGATCCAGCGCAATTCTCACTTGGCTCGCCAACATGCTACTAAGATCCCATCCGTATGTCAGGTCACAGCTAGAGGGGCGTAGTACCGCTTATCGTCATTTTGCAACCTTTGGACTCGTGATACTGTGAGCCAACTCAGAAGACGGTTTGCCGACTATGGGTGCAACAACTAAATTTGTCATGCTTGCCACCTACTACTGAAGGAGATGATCTCGATCGCATGACTGTGAATAGTGACACGCCAGTACCCCAGGGCCAGGATACAGAACTCAAGCGGGTGATCGGCCCCAAGCTGCTGCTATTCCTCATCATGGGCGATATCATCGGCGCAGGCATTTTTGCCATCACCGGTAAGGTTGCTGGCCAAGTGGGTGGCGCGGCCTGGTTGCCGTTCCTCGTTGCTTTTGCCATCGCAACTTTGACCGCTTTTAGCTACCTCGAACTGGTCACCAAGTACCCACACGCCGCTGGCGCGGCTCTGTACGTGCACAAAGCTTTTGGCATCCATTTTGTCACTTTCATCGTGGCTTTCACCGTGGCCTGTTCAGGCATTACTAGTGCCGCGACCTCAGCAACCTTGGTTGGTCAGAACCTTCTGATCGGTTTTGGCCAGTTCATTGATGGTGTCCCCACCACGCCACAAGCGGGCATGTGGGCTGCCATTGCCATCATCGTGATCCTTGCGCTGATCAACTTGCGAGGTGTGGGTGAGAGCGTCAGGTTCAACCTCGTCTTGACCATTATTTCGCTGGCCATCATGGCAGTGATCATCGGCATCGGCTTCTCTGTTATTGCGTCCGGTCAGGGTGATATCAGCCGTCTTGTAGTCTTCGAGACCCCGTCGGACCGCAGTCTTTTTGCCGCGGTAACCATGGGTACCGCCATCGCCTTCTTCGCCATGGTTGGTTTTGAAGACTCGGTGAACTTGGTGGAAGAAACCAAGAACCCAAACAAGGTATTCCCGAAGATCATGTTTATTGGTCTGGGTTTGTGTGCAGTGATCTACATGCTCGTGGCAGTTACCGTGATCATGGTGATCCCTACCGGCGACTTGCTGAACCCGAAGAATCCAGATGCCGGTATCTTGCTGGACGTGGTGCGCCTGGGCGCCCCGAACATTCCGGTGGACGCTATCTTCCCGTTCTTGACCGTTTTTGCCGTGGTCAACACCGCGCTGATGAACATGCTGATGGCAAGCCGATTGCTCTACGGCATGGCCCGTCAAGGCGTGCTCCCGCAGTTCTTGGGCAAGGTGCACTCCACCCGCCGCTCCCCTTGGGTAGCCATCTTGTTCAGCACCGCGCTGGCCATTGCTTTGGTGGCTTACGTCAACTTGGATAGCGAGAACGGCATTGTTGGCTCGCTGGGTGGAACCACAGCACTGCTGTTGCTCTGCGTCTTCGCCGTAGTTAATGTTTCATTGCTGGTCTTGCGCCGCGAAAAGGCACCGGAAGATGCCTTCCGTACCCCGACCGTCATCCCGATTCTCGGCGTAGCCTTCTGCCTGTTCCTCGCCGGCCCGTGGGCCCGTTCGCGCGAGGACTGGGTGCAGTACGAAATTGCCGGCCTATTGCTGGTTATTGGCGTACTGCTCTGGGCAGTGACCTGGCTGGTCAACCGCATCAATTACAAAAAGGGCATTATCGAAACCCGCCCCGGGCACTACGAATAAATAGCATCGGGTACAGCTGTGGTCCACCGAGAATTTTTCTCGGTGGACCACAGTTCTTTAAGCCTCTAATCTCGCACTGGCCGCTATGCGGACTGCTCGATAGTTTCCTGACGGAAGCGAAGCTTCCAGCCCTGTTCGCCTAGTTGCCACCAGGAGGAGACCACCAAAACTTCAGAGTCGCTTGGCTTCATTCGGTAGGCCAGCAACACCATTTCTTCACTGATCTGTCGGGTGGCCAGAACCTGCATCTGCCCCGTGGTGGGCAGGGAGGATCCGGAACTCAACAGGGTGCCGATGGTTGCTACATCCAGTAGCCCACCGTGGCGGGTCACCTCTTGGTAGCTGGGGTGCAAGAAGTCGGCGATCTCAGTAAAGCTGGTGCGGATTTGTGGGTCGAGGAATCCTTGCTCCAGCTCATAAACCGTCGCGGCAAAGTCCCCGGATGTTGACACTAGCGCAGATACCTGTGCGGGTTGTTCGGCTTCGTGAGCTGGCTCAACTGGCTCTGCCGGCGCGGACGTAGTGGAAGCACTTGCCGCGGCTGGCGCTTGTGCGCTTCCCACGATGTAACCGGGGCCAGCGTCAGGGGAAGTTCCCCTTTGATGAGCGGTGGCCGCTGCGCGAGCACGTTCGTCGGCAGCCTCGTTCAGGTCATGCCCGGCATGACCCTTGACCCATTCAAAGGTGTACTTGCGGCCGACAATGGCCGAATCAAGTTCTTTGAGGATGTCTTGGTTCAACACCTGTTTGCCATCGGCTTTTTTCCAGCCGCGCTTCTTCCAGCCCGGCATCCATTTGCTGATGCAATTGATGGCGTACTGCGAATCACAGAGGATCTTTAGCTCTTCATCAGGCAGGTGTGCGGTGGCCCGGAAGAGTTCAAGGACTGCTTGCAGCTCCCCCATATTGTTTGTTCCGTGGTCCCAACCACCGGCCGCCCAATTATTGTCATCCACGTACCAGGCCCAACCGGCCGGCCCTGGGTTACCTAGGGCGGATCCATCTGCAGCTGCAATGATCGTCATGCTTTAATCCTGCCACGCCTGATGCCTGCCTCTGACCTACCTATCGGGCCATGTCGCTGACGGTTCGACTCAAAACTAAAACTGAAGAAAAGCTCAAGAAATGGAAAACCCCTGAGCTGGCAGGTTTTGACGATTTCAAAACGTCACCCGAACCCAGGGGTTAAGACCACTTAGCCTAAGCGTTCTACTAGCTATGCCGAGTACAACGGGTTGTGGCCGGCTTGCACGCGCTCTTCGGCTCGAACTTCACCCGGTGCGGTGCCGTTGAGGAACGGACCGTTATCGGCCAACTGATCACGACCCGAGAGTTCTAACCAGTTTTCTAGCACTGGACCCTTCGGGATGATCTGGGTTGGGTTAATGTCTTCATGCACCACGTAGTAGTGAGCCTTGATCTGTTCAAAGTCGATGGTGTCACCAAAACCAGGGGTCTGGAACAGATCACGGGCATAACCCCAAAGGTTAGGCATCTCGACCAGCTTGTTGCGGTTGGTCTTGAAATGACCGTGATACACCGGATCAAAACGCACCAAGGTAGTAAACAGACGTACGTCCGCTTCGGTGATGTAGTCCCCCATCAAGAAACGACGGGTAGCAAGTCGCTCTTCCAGGAAATCCAACGTATCAAAAAGACGATCGTAAGCGTCGCTGTAGGATTTCTGATCCCCAGCAAATCCTGCGCGATATACGCCGTTGTTCACTTCGGTGAAGATCCGCTTGATCAGCGGAAGCATTTCATCTAGCTGATCTTCCGGCACCAAATTTGGTGCACCCTCGCGATGGAATTCTTTCCACTGGGTGGATAGGTCCCAGGTGATTTGTGGGTACTCATTGGTGACAACGGCACCGGATGGGATATCCACGATGGCCGGAACGGTGATGCCACGAGGGTAGTCAGCAAAGCGCTTGAAGTAGTTTTCTTGGATTCGTTCGGTGCCTAGAACTGGATCTTTCCCGTCTGGATCTAGATCAAAAGTCCAGCTGCGGGCGTCGTGGGTTGGCCCGGGAAGCCCAACGGACAAGGCATCTTCTAGGCCAAGCAGTCGGCGAACAATGAGGGTGCGGTTGGCCCAAGGGCAAGCACGAGCTGCCACCAAGCGGTAGCGCCCTGCTTCTACTGGCCACAGCTGGGCACCTTCAGAAACACCGGCCAACGGATGACCGATCTTGCTGTCGTTATGCTCATTGCTGTAATTTTCTGGCGCAGTATCAGCGACAATCCGGTCTTGGATGTAGTTGGTATCACGGGTGAATTCTCCGCCGGTGACATAGGCACCCTTCGTTGAATATTCTTCGCTCATCGTTTCCCTCCAAAGTCCTTCATGCTCTACACATTCAGTGTGCTTCCACATCGACCCTAGAACAACGGCTGCCCGTTGAACATGATGATGTGAATCAATATTTCGGCAGGTAGCTGGCCATCAGTTAATTGACGTGTCAGCCTATGTTGCCAAAACCAACCTTACACGAGATGATTGATGCGTCAACAAAATTTTATTGGGCTAACGATACAAGGGTGAAAGAAAATCATGAAGAGCGACGAGACCCGCTGGCTCACCGATAGCGAGCAGGAACTCTGGCGCACGATACGCGAGTTCCTCTGGCAATTCCCCAGCGCAATGGACCGTCAGTTACTCCGCGATGCACAAATGCAGTCCGGGGAATATTCGGTTTTGGCGGTACTTTCAGAGACTCCGGAACCAAGTTTACGTCCCGCTGACGTTGCTCAAGGACTTCGCTGGGACCGCTCCCGACTTTCACACCTGCTTCGTCGTATGGAAGCCAAGGGCTTGATCAGCCGTTGCTCGGATGAAACCGATCGCCGCGGTCACCAAATTGCGCTCACCGAATTGGGTCAACAAACCATCCAAAGTGCAGCGCCGACCCACGTCACCTTTGTGCGCGAAACGCTCTTTGATTCCCTTGATCCTGCAGAACGCAAAGCACTGGAATCCGCGTTGCCAAAGATCCTGGACTCACTGGAAAAGCAAGGGCTCAGAGACTCCTCCTGCTAGTTCCTTTGCGCGGCTAGCTCGCTGTTTTGAACTAATCGCGCAAAGCGACCACCAAGGGCCACCAGCTCGTCGAAGGTTCCTGCCTCAGCAATCTGGCCATCTTCGAGCACCACAATTTTATCCGCACGCATCACAGTGCTTAGCCGGTGTGCAATGAGCAGAGTAGTACGCCCAACTGCAAGCTCATCCAGCGCCTGCTGCACCAACGCTTCGGTGACTGTATCCAGTGCGCTAGTTGCCTCATCCAGCACCAGAACCTTTGGCTTGCGCAGCATGGTTCGAGCGATGGCCAGACGTTGCTGTTCTCCACCGGAGAACCGATGGCCACGCTGACCTACCTCGGTATCTATGCCCTGAGGCAACCCGCGGATGAGCTCTGCAATCTGCGCAGCTTCGAGCGCCTGCCACAGTTGAGCTTCGCTTGCTTCCGGTGCAGCCCAGAGCAAGTTAGCCCTGACAGTATCGTGCAACAAGTAGCTCTCCTGAGCCACCACAGAGACCACATTCGCGATGCCTTCTGGCGCATAGTCTTTGAGGTCAACTCCGTCGAGCAGCACCTGTCCCGAAGTTGGGTCCAGCAATCGTGGAAGCAATGAGCCTAGAGTGGACTTACCGGAACCAGTAGAGCCGACCACTGCGGTCATCGTGCCGGCTTCAAGTGTCAGATTTAGTTGATCCAAGGTCGCCCGATTAGCTTGCGGGTAGCGGAAGCTCACGTTGCGAAGCTCTACGTACCCATGAACATTTTCTGGTTCCACCGGCTTTGGATTCTTCGGCACCGGTAATTCTTGCTCAGTATCAAGGTACTCAAAAACCCTGCTGAACAAGGCCATGGCCGAAACCCACTGAACCGATAGTTGCATCAAGCCCATGACTGGACGGAAGATCCCAGCTTGTAGCCCAGTGAAGGCAACCAGGGTACCGATACTCATTCCTTCGCCTGTCACCGGCAATCCGGCAGCCAGATAGAGGGCAGCTGGAATAGCCGCAAAAATGATGCTCATGGTGGCCATGCGCCAGCGTCCGGCTAGGGCGCTTTTCATTTCAAGGTCAATGAGCTTATGGCTGGAATCCGCGAAGACCGCAGCGTCCGCACTACCAGTGCCCATGATCTTGGACAGGCGTACTCCTGAGATGCTCAGCCGCTCTTCAATCAGCGAGGTCAGGTTAGACATCTCGCGCTGTCGCTTACCGGTGACCGCGCGCCGCAACTTTGCGGTCTGTTTGGCCAGCAAAATTGCCGGAGGGAAGACAATCAAAGAAATCAGACTGAGCTTCCAAGAGATAGCAACCATGGCTACTGCTGTTGCCACCACGGTGGTCAGGTTTGAAGCGATACTGGTTGCCGAATTGGTAATGACCGACTGCATCTGCCCGACATCATTGATCAATCGAGATTGGACGTCCCCTGAACGGGAGTTGGTGAAAAATCCGAGCGACTGTTTCTGTAAGTGGGTAAAGAGACCGGTACGCAGTCGGTGCATAACGCGCTGCCCCATCAAGGTGGCGCGCCACGTTTGCAGCACTTCCAGCACCGCGGTAGCTAGCGCAATGAGCACCAGTCCCCCGGCGCCGAACATCAGAAGCCGAACATTGCTATTGGGAATGGCGTCATCAATCAGCTCGCGGACAATGAAGGGTTGAGCGAGGCCAATGATGGACGAGGCTACGATCAGTAGGACCACGACGATGACAGAGCCCAGGTGCGGTCTAAAAAGTTCGGCCACACGCTTGAGTGAGACCGGATGCTCGGCTAGCCATTGTTTATCTTGGGCCGAATTTTTCATGCGGCCACCACCGGTAGGCGCGGCCGGTGCTCCGTGCGTTGCTCCTGAACTCATAGATCCTCCCTCATCACTCTTTTCACACAAAGAATAGCAGAGGTAACCTCACTATGTGGTTTCATCTTGAATTTGTTCTGAAGAACACACTATTCTTGAAAGCATGCAGAACGAAGAGTCCAAGGATGACTTGGCAGATCTCTTTCTCCGGGCCTCGCGCGTTATCCGCGGGCGCTGGCGAGAAAACCTCATCCCCTTAGGGATCACCCCACATCAATCGCGAGTGTTGAGCCTGCTCAGCCATGCCGAAAACCAGGGGATGCGCAACTCGCACTTAGCAGAGCGACTACATATCGCCGCGCGCTCCACCACCGAGGTTGTCGACCAGCTTGAAGCTAAAGAGCTGGTGATCCGCACCCCGGATCCTGCAGACCGACGTGCCACACTCATCGCACTGAGCCCCAGTGGCAAGGCTCAAATAGGTGAGCTGACTCGGCTTAGACGCGAGAGCATGGACGGGTACTTTGAAAAGCTTCCGGGCGATGATCGCAGGGAGCTCACCCGCCTGCTGGAGATCCTAAACAGGGAAAATCCTCGCCCACGGCGTTCCGATTGCAAGCCTGCGAGCAGCAACTAGTTCTCAAAACCAAAAAGCGGCGGCCCTGAAAACCATTTAATGATTTTCAGGGCCGCCGCTTTGGAATAGTCCAAGGACTAAAATTCAGTTCTAGTTTTCGGTCTTCCCACGACGCCAGTAGCCCATGAAGGCCACCTGCTTGCGATCTAGACCCGCTTCACGCACCAAGTAACGGCGCATTTCCTTCACGGTCGCTGCCTCACCGGCAACCCACGCGTAGAACGGGGCGTTGTTGGCTTGGCCGGTCTCCCAAAGAATTTCGGAATCAATGTCAATGTCTTCAGGCTCGGCGTTGGTATCAACAACACCGGCTGCCGGGATTGCCACGACCTGACGCAAGGCCGATCGTAGTAGCTCCCCGTGCTCACTATTTCCGCGGGTAAGCCACTGTACGGACACCCCAGAACGAGTCGAAGCACCCAGAATGTCGGTGGTCTCTGGCACCTCGATCAGGGCATGTCCGGTGACATGAGAAGGTAATGACTCAAGGATCGCACAAATTGCCGGAGCGGCCGTTTCATCCCCGGCCAGCACAATGCGGCCGGCATCGCCTGGACGGAATTCGATGCCGCCGTAGCTGGAATCATTGAGGAACTTATTAGGGCCAAGGACCAACAGTTGGTCACCCACCTGGGCGCGATCACCAAACTCGGTGGCTGGACCGCCGTGTAGCTTTCCATCCACCATGTGTCCGTGCATCACAAAATCAATATCTAGCTCTGCAGTGAGCCCAGCGTTATCTCGGTGACCGGCTTCGCGGAAGGCACGAACGGTGTAGGTGCGCATGTGGCCGCGGGTGTCCGGATCAATGGATAACCAGCGCTTGTACCAACCGACTTGATCCGCTGGACTGGTCATCGCGTTCGGGCGCATCGAGGCAATTTCGTCGGTCAGCGCGGTACCGCCAGCTGGTGGCAGCAACAACTTGATCCGCATATCCAATGGGTGACTGTTGGTCCCAAAGTAATCCAGGTCGTTGCCGCTGAAAGTCAGACGGCGGAAGGAAGGTGAGAGTTCTTGACGTTTGATCAAGGTGGTCTCAAAAGCCAACGTTGGAACGTGCTCGTAGGCCGGGCGAACGCTCTGTTCAGATTCGCCGGTCGTCTCATCTTGTTCTGCTTCAGCTGGCTGCGTACCGGTAGAAGGCTCAAGTGCTTTGGGCTCACTGCGGAAAATACCCTTGGAGGCCAGCACCTGCTCGGTGCGCAATACCCGGTGACGTCCGATAGGTAGAACCAGTGGAGTGCCACCCACCGGGTCAGGGATAACTCGGCTTGGCATCCCAAAAACATCTTTAACTGTCTTTTCGGTCACCACTTCATTCGGGTGCCCGGCAGCGTAGATCTTTCCGTGACGCAGGGCCACCAGATAATCGGCGTAGCGCGCTGCCAGGTTCAAGTCGTGCAACACAATGACCACGGTGATGCCGCGACTACGATTCAACTCGCTGACCACATCAAGCACCTCAAGCTGGTGCGCCACGTCCAAGAAGGTGGTGGGCTCATCAAGTAACAACAGGTCAGTTTCCTGGGCCAGCGCCATGGCGATCCAGACACGCTGACGCTGCCCACCAGAGAGCTCGTCGACTGCACGGTCGGCAAGCTCGGTGGTGCCGGTCATTTCCATTGCGTGGTTCACTGCCGCTTCATCTTCAGCGGAGAAGCGCTTGAATAAGCCCTGGTGTGGGTAACGTCCACGGCTGATCAGCTCGCGGGCGGTGATTCCATCCGGCGCGGTTGGTGACTGTGGCAGCAGACCCAAAATCTTTGCGACTTCCTTGGCCGGCTTGGAATGAATATCCGCCCCGTCCAACAGCACCTGCCCACCGGTGGGCTTAAGCAGTCGTGATAGGGCGCGCAAGAGGGTGGACTTGCCGCAACCGTTTGCGCCGACCACAATGCTCACCTGCCCGGTGGGGATGTCCAAGGACAGTTCGTCGACAATGGTGACCTTGTCATAGGCCAAGGTCAGATCGCTAGCCTGCAAAGTGGCCATGGGTTAGCCCCCGTTTCCGGTTGAGTTGGCGCGCACCAAAATCCAAATCAGGAACGGTGCGCCGAATGCGCCGGTAATTACCCCTACCGGCAGTACAAGATCTGCGAACAAATTTGCTGCAAAAAAATTGGCGATAATCACCAGGGTTGCGCCGGTCAATCCGGCAAGGGGAATGTTGATTGGCCCACGCGAAAGGGCCGCGCTAATCGGACCGGCAAGGAACGCCACAAAGGCCAGTGGCCCGGTCACTGCAATGGGCATCGCCCCCATAGCGACGGCCACAAACACCAGCAGCGTGCGAGCCTGGCTGACATTGACGCCCAGTGCCGCTGCCGAATCCTCGCCCAGTTCCAGCATTTTGAGCTGACGCAGCACAAAGGGAAGGAAGACTCCCCCAATAATTCCTAGGCTGATCAAGAGCACCAGGGCGCTATGCCAGTTGCTCGAAGACAGTGAACCGGAGAGCCAATGCATCACGTCGCTCGCGGTATTCACCTGAGCTTGGGTCAGAAGATATTGGATCAGTGCCTGCAGCATGGATCCGATGGCTAGCCCAGCCAAAATCAATCGTGGCCCGGTGCGTTTACCCGACGCTGAAAGCCAATAAATCAGCGCGGCGACAATCAGTCCACCGGCTAAGGCGAAGACGTTCAGTTTCCAGTCGGTATAACCCAGGGTGATCATCGCGAACACCGCGGCGGCCGAGGCACCGTAGCCCACGCCGATCACATCGGGGCTGGCCAGTGGGTTGCCCAGCCAACGCTGGAAGAGTGCGCCGGAGATACCAAGACCCGCACCAGCCAAGGCGCCAACAGCTACTCGTGGCAGCCTATCGGACATGATAATAAAGCTCGTTCCGGGGACCTTTTGGCCGCTAAGCACCTGTAGAACTTCGGTGGCAGGTAGGCGGTCGCGGCCCCAAAACAGGTAAGCCACGATGGAAAGAATGATGGCGGCCGACATCCAGATGGTGGTTCGAAGCACCCGGTTTTTAGTCCTTTGCGGCCGGCTCTGTTCCGCTTTGTTTTGCTTCACCGTCTCTTGCGTCATTTCGTTGGTGCTCATAGGCTCACCGACTTCATGCCGCTGCGCATCATCAGGATAAAGAGGGGTCCGCCGATCATTGCGCACATGACGCCAACTTGGATTTCACTCGGTGGCGCGATCACTCGTCCCACGGTATCAGCCACCAATAAGAGGATCGGCCCGGCCAGCAAGGACCCAGGCATTAACCACCGGTAATCCGAGCCCACCAGTAAGCGCACGGCGTGCGGGATCATCAAGCCAACAAAGGCGATGGGCCCGGCCACCGCCGTGGCGGTACCGGCCAGGATGACCACACCGATCGAGCCCAGCAGGCGTGCTCGTCCTAAGTTGAAGCCTAGCGCGGTGGCAGTGTCATCTCCCATGGAGACGGCGTTGGACACCCGCGCGGTAGACAAAACAATTAATGCTCCAACGGCCACAACCGGCGCCGCACCAAGGAACGTGTCTAGTGGAGTGCTGGACAGGGATCCGATCTGCCACATGCGGAATCGATCTAGGGTGGAATCCGAGATCATCAGAATCGCGTTGGTGACGGCCCCTACGCCCACGGCCAGGGCCGCGCCGCCTAGGGCCAGCTTGATGGGGGTGGCACCTTCACGCCCCACATTGGCCACCACGTACACCAAGGTCATCACCAGCGCCGCACCAATAAAGGCGGCAATCATGATCCCGGTCAGCGAGCTAACACCCAAAAAAGCGATGGCAACCACCACGCTCATCGCGGATCCTGCGTTCAGTCCCAGAATTCCGGTATCGGCCAACGGGTTGCGAGTTAGACCCTGCAGTCCTGCACCGGCCATGCCCAAGGCGGCCCCGACCACGATGGCCCCGATGGTCCGTGCAAAGCGCGAAGCGACCACGCCTTGATCTCCGTTGGTGGCATCAAAATGCCACAGCGCATCACTGAGCGCGGACAGCGAAACGGCGCGTGCGCCAAAGAGCAACGACGCGCAAATGGCAACTACCAACAACACTCCGAGGATGATAAATGCCCCGATTTTGCGTGGCAGACGCGGACCGGCAGCTTCGTGCTCTGGGCGCGTCACACTTTCAGTCGAGGTCATAGGTTCCTACACTCATTGCTATGGATCATCTTTCCGCTCCCACCCTGATTGCTCCGGGTATCGCTTTGTTGCAGGCCGATAACCCTTCGGAAATGACGTTGGATGGGACTAACTCCTATTTGCTCTTCGACCCGAAAATTTCTGCGTTGAGCCCCGGTACCCCGGTGGTGTTGATTGATCCAGGACCCGAGCTTCCCGCTCATTTGGAATCGCTGGCCCAATTTGAAATTCAGTTGGTGCTGATCACGCACCGCCATGGCGACCACACCGACGGTATCAACTACCTGCATCGGCTGTGCCAGGCACCGGTTCGCGCCCAGTTGAACGAATACTGCCGGGATGCGGCAGCGTTGGAAGACCACGAAGTCATTAGCTGCGCGGGCATCAACGTTCAGGTTCATTTCACTCCGGGCCACACCTCGGACTCGGTGTGCTTTACGCTCAACGGTGTCAGCCCGCACCTGTTCACCGGCGACACCGTATTGGGTCGCGGGACCACTATTTTGGATCATCCGGACGGAACGCTGGAAGATTACCTTGCTTCCTTGGATCGGCTGCTGCGCCTTGATGACATGCCCCTGCATCCAGCGCACGGCGAGCAACACACTGCCTCGCATCAGTTGTTGCGTGCCTACCTTGCGCATCGTGAGTCCCGATTGGATCAAGTTCGTGGGGCCCTGATTAAACTCGGCAAGGCCGGGGCGGACGTTGACCCAGCTCAATTGCTGGACGTTGTCTACCCCGACCTGGATCCGCGCCTGGTTGGCGCGGCTAGCCGATCCTTGGAAGCGCAGTTGCACTATCTAGCGTCGAATCGCTAGCAGTTACTTTGCTTTGGCTGCGTTTTCGGCAGCCTTTACGATTTTTGGAACCACGGTGTCCAAGGACCATTCCAGGGACAGCGGCGAAGCTGCCGAGATAGCTAGGGTTGCTTCATCGGTGCCTGGCAGTGCCACCGCGTCACTCTTCACCGCAGGGATCTGACCGTACAGCGGCTGCGACTTCACGATGTCTTTAGTGGTGTTACCGGCGATCGCTGAGGAGAAGACGATATCTGAATCCCACTCGTTGACTTTTTCAGGGGAAACGGTGAAGAAGAACGTATCCTTGGCGGCGTTGTTCTGCACGTAGTCAGCCTGCTTCATGCCCAATGCCGTCAAGAAGCGTGGACGGGTGTCGCCTTCGGAGTACACGTACGCGGTATCCGGGGCGGACAAGTCAGCTGCGATGAAGGTTGTATCCTTCAGGACTGGGTTGTCCTCGCCGACCTTAGCCAAGTCGCCTTCAACCTTCTTGATCAAAGTTTGTGCTTGATCTTCCTTACCGAGCATCTGTCCGGCGGCTTCGGTGACTTCCTGCCAGCCGGAGGTGTAGTTCGGCTTGATTGGACCGACTACCGGTGCAATCTCTTTAAGCTTTTCGTACTGTTCCTTCTTCAGTCCCGAGTAAGGAGCGAAGATGACATTCTGGCTTGCTCTTGGCGATGGCGGTGTAGTCAGGGTCATCACCGGTGGTGAACTGTGCTGGAGCCTTCTCGGAACCGATGGAGGCGTCAAGCTTGGCCAGCGCCTCGTCCTTCCACTGCGTGGAATTGTTCTTGTTCTGGCCGTAAGTGTCGGCATCCATGCCTACTGGAACGGTGTCCAAAGCCAACAACGTGTCAGCGTTGACCCATGAGATGGTAGCTACGCGCTCTGGCGCCTTATCAATCTTGGTCTCACCATAAATGTTCTTGATGGTGACCGGGGCGAAATCTTCGCCAGCTTTGGCTGATGAATCAGCCGAAGAATCTGCGGAAGTGCCCGAGGAACCGCAAGCGGTCAGGCTCAGAGCGAGGATTGCGGTGGACGCGGCGAAGATTCCGGCGCGACGTGAAATTTTCATGGGTCGGTGATTCCAGACTATGCGAGGTTCTGTGAAACATTACTGCCAAGATAGGTAAGGGTTACCTATCCGAGCCGTATGCCACGATACGCGGTAATCGGATCAATACGCAACACGAAGCGTACCTAATCACCGCCCATGAAGTGATGCTAACCATTTACTGAATCAGAGAATGGACCCTGATCACTGTCTTTATCTTCCAGCCGTTAGCAACTTTTTCGGATCCGCGACCAATATTGATGCCCTAACCAAAAGCAAACCAAGTAACACGGCGACAATAACGGTAAGCACCGTCAGTGGGCTGAGGATGACTGCCATCCCAGCCAACGGCAGGACCAGAACGGTCGAAGCGATCGCAAAACCGATCGACGCAGTCAGCGCCGGGATCATCAATGAATTAGTGCGCGCCGAATTCATGGTGGAGTACGGCATCCCTAGGCGGTGTAGTCCTGAGTACAGTGGCGCCCGGTCCAAGGTACTTGCGCTCTGGCTAATAGCGGAGGACGTAGCCACGCAAATGAAGGTTATTGCCAAGGTCACCAGAACGCCGGTGAGAATATCGCCGGGTAAATAGTCATACCAGGAGTGATCTATTACATCTGTTGCTGACTGTTGCATCAGGGCTGCGCCACTGCCTCCCACCACAGCAACAAATGAGGCCATCGCGACGCCGGAAACCTGTCGCCAAGACTCGGCGGGACTTTCCAAGATCATTCGTGCGGCCAGGAGCTGTTGTGGAGTTTTAGCCGTCTTGAGCTTGCGCTTGCCCACCTTAGAAACAA
Organism: Glutamicibacter sp. MOO4; assembly: GCF_056934395.1. NCBI lineage: Bacteria > Bacillati > Actinomycetota > Actinomycetes > Micrococcales > Micrococcaceae > Glutamicibacter > Glutamicibacter sp. MOO4. The sequence continues at coordinate 2,222,259 of NZ_CM167800.1, forward strand.
GGTAGGGGCCAACTAAGTTCAGCACGAGTAGTCCGAAACCAAAGCCAGCAAGAATCACCACGATGATTACGGCAATACTTTCAGTCACTTTCCCCAAATTGAGGAAGACCAAACACAACACAATGATGCTGCCTACCGAAATCAAAGCGCGGACCCAGCTTGGCACCGGCACCGTTCTGCGAGTAGCCACAGACAAGGGCGAGATAACTAACTTGCGTAGACCCGCAGCTGCGCTGATGGCGGAGAGAAGAACGACAGCGAATACTGCTATCGCAACAATCCAAGCCGGCAGATAAATGGCCTTGCCAATGGGTGCTCCTTGGAACCGAATCAATGACGCCAACGGAGCACAAGCCAAGTACAGCACCACACCGGCGAGCGCACCGGCACATGCCGTGGCAGCCGCTTGAATCACGGTCACCGCACTAATCTGTGCTCCGGTTCCACCGAGTAACCTCAGCGAAGATAGCGCCCGGTCATTAGCTCGTGCAGATAGTCTGGCAGCGGCTGACCCAAGTACTAGAAGCGGCACCACAAGGAGCACTACCGCTATTCCCGCCAATGGAAGATATGCTCCTTGAGCTTCGGCTTCAAAGCTGGTGAAGGAATACGCTCCACCAAGTACGATCAGCAGAATCGTGCTGACCATGGCGTAAGCACTGACGGTGAGAACTTGAGGTGCTAGACGAGCCTTGGCTGGGCGCCCCAGCAGCCAGGCTAGATGCAATAGGTTCATCGGGTTTGACCCACAAAAGTGCTGCTGCCCTGGCGGCTGTCACTGATCAGGTTCCCGTCGCTGAGTTTTACAACGCGGTCACAACGCTCAGCTACCGACGGGTCATGGGTCACCATGACCAATGACTTTCCCGCACCCACGGTGCAAGCGAGCAACACGTCTAGTACTTCGGCACCGGTAGTTGAGTCCAAAGCGCCGGTAGGTTCGTCGGCAAAAACAACCATGGCACCAGTGACCTGCGCACGGGCAATCGCTACTCTCTGCATCTGTCCGCCAGAGAGCTGGCCTATTCGACGTTGCTCCATTCCAGCAAGACCTAACGCAGCCAAGACTTGGCCTGCCTGCATCATCGCAGTTTGACGCGAGGTTCCGTTGATCATCAAAGCCATTGCCACGTTCTCTTCGGCAGTAAGCTCTGGGATTAGCAGTCCTGCTTGGAAAACGAATCCGAAGGACTGGCGGCGCAGTTTGGTTCGAGCTTTGTCATTGAGCTGTTGCAGATCTACTCGTGCTTGTCCGGGAAGGTCCAAGATTAGGCTTCCCGTATCTGGCAGTTCAATGCCTGCCAGCGCGTGAAGCAAAGTTGATTTGCCGGATCCTGACGGACCCATAATTGCCAGTGATTCTCCGAGGGAGATTTTCAGATTTACGCCATTGAGCGCGGTGGTGGAGCCGAAACTACGGCGTAGGTCCTGTGCATTGAGTACGGGTGGATGATCTATGGAATTTTCAAGCATGATTCAATGTTTTCAATATTGGTCTGCTTGCACATCGGTGCACGGGCCGAAGTAGCTGCGAGCAGGGTTCATCCCGCAGTAGGAGCGATTCTGACTTGAACCAGTCCTACAGGAGTTCTAGAGCAACTAATGAAATTGGAACTGTACACACAGCCCTTTTGCGCACCCTGCGTTCGTACTCGCCAGACTGTAGCTAGAGCCCAAGAACTACTTCCTGATTTAGAAGTAGAAGAAGTCAATGTGGTGGAGCAAGTTCAACGCGGCGAGGACCTGGGAGTCACCAGCACGCCAATGATTCGCTTGATGCAGGGCGACACGGAAAAATTCCGCGCCAGTAATACTCCTACTTTGCCTCAGCTTTTGACTGCTATCGCCCGTGCCAGCGACTAGTCTCACCTAGTTCAGTAGCTGCAGATGCACGGTTCTTCTGGGTTTATGGGGAAGAATAGATCAGGTGATAACTGTGCCCGGCGTTGAACATGAATGTTTCCAACGCGTCCTCGCTGATTCAACTAATCGTATTGAATGGCTGCGGGCACGAGCGCAGGGCATCACCGCCACCGACGTGGCCAAACTTTCCACTGAGAAGTCCATCAAGAATGCCGCGTGGGACAAGCTCTACGGCAACGGTTTTTCCGGTAATCCCTACACCGATCACGGTCGCAAGCGCGAGCCAGTCATCGCCGCCTGGGTGCAAGAAAATTTCAACATTTTCCCTTCGTCCCAGCTTTTTCATTCCCAAGCTTCACGACTTCATTTAGCCACCCCCGACGGGCTGGGATTTGATGCTGACGGTGCTCCGGTCTTAGCTGAAATCAAGACCACCAATAAGCCACTGAAAAGAATCCCCAAGAACTACCTGCGCCAGATTCTGTGGCAACAGCATGTCATTGGGGCAGAACGTACGCTGTTTGTTTGGGAAGAACATCAGGATTTTATTCCGTTGCGTGATGTGCCCGAGTACCTCTGGGTGGAACGCGATGATGAACTGATTCAGGACCTCATCGACAAGGCCGAGTCTTTGATTTCCGCCCTGCGCGAGGCCACCGCCAGACAGCAACGTTACGACGACTATGGCCCGGCAGCTCTTCGCCTCTAAATCACACTGAACGCAATTGACCCCCAACACCTAATGTGGTGTTGGGGGTCAATTGCTTAATTACGCTCTTACTTCAGGATCAGACGGTGTTGCCGGGAACCATCCGAGGATCGGGTAGGCACTCCGGGTAGCTTTCTAGTAGCTCGCCCAAAAGCTTTTCGCGGATCATATTGCGCAGACTCCACAGGTCTCCGGCATTTCGTGAGGAGAGGTAGATGGTCACGGTCTGTAGACCATTCTGAACATCCGTCACCAGAAGCTCATTTTCTCGGCCATCCCACCAGTCCGACGCTTCAAGTAGCTCGGTGGTGCGCTCGCGCAGGTAGGCCACCGGCGCATTAAGTTTCAGTTGCAACGCGACGTTGCCAGAAATTTCAGTGCTGCGACGTGACCAGTTCTCAAACGGTGTGGTGGTGAAATACGTGGAGGGCAGAATCATTCGGCGACCGTCCAACAGTAGGACCACCACATAGGACAGGGTGATTTCTTCAACCGAGCCACGCTCCCCCTCAACCACCACGGTGTCATCCACTCGGATTGAATCGGTGAAGGCAACTTGCAGCCCGGCAAACACATTGGCCAGCGTTGATTGCACAGCCAAACCGACAACTACCGAGGCCAGACCAGCTGAGGCCAAAAGTCCTGCGCCCAGGGCCCTGACTTGCTCGATGGTCAACAGCACGGCGGCTACTGCGAGGATGCACAATACGGCGATGAGCACGCGGCGCATCAACCCCACCTGAGTTTGCACCTTGGCCAAACGACGCCCAGGACCAAACTTTGATTCGAACCGCAGCATCATGCCTGATTCGACAACGCGCACCAGCTTGATGATGAACCACGTCAGGAAGATTACCAGGATGATCAGGATGACAAACTGCCACGGGTTGTACCAAGAACGGTCCCGGTAGAAGAGGGCAAAGGCCGACTTGGCGATGATTGAGGTGACCAATCCAAAGAAGGGAAGTCGGGTAGCGCGAACATCGGCTTCTTCTACACCGATGCGTTTGAGCATGCGCCGCGCAACGGTACTAAAGGCGAAGGCTAAGAGCGCGGCAACGACTGCACCGGCCAGAACGACAGCCCAGAATTGCATGGACTCAGGAAGAAAGCTTGAAACTTTTATAACTTCCTCGACCGTATCGTCTATAGGTTCAACGGGGGTAGGTGACATGTTTTAAGGATGGCACAAGGCACTAGAAAAATGCTGTGCAGAAACTTGTTGAATCCTTGTCTAGGCCGTTATTTTTCAGCGGTTTTGCTCACAGTACCCGTTGTGGATTTGGTGCTGGCGGTGCCGGATACCGCATGAGGACTAAGCATGGATCTCTTGATTACGTTTTGCTAGGCCCTGCGCGTAACACCCGATCAACCTGAGGATTAATGTGCCACCATGCTAAGTATGAGCCGAACATTTGCTTATCAGCAGGTTGATGTCTTCGCGCCCACTGCTTTTAATGGCAATGGGCTAGGAGTCGTATTCGACGCTGATCAACTCACTGATGACCAGATGCAACATTTCGCCCAGTGGCTGAACCTTGCCGAAACGGTATTTTTTGTTGAGCCCACTTCCGAAGAGGCCGACTACGCAATCCGTATTTTCACTCCGAGTACCGAGCTGCCCTTCGCCGGGCATCCCACCTTGGGTGCGGCGCATGCTTGGTTAGAGTCAGGCGGAGTCCCCGGCCCGGGCGGAAATCTCATTCAACAGTGCGAAGCAGGATTGGTTCCGGTCCGCGTAGAACGCGAAAGCACCGACAGCCATTCACGTCGCCTGGCCTTCTTAGCTCCTCCACTGACTCGTTCAGGCCCTTTGGAACCTGATGTCCTGCAATGGGCCATTAGTGGCCTGGGCCTTCACGAGGACGACGTGGTTGACCACCAGTGGCTGGTCAACGGTCCACATCCTGCGGGTCTCGTTCTGCGCGATGCAGATATCGTTCTGGGGATTGAACCAGACTACGAAGCCCTGCAAGGGCTTGAAGTTGGAGTCATCGGACCTTATACGGCGTCCAGTGTTTCTCACGGCGTCTGGCAGCCACGTGGTTCAGTACTCCCCCGGGTTTCTGGAACCCGAGAAGAACTTCGCCCCCTAGATTTCTCCGACCTTGAACGTTCCGAAGAACGCTTTGGCTCGGTAGTTCTGCAACCGCCTGCCGACTTCGAGGTACGCGCCTTTGTCTCGGGAGAAGCGGTGCCAGAAGATCCAGCCACCGGTTCACTGAACGCGGCCTTCGGCATTTGGCTGACTCAGTCCGGTTACGCTCCGCAGCGATACACCGTACGCCAGGGAACCCGAGTTGGTCGTGGCGCGATCTTGCATATCGAAGCCACCGAAAAAGGTGTGTGGGTCAGTGGCGATGTGGAGACTCGCATTTCAGGTGATGTGAGTTTCGACTGATTCGCCCTCATAGGCTAACTATTGATTCCTTTGTCGGCAATCAGGCACTAACCTTGACCAGTGCCTGAAACTGCGAACCCTAATACTGACTTTGATAAGAAAGCCGCGTGGCGTGCCCTCTGGGCATTAGTCATCGGCTTCTTCATGATCCTGTTGGACACCACGATTGTCTCCACAGCGATGCCTTCCATCATGACTTCTTTGGATGCTGACATATCCAGCATCTTGTGGGTCAACAGCGCCTACCTGCTCACCTTTGCAGTGCCGCTACTGGTCACTGGACGCCTTGGCGACCGCTTTGGACCACGCAATATCTACCTCATCGGTATGGTCATCTTCTCCTTGGCTTCACTGTGGTGTGGCCTGTCTGATTCGCTGGGCTCATTGGTTGCAGCCCGCGCGGTTCAGGGCTTGGGTGCCGCGATGATCTCGCCCCAGGCGATGACCATGATTACCCGTCTGTTCCCTTACCAGCACCGCGGTGCTGCCATGGGACTGTGGGGCGCCGTAGCAGGTATTGCCTCGCTGATCGGCCCTATCGCCGGCGGCCTATTAGTTGACTCCGTGGGCTGGGAATGGATCTTCTTCATCAACCTGCCTATTGCTGTAGTCAGCTTGGTCATGGTCTTCAAGTTTGTTCCGCGTTTGGCCCCGCAGGCCCACTCCTTTGACTGGCTGGGTGTTGCGCTCTCGGCAGTGGCGATGTTCTGCCTAGTCTTTGGTATTCAGGAAGGCCAGTCCTCGAACTGGGAGCCATTCATTGGCCCAATTTCCTCATGGCACCTAATCATTGCTGGCATCCTACTGATGGCCGTTTTTGTGTGGTGGCAGAACAAGACCAAATCTGAGCCACTGGTTCCGCTGCGTCTATTCAAGGTCCGCAACTTTTCGCTGGCCAACGTTGCCATCGCAGCCATGGGCGTCACTATCGCCACCATGAGCTTGCCAATGGTCTTCTTCTTGCAGAACGTTCGTGGACTGACTCCTACCGAGTCTGCGCTGATGATTTCACCTATGGCCGTGGTTGGTATTTTCATCGCCCCACGCTTGGGCAAGATGGTCAACAAGCTCAGCCCACGCAAACTCGCAGTTCCGGGCTTCATACTCTTTGGTGGCGCCACGGTGGTTTATGCGTTCATGATGCACGCCGCGATTCCGCTGTGGACGTTGCTGATTCCTTCGGCCGTTCAGGGTGTCGGCTCTGCAATGATTTGGCCGTCGCTCTCCTTGGCTGCCACCCGCGACCTCACTCCACGCGATGCTGGAGCTGGCTCCGGTATCTACAACACCACCCGTCAGATCGGTTCGGTGCTGGGTTCAGCATTGATCGCGGTGATGATGGATTCTCGTGTCCAGGCACAGATCGAAAAGGCCGGATCTAAAGATCCAGCAACGCTGATGGAAGCAACATCGGTTGGTCTGGGTCAGGCACTGTTGCTACCCGGATTTGTCGCTGTCGCCGCCGTGATCGTGGCAGCATTCCTCAGCCCTGGCAAGAAAGCCTAGCTTCAAGGCCTGCTGCCCGTAGGCACGAAAAACGCCCTTGCGATTAACGATCAATCGTCATTCGCAAGGGCGTTTCTCTGTGCTAATTAGACCTTGTCCGAAGGGCCGTCGGTGTTGTCACCCTTGAACTCATCGACCTTTTCGCCAATTTTCTCTTGAGCATCAGCAGCAAAGTCTTTGATGTTCTCGGTGGCTTCACCGGCGAACTCTTTTGCGCTCTCGACTGCTTCGCCCAGCTTCTTCTTTGCATCATCTAAGAAACCCATTGGTTCTCCTCTTAGCTTGTGTTCCAAATCTAACCACTAACAACGCCAGCCTTCAGGCTCAACTTACCGCTGGTGAACTTTGAGAGTCAGCAACGGCGCAATGCTATTTGTCTTTCTTGACCTTCTTGGCGCCCTTACGAGCAAAGATCAATGCAGCTGCGATACCTGCAAGCCAGAAGTCCTTGGCCAACGCGGTGCCGTCTGCAGTTGGACGTACGCCATCAGATTCGGTCATACCTGGGGTACGTAGGTAGGAGGAGAGTAGAACTGCAGAGAATGCACCCAGTCCTAGACCCGCCAAACGTGATGGCACCAGTGGCAGCAACAGTGCGCTACCCAGTGAGATTTCCGAGATGGAAACAACCTTGCCAAAGACACTTGGTTCTAGTTCGGCTAGCTGAGGCACACCGTTGGAGGCCATCTGCTGCAGACCGGCTGCGCTAGCTTCATCAATGCGCAGCTTGTTGATGCCGCTGTTGAGAATGAATGCGCCACTGACCAATCGTAGTGCGGCGTTTGCGATCGAGATTCCCATGGGCCCTCACTTCTCTTTCCGTTGTGAACAAAAAGCGTTCCATAAAAGAACGCGTTACTGTTCAGCGTAGTCATGGCGGGTGTGGTTCACAATCATTTCGACGGCGCGCTTGTCTGTTCTCAGGATTCTGTAAACAAGTTTCGTGCTAAATTCGTAAATCATGATCGCTTCTTCCGCTGTACCTCCGGCCGCACTTGATTTGCTAATTTCACAAGGCTTTGACGCCACAAGTGTTGATGAGCTGGCAACCGCCGCAGGGATCTCACGTTCTACTTTCTTCCGCCGTTTTGGCTCCAAAGAGAACATGGTATTTGCCGACCAAGAAATGATCATCACCCACGTTCAGACAACTCTGGCTGCCTCATCCGTGGACGCAATTTCGACCCTTGTTGATGCGGCCCATGTAGTTTTTGATCAGTACACGGTTAATCCAGAAGGAGCTCAGCTGCGCCATAAGCTGCTGTCCTCTGTTTCCTCGTTGCGTGAACGAGAGCTGGTTTCTACCCATCGCTACGAACGCGCTTTTTACGACTTCCTCTCCCGACGCGGGTTGACCAACACCGCCTCGGAAAAGGCTCTGTGCTTGGGCGTCAGCGCAGGGCTGGTAGCAATTCACAATGATCACCTGCGCGGCTGGATCAAGGACCCCACCAGTACCGACCGAGGCAAACTGGCACATGATGTCCGGTTGTTCCTAGGGCGCTTTGCCGACTTATTGGGTTCTGAAGGTAGCGAATCGGTCACAGCTTCGCCGGCCCCCACCGTTGTTGTATCAGTGTTGGATCCAGGCGCCGACGAGCAGTCCATCTTGCAAGCGGTCTCGGCAGCGCTCAAAGAACGAGGCTAACAAAGCTCCCGCGTTTTGAAACCTAGTTTCTTGACATGACACCGAGTTCCACTAGGCTTGAGGTGATACCTTTTCCCTCTAGCCAATTTTGGAGCGCCTGAGATGACAGAGCAGTCAACCGGTATGGAATTTCCCACCGGAGTTGTTGAGCCTGATTACGATTTGTGGGCAGATGACGTCAACATTGACCCCACCGGAGTCTTCGCTGATGTGGATGCCGCTGACAACGCTTGGCGCGCTAAGGCACGTAAATTCATCTTGGATGAAGTCAAGGCAGACATTCATGAATACTGGGACAAGGCAGAGTACCCGCTGCACCTGATCAAGAAGCTAGGCGAACTGGATCTGCTTCGTGACGGCTTGAACTTAGACTCCCACGAAAAAATGAGTCCGCTGGCGGCCGGTTTGGTCAACATGGAAATGGCCCGCGGCGATGGGTCGGTGGCCACCATTGTTGGTGTCCAGGGTGGACTTGCGGTGCGCTCAGTGCTGTACTGCGGTAGCCCAGAACAAATTCAGAAGTATGGTTTGCCAATGCTCGCCGGCGAGCTACCCGGCGCATTTGCGCTGACCGAACCGACCCACGGTTCTGACTCGGTGTCGCTAGAAACCCGAGCAACCAAGGTTGAGGGCGGCTACCGGATCAGCGGTGAAAAGAAATGGATCGGCAACGGCTCGATTGGTGGCGTCTCCATCGTGTGGGCACGCGATGATGAAGGTAAGGTCCGCGGTTTTGTTGTCCGTCAGGATGCCGAAGGCTACAGCGCGACGACCATTGCTAATAAGCTCTCCCTGCGTGCCATCTGGCAGGCACACATTCGCATGGAAAACGTCTTTGTTCCCGACGAAGATGTCTTGCCGGAAGCAACAAGCTTCAAGGATACCTCACGAGTACTGTTCGCTACTCGTCTGGGCGTTGCCTGGTCCGCGGTGGGACATGCCACTGCCTGCTATGAGTCGGCAGTGAACTACGCCAAGCAGCGCGTGCAGTTTGGCCGCCCGCTTGCCGCAAGCCAGATTGTGCAGGAGCGTTTGGCTCGCATGCAGTCCGAGCTGGCGTCCATTCAGGTGTTGGTCATGCAGGCAACTAAGCGAGAAACCACTGGCGAGCTCACCGGCCCGCAGGCCTCTTTGGCCAAGTACACCGCTACCCGTACCGCTCGTGCCATCGCTTCTAACGCTCGCGACTTGCTCGGCGGCAACGGTATTCTGACCAGCAACCGCGTAGCGCGACACTTTGCCGATATTGAAGCAATCCATACCTATGAAGGCACTGAAACCGTTCAGGCCTTGATTATGGGACGCGATATCACTGGCATTTCAGCTTTCGCCTAAGACTAAAGCACACACGTAGTCAGTACGTTGGAGACCAGTTCACATTGAACTGGTCTCCAACGTTTTGTCCATCGCTACTGACGATTTAATCTATTTTTTGTCTTGGCCGTAGCCACATGCTCCCACGGATTCTCCGGCCATGGATGCTTCGGATAACGCCCACGCATCTCGGAACGAACCTGCGCGTAAGGACCGTTAAAGAAGCTCACGAGGTCTTCCGTCACTGCCAGCGGAAAACCGCCCGGCGAGAGTAGATGGAACTGTACCGGGAGCTTGTCCCTAACTAAACGCGGGGATTTATCCAGTCCAAAGCACTCTTGCAATTTCACCGCGACCACCGCCGGGCCACTGTCCCCTACCGGTGGATAGGTAACAACAATCTTTGATCCTGATGGAACTTCTAGACGTTGCGGTACTAAGGAATCAAAGTCGTGAGCGTGCTCCCAGGGCAGCAAGTTGCGCAGTGCAGAGTACAGATCAACCTTGGCCACGTTCTTTCCGTTGGCTACCTGACGCAGAACAGGTTGCAACCAGTTCTGTGCATCATTACTTAGCGATTGATTATCCACGGCAACAAAGGGTTCGCCGAGCAAACGGTAGGCCACAGCCATTCGCCGACGCAGAGCATCAAAGTTTTCATGTTCACCGAAGAAGGCCATCCCTTGGTCTTGAATTGCTGACTCAACAGCTTTCATACCGAGCTCTTCAGTGGCTTTGATCGGATGGGAAGCTAACTCGATGGCGCCAAAGTTTTCTATCTTTCGTGCGCTAATCTTCCCATCGATAAATTCGGCAGTTTCAACGCTCTTGTGTAGCTGCGGAAGAAGCTCCATGGCTGTCTGCAGCTCAATACCGACGGCACGTCGGATCATTGCTTTAGACCCAGCACGGGCAACCTCGACTACAGCCACGTACTCTTCATGGGCCAACGGGCTATTTCTCGGCAACGTGGCACGAGTGCCTGATGCCAATAGATATTCATCGTGGCTGACCTTACGCGCCACCCATTGTGGGTAGGCCAAAGCGCTGACACCGGCCAGCGCATCGCGCTCTGTGCCAGCCAGTTGCTGCTTAGCTAAGGAAGCGCCGGTGTGCTGTTCTAGCAGTCGTTCAAGTCGCTCGGCTTCTTGCTTCCAGGCACGGTTCCCAGGATGCGAACTGCGCCGTACTGCCGATTCCAACTCGTGTAGATCCGCGCTGGCGATTCGCTCAGAGCTCGCCAAGAGAGCCACAGCTTCAGAAGCTGCTCGGGACCCGTAGATTTGTGCACCGTCGAGCAGTGCGCGAGCAGTTCGTGGGTCCGTGGGAATCTTGGCCATCTGCTCACCTTGGGCGGTGATGTACCCAGAATCATCCACGGCACCAAGGCTCTTGAGCACCTGCTCGTCACTAGCCATGGTGGATGCTGGTGGCGCTTCCCAAAGGTCTAGTCCCTCACCTCGCGGTGTTCCCCAGACGGCCATTGCCAGCCCCGCTGATACCAGATCACCAGTTCGAATTTCCGGGGTGGAGAATTCTGCGGCCGCAGCAAATGACTTTGGATCCAAGGTTCGCACAACACGTCCAGGGCCAAGTCGTCCAGCCCGGCCAGCACGCTGCGTTGCGGCGGCACGGCTGGCCACCACGGTCACGAGCCCTGACATTCCTCTGGCGTTATCCCGGCGCGGTTCGCGGGCATAACCCGCATCAATCACAAGATGAACTCTAGGGACGGTCAACGAGGATTCAGCAATGGACGTGGCGACGATAATTCGTGGTGCACTGCCCGACTCTGGAACATTGAGTATCGAGTCCTGTTGCGCCGAGGATATTTGCGAGTGCAGGGCCAGGGCGGTGACGCCACTGGCCGAAATTTGAGCGCAGACACGTTCTACTTCGCGCACGCCGGGAAGGAAAACCAAGGTGTCAACCGGTTCATCACTGTCTGCATTCATGGCGGCGGAGTGCTGAAGGCTCACGCTGGCCACATGTCGAAGGTATTCGTCCTTGAGCCCAAACTCATTGGTTCGAGCCGATGAAAAGCTATCAAAGCTTTCGGCGACCTCATACTGTGCGGTGCGCGCGCTGAGCACCGGAGCCGCAGCCTCACGGGTTAGAAACTGTGCAAGTTCTTGGGCATGCAAGGTGGCGCTCATCAGAATCAGTGAGAGGTCATCACGCAATTGACTGACTTGATTCACCATCGCCAAAAGAAGGTCGGTATCAATCGAGCGTTCGTGGACTTCATCGATAATGACCGCGCTGACGCCGGCCAGATCTGGATCCGCCAGCAACCTGCGCAGCATCAAGCCGGCGGTCACAAATTCAACGCGGGTGTTGGCCGAACTTTTTCGTTCTCCACGTACGGCAAAGCCCACCCGCTCACCCAGAGCGGTTCCGTCCAACTGCGCTAAGCGTCGAGCCGCTGCACGAGCTGCCACACGGCGAGGCTGGGTGACGATTATCTTTCCGTTCAACCCTGCCTGATCTAGTGCATTGGCTACCGTTGGCGGAACAATGGTGGTTTTACCAGAGCCCGGCGGTGCTTGAATGACTAGTGGTCCAGAAGGATTGTTTGCTAGGGCATCAAACAGCTCATTGCGGCTCGGGCCAAAGGCCAGACCCGTTGAGATCCGTTCAAGATCAAAGCCACCATCGCTCATACGCTTCGTCCGGACCAGAAGGATCGAATGGCAGAGATGATCGGGTCAATCGGGAACAAGGTTCCGCCATGGGTGCGCCCGGGCAGGGCCACCATGCGCGCATTGGGCAACGTGCGGGCCATGATTTTGTTTTGGTCAAAGCGGGGTTGATCCCGAGTGCCAATCAGCAACAGCGTGGGAATCCTAATTTTGGCCAGTTCGCTCAGCTCAACATTTTGTACTGTTTCGGCTGCTTCATAATATGCAGCGAGGGCCAGCGGATCATTGGATCTAAACGCCAGCCTTGTGGCAGGATCCAGCTTGCCGTTGGTTTCTTGGCCAGTAACAAATCCTTCGATATCTCCGCGACGCAGGGTTTCAAGGTATCCGGGGAAGAAGAGTTTGCCGATCTCCCCTTCGGTAATTTCGAAAGTGCCACCAAGCATGATCAATGAGATAACTTGTTCAGGGTGGGTCATGGCCAGGTGCATTCCGGTACGCGCACCAAATGAATAGCCAACAACATGTACTCGATCAACGTTGAGATGTTGAAGTACTGCTTGGATGTCGCTGATGACCTTGTCCATCGTGTAATCAGCAACGTCATGAGACTTGGAAGATTTCCCATGTCCACGCAGGTCCATGCGGATAGTTCGATGATCTTCGCCCAGAGCTTTGGTGTACCCCAGTCCCCGCCAGATAGAGCGAGACAAAGCAGAGCCATGTAAGAAGAGAATTGGCTCTCCGCCTGCACCATCATCATCAAAGAAGATATCTGAACCGTCGACAGGATTATTGATCATTGGCATGTCTTTGATTAAATCCCTTCGAAGCGAGGATGGCGAAATCCGAGTTCCGTACAAGCTATCGACAATGCCGTGCATTAGGTGAAGACTGACAGTACGTGAACAGGCCAAGGCCACCGATCACGGCAGACCATCCAAGTAGAAAAAGGGGGAATACTATGAGCGAGAAACTAACCGACGAGCAACAGCTCGCAGCTGACGAAGAAAAGAAACGTCATGACGAGCACGATGAAGCGCTTGTCGAAGAATGGGAAGACGAATCCTTCCCGGCTTCTGACCCACCTTCAAATTACTAATCACTATGCATCTTGCAGTGAGCACACACTTAGCACTCAGCTTGTTTCAAGACTCGGCTCCTAGTGTGGTGATTACCTTCTTAAGGTGCGAGTGACTTAGAAGAACCGATCCACACAGGCGTTACCTCCTTGGCCTGCTGGATCGGTTCTTCTATTTAAGCTGCGCCTACCTGGGCTCGTCTGCCCACCAGCATGCGCGTTACGCATTTAGCAGATTTACCGGCAGGTATCGTGCGACTCAGGTCGCTTGCCATATTCTGAAATGGAAGACCCTCCGTCATCCACCCCGTCAGCATCGACGCTGGCAGAAAGGTGTCTCGTGGAATACGAGCGAATCCCGGCCGTCAACGAATTGCACCGCCCTTACACAGCTGCAGCCGACAGGTATGAGCATTTCGGTTACCGCCGTGTGGGTGAGTCCGGTTTACGCCTTCCACCATTGTCGTTAGGGCTGTGGTGGAATTTCGGTGATAACCGTCCTTTTGATTCCCAGCGCGAAATTCTCCGTCATGCCTTTGACCACGGAATCAACCACTTTGATCTAGCCAATAACTATGGGCCTCCAGCTGGCTCGGCAGAAGAGAACTTCGGGCGCATGATGCGCAAGGACTTCAAGGCCTACCGCAACGAACTACTGATCTCATCCAAGGCTGGCTACAACATGTGGCCAGGTCCTTACGGTACTTTCGGTTCGCGTAAGTATCTGCTCGCGTCGTGCGAGGCCTCCTTGGAGAAGATGGGTTTGGACTACGTTGACATCTTCTACTCGCACCGTTTTGATCCAGACACTCCCATAGAGGAAACCATCGGCGCTCTGGATACCTTGGTCCGCCAGGGCAAGGCCACCTATGTCGGCATTTCCTCATACTCTGCAGAACGTACCGCTGAAGCCAAGGCAATTGCCGATGACTTGGGCACGCCACTCGTCATCCACCAGCCTTCATACAACATTCTCAATCCTTGGGTTGAGCATGGCCTGCTGCAGACTTTGCAGAAGGAGAATATGGGTGCGATTGCGTTCACTCCGTTGGCACAAGGTCTGCTGACCGATAAGTATCTGTCCACCACCGATGTTGAGCGTCAAGGTGGCCGGCGTTCTTTGGAAAGCCAGCTCACCGAAGAAAACCTCACCAAGGTGCGTCGCTTGAACGAGATTGCACAGCAGCGCGAGCAGTCACTAGCACAGATGTCTCTGGCTTGGTTGTTGCGCGATGGCGCTGCAACGTCGGTGCTCATTGGCGCTTCTTCAACTAAGCAGCTCGATGAGAACTTGGGTGCTCTGAAGAATCTGGAGTTCACGCAAGCTGAACTTTCCAGCATCGCAGAGATCGCTCAGGGTGATGCGGGCATCGACTGGTGGCGTGCCTCAGCTATCAGCTAGTACCCCTCTCGCCGCTGACCAAGAGGATCAGTCTGCGGCCGCGGTTTCCTAGGTTCCCTGGGCAGACCACGGCCCTTTCTTGGTGGTCAATAAGCACGTTATTTCCCACCGTTCAAAATTTGCTTCTTCATAGTGGCTCAAACACGAATCTGAGGATAAGCTCAGAGTAGACGCGGAATGAAGTGAATTACATTCATTTATCGAGTGAAGTCCGATAGCGTCAAGTTACAGGCTTACGCTGACCAATCTGCATTAACGAGAGGAGCATTGATGAGCGCCACAACTTATAAGGTTTTGAACCCTGCTACCGGCGAGGTTGTCGAAGAATTCGCTTCAGCAACCGACGAGCAAGTTGAGCAGGCACTAGCTGCCGCCCAGTCTGCCTACGAGGCATGGCAGGACGTAGACATCAACGAACGCGCAAAGATTGTTTCCAAAGTCGGAGCACTCTTCACCGAACGTGCGGATGAACTTGGCAAGATCATGACCACGGAAATGGGTAAGCCCGTTTCTGAAGCAGTAGGCGAAGCGCAGTACTGCCAGGAAATCTTTGAATACTTCGCAAGCGAGGGCCCTACCTTAGCTGCGGATCAGGAAATCAAGTCCTTCTCCGGTGGCAAGGCTGTCGTGCAGAAGCGCCCAGTTGGTCCATTGCTTGGCATCATGCCTTGGAACTTCCCGCTGTACCAGGTTGCTCGCTTCGCAGCACCTAACTTGATGCTGGGCAATACCATCATCTTGAAGCACGCTGAGTCTTGCCCACGTTCGGCCTTGGCTATTCAGGAAATCATGGATGAAGCTGGCGTCCCAGCAGGCGCTTACAACAACGTCTTCGCTACCCATGACCAGATTTCCACCATCATCGCTGATACCCGCATCCAGGGTGTTTCCTTGACTGGTTCCGAACGCGCTGGCGCCATCATTGGTGAGCAGGCTGGCCGCAATCTGAAGAAGGCTGTACTGGAGTTAGGTGGCTCGGATCCATTCGTCGTTCTCGACTCGGATGATGTTCCGGCAATCGTTGATACCGCGTGGGGCTACCGCATCGATAACACCGGTCAGGCATGTAACTCGAACAAGCGAATGATTGTCATGGAAGACATCTATGACGAGTTCGTATCAGAGCTGACCAAGCGTGCCGATGGCTTGAAGCCGGGTGACCCAATGGAAGAAGCAGAAGGAACCTTCGCACCACTTTCTTCCCGCAAGGCAGCAGAGTCCCTGCACGAGCAGGTTCAGGATGCAGTATCCAAGGGTGCAACCCTGCACGCCGGTGGCGTATTGCACGATGGCCCTTCGGCTTACTACTCCCCTGCTGTGCTGACCGGCATCACCAAGGACATGCGCGCCTACTACGAAGAGCTGTTCGGCCCTGTAGCAGTGGTCTACAAGGTGACCAGCGATGAAGAAGCTGCAGACTTGGCTAACGACACCATCTACGGTCTTGGCGGTTCGGTGCACTCCACCGACGTGGAGCGTGCCTCGAAGGTAGCCCAGAAGCTGCAGACCGGCATGACCAACGTCAACACTCCAAGTGCCGAGGGTGCAGAAATGCCTTTCGGTGGTGTGAAGCGCTCGGGTTTCGGCCGTGAGCTTGGACCACTGGGTATGGATGAATTCGTGAACAAGCGACTGTTCTACATCGGCGAATAACCACACTGGTAAAGGCAGGTATCCGAGTATTGCTCAGATACCTGCCTTTACTCTTGTCGATAGCTGCAACGAGACTCTACTCGCCACGACTTGCACCAGCACTAATCCATCTCAAAGTCCTAAACTGTCACTTTTGGACGAGACCTATTCCATGATTTCGGCTGCTGGTCTTTGAATACGGCGACTCACCACCATGGCCGGCGGGTATGCACTCGAATTCCGCCCCGGAGGTACTGACTCGACCCTGACAGGCTTAGTCAGTATCAGTTCGACTACCCGGACTAATTGTACGGATTTGCATACCCCCGGAAGACTGCCTTGCGCAGTGAACTGGGTCCCGAAAGTTGGACTAGCTAAATAATAGTCCCTGCTCAGGCTACAAGGTTATGGCGCCGATTCGTGTTGCACCAATCGATGTACGCTTCAATTTCCACTTTGGGCTCTCCAAGATCCCTAAAGTGCTCTCCATGGAACATCTCCGACTTGAGACTGGTTGGGTCCCTTTGAGCGGTCCAGCATCTATGCGATAGCTCACTGATTCTCTCTAACCCATTCATCCCATAACCGGGACGGCGTCATTCCATCCAAGGAACCATGGGGGACGTTCCTGATTGTAAATGTCCTTCCATTCATCGGCCGCATACTTTGCCTCCACCACGGTATCCGTGATTTCCCCAGAGAGCTGTTCACGCCGGAACTGCGCATTAAACGACTCAATAAAACCGTTCTGCCAGGGCGAACCTGGATCGATAAACGCAGTGCGCACCCCAACATTGTTGCACCAATCCACCAGCACGCCGGCAGTGAATTCAGGCCCGTTATCGCACCGCACGAACGTCGGTTGGATTCCGTTTTCGGCAATGATGCCCTCCAAAACATCCACCACGTCCGTAGCCTTGAAAGACCGGCGGTCAATGATTGAGCTGTCAGGGTCAAGGGCTTAACCACTTTTGATGATGAACCGGGCACGGGAACCACGCCGCTGCGAAGTTCGGTGTGCCAACCGCTGCTGCGAGTGCAGCCAAGCAGATCGAATGAGCTCTGAATATCGTTCAATCCCGTTAGACGTACGAATAACAATGCCAGGCGCCCAGGGCGTCTGCAAAGTCAGTGACTGGTGTCCAAACCGATCAGCGACAACACTCGGTCAGGATGATTGCGTAGCTTCCGCGTAGCCTTCGCCAAATTACTGTGCCCGAGATTCTTAAGTAACGTAATCGCGATATTCCTCAACGTTGCCATCGCGTGCGGAGCATTCCCGGTCCTGACTTGAGATTTATCCTCCAGCCAAGTCACGTCCCGCCTCCAATGCAGGCCGTTCTCAATACCCCAATGCTTTTGAACCCGTTCGCCCAACTCTCGGGGACTTGCAAGATGTGTCGGCAACGACGTCAATGCATGCACCGTCTCAAGATGCCACTTCGTTGAGTTTAACGACCGTGATTTACGGGTGATCTGCATTGCTTGGGTCGCATGCGGGAAACTAGTCCCGGTGGTCACAGTGACGCTTTTGACTGTGCGAATGGTCCGACGCCCATTCTTCGTCTGAATAGTACGATTACCTTCCGGCATAGCGTCCCATGGGAGTTGCTCAAGCTCAGCCAAAAGCTTGGCTTGGTTGCCTTTGACAGTAAAAATATAGTGCGCTTCACGCCCATGCAGATACCTAGCATGTCCCTTTTGCGTATGTAGGGCATCGGCTGTCACGACGGTACCTTTAAGGTCCGTCACGTGATCTAACAAGGTTGTGAACTGGGTAATCTCGTTGGTTTTGACTCCCACAGAAACTTGGCTGAGCACCGCGTGGGAGTCTTGGTCAATGGCTGATAACAGATGCACGCGTGGGTGGTTTCCGTTCTTCGCTCCGCGGACCTCTTTGCCATCGATAGCGATCGCTCTGATTCTTGTGTTGTGGCGTGTTCGGTGACGTAAGTTTTGGGCCCAATCAGCAAGGAGCAGCTCAAAAGTTCGGGTATCCAGGAGCTGAAGTACCCTGGCGATCGTTGTAGCGTGGGGTGCTCCGATGCCGTATCTGGCCAGCTGTTGTGGGGGCTGTGTCTTGAGCCCATTCAGCGATCTCAACCAGGCTTTTCGCTCCTGCGATGACCGCGCAGATGACGATGACTAAGATATGGGCTAGCGGATGGCGGATGCCGCGTTTGGCGCGGGGATCTGGGAGTGCCGCTAAGCTGCGAAGGAATGTTTTGGGTTGAATGATGTCGGGGTGGCGTCCTTCAAATTGGTCAATGAAGGCATGCAAATGAGACGATGGCACGTAGGAACTCCTGTGCTGACATGTGGGCTTGAACATTCACATGTTTAACAGGGGTTCCTGCCTATTTAAAGCCAGATCAAATTTGTCTCAGATTTTAAGACGATTTGACCGGTTCAGGACTCTGCAGACGCCCTGGAGCAGGACTACTTTTGATGCACCGAAAACAACGCCTAACTAGTAGCTCCCGGCATGCAGCTCCATGGGCCCCAAGCCTCAAACACGGCAAGTGGATCTTGTATTCAGCTATTCTGCCGATGACTGGCCTAGTAAACGGTCCGCAATTGGCTAGCGGGAACCCACATCTCTTCGCCGTCGCGGTCGATCTGACGCCAGGCGCCCTGTCGCGCAACAATAATTACCGCGGTATCTGCCGGGAGAATGCGTACCAGCGAATGGTGGTCGCCCGGACCGCGTCGTGCGTTGAGTCGAATCGTGGTCAGCGCTCGCTGATTTGGTACGGCGATCAGACCGCCACGCGCTGGACGTGCCGGGATCTCCTGCAGGTACATACTCGGTACCCAACCGAGAAGTTTTCCTGCCTGAACCTGGGACCAGAGGCCCTGCTGGAGCATCGAACGAACCTTGTTGCCCTGATCTATGACCTTTAGTACGGGATATCCCGTGCCGCTGCCCTTGCGCAGGTTCAGTGTCGCCGTGGTTACGTGGGTCGCTTCAATCAGCGAGTAACGGGAGAGCACCGGTTCGGCGTAGTCATCCTCGTCTTCGTTCTCGGCCACAACTGGCTGATCAAAGACTGTCGGGATTGGCTCCAAATAGATATTGGGCAGCCAGCCGTAAATTCCGTTAACAAACACATGGGCCCAAGATCCTTGAACTTCAATCAAGGCGAGCTCGGTGAGCTCGGCAAGGTTGCTCTGCACAACATAGTGCCGTCCGGCACCCTTGCGCAGTTTCAGCGAGGCAGTAGTCCGATGGGTTAACGTTACTGACGACGTCAAAGCCGACTTATGCGGTAAGCCCAATGGGTTCACAACCACCTCAAATAAAAACTTAGGGAAGCAACCGAAGGTTGCTTCCCTAAGTTTATTCCATTTTCAGAAGATGCGTACTTCCTACACGATTAGTCATCGGATGGACGAGAGCCGAGCTCAGCATCCAGACGCAAAAGACCACTACCGTCGTTGCCAATTAGCTTCACGCGATCCAGAATTTCAGAAACGGTTGCCTCTTCTTCAATCTGCTCATCGATGAACCAGTGCAGCAGTGGAAGGGAGTCAATGTCTCCCTCGGTCTGAGCCAGACGGTAAAGCTCACGAATTGCTTCGGAGACCTTCTGCTCATGAGCCAACGATGCTGCAAAAGCATCAGCAACGCTCTTGATGTTCAGCTCTGGTGCTGGCTGCTCGCCAATCTTCGGGTGAGCCGAGCGGTCAGTCATGTGAGTGATGAACTTTTCTGCGTGCACAACTTCCTCGCCAGCCTGGGCGCGGAACCAACCAGCGATACCTGGAAGGCTCTTAACGTCCATTTCAACTGCCAGCTGACGGTAAACCGTGGCTGCGGTTAGTTCGAGAGTTACCTGAGTGCTGAAGGCTTCTGCCAGTTTTCCTGTAAGTTCCATGTCTTTAGACTAGGACGATTTCCCCTACTTGTCACTGAAGTTTGCACTCACTTAGTCCAACCCGAATTAGGGAATCATCCCACGTTGCGAGCAAGTTATCGTAGCCGATGCTAACCAAGGTTAGGTAAACCGAACAGCACCTAAACTACCGGCTAAGTCCAGCTCTGCGCAGCGCCTCTGCCATAGCAGTGTTGCCCGAAGCAGCCGGCTGCCGTTCTTGCGCCCCAGCCTTACGGTTCTGCTGTCCACCACGCTGATTTTCACCGCGCGCAGAAGGAGGAGGAGCACTGGTCGTTTTGCGCTGGCGCGAAGCACCGTTGTTGTTTGGTTCTCCAGCTACAGGTAGCTCATCATCCAGACGCAGGGTGAGAGATATACGTTTACGGACACTGTCGACTTCCAAAACCTTGACCTTAACGATCTGTCCGGAGCTAACTACCTCACGCGGATCAGAGATGAACTTAGAGCTCATTGCGGACACGTGAATCAAACCGTCCTGGTGGACGCCTAAATCAACAAACGCTCCGAAGGCAGCAACGTTGGAAACCGTTCCTTCAAGAATCATGCCCGGCTTAACATCTTTGAGGCTCTCAACGCCTTCCTTGAGGGAAGCGGTCACAAATTCGCCACGCGGGTCACGAGCCGGACGACGCAATTCAGAAATAACGTCGCGGATCGTTGGCTCACCGAATTGTTCAGTGACAAAGTCCTGAACGCTAAGCTCTTCTAGTCGACGCCCTTGAGCTTCGGCCGCCTGCTGTAGTTTCTTGGCCAAGTCATATGCTTCGGGGTGGACCGACGAAGCATCTAGCTGTTCCTTGCCTCCGGTGATGCGAAGGAATCCCGCGCACTGCTCAAAGGCCTTGGCACCTAGGCGAGGAACCTTGAGCAGAGCCTTGCGTGAGGCGAATGGACCATTAGCGTTTCGGTGATCAACAATGTTCCGGCTGAGCAGTGGGCCCACACCAGCCACACGAGAGAGTAATGCTGGGGATGCAGTATTAACGTCTACGCCGACCGCGTTCACACAGTCTTCAACGACGGCATCCAGGGCACGATCTAGCTTGGAAGCAGTAACGTCATGCTGGTACTGACCAACGCCGATGGACTTTGGATCGATCTTGACCAGCTCAGCCAATGGGTCCTGCAGGCGGCGAGCAATGGACACGGCTCCACGTAGGGACACATCCATATCGGGTAGTTCTTGGCTTGCCAGTTCTGAGGCGGAGTAGACCGACGCACCGGCCTCGGAGACGATCACCTTACTGATCTTCGAATCGCCCAAGGCCTTGATGACCTCAGCCGCCAAACGGTCTGTTTCGCGCCCAGCGGTTCCGTTGCCCACGGCGATGAGGCTCGTTCCATGCTTCTTGGCTAGCTGAACCAAAGTTGCTAGGGACGCGTCCCACTTCTTCACCGGAGCATGAGGATAGATCGTGGCAGTTTCAATACACTGACCGGTCAGATCCACTACCGCGACCTTCACGCCGGTACGGAGTCCAGGATCCAAGCCAAGCACTGCCTTATTTCCCGCCGGAGCAGCAAGCAAAACGTCGCGGAGATTGGAGGCGAAAATCTTCACTGATTCATCTTCTGCTGCGTCAAAGAGTCGCGAGCGAAGATCAGACTCAAAGCGGGTTAACAGGCGCGCTTTCCAGGCCACGCGGACGGTCTGGGAGATCCAGGACGCAGCTGGCGCACCGGTAGGAACATTGAGACCCAGCGACGCGGTGATCGCATTTTCGTATCCTTGGCGTGCCTGGGCTACCGCCTCTTCATCGTGTGGATCAGCTTCAGCCAGCTGCAGGTTCAAAACGCCTTCACGTTCGCCACGCAGGAGCGCCAAAACCCGGTGTGAAGGCAGCCGGTCCAGATTAGCAACGTAGTCCAGATAATCGGAGTACTTGCCCTGGCCTTCGGTGCTGGCAGTGGGTGAAACGCTGGCAGAAATCTTGCCAGTCTTCCACAAGCGTTCGCGTAGTTCACCGGCCAGTGCCACGTCTTGAGATACCCGCTCGGTGACGATGGAACGTGCACCGGAAAGTACGTCGGCTTCGGCGGCAAATCCGGCCTCGGCATTGAGATACTTTGTTGCCGCTTGCTGCGGGTCAGTTGAAGGAGTGGAAAGCAATAGGTCTGCCAGCGGCTCCAACCCTGCCTCACGAGCGATCTGAGCTTTGGTGCGGCGCTTGGATTTGAAGGGAAGGTAAATGTCTTCCAACTCAGCCTTGGTGGCCGCTGCTGCAATGGCGGCCGAAAGCTCATCGGTGAGCTTGTCTGCTTCGGCGATCGCTTCGCGCACCACAACTCGTCGGTCTTCAAGTTCGCGCAGGTACCGCAGGCGCTCTTCAAGTAAACGTAACTGGCTATCGCTGAGTGTTCCGGTGACTTCTTTTCGGTAACGAGCGATAAATGGAACGGTTGATCCCGAATCAAGTAGCTCTACCGCTGCCTTGACCTGCCACGTGGCAACCGTGGATTCAGTGGACAGTTCCTTGGCCAGCTGAGCGATGATTCGCTGTTGCACACCGTGGTCACTTACTGTGTTCTTCTGCTCGCTACTCACCGATCCATTGTGTCTTAACGGCTCTAAAGTTCAGATGATCGACTCGGTTAGCATTCAGCTGAAATTCATTATCGGTCGCTAGAATTTAGTTCCATGGGGAAAGTGAAATTTCGTAAGGTGGCATCGGTATTTGCCATAACATCAGTAGCACTGCTTAGTGCCGGATGTTCTGTAGTTGAAGACACCGCATCTCGTGCGTCAGACCAACTCACCGACGCTGCTAGCAAAGAACTCGTACGTCAGGCGTGCGCTCCGATTCAAGACGGCACCATCAATTCCAGTGAGCTTCGTGTGCTCTCCTCCATCGTGGGGTCTGTAGAGGGCGGCGGCCTTCCGGAGGATATGGTCAACGTTCTCAACGAGTTGGCTGATTCCGGGGATAAGGCCCCGGCAGCTCTCCAGGATCGGTTAAAAACCTCCTGTGACAACGCCACCGCCCAGAGCAACTAACAAATCAGTTCCCACGCCAGTGATCTAGAATTTTGTCATGGTTGAAATTCCCACCAGTGGCAAAGTACGACTCGACGCTTGGTTGTGGTCTGTTCGGGTTTACAAGACTCGCTCCGCGGCAACTACTGCCTGCCGTGCTGGGCATGTGCGTTTAAACGGAGATCCGGTTAAGGCATCACAAAATGTGGTCTCCGGAGATCGGGTTCGTGTGCGCAAAGACGGTTTTGACCGAGACCTTGAAGTCACCGGCTTGCTCTCCAAACGAGTTTCAGCTCCGGTAGCCACCAAGTGCTATATCGATCATTCTCCACCGCGTGAACGGATGGTGGTCCCGCAAGTTCCTTTGCGCGAGCGTGGTGCCGGGCGTCCCACCAAGAAGGACCGCCGCGAGATGGATCGCTTGCGTGCTTCCTGGCAGGAACCCGGCTCCGAGCAGTAGCTCTCTTATGACTCTTTAGATCTAGGACAGCTCGATGACTGGCACGTCTGTCTCAAAGTTGAAGATTTGTGAGTAGAACGCCAACGACGATTCCAAAGCCCGCACAATATTCTCCGACTTCCTGAATCCATGCTGTTCACCTTCAAAGAGAATGTAGGCGTGCTTGATACCGCGGGCGGCGAGCGCATCAGCAACAACCTGC
This sequence comes from Glutamicibacter sp. MOO4, assembly GCF_056934395.1. NCBI lineage: Bacteria > Bacillati > Actinomycetota > Actinomycetes > Micrococcales > Micrococcaceae > Glutamicibacter > Glutamicibacter sp. MOO4. Next base: position 2,245,992 of record NZ_CM167800.1, read on the forward strand.
GATTGGGCAGGTGGCACGACCTTGTCCTCGTTACCTTGCAACAGCAGTACCGGGCAAGAAATCTTTGATACGTGATTGATCGGGGCACGCTTCTCATACAGGTCGGCGGCTTCTGGGTAAGGGCCAACCAAGGAGAACATGTACTGGGATTCAAAATCGTGAGTATCATGCACCAGACCTACAAGGTCTGAGACGCCGTACCGGCTGATCCCTGCGGTAAATACGTCAGCGAAGGTCAGTGCACAAAGAACGGTCCAACCGCCGGCGCTACCGCCTTCAATGCCGATCCGCGCCGGGTCAGCAATTGATTGTCTTACCAGTGCGTTGATCACCGCAACGGTGTCGGCAACATCAACAACTCCCCACGAGCCGCGCAATCTATTGCGGTATTCGCGACCGTAACCGGTTGAGCCACCGTAGTTCACATCAATAACACCGATGCCGCGCGAGGTGTAATAGGCCACCGCTGCACTCAGTGTTGCCGTCGCCTGACTGGTTGGTCCGCCGTGAACGAAGGTGACAAATGGTGGCAGCTCGTCCTCTACGCCGGCATAGCCTGCTTGGGTTGGGCGGTAGAGCAGCGCGTGTACCGATTGGCCTGCCAGGTTTTTGCATTCAAATTCTTCAACCTCTGGCAGCATGGCTGGGTCAGGCAAGCTCTGAATAGAACGAGTGATCTCGCGGTGTTCCAAAGTTTCGATATTGATCAAGGTGATCTGCTCACCGTGAGTCATCGATGAGGTGCCGGCCAACAGCCAGTCGTCTTTGAGTGCCAAAGGACGGATCCCGGTGAAGGGAAGGGAAATGTCGTCCAGTCCCCCGGTCACCGAATGCACTCGTGCCAAGGATTTGGTTCCAGTTCCGTATGAGCAGAGCAAGCTATGTGGGTTTTCCACCAGGTACCAGCTGGTACCTACCTGCCATAGTGGTCCTGCAAATTCTGCAGGACGGTCAACTAGTCGAGTGGTGCGTGAAGACCCATCCTGATAAACGTAGGGATTCCACCAGCCGCTGGCATCAGAGATGAACGCAATGCGGTCATCATCAAGCCATTCAGGTTGCATCACTGAGACATCTTCGCCACCGGCAATGATGTTGCTATTAAGCACTCCTGCTTCAGTCATCTCGGCAAGGTGCAAGTTGGTGGAGTCCCACGGCATATTTGGGTGTTCCCAACTGATCCACGTCAGCTTCTCACCATTAGGGCTTAAGCGCGGAGCCGCTACAAAGCGGGCCGGAGCGCTCAGAATTCGTATGTTGGAAAGGTCTTGGGCAGCACTGCCGTCCAAGGGAATGGCCACGATGTGTCGTACAGGTTCTGCCCGCAGGTCTTCCATGATGGCCAAGACGCTACCTTCGGGCCCACGCTTAAACTCTGCAAAACGTAGCGCCGGGTCAGCATCAACCATGCTTTCTGGGGTAAGTGGAGTCGGTTCGCCTTCGCCAATAGTTAAGGAATAAACACGCTGGTCGCTGAAGTTAGCAAAGATTATTTGTGCGGCGCCCTGTTCGATGAGCGTCCAGCTCGCTCCACCGTATTCGTGGACTCGTGAGCGAACGTTGAACGGGGCATCAACCAGCTGTTTGCCAGCTTGGCCGTTGCTGTCGTAATCGACCAGGGTGATGCGGCCACCTTCAGCGGGGCGTCCTTCTTGGACAATAATCCGCTCGCCGTAGAAGCAGGCGCCGCCCAATGGCTTGGTCCCTGCAGCAACGTCTTGTGCTGTGATTGATGAGGGCCAGGATCCGAAAGGCAAGTGCATAGGCATATTCTTGATCCTAGCGATCTTTGGGATACAGAACGACCCCTAAGAAGATTCATGTTCAAGAGCTTGGAAAACAATGAGTAAATTTGCCGTATTTCTTCGCGGAGTGAACGTTGGTGGCGTAAAGGTCCTTATGAAGGACTTGTCGCAGTTACTGCTATCCGCCGGCTTCACCGAGGTCAAGACCTTGCTGGCCAGCGGTAACGTGGTGCTTTCATCAGAAGAGTCTGACCCGCAGATCATTCAAGCTACTTGCAATGAACTTCTGGCAACGCACTACCAACGCGAGATCCCCACGTTGGTTTATACCGCCGAAGAAATCAAAGAATTATCCGGACCTTTTGGGATGCCTCTGCCTGATCCAGTGGCAGAGCATCACTGTTATCTCACGCTGTGCCAGAGCGAAGATGATGCCCTAGCTATGGGCGAGGCCATCAAGACGTTAGATGACTCCAGAGAATTATTGATCATCGGCCGGGCCATCTGCTGGATCGTTTCTAAGGGAACCAGCACCACTGACCCAGTAGCGAAGCTGATCCAGGCCCAAGCCAAGCGAAGAATCATCACGACAAGAAACCACAACACACTGGTGAAAATCGCCAAGATTGTTGGCTAAGGCTCAGACAGGCAATAATTGGGCATTGACCACACTTCGCCGACTCCGCTAAGGGCTCTGGAATGTATATTCTGATCGAACTCGTCGGCATCTTCTTCTTCGCCGTTGCAGGATCTTTAATGGCTGCCCGGCGCGGATTTGATCTCTTAGGTTCTGCCTTCCTCGGTGGAGTCTGCGGTTTGGGCGGCGGAGTGGTCAGAGATTTGATCCTTAACGAGTCCCCTGCGACCTTCCAGCATCCGATCTACTTTGTGCCACCAGCCTTGGCCGCGTTGTGCGTTTATGCCTTCACACCGGCGGTAAAGAAATTGCACCGACTCATTCAGCTTTTTGACGCTGCAGGGCTGGGCCTATTCTGTGTCACCGGCACCCTCAAAGCGTTGGAACATCACTTCAATCCGGTAACTGCCGTGCTGCTAGGCATTATTACCAGTGTGGGCGGCGGATTGCTGCGTGATGTCATTTCTAATGTGACCCCGGATCTGTTCAACCCCCGCGATATTTATGCGATGGCTGCCATGGTGGGTTCAGCTCTCACAGCTGTAGCCTGGCACGCTGGATTGATGAACGCTGCGGTCGGAGCAGGTATCGCTGCGCTGGCCTTTATCATCCGTGTTGCGTCGTTGCGTTTCGGTTGGTCGGTGCCTTTGGCCGCCGGACACTGGCACCGTCCGAACCCCAGCGCACCGGGGTCAGACGGTCCGCAGCGTCACTACTTCTAGGTTCGCACTGATTCTAGGTTCGCGCTGAACCCTAGTCGATGCGTTCGAGCTTGCCCATTTCTTCAGTCGTGGGCGCATCGTCTTCAATGGTCCGTGATGGGTTGATGATCACTGCACCGATGAGCATCACGATGAGGCAACCGCCGAGCATCGAGAACGCAGCACCCCAAGAGTCCGTAGCTTTCTGCACGACACCAAAGAGCATTGGAACCACTGCTGCGCCCGCATAGCCCAGCCCCTGGGCAAAGCCGGAAAGCACACCCGAACCGTAGGTGGTTCGCGAACGCAAGTTCATCATCAGCAGGGCGACAGCAAAGGTGCCCTGACCCAGCCCGGCAGCGCAGATCCACAGCACGGTGTTATGGGTTGGTGAGAGGAAAATACCTAGGTGCCCAACGATCCAGCAGGCGGTGAAAATCAGTACTGCGACAATCGGGTTTTTTAGTCTTGGAACCCATAGCGGAACCAGCAGGCTCATCGGCAGGCCAAGGATGGCAAAGAGTGCCAGCATGTTGCCCGCGGTGAGTTCATCAAGTCCACGGTCTTGCAGATACGGTGGCAGCCAAGTGAAGTACACATAAGTTTGGGCTGAGTTACCTGCCAGGAAGATCGCCAGACCCCAAGCGACTTTGGACTTCCAGGGGTTGATCTTGATAACCGGATGAGGCACGCCATTGGCACCGACCAGATGCTCCGAGCGCTTAACCCCGCGGTCAGCAATGAGCTGAAGGATCCAAGGGATCAATACGATGCCCGAAAGTGCCGCCCAAGCTCCGATGGAGACTTGCCAGTTGCTCACATTGGCCAGTGGGACCGAGAACTGTGGTGCCATCCAGGTACCCACGGCAATCATGGTGACGTAGCCGCTGGTGACCATCCCGATGCGTTCTGGGAAATATTTCTTAACCAGTGGCGGCAGGACTACGTTTCCCATTCCATATCCGGCCAAGGCCACGATGGATAGGGCGAGGAATGAGTAGACCTCGGGCATAAAAACTCGTGCCAGCTGTCCAAGTACGGCACAGGCGAGCGAGATGATCAAGGTCTTCTCAAGCCCAAAAGTCTTGATCAGTCGCGGAGTGAGCAGGCCGAAAACTGCAAAGACCACCGGGGCAAGCATTGCCAGCAGACCGGTGGTGAGTTCGGTAAATTCAATGTCCGTCTTGATCCTGGCTAACAGGGGCGGGACAGAAACTACCGCCGCACGAAGCGACAGGGCGAGCATAAGGATGCCTACAAGCGCCCCGATCCGTCCGCGTAAAGACGTGGAGTCGCTGTCTTTCGCCATTGAAGTCTTCCTGCTTAGTGTTGGTTGAGATTCCCCAACTTTTTGATTGATGAGACTAACTCTAGTAAGCGATCGAGCTCACCAGCAAAATTACGTTGGTACCAATTGCTTGGAAGTGAAAGAGAAGCGTAGAGTCCCTCACCGGTGAGCATCACCAAATGGGCGAGATCTTTGCTGCCCACATCTTCGAGAATAGCCCCGTACCATCGCTCGTTGGTGCTTTCGATTTTGTCTGTGGCGCTCTTGACTCCAGCCTGCGCCAGCCGGTGGAGGGCCACAAGGTGGCGGTCCAGTTCCGTGTCTACTTCGGCGCTGGTGCGGATGAAGTAGGCAGCGCCGCCTTCTGCTGAGTTGCTCATAAGTTCAACGTCATGGGCAATGTGTACTTCAGCGGCTTCGATAACCGCTTCAGCTAGCGCTTCTTTCGACGCGAAGTGATAGAGCAGTCCCCCTTTGGATACGCCGGCGCGTGCTGCGGTGGCGTCCAGCGTTGCTGCGCGTTCTCCTTCTTCGCATAACAGCGATATGTAGGATTCCAGCACTTTGTTGCGAGCAGCAGGTGGGCGGGCCATGGCTCTCCGTTTCGTTGGGGCGGTGATCAATTCAACCTTATCGTCAATTGTAACTGTACCGTCTAGACGGTACAGTTACCATTTGTGGGCAAACCACACATTTCTACTAACTCCCAAAGGTGAAAGTTATGAGCTCAAACATCTCCGAACGCGCTTCTGCATTAAGCAAGCCGCGTCGTTGGGCGGCGTTGTCTGTTCTAATTTTCCCGGTACTGCTGATTTCCGTGGACAACACCGTCTTGTCCTTTGCCGTACCGGCGATGACCGAAGCTCTGTCCCCCACCGGCAATCAGCTGCTGTGGATCATTGACATCTACGCCCTGGTTTTGGCCGGGCTCCTCGTCCCCATGGGTTCACTCGGAGATCGCATCGGGCGACGCCGCCTGCTGTTGATCGGCGCCACCGGTTTTGCCATTGTTTCAGCCGTGGCAGCCTTCGCCACCGACGCCAGCCAGCTCATTGCAGCTCGTGCCCTGCTGGGCATTTTTGGCGCCATGCTGATGCCAGCCACGCTGTCGCTGATCCGCACCATCTTCCCGGACGCCACCGAACGACGTACCGCTATTGCTGTCTGGGCAGCTGCCTTCTCGGGAGGTGCGGTACTGGGACCAATCGTTGGCGGGCTACTGCTAGAACACTTCTGGTGGGGCTCGGTCTTCCTGATGGCAGTTCCCATGTTGTTGCCGCTACTGATCGGCGGGTTGGTCTTAGTTCCCGAATCCAAGGACCCCAATCCTGGACGGGTTGATCCGCTGTCGATTGTGCTGATCATCCTCACCCTGTTGCCCTTTACCTATGCCATCAAGACTTTCGCCACCGCACCGTGGTTTGTTCTAGTAGCGAGTGTCGGGTTGGCTGTTCTCAGCGGTATCACCTTTGTGCGCCGGCAGCTGGCCAGTGAATCCCCCATGCTTGACATGCGATTGTTCAAGAATGCACCCTTCTCCGGAGCGCTCATGGTCAACCTCATCGGGGTCTTCTCGCTGGTTGGTTTTATCTACTTCGTCTCCCAGCATTTGCAGCTCATCACCGGATTCAGCCCCATCCAAGCTGGTTTATGGATGACCCCCGGACTGGTTTTGACCATGCTCTTCGGGTTGGCAGCAGTGGCCCTGTCGCGTCGTTTTGGTTCGCCAAACATTATGGCGCTGGGTTTGATCTTCTCCGCGGCGGCCTACCTGATGGTGATGCTGGCCGGAGATCACTTAAGCGCACCGGTGCTGATGGTTGCCTTCGCGGTATTGGGTACTGGAATCGGCATGACCGAGACCTTGTCCAATGACATGACACTGGCGGCGGTTCCCGCTTCCAAGGCTGGTGCTGCTTCGGCCATTTCCGAGACGGCCTATGAAGTCGGTTCGGTGTTGGGCGTCGCGGTCTTGGGCTCCATCTTAAACTCGGTCTACTCCACACGGTTGCTGGTCCCAGGATCGTTAAGCCAGGAGCAGGCACAGCTGGCCGGCGAAACTCTGGGAGGTGCGCATCAGGTGGCGGCATCCTTGAACGCAAGTGATGCTCAAGCGCTGCTGGCTTCGGCGGCGCAGGCCTTCGATCACGGTGTATTACTTACTTCGACAATCGCTGCCACACTGTCTTTGGTAGCTGCAGTCCTTGTATTTCGCGTCATCAAACCGGCAATTAAGTGAACTGAACGCACCACTTGACCAAATTTTTGATTAATTGGTTCAAAGTTATTCAATTGTTGACGGCTAGCACGTAGGCTAGGCAGTGTAGTTCCAAAGTAATTCGCGAAGTACCCGTTAGAAGTATGTGAATGTCGAACCACCTCGGTTGACGCGAGCCCCCTTCTAGACGTGCAGTGAATGACTTGGCTGCTTCGTAAGATCTGTTCTTCCACCAGGGAGTGAGGCCTTACGTAGATTACAACCAAGATCGCCAATAGAACCGGCGAGAAACGTCTGAAAGGACCAAATAGAAACATGGCAACCGGAATCGTAAAGTGGTTCAACGCTGAAAAGGGCTTCGGCTTCATCGCACCAGACAGCGGAGATCCAGATGTCTTCGCTCACTTCAGCGCCATCCAGACCCAGGGTTTCCGTACCCTGGACGAAGGCCAGAAGGTCGAGTTCGAAGTTGTTGAGGGTCCAAAGGGTCTGCAGGCTGCAGATATCCGCGCTCTCTAAAGAAGGTCTTTGGCTCTAACGCCTGACTTTTCAAAAGAAGGTCATCCGCATTGCGGGTGACCTTCTTTTTGTTATGAGCGTTGCAGATCACTGGAATACTTCGGCGCACTGACCGGTTGTACTAAATGTGAAGCTATCTATTTTGGATCTTGCCCCGGTTGCTCCCGGTCAAACTATTTCCGACTCTTTTAAGTCCTCTGTCCGCCTAGCCCAGACCGCAGAACGTCATGGTTATGAGCGTGTTTGGTACGCCGAGCACCACAACATGCCGACCATCGCCTCCAGCGCGACTTCTCTGCTGATCAGCCACGTAGCCCACCACACCGAGACCATTCGATTGGGCTCGGGCGGGGTCATGCTGCCAAACCACTCACCATTGGTGATCGCTGAGCAGTTTGGTACCTTGGCCACCATCTATGGGGACCGCATCGACCTTGGTCTAGGCCGCGCCCCGGGCACTGATATGACCACCCTTCGCGCCCTTCGTCGCGACCCATCAGCCGCCGATACTTTCCCACACGATGTGCTTGAGCTTCAGGCCTACCTCGCCGGTGAGTCACGGGTTCCTACCGTTGCCGCCACCCCAGGCGCTGGCACCAACGTGCCACTGTACATTTTGGGTTCGTCGCTGTTTGGCGCAAAGCTCGCCGCCCAGCTTGGCTTGCCATACTCCTTCGCCTCGCACTTCGCACCGGCCGCTTTGCATGAAGCCATCCGCGTGTACCGAGACGAGTTCCAGCCTTCGGCGCAGCTGTCCGAACCATACGTGATTGCTGGTGTTGGTGTACTCGCGGCAGAAACTTCCGAAAAGGCCCACGAGTTGCTCAACGTGGCCAAGCGTCACCGTGTGGCTGCATTCCTGGGTCGCAACGCCAAGAAGGAATTCACCGAAGCCGAGATCGACATGCTGATGGACACCCCACAGGCAGAGCAGATCTTGGACATGATGCGCTACACCGCAGTAGGTACCGGCGAGCAGGTTGCTGATTACCTTCAGCACTTCGCTACCGCAGCTCAGGCCGATGAACTGATCACCATTCACTACCCCACTGAAGAGCGGGAACGTTTGGAATCGGTCATGATCACCGCCAAGGCTTCCGAATTGGTCGCCGCGCAGTAATAGCAGTAATGCCTAGACGCACTTCGCCCCCGAGTTCTGTTGAACTCGGGGGCGAAGTATTTACGCTTTAGTTCTGAAATCTAAGCTTTGGTGCGCTGTCCAATGATGGCCCAGAGACCAAGAACTGCAGCAAGAACAGAGCAGCAGATCGCAAAGACCAGAATGCTAATTTCCTGGCCAAATACACCAACGGCCCATCCCAGTGCGATCACTGGAACTGCACTGCCGAGGTACGTCACCAGGTAGATGGTGGACACGGTTTGCGCGTGCTGACGGTCGCTGACCGAGTCAACTGCCTTAGCAAAAGCGGTGCGGAAGCTCATGCCTTGGCCCAGACCCACCATGCCCAGAGCCAGCAGGGCAAGGACCAATAGGTGGTGTTCGGCGGCGAAGGCCAGCAGAACGGTAGATACTGCCATGAGTCCCAAACCGACGGGAAGAAGTTTTGCCCCTCCACGCACTACTACCTGGGATAGTGCGGAGACTCCCAGAGGCAGCCCGGCAATCAGGCCAATGATCCACTTTGATTCCAGCCCAAAGACCTGAGCGAAGTAGCCCGGCGCCAAGGAGAGCACAAAGCCGAAGATGGCGAAGCTCAAGAAACCTACCAGTGCGGCCAGCCAGAACTGGGAACGTGCAGTACTTGGAATGCCCAGACGGCGAGGGGCTAGTGCCTTGCCGCGCTTGCCTCGTTCGGCCATGGCAATGGCTGGACGTGCTTGCAAGGTACCCAACGGAACCATGATCAACAGCAACAAAATGGCTTGGATCAAGAACACGGTAGTTCGCCCACCGGGAAGGTTTGCCAGCAATCCGCCCAAGACCGGTCCGAAAGCAACTCCACCCGAGGATGCCAAGAGCGTGAAGCGTGAGGCCCATTCAGGCTTGGAAGGCAAAAGCTCACGCAGAGCTGCCGCGCTGGCACCGGTAGCTAGCGCGACGCCAGTTCCTTGGAGTCCTCGCCCGAGGCAAAGCTCAACCAGATTAGAGGCCGAAGCAAAGACGAGCGTGCCAATGAGCGAGACCAGTACGGCGATGACCAGGGCAGCTCGACGTCCAATGTGATCGGACCAGTGTCCAACGGTGGATAGGAAAAGCATCAGCGAGCAGACATAGCTGGCGAACGCGATGGTAGTTCCCATCGCGCCCAAATGTAGTTCGGCCTGAAGCGCTGGGTACAACGGCGTAGCTAGGTTGGCGCCCACCAACAAGAGGAAGCTCACTGCCACCGTGATGACCAGACGTGTGGTCAAGCCCGGGTTCCAGGAAAGCGTCCGGTGCTGCATGGGCTGCATGCGCAGTTCACTGATGACGGACACGTTCACTCCCGGTAGCAAAATAGATCAGGTCTTGGGATCAGGAACAGTCCTGAAAAAGTTTTAACCGGTGGGGCTACTCGCTTCCCCACCGGTGAGTTGAGCGTTCTGCTTGAGTTTGTCTACTGCAACAGATCGTTCACTCACTAATATCCACCCTTTCAAAGCAGGTCGACAGAATTCTTGCTAGGATTTGAGCAGTTTGGTCAAAATAATGCCCCGCAACAACCCCTGGAGTGAGCATATAGTGCGCTTAGACGAAGTAGACCTCAAGGTGCTGCTGTCCTTAATCAAGGACCCGCGTATCCAAATTTCGGAACTTGCTGATGAGGTAGGCATCGCCCGCAATACCGCTCAGTCACGTTTGCGCCGATTGCAGCGTTCAGAAATTCTTCGAGATGGCGGTCGCGATATTGACCTCGGTAAGTTGGGCTACGACGTGCTGGCCTTTGTCACCTTGGAGGTGAGCCACCGTGACCTTGATACGGTCATCACCGCTCTGCGTCAGATCCCGAATGTTTTAGAAATCCATGAGACCTCCGGGCGCGGAGATGTGTGGGTTCGACTCATTGCCACCGACACTCACCAGCTGCAGTCTGCGCTGCGCCAGATCTTGCGCATCAAGGGAGTCACCCGTTCGGAAACCACGTTCGCTTTGCACACTCATCTGGCCTACCGCTCCTCCCCTTTGCTGGAACACTACACCGAACATGATCACTAATAAATGCTCTAGTTCCCACCACCTAAAAGAAATTTAAAACAAGTCTTTAGTTTCCAGATGCGTGGTCCTAGGCTGGTGCTACGAGAAGTCACGAGGAGTATCCCCGGCTTCGAAGGTGGATCCCTCGTATCACCGAAGGAGCGCGCGATGAGCAGGGAATTCGAACCAACAGAATTTGGCACGGAATACGGCAACGATATCTACGAGCCTGATGACGGACGTGACTCTCAGGCCTATGAAGGTTCCAGCGACATGCCAGAGACCATGCGCAATCATGATCCGCTAGCCCAGCGTCAGTACCTCTACGACGATGATCTAGAAACCGAAGATGATCTGGACAACGAATTCTCCAACGACGGTTCCGACGATGATGAAGAAGACGAATCCTTTGAACCTGAGGATGACGACTGACACGGCGGCTAAGCAAAACTTGGGCTAAAGGCCATAGACTTTAGAAGTGATTAATCCAGTTCATCTGCGCACGCTACTCGAAGTAGTGGCGCATCGTTCCTTTGCCACGGCCGCAACCCGCCTAGGCTACACGGCCAGTGCTGTATCTCAGCAGATGACAGCGCTGGAGCGGAGCACCGGCACAACCTTGTTTGTCCGAGGCGCCCGCTCTATCACTCCTACGCCTGGGGCCATGCGCATGGTTCGCCACGCTAAGCGTGTGCTGACAGACCTTGACGCGCTCATGGCCGATGTCGCCACGATCTCCACCGAGGCCACCGACCTTGAAGAGATCAAGCTAGGCATCTTCCCTTCCTTGGCCACTTACGCGTTGCCACAAATCCTGACAGCACGTGACTGGTCCTCGCTAGGAATCAACTTGCGCTTGTGGATCGGTGAACCGCAACAGACCGTTGCCGGTCTAGGCACCGGTGGAGACCTCGACCTCGCGCTGATCTTCCAGGTGGGTCCCGGCGGACTATCGTGGCCTGCATCCCTGGAACGCACATGGCTAGGTGACGACCAATTCCGTGTGGTCATTCCCGCCTCATGGCCTATCGCCGAAGACTCTCAGCTCACCGTTGACCAGTTGGCCGAATGGCCGTGGATCTTCCACCACCCTGGAACCTCGGACGCTACCCTGATCTCCCGGCTGTTCTCTTCGTACAACATCCACCCGCAGGTGGCTGCCTACTGCGATGACTTTAATGCCTCGCTGAGCTTGGTGTCTTCAGGCCTGGGTGCCGCGTTAGTTCCTGACCTTGCCATGGCCAACGCCCCGGAAGGTATTCGTATCGTGGATGCTCCGGAGATCCGTTTGGCACGTTCCATCTTTGCGCTGAAACCAGAGAACTCTAAAAAGCCAAAGGTGGCGCTGGTCTTAGACCGACTAGCCCAGATCTTGGCCCAGTAAAACCCGCGCAGTAAGACCAAGCGCAGTAGAACCTGGCCCTGACCGTTTGGCACCGCACGTGCCTAAGAATTTATCAAGAGAGTCTTTTGATGACTAGCGCTCACAACCAAACCAACAACGGATCTACGGTTCTCTCACATGTTTATGGACCCATTGGGCACATAGAGCTCAACCGCCCCGCTAAGCTCAACGCTCTAACTCTTCAGATGCTCACTGAGCTGACGAGAGTACTGAAAGTATGGGCCGAGGATCCATCGATCCAACTGGTTCTTTTGACGGGGTGCGGCGAGCGGGGTTTCTGTGCTGGCGGGGACATTGCAGATTTCCATCAAGCGATCACTACCGGAAAACATCAGGACTTCATCAACCTGCTGTCTTTGGAGTTTGATCTCGACTATCTTATTTCCACCTATCCCAAGCCACTGATCACCTTGGCTCACGGCATCACGATGGGTGGCGGCGTGGGCTTGGCATCTCATGCGCCGATCCGGCTTGTCACGGCAAGCGCAAAATTGGGGATGCCCGAAGCCAAAATCGGCTACACCCCTGATGTGGGTGGAAGTCATTTGCTGGCCAACTCTCCAGGACACCTAGGGGAATACTTCGCCATGAGCGCTACCTCATTCGCCGGCGCGGATGCAGTCTTCATGGGGTTTGCTGACGTTGTAGTGACCGACTCCTTTGCCGAGAACATCTTGGATGAGCTTGATGAATTCCTCGGACTTTCCGCAGCAGAAATCATCTCAGCTATCGAGGTACTTCATGGGGCGCCCGAGTCTCACGGAGTTGAACAAATCCAAGGCTGGGTTGATCACGCGTTCAGCGCCGATACCCCGCAAGAAGTTATTAGTCGTTTGGAGCAGATGGTGCACCCGGCGGCGGATCAAGCCGCACAGTTGCTGAAAGCTAATTCGCCCTCCAGCATTTGTGCAGCGTTCCATTCGGTGCGAGAGGCCCGCGTTGAACAAGATCTGCGCTCCGCATTAGACCGCGAATTACGCTTGGCACGGTTCTTGATGTATCGGCCTGATCTGGCTGAAGGTATCCGTGCTCAGGTGATAGACAAGGACCGCAACCCGCACTGGTCTCCTACGCTGGTAGGCGAAGTTGACCAGGACGAATTACGGTCCTTGGTGCGTGATTCTCAGCTTTAGCTGTCGACTCCGGGTCGGCCTTCGGGTCGGGTGACGTCCGAATGCACCGGACGAACCTTCGCTGATTCCCTAGGTTCAATACGCGGTGCGCTCACCGCATCATGAGGCTCTCGCACGACGCTGGCTTCAATGCCCACGCCCATTGGTTCTTCGTAATGCAATGGTGCGTGCTCGCCGAAGTGATCTGAGTCCGCTTCCTCCCAGTCTTCCTTCCAAGACCCGGGGGCTTCGTCAAGCAGTTCGCCTGGACGAAGCCAGTGGAACAGCGAAGCATAGGACCTGGTTGACTGTAGGTTGACCCGGCGACGTAGCATTCGGGTATTTAGTTGTGTCGGGCTGGTGAGCCCCATTGATGCCATGATCTGTGCAGATTCAGTAACTGTCAGGTGATGGTAGTTGTAGACGCGGTGCCCTTTATCTTCTACGTCTAAGGCTCGCATCAACCGCTTGTTCTGCGTAGCCACACCCACCGGGCAGTGATTGGTGTGGCATTGCTGAGCTTGGATACAACCGGTGGCCATCATCATTGAACGCGCGGAGAAGGTGAAATCGGCACCTTGAATCAGGCGTTTGATGATGTCAGATCCGTTGGCAATTTTGCCCGCGGCCGCCAATCGGACTTCATCACGTAGTCCCGCACCAACCAACGTATTGTGCACCAGCATCAGCCCCTCGGTGAGCGGTGCGCCAACGTGGTCTTCATACTCAAGCGGAGCTGCACCCGTGCCACCTTCAGCACCGTCCACGGTGATGAAGTCAACCAGGATGCCGGTATCTAGCATGCCCTTACACAGCGCCATGATGTCGGTACGCGAACCAACGCAGAACTTCACTCCGATTGGCTTGCCGCCGCTAAGCTCACGCAGTTTACCGACAAAATGCATTAGTTCTCGTGGAGTCGAGAACTCGGCATGGCTAGCTGGGGAAATGCAATCCACACCCATCGGAACATCACGGGCTTCCGCAATCTCTGCGGTGACCTTTGCTGCCGGAAGCACACCGCCCAATCCGGGCTTGGCACCCTGCGAGAGCTTGATGGTGATGCCCTTGACCTTCTCGTGGTTAGCCTTCTTGGCGAAGGTTTCCGGGTTGAACCGTCCCTCGGGGGTACGGCAGCCAAAGTAACCTGACCCGATCTCCCAGAACAGATCTGCCCCGTACTCCAGGTGGTACTTAGTCAGCCCGCCTTCTCCGGTTTCATGGACAAACTCCCCCATTTCAGCACCCTTGTTCATGGCTAAAACAGCATTAGCTGACAAAGCGCCGAAACTCATCGAGGAGATATTCATCAACGAAATCTCATAGGGCTGAGTACATTGGCTGGAACCAACTTTGACTCTGAACTGACTGGTGGGAGGAGCAACTGGCGCCGCCGAATGAAGCAGGTACTCGTGGCCCAATTCGTTCACATTGCGTTCAGTACCGAAGGCCTTGTGGCTGTCGGCTCCTTTGGCACGCGCATAAATCAGGGAGCGAGTATCACGGTCAAAAGGTTTGCCATCGGTATTGCGCTCGATGAAGTACTGCTGAATTTCTGGGCGGATGAATTCAAAGAGGTAACGCGCGTGCCCCACAATGGGGAAGTTGCGCAAGATCGCATGCTTTTTCTGCACAAGGTCCCGAACTCCAAGCAAGACCAGAAGCCCGGTTAGCGCCACCAAGATCCACCAGACCCATCCTCCAGAGGTACTGGCCAGGATTGCGGTGATCACAAAACCGGTCGCGAGCACACCTAAGAACAGGAGAACCACTATTCGCATCATGGTGCGAGCCTAATAGTTTAGGACGTGATTGTCAGGCATCTACGCAGGGAGGATTCGATCCGCCTCACGAATGGCCATTTGTGCAAACAGCGAGTCTTTCTGCCCCAGCAACAGCCCGGCGTTTCCGCTTTCAGCGACTGCACCATTTTCCAACACCAAGATCTGCTGCGCATGGCCCACAGTTGCCAGTCGGTGGCTTATCATGATGACACTCATTGAGTGCTGACGCCGGCGTTCGATTGCCTGCAACACGAGTTCTTCACTGGCAGTGTCCAATGCACTGGTGGACTCATCAAGAATCAACACCGCAGGTTCACGGACCAGTGCCCGAGCTAATGCCAACCGTTGACGCTGTCCTCCAGAGAGTCTTGAGGACCGATCCCCTAAGCGCGTGTTGAGCCCGGATTTCTGTTGTTGTAGCCAAGTGCTCAGGCCCAACTCTTCGAGTACTTCTTCCAACTTTTCATCACTGATGCCTTCGTGACCCAACAGCAGGTTTTCACGCAATGTTCCGCGAACCATCACTGCCTCCTGGGAGACCAACATGATCTTTTCCCGCAGTTCGCTCAGCGCAGCTTCGGTGATGTCTACACCGCCAAAGGTGATAGACCCGGTGAAGTTCACCGCTCTAACCACAGCGGAAGCAATCGATGATTTCCCTGATCCGCTCTCGCCAACCAGAGCCACCATGCCCCCGGGATTCAGTTCGAGATTTAGCCCGCTGACCACTTGCTGGGACCCGTAGCTGATTGCCACATCGTTGATCTTTAGGGCGCCAGCTTCAGGGAGTTCTTTTGGCTTGGCCACTTCGGCCACTTCGGGCTTTTGGGTGGCTGTGGCATGCAGCCGACGAGCGCTAGCCAGCGAATCCTGGAGTCCAAGCACAAACCCATCAACGGTTCGTACCGCTTCATAGGAAGGCACAGCGGCGCAGCCCAAGATCACCAGAGCACCCAACTGATGTTGGCCGCCCAGGACAATGAACAGGGCCAGCAGACTTCCCCAGATGGTCAGCTGGGTGAGTGTCGCGCGTAGCGCTGTGATGGTGCCGGTGCGTAGGCTGGCAGCCCCTGATTGGCTGGTGCTCTCACGCAGTTTTCTCAGTGTCTCGTTGCCGCCGCGGAAGCTGTGCAGGATTTCTATGCCCCACATCGCTTCATTCATCAGCTGGTTTTGCGCTCCTCTTGCAGAAGCCGTAGTTGCCGAATTGGCCCGTAGTGTGCGCACCCCAATGAGTGGAATGATCAGGCCTATCAGCGTGTAAGCACAAAGTAGGATCAACGCGGGAAGTTCGCCGAAGTAAATCCACGTTGCCCAAGTAGCCAGTGCACTGATCACTACCGCGGCTACCGCTGGCGGTAGCGTGTGCGCGAAGAACACTTCAACCTTGTCGATGTCACTGGTGGCTCGGGCCAATAAGCGTCCGGAATTTTTAGTGGCCGCGTTGTAGGGAGCTTGGCGTTCAAAGGCTGCGTACATCCGCCGCCGTAGACGCGCTAGCGACAGGAACGCTACGCGGTGTCCCACATATTGTTCCAGGTAGCGCAGCACGCCCTTAGCAAGGCCCAGAACCACGATGGATCCTGCCAGCAACCACCAGTTCAAAGAATTGAGCACTTCAATACTGTTCAGGCCCAGCACCTTGCTCAACCCAATGCCGGCAACAACGTAAATGCTCAACGAAGCCAGACGCGTCAGGCACGAGAAAACACTGGCTAACGCCAACGGTGGTACCAGATCCTTAGTGGTACCGATGAGCCAGAAGACTGTGGAGACAGTGCGCTTCTTTTCTTGACTCATGCTTTCCCCTCCCCCAAGGCACGTAGACCTGAAGCCTGTAGCTGCGCGGTGCGCTGCGACAGATCGTTTAATGCGCCTTTGAGATAACCGTCTTGATTCACCAGTTGTTCGCGCGGCCCGGACTGTATAACTCGTCCTTGATCCATGACCACGACGTAGTCAAAATCGGCTAATAGTCCAAGACGATGGGTGACGGTGATGATCGTTGTTGATGAGCCAAGCTCTCTCAGGCTTTGGCCAATATCTGCTTCGCTGTGCACGTCCAAGGCACTGGTGGGTTCATCAAGTAAGAGCACTGGGCGCTGTGCTAACAGGGCACGAGCCAAGGCAAGCCGTTGCGCTTGGCCACCGGAGAGCCGGGCCCCACCTTCACCCAGTGGTTGGTCAAGTCCCAGGGGTTGATCTGCCAGCCATGAGTCCATCCGGACTTGGCTGATCACCGCCCTGAGTTGTTCATCGGTGGCGTTAGGTGCACCTAGTCGCAGGTTCGCAGCTAGGCTCACGCCGAATAGTGTGGCTTGCTGTTCAACCACCGCGGTATTCGCCTTAAGAGTGGCAGGACCCATGGCTTGGCGGCCGTCATGAATGATCCCGGCCGAGGATTGCAGCTGTCCTTGCAACACCCGAATCAGGGTGCTCTTGCCGCTTCCGGAGGGACCCACAATAGCTGTTCGGGATCCGACGGGGAATTGGAGATTAATCTTGTTCAGTGCCAGATCGGCGTTGTTGTAACTCGCGCAGAGATCTTCGATAAACAATCCGTTCTGCGACAGATTGACGGTCAGTGGGTTGGCCATCGAAGGGTGCATCGGAGTGTCTTGAATTTCGGCTAGCTTTTTCTCTGCTGCCCGCCCGGTCATCCCGATGTAGAAGAAACTACCTACGTAGTTCACCGGAGCAAGCATCAAATAGCTGAGAATGATCAGTGCGAATCCCAAACCTGGACTCATGGCCCCTGAACTCGTTCGCCACCAAGCTAGAGCTGCGGAGCTTGCCAAGAGCAACACCGCAAAGCTGGAATCAATGACCAAGAGGATGAGCTGGTTGCGGGCCAAAAGTTTCATGACCTGCTGGCGCACCCGTTCGGTTGCCGACCCAATGGTTTCGCCCATCCAGCTACTGCCACCGTTGAGCTTGAGCATATTTAGTGAGCGAAGTGCATCCAAGAAGGTGGCCGACAAGATTCCTTGAGCCCTGCGGTACTCACCGGCGGATCCGCCAAAGCGCTTCTGGAATCCCAAGACGATGACCGGCACCAAAGCGGTGGGGATCAAAAGCAAAATGGCACTGAGCGGGTCAATAAACAGTGCAATGAACACAAGGATTAAGACGGGAGTGGCCACCGCGGCACTGGCTGGGCCAAGGAAGCTTGAACGGAATTTCACCGAGCGTTCCACCAAATCCATGGCCGAGTGCACCAGCTCTCCCTCGCCGGCCCGTCGAACGGCCAGCGGACCGATGGACAGGTAATGCTTGAGCAGCTTGGAACGATGATAGGCGGTGAGCTGTTGGCTATCGTGCGCAATAACCACAGGGACCAAGAACGTTGATAGTGCCAGGGCAAGTAATTCACCGGCAACCCCGATGTACCAACGTGTGTCTGGGGATTCGCCTCGATAGAACAGGTCAAATCCCTGTCCCAGTAAGATCACCAATCCGGCGGTAGCTGCGGCAGCGAAGATACGCAGAGCCACGACCATTACCGTTGTTGCTGAGAGAATTCCAAAAAGCCTACGCACATCACTATCCTAGGACAGATTCAGGGGCGGATTGCAGGGGCTTTGTCACACATTGCCGCTCAGAGCGCTTGTGAGAGAAACTTGGTGCATGAGCACTTCGGAGCTAAAACAGCGCCCCCATTCCGTTACCCTGCGTTTTCTTGCCGCCCCTACTGACGTTGATGTCAACGGGATGGTTCCAGCGGGCACCGTACTTGAGTGGGTTGACAAGGCCGCTTACGCTGCCGCTGTAGGTTGGTCCACTAGCTATTGCGTCACCGCCTACGTTGGCAATATCCACTTTGCTGATCCGATTCACTCCGGTGATCTTGTAGAAGTAACAGCCTCAGTGGTCTACACCGGAACCAGCTCCATGCACATTCAGACTGAAGTTTCCTTCAGAGATCCACGCGAACTGCGCCCCGTGGCATCGAGTAACTGTCTGGTGATTTTTGTTGCTGTGGATGAATCAGGCAAACCAACCGCGGTGCCTAGTTTCAGCCCGGGCACGGTACGTGAAATAGAACTGCGCGACGACGCGCTGGCACGCATTGAGATCCGTGAACAGATCGTTGCGTCGATGAAAGATCAGCAATACACGGATGCTGGCACCGCCGAACGCGTTACCCTTCGGTTCATGGCAGCACCAACAGACGTGAACTGGGGCGGTAAAGTCCACGGTGGCATCGTGATGAAGTGGATCGATGAGGCTGCCCAGCTTTGCGCTGCCCGTTACTGCCAGCAGGATACTGTTGCTGTTTTCTCCGGTGGCGTGCGTTTTTATCAGCCACTGTTTATTGGACATTTGGTTGAGGTAGAAGCTCGCTTGGTATACACCGGCAGCAAGGGTATGCACGTCGCTGTCCATGTGCGCTCCGGTGACCCGAAATCACGCGAAATGAATCTAACCACTTACTGCCTGACAGTGATGGTCACCCGCGACGAGACGGGAACTGCCGTTCCGGTCAAGCCTTGGGTTCCGGTCAGTGAAGAGGACCGGCGCTTGTGGAAGCACGCTCGTGAGTTGGTGGCCATTCGAGCTAACGCACCTGGCGGTTACACACCAGTGCACCTGGTAGGATCGAGCGCCTCATGAACAATGTAAAACCGTTGGTCAAGGTCTGCGGGCTTTCCACTGCCGAAGATGTTCAGGTAACCATAAGCCACGGCGCAGATGCGATTGGTTTTGTGCTGACTTCTAGCGTTCGGGAAATTGCTCCGCAAGACGCCGCAACTCTTGTTGCACTGGTTCCGAAAGACATTGCCACCGTTGCGGTCTTCCGTTCAGAAGATATCCCTACCGTGGTTCAAAGGGCGAGACAAGCACAGGTGGGCTGGGTTCAGCTTCATGGCCAGCGCACCAAAGAGGACGTGGCTCAGGCCCAGGCTGCTGGGTTTAAGGTCATCCGTGCCGTACGTCGTGATGCCACTGCGGAAGAATTCACTGATTGGGGCGAAGAGCTTTTGCTCATCGATGCCTCCGTGCCAGGCAGTGGTGAAAGTTGGGATTACGCTGCTGTGCGTGAATTGGCTGCTGGACGCAAATGGTTAGTAGCCGGCGGGCTAAGCCCTGCCAATGTTGCCCCGGCGTTGAGAATCTCCGGGGCCACCGGAGCAGATGTTTCTTCTGGTGTTGAATCATCACGCGGCGTCAAAGACCCGTTCCTGATTGCTCAGTTCCTTGACGCCGCGAAAGCTGAATAGTTTCTAGCCCACCCAGTTATGTGGTGCCGGTTTGCGCGAGCCGGGCAGTGCTCCTTGTTCGCGCCACTGGTGCAACCATTCTGGAACTACACGGTCTTCAGGAACATCCAAGCCTACGGCGGCGAGGATTTGCTCGTTGGATACTGCACCCTTGCTTGAGGTCATGCGGGTGGCAATGTAACCGCGGGCGTAGATTTCTCCGTCAACGACAATGCGCTGTTCGAAGTAGATGCACTTGTCATCTAGCCCCAGCAGTTTGGTCTCCTGCGAGAATTTGGTTCCCAAGCGCACAGACTTACGGAAGGTAATGGTTTCGGTCTGAACCACTGGCGTCCATTTGTTCTTGCGCATGATGTCCCAGACCCCGGAGCGGAACATCAGATCAAAACGACCCAAATCAAAGATCGAGAAGTACATTCCGTTATTGATATGCCCAGCAAAGTCGATGTCGGTCAGTGTGGCTCGCATTTGCACGGAGCTGGTATCAAACATGGTGAGCTTGCTGGACTTTTTGCTGTTAACAAAGAGCATAAGAATTCTGAAGATCATGTGCATACCATCACATTACCGCTCAGTAACTTTTCTGCCTAGTCCGCTGTTCTCTGAAATTTCCCTTGGGTACGCTGCACACCCAGCCGCCAGCCATGACGCAGAACAGCGCTTGCACAGCGAGCATTATTAGACTTGACCAAGTGAGCGAAGAAAAACCACTGATTCAACTGCCAGCCCGACTTATTGGAGTCTGGCTCGCCTTGATTGTCGGCATTGCCGGATCCACCTTATTGGCCACAGCGCACTATGTCACTGGCGGAAGCTTGCTGATCATTGTGGCGCTTTGGGTCATCCGTGTTCTGGCCATATCTAGCTTCTGGCTACTGCCTGGTCGCAAGGACACCAAGATCTTCGCCATGGCACTGGTTCTGCTCTCACAGATCTTGGATATCTTGCTGAAGTTACCCGTCTTGGACACTGTCGAATACGGTGACTGGTTCCTGGTTTCCGCGCTTGATCTCACCGGCCAGTTCAGTGGCTACTTCACCGTGTGGGGCTTACTGCTACCAGTGCTCGCCCTGGCCGGTTGGTTTACTTTGCGCTCACGCCAGCTTGCTGGATGGATCATCGGTCTTTTCTCGGCCGTTGGCCTAGGATTCCTCGCGCAGGCAACGGTGACCTCGGATCACGGATCCCTTACTACCTTTGTCTTGGTGAGCATGGCCCGCTATGTAGTACCAGCGGTGCTTGCTGCATTGGCCGATTTCTACATGGCCAAGTACAAGCCCCTCAAGAAATAACGTCCACATAAGACTACGGACGGCATCTGCCTTGGGCAGGTGCCGTCCGTAGTTCTTGTTATGAGCGCTTAGACCAAACCGTCACTGAGGTGGTTTGGCGTACCAAAACGGTGGGCGGTAATAGATACTGCCTGCTCGTGCAGGAATGGCAGTAGCTCTACTCGCCCGGCACCGGTCACTGGCGAAGCGTAGATGGCGACATCTGGCTTGCCGTCGGTTGCCTCGGCAACCGCCTTGATCGATCCACCAATCAAACGGATCCGAGCTGCCGAATCCGGACCGGTCTTCGCCGCAAGCTTGGCAGCCCGAGCAGCAAACTGGTCGCTGGTTTCACGCACCACGGTCACCGAGTGTTCAGCCAGCAAGCCACGAACCTGCGTTGAAAGCTGCGCATCCACCGAGAGGTATACGCGGGAGCCTGCGGTGACGCCGGCAGCAACAACGCGCAAAGCCTCAGCCAAACCATGGCCACTGGTTTCTTGCTCAAAGCGCACGGTGACATCCACCGAGCAGTAGCGGAAAACGTTGCGCTCAGCCTGCAGACCGGAACGGTCCTTGGCCTTGTTGAACTCAGCGTTCCACCAGTACTTGTCACTGCCCAAAGCAGCGGTCAGCCACTGCAGCTGTGACTCATCCAGCTCGGCCGCTGCGAGTAGTCGCTCATCAAAGCGAGACAAAGCAGCGGTGTCCTTCACCGGAGCATCCTTGAAGCTACCCATACCGATCAGGTAATTAGGGCCGCCGGCCTTGGTGCCTGCACCAATAGCGGACTTCTTCCAACCACCAAATGGCTGACGCTGAACGATAGCACCGGTGATGCCACGGTTGACATAGATATTGCCTGCTTGGATGTTATCCATCCAGTAAGCCATCTCGCCACGGTCCAAGGAATGCAGTCCCGAGGTCAGTCCGTAGTCCACCTCGTTGACGATTTCCACTGCCTCTTCCAGAGTCGCCGCGGTCATCACACCAAGAATTGGGCCGAAGTATTCGGTCTTGTGGTATTCGCTGCCACGTTGCACACCGTAGCGCACACCGGGAGAGTAGAGCTTGCCGGAGTCATCCAACTGCTTTGGCTCAACTGCCCAGCGCTCACCGTCTCCCAAGGTGGTCAAACCGCGCTTGAGCTTCTCGCCGGGTTCATCGATCAACGGGCCCATCTGCGATTCAGGGTTCCACGGGTAGCCAACCTTCAGCGACTTGACCGCATCGATCAGCTGGTTGTTAAACCGACGTGAGTCAGCAACCGATCCAACCAGAACTACCAGCGAGGCCGCTGAGCACTTCTGTCCGGCGTGACCAAAAGCCGACTGCACTACATCGCGGGCAGCTAGATCAAGGTCTGCATTTGGGGTAACAATAATGGCATTCTTACCCGAGGTCTCAGCCAACAGTGGCAGGTCCTTGCGGAAAGAACGGAAGAGTTCTGCGGTTTCGTAACCACCGGTGAGGATCAAACGATCTACTCGCTCATCGGAAACCAACTGCTGACCCAACGAACGATCACCCACGAAGACAAGCTGCAGTACATCCTTTGGCACGCCAGCGTCCCACAGGCACTGCACCATAACCGAACCAACACGAGCTGCCTGAGTCGCTGGCTTGATGATCACTGCCGAGCCGGAAGCCAACGCCGAAAGGGTTGAACCTGCAGGAATGGCCATCGGGAAGTTCCATGGTGGAGTCACCACGGTCAGCTTGGATGGTACGTATTCTGCGCCGTCCACTGAGTCCAGTTCGCGGCCAAGCTGCGAGTAGTAGTGGGCAAAGTCGATGGCCTCAGAGATTTCAACGTCACCTTGGTCAATGGTCTTGCCGCACTCGGAGCCAAGAACTTCCAGCAAGGTGGCGCGACGCTCTTCAAAGAGCAGTCCACCGCGGTGCAGGATATCGGCACGCTTTGCTGATCCCAGCGCCTGCCAAGCCTGCGAAGCATCAACACCCATGGCGATGGCTTCATCCAATTCGCCGGCGGCGTTGATGGTGTTCGCCTTGACCAAGTCTTTGCCCAGCGAGGAGTCACGCATCTTGGAGAGAATTTCGCGGCCCCAGGTTCGGTTTTGCAAAAGATCCGGGTCGGTATCCGGGGTGTTGAAGAATTCGGTGGTTCCATCGGCAAAACCAGCAACGCGCTGCGCCAAGGCTGGATCTTCAATGTTTCGGTCCTGTACGCGGTGTGGTGCAGGAACCACATCGGTCAGTGCGTCCAAGGAAGCTAAGAAACGGTTCTTTTCACGTTCAAAAAGCTGTTCATTCTTTGAGAGTTCAAAGACCGCAGACATGAAGTTTTCTTGGCTTGCGCCTTCTTCAAGGCGGCGAATCAGGTAAGCGATTGCAACGTCAAATTCCTGTGGGTGCACTACCGGGGTGTACAGCAGCAGGGAGCCGACTTCTTTACGCACCGCTTCGGCCTGGCCGGTGGCCATGCCAAGGAGCATTTCAAATTCAATGCCGTCCGTGACATTGCGGGACTTGGCCAGTAGCCAAGCTAGGGCAACATCAAAGAGGTTGTGTCCGGCAACGCCGATACGTACGTTCTTCACGTGCTCTGGGCGCAAGGCGTATTCCAGAACGGACTTGTAGCTGGTGTCCGAGTCTTGCTTGCTGTGCCAGGTAGCCAGTGGCCAGCCGTGGATGTCAGCTTCCATGGTTTCCATCGGCAGGTTAGCGCCCTTGACCACGCGCACCTTGATTGGCGCTCCGCCGTCGGCTACACGTGCTGCGGAAAATTCCTGCAGCTGAATCATTGCCGAGAGGGCATCTGGCAAGTAGGCCTGCAAGACGATACCGGCCGGCAAATCTTTAAACTCTGGCTTCGAGAGAATCTTGGTGAAGACCGCAATGGTCAGCTCAAGATCCTTGTACTCTTCCATGTCCAGGTTGATGAATTTTTTCTTAGGGTTGCTGATCGCATGTGCGTACAGCGGGCTGAGCTTTTCAACAATGTGCTCCACCGCTTCATCAAAGGCCCAGTGGTTGTGCGGGGCGACAGTGGAAGAAACCTTGATGGAGACGTAGTCCACGTCATCGCGTTCAAGCAGGGTGGTGGTTCCTTCAAGACGGCGGGCGGCTTCGCCCTCGCCCAAGATGGCCTCGCCCAGCAGGTTCACGTTCAGGTTCACCCCGTCACGCTTGATCTTCTTGATTGCTCCGCCCAGTTTGGCTTCGGACGCGTCAATGATCAGGTGTCCCACCATTTCGCGCAAAACCTTGCGCGCGATAGGAACAACGATTTGAGGCACTACCGGCGCCATGGCTCCACCGAGACCCACGGCCTTGCGCATGTACCAAGGTAGGAAGCTTGGAACCTTTGGTGCCAGCTTCTTCAGGTTGGCTGCGGCAACGTTGAGATCTTCAGGGCGAATAACGCCGTCAACAAATCCCACGGTGAAGTCCAGGCCGTTGGGATCTTTGAGCACACCTGCCAGTCGGGCAGCCGCTGCGTCCACCGGATAGTCGGCTGCTTCGGTGAGCCAACGGCGCACCAAGGCAATAACTTCATCGGCAAGATCTGCCGGTGAGGTGAGCGGATTGCCATCAACATCTACTGCTGCTAGCACGGTGTGCTGGGTGGAGAGAGAAGACACTTATTGGTCCCTTCGATGCAAATTATTTCAGTCTTGGTTCGGCACCGAACGCGTAAGTCGTTATGGCTTTTTTGGCGGGTAGCGATTGCTGTGTTCCCGAACAAATTAGCTGTGTGCAATTTCGAGTATGAACCTAAGTTGCGTTAAGCAAAAGTGAACAAAACCGAAGATATTTGTTCGGGTTTGCTAATGTATCTTTACGCATCTTTTGAAACGCGACCGAACGGCGGAAAACCCGTGCTTGAACTGCGACGATTACGACTGTTGCGCGAGCTAAGCATCCGCGGAACCATTGCCGAAGTAGCCGATTCGCTGAGCTACTCTCCTTCCTCGGTTTCGCAGCAGCTTAGTCAGTTGGAAGCCGAGGCCGGAGTGCAACTGCTTCGACGCACCGGCCGCACCCTGAAGCTCACCGCCCAGGCGCAGCTTTTGGTGGCCCACACCGAAACTTTGCTTGAAGCCATGGAACAGGCCGAAGCAGATTTGGCTGGCACCATGTCCTCAGTTGCTGGCACCGTACGACTGGCCGTTTTCCAAACCGCCATGCTCGCACTCATGCCACCGGTGCTGCGCGAACTGCGCCAAAAATATCCTCAGCTGCGGGTTGAAATGAGCCAGCAAGAACCGGCTGACGCGCTGGAAGAAACCAGCAGTCGAAGCTTTGACCTGGTGGTCGCTGAGCAATATTCAGGACACTCGGCCCCACACTATTCCAACCTTGACCGCAGGGTATTGACTCATGACCCGATTCGTTTGGCCCTGCCAGTCTTAGGCTCGGTTGGCAATGAAGACTTTGATCGAGTCACTTTGTTGGAACATGCGGCCAGCTTGCCGTGGGTGGTTGAACCCGATGGCGCCGCCAGCCGCCATTGGGCATTGCAGGCTTGCCGACTGGCAGGTTTTGAACCGGATCTGCGGTACGAAACCGCCGACCTGCAGGCGCACGTGGAACTGGTTCAAACTGGAAATGCTGTTGCCATGTTGCCGGATTTAGTGTTGCGTTCCAACCAGCACACCCTGCGTACCGTGGATCTCCCCGGCGCCCCAGCCCGCACCATTTTCACCGCCATGCGGCATTCATCCACCAAATCCCCGGGCATTCAGGCCGTGCGCAATATGCTCCATGCACAACCGGGAATGAGTGACGCAAACAACTCTGTAATTTTGGCTACGCCCAAAGATTTCGATACGGTCGAATAGAAGTATCGACCATCACAACTGTTATGACACTTGCGGGAAACCAGACCTTTCGTGTCATAGTGGTGACGCGCACCACTTGAATCCGCGTCCCGAACACAATCTACGTTTCGGGACAGCAACGGTAATGAGGAATAATGTCCGACCAGACTTTCCAGATGATTGCGATCGCAATTTATATGGCCGCCATGCTTGGCATCGGCTATATCGCGTATCGCCGAACCAACAACATTGACGACTACATGCTCGCTGACCGTGGCCTGAAGCCATGGGTAGCAGCCCTTTCCGCCGGCGCCTCCGACATGTCCGGCTGGCTGCTGATGGGTCTTCCCGGAGCCATCTACCTCGGCGGCCTGCACGAAGCATGGATTGCCATCGGCCTGCTGATCGGTGCATGGCTGAACTGGAAGTATGTCGCTCCGCGACTACGTTCCTACACCGCGATCTCCGAGAACGCCATCACCATTCCGAGCTTCTTTGAGAAGCGCCTGAAGGATAATGCGCACCTGCTGCGCATCGGCTCCGCCGTGATCATCCTGGTGTTCTTCACCTTCTATGTTTCTTCGGGCATGGTGGCCGCTGGCAAGTTCTTCGAGGCTTCCTTCGGCTGGCCATACCTCACCGGCATGTTCGTCGTTGCCGTCATTACCCTGCTCTACACCCTCTTCGGCGGCTTCCTCGGCGCATCGCTGACCGACATGGTCCAGGGCGTCTTGATGTTCGCCGCGCTGATCGCGGTTCCAATCGTTGCAGTGATCAATATGGGCAGCATCGGGAATATCGGTTCCAAGATCACCGAGATGAATCCCGATGCGTTCAACCTGTTCTCGTCCTTCAACGACAACAGCGCGATCCTCGCGGCCGTAGCCATCTTCTCCACCGCAGCGTGGGGCCTTGGCTACTTCGGCCAGCCGCACATCATCGTGCGCTTCATGGCATTGCGAACCCCTGCCGAGGCCAAGACCGCTCGCCGCATCGGCATTGGCTGGATGTTCCTGACCACTCTGGGCGCTGTGCTCACCGCGTTCATCGGTGTCGCGCACTTCGCAGATAATCCACTGGATGAGTCGACCAGCGAAACCGTCTTCCTGCTGCTGAGCCAGACGTTCTTCCACCCGCTGATTGCCGGACTGGTACTGGCCGCAGTGCTGGCAGCGATCATGTCCACCATGTCCTCGCAGCTGATCGTTTGCTCCTCGGCACTGGTGGAAGACCTCTACAACATCACCGGCCGAAAGGCCTCGCCGAAGGCACTGGTAAACCTCGGCCGAGCAGGCGTTCTGCTCATTGCCGTCGTGGCAGCGGTGCTGGCATTGAACCCGAACTCCTCCATCCTGGATCTCGTATCCTTCGCATGGGCAGGCTTCGGCGCGGCCTTCGGCCCGATCGTCTTGCTGGCCTTGTACTGGCGCAAGCTCACTGCCGTTGGCGGTTTCGCCGGCATGGTTTCCGGTGCAGTCGTGGTCTTCATCTGGGGCAACATCAAGCCGCTCTCCTCGGCCATGTACGAAATCGTTCCAGGTTTCATCGTTGCCTTGGTGGTTGCTTGGCTCGTCTCGCGAGCCACCTACCGTCCGAACCCAACCATCGACGCAGAATTCAGCGAGATGGAAAAGGAAGTCGGCGCAAAGGTCACTGCCTAAGCACTAGTTGATCTAGCTCCCCCTATCCTCGTTACCTTCACGGTTTGAGGATACGGGGAGCTTTTTCATGCCCTTCACACACCGATGTCGCACGTAGAAAACATAGCCGCGCCCAGTAGCCTTGAGCTATGCCCGATGTACCGAGCTGGAAGGAACAAGCACGATGAGCACCCAGAATAAATATACCCACTGGCAGCGCACCGAAACCCAGTTCCTGGCCGCCGACCCCAACGCCGTCTATTCGATTGTTGGCAACCTGTCGCAGACCGGCCAATGGATGAAGAGCTTCGACGGATTTGTGGTTCATGACGACCAGCGCGGCGTCGGAACCAAAGTAGATCTTCTACCTCCTGGCAAGATCTTTGGCCCGTTACACCGGAATACTGCGCCCACCGGCACGATCACTCGACGCAATCACCAGACCCGCATGGTTGAGTTCACGCAGCCGCAGCCCGGTGGCTCCATGAGCCTACGCTGGCAGGTTGATGAGCATGAGGGCGGCGCCCTGTTGCACTTCACCGTGAACCTCTCCGGCCCCGGTACTACCGCGTTTAAATTCACCGTGGCCAATGCCTTATGCAAAGACTTCGCGGTAGCTGCAGCACGACTGTATAAGATCACCGCTCCGACAGCTCACCGCAAGAAAGACGCCCAAGTGGTTATTGCAGGCGGCCGAGGCTTCCTGGGTAGAAACCTCGCGGCTGATCTGATTTGCCGTGGCATCTCGGTAGCTGTGCTCACCCGCAAAACCGCAGAAAATTTCCCCGCAGAGCAATATACCTGGGACGGCGTCCATCAAGGTCCATGGACCCGAGTGCTTCATAGTGAGCATCCGGTGCATCTGATCAACCTTGCTGGTGAGCGAGTGGACAAGCGCAATACTCCGGCAAATATCGCAGCGCTGACTGACTCGCGTGTGACCACCACCCAGACGTTGGCGCATGCCGCAGCTTCCGCACCCCAACTAGCTACCTGGATTCAGTCCAGCACCACCGCAATCTTCGGGGATGCCGGCGAAGCGGATCTCACCGAGTCCAGTCCGCTACCAACGGACCGCCGCGCGCTGCCGGAGATGACCGGTGTCGCCTCTGCCTGGGAACAGGCCTTTGACGAAGCTGGCGTAAATGCAGCACAGCGTTATGTACTGCGCACCTCGTTGGTGATGCACCCCGATGCACCGCTGCTTGGCCCACTGAATATGTTGGTGAATACCGGTCTTGGCGGACGCATGGGCGACGGACAACAGTGGTTCAGCTGGATTGGCTTGCAGGACTGGCTTCGGGTCATTCGGTGCATGCTTGGATTTGAAACCCCGCAGATCCCTGCCGGACTGGTACATGCCGCCAGTCCTACGCCGCTGCGTAATGCTGAGGTGATGGCGGCGCTACGCTCCGTCGCTGGCTTGCCAGGAATTCCTACCGGCTCGGTACTGCCAAAGATTGGTGCCGCGGTCATGGGCTCCAACGCACGCGTTGCATTGACCGGACGCAAGGTCACCAGCGAAGTTCTTGCCCACGCAGGCTTTGAATTCCAAGAGACAGATTTTGCGTCCACCGTCTCCGGATAAAGCCTTGCCATGATCTGAAATTTTTTCACTTCCGTTGGCCCCGCACCTTCAGCTCTCACCTAGTCACAGGTGAACGCTGGAGTGGCGGGGCTCATTCATTAGATTTTGACCTTTGTAGTGCCGTATTTGACGCTACGCTCTTACCTATAACGTAATTCTTCGACCATTCGTCCACCACGCTTGCGCGCTCCGAGCACCATTGAAGTGCGCAGCTGGACCATCTCGCCCCAGTCGGTGGCGGCAATGAATTCGTAAAGATCCCGCTGACTAGCAACAGTGACCTCTACCAGCAGCTGAGCGTCTCCAGCCACTGCCACTACATAGCGGACCTGTGGCAACGTTTTGAGCATATTCCCGACCGCGTCCACGCTGGCTGGTGAAACTTGAATCCGCAATAGTGCTTCGACTTGGAACCCCATCAGCGCAGGATCAACCAACGTGCGAATACTGATATGTTCTCCTCGTAGCAGGGCGTCCACTCGGCGCGAAACCGAAGTTTCGCTCATCCTCACCTGCCGAGAAATGCTGTCGATACTTGCCCGGCCACTGTTGCGCAGGACCTCAACAATCAAGCGATCAATATCGGTCATGCCATCGGCAGGATTCCACGTGGTGAGTTCCCCACCTGCGCTGGGAGTGAGCGCGGCTTCCTGAGCATCGCTGAGCGATCCTGCCCTCTACGCTCGAACAGTCTTGAAGTATTTCAGAATCGGATAAATCTGAATGCTGCTCAGTCCGGGTGTTGCCGGCAATTGCAAGGTCAGAATGTCTTCAAGCCCACCGTCATAATGTAGTTCGCTAACCACGTCACTCTCGCCGGTAACCATGTAAGTGAATGAAGTATCTGAGCGCTGCGAGATGGCTTCACTGGCTACAGGTATAGTTCCAGGCGCGCACTTGAGTGAAGCAATGACCGCGGCCTAACGATGAGCGATGGCTGCAACTTTGACCTTGCCTTCATCTAACAATGCTGAACCATAGCGGGCGACCGTTCTTTCCGGTTCACCAATGACTTTGGCAATCTTTCGCCATGTTGCTCTGCCATCTACCTGAAGCGGAACGACGATACGTCGTTCCACTTCACCCAATACTTGAATATCAGCCATAGATTCAAATTTCAGGCCAAACTCCCCAATAAGCAATCACTTTGGCGCCTAGATACCATTTTGTTTCAACTGAAATGGCGCGATTTCCTCCATTTTCAGGTGAGAACTGCGCATCAAACTGGGTGTTTAGACAAGAATCTGGCTAAACCTTTCAGATCTTGTCAGCTGTACTGTGATAGCGGATCGTTGAGACCCACAGAGACGTGCCTCATATCAATGGTTCGCAGGGCAAGGAGCGCTAATGAAAGCGCAACAGATTATGGCGGCAGGTGATCCGGGTTCCACAGACATCTGGGCACTTGCCAACTCCCCAGTACTTCGGCTCAGCGCACTAGGTGTCTTTGCAGTCATCTTTGTACAGTGCGTGCTCTACAAAAGGGCCGTAAAAAAGGCAGCACCGCATGTGGACATGCCCTTGGCGGAAGTCAAGGAATCCTTCCGTGCTGGCGCTGTTGCGTCCATCGGCCCATCCCTCGCCGTGGTGCTAGTAGCCATCGCATTGTTGGCGCTTTTCGGCACCCCAACCGTTTTGGTACGCATCGGGTTGATCGGATCGGCCGCTGCAGAAACCGGCTCAGCCAGCATTTCGGCCAGCACCATGGGAGCTGCCCTCGGCGGTGAGACTTACACCCAGCAGGTCTTCGGTGTGGCCTTTATGGCCATGAGCCTTTCCGGTGCAATATGGATGATCTGCACCTTGATCATGACTCCACTGCTCAAAAAAGGTGGAAATAATCTAGCCAAACGTAACCCTGCGGTGATGGCTCTGGTGCCTACCGCAGCTCTGCTCGGGGCTTTCAGCGCGTTGACCATCGCCGAACTGCCAAAAGTCCAACGTCCACATGATTCTGGTCTTCATCTCCGCGGCCATGATGGGCTTGTGCCTCTATCTGGCCAAGACGCTTCAGCTCAAATGGCTGAAGGAATGGGCGTTGGGTATTTCCATCGTCGTCTCGATTATTGCCGCCTATTTCTTGCATACCGTTTAAGGAATCATCATGACTGCGACACCACAACTTTCCAGCGCTGATGCCTCGATCGAGCGCTTTGAAAAGCAAACCAGCCGCTATGGTCGAAACACCATGATCATTGGACTGGTGCTATCACTGATTGGTCCGATTTACATTGCGTTCTTCAGCGGACTGGAGATCACCGGGTCCATGGTCTGGGTGGCGTTCCTCGCCGTGGCCGGAACCTTTGGAGTGCTCTGGATTGTCGAGCCACTGACGTACTTCCCGATTCTTGGATCTGCTGCCATGTACCAGGCGTTCATGATCGGCAACATCTCCAATAAGCTACTGCCAGCGGCCATCGTTGCTCAGTCCACCATTGGTGCCAAGCCTGGCACCAAACGCGGGGACTTGGCTGCGGTGATGGCTATCTGTGGTGCGGCAACGGTGCACCTGACCAGCTTGCTGCTTCTGGTAGGTCTGCTGGGAACGTGGCTGGTTTCGCTGATTCCCGCAGAGATCACCGACGCGGCCCGACTGTACATTCTGCCGTCACTGATGGGGGCGGTATTGGTCCAGAGCATTGTGGCGATGAAGTCGTTGCGACCCACCGTGATTGCCATCGTATTAGCGCTGCTGATGACCTTTGTGTTTGTCCCTCTAGCCCCATCCTTGGCGATGTTCGCTACCGCCATCGTGGTTATCTGCTCCACCGCCTTTTCCTGGGTATTGCGCGACCGCAAGAAAACCTACACTTCAGAAAGCTAAGAGGTACTCCCCGTGCAAACCACACTTCAGCTCACCGAGATCGATACCAACAAACTACACCAGGACTACCTGCACCTGCACCAGAGTCCGGAACTGTCGATGCAGGAGCACAATACCGCCAGCTTCATCGAATCACAGCTCACCGATATGGGCATCGAAAACTTCCGGTGCGGGGGCACCGGTGTGGTGGGCATCCTGCGAAATGGTCGGGGACCAGTGGTGGCTTTCCGGGCCGATAGTGATGGATTGCCCATCCAGGAGGACACCAAGGTCGACTATGCTTCGACCGCACGCGGCACGCTTTCCGACGGCACCGAGGTACCGGTGATGCATGGCTGCGGGCACGACACCCATAGGGCCAGTGCGCTGGCTACGGCACGAATCTTGGTCCGCAGTTCCACTTCGTGGCAGGGCACCGTCATCTTCATTTTCCAGCCGGGTGAGGAAACCAGCGCCGGAGCTAGCGCCATGGTGGCCGACGGATTATGGGAGAAGGTTCCACTTCCGCAGGTGGTGCTGGGCCAGCATGTTTTCCCCTTTGCCACCGGCACGATCTCGGTGACCCCTGAATCTGCCATGGCGATGGCCGACTCCTTGGAGGTGACCCTCTACGGCAAACAAGCCCACGGATCCCAGCCGCAGGATTCTATTGATCCGATAGTGCTGGGCGCCAACATCATTACCCGATTGCAGACCATCACCTCACGCGAGCTCAACCCATTGGATTCTGCCGTGGTGACTTGTGGTTCCTTCCACGCTGGGCTGAAGGAAAATATCATTCCAGATTCCGCGGTGTTCACCTTAAATATCCGCACGCTTACCGACCCGGTACGTGCCAAGGTGCTTGCCGCTGTCACTCGCATCATCAATGCAGAAGCTGAGGTATCCGATGCGCCACAAACGAAGATCACCGAGTTGTATACTTTCCCTCGTCTTTACAACGATCCGCAGCACACCGAACAGCTGGTACCGGCATTTGGTGAAGAGTTCGGAGAAGATCAGATCCGCTTGGCTCCCCCAGCGATGGGATCCGAAGACTTTGGCGCACTGGCCGATGCCATCGGCGTGCCCAATGTCTTTTGGATGTTTGGCGGCGCTGACCCACAAGATACTTCACCTGCGGTCAACCATTCGCCGTTCTTCCTGCCGGAATACCGTGGAGCTCTGGATACCGGAGTTCGTGCTGCGGTGGCAGGATTAATGCACTACTTGGGGCGCTAGAGGGCTGTGCGCCCGTCAAGGTAGGCGCGCAAGACCTGCAGCACACCGTGTTCGGTATTGGCTGGGGCCGTGAAGTTCGCGGCCGCGGCAACGTCGGGGTGGGCGTTGGCCATGGCGAAGGAGTAGGTGGCTGCCTTGATCATTTCCAGATCATTAGGGTAATCACCAAACACGACAGTTTCGTCGTCGTTGATGCCTAGTTCCTTTTGCAGCGCACCAAGAGCTAGTCCCTTGTGTACACCGTGGTTCATGGCGTCAACCCAGTGGCTTCCAGAGATGACAACCTGCAGCGGAACATCAAGCACATCAGCCATTTCTTGGACCTTGCTGGTGCCAACGTTCACTGCCATCTTGATGATTTCATCATCAACGTCATTGAGGTTTTTAACGACCTCAACTGCACGGTAGTACGGTGCGACTGCCTGCATGAATTCTTCGTCATTGCGTTCAACATAGGCAGTACGTCGTCCGCACAACACCAATCCAGCATCCAGCGCTTCTTGTGCTCGGACCGCATCAATGACCGCATCCACAGATGCCGAATCGATGATGTTGGAGTAGATTTCTTTGTCGCCATCCATCACCACGGTGCCGTTTTCGGCAATGATGGCGATTTCGCCGAGCTGCGCGAACTGCTCGCGCAGGGTGGCGAACTGCCGGCCTGAGGCGGGCACAAACTTGATGCCGCGAGCCTGAAGCTGGTCAATCACGCCCCAAGCGTCATCCGGGATTTGACCGTCTCCGTCCAAAAAGGTGCCGTCCATGTCAACGGCAACGAGCTTAATTTGGGCGTTCGGGTCAATGGTATGCATTAGTTCCTTAGTTGTTTGGATGCATGGCGCGCTGCGCTGCGCCCAACACTCCGGCGGCGTTGTTGAATTGCGCAGGCACAACTTTTGCGCGCAACTCCAGCTTAGGCAAGAAGTGCTCGTGGTCCTCGGAGATTGCGCCGCCAATGACAATCAAGTCAGGGCTGCACAAGAATTCAACGTGCGACAGGTAGCGCTGCAGTCGCTGAATGTACTGCTCCCAGCTCAGGTCCTCTTCGCGCATAACGCGTGCGGCTGCCTTGCTTTCAGCATCAAATCCGTCGATTTCTAGGTGGCCAAATTCCACGTTAGGGAAGAGCACACCATCACGGAAGAATGCTGAACCGATTCCGGTGCCCAGGGTCAGCAACAAGGTGCTGCCCTTGAGTGGAATGCCGTCCTTGGAACCTGCGCCAGCAAAGACTTCAGCTACGCCTGCGGCATCTGCATCGTTGAGCACGTGGACTTCGCGGCCCAAGACTTTGCCGAGCATGGTGGTGGCGTCAAGGCCGATCCATGCCTTGTCGATGTTTGCTGCCGAGTGCACTACACCGTCAATGACGATGCCTGGCACGGTGACTCCCACGGGAATGCCGGCAAGATCCTCGCCGGTGACCTTCTGCAAATCGATGATGATCTGCGCCATAACTTCGGCCACAGCATCTGGGTGAGCACCCTCTGGGGTGGTCGCCTTATTCACGGTACTTTCGACAAGTTTTCCGTCGGTACCGACCAAGGCGTACTTGATCGAAGATCCGCCCATGTCAAGGCCGATGGCAGCGTACTGCGACTTACTTGCCGATGCGTCAGATGATGCCATCAGGATTCTCCCCAGCGGTGCAAAGAAATTTTAAGGACTCTTTACGATATATTGGTTCCGCCGTTTGGTCAACGTTCGCGGTAGTTTTCCCAAAGTTTATCTAATGCGACTTCGCGCGCACCAGCAATGGCTCCATGTGCGGCAGCCTGGGCTCCGAGTGCAGAAGAATGAACATGCACTGGAACCAGCAATCGATCATTAACCTCGTCAGCCAGTGCTTGGCACAATTCTTCGGTGACCGCAGGCCCACTAACGACCAGCTGTTGCGGGTCAACAAAACCGACCAAATTCGCCACCACCTGGCTCAGTGGCCTCAGGAAAGGTTTCCACGTGCGCTGATCTGCCAGCTTCTCCCAGAGCACGCGGGTCTGGAACATGCCAGCTTCACCCAATACTTCGCGTAGGTTCTTTTCACCGAGCAGCTGGTTCTCCAGTTCGCCGGCAGTACCGTGACGTCCGCGATGAAGCTTTCCGTCAATGACCAATCCAGCACCAAGACCGGCACCGATGTAGAGCATCATTAGTGAGCCGTCGCTGTTCTCGGCTTCGGCTACCGCCATCCAGTTCACGTCATTGTCCAAAACCACTGGCGTCTTCTGATCAAAGAGTCCAGCCAAGTTGGCGCCTGAGGCAGGGAAAATCTCGGTGGGAACTACGCGTTCTGAATCCTCACGGAGCACCGGAGCTGCCTGACTGACTGCAGCAGCAAGCAACGGCGAGCGCAACTGCTTGTGTACCCGGGTGATCTCCGTGGCCGCCATCTTTTCGACTTCTTCGGCGCTACTGTGCGGGGTCAAAGCGTAGAGCCGATCCACCAAAATGTTGCCCGCCAGATCGGTGGCGCGAACCTGCAAGGATTCGGCTTGCAGGCACAATGCGAGCAGGTGACCAAACTCGGCGCGTAGCGCGTAGCGTTCTGGGGTACGTCCGCGCTTCGTTTCAGAGGGACGGTCAATGGCCAGGGCCAAACCGTTCTCCTGCAATCGTGAGATCGCTTGAGAAGCAGTGGGTTTGGAGATGCCAAGGTCGGCAGAAATCTGGGTGCGCGTCGCCGGTGCGGTGCACAGGTAATCAAACACCCGGATGTCGGTCAGAGTTGCCAGTGCTCGTGGACCGGCGGTCGAATCAGTCACCCCTCAATCCTACTGGTCAAGGCAGCAGTACTTGGCGAACTGAACGCCCCTGAGCCAATTCATCTAACGCCTCATTGATCTGCGCCATCGGCCGGGTACGCACCAACTTCTCGATTGGCAGTTTTCCTGCGCGCCATAAGCCTTCGTAGCAGGGAATGTCGTTGGCTGGAAGGGCTGAGCCCATGTAGCTGCCGATGATGGTTCTTGCCCCAGCCGTCAGCGACAGTGGTTCAATGCTGCTCATCGCCCCTGGTGCAGGAAGCCCCACGGTCACCAGCGTCCCGCCAACAGCGGTAGCGGCCAGCGCGGTTTCAAAAGCTCGTGGGTGTCCCGCAGCTTCAATCACGATGCTGGCGCTACGCCCGGAAAGGTCCTGCGGTGTACAGGCTTCGTCAGCACCTAGTTCCAAGGCTGTGGTCAATTTGTCTTCATTGGCATCTATCGCCAGAATCTTGCCTGTGGTGCGTTGACCTACTGCCACCACTAAAGCGGCCATGCCTACTCCGCCGAGCCCAACGATCGCAACATCTTCTGCACCCGTAGCTTTGGCTGCATTGCGCAGGGCCCCGCCACCTGTGAGTACCGCGCAGCCAAGTACGGCAGCTACTTCAGCGGGAATATCAGCTCCTACCGGCACCACGCTGCGTGCATCCATCACGGCATAAGTAGCAAAGGCAGAGACACCCAGATGGTGGTGCACCCCCTGGCCATCCATCTGCAGCCGGCGAGTGCCAGTGAGCAACGTTCCTGCGGTATTGGCTTCGGTACCGGCAGTGCAGGGTAGCTTTCCTCCGGTGGCGCAGGCTTGGCACTTCTCGCAGCGTGGCAGGAACACCGAAATGACTTGCTGGCCCACTGCCAGCTGCACCCCGGCACCGACCTGTTCCACAATGCCCGCCGATTCATGTCCAAGCACCATAGGTAGAGGCCGTGGCCGGTTGCCATCAATCACCGATAGATCAGAATGGCATAACCCCGCGGCGTTGATGCGCACCAGCACTTCGCCAGGACCAGGTTCATCAAGCTGCACTTCACGCAATGAAAGCGGTTGGTGTTCGGCGTAGGGTTGCTGATTCTCTCGTTGTTCAAGAACGGCGGCCTGGATCAAGCGCACCCTTAGCCTGCCTGCTCTGGGTTCCACCCGCGGACCGCACCGTCAGGCAAGAGGTTTTTGACGATCAACGAGCAGTCCTTATCCCCCAGCCCTTGGGCAATTAGCTCATCAAATTGTTCCCGGGCTAGTGTCGCCGCCGGCAAGCTCACCCCGGTGCTTTCCCCGGCATCTAAGGCAAGGCCGATATCTTTGCGCGCTAGATCCGCACGGAAGGTGGCCTCAAAATTATTGTTGGCCGCGGCAGTGTCGATAATGTCCGGGACCGGGTACCAGGTTTGTTGCGCCCAGGATTTGCCCGACGAGACCGAAGCGATCTCCCAGAACACCTTGGGTTCCAGTCCGAGCTTTTCGGCCAGCTGAGAGCCTTCGGCGCTAGCCATCAGATCAATAAAGAGCATCATGTTGTTGCAGATCTTGGCGGCAATGCCCATAGTGGCCGTACCTGCGATGATGGTCCGCCCACTCATCGGGGCA
Source organism: Glutamicibacter sp. MOO4 (assembly GCF_056934395.1). NCBI lineage: Bacteria > Bacillati > Actinomycetota > Actinomycetes > Micrococcales > Micrococcaceae > Glutamicibacter > Glutamicibacter sp. MOO4. The sequence goes on from NZ_CM167800.1 coordinate 2,283,440, forward strand.
ATATAGTTGGTTGCCCGCTCCATGAGTTCTTGCGCACCGCCAAGCATGAAGGCCAGGGTTCCTGCAGCTGCCCCGGAAATGCCACCAGAGACTGGGGCATCAACAAAGTTCAAACCACGTTGGGTAGAACCTTCATGGATATAGCGTGAAGTTTCGATGTCCACGGTAGAGGAATCAATGAGCAACATGTCCTTGGTGGAGTTGGCCCAGATTCCTGCCTCACCTTCATACACCGAGCGCACGTGCTGCCCCTTGGGCAGCATAGTGAAGACTACTTCGGCACCATCAATGGCTTCGAGGACCGAACTGGTGATCTGTACCCCGCCTTGGGCCGCGGTATTGCAGGCATCCTCGTTGAGATCAAAGCCCAGCACCTGATGACCTGCTGCAACGAGGTTGGCGGTCATCGGTCCGCCCATATTGCCTAGACCAATCCATGCGTACGTGCTCATCGAATATCCCCTCACCATTGAGTTTTGTCTTCTCAAGCCAGAGTAGGTTGCTCTGCTAGGGGCACTCAATGTTTGGGAGCAATCTAATTGCGCATGGGCAGTGTGCGCTGGCGCACACTGCCCATGGCAGACTGGTTCTATGGACCGTCAGATCGATTACCGCCACCTCGAATCCCTCATTGCTTTGCTCACCGTGGCACGCTTGGGTCGCTACACCGCAGCGGCAGCTGTACTCGGGGTGAACCACTCGACAATCTCCCGGCGCATCGACGCCCTGCAAAAGGCCATGGGCGGCCACCTGCTGACACAGACACCCAACGGTTGGGAACTAACGGACCTCGGACGCCATGCCATGGCCAGTGCCGAGGCCATCGAGCAGGCGGTAGCAGCGATCAGCACCGAGGACGATTCCCCAGCGCTCGCCGGTCACGTGCGCTTGGCAGCGCCTGATGCGTTCAGCGCTCATCTTGCTGCCCCTGCTTTGGCTAAGTTGCAGGCCCGTCATCCGCAGTTGGTTTTTGAAATTGTTTCGGAAACCACGCGTGCGCGGCAGACTCGCACCGGCATGGATTTGGAAATAGTCATTGGACAGCCCAACGTCCGTAAAGCGGCTTCCACAAAACTCATGGACTATGAATTGCGACTATACGCTACCGCCGAATATCTAGAAGTCCATGGAACTCCGCAACAACTTTCAGAGCTGGCTAGGCATAGCCTGAACTACTACATCGACACCGCTCTGACCGTGGACAAGCTCGACGAGGCGACCAGTCATCTACCGCCTATGCGGCGAGCAATTTCCTCGACCAGCATTGCCGTGCAGTACGCAGCAACAATGAATCATGCTGGTCTCGGATTACTCCCCGTTTTCTTATCTAAGCATTACCCGAATCTGATTCCGGTGCTGCACGATCAGTTCAGTTATCTCTCGGAATATTGGCTTGTCGGCCGCGAGGAAGCTCTGCGCAGCAAGGCCGTGCAGGCGACCGTTCGAGCGCTGAATGATGCAGCAGCCAATGGGGATTGGTTTATTCTTCCGTTCCCTGAGCAGGCTCCCAACTAAGCACCGCTTCACACAGCTCTGGCACGCTGCGCGAACTATCAAGGCGCAGTACAGGGCAATTCAACGTATCCAACCACGCTTCATGTTTAGCCCGGTTTCGACCGTGAAATTGTGGATCGTCGTAACTTTGGGACCAGTGCATAAATTCGTCAAAGGCAGCACTGTCGATATCCTCCCCCTCACGACGGATCAATTCGCGTTGCCTGGTCCGGCTGAGGCGCACCGCAGGGTCCAAGGACAAAAAGACCACGGCATCACATTGTCGTAAGACCAAATCTGCCCACCCATTAACCGAGCCTGATAAGACCCAGGCGGCGCGTGGCACAAACATGCTAAGCATCAGAACCACCCGATCTTTGACGGGCCGTGCTTGAACGTAGGGCGGATCGCTGGGGAGCCAGAAGTAGTCATCCGAATCAGCATGAGGCACCGACCAAGCAGTGGCCACGGCCCTACCTAGCGTCGTTGTTCCTGATCCGCTGGCGCCCACAATATACAGTCGGCACGGTTGCATCTTTTTCTCCTTGGACGTGTTTTTCCCAGACGAAAAGTCTACGCCCGCGCCCCGGAAAGCTCCGCTGGGTTCTCCGCACCTACGCAATAGAAAAACAGAAGGTGGCCAGCTCTGTGATGAACTGACCACCTTCTTGGCTATCGAAGAAGCTGTTACTTCTGCATCTTCAAATGCTTTGCTACTTCAACCTCACCATCAGTAGCCAAACGGTCCGCTTCGTCAATGGCACTCAAGTCAGTTCCCTTGGTTTCACGCATGAAGAAGACTGCGACCAAGGTGACCAGTGCTGCGAAGACAATGTAACCAGCCACCGGAACCCAAGATCCGTAGACCTTCAGTAGCCAGGTAGCGATGATCGGTGCCATGGAACCGGCCACGATCGAGGTGACCTGGTAGCCCAAGGAAACACCTGAGTAGCGCATGCGGGTTGGGAACATTTCAGCCATGATGGCTGGCTGGCCAGCATACATCAGTGCGTGTATCGCAAGTCCCAGCACGATAGCGGCAAGGATGATGCCAAGGTTGGCAGTGTTGAACATTGGGAATGCCACTACACCCCAGACCATCATGAGGATAACGCCAGTGGCATAAACCGGACGGCGCCCGCGGGTATCGGTGAAGCGTCCAACCAGCGGAACCAAGATTGCGTGAATGACGTGGGCAATGAGCATCAGGCCCAAGATGGTTGAGGTCACCATCTTCAACTGAGTGGCCATGTAGGTGATCGAGAAGGTCACCACCATGTAGTACATGATGTTCTCACCAAATCGCAGTCCCATTGCGGTGAAGACGCCGCGTGGGTAGCGCTTGAATACTTCTCCGACACCATAGCCGACGGCAGCATTCTGCTCCAGCTCAGCTTTTGCTTCTTGGAAAATTGGTGCGTCCGAAACACGAGTACGAATGTAGTAGCCAACAATGACGATAATTACTGAAAGCCAGAAACCGATACGCCAACCCCAGGCCAAGAAAGCTTCGTCGCTCAAGGTGGAAGACAGAACCAACAGCACCACGGTTGCCAGCAGGTTTCCGACTGGAACAGCAGCTTGTGGCCAGGAGGCCCAGAATCCACGTTCCTTACTCGGAGCATGTTCGGCTACTAGCAGCACCGCGCCGCCCCACTCGCCACCCACAGCAAATCCCTGAAGGAAGCGCAAGGCGACCAGCATGATTGGTGCTGCGTAGCCAACTGAATGGAAGGTCGGCAGGCAGCCCATCAAGAAGGTCGTTGCACCGACCAAGACGATGGCCACCTGTAGTAGGTGCTTGCGGCCGTACTTGTCGCCAAAGTGTCCAAAGACAATGCCACCGATTGGCCTAGCGATGAATCCCACCGCGTAGGTGAGGAAGGCTTTGATGATGTTGTCGAGGTCATTGCCGTTGTCTGGAAAGAAGATCTTGTTGAATACCAAAGTGGCGGCGGTGGCATAGAGGAAGAATTCATACCACTCGACCACAGTTCCTGCCATGGAAGCCGCTACTACCCTGCGCAATCCCTTGCGTTCAGATTTTGTTGACGTTTCACTGGCCACGATTTATTTCCTAACGCCCTTGCCAGTCACCCCATCGGAACCAGCTTCACCAAGAGTATGACCGGATCACATCGTCAAAGATAGTCGCAACGGTGCATAGTAGGAAACAGATTGTGCACATTCGGCGTGCTTTTTTGCACAGGCCATCAAGTTCTTAGGAGGTCCCGTGGCGATAAACGTGAATTTGCGTGGTGTGCAGATGGATGAACAAACCAGATGCGCTCACTATCATCAGCTCAACGACGTGATTGCGCTCAAGCACGTCTGCTGCGATACCTATTACCCGTGCCACCTCTGCCACGCCGAATTGGCTGATCATCCGGCCCAACTTTGGCCGGCAGATAAGTTTGATCAACCCGCAGTTCTCTGCGGAGTTTGCCGCTGCGAACTAAGCATTGATGAATACCGTGCTTCATCTTCATGCCCGCACTGCCAAGCGCTATTCAACCCCGGCTGCAAACTCCACGAAAATCTGTATTTTGAATTGTCGTCCTAGAAATCTTCGGCAGCTTCAGGCTGTCGAGGAATAACCAATACGGGGCGCAGCTGTTTGTGCGCCAAGGTGACGGCAATGGAGCCGTCAATGATTTCAGTCATTCTGTTGCGCAAGCCAGCTCTTCGAGTACCGACAACAATCATTTGAGCATCAAGTTGCTCGGCTACTGCGCTGAGCACCTTTGCTGGGTCGCCAGCAACTGTGTAGGTTTCGAATTCGACACCAGTAATCACCGAGGAAATCTCCCACGCTAGTTCCTCTGAGACTTTGCCCGCCGAGGTTAACAGGTCTCCGGCGGCCAACTTTTGCGTCATGATCCGTCCAGAGTCTGCATAAACGCACACCAGACGTGCATGCAATTCTCTCGCCAGCTTTCCAGCGGCCGCCAACACGGCTGCATTCATTCCAGGTTCCACACCCAAAACCATCGTGCCCATCAGCTGTTCCTGCTTTCTAACGAACCGGTATTTACCAAAAATCCCGAACTAAAGTTGCGTCAAATCAATCTGCACATCGGCCAAACGTTCCGCGTCGATGTTCCGCCCCACCAGCGTCCGCAACGTATCGTTGACGTCCCAAATATTCACGTTGGCCGCAGCAGTCACCGTCTGGCCGTGCTGCCAGAATATAATGAATTCTCCAGATTCAGTATCTCCACGGATCACCGTTGTGTCATCCGGTGAACTGTGGCCAACATATTCCATACCCAGATCAAACTGGTCTGTAAAGAAGTACGGCAACCAGTCAGAGGACTCATCAGCGCCGGTGAGCGTTGCGGCGGCCAGCTTCCCTTGGCGTATTGCGTTATCCCAGTGTTCTACGCGCAGGTGGCGATCGAGATGTGTGTTAAAAGCTTGGGCAATATCTCCCACTGCGAGAATCTGTCGATTACTACTTCGTAGGCTCTGGTCAACAACTACGCCACCGTCCACGTCCAACCCCGCAGTTTCAGCCAGTTCCAGATTCGGAACCGCACCCATCGCTAGGATTACAACGTCAGCACGGGAGGATCCAGCATCCGAATACACTTGCAGATGCCCGTCCGCTCGTTCGATGCCCTGTACCCGTGCTGTACGCACATCGACACCGTGACGTTGATGTAGCTCCAAGAGATAGTTTCCGAAGCGCTCGCCAAAAACCTTACTCAGCGGAACGTCGGTAGGCGAATACACGGTGACCCGCGCTCCGCTCTGACGCGCCGAGGCAGCGACCTCCATACCAATCCAGCCAGAGCCGACCACGGCTACTTGCGTTCCTTCAGTGATGTCCTCACGCAGAGACTTTGCGTCATTCAGCGTCCGCAACACGTGCACACCAGGCAAGTCATAGCCGGCAATCGGAGCCTCTTTCCCGAGGCTCGCCCGCGATCCGGTGGCTAGAACCAGATGGTCATAGCTCACCGAATCGCCATCCGCTAGCAGTACTCGTTGCTGTTCCGCTTCAATGCTGATCCCGGCCACACCCAGGCGCAGAGTAACCTCATGTTCCGAGTACCAAGTGGAGTCATGAACGATGAAGTCCGCTGGCTCTTCCTTGCCTTGCAAGAAGCCTTTAGATAACGGCGGACGTTCATAAGGCAAGTCGGTTTCATCACTGATCAAAGTCAGCTTCCCGGAATAACCACGCTCACGTAATTCGCTCACGACGCTTGCAGCGGCTAAACCCCCGCCAAGGACAACGATCGATTCCATGCTGCACCCGATTCCTCGACAACCATGTACCTCGATACTCACACCCGGACGCTGTGCTTGGCAAGGACTTAATCGACTCACTCAGAGATTGATCATGTGTCCAGTAAGCCCGTGCAAACTTTCCTGCAAAGCTTCTCCCAACGTCGGGTGAACGTGCACGTTGCGGGCAAGTTCGGTCGCGGTCAGATCCCACTTTTGAGCGAGCGTGAGTTCTGGCAACAGCTCAGCCACATCGGCACCGATCAGGTGTGCGCCGAGCAGCTCACCATACTGGGCATCGGCAATGATTTTCACGAATCCTCCGGGTTCACCCAGGCCGTGCGCTTTTGCGTTGGCGGTAAATGGGAACTTAGCAATTTTCAGCTCGTGGCCCTCATCTCGCGCTTGCTGTTCAGTTAGCCCGAAGGAGGCAACCTGCGGCTGCGAGAAGGTCGCACGTGGCATCATCCGGTAGTCTCCCAGCGTCTGGGTTTCTGCGCCGGCGATGGTTTCCGCTGCCACGACGCCCTGAGCCTCAGCCACGTGGGCCAGCTGCAGCTTTGCGGTCACATCTCCAATCGCGTACAGGTGTGGCACATTGGTGCGCATGTAGTCGTCGATACCGATGGCACCGCGATCGGTCAATGTGATGCCCGTATTTTCCAGCCCATAGCCATCGGTGCGTGGAGCAAAGCCCACGGACATTAGCACCTTGTCCACAACGATGCTCTTGGGTTCGTCACCCTTCGGTGTATAGGTCACGGTCACTAAGGATCCATCATCTTCGACGGTATTCACCGAGGCCGAGGTGAGCAGGGTGATACCCAACTTCTTATACTGTTTGGCGATCTCTTTGGAAACTTCTGGATCTTCATTGGGTAGAGCCCGGTCAAGGTATTCAATAATCGTGACCTCGACTCCATAGTTGGCAAGGACATAGGCGAATTCCATCCCAATGGCTCCGGCACCGACGATCACCATGGAGTTTGGCAGTTCTCGGGAAAGGATCTGGGACTCGAAGGTCACCACGTTCTTACTTAATTCCACCCCTGGCAGCAGTTTCACAGTGGAGCCCGTTGCAATGATGGCGTTGTCAAAAGTGACGGTTTGGCTTCCGCCCTCGGAGAGCTGAACCTGAAGGGTGTGAGCGTCGCTGAAGCTACCCAGTCCGTTGATCTCGGTGATGCCGTTTTTCTTCATGAGGAAGTGCACACCTTTAACTCTTCCCTCGGCTACGGTGCGACTGCGGTCAAAAGCGACCGAGAAATCAAAGTCCACCTCTCCGCGGATGCCGAACTGTTCAGCTTGATGAGTGAAGGTGTGAGCAAGTTCAGCGTTGCGCAGCAGGGCCTTGGAAGGAACACAGCCCACATTAAGGCACACCCCACCCCAGTACTGCTTTTCAATGACGCCCACCGATTTGCCCAGTTGCGCGGCACGGATAGCGGCGACATAACCACCGGGGCCTGCGCCGAGAACTACAACGTCAAAGTGATTAGTGCTGGTGTTCATGGAAGTTCTCCTTTAGATACAGATTTGTTTCTCTTGGCAAGATTGCTGCGATCTGCTGTTCAACGTTGGCGCGGATGACAGGCAATGAGTCATCTAGGTACATGGTGGCCGTTGCAGTGACATGGACTATCGAGGTGATCACACGAGCGAGTATCGCTGCGTCAAGGTCAGCGTACTCCGAGAGCACCTTTCGCATTCCTTGTTCCCAACGCTGGGCATGGGCCAGTCCCTCGGCTCGATGAGGTTCTGCGGGGTCGCCAAAAACTAGCTCATGCATGTAGGTGCGACCATTTTCTGGATGCTCTCGAATACAGGTCAGCACCGGGTCTATCAGAGCCATGAGGTCTCGAACGGGGTGAGGCTCCGGCCCCTTAGTCAAGGTGTCGGCAGCCAGCCCTTCTTCGATTGCGGTGGCGAATTTTTGGTTCTGCACCATAATCAAAAGCTCCGCTTTGGTTCCCGCGTAGAGGTACAGGGTTCCGATAGCGATATCTGCTTTGTCAGCAACCTGTTGCGTTGTGACACTGTTGATTCCCTCTTTAGCGAGCAGGTAGCTGGCTGCGGACAAAATTCGCTTAAGTTTTTCTTCTTTAGCCCGTTCCCTGCGACCACGGGGAGCATTGACTGACTTCATATTTCCTCCCTTGACAAAAACATCTGAGCTTGCTCATAATTGAGTATACTCGGAAGCATGGAGATGAAAACCTTTCATCCTCACAGCGAACAAGGCAGGAAGCACACAGCGCAAATGACAAAGCAACCTAACGAAGATCACGGTGCCACAGCATCGCTTGTTGCTGCGGAAAATCGCACGGTGGATGCCGCCGGGGCACAATTCATCTACCGCGAACTTGGTAATGCTCAGGATGAGAGCTTGCCCCTGGTCGGGCTGACCCATTTGGGCGCGAACCTCGATAGCTGGGATCCAGAACTCATCGACCCCATCGCCGCCACGCGACGAGTCATCCTGATTGGCTACCGCGGCGTGGGTGCTTCTACCGGAACACCGCAAGATAATTTCGAGGCCATGGCTCAAGATGCGATAGCGACCATCCGAGCATTAGGCCTAGCTCAACTTGATCTATTTGGGCTCTCCATGGGCGGGATGGTGGCACTGGAAGTCCTACGCCAAGCACCCGAATTAGTGAACCGCGTAGTCTTCGCCGGGACCGGACCGCAGAGCGGTCCTGGACTGACGCAAATGACCAAGACTTTCATCCGCGGTGTCCTACGTGGGGCAATCACTTTGGCCAACCCCACCTCCGTCTTGTTTTTCACAAAAACTGACAACGGCAAGCAAGCCGCCAAAGGGTATCAGGCTCGGCTAATGCTCCGGTCCACCGGTCGTGACAAGCCGGTAGCGCCAAACGTATTAGTGGCCCAGCTACGCGCAGTCAAGCGTTGGGACCAAGCAACGCCCGTGACCTTGGGGTTCGCTGGCCCCGTACTAGATTTGCACGGCGATTCTGACGCAATGGTCTTTCCAGAAAACACCGAAGCGCTCAAGCGGGTACTCCCCCAAACGCAGGTGCAGATCTACCCGGACGCCGGGCATGGTGTTGTCTCCCAACACCGTGCATCAATTTCACAAACCATCACTAAATTCTTGAGTCGTTGACCGAGCGACGTTTCGACAAATATCCATACATCAGCCAAGAGGAGCACATAACATGCGAGCATTCGCTATCGATAAATACAAAGGTACGCTCAGCGAGACCAACGTTCCCGAGCCAACCCTCGGCGAGCACGACGTACTGGTGAAGGTACTGGCAGCTGGCGTGAACCAGCTGGACGAAAAGATTCGTGAAGGCGAATTCAAAACCATCCTTCCCTACGAGACTCCTCTGGTCCTTGGCCACGACGTTGCCGGTACTGTCATCAGCGTCGGCTCCCAGGTCCGCGGATTCAAAGTCGGGGACACGGTCTACGCTCGCCCCCGCGATTTCCGCATTGGCACCTTTGCCGAACGCGTCGCCATCGATGAGGCCGACGTTGCTTTGGCTCCAACCACCATCACTATCGCAGAGGCCGCTTCGTTGCCGTTGGTTGCGCTCACTGCATGGCAGGCCCTAGTAGTCCGCGCAAATATTCAGCCGGGACAGAAGGTGCTGATCCATGCTGGCGCCGGTGGCGTTGGCTCAATCACGATCCAGCTCGCCAAGCACCTCGGTGCGTATGTGGCCACTACTGCGTCTGCCAAGAATGCCGACTTTGTCCGCGAGCTGGGAGCCGATGAAGTTATTGACTACCGCAACCAGGACTTCGAAAAGGAACTCTCCGGATACGATCTAGTGCTCGATTCACTCGGCGGCGAAAACCTGGAGAAATCACTGCGTATCCTGCGTCCCGGCGGCAAGGCCATCGGCATCTCAGGACCACCAGATCCTGCCTTCGCAGCTAAGGCGGGTCTGAACGTAGTGTTCCGTTTGGCCGTCACCGCGTTGAGCGCCAAAATCCGCAAGCAGGCCAAGAAACTTGGGGTCAGCTACGAGTTCTTGTTCATGGATGCCAGCGGCGAACAGCTGCGCGAAATCGCCAAGCTCATCGACAATGATGTGCTCAATCCGGTAGTTGGCAAGACCTTTGAATTTGATCAGGCACCTCAAGCTTTGGAAGCTCTAGCCAAGGGTGGCGCCCGAGGCAAAGTTGTTATCCTCGGCGCCTAGTTCTCATACCATTTAGCATTCCCCAAGCTCAGGAGGAGCAGAAATCATGTCCACAAATGAACCAGTCATCACTTCCTACGCGCAAGCACCGGCAAAAACCATCAGTGCCGGTGGCGTCAATTTTGCCTACCGCGAGTTGGGCCCAAAGGGCGGCATCCCGGTTGTCTTTTTTGTCCACTTGGCAGCAACCTTGGATAACTGGGACCCACGCATTGTTGATGCCATCGCAAAAAACCGCCACGTTATCACCTTTGATCAGCGCGGCGTAGGCGCATCTTCTGGCACAGTTCCCGTCACCTTGGAGGCAGCCGCTGACGATGCGTACAACTTCATTACCGCACTGGGCTACGACAAGATCGATATCTTCTCGTTCTCTATGGGTGGCTTCATCGCTCAGGACCTAGTGGTCAAGCACCCAGATCTGGTGCGGAAATTGGTGCTCACCGGCACCGGACCACGTGGCGGCCGGAACATCGACAAGGTGGTTGCGGTGACCTACTGGGACATCTTCCGCGCCACCATCACCCGCTCAGATCCTAAAGAATTCTTGTTCTTCGAACGCAACAAGGAAGGCAAAAAAGCTGGCAAGGCTTTTGTGGAGCGTTTGAAGGAGCGCACCGTTGACCGCGACAAGGACATCGCATTTAAAGCGCTGCAAACCCAGCTCAAGGCCATCGTGAAGTTTGGCCGTTCGGCACCTTCAGATCTGTCAAAGATCACCATCCCAACTTTGATCGCCAATGGCGATCATGACCGGATGGTTCCATCGATCCTTTCGGTAGACCTACACCAGCGCATCGCCGGATCCGAACTGATCATTTACCCGAACTCCGGTCACGGTGGCGTCTTCCATTACTGGGAGAAGTTCGCGCCGGTCGCCGCCGAGTTCCTGTCCGAGTAGTCCCGTTTTCTTCGCAAGAATCAATTGGAAGGCCTGAACATGAGTGAGAAAGCAAAACCAGAGGTCGCTAAGCACTTCACTTCATCGATCTTGCTGTGGATGTGCAAGGACCAGCCACGCCAAACCGGCATGGACTATTGGAAAGGCCCCCATTCGGGGATTATCGCCAATACTCCGGGCTTGAGTGAATATCGGCAGATTCATCTGGCAGAAGCTAATCCTGGACGGTGGCCAGCCCGCCCGTCCTTGGAGACGCTCATTCCCGAGGATCGGAAGATTGACGGCATCGCCGAAGTAACCTTTGAAAATGCTCTGTCCCCTTTGGCTGGGCGCGAGCAAACTGCATTGGCCTTTGCAGACGAGGTTAATGTCTTCCGCCGCACCTTGCTCTACGCCGGACCTCCGAGTTCGTCCCGGTGGTACGACGTGGCTCCTGGGTCCCATCCGGGATCTCGCGCAGTGCTGTACCTACGCCGCGGCAAGGACACCGGCACGGTGGCCTTCCATAAGTTCGTGAAGAAAACTTTGGTACCAGCTCTAGTAGAGACCGGGGTGCTTACTGAACTTCGCACCCAGGTATTTCTGCCTTGGAGTCAGAAGCTGTGGGATACCCCAAATGTGGCGCACGATAATCCTGAGGACCAGCATTTACATGCTTCGGTGATTCTTGGCTTTGTTGACGACGAGGCGCGTGAGAAATTTTTCGCTGGAGGTCAGGCTGCCAATCTTTCGGAGCTAATTGCGCCTTTTACCTCGGCAGTTCACGCCTACGATGTGGAAACGACCCTGCGCTACGTAAAGGGTGGCGAGATTCTCGCAGCACCCGAATCCTAGCCGCCCGGCAAATTGTTAAGGCCTGCGCCAATCGGTCAGTCCAACCCACTGACCGAATAGCGCAGGCCTTAGTGCACTGCTTGATTGCCTCGGCTTAGCTTGGCAGTATCGAGGAAATTTGGGTGCGAAGTCGCCCCATGATTTCCGAGTTGCTGGACTGGGCATTGACCGTCGCAGACAATTCCAAGAACATGATCGCTGAGATCACCGAAGCAAAACTCTTTGCCTGATCCTGCGGCATATGGGAGCGCTCGACTAGAAGGTCCGCCGTGGCCGCTTGAGTCTGCTCAACGATAGCTAAGGCTTCAGCGTGGTGAGGTTCTTCCGGATCTCCAAAAACCATCTCACGCAGGTAGGTACGGCCATTTTCTACCTGGACGCGGTTACATTCAACGATTGGTTCAATAAAGGCCAGAATTCCATCCAGCGCAGTGGAGGTCTTATTCGCTGCCGACAATCCGCGTTCCAGAGACTGCGCATAGTGCAGATTTTGCACCAGCAGTAGCAGTTCGCCTTTGTTCTTGGCATACAGGAATAGTGTACCAGTGCCGATATCGGCAGCGTCGGCAATTTGTTGTGTGGTCACTTCGTCTACGCCGTACTTGGCGAAGAGCTTACTGGCGGCCGCGGTGATGCGTTCAAGCTTTTCCTGCTTGTTCCGCTCACGCCGCCCTAGGGGCTGGGACGCCACTGACATTTTTTTATCCTCCGGGAATAAACTATGACTACACTCAGTTTTGATTATAGTCACCGTTTGCTGGGGTTGGAAATTTACACCTTCCATTCTTCCACGATGGCGTGAGGCAACAAGGCCTCAACCCTAGGACAGTGCCCACAATTAGTAGATAAGGAAACCGCTCGTTATGACTTCCCCGTCCCTTTGGCAGCCGTTCACTCTCGGCCGGATCGAACTCCCCCACCGCCTTGCTTTGGCGCCGATGACCCGCAACCGCTCAAATGCAGACGGCACCCCGGGCGAGCATGTCGCACAGTACTACGCACAGCGCGCATCCCTCGGCTTGGTTATCACCGAAGGAACCCAGCCATCGGCTGACGGCCAGGGCTACTTCAACACCCCAGGCATCTACACCGAAGAGCACATCGCAGGCTGGCGCAAGGTCGCTGATGAGGTTCATGCTGAAGGTGGGCACCTGTTCATTCAGCTCATGCACGCTGGCCGCTCGGCTCACCCGGATAACACCCCACATCATCGTCAGCCGGTAGCGCCGTCAGCGATCTCCGCCGAGCAAGAGATCTTCACCCTTGAGGGTAAAAAGCAGACTCCCGTGCCACGCGAACTGAGCCGCGAAGATATCCAAGAAGTCATTGGCGAATTCCGTCACGCAGCTGCTTCGGCCATCGCGGCTGGAGCTGACGGTGTAGAAATCCACGCCGCTAACGGATACCTGTTGCACCAGTTCCTGGCCCCAAATGCCAACGAACGCACCGACGAATACGGTGGCTCGGTAGAAAATCGTTCACGCTTTGTCGTTGAGGTCACTCAGGCGGTTGCCGAAGAAATTGGAGCGGATCGCACCGGCATCCGCATCTCGCCTGCTTTCCCACTCGGAGGCCTGTTCGAGGGCGAGCCAGCAGATGTCCATGCCCAGTACCAACACTTGGTCGGCGAATTGGCCAAACTGAATCTGGTCTACCTGCACGTTCATCACCTGGGCGATGACGCACTACTGCGCTCCCTGCGCCAGTCGTGGCCAACGGCCGTGCTGGTAGTGCGCTATGGCCGCGAACGCGAAACTATCGGTGCGGACATCGAGGCAGGATTGGCAGACATCGAACCGCTGGGACGCATTGCCCTAGCTAACCCAGATGTTGTTGAACGCCTACGTACCGACGCACCGGTTAATGATTTGGACCCAGCCACACTCTATGTCGGTGGAGCAAAGGGCTACATCGACTACCCAACCCTGGCTCACGCCTAAAACCAACAGAAACAAATTCACGAAAGAAAGTAGGAAGCATTCTCATGACTTCACTTAAAGATGCAGTAGTTCTAGTCACCGGCGCAAACGGCGGAATCGGTGGACACTTTGTCCGCGAAGCTCTGGCCCGTGGCGCAGCCAAGGTCTACGCCTCGGCCCGCAACCCACAAGTTTGGGATGACGAGCGTGTTGTACCGCTGACCCTGGATGTCACCGACTCTGCATCCATCAAGGCCGCCGTCGAAGCCGCACCAGATGTCACCGTATTGATCAACAACGCAGGCGCAGGCGTAAGCACCTCAGAAATCCTCGTCCAGAGCGACGAAGAAATCCGGGCCAATGTCGAGACCAACTTCCTCGGCCCACTCTTCCTGGCTCGTGCCTACGCACCAGTGCTTTCGGCCAAGGGCGGGAACACCGCGATCATCGATATCCACTCGGCGCTCTCCTGGTACGCCGTGGCAGGGATCTACTCGGCTACCAAGGCAGCCCTGTGGTCAGCGACCAACTCCCTGCGCCTCGAACTGCAGCCAGCAGGCGTTCAAGTAGTCGGCGTGCACGTGGGCTACGTTGATACCGCAATGGCGGCGCATGCCACCGAACCAAAACTGGATCCATCAGTTCTGGTGACCAAGGTGCTTGACGCTACCGAGGCTGGAGAATTTGAAGTTCTAGCTGACGAAACCTCGGTTCAGGTGAAGTCCGGACTTTCTGCTCCTTTGGAAGCCTTGTACCCACAGCTGGCACAGGTCAAGTAAAGCAGCCAAGTAAAAGCTCGCTGGGTATTGGACGGCGGGCATGGTGACTTGTCGGGCCTTGCTTGTACAGTACGAAGCACTCGCAGGTGCAACGTCCACGAACCAGCAAGGAGCCCGACATGTTCAGCAAAAACTCTCCACGCTCAGCAGCCACCGAAGTTCCCGACCGCTTTGTGATCATCTTTGATTCGGCGGATCCGGCAACCCCGGGCATCGCTGCCGAAGCTCGCGAGCAGCAAGTTCCTCAACTGCTAACCGAACAGGGCTACTCCATCAGCGAGTACTTCCCAATGTTGGGCATCGCGGTGGTCACCAGCAAAGCTGACCAGCTTGATGATTTCCGCCAACGCTGCGCAGGCCACCAATTGCCAGCCGAGGTGGTACCCGAACTGATCTACCGCATCCTTCCGGATGCTGTAGCCAAGGACAGTTTCACCGACACGGGGCAGTTCACTTGGGGACTGCAAGCTGTGGGCGCAGATCTCAGCTCTTACACCGGCAAGGGCATCAACCTCGCGGTTCTGGATACCGGCTTTGATGCTAACCACCCGGATTTTGCCGGACGCAACGTCACCACCAAATCCCTGGTGGACGGCGAAGATGCTGCCGACAGCCACGGTCATGGAACCCACTGCATCGGCACCTCCTGTGGACCACGCACTCCTGAGCAAGGCCCGGGTTATGGCGTGGCCAGCGAGGCGAATATCTTTGCCGGCAAGGTGCTCGGCGCCGACGGCTCAGGTTCTGACTCCACTATCCTCGCTGGCATTAACTGGGCCTTGGAAAACAAATGCCAAGTCATTTCGATGTCTCTGGGCGCAGATGTTAAAACCGTGCACCCGCCCTATGTCACCGCAGGCCGGCGCGCCTTGGAACTAGGATCTTTGATCGTGGCCGCCGCCGGCAACAATGCCCAGCGGTCCGCGGGAAACCCCGGCTTTGTAGGTGCACCAGCTAATAGCCCGTACATCATGGCGGTGGCCGCGGTGGACTCAAAACTGGCGGTCGCTGACTTCTCGGCCCAAGCGATCAGCACCGAGGGCGGCGAGGTGGACATTGCCGGTCCTGGTGTAGATGTTTATTCTTCGTGGCCAGGCTCGCAACGCTACAACACCATCAGTGGTACCTCCATGGCTACCCCGCATGTGGCCGGGCTTGCTGCACTGCTGGCCGAATCCACCGGACTACGAGCCCAAGAACTGTGGGACAAGTTAGTCCAAGAAGCTCGCAGCCTGTCTTTGCCGACCACCGATGTGGGTGCCGGCCTGGCCCAAGCCCCCACCAGCGCAGAAAGCTAGGCTCATGTCCGACTCTGAATTACCGGTATATGTCATCACGCTGGCCGAAGGCATTGAAGCCACCGGCGCGGTGAGTGAACTTGAATCTCACGGTTTACAAGTTAAACGAGTGCTCGCTGCCCTGGGCCAAGTTATTGGTCAGGGCAGCGAGCAGGTTGCTACACAGTTACGTGGATTAGATTCCGTGCAATCGGTGGATGCCCAACGCACCTACCGCGCACTAGACGAGTAGCCCGTCCAGGCTAACCCGGCTAGATCGATTCGGTACGAAATTCGATCATCGCATCAATGAGCCAACGCGCGGTGTGCTCGGTGAAGGAAGCTCGCGGCATGATCCGCCAGCTTTCTTCACCGGTACGCCAGAGCAATACTGGAATGTTAGCCAGTGATGTAGTGATCGCGTGATTCACCGCAAATGCTCGTGGATGAAGATCTGCCGGACAGCTCTTGCGTAGCACCAGCGGGGCTTTAGCGCCGGTAAGTTCCAGCACGCTGCGGTTGGCCGAAAGGTCCACTACCTGTCCTGGATTTTCCCCTAGAGCTTGATCGAGTTTAGCCGCCAGTTGCGCATCCTCCGGGGCCGCCACCAAGAACTCGTCCGGGCCCAACCAGAGCACTGCCACGGTATCCACTTCACCACGCACCTCTCCGACCTTTTGAGGCAAACCCACACCGGTAGCTGTTGCCACGGCGTCAAAGCCAGCACTGCCCGGTGCACAACGCACCGAGACCTTGGTGCTGAAGGCAACTTCACTCAACGACAATGCCCCGGGCACCGAAGCGTCAGCCATTTCTTGGTACAGGTGCGCTGCAGGGGACACACGTGTTTCATTTTTGATCAAAGTGTCATTAGCCATCTCGACGGCTTCCTTCCGGGTCAAAGAGGACGGTTTCACCGATGGTGACCTCAACAAGCTGGCCATTTACCGGGGTTCGCAGGGTTTCACCAATGCGGTTGCGCCCATTTTTGATTAGCGCCAAACCAAAGGTTCGGCCCAATGCAGCCGAGTTATAGGAGCTGGTGACCCAGCCGTCCATTGGGGTGATCCCCTCGGCAGCCAGTTCCTCCACCGATACCAGTGCTGCACCTTCTGGCAAGAGTAGGTTCTTATCTACCGGCAACACCGAGACCAGGTGCTTGCGGTCCTCGCGCTGGTTATCTGCTCGTGAGTAGGAGCGGTTACCGACAAAGTCCTTAAGCTTGGAAACAACCCAATCCATACCGGCATCTTGCGGGGTGACCGTACCGTCGGTGTCCTGACCGACAATAATGAAGCCCTTTTCTGCACGCAGTACGTGCATGGTTTCGGTGCCATAGGGGGTGATACCAAATTCTTGGCCGGCCTCGTACACGTCCTGCCAAACCTTGAGTCCATGCCAAGCCGGGATGGCAATTTCAAAGGCTAATTCTCCAGAGAAGGAGATGCGCGATAGTCGTGCTTCAATCCCGGAATCCAGCACGATGTCTTGGAATGCCATGAACTTAAAAGCTTCGTTGGAGACATCAACGCTGGAGGCGAGCTTGGCGATTACTTCGCGGGACTTTGGCCCCACTACTGCTACGGTGGCTAGCTGTTCGGTCACCGAGGTGCACACCACGTCCAGCTCTGGCCATTCGGTCTGCAACCATTCTTCCAACCAGTCCAGTACCGCCGCCGCGTTACCGGTGGTGGTGTGCATCAAGAAGCGATCTTCAGCCAAACGCAGGGTTACACCATCATCAAAGATCATGCCGTCGGGCTTGCACATCACGCCGTAGCGCCCCATGCCAACCTTGAGCTTGGTGTAGCCGTTGGTGTAGATGCGGTTCAGGAATTCTGCGGCGTCTGCTCCGCGAATTTCAATTTTGCCTAAGGTGGTGGCATCAAGCATGCCCACCGATTCACGTACGGCCTTGGACTCACGGTAAACCGCGGTTTCCATGTCTTCGCCGGCTTGTGGGTAGTACCAAGGGCGCTTCCACTGTCCAACATCTTCAAATTCTGCCCCGCGCTCTACATGCCAGGAATGCATGGCGGTCAACCGTGCAGGATCCAACTGGTCCCCGCGGTTGCGTCCAGCCAAGGCGGCAAATGCCACCGGGGTGTACGGGGCACGGAAGGTGGTGGTGCCAACGGTGGCCGGGTTTTCAATGCCCAGAACCGCGGCAATCACACCGATAGCAGCTACACCGGAAGTCTTGCCCTGATCATTAGCGGTAGAGATCGAGGTGTAACGCTTGATATGTTCCACCGACTGCATGCCAGCGCCTGTAGCGCGCAGTACGTCAGCTACTGTCTGGTCACGCTGCAGGTCCACAAAGTGGAACTTGTAGTTTGCTGCGTCATCACCAAATCGTGAGGGCACCAGCCAGACCGGACGGGTTTCACCCATCGTTGCATCCAGGGCCTGTGGCACCCGAGCAACGGTGTCAAAACCGGCAGCGCTCGCTGCGGCTGCACCGGTGGCAGCGCCCGTGGACAAGGCGCTAGCGGTATCAAGCAGTCCAGTCACGGCACCAGCCAAATGCTGCTTGGCTACCGCGTTGGCGGGGACAAAAGCATGAATGCTGGTATTCCAGTCCAGCTTGCCCTGGCGCTGCGAGTGCAGGTGTACTACCGGGTTGAAGCCACCGGCCACAGCCAGCACGTCGACATCAATGCGGGTTACTTCGCCCAGCTCACGCTGTTCATCTAAGGTGGCAACAAAGATGGCTGAAAGCTCCCCCTCCTCATTGGCTTCGGTATCAACCACAGCAGAGCCCGAGATGACTTGCACCCCGTCGGCTACCGCTTGAGCGGCCGCGGCGGAAATGTTCTGCCGTGCATCAATGACTGCCACCACCGAACCGGAGGCAGCTAATTCGCTGACCAATTGGTAGGCAGAGTCGTTGGTGGTGAAGACCGCGATCTTCTCCCCTGCACGAACCCCGTAACGGTTCAAGTAACTGCGCACCGCACCGGCAAGCATGATGCCCGGGCGGTCATTGTTTTCAAATACCACCGGACGCTCGTGGGCGCCGGTAGCCAGCACGACCTGTCCGGCACGGATGTGCCAGATGCGTTCGCGGGAAACACCGGGTGCAACCGCAGCATCGAGGTGCACGGTGCGACGTTCAACAGCCACCAGGTAGTTGGCATCATAGGAGCCAAAAACCGTGGTGCGCTGCAGGTGTGTGGTCTCCTCGGCCTGCGCCAAGTCACCGACCACTTCGCTGATCCAGTCGGTGGAATCCTGTCCATCAATCTGCTCGCCGGCAGTATCCAGAAGTGTTCCGCCAGCTTCGGGGCGCTCATCGAGGAGCATTACCCGGGCGCCGGAGCGCGAGGCTTCACGCGCTGCGGCCAAACCGGCAGGACCTGCACCAACCACCAGGACATCGGTGTGTACATGTACGTGGTCATAGTAGGCAGTGTCGGTATTTGGATCCAGCACACCCAAACCGGAGAGCAGGCTAACGGCTACGCCCTCGGTGACCGAGACGGTCGTTGCCGGAAGCATGGATTCGTTGGTGTCTGCTTCATGACGAGCAGCCACGGTAATCAGTGCATTGGGCTCTTCTACCCCGGCGGCCAGAATGCCGCGCGGGCGCTTCAGGTAGAGCGAGGGACCACAGGCACGAATCCCGTTGGCCAACATCGCACTGGCGACGGTGTCTCCGCGGAAGGCGGAGATTTGGTGACCATCGATGCTCAAGTTCAGCGGTTCGTCTCGGTTGATCCGGGCACGTGAGCTGAGTTCTTCGCTCAGACGTTGCGGCTTGCTCATCGGGTGCCTCCTTGAAGCTGCTGGATCTCAGGTTGCGCCTCACCGGCGCCATAAACGGCCAAAAATTCGTAGCTGACGGTATCGCGTAGGGCGTTGAACCACTTGCGGCAGCCACCGGAGTGGACCCAGCGTTCGGCAAAAATGCCTTTTTTATTGCCTCGGTAGAACAGGTAACGAGACCATTCTTTGTCGCTTAGCTCGGCCGGGTTTTCTGGATAGGCAACGTGTGCTTCTCCGCCGTAGCCGAATTCGTTTTCATTGCGTGGCCCGCAGTGCGGGCAGTCAATTAGCATCATGGTGGCTGCTCCTAGTGTGCGACGGCTGCCGCGCCGTGTTCATCGATCAGGTGGCCGGTTTCAAATCGTTCCAAGCTAAATGGGGCATTTAGCGGATGGGCCTCATCGTGGGCGATGGTGTGTGCCAGCGTGAAGCCAGCACCCGGGGTGCCCTTAAACCCTCCGGTGCCCCAGCCGCAGTTCACATACAGGTTCTGGATTGGGGTCTTGGAAATAATCGGTGAGGCGTCCAAGGTGGTGTCCACAATGCCGCCCCAGGTACGCAATACGTGGGCTCGGGCGAAGATTGGGAAAAGTTCCACGGCCGCTGCCATCTGCTCTTCAATCACGTGGAACGCACCGCGCTGACCGTAACCGTTGTACGAGTCAATGCCTGCACCCATCACCAGTTCACCCTTGTGAGCTTGGGAGACGTAGACATGGATGTGGTTGGACATGACTACCGTGGGGTGTACCGGTTCAAAGAGTTCGGAGACCAGTGCCTGCAGTGGGTGGGACTGGATGGGCAGTTCAAATCCGGCCATTTCGGCCAGTACCGAGGAGTGCCCGGCGCCAGCTAGTGCGACCTTGCCGGCGTTGATGGTGCCACGGGTGGTCTTCACTCCGGTAACCTTCTCGCCATCCTTGATGAAGCCGGTGACTTCGCAGTTCTGGATGATGTCTACGCCCAGCTCATTGGCTTTGCGGGCGAAGGCCCAGGCAACGTGGTCGTGCTTGGCGATACCGGCGCGTGGCTGCCAGGTGGCGCCCATGACCGGGTAGCGGATGTTGTCGCTGGTATTGATGATGGGGCAGGCTTCCTTGACCTGGGATGGGTCAAGCCATTCTGCGTCTACCCCGTTGAGCTTATTAGCTTCCACACGACGTACCGATTCGCGTACGTCGCCTAGGGTGTGAGCCAAGTTTAGAACACCGCGCTGGGAGAAGAGGAAGTCGTATTCCAGATCTTCGGGTAGTTGTTCCCAGAGTTTCAGTGACTTTTCGTAGATGCCAGCCGATTCATCCCAGAGGTAGTTCGAGCGGATGATGGTGGTGTTGCGGGCCATGTTCCCGCCAGCCAACCAACCCTTTTCTATGACTGCCACGTTGGTGATGCCGTGGTTCTTCGCCAAGAAGTACGCAGTAGCCAAGCCGTGGCCACCTCCGCCGACGATAACTACGTCATAAGACTTTTTAGGGTCCGGGTTCGCCCACAGGAACTCCGGGTGCTCAGGTAGCAGATCAGCCACAGTGAATCTCCAATCTCCGCCAGGACCATTTCAATGTATGAATTGCCGACAACTGATATATCAATCTGCAATTCACTGTATGATAGAAAACGAAACCCGGTCAATGGGTTGGCGAAAATTACGTGGATGCTACGCACAGCAGGAGGACTTCAGTGAGTGAATCTCTCTCAGATCGCGCCTACCAGATACTGCGCGACCGTTTAATCATGTTGGACATTGCTCCAGGTGAGCCGATCAATGAGGCTGCCTTGGTGCAAGAACTGAACATCGGGCGCACTCCCCTACGCGAAGCTCTCAAGCGCTTGGAAGTTGACCATCTAGTTCATTCTTATCCGCGTCGCGGAACCTTTGCCACGCGGGTGGACATCACTGAACTTGCGGCCATCACCGAAGTCCGCCTTGCCCTAGAGCCACTGGCAGCTGATCGCGCGGCAGCATTAGGCGGCGGATCGTTACGTGCCCAGATTGAACAGACCCTGCACGCCATTACGAACTTCAAGGGTGATGAGTCACGGCGCACGCTGATGGAAAATGATTTGGCCGTACACCGGCTGATCTACCAAGCTGCAGCAAACCATCACATGGAAGAGACGCTGATCAGGTTGGACAACCTAGCTACCCGCATCTGGTGCCTGACCTTGGATCGCTTGCCAAGCATTGAGGAACACATCGCTGAACATCAGGCGTTGTTACAGGCCGTACTGGATCAAGACCCATCTACCGCCAGCGAGCTTGCCCGCGAACATATCGCCAGCTTCGAGTCTTCGGTGCGCGCAGTACTCTAGGTTCCGCCTGTCGGTGCCTCTCACCTGCCTCGCGTGAACCATCCATTCTCTTGGGCCCCTCGCCACGATTTCGGGTTCATCATGGGAAGCGATCAAGCAGGATCACTAGCGACGGTCTGGAAAGTCTCCTTCGTAGTCATTCCATGTACCTGCTAGTTCTTGCATCGCCCATAGCTGGTGCTCCACAGAAGCGTCTTTGCCCGCAAAGTCCATGACGATGTAGTTCATTGTGAACCCGTCCTGAAGCGTATCGCCGAATTCCTTGGCGCGGTCTTTGCTCTCGAATCGAAAATAGTTGGCCTCTGTGGTGCTGTAGCTTTCAACGCAATCCACCGATGCTGCGCAGGCAATTTCAGTATTTTCTTCCGGCTGAGTCGTGACATCTACTGATCCCTGGCTGTCGGAGTTTACAAGCTCCTGCAGAGTCAGAGCACGCTGCGGGTCCGCTATCGAACACCCAGCCAACGATGGCACAGCGAGAAATACTGCGCCTAAAAGGACGAGACCCGAGCGTGAATTCATTCTTTTATTTTCACACCTTCACTTGGGAAGTACACCCTACTTGCGGATGATTTACCCCGAGCAGCGAGTGTTCTTGTCATCCTGCATACACAAAGAATCCGATACCCTAGGCCAACGTTGAAGGTCCTAGGAGCCAACCAGAGGAGATCTTCGGATTCGCGTGAGGAAAAGAAAAATCTCCCGGTCAATTGACCGAGAGATCTTTATTCAAATTTGTGGAGGTAAGGGGATTCGAACCCCTGACCTTCTGCATGCCATGCAGACGCGCTACCAACTGCGCCATACCCCCAATAGAGTTGGATTCATTGATATTTCTATCGTTGAACCGAGATAAAACTCTACCGGAGGGTATCGAAAAACACCAAATCCGCTCTCAGAGACCCTAATCACAGGCCACTATTCTAATTGTCCGTGCACAGTGGTAAGAATGATCTCGGGGCCGATCGGTTCCAACAGACATTGAGTGAAAGGCGCGTTCCCATGGCCATTGGAATGACCCCATACCTTCGCTTCGCCGGTGATGCCCGCGAAGCCATGGAATTCTATAACGCAGCCCTCGGCGGCGAGCTATCGATGATGACTTTCCAGGAGGGAATGAACGACGGCAATCCAGCTACGGCTGATTTGATCATGCATTCTTCACTGTTCATTGAACGCGGAATCCACCTGATGGCCTCGGATACCCCACCAGAAATGAACGTCACCGGCAACGGCGTCATCGCGCTAAGCAGCGACGCCACCAACACCGCCGACGACGACGTGCTCCACAAGTGGTGGGAAACCCTCGGTGAAGGCGCCACTATCGAAATGCCATTGGAGAAGGCCCCGTGGGGCGACTCCTTCGGTCAGCTCCGCGACAAGTTCGGCGTGGTCTGGATGTTCAATATTTCAGCTGTTCGCGGCTAATCAGCAACGGTATGCTCGCGGGCCGCGACAGCGTCTCGGCCCACGAGCAGGCCAATCTTCTTGGCACGCATCTGCGTAATCAAAGCAATGAGCAAGCCCAAGACGGCCAACCCTGCGCCCACCAACGACGGTGCACGGTAACCGAAGCCAGCGGAAATCACTGCCGCGCCCAAGGCCGCGCCCAAGGCATTAGCCACGTTCAGTGCCGAGTGATTCAGCGAGGCAGCTAGGGACTGGGCATGCGGTGCCGAGTCCATCAGCAGGGTCTGCAAACTTGGAATCAACAGGGACCCAACGGCACCCAAAATGAAGACCATGATCATCGTTGGGATGACCCAGCTAGCCACAGCGGCGAAGACCAGCATGGTTGCAGCCATCAGGATGCTCGAAAGCTTGATGGCACCAAACACCGACCAGTCAGCCAAGCGGCCACCAATCAAAGAACCAATCACCATGCCCAGGCCATACAGCGCCAAGGCAATAGGTACTAGGTTGATGGCCAGCCCGGACTCTTCGGTCAAGGTTGGGGAGATGTAGGAATACACCGCGAAGAAACCACCGAAGCCCACGATTCCGGTGGCCATGGCCAACCAGATCTGGGGACTCTTCAAAGCGGTAAGTTCACGTCGAATACTTGCTCCGGCTTCTACCTTGCGCCATGGAACAAAGAGCGTAATCAGTGCGGCGGTCACCAATCCGATAAAGGCAACAATGTAGAACATTGAGCGCCAGCCAGCTTGCTGTCCAAGCATGGTTACCAGCGGAACACCACCGACGTTGGCTACCGACAACCCCAGCATGACCCACGCAATGGCGCGGCCACGCATGGTTCCTGGCACCAAGCTACCGGCCAGCACACCGGCCAAGCCAAAGTACGCACCGTGGGGAAGCCCAGCAAGGAAACGGGTAATAAGCATGGTGTTGTAATCAGGAGCAAAAGCCGAGGAAAGATTTGCCAGGGTGAAGAAAAGGATCAGCAGCTGCACCGCACGCTTGCGTGGGATTTTCGCAGCCATAGCGGTCAGTACGGGCGCACCAATAACTACACCCATGGCGTAAGCGCTAATCATCAGACCCATTTGTGAGTTGCTGACATTTAGATCGGTGGCGCCTTCCTGAAGCAGGCCCATCATTGAAAATTCGGTAACGCCGATACCAAAGCCACCCATGGCCAGAGCGAGGATCGCCAATAATAATTTTCCGCCGGACAGGTAGGCAGTCATTTAGTACTCAATTCTAGGCTGTTGCTTGATCGCGGCATCCTCGGCGCTCTATTCCTATCGTAGTGACTGTGTCGAATCGCCGGGGTACTTCTCCAGCTGAAAATTACGAATCCCACAGTATTTTGTGCCACTGTTTAAGTCCTATGTCTCATGCATCGCACCAACGCCTTCCGATCTCGCTGATTATCGCGAGGATCTTTTTTGTTCTGCTCTGCCTAGCGCTGGCAGGGCTTTTGGTATTCCATCAACAGATCCCCGATGTCTTGGGACTTGGACTTGTTGTAGATAATTTGGCTCCCTGGGCGGGACTGGGCATCCCGGTGCTATTCCTTATCGCCCTGGTGGTGCGAGGCCGGGCTAGCTTCATCGGCCTACTTGTTCCTGTGGTTGTCTGGGCGGTCCTGTTTGGGCCAAACTTCATCCCCGCTACCCAACATGCACCGCAGGCTGCCCTGAAGGTCGCAACCCAAAACGTGCACGAATCAGCCGGAGTGCAGGCAGCCAAGGAGCTAGCTGACGCAGGGGCAGAGGTTATTACTCTGCAAGAAATCGGCGAAGGCCAAGAAGACCAGATCAGTGCAGAACTGGCCAAATCTCATCCCTACAAGTACATGGTCAGTACCGTAGGTGTATGGAGCGCCTACCCGCTGGAGAACCCGGAACCACTAGATTTGGGGCTGGGTTGGAATCGAGCCCTACGCGTTGATGTGAATACCGGGCAAAGTACCGTGCGGCTGTATTCAGTTCATGCTGCCTCGGCACGTCCCACCGGACACGATGAACGCGACATGATGCTAGCGTCGCTTGCTAACTTCGTCTCCAAAGATCAGTCGGCGAGGATTGTTGCTGCCGGCGACTTCAACGCCACCAGCACCGACCGGCACTTTGCACCCATTGCCAAGGCCATGGATGAGGCCAAATACAGCAAGTGGGGACTGGCCTTGACTTGGCCGCGCTCCCCCTTCCCGATGCTGGGCATTGATCACGTGATGCTGCGTGGGGTGGATTCTGCCGGACTTGAACGCCTAGAGATTGGCGATTCTGACCATTACGCCCTGCAAGCCACCGTCGATTTGGATAGCTAAAGCAGCTAACTGTCGCTCAGACCGGTCTGTCGGAGGGTGATGTTGATGCGTCCGGCGCCCAACTGACTTTCGGCCGGGGCGGTACCCGGATGGATCTTTGTCACCCCGTGATAGGCAAAGCGCGCCGGGCCGTCAAAGATGAATAGGTCTCCTGAAGCCAAGCGCAGTTCTTGCCAGGGACGATTGCGATTTTCCGTATTGCCAAGCCGGAAGGTTGCCGAGTCCCCGATGGAAAGAGATACCACCGGGGCGTTGATACGTTCCTCGGCATCTTGATGCATGCCCATCGTGGCGTGCTGATCATAAAAATTCACAATGGCTGCGTCCGGTTGGTAGGCGGCAGCACGTGCGGCATCACCGGTAGCTTCTGCGAGTGCTTGCTGGCCTAAACGAACCAACCATTGTTCCATGGGTGCCACTGGTGCACCGCCGAGGTCATCGGCGGTTTTTGAGTACCGGTTGGGACTCCAGTGCCAGCCCAAACTTAAAGATTGCACGCTCATGGGATGACCATTAATTTGCGTGCGGTGGGGAGGAACGGGTCCGTGTCCCCACTGGAAAAAGCGTGCGACAATCCAATCCTGCGCGGTAGGGCTTAGCCAACCGGGCAGGTGCCACGCTCCGGGACGAACTTGTCCCCCGGTGCGTTCAAAGGCACTGTCATCAAATAGTGACTCCATGTACCCAGCGTGCCTGTTGCAGGCATCGACCGGCAAGCTCCTGTGTATTCGCTCACTGAATTTTGCAGGTTGACCGGCCCAGTGCCTTGCAACACTAATCACACTAATGTCGTTGTGTTTCTTCCTACCGACTCGAAGATTTCCAGAAGGTTAACCTTTATTCGAATTATTACAGCCGAAACATTTGCGATACCTCTGGGAAAAGCTGGCACTCTAGGCTGGAAAGCACCTACTTATTCCAAGGAGCACACCATGTCATACACGAAATTCCGGCAAGGATCGAGGCAATCATGATCGGCGTTGACCTCGAACTTGCCCAGTGCATGGTGTTGATTGTTGGTAACCGCATCGCAAACAGAACCGTTGCGGAGCGCTTTTTGGCCCAGGGAAGCACACTGCTGTTCGCCGAGGATCCGCAGCAGGCCGCTGAGCTAATCGGCCAGGCCGGCTTGCTGGTGGTTTGTGATGCAGAGCCAGAACGCTTCGACGCTGTGGTGAGCACCGCGCGAATCCCGGTGATGCGCGCTCAGCCAGCTGCTCCTGCCGGTTCAATTACTCTGCTCGGCGGAGGCCCCGGAGCTTTGGATCTTATGACCCTTCGCGGAGTGCGTGCGCTGGCCGAAGCAGAAGTGATCTATGCTGACCGATTAGGTCCTAGCGAGCACCTGGCCGTTCTGGCACCGCAGGCAAAAATTATTGACGCCGGCAAACTGCCGGGGCACCACAAACTTACCCAACGTGAAATTGAAGCCCAGATGATTCAGTCGGCCAAGGCCGGAGCCAAAGTGGTTCGACTAAAAGGTGGAGACCCATTTGTCTTCGGTCGCGGATTTGAAGAAGTTGCTGCGGCCACCGACGCTAATGTTCCAGTCAGCGTGATTCCAGGGTTGAGCTCCTGCATCACTGTGCCTGGCGCAGCCGGTATCCCGGTCACCGCACGCGGGGTGAACACCATGTTTACCGTCGTTTCCGGCCATGACCCGCTGAGCCTGGATCAGCTAGAACACCTTGCCAAGCTTGGTGGCAGCATCGTGATTCTGATGGGCATGGGCACCGTGGAGCAGACCGTCTCTGGACTTCTTCAAGTAGGCATGCCCAAGGATATGCCGTGTGCCATCATCCAGTCCGGAACTACGGACATCCAACGCACCAGCCACACCCAACTTGATCAGTTGGCTGGCACAGCCCGCAATCACTCCAATCCTGCAGTGATTGTCATTGGTGAAGTTGCCGCCTTGCCACAATCACTGGTTCAAGCGGTACCTACAGAACAAATTTTGGAGACCGCCTAATGAATATCGTCAAACCTTTAGCCGGATTCCGAATTGCGGTTACCAGTGACCGTCGCTCAGCTGAACTGATTGAAGCTTTTGAACGCCGTGGCGCCGAAGTCACGCACACCCCCCTGCTTCGCCTGGCCCCGCTAGATGATGAACAACAGCTGCTTGCCCAGACGCACAAACTCATCGAGGCTAAACCTCAAGTTGTGGTGATTACCACCGCTTACGGGTTCCGCCGCTGGCTGGACACCGCTGAGGCTGCTGGTATTGGTGATGAACTGATTACCGCGTTCAGCCAGTCCGATCTCTATGTTCGTGGGGCCAAAGCCCACGGTTCGGTCCGTGCACTGGGTCTTGAACCTGCCGCGTTGGCTAAGGATGGACGCAGTTCCACACTCATCGAGTTGCTTAAGGGCAAGCTTGAAGGCGCCACGGTGGCCCTGCAGTTGCACGCTGACTCGGATCACGGGATGCCGCAGCAGCTTCGTGAGCTAGGTGCCAAGCGAGTGATCAAGGTTGAACCCTACCGTTGGCAAGACACCAGCAGCGACACCGGGATCTCCGCCTTGGTTGAAGGACTATGCGCCGCCCACTTTGATGCGGTGACCTTCACCAGTGCACCAAGTGTGCACGCACTGTTTGCGGCAGCCAATGCTCGCAATCGCCTGCCTGCCCTGCAGCGCTCACTAGCCGAGCGTGTAGCCGTGGCCACCGTTGGGCCGGTCACTGCCTCGCCTTTGGAAGAAGCCGGCATCAGCCCCTTGGTTCCCGAACGCCACCGCATGGGTGCGATGATCGGTCAGCTCGTTGAGCACCTCGGCTCGCTAGGTACTTTGCAAGCAGAAACGGTCCACGGGCAGGTACAACTACGCGGACGAACGCTGTCCATTGATGATCAAAACTGCGAGTTGACTCCCGGTCAGGCCGAATTGGTCCGGGCCCTAATCGAGGCCGGCGGCAGTGTGCTCTCACGTGATGAACTAGGTGCCGCTTTGCCTGAGGTGAGCTCGCGTCATGCCTTGGATATGACCCTGAGTCGTTTGCGCCGGGCCTTGCCACAGCCGGAAATCATCACCACCGTGATCAAACGCGGCTACCGGCTGAACGTATAAACCATTGACGGGACCTCAATAGCTACCTGAGCTCTGCCCAAGACTAGAGTGTCTTGCAGAGCACCATGTACTAAGGAGGTCCCATGGGCAGTAAGGTCCCCGCAGCTGATAACACCTTGAGGATTCTTAGGCTTTTAGCTAGCAGGAAAACTCCCACTCCGGCCGCGATGATTGCCACCTTGTTGGAACTTCCACGTTCTAGCGTCTACCAGCTACTCTCGGTCATGCTTGATCAAGGATTTATCACCCATTACCCGGAAGAAAAATCCTACGGTTTAGGCATTGCCGCCTTCGAATTATCAAGCGCCTACACCCGCCAGGAACCTCTGGCTCGACTTGGGGCACCACTAATCGCGCAGCTGGTGGATAAGGTCGGAGAAAGCGCGCATCTGGCCATCCTCCATGGCTCGGACGTTCTGTACATCGTGGAAGAACGCGCCAAGGGCCGCCCCTCGCTAGTCACCGACGTAGGTGTTCGTCTACCCTCGCACCTTACCGCTTCGGGGCGTGCCATTTTGGCGGCGCTGCCCAAGTCCCAGGCTCGTGCCCTCTACCCCAATGCGGCCAGCTTTTCGGATCGAGTAGAACACTCATCGATCACCAACTATTCGCAATTGCGGCGCGAACTAGAACAGTGTGCGCAACGCGGATATGCAATAGAACGCGGGGACGTCACCCCAGACTTCCACTCTCTTGCAGTGGAAATTCGTGACGCGAATAATTGGCCAGTTGCTGCTATCGCAGTCACTTTCCTCGCAGACCGGGTCCCAGAGCAACAATGGGACAAACTGCTGACACAGATCCGGTCCACGGCGGCAGCCTTGACCACACGGATCCAAGGACGCCGACTGAGTCAGGCGTAAATACGACCGGCAGTCAAGGTTTACACTTGCCAGGGATTCATGCCGAAAGCGGTGGTTCAGCTACGTATTCAAATTCAACACTAACGTCAGCTTAAGAAGACGACACGTGGAATGTATTCTGGGCTCACTTGGATTGGCATGGGAGTATGAATCCATGGAGATTCGATACCCGCAGCCGCTCATGACCGGTGACATCATCGGCGTTACATCACCATCAAGCGGTGTTCCAAGCGAGCTCGTGGGGCGTCTTGACTTCGCTCTACAACACCTGCGAGATCTGGGTTTTGTGGTGGATCTTGGTAACTGCATGGATGGCGCTACACACATTAGTGCGCCGGTCGAACAACGCGCCGAAGAACTCATGAGGATGCTCCTTGATCCGAAAATCAAGGCCGTCGTTCCGCCTTGGGGTGGAGTCACAGCTATCGACATATTGCCTCATCTGGATTTTGAGGCAATCTCCGCGGCGGAGCCGACCTGGATTGTGGGATACTCCGACATTTCAACGTTGATCGCGCCCCTCACCTTGCTAACCGGAAATGCAACCATCCACGGCGGCAACCTGATGGACACGCCTTATCGGGTTCCCGATTCTTTGCGGTCCTGGCTTGATGTCGCTTCATTATCTGCTGGTGACACTTTCAAGCAGTCTCCACCAGGCGTTTACAGAATCAACGACTGGGATGACTGGAGCGTGGAGCCAGAAGCCACCGAACATGCATGGAACGGCAAGGGAACTTGGGAGCGCTTGGATGCAGGGCTCGATGAAGTGAGCGTGTCAGGTCGGTTGATTGGCGGATGCATCGAAACGCTGGCCAATCTTGCCGGCACTCCGTATCTGAGAACCGAATCCTTGCGGAACGACCCGGCTGATCCGCTAATCGTTTACATTGAAGCCTCCGGCGTCGAGGCCACCACGATCTGCCGTCATCTGCACGGCATGCGTTTGACTGGATTCTTTGACGGTGCCGCCGCCATCATTGTCGGACGTACTGGCGCACCAGATTCTGACACTCTCACCCAAAACGAAGCAGTTCTCGACGCTCTGGGAACGCTCGACGTTCCCATCATCGGTAACGTTGAATGCGGTCACGTTCCACCACATCTAGCCATCATCAACGGAGCCCAAGGACGGTTAGTGTTCACCGACAAGGAGCAATATTTAGCACAGACGCTGGCCTGATTCGAGCCGGCTAGTTCAGTCCACGGCGTCAAAAATGGTCCCATTCCTAGTTCATGCCCCACTGGCGGCGAGTGCGGCCCCTGCTAGGAGTTCGGCATCGTATGGAACTCGAAGCTCCAAATTATTGGTCATTAGCTCAAGTGATCTGTTGGACCACATGCTGGTAGGCATGTGGTCCTCCTGGCACGGCGTCGCTTTGCTGATCTGACCGGCCAACGAATCCTGGCTGGTCCAATTCAGCGGACCCAAATTCTTACGCATTCTGAAATACCGGACAGCTCTACCTGTTCGGAGGTACTCAGCGGATGCCCCATGACCAATGATGTAAATAGTTAGCTACATTACATTGTTAGGAATTGTCATGAGCCACGAAGCCCGCGTCGTCCGCGCCCCCAGGGGTACTCAACTCAATGCAAAGTCATGGGCCACCGAAGCCCCCTTGCGCATGCTGATGAACAACCTTGACCCCGAGGTGGCAGAGCGCCCTGATGATCTAGTGGTGTACGGCGGCACCGGTAAAGCAGCCCGCTCTTGGGAAGCCTTTGATGCCATCGTGGAAACGCTCAAGGATCTTGAAGACAATGAAACTCTTCTGGTGCAGTCGGGTAAACCTGTTGGCGTCTTCAAGACCAACAAATGGGCACCACGAGTACTCATCGCCAACTCAAATCTCGTAGGTGATTGGGCCAACTGGGAGCACTTCCGCAAGCTGGAAGCCGAAGGCCTGATGATGTACGGGCAGATGACCGCTGGATCTTGGATCTACATCGGAACTCAAGGCATCTTGCAGGGCACCTATGAAACCTTCGCTGCCATTGCTGACAAGCGTTTTAATGGTTCTCTTGCTGGAACCCTCACGCTGACCGGCGGTTGCGGTGGCATGGGCGGGGCACAACCACTAGCGGTGACGCTCAATGGCGGTGCCGTACTGATCATCGATGTTGATGAGGCACGCTTGCGCCGTCGCTTGTCCAAGCGATACTTAGACGATGTAGAACTGGATTTGGAGCAAGCTCTTAAAAAGGTGTTTGCTGCCAAGGCCGAGGGCAGGGCGCTGTCCGTTGGCTACGCTGGCAACGCGGCAGAGATTTTCCCCGCCTTGCTCGAACGCCACAAGGCCGGTGAGTTCACCTTCGATATCGTCACCGATCAGACCAGCGCCCATGACCCACTGAGCTATCTTCCGTTGGAATTCTCTCTGGATCAGTGGCAGTCGCAGGCCTCGGCGGATCCTGCTGGCTTCACCAAAAAAGCTCAAGCATCCATGGCCAAGCACGTCGAAGCCATGGTTGGCTTCCAAGATGCCGGCGCCGAAGTCTTCGATTACGGAAACTCCATTCGCGACGAAGCCAGAAAGGGTGGTTTCGACCGCGCTTTTGAGTTCCCTGGTTTTGTTCCTGCCTACATTCGTCCGCTCTTCTGTGAAGGACTTGGCCCATTCCGCTGGGTGGCTCTGTCCGGTGATCCGGAAGACATCAAGGTCACCGACCAAGCCCTGAAGGATCTCTTCCCCAACAATGAGCATCTTCATCGTTGGCTCGACGCCGCTCAAGAGCATGTCGAATTTGAAGGGCTGCCCGCTCGAATCTGCTGGTTGGGTTACGGCGAGCGCCAAAAGGCAGGGCTACTGTTCAACCAGCTAGTTGCCGAGGGCAAAGTATCAGCACCAATCGTCATCGGCCGCGATCACTTGGACTCAGGCTCTGTAGCTTCGCCTTACCGTGAGACTGAAGCGATGAAGGACGGCAGCGATGCAGTTGCGGACTGGCCGTTGCTCAATGCGCTGACCGCTGCCAGCTCAGGCGCATCGTGGGTATCGATTCATCATGGAGGCGGAGTTGGCATGGGTCGCTCGATCCACGCCGGCCAAGTGTCGTTGGCTGACGGCAGCGAGCTAGCAGCCGCGAAGCTGGAAGCCTTGCTCACTAATGACCCAGGCATGGGTGTCATCAGGCATGTGGACGCCGGTTACGACCGGGCCATTGAAGTCGCCAAAGAGCGCTCCGTGCGTATTCCTATGAACGGTAAATGATCTGATGATTAGTTAGCGTGCATTGCCTGTTGATCTACTGGCAATGCACGCTAACCCCTTGCTTCGTCAGCTGTCAAAGAACGAAACATTGCGTCTGACATGGACGCAATGAACGGTTCCTTAACGTGTAATGACGAATACCTCAAAGCTTCCGATTATTCCTTGAAGGAGAATTTACTCCTGCATAGCGTGGGTCAGGTCAGGAACTACCGACCTACGGAGGACATCATGTCTGAGCAGGATTCAAACCAGCAGTTCGGAAATTTCGAGAACAACCAGTCGGAAGAAAACGACAGCTTCGGCTCGTCGAATGACCAGCAGAACGGTCAAGAACAGTCGTACGGCGGCGGCAACGAAGAGCAGTCGTACGGTGGCGGTAACGAACAGTCCAGCGAGCAGTCCTTCGGCGGAGGCCAGGACCAGCAGTCCTTCGGCGGCGGCAATGAACAGTCGAGCGAGCAGTCCTACGGCGGTGGCCAGGACCAGCAGTCGAGCCAGGACTCCTTCGGCGGAGGCAACGAACAGTCCGGCGAACAGTCCTATGGCGGAGGCCAGGACCAGCAGTCGAGCCAGGGCTCGTACGGTGACAGCAACAGCGAGCAGTCCTTCGGTGATGACAGCGAACAGTCCAACCGCGGATCGTTCGGTGACGGCAACGAGGAACAGGGCTTCGGCAACCAGGGCCAGAACGAAGGGTTCTAATCTTCGCTCTAGCAATCGACTGCATTCACTGATTGCAGTTGCGGTGTTTCCGTAGAGCTAGGCTCTACGGATCCAGTTCAATAAGACGTCGCCTTGTCTCTGAATTTTCAGAGACAAGGCGACATTTTACTATCTAAGCGGCATTCGTTTCAGTGGCCGGTCGGAATGGCGCTAATTATGGGCGTCGGGTTTCCGCGCTGATGAACCATGCCTGCTGCTCTAGATCAGCAATGTACTGGTGCAAGATGTCAGCGGTGGTTGGATCCGCTTCGTCCACCGGATCATGCACTTCTCGGATGACACCCACTGTGCTCTGCAGTGCCTTGACCACCATGTCAACTGCATCTGTGGTCAGGATTTCGGTGTTAACTGGTTGCTCCAGCTTGCTGTACTTGGTGACCGTTGCAGCCAATCCATCTGGAGTGACGTGAAGTGCACGCATGCGCTCAGCAATTTCGTCTGAGCCACGGCGGGCAATGTCTACAATCTCGTCGAGGTTCTGATGTAGATCCCTGAAGTTTGGACCCACTACGTTCCAATGGATCTGTTTGCCAACCAGTTGCAGGTCAAGAAGCTGGACAAGCACGTTCTGCAAAGCGTCGCCAAGTGAGGCTGGAGCGATAAAGCCCTGCTCGGCATTTTCCTTCGTCGTTTTCTTAGCTGTGGTTTTCTTGATGTCTGTCATGGCATCTCCCTTGCATTGAAGTTGACGTTGCCGACACCGGTTGAGTTCCGGTGCACTTCTTTGCACGTTACTTCCGCTGCACGGCGATTCCGAATTGAATCAACAATTTTGAGAAGACATTCAGCAAGTGACCATAACGCGTCAAGACTCAAAAAACTGGCGAGCAATGATTGCTCGCCAGTGATCGTTATGCTCCGGCGTCGGTTCCACCGTTCACACGGTCCAACGTTGAAGGACCGACGATCATCCGGAAGATTCCCCATGCCATGGCCAAGCCACCCCAAATGACTCCGAGCCACATTGGAGTCAAGGCGCCGGCCCCGCTTACTGAGGCGGTGAATATGAATAAGAGAAACAAGGTGGCGATGAGTCCTCCACCAACAACAAGACCTATCCCGTGAATTTTTTTAGGCATCTGTCCGCTCCAAGGTAATTCATCATTGAATGGACCACTGGATACGCCGTAACTCGTGATGGCTACAGTTTCCCAGGCTGTCCTTGGACTGTTGTTTCCACATTGCCTCCCGTTCGCGTGCACTTGGCACACAGAGTTGATGATAGGTACAGGGTAGGCCTGTTTACTGCGCAGAACTAGTGGCATTTGACCTGCGCTTTCCCGCAAACGCCAATTTGATTTCTACATCGTTGATCTTTTAGCTCAGCGCAGATGGACAATGAATATTCAGACGCTAACACCTAAACGACAAGCTACTGAACCGGGAGGTTGGCCATGGACTCATCCCTAGCAAGACACTACGGGCTCGCAGTAGCGATCGGACTTCTCGCAACCTCACTTGCAGGGTGCGTGAGAATTCAAAGCTCCTCCGAATCTGAGCCATCATCCTCAAGTTCTGCAAAAACTATTGTTCGCAATGCAGCGCCGATAGACGGCGCTGTCAATGAGCGCCGCAAGAATCCAGAAGGCGTGGCTTCCGGAACAGGTATTGTTCCCAAAAAGACTTCAGAGGATTCCATCCGGAGGAATTTTAAGCGGCTCGAGTCTCAAGCCACCGAGAAAAAGCGCTCTGGAGAATGAACCTGAATGGCGATGGACAGATCTTCAGACTCGTTGGGAACTGCATGCAGGTGAAGATCAGTGGCTTGGCGAGATAAGAATGCTTCGGTTCATGCCTCTGGCCAGTCCAATTCTCTTGGTGCCACCGCTCATTCTCGCGTAGATCAAGGTTTCTAAAAACCGATCACACCACATCCGGTATTTCAGACATAACCCCTGATTATCCCCCACCAACCAATCGTTACTGCCGAACAATAGAAGCTGGAGACCACCTTGTACAGTAACGAACGGACTGATTTTCATGACTTCTTCGCCCCAAGTAACCCTTGAACTTCGCGGTGTCACAGCCGAGGATGTCATCGCAGTAGCCCGCCATGATGCGCACATCGAGATTTCCGCCTCGGTACTTGAAGAACTCGCTTCTGTCCGCGCTCATATTGATGCTCTGGCTTCCGCAGACACTCCCGTGTACGGAATATCTACCGGGTTCGGTGCTTTAGCAACACGCCACATTGCGCCAGAAGACCGCGCCAAGCTTCAGCGTTCACTGATTCGTTCCCACGCTGCGGGCATGGGTGCACCAGTGGAGCGCGAGGTCGTGCGTGCACTGATGTTCCTGCGCGCCAAGACTCTGGCATCGGGCCGCACCGGCGTCCGCCCTGTAGTGCTAGAAACCATGATTGGATTGCTCAACGCTGGAATCACTCCAGTTGTGCGCGAATACGGTTCCTTGGGATGTTCAGGGGATCTCGCCCCACTCTCCCATTGCGCCCTTGTACTCATGGGTGAAGGCGAAGCAACCGACCGCTTCGGTGTGCAGCGCCCAGTGCCCGAGCTGCTAGCTGAAGCCGGAATCGCCCCAGTTGAATTGGCCGAAAAGGAAGGTCTGGCGCTAGTCAACGGCACCGACGGAATGCTCGGTCAGCTATTGATGGCCCTGGCAGATCTTGAAGAATTAGCCGATATCGCTGACGCCACGGCAGCCATGAGCGTTGAGGCTCAGATGGGCACCGCACAGGTATTCCGCGCTGAACTACATGAGGCGCTTCGCCCGCATCCGGGCCAAGGCCGAAGCGCTGCCAACATGTATGCGTTGTTGTCCGACTCCCCTATCGTCAATTCCCACCGTGAAGGTGATGGCCGAGTTCAGGACGCCTACTCACTTCGCTGCTCACCGCAGGTTACCGGCGCGGTGCGCGACACCATCACCCACGCGCGAATGGTTGCCACCCGCGAACTTGCCGCAGCAATTGATAACCCAGTGGTTCTTCCTAGTGGAGAAGTCACCTCAAACGGAAACTTTCACGGTGCACCGGTGGCCTACGTCTTGGACTTCCTGGCCATTGCAGTAGCCGACTTGGGTTCTATCGCCGAGCGTCGCACCGACCGCATGCTTGATCCTGCCCGTTCGCGTGACCTGCCAGCCTTCCTGGCCGATGATCCCGGAGTTGATTCGGGCATGATGATTGCCCAATACACCCAAGCTGGTCTGGTCGCGGAAAACAAGCGTCTGGCAGTTCCGGCCAGCGTTGATTCCATTCCCTCCTCTGCCATGCAGGAAGACCACGTGTCCCTCGGCTGGCATGCAGCTCGCAAACTGCGCACCTCGGTAGCAAATTTGCGCCGTATCTTGGCAGTGGAAATGCTCATTGCTGGCCGAGCACTAGACATGCGAGCTCCGCTGCAGCCGGGCGCCGGCACCGGCGCGGTACTTGAACTGTTGCGCACCAAAGTTGCAGGTCCAGGCGAGGACCGCTTCCTTTCCGCTGAGCTAGAAGCTGCAGATCAGCTACTGGCAACCGGTGCGGTGCACCGAGTACTGCGAGAGCACCTTCCCGCCTAGAGAAGTAGCCAAGGGAT
Source organism: Glutamicibacter sp. MOO4 (assembly GCF_056934395.1). NCBI lineage: Bacteria > Bacillati > Actinomycetota > Actinomycetes > Micrococcales > Micrococcaceae > Glutamicibacter > Glutamicibacter sp. MOO4. The sequence goes on from NZ_CM167800.1 coordinate 2,320,281, forward strand.
GTGATTTCGCAGTCAGAAAAGTTCTGTGCACTAGAAGAAGCGTAAACTTTACTACTGGGAAACCACTCACCTGATGTGAAAGAAACGTCTTATGCAACGCACCATGTTCAAGTCCAAGATCCACCGGGCAACCGTCACCCAAGCCGACCTGCACTACGTCGGCTCAGTAACCGTTGACTCGCAGTTGCTGGAGGCCTCGGATATTTTGCCCGGAGAACTGGTGAGCATCGTGGACATCACCAACGGCGCACGCTTGGAAACCTACACCATCGCTGGTGAACCAGGCAGTGGTGTCATTGGAATTAATGGTGCTGCTGCACATTTGGTTCACCCCGGCGATCTAGTCATCTTGATCAGCTACGCACAAATGGAAGATGCCGAGGCCCGCAACTACGTGCCTAGCGTGGTTCACGTAGATGCTGATAACCGCATCATTCACCTCGGTGATGACCCGGCTGAAGCTGTAGCCGATGGTGTGCAGACTCCCCCATTCGCTCAGCTACGCAGCAATTAACTACGTTTACGAGGCCAGTCGACGCGCAAGATATTGCGCAGTTCGGCTGGCCTTGTTTTGTGCCACCTGTTCTGGTGTGCCCTCAGCAACGATGCGTCCACCGCCGTCGCCACCTGCTGGACCCATATCAATGACCCAGTCACTGGCAGCAACCACATCCATATGGTGCTCAACCACGATCACCGTATTATCTTGATCCACAAGCTGTTGCAACTGGGAGACCAGAAGTTGAACATCGGCAGGATGCAATCCCGTAGTCGGCTCATCAAGCAAATAAAGCGTATGACCACGGCGCTGACGTTGCAGTTCGGTAGCCAACTTGATGCGTTGGGCTTCACCACCGGACATTTCAGTTGCCGGTTGGCCAAGGTGAAGGTAGCCCAATCCGACTTCTCGCAAGGTCGCCAGTGCTCGGGCAGCAGCAGGTATATCAGCCAGAAATTCCTCGGCTTCGGTGACACTGAGTTCAAGAATCTGCGCGATGTTCTTGCCCCGGTATTCAACTTCTAAAGTTTGTTCGTTGTAGCGAGTCCCATGACACTGCGGGCAGGGGCCGTAAGTTCCTGGCAAAAAGAGCAACTCAATTTCCAAGAATCCTTCGCCTAGGCAGTTTTCGCAGCGTCCCCCTGCAACGTTGAATGAGAATTGGCCAGCGTTGTAGTTCCGTTCCTTAGCCAAAGGCAGCTGCGCATAGATTTTCCGGACCGCGTCAAAGAGCCCGGTGTAAGTAGCCACATTTGAACGTGGGGTCCGGCCAATAGGTTTCTGATCCATGAGCACCACACGATTAACCTGCTCAGCACCCGTGATATCTGTAATGGATGCGTGCTCAACTACCTCGGCGTCGTCGTCGGAAGCTTGACTAGCTGCCCCGCCAACGGCTTGGGCCAATGCTCCGGTGACAAGGCTTGATTTTCCTGAACCTGATACCCCAGTCACGCTGGACAAAACTCCCAAGGGGAATTTCGCTTCCACGTCCACTAGGTTGTGCAGATTGATCCCGCGCAGTTCAAGCCATTGTGTTGCCGTCCTGAGCTCACGGCGTGCAACCGGTTCTGGATCCAAGAATTTTCGAGTCACCGACTCTTCAATTTTATTAAGGCCCGCCACGTCCCCGCTGTAGAGAACGCGGCCACCTCCACTGCCAGCTCCAGGGCCCACATCGACTATCCACTGTGCACGGCGAACCACATCCATATTGTGCTCCACCACAAAGACGGTATTTCCTTCCGCTTTGAGTGCAGAAAGTACCTCAATGAGCGGTTGAACATCAGCCGGGTGCAATCCTGCCGATGGTTCATCAAGGACATAGATGACCCCGAAGAGACCTGCGCGTAGCTGGGTGGCGATACGCAATCGTTGAGTCTCACCCGGCGACAGGGTCGGGGTGGCACGGTCCAAGCTCAAGTAACCCAATCCGAGATCTACAAGGACTTCAATCCGACCCAGCAGATCAGCGCTGATGGTGCTCACCACATCGGCTTTCGCTTCACCACCGGCTTGGTGGGCGAAAGGACGCAACAACTGCGCCAGTGCCTGCATGGATTCATTGTTGAATTCAGAGATGTTCAGCCCAGCAAAGCTGACCCGTAGTGCTTCTGGTCGGAAACCGGTCCCGGAACATTCAGGGCAGTCCTGAGAGATCATGAATTCCAGTGCTTTTGCCCGGAGGTTCTCGCTCTTGGACGTCGCGACGGTATGGCGAACATAGCGTTCAGCGCTCCAGAATTTTCCCTTATAGGGTTTGGCAACACGGTCTCGCTCTGGGGTGACTTCCACGACAGGCTGTTCCTCAGTGAATAACAACCAATCTCGTGTTTCTTTAGAAAACTGTTCAAAGGGCAAGTCAATGTCATAGCCCAGGTGTGAGGTGATGTCCCGAAGATTTTTTCCTTGCCATGCTCCGGGCCAAGCCGCGATTGCCCCGTCTCGAATACTCAATGAGGGAACCGGAACCAGAGTCTTCTCGGTGACTGAATGAACTGTGCCTACACCGTGGCACTGGGGGCAGGCACCCACCGCAGTATTTGTAGAGAACGCATCAGAGTCCAGCCGGGAAGCACCCTGAGGATAGGTGCCCGCACGAGAGAACAGCATGCGCACCGAATTCGACAGGGTTGTCAGTGTTCCTACTGTTGAGCGAGAGCTTGCGGCACCACGTCGCTGTTGTAATGCGACCGCTGGAGGCAAACCGGAGATGAACTCAACCTTGGGTGTGTGGCCCTGGGCGATGAGTCGACGTGCGTAAGGTGCTACCGATTCTAGGAAGCGGCGCTGGGATTCGGCAAAAATTGTCCCGAAAGCCAGTGATGACTTTCCCGACCCGGAGACCCCGGTGAAGGCGACCATTGAATCTCGTGGGATCCGCACTTCCACGTTGTCCAAGTTATTTTCGTTGGCACCACGAACATGGATAAATCCGTCCTGCGTGGCCGTTGGCTGAGGCGATGCAAAGCTGTTCATCTTCTCCACAGTATCCGTCCGGTTCAACTCAGCCCAATTTCTGCGTCTGCAGCTCAGTGCCCCGACTCATCGTCCCAGCTGGATCAGTCTGCCTCTGGACAGCCCTGCCACGTTTTGGAGAAGTATCCGACAATGGATAGGGCTTCGCGCAGTGGATATCTTTCATCGATTCCACCATGAATCCGTTGTGCTGATTCTTCGAGTGCAAGGTGGAAAAAGCGACAGACTTCGTCGTAGCTCCACACTTCTGCGGTCAGCTCAACAAGCTCACTGTGGGTGAGCATGTGTGATGGGTTCAGCCCGATATCTATCAAGGTATTGAACACATGTTCTTCGGTTAGCTCGTGGTCCGCTCCGCAGTCACACCACGTGATCCCTCGGCTAGGCACGCTCCAAACATCAAGGCGGCTACTTGAGCTATTTGCCGGCGCCATCGTTTCCTCCCTGGTTAGTTGATGCGGGTCTGCCCAATCTAGCCGTGAGCGCCGACACTTTAGGCTCGCCGACTATATTTGTTAGCAGGTGAGGTGCCAACAATTAACATAGTCTTTGAGATCAGATGGCAGTTTCGAATTGACGATACTTCTCAGGAGTCTTCTAATGAACACACCTTCTTATCCGGATAGCCAAGATAGCGATTCGCACCGCAAGTGGAACGAACTACTTCAAGAAATGCGTGTGATGCAGACCGGCGTGCAGATCCTTGCTGCGTTCCTGGTTGTGCTGCCCTTCCAGGCTAGGTTTGACATTCTCAACCGGCCCGAGGAGATGATCTACATAGCGCTATTGATCGCTGCAACGTTACTAATTCTTCTGATGATTACCCCTGTGGCTGTCCACCGTTATTTCTTCGGTCAACGCCTCAAGGATCAGACCGTCCAGCTGGGCCACATTGTGCTAAAAATCGTTGGCATAGGCGTGGGCCTGCTAGTTTCGGGCTGTGTTTGGTTTGTCCTGCAGGTGCTTTTTGGTTGGCAACTTGGAGCGTGGGTCGGTGGCTCACTGGTTGTAGTCACCCTGTTCCTTTTGCTCGCACTGCCACGGATTTTGATTCCAAGTCACGCACGCGAATCTGGCGACTAATTCCCGAAGCTAAACCATACGATCGATTCGTCGTAGCATCATGCGCATGGGTAAGCGCCTAAGCCGAACAGGCAAGATGCGCGTACCCATGCGCACAAAACTCACCGTCACCCGGTTGCGTCGTTGGACTTTTTGGGTGAGATCAAACCCAAATTGTTCATGCACTGCCCGCGGCAGTTGAGCGATAGTCACGTCCCGCATCAGCGGTAGCCCTAGCCGAATCCACCACGGCGCATTGCGGCCTAGAAACAATTCGTTGGCTAAGGCTCTTGTTTGGTCAGTGACCTGTAAGGACGCCAACGTTGTGGTCATGTACTGGTCAAACTCTTGAAGCGTTGAAGGCCAATAGTCCGTTGGCATTTGCAGGGCATCACCTAGCTGGGCGTATTGCCGATACAGCTGTTCGTCATGCTCAACTTCGTGAGGCAACACTTGAGCGGCGATCACTCGGGCTGAGTCGTAGAGCGTAGCGGCAACCCACAATTGCAACTTGGGATCCAAGGCAGAATAGGCCGGCGTTCCCTTGCCCAGATCCCTCGTGCCGCGCACGTTGCGGTGTGCGTTATCTACATGACGGATCATCTTGCGCTGTTGTTCGGCGGTGCCATTACTGAGCGCATAAATGTAGCCCAAGGTGTGAATTAGCCGGCTAAGTGGGTTGCTGGCAAAATCCGAATGTTCTGCGATAGCTTGGCCGATCTGCGGGTGGGCCAGCTGCATGAGGATTGCGCGTCCAGCGCCTAGTAGCAGGCCGGCTTCCGGGGCAATTCGAGTGAACTGCTCGCGACCTCGGCTTTCAGAACCTTGCTGACTCATGACTCTGATTTTAGGCGTCAAAATAGATGGTTCGCTTAAAAGTGCAGTGTGGATGCTGCCACGAATTTCTTTCGTGGCAGCATCCACACTGGTTTACACCGATGTGTTGCTATTTATCGGTGTTGGTGAACATCGATTGCTGCAATGGGGTGACCTTCAGTGTCTTGAGTTTCGCAGTGCCTCCCTTGGCAAAGAGCGCCAACTGATCTGCTCCCTGGTTCGGGAAGACCTGGTCGGTGAGGGTGCGCTGCCCGTTCTGAGCGAAAACTTCTACCGAAGAACGGTCAAGGTAAACCTGTAGGGTTACCTCGCCATTGCTGTTGAGCTTCACCGGCATTTCTTCAACGGAAGCGAAGTTAGGGTTGAAGCCCACGTTCCCTGAATTGGTGCGGTCAACGTAAACCTTCTTTGAATCCGCGTCCTAACCGATCACTGTTGAACTCTTAGCATCCCCATGTACGGTGATGCCCGAAGTCTTTGCAGTTCCTGGATCAAAGGTCAGATCCACCTTGGCGATAGATCCTGAGGCCTGGGATGATAGCGTGCGGGTTCCTTCAGCGATCGAGCGATTGCTTTCGATGTAGCTTGGCTTGCTTCCTAAGGTCTTGACCTGGTCAACCGGCTTCTGGGTAAGCCGAGGTCCTTCTGCGGTTTGAGTCAGTCCTACCTGGTGTGGCAGCGAATTTGCACTACGCCACGGATCAGTGGGAATGTCATTGGCATAGTCCCAGTTGTTCATCCAACCAAGCATGATTCGCTGGTCCTGTGGCATGTTCCCGAAGGAAACCGACGCGTAGTAATCACGTCCGTAGTCCAACCAGTCATAGCTCTCCAAAGAGGACTTTGCTGCAGTGTCCGAAAGCGTAAATTCATCGGCAAGGATATGCCCCCCAACCGTCCCGATTGTTATCAACAATCTCGATTTGGGCCTGCTTGCCAGCGAACTCTTTAACATTCCATGAGGAGAAGTCCAGGCTCTCACTATCTGAGCCTGTAGTGGTGCGCACGGTCTTATCGTCAACCACCAGATTCACTGTGGTCTCATCTGAGCGTGGAACAACTTGTTCATCGGTCTGAACTAGATTGTCCAAGGTGAGGTGTCCCCAACCGCCGGTAGCCTGATCAACGACCTTGATCTGGGCTTTCTGGCCTTTGTATTGGGCCACTTCCCATGATTTCCAGTTCATTGCCCCGGCGTTGTCTCCGGCGATGGTGTCCACGATCTTGCCGCCCACCATCAACTGCACTTCTAGTTGTTGGCTAGGGTCATTACGCCGGTGTCCACCACCAACGAGCATGCCAATGCGATCCTTAGAGATGGTGAATTCTGGGGAGGTGGCGGTGCCGACCTGGTCATCATGACCGGTGCCGCCACGGCCTAAGTTGGGCTAACGCCCTGTACTATCTAGGGGCACTGGGCACGGAACCACACACCGTGCCCAGTGCCCTAATTTCCGCCATTTTCGCCCCACCGCCCAGCTAAGAGAAGACATAATGACTACCAACGCCGCACCAACCCCATCGCACGAGATCCTGGTCATCGGCGAAGCGCTGATCGACATTGTCGCAACCGATCAAGGCTCTGTTGCCCACCCGGGTGGTTCACCTGCCAACGTAGCCTTTGGGTTGGGGCGACTCGGTGTACCTGTTGCACTGCATACCCCCTTGGGCGATGACGAATTTGGCGCAAAAATTCAGTCACATCTAGCTACCGCCGACGTACAGTTGCTGCCCGGTTCGGTGAACCTAGAGCGCACTGCCTCGGCGACCGCGGTACTGGCACTTGATGGTTCGGCCCGCTACGAATTTGATATCAACTGGGATCTCGCACCACACACCATTGACCCGATGCCAAAGATTGTTCATGCCGGATCCATCGCTACCTTCTTAGAGCCTGGCGCTGAAGCCGTGGCGGCACTGTTGGCCCAAGCCAAGGGTCAGGCATTGGTCACCTATGATCCGAATATCCGTCCGGCGTTGGTGGGCGAACACGACTTGGCCCTGTCCACCTTTGAACGTATGGCCTCACTGTGCGATGTGGTGAAACTCAGCGATGAAGACGCCGAATGGTTGTACCCAGAACTAGATCAGCAGCAGGTCGCTACGACTATTCTGGCCCTTGGCCCCAAGCTCGTCGTGCTCACTCGTGGCGGCGACGGAGCAGAACTGACCAGCGATACTTCGCAAGTGCAGATCCCTGCAATTCTCAGCGAAGTGGCCGATACTATCGGCGCTGGAGACGCGTTCATGTCAGCCCTGCTTCATGGCCTGCTCGCACTCGGAACGGCAAATCTGACAACTACGCAGCTCGAAAAGCTGGGCCACAGTGCCGTCGCCGCAGGCGCCGTAGCTGTTCGTCGCTCGGGCGCCATGCCACCAACTCTCCAGGAGCTGACGGCATTGTTGGAAGAGCAAGAACTAGCTGCGAACTAGTTCGGTCAGATTAGAAAAGTAGCTCAGCAGCACTAGTTTGCACCATGCCGGATTCGAGCCCGTCGCTGCAGTGAGTATTCAATGACTCCCGCGATAACACCGAACAATGCCATGACAATAATGCCAAGCATCGGTGAATAGACGAGGCCAAGGCTGTTATTCCAATCGGCTGTGTCAGCTTGATGGCTGCTCGGATTCCAAGTGGCAATACTGACCACTACACCGAATAGCGTCGCGCCCGCAAAAACTCCTACGAGATCACGAATCACCGAGCGAGTCTTTCTAAGAATTGTCGGCGCAAAAGCAAAAAACATGACAGAGGTAAAGGGAATGAGGACGCCGCCCCACAGGGTGTAGTAACCAAACGGAGTGTCCTGCGACTTACTTACTCCCAGATCGACAAATAATGCTAAAAGTGTGAAAACCGGCAACGACAGAATCTGCGCATAGAGTCGGTTTCTAACGTACGTTTCCAACCCTGTGGACCTTTCAAAATATGCGGAAAAGCTGTGATTCATCTAATCGGCAACTTCGCTGTTCGGCCCTATGCATTGGTGCCACAAGTTACGACAAGCCATCTTGCCAGTCTTTTATGGGCCGGTACCTTTATCGTAGTCACCGGCATGCCGGGAGTACTAAAAAGCGACTCCACAGTGCAGGATCACGTTGGCGTAGGGAGTTGATTCCCCAGTGCGCACAATGATTTTGGCTGCAGGCAGTTCTGCTTTGAGCTCTTCATGGGAGATGAATCCAAGCTCCAGCCCCTTGATCTCGCAGAGCTCTTGGACTGAACTGTCTTTGGCTTCCGTAGCCAAAGTGCTGTGCTCGATCACCATATTGCGGACCAGCACATCAAGCACCTGCTCAAAGCTCAATAGACCTTGAACCAGAGCCAGGTCGATCACCGTTGGTCCTTTGGGAAGCGGCAAACCACAGTCGGCAATCACCACGGTATCGGTATGGCCACAGGTAGCCAGCGCTCCAAGTAATGGCGCGTTGAGAATTTCAGATTTCAGCACGAAGGCTTCCTTTGAGTCTTGCTTAAAAAGTTGTTTTAGAGGTTCGTGATCGAACGCGGGTAGGAAGCTTGGGCACCGTGTGCCTGTACCGTCAGGGCCGCAAATTTACCGGCAAATTCTGCGGCCTGAGCAAGGTCGTCACCATGAGCTAGCCGTGCCGCCACGGCACCGGTGAATGCATCACCGGCACCGGTGGTATCTACTGCTTTGACCTTTACCGCGGGCAGTGCACGAACTTGGACCCCACCATTGTCTAGGGCCACACGGTCCGCAACTAGGCAGCCGTTGGCCCCGAGCGTGATGACCACGCTGGCGATGCCCTCTTCCACCAGCATGTTGGCCAGTCGCTCATACTTGCCATCAAATCCACGGGCTGGGTGCGGGTTCAGCTGCTGGAGCACCGCTTCAGCCTCATGCTCGTTGACTACCAAAGGGTTGGCCTTGAGCAGGTATTCACGTTCCAGTTCAATCACTGGTGCCAGGTTCAGCACAATGCGATCGGTGGCCGCATCCATCGCGGCTTTGATGCCGGAAGCAGGGATTTCACCTTGTAGAACCAGAATGCCGTTAATAGCCCCTGCTGCTTTGACCGCCTCATCGGTGACGGTGGAGTTGGCTCCTGAGACCACGGCGATGGAATTTTCTGCCGCCGAGTCCACCTGAATAATGGCCACACCGGTCGGTTCGCTACTTCGGGCCACCCGGTCCAGTTTCACGCCTGCTTCTTGCATTTGACCCAAGGCAACTTCAGAGTGTGAATCGTTGCCTACAGCGCCGATGAATTCGGTAGCCGCTCCGGCCAGTTGAGCAGCCAAGGCTTGGTTGGCACCTTTGCCGCCGGGTGAGAGTTGGTAGGAATTAGCCAGCACGGTCTCTCCTGGGCCGGGCAAACGTGCCATCAACGCGGTGATGTCTACATTGCTTGAGCCCACGATGGTGACCTGGATGTCCTGCTGCATAGTTATTTCCTTCTGATTCTCTCAACCGGCGGCCGCTGAATGCCGGTGTTTAGCTTGATACTGCTACTTGAAGATTACTTGCCGGAGTACTCTGCGATGTTCTTCGAATCAACAGTATCTACTGCAACCTGCACATTAGCCTCAACGTCTTCACCGTTAATAGCCTTGGACAGCATCTGCACCGACTGCTTGCCCAACTCTGCTGGGTTCTGCGCGATGGTTGCCACCATGCTGCCAGCCTTCACTGCTTTGAATCCGTCTTCGGTGCCATCAAAGCCCAAGACCTTTACGCTCTTGCCGGCCTTATCCCCCAAAGCCTGAATTGCGCCCAAGGCCATTTCATCGTTCATGGCCAGTACGCCAACGGCGTCCGGGTTGGATTGCATCAGGTTGGTGACTACGTCCAGGGCTTCGGCACGGTCAAAGTTAGCGGTCTGCTTGGAAACAACTTCGATGTCTTTGAACTCTTTGAGACCCTTGGTGAATCCTTCACCGCGTTCGTTGGTTGCTGAGGCACCAGGAACGCCTTCAAGAACGATGATCTTTCCCTTGCCCTTGAGCGACTCGGCCAGCGCCTTAGCTGCCTGTTCGCCTCCGGCCACGTTATCGGAGGCGACAAAGGAAGCGACCTTGGTGTTGCCTACCGCGCGGTCCACTGCAACGATTGGCAAGTTTGCCTTCACCACTGGGGCCAGGCCGGCTTCTGCGGTTTCAGTATCAACAGCGTTGATGATGACGCCAGCGGAACCGTTGGTTGCAGCGGTAGCCAGCTGGTTGGCCTGGGTAGCGGAGTCGTTCTGTGCATCTACTACAGAAAGATCCATGCCCAAAGCATCGGCTTCAGCCTGAGCGCCGTCTCGCAGGTCCACGAAGAATGGGTTATTCAAGGTGGAAACTGCCAAGGTCGCCGAAGCTCCGTCGGCTGCGGTTTCGCCACGGTTGCAGGCTGCCAAAGAGGCAGCAAGGCCGAGTGAAAGGGTGATGGCTGCGGTGGTGCGAATCAGTTTTTTCATGAGTTGTTCTCCTTTGAACAGAGGCTGAGTATTTGAAAAATTAGTGTTTGACGTTCTTACGGCGCAGCACGTCAAAGCCGACGGCAATCGCGATAACCGCGCCAATAACTACTTGCTGCCAGAAAGCGGAAACTGAGAGCAGGTTCAGGCCGTTACGAATGACGGCTAGGACCAAGGCACCGATGAGCGTGCCGGAAATTCGTCCGACGCCACCTGAAAGCGAAGCGCCACCGATGACGACGGCTGCAATGGCGTCCAGTTCGTAGCCTGATGCCAAGGTTGGCTGCGCCGAATCCAAACGACCAGCCAAGATCATGCCCGACAGTGCGGCGAACAGTCCGGAAATCACAAAGACGGTCACCAATACACGCTTGACTGGGATACCCGAGAGTCGAGCCGCTTCGGTATTGCCACCTACCGCAAAGGCATTCTTGCCCATGACGGTCCGGTTCAATACGAAGGCAGCCAGCAAACCGGAAACTACCAAAATGATGATTGGCATAGGGATCGGACCAAGGTCATCACCTAGCCAAGACACCGAGGAAGCGGTGGAAATTGGACGGCCGTCGGAGATGACCAAGGTCAAACCGCGAACCACCGTGAGCATTGCCAGCGACGCGATGAAGGTAGGCAACTTACCGTAGGCGCTCATTGCGCCGGTGACCCAACCCGAAAGAGCACCGATGGCCAAACCGACGGGGATAGCCAGAGCATCTGGCAGACCGGAGGTGGTCACTGCATAGGAAGAACCCATGGCAGAAAGGGCCGCGACCGAACCGACCGAGAGATCAATGCCGGCGGCAACAATCACGAAGGTCATGCCAAAGGCCATCACTGCGATGGTGGAAACCTGGATGCCAATGTTCAGCAGGTTAGGCCCGGTCAAGAATCGAGGTGTGGCGATGAAGAGGGTTAGGCAGAGAATTACCAAACCAACCAGCGCGCCGTTATTGGCCAAGAATGCTTTGAAATCGAAGCCCTTCTTCGGGGCAGTAGCTACGCTGCTCATTTACTTAATTCCCATCTCTTCTTCGCGATGCACATTGCTAATAGCCAGGGCCATGATGGCGTCCTGGGTTGCTTCTTTAGTGGATAGTTCTCCGGCGATCCGCCCTTGGCTCATCACCAAGATGCGGTCAGACATGCCCAGTACTTCGGGCAGCTCGCTGGAAGCCATTAAGACACAGCCTCCGGAGGCCGTGATTTCGTTGATTAGTTCGTAGATTTCTACCTTGGCGCCGACGTCCACGCCACGGGTGGGTTCATCGAGCAGTAGCACCTTCGCCCCTGCAGTGAACCAGCGGCCAAACACTGCCTTTTGCTGGTTGCCACCGGACAATGAACGGATTGGCGCATCGATGCTGCCCATGCGAATGCGTAGGCGCTCAGCGACTTTCTGTGCACGAGCCTTCTGACCCTTGCGATCCACCAGACCATTTTTTGCGGTGGCAGCCATGGTGGCGTAACCAATGTTTTCGGCTACCGACGCATCAAGGACTAATCCCTGAGTTTTGCGGTCTTCAGGAACATGTCCGATCCCCGCGCGGGTAGCGGCCGCCACGTCATAGCTGGTTAGCTTTTTACCCGACACCTTCACAGTGCCCGATGCGTACTTGTCAGCCCCTGCGATGGCCCGAATCAACTCGGTACGCCCAGCGCCCATCAACCCAGCCAGTGCGACAACTTCACCGGGACGAATCTGCAGTGAGATGTCCTTGAGCGCTCCTTCTGACAGGTGCTCAACGGTCAATAACGGCTGTCCGCTGACCTCGGTGGCTACGCGTGGGAACTGTGCATCGATATCCCGGCCGACCATCAGACGAACAAGTTCATTTTCGTCGGTGTCCGCAGGAACTGTGGCGATAAATTTACCGTCGCGCAGTACGTTGACGTAGTCACCGATGGCGGCGATTTCATCGAGGTGGTGGCTGATGAAGACCATGCCAACACCTTGGGTTTTCAGCTGGTTGACCACACGGAACAGGTGCTCGATCTCCGTGGTGGTCAATGCTGCGGTGGGCTCATCCAAGATCAGCACTCGCGCATCAAGACTCAAGGCTTTGGCGATTTCCACCAATTGCTGCTGGGCTAGGCCCAACTCCCCCACCGGGGTGTTCACGTCTAGGTCCAGTTCCAGCTTGGCCAATGCATCGCGGGCAATCTTACGCATTTCACGGCGGTTGATAATACCGAATTTGCGGGGCACTCGTCCCAGCGTGATGTTCTCGGCGATAGTCATCGACGGGACCAGATTTAGTTCCTGGTGAATGGTCGCGATACCTAGCGCCTCGGAGGTCTTGGTGTCGCGGATCCTTACGGGCTGTCCCTTGAACAGGATCTGCCCCGCATCAGGTTCATGCACGCCTGCGATCATTTTGATCAGCGTGGACTTACCTGCACCGTTTTCGCCGAGCAGTACCGAGACTTTGCCGGCATACACTTCGACTGTCACGTCCTCGATGACCTGTACTGGGCCGAACGACTTGCAGACCTTGTCCAGGACCAGCAGAGCGTCATTACTCATTTTTGTTCCTTCCATGCACCTACGCGCCGGTAGTTTCCGGGGCTTGGGCGAGGGACGCCCGGTTGGTGAATTGGCTAATAAATTCTTGGGGTTCTGGTTCATTGCTGCCCATCACAGCTTGCAAGGCAGTGACAGCTGCACGACCCATTGCGCGCAGGTCATGGCTGATGGTTGCAATCGGCGGATGGTGCATGAGCATCGCATCCACCTCGTCAAAAGCGATGACCGATAGTTCCGGGCCCACCCGAACTCCGGCCTCGCGCCAAACTGTGAGAGCACCGATAGCCATAGGCGCATCTGCGATGATGACCGCAGTGGGTTTCAGCGGGTGGTTCAGCAGCCAGCGAGCTCCGTCCGCGCCTGACTCGGCTTGGAAGTCACCGGCGAAGTGCAGATTTGCGTTTGATTCCAGAGCATTTGCCAGCAGCGCGTCATCAAAGGCACGGTGGCGTTCACGAGCGGTGGAAGCGTGGGCTGGTCCACCGAGGAAGGCGATATTTCGGTGGCCCAATTTTTTGAGCTCACCAATTGCCTCCCCCAATGCTTCGCTACTTGATGCTGAAACGGAAGGAACGTTCAGTTCAGGAAGTGTGCGGTCCACAAAGACCATTGGAGTACCTGAACTGATGATCCGCTGCATCATTTCGCTAGGGCGTTCGTCTTCTTCGTCCAGTCCCTGAGGAACCACGATGAGACCGTCTACTCGACGCGAAAGCATTGCAGCGAGGAACTGGTCCTGCTGGGCGGTGTCTTCATTGGCGTTACCAATGAAAGTCATCATGCCGGCCGCCAGCGCTTGCTGTTCTACGGCATGAGCCAAATCAGAGAAGTAGGGGTTGCGCACATCAGAAATCAGCAGTGCGATGGTGTCAGTTTTGGTGGAGCGAAGGGAACGTGCCTGAGCGTTGGGAACGAAGCCCAGATTCTTGGCAGCGGCTTCAACTTTTTCGCGGGAATCGGCAGAAGTTGCAGAGTGTCCGGAGAGAACGCGCGAGGCAGTGGCCGAAGATACTCCGGCTGCCAGTGCCACGTCTTTGATGGTGACGGCGTTCATCGCGTTAAGCCCCTTTGCTTACGTGTAATCGATTCCATGGAATCGATTACACAGTCTCCACCACGCGGAAAACATTGTCAACACCAACGTTCTCAAGATCCAACTAGCCCAGCGATCATCTCCAAAATTATTGATGTTGATCTGAGGCTTTATCACGCATGTCGCACAGCGCACTTAATAATTCAGATTTATTCACGCACAAAAACGACAATCAACTCACTACTTTTCACACCACGCCACCGACCGATGACTATGATTGAAAACGTGTCGGTAAACCAGCTCTCAGATAGCGCGCAAAACTATCTCAAGATCATCTTTGGACTCACTGAGTGGTCCAGCGATCCAGTGACAGCCAGCGTCATTGCGGCCAAAGCTGGCATGAAGCTTTCCACGGTCTCCGGCGCATTGAGTAAGCTGCGACAGCAGGGTCTTTTGAACCATGCTCCATACGGTGCCGTCACCCTCACCAACTTAGGCCGTGGCTACGCGATGACCATGGTTCGGCGCCATCGATTAGTTGAGACTTTCCTTGTCCAGATGCTTGGCTACCGCTGGGACCAGGTGCATGACGAGGCCGAAAATCTAGAGCACGCCGTCTCTGATTTCATGATTAAGCGCATTGACGATCTCTTGGATCATCCAACCCGTGATCCTCATGGCGATCCCATTCCCACCGCCGAAGGTCACATCAGCATCCCAGAAGCAATCAATCTCAGTGACGCTGCAGACGGCAGCCGCGTTGTAGTCGAGCGCATTGCTGATGATGATTCGCAGTTACTTCAGTATTTCTCGGATCAAGACATCCGAGTTGGAGTTCAGCTCAGCGTTTCGGTTGCAGAGGACTTCTCTGACACCATCACCGTCAAGGTCGCTGGAAAAAAATCAGCCGCTCAGCTCGGAGCCCGTGCAAGCACCGCAGTTTGGGTCTCCCACGTAGCTTGATGCGGTACCTACAAAGCATTTGTCGAAGCTTTCAAATGCTGCGCTAACACAAGTAACAATCCCCAAACGGCTTATTTGTCGGAATGTGGATTAGAGTATGAATCAACCAAACTTACTGAAAAGTTCAAGTTTCTTATCCTTGGATCGATCCACCGAGTTTTGGTCATCACTCGTATTCCTTCCTGCCGAAAGACTTCACCTTGCCTAGGAAAATCTTTGCCCTGCTCTGCGCTGCAATTCTGGTTCTCGCCGGTTGCAGTGCCCCAGCAGATTCGCCGTCGTTGGCCAGCGTTTCTGAAACAGTTCCAGCGCCGTTGTCCGCAGGTCAGACCTTGGTCATCGAACGCGCTTCGACCAGCTCCAAGAAGGTCAGCGCCGGGCCCAAGCTCAACGGTCCCAAAGCCACGACTATGCTCAAGTCGCTATCGGTCAAGGGTAAAGCTGCCGCTACTGGATACAACCGAAACAAGAAATTCGGCAACGGCTGGAAAGACTTCGACAAGGACAAGTGCGACGAACGCCAAGACACACTCTCCCGAGATATGTCTAAGGTGAAGTTCAAGGATCGCAAGAAGTGCACGGTCGCTTCCGGTACGTTGAACGACAAGTACACCGGCAAGAGGATCAATTGGAAGGTCAAGTCTGGAAGCGTCGATATTGACCACGTGGTTGCCCTGAAAAATGCGTGGATTTCCGGTGCGCAAAAGCTTTCACAATCTCAGCGTCAGGCGCTAGCTAACGATCCGCTGAACCTTATTGCTGCTGATGCGTCCGCTAATCGCCAGAAGGGCGAGAAGAATACCGCCGAGTGGTTGCCAAAGAATAAGAGCTTCCGCTGCCAATACGTGGCCACACAAATTAGCGTCAAGAAAAAGTACGCGCTTTCGGTGACAAAACCCGAAAAGAACGCCATGAACAAGGTACTGAGCTCTTGCAGGAACCAAAAGGGCGCCAAAGTCACCGCGATTAAGCCTGCTGGTTCAACACCAAAAACTACTCCAAAGAAAAAGACCACAAAGTCTCCTAGCACGGTCAAGGGCACCGTACATCCCGGTTCTTACTGCAAGAACGTGGACAAGGGCAAGCGTGGAAAATCTGCCGCAGGCAAGCTGTACACCTGCAAATACGATGCCAACGGAAAGCTTCGCTGGCGCGCATAATCAAGAAATGAACGTGGCGGAGGTCAAAGACCTCCGCCACGTTCATTTCTGCTGAAGCGACAACCGATTCGTTGATATTCGAGAACTTGATCTAGCTAGCTGCCGCCAACGACTTGCGTCGATTTTTTGTTGCTATGTAAGCGGCAATCAATCCTTGCCGAGGGCTGAACAGGTAGACCACCGTGAAGATTAAACCTTGAGCTAGCACCACCATGCCGCCGGTGGATGCGTCGAGGAAGTAGCTTACGTAGACGCCCAATATTCCGGCAGACGCAGCGAGCGCCGGTGCAATGATCAACATCTTTGAAAACTTGTCAGTCAGCAAGAACGCTGCGGCCCCGGGGATGATTAGCATCGCGACCACCAAGATGACTCCGACAGCTTGCAAGGCAACCACTGATGTCATGGCGAGCAACCCGAGAAGCACTGCACCAATCAGTCGTTGGTTCATTCCCAGTGCGTGTGCATGCGTCTGATCAAAGGCGTAGAGCGTGAAGTCCTTACGTTTAAAGATCAGTATTGAGAAGGTCACCGCACCCAAGACCAATACTTGCCACAGATCCTCTGCAGAGACACCCAAGAGGTTGCCGAAGATAATGTGGTTGAGATCGATGTGGCTTGGTGTGACAGAGATGAGAACCAGTCCGAAGGAAAACAGTGTGGTGAAGACAATGCCTATCGCGGCGTCTTCTTTCAGTTTGGTTGTGTCCCGCACTCCCCCGATGAGGGCCACGGCTAAGAATCCAAAGATCAATGCTCCCAGTGCAAACGGCGCTCCAACGATGTAGGCCAAGACGACCCCTGGAAGTACTGCGTGAGAGACCGCGTCTCCCATCAAGGACCAGCCAATAAGCACCAACCAGCAAGAAAGTACCGCGCACAGCACGGACGCAATAACCGTCACCGACAAGGCGCGGATCATAAATGTGTAGCTCAGTGGCTCGGCGAGCAGTTCAATCAGGTTCATGAGACATCTCGTTTCATCGGATCTAGCCCGAAGGCCAACGCCAAGTTCTCTGCCTGCAGCACGACCTCGGGTGCACCGTGCATCAGGACCTTGCGCATCAACAGCACCGCTTCATCAGCTAGCTGTGGCAGGGCCTGCAAATCATGGGTGGAGATCAAGATGCTTCCACCATCATCGGCAATTTCGCGCAGTAGCGTGGTGATGGTCGCTTCACTGCGTTTATCTACGCCGGCGAACGGTTCATCAAGCAGCATGATGCTGGCACCTTGGGCGATGCACCTTGCGACGAAAGCACGTTTCTTCTGGCCACCGGAAAGTTGGCCGATTTGCCGGTCTACGTACTCGGTCAGTTCCACCCGTTCCAACGCTTCGTTGACTGCCGCATGGTCCTTCTTCTTGGCCCTTCGACTCCATCCCATCTGTCCGTACCGGCCAGTCATCACTACATCGCGTACCGATATGGGAAAGTTCCAATCCACCGCTTCGCTCTGTGGAACATAGGCGAGCATTCCGCTCTTACGCGCTTGGAGCGGATCGGTACCACCGATTTTTACGCTCCCACTGTCGGGCTTGATTTGGCCCATGATCGTTTTGAAGAGTGTGGACTTCCCGGATCCGTTCATGCCCACCAACCCGCAGACGGTGCCTTGGGCCAGCGCCAGCGATGCGTTATCCAAAGCCAGCACGGGACCGTAATGAACGGTGGCCGATGAAACGTCAACGGCCAACTCAGTAGTACTTGTGACGATCATGGCGTTTGGCCTTTCAACGATCGGGCGATGAGCTGAGTATCGTGCGTAATCAGTTCTAGGTAAGTCGGAACCGGTCCATCAGCTTCTGAGAGTGAATCTACGTACAGTGTTCCGCCGTATTTTGCGTCGGTAGATTCCACCACTCGTTGCATCGCTGCATCAGATACGGTTGATTCGCAGAAGACTGCAGGAACGTGGTTCTCTCGCACATAGTCAATGGTGGAGGCGACTTTGCGTGGCGTCGCCTGAGATTCCGCGTTGACCGCCCAAAGGTACTTTTCCTTGAGCCCGGCATCTTTAGCCAGGTAGCTAAAGGCACCTTCACAAGTAACCAAGACCCGCTGCTGCGCGGGAATTGATTTGAGTTCGGTGGCAAGATCATCTTGAACTTTTTGTAGTTCAGCTTGATACCGCTTGGCGTTAGCTTGATAGTCAGCGGAATTGGTTGGATCAAGTTTGCTGAAGGCCTCTGCCATCCGGTTCACGTATTTTTGCACGTTCATTGGACTCATCCAGGCGTGAGGGTTTGGTTTGCCAGCACCTTCCCCCTGAACAATTCCAATCGGCGTAATGTCGTCACTGACGGTGACATGCGGTGCCGGGCTCTCTTGAACAAATTGAGCGAACCACGCTTCAAGGTTTAGCCCGTTATCCAAGATCAAATCAGCTTGGGAGGCACGGCGCAGGTCATCGGGGGTTGGCTCATAGCCGTGAATTTCAGCTCCGAGACGAGTCAGCGATTCCACCCGCAGGTGATCGCCTGCAACGTTTTGAGCGATGTCCTGCAGCACGGTGAACGTCGTGATCACCACTGGACGGGAGTCAGCTGATTCGGCCATACCCGGCTGCGACTCACTTGCCGGAGTACATCCCGTAGCCACCACCAACAACGACACAACAAGCAATGCCATCATGCGCGATGGCTTGCGCAGTCCAGACATTATTAGCACTTGTGTCCTCAAATCCTGAGCTTCGTGGCGCTGCTCCTGCCTCGTTGCAAGAGAACGCGAGCGACAAACTTCGCTTACTCACAGGATAATGTTTGAGGGGTCAAACAATCAATCTAATGACGCCGCTACCCCACTGCAAGATCGTAGATCAGTCGCGCTGCGCTACGCGCGGTTCGAGAGTCAACATCAAATTTCGGGTTGAGCTCAACAACATCTGTGACCGCTAGTTTTCCACTTTGCACAACCTGACGGCACACGGCATCAATGACTTCAAAAGCGACGCCAAATCCGGCGGGAGCACTGACCCCGGGAGCCACGCTTGCGGGCAATACATCAAGGTCAATGGTCAGATACAGCACGTCGATACGATCCAAGAATTCGGATACAAAACGCTGCGCGCGATCTGGCTGACACTGCTCATCAAGCAAGTAGCTAACACTTAGCTTGTCAGCCCTGGCGAAGAGAGCCGAGGTATTGCTCGGACGGCTGATCCCCACAACGGCATAGTTGAATTCTCGCCCAGATTTTTCCATGACTCGGGCAATGTCAAGAAACGGTGTGCCACTGCTGCGCCGAAGTTCATCACGCAGATCAAAGTGGGCATCAAGATTAAGAATGCCAATGCGTTTCGACGTCTGCGTAGCCAGGAAATTCAGTAATCCGCTGGCTGTCCCGTAGGCGGTTTCATGCCCACCACCGAGCACTATCGGCAGAGCGTCAGCATCCAAGGCTTGCTCCACCACTGCTGCTAACCGATCCTGGCCCTGCTCCAAATCGTCACCGGTAACCACAACGTCGCCTAAGTCCACTAGTGCCCGCTGGCTATGGATGGCCAAGGGGCTCAGCGCGGCCCGCAAGCTAGCGGGGCCATCAGCTGCACCGGTGCGTCCTTGATTGCGTTGCACCCCTGCATCCGAGCAGAACCCGATCAGCGCTACGGCGCCAGAAAGATCTGGCTGAACCTGCTCACTCACACGCTGATGCCAGCGGGTGTGTTCAGGTCCATCTCCGTCGACTCGACCAGCCCATTTTGGTGCCACACGGTCCACGGA
The DNA here is from genome assembly GCF_056934395.1 of Glutamicibacter sp. MOO4. Taxonomy (NCBI): domain Bacteria; kingdom Bacillati; phylum Actinomycetota; class Actinomycetes; order Micrococcales; family Micrococcaceae; genus Glutamicibacter; species Glutamicibacter sp. MOO4. The sequence goes on from NZ_CM167800.1 coordinate 2,339,982, forward strand.
GTTTTGTTGTGCTTCTGGTAGTTCGCCCATAACTACAGCAGAACAGACTCAGCAAGAATCAACCAGAGCATTGTTTCAGGCGCTGTCTGACATTCCAGACTCAACAAGAGTTCTCGCTAGTCGGCTTGAACGAGAACAAATGCGGTAGTAGATCCGGGTTCAATCTCGGTACGGCCGGCATCCTGGATCACCGGCCCACTTGCTCGCCGTGACAATACTTCAAAGTCCTTTTTAGGCAGGTGTCGAATCCCTACCGGAGCATGCACTTTGAGCCATCCCTCAATGTCTTGACCTCTGCTTTCGGTCAACCATGCAAACAACGCGTGGGCACACTGAGCGGCTGCCTTGCCGGTAGACATTTCAAGGGAGGCATTGACGGCGATGATTACTTTAGAATCAAGGATTTCATCGCTCTTGGGTAGCTGCGTGCCTGAGACCTGAAGCTTGGCAATAAGCTTGGGAAGATCCGCGGCCGGAAGCGGTGGCAAACCGACAGCTTGAGCCTTGCCCACTTCGCTAACCATTTGCTCTGGGAACATTTCAAGGACCTTGGCGAACATCTTCGGATTCGCTCGCCGCACCGACTTAGCGAAAGCTTGTTCCGCCCACTTCTGCCAGTCCTCGTTATGCGGGTCCTGAAGGTATGCAATGACCGCTGCGCGAGAAACTGCCGAAAGCCCCTCATCTTCAGTTGAAGGATCTTCTTTGTCGATCCTCAAGATTATGGGTTGGACCAGTTCCTCGGGATCGCATTCGCGCAGTTCATCCATAAGTTCATTCTAGGTCGTATCGCCCTAGCGCCTACGTGCCTTGCGAACGATCACGATAATGACGCTGGTGAGCATGGCCGTAGCAAGGCTGACAATCAATGGCGTTTGCCATGGCACCTCAAGCACGGTTGCGCTGAAGTTCTTACCAAAAGCACGCAGCCCCTTGGCGAAACCAACCTCTGATTGGATGACGCGCGCTGCACTGTCCACTACCGCGGGCATGACCCATTGGATAGCTAAGGACAGTACCCAAAAAATCAGATTCGAGGCACGCAGGAATCCAACAAAACCAAGGATGAGGCCCAAGATCAAAGCACCTGCATAGCCCAGATAGATCGCATAACTTTGGGCGCCGGCGATGAGCGAAGCAACGATCTGCAACCAGTACCCAAGGCTGACCGCCAACATGGCGTAGAACAGTGCTGCCACGGGTAAACGCAACTTTGCGCTCAAGAAGTACCACGCTTGGCTAATGACCAAAAGCGAACCAAATACCCAGAGCTGGTGTACTGAAGCTTTGGACAGATCTCCACTAAACGCCGCCGGGTTTGTCGCTTGAATTCCTTGAGCACCAAGGGCAAGCATGCCCAGGAACATTCCTACCGCGGTCACCACCGCGAATCCGGTTCGTCCTCGACCTATTCGGCGAACACACCAGCTACCAAGCAGTGCTGTCAAAGCGAATACGATAATCAATCCAAGAGCATCGTCACTAGCTACCGGGAGTATCGCTCGGTCTTTTTCACCGATCCACAACCACGGCAAGACAGCGATGGCCGCCATCAAAATGCCACCGACTAATTGCATCCACCAGTTTTGCCAGACGCGCCTCATTGAACCCACAATGCTCCTTCATGTACCTACGGGCTCATTGTTCCAGAGCCGACCGGGCACTGCGCGAAGGGCACGAGGTATGTTCGCAGTTTAGGTGGGCTCACAAAAAGATGGCCCGCAAGCATTCCAGCAAACAGGAATGCTCACGAGCCATCGATAAAGTTCTTTCACCAAGTCCTGGCGTGGGTGGCCAGTTCTTCTTCAGCGATGTAGATGCAGGTGGTCTACAAACACGTTAGGTCGTAATTGGATTCGGCGATTACCTTTCCAACGTCGTCTGATTTCATTGAACTACACATGATTCACCGTGCGCAACGGACGGTCGACACAGTAGTCAATATGATCAACGAGAATCACTTTTGCTCAGAATTTTTCGCCATTCTGTCGAGAGACCTGAATCACAAGTTGCGAATAACAGATTCTTAGCTACCCGTTGACATTGACGTAGCGTCAACCGGTAGCGTGTGGCATATGAACGAGCCAACGAACTTTGAAGAGCCTGACGAATTCTCTATTGCGTACTTGGCTCGGACTGCAGGGATCAGCAGCCGCACCCTGCGCCATTACGACCACATCGGACTGTTTAGCCCGCACCGCGTGGCTTCAAACGGCTACCGCTTCTACGCCCAAGACCAGCTGGTTCGACTTCAACGAATTCTGGTACTCAAGGACATGGGACTTAGCTTAGAAAATATCGCCGAGATCTTAGAGCGCCAAAGCGATGAACGTGAGGCGCTCAAGAAGCACGTCGAGCAGCTGCAGCTTCAACGAGAAACGTTAGACCGGCAGATTCTCGCCCTGAAGCACTCAATTACCGCACTAGAAACTGGAGAGACTATGAAACCCGAAACGAGCTTTGACGGATTCAATGAGCAGTACAAACAAGAAGTCACCGAGCGTTGGGGGTCCGAGGCCTACAACAGCTCAAATAAATGGTGGCGCAGTAAGACTAAGCAAGAGCAGAGTGAATTCTTCGCGCTGGTTCAAGAACTAAACGACGCGTGGATCCAGGCCGGCAACGACCAAGTGAGTGCAGAAAGCGAGGTGGCCCAGTCGCTGGCCGCACGTCACGTGCAATGGTTATCTTCCGTTCCGGGAACGCCACTGGGTGCTGAAGATCCTGAGAAACATGCTCAATACATTGAATCTTTGGCCGACATGTACGTCGCCGACGAACGGTTTGCTAAGAACTATGGCGGACATGCGCCGCTGGTACGTGACGCCCTGAAGTTCTATCTGAAGAACACTACTCAGCCCTAAGAGTGGAGTCGTTCGTGATCTCTTCGCGAGCTTGCGCATAGCGTTGCTGAATATAGTTTTCCAACTCGACGCGTTCTACGCGCCACATGCCACGGCCACCAATTTGGATTGCTGGTAGCTCGCCGCTTTTTACTAGGGCGCGGACTTGAGGAAGCTTTACATTAAGCTCCTCAGCAACATCTTCCAAGCGCATAAACCTCATAGCAATAGGGTACTTGGATTACTTCCCAAAACATCGGTGAAGCACGCTTATGTGGACAAGAGATCACGGATGACGCGAAACCGCTTTTACTGGCATGGAGCGCCGGTTTTTACGCAACATTATCGGGCAGTCCGCGCAACACATTTGGGCTCAACTGGTCATATTGACTAAAATCCTAAGAAGGTACTTACGCACGTGCATCACAACCTGTCACAGGAGACCAGTATATGAATTCGGATACGTATCAGCTCGATGAAACCGACCGACGTATCCTGCTGGCGCTTGATGCTGATCCACGTGTTCCGATCATGATGTTGGCGCAGCAACTGGGCCTAGCCCGAGGCACTGTTCAGACTCGCTTGGAACGTCTGGCCCACTCCGGTGCATTGCGTCCAAACACCGCTCGCATCCTGCCTGCATCCATGGGGCGCGGTGTCAGTGCTTTTGTCAGTGCTGAACTGAATCAGGCCAGCCTGAATGAAGCCATCGCAGCCCTTCGCCAGATCCCTGAGGTTTTGGAATGTGTTGCACCTGCTGGCGACACCGATTTACTGATTCGTGTTTCGGCGACGGATCCAGATGATCTCTACCGCGTCAGTGAAGAGATTCGACTGTGCCCGGGCATTACCCGCACCTCAACCTCAATGATTCTGCGCGACGTAATTCCTTACCGCACCACTGAACTGCTAAAGAAACTCAGCAAAGACAAGCACTAGTCTTCCAGCTCGTGGAAGAGTTCCCTGACTCGCTCAGCAATTTCATCTCGGATGAGATTCATGCGCTCGGCGCCGGTGATTCCATCTTCACTGGGTTCATAGGTCACCCAGCGTTCCGCGTTCACCGTCGGGGCAAGGTTCGGGTGCGCATCTGTACCTAAGATGATGACCCGGTCCACCTGATCCACAATCTGCGGATCAATAGGCTTCGGCGTTCCGCCTGACATGTCGGCCCCGGCCTGCGACAACGCGGCCACAGCTTCTTGATTGATGCCAGAGCCCGGATTAGTGCCAGCCGAATAGCTGGTGACTTTGCCGTCAGAAATATAGTCCATGAGCGCGGCAGCCATCTGAGATTTGCCGGCATTGCGTGAGCAGATGAAAAGCACCGAGTTAGCCATGAACCAATTGAACCACCCACGAAGAGTTTCGTGGGTGGTTCAATGCCAAAGATTCTTTTTGTAGTTACTTGATTGGCTTGTAGGTCTTGATGGTTTCTCCCTTGAAGAAGGATGGCTGGGTGATCCGCATGTAGATCATGACTACGACACCAAGCAGCAGAACTCCGACGCCAAGAATGAAGACCATTCCTACTCCCCCAATGTTGGATCCTGAACCGTAGTCGGGGTCCATCGACTCGAAGGCCGTGGCGAAGAACAACACCAGCAAAACCACGCCACCAATGAGTGGTGCCAGGAATTTGAAGATGACGTTTCTTGCACTGCTGAAGAGCTCTGCACGGAAATACCAAACGCAAGCGAGTGCGGTCAGCCCGTAGTAGAAGCAGATCATCAGGCCAAGCGCGGTGATCGTATCCCAGAGGGCATTTTCAGAGACCAGACGGGTAACCACGTAGAACACTGCAGCTGCGGCAGCAGTAACAAAGGTAGCCACCGAAGGCGACATGAATCGTGGAGAGATCTTTGCGAAGCTGGTGGGCAAGGCCTTGTAGTAGCCCATGGCCAGCAAAGTACGTGCCGGGGAAACCATGGTGGACTGCAGCGAGGCTGCCGAGGAGGAGAGGATTGCCAAAGACATCAACAAGGCCAGCGGACCCATCACTGGACCGGAGAGCACAGCGAAAATTGATTCCTGATTTTCCGGGTTTCCAGCGCCTAAGCCTGTGGTTCCCACGCCCGCCCAGTACAGCACACCGAGGGATACTGCTACGTACAGCGCCATGATCAGCAGAACAGTCCACGTCGCACCTCGGCCCGGAACCTTCTTAGGATCCGTGGTTTCTTCGTTCATGGTCAGGGTGACATCCCAACCCCAGAAAACGAAGATAGACAGTGAAATGCCGGCGGCAAAGGCCGAGAAACTCTCAACGCCAGCTGGGTTGAACATTTCCAAGGTAATCGGGGTTCGGTCAAAAGGTTGGTTTGAGGTAAAGGACATCACCGCGAACAGCAACAGCACCGCTACCTGGAACGCGACCAGACCGTACTGGAAGACCTTGGTTGCGTTCATGCCTCGATAGGAGATGAAGGCGGCAACAGCGATGAAGATCAAGGTAGTGGGAATGTTGATCCACAGATTGGTGGTCAGCTCAGCGATCTCGTCGTGACCGGTCAGTTGGGCCAGCAGGATGTAGAAGAAATCAACTGCGACAGCGGCCAGATTTGAAAGGACAATCACCGTGGCAGCCACCAGCCCCCAACCGCCCATCCAACCAATCATTGGTCCGAAGGCACGGGTAGCCCAGGTGAACGAGGTCCCTGAGTCGGGCATGGCATTGTTTAGCTCTCGGTAGCCCAAGGCCACCAACAGCATGGGCAAGAACCCTGCTAGCAAGATAGCTGGAAGACTGGTGCCTACTTCAGCCACCGTTGCGCCCAGTCCTGCGGTGAGGGTGTATGCCGGGGCGATACTGGAAATTCCGATGACCACCAGGCCCATAACGCCTACGGTGCCCTTGGAGAGCCCTTTTTCGTGCAAACCGGTTTCAGCGGCTGCAGGATTAGAATCCTGCCTCAAGTCTTGCGACATGTTGGTTTACCTTTTGCTTTAGTGAGGCGATAAGTGCGTCGGTCAGAAGTACCGAGCCACCCTTCCTTCAAGATCTAAAAAAGTGAAGCTAGTTGCCTGATCCCGGGTTAGGGATAACACCCATGGGCACCGAAAGCTTGCCGAGGATACGTTGGGCTTTAGGCCCGATAAAGAGCCTGCGGGCAGCCGCTAAGCGTGCTGAGCCAAGCAAGGCGAGATCGCCGTCTTGCCAGGAAAGCTGGCCAGTTGCTTCATCGAGGTTGCGCCCAACAACAACGTCAATAGTGGCGTCCAATTCCATGGACGCTGTCAGTTGCGAAAGGTAATCGCTGGTTGCCTGAACGTGGGCATCAAGATCCCGGTCTGGGTCTTGAACGTCGTAGGGCAAAACTAGGGTTGCTACTCGAAGTGGTACTGCGCAGGCTGTAGCAATTTGGGCCGAGAGTTCAATGACGTCTTTAGCTCCGGGCCGGTCCCCCACAAAGGCGGTCAGCCTGGTGAGCTTGCCGTTGGCAGCTCGCAAGGTTTCTATAGCAGTCGGTGAGGACATGAACACCGAAACTGGCGAGGAGTGCAATAACGCGTTGGCGATTGCCCCGGGCATGAAGAACCCTGCCCGGTGACGTTTGCGGCCGCCGAGCACGATGCCGTCAGCATCAACCTGTTGAGCCAGCGAAATCAGCCCTTCGGCCACGGAGGAGACTGATCTCGCCACCACCGAGGCCTGGATTCCTTCGGGCACCAGCGTCAGGGCGTGTTTTGCCCACTGGTCTACTTGAGCGGAGAGAATGGTTGAATATCCATGATCTCCACCCGGGTAGACAGCGCTAAAGGGTGCAGCAGCCGGAAGCACAATGGCAATGTGCAAGGACGCATCCGGGGTGGATGCAACAAGCGCGCTGGCCAGTTCGATAGCTTCGGCACCGCGTTCTTCGGCGGTGTAACCTACAAGCAATTTCATGATTTAGGCGTTGACCTTATCTGCGGTAGAGGTCAGTGTCTGCACGCCATCGTAGTTCTCGTCGTAGCTGGTGCCATCAAGTTCTGCGATGATGCGTGCGGCCGAGCGGCGACCCATACGTACCGCGCCATCCACGTGCTGGTAGCCTTCGCCGGCCAAGTCCGAGGAGGAGAAATAGATTGGTCCGAGGTTATCGTTCTGGACTGGGCCAAAGCGGTGCAGGCCACCTAGGTCATAGCTGGTTGCGTAAGCTCCGCGGGTCCATTCTTCAGAAGCGAAATCCGAGAGGTAGAAGACCTTTGGATCTAGCGCTTTCTCGCCAAGGTAGTCGGCAATGCCCTGCAGGATGGCTTCGCGACGTGCCTCATCGTCCAGTTCCCACATCTCGTCAGCTTTCAGATCCGAGATGAAGCCCACCAAGGTTCCGGTGCTTTCTCCGGTGTAGGTGTTGTCGTAGAGTTCCTGGACTAGTGCGTTGGGCCCGAAGCAGGTTCCCGACAGTCCATCTTCGCGCCAGAACGGGGTTTCGTAAACGGCGTGCACCTTGATGACCAAGCCCATGGACTGGTGCTGATGGGTGACGTGCTGCTTGCGTGGAAGCGCAGGAACGTAAGTGATTCGCGAGTACAGGTTAGGTGGAATTGCCACCACAACCTTCTTGGCGGACACGGTGACGGTCTCACCGTGAGCTACCACCCCGTCATCATTCCATTCCAGCTTCAGCACTGGGTTATTCAGGAATACGATTTCTTCACCCAGCCGCGCAGCAACCGTCTTGGATACGCCCTGCATGGTGCCAACGATGCGGCGGTCAAGGATGAAATCTTCATCAACGAGGTTGTCGAAGGATCCCGCCGAGGAAGCCATCAATACTGCTTGAAGTGCAGAGAAGGTATGGGCTGGTTTGGTGAGCATGCCACCGGCAATAAAGAGGCCGACGTTGTTGCAGGCTAGTTCGTCCGAGGAGTGCTGACGCAGGAAGTGGTGGAAGGAAACCATGTCCAGCTCTTGGGCCTGTGGGTGTTCCCATGGCTTGTCTGGATTCATTTGTGCGGCCAGTTCGTTCATGATGCCGATGAGCTTGTTCATTTCGGCCACGCTGTCTTCGGAGACGGGGAAGTCTTCGCCCTCATAAACGATGGCTTCACCCTGCTCGTTGAGGTAGACACTTTTGCCGGCCTTGTAGCGTTCAAAGGTTTCGATGCCCAACTCGTTGATCAGCGAGTAGAGACCAGTTTGATCGGGACTGATCCACTGACCGCCGATTTCGATGGTGGCTCCGTGCATCTGGTCGCTCCAGGTGCGGCCGCCCACACGATCTCGAGCTTCGAGTACGGCGACAGACTTGCCTGCTTTGTTCAGCTCGTAGGCTGCGGTCAGACCCGATGGGCCAGCGCCAATGACAACTACGTCGCGTTCCAGATGTTCCATGAAAAGCTCCCTCAAACAATAAAATGAATTCGGTTCATTTACTTGTCATATAGCATAGGGGAAGAACATCGAGTTGTGAAGCAACCCACGTCAGGGAGAGAACGAATGACAGAATCCGGAACCAGGCGCGCAGGGCGACCACGCAAGGCGGTGCTCAACAGGGAACGTATTACCGTCAACGCGTTGGAACTGGTTTCCGATGGTGGTTATGAATCACTAACAATGCAGCGCCTGGCCAAGTCATTAGGTGTTTCACCCTCGGCTTTGTATAACCATGTGGATTCAAAACATGATCTGATGCAGTGGATTCAGGAACTGATCATGGCAGATATCGATACGTCAGTTTTTGATACAGAACCACTGCGAAATGCCTTAGTTCTTTGGGCGACCAACTACCGTAATATTTTCAGTCGGCACATTCCGCTCATCCCCATTATTGCGGTGCTTCCAGTCTCGGATTCGCCACGCACCTTGGGCATGTATGAGCGTGTAGCTCAAGGTCTCAAAGACTTCGGACTGGCCGAGAAGACGATCATTCCGACCATTGTTGCTTTGGAATCTTTTATCTTTGGTTCGGCCATGGACACCGCAGCACCCCACGATATTTTTGATACCAGCAACCACCAAGATCTCACCCCACACTTCACCCAAGCGGTGGCGGCACAACGCGAAACACAGCTCAATACCAGCGATGATTCATTCCAGCGTGGTCTCGCGGCCATCATCGATGGGCTCTTAGCGACAGGAAAAAGCAATGACTGACCCGGAGCGCAAGCCCAGCCGATTCGCGCTAAACGCCAAGCAGATCACGGCCATCGCCTTGGTGATTCTCGCTCTGGTATTTATCTTGCAGAACCTGACCTATGTGCGTGTGGAGTTTTTCTTGATCCACTCCGCGGCACCACTATGGCTGGTCCTACTAGTAACCCTGGCGGTCGGCTATGTGATCGGATGGATTTCCAAGCGCCGAGATTAGTCTTCTAAGATTGCCCATTCTCCGACTTCTTCATTCTGCGAGTCGTAGACATCTTCTTGAGACCCCGGTTCCAGCGGATACATGGCCACGCGTTGCGACCAGTCCCCCAGAATCCGTTGAAGCTCTTCTAGCGGCTTGAGTTGCATGTTCTCGGTATCGAAGTTGACTTCCAAAACAAAACGCATGGCCTGCTCCTTGTTCGCCTAGTTCTGGTCATCCTATGCCTGCGGGTGAAGAAAAACGAGAGCTATAAGGCGTGCCGCGTTCAAAGTTTTCTGCCCACAAAAAAGAAATGGCGAGCTCCCAAGTTATCTTGGAACCTCACCATCAATTTCGCACCGCAGGGTCTACTGAGCGCCACCCATATATGTCAGCGACTGGATCGCTTCGTTTCCGCCGACTTTGTACAGAGCCAAAACCAGTCCGCCAAAAACAATGCCCATCACAGCGCTGAAGCCAAAGGAAATCTTGATCAAAGAACGGACCTCACCGCGGCTCACTTCAGCTTCATCATTCAGGTACCGCACCGCACCTCGACCAAAGCTGGCGGCCGGGCTCAGTGATGGGGTGGAAAAGGTGAGCAAGTTGGATGCGGTATCCATCTGACCATCACGCAACACAGCAACAGTTGAACGGGTCTTACGATCCTGGCGAAGCTTAACGATGTTGGCACCGTGCCGTGCCAAAAGAATATCTTCGCCCAAAGGGATCGTTGCCATACCTGTTGCTCCTAGTTCATTTCCATCACGTCTTTCCAGCTATAACCATCATTTCTGAACCGTTTTAGCTGCGGAAGTCTTTTGTCGAGAACCACACACGCACTTGTGATGCAATCCGCACGGTTCTGGGGCTAAATCGAGTTTTTCGGTGACCGGGGACATAGCGCCAAAACAATTGACCTACATTTTTGTGGCAGCTTTTTGGCATGCAAAAGCCCCAGGCTGTTTGATCAACCTGGGGCCGAATGCTCTAACGATGAATCTGTTTAGACAGTTTTCAAATCGTTCTCATTGTTCTTGCGCTGGCGCTTGGCCTCGCGGATCTGCATGTTCAGATCATGGTTTGATAGGTCCTCAGGCGAGGCAATCCCATACTTATAGGCCTTGGCCACCAGAGCCTGGCGAATTTCTGTCTGGTGTTCTTGCTTGTAACGAAGAACCATCACGATGCTCACGATGGCCAAAACCGCCAGAGTCACCACGGCCGTTACGATTGTTGTTTCCAAATTCATTATCTTCTCGACCTCCCCATTCTTCAGTCGCTTCCGTATGTGGTCCATCCGTTTGGTCAAAGTAAATCTTTGACGGCCAGAGGACCGCGGTATTGCTAAGAGAAGAACAACAAGTTTAGCACATTTCTTCGAAGTAGGCCCATTGCGTGGATCACTCCTACGAAAATCTGCGGGGTACTTCGCCTGAGCTTAAGGCCTAAAATTCGCCACTTCCCTGCCCGTGTTCGAACACCAGAGAAGTTTGTGTGGTCGCAACGGCAGGATTAGCTGAAAGGTTATCAAGTACAAACTGTCGCACGTCGGCAGAGTTGCGCACCGCCACATGCAAGACAAAGTCATCGGCACCACCCAAGAAGAACAGCTGGCGCACCCCAGACTTGGAACGCATTTCACTAGCAAAGTTAGACATAAGATGTCGGGCGCCCGGGCGGATCTTCACAAAGATCAACGCCTCCAATTCGCGCCCCAAGACCTGCGGATCCACCTCGATGGTGAAGCGAGAAATCACTCCGGAATCGCGTAAAGCATTCAACCGTGCCAAACAGGTCGAAGCCGCGATACCGAGCTCCTGCGCCAACGAGTTATTTGTTCGCCGTGAGTTCTTGCTCAGCAAAGCTAACAGCTTGCGGTCGATTTCATCGAGCTGCACAGGACTATTCTCTGACTTGGATAAGTTCAGCGACATTTGCCGTACCTACTCTCAGTGTTCGCGGTTTGACCCACTCATCATACGGCCGGTCAGCCCTTTATTTCTGAAGGTTGTTCTGCATCCGGCGCCTGCTTCTCGCGCTCGCGAGTGCGCCAGCGAAGGACAACAAACGCGACTATGGCTAGCAGGACAATGCCTGCCACAATCCATGGCCAGTCCAACGCCAACCACGCGTAGAACACAGCCATACCAATACTTGTGTAAATCAAGGCCCACAATGCCGCGCCAAGTGCCACGGCCGGGACATATCGACGCAGTGGCATCTTACTTATCCCAGCAGAGAGGTTGACCGCGCTTTGCACACCCACAGTCAAGAAACTCAACGGAACCGCTAGTGCACCCCAGCGTTGGATGAACCTTTGGGCTTTGAGATACCCCGGAGCGTGAAGCCGCTTCTCAAAGCGGCTACGCTCCACACCCTTGGCAATCCCGCGGCCCACCCAGTACGTCGCGTTGCCACGAGTGAAGGCGCCAAGAAAGAAGAACAACAACGTCACCCCAAAAGGTGCGTCGTTGATCAACCACGAGATAGAGTCACCCAAGGCTATGGAACACACTTAATTTTTCGCACCAGCACTGCGCCAAGAAGCGAGACGACTACCGAGCAAAGGAATAAGGTCGGATAGCCACCAAGCCAAGTCACTGCCAGCCAAGCCACCAGCGGGGCGACCACCTGAGGCAAGGAATTGGCAATATTGATCATGCCAAGATCCTTGCCGCGTGAATCGGCTGTAGGAAGCACCTGCGTCAGCAAGGCGAAGTCCACCGCAAGGTAGGCACCAAATCCGATGCCTAGCAGCACCGCAGCAATCAGTGCCATGGCAAAGGTAGATGAGACTGCCATAACCCCTGCTGCACAGGCGACAATCACTGAAGAAATGATGACGTACTTCTTACGCTTACCATCGCGATCCGAAAGTTTTCCGGATATCACCGAAGAGAAAATAACGCAGAACGCATAGACGGCGGTCAGCACCAAAACACCCTGTGCCGGGTTTGGATGACCAATGGCGTCTTGCAGGAAGTACAAGAGGTAGACCAGGCACAGCTGGCTGCCGAGGTAGAGCAAGAACCGAGTCAGCCAGGCCCAGCCGAAGTCCTTGTGCTTGACCGGGTTGATCCAGAAACTTTGAGCAAACTGCAACGCCGTGATGGGTTCCAATGCTGCCTTGGGTAGCACCGAGTCCTTGCGCATCAAGACAAAAGGTACCGCGCAAATGGCCACAGCGATGGCGACTAACGCGTAGCCGAAGACTAGATCTCCAGCGGCAACCATGCCGATGACCGCACCGATGAGCGAACCGCAGGTTTGTCCCAACGCTACTAATCCACCCACAATGCCGCGTTGTTCTACCGGGACACGATCCGGAATGGCAGCAAAGATGGCAGCTACCGCAGCGTTTCCAGCAGCCTGCATCAAGGCCCAGCCAAGGACCAAAAGTCCCACGGTATGGGCCGTTGACATGAGCAACAGTGCGAGAGCCCCGCAGAGGGTTCCGCACAATACCCACGGAATTCGACGGCCAAATCGAGAGGTAGTGCGATCACTGAGCGCACCAAAAAGTGGATTAGCAACCATGGACACGGCCGCTCCCACGCCGGTCACCAAGGACAAGATGGCGCCCTTTTGACTAGCGTCCAGTTGCTCGGCATGCAGTCCGAGGAGCACCTGAATGGGGGCGAAGAAGCCGACATTGATACCAATGTGGACGGTGACTACCGCTGCAATCCAGCCGCGGCTCACTCGCTGGGTAGGCACCTGCAGAGCCAAAGGTAGCTTCGCTGGTTCGGCTGTGCTCATTGTCCGTTCCGCCCTAATTCGCGAGGTCCCACACTCGGGTCCTCCAATTCTTCAACGCTGAGCGAGGCAGACCGAGCGATCAGCCGCTTCACGGCCTTGGCCATCAGCCCACCATCAATCATGCTAGCTGCCACCAAAGCACCCTGAGCATTTAGCCCGAAGGTCACTTGGATCTTACCGCGACGGTTGTAACGATGAACGGTACGCACCGCTTGATCAAAATCGCCGACACTTTCCACATGCATCTCATGGCGGTCGGACCAGAACCACGGCACCGAACGCTTTACTGGGTCCGTGCCGAGGATGGTTGCTGCCGCTTGGGCCGCATCTTCCATAGCAGCTTCCCAGTGCACAGCCCGGCGAGCGCCCTGGTGCCGGGACGCATCCCCGATGGCCAGTACCTGTGGCTGTGTGATGGAGCGTTGCTGCGCGTTGACCACAATGCCGTTGTCCACGGCTAATCCCATGGAGGCAGCCAACGCGGTATCTGGTTGGACACCGATGGCGCTAACGATAAAGTCAGCTTCGATGCGCTCACCGTCCACAACTACATGATCCGCAGCGATGCTGCTTGTAGTTCCGGTGATGGTTCGAATGCCACGTTGTGCATGTTCAGCGTGTAGTTGTTCGGCCAAATCCTGGCCGAGCATGGCGCTTAGTGGAGCGTCATTATTAGAAATCAGGGTGACCTGTGCGCCGAGCATGCTAGCGGTGGAAGCAAATTCGGCACCAATCAGTCCGGCCCCGATGACCACCACTTGGAAGCCAAACATGGCCGAATCGATAATTTCTGCCAGTGCCACAGCGTCGGCCGCGGTGTGCAGCGTGTGTGCGTGTTCAGCCCCGGGCAGACTTAGCCGATTCGGCACGGTACCGTTAGCGAGGACAACCCAATCCGTTTCCGAATCTGGCAGTTTAACCTCGGTGATTGTTTCTTGGATGAGGTTGATACGGTGCTGCTGGTACCAAGCAACCGGAGCAAAGGGCTCAACCTGCAAGGCTTTACTCAGCGCCGGACGATCATAGGGTAAGCCCTGGGCGTCGCTGATCGTAATGGTACCGGCATACTGCTTTTGCACCAGTTCGCGCGCCAAGGTGTAACCGGCAACGCCACCGCCGATGATGTGGACCGAAGGCATTTAGACTTCGAGCTCCAAAAAACCATCCACGACGTTCACCGTGTAGGTGCGCGCGTCTACCGTTGCTGGCATGCACTGCACTCGGCCGGTCTTTAGATCAAAGGTTGAGGAGTGAATTGGGCACTCCACCGAGCAGTCTTCAATCCACCCATCGGAGAGGGACGCGACCTCGTGGGTGCACTCGTCTTGAAGGGCATAGAAGTTGCCGTCTTCGGCATGGAAGATCGCAATGTCTTCGGTGGCACCGCTGTCCTTGGAATCTACCAGCAGGGATTCGCCTTCTGGGACTAGATCTACGGGACCGACTCGATAGCTCACGATGACTCCTTTAATGCTCAATACTGATCAGTCTCATCTTGTCATCTATTGATCGCCAGCACCTAGCTGGCAGATCACGATGACTGTGCTTTTCTGACTAGTTCCCAAAGCCGTAGCGCGAGACCAGCTCCTGCAGGGCATGATCGGCGGGTAGTTGCGCCAACAGTTGCACTCCGTCCAACCCTGATCCGGTGACAGACTGAATTTGCGCCCCGGGGTGCAGTCGGTGCAGCTGTTCCTCGAAGGCAGCTTTCAGATACGTACCTTCAAACACACCACCGATTGCAGCGACCGGAACGTTCCCGTCGGCTTTCTCTAGGCCCACACGTCGCAAGGCTGTGGCAATCGAATCAGCCAGTTCTTCTCCGGCTCTGCGACAGATCTGTGCAGCAATGGCATCGCTGAAAGCAAGTTCGGCAACGGTGGTGGCAAAGGAGGCCACCGTAGAAACCCTGTCGGGAAGTGCTTGTAAGTCAATGTAGGCCTCGGATAGATCGGGCCAACGTCCTTGCACAGCAGCGGTGAGTGCGGTGGCTTGTCCGCGTCCGTCAAAGTCACGCATCACTGCGATCAGTGCTTGCTGGCCAATCCAGTAACCACTACCGGCGTCGCCCATAATATGGCCCCACCCATCAACTCGGGCTACGCTGCCAGGGCCAACACCGAGGGTTACCACTCCGGTACCGGCAGCAACCACGGCGCCGTGTTCGTTACCCATGGCCCCGAGGTAGCTGGTGACCGAGTCATGGGCCAAGGCAACACGTTCAACTTTGGTTGATTCGATCAGCTTGAAGAGTTGATGTGAGTCGTGTTCTTCTTTGACTAACCCGGTGGTGCCTACGGTTACCGTGCCAATGTCCACCGGGCTTGCTGCGATGAACTCATTGATCACGCGCGCCAACTGGGGCAGGACCGGCTCGTCGGTTTGGACACCAGGAAATTTCGAGTCAGTGCGCTCACCATCAAATTCAAGACGAAGTTTGATCCCGCTTTGCCCACCGTCAACGGCCAATAATCCAGTTGTCATCTACCTGCTCCTGTTTGTGCTTGGTTTTCAGATTACTTTGAGAACCCGTCCGGGTGCCCCAAGAGCTCGCATTTTTGGACCGAGGACTTCGCTGCGAGTCACGCAATCGTCAGGTGAGCAGTCGTAACTACTTGACGTAGCATCGTCAGAAAAATCATCGTACCGATTACTCAATGAATTAGGCAATGAACCATAGACCCGCTTCTCCGCGCTAGAAGTCGTCGAAACTTTCACTTTATTCTCGGCCTAACCCACGGTACGTCTCGAATAAATTCCATGAGTCACGAAAAATAGTTAGGCGTTTGCCGTAGTCAGTGCGAATCTGAAATTTTTAGAACACCTTATCGCGCAGGTAACTGGCATTCATTTTTCGAAGCCTTGAAAATCGTTGGATTCCCTGCAGCGAAAGTGTGAAGTGAGTTTTTAGCACATGCAGGAATATAAAAGATTTATTTGAGAACTACTTCCTTTCTGGATATCGCAGGCGCTACGCTCCATATCGGCACACCCCATTTCGCTTGATCACCGAACCTTGTGCGCCCAAAACCCACTAAGGAGAACATCAATGGCACGTTTTTCTACCCCACTTCGACGATCCTTGGCTGCGTCCACCGCAGTCGTGATCGGTTTGGCCGGCTTAGGGGCCGGCGCAATGCCCGCCTCAGCACAGCCCGTAACGGCACCGGCAGAAAAGTCCGCTCCCGCACCAAGCAACGATGCGAAGGTTACGATCGGTTCACCCCAGTCCGGTGAGTCCTACGACCAGTTCATCGTCACTTACAAGGCGTCAACCCAGAGCGCCGACAAGCAGGGCCGGGCCAAGGCTTGGGGCAAAGCAGCCAAGGACGCCGGAGTTTCGGTCAAGGAACTGCGCGCCATGGCCACCGGAGGTTTTGTTCTCAAGGCTGACAAGAAACTCAAGGGCGCCGACGCCGAAGAGTTTATGGCAGAAATTGCCAAGTCTGGACTGGTTGAAGCAGTCGAGCCTGATGCCCTGATGAAGATCTCCCTATCGCCCAACGACACCCGCTACAGCGAACAATGGGACTTCCACGGAACCAACGGCATGCGTATCCCTTCTGCGTGGGACATCGGCACCGGCACCGGAAGTATCGTGGCCGTCTTGGACACCGGAATCACCTCCCATACGGATCTGAACTCCAACGTGATTTCAGGCTATGACTTCGTTTCCAGCTCAACTTCGGCGCGTGACGGCAACGGCCGAGATTCCAACCCACAAGACCAGGGCGACTGGTACGCAGCTGGCGAATGCGGCAGCAGTTACGCCGGAAACTCCTCATGGCACGGCACCCACGTAGCTGGCACCGTCGCGGCAGTCACCGGCAACTCCAGCGGCGTCGCCGGAGTTGCACCCAACGCCAAGATCCAACCGGTACGCGTCCTAGCGAAGTGCGGTGGCAGCCTCTCGGATATCGCAGATGCGATCATCTGGGCCTCCGGTGGCACCGTGTCTGGCATCCCAGCCAACTCGACCCCGGCTGACACCATCAACATGTCGCTCGGTGGCGGTGGAGTCTGCGGAACCACGTACCAAGCAGCTATCGATAGCGCAGTCTCTCGTGGAACTTCCGTAGTGGTAGCGGCAGGTAATGAAAGCCAAAACGCTTCGAACTCACGCCCAGCAAACTGCAACAACGTGATTACGGTAGCTGCCAGCAACCCATCGGGAGCACCGTCGTATTACACAAACTACGGCTCTGCAGTTGACGTGACCGCACCTGGTGGCGACACCCGCTACGCAGGTCAAGGCATTCTTTCCACTATCAACACCGGCACCACCACCCCATCAAGCCAGGGTTACACCTTCTACCAAGGCACTTCCATGGCTACACCACACGTGGCAGGAATGGTGGCTCTGATGAAGTCCGTCAGCCCATCCATGTCCCCTGCTCAGGTGGAAACCGTGTTGAAGAACGGCACCCGCGCTATGCCAGGCGGTTGCAGCATCGGCTGTGGTGCAGGCTTGGTCGATGCCACGAAGATCATGACAAACCTGGGTGGAACCACCCCGGAGCCAACTCCCGAGCCCAGCGGCAATCTGCTGAAGAACCCAGGCTTTGAAAGCGGTGCCGACTCCTGGACCGCCAATCGTGCCGACACCTTTGAAACCGGAACAGCTGCTCGCACCGGCAACGGTTTGGCCGGTCTCAACGGATGGGGTACAGCAAGCACCTACACCCTGGATCAGCAGGTCGCCATTCCTTCTACTGCTACCACTGCAGATTTGAAGTTCTACCTGCGGGTGCTGACTGACGAAACCACTGCGTCTACCCAATACGACAAGCTCACCGTTCAGGTACTCGATGGTTCAAGCACCTACAACGTCGGTACATGGTCAAACCTCGACGCAAGCTCGTCCTACGCGCAGAAAAGCATCAACCTGAACAACTACCGCGGCAAGACCGTCACCTTGCGTTTCAGGGGTGTTGAAGACAGCTCCCAGGCAACAACCTTCCGCATCGACGACACCTCGCTAGCCACCAGCTAGTCCTCTAAAGAAGTATCAAGAACCAAAAAATAGTGAAGCCGGTCAGCGCCGGCTTCACTATTCTTGTATTCAAGACTTGGCTCCCACTGCCCCTTGAGTTAGGCAGAAACTGCCAGTCCGGCTTCCGCGGCCGATTCGACCGGGAAGTGGCACTCCGCGAACTGTTGCCCGGCATTGACGCTATCGCCGGGCATGCCCAACAAGATCTTGCCACCAGCTTCGCGGGTTCGGCTTTCCGGTCGCTCTGCCGAGCAGATCGGCTGCGCCTTCCAGCACCGCGTGCGGAATCGGCAACCCGAGGGCGGATCTAAAGGAGAAGGCAATTCACCCTGAAGCACTATGCGATTCACGGGTCGTAGCGCAGGGTCCAACTTTGGCGAGGCCGACATCAACGAGGCCGTATAAGGATGCAGGGGTGAATCGAAGACCTGCTCGGTAGACCCGGTTTCAATAATTCGTCCCAGATACATGACAGCCACTCGGTCCGTCACGTGGCGAACTACAGACAGGTCATGGGAAATGAAGATATAGCTGACGCCAAGTTGCTGCTGAAGATCGTTGAGCAGATTTAGCACCTGAGCCTGTACCGAAAGATCCAAGGCAGAAACTGGTTCGTCCAAGATGATCAAATCCGGACCCAAGGCCAAAGCGCGAGCAATACCAATGCGCTGACGCTGCCCGCCGGAGAACTCCTGCGGTGATTTATCAGCATCGGTGGCGCGCAGTCCCACCAAGTCAAGCAGTTCGTTCAAGCGCTGCTTTCGAGTTGCAGCGCTGGGATACAGATCTTTGTGGGTAGCAAAAGGTTCGGTGATAATTTGCCCGGCGGTCATTCGTGCGTTCAGCGAGGCAAAGGGATCCTGAAACACCATTTGCACCCTACGCCGCCATGCCAGCAACTGCTTGCCGCGCAGCGCAAAGGGGTCCTGCCCATCAAAACGCACCGTCCCACCATCGGGCTGCTCCAGCATCATCAGGGTACGAGCTAGCGTTGATTTTCCGCAGCCTGACTCCCCAACCAGGCCTAGGGTCTCTCCGCGTTTTACGCTCAGATTGATTCCGTCTAGTGCCTTGAGCTCTCGTGTTCCCGCGGCGCCGGAGGCCACATGAAATGTCTTGGCAAGATCTTGAACTTCAAGAACAGTACTCATTTTTCATCATCTCCTACAGCAAGACGTTCTTCAGTGGTTTGGCTCGTGGCGACCTGCTCAGCAAAATGGCAAGCAGCACTCTGCCCCGGGCCGGTTTCACGCAGGGCCGGACGTTGCTCGCGGCAGACGGCCGCAACCAACGGACAGCGGTCCTGGTAAACGCACCCCGAGGGAATCTTGCTCAGTTCTGGTGGACTGCCCGGGATGGAATTCAGGCCTGCTCCGCGCTGCGAATCGGTGGGGACGGAAGAAAGCAAACCTTTGGTATAAGGGTGCGTTGGCCGAGTGAATACGGTGTCAACGCTTCCTTGTTCCACCACATTGCCTGCATACATCACGCACACGTCATCAGCTTCTTCAGCAACTACAGCGAGGTCGTGGGTAATGAGCACCACCGCCATATCTTCTTGCTCGCGAAGATTTCTCAACAACTGCATGATCTGCGCCTGAACCGTGACATCCAGCGCCGTTGTTGGTTCGTCAGCGATCAACAAGTTGGGGCTCAAGGCCACCGCCATGGCGATCAGAATTCGTTGGCGCATGCCACCGGAGAACTGATGCGGGTACGAATTAACCCGTGTCTCGGGTTCCGGGATACCAACCCTGCGCATTAGTTCAATGGCCTCAACTTTGGCCTGTTTTCTGCTGGCCCCACGGTGGATCCTGAACGCTTCTCCGAGTTGGGTTCCAATGGTGTACACCGGGTTGAGTGCGGCAAGGGCATCCTGAAAAACAATCCCTAGCCCTTCTCCCGCCGCTTTCCGGCGCTGCTTAGCAGTCATGGACAAGAGATCTTTTGAATCAAGACGCGCAACGCCTCCAGCAACAGACGCCACCGGATCAAGCAATCCGGCGATAGCCTTTGCCGTCATCGATTTACCGCAGCCAGATTCCCCCAGCAACGCCAACGTTTTGCCGCGACGTGCGCTGAAGCCGACCTGGCTCACCACACGAACAATTCCTTTGGGAGTGCGAATGTCGACATCCAAACCTTTGACTTCAAGAACCGCCTGGTCCGCTGACTGAGTTCGGGAGGTTGGTTCAAGTATTTCGGTCATCATTTGTCGTTGCCTTTCTTGGTCTGCATCTTTGCAGCCTGGCGCGTGGCCTTTTCAAACGCCTTGGTACTTTTACGGTCCAGTTCCAGGCGCCAGCGTTGGGCTGGATCCGTAGCAATACGCATCCATGCAGCGAGCACGTTGGCGGCTACCGCGGTGAGCACAATGGCTAGGCCAGGAAGGATGGATAACCACCATGCGGTCTGCAGATATTGCCGGCCTTGGGCAACCAACAGTCCCCAAGAGACGTCTGGTGGCTGGATACCAATTCCAAGGAATGAAAGTGAGGACTCGGCGAGCATGACAAAACAGAATTCCAAAGTAGCCAAGGTTAACAGTGTCGGAGTGACCACTGGAATGACGTGGCGAACAATAATCGCGTTGGGATTTGTTCCGAAGGTGCGGGCTGCATCCACAAAAGTTCGTGACTGCAGTTCGGCCGATTCTGCTCGTGCGGTACGAAGGTAGATCGGGATGCGAGTGATCGCCAGGATCAGCACGATATTTGCTGCCGAAGGGCTGAAGACAAAGAGCACCACCACAGCCAGCAACAATGAAGGGAAGGACATGATGATATCTGCGATGCGCATGGAAATGGCTTCGCGACGTCCACGGTGGTAACCCGCCCAGACACCCCACAGTGATCCAAGGATCAAGGCCACCAATACTGCAGGGACTGCAACTAGGAGAGTTGTCTGGGTAGCAACCACAATGCGGGCCAGTACTGAACGGCCCAGAGAATCCGAGCCTAGGATGTAAAGCCATCCGTTGGCCGGGTCAAAAGGTGCCTTATTCATGAACATCAAGTTCTGCGCTGTGGCGTGTTCACCCATCAGTGCGGGACCAAAGATCGCGGTGAGCACCACCAAGCTGAGGAAAATTGCAGCCACCGTGGCGAATCTGTCGCGTAGCAACATGGTGAACATCGAAACACGACTCTCACTTTGAGTCTTCGCCTTGCGCCGATTCTTCGGCTCGGGACGTTCATCCTTAGCTGGCGGTGCCATCTCTAGTGCTGACATCAGTGATTCCCCCTCGAAGATTCGCTCGTGCTCAGCGCTGGTCCAACTGGCGCCAGCGTGCGGTTTTCAGATCCTTGGGTTGGACCTTGAGCGGCGCGTGCCTTGCGACGTTGACGTGCGCCGGCGCTTGGCCGGACCCGAGGATCTAGTAGCGCGTAGCCAAGATCAATCAGGATATTGAGCACAAAGATGGCCACCGCGGTGAGCAGCACACAGGCTTGGAGCACTGCAAAGTCTCTTTGCAAAATTGAGTCGATCATGAGCTTGCCGATTCCCGGCCAGCCAAAGATCGTCTCAACCACCACTGCGCCGTTGACCAGTCCAACGGTCAGGTCCCCTGCCACCGTCAGCCCAGGGGCGGCGGCGTTGCGCAAGGCATGCTGGGCAATAACCCGATACTCGGTCGCGCCTTTGGAACGTGCCAGTTTGATATACGGTTCAGATAACGCCGAGACCATGGCCCCGCGAATCACCTGGACCAGCGTGCCAAAGGGGCGCATGACCAAGGTGGCTACGGGCAGGAACCAGGCTGCTGCACCGACTACACCGGAGGTTGGAACCACCCCTAGCGTGATGGCAAAAACCCAGATGCCTACGATGGCCAACCAGAAGTCCGGGATCGAGGCAGCGGTCATGGAGATGAAGGAGCTGCAACGATCCAGGATGCCGTTGGGCTTCATCGCAGCGGCCGAGCCAACGATGAGCGCCAAGATGATGGCGATGATCATCGTGGTGGCCGCCAGCTGCAGGGTTGCCGGGAAGGCCCGCAGCGCCATCTGCGCAGCGTCCTGTCCGGTGCGCATGGACGTTCCAAAATCGAAGCGGAAGATCCCACCGAAATACTGGGCCATCTGCACCCAGATCGGTTGGTCTAGCCCGTTTCGTGCAGCGAACTCTGCGCGCATTGTGTCAGTGGCATTCAGCGGTAGATACAGTGCTGCCGGATTACCGGTCATTCTGGCCAGCGCGAAGACACCAACGATGACAACCACCAGTGGCAGCGCCGAGGCGATGATTCTTTTACGCAAATAGGTAAGCATGTTGCTGTACTTTCAGTTGCCGTTGGTTACTTTGCCGCAGTGACTTCAGCAAGACGCAATTCGTCTCCACTGGAAGAATTCGGCTCGTAAGCTACCGAAGAGGAAATACCGAGCATGCCGGTCTGGTGAGCGATGTGAGCAAATTGAACAACTTCGTCATTCTGGTACTTGAAGACCTTTTCGAAGGCAGCTTGGCGGTCATCACCTGATGCGGCATCAGCCTGGGCAATGAGCTCGTCCAGTTCCGGGGTACCAAAGGCTGACTGCGCGCCCTTGGAAGTCATGTACTGATCCACGGTGAAGGCTGCGTCACCGGCTTGGTTTCCGTGCTGGGTCATCAGCATGATGGCCCCATCATCCTTGGTAGGGAATGGACGAACCTGGTAGGTCAGGTGCTGGCTGGTCTCAAGCATCTTCAAATTCACGGTGAGTCCGGCTTGGGTAAGCTGTTCTTGGATCACCTGAGCTAGTTCCTGAATCTTGGGGAACTGTGCGGTACGAACTACCAAGTTGATTGGAGCTGACACGTCCGTGCCATCAGCTTTGGCTTCCGCAACTAGCTCCTTGGCCTTGTCGAGGTTGAATTCCCAGACGGGCAAGTCATCGCTGTGTCCAACTACTCCGGAAGGTACCAGCTGGGCCGCGGCCTTGTCGCGTCCTGCGTAGAGGGAAGCGACAATTGAATCTTTATCTATCGCGTAGTTCACCGCACGACGGATGCGGATGTCATCAAATGGTGCAGTGTCGGCGTGCATGCGCAGAGCCACGGTTTCATTGTTTGGGTAGGAAACTCCCAAATCCCCAATGTTGTCTTCTGGGCTTAGCCCTGTTGCGATATCGGCTTCACCCGAGGTGATCATGGCTGCCCGGACGCTACCTTCCGAACGCCACTGATAGTTGGCCTTGGAATAGGCAGGGGCCTCGCCCCAGTAGTCGGCGAACGCTGCCACATTGATGCTTTGCCCTGCCTGCCAGTCTTCAATCTGGTAGGGGCCGGTGCCAATTGGTTCGCGTACTTTTTCGGTCGTAGATGTCTCTTTAGGGACAACTTCTAGGAAGGACAGGCGCAATGGAAGGATCGGGTCCTTCTTGGCTGCTGTCACTTCAATAGTGTAGTCATCGACTTTTTTGAGTTTCAGGTCATCGTCGCCAAAGACGTAGCCTTCGACGTTGCAGCCGAGCTTGGAATTGACCGCGCGGTCGATGGTGGCAATGGCGTCATCTGCGTTGAAGTCAGATCCGTCATGGAATTTCACACCCTCGCGTAGCTTCAGCGTCCAGGTCTGATCATCTTTGCTGGACCATTGGGTAGCAAGCTTGGGCTCCAGTTCACCGCTGGTTGGGTTTCTTTCTACCAGTGGTTCGGTGATGGTGGAACGAATGACCACACCGGTACTGGTCAGGTTGGACTCGCAGGCTTCGAGGGTAGGTGGCTCCTGCTGGAGCACAACGCGCAGGGTGTCGCTGGGTGCCGATGACCCACCGGCAGCATCTTCAGAGTTGGCGACCGAGCAACCGGACAGTGCAGTGGTGCCAAGTAGCGCAGAGGCGGCTAAGGCCAGTGGGATGCGGCGGGAGCGTGGAGTTACTAAGAGCATTGCGTTTCCTTCGCGACGGTGCGATGAGCAAGGGTGATCAGGCGGGTTTTCCGCCGAAGTTCGTAAGCACAGCTTTGACCGCTCGATGGGCCCGGTCAAGGCTTTGGGCAGTCCAAGGAATCGCCTGATGAGGCACGGGAGTGCGTACCGCACAGTAGGCCAAGTGTGACTTGCGCTACATTCCAGGGCTTACGGGGCATCCATGCCTCAAGAGCATTGATCTATCCAATTTGCGTGTTGGACGTGAATCGATCATGATCCCTACGATGCAGTTATGCCCACGAATATCAGCGCGTCCGCGCCACAAGTCACCGCACCCATCACCGGCGAACAGATCCTTCGCGTTGGACCAGTAAATCCCACTGTGGCCCAAAGCTTGTCCGAGGATTTCTCCAGCCTTGCTCTTCCGGAAACCGAGCCGGAACGCGAGGCGTTCCTCACGGCCCACGGCGAGCAGATCCGCGTGGCAGTCTGCTCTGGACGCTTTGGCGTGGACACCGATCTTTTATCTCGATTACCTGCGCTGGAGGCGATCATCAACTTTGGTGTCGGCTACGACGCCACGGACACCAAGACGGCCATCGCTCGTGGCATCAAGATCAGCAACACCCCCGAGGTACTCAATGATTGTGTTGCCGACACCGCCTTAGGTCTCTACCTGGTCACCCTGCGCAGCTTGGGTGCAGCCGAGAGATTTGTCCGCAATGGCTCATGGGTTCCGGGCAAGAATTTTCCCCTCGCCACCCGCGCCAGCGGAAAGAAGGTCGGCATCCTTGGGCTGGGGCGCATTGGCCAAGCCATTGCCACCAGGCTGGAAGCCTTTGGGTGTGAAATCCACTATCACAACCGCAACCAGAAGCCCGACTCGAACTACACCTACCACCACTCAGCAGTTGACCTCGCAGCCAAGACTGAAGTCCTTATTGTGGCAGCGGCCGGAGGAGCACAATCGGCCAAGTTGGTGGATGCCCAAGTTTTATCCGCCGTTGGACCACAAGGCTTTGTCATCAACATCGCCCGCGGAACCGTGATTGACGAGTCAGCCCTCATTGACGCACTGAGCACTGGGAAAATCGCCGGCGCCGGGCTGGATGTTTTTGAAAACGAACCACATGTGCCGGCAGAGCTTTTGGAATTAGAGAATGTTGTCCTGCTCCCCCACCTTGGTAGCGGGACCAACGAAACACGAGCCGATATGGCCGCACTGACTTTAGATAACCTGCGTTCCTACCTTGCGGATCGTTCGCTGCTTACGCCAATTTCATAACCAAGAAGCGCTCCACAGATCCCCTTCGAGTACCAGCCCATCCGGAAAATACGGATGGGCTAGTACTCGTGCGCGCCAATTTACCGGGTAGAAAAAATCAAAGATATTTCTCTGCAAAAAACACTTGTGAGATAAGTTGCCAACTTATACGATAAGTTGAAAGCAATGTTCACCCCTGTTCATCGGAGCACAGATTTCATGACTTACACCCCAGACGCCATTCGCCACGTTAAGCTCTCCACGGCACGACTGCCGCTGGCCACCCCGATCTCAGATGCCAAGGTCTTCACCGGGCGCCAAAAGCCGATGACCGAAGTCGTCTTCCTCTTCGCAGAAATCACCACCGAGCAGGGCCATGAAGGCATGGGGTTCTCGTACTCCAAGCGTGCTGGCGGTCCAGCTCAGTACGCTCATGCCAAGGAAGTCGCCGAAACCATGATCGGCGAGGACCCCAACGACATCGCCAAGCTCTACACCAAGCTACTCTGGGCCGGCGCTTCCGTTGGACGCTCAGGTGTTGCCACCCAGGCCCTGGCTGCCTTGGATATCGCACTTTACGATTTGAAGTCCAAGCGTGCCGGACTTCCACTGGCCAAGTTCTTGGGCTCGCACCGCGACTCGGTACGCACCTACAACACCTCCGGCGGCTTCCTTAACGCTTCAATCGAAGAGGTCAAGGAACGCGCCAGCCAGTCCATCGAGGAAGGAATTGGTGGCATCAAGATCAAGGTCGGCCTGCCAGACAGTGCCGAGGACTTGCGTCGTGTCGCTGCCGTGCGCGAACACATCGGCCCCGACGTGCCCCTCATGGTCGACGCCAACCAGCAGTGGGACCGCGCCACCGCACTTCGCATGGGCCGCAAGCTAGAGCAGTTTGATCTGGTCTGGATCGAAGAACCATTGGATGCTTACGATGCTGAAGGACATGCGGCTCTCGCCGCAGCCCTAGACACTCCCATCGCCACCGGCGAGATGCTGGCCTCGGTCGCTGAGCATGAACGATTGATCGAAGCCCGCGCCTGCGACATCATCCAGCCGGACGCTCCACGCGTTGGTGGCATCACCCAGTTCCTGCGCCTAGCCACGCTTGCCGATCAAGCCGGACTGGACTTGGCACCTCACTTCGCCATGGAGATCCACCTTCATCTGGCGGCAGCTTACCCACGCGAGCCATGGGTAGAGCACTTCGACTGGTTGGACCCACTGTTCAACGAACACTTGGAAACCAAGGACGGTCGGATGCTGGTCCCGAACCGCCCAGGCCTCGGGTTCACCTTCAGCGACCAAGCTCGCGCGTGGACCACGGACACCGTTGAATTCGGACGCCCATAGTTCCTCCTCCACCAGCGCCGATGCCCGCCTCTCGCGGGGATCGGCGCTTATGCTTTAAGGATGCAGAGCATGAAACCCAATCTGGCCTCTTCGTTGGTAGAGCACCTACGTGAACGAATCAGCTCTGGAGACATAGTCGCTGGCGAAAAGCTTCCGAGTGAAAACACGTTGATCGCTTCCCATGGTGTTTCTCGTACCGTGGTGCGCGAAGCCATTACGCGCCTGCAGGCTGAAGGTCTGATCTACACTCGGCGCGGAGCCGGTAGCTTTGCACTGACTCCCCCACCTGCTGCCATGGCTGAAACTCAGCCACTGATCCCACGCACCTTGGATGAACGCCGAGAACTGATCGAATTCCGCATGGGATTTGAAACCGAAGCCGCGGCCAGTGCGGCGCTTAGCGCTTCTGAGTCAGACCTCTCGGCAATGGAATCGGCGCTTCAGGGTTTTGAAGCTTCCTTGGGCAACGCCTCGGTGAGCATGAGCTGCGATTATGAATTCCATCTTGCCGTGGCTAGGGCCACCGGCAATCCGTACTTTGCTCAAGCCGTTCAAACATTTGGCCCCGGCATGATTGCCATGCCTCGTCGCCGACTAGATGCCACAGATTCTATCGACAGCCACAGGTTAGATTCTGTCGCAGCCGAGCACCGCGCTATCCATGAAGCCATCGCATCGGGCAACCCTCAGTTGGCCTCTGCGGCCATGAGATTGCACCTAGCAAATTCAGTGAAGCGACTACAGGCTGAGGCCTAAGCCGAGCTGAGCAAAGCACGTTGCTTTCAGCGGCAGCCCCAGTTATAGACAAACCCTTCGTGGCCTGTGCGGAGTTCTCCGCACAGGCCACAAAGGGTTTCTGCATTTTTTAGGCAATGAACTGGCTGAGTAACAGAACCCCACCCAGGCCCAAGACCGCCAACGTGGTGGTGTAGGTAGTGCGCACCGCGATGGCTTGGCCCACGTTGAGGTTGAAATATTCTTTGAACATCCAGAACCCCGGGTCATTTACGTGACTGAATGCAATGGAACCACAAGCCGTAGCCAGGACCATCAGCTCCGGCGAGGCCCCGGTGGCCACAACCAGTGGAGCGGCGATGCCGGCCGCGGTCGAGACAGCAACAGTTGCCGAGCCCAGTGCAATACGCAGAATCACGGCAATGAGCCACGCAAGGACCAACGGGCTAAGATCCCACCCAGACGTCGTTTCCGCAATGTAGTCGGCAATTCCCGCCGAGACCAGAACCTCCTTGAATGCACCACCGGCACCAATAACCAAGAGGATCATGGCCATCGCACGGGCTGCCTCGCTCATGGATTTAGCAACTTGGCTCATGCTGCGATTACTCATCGGCCCAAAAGCGAAAATTGCGACGATCAATGCGATCAGCAAGGCCATCTCAGCTGAACCAAGAAGCTCCAAAACATTGCTGAAGCTTTCACTCATCTCCAGCGTCATACGCGCTACTTCCGATCCGGCAATCAGCACGATGGGAAGCAGAGCAACGATAAAGGACATCGCAGTGGACGGAAGTTCTTCATCCTTGAATTCTTTTTCCGCCAACAGACCAGCGGGCATTTGCGGATTCATCTTCTTCACGAAAGCCAGACGTGGCCAGGTCATCGCGATGGCAACACCGACCGGGATAGCGATCATCAGCCCGTACGCAAGAGTCAGACCTACTGAAGCGTTATATAGCCCCGCAACGGCCGTTGGACCCGGGTGCGGTGGCAAGAACGAATGCATTGTCGACAGCGAGATCGACATAGGCAATCCCACCCACAACAGATTGACCTTGGTGGCGCGAACAAGGGTAAATGCCACCGGTACCAAAATCACGAACGCGACTTCGTAGAACATGGTGACACCGATCAGCATCGCCGAAATGACCATGGCCCACTGGACACCACGTTCTCCAAAAACAGAGAGAATCTTTTTCGCAATGCGTTGCGCTGCGCCTGCGTCACCCATGACACGGCCAATCATCGCGCCAAGGCCAATGACGATAGCCGTTCCGCCAAGCTGCCCGCCCAAACCGTCCGCGATGATATCGGGGATATCTGCGATCCCGGCCGCCTCTCCGTCGATGGTGAGCGAGTCAGTAGCCACCGCCCAGAATGCGACAAGTGTGGCGACAAGAATGAGGGAAATGAATCCGTTGAGCTTGAACCTCATCATAAGGATCAACAGAACAACGACAGCCAGCGCGACGATGAGCAATGGCATTGAGGCTCCAATCTAGAGCAGGGGCAGGAAAAGAATCTGGGCATCGAATGGACTGCGCTCACAGTGCTACAAAGTGAGCTGGCGCATAAGTCCATGTGCCACCAATCACGTTAGTGAGTTCATTTCTGTCCGTCCAAGACTCGAACCGCATTCATTGATACCTAGCTGGCATCAGTGCGACTCGAACTCAGGTCGCCGGCTTCTGAAATCCGCGCAGATAAGCCAAGAAATCCCCTCCGCCTACCGTTCGACTCGCCCTCCACCCTCGCCAATTTTCCGCAGTTTTGTGATCAGCATCACCATACTTTTTGAATCTTCTCTACAGTTAGTCGCCCTCGTTTTTGACGCAAAAAAGCAGGCCGCGGGACTCTCCAACCGAGAGCCCACGACCTGCCGAATATATCTTTTGACTACGCCTAACGAGTCATGACGCTTTGACGGCCAGAACTGGGTGCTCCGCCTGCAGTAGGATCCGCTGAGCCTGGGATCCCATGATGAATTTGCCGACCTGAGAACGCTGGCGCAATCCAATGACAATGAGCGAGACCTGATGCTTGTCAGCAAGCCCCAAGAACTCTTCAGTTAGATCATCGCGATAAGTTGACTCGATGACCTGTGCTTTGACTCCAGCACTAAGTGCCGCGTCCAAGACACGGGCCAGGTCTTCTTCTGAAGCAGTGTTCTTGTCTACTAACGATCCCTCGCGAGAGGAATTAACGATGAGCAACTGCTCATCGCGCAGACTTGCTTCTTTGATCGCCGCAGCCACGGCGGCTTCCCCTACATTCGAGGGAACGTATCCGACGATGATACTCATGCGTTTTCCTTTTCTTTGTCTGCAACTACAGCACTGGTAGTTGAGCTCGTCTTTCGCTTATCAATTGCGCTCTTTATAACTGGCCAAATGGCGACGAAGACAAACAGCACCAACAGGGTCGCCGAAATCGGACGGGTGAAGAATCCTGTTGGGTCGCCTTCAAGCACAAGCAATGACCGACGAAGATTCGATTCGAGCAAGCTACCGAGCACGAACGCCAACACCAGAGGACCTGGTTCAAAACCAAACTTTTTCATGAGATAACCAATGGCACCGAAGAGCACGACCAGCAACACGTCAAACATTGAATTTCGAATGGTGTATGCACCAAGCATGGTGATCAGGGCAGTGATCGGAGCCAAGATTGCAGCGCGCACACGGAGGATTTTTACGAATACACCAATGAGCGGAATCGACATGATCAACAAGAGAATATTGCCGATATACATCGAATTCACAACGCCCCAGAACAACTGAGGATCATCATTGATCAGCTGCGGCCCAGGGGTAATGCCCTGAATTAGCAGTGCACCAAAGATTATTGCCATCGTCGCATTGGCCGGGATGCCCAGCGTCAGCAGAGGAATGAATGAGCTGGTAGCTGCGGCGTTGTTGGCCGATTCTGGTCCAGCAACGCCTTCAATGGCGCCCCTTCCAAAGCGCGAAGGATCCTTTGCGGTCTTCTTCTCCATTGCATAGGAAGCTAGCGAAGCAATGGTTGCCCCACCACCAGGAAGAATGCCGAGGAAGAAGCCGAGAACTGAGCCACGACCGATGGCCCCGGATGCTTCCTTGATGTCTTTGCCTTTCGGCCAAACATTTGAAACCTTCACCGGCGCAGTGGCTGCACGATGGCGTTCTTCAAGGTTGTATAGGATTTCGCCGAGACCAAATAGTCCCATGGCGATGGGAACAAAGTCGATGCCATCGGCCAGCGAGAGATTACCGAAGGTAAAACGCTCGGCTCCAGTAAATCCATCGCGACCGATTGTTGCCAGGAACAAGCCAACAGCAGCGGCGATGATTGCCTTGATTTTGGTTCCGCCGGAGATCGTTGCTACCAGCAGGATGCCGAGCATCGCCAGAGCCGTGTATTCCGGCGGACCGAAATCCAGAGCGAAGCTGGCAACGAGTGGCGCCAGAAAGGTCAAACCGATAATCGAGACGGTGGCGCCAAAGAATGAGCCAATGGCAGCGATACCTAGGGCCGCCCCTGCTCTACCCTGCTTAGCCATAACGTAACCGTCAAAGACAGTGACCACTGAGCTGGCTTCACCGGGCAGGCGGAGCAGTACCGAGGTAATGGTTCCGCCGTATTGTGCACCGTAGAAAATTCCGGCCAACATGATGATGGCGGTGACTGGTTCAACGCCGTAGGTCATGGGAAGCAAGATGGCGATTGTAGCTGCCGGGCCCAGGCCCGGCAGCACACCAATGAGCATGCCAACAACAACGCCCAGCAAACAGTACAAAAGGTTGGTGGGGTCCAGGACGACGTTAAATCCGTCTAGGACTGGTCCAAAGAATTCCATGCGAGTCAGCCTTTGCGTGCTTTAGAAGAGTCGAGGGATCGTTGTGCCCAGGGCAGCGATGAAGATTGCGTAGAAGGCTGCAACGATCAGAATTGAGTAGATCGTTGCGGACCTCCAGCGTTCACCGCCTAGCCATCGCATCCATACGAAGCACAGGAGTAGTGATGGGATTTCAAAGCCGATGACTGGCATCAGTACAACCATCAAGATCAGCGTTGCGAACCCGATTGCGGCGTACCAACTCATTGCGCTGAACTTCTCGCCGTCTCTGCCACCAGCGCGCCCAATAATTATTTGCGCGACTGCCATGACCGCTGCGATGAGTGAAATGACAAAGGGCCACATGCCCGCCGCCGGCGCAGCTGGTGTACCTAGGCCCAGACCCACGGACAGCACCATGCCAGCAATGCTCAGGCCCAAAACTACCAACGAAGAGAGCAAATTTGCGATTGGTCCCGCTGGTTCAGCCGCTTCAGCTTCCCACTGAGCTGCCAATTCATCTGGTGTGAGCGCCTCAGCTTCCTGAACCTGTTCTGCCGGTTGCGCGCTGGTAGCTTGCTCTTTTGAATCTTGCCGCGAGTGTTTCGCGTCTATGAGTTTCATCCTGAGATTCTCGCTTTCGAGTTTCCTATCGGTGTCTACCGGCTACTTGCCAGCGAGGGAAATCTCGTGCTCATCGGTTAGTTTCTTATAGGTCTCTGCCAACTCCGTCCATTCCGAGACAACCTCTTCGCCGCTGATCTCGTGGGTGCTGAGCAGGTTCTTTTTGTTGAAGGACTTGTAGCTATCAGCTGCGGTGGCGTCCTTGATGGAAGCTACCAACTTCTCCTTTGCTTCATCACTCAAGCCCTTAGGAGCCGCTATGGCACGGTACTGCGAGACTGGAACTTCATAGCCGGATTCGACAGCAGTCGGAACATCGGGCAGAAACTCATTGCGTTCCTTGGAGAAGACCGTAATTGGCACCACGGTGCCAGCATCAATCTGTGGCTTAGCTTCGCCCAGCTGAATGGTTGATACCTGGACTTGGTCACCCATGACTGCGGTCAATGCCGGTGACCCTGAGTCGAACGGTACGGTGGTGCCTTCGATATCAGCTTGAGCGAGCAACAGCTCCTGGGCCAGCTGCGATCCGGTTCCCACCCCGGTGGTGCCGAAGGACAGTTTCTTCTCGCTCTTCTTGATGTCGTCAATGTTCTTCAGGCCCGAGGCCTTGCTTGCAACCATGACGTAGTCGTCCTGCGAAAGTCCCATCAGAACATCGAGGTCATCAAGGGAAACAGTTTCGTTTTCAGAAACAGCCAGCGGCGTGATGGTGATCAGTGAAGCGTTGAGCAAGACCAGGTTCTGGCCATCTGCCTTCATAGCAGCTACCTCTTTAGTAGCCAATGCGCCGTTGGCCCCTGGCTTGTTGACCACTGGCATTGATACACCGAGGGAATCGGCCATTCCTTCAGCGGCAGCGCGGGCAATCAAATCCGTAGACCCGCCTGGAGCCTGTCCTACGGTGAGGGTGACCGGGCCAGATGGGAATTGCGCCGAGTCGGCGCTCCCTCCCCCAACGTTTCCACCGCAAGCGCTGAGTGCCAGCACAACACCGGCGGACGAAAGGGCAAGTAGCGTGCGACGAGCCATACGGTTTTTCATGTTTTTCTCCTGCGAGTTTGAGTGCGAGCGACCAATTTTGAATCCTTACGTGAGGCGAGTCACCTTGTTGGTCTCGGGTATAGCGTAGAAACTTGAAGTGATGCATGTCCAAGGTTGAATGTGCATGGAGTGATTCCCGAAAGGTATTGAATGTTTACTCTGGATCAGGCCAGAAGCTTTGTTGCGGTGGCAGAAGAACTACATTTCGGCCGCGCTGCCGAGAGGCTGAACATGACTCAGCCCCCGTTGAGCCGCCAAATCCAGAAGCTGGAACGCACCGTTGGCGTCGAGTTATTGGAAAGAGATAACCGCAGGGTCGCCCTCACCGTGGCGGGCCAGGCATTTTTGCAAGACGCCCGAAGACTGGTCATCGCAGCCGAACGTGCTCCGGATAATGCGCGAAGGATCGCAGCTGGCCAACTCGGCGAACTGCGCATTGGCTTTACCGCCGCTTCTGGCTTCAGCCTGCTCGGGCCAATGCTTGGGGAAATTTCGGCACAGATGCCGCAGGTTCATGTGGACCTATCTGAAATGGTGACCAGCGAACAAGTAGTCGCATTACTTGATGGCGACCTAGACCTTGGACTAGCCCGCCCACCCTTTGACGAAACCTTATTTGAGTCTGCTCTGCTGTTCTCGGAAGGTTTGGTAGTGGCAGTGCCATCGGATCATCCATTGGCTCAACTGAATCGAAGTCTCACCTTTGAAGATCTACGCGATGAACCGCTGATCATGCATTCGCCTACCAAGGCCCGCTACTTTTATGACCTCGTTGTGCGCATGATTGATATCGAGCATAAAAACGTGCGGCATACCGTGAGCCAGATTTTGACCATGATCGCTTTGGTCGCAGCCGGACGTGGAATCGCTTTTGTTCCAGAGAGCGCCAAACTTCTCGGCGTTTCCGGCGTGAGTTATCTGCGCCTACCCGAGGTCCGCGAGGACCCGGTGCAGCTGCACGCCATCTGGAGTAGGACTTCCAAAAACCCCGCGCTGGAACGACTGGTCTCCATAGTTCGCGGAAGCTTGCACGACAATGATGCCGAGTAGGTATCAAACAATACAAATATGGGCTTGGACATGCATCACTGAGTGTTCCTAGGGTGAGAGTAATAGCAATTCAACTCTTACTTGATTCCTACGGACTACGGACGTTGGAAGAAAAACACAAAGGAATCCTCCATGGCTCAGTACACACCTTCCGAACTTGCAAACAAGCTCAAAGACGGACTGCTCTCATTCCCAGTCACCGCCTTTGATGAGAACCTCGAAATCGATGAGGCCAACTACCGCAAGCACCTAGCGTGGCAGTCCAGCTTCGATGTGGCGGGCTTGTTCGCAGCCGGTGGCACCGGTGAAGGCTTCACCTTGACCCCGGAAGAATCAGCCAAGGTTGTTCGCATGGCCGTTGAAGAAGCCGGTTCCAGTGTGCCAGTTCTTGCCTCGGCAGGTGGATCAACCAAGCAGGCCATCCAGAACGCCCAGGACGCCGAGGCTGCTGGCGCCGAGGGACTGCTGCTCCTGCCTCCTTACCTGACCGAATGTGACCAGGAAGGCCTGTACCAGCACGTCTCCAAAATTTGCTCCTCGACCAAAACTGGCGTGATTGTTTACAACCGTGCCAACGCTGTCTACTCCGCAGACACCGTGGCGCGACTGGCAGATAACCACGAAAACTTCATTGGCTTCAAGGACGCATTGGGCGACATTGAGCAGATCACCAAGGTCTACGCGAAGAACGGTGACCGCCTGTTCTACCTCGGTGGCCTGCCTACCGCAGAGACTTTCGCACTTCCACTGTTGCAGCTGGGAATGAGCACCTACTCCTCAGCCATGTACAACTTCGTTCCTGAATTTGCACTGGACTTCTACAAGGACGTTCGTGCGCAGGACCGTGTGGCAATCAACGAAAAGCTGAACCGTTTTGTTCTGCCGTACTTGGATATCCGCGACCGCGTCAAGGGCTACGGAGTGTCCATCGTCAAGGGCGGCCTGAAGGCCATTGGTCGCGACTCCGGCTCGGTGCGCCCACCACTGCAGGACCTCACTGAAGCTGATCTAGCGGATCTTTCGGCACTGATCCAGAAGGTCGGCATCGTTCCTGCCGGCGCCGCACTGTAAAACCTGAACTGGCAATTTTTCGAATCGCAAGGAGCACCATGACTACCAATACCGAGCAACTCACCGGGCAGTCGATTCTCGCTGGTCAAAGCACTACCGGCACCGGACGGACCGTCAACGGTTTCAACCCCGCCACCAACCAGCCCCTAGAACCGGGCTACAGCCTGATCGATACCGAGCAACTGAAGCTTGCCACCTCCGCGGCGGCCGAAGCCTTTGATTCCTTCCGTGCTCTGGATCCAGAAAAGCATGCAGCTTTCCTCGAAGCCATCGCCGATAACATCGAAGCTGTCGGTCAAGAGCTCGTGGAACGCGCCATGGCCGAAACCGGCCTGCCCGCAGCGCGCCTGAACGGCGAGCGCGGCCGTACCACCGGCCAGCTGCGTCTGTTCGCAAAGGTCGTTCGCCAGGGTGATTTCCGTGGTGTGCGCATCGATCCAGCATTGCCAGAGCGAACCCCATTGCCTCGCGTAGATATTCGACAGCGCAAGATCCCGCTGGGTCCAGTGGCCGTCTTTGGTGCCTCGAACTTCCCGCTGGCCTTCTCCACCGCCGGTGGCGACACCGCTTCTGCTTTGGCTGCCGGTTGCCCGGTAGTTTTCAAAGCGCACAATGCTCATCCGGGCACCAGTGAAATTGTTGGCCGCGCCATCACCCAGGCGGTCACCGACGCTGGCCTGCACGCCGGTGTTTTCTCCTTGATCTATGGTCCGGGAGCCTCCATCGGTCAGGCGCTGGTAGCTGATCCAGTGATCAAGGCTGTTGGCTTTACCGGATCACGTTCCGGCGGTACCGCGTTGATGGCCACCGCAGCAGCACGACCTGAACCGATTCCGGTGTACGCAGAAATGAGCGCCATCAACCCTGTCATCTTCTTCGAAGGTGCCTTGGCTGAAGATCCAGAAGGCCATGCCAAGGCGTACCTAGGATCCGTCACCGGGTCCTCCGGTCAGCTCTGCACCGCTCCAGGTTTGGTCTTTGCTCCACAGGGTGCGGCAGGCGACGCCTTTGTAAAGGCTATTGCTCCAGCTACTACGTCTAGCACCGGCCAGACCATGCTGACCGAGGGGATCTACAACGCGTGGACCGAGGGTGTTTCTGCCCTTGAAAAGCAGGACGGCGTAGAACTGCTCGGACGTGGTGCCGAAGGTGACAGCGAAAATGCACCTGGACCGGTCATCTTCGCTGCTGGTGTAGAACAGCTTTTGACCAATCCTGTCCTTCAGGAAGAAATTTTCGGAGCAGCTTCGCTGGTCATCCGCTACAACAGCGCTGAAGAATTGGTTAGCACGCTCTCGCAGCTCGAAGGCCAGCTCACCGCGACCTTGCAGCTCAACGAGTCGGATTATCCGGTTGCTGCCCAAGCTCTTCCCGTCTTGGAAACCAAGGCTGGACGTATCTTGATCAACGGCTGGCCTACCGGTGTTGAAGTTGGCGATGCGATGGTCCACGGCGGTCCGTTCCCGGCTACCTCTGCCCCACAGACCACTTCTGTTGGCACGTTAGCAATCGAACGCTTCTTGCGTCCTGTGGCTTACCAGAACTTCCCTGATTCGCTCTTGCCCCAGCCTTTGGCAGATGAGAATCCATGGAATCTGAATCGTCGCATCGATGGCACGCTGAAGTTAGCAGGAGAATAATCTATGAGTGCACAACCAACTATTGCTTCGGTAGAGGTCATTCCGGTCGCCGGCCACGATTCGATGTTGCTGAATCTTTCCGGTGCCCACGGCCCCTTTTTCACCCGAAATATTGCCATCATCACCGACTCTGATGGACGCACCGGTTTAGGTGAAGTACCTGGAGGCGAAGCAATTCGCTCAACTATTGAAGAAGCTGGAAAGCTCATCCATGGGGCACCAGTAGCCAAATACCGTTCCTTGCTGCGACAGATTTCCAGCCGTTTCGCAGACCGCGACAAGGGTGGACGTGGAGCGCAAACTTTTGATCTGCGCACCACGGTCCACGCAGTTACCGCCGTTGAGTCTGCGCTGTTGGATCTGCACGGACAACACCTTGGTGTGCCGGTAGCAGAGCTACTGGGTGACGGTCAGCAGCGTGAAGCAGTACCAATGCTGGGCTACCTCTTCTACGTGGGCAATCCCGACGCCACCGATCTTCCATATCTTCGCGAACCTCATGGCGCGGATGACTGGGAGAAGGTTCGCCGCGAAGAGGCTATGACACCAGAAGCTGTGGTCCGCTTGGCTGAAGCCGCTCAGAAACGTTACGGGTTCAAAGACTTCAAGCTCAAGGGCGGTGTCCAGGCAGGCGACGCTGAAGTGGATGCGGTGATTGCGCTCAAGGAACGATTCCCTGATGCGCGTATTACCTTGGATCCTAATGGCGGATGGTTGTTGGAAGACGCTATCCGTTTGGGCAAGCGTATGCGCGGAGTTGTGGCTTACGCTGAGGATCCTTGTGGACCTGAGGGCAGGTTCTCGGGACGCGAAGTGATGAGCGAGTTCCGTCGTGCCACCGGCTTGCAGACCGCTACCAACATGATTGCCACCGACTGGCGCGAAATGTCCCACGCAGTGCGCACCAACGCCGTGGATATTCCACTGGCGGATCCGCACTTCTGGACCATGTCCGGTTCCGTTCGGGTTGCCCAATTGTGTGACGAGTTTGGGCTTACGTGGGGTTCTCACTCAAATAACCACTTTGATATTTCCTTGGCCATGTTCACCCAAGCCGGGGCTGCAGCGCCAGGAGACATCACGGCGTTGGATACCCACTGGATCTGGCAGGACGGTCAAGAGCTGACCGAAGAACCACTGCAGATTCGCGACGGAGAAATCCAAGTTCCGCAACAGTCCGGTCTTGGGGTCACCCTGAACCGAGCGCGTGTCAACGAGGCTCACGAGCTGTATTTGCAGCACGGACTCGGATCACGCGATGACGCGGTATCAATGCAATATCTGATTCCAGGCTGGAGCTTTGATTCCAAGAGCCCAGCGTTGGTTCGCTAAGTATTGACTCTGAATAAGTGATGACCATGGGGGGCGGTTGGAACAACATTTGATGTTGTCCCGGCTGTCCCCAATGTGGTGTTGGTAGGCCTCAACGCAGTCATAGAGAAGTGTAAGCAGGAGAAGATATGCACGGCGTGATGCAAGGGTTCGCGATAGTCCTAATCCTTATCGGGGTAGGTCTGGCGACAGCAAAATTTCTCCCGAGTAAGCGGCAAGCCATTTCCACCGGGCTGACCCCGCTGATCTACTACATCACCAACCCTGCCTTGATGTTCATCTTGCTCGCAGACGCCGACCTTGGATTAGTTCTGGGTGTGTTCACACCTATAGCGCTGTTGACTGCCGTGCTCACCGGTGCGCTCTTCGCGGTGGTCTCCAGAATTTTCCTCAAGACTCCGGCCCGCCATCTCCCGGCGGCCGCCATGGCAACCAGTTACGTCAATGCCGGGAACATCGGCATTCCCCTGGCGCTGTATGCGGTGGGTAGTACTACCCCTGCAGTTTCCGTCTTGATAGCTCAGTTGTTGATCATCGCGCCAGCCTACCTGTGTATGTTTGCGGTGATCTCGCGCAAACTGAACCCGGATACGCAGAACCTTCCGCTGGGCCGAACCGTCTTGAAATCCATCGCTAACCCGGTGACTGTCGCAACCGCCATTGGTGCCTGCTTTTCTTTCATCCATCTCAGACTTCCCGAAGTGTTGCACGCACCTTTGGAGATGCTCGGTA
The DNA here is from genome assembly GCF_056934395.1 of Glutamicibacter sp. MOO4. NCBI lineage: Bacteria > Bacillati > Actinomycetota > Actinomycetes > Micrococcales > Micrococcaceae > Glutamicibacter > Glutamicibacter sp. MOO4. The sequence goes on from NZ_CM167800.1 coordinate 2,378,368, forward strand.
ATGCCTCCATTCCGTTGTTGCTGATGGCCTTTGGCATGTCCTTGTATGGGCAAAAGCCATTGGCTGAAAAGGAAGGACGGCCTGAAGTCTTTTTGGGTAGCGCGTTCAAAGTGTTGCTCATGCCGTGCATTGCTTGGGCTTTGGGTCGGTTTGTTTTTGGTCTTGAGTTAACGGATCTCATGGGTGTAGTTGTCATGGCCGCTTTGCCCACCGCGCAGAACGTTCTGTTGTTCAGTCAGCAGTTCTCACTGAAACCTACGGTTCCTCGTGAAGTGATTCTGGCCAGTACATTTTTATCCATCCCGGTAGCATTGCTCGCAACGTTCCTTTTGAGCTAGGAGTTCAAGCCCGTCTCATGTTTGGTGTCTTCGAGGGATTTTTCGGTATCTGGGCCATTATTGGCATTGGCTATTGGGCTGGAAAGAAGAATGTCTTCGGCCCTGAAGGGCGAATGATCCTCAATCGTCTCACCTTCTTCATTGCCTCGCCCGCTTTGCTTTTCACCACAATTGCCGGCGCCAATCCTCAAGAAGCCCTCGGCTCTCAGCTGTTTATCGCCGGAATTTCGTCCAGCGTTGTGTTTGTACTTTTCCATTTTCTCTCGCGGTGGCTCTTTAAACGCTCTGCTGCAGAACGAACAATCGGCTCCATGGCCGCTTCCACGGTGAATGCCGGAAACCTAGGCCTGCCCATCGCGCTCTATGCGTTGGGGGATATCTCTATCGCTGCACCCGTGGCCCTGTTTCAGATGGCCATCATGACTCCGGTGTCACTGTCGATGATGGAAAAGGCTACAAGCAACCGGGAAGCCGGTGCGCGAAGCCTCCTGATTCGCACGCTATCAAACCCGATGATTATTGCTTCGGCAGCCGGGTTGGCTTGTTCCATCTTCCATTGGATGCCACCACAGTTGTTGCTGACACCCATAGAACTGCTTGCCGGAGCTTCGATTCCGGCCATGCTTCTTGGCTTCGGCATTTCTCTGGTGGGCTCTAAACCATTGCAAAAGGCAACACAACGCCGAACCGAAGTATGGGTGGCAACAGCACTCAAGCTGGTTGTTCACCCACTCCTAGCTTGGGTTCTGGCAGCCTGGTTGTTCAGGCTCGACGCCACCGGTCAATACATCGCGATTATCATGGCGGCACTGCCTACCGCGCAGAATATTTTTGTCAACGCTGATCGCTACAACGCCGGAATTACCATTGCCAAGGACACCGTTCTGGTCACCACGATTCTAGGTATTCCGGTCATGTTGGCCTTTGCTGGTTTGTTGCACCACTAATTCACCAATGACCCGGCAACACAGCTTTGGCCTACTCAGGCCGATCGGTTGAAGCAGTCTTGTCGGGAATCGCTGTTCCTTCAACATTTTCCAGAGAGTCAATAAAGACTTCGCGTAGTCGTTGCGCAGCCGGATTCACCGAACCTTCTTCCCAAGCAATAAAGATGTCAGAATGGTTCAAATTTTGTAGTCCGTCAGGGCTAGTTAGTTCTTCAAAAACCACTCCAGGTGGCGCAAAGTCCATGGCGCTGGCCGGCACCAACGACACCCCGAGCCCCACGGCAACCAAAGCCATGAGCGCAGGAATCTGGCTGGCAATTTGGGTAATGGTTGGTTTGCTTCCCACGGAATCGAAGAGCCGAATCACCAGATCGTAAAAGTACCTAGCTTCATTGGTTGAATACATCATCAGTGGGAGCCCCACCAATTCTTTGATCAAGACACCCTTGCCGGTGGCCAAATAGTGTCCTGCTGGAAGAGTCACCACCAGTCGGTCCTTTTTCACCAGACATGATTGCACTCCTCCCCGATTGACGACTGGGCGCAATAGACCAACATCAATATTTCCGCTGCTCAACGCGTCGAGTTGGTCAATGGAAACGGCTTCTCGCAGAACCAGCGTGACATCCGGCAGATGACGGGCAGCGGTAGACAGTAAGGCCGGCAGAACAGATTGGCCAGCCACTGAGGTGTAACCAACGATCACCGTTCCAGAGTCCCCGGTAGACACACGGGAGACTTCCATGCTGGTGCGTCGGCTCAACTCCAAAAGTCTGCGGGCATTGGGGAGCAGCACCTCGCCAGCAGCGGTTAGTTGCACATTGCGCGAGGTGCGGGTGAAGAGCTTGGCGGATAATTCACGTTCCAGCAATTGGATCTGTCGGCTCAGCGGCGGCTGAGTCATGTTGAGTCGTTCAGCGGCAGCACCGAAGTGGAGTTCTTCAGCAACAGCGACGAAGGACTCCAGTTGAATGAGCGAAAACATCAATGCTCTCCTTGAATCGTTGATTGCATAAATTAGCTTGGACAGGTATCAATAACGGCTTCTATGGTGAGTCTAGACCTACACGACCAAGGGAGCCCGCCATGCTGGATGCAACGACGCAGCAAGTCTCTAGCCAATCGCCGCAGAGCGAATCAACATCATGCCGAGTGGAAAGAATTGAAGTCACTCCCGTCGCTTTCGCGGATCCGCCCTTGCTTAATTCCGTGGGAGTACACGAACCGTTTGCGTTGCGAGCAATCGTGGTGGTGCATACAAATACAGGACACTACGGGCTAGGTGAAACCTACGGCGACGAGGCCCACGTCGCGCGGCTACGTCGAGCAGCTTCTGCTCTGAAAGGTGCCGACCCGTTTAATCTGAATCTCATCTCACGACTCGTCTCTGAGTCTCTAGTGCAGGACAACGGACAAGGCGGACACGGCACCGGAGGCATGGTCACAACGACCTCGTTAGATGACCGAGTACTGTCCGCATTCAACGTTGCGTGCCTCGATATCCAAGGCAAGGTCCTGGGAGTACCGGTCAGCACGTTGCTCGGCGGCGCAATACGCGAATACGTTGATTTCAGTGGCTATCTCTTTTACAAGTGGGCAAATCATCCCGGACGTGAAAGCGACAAGTGGGGCGAGGCCATAGACCCTGCAGGGATCGTGGCCCAAGCCCGCAAGATGGTCACTGACTACGGATTCAAGGCATTGAAACTCAAGGGTGGGGTCTTCCCGCCGGACCAAGAAGCTGCCGCCATCGAGGCGTTACACCAAGAGTTTCCCGACATCCCACTGCGTTTAGACCCCAATGGTGTGTGGAGCGTGCCAACGGCAATAGAAGTCGGGCACCGTTTGGAAGCATCCCTGCAGTACTTGGAAGATCCTTGCCTGAGGATTGCCGATAATGCTGCCGTGCGCGCAGCCATCAACCTGCCAATCGCCACCAACATGTGCGTGGTCTCTTTTGCTGATCTTCAGCCAGCCATCAAAGCGCAAGCTATAGACATCGTCCTGTCCGATCATCACTTCTGGGGCGGCTTGAGCCGGTCCAAACTACTTTCCGGCATCGCAGAGACCTTTGGTCTGAGCCTTTCGATGCACTCGAATTCTCATTTAGGGATCAGCTTCGCGGCCATGATTCAGTTAGCGGCGGCCACCGAGAATATTGACTACGCCTGCGATACCCACTGGCCTTGGAAACTCGAGGAAGACGATGTCATCGTGGCCGGAACACTGACGATTCAAGACGGTAAGGTCCAAGTTCCAACCGGTCCTGGACTGGGCGTGGAACTCGATACGCAAGCCCTTGAGCGGATGCATCAGCAATACCTTGACTGTGGGCTGAAGCAACGTGACGATACCAGCTACATGCAGTCCATCGATCCCACCTATGAGCTGAAGAGTCCACGATGGTAAGGCCACTACAGATCGTGGTGACCGACCCCATCGTCAGCCGCTTTGAATCCCTTTTCCGTCAGTTGGGCACCAGACACACCTGGAAGTTTGTTGCATCGCTTGACCCCCACGAACAGTCAAGGCAGATCGCCGAGGCGGACGTTTTGGTGTGCGCAAGACTTTCCGACCAAGACGCACAACGCTGTACAGCCGGTCTAGTGCATGTCACCGGAGCCGGCACTGACCGCGTGGCGCTGAAGTACCTGCCCGAGTCCACCCAAGTTGCGACGACCTCCCACCACGAACGTTCCATCGCAGAATACGTAGTGATGGCCATCCTCGCCCACGAACGGCGCCTGCTCAGCATCACCCGTGAATTGACCGAGGGCACCTGGCGCACTCTCGCAACAGATCCCAACATTTCCCTGTTCCGTACCGTCAAGGACCTAACCGTGGGATTCATTGGAATGGGGGCAATTGGCCAACACACCCTCTCGGCAGTCACAGCCCTGGGGGCCAAAGCGGTAGCGGTGCGCCGAAACCCGAGCGAGCCTTCAACTGATAACCAAAATCTTCACTGGGTGAAATCCATGGAGCATCTGCCCGAACTTCTTGAATGCAGCGATGTGGTGGTTCTTTGCCTACCACTGACTGATGCAACAAGAGATCTTATCGGCGCTACTGAACTCTCGATGATGCGTAGTGACGCACTGTTGGTCAATGTTGCGCGTGGACCGATAGTGAACGCGCCAGCGCTCATTGACGTATTAGATCAACAGCTCATTGGCGGAGCAGCACTAGACGTCTGGTGGGACGCCCCGACAGGCACCGTTGTGCCCGCGCTAACCCAACGGTTGGCTGCACATCCATTGGTCATTGCCACACCACATTATTCGGGGCACTCGCGAGAAACTTTTCTTTCACGGGTGAAGGAAATCTGCTCCAATATCAATGGCTTTGCCTCGGTAGCTGAACAGCGCAAAGGACTAAATTCTCCTGAGGTGGCCTCGACTCCCTAGAATAGTGACTATGCAAGATGAAACGCTGTTGCAGACGGTTGAAGATGAGTTCACTGCCATACTTTTGCACGCACGAGATATGATCGTTCGCCGCGCAAAAGCGGTCCACCCGGACTTGCAAGCGCCTGGTTACCGCCTGCTCGGACTTGTCATCCGCGAAGATGCTCAGCAACAGGGCGCTTTGGCCGAGAAGCTTCGTCTAGATAAGGCAACTATTTCTCGACTGGTTCAGCAGCTAGAGTCCTTGGGCCTAGTGAACCGAACCCAGGATCCCTCTGACGGCCGCGCTCAACTGGTCTCTGCCACGGCACTGGCTAGAGACAAGTGGCGCGACAGCGGAAACACCCTGCGTCAGGAACTGCGCCGCCAGCTCACCGAATGGGAAGCTAGCGAACTACAAAACTTTGGACAGCTGTTGCACCGACTGAACATCAGTTTCGAAGAGCTGACCTAAAGACAACGATTCAAGCTACTGCATCAAAGCTAAGAAGTCATCAGCGCTCAAGGCAGACTGCTGACCAGCCTCCGATTCGTCACCCAAAACGTCATTAAACAGCTGCGTCTTTTTGGCTTGTAAGGCCAGCACCTTGGACTCGATGGTGTCCTTGGCGACCAGACGATACACGTAAACCGGCCGTTCCTGACCAATGCGGTGTGCACGGTCAATGGCCTGAGCTTCCGCAGCCGGATTCCACCAAGGATCCAACAAGATGCAGTAATCAGCAGCGGTGAGGTTGATACCAAAACCGCCGGACTTCAACGAGATGAAGAAGACCGGGAAGTCCCCATTGCTGAACCCATCGATCATTTCTTTTCGCTTGATTCCACTAGTGGAACCATCTAGGTAACCGTGCTCAATATCTAGCGATACGGCAACGTCCCGCGCCTTGGTCAAGAAGCTGGTGAACTGGCTGAAGACCAAGATCTTGTGTCCTTCAGCCACTGCGTCGGCCATCAGTTCTCGTAGTAGCTCAAGCTTGGCGCTCGGGCCGTCACCTTCACCGACCAAGGACGGATCTAAGGCCAGTTGGCGTAGCAACGTGAGCGACTGCAAAATCTTGAAACGGTTGGAATCTACGTCATCAACCAATCCGAGCACTTCTTGTCGTACCCGCTGGAAGCGACGGTCATAGGCCTTACGGTGACTTGGTTCCAGCTCAACTTCCAGAATCTGTTCGGTTTTTGCTGGAAGTTCCGGAACCACCTGTTCCTTGGTGCGTCGAAGTACAAATGGACGCAACCGGCTCTTGAGACGATCGAGTCTTTCTTTATCACCGTCGGAAATCTGCTTCTGATAAATATCCTTGAAGGCCTTCTGTCCGCCCAACAGTCCAGGGGCAGCCAAGGAAACCAGAGCCCACAGCTCAAGGAGATTATTTTCCATCGGCGTACCAGTGACAACGAACTTACAAGGCACCGGCAACTGGCGCGCTTGCTTATAGCCCTTTGAGGTGTGGTTCTTCAGCTGTTGCGCTTCATCAATGATCATCACGGAGAACCCGGCAGCTTCAAACTCTTCATAGGACAGTCGGAAGATCGTGTAGCTAGTGACAATCAGCTGCGCGTCACCCAACTGATCCTTGATGCTCTGTCCGGCCTTTTTTGACGTGGAGCTAATCCCCCGCGTACGAAGGTTCGGCGCGAAACGCTGCGCTTCATTAATCCAGTTACCCACCACCGAGGTCGGGGCAAGAACCAAGAACTTTTGATCAGGGTTTTCCGTGCGAGCTTGTTCCAGACAGGCCAGCAACTGGACGGTTTTACCCAAGCCCATGTCATCTGCGAGCACTCCACCCAGTGAGTGGGTACGCAAGAAATTCAGCCAGGCCAATCCCTGCTCCTGGTACGGGCGCAAATTCGCTTTGAAACTTTCTGGCAGAGCTACGGGCGCAAGTTCCTCGCCACTGGTCAGCTCGTTCATGGTTTCTAGCCAGGCGTTGTGCTGAGCTTCAATGATGCCCAAGTCCAGCAGTTCTTGCCACCAGTCGATGCTCAGCTTGTGGATGCGAATCGTATCGCCTTCAACTGTGCCCAGTTCCCCAGCTTCATTGACCAACTGACGTAGCTGAGCAAAGTCAGCACCGGCGATGGGAATGACGGTCAGATCATCTAAGACAAGGTAGTCCTCATGCCGAGTCAGCGCTGCGAGTAGTTGAGGGAAAGGTACCTTGACCTCATCAATGGTGACTTCAATGGAAAGGTCGAACCAGTCTCCGGTGCTTTCTCCGGCTTCAACGGCAACGGTGGCTGGTGCATCATTTATTTGGTACTTGGGCAGTCGGTTTTGCGCTTCGATCAATACGTCCGGGTGCTCTTCGAGCAGCGGAAGGGTATAAACCAAGAAGTCGATGGACTGAGAGATGCTCAGGTCTTGATCTTCAAAAATGCCCGAGGAGTTCACCGGTCCCAAGGCAGCGTCGTCTCCAAGCTTGTCCTTGATCGAGGCAAGGATTTCCTTCTCGATGCCACGTTGCCGTGGTGCTTTGGACGGGTACTTCCACGAGTAACACAGTGCGACAACTTCTGGGCTGCTAGATACAGCCAGCCGCAGGACAGGACGAGCGGGGGCAGGAATTTTATAGCTCACGTCGACGCTTTTCAGCGGGGCCAAGTGGCGCATGCGTTCCAGATGTTTTTCCTCAAAACGCGGAACGTCTGCTGCTGGAACGAACTGAACTCCAGAAGCAATAAAAGAGGCAAGTTCTGCTGAAACAGGCTCAGCAAATTCTGCCAGTCCCCAGTCTTTAGCCTTGGCCAACGGCTTAGCCGAGTACACCAAAAATGTCGGTGGATTTCCGACGGGCAGTACATGTGAGTCTTGTGGATCAGGTGCGGAAATGAACCCCTCCATGGTCAACCCGTCTTCACCACGGCGCAGATCTACAAAAGCATTCGCCGGCTCAGGGCTGAAGGTCACAGCGGGCTTGGCGTTGCTACTTCCGTTGATGATCTGCACTCCGGCTGCTTGCAGCGCAACGAAAGCTTCGAGCAAATCTTTGCCCGGCAGATCCATTAGCGAGATCCAGTCTTTGACGTCCCAGACATAACCGTATTTTTGCTTTTCAGCCTGCTCTCGCAGCTGGTCCAGTTCACTTATGGCGCGGCGCTGTTCTTTGGAGAACCGCTTGTCAAAGGCCACAGACTTCCAGCTTACTCCGGTCTGAATCCATGGGCTCTTGGTACCTTGTCGCGCCGGGCGAGCCTGAAGGGTCAGGGCATCATCGCTACCGTAGCGTGGTTCGCTAACGATTTTTAGAATGAGGCCCAGCGGCTCTTGGGCGACGTCCGGTTCATCATCGATGACGGGCAATAGGCGGTTAAGACTACGTTCCCACTGCGGCACCGCTTGACGTTGCCAGTCATGCGGCCGCACCGCACCGTCGGTAACGTACAGAGGCTCATCATCTTCGTTAATGGTTTCAATCAATAACGCGGCGACTTCTTCGCAGCGAGTACTGGTGGGGTGTTTGCTGCAACCACCTTCAAATGAAATCCCTTGCGCTTCAAATCGGAAGGTTGCGTTCACCTGCGCGCCGAGCACCTGTCCGCGCACTTGAGTAAGACCGGCTTCAACGTGGCGTTCAACGTGCGAGACCTTTCCCGACTGATAGTAGAACGCACCAATCTCCAACGTGTCCTGGTCCAGTACCAAGTCCAAGTTTTTGATAGTCAGCTGGTATTCCATATCCGCCAATCGTTGTGTACGCAATAGAGCCGGTTGCTACCCTCCATCCTATCGACGGTTACCGACAGCTTCGTAATGACGAAAAGTTAAGCGAATGCTTTACTCGCAGCGGTACTCAAGGATAAAAATGAATCACTGAATCACGAGTTCCACTCACTACGGCCCTGGCTGAGTGGACGGCAACCCTCTAGCCATTGTGCCGGGTGCCCCAGGTGAAGATTCGACGCATCCTGAGAGTCAAGAAGCGTAAACGATGGCGCACCCTTGCGTCAGAAAAGGGAGAACACCTCTTATGCCTACCGCAACCAAGAAACTTTCCGTGGCCGAAGATCGCTCTGCGCGCTTACAAGAAGCTGGCACTGGATGGGGTGAACGCATTTCGGCAGCCCCACAGAGCGCACAACTCACCTTTAGTGTTCGTGGCGAAGGATTCGACTCTGTAGCCAGTAACATCAGGGCCGGCAAGCACAGCTTTACCGTTGATGAACCAGCTGCACTGGGAGGCAGCGACATCGCGGCCAGCCCGGTGGAATATGCCTTGGCAGCGTTGGTTTCCTGCCAAGTAGTTGTTTACCGTCTGTACGCGGAAAACTTGGGCATCCAAGTAGATGATGTGCAGATCACCGCTGATGGCCAGCTTGATGTTCGTGGCCTGTTTGGCATTGATGAAACAATTCGTCCGGGCTTCTCCTCCGTGGACTTGCAGGTGCACATTGCGGGTCCTGAATCCGCAGAGCGTTATGAAGAACTACGCCAGGCTGTGGATGCTCACTGCCCAGTATTGGACTTGTTCGTCAACCCGGTGCCGGTGACTACCTCGGTGCACGTTGTTGAAGCTAATAATTAGTCTCAGCTGAACCAAAAAACGCACTGCGGTGACCCGAATTTCAGGGCCACCGCAGTGCGTTTTACAGTAATGGATTATTCGCTAAGGAAATCCAGTAGGACCTTGCCCGAGGTGGAAGCATCCTTGGCCGTTTCAAAGGCTTCAAGACTTTGGCCCACTGGGAACTCGTGGGTGACAGCATCCGAGATCCGTAACGACCCGTCGGCCAAGGCAGCAAGAACGTGGTCAATTTCGTCGTTAAAACGGAATGAACCGACGAGTTCTAGTTCACGGGTGATGACAAGCGAGATCAGTGCTGGCTGCTCACCGGTTGGTAGCAGGCCAACCATGACTACTCGTCCACCGCGCGTAGCACCGCGTACTGCCGAGGCCAGACCACGGTAGTTGCCACTAGCCTCGATCACCACGTCGGCATTAACCTTGGCGATGGACTCTTGATCATCCGCCCGCAGGGTTGAGGTCGCACCGAGCTTTGTTGCGATCTGAAGTGGCTTGTCATGCATGTCCACCGCAATGATTTCTGCGGCTCCGGCGCGCTTGAGCACGGCGACTGCCAAAGCTCCAATGGGGCCGGCACCGATGACCAGTGCGCGCTTTCCAGCAACATCTCCCGCACGTGAAACTGCATGCCAGGCCACTGCTGCTGGTTCCGCCAACGCGGCATCACGTAGTGAAAGGGACTCGGGTAGAGCGCGCAACATCCGAGCAGGTAGGTTGACCTCGCGGGCGAACGCACCTTCGGTGTGTGGATAGCGGGCTGCAGATCCTAAATAGGTGCAGCCTGGAGACAGGTTGGGACGTTCGGTTGGATAAGGTTCTCCAGTTTCGCCGGGAGTTGCCGGATGCACGGCGACTTTGGTGCCGGCGGCTGGCCCAGTGCCATCGGCGGCCGTCTGCAGGACGGTGCCAACAATCTCGTGGCCTAAGACCATAGGTGCTTTAAGAATGGATTCACCGGCAGCACCATGGCTCCAGTAATGCAGGTCTGATCCGCAGATACCGCCGTAGGCGATGGAAATGCGTGCTTCATCTGCAGCCGGTGCGGCTAGTTCGATCTGCTCAACGCGTAGATCCCCTGCCGCGTGGGCAACAACGGCTTCGGTGCTAGTAGCTAGGGTGTTAGACGACAACGCTCATGCCTCCGTCGATAAAGATAGTCTGTCCGTTGACGTAGTTGGAACCATCCGAGGCCAGCCATACGGCCGGGCCCGCCAAGTCCTCAACGGTTCCCCAACGGGCTGCTGGTGTGCGGCCCAAGATCCAAGAGTTGAACTTCTCATCATCAACGAGGTTCTGGGTCATTTCGGTGTGGATGTAGCCAGGTGCGATGCCATTAATTTGCAGTCCGGAACCAGCCCATTCGGCGGTCATGGCGCGGGTGAGGTTTCGCAGGCCACCCTTGGCCGCGGTGTACGCGGAAATGGTGGGGCGCGCCAGGTCGGTTTGTACCGAGCAGATGTTGATGATCTTGCCTTCACCGCGCTGCACCATGCCACGGGCAACTTCGCGTCCTACCAAGAACGCGCTGGTCAGGTTGGTATCAATGACGCGCTGCCAGTCAGCTAGTTCCAGCTCAAGCATTGGCACACGGTGCTGAATTCCAGCGTTGTTGACCAAGATGCGGATGGCACCGATGTTCTTTTCGATGGCCTCGATATTTTCACGTACTGCCGCGTCATCAGTGACGTCAAAGCATGCACTGTGAATTTTTTCGGTGCCGTAATGGCTGCTAAATTCGGCAACGGTTTGGGCCAAGCGTTGCTCATCGCGTCCATGAAGAATGACGGTCGCGCCGGCATCGGCTAGCGCTCGGGCAAGTTCGCGGCCAATGCCGCGGGAGGACCCGGTGACCAGGGCCAAACGTCCGGATAGGTCAAAAAGTTGACTCATGAATTCCCTCGCAAGAAGTGTCGATAATTCACCGACGGGAACCCATCACCGGCCTTGGCCTAGTGGTGTATCCAAAAAGTAGCCCCGTCGCTCCCTCAAAAGATATCAGATATATGTAACGCACGTTGCAATAAAGTACGATTTATGAATTGCTGGACGAGCAGTTGATGGCTTAAAGAATCTCCAGCCGCCATGGGTGGCTGGGAATGCTTTTCCGCAAGTTCGGCAGGGTCACCCTGTCGAGCAGCGCACATTTCCGCCAGTCACACTATGGGTCCACGAAAACTAACTTTTCGCGATGGAACAGTTTTTGAATACCAGAACGTTCTCATTTGCCACCATTCGGCACTCACCGGTGAGCACGAGACGACCTTCTGGCGCGATGCCCTCCAGAGTTCGGAACGAAGCTTTAGCCTTGGATCCATGAGGAAGAACTAAAACTGCAAGTAGCTCGCCGTGCGATCGATCGGATCCCTCAATTACCGGCGTCGAGTACATGCTTTGCCCCGCGCGAGGTGAGGTCAATTCGACGGCAAGTTTGCGCCCAAGGTAATTCTTTTCAGATGCTTCCGGATCTTCAAGGAACTCATTGAGCAACGCCCCTGATGTCAATCATTAGCCACTTCGTTTCCGGTGCGTTCTGCAGGCAATAGCTCCGCCAGCCGATCAAGGACCACCCGCAGATGCTCGCTTTCTTCGGCACCGAGCAATTCAACAACCCGTTCTTCAAGGTCATCTACGATGGCCTCGCCTGCGTTCAACGCGGTACGCCCTGCATCAGTCAAATGCAATTCCTGCACTTGCGCGTGCCGCGGATGAACCTTCCGCTCAATGAGGCCGAGTGTTTCCAACCGGGTGGCCAGAGAAGCGATTGCCTGAGGAGTGACGTTGAGTCGACGTGCAAGCGTGGCTCCAGCAAGCCCCGGTTCGGCGCTCACCGATGCGAGCAACGCGTAGTGCGAGGAGCGTAACCCCACTGCTCGAAGCTGACGGTCTTTCAGGTTCTGCACTGCCAGCTCCGCCCGACGCAACGCCCAAATTACTCGGGCTCGGGGATCCGGGGTCTCCGCCATAGAATTTTCACTCATAACTTTAATGTACACTCATTGTCATCTATCAAACGCTTTATACTCGTCAACACTTCGAGTCAATATGTCTCGACCAATCGCATTCATCACAGGAGCTAGTTCTGGGATCGGCGCCGCCATGGCAACGGTTCTTGCCGAGGCGGGCCACGACTTAGTACTTGTCGCCCGGAGAGCAGACAGGCTAGCAGCGCTAGCCGAGCGACTTTCCGACGCGGGAGCAAGCTCAGAAACCCTGACCGTAGACCTCTCCGAGAAAGCAGGCCTGAAACGCGCAGTTGAACGTGCCGCTGCCGGTGACATTGATGTCCTCGTATCAAATGCAGGAGTCAGCGCTTATGGGCCGTTCGCAGAAATCGACCCCGGTGAGCTGGATCGAGCTTGGACACTAAATGCTAATGTCACACCGGTCCTGGCCAGAGCAGCACTCCCCGGCATGCTGGGACGCGGGCGGGGTGGAATCATCAGTGTTGCCTCCAACCTCGCATTTAGTGCGGGTGCCGACCAACCCCCGGGTACTAACTCGTCGTCGGGAACGCCCGGCACAAGTGCAACGTTGCCACAGCGCGCGCTGTACGTGGGAGCTAAGGCAGGGACGATGGCTTTTACCCGAGTTCTCGCATCGGAGTTGCACGGCACCGGGGTGCAGGCAACTGTAGTGTGCCCGGGTTTGGTGTCCACGGAATGGAACGGTGGAAAGTCGCAGGGCCCCCGTGCCATGACGGCCGAAGACGTAGCTCAGGCAGGGTGGGTAGGATTCTCGCTCGGGGAAGTCGTTTGTCTTCCCGGACTGGAAGATGAACAACTAGTAGAGCAATTTACCGGAATTGAACGCCGCATCATGGGCGAAAATCTTGGATCTGAGCTCGCGACTCGCTACCGGAATCAAGAAGCCAGCGCCTCCGAATAATCGCCAACCAAACAGGGCGGTCCCTAAAGGCTTGGAGTAGAGCAGGGCCGCCACCATGAACACATATTTAAGATCGATGTCTTCCTGCTGCGCCTTGGGGTATTGCCCGTAGACGAAGACGTGGGTTCCGGACTAATTTGGGGATCTAGTGCGTCTGCGAGTAGAACCAAGTGATGTGTTCTTCGAGCAGCTGCGCTGCTCGTTCACGCTGGCCAGTAGCAAAAGCATGGTGGATGGCCTTGTGTTGGCGGCGTAAAACCTTGACCACAGGTTGCCACGATTCGTCGTCAGGAATCGATGCCGCAACATAGTCACTAATCGAGTTGCGCAGCGATTCCATCATGGACTCCACCACCGCATTGCCGGCCATGGAAGCCAGCAGTACGTGGAACTCGGCATCAATACGATGGAAGGATTCGCGGGACAGTTGCGCGTCATCCATACGCATAATCAACACAGCAGTGCGCTCAATGACCTGCTTTGCCTGGATTGGATCGCGCGGAGTCATTTGCGCAGCCCAGGTCTCGAGCAGAATGCGCGATTCAACGATCTCGCGAACATTGATGCCCTTAGCCGCCAAATGCAGGCGCAAGGCCTGGGAGATCCCGGCCGAAGGGTTGGAGATGATCACGGCCCCGGAGTTGGGTCCGGAGCCCGTGGAAGTCTTAATTATGCCCATCACATCAAGGATGCGAATGGCATCTCGCACCGAGGCACGAGAAATCCCATGTTGCTCCGCGAGCGCACGTTCGCCTGGAAGCTGGTCCCCAACGGACAGCTTCTCGGTCAGCAGATCTTCCTCAATTGCTTGAAGCACGACCTGGTACGCACGCGGAGCTGGGTTAATAGGCATCGAATCTATTTTAGCCGGTCAAAGAACTACGGAAGCATCCACGAAAGCACCGGGGTGGACTGCAGGTAAACCAAACAGCACAGCACCAGCAGCATGCCTACAGACCATCCGGCGACCTTCTTGAGGATGACCGATTCCTGGCCTTCCATCTTCACGCTGGTTGCGGCGATCGCAAGGTTCTGCGGGGAGATCAGCTTGCCGACCACACCACCTGAGGTATTAGCAGCCACCAATAGGTTGGGGTCAATACCCGCATTCACACCAGCGGTCTGCTGCAGCTTGGCAAACAACGCGTTCGCAGAAGTATCCGAGCCGGTCACGGCGGTGCCGATCCAGCCAAGAATTGGTGAAAGGAACGCAAAGAATCCACCGGCTCCAGCCAGCCAAGTGCCCACCGTAATGGTCTGGCCGGACAGGTTCATCACATAGGCCAAGCCGAGCACCGAAAGGATGGTCAACGCGGCAAATCGCATGTTGTAGATAGTCTTGCCGATTTCCGACAGACCTTCACCAAAGGTCAAGGCGTACTTGCCGCCGGAGGTATTGCGTGAATATACAAAAGCAACAATCACGCCGGTGATCAGCAGCAGAGTACCCGGCGAGGACAACCACGAGAAGGTGTACATGGTTGACGAGACAGCCTTGCCGCTGGAGTCCACCACTTCCCCATATAGTCCTGGCCAACCGAACTTGATGTCAGTACTAGCCAGCCACGCTGGGATGTCGATTCCCAATTTCCACAGTTTGGCCAGGCCGAAGATGACGATGACCAGCAAGTATGGGAACAGCGCCATCCAGGTATTTAGTCCGTGCAATTTAGTGCCCTGCTCCACCGGCAATGCAGCAGCCTCAGCGGTCAACACGCGCTGGCGTGCTTCGGATGCACCCTTAGGAGTCCAGAAGCGCAATAAGATGACCGCTGCGGCCAATCCAACCAACGAGGCCACGATATCAGTGAGTTCGTACGAGAAGTAGGTGGAGCACAGCCACTGGGCGATACCGAAGGAAATACCGATAGTCAGGGTCGCTGGCAGCACCTGGCGCACACCGCGCCAACCGTCAAGGATCAGCACCAAGATAGTTGGTACAAACAACGCCAACAGCGGCGACTGGTGGCCTACCACGGCACCAATTTCATGAGCCGGGATTCCGGTCAACGCACCAGCGGTAGTGATGGGGATGGCCACCGCACCAAAAGCCACTGGTGCAGTGTTGGCAATCAGCACGGCACAAGCCGCACGCAGCGGAGACAGCCCCAAAGCCAGCAGCATGGTGGCGGTAATGGCTACCGGTGCACCAAATCCAGCCAGCGCTTCAAGCAACCCACCAAAGCAGAAAGCGATCAACACAGCCTGAATTCTTACGTCCCCGCCGCCGATCACGTCGAAGACACGACGCAGGTCTTCAAAGCGTCCGGATTTGACGGTGACTTGGTAGAGGAAGATGGCCATGACCACGATCCAGACGATCGGGAAGGCCCCAAAAACCATTCCCATCGCCCCGGAGTTCAGTGCCATCAATACCGGCATTTTCCATCCAATAATGGCGACGATAATGGCGACTGCCAGAGATCCCAATCCGGCCCAGTGCGCCTTGGTTTTGATCACAGCCAACAGTACAAAGAAGGTGATCAAAGGGATTAAAGCAACAAGCGCCGAGAGGGCAACACTGCCCGCTATCGGCTCGGTAGATGGTGTAAACACGGTGTGGGCGTCCTTACTAGAAGATGGTCTGACCATATGTGGTCCGACCATCAAGAGTACAACGTGAGTGTCATCACAACAAGTCTTGACTATTACGAATTTCTTCGCATAGTATGGTCAGACCACACTCTGAAAGAGTCATTTATTATGCGAATCGCTCTCTTTGCCACGTGCATAGTGGACGCTATGTATCCAGAAACCGCCAAGTCGACAGTGAAGTTGCTCGAACGCTTGGGACATGAGGTAATTTTCCCCAGGGCACAAGCCTGCTGCGGGCAGATGCACATGAACTCCGGCTACATGCCCGAAGCCTTGCCCGTGGTCGAAAACCACATCAATGCCTTCGACACCGACGACTACGACGTTGCAGTCGCCCCTTCCGGTTCCTGCGTTGCCTCGGTTAAGCACCAGCACCCCTACCTAGCTGATCGCTTGGGCAAACCAGAACTCAAGGAACGAGCCAAGGCCGTTGGGGCGCGCACCTATGAACTGACCCAGCTACTGGTGGACGTTCTGGGCGTCACCAACGCGGCCGAACAATTGGGTAGCTACTTCCCCGAAACCATCACCTACCACCCGTCCTGCCACGGCATGCGGTCCTTGGGACTAGGCGATCGACAGCTGGACCTACTCAAGACCGTCGGCGGTATTACCGTCAACGAGCTGCCCGAAGCTGACCAGTGCTGCGGTTTTGGTGGAACCTTCTCGATCAAAAACGCGGACGTCTCCTCGGCCATGCTTGATGACAAGGTGAAGAACATCTGCTCCACCGGCGCTTCGGCCTGCTCCGGCGGCGACGCCTCCTGCCTGATGCACATCGGCGGCGGCCTCTCCCGCACCGGCGCCAAGCCCAAGACCCTGCACCTGGCCGACATCCTGGCCAGCACCATGGAAGAGACGGTGTCACTGTGACTCAGGTATTCCTCGGCATGCCCGCTGGCGGACAGGGCAACCTGTTCGAATCCGAGCCTTTCCCCAAGGCAGCGCACCGCGAGCTGGGCAACACCCAGATGCGCAAAAACCTGCGCCATGCCACCCACACCATCCGCGATAAGCGCCTGAAGGTCGTTGGTGAACTCCCCGACTGGGAAGCCCTGCGTGATGCGGGCAGCGTCATCAAGAACAATTCGATGGCCACCCTTGAAGAGCGTCTGCTGGAATTCGAAAAGAACTTCACGGCACGCGGCGGTATTGTCCACTGGGCCCGTGACGCGGATGAAGCGAACCAGATTGTCACCGATCTTGTTAAAGCCACCGGCTCCACCGAGGTGGTCAAGGTTAAGTCCATGGCCACTCAGGAAATTGGTCTCAACGAGCACTTGGAAACCGAAGGTATTAGTGCTTTTGAAACCGACCTTGCCGAACTGATTGTCCAGCTAGGCCACGACAAGCCAAGCCACATCCTGGTTCCTGCCATCCACAAAAACCGCACCGAGGTGCGCGACATCTTCCTGAAGGAGATGCCGGTGGTGGATCCGAACCTGACCGATGAGCCAGCCAAGTTGGCCGAAGCGGCTCGTGCCCACCTACGCAAGAAGTTCTTGGCTGCCAAGGTCGCGATCTCCGGAGCCAACTTTGCCCTAGCCGATACCGGCACCTTGGGCGTGGTCGAGTCCGAAGGCAACGGCCGCATGTGCCTGACCCTGCCAGAAACCCTGATCACCGTGATGGGTATCGAGAAGGTACTGCCGCAGTGGGAGGACATCGAGGTCTTCATGCAGCTGTTGCCACGCTCCTCCACCGGTGAGCGCATGAACCCGTACACCTCACTGTGGACCGGTGTCACCGAAGACGACGGCCCGCAGAATGTGCACATCGTCTTGCTCGATAACGGACGCACCCGAGCCCTGGCTGACCGCTTTGGCCGCACCGCGCTGAACTGCATCCGCTGCTCGGCCTGCATGAACGTCTGCCCGGTCTACGAGCGCACGGGCGGTCACGCCTATGGTTCAACCTACCCGGGCCCGATCGGCGCGATCCTCTCCCCGCTGCTCACCGGCATCGAGGTTGAGGAAAACGGATCTCTTCCTTACGCTTCCTCACTGTGTGGGGCTTGTTATGAAGCCTGCCCGGTAAAGATCAACATCCCAGAAATCCTTGTGCACCTGCGCGGCGAAGATGTGGATGCCAAACGTGAGAAGCACAAACTGCCTACCCAGATGGATCTATTGATGAAGGGCGGATCTTGGGCTTTGGGCAAGGGCAAAAATATTGGTCTGCTCGAAAAAGCACTGCCACTGGGTCGATTGGCCGCCGGTAAGGATAAGAAGATCAAAAAGCTGCCGGGCATCGCTGCCGGGTGGACCCAGAGCCGCGACATTCCCGCACCACCAAGTAAGTCTTTCCGCGACTGGTGGAGCGACGAAAAGGAGTCCAAGTGAGCGCCAAAGATGAGATCCTCTCAAGGATTCGTACGGCCCTAGCCGATACCCCGGTGACCGAAGAAGTGCCGCGCGAATACCGCACCACCTCCGCCATGAATGAAGAGCAGCTCATCGAACTCGTGGTAGACCGTTTGGTGGATTACAAGGCCGGCGTTGAGGTCATCGATGCGGCGCAGATTCCTGAATTTGTGGCAGCCAAGCTCAAGGACGCCAGCAGTGTTGTCTACCCGCAGGGCCTAGATACCCACTGGCTTTCGGCGCTAGACAAAGATGTGGAACAGCGTCTTGATGCTCCCGGCGCCCGCTTGAGCGTGGCCGAACTAGATGCCACCAGTGCGGTGGTGACTTCTTCAGCAGTCTCCGTCGCGGAGTCGGGCACCATCATCCTTGATGGTCAGCCAGATCAGGGACGTCGTGCCATCTCGTTGGTACCGGATCACCACGTGTGCATTGTGCCGATCTCCACGATTGTGCAGCTACTGCCCGAAGCCATGCCACGGCTTTCTATCACCCGCCCGCTAACTTGGATTTCTGGGCCTTCGGCCACCAGTGATATCGAGCTCGAACGTGTTGAGGGTGTGCACGGTCCACGAACCTTGGATGTACTGATGGTGCGCGGTCTGTAATTCGACGCGCTCAGACTTGTGGCCGATTCCCCACCCAGATTCGGGCGGGCAATCGGCCACAACTATTTCTTCTGCAAGCTCTACTTGGTGGTCACAGCCATTTCGTTAGGCTCCGCGTCCAGTCTCACGGTCGCAGTCTTTTTACCGGTCTCAAGGTCGATGGCGTACACCGACTTCTTAGCTGGTTCGCTGACGTAGGCGGTGTTGCCATCAATGCGCAGGGACGGGTGGGCTTCCTGCCATTCGGCCGGTCCTTCCCACGGGTCAATAACATCGATGTCACGGGTGATCTTCTCGGTGCTTGGATCAATCACGTGGATCTTACCGTCGGTACCTAACAGGTAACCAAGATCCTGTGGACCACGGGTGACTCCGCGCCAGGTGTATTCAATTCCCTTGGGCAGATCTACTACCTTGTAGCTGAGCTTGGCGGTATCGATCAGAGTGATCTGGTGCAGCAAATTGCCCTCGGCATCTGGGTCATCCTTGTAGTCGCCAATGACTAATTCACTGGTTGGTGAGACGTAGGCGTTGCCCATGCGACCGTAGGTATCAGGTGCGGTGAGCTTCGTGAATTTTCCGTCAGCAAATACCAATGCCCCGTCCTCACAGCCGAAGACTGCACGGCCATCTGCAGCGGTACCTTCACCGTGCACTGCCGGGCAATCGGTGCTTTCGGCGATCTTCTGCTGTTTGTCATCAAGCAGTTTCACACCGGTACGTGAGGTGTCATCACCAACGGTGGTCAACAAGGAACCGTCGTCCAAGGTCACCGAGACCCCGTGATGAGCTGGGGATTCGACAGTTTGAACTTCCGGCAGTTTTCCATCGGCCTCTGCGAGCTTATTGGTGTCGAAGATCGTGGTGGTTCCGCTGCCGTCGTCAAAGAGCGCTGTCTTGCCAGCATGTGGAACCACATGTCCAGCAGCTCCGGCGACAAAGGTGGTCTCGGTCAGTTCAGGAGCCGTTGCATCCAGAACTTGGAATCCTTTGGAGGTGGTGAGCAGGAAGTTTTTGCCATCTCCTGCCGAGTTCAATCGCGTGAATTTTTCGGTGTCAAAACTCTTGAGTACTTTCAGTGACTTCCCGTCGAGTACTGAGACGCCGTCTTTATAGGTCACCGCGATCCTAGTTGGTGACACAGTTTCGGATTCGGCAGCACTGGGTGCGGTGCATGCGGTGGCCAGTAGACCTAGGACGGCTAGAGCTGACCCGGCTTTGAGGGTGCGAGGCGAGATGAGATTCATGATTCCTTTCTTGTTGCGCTTAGTTGCGCAGGGCATGGGTGATTCGTTCGGTGTTCACTTGCATCATCTGCAGATAGCTATCGGCCCCTTGATGCGGTGGCGTGAGCGATTCTGAATACAATTCGACGATTTGTACCTCTACTTGGGCTTCATCGGCCAGGGCGCGTGCCAGCTTGTCCGGCTGGGCCGACTCAACAAAGATCGCGGGGACCTTTGAACTACGAATGGCTTCGGCCAGCGACGCTAGATCCGCTGCACTTGGAGAGGCGAGTGTTGTCCCCGAAGGGATCACTGCCCCAATGGTTTTGAATCCGAAGCGTTCGGCGAGATAACCAAAAACATGGTGGTTGGTTACCAACGCCCGAGACTGTTCGGGAATCTGCGCGAAAGAAGCGGTCATCTGCTGTTCAAGCTCAGTGAGCTCGGCGCGGTACCCCTGGGTATCGGAAGCCAACTGTTCCGCAGAAATTCCGGGGAGATCCTTGAGTTGCTGGTGTAAGGCGTCAACCACCTGGATCATCTTTGCTGGGTCGGTCCAGAAATGTGGGTCGGCTGCACCGTTAGACCCTGCAACCTCTAGAACCTCAAAATGATCGCTGGCGACAAAGTGGTTGTTTTCGGCCTCATCAACCGCGTCCAGCTGATGTTGCAGGCCTTCTTCCAAATTCAACCCGTTGGAAACCACCAGGTCTGAATCATGGAGCAAGGCGGCTTGCTGCGCGGAGATCTCAAAGGAGTGCGGATCAACATTTGGGGGCATCAGCGTGTGAACTTGGGCTTGGTCACCGACTAGGTTCTGCACAACATTTCCAAGAATGTTGGTGGTGACCACAATGCTCGGTTTCTCATCTTGCTGTGCCGTGCCGATGCAGCCAGTCAGTAACAGCGATACGCCCAGCAGCAAGGCCAGCGCTTTACCTGAGTGCCTTATATTGTTGCTCATCAATTCCCCACCTGAGTCATCCAGGTCGGATCTATTTGCGGGCTAAGGGTGCGGGCGATCCGTGCTGAATCAGCAAAATCGATTTCAAACACTCTCTTCTGCGCAGGGGCATTCACGTAGGCTCGCTGAGCATCGACGACCAAATTTGTGCTCGCCAAGGCCTGAGGATTTTTCACAGTTTCCTGAAGCACTGGCTTGCTGACTCCGGTAGTTTTTCCGGCTTCTGTGGAGTAGACCAGCACCCGTCCGCTTGCATCTACAGCCACCACGTTGCCGTCTTTATCCCCCACGGCAGTGACCTTCAGGAGGTTCTGATCCTCCATAATTCTGTTCATGCTCAGGTCTCGGGTATTAATAACCCAAGCCCCTCGCTCCCCTGCCAGACCAGCCACCACAGGGCGGGCCTTGCGATGTTCAAGCTGGTCAACTCGTTCATCAGCGGTAGTCCCTTGGGGATATTTCACCAGTTCAAATTCTGGGTGTCCAGGCTGTTCTTCGTTGGCAACGAGGATGCCTTCTTCACACGCGATAGCGAGTCCTGCAGCAGTCTGTGTGGCATCACTCGGGTTAGCGCAGGGAGCGTTTGCACCGTCTACCGGGTGGCCCTCGGCGTCCAAATATTGCACTTGTGCCGGAGCCGTTTCACTTTTAGCTTCGCTAGTTATGGCACCTTCTCCCAGCGGAGTCAGTAGACCTTGATGAGGTGAGGCTTGAGTAGTGAATTGTTCACTGACGTTACCCTTGGCCAGTTCAGAATTCTTTAGAAGAATTCCCCTTCCCGTCTTTGGGAAATAAACACCGGTACTTCCTGCGGTGGAGAGCGGTCCACCGATGATCTGCGCTGGTCCCTCGCCATCGAGATGACCGAGAGTTTGCGGTGTGCCGCGGTAGTAATGGAAATGGTCCGTGTGGTTCCAGCTCCACATCCCGCTATCAACGATGTCTACCCCTGCCCCCGTATCGGCAAAGAGGTAGCGTCCCTCGGTTTGTAGATTC
Organism: Glutamicibacter sp. MOO4; assembly: GCF_056934395.1. Classification (NCBI taxonomy): domain Bacteria; kingdom Bacillati; phylum Actinomycetota; class Actinomycetes; order Micrococcales; family Micrococcaceae; genus Glutamicibacter; species Glutamicibacter sp. MOO4. The sequence continues at coordinate 2,400,229 of NZ_CM167800.1, forward strand.
TGGAAGTTCTTTAGCTCGCTCAGTTCAGTTTCTTCATCGGTGAGCAGATCCAGCATTCCGCTTGTGCCGCTAGCGTCCACTGTCACTAGATGTAGTGGTGCCTCGGGCATTTCTTGTGCTCCTTCAACGGCTCCGTGATCTGCCGGTTCCACGGCGCTATCGTCGTTGGTGGCGGACGGAGAGGCGGCGCATCCCGCCAGTAGTACTGCGCTTAGTAGTACTGCGGTAAGTGAGTAGGACTGAGCCTTCATGTGGCACTTTCAACGTGTAGTAGCGATTTATTGTGTGCCGTTTCAGGCATGCACTTGTGAGTACTCAGAAGCTTTTGAATCAAGGCCGAAATGCCGGCCAACGCAATGGCCAGGCAAGAGATTGAAGGCCCCGCTGCCGTTTGTGCGTACCAAGAAATTAGTAGTCCGCCGCTCACACCGAGCACTCCGAAAACGGCGGCCAGGATCATGATGGCGGGAATGCGCGCTACCCAAACCTTGGCCGCTACGACTGGCGCCAGAAGCATGCCAACCACCAGCAACGTTCCGACAGACCGGAAAGAGGCTGTGATAGCCAGCGCTACTAAAAGCACCAGCATGATTTGTGCTAGTCCTGGCTTGAAGCCCAAGGTCAAGGCGATTCGAGTGTCGAACGCACTAGCTACGAAGGCTCGGTGAAACTTCACGGCAATGGCCACGCTCAGCAACAAGGCTCCGGCTAGAAGCCACAGGTCCGCAGTGTTGATGGCCAGGATGTCGCCAAAGAGCATGCTTGTGGCGTCCGTGGCAAAGCTACGTGAGTGGGAGACGATGATGATTCCCAGTGACAGCATGCCCACGAAGACCAGACCGATGCTGGTGTCGTAGGAAAGTTTTCCTTTTCGTTGCATTGCACCAAGTAGGCCAGTCATCACCACGGCACTGGCCGCAGCGCCGAGCATTACCGGCAGTCCCAATACGGTCGCGAGGGCAACTCCAGGGAGCATGCCGTGGCCTATCGCTTCGCCGAGAAAAGCCATCCCACGAATCACGACCCATGTACCGGCGATGGCACAAATAACTGCGACCAAGCTGCCGCCGATCAGGGCGCGCTCCATGAACTCAGAAGTGAAAGGAAGTATCAACACATGACACAGAGTAACCTTAAATGAGAATCATTATCAATTGCTACACTGGAGCTATGACAACACCCAACACTTTGATCCACGTTCGCTCGGTGCATTTTTCCTATGCTCAGGAAGAAATGCTGCATGGAGTATCACTGACTATCAACAAGGGAGAAATCCTGGCCATCACAGGCGCCAATGGGTCAGGAAAGTCAACATTGCTTGAACTGATTGCTGGTGTCATGCTGCCCAGCCACGGTCACATCGAACGACCGGTTCCAGTTGCGCTGGTGGTTCAAAGACCCAACACTCCCCCGGCTCTGCCACTGAGTGTGGCCGATGTTGTAGCGATGGGGACATGGCACACTCGATCCACACGAATAGAACGCAATCGGGTCGTCGCACAGGGACTAGAGCGCGTGGGCCTTAGTGGATTTGAACGCCGAAATTTCTCCACGCTTTCCGGCGGGCAGCGCCAGCGTGCGCTAGTGGCTCAAGGATTGGTCCAGCAAACCCCGGTGCTGCTGCTTGATGAACCGCTAGCTTCGCTGGATACATCAAGCCGAGATGCGATTCATAAGATTTTGCGCGACGAAGCGGACCGTGGACGAGCAGTGGTGCTGGTGACCCATGATCACGACTCTCAAATGCTTGCGGATCGAGCCATCGCTTTGCGCGACGGTGCCATCGCGCAGTGCCCAGCACCAAGTCTGGCCACCTAACGCTAGCTATCGATGCTACAGATGCCTTCTCGATATGAGTGTTATGCCACGCCTCGGTCTACAAGAACGCGTGAACAAGTACGCCCACACCCATGATGAATAGCGCTGCGCAAGCAACCCATTCCAAGCGCAAAGCGATCTCTGGGCGCTTGAACCAGTGCATCGCTTTTGACGCTGCCGTGCTCAAAATCAGCATGTAGATGAATCCAACCGAAGCGAAGATTGCGCCCAGCCCCATGCCCCACACGAAGGTATTAGAACCTTGGGGAATAAAGGTTGGCATCATCGCTAGAAACAGTAGGCCCAGCTTCGGATTGAGCGCAGCCGAGAGCATGCCGGCGGTAAAAGTTTTGCCCAGCGAGTGAACCTGCCGCGCGGTGGTGGAACGGGTTTCGGTGCGAGCGATAGCGCTGTCGGCTTTAGCGACCGCTCGTGATTTGAAAAAACCAGAGAGCCCGAGATAGATCAGATACAGTCCACCGAGAGTCGAGATGACCGTCTCAACGATAGGGAATCGTTGAATGACCGAAGCTGCTCCAGCCCCTGCCAGAGTGGCCCAAGCAAAGATGGCCACCATCATCCCGAGAGCCGCGATGACTCCGTGTAGCTGACGAACCAGCGAATAGCGCAGTACCAAAAAAGTATCCGGTCCGGGTGAAAGTGTCACCATCACGCACACGCCAAGATACGCGCAAAACGAAGCCCAAGTCATGATTCACCATTCTAGAAACCAATTGGCTTGCCCGACTAACTGATGACTTTTCTAGCGCCCCGAAGTGACATCTCATTGGCCCAAACACAATCTATTTGGGTCAATTGGCCGCATGATTGATTTAATGAACTAACCACCTAGTTTGAAAGCAGGCCGCAATGTCGACTCCGAATGGCGAACCACAGAATCCGTACACTTCAGGCCAGCCAAACCAAGAACAAAATCAGCAGTATGGCCAGTCCCGTCAGTATCAGCAGTTCGGATACCAGCAGTCGCCTAATCAGAACTCGCCGTACCAACAGGGTTTTCAGGGTTACCCAAATCAGGGGTACCCAAATCAGAATCAGTTCGTAGGCAGCCAGCTCGCGCAAACTTCAATGATTCTGGGCATCATCTCACTCTTCCTTCTCGGAATCATCCTCGGCCCCATCGCCATCATCAAGGCTCGTCAGGCCGAGCGCGAGTTTAATACTCCAGCAACCGTTGGCAAGGTAACCGGCTGGATCGGCTTAATCCTTGGCCTCATCTACGTGCTGAGTTTTGTCGGTGTGATCGTATTTGCGATCATGGCACCGGAAGCGCCTGAATCCGCTTACAGTTACTAAGCTCAGAAAACGCTTCATACAACAACAAAGCCTCCGAACCACGAATGGTTCGGAGGCTTTGTCTGTATCGGCCCTCTATTCCGTCACCCCATGCGACGGCCTTCGGGAAGTTTTATTTAGGCTTCGGTTGGAAGCACGAAGGAAGCATCGATTTCGATCTTGACCTTGTCGCTGACCAAAACACCGCCAGCTTCAAGAGCTGCGTTCCAGGTGATGCCGAATTCCTTGCGGGAAATGGTGGTGCTTGCGAAGAAGCCAGCGCGGGTTGCACCGAATGCGTCCACTGCCTGGCCACCAAGCTCTACGTCGAATTCAACTACCTTCGAAACGCCACGGACGGTCAGCTCGCCGACCAAGACGAATTCTTCCGAGTCACCCTTGATGCCGGTGGACTTGAAGGTCATGGCTGGGAACTGCTCGGCGTCGAAGAAGTCAGCGCTCTTGAGGTGTCCATCGCGGTTTGCGTCCTTGGTGTTGACCGAGGCGATCTGAACGTTGGCAACAACGCTGGAGTCAGCCAGGGTTTCGCCGACGGTCAGGGTTGCATCGAATTCGGTGAAGCTACCGCGAACCTTGGAGATACCAGCGTGACGGACCGAGAAGCCGACCTCGGAGTGTGAAGCGTCAAGGTTCCAGGTGCCGGAAGTCAGTGCAGATGCAGTCATATCTAAGTCCTTTCATCACGCCAACAATTAGTTGACGGTTCAATTTGTTTTGCTGATACAAGTATTGCACGAAGAAAGTTGAAGCGTCAACAACTTTGCTAAAAATTTTCCTCGTTTTAGAGACTCAACCCGATAAATCGTTTCTGACTTGAATGTTTGCCAGAAAACTTATTTTGCCTCGGCTCCTGTGACGCCCTGAACGTGTCCGCGAACAGCCACACCAGTCTCATTCACCTTTTCAATCATGCGCCCATCACTTGCCGTTGGGAATAACTTCCCGTGAATCTTCAATGACAAAGGCTGGATCCCGACACTTTCAAGTGTCAGGATCCAGCCTTTGGTAGTGAGCAGTTGTCATTGAGCAGTAAGAAGATCAGGCCTACGGCTTGGAGACTAGCCCCTCGCCAACCATCCATTCAAAGGCGACGTCCGCCGGTTCGCGCCCAACCACATCAACTTGGTAGTTCAGTTCCATCAACACCTCATCGGTGAGCAATGGAGCGATCTCACCCATGATCTTTTTGACGTCTGGATGTTCCTTCAAGAATGCCTCGTTGAAGGCCGGAGCAGCGTTGTAACTTGGGAAGTACTTCTTATCGTCCTCCAGCACCGTCAGATTCAGCGCCTTGATACGACCGTCGGTGGTGAACACCTCTCCGAAGTCACAGGCTCCTGAAGCCGTTGCTTGATAGATGGCACCTACGTCGTAGAGACCGATGTTGTTCTCAGATACTTGAGACCCACGATCAATGCCATAGTGTTCCAGCATTGGAGTCAAACCATCACGACGTGAGTTGAATTCAGGATCAACACAGAAGGTTAGGTCTTTCGTATCCAAACTCTTCAGCTCTGAGAGCTTAGTGATGCCCAGACGCTTTGCCGTCTTTTCGTTCATGGCCATGGCGTACGTATTGTTCAGTGGTGCCGGCTTGCCCCAGTTGATGCCATTGGGCACGTCTTCCTTCTGCACCGCTTCCCACTGAGCTTTTTCGCCAACCACTGGTTTCTCATGCCCGAGGTACGTCAACCAGGCTGTGCCGGTATATTCCCACAGCATGCTTGCATCTCCAGAGAGCAAGAGCTGACGTGCAGGCTGAGATCCCGGAACGTTGGTCAAGTCGGTGACATCATATCCGGCAGCTTCCAAGGCAATCACGGAGATCTTGCCCAACAGCAGCTGCTCGGTGAACGACTTAGAAGTCACGGTCACCTTCGGAGCATCAGCAGCGTCGGCAACCGGCTGAATTTTCCCGGGCCCCACTTCTGGAACGGTGCCAGTGGATGGACTCAGGCCACAACCGGTCAAACCGATCACGGCGGCAACGGACAACACCGATAGTTTTAGTACGTGTTTCATGACAGTCCCTTCGGACGTGCAACCTGTTCAACTACTCGCCCCAGCCAATCAATGGTCAGAGCCAGCAAAGCCACCAGCAAGGAACCGGTAATCAGTACGACGTTCAGGTTCAGGTTCACGCCGGTAGTGATCAAGATGCCCAGTCCACCGCCGTTGATGAAAGTGGCCAGCGTTGCTGTACCCACCAAGAGGACCAACGCGGTGCGGATGCCCGAAAGCATGACCGGAACTGCCAGAGGCAGCTCTACCTTGAACAGCACAGACATCAAAGACATGCCAATACCGCGCCCGGCTTCCACGATGCGCTGGTCAACCTGTTGCAATCCCACGATGGTGTTGGAGAGCACCGGAAGAATCGCGTAGATCACCAGTGAAACGATGGCAGTTTTCGATCCAAAGCCAAGCCAAAAAGCTAACAAGACAATGACACCGATAGCCGGTGCAGCTTGCCCGAAGTTAGCGATGGCGCGAACGATTGGGGCAGCGCGCCGCAATGAGGGACGGGTCAGTAGGATGCCCAACGGGATGGCGATAATCAGAACAATGATCGTTGCAATCACCGTCAGTTGCAGATGCTGAAGCGTGTAGCCCCAAATGGTGGCGGGATCCAGTGTCTGGCGCTCAGTCTCGGTGAGATCTGCGCTTAACAGCCAGATAACCAGCACCGCGAAGGCGATGGCAATGCCAATGATCTGCCATATCAGGCTTCGTTTTTCTCCGCTCATACGGGTTCACCATCCGGCGTGATGGCTTCACTTTCAATGTCCACCACATTGATCGCACCAGAATTCAAACCGACCGGCGCGTTGTGGGCTCCATCCTGGGAACCGTTAGCTGCCGCAATGGCTTCCATAACGGTCTGCACCGAGATGACGCCAAGAAGCACGTCGCGACGACCGGTGACCAAAGCGGACTCGGAACTGGCTACCAGCATCGTATCCAGCGCGTCATTCAGGGTTGCCTGCTCGCCAACTACTGGAAGATTCTGATCACGCGTGCCATCGATGATTTCTGCACGCGATAGCTGACGTCGATCCAAACGACGCAATGGGCGGCCACGCGAGTCCAAGACCACAGCGTGTTTGCGCCCGGCACCCTGCAGTTGGGAAAGCACCTCTGAAGCTCGCTTGCCCGGAGTGGTTGTGACTGCTTCTTCCAGCTCAACTTCGTTGACTCGGGTCAAGGTCAGCTGCTTGAGCCCGGCGCCTGAGCCGATGAAGTTTTCGACAAACTCGCTGGCGGGGTTGGCCAGAATTCGTTCTGGCGAATCGTACTGCTCCAGTTGTGCACCTTCGTTGAAGATGGCAATCCAATCCCCCAGCTTCACGGCCTCATCAAAGTCGTGGGTGACACAGACGATGGTTTTCTGAACTTCAGACTGAATATTCAGAAGCTCATCCTGAAGTCGCTGACGGGTAATCGGATCCACCGCGCCAAAAGGCTCATCCATCAGCAAGACCGGTGGATCAGCGGCCAAGGCGCGGGCTACACCAACACGCTGCTGTTGTCCGCCGGAAAGTTCCTTCGGGAAGCGGTCGCGGTACATCTCGGGATCCAGCGAGACCAACTCGAGAAGCTCATCAACACGAGCAGCGATCTTTTCCTTTGACCAGCCCAGCATCTTAGGAACCATGGCGATGTTAGTTGCCACGGTCATGTGCGGGAACAGGCCGCCAGCCTGAATGACGTAACCGATGCGACGACGTAGTTCATCGCCGTTCATTCCGGTCACGTCTTCGCCGTTGATGACGATTTTTCCGCTGGTGGGCTCGATCAGACGGTTGATCATCTTCAGTGTGGTGGTCTTGCCACAACCGGAAGGACCAACAAACATCACGATTGAACCGGCTGGAATTTCCAGGGTGAGTCCCCCGACGGCAGATTTCTTCTGCCCGGGGTAGGTTTTGGTGGCTTCTTCAAGCATGATCGAAGCGCCAGTGACATTCTGGGCAGTCAAAGTTTCGGAATTCTTATTTTCAGACACGGATACCTCGCGGGGTAGTTAGTCGGCCGATGCCGAGCAAAATCAGGTCAAGAATGAGAGCCAGAATCACGACGCCGACAACGCCGGTAACCACTGATTCAAGGGCATTAGCGCCGCCTAAACGGGAAAGACCTTGGAAGATAAATCCGCCAAGTCCAGGGCCCAAGGCGTAGGAAACAACGGCGGCTACACCCATCACCATCTGCGCCGAAACACGCACGCCGGTGAGGATCACTGGCCAAGCAATGGGCAGTTCAACGGAAACAAGGGTTTTCATTCGGCTCATGCCGATGCCCCTGGCTGATTCGACAATGGTTGGTTCAATGTTGTTCAGGCCTACGATGGCGTTGCGCAGAATCGGCAAGGCGGCAAAGAAGGTCACAACGATCACTGCTGGTCCGACACCAAAACCAAACGGGACAATGAGCAAACCGATCAGTGCAAAGGATGGGACGGTCAGGCCGATGGCACTGACGGAGTTCGCGATTCCAGATAATGCCTTATTGCGATACACCAGTACGGCAAGCACTACTGAAATGATGGTTGCCAGAATCAGGCACTGCAGGACAAGCGAAAAGTGTTGCCAGGAGGCGAAGAGGATATTGCGATATCGCTCCTCAAAAAATTCACCCACATTAAAACCTACTTCACTTTAGTTACGTATCAAGCTCGATCTCAGGACGCATAAATCGCCCTGTTCCTGCCCTGAGCTTACCGGGGGTTATCTAGCTCACCAAGGTTCGCGGCGTTTCCTGACTTGGTACATGGGCAGTTAGCTTGCTCAAAACAATGCTTGTGGGAACCTGAAACAGGGTGTGATTTCAACGAGAAATGTAGTGAGATGGAATCATGAAACTTGCAACGCTCCGCCTCACCAGCGAACCAGGACACACCACCGCAGCCGTCATCGAAGATGGCCGAGCCTACTACCTAGACAACCTTGATACCGTCCAGCGATTCCTGCGCTTGGATGAGCCAACGCAGCAGGAAGTCATCGCTCGTGCACTGGTGGGTGAGTCTATTGCTGAAGGTGAAGCTCACTACGCGCCGCTGATTCCTAACCCGTCAAAGATCTACTGCATCGGACTGAACTACAAGTCCCACGCTGCTGAAGTTGGTCAAGAGTTGCCTAAATACCCCACAGTGTTCGCGAAGTTCGCTTCGTCGCTGTGCGGCGCAAACGACGAAGTAGAAATCCCTGTCGAAGATCACCGGGTGGACTATGAAGCTGAACTAGCAATCATCATTGGTACGCCGGGCCGGCGTATCGCCGAAGAAGATGCCGCATCACATATCGCGGGTTACGCCGTATCCAGTGACGTGTCGATGCGAGGCTTCCAAGGACGAAGCTCCGAATGGCTTCAAGGAAAGATTTGGGACCACTCCACTCCGCTAGGTCCATGGCTGGTGACGCCAGATGAGCTAGATCCGGCAGCAAAAATCACCAGTGCCGTGAACGGAGTTATCGTCCAGGAAGGCCAGATTGATGATTTGATCTTCAACGCTGAGCAGTTGGTGTCCTACTTGTCGACGTTTAACGAACTTCAGCCAGGCGATGTCATCCTCACCGGCACGCCTGCCGGAGTGGCGCTGGGACGTCGCGATGAAAATGGCCGTCACCCGTGGCTCAAGCACGGCGACGTGTTGGAGACTCGCATCGACGGTCTGGGTGTCGCCCGGACAACCTTCAACGCTGCACAGCACTAGCTAGCTTTCCCTCATGGCCTGTCAGTTAGAACTGGCAGGCCATTTTTGTCCGCGCTTCATTATTTGTTATTGAGACTCATTCTCATATAGTCTTCAAGACGTGAATGTTATCGTCCTCTCTGCCCTCGACACCTCCTGCCGCGATGCTGGGCTGGAACACCTACGGCGCCACTATCCAGAGGCCATAATCCTTTCCTACGATTTCATCGAGGGAAATCGTTTGGTACGCACCGTTGCAGGGAACGCTGCAGCCGAGCATGGTGAAGCGGTCCTCGAACATCCGTGCATCGGTTGCGCCGTCAAATACGAAATCTTTCCCGCTATTGAACGGCTGGCGCCCCAGGATAACGAAGCCACAATGCTCCTAGGTCTGCCCGCAACGTGGCATAGCGGGTCAGTGCTGGAAACATTGGCCCAAAAGCTTGCCACTGTTGACATCAGCATCAACAGCATCGCACTCTCGCTGGACCCCACTGAACTTGAAGATCACATGTGGGACAAGCACTCCTTATGGGAGTCAGGATTCAGCTCCATGGAGCGCGACCAACGCACCGCCGGAGAGTTTTTCTTCACCGAGCTCATGCAAGCTGACACGGTCCTACCCGTAGAAGGGATGCACACACGGCTGCTGGAATCCCCCAAGGGGCCTCGTCGCATTGGCGGCGAAGACTTTGACACCGGACTTGGCGTGGTTCAACAGATGGCCCCACACGCCACTATCTGCAGTCATGACAGCCAGGTCGGCTCGTTCAATCCCGGTGCCGCCCAGCAACGTACCAGTGCTGGGCACATACCTGATATCTCAGAAGCCTCGTCACCAACAAAACACGCACCAATCCACCTAATCGCAGAACGACCCCTTCATCCCGAACGGTTCCGTGAAGCGCTCCCTGCGCTAGCCGCGACCTGTACCTGCATCCGGGGACGACTCTGGGTGGCCAGTGCACTAAGTGAACGAGTAGCCATCGGAAGTGCAGGACCGCGTCTCTGGATGGAAAATACCGGCTCATGGTCAACTGAAATCGCCGCTTCCGAGCTCTTGCTCTACGGCTCAGAACACGAAGCAGACGAGATTACTAACCTATTCCACCAATGCCAGGTGACAGAGGAAGAGCTGCAAGGGCTATTCTCCGCATCCTGAGTTACCGCCAACATGACCTGCCCCAAAGGAGGTGAAAAATGAAAGTTCGCAACTCTCTTCGCGACCTCAAAAATGCGCCAGGATCCCAAGTGGTTCGGCGTCGCGGACGTATCTACGTCATCAATAAAAAGAATCCAAGACTCAAGGCTCGTCAGGGCTAACGGTCCTCTCTTGCCGGCATCGCGTCTTCGATGCCGGCAAGGCGCCGTCCATCGTGATGATTACCCCGCTCACCAGAGCATTCAGTGACACACATCGCACTCTGCCATAAGATGTCAGCTATGGGAGCTACAAGCTTTCTCTTTGTCACTCACTCGCACAAGGGATGTTGTATACATGGAAGCTCTGGGAACTCTCTTCGGAGATATTTCATCAGTTATTTGGGGACCATTCTGTCTGATCCCGTTGCTACTAGGCACTGGCCTGTACCTGACCATTCGCCTCGGAGGATTGCAATTTATCAAGCTCGCCGCTTCGCTTCGCCTAGGATTGCTCAAACGCAAAGATGATGGTGCTGAAGGCGACGTCTCACAGTTCCAAGCGTTGACGACGGCCTTGGCCGCCACGGTTGGAACTGGCAATATCGTCGGCGTGGCAACAGCCATCGGCATTGGCGGACCGGGCGCGCTGTTCTGGATGTGGGTCACCGGCCTGCTGGGAATGGCATCCAAGTACTCCGAGGCTTACCTCGGCGTCCGCTACCGCGGCACGGATATTGCAGGTGAAAAATCCGGCGGACCGCAGTACTACCTGCAGCGCGGTATCAAAGGCCCATTCGGTAAATTCTTGGCTTTGTTCTTCGCTGTCGCCGCGACTCTGGCCAGCTTCGGCATCGGCAATATGACCCAGGGAAACTCGATCGCCGCCAACCTGGATAATTCCTTTGGCGTCACCCCGTGGGTCACGGGCCTGATCCTCACCATTCTGTCACTGGCTGTCCTTGTTGGTGGCATCAAGTCCATCGGCAAGGTCACCGCCGGCTTCGTGCCGATCATGATCGTGTTCTATGTGGTTGCTTCGATCTACATCTTGATTGCCAATGTCGGTGGCATCCCCGCCGCTTTTGCAGAGATCTTCACTGACGCCTTCACCGGCACCTCGGCCGTAGGTGGCTTCGCCGGGTCTGCAATCATCATTGCCGTACAGTACGGTGTTGCTCGCGGTATTTTCTCCAACGAATCCGGCATGGGCTCGGCGGCTATCGCGGCTGCCGCGGCACAGACCACCCACCCGGTCCGTCAGGGTCTGGTCTCCATGACTCAGACCTTCATCGACACGATCATCGTAGTTACCTGCACCGGATTGGTGATCATCACCACCGGTACTTGGAACAAGATTGATGAAGCCACCGGCGCGCAAGTCTCCGCCGCGTTGATGACCGGCCAAGCCTTCACCCACGGCCTGCCCGGCCAGTGGGGACACTGGGTTGTCACCATCGGCCTGGTTATGTTCGCCTTCTCAACCATCCTTGGCTGGTGCTACTACGGTGAACGCAATATTGAGCGTTTGATTGGTCGACGCGCAGTGATGCCATTCCGCGTTCTCTTCTCGTTGATTGTCTACGTAGGTTGCACCACCGAGCTGACCGCCGTATGGAACTTCTCCGACATGATGAACGGTCTTATGGCCCTACCAAACCTCGTGGGCTTGCTCATCATGTCCGGTTTGATTGCTCGTGAAACCCGCTGGTACCTCAAGAATGATCCGAAGCTGGAAGCCAACAAGGCACAGATTGAGGACTTCATGAAGGACCGCGATGGCTGGAGTGAGTGGAAGTCCGGTGACGTTGTTGGTTCCTCCCAACATCGTCAAGCACATAGCGGATAACACCTCGCTTAATGAGCTAGGCGCGAATTGATGCAAAAAATGATCTCGGTGCGGATCCTGTTTCCAGGATCCGCACCGAGATCATTTGCTGTTAAACCAGGTTCGCAACTAGCCCTCGGAAAGCTTAGGCGTTCCACAGTCCGTAGGAGTCAGCCAGATCCGCAATCTTCTGCGCACGGGCCAAACGCGGCAAGTACGAGCCGTCACCCACCGAAGCGCCAGCGGCGTGGGCTTCGAGAAGTTCCATTGCCCAGGACAGCTCATCTTCGCTAGGTGCCAACGCAGCGTTGATGCCGTCCACGTGGTCGCGGGAGAGCGAGAGCTTACCGGTCATACCCATGGATGCGGTGACGCGAGTTTCCTCAGAAACCTTAGCCGCATCAGAACCAGCTGGTGGTGGACCATCAATGGCGCCGGGAAGCTTTCCAACACGTGATGCGATGACCAGCTTGCCGCGAGCATAGGCCAGCGCCAGTGGGTCATCGGAGACACCGGTGTCTTTGCGGAAGTCATTCACGCCGAAGGCTAGACGGAAAGTGCCAGGAGCCGATGCGATCGAGGTAGCATTCTCGATACCCAATGCGGTTTCGATCAAGGCCAGCACCGGGGTGCCCGCGCGCAGACGCATGGCGCTGTAGGTGACCTGCTCTGGCTGCTCGGTCATGGCCAGCATAATGCCGCGCAGACCTGGTGCCTCAGACAGGGCTGCAAGATCATCGGCCCAGAAGTCGGTATCAATGCCGTTGACGCGCACCCATGCGGTCATGCCATTGGACAGCGCGCGGACTACATTGTCGCGAGCTTGAAGTTTTTTGTCATCAGGGACAGCAGCTTCCATATCGAAGATGACTGAGTCGGCCTCGCTCGCGAGAGCCGGCGCAAAGTCCTCCTCTTTTGCTGCGTTCACCAAAAGCCAGGAACGGGACAGTTTTGCCGGAAGAGCCGCTGCTCGACGATTTCGAATTGCCATAGTTCCCAGACTACTCACTTGGGCCTGAGGGCTTCCACTAGGTATGTACACTATTTGCCTCAATTGAGCCGACCAACACAGTCTGATGTGAGGACAATTACAAACAACGAGACGTTTTCCGGTAATGTCACTAGACGTGGCACTAGGCGAATCTGTCTCCACAAAGATTTATGCTTCACGATGAAGCTGCACGATAAAGGACCCTGCGTGGCAAATATAGAAACTACTGATCCCGCAGAGACTGGACCCGAGCTTAAACGAGCGTTGTCCAACCGACACATTCAGCTCCTTGCCATTGGCGGTGCAATCGGCACTGGCCTATTCATGGGCTCGGGAAAAACCATCTCTGTTGCTGGCCCATCGGTCATCCTGGTCTACATGGTCATCGGCTTCATGTTGTACTTCGTGATGCGCGCTATGGGCGAATTACTGCTCAGCCGCACCGATTACCGCAACTTCTCCGACTTCGCCGGAGACATCCTTGGACCATGGGCTGGCTTCTTCACCGGCTGGACCTACTGGTTCTGCTGGATTGTTACCGGCGTCGCCGACGTCATTGTGATCGCCTCGGTGTACGTCACTTACTGGCTGCCAACCATTCCGCTGTGGATCCCAGCATTGGCAGTCATCGTGCTGCTGATTCTGCTGAACCTACCTTCAGTACGCGGATTTGGTGAAACCGAGTTCTGGTTCGCATTGATCAAGATTGTCGCGATTGTTGTCTTGATTGTCGTCGGCCTGGTCATGATCGTCACCGGCTTCGAGCACGATGGCGCTCAGGCTTCCTTCCTGAACCTATTCAACGGTGAAGGCGGATTCTTCGGTGGCGGACTCATGGGCTTCGTTATGGGCTTCCAAATCGCCGTCTTCGCCTTTGTTGGTATTGAGCTAGTTGGTACCGCAGCTGCTGAAACAAAGAACCCGGAACACAACCTGCCAAAGGCTATCAACGCCATCCCAGTGCGTATTCTGCTCTTCTACGTAGGTTCGCTGGCCATCTTGATGTCGGTCGTTCCTTGGGATCGCTTCACCGCTGATCAGTCGCCATTCGTGATGCTCTTCTCGCTGGCAGGCCTTGGCGCTGCAGCTCACCTGGTTAACGCCGTGGTGCTGACTTCTGCGACGTCATCGGCTAACTCGGGCATCTACTCAACTTCGCGTATGGTCTTTGGACTGGCAACCGACGGTGATGCACCAAAGCTCTTCGGCAAACTCACCAGCCGTCAGGTTCCACGCAATGCGTTGTTCCTTTCCGGCGTTGTGTTGCTCAGTTCGATTGTTCTGCTGGTCTTCGGTCTGGATAAGTCCACCGGCTTCTCGGTAGTCACCACGATCTCCTCGCTGTGCTTCATGTTCGTCTGGACGATCATCTTGATCAGCTACTTGGTCTACCGCAAGCGTCGTCCGCAGGCTCATGACACGTCGGTCTTCAAGATGCCGGGCGGCACCTTCATGCCGTACGTAGTCATGGCGTTCTTCGTGTTCCTACTGTGGGCTTTCACTAAGGATGCAGACACCTTGACTGGCCTGTTGTCAACGCCAATCTGGTTCGTTGTGGTTGGTATCGGCTATCTGTTGCTGCGCAATAATCCTCAGCATCATAAGCTGCGTCAAGCACATGTGGAGCGTGTAGCTGCAGAGAAGCGTGAGGCAGCAGCCTACCTCGCTTCGAAGAAGCACTAATAAGGATCAATCTTCCTTTTTAGGCAAAGCCGTGATCATCCGAATCCATTCGGGTGATCACGGCTTTTCTTTATCCAGGCAAGGACTGCAACGGGTCAATTATTTGGGGATATCATCGCGCCAAAGGGAAGATCTCGACTCACAAAGAGCACTTCTAGCAGTCTCATATTCTCGCCGTACCGACTAAAAGCCCATGGTGCCTCGTGCCTGATCCCTCTGGAAATCTTCGAGAAGTACAACAACGTGGTCTCATTCCACGAACAGTTATGGCCGTGCGCAAAAACTTCATTGTCCTCTAACACTGATCCTGAAAGGCCGTTGAGCAGGTACAAACTATCGGCAAAGTTCAGGCCACGAACCAAAATTCTGGATGCCCTCGCAGGCTGAGCCCGATGGTGTAGGCGTAGGGCTGGCTGAATCGGCCCGGTTCTACAAAAAGTACCTGACGTCCAAAATCACGAATGCACTGATCGCTTCTGGCCTCCACATCTGCAAGGCTCATCCCATCACACATATCGCACATGCTTGCGCTCCTTCTTACTTCGATTGCTGTCCATGAGCTCAGGCTGCTTTGCATTGGACCAGGTGCAGCGCCTTGCGTGCCGGCGTTGATCTGCGCGATGGAGACTCGCAAACTAACAAACGTGGACGATACTCGCCCAGCGCGTCGTCGAAGTCATCAAGATCGTCAAAGTCCTCAGGGTCTTCAAAGTCGTTAAAATCCTCAAAGGCATCAAGGAGATACGCCTCGGCAGACAAGTCGTGGAACTTCAATTCTCCAAAGAAGGCTGTTCCGCTGGTTCCCTCTGTGAAATGTCGGCCGTGGTCGAGGACTTGTTCAGCAAGGTACTTCAATAAGCCAAAGGCTTCGTCTTCACTGCCGGCAAGGGTGGCGATTTCAGCGTGGCCCGAATCCTCAAGACCCTTGGTTGATGCCATGACAAGCGGCGACAGAGGAATACGGTAGGCAAACAACGCATAGCCGCGGCGCTTTATCTCTAATTCGGCCAGAAAGGCCGCTTCTTCCGCAGTGGATAAGGTGCTTCTGATCGTGCACCATTTCGTTACGAAGTCTCTCACTACTACTCCTCCTTGCATGATGTGATGTCAGCAAGTCTCACGCTGATATCAGGCTTGGAGGTTAAGAATCAAACTAGGTGTGGACAACAAAAAAGCGTTGCCCGCAATCACATCGATTGCAGGCAACGCCTTAGGTGCGACACCGACAGGTGCCTACGAGACTACTTAGCCGACTGTGCTTCAGCAGCCACCGCGGCGGCTACAGCTGGCATCACTCGATCATCCAGAGCCGAAGGAACAATGTAGTCCTCAGCCAAGTCATCACCGACCAAATCAGCGATGGCATGAGCCGCGGCGACCTTCATTTCCTCGGTAATTCTCGTGGCGCCCGAGTCCAGCGCACCACGGAAGATTCCAGGGAAGGCCAGAACGTTGTTGATCTGGTTTGGGAAGTCACTTCGTCCGGTGGCAACCACTGCCGCATACTTCTTGGCCACATCCGGCATGATTTCCGGAGTCGGGTTAGACAGCGCAAAGATGATGCCATCTTTGTTCATCTTGGCCAATGCTGCTTCGTCAAACTTCGACGAAGATAGTCCCACCACTACGTCAGCGCCTTCCAAGGCTTCAGCCAATCCGCCCATCACGTCATCACGGTTGGTGCGTCCTGCCAATTCGGCCTTGATGGGGTTCAAGTCATCACGCTCGCGGTGAATGGTTCCCCGCGAATCGAGAACGATCACGTCATCCACTCCTGCCTTGAGCAACAGGTTAGTCACGGCTACACCGGCTGAACCCGCACCGGAGACAACAACCTTCAGCGAGCTGATGTCCCGTTTGGTCTGACGAGCGGCCCCAATAAGTGCAGCCAGGACCACCACGGCGGTGCCGTGCTGATCATCGTGCATCACTGGGATATCCAACGCTTCTATGAGGCGCTTTTCGATCTCGAAACAACGGGGCGCCGAGATGTCTTCGAGGTTTACCGCACCGATGCTTGGGCGTAGACGAATCACTGTCTCAACGATTTCATCAACGTCGGTGGTGTTCAGTACCAGCGGGATGGAATCTAGTTCAGCGAATTCTTTGAATAGTGCGCTCTTACCTTCCATCACCGGCAGCGACGCTGCTGCACCGATGTTGCCTAGGCCTAGCACTGCGGTGCCGTCGGAGATGACGGCAACCAGACGCGAGGCCCAGGTGTGGGTGGAGTGCATGGCTGGATTATCAGCGATCGCTTGGGAAACCTTGGCTACTCCGGGAGTGTACGCAATGGACAGATCACGCTTGGACTTCAGTGGCATCTGCGACTGAACGGTGAGTTTGCCACCGATGTGAGCGTCGAATACTTCTGCATCGGTGATGGTGGACAGGTCTTTGGCGGATTCAATCGACATTGAATGATTCTTCTTTCAAGAAAGTTTTGAACGACGAAAACGCAGTACCCACAAAGCTTGTGGCATAGCGTAGGAACGCGCATGACCATTCATCCGACCGCAACAGAGCTTGACCCGACGCAATTAAGGAGGGCATCAAGCTTCTATGTACACAGTTCCCCGAGGAGCTCAGCCGGGTAAGGCTGAAGGTTCCGTCGTGGTGTGCCGGAAGATGGCTGGTCAGTACTTTCTTTAGACCTACAATTTCCACCATACGGGAACCGTTTGCCGCAATACAACCCCCTTTCGTCGTGGAGCTCTAATATGACTTGTCGTAGCAATATCCACCTCTGGTGCTCATTGCACGCACTTGGTGCGCATCTTGAGGCAAAATGAATTCCATGGCATCACCGACTTCAGCCTTGGGCAGAGTACGTACTTTCGAGTCACTCGACGAAAAGACCACCACACGGTTACGACGCGCGCTGGATGAATCAAACGACACCACGGTGTTTGTGAATGGCACTGCACTACAGCTACCTAAGGAAGCTCATCAGGCGCTCATTGAAGTGCTCGCGCGTTTTGCCAATGGAGAGTCGGTCAGCATCGGAACTCCAGAGTTACTGCTGAACACTTCTCAGGCCGCTCAGATGGCTGGCATTTCAAATAGCTACCTTCGAAAGCTTGCTGATGCAGGAATTATCGAGGTGGAATACCGCGGCACACACCGGCGTATCCGCCCTAGCTCCATTCAGGATTGGTTAGATTCTCGCGCCGAATCCGAGAAGTAGCCGGACGAATACCTGTCCTAGGTTAAGGGCAATGGCCGCACATTGCTGAAGTTCTTGCCAACCGCGAGTTTTCCTGTTGGAATACCAAAGTATTCTATTTGAAAACACATCCTCGCATGGAGCCTGAATGCGAGGAGCGCGCTCCTTACATCAGTGGGAGCCTTGGCCAAGGAGGACCATGAGCACCGCACCCCAGTCCCTAACATCTGCCCACGAAGAATTGCTCTCCGAGCGGGCAGCAGGTATCAAACAGTCTGCGGTACGAGACGTTTTTGAACTCTCCTTGGATCCTTCATTGGTTTCCCTTGCTGGCGGCAATCCTTTTTTGCAATTACTGCCACTGGAAAAGATTGGTGAAATCTCCCAGCGCGTCATCACCGAGCAGGGGCCTGAAGCGTTACAGTACGGCTCCGGTTTGGGCACCGCTCAACTCCGCGCGCAGATCCTCGATGTCATGGCCGCAGAAGGAATCACCAACGTCAAAGTTGAAGACGTAGTGGTAACCAACGGATCCCAATCGGCACAAGATATGGCCTGCAAGGTCTTCTGCGATCCTGGGGATACCGTACTGTGCGAGGACCCGACCTATGTTGGTGCGCTGAATACTTTTGAGGCCTACCAGGTCAAAGCACGTCCGGTAGGCACCGACGATAATGGTCTGATTCCTCAAGCGTTGCGTGAGCGCATCACTGAGCTGCGAGCCTCCGGGGAACGCATCAAGTTCCTCTACACCATTCCGAATTTTAACAACCCTTCAGGCATCACGCTGGCAGCCGAGCGACGCGAAGAAATCGTGGCCATCTGCCGTGAAGAAGGCATTCTGATTCTGGAAGATAACCCTTACGGAATGCTGCGTTACGAGGGAGAAGCGGCGCCAACCCTGCGCAGCTTGGATCCCGAGAACGTCATCTACATGGGTTCCTTCTCCAAGATCTTTGCACCCGGTCTACGCATTGGCTGGGCCGCAGTGCCTACCCATCTGTTCCGTCGTTTCTACTTGGCTGGCGAAGCTGTGGCGCTGTGCCCACCAACCCTGAATCAGATGATCATCAGTGCTTATCTTGAAGAGCATGACTGGAAGGGACAGATCACTAAATACAACGATCTGTACCGTTCCCGTCGCGACGCAATGCTTGATGCCCTAGAAAAGTACCTACCAGCAGAGGTCAGCTACACGCGACCTGAAGGTGGATTTTTCATCTGGTTGACTCTTCCCCAAGGAATCGACACGTATGCGCTGCTGCAACTTGGCGTGAAGGCCGGAGTCATTTTCATTCCAGGAGCGGCGTTCAGCCCAAGCGGACAGGCAGATAACAAGCTTCGTCTAGCGTTCTGCGCCGTTGATGAGGCCACCATCGCTGAAGGTGTGCAGCGTCTATCGACCCTGCTAGCTTCCGCTATCGAAGCAAACGCTAGCTAGGGTCCACCTCTCGCTTAGCTCAGGCGACCGCCAAAGTCATCAGCGATTTCTTTGGCGGTACGTCGCAGCCTTGGCAACAGCTCTTCTTCGATGACTTCAGAGTTGTTCCGGCTGGTCTGTACCGAGATGTTCAGCGCGCCTAGAAGTTTCCCACCGCGAAGCACCGGAACAGCCAGTCCGCGCAGTCCCTCGTCGAGTTCCTGATTAACCAGTGACCATCCCTGCTCGCGGACCTTTGCCAGTTCCTTCTTTAATGCCGCAAGATCAGCCACCGTGTGTTCGGTGTACGGGTGCAGATCTACCCGCTCAAGGAATGTCTCTTGCTCGGCAGGCTCTAGGTGAGCGATCAGCACACGGCCCATCGATGTCACCCAGGCCGGCAGTCGATTGCCGATGGAGACGTTTAGCGCGTGCAGTCGTGGTGCAGTAACGCGTTCAACGTACAGAATGTCTTGGCCTTCAAGCACACATAATGAAGCGGTCTCTTCCAAGTCGCGCGCCAGAGACTGTAGGTGACCCACCGCTGCCTGTGGCAGAGTGAGTCCCGACAAATAGGCAGCACCGATATCCAAAACGCGCGGGGTCATCCGATACGCGTTGCCGTTAGCTTGTAGATAGCCAAGGTCCGTAAGGGTCAGCAGGAACCGGCGAGCCGAAGCGCGGGTCTGGTCCGTTGCCGTAGCCACTTGAGAGACTGTCAATTCGGTGTTGCCAGCTGAAAATGCGAGCAGCACGGCCAAAGTCTTATCCGCAGACTTAACAAAGTAATCTGGCCGCTCTGCCACGTGTATTTCTCCCCAGCTTTATAGGTTTCTGCTCCAGCGGTTGCTCTCAAACTGAGAGGCCAGTCGCACCGGAGCATTAGGCGCTCCATACCCATCGTAGCTAGAACGACGTTCAACTACCTCCAAGAACATGTTGCCAATGGTCTTGGTGTAGAAATGCAAGAATTCCCCCGCTTCATCACGATCATAGAGCAGGTGCAATTCCTTGAGTGTTGTGAGCAGTTGCGAATCAAGGTCAAAGCGTGCGGCCAAGTCTTCATAGTAGTTCGCCGGAACCTGCAAGAACTCCATGCCTCGTGCGCGAGCATCCTTGGCCAACCCAATAATGTCCTCGGTGCGCAGGGCTACATGTTCTGGATATTCATGGTTGCGCTCGATGGCGCTCTCCAGACCATGCGGAACAATATTCAACGCCAGACGCACGCTGGAATCCTCGGTGGAAAGCACCTGCGAACGCACCAGACCCATGGGGCTAGGAACTTCGGTTCCCGGCTGTGCTTTGAGGTTGATGACACTGCTGTAAAACAGCACGGATTCATCAAAGCACTGCCATGGTTGAGCCAGGTTGATGTGGTCAATGCACAGGATGGGCCCATCGTTGACGCCCGTATTAGGCAGCGTCGCTTCTTCAAATTCAATGATCCAGTTTTG
This sequence comes from Glutamicibacter sp. MOO4, assembly GCF_056934395.1. Taxonomy (NCBI): domain Bacteria; kingdom Bacillati; phylum Actinomycetota; class Actinomycetes; order Micrococcales; family Micrococcaceae; genus Glutamicibacter; species Glutamicibacter sp. MOO4. The sequence continues at coordinate 2,420,741 of NZ_CM167800.1, forward strand.
TGTATTCTCTGGCGAACTAAAGAAAATCTCGGTGCTGTCAGGGGCAACAAATCCTGGAAGTTCTTGTTCATTAAAGGTTCGCAAGCGCGGGACCTTGGTGGCCAACAAGCTGTTGCCCCGTTCGCCGCTCGCACCGGGATCTAGTACCTGAACGCCAAAACCGGACACCGCTGCTTCAACTCCGCGACTGCGCTGCGAGTTGATGATGATCCGCGCGTCCCCCGAGGTCCATAGCTGCACCGGCTTACGGCGGTGTTGGCCGCGGAAACTAAAGCCCAGTTGGGCCAGCATCCCGCCGACAAGTTCAGGATCCTCGGTACGAATCTCAGCAAAGTCGAATCCGGTGGCGTCTTGAATGCCCGGAAGTTCTTTGAGCTCCAGCGCGTACTGTTCGCCGTTGGATTTTAGTAGCTGTGCCGTCTGAGACTGAAGCCATTGCAGGGACCGCAGGCCGTCGATGGCAGTACGCTCTACGTTGGACTGACGGAATACGTCATTGAAGATTTCAAGGGAAATGATGCCACTGTATCCCGAGCGCACCAGTTCCGCCAAGAACTGATCGAGTGCAAATCCACCCTGCCCCGGGAAGAGCCGGTAGTGGCGGGACCACGACAAGATATCCATCGAAAGCACTGGGGCGTCAGCCAACTGAACAAAGAATATTTTCTCGCCAGGGATATTCGCAATCTCTGCCGGGTCATCCCCGCGCGAAAGAATGTGAAAGCTATCGATGCACAGGCCCACATTCGCGCGGTCCACCTTCTTCACGATCTCCCAAGAGTGCTGATAGGTGTCAACGTACTTGCCCCAGGCCAGCGCCTCATAGGCAATGCGCACATTGTATTTTGCCGCCAGATCCGAGAGCTGTCGGATCTGCTCGATAAACACTTGGTCGTCGTTGATGGTTGCGGTGCCAACGTTGGAGCACAACAACATCAAATCCATGCCCAGTCGATTCATGAGTTGGAACTTCGCTTCGGCCCGATGCAGGTTAGCTTTCAGCTGACTCTCGGTGACTCCCTCAAAATCTCTGAAGGGTTGGAACAGATCCAAGGTTAGCCCCAGGCGTTGCGCCATGGCTTTGACTTCTTCTGGTGACATCGGGCTAACCAGGAGGTCTTGTTCAAAGATTTCGATGCCGTCAAACCCTGCTTTGGCGCAGGCCAGCAGTTTCTCTTCGAGTGTTCCTGAGAGGCATACGGTGGCGATGGATGTACGCATTACAGTCCCTTTTCCAGCAGTTCCAGCAGGTGCTCGCGCACCTGCTGGGCATCTGGCTTGATGCCGGTGATGATTTCAAAAGCGTCCACGGCTTGTCCCACAGCCATATGTCCGCCGTCCAGAACTTGGCAGCCCAAGTTTCGAGCGGCCACGATCAGTTCTGTATCCACCGGGCGGTAGATGCAATCTGCGACCCAGTGTCGGGCTTCCAGAGCGGCAATATCTAGTGGCACCCCTGGGTGGTGATGCATGCCAATCGGCGTGGCATTAAGTCAGCCCATCAACTTGTGCCAGCAACTCAGGCACCTGATCTGGCGTGGCAGCGTGGATGCTGGCCTTGGGGAAGTTTTTGCGAAGTTCTTGGACTCGATGATTCACGCGCTCTTCATCAAGATCAACGGTATGCAGTTCTTGGGTTCCAGAATCCAGCAATGCGTACGCGACGGCGGCACCGGCGCCGCCGGCTCCTAGCTGCAGGACGCGCTGCTTGTTAGCTGCGGGAAGACCGGTGTCGAGAGCGCGAGAGAATCCTGAGGCGTCGGTGTTGTGCCCGTGGAATTTGCCGTCGGTGATGACCACGGTGTTAACCGCACCGATGGCTTTGGCGGTGGGTGAGATGTCATCTAAGTGATCAAGTACGAGTTGTTTGCAAGGATGGGTAACGTTGAATGCGTTAAAACCAAGCTTTGCTCCGGCAATGAGCAATTCTCCGATGTCGCTGGCCGGTAGTTTCAGTTCGGTCAGGTCAATAGGCCGGTAGAGGTATCGCAGACCGTGAACCTCGGCAGCTCTTTCGTGCATCGGTGGGGTGAGCGACGGCATCACACCATCACCGATCAAACCGACCAGATAAGACTCAGCACGTGTACTCATTTTCTCCCGCAACTCTTCTTGTTTACTTCAGGTATTGCCTGAGATGTGATTTACATCTACTGTAATGCAATGAACACATTCCGAACAAGTGTACGCATAGCGAACACTGTTCTTGAGCTTCAGCTTTAAACACTCGACGAGGAGTACCTCCGATGCCATCTCCAGATAGCCTCAACGCATCAGCCGATTCAGGCAGTCAGGGCCGCACCCCGGTCAAAGCTGCCGTCGCTAGCTTCATGGGAAGCGCTGTTGAATACTATGACTTCTTCATCTTCGGTTCAGCGGCTGCACTGATTTTTCCGCACATATTCTTCCCTGATACAAACACCAACGCCGCCGTTATGTCGCTGGCTACCTTCGGCTTCGCCTATGTCGCCCGGCCAGTTGGCGCGATCTTTGTGGGCCACTTTGGTGATCGGATTGGACGGCAAAAAGTCTTGATGTTCACCCTCATCTTGATGGGTGCTTCAACCTTCCTTATCGGCTGCCTGCCTACCTTTGACCAGGTCGGCTGGCTGGCGCCTATCTTGTTGGTCTTCGCCCGCCTCTGCCAAGGACTGTCGGCAGCTGGCGAGCAGGCAGGTGCTTCCTCTATGTCACTGGAACACGCGCCGGATAACCGCCGTAGCTTCTTCACCTCGTGGACGTTGACGGGCACTCAGGGTGGTCAGATTCTTGCCGCCATGATCTTTATTCCTGTGGTGGCCTTGCCTGATGAGATCAAGTACGGCATCGGCTGGCGTATCCCGTTCTGGCTTTCGGCCCTGGTTGTTATCGTTACCTTCTTCATTCGTCGTTCGTTGAATGAGACTCCAGAATTTGAAGAAGCCAAGAAGAACAATGAAATCGCCAAGCTTCCGTTGGCTGTACTGCTTCGTTTCCACTGGAAGGACGTTCTGCGCGTCGTATTCTGTGCCTTCATCGCAGCCGTTTCTACCGTTTATGGAACCCTGGCTATTTCCTACGGCAAGACCATCGGCAACATGGACGAATCCATTACTCTCTGGCTGGTTGTCGCCGGTAATATCGGCGCCCTGATCACGCAGCCATTCTTCGGCATGCTCGCGGACAAGATTGGCCGCAAGCCGGTATTCATCTACGGCGCGCTAGCATCAGCGGCCATCATGCCGTTCTACCTGCGCTCCATGGAATCAAGCAACGCACTACTGCAGTTCGCGCTGTCGGTCCTAGTCTTCTCCTGCGCATACGCTGCAGCGAACTCGGTATGGCCAAGCTTCTACGGCGAAATGTTCTCCTCGCAGGTACGATTCTCCGGACTGGCAATCGGTACTCAGTTGGGCTTCCTCATGGCAGGCTTCGCGCCATCCATCGTGGCTGCCTTGGGCGGGCTTGAAGCCAATGGCTGGGTCCAGATCAGCCTGTTCACCGCGGCGATCGCCGTCATTTCCTCGCTCTCGGCGTTGACTGCACGCGAGACCTATCGGGTTCCCACCAAGCAGCTGGGCCACGCGGTCGAGAAGGTCTCCTAGCCGTCTTTGCAAGCATCCCGGCCCGTTTGGCCTGCCTTCCCTTCAAGGAATGCCAAACGGCCGGGATACTGATTTTAAGGGACGCAAGAATGCCGCCCGGGACCGCCTGGATCTCAAGCGTTGGGAGACTCGTTGATGGCGATGCCAAGGAGCGTCCGCTCATTGGCATTCAGCGCACGCTCTTCACGCCAAATGGCGCGCAACTCGCGCATTAACGCCGGGCCGGCAAACGGTACTTCAACCAACGACCCTTGATTGAGCAGGTTCTCCACCGCCAGCTGGCTGAGCACTGCCGGCCCCATGCCTCCGGCTACCAGCTGGGCGATGGTCGCATTGCTATTGAATTCCGCAATCGGCTTGGCCCGTTCAACGGCGGACAAGGAATTCAAAAAGGCCCTGGTCCCCGAGCCTTCCTCGCGCTCGATGAGCGCGGTTTCCTGCAGCTCTTCCAAGGTCACCGGATTCTTCCGCGCTGCCCAAGGATGGGTAGGCGAAACCACGACCAGCATTTCATCGCGGAACACTTCACGGCTCCTGAGAGACGTGGGCAGCTGAGGTGTTTCAACAAATCCGAAGCCGAGCTGCTCCTGTTCCACCGCCTGGATCACGTCGTGGGAATTCATGATCCTCATTCGCGGAATGACGCTGGGCAGCTTCTCATGCAGCTGCCCGATCCATGACGGGGCCAGGTATTCTGCCACCGTCATGCTGGCCCCGAATTCCAGCTCCTTGTTGCCATGTTCGGCCAGCGAGCGCACACCGGCGGAAAATGCGTTCAACCCGGCGAGCGCCTCACGCGCCCACTGGACGGTCAGCACTCCTTCTGCGGTCAGAGTTGATCCGCTGGTTTTCCTGGTCACCAGCGCATATCCCAATCGGCGCTCGAGGGTTTTCAGCGCCCGCGAGGCGTTGGATTGCGCCATGCCGGCCGCCCGGGCGCCTGCGCTGAGGCTCCCGTGATCGGCAATGCCAACCAGCAACTCCAATGATGAGAATTGCAGCCAATGAGACAGGCTCTGCCCTGCTGGCGAATCGCTATCCATATCATGATCATATGCCCGCGATAGCCAGGAGGCGAATACCGCTGGCTAGCGCATCGGCGGAGAATGGTGAGCATGAACCACCTCTCGGGCTCGACCAGCACTGCTTCTGCTTCCGATGCCGGCATGGCCAGCAGAACGCCGCTGGCCACCCGGCTGCTCTCCGGCCCGGTCCCTGGCGTGCTGTTGTGCCTGGCCGTCGGCGCGCTGTGCATGCTCGCCCGCCATTTCACCAGTTCCGTGAGCGCGTTGCTCATCGCCATTGTGCTTGGCGCCCTGTGGCGCAACCTGGCGCCAGTGCCTCATGTTGTTGATTCCGGAGTGGCACTTTCGGCAAAGAAGCTGCTGCGGTGGGGAATCGTCTTTCTGGGATTCCAATTGTCCTTGGAATCCATCCTTGCTCTTGGCCCCGGCGTGCTGCTGGTGGTGGTTTCATCGGTGACCGTCACGTTCCTGCTCACCGCCTGGATCGGCAAGCTGATGGGTCTGGACCTGGAACAACGGCTGTTGATTGCCATTGGCTTTTCCATCTGCGGCGCGGCAGCTGTGGCTGGGGCTGAAGGAACAATCAAGGCCAAGGAGCATCAAGTAGCCACAGCAGTTGGCCTAGTGGTGCTTTTCGGAACCCTGATGATTCCGGCCATGCCCGCGCTGGGCCTGCTTTTGGGTTTGGATGAACGCGGCATCGGCATGCTCGTGGGCGCTTCAACCCATGAGGTGGCACAGGTTGTGGCCGGCGCTGGCTCGGTGTCGGCAGCCGCCTTGGCCGTGGCCGTCACCGTGAAACTGGCCAGGGTTCTCCTGCTCGCTCCGGTGGTTGCCGGAGTCGGAATCTATATGCGGCGCAAGCACAGCGTTCGCGGCGACAAGAATCCGCCGCTGGTGCCCTTGTTCATTATTGGTTTCCTGGCCACCATGCTGGTGCGCACCACCATGGATCTCCCCGAGGTGTTCATCGACGGCGCTTCCACCGTGCAAACCCTGCTCTTGTCTGCGGCCATGTTTGCCCTGGGGCTCGGGGTCCACCTGCGCAGCATCTTCACTACCGGCGTCAAGGCGTTGCTTCTGGGCGTGATCGCAACACTCATCATCATCACGGTGGCAGCCAGCGGAACCGTGCTTTTCCCACCGGCCTAGTTTTGTAGCCAGCAGAGGACGTCGGCCACGCGAGACTTTCCTCGAAACGGGCCTTGGCCAAAAGCCAATATTGACGCGCTAGTTCTATTGGCAAATATTAAGCCAAGTTGTCTTTTAGGACCCTTCATCACGGATTGCGGGTCACCTTCTGGGAGCGGCACGACTTTGCCTCTTGAAGTCTCCAGAGAATGCGGCAAAGGAACTTGCCTGAATTCAGAACTCGATCATCCGAAGCTCTGAATCCTGGACAAGTCCCTTTGCCGCGCACTTTAAGACCAAGGATCACGATGGCGCACCAAGCCGGTCCGCTGTAAACCTTTCCCACTAACCCTCTGGTTCCGTTGTCGTTTAGTCAGACGCTATCTCGCGATGTTGTCTCTTGAAGAACGACAAAATCCTTTCCGCAGGAGTGGCAAGGAATTCGAAATCTACATGATCTTCTCTCTCGACGACTTCTTCGTCATTTTGCCGGCTACGCCCCGCGGCTGGTATGCCTCGCTCGCCTGCAGCATTTACGCCTTGGGGATCCAAAGCACGTAATAGAGTATTGATGACTACATCTTCGTAAGCCATGGTGATGCCTCTTAACCCTTGCTCCTCAGGCACTATGAAATTACCGAACTGCCTTAAGAGACCGGAACATTAGTGATCAATTCTGGGAGAGTTCAGAATCGTAGTATTCGATTCCATCACGAATTTCACGAATCGGATCAACAGACATATCGATTTCCGCTACACCCCAGCCAGACCACTGCTGTTCTTTCAGAGTCATGGTCCATTTGCGCCAATCAACAATTCCCTTTTCACCCATAACTCGGAACGATTTGATCATCACGTCATGTCGTTCCATCGGTGTTCCGCTCAATTTGTGCGGGGGTAAATGTGCTGCACAGTCTTTCCAATGAAGTATCGGCGCACGTAGAGCATGCTTGCGAACCACGCTCACCGCGTCGCTTCCGTCAAGAGCGATATGCCCCGCATCTATGCACAGCTTCACCAAATTCGGATCCGTAATGCTCATCAGGGTGTCTATATCCTCGACTCGTGATGCCAGTGAATAGGCGTCTGTATGAATCGCGAGATGCACTCCGCTCTCGGAAGCAATTTTCCCTGCGCCTTCCAGCACGTCAGCGATGGATCCCATAAGATCAGGATCGGCAGGCTTCGCGAATGAATCGGCCGATGCTTCGACTCCGGCCGTTTCCGAGAACTCTGCCCTGGGCACGGTGCTAGTAATCAACGTTTGGCATCCCACCTCACGAAGAAATTCGGCATGTTGCGCCGTCTCCTCATGAAGCCGGTTCAGGGCAACGGCCCTGCTCTTGGCGTCTGGGGCGTCCACGACTGCCTTGAGCGCTATCGGCAACACATAGCTCGATGAAAGTACGAGGCCGCGCCGGTCTAGCTCCTTCTTGAAAGCAGTAGCGGTCCCATAAGCACGCAACGCATTAACCCAACCACCGGGTGCTGGCGCTAATTCGATGCCGCTAAGTTGTGCTTCGGCAGCGCCGTCCAGCATTTTGTCAAAGAATCGATGAGGGTCCTCGTCAACTTTTCTTTCCCACTCGCTGTAGGCCTGTTCAGCGGGCATATCCCAATATTCAGGGTTGAAAAAAGTGACAATGTCAGTGCTCCATCTCAAGTCCAGGCTCATGCCGTCACCTCGTCTACCGCTACCCATTGGTGGCTATCAGCAGATTGCATTACAGCTTCAATGACGCGCTGAGTACGTGTCGCTTCCGCGAACCCTGGCGTACCCGGCCGTCCTTCGACGATGGCACGTACGAACTTTTGAAGCTGCAGGGATGCATCATCTGCATAACCCGTTCCCATACCGCCCAATGGGTACCAGTAATCCTGGTGATTTTCGTTCAACGTGATAGTCCGGAAGCCTTGCTTGTCTGGGTCATCACTGACCAAGCTGAGCTTGATTTCGTCAGTGTGGTTCCAGTCAAATTCAACGGTGCCGCCCGTGCATTCAAGTTCAAAAAATAGCCGGTTCTTGCGCCCCGAGGCGTACACCGTCGCCGCGAATGAACCAATTGCGCCGTTTTCGAATTTGGTCATCCACAAAGCCGCGTCATCGAGATGGTCTCCGGCTTTCCTTTCTTCGTCCGAAAGCCACGCAGTGTTACTTTTCGGATTCTTTGCGCCGACAATTGCGTTAACCGATTCAATGTCTCCAACGAGATACGAAGCCAAATCGATGATGTGAGAAGCGATATCGCCTGTAACGCCAGATCCACCGGCAGACTTCTTGGCGCGCCACCCGCTCAAGACACGTCCGAGCGCTCCGACATCTTGCGTGTAGTGAGCACGGAATTGCAATGGATGGCCCAGGGTCCCGTCGTCAAGCATGTTCTTGATCAAGGTAATTGCAGCTGCATGGCGATAGTTGAAGCCCACTTGGCTCACCGATGAGCTCTTTTCGGCCGCTGCTTGCATGATCTCTGCGTCCTGAAGCGTATTGCTGATGGGCTTCTCGACGAACACATGCTTACCGGCCTGCAGAGCTGCCACAGCGATTTCTGCATGCGACCCTGGAGGAGTCACAATATCGACAACATCAATGTCGTCCCTGGCGATAACAGCACGCCAGTCATCCGACCATTCTTCCCAATTGAGTCGTTGCGCTGCCGACTTTGCCCGTTCTTCATCGGCTTCAACAAGTACGGCCTTGCGAACGACTGCACCTGCATCGGCTGTGATGGGAGCCAATGCCCATCCAAGGCTGTGGGCATACCCCATGAAGCCGCCACCACCGATAATTGCAACTCTAATCTCGTTCATTGTTTTTCCTTATGCTCGTTATTTCTGTTTTATGCAGATCAGATGGGAATGCACCTGGTAATCCTGCAGAGTCGTTCATCAGTTGGCTGGAATGCCGTGTGCCTGAACGGAAAACTCATGGAGCTCGTCCCAGCTCGGCATGGCCAATGAACATTGCGGTCTCGTCGCGACCAGAGCGCCTGCGGCATTAGCGAGGTCCAGTGTTTCCTGCAACGACATCCCTCTGAGCAGCGCATGGCACAATGCACCTCCGAATGCGTCACCTGCTCCCAGGCCGTTGATTACATCTACTGGAATCGGCTTGGACTCAACGCGTTGCGTACGGGTTCTTGCCATTACGCCTTCGGGGCCCATCTTGACGATCGCCAATTCCACGCCACGATCCAGCAAGGCCTCTGCTGCCCGGTCCGGGTCAGTTTCCCCTACTGCAACTCGACACTCTTCGAGATTTCCAACTGTCACCGTGACATGGTCCAGCGCCTTGGAAACGGCTTGGTGCGCTTGGTCCTCGTCTTTCCAGAACATCGGACGATAATCCAGGTCCAAGATGGTGTTGGGCTTACGCCCGCGTTTTTCCCAGGCCATGATGTGGGCAGACTGCGTCGGTTCCTTAGACAAGCCCGTGGCGGTTGCCCAGAAAATAGGGCTCTTCGCAATGAGGTCCAAAGGCAGTTCGTCACCATTAATGTACATATCCGGAGCAGTAGGCTCGCGATAGATATACAGAGGGAAATTATCCGGTGGGAAGACTTCGCAAAAAGTCAGCACCGATTTCATTCCGGCTACGGCTGTTATCCCCGTGTTGTCTACACCAAGGCGGGCAATTTCATTTTTGGCATACTCCCCGAACGGGTCGTCACCGACGCGACTGATCAGCCGTACGGAATTTCCGAGCTGTGCTGCAGCTACCGCAACGTTCGTTGCGCTGCCTCCAATCGACTTGCTGAAGCTGGTGATTTCCTCAAGCCCGACTCCGAATTGTTCCGGATACAGGTCGATGCAAACTCGACCTATCACCACGACATCGGCTTTTTGGTCCATCCTGTTGTTCATCGTTCTTCTGTCTTTCGAATTCGCTCTGCTATTGATTGCAAGTTCTTTGGCGCATGAGAGCGCAGGTAATCGCCAGGATCTGCCGCCCTCGTTGCACGGCTCCAAACAGCCCGACCAGCCAGAAACCCGCTTGCTCCACCCGTCACTGCTGCCAAAACCGCTTCAGGAAATTCTTCGGCAGAAACGCCGGAGGAAAGAACAACCCAAGGGCAGTCAAGTTCGCGAGTGATTGATTTGGCTGTTGCTACTGCCAGTGCTCGATCTTGTTCGCCACCATAGAGGACCTCGGTCTTATATAGGTCTGGCTGCACCTTGGACAGGTCCGATGCGGCCATGATGAGCGCTTCCGAGAAGCCTTCGGCCGATTCCAGATGCCCCTCGCGTGGCCTGACAACGCCCTCGAGCACTCCCGGAATTCCAAACTCGCGGCACCGCTCCATGAAGGCATGAGCAAGCTCGACGGCTTCGGTTCTGCGGTTGGGCTGCCAGGGCAGTAGAAACTTCAAAGCCTTCGCGCCAAAAGCTTGAACAGTTTCGAGAGTCACAGAATCATCAAGTTGAGCGATGTCCATGGGACCACCAGGCTGGCTGGAGCTCAAGATATCGGCGGCCAGGATTACCGGGCACTGTGCGTTTCTCGCTGCTGCTAGCCCGTAATCTTGGTCAAGCAATAGGCCGCTTGCCTGGTCCCCGATAGCCAGAGCCAAGTCAGTCTTGAAACTGGACAATTCATCGTCCGCAATTGCAGCACCCTGCCGGCCTTCACTCAGCATGTGACGTAGCGAGCCTCGCTGATCTACTGCGACCATACTGAACATTCCGTACTCATCACGGAACACATCGATTGGGCCACGTGGGACAGGATCGACATTTGTCTCGTAGCTTGTTTCTTCGATATGAGCGCTCATCGGATCACCACCGGATTAACTGGGGCGCCGCTTGCGCCAACAATCTTGAGGGGCGCAGCAGTGTAGAGAAACTTCCACCGCTTGTCTGCTGCACAGGCATCAGCCAACGAATCCAATTGGCACAGTTCAGTGAAGGCGACCCCGAGATTGCGCATCAAGGCGCAATGCAGCGGAAGCTGGAGCCCCCCGGGGTAGAAGCTCAATTCGTTCGCAATGGTGTCAGTAACCAAGTTCGGGATTTCCATTTCCTGGAACCAATCCACTAGTTCGGGACTGTAGATCAATCCTGGTTCGTTCCAATCGTCAAAGAACTCAGAGCTCTGGGTCCGATAGTACGAGCCAATCCAGCCGGTTCTAATCAGCAATATGTCGCGATTGGAAATTTCGATATTTTGAAGCTTGGCGACATCCAAAAGATCTTGCAGAGTGATGGTTTCACCGCGTTGAAGCGCATCTTTGCCGCGGGCACGCGCCACGTCGATCAGAACACCTCGGCCAACGACACCGCGTTCAGCAATTGGCAGTACCGATGCCTTGCTCAATTCGCCCACAGTGCTTTCCGCCGGATAACCATTCCAGACCTTGCCGTCGTACCAGTAGTGAGCTAGCGCGTCGTACTGCGTCGACCCCTGCGTGAACATTTCGATCTTGTCGTCCGCCCAATGATGGCCATCGGACGGTTCTTCTTCTTCACCCCTGATGAAATAACCTTCGTCCATGACTGGGGTGCGTACTGCGGGCTCACGGCCGGGCCACACCGGATCAGGAAGGTCGGGGTCACCGATGGGTACCTGAAGCGTATGAACCTCACCGGACTGGACTGATGCAATTCCTTTCAGAATTTGGGCTGCATCCAAGTAATTGAGGCTGCCGACCTCATCTTGCTCGCCCCACTTGCCCCAATTCTTCGGCGCGTTCGGGCCAAGCAGTTCGTTGATAGTAGTGGCAATGACGTTCTGAGACATGTGTCCACCTTTCAAATTTGAGTGGCCATCAAGGGCCCGCGTCCAATTTTGTAAATCTTCGGATACCGCCTATGGCACCAGGCAATCCGAATTACTTAGTTGGCGGTCTTTGCTTGTTCAAGCAATCGCTGGATATAGAGGGCTCGATTCACGTCAATCTCGTGAGAATTGCCAGACCTTACGACTTCGGCGAATTCTCGGCGAATAACGTGAGGCGTCTCAGGGTCACCGTCTTTGCCCACGAATTCGCATTCGAGTTCGCCGTCTTCGGTATATACCTTGACGCCGGCTACGTCAGTGACGACGGGGCTAGTGAGCGACAAAGCGGCCTGGCTCAAAACCCCGTTCTCATGAGTAGCCGTCAAGATGTACCAGCGCTGTGGATCGCCTTCACCGCGAACTTGGGTAATAGGCCCAACTGCCGCGTCCAAAGTGTCCAGAACGTGCGGCCCAAGATCGAGGAGGCCGCCTTTTTCAATTCGCCAAGGAGTTGCAAAAGTGCCACCTGGAAGTGCTGCCTGATTGATGTAGCTTCCAACAGCGCCAATCGGCTTCTGTTTCCGTGCATCAGCCAAGAATTCACGAATGCGTGGGCTGAACCGGTTAGTGAACATGACCTGCGTAGCTACGTTGGCTTCGTTCAGGGTGCTCGTTAATTTCTCGGCCTGTTCAAGATCCACACCAAGTGGTTTTTCCAACAACATCGGTTTGCCGGCCGGCGCGGCCTTTGCCGCCAGTTCCGCCTGAATGAATGGCGGGACGGCGAAGACAATTGCATCTACGGACTCGACCAAGTCTTCGAAGGAGCCGGAGACCACGCCTCCGAACTCATCAACGATTTCCTGGGCAGCTTCTTGTCGACGAGCCCAGACAGCCGTAAGCTCCGCTTCAGGGCCTCCGGTGATCATTGGCGCATGAAAAATCTTTGCCCACGGGCCGGCGCCAACGAGTCCAATTTTTACTGCAGTCATCTTGTCCTACTTTCTTTTGTTGTTTCTGTTCATTGCGGAGACAGTCGACGTCTTCCGCAATGCAATGAATTCAATGAGCGATTTAGCCCACTTCAAATTTCCGAGCTTGAAAGCTCCGCTAGGATCGGTCACCTTCTGCACGGCCAAGGCAGCCATACAAATTGGGATGCAGACGTTTCATCCGAATCGCAACCAGACAGCCCGCGCTGATGAACAGGATCGGGATCAGCAGGAGCCAAAGCCGTTCTCCTGGCTCTCCGCCGACGAGAAGATCGAATCGAACAAGCGCAAACACTACGACTGCACAAAGAATGAATGCGGCGATCAGAGGCGCAGTTTTCACCCTCCACACTGATTCGCCTGCCGGGCGGCCAGCCATAGCGAAGTATCGGACCACTGCAAAACTCACCAAGGCCATCAGGGACAGAACCCCTGCCGTTCCCAAGCCACTGCCAGTTCCGATAACTAGGTCCTCGTCGTGAATGATGAGCCCACCAAGAATGAGAAGTACGCCAACCAGAACGGAGTTCGTTCCCGACGCTTTGTATGGCGACTTGTGAACCGGGTGTACAGCAGCCAAGAAGCTCGGAAGAGCATGATCTGCACCGAGGTTTTGAAGGTATCGTGCAACCACATTGTGTGTAGATAGCACCGATGCCAGCGCTGAAGTTGCTACCAAAACCAGCGTCACTGTGGCCAAGCTGTTGCTGACGTAAGTTGCCATCGCTGAATCAAACATCGTTGTTGGGTCATCAACCGCATGCGAGACCGCGCTTGATCCATAGGCGGTAATCATTGAGTACGCAGAAATCGCGTAGAACCCGCCGATGAGGAAGACAGCCATATACGTTGCCCGAGGAATCGTCTTTCCTGGATTTCGAACTTCGTCCCGATACAGAGCAGTTGCTTCAAATCCGACGAAATTTCCGAAAGCAAACAACAATGCCATGCCTGTGCCGGCATTCAAGAACTTGGCTGGGTTCAGGGGCTCAACTGACAGCCCGCTTTCACCGCCCTTGCCGAGAACGACGACGTTGAAAATTGCTACCAAGATAATCTCCAGGACCATGACGATGCCCAGTACCTTGGCGGAAAGTTCAATTTGGAAGTGGCCAAGGACGGTGATGACAATCCAACTGGCTGCAGTGCACAAGTACCACGGGATAATTGGTCCGCCTAAGGCTTCCACAGCAGAAGAAACCATTGTCCCGGTAAATGTATAGATGCCAACCGTAATCAGCATGTACGAAACCGTTGCTAGGTAGGCTCCGCCAAGTCCAAGCGTCTTCCCGAGCCCCAGTGAAATGTAGGCGTAGAAAGCTCCTGGGCGTTTGATGTGCTTAGTCATGGTGGTGTAGCCAACCGAAAAGATCGCTAGACCGATAGTTGCCACGACCCAGGCCAGAGGCGCCGTTTCACCAACAAAGCCAATTGCGAAGGCAATATATCCCGAAACGGTCACAATGGGAGCGGAAAAGGCGAGGACGCTCAGAACTAGCGACGTTGCACCTAGATTTCCTGACAATCGAGTAGTTGATGACGGGAGTTGCGTAGGCAACGCCCCTACATCCTTGGATGTTTTAGTCATGGTGGGTTCCTTGGAGAGAGGGAGGGAACGAACCGCACTTGCCGGTCGTGTGATGCGCAGCACCGGTGCGATTGTCACCACGCTACCTAACGATCGTAAGTTAGGGAAGAGGTTGTTTGTTTTTGTTTACAAGACGTTTACGAACTCCGAAAAATTCACCCTAGACATCCTAACGAACGTTAGGTAGCGTTATGGTAATCAAGAATCATGTTCTACATAGATACTAGACGTGTCTATAGTCTCATTAGGAGATATTATGTCCATTTCTACAAATTATTTGTCAGGCATCATGCCGGACAGTGGACAAAATGATGAAAAAATTTCAGCCCACGTTGCGATTGTTGGCTCCGGCCCAACCGGATGTTTCGCCGCACTCGCAATGCTCAAATGTATCCCCGAAGTACGCATTACAGTCTTCGAAGCCAGGCCTGCTCCATACGGACTTTTACGCTACGGAGTGGCTCCTGACCATCAAGGAATGAAAAACGTGACTCGGCAGTTTGAGCGGTTATTCGGATCGAACCAAGTCGAATTCGTAGGCAACGTTCGAATCGGGCAAGATCTCCCTTTTGAAGTCCTCCAGGAAAACTTTGATTTTGTAGTCATAGCGACAGGGCTTCCTTCTGAACGGGCACTTCCTGTGCCGGTCCACCCCGGTGCCAAGATTTGGGGTGCCAGCCAGTTGCTTCGCTACCTCAACGCCGATCCAGACAGTGACCTTCGCACAAAAGAAACTGTGGAGTTAGGCGACTCTGTTCTCATCATCGGCTCAGGAAATGTCGCAATGGATGTAGCGAGATTACTCGCCAAGTCAGATGAGGGTTTTGATGGATCGGATGTCGATGACGCGGCTCGAGAAGCGTTAGCGCCGTCGAAAATCACTCGCATCACGTTGCTCTCCCGAAGCCCCTACGAACAAGTTCGTTGGGACCCGTCGATGTTCAAGGAGCTGTGCTCCATCCCCGGTGTTGAGGTCTATCTGGACGGAAGACGCTCCACGGAAAGGACTGACACATTCTCGGGGCCAACGCGCCATCAACGACTTCGCGTCGAAGTTTTCTTCAACCAGAAACTGCGCGAAATCGACCTCCAAGAAGACAATGCCTATGCCAATCAAATAACTGTCAGAACTCAAAATGGAACATCTGACGCTCACCTGTCCGCAGAGTCTCCCAAAACGTCCTTTCGGGCATCGGCTGTCATTACTGCGATTGGCTTCGAAGAGCGTCGTATCGGTTTTGGCGAAGTTCCTGCCGACAATGTATTTCGCGCCGGCGGGTGCGCTACCGGCCGGCTAGGAAACCTCGCCGAAAACCGAGCGCTTGCAAAACAGACTGCGCAACTGGTCGCCGCAAAGGTGGGAAAACAATCTAAACTCACGGGTTTGGCCGGCGTTGCACCATTCCTGGCTCAAACTCCGGTTTCGTTTTCTGATTGGAAAGCCATTGATGAAGCTGAAGTAACTAGGGCACGGCCCGGTCGCATCAGGCAAAAGTTCACATCATGGTCCGAAATGAGCGACGTAGTCGCACAGACGCGCAGCTAATAACTTCTTGCTTCACCGCACTAATCAACCAACACCTAATCACAAAAGGAAACACCGATGACTCGAGTCAACGTTTGGTATGGAACAGAATCCGGAAACGCAGAAATGGTGGGAGATGAGATCGCCGCAGCGCTTTCCTCCACGGGGTTCACGAGCAATTTAGGCGAACTGCCCGACACCAGTGTTTCAGACGTTTCCAACGCAGAACTCACCATTTTCGTTACTTCCACCTACGGCGAGGGCGGGCTGCCGGCAACGACAGAACCTTTCTACGACGCGCTGTCGGCTGAACGCCCAGATCTAAGCGGACTCAAGTTCGCCGCTTTCGGATTGGGAGATCGCACCTACGAAAACTACAACAACGCGGTAGCAACAGTTTCTACGCTTTTGATCGACCTAGGAGCTGAACAAATCGGGCCAACCGGAAAGCATGACGCAGTGACCGGACTCGATCCCGCGCAGGTTGCCCAAGAATGGCTCACGAACGAGATCCTGCCCATCCTCAATGCCGAAGGTGAATCCGAACAAGTGGAAAAAAGCTCACACTCTTCAGACCTGTTCCCATGGAGCAACGAAGACTTCCAAAAAAATCCTCATCCCTGGTACGACGCAGCTCGCGAACTGGGCCCCGTTCATCAGACTGACGACACGACATTCGTCGTTCTTGGCTACGATGAGGCGATGAAATTCGTCAAGGAACCAAGCATGAGCATCCGTGAGCCAGATTGGATTCAAGAGAATCCATGGAAGGCTTTTGGAAATACCGTTCTCTCTCTTGACCCGCCTAATCACACAAAGGCACGTCGATTGTTTTCTCGCTGGTTCACCCCGAAGCTGATCAAGCAGTGGGTCGAAGCGACGAAGACTTCCATGGAGGAAATCCTCGCTGGGTACAAGCCAGGACAGGTAATCGACGGCCACTTCGATTTGGGCGTTGTTCCGACTCATACAACCATGGCGCAGGTACTGGGATTCCCAGACGGCGAAGTAGAGCCGCTGTTCTGGGCACTGTGGAATGCAATGTTGATTCAGGCAACTGATCCTGCCCCTGGAACGCGCGAAAAGTCCATCGAAAGCCTAGACTACATGTTTAACACAACCGCGAAGCTGCTCAAGGAAAAGGAAGAGAGTCCAGGCAACGGTTTGGCAGATGAGCTGCTAGCGGCAAGCAAACGGGGTGAAATCACCGAACGAGAAGTTCTGGAAAATATGGTACTTTTCTACATGTCAGGCGCCCCGAATCCAGCATATCTAGTAGGCGCCGGACTTGAGATCTTCGCCGAGCATCCAGAAGTCCTTCGAGAGTACCGGGATAATCCAGGAGCCCGCGAACAGATTGTCAACGAGATCGCTCGGCTAAATCCCGTCGAACTCCTGCTTACCCGATTCCCGACCCAAGACATCGAAATTGCGGGCATCTCCATTCCGGCTGGTTCAATGGTCAAATTCCCTATCGGGGCCGTGAATCGCGATCCGAAAATTTTTGACAGCCCACACAAGTTTGATTTCACGCGGCCGATCGATGCGAGCCGAAACCTTACCTTCGGTTTGGGTACCCATAGTTGTGCAGGTCAGTTGATTGCCCGTGCTGAAATTGACATCATCTTCACAATGATTGCGGAGCGATTTACCGAAGTCACGATTGCTCAGGAGCCAATTCGCGTCATCACGGATCGATTAGTCGCATACGACAAGATGCCTGTCACTCTGTCGTAGTAACCCGTTTTGCTTGGTGGAGAGCTCCGCAAAGCTCTCCACCAAGCGATCGCCTTGATCGCACCAACGCAAACTAGTCAGCTTTTGCCTCAATGAAGGTCTAATGATCAGCTCCAACTGGACTCGACTTTTACGTAGGAAAGATCATTGCGTCGAAAACTCGCAATCTCGAATTGAACAGTACATTCGAACGGGAGACAACAGTTTTTACAGTGGAGCAGAGCAAGCTGCGAGCAAGTTAGATTTGCAGGATAAACAGATAAGATGATGGTTATGACCGCTAATGGAGCAACGACAAAAAAGAAAAAGACAACGTCAGAGCCTATGGCGACAACTTTTCGCCAGCTTGCGTTGGATGAATTCGCGCGTCAGTTCGATACCGCTCATATAGACGACATGTCTCCTGCTAAGCGTCGTGTCGTCGAAGCATTCCTAAGGCTGTGCGTAGTACACGGGATGCAGTCCGTTAGCATGCGTACGTTGGCAAAAGAACTTGATATCAAGGCACCTACAATTTATTCGCATTTCCCAGGTGGTCGCGACGAAATCATCGCGGAATCCCTGCGCTGGCACTTCCATCATTTTTGCAGCGCCCTTGTTGATGCAGTTCGCCCCGCGAAGGACGCTTCGTCCTTTCTCGACTCGATGATCCGGCTCCACTTCGTACGCCAGGTTCAATTGCCCGAAAGCAATTTGTGGGATTTGATTGTTGGTATCGACCGATCAGTGCAAATCCTTCCTGTGGATCTCAGCGTGCAAGTGGCGCATTGGGTCGATCTATACGAATCGCTGTACATTGCGGTTGCTCGTGACCTCGGACTCGAAGATGTCTCGATCAAGGTGAAAATGGTCAACACACTGCTGGAGGGTTCAACCAGATGGTTCGAACCTACAAAGACAGCCAAGGGCCTGTCTCGAGGCGCTGATCAAGCCGTGGCCATCGCCCGTCAAATTCTCGGATTGGCCGCTTCCTAACCGGCCCGATCACCACCAGAATCAACACTTAGTTTCTTTGTCCAATTCTCAACACAAATCCTTATATCCATCTCTGCCTACCGACCGTTAGTTAGCAGAAGATGCTTTCGCAACCCTAGACATCGAGAGATAAATGATCACAGTTAAAAGAGCATTCGACCATATCGGCATGTCTGTCCCCGATCTTGAGGAAGCAGTCGACTTTTTTGTCGATGCCCTAGGATTCGAAGTGGTTATCAAGGCAGGTCCGTTTGATGATTTTGGATACGTCTGGCCTGGTGAGCTGGAACCCGAGCCAGGAACACTGCGACAAGCGAACCTGGTACTGGGTAATTCATTCAATATCGAGCTACTTGAGTACACGAATCGAACTGCCACCCTTCCTGATGCAGCGCCTCGACCTGCGGATCCAGGAGGCTGGCACCTATGCCTGCATGTCGACGACATTGATAAGGCAAGCGACGAATTAGCAAGTCGTCTAGACACCACTCAAATTTCGGACATCATCCAGGAAGAACAGGATATGGAAGGACTAAGGTGGGCCTATTTCAGAACCACATGGGGGTTAGTACTCGAACTCATTCAGTGGTCTCCTGGAATGCCTTACGAATCAACGACGCAGGCACGAATGGCATTGCCCCGCTGGGCCTAATTCCCAAGAAACTGAAAACTGCTGATGTTTTCCGCTGAAGGCATCCGGTAGTTTCCAAGTTCACTGAACCACTCCCCTACAAGTTCTCAAGCGTTATGCCACACCCGGCTTCCACAATCTTCAAAGGTTAAAATTGCAATGCACATTTCGAATTCTCCGGCACGAGGCGAACTGACTCGACGTCGGCGCGCCGTGTTCGCGGCATTTGTCGCTTTCGGTCTGGTTCTGGGGTCGTGGGCAGTTCACCTGCCAATTTTGAAATTCAATCTACACGCAAGTACATCCGAATTAGGGATCATCCTGCTCATACTGGGCGGTGGCGCATTTTTCGGAATGCAGGCCAGCGGATATGCCGCCAACAAATTCGGGAGCGGGAAAGTCGCAGCCATCGGCTCATTGGCGCTCTCGATAACCATCGTTCCTCCACTTTTCTGCTCGACCTGGGCATCTGCAGCGATAGCTTCACTGGCATTGGGCATTAGCGTGGGGATCATTGAAGTAGGAGCTAATGCCGCCGCCGTAGAAGTTGAACGCGAGTACCAACGGCCCATCATGTCGTCTTTCCACGGCATGTTTTCCGTAGGCAGTGTGCTGGGCTCAGTGATCGGAGCCGGCGCATTTGCTCTAAACATCAGTTATCGGTTCACGCTGCCTACCATTGCCCTAATGGTGCTCATTTTGCTTGTTGTCTCAGCAAAAACGCTGATGACAATTCAGACAGACCCGACTCCACCAATTGTGACCGGCTCAACCGCTACCTCAAGCAAGGTTCACCGAAGCAAACGCCATACGATGCAGCTCATCGCTTACGGATGCTTGGCGTTCCTGCTCTTGCTGACCGAAGGATCTGCCATGGATTGGAGCAGCCTTCACGCCCAGGAGCACTTGGACGCGACATCCAGCGGTGCTGCACTAGCCTTGGCGTGCTTTGTGAGCGCAATGACAATTGGACGATTCACAATCGACCGTCTCGCGGAACGAATCGGTCCCGCGCGAATTCTCCGTTATGGCGCTGCCCTGTCGATCGCCGGGCTCATAGCCGTCATTTGCTCTCCAGTCCTTCCGCTTGCGTGCATTGGCTGGGCTGCTACGGGGCTAGGCCTCTCTGGCTGTGTCCCGCAGGTATTTACCGCAACAGGAAACCTTCATGGTTCAAATGCCAAAGAATTAGCCCGCGTCGTCGGCGCTGGATATATTGCGGTGCTCGCCGGTCCCGCGATCATCGGTTGGCTCGCCGACCAGCTTGGAATCAACAACGCCTTCATCCTGCCAATCATTGGCATGGTTATCTGCCTAGCATCCGCCAACGTATTGGAACCGAAGAAAGAGCCAGTAGCGACCCACTAAGCAAGTACGCACAGGCCTGCTTCGGGGAAACGCCCCCTGAATCTACCGCGCGCTCCACCCGCCGTCCATGGTGTAGGAGGCACCGGTAACCATGCCGGCCTTATCGGAGCTGAGCCAAGCAGCCAGGGAAGCGACTTCATCAGGCTCGACGAGCCTCTTGATTGCGGACTCGGTGAGCATGATTTTCTGTACCACTTCCGACTCCGGAATCTGATGCAGCTTGGCCTGGTCTGCGATCTGCTTTTCCACCAGGGCCGTACGGACGTAGCCCGGGTTGATGCAGTTGCTGGTGATCCCATGCTCCGCGCCTTCCAGCGCAGTGACCTTGGACAACCCTTCCAGACCGTGCTTGGCCGAAACATAGGCGCTCTTGAAAGCGCTGGCGCGCAGGCCATGAATCGATGAGATGTTGATGATCCGCCCGAAGCCGCGCTCGCGCATTCCGGGAAGGGTTGCGCGGATCAACAGGAAGGGCGCTTCCAGCATCAGCCGGTGGATCAGCCGCCAGGCTTCGGGTTCGAATTCGTGGATCGCGGCCACTTTCTGGATGCCGGCGTTGTTGATCAAGATGTCGGTATCAATGCTGAGCTGCTCCAGTGCCGCGGTATCCGAAAGATCCACTGCCCACGCTGTTCCGCCGATCTTGCTCGCCGCTTTTTGGGCTGCTTCCTCGTTCAGGTCAGCGATTGTCACCTTGGCACCGGCTTGGGCCAAGGCCTGGGCGCAGGCGAAACCGATTCCCGAGGCTCCCCCGGTGACCAATGCGCGCCGGCCGTGCAATCCGCCCGTGGTGCTCGTTGGCAGTTCTGATTCTTGAGTCATGGCCGGTGATATCCCTTCATGCGCACCATTGCGGCAGGCACCCGAACCTCGGGTGTTTACTGCAAAGTTATGGCCAGTTCCCGACACGGGTCAACGATTCACGCTGTGCAGATTCCGCAGGTCAATGTGCGTTCATGCACAAGGAAGGATCCGAGGCAGCACACAGCGGTCAACCTCCGGAGGATATGCTGAAACAAGATCACCTGCCCCTGCCTCACAAGTCAGGGCCGTACATCATTCAAAGGAATCGGCAGCCAATGACGACTTTACCGACCAACGATCCAGCACCTGCGGTTCCAATTCGGCGCGCAGCCAGTGTCCTGATGCTGCGCGAAGGCGCTGAAGGCTTTGAGGTTTTTGTCCAGCATCGCGTAGCCACCATGGATTTTGCCGCTGGCATGGTGGTTTATCCCGGGGGCAGGGTTGATCCCAAGGACAGCGAAACGGCCGGCAGCGGCCAGCTGGATCCGATGATCATCAGGACTCACGCCGAACGCTGGGCGCGTACCTCCGTTTGGGATCAGGGCGAAGCCAACGCCCAGCAGAAGGCCGGTGAAATCCTGGCCGCCGCCCTGCGCGAGGTGTTCGAGGAAACCGGATTGGTCCTCGACCCCGGCCAGCTCTTCCCGTGGGCCAATTGGGTGACTCCCGCGGGCTTCCCTCGCCGGTTCGATACCTACTTTTTTGTCGCGGCGCTGGCTGCGGATCAGGAACCTGCACACCAGACCACCGAAGCCGTGCGCTCCGACTGGGCTAAGCCGCAGGAGCTTTTTGCGGCGCTTGAACGCGGTGAGCTGAAGATGATGCGCCCAACCCAGCGGACCCTGCTTGATGCCATGGAGCTGGGAACAGTGCAGGCCATTATCGCCAATGATGCGGTGATCACCGCGGTGCATCCAGACCCCCGCGATTCGTATTCCGCGCACCCGGTGCGCGCCAGCGAAATCGGCACACCAGGTTCCTGATTCCTGCTCAGTTATCGAGCAGGCTGCGCCCGACAATCAGGGACATGATCTCGTTGGTTCCTTCCAGGATCTGGTGCACTCGCAGATCACGGAAGATCTTCTCCATGCCGTAGTCCGCAAGGTACCCATAGCCTCCGTGCAATTGGATGGCGCTATTGGCCACGTTGAATCCGGCATCGGTGGCAACCTTCTTGGCCATGGCGCACAGTCGTACCATATCGGGGCTTTTGGCATCCAATGCGCTGGCCGCGCGGCGCAGCAGTGATCTCGCCGCTTCGAGTTTCATGTCCATGTCGGCGAGCTTGAAGACCAGCGCTTCCTGCTTGGCCAGCGGGCCGCCGAAGGCTTGGCGTTCTTTGAGGTACGCGGCCGATTTTTCCAGTGCCAGCTGGCCGCCGCCCAGCGAGCAGGCGGCAATGTTCAGGCGCCCGCCGTTCAGGGCTTTCATGGCCATGGAGAATCCTTGGCCTTCCTCGCCCAGCAGGTTTTCGGCGGGAATGCGCACGCCTTCCATGATGACCTGGCGTGTGGGCTGCGCCTTCCAGCCCATCTTCTTCTCATTGGCGCCAAAGCTCAGTCCCGGCAGATCCGCTGGAACCAGGAAGGCGCTGATGCCACGAGCGCCGGTATCCGCGGTGCGGGCCATGACGATGTAGAGTCCGGAACTTCCGGCACCAGAGATGAATTGCTTGACACCGCTGAGCACGTATTCGTCTCCGTCTTTGCGGGCGCGGGTGCTCAGGGCCGCGGCATCGGAGCCGATACCCGGTTCTGTCAGGCAGTACGAGCCGAGCTGTTCCATGCTGATCAGGTCCGGCAGCCATTTTGCGCGTTGTTCGTCGTTGCCGAAGCTATCGACCATCCAGACCACCATGTTGTGGATGGAAATGTAGGCGGCAAGGGTCGGGTCTGCCTTGGCCAGTTCCTCGAAGACCAGCACCGCGTCGCTGCGGGTGAGCGCCGAGCCGCCGTGCTCCTCCGAGGCATAAATGCCACCCATGCCCAGTTGTCCTGCCTGGGCGAGGACATCAATGGGGAAATGCTGCTCTTCATCCCATTTTTGGGCCATCGGTGCGATCTTGGTTTCCGCGAAATCATGGACCATGCCGATCAGCGATTTCTGGTCGTCGCTTATTTCAAACACCACCGGCTCCTTTGCCCGTTATTGCTCTATGTGAGCACAGTCTATGTGACTTGGGCGACAACTCAAGGGCGAGGTCAGCTACGGATCAGATCATCGCGGGCATCGAACTCGTCTCGCGCTTGGAGCACCTTGGATGCGTGGCTCTCGGACCACTTGCGCAGTATTTCCATCGGACCCAAGAGGCTGTGGCCGATGTCGGTGAGCTCGTAGTCCACACGAACCGGCACCTGCGCAAAAACCGTACGCTTGACCAGTCCGTCGCGTTCTAAGGTGCGCAGGGTGCTGGTCAGTACCTTTGGGGTGACGCTACCGATCCGCGAACGTAATACAGAGAAACGTTGTGGTCCTTCAGCAAGCGCGAGCAGCACCAGAGGTGTCCATTTATCCCCTAGTCGTTGCATAATTTCACGTGAAGGACAGTTTTGCACGAAGACGTTAAATGACTCATGGCTATCCATTAGGAAACCTAGTTTCGTTGTAGTAGTCAGTATTCAAAGGATACCATCGTGTCATAACGCATTCCACTACCAAGGAGATTCACTATGAAGATTGCAGTTTACGGAGCCACTGGCATGGTCGGCACTGAAGTTGTTGCAGAAGCCATTTCCCGCGGACACGAAGTCACCTCGGTAACTCGTTCAGGCAACGAAGTTGCCGGCACCACCGCCGTCGCAGCTGAACTCAACGACATCGCAACCTACCGCGATCTAGGCAAGAACAATGACGTTATCGTCATTTCCGTGCCACCATCGCGCACCGGCGGGGACCACCAGGAATACCTAGATGCCTTCGAGGAAATCACCGAAACCCTCACCCCAGCTCGCCTGATCGTTGTTGGCGGCGCAGGCGCAACCGAAGTTAACGGTGTTCGCTTGGTCGAAAGCCCAGACTTCCCAGAAGCTTACAAGGCTGAAGCACTGACCGCAGCAGCTGTTTATGACATGTTCACCTCGGTCTCTGGAATCACCTGGACCGTTGTTGCACCAGCTCCAGTGATCGCACCAGGTCGCCGCACCGGTAGCTACGCGCAGGGCACCGATTCACCTGCTGGCCATTTTGTTTCCAGCCAGGACTTCGCCGTCGCAATTCTCGACGAAATCGAAACTCCAGCTCACGAGAACCGTCGCCTGACCGTAGCCAGCGAAAAGTAAAAACTGGCGCTGCCCAACCTGCGTTGAAGTTCGTCAGATCGGCGCCATAGTGCGCCGATCTGACGAATTCTCTGCACAGGGCTAAAGTTGGAATGGTCATTCCACTAGCTCACCGAGGTAAGTCACTTCTCATGCAACGCAACTCGCGCTCTTCGCGCATTCTGGCCGGGGCTTTTGCCCTGCCTCTGATCGGCGCACTTCTGGCCAGCTGCTCATCTGCGGGCAGCACCGGCTCATCAACACAAGATGCAAAACCGGTCACCGGCGGCACCATGGTTTACGCTTCGGGCGATGCCGAGCCAAGCTGCCTCGATCCGCATGTGGGCGGCAATTACCCACAAGCCCTGGTAGCAAGCCAATTCCTTGAATCCTTGTTCACCAAAGATTCTGAAGGCAAGATCATCCCTTGGCTGGCCGAAAAGACCGAAGTCTCCGAAGACGGATTGACCCGCACGATTACCTTGCATGACGGTATCAAGTTCACCGACGGCACCAAGCTCACCGCCGAGGCAATCAAAAAGAACATTGAACACCTCAAGGACCCAAACACCGCTTCCTCCACCGGCTACCTCGCGGTGGGCAAGGTTGTTCGGGTTGAGGTTAAAGATGAGCTGACCGCGACGCTGAAACTCTCCTCCCCAGATAACGCTCTGCTTGAATCGCTCTCTATGCCTTGGACCGCCATCGAGTCCCCCAAAGCACTAGAGCGAGATCAGGCCACCAATTGCACTTCGCCAGTTGGCACCGGTCCCTTCAAGGTGGCTTCGTGGGAACACCAGAAGGCCGTCAATTTGGTCCGCAACGATGACTACGTCTTGCCGGTCCCTAATGATCAGCGGGCTAATTCCACGTCTTACCTCGACGGCATTACCTGGCGCTTCATCCCGGAAGCGGCCACCCGTTATGCGGCCCTGCAGTCCGGCGAAGTTGATGTCATTGATAACGCCCAGCCAGATACCATCGCGTCTGCAGCAGATGCTGGCCTAGGCCACCTGGATGCACCGCGTCCGGGTTCGGCAAACCGCATTGAGCTCAACAGCTCCAAGGCACCATTTAATGACCAAAAAGTGCGTGAAGCCTTTATCCGCGCAGTGGACGCCAACACCGGTGTTGGCGCATTATTCTTCGGCACAGCGAAACGTAGCTACTCGTTGCTCTCCTCGGTAGAACCACTGGGTTACTCCGATGAAGCGCTCTTTGGCACCGATACTGCCAAGGCCAATACCCTGCTTGATGAGGCCGGCTGGAGCGAACGTGATGCTCAGGGTTACCGCACCAAGAATGGCAAGCGCCTTTCCGTGCGTTTCCCGGTATCCACCAACCAGTCTGTACCTGCCGAGCAGTCCCTGTTTGAGCAGTTCCAAGCACAGGCCAAGGCCGTGGGCTTTGAAGTGAAGATCGACTTGCTTGACCTGTCCAGCTGGTACGGCGCACTGGCCAAGCATGAGTACAACCTAGTCTCGGCTCCTTACACCAAGGTTGGCCCATCGGTACTGCGCGTGCTGTACCACTCCGATTCCACCGTTCCAGCACCGTCGGGTTACTTCGCCAACAATGCACAGGTGAAAAACGACAAACTAGACAAGTTGCTGGTGCAGGCCGAGGAGACCGAGGACGAAGCGCAGCGCGCATCGCTCTACGAGCAGGCACAGAAGATTGTGCTTGAGGGCTACTACGTTTTGCCGCTCTATGACCAGCAGAACCACTTCCTCTACGGCAAGAACGTGCACGGTGTCGGCGCCACCACTGCGGTGTCCTCCCCGATCTACTTCGACACCTTCTTGGATCAGTAACATCTGATGAACACGCTGGCTTGGGCCGGTCGCAAGGTCGGCGGGGCGTTGGTGGTGTTATGGCTGGTGGCTTCGGCCATCTTCATCGCCATCCGGTTGATCCCCGGCGACCCGGCCGAGGCAATTATGGGCGGACCAGGCTCTCAAGCCTCCGCTCAAGCTTTGGCCGCGGCCCGAGCCGAGTATGCACTGGACCAACCGGTCATCACCCAGTACTTGCTGTACCTAGGCAAGCTCGCCACCTTTGATTTTGGCACCTCCTATTCGCTGAAACAGCCGGTGACCCAGGTAATGGGCGAGGTACTGCCCAACACCTTATGGCTATCGTTGATGGCGCTGGCCGCCGCCTGGCTTTTGGCGCTCTGTTTTTCTGCACTGGCCATGCGTGCAGGCCGCATCGGATCCCAGGTGGGTAACCTGCTAGAGATCATTGCTGCTGCGGTTCCACACTTCTGGCTTGGTGCCGTGCTGATCATGCTCTTCTCCTCAGCGCTGGGTTGGCTTCCAGCGGTGGATAACGGCACCGGCCACGGGTTGGTACTTCCGATTCTCACCCTGGCTCTGCCTTTGGCTGGATTCCTCACCCAGCTAATGCGAGATTCACTCAGCGAAGCGATGGGTAGCCAGTTTGCGCTGGCCGCCCGAGCTCGCGGTGAAAGCCGACTGAAACTCTTCTGGCGCCATGGCCTGCGCCATGCCACCCTGCCCGCACTGAGCCTGACCGGTTGGGCATTTTCTTCATTACTCTCCGGCGCGGTAGTGGTTGAGGCGATTTTTGCCCGCCCGGGACTGGGACGTTCTTTACTCTCAGCGGTGCTGGCCCGGGATATTCCCATGGTTACCGGCATCGCTTTGTTCTCCGCGTTGGTTTACATCGTGGTCATGGCCATCTCCGAAGGCATTGAACGAATGATCAATCCAGCAGGTGAGTCACGATGAGCCGCACCGCAAAAATCTGTTGCCTACTGGTTATCGGCCTATGGCTACTGATGGCGTTGGCACCATCTGTTTTGGCTCCCGGTGACCCACTGGCCATCAACCCAACGCAAGCGTTTGCAAAGCCAGGGCTGGCCCACTTTTTCGGTACCGACGAATCGGGCCGCGATATCTATACTCGCGTCATCCACGGGGCCGGCGATTCGCTAGCCATTGGTTTGGCCGCGACGGCATTGGGCATGGGACTAGCCATCGTGCTAGGCACCATTGCTGCGCTGTCTCCGCGCTGGCTTGATGAGATCATACTGCGCATCCTTGAGGCCCTCTACGCTATTCCATCTCTGTTGATGGCCCTGCTGATAATTGCTTTCACCGGGCCCGGCGTCGGACCGGCCATCGTTGCCGTGGGCCTGTCAACGGCCCCTGGTTATGCCCGACTGGTACGCAGCCAAATCCGTAGTCTGAAGAATTCAGAGATGCTTGAAGCTGCCACGGTCCTAGGACGTGGCACGTGGCGCAAGTCGCGCAACCACTTAATCCCGAACGCACTGAAACCACTGTTGGCGCTGGTCACCTTGGGCATCGGTCAAGCAGTGATTTGGGCGGCAGCGCTATCCTTCCTCGGATTGGGCACGCCCCCTCCAGCACCTGAGTGGGGCGCCATGTTATCGGCAGGACGCACCTACCTTCACCTCGCGTGGTGGATGAGTCTGTTCCCTGGCTTGGCCATCGTTTCCGTGGCAGTTTCTGCAACCCTGATTGGCCGCGCTTTGGGCGGAAAGGTGAAGTCACTATGAGCGAGCAAACTCTGATCACCGTCAAAGATCTGTCCGTAAGTTTTGACGGAACACCGGCAGTAAAAAACATTTCCTTTACCGTTCAGGCGGGAAAGGTCCTTGCCTTGGTGGGCGAATCAGGGTCTGGAAAATCGGTGACCGCACGAAGTCTTCTCGGACTTTCCGGTGGCACCGTCACCGCAAGTACCTTGGACATCTGTGGGCACGATGCTCGTTCGCTTTCGGACCGAGCCTGGCAGAAAATCCGCGGAAATACTCTCTCCCTGATCTTGCAAGATGCCTTAATGGCGTTGGATCCTTTACGCCCGGTGGGACGCGAGATCAATGACGGGCTCAAAGAACACACTGCGTTGAAATCCGCAGAACGCAAACAGCGAGTTCTCGAAGTGCTCAAATCCGTACGCATGCCAGAACCTGACGTGCGAGCCAAGCAGCGCTCCACCGAACTCTCGGGCGGTATGCGTCAGCGTGCGTTGATTGCGCAGGCTTTGGTTGGCAACCCGCAGGTGGTCATTGCCGATGAGGCCACCACCGCGTTGGACTCGCAACTTACCGCTCTAGTCCTCTCGCAGCTTCGCGCGCTGAAACAACAGGGCCGTGGCATCCTCATGATCAGCCACGACTTGGCCCAGGTAGCCCACCTCGCCGATGACATTGCAGTGATGCGCCACGGTGAGATTGTTGAGTCCGGGCCTACACAGCAAATCTTGGAACACCCGCAACATAACTACACCCGCAAGCTCTTAAGGGCCGTGCCTTCCTCGGTCCCTCGCTTCACCGCGCTCTCGGATCTTGGAGCCGAGGAAACAACAAGTCCGGCACGAAAGATTCAGGACTCCGAACAACACTCCCCGGCATTGTCGGTAAAAGACTTATCCAAGAGCTTCGGCAAGCACCTAGCCGTCAGCTCGGTCAGCTTTGAGCTACCGCGAGGTAAAACGCTGGGCATTGTGGGCGAATCAGGCTCGGGAAAAACCACGACCGCGCGTATGGTTTTGGGTTTGGAAAAGCCCGATAGCGGCACCGTCGAATTGCTCGGCGAGCGCTTCTCCCCCAGCACTGCCTCACAGCGACAGAACCTGCGAGAGCAGATGGGTGCGATCTATCAGAACCCGCTGGGCTCATTTGATCCGCGCTACACCGTAGGACAGTTGCTCACCGATGCGTTGAGCCGCGGAAAATCCAAGCGCGCCAGCGAATACCGAAAGCCCGTAACTCAGCTTTTGGAACAGGTAGAACTTTCCGCAGACCTCTTGGCCCGCAACCCATGCGAGCTCTCCGGGGGTCAGCGCCAGCGCTTAGCTATCGCCCGTGCGCTGGCACCGGAACCCTCGGTGTTAGTTCTTGATGAACCGGTATCGGCGTTGGATGTGTCCATTCAGGCCACCGTGCTGGATCTGCTGGATCGGATCCAGTTGGAGACCGGAACCAGCTACCTGTTCATCAGCCATGATCTGTCGGTCATTGAACACATGAGCGACACCGTGGCCGTGATGCACCAAGGAAAGCTCATCGAGCACGGTGATACCGCCTCGATCTTCGGCTCCCCGCAGCGCGAGTACACCCAGAAGTTGCTCTCGGCGATGCCACGCTTACGTTAGATCGTGTCGGTCAGCTCGTCTTTGACTTGCTTGCGAAGGATCTTGCCAAGCAATGAGCGGGGCAATTCCTCGACCGCCACTACACGCTTGGGTACCTTGTAGGCAGCTAGTAGTTCACGGCAATGGGTCCGCAGGCCGTCTTCGTTCAGTTCAACACCTGGTTCCAGCTGGACCGCCGCTACAACCATCTCGCCACCGCGAGCCAAAGGCTTGCCGAAGACCGCCGCGTCAACCACATCGGCGTGCTGGCGCAGGGCTACTTCAACTTCTGTGGGGGAAACATTAAACCCACCGGTAATGATCAGTTCCTTGGCACGGTCAACCACCTGGGTGAAACCATCTTCATCCACGGTGACCACATCACCTGAGTGTAGCCAGCCATCGGCAGTTTTGGTTTTGGCAGTCTCTTCAGGATTGTTCCAATAGCCTTGGAAGACCTGCGGTCCCTTGATCATCAGCTCGCCAGCTTCACCTTGAGCTACTTCCTTGGAGGGATCTTCCACGTCAACAACCTTCATCAGGGTTGATGGGAATGGAACACCAATGGTTCCGGTACGACGGGTTGGGTGGAAAGGATTGCCCAGTGCTACCGGGGAGGACTCGGTCATACCGTATCCCTCAACCAATAGGCCGCCGGACATCGATTCCCACAGTTCCACTACGTGGTCTGGAAGATTCATCGCGCCAGAGATGCAGTACTTGGCACTCTTGAGCGACATGCCACGTTCCTTAGCAGCCAACGCGGTGCGCTCATAAATTGGTGGAACTGCGCAGTAAACCGTGGCTGGAGATTTCTTCCAGGCATCAATAATCATCTCGGCATCAAACTTCGGGAACAGCACCAGCAGGCCCTGTTTTTTCACCCCGAAGGTTAGATAAAGGGTCATGCCAAAGGCATGGAACATTGGCAGGATCGCGTAGAGAATTTCTTCGCGTTCCTTGGCCCCTAGCATCCACGCTTCACCCTGCAAGGCGTTGGAATAAAGGTTGAAGTGGGTGAGCATTGCGCCCTTGGGATGGCCGGTCGTTCCAGAGGTGTACTGGATGACAGCCAGGTCATCTACCCCAGGGTGTGGATGACTCGCATCCAGACGTCCGCCGCTGAGCAGCTCTTTCCAGCTGGTGGTTCCCGAAATGCGCACCGTCAGCGAAGCCTTGGTTTCACGCAGTTTTTTGACCGGAAGATTTAGTGCCAAACGCTTGATCGGTGGGAACGCGTCAAGTAGGTTGACCGACACAATGGCGTCGATCTGCACGTCCTGAGGGAACTTTTGCACCGTTGAAACAACTTTGTCCCAGACAATGACCACACGTGCTTGGTGGTCCTCAAACTGGTGGCGAAGTTCGCGGGAGGTATACAGCGGATTGTGTTCCACTACAACTGCGCCAAGACGCAATACCGCGTAGAAGGCGATGACGTGCTGTGGGCAGTTGGGAAGGATCAGCGCCACGCGATCCCCGGCACGCACTCCCAGTTTGCGCAAGCCTTCGGCAGCCTGTTCAACCTGTTCGCCTAGTTGCGTGTAGCTGGTGCGGCGACCGAAAAATTCAGTGGCTGGACTGGCTCCGGCTTCTGC
Source organism: Glutamicibacter sp. MOO4 (assembly GCF_056934395.1). NCBI lineage: Bacteria > Bacillati > Actinomycetota > Actinomycetes > Micrococcales > Micrococcaceae > Glutamicibacter > Glutamicibacter sp. MOO4. Next base: position 2,451,799 of record NZ_CM167800.1, read on the forward strand.
CACCGATTGCTCAAACATACGACTCAGTGGCTCAGTAGGCAGATCGATCTCGGCAGGGACACCGGGCTGATAATTAGCTACCCAAGCGGGCGCAGCGCTTTTCTCCATAGCCTCTATCATGCCCTACGCGGCGGTAACCTTGCGATTTTTTGTGCAGGTTTTTATGCGTTCTCGGTCCACTGCCACCGTGCCGGTGGGCGACCGGTGCCCACGGCCACGGCCGGTAGTTTGGCTACCGACTTGTTGGTGGCCAGTGCGCGGCCAACATTGTTCATCACCGGTTCGGGGCGGCCAGCAGCGACAGCCAGCTCTTTCATGCGTGCCACCACATCTGCGGTGGTGAATTGCTCACCCAGCAGAGCCCTAGTCACTTCCTGATTGATCCACAGCGAGTCCAATAACATTGCTGCGGTGCGGGTGATGATGATGTTGTGGTCAAACGGAAGGACTGGCAGGTTCAGCAGGGGTTCCGCTGCAACGTTCTCATCCGCGGGCATGTGGCTCAGGATCACTAGGTGCGCCATGGACAACGTGGGCCCACGCTCATCACGCTCAAAGTCGTCAAAGACAGCAACCAGCTGGGGAGTGACTTTTTCAGTGACTCCGGCCTTGTCGGCCAGTGCCCGTGCCACGGCTTCATTGAGTCGTTCGTGTGCGTTGAGCAAAACACCTGGCAGTGCGTACTGCCCGATAAATGGGTCCCACTGGCGACGTGCGGTGATCACGTGCAGTGAATCGTCCACGACGATAAAGGGTACGGCGTCAATGGAGACCAGGGGCTGTTGCGGCATAACTCCCATCTTATTCGCCTGCTCCTGTCCTGTGCTCAATGCCGACTACGCGATGTTGCCCAAGACGTTGCGGACATCCTTGAAGGACTGGGTCTTGAGGAACTCGCCGTCCTTCCACACAGGCTCCAATAGTGAGGCTGCTTGGGCCTTGGCATCTGCACGTTCTACCAAGTACAGCTCCCCTTGTTCATCACGTAGCACCGCTAATCGACCCGTTGCGGACTTTTTCATGCCCGAGTCAGTGACTGGATCTTTGAGCAAGTCATACCCCTGACCATCAATTTCTGCCCAGGTGGCCTTGACTGCCGAAGAGAAGGTATCGCGGGTGACGTACTGGTAGGTGAATGAGCCAACACCAAAGACAATATTTGCGGCGGCAAACCCAGCCTTCTCCAACCGTACGGTGATGTCCTTGGCCCGAGCCGGGGTAATGGAGTCCCCGTAGATCAGTCCGATGTGCGGATCGAGTTCTTTAAAACCTGCGGCGTTGATAGTGCCACCAAATTCATTCCAGAGCAGTTGCACGGCTCCGAAGTAGGCGGGGTTTTGTTCAGGTGTTTGATCCTGCTCGGGCTCTGGGATCTCGGGGTTGCTTCGGGTACCGCAGACGATGTCAGCGGGGTCTCCCGAATCCGGGCGGATCACCAGTTTTCCTTCGCGGGCCATGATCTTGTTCTTAAGCGTTGGCAGGATTTCTCCCAGTACAGTCCAGAAATTCATGGTGTCCGAAACTACCGACACATTGCCTACCGGGTGCTTTTCGAGGATGCGTTCAAAGGTTGCTTGTTCATCTTCGTGGGCAATTCCGGCACACATGACCGAGTGCTCGGTGGCAGGGATGGATCCAAGGATCTGTCCGTTCTCGCTTCCAGCAGTTGATGGGTAGTAGCGGTTGACCCAGTCGATGGTTCCTAGTGAATCTGACCCGGTGAAGGAGAGTAGGTGACCGGCGCCGGACATGGCTGCTGCGTGTGCTCCACCCATTCCGCGGAAGCTGAAGTCGTGGAGTTGCCAATTCACAAATGCCGAGTCGCCGCCGGTGCGCTGCGCGGCTGCGTCCAGTAACTGGCGGTAGACATCTGCGGTGGTTGCCGAGGTGGAGGCCTGCCAGATTTCAGCCGACAGGATGGTCTCGATGTAGTTGGTCAACCAGAAGAAGTCAGCTTCTGTGTTTTCCACGGTGAAGCTTGGTACACGCAACGGGACGCGTGTGCCTTCAGGCAACGAGCGGAAGACCAGCGGCAGGTAACCGAGCTGGTGCAATTCGCGGATGTGGCTGGTATCAATGACGTGCTCCGGGCCCAAGACGCTCACTAAAGTTTTTTCATACTCGGCGATAGCTTCGTCTTCATCAGCGGCAAAGAAGGGAGCAAAGGCTTCAACACAGTAGGACTGGATGAAGGCTTGTAGACCAAAATGCACTACGTGATCTACCCCGTCGATGCGGGAGGCACGGTTGGTGTAGTTCGAGTAGACCTTGGTGGTGCCGGTCGGGTAGAGGTCCTTGTGTCCGAGCTTGTAGCAGTCGGTGAGGAACAGCGGTGCGGTGATCGCTGCAGTGGTGGTGGTGTCGGCGAGCAGGTTCATGATGACTCCCTGAGGATTAGAGGTAGGTGGGGATGATTGAGGCGATGGGCAAGATGCGGGCGTTGACCTCTGGGTTGGTATGTCCAGGGTGAGAGTCGGTGGTGAAGATCTGGCCGAAGTGATTTTTCAGTTCACCGGCGGCTCCCGAGAACACCCCGTGGCTAACCCAGAGATCCAGGTTTTCCTTTGGCAGCCCGGTCGCAGCGGCTAGACCTCTGAAGGTCCCTCCCCCGTCGCAGATATCGTCAACTACTAGGTAGCGGCCGCCAACAGGAAGCTCTTCGCAGTGAAAGCCGGTGAGCTTCCCGGTTTCAAAGTCGCGCTTCTTTCCTGCTTTATAGACCGGCAGTCCGAAGGCCTTGGCTGCCTTAGTTGCCCGGTTCACCGCTCCGGCGTCCGGAGCGATAATGCCGTCGTAGTGCTGGCCGAAGTGCCCCAGCCATTTGGCTAGCGGTTCAGCTGGATCAATAACAGTCAGGTTATTGACCAAGGTGGTGATCACTGGTGAGTGTGGATCAAAGCAGATCACCCGATCAGCTTCAAGCGCGTTGATCATATTTGCGTAGACCTTGGCACCGAAGGGTTCTCCACGGTCGGCCCGCGCTGCTGGCAGATATGGAATGACCACACTGACCTCGTGACCATGCTGGTGTGCGTAGTCAATCCAGAGACCAGCTCGCATGAAGTCGTTGGCGTCAGTACCGGTGATGATGATGTGGCTTGGGGTCTGCTCGTTGGCTGCGGATCCAATTTTGAAGTGTGCTTCCCCGGCAGGAAAGTTCATGAATTCAACGTCGGAGTAGACCGTGTATCCGGCTGCAACGGTGGCGTATGGCTTGATCATGAATTCAGCGTAACACATAAACATCACTTGATGTTTATTGCTGGCAAAAAAACTTCCCTGCCTACTTTTGGGGTCAGCTAACCGCCAAACCACCTTAGAGAGCTAGGGAAGTATTTAGTAGTTCAGCCCGCGAGCAGCCACGTCCCACACCTCGGTGGAATCATCGGGGTGCACGGCCAACACAGAATCAAGCAGGTTCACTGCCTGGCACACATGATTCGGGATCACCTGCAGGCGAGTGCCGTGCGCAGGCAGCTCAAGATTTTCGGGCCACAGGACCGTGGAGTGGTGTTCGGAGAGTGCACTAATTCTGGCGTCCGGACATTCCACAATGCGCCCGTACCCGGTAGCCCAGCTGGGACGGTCACTGCCAAGAATTTTGCTACCGGCATCCAGTACTACTCGGCGAGGGATCTGCTCATTTCCTTCATGACGGCTCACTACGGTTGCCGCAACAGTCAATGAGATCTCGTCAAAGCCAATACGTCCAAGCTCAAATTGCTGAGCGTCCCCAAAAACGTAAACCCCGGGACGTACTTCGGTCAGCACAGAGCTATCGCTCAAGGCAGCGGTCGGTGAGGAGCCACCGCTGATGCGTTTGATTTCAAATCCGGCTTCACGCAACAACCTTGTCGCCTCGGCCAACGCTTTAAATTCATCATTAACCGCAGCGTCGATTCCATCGGGATCATAGCTGTGCCCAGGGAAGGTAAAGACTCCGTGCACGCGCATGCCAGCTGCGCTGGCGGCTTGGGCGATGGCCACCGCATCTTGTGGTCGCACACCGCTGCGGTGATGCCCGCTATCAATCTCAATCATGAGCCTGATTTTTGCGGCCTTCTCCCCCAGCATCTGGGACATCTGCTGGACGGCTTCGACCGAATCAGTACCGATGCTCAGCTTCGCACGTCGCATCAACTCCACAATGCGAGTTGCTTGAGACTCATCAACCCATAACGGATAAGCAATAAAGATCTTGGCCACGCCCTGCAGCGCAAAGCTTAAGGCCTCACCGACGGTAGCCACGGTCAGCCCGACGGCACCAGAGTCTAGTTGACGGCCAGCGACTTCCAGCATCTTGTGGGTTTTTGCGTGCGGGCGTAATTTCAAACCTTGGCTGGCGACCCGTTGGGCCATTTTGGAAATGTTCTTTTCCAGCTGGGCCACATCGATCATGATGTGTGGCGTGCTGATGCCAGCAGGGATTGAGACCACGTCTACCGTTCCTTTAATACTTGTACTGCGTCGCGGTGACGGTCGTGTTTTTGTTGAATCCGCCGATCAAAAAGATTACCGCAGATTTCTAGCAACCAGCTAAGCGCTACATCCGAACACCACTGGTCCGCGCGGCCAGCTTGGTCGAGAGCTCATGGGCGTGGTGCAAAAGAAGTTGCCCCAATTCCTCGCGACGATCTTGTTCAAAGCGCGTGTGGATGCCGGTCAAGCTCAACGCCCAGGCAGGTTGTCCAGAGCTATCAAAGACCGCTGCACCCATACCCCAGCTGCCCTCAACGATGAGTCCGGGGTTGATGGAGTAACCAGCTTTTCTGGTTTCGGCGATCTTCTTACGCAATTCCTTAGCACTGTGCGCAGAACCGTATTCGGCCTCTAACTGAGCTCTAGCGAGATAGCGCTTCATACTCTCCTCGGGCAGGAAAGCAAGGATGGCCATGCCCGCCGATGCCACACCCAGCGGGAAGCGACGCCCTTCGTAAAGCACAAAGGAACGAATGGGGAAGGCGCCATCTTGACGTAGGAGGCACACCGTTTCATCTGAGCGTCGCGCAGAAAGAAAGGCAGATTCTCCGGTAGCTTCTGCCAATGCCGTGACGTGTTCACGAGCCAGCTCGCTGATGTCGTATCGCTCGGCGGCCACCGCTCCCATGAGGTAGAGCTCCGGGCCAAGTAGCCACTTGCCGGTCTTTCGGTCGTGGTCACAGAAACCCTCGGTGGCCAAGGCCGATAGCAGTCGATGCACTGTAGGCCTGGCCAAGCCTGCGGCACGTGCGGCCTCACTGGTTGTGATGCCCTGCGGCATCGAGGCGCTCACCGTTCTCAGTACGGTAGCCAGTCGGCCAACCACTTGGGCTCCGGCCGGTAAATTGCTCATGCCCATATTATGGACGATTCTTTTTGACTCTCCCTCTTTTATGTCGCCAACTAGGTGCATACTGTGGGGCATGAAGAGTTCATGGCAATTGGTAATTGACTGTAATGATCCGCGCGTAATGGTCGAGTTCTGGTCGCAGGCAATGCACTACATCCCCGAACCACCACCAAGCCCCCACACCACCTGGCGTTCATATTGGCAGGCCATGGGCGTGCCCGCCGAAGAGTTGCCACCAGGCGCCGGCGATATCCCCGAGTCGCTCATCGATCCGCAAGGACACGGACCGCGCTGGTGGTTCCAGCAGGTTCCTGAATCCAAGAGCATCAAGAATCGTCTGCATGTTGATCTCTTAGTTGGCGGAGGACGCAGCGTCCCATTTGAAGAACGCAAGGCGCAGGTCAACAAAGAAGCCGAACGTTTGGTGGCTCTCGGCGCGAGCATCCGCAGCGTGATGGATCTACCGGAGATGGATCATTTCGCCGCTTGCATGGCAGATCCTGAAGGCAACGAATTTGATGTCGTCTAGCTTCAAAACTTGCGTTCATATTATGGACAAGCTGTCTAACTTTCTTCACCATCCGATCAATATGCGCCCAATCCAGTGATCACTATTGAATGCTCATCTGCGACTACGTAGGTTTATAGCAAGACATAACCGCTCTCCACATAGTGGACGCAGGGAGAAATCGATGACAACGAAGTTTCGAGAAGACGCGGCAGCAGAACTAGCCGCAGTAGTAAAAGATGGAATGACCATCGCCGTGGGCGGCTTTGGCCTTTCCGGCATTCCCAACAGACTGATCACCGCATTGCGGGATTCCAAAGCAACCAACCTCACCATCGTCTCCAACAACATGGGCGTGGACGGTAAAGGCTTAGGGATCCTTCTAGAAAATCATCAGGTATCCAAGGTTCTGGCCTCCTACGTTGGCGAAAATAAACTCTTTGCCAAACAGTTCCTCGACGGAGAACTTGAAGTTGAGTTTTGCCCGCAAGGGACACTAGCCGAAAGATTGCGTGCTGGCGGAGTGGGCATTCCTGCGTTCTTCACTCCGACCGGAGTCGGAACGCCGGTGGCTGAAGGCAAAGAAGTCATGGAATTCAATGGAAAGCCTGCAATCCTAGAGCGCGGGATTTTTGCTGACATCGCTTTGGTCAAGGCCTACCAAGCAGACGCCGAAGGCAATCTGCGCTACCGCATGGCCTCAAAGAACTTCAACCCGTTGGCTGCCATGTCTGGCCGCCACACCTTCGCCGAAGCCGAAGAAATTCTTGATGACTATCTTGACCCTTCATTGGTAGAGACCCCGGGTATTTTTGTGCAGACCTTGGTGGCCACCGACGGAGTCAAGGACATTGAACAGCGCACCGTACGCAGCAAGCAGGAGGCCTAAACATGTGGACACGTGATGAAATGGCATCCATTGCAGCCAGCGAATTAGCCGATGGACAATACGTCAATCTCGGTATTGGAATTCCTACCTTGGTCGCCAATCACCTACCCGAAGGTGTCTCGGTCAAACTCCAAAGTGAAAATGGTCTGCTGGGCATGGGCCCGTTCCCCTATGAGGGTGAGGAAGACGCAGATCTAATCAACGCCGGAAAACAAACCGTCACCATCTTGCCTGGCGGAAGCTTCTTCGACTCAGCAACCTCGTTCGGAATGATCCGTGGAGGACACGTACAGACCGCTATTCTTGGTGCATTACAGGTAGCCGCCAACGGCGACCTCGCCAACTGGACCATCCCTGGCAAACTCGTCAAAGGTATGGGTGGCGCCATGGACCTTGTTGCTGGAACGCCACGAGTGATCGTGCTAACCGACCACACAGCCAAAGACGGCACCAGCAAGATCGTGGAGAGCTGCGATTTACCGCTGACCGGCGTTGGCGTAGTCAACAGAATTATCACCGACCGGGCAGTGTTCGACATTGAGAACGGCGCCTTGACCTTGCGCGCAGTGGCCCCCGGTGAAACCGTAGAAACTATTAAAGAGATCACGGCAGCTAAGTTTGCCGTCGACATCCTGGAGGATCTGAACGCATGAGCGCAAAAATTGTTGGTTACGCCCGCACACCCTTTGTAAAGTTCAACGGCGTTTTCGCCAATGTTCCAGCCACAGAGCTTGGTGCACACGCGGCTAAAGCCGCGTTGGAACGCGCCGGCGTTGACCCCAAAGAAGTAGAGCAAGTTATCGTCGGTCAGGTACTTCAGGGGGCAGCCGGTCAGAACCCTGCGCGCCAGTCTGCAGTCGGCGCAGGCGTTCCACTGAACGTTCCATCCATTGCGGTGAATGCAGTCTGCCTCTCCGGTGCCGAGGCAGTAGTTGCCGGTGCCCGACTCATCAATAGCGGTGAAGCAGATGTAGTTCTTGCCATCGGACAGGAGTCCATGACTCTTGCTCCCCACGCACAACGAGCTCGTGCTGGCGTTAAGTACGGTGCCATCGAAATGATTGACACCATGGCCCACGATGGTCTGACCGACGCGGCAGAAAAACGTTCCATGGGTGCTTCGACGGAAGAGCACAACGGCGAACTTTCCATCACCCGTGAGTCCCAGGACAAGATTGCCGCGCAGTCGCACCAGAAGGCTGCAGCCTCTCGCGAATTTACCGCCGGTGAAATTGCTCCGTTCACCGTCACCACCCGCAAGGGCGAAACAACCTACTCCGAAGATGATGGCATTCGTGACACCACCACTGTAGAAACCCTAGCTAAGTTGCGCCCCTCATTCTCGAAGGACGGAACGATCACGGCTGGTAACTCTTCTCAGATCACCGACGGCGCTGCCGCCGTGGTCTTGGCCAGCGACGCCGCCATTAAACGTCTTGGCCTGACCGCTTCGGCCGAAATCGTCTCGCACGCATTTGTCGCTGGCCCAGGACGCACCTTGCATGAGCAGCCTTCAAATGCGATTGCCGCCGCCTTGCAGAAGGCCGGCGAAAAGGCTGAAAACCTGAAGGCCGTTGAAATCAATGAAGCCTTCACCGCGGTAGTTGTTGAGTCCACCAAACTTCTGGGCATCAATGAGTCCATCGTAAATCAGCATGGTGGAGCCACCGCTTTGGGTCACCCGATCGGCGCTTCGGGCGCTCGCATCATTGGCACCTTGGCTCGACAGCTGCAGGAGCTACCTGCCGGTTCCTTGGGCGCCATTGGTATTTGTGGTGGTGGCGGACAAGGCACCGCGGTACTGCTTCGTTCTCTCTAAATCGGAGTTCCGGTGACCAAGCCGGGGTCAATGAATTTTGATATTCATTGACCCCGGCTTTTTATGTGCGTAATGAAAAGCGAATTCAGGCTTTGAAACAGCGTCACAGTCTCTATTCGGAGGTATTTTGTCCGCGTTCTGTGATATGAAATTGGTAGGCCAAATTTCAACTCGTTCGACTTTAATGCGACGAGTTTTGCCATTGCTTGATCATCATCGCACCACGTCAGGACTTCCATTGGAAAATTTGCAACAACCGGATGAACCAAAGGCGCCTCAAACGCCCTCCATTCCTCCGCCACCACCGCTGGCACCAGCCGGACAAAATCCGCAGGTAAAAAAGGTTATTGACGCGCTAGTGGACCTCAAGTCCAAAGCTAGCCTTCAATTGCTCGCAATTCAGGCCGGCGCTATTGCGGTTATCGCTATCGTACTTGCCCTTTGTTACCTTATTCCGTTGGCATCCGCGGCTAAGGAATCAGGGGCTAGCGATTACTCTGACTACTCAGACGCAGGGTTAGCCTCGCAACTCAACTCATTCAAAGCCTTCATCTTGCTATTTAGCACCATGCTCGGCGGTGGCCTGAAGATTTCGGGCAACGGTGGTGGCTTCGGCATGTCCGGAGAAGCGCACCTAGCGCTCTCGCTTGTCTCGATCACTGCGATTCTCGCAATCTGCATTGCAAACTACCTGGTAGTTCGCAAACTCAAGCGAGGCGTTCCTGCCGGTGGTTGGAAGAGCGCCGCTCTGAATTCGGGACTGCACGCACTGGTTCTTGCACTGGTCTTCTTGATCATTTCGCTCTTTGGCAAGCTCAGTATGGAAGCCATGGAATTCGTGAGTGCAACGATTTCGCCGCGGTACGCTGGCGTCTTCTTCACTGTTCTGCTCACTGTATTCTTCTCACAGTTCATTGCCACTGCCCCAGCTCGATCCAGCGCTGAAACTCCGCTGATGAACGGTGTACGTGAGGCAATTACTCTTGTTGTTGCTGTCTTGACGGTCTTTGCCGTAGTCGGCGTCATCATCGTATTGGTCAACAAGAGCGAAGACATGCCGTGGAGCATGACTCTGATGTTGCTTCCTTTGCTTGGAACCCTAGGCGCCTACCTTGGTGCTTTGGGCTTCCTCGGTGCGGTGGCTCCAAACATTTCTGGTGCCGCTTCGACCCTGGAAAACTTCACCGGAGATTCCATCCCAACCTCCGCGTACCGGATCTGGGACTTCGCCGACGGTAAGGGCGCTTGGCTGATTGTCCTTACTGTTCTCTTGGTTGTTGCCGTGGCGATTCGAGTCGGCATTCACCGCACCCGTACCAGTGGAATCAACTGGCAGCGGGTATGGCAGCTACCGGTTGTCACACTCGTCCTATGGATGATTCTCGCGTGGCTAACCAGCCTTTCCTTGGGCGGCAAGATCAGCGCTGGCGAACTGGGCAACATGAACGCAGATGTCTCCTTCGGCATCACTTGGTATTCCGTGATTTTCCTAGCCATCGGTGCAGCTATCGTCTCGGTGCTCGCCGAACTTCTGCCGCTTCAGGTCTACCGCTACTTCCCAGCGCTACTCGGCGTTCTGGGTGGTAAAGCTGCTACGGAACGCTGGATCTCCGGACAGTCACAGGCTCCAGTCGCGACGGCACCTGCAGCACCAGCAGCCTCAGTAGCACCAGCGCCAGCTACTCCGACCACCACCATGCCGGTCACCACCACCGAACCGGCCACAACTTCGTTTGCCGCAGCACCAGCTGCGAGCGCCAACACCGCACCGGTCTCCCCTGTAGGCCCAGCGCCTGCACTTCAGCCAGCCTCCGCAGCTTCCAAGACGAAGGCAAAAGCTGTTGGATTTGGCGTACTCGGTTTGGCGGTCCTTGTAGGTCTCGGCATTGGTGCCGTGACCTACCTGAATTCTCAGCGAAAACCAGAGGCACAGGTTGAGCAGTATCTGTCCCTGCTGGCTGATGGAAAAGCAGACAAGGCCGGGGAAATGGTTGACCCGGGCATTGATAATGCTTCCCGCGTTCTGCTCACCGATGACGCAATGGCTGGGGCCGAGCAGCGTTTGGAGGTTGTCGATGTTAAACGTGAGTCCAAGGACGACAGTTCAGCAACTATCCGCGCGACCTACGCCATTAACGGTGAACAGCATGAAAAAGTCTTTAGCGTAGACCGCGGGGACAAAGAGTTCGGGCTGCTTGATACCTGGGAACTGAACGAACCGCTACTGGTGCCAGTAAAAATCAGTTCGGGTCTAGTCTCGGATGTCACCGTTGGCAAGGAACAGGTTCACCTTGGTGAGGGCGAATCGTTCTTTGATGAAACTTCCTCCTCCTACAGCGGTGACTACTACGTTTACCCTGGCATCTACAACGTCACGGCTCCAAGCACTGAATACCAAGAAACTGATGTTCAGCAATTGCGCGCAAATCACCCAGATGATCTGGAAGCCGCCGTTACTCTGAGCACCGTGGCCACGGCAAAGGTTGATCAACTTGTGCTGGAGAAGGTACGAGCGTTTTCTACCGCTTGTGTCACCGCACCGACCAATCTCGATGAGGGCTGCCCTTATGAGTTGCAGGCCAAAGATCTAGAGTCCTTCTCGGTGAAGAAACAGGCCGAGCAAGTAGCGCTTGAAGGAATGGATACCTTCGAAAGCTCGCCTGTCACGTTCAAATACAAGCAAACGGACAAAGAGTACATCGACTACGACGAGGAAGAAATCGAACGGAGCTTCACGGGCAACATCGATTGGAGCACCGGACAACCGGTTGTTACCGTCACCGATTCATCTTGGTGGTAAAAACGCCTAGCAAATAAGTCCGCGGGTTGGTCTCTTGACCAGCCCGCGGACCTATTTAGTGCAGTCGCTTTTAGTGGCTCAGTGGTTCTCGGGACACGTAGTTGTTCAGCAACCGCGCATCTAGTTCGCGATAGGTTCCGTTGGCTACCCGCGGATCAGATTCACCGGTCAGTGCGCTAAGTACAGAGCTGATCAGTGCTCCATGGCTGACTACCAAAACATTTTCGCCTGCGTGCTGCTGGCAAATCTTGAACAAGGCGTTGACCGCTCGCTCCACAAGATGTTTCTCCGTTTCGCCGGAACCAATGTGTAGCTGTCGCTGCTCATCAGCAGGGTGGCCAACAAGCTTGCCTTCCCAGTCGCCAAAGTCTTGTTCCATGAGTTCAGGGTTTTCGTACAGGGCACGGGTGCCGATTCCCTTGGAAATAATCTGTGCAGTTTGTAATGCCCGGAAGAGCGGGGATGAATACACGGCGGCCCACGGACCCTGTACGGCAAATTCCTGAGCCAGCTGCTGGGCTTGGCGTACGCCGGTTTCGTTCATTGGCAAGTCGCTTCGTCCATGAAGTCGGCCTGCTTTGTTCCATTCGGTCTGTCCGTGGCGGATCAATACAATTTTCTGTTCGCTCATCGTCTTCTTCTTTCTGGCGTGCACCGCTAGTTTTCTTTCCTGCGGTGCGAAGTTCTCTGTGGATCAGTCAGTGTTCTCGTAAATACTGACTGGAGCGGGTAAGGCCACGTCCCGTGGCATACCGGTGAACTGATCGCTTGAAGCACCGGACCAGTTCACTGTGTTCAGTCCCAATTGCAGGAGCGCAAATTTCGCTCCGGATTCTTCCAAAACTTCATCTGAAGCAAATGGATTCATGTTGTAGGAGACAGCCGGCGCCATGAATACCGGAGTATTTAGTAGCTGACTGCTTGCGGCCTGGTGGTAGTGCCCGCACAAGATGGCTCTGATGTCACTGCCCGCAATGACCGCGGCCAATGCCATGGGATCTTTGAGTCCTCGGCCGGCTCTAAACTCGCTGGTTGCTTCCACCGGGGGATGGTGAATCAGTAGGAGCGAACCGCGCGGAGCTGGAACCGTCAGCAACGATTCGAGCCATTGCAGCTGGGCGCGATCCAGCTCTCCTTGCCTTTGCTGGTACCCACCACTGTCTAGACCAATAATTCTTAGGCCCATAACCTCGTGCACGGTATTGGCCGGGTGAGGTCCAGTTGAAAGTCTTCGGGTATTAAATTCAGCTCCAACACTTCGTGCTGGATCGTGGTTGCCTGGAATGCTGATCACCGGACAACCCAGTTCCTCTTGGAACTCGTTGAACAGTTTGGCTGCCCGAGAGTGAATTGGCGCTCCGCGGTCCGCAATATCCCCGGTGAGGACAATCGCGTCGGGCGAGAACGCATGTGCTGCTTCTAGCGCAAGTTCAATTTGCTGCCACGAATCGATGGTCTCGCGGAGCAATTGCCCGTCGCGGCAGAGGTGAGTGTCGCTCAGATGAATAACTGTCAGTGGCTTCATCATTCCCTCCCCGCGTCGTGCTGCTGTTCATTCCATTGAACTGTTCTGTTCTAAAGAAGAGATGAACAAGGAACTGACGCGATGTGAAGTCCTAACAAATCCCAGCTTCTCGATAACCGAACGAATTAGGACAAAATACACGGATGTATCCAGCAATACATGCATTCTGAGGTACATGAACAGCGAGTAGCACATTAAACGACTAACCTTAGAAGAGCAGATTTGAATCCACCGAGGAGCTATATCCATGACCGGCAGCAAAGTCGTCGCCTTTGGCCATTTCCAGCCAGAGCGCATCGTCCCTAACACCGAGCTGGAAAAGTTGGTGGAAACCAGCGACGAGTGGATCACTCGTCGCGTTGGCATTGAAGAACGTCGTTGGGGCACCGGAGTAGAAACCGTAGACTCCATGGCTATCAAGGCCGCCGAGATGGCATTGGGCAACGCCACCGATATCACCGCTGCTGATATCGACATGGTTATTGTCGCCACCTGCACCGCCACCGACCGCTCGCCTAATATGGCAGCTCGTGTGGCCAACGCATTGGGCATGGACCAGGGTCCAGCCGCACTGGACGTCAACGTCGCTTGTGCAGGCTTTGCCCACGCAGTTGGTCTAGCCCAGGGCGCCATTGCTTCAGGCTCAGCCACCAAGGCATTGGTTATCGGTTCGGAAATGCTGACCGATTACACCGACTTCACCGACCGCACCACCTGCGTTTTGACCGCAGACGGCGCCGGCGCTTTCATCATCACCGCTTCGGAAGACAACGGCATCTCACCAGTTGTTTGGGGCTCGGTTCCTTCCCTGTCGGACGCGGTCCGCATTGAAACCGAAAACAACATGAAGTTCGCGCAGAACGGTCAGAGCGTTTACCGCTGGACCGTCACCCAGCTTCCAAAGATCGCTTCGAAGATCATTGACCGTGCAGGTCTGAAGCCAGAGGAGCTGGACGCTATCGTCCTGCACCAGGCTAACTTGCGCATCATTGAGCCCCTGGCCGAAAAGATTGGTGCTCCGAACGCACGAGTCGCTACCGACGTGGTTCACTCGGGCAATACTTCAGCTGCTTCCATGCCGCTGGCTTTGTCCAAGATGATGGCATCGAATGAGCCATTGGCATCCGGTTCCAAGGTATTGCTCTTCGCTTTTGGTGGCGGACTGGCCTACGCAGGTCAAATCATCACCATCCCGTAAGTAGCTGAAAAAGACTTTTCTTCTATCTACCCAAATCAGGGGCTTGGTTTACGTGCCGTGAACCAAGTCCCTAATTTTGTGCAAAAAATTAGTGACCCAGCGAACTTGACGTTGGGTGGATCACACCGCAGACTGGTAAACGTGAACCTGTCAGACAGCTGGACACCCGGACAACGGCCGATTGAGCGACGCTCTGCTGCCGAAGCCGTATTCCACGCACTCCGCTTGGCCATTGAAGCCCAAGAAATCCCACTTGGCAGCAAGTTGGGCTCAGAAGCCGCCCTTGCTGCCGACTACCAAGTCAGCCGCTCGGTGATTCGCGAAGCCCTTCGCTCCTGCGCAGCCCTTGGACTGACGCGGACCGAAACCGGCCGTGGCACGTTTGTTATTTCGCACCGTCCCACCCGCGAACTCAAGCTGGGCACCTTCTCCTCCGATGACTTATTTGAAGCCCGCCCACATATCGAGATTCCGGCCGCCACGCTCGCCGCAACCCGACGCACTTCCGAAGACCTAGAACGCATCAGCGGGTTGATTGAGCAGATGGATCAGGAAGATGACGCGGCCGCCTGGGTAGAACTAGACGCAGCCTTCCACGCCGCCATCGCCCAAGCCAGCGGCAACTCGGTGTTCACCAAAGTGGTAGCCGATATCCGCGAAGCCATGGCCCGCCAGTCCGAAACCGTGAACCTCGTGGCCGGTCGCCGAGACCCTTCTAAAAACGAGCATCTGGCCATTTTCCGGGCCATCGAAGCCAAAGATCCTGATGGCGCCAACCAAGCCATGAGTGATCACCTTTCCGCAGTACAACACGCAGTGTCCACCATCGTCAGGAGCAATCAGTGAACCCCGCCCCGTCCCAGCCGCAGACCACCCAGCTAGAAAACCCGGTGCTGGCCAAACATGAGCCGTTGGTTGTGGCTACCCGTGGTGATGCGGTCGAATCAATCCACTACGGCTCGGCAGTTCTGCTTGATGCCAACGGTGAGGTCCGCGCCAGCTACGGTGAGCCCCAAGCTGCGTACTACCCACGCTCAGCCCTGAAGCCACTGTTCGCGGTAGGCATGCTGCGTGCCGGTCTTGAACTTGATGACCAGCAGTTGGCCCTGGCTTCGGCTAGCCACTCCGGTGCACCGATCCACCAGCAGGTGGCCGCTTCCACACTGAAGGCTGTTGGCCTCGACGCTACGGCCTTGGGCAATTCCACCGACTTGCCCTACGGTGTGCCCGAACGCCAAGCCTATGTGGCACAGGGCGGCACCGCTACCCAGCTGGCACAGAACTGCTCGGGCAAGCATGCAGCTCTGGTAGCGCTGAGCGAACTAAAGGGTTGGGATACCGCCAACTACCTGCACGATGAGCGTTTGCTACAGATGCTGCAGGACACCGTTGAAGAGCTCACCGGTGAAAAGATCAGCGGGGTGAGCACCGATGGTTGCGGCACCCCGGTGTACCTGATCAGCCTTGTTGGTTTGGCCCGCGGTTTTGCTCGCCTGGCATCTGCCAAGGCCGGCACCCCCGAGGCCCGCGTGGCCAAAGCGATGTCCACCCACCCAGAATTGGTGGCCGGTGAGGGCCGCGATGTCACCGCCCTCATGCGTGCACTTCCCAGGGCCGTAGCCAAAGACGGCTTCGAAGGCATCCAGGCGGTCGCACTACCCGATGGCACCGCGCTGGCAGTAAAAATCGCCGACGGCGGGGACCGTGCACGCATGCCGATCACCATCAAGCTACTCACCGAGTTCCTCGGCGAAGCAGCACCCGCGGCCCTGGCCGAACTGGCCACCAGCCCAGCACTTGGTGGCGGTGCACCCGTCGGGGTGCTCAAGGCTCTCTAGATTTCTCTTTTTCTCACACAACTACATTTTTGGAGATACATTCACCATGTCTGAAACCTTGCTCAGCGACGAAACGCGTAGCGAGCATGATCTGATTGGCGACCTCGACATTCCCGTGGAGGCCTACTGGGGCGTGCATACCCTGCGCGCCAAGCAGAACTTCAACATCACCGGTACTGACCTTTCTGGCAACCCGCACCTGATCCGCGCACTGGCGCGCGTGAAGCAGGCTGCAGCGCGCACCAACCACGAGTTGGGATTGCTGGATGCAGAACGTGCCCGTGCCATCGATCAGGCCTGCGAGTCCATCGCTCATGGTTCGCTGCATGGCCAGTTCATCATTGACCCCATCCAGGGTGGTGCCGGCACCAGCACCAACATGAATGCCAACGAGGTGATCGCCAACCTGGCGCTGGAAATCTTGGGCCACCAAAAGGGTGACTACCAGTTCCTGCACCCGAACGATCATGTGAACCTCTCGCAGTCCACCAATGACGCGTACCCCACCGCGGTGAACATCGCCACCCACTTTGCTACCCAGCCGCTGCTGGCAGCGATGCAGGTGCTCGAAGATTCGTGCAACGCCAAGGCCGCGGAATTCCGCACCGTGGTCAAGATGGGCCGCACCCAGCTTCAGGACGCTGTGCCAATGACCGTGGGCCAAGAGTTCCACGGTTGGGCCGTCACCCTGGGTGAAGACCGGGCACGACTAGCTGAGTCACTGTCGCTCGTGACCGAAATCAACTTGGGCGCTACCGCCATCGGTACCGGTCTGAACGCACCGGCCGGTTACGCCGAAGCCGTCTGCCGTCACTTGCGTGAACTGACCGGTCTGCCGCTGACCACCAGCCCTGACCTAATCGAAGCCACCAGCGATGTGGGCGCCTTTGTGCACCTGTCCGGTGTGCTTAAGCGTGTGGCGTTGAAGATCTCCAAGATCTGCAACGACCTGCGTCTACTTTCTTCCGGTCCGCGCGCTGGCCTGAACGACATCCAGCTGCCAGCGGTGCAGTCCGGCTCCTCGATCATGCCCGGCAAGGTCAACCCAGTGATCCCTGAGGTTGTTAACCAGATCGCTTACCAGGTGGTCGGTCATGACTTGACCGTCACCATGGCGGCCGAAGGTGGTCAGCTACAGCTGAACGCCTTTGAACCAGTGATCACACATTCCATCGGACTTTCACTTAAGCACCTGACCAATGGTTGCTTAACCCTAGCCGAGAAATGCATCGACGGCATCACCGTTGATGAGCAAGCGTTGCGCCGTGAGGTGGAGAACTCCATCGGTCTGGTGACCGCGCTGAACCCACGCCTCGGCTATGCCGCATCCACTTCGGTGGCTCTGGAGGCATTGGCTACCGGACGTGGCGTGGCAGAGTTAGTACTCGAACGCGGGTTGCTTTCTGCACAAGACCTCAATGAGTTGCTCTCCCCTGAGCGCCTCGCAAACCTCTCCGACTAATTTCAAGGATCCTCATGGACTCATCTACCCCGCACGCCACAGCGCCGCACGTGCCTGATGCCGCGCTCACCGCTGGCGATAATGATTACCACAAGGGCTTGTCCTCGCGACAGATGCAGATGATCGCCATGGGCGGCGCCATCGGAACTGGCCTGTTCATGGGTGCCGGTGGCCGACTGGCCGATGCCGGCCCGGGCATCGTGGTCAGCTACGCAGTCTGCGGCTTTTTTGCCTTCCTGATTCTGCGTGCGCTGGGCGAACTGGTCATGCACCGACCATCCACCGGCTCCTTTGTTTCCTATGCTCGTGAGTTCTACGGCGAGAAGGCTGCCTTTGCCACCGGTTGGTTGTACTGGCTGAACTGGGTGATGACCGCGATTGTCGACATCACCGCGGTCGCCTTGTATATGGGCTTCTTCGGCAAGTACGTCGCCTGGATCGGCGCGGTGCCACAGTGGGTTTGGGCGCTGGCAGCGCTGGCCGTGGTGCTGGCTCTGAACCTGATTTCGGTCAAGGCCTTTGGCGAGATGGAATTCTGGTTTGCGCTGATCAAGGTCATCGCACTGGTGGCCTTCTTGATCATCGGTTGCTACTTTGTCATCTTCGGTACCCCGGTTGAGGGCCAAGAAGTTGGCTTCTCACTGATCACCGGCAACGGTGGCATCTTGCCTAACGGCTTTATGCCGGTGCTGGTTCTGATGCAGGGCGTGGTCTTCTCCTACGCTTCGATCGAGCTGATTGGTACCGCAGCCGGTGAGGCAAAGAACCCCGAGAAGGTTATGCCTAAGGCCATCAACACCGTGATCATCCGTATAGCTGTGTTCTACATTGGCTCGCTGGTTCTGCTTTCGCTGTTGCTTCCTTACTCCGCTTACAGCTCCGGAGAGTCACCATTTGTAACCTTCTTTGGTTCCATTGGCGTCAAGGGCATGGACGTCATCATGAACCTCGTGGTGCTCACCGCAGCGCTGTCCTCATTGAACGCTGGCCTGTACTCCACCGGTCGCATCATGCGCTCCATGTCGCTAAACGGTTCGGCACCAAAGTTCGCAGGCCGCATGAACAAAGCTGGCGTTCCATACGGTGGCATCGTGATTACCGCGGTAGTTGCTGTGCTCGGCGTTATCCTCAACGCTATTGTTCCGGCTGCGGCGTTTGAGATCGTCTTGAACTTTGCTGCCATTGGCATCATCGCCTCGTGGGGCATGATCGTGCTGTGCCAGATGGCCCTGGTGAAGTCCGTCAAGCGTGGTGAGCAAGATCGACCAAGCTTCCGCATGCCTTGGGCACCGGTGTCCGGTTGGGTCACGCTGGCCTTCTTGGTGATGGTGCTGGTCATGATGGCCTTCGATAACCCGGTAGGCACCTGGACCGTCGCCTCACTGGTCATCATCATTCCGATGATCATCGGTGGCTGGTACCTGTGCCGCGGCCGTATCAACGAGCTGGCACAGGCTCGCATGAACGCCAAAGCGCCGGCGAACGAGGTCTAAGCGACTTCGCTTTTACCGCGTAAACTGCGGCCCGGGAAACACAGCTTCAAGCTGATTTCCCGGGCCGCTGTTTTGTTTTGAAAGACCCGCCAAGGTACTGACTCCGATAATTGCTGGTCTTGTTTTAAGCGTTGAATCCCGCGACGCATAACCCCGACTTACTGGTGCAATCGGCACAAGATGATGTTGCGCTTTGCGAAGCTATTCGAAGCGCCGCTGGTCCTCAGAGTGTTCATCGCAAGTCCAGATTTTCTTGGAACCGCTGGTCTACCAGAAGCTAGTTCGCTCCACCTGTCTGACAAGGTCACTTGGCAGGGAAAAATTCGCTGGCTACCTATCGAAGAAGGCTGGCGTCTCTTCGTCGAAAACTTCGCCAACCTTCTTCAACAGAACCTATTGCGTGGTCCTACTCCTGGCGCTGTGAATCGCGGTCCAGATGAGACGTTTCTCGAGCTGAAAAACCCACCAAAAATTGTCGAACCAAAAAGACAACGAACGTCACGATAGCAATAGCGATTATTGCAACGACAATCTGCCACGGTTGCATTTCAAATACTCTCTTTCAATATGCTTCGATCATGAACCGAACGATGAGGTGGAGCCACCACCAGTATTGACGTTTAGGATCACTCCTCCATCGCGACTAGTTGGTATTCCTGCAATTTTCACGGTTTGTCGGGCCTTCAACTGAGCTTTGGCCGTCTGACTTGAGTATGCAGAGCGCTTGATGTAGCTCAACGAGCCTTTTCCCATCCCGATTCCGCCTGTTTTGGGGTTGCTAATACTTTTGATGTAATGACCATTGCTCAGACTATAACGGAAGCTGGCCGTAAAACCTGCTGACCAAGTTACTGCTTGGTGCCACACCTGGCAACTGCTTTTATGCGTCATACCTACTTCGTACTTGGTTGTGCATCCCTTGACGCTAGCAGGCAATGCTAGCGGGAAACCACCCGTTGAAGCAGCGGCAGACTTGTCAGGAAATACGGTTTCACTGATCGCCGAACCATCCTCCCAAGATTTGGTAACGGTTTGCGAACCATCAGGATTTAATGCCTTGGTGACCTTCACAGGCGATTTCATCGTCTCAGAATCCAATTTTCTTCCTGATGAAATTTTTTCGAGAAGAGCACTTTGTTTAGCAACAGGGATATTCAGCTTTTCGAATGATTTCTCGATATATTCTAGGTCGTCCGCGCCCAAGAGCGATTCCGCATCAGAGATCCTTGTCTGCGATGACTGGACTGTTGAGGTGGCTGCGTAGGCCGGTGACATGCTGACAGCGAGACCCGCTGTTAATGCGCAACTAGCAACGGCAACTGACACTTTTTTGACTGCAATTCTCACTTATCCTCCAACTAGATTTTCTGGATACTGTAAAAATTACCGGCGGACAGCCTGGTTCCATCTGTACAAAAGTACAGAAGCCGAGAAGTTCTTAACTGTAGGTTCCTGGCCACAGGTTCTGGACAGAAATCGGGAGGTCAAGATCATTTACTCAACAACATCGGGGCAAGGCGTGGGTTACGTGAATCGTCCAGAAATCCTTCGCCTCAATCGGCTGGCACATTATCGGTTTAGCGTAACTTTGCCCCGACAGTAGTTTCGGGCTCTTATCAGTGGCAAGATGAGTGAGGTGGAACACTCTAAGCATTCATTTCATAATTTAGACAGCTACATCGGACTAGCCCGCGTCGGCGGATTGACGCTCTCCCCCGACGGAACACAATTGGTCACCACCATGAGCACCCTGTCCGAGGATGAAACTAGCTACGACAGTGCACTGTGGTCTATCGACCCCAAAGGACAGTTGCCAGCGCGCCGGCTCACCTTCGGCGAACACGGCGAATTCCAACCTCAGTTCACCGCTAACGGCGACCTACTATTCGTGGCCAAACGTTCCAGCAAGGACGACGCCAAACCTGAAGGATGGCTACTACCAGCGGCAGGTGGTGAAGCCCGTCCGGCCATTTCTCACCCGGCCGGCGTGCAATCACTAAGCGTCTGCAGTAAGTCACCGCAAACCATTGTGTTAAAAAGCAGCGGCCACAGCCGCGCCAAAGACCTTGAAGCCGAAGAAAAACTGCGCACGGACCGCAAAGACAAAAAGGTCTCCGCCATTTTGCACACCGGATACCCGGTGCGTTATTGGGACCATGATCTGGGTCCAGCAACTGCCCACTTCTATTCGGGCAACCTTCCTGAAGTCCAAGATTCTAAGCGCGCAGAACTCACCGATCTGACACCAGGCATCGGTGCCAACCTGCAAGAAACAGCCTTCGATGTTGCCTCGAACGGTGATTTTTTGATCACCGAATGGCAAGTTCCTGAAGGTCGAGCTTCCAGCGCACCGGGTCTGATGCGTATCGATCTACATACCGGCGCACAAGAAATGTTGTTGAGCCCGGATGACACCTACGAATACACCATTGGCAAGATCAGCCCAGACTCCAAGGAGCTGGCCTACGCACGCTGGCACCGTTCCACTGCGCAGACCGCCCCGGTCTTCGAACTGTGGCTGATGCATTTGGCCGATGGTTCAACCCACCAGATCGCCGATGGCTGGGACCGCTGGGTCAACGACATACAGTGGGTGCCCAATGGGCGTTCGCTGCTGCTCACCGCGGATGACAACGGGCACAGCCCGATCTTCCACCTGAGCCTGTACAACGACAAGATCACCCGGCTCACCGATGACGGCAGCTTCACCGACGTCACCATCAGCAGCGATTCACGCACCGCCTACGCGCTGCGTTCCAGCTACCTCTACCCGGCAGAGCCGGTGGCCGTGGACCTGACCCACGTCCACGAGCTCGAAGCCGGCGACTTCGCCGAAGCCACGCTACTGATCTCCCCCGCCGAGCGCCCCGCGCTTCCCGGCACTCTGACCGAGGTCAGCACCACGGCCGAGGATGGTTCCACCGTCCGCGCCTGGCTGGCCCTGCCGGAGACGGCCTCGGCGCAGAACAAGGCGCCACTGCTGCTCTGGATCCACGGCGGTCCGCTGGGTTCGTGGAATGCTTGGAGCTGGCGTTGGAGCCCCTGGTTGCTGGTGGCCCAAGGCTACGCGGTATTGCTGCCGGACCCCGCCCTGTCCACCGGCTACGGCCAGGACTTCATCCAGCGCGGCTGGGGCCGCTGGGGCCAGGAGCCCTTCACGGATCTCATGGCCATCACCGATGCGACCGAAGCCCGCGAGGATATCGACGAAACGCGCACCGCCGCAATGGGCGGTTCCTTCGGCGGCTACATGGCCAACTGGGTGGCCGGGCATACCGACCGCTTCAAGGCCATCGTCACCCACGCCAGCCTGTGGGCTTTGGAAGGTTTTGGCAAGACCACCGATGCGGCGTTCTACTGGACTCGCGAGATGAGCCCACAAATGCGCGAGCAGAATTCCCCGCATCATTCGGTAGGAAATATTGTCACCCCAATGCTGGTCATTCATGGAGACAAGGACTACCGCGTTCCGATCGGCGAAGGACTTCGTCTTTGGTACGAACTTCTTGCTGACTCAGGCTTGCCACAAAAGGAAGATGGCAGTACCGAGCACCAGTTCTTGTACTTCCCGGATGAGAACCACTGGATCCTTACTCCGCAGCACGCCAAGATCTGGTACCAAGTGGTCACCGAATTCTTATCCCAGAAGGTCTTGGGAAATGAGCCAAGCGAACTACCTGAGCTTCTAGGCTAGTTAGTTCCCGAGTTCTCTAGCTACTTGCCGGGGTGGCAGTTATGGCTGCCCCGGCAACACTACTTGCCCAGGCGTATCTCCACCGGCGCCGCGGCTGGCTACCACCAGTTCACGCGCCCGCTTGGCAACATCAGCATCTCGCTCATCGAGCAAAGCCACGAGACGTTCTAGGTGTGTGGTTCGAGCCGCGAAGCCCGAGCCCATCCGTTGGGACAGGCTCATTGATGAGAGTTCTTCAGCTTCTCTCCATGCCATCATCAAGGCGCGTTCAGAGAGTCGTTGCCCAGCTTCGTCGGCACGGCTGGAAGTTGTAGCTCCTAGGACTGCCACTGCATTGATCTGTGAATCCTCCAGCCCCAGTGCCAGATGTTCCAGGCGCTTTCGAGTCTTTTCCAGCGAACGGGAGCCACGAGTGAATCGGGTGAACTGACCACTGGCGCCGAGGATGAATTGGATCAGCTGGAAAAGGTTGAGCACGGTGAAGAACAGCATGAAAGTCAGAATCCAGAACAGTAAAGCTACGCTGAAATCGGGTTTTTCGTATTCTGCTCGTTCCAGCACCCTGGCGAAGTCCCCGGCTTCATTTGAAACCTCCATGGACGGATATCTAGATTCGGTGATACTTCCGAAATCCCACGCGGTGGTTGAGCCCCACGATGCGTTTCCGCTGAGCACCGTGCCAGAGATCAGCCCTGGCACGATCCCTCGACCTTTGTCCGTAATCAACAAGGGAATGATCGTTAGGCCTTCGGGCAACTCTTTACTTTGTGAATCCGCACGATCCTGATATTCGTTCCTGATTCGCCAAATAGCTGAACGCACACTTTCAGCCGTTGACTCTCTGTATTCTGAACCTTCGATCGATTGTATTTTCAGGTAGGACTCTGCATCACGGACAGCAACCAACAGGTGCTGTTCCTGATCAAAGTCTTCCTCCATGTACCGTCGAATTTCGGCTTCATCGACTAGTCCTGCTTTGTCATCAATCTCTAAGACCATGCCCCGGCCAGTACCGTCATAGTTGCTCTGAGGTTTTTTGCTCACCTGATAGGTAATGATTCCGGCTGCTATCAAAGAACCGCAGAACAGTATTGATAACCATGCAACGATCTTGATGGTGCGGGCTTTGCTTGGTTCTTCGCCTCGACTAGCTCGTGCGCTGATCTGCCCGGCCACTTTCCTCAGCCAACCAGCCGATGAATCCTGAGCCGGTTGAGAAGCCTGATCCGTACTCAGGGTGTCTCCGAGAATGGCTCTGGCTAAGGAGTTTGCGGTCTTCAGCTGGTTCAGCGCTCCGTTGGCGGAAACCGGCGGCAGGCCCAAGGTGGAACGCAACTGATTGTGTTCAGCACTAACTTCTTGAACCGCAGGGCGCGTGCCGTGAGGATAGCGCCGTAGACGCCGAATAATCTGACTGGTGTGCCGGGCCAGATTCTTCTCCGCCGCAGACCAGGCCTTGACGGCGTCGCTCTGCGGTGAGTCCTTTTGGGCTGCATCGAGAAGTGCACCTAACGAGTCACGTAATCCTTGAAGATCCTCGCCAGAGATCATCTTGCCCGGTGCATCTTCGAGTCTGATGAGAAGTTCGGTGGCCGCATCATTGATCGGAGTGCTCAGCTTGTCCATGGTGGATCCGGTGCCGGCCAACTTCGCATGCACCGAGCCGGCACCCATGAGACTATCCGCCAAGGCCGTCAGCTTGCGTGCCATCGCTTCGAAAGCAGTTAGCTCGTCACCGGTCTTTTGACTCAGCGATGTCTGGCGGTCATACACAGCTATAACCAGCGGGTCTTCACCACGTGCTGCGCTAAGAGACATTTCTTGTAGCTGTTCCCAGGCTTCGGT
The DNA here is from genome assembly GCF_056934395.1 of Glutamicibacter sp. MOO4. Taxonomy (NCBI): domain Bacteria; kingdom Bacillati; phylum Actinomycetota; class Actinomycetes; order Micrococcales; family Micrococcaceae; genus Glutamicibacter; species Glutamicibacter sp. MOO4. The sequence continues at coordinate 2,476,199 of NZ_CM167800.1, forward strand.
GAAACCTTTCGGGCGACGAGATTCTTCAGCAGCTACATAGGTTGCTTCCAAGGCTTCAAGGTCCAAAACCACGCGGGCCAATTTTCGCTGCGCCACGGTCAACCGACGACGGCGTGATTCCCAGCGAGATCGGAAACGCAGTGCTGTCACTAGAAATGCAGCGGTCACCATGGCGCTCAAGCCCACTAAAGAAAACCAGAAAATCGGTGAGCTTGTCTGCGAATCATCTAGTAACACTGCTGCTGTGTCTGCCGCCGCAATGACAGCCTTTGGACCATGACCGACCGATACGTTGGACTTGAATGCGTCGTGGATGTCATAACGCATGTCTGAGTTTTTATCATCGTTTGGCGCCAGGTCATGAGCTATCCCGACACCGCTGAAACGTTCATCGATCTTGTAGTTCTCGGTCTTCAGATGATCCATTTTCGAGGTAATTAGGACCTGATCGTTAGGGACCATTGCGCGCTGGGTTTCATCTGCAGTAAGCCAGCGATCAACAAGAACTAATTTTAATGGCTTTGATGATCGAACCGGGTGTGCGGCCAGTTGCGCATTAACACGCTGTTGAGTGATGTTGTAGTCATGTTTGCCTTGGATCTCTACCGTCACTTCATAAGGAAGCGGCACGCTCGCCGCGTGCACCGCAACGGCGGCACGCACACCCAACAGTGCGGTTATGAGCGCCATGAAGAGCGAAGCAATCGCGGCCCAATGGACGGGCCGGCGCAGGCGCCGACCCTCAGAATCATGCATCAACCGTGCTCGCATCAGTTGCCCCGGCTTTCCGGTACGAACCTGCGGAGCACTGAAATCGGATCATCATCCTGAACTTCAGAGTTTGTCAGTAGCCCGCGAATTTTCGCAGCCAGCTTGGGTTCTAGTCTCGCTGGCCCGCTAGCCGCCTCATTTAGGCAGGAGGCCAGCACATTTTCGAGTTCATCTCGCAAGACCCAGAAGTCTTGAAGAAGTGGCAATGCCGACTGCGTTGCGGACTTTTCCTTGGTCAGTGCACGAAGTTGTTCTAGCTCATCGGTGTGGGTAACGATGATGGTGCGCGCAGCACGGGAGACCTCTAGCTGGCTTGTTCCAGAACCGTCGAGGAAGGCAACAAGCAGTTCTATTCCTTCTTGATGCTTACTGATAATTTGATTCCAGATAGGCAGCGCTGCCCGCGGCCCACCAGTCAAACTGTTGGACACCTCTACTGCCCGGCTTAGGAGTCTGAGCTCTTCAGCTTTTTGTTCTAGCGCGCGTGCCTGCGTTGGAGATAGCTGCTCTGTTGAGTTCTCATCAGTGTGCACCACACTAGTTCCAGGACCTTCGTGCAACGCTTGCTCTCGCTGTGACTGAACCTCACCGATTGCCCTAGAGCTGCTGAGATTCTGCGTGGTTTCTATTCTTTCCATCTTGGAATCGCGCAGTTTTTTCAGATGTCGCTGGATCGAGTTTTCCCACCGCTCTGAGTCCTTACCGAGTTGTTCGATTGCAACCTGTTGTGCCTTGCGGCGTTTAGATCTCAAGGCAACAAAGACGATGGCTAAGGCAATCACGGCAAGAAAACCCAAGGCGATGCTCAACGAGATCTTCTGATCCAGTGGTGCGTCGAGCTCTTGGGTGGAAGACAGTGCTACCGCACTGATTCCTTCCGTATAGTTTCCGGCGGCAAATTGTTCTTTGCCTGCGTCGACTATTTCTTGTTTGCTTCCGGGATCAACTTCACTTACGTTGCGTCCGGGGTCAACAGATACTTCAACTTCACCTCCGGGCTTTTCCGGAAGCATCACACCGATGACTATCCACCCGGCACCGACGTAGCCCTGCGTTTTGCCATCTTCCAGCCAGTCATCACTGAGCGCGTCGGTGTCGCCAAACAGCAGCATGCCGCGCACCAATTGGCCTGCGCCCTTGAGGTTATTTGGCTTCTGATCCACGCCAAGAAGAATCTTGGCATGCTGGTCATCCACCGCGGCCCGGACCTCGTTCATGATTTTTTCTGAATCAACGTTATCGATGGCCGCATCTGTCACCGCTAGATAGAACTTGCCCTCTTGCGAAGTGACAGTAGGGATCAGAATTGATTCATCGTCTTCTTCTTCATCACTAGGCGAAGCCGAGGGGTAGACGGGCTGCGAAGACTCTGAGCTCGCTGCAGGGACACTGGCTTGAGCAGGAATACCAACTGCCCCGACGCCACCGCCGAGCAAGATGATGGCGCTGCCCAGCCACGCTGAGAAACGAAACGGCAGAGCGGTACGAGTGCGAGTCATGGACTCAACTGTAGCAACAAGAGGTTGATTAACTCGGCGTCATGACAAACCGCCAGATCTAGCGTGGAAGTGGAGTCCAGTTGCGTCCTACTTGACCTAACTTCTCAGGATTGGATACCTGCAAAATTCGTTGAATCACACCTTCAGCGATATCAATGATCACAACGTCTCGTCGGCCTTCCATAGTGAAAAGCAACGCTGGTTCACCGTTGACCTGTCCCGAGAAAATGTTCCGTCCCGGGTTCTTCCGCTCAATACCAATGAGGAAACGAGCAATCCGGCGCGCTCCAAATACTGGGTTAATCGCAGCTCGCACCTTTCCACCGCCATCAGAGTAGAGCGCCGCGTCTTGGGCTAATAGCCTGACTACGCCTTCAGCATCTGTTTGGTGGATCGCTTGAACAATCTGACTGAGCATTGCCGATAGCCCGGTGTCTTCGCGTTCGGGCGCTGGTGATTGACCTAGCTTCTTGGAAGCCCGGCTGAGCATTTGGCGCACCGCGCCCGGACTGGTTTCGAGCACCTCGGCGATGTTCAGGGCCGTATACCCCATGGCGTGGTGCAGCACGTATGCGGCCCTTGATGAAGCAGGGAGCTCTTCGAGTAAATGGAGAACTCCCAGCCTGAGCATTGAATCGTTAATTGCAGCGTCTTCCGGCAGCACTGCCCGATCTATTGGCTCGGGCAACCACGAGCCAACATACTGCGTTCGTTGGTGCTGGGCCGAACGCAGCACGTCGATGGCTCGTCTGGTGGTGAGCGTGGTGAGGAATCCGGGCCAATTGTGCACTTGTGCTGCCGAGGTCGGCGCCATGGTGAACACTTGTTCACCGACGGCACCGACGATGTCTTCGGCTTGGGCCCAGACGCCGAGCATGTTGTAGGCCAGCACGGTCAGCCGAGGCTTCTCAGCCTGCCAGTGCGCAAGTACTGCGTCGGTCTCTGGTTGCTCCACGCGCCCGATCGTATCAGTCATGAAGGCAGCTAGCCGCGTACTGGTGGTTCGATTCGGGTGGTGATGGCAATGCGGTTCCAGACGTTGATCGTGGCAATCGCAAAAATCAAGTTGCCGATTTCTTCTTCACTGAATTCCTCGGCCGCCGCGTTCCACACCTCGTCGCTGACTCCGGTTGACGGGTCTAGCCGGGTCACCTCATCGGTCAAGCGCAGGGCAGCACGTTCGGCATCACTAAATAGTGGTGAATCGTTGTAGGCGGCGACGGCAAAGAGCTTGGCTGCGGAGATGCCTATTTCCAATGCATCATGTGAGTGCATGTCTGTGCAAAAGGAGCAACCGTTAAGGATTGAAGCCCGTAACTTGACCAGTTCGTAGAGGTCTTTAGGCATCGAAGTACTGGCGTAGGACTCTAAACCGAGTACGGCGGCGTAGCCCTTGTTGTGGGTTTTGTTGAGGTTCATGCGCATGGTGCGCCTCCTGGAAATCGACTCTCCGGCAGGTTTCTGCCTTCTATAACTCCGTCGATTCAGAAGCATTAAACGTGACAGCCCCAAGGAAAAACTTTTTGAAAGTTTTCCTTGGGGCTGTTCTGGGCTAACTAGTCCAGCAGCATGGCTGGCTCTTGCAGGATCGATGCGACGTCAGCCATGAAGCGAGCCGACAGGTCACCGTCCACTACACGGTGGTCGAATGAACCACCCAGGGTGGTGATCCAGCGTGGGACCACTTCGCCGTCAACAACCCAAGGCTTTTGGCGGATCGTACCGAAGGCAACGATGGCCACCTCACCCGGGTTGATGATTGGGGTACCGGTGTCGATGCCCAACACACCAATGTTAGTGATGCTCAGCGATCCATCTCGCATATCTTCTGGACGGGTCTTGCCTGCACGAGCGGTTGCAGCCAAATCGTTCAGTGCGATAGCCAGTTCCTTCATGTTCAGGTCCTGGGCATCCTTGATATTTGGAACTAACAGCCCACGTGGGGTTGCCGCAGCAATGCCCAAGTTCATGAAACGCTTCTGGTGAATCTCTGCACCATTTTCGGTCTCAACCCAGCTGGCGTTCACCGAAGGGTTACGTGCTGCAGCCCAAATAACTGCGCGAGCTAGCACCAGCAACGGTGAAACCTTGATGCCTTCAAAGTCGCGAGACTTCTTCAGTCGCTGCACGTATTCCATGGTGCGGCTGGCATCCACGTCAACAAAGATCGATACATGCGGAGCAGTAAAGGCTGAGTCAACCATCGCCTTGGCGGTTGCCTTGCGGACACCGCGCACCGGGGTGCGCTCTACGCGGGCGTCAGCCAACTGGCCGTGAGCCCAGTAGGTTGGTGCTGCTGCGTGCTCGGCCTCGCGCTGAGCCTGGTAGCTGTTTACATCATCGCGGGTGACTTCGCCTTCGGTTCCGGTGCCCACCACATCATTGATGTCAATGTTCAAGTCCTTGGCCAGACGACGCACCGGTGGTTTAGCTAGCACGCGGTCAACAAAGTTGGCCACTGCTGGCTTACGACGGTCTACTTCTCCGCGTACTGCAGTACCCAAGGACTGGGCACGACGCGAGATGGTGTCAGCCAGTGCCGATCCTGATGCGCGGACAGCATTCGAACGCTGTGCAGCGGCCGATGGTGCTGGGCGGCTGGTTCGGGTGCGGCGTACCGACGAATCAGCGGTAGGACCGGAGCCCACCAACGGGCCGGGTTCTTCCGAGGCCTGAGGCGTTTCGGCGCTTTGCACTTCGGCACGTTCTGGAATGCCAGTTGGAGCCGCCGCATTGCCGTCTTGGTCAATGCTGATCAGCGGGTGATCCACCAATACGGTGTCACCCTCAGATGCGTGCAGTTCAGTGACGACACCGGCAAACGGGCACGGCAATTCAACAAGTGACTTTGCGGTTTCAATTTCCACAAAAATCTGGTTGACCTCGACGGTGTCGCCGACCTTGACCTTCCAGGAAGCAATGTCCGCTTCGGTCAGGCCTTCGCCCACATCGGGGAGATTAAAGACTGTCATGTTTACTCCTTGGGTTCCGCTTTAGTAAGCGAAGGACCGGTCGAGGGCTTCAAGCAACTTGTCGATGTCCGGCAGGTATTGGGACTCCACCTTGGAAATTGGATACGGCATGTGGAATCCACCAACACGCAGTACCGGAGCTTCCAATGAAAGGAAAGCACGTTCGGTGATTCGAGCAGCGATTTCGCCACCAATACCGCCGAAGGTCGGAGCCTCGTGGGTGACGATCAGGCGTCCGGTCTTCTGCACCGACTCGGTGATGGTGTCAAAGTCGATCGGTGAAATCGAGCGAAGATCAATGACCTCAATGCTGCGGCCATCTTCCAGCGCAGCGTCCGCGGTAGCCAAGGCAATTGGTACCAGTGGACCGTAAGCCACGATGGTGGCGTCGGTACCTGGGCGAACTACCTGTGCTTTGAATGCATCCAAGGCCGGAGTTTCGGTATCTACTTCACCTTTGAGCCAGTAACGGCGCTTAGGTTCAAAAAAGATCACCGGGTCCTGGCAAGCGGCAGCTTGCTGGATCATCCAGTAGGCGTCGTGTGCGTTGGATGGGGTGATGATGCGTAGGCCTGCGGTGTGGGCAAAGAGCGCTTCCGGGGATTCCGAGTGATGCTCAATGGAACCGATGCCGCCACCGTAAGGAATGCGGATGACGACCGGAGCAGTCAAGCGTCCCTCGGAGCGTGCGTGCATTTTGGCCAGCTGGGTAGTGATCTGGTTAAAGGCAGGGAAAACAAAACCATCAAACTGGATCTCAACAATGGGGCTGAATCCACGAAGGGCCATGCCCACCGCGGTGCCAACAATGCCCGCTTCACCCAGTGGTGAATCGATCACACGATGTGCGCCGTGCTTGGTGATCAGTCCGTCGGTGACACGGTAAACGCCACCAAGACGTCCGATGTCTTCACCCATGAGCAACGACTTGTCATCACTCTCAAGAATCTTGTCCAGGCCGGAGGTAATTGCTTTGGCCAGGGTCATTGTGGTGGTCATTTACTGCTCTCCCTCGGCCGCATCAGCGAATCCTGCTTCATATTCCAAGTGCCAGGCCAGTTCTTCCTGGATCAGTGGATGCGCTTCTGCATAAACCTGTTCAAAGGACTTCGCCAGTGGTGGAACAGGGAAGGCCATGGCGTCTTCACGGACCTTGGCTGCCATTGCGTCTGCGTCGGTGGAAAGCTGTTCAAAGAACGCTTCATCAACGAGGTTGTTTTCGCGTAGGTAGGTTTCGAGTCGAATCAGCGGATCCTTGGGAGCCCACTGCTTTTCCTCTTCGCTCATGCGGTACTTGGTGGGATCATCGGCGGTGGTGTGTGCACCGAGTCGGTAGGTCACCGCTTCGATCAATACCGGTCCCTTGCCACTGCGGGCATGTTCCAGTGCCCAACGAGTTACTGCAAGAACGGCCAAGACGTCGTTGCCGTCAACGCGTACACCAGGCATGCCGTAGCCGATGGCACGGTTGACCAATGGGACCTTGGACTGCACTTCGAATGGCACAGAGATGGCGTACTGGTTGTTCTGGCAGAAGTACACCACTGGGGCGTTGAACGAGTTGGCGAAGACCATGGACTCGTGGGTTTCACCTTCGGTGGATGATCCGTCACCGAAGTACGCTACGACTGCGTTGCCTTCGGCTGCACGGCGCTCTTCGTCCCAGCCATGCTGTTCCATGTTCATCGCCATGGCGTAGCCAGCTGCATGTGGCATCTGTGCGGCAAGGACCATGGTGTACATGTGGAAGTTGTTTTCCCGAGGATCCCAACCGCCACCGGAAATGCCGCGGAAGAGGCGGAGCATCTCCGAGAATGAAACGTCGCGGGTCAGCGCTACACCGTGTTCGCGGTAAGTAGGGAAGATATAGTCGTTCGGCCGGGTGGCACGACCCGAACCGATCTGGGCTGCTTCCTGTCCGCGCAGCGGAACCCAAAGCGCCAGTTGGCCCTGACGCTGCAGCGCCGTGGCTTCTTGGTCAAAACGGCGAGTCATTGCCATGTCGCGGTAGAAACCGCGCAGCATCTGATCGTCAACGTCACCCAGATACGCGTCATACGTTTCGTGGGAGTGACGCTGGCCGTCCGGGGTCAGGATCTGAATTAGATCCGACTCCGTCGCCTCGGTAGCAGCACGCGTCATTTATCTTCCTTTGATCATAAATATGCCCCAGACGGAATACATTCCGCATGGGACATATACGGCTTGTCTAACTCCTAAGCCTATAGCTATTGACCGCTAAAACGCGAGATAACGAGTCCGATCAGCTGTCCGCCAAATCCCGTGATTCGTTGCACAGTTCAATGAATCGATCATTCGCTTCGATTTCACCGATGGATACTCGCACACCTTCGTTCGCAAAACCGCGCACCGAAAGCGCCACAGCATTAGCTCGCTCAACGAACTCCCCGGTCTTTTCGCCCAGTGGGAGCCAGACGAAGTTTGCCTGTGTTGACGGAATATTCCAGCCTTGTTCCACCAAGGCAGCAACCACTCGTTCGCGCTCCTGAACTAACGATTCAACGCGTTCCAGAACTTGATCAATATGTTCTAGCGACGCCACCGCTGCATCTTCGGCGACGCTGGATACCGCAAACGGCGTAGCCATCACACGAATGTTGTTGGTGATTGATGGGTGGGCAACCGAGTAACCCACGCGAAGATTAGCCAGACCATGAGCTTTAGAGAAAGTACGCAGCAGAACCACGTTTTCATTCTCGTTGTAGGTATGAATTCCATCCACGGATTTCTCATCACGGACAAACTCGATATAAGCCTCATCCAAAACCACAAGGACGTTCTTGGGCACCCGGGCCAGGAAGTCATCAACTTCGGCCTGAGTCAGAATTGGACCCGTTGGGTTATTTGGGGTGCATAAGAGAATCACCGATGTGTTTTCGTTCACGGCCGCGATCATTGATTCAAGATCATGGCGACCATCCTCAAGCAACGGGATCTCAACAGGAAGAGCACCCGCAGTCTGAACCAGAATCGGGTAGGCCTCGAAGGATCGCCAAGCGTAGATCACTTCATCTTGGATGCCATCTTCATTCTGTCCTGCAAAGGTATTCAGGATCTGAGTCAGCGCACCGAGGGAACCAGCCCCGGTCACGATATCTTCGGCTGGCACATCCAAGTAATCAGAGAGTGCTTCGCGCAATTTGCTCGATAGCGGATCCGGGTAACGGTTCAAGTTGCTCTGCTCAATGACCGCTTGCTGCACCGCTTCAAGCGGTCCAAAAGGGATCTCATTCGACGAGAGCTTGTAGGGCGTAATGCCTTCCACCACTTTTGGTGGCTTGCCCGCTGCGTACTTTGGTAAACGTGCAACAACGGGACGTGGCTGCACCTGGCCTGGGGTCACCGGATTCTCAGTCATGCTTCAAAGCCTAGTACGCAATTCAAGGCTGATTACACCCATCCCACATTCTTGTCTCAGCTTTTTATGCCAGAGTTAAAGCATGAGCTTCCTGATTCGAGTCATCATTAATGCTTTGGCTTTGGCCGCGGCAGTCTGGATTGTCCCAGGCCTGCAGATTGGCGCCGTAGGCGACGGTGCAGTAAACACCGCCATCGCGTACCTGATCGTCGCAGTGATCTTCGGTTTGGTGAACGCCCTAGTTCGCCCAATCGTCAAGTTCTTCACCCTGCCCATCACCTGCTTGACCTTGGGCTTGTTCACCATTGTGATCAACGCACTGATGCTGCTGCTGACTTCATGGCTGACAACTTTCACGCCCATCGAATTTGTTATCGAACATTTCTGGTGGGATGCCATTGCCGGCACCATCATCATTGCGATCATTTCGGCAGTGCTGGGATTGTTCGTCAAGAGCGACAAGAACTAAACGGCAAAAACTAAACACAGCAACTTCGCTGAGCTGCACAGAAGGTGGTTTCCATTGGAAGCCACCTTCTTTTTTGCCTCCTCACGCCGTCCTCTATTTAGTGCCCGGGCGAGATGGTGCCGAGATGTTTGACGACCTTTTCTTGCTGTTCCTTAGTCATCGTCCTGGGCTTTCGCTGGATTTTGAACTTTTGTGTCTTGATCGGAGTTCTCGGCAGGTGAAAAGCATCAAGCCGCTCCCTGACTTCTGGCCGAGTGTCCAGATCAAGTTCTTGTAGGTGATCTCCATAGTTGATGAGCTTGTGGGGTGTCCCGAAAGTGGATTCCTCACGAGTGAGCCGTTTGATTCGTTCGCTTGGCCCATCAAAAATCGTGGTGAGGTGGTGACGCCCACGATTCTTATTCGGGGTGCCATCTAGGCCTGGAACCATGTCTTTCTTATCTTCAAGGGACAAGCTGCGCACGTCATCCGGGATGTCGATACTGGCTATCGGCGAGCCCAAGGTAATCATCTTGTTCAGTTTGAACTTGCCCTTCAGTTTCTTGTTCTTCATCAGCTGCGCGGCGTGAATACCGCCTTGAGAATAACCCGAGAACGTCACCTCGGACCCATCTTTGGCTCCGCTGTCTTCTAGAGCTTGAGCTATGGCATCTGCGTAGTTCTCGGACTCATACCCGAAGCCATCCCCTACGCCCACATCATCAAACGGCGACTCGTATTCTCGTCCGTCCTGAGTTCCCGGCAGCATAACGATATAACTGTCCTTATCGGTCTGCACGACCATGAACTTTCCATTTTCTTCAGGTCCTTGGTCTTCAAGCATGCTGTGTAACTCGTAGTAGCTGTCTAACCCGCCGTCCACGCTGACGTATTCAGGTGGATCTTTCTGCGTAATCACGATTTCTTTGTTCTGCTGGTTTCTGAAATGCCGAAGCACTGTTGCAAGATGTTTGGTTTGGTTCACGATTTGCTGCCCAAAAGTCTGCCCCCATCCCGAAGTCAGATCTATGCGGAAGAACATCATCAGCCGGAGCGCCGTTTCCATATCTTCGGTGGGCGGGCGCATGTCGTTGTCTTTCATCCCGGAAAAAATCTCGGCGATCGCGTGTGGAACGGAGGTCAAGAGAATCTCATGCTCAACTCTGGCCTCCGCCGCTTCGTAATTCCCGCGGGCCTGACCAATAGTCGCGGTGATGTCTTTGCTGTCCTGACTGGAGAGGTTAACCAGCGCCAGTCCCCCAACCAATTTGGAGGCCAGGACGTCAAGGCTCGGGCTACGCACAACTTTGCACACACTCATGCCCAGCGCGCTGAGCCGATGTTGACTTTGCTCCGCAGCACGCTGCGCTGCTTTGACCCGCTCTTGAACTTCTTCAAGATCTCGGGTGACCTTCTGACACACCAGATAGGCCTTGGCGTAATCAAACTCGTTGTAACTGACTTCATACCCCATGATCAGAAGACCAATTTCTGCTTCATGATTTCTAGTTCCAGCTCCTGAATCTCACGTGTCGCACTGCTCATGTAACCCTCGGCGTCAGCCAGCACCTGGTTGAGCTTCTCAAGCCATGAGCTCAGATTAACTACGCGATCATAAAAGGCCTGTCCAGCCTGAGATTGCCAAGTCAATGACCCAATGGAATCAAGCTGAGTAATGGCAAATCTCGTAGTCTTCTGAGCATCATCCAGCTGAAACGCCATCGAGTCCAACGTCGCCGAGAACATCATTTTCTTGCTCCTTATCAATCGATTCTTGAACCTCATCATGAGCGCGAGAGGTTAGTTAGAACCGAGGAATGCTCCCCGTTGTGGAAACCTGTCGGATGTAAAAGATGTGATGGACGGCAAGGGATGGAAGAATATGAGTATGGCTGAGATTGCGCGCACTTCCCTTGCTAATGAACCACTGGCACTAACTGCCCTAGACGGTCGCTACCGCAGCGCCGTGGCACCGCTGGTTGACTACCTATCCGAAGCGGCTCTGAACCGCGATCGTGTTCACGTTGAAGTTGAATGGCTGATCCATTTGACCGACAACTCCGTTCTTCCGGGCACCTCCCCGCTCACCGATGAGCAGAAGGCGGCCCTACGCAAGATCGTTACCGACTTCAACGCAGAGTCCGTGAAGGAACTGGCTGAAATTGAAGCAGTAACCGTTCACGACGTGAAGGCAGTCGAGTACTACATCGCTAACCGTCTAGAAGCGATTGGCATTGGCAACCTCAAGCCATTGGTCCACTTCGGTTGCACCTCGGAAGACATCAACAACCTCTCCTACGCACTGGGTGTTCAGGGCGGCGTCACCGGCGTTTGGCTGCCAGCAGCCCGCGACCTGGTAGCTCAGATCACCAAGATGGCTGAAGAGTCCCGCGAAGTTCCAATGCTCTCGCGTACCCACGGCCAGCCAGCGACCCCAACCACCTTGGGCAAGGAACTGGCAGTACTTGCATGGCGTTTGACCCGTCAGCTGGACCGAATCGAGAAGACCGAGTACTTGGGCAAGATCAACGGTGCCACCGGTACCTACGCTGCTCACTACGCTTCGGTTCCATCCGCCGACTGGCAGCAGGTTTCCCGCAGCTTTGTTGAGCACTTGGGCCTGACCTGGAACCCCCTGACTACCCAGATCGAATCCCACGACTGGCAGGCCGAGGTCTACGCAGATATCGCGCGCTTCAACCGCATTCTGCACAACCTCTGCACCGATGTGTGGAGCTACATCTCCATTGGCTACTTCGTACAGATCCCAGTGGCAGGTGCCACCGGTTCCTCGACCATGCCGCACAAGGTCAACCCAATCCGTTTCGAGAACGCAGAAGCGAACTTGGAAATCTCCAACGGCCTACTGGACACCTTGGGTTCCACCTTGGTCACCAGCCGCTGGCAGCGAGATCTGACCGACTCTTCCTCGCAGCGCAACATCGGTACCGCTATTGGTCACTCGGTGCTTGCTATCTCCAACGTTGCCAAGGGTCTTGACCGTTTGGACGTTGCCGAGGCTGTACTGGCTGACGATTTGGACCACAACTGGGAAGTTCTTGCAGAGGCTATCCAGATGGTTATGCGCGCCGAGGCTATCGCCGGCGTTGAAGGCATGGACAACCCATACGAGCGTCTGAAGGATCTGACCCGCGGACACCGTGTGGATGCAGCTCGACTGAAGGAATTTGTTGGTGAGCTTGGATTGTCCGCAGATGCGCAAGAGCGTTTGCAGAACATGACTCCAGGTACCTACAACGGTATTGCTTCGCAGTTGGTTGACCACCTGAAGAAGTAGATCCTCAAGGATCTCGGGATCAAAAATAGAACGGTGTCGCAGCCATCTGGCTGCGACACCGTTCTATTTTTAGGTCGGCTAACTGCTCTTCGCAGTTTAGACCAAGGCCTCGCGCAGTGCGCGGGCAGCAACTGCAGGATCTGCAGCGCTGTAGATTGCTCCACCGGCAACAGCCACGTCGGCTCCGGCCTTCTGAACCTCGGCAATGGTGCTGATGCTAACTCCGCCGGCTACCGAGAATGGAACGGCAGCTAGGGTTCCAGCGGTGAGCAGTGAAGTCAGGTCATAGCCTGGTTGCGCCTGCTCATCAAGACCTGCATGGAACTCAACAAACTGAGCACCCAAGGCAATAACTTCCTTGGCACGTGCAGCCTTGTCGGCAACGCCGATCAGGTCAACAACGATGCCCTTGTTACGCTCGTTGGCTGCCTTGACGGCGCCGGCCACGGTCGAGTCATCGGCGCTGCCAAGAACAGAAACCAAGTCTGCTCCTGCGGCGAAAGCAATGTCAGCTTCCAGTTCACCGGCATCCATGGTCTTCATATCGGCGAATACTAGCTTGTCTGGGTGAGCACTCTTGATCGCTGCAACCGCAGAGAGGCCCTCAGCCTTGATCAACGGGGTACCCAATTCAATGATGTCCACGTACGGTGCAACTTTCGCTGCAAGTTCCAGTGCTTCCTGAGTGGTGAGCAAATCGATAGCTACTTGAATTTTCATGATGATGCCTTTCAATCGGTTTTTTGGGTCAAAAAATTTGGGGTCTTCGCCAGTACTTGATGACTATTCGAGGTTGGCGTGCCGCAACCAGAGTTCTTCTGCGGATGCCTCGACGGTGTCCCACAAGCTGTGGAACAAGGACTCGGTCACCAAGAACAGGGCCTGTTCAAACAGGCTTCCGGAGTACTGAGCAGATACTGCCGAACCATGATCAGTTTTGCGCGCTGCTGGTACTTCAATCACCGCGTTGGCCAACAGTGCCAAGGGCGACTGTGAGTCAGTGGTTACAGCTGCAATAGTTGCGCCGAGCTGCGCCGCGGTCTGCGCGTTGCGCACTACCCCTGCAGTAGTTCCTGAACCGGAAGCCACCAGCAAGATGTCGGATGCGGTGATTGCTGGCGTGGTGGTATCGCCCACCACGTGCACATTCATTCCTAGATGCATCAACCGCATTACTGCCATACGCAGGGCCAATCCACTACGTCCCGCACCGGTGACAAAGACACGTTCCGCTGCGCGAACTAGCTGTGCAACTTCCGCCACTTGCGCCGGATCTACCGCCTGCAAGACCTCGGTGATCTCGCGTTGGATCAAGTCTTGTGCGGCCGAGATATTTGCGCCGCTAATCTGCTGCCGTGGTTTGCTTTGCGTGGTGCTCATGGCGCTCCCCTCGATTCTCTGACTCGGGTTTCGCATGAAATCCCGTCTGCTTCTATTCCATCTTCGCCAAAACAAGGAGTGGGCAATACTCCTTTTTTTGACGGTCTTTCCCTACCCATACGGGTAGGGGCATTCGGGTTGCGTGGCCTACACTCGAGACTATGGCCCCACCTTCTAAAGCAACTTCCGGCGAACGGATCTCCCCGGAGCGACTCTGGACGCTACTCGACTCGATCTCCCAGTTGGTCAGCGCCCCACTACTGGAAATTGCTGAACGACTACATACCGCATTGCTTCCGTCGCTGCGCTGTTCCGCGCTGCTGATTTTCACCGAAGAATGTACGGGCAGGCCGCAAAAGAAGTCGGGTCCCGAAGCCATCACCTCCCGGGTGACCATCAATGAATTAGATGAGATTCGCAGCTCAAACCCACAGCAGAATCGGTGGTTAGGTCGGGCCATGATTGGCGGGGAACAGCGCGAGATTCTTGCTGTACGTTATCCGCCGAGCAATGCCATCTTGGTACTTATCAATCCGGTACTGGCACAAGATGTAGTCGATGCCGGTGATACCCGTGATCTGCTTGGCTACCTCTGGGAGCTGGCGGCAGCTCGAATCCGCGAGAAGGTCGCGGACGCCTCCCCTTCTTACCTTCGGGAATCTCGGGCCATGTCTACCGAACGTACTCGGGTGACCACCGAATTGGTGGACCAGTATTCCACCAGCCTGGAATTGATGCTGGCGACCCTGCGCAGCCCTGCGATCAGTGATGCGTTGGCACGAAACAAAACCACCGACATGGCGGCCAAAACCCTGGTCGGATTACGCTCACTTGATGACCGCGTTAATGGGTTGGTCGAGGAACCTGTTGTCAGTGCTTTCACCCGGTTGCGCGAGGACTTACGTCCATTGATCGAATCAGGCGGCGTTGAATTGCAGCTTGTTGAGCCGCCAGCCAATGGCCGAGCCCTGCCCGGCGAAGTCGCTCACGCAGCTCGCTCAATTATGCGCGGGCTAGCGCTAGAGATGATGGAACAAAAACAGATCACCAGGATCCGTGCCCAGTGGGACTGCGATGGTGAAAACTTACTGATTAACGTGCGTGATGACGGACGCGGTGCCTTGGACCACGCGTCCGCCACCATTGCGCGGCTCAACCGTCAGGTGCAAGCCCTCGCAGGCAAAATGCAACTGGAAGCCATCCCTGACTGGGGTACCGATGTATCCATCGCGCTCCCGCTCGATGCCCCTGAACAAACACCGGCCGATCTGGCGCAGTGGAAGCTGGCTGCCCGAGAATTCGAGGTGCTGCAGCTACTGGCCGCAGGTCAATCGAACCGGGCAATTTCCAGTGGCCTGGGCATCAGTGAGAACACGGTAAAGTTCCATACGCGCAACGTGTTCAAGAAGCTGGGAGTGCGTTCGCGCGTTGAAGCCGCTACATTAGCGCACAACGCGGGCATCGTGGCTTCAGCCTAGAGAACACGTGCTTCGTTGGCTAGCGTTCGATACTGAGCGTCAAAATAAACCAGTGGCGCCGCAGTATCGGTTTGCTCCGTGTGAATTTCGTGGACTTGTCCGATCACTATCACGTGGTCTCCGGCGTCGTGCTCGGCCCAGATCTTGCGGTCGAGCCAGCCGAGCGAGCCATCGATGACGGTATTGTTTTGTGCGGTTGGTTTCCACACAATATTCACCCATTTGTCGTCGCCGCCGCGCGCAAGTTGATTGGCCACCGACTCTTGCACCTCGGACAAGATATTCACTGCGAACTTGCCGGTGTCACGAATTTTTGGATAGCTGCTCGAACTCTTCATAACGCTGAAGGAGATCAGTGGCGGCTCCATGGAAACGCTATAAAAAGACTGGCAGGTAAAGCCGATGGGTCCGGCCTCATCCAAGCCACTAATCACCGTAAGACCCGACGCATAACGACCGAGCGCACGTCGAAAATCTACCGCATCAATTTTTGTGGCCGGACTCATGCATCGGCACCATTCAGCCGAGGATCCAGCCCATACTGCGCTGGAGCACCCAAATGATCCCGAAGTGTCGCTCCCTCATAATCATGATGATAAAGTCCCCGTTCTTGAAGCATGGGAATCACCTCGTCAACAAAGGTATCGATGCCGTCTTCATTAACATCAATTTTGATCCAGAAACCGTCGCAGGCCCCAGCTTCAAACCATTGCTGCATGTGATCAGCGGTGACCTCGGCGGTACCCACAGGGGTCGGATGATAATCAATGACCCCGTGCGCAAGAATGTCTCGAATAGTCCAACCCTCGCGAGCAATTTCCAAGGCCCTCTGTGAGCGTGGATCAAATCCACTAGCCTGCGCGACGGCGAGCTGGCCTGGACGCAACGGTTCGTCAATCTGGCTCACATCCAGCTCCAGCCCCAACATGCTCCCCAAATATGGAACTCGTGACGGTGCGGTCTGATCGCCGAGCGCTACACTTCGGTCCAGTGCCGCCCGCTTGGTTGCTCCGATGGCAGGTTGCACACCAGCGAAGAACTTAATTTCATCTGGGTTACGCCCAGCGCGGCTGGCCGCAGCCCGGTAGGCATTGCGCTGCCTGCGGGCGTCGTCAATCGTGTACGTGGCACCGATGACGGCATGGGCATAAAGCCCGGCGAGTTCAGTTCCGTTCTCCCCGCCGCCGGCCGAGAAAACAACCGGTTGACCTTGTTCCGAAGGCGGAATAGCCAAGGGGCCGCGGGAGGCTACCTGCTTGCCCTGCATGTTGATCGGTTGGATCTTTGGTGCATCAGCCAAGCATCCTGCGGCGGTGTCCTTGATCCAGGCTTCCTGACCCCAGCTGCCCCACAGACCTTGAACAATTTGAATGGTTTCGTGGGCGCGTTCGAAACGTTGCGGGCGTGGTGCAACATTCTTGCCAAAATTAGCTGCCGATACTGGATCACTCGTGGTGACAGCATTCCATCCCACTCGCCCGTGGCTCATCACGTCCAATGTCTTATACATGCGGGCTAAGTTGTAAGGTTCGTTGAAGGTTGTCGACCCGGTGGCGACCAGCCCTATCCGCTCGGTTTCCCGGGCAATGGCGGCCAGCGTCAGCATGGGTTCCAGGGTGATCGGTGGAGCGTCGCGTTCCACATCTGCCTGCAAACCTAAGAAGTCGGGAAGAAAGAGGAAGGCGAACTTGCCACGTTCAGCAGCCTGCGCGTAACGCACCTGAGCGTCAAAGTTGGTGTAGTTGTTCGGGTCGACTCCCGGTGCACGCCAGGCAGTGCCCTGTGTGCCGTATCCGTTGGCCAAAGTCATGCCTAAGATCATCTGTGGCTTATCCATGGTGGTTATTGCTCCTGCCTCGATGAGGACTTATGAAGTTTAATTGCGCTGATGCCCTGACCAACGGTCGGACATCAGCGCAAAACTGTTGGGTGGTTACTTGGTATTTGGTGCCGGGAATGCGTGACGTCGGGACATCACGACCACAACAAATACCGGTACCAAAAGTGCCAAAGTGGCCCACGGGAGGGTGGACGGTCCACCGTTAGCTAGCACGATTCCGCCAAGTACTCCGCCGGCGGCAATGCCAAGATTCCAGCCGGTGACCAAGACGGCCTGTGCCGTATCCACTGCGCTCCCCGCGGCATTGGTCAGCGCGGTTTGCTGAATACTGCCGGATCCACCAAAGGCGATGCCCCACGCGGCGACCGTAACAAACACTAGTGCCGGCGTTTGTGAAAGGGTTGCCAGGACCAACATGCCCAGTGCAAAGAGCAATACGCTGCCGATCATCATTCGTCGAAGATGACGATCGATCATCAGTCCGACACCCCAAAGTCCCAATAACGCGGCGAGACCAAATACCAGCAGGACAGCGCCGACGCTAGTGGACATACCTAGCGGATTAAGGAATGCCGCAACATAGGTGTAGATCAAGATGTGGGCGGTGATGTAGAGAACCGAAGTGATGACGATCGGGGCAATTCCAGGCAGGGCAAGAGTTTTGAGTGGTGAAGTGCGTAGAGACTTTTCTTGACCCGGGAAGTTGGGAACGACTGCCAGGACCCAGACGAGCACCGCTGCGCTGAGTACCGCCATCAGGACAAAGGTTAGTCGCCAACCGATGGCATTGGCGCAGATCACTCCGGCCGGTGTGCCTAGCGCCAAAGCAATGGGCGTGCCGGCCATGGCGATGGTGACGCCGCGGCCACGTTGTTCAGCAGGTACTAGACGGCCAGCGTAGGCGGCCAGACTGCCCCATAGAACTCCGGCACTGATACCCGTGAGAAAGCGGACTACCAAGGTGAACACATAAAAAGGTGAGACGGCTACCAACAAACTGGTGATCACAAAGCCCGATAGGGCTAGAACAAGCAGCCGTTTACGTGGCCATCCCATCGTGGCACTAATGATGGGAATGGCACCGGCGATGGAGCCGATGGCGTAAACCGTAATTGTTTGTCCGGCGGAGGCTTCTGATACGCCGAGATCCGCGCTGAGTCTCGGCAGGATTCCGGCCGGCAGCGTTTCAAGCATTGCGGTAAGGAAGCCAGCGGCGGCGAGCGCAAGCAAGCTTCCAAGTGGCAGCTTTCGCTTGCTCCGCGCCGTGGAAGAATTAGTGAGTGAAGTAGTCATGGAATCATTTTCTAACCTTCACACCTATGAGAAGGTCAAGTAATTCCAAGCAGATGTGACCTGCTTAACTTGCCAAGACTTTTACGCCGTCCATCGCCTCAACATACCTGGTGATGGAATCCCGGTTTTGAGTCAGTAGATTAATCTGTTTAGCCATGCGATCGCGCTCCCGTAACAGCACTTCGCGTAATCCTGGGTCAGGATCAACAACAACGATTTCCCGCTGCCGATCCAGGCAGGGCAAGATATCGCTGATGATGCGAGTGGGGATACCCGCCTCAATGAGGCCACGGATCTTTTCCACTCGTTCCAGATGTGACGCCTCATAATACCGGTACCCGTTCTCACTGCGACCCGGGGTCAGTAGGCCCTGCTCTTCGTAGTACCGAAGCATCCGCGTGGGCACTCCCGATCGTTCCGACAGTTCACCAATGCGCACAATTCCCCCCCCTTTTTGCATTTTAGAACCTTAACACTACTGAAAAGGTTGGCCAAGGGCCACAACTGTGTTGCAGATCCACCTTGTAGCCACAGTGCAGCTTGCGCAATCACTGAAAAAGCTGGCAGCCACGCGCTCTGCGTGACTGCCAGCTTTTGCTGAACTATTTAGAACTCGAAGCCACCAAAGTCGCCACCAGATCCGCCGAGGAAGTCGCCCAGACCGCTCTCGCCAGCTGCGGAGATCTGATCCCCGGCACCTGAGAGGCTCTCACCGAACCCATCGGCGATCGAACCAAATTCGTCACCGATACCAGAGAATCCTTCCAGCAATGGTCCGGCAATCGCGGTGCCAATGAAGGCGCCTGCGACACCACCGAGCAGACCTACACCGAGTCCACCGGCACCGGCAGCCAAGCCACATGCCATGCGTGAGCGTCCCGAGCCAGAACCTAGGATTTTCTCCATGAACCCTGGACGCGATACCTCGGCGCGAGTAGCAGCGCGGGCCAAGTCTTGAGGCTGATCGCTAACTGGTCGTTCTGCCGCCGGCAATTGTTCGGAAAGTTCATTCTGCAACAACGCACGCTGTTGCGGGGTCAGCCGTGAGAAAGCTTCAGTGTGGGCACGCTCCATATCCTGAGGTGGAGCGGTGCGCAGCATGTACTTGTACTTCTCGATAGCTGCTTGGTCTTCTCGCGAAACCCCAGAAGCCGCCGTCTGCTGATCGGCATAATTCTGATTGCCGTAGTTCTGATTGGAGTAGCCCTGATTGCCGTAGCCTGACTGCTGCTGCTGTCCATAAGTCGGAGCATTGCCACGCGAACGTTGCGACCCATTAGAGCTACGCTCATTGAGTTGCTCGCGCACGTACTCGCCGGCCATTTGCTTGCCCTTGCGGATCAATTTATTAAACATGGACACGACTATCACTCCTCATATAGGGGAAAGCGGAGCGCTCTGCGCCCGCGTTTCCCCTTTAACTCCTCAGCAGTGAACTAAGTTCCCTTTTACTGGGCAACGCGTGCTACTTCACGTTCTGGGGTGAAGACTCCGGCACCATGGCGCCAGCGGTAGTACCCAAGGCAGACCAACGTGAATGGAATACCAAACCACAACGCAGGACGCTGGACCGGATCAAAGGCCACGCCTACCAGTGAAGCGGTCAGCAAGACCAAGGCGATGATTGGCAAGATCGGGAACAGCGGAGCCCGGTAAGGCAAAGAATCAGTAGAGCCGTGCACCGCTACATAGTGGCGTCTAAATGACAGGTGAGAAGCGCAGATGACTATCCAGACAGCCACTACAGCAAAACCCGCCACAGAGACCAAGGCGAGGAACAACGACTCGGCAGCGATAAAACTGGAGAACAGTGAAACCAGTCCGCCGAGCATGGATAGGCTCAACGCCAGCATTGGAATGCCACGGCTATTGGTCTTGGACAGTACCTTCGGCGCCTGCCCGGCAACACCCATCGAGTGCAGCATTCGAGCGCAGGAGTACAACCCGGAGTTACCGGCGGAGAGCAACGCAGTGATGATGACAAAGTTCATCACGTCAGCTCCGGCAGGTAAACCGGCCACGTCAAGCACGGTGACAAACGGAGACTCATTCGCTCCAGCTTCAGCAAAAGGAATGATCGCGGCAATCACAACAATGGCACCGATGAAGAAAATGGTCAGACGAACCACAGCGGTACGGATGGCCCGAGGGATGCTCAACTGTGGGTTCTTGGCTTCTCCGGCGGCCACGCCAATCAGCTCGGTACCGCTGAAGGCGTAGAACACCGACAAGATCGTTACCAACACCCCGGAGATTCCGGTGGGGAACAGACCGTCTTCGGTGTTGAAGTTAGACAGACCAATAGTCCCGGCATCACTGGCTGGGTTAATTCCAAAGATGGTCGCAGCACCCACAACGATCACCAGGAGCACCGCGGCAACCTTGATCAGCGCAAACCAGAACTCTGTCTCACCAAAGACACGTGAGGAAATGGCGTTCAACGCAAAGAGGATGGCGGCGAAGATCAGTGAAAAGACCCAAACCGAAACCGAGGGGAACCAGCGCTGCATCAGCAGACCGGCCGCCGTGAACTCACTGGCCAAGGCTACTGCCCAGCACAACCAGTAGAGCCATGCGGTAGCAAAGCCCCAAGCCGGACCAAGATCTCGGGTGGCGTGGGCGTGGAAGCCGCCGGCCACCGGATAGCGTGCTGACAGCTCACCCAATCCGCTCATCACCATGTAGGCCACCAACGCGCCCACCGCATAAGCCAGCACCGCGCCTAGTGGTCCAGCTTGAGCGATGGTGTAACCAGAGGAAACGAATAGACCCGAACCGATCACACCGCCCAGCGCGATCATCACTAGGTGACGCGAGGTCATAGTTCTTCGCAGCCCAGACTCAGATTCTGAGGTCTCTTGGTTGCTGATGGTGCTCTCGGTCATGGGGCTCCTTCTGAAATGAATGCGTTTCAGAATATCGGGATTTATCACTTTGTTTCGCTGTGCACGTCATCTTCAGTCATGCGACGTCAAACTCAGTCTTTCAGCGTCGTGGGCTGTACCCTCGAGGACGTGAATAACACTGTGCATCCCGCTGATTTCCTTCAAGCCCTGCGTGCCGAAGGCACCACACCGATCATCCTCGATGGTGGTCTGGGCACCCATCTAGCAGAGCGTGGCAATGACGTCACTGGGGAACTTTGGTCAGCGCAGATCCTCATGGACCGTCCCGAAGAAGTCCGCGCTGCACACCAAGACTTCTTTGCTGCTGGCGCGCAAGTTGCGACCACTTGCTCCTACCAAGTAAGCCTCGAGGGGCTGGCGGGTGTCGGTTCCTCCGACAAGTTCGAAACCATGCTGCACACCAGCGTGCGACTGGCTAAAGAAGCGGCCGCGACTGAAACCTCAGAAACTCCACGCTGGGTCGCCGCCTCGGTCGGACCCTACGGTGCAGGACCCGGTGCCGGCACCGAATACGATGGCGCCTATGATCTAGATGCTGCGCAGCTGGCTCAATGGCACCGCGCACGAGTAGAAATTCTGACCGAGTCCGACGCGGATCTGATCATTTTTGAAACGGTGCCTAGCCTGGCCGAGGTGGAAGCCTTAGCCTCAGTGGCCAAGGAGCTGACGCTGCCAGTTTGGCTCAGCCTTGCGGTTCGGGCCGATGAGCATGGAAATGTGGTGCTGGGTGATGGCACCGATCTTCGCGCAGCTGCCAAGCTGATTGAAGACTCTGGTGTCTGGGCAGGTGTGGGTGTGAACTGTTGCCCAGTGCCTCAAGCGGTGGACGCCCTGAAAATTCTTGGCGAAGAAACTAATCTTCCACTCTCCGCCTACCCGAACAGCGGTGAGATTTGGGATCATGAAGCACGCGTCTGGATTCCGGGAACTGAAGGCAACGACCTTCCTTCCGCTGTCCCTGCGCTCATCGCCGCTGGCGCCCGGCTGATCGGCGGTTGCTGCCAGGTCAGCCCAGAACAGATCACCCGGGTGCGCGAAGCAGCACAACAAGGCTAACGCCCGGAAAGCGTGTTAATCGCTAGTCGGCTTGGGCTATCAGCTTCGGTGGTATAGAACTCGACCCGATAATCCGGGAATGCCGGCTGGCTCAATACGTGATAGGTCAGCTCGATGGTTCCTGCTTGTGGATGATGCAAGATGCGTTGTCCAAAGCTGCATTCGCGGACCTTGGTACTCGCCCAAAATTCTGCGAACTCACTGCTGCGCATCATCAGCTCACCAATGAGCTCGGCTAAGTCCCGGTCCTCGGGGTAACGTCCGCTGAGCATCCGCAAGAAAGCGACATGGGTCCCGGCATAGTGCTCCCATTGACCCTCTTGGGCTCGAGTCTGGGAATCAAGGAACAGCATGCGGGTGGTCGATGGACGCGTTGCTGGGTTCAGCGGTGCGTCAAAGTCTAAATGGCTACCAAGTAATTGATGCCCGAGGTGATTCCACGCAAGGATGTCATTGCGACGGCCTAACAAGAGTGCCGGCACCTGCGGCATCGCAGCCAATAAATCCAACATCGGTGCCGGTGCACTTTCCGCCTTGGGTCGGCGCAACTTTACGGCGGGCCGCACACCATTCAAATCCTTCAGATGTGCACGCTCAGCTTCGTCGAGCATCAGCACCTTAGCTAGCGCTTCTAGTACCTGTTCCGAAGCGTTGGTACTACTGCCCTGTTCCAAACGTGTGTAATAAGCAACGCTCACACCTGCCAGGTGGGCAATTTCCTCTCGTCGCAGGCCCGATACCCGGCGTCCTCCACGCACTGAAATGCCATGGTCTGCTGGCGAAACGGCGGCCCGGCGGTGTTTGAGGAAGGTTCCTAGGTCATTGGTTTGCGTCACGCGGACAGTCTAGTCCTCCACCTAGCATCCGGACGAAGATCAAGGTAACCCTGCCAGTAGTACCAAAAGCAGGTGTCTGTTTGCGCCGGGAAAAACCAGCGAGCATGGATTCTAAGACAATAACTACCCATTAAGGATCCCGCACTCTTATGCCTCTGGCTCTGCTCGCTTTAGCTCTTGGCGCTTTCGCCATCGGAAGCACAGAATTTCTGACCAATGGACTGTTGTCATCGCTCTCGGGCGAATTCGACGTCACCATTGCGCAAGCCGGCATGGTCAGTACTGCTTACGCGTTGGGTCAGATGTGTGGACCAGTTCTGGCGCTGGCGTTGCTGCGTCTTCCAACAAAACGCACCCTGCTCATACTCATGGCGATCTTCACCGTGGGCAACTTCCTCGCCTCTTTAAGCCCGAGCTTCGGATTTTTGCTGGGCAGCCGTTTTGTCACCGCGTGGTCCCACACAGCGTTTTTCGGCGTTGCCTCCGTGGCCGCTTCCGGCTTAGTTCCAGCCAAAAAGCAGGGCAGCGCCATCGCGCTGGTATTCACCGGGTTGACCCTGTCGATGCTCTTGGGCATGCCCTTAGGCACGTTGATCGGTCAGGCCGCCGGCTGGCGAGCGTCCTTCATAGTAGTCACCATCATTAGCCTGATCAGTTTGGTGGGCCTGGCCTTGTTGTTGCCTGCCGATCGCAGTCTCGAACCGGTTAGCTACCGAAACAGTTTGCGCCCCTTCACGAATCCTCGCCTTTGGGTGGCTTTGAGCGCCACTGCGATCGGCTTCGGAGGACTATTCGCCTCATTTACCTTTATTGAACCGATGCTGACACAGGTTTCAGGGTTCAGCAGTGGCCAGGTGATTTGGCTATTGGGAATCTATGGCGCTGGATTGGTAGTGGGCAATTCGCTCTCAGGCAAAGCCGCAGACCGCGCATTGGTCCGCACCACGGTGGTCCTATTACTTTTGCTGGCTACGGTACTTGCTGTCTTGGCTTTTGGCGCCACCCATAAAACGGTGGTCATTCCGTCATTATTCTTGCTTGGTGCGTGCGGGTTTGGATTGCTCACTCCGTTGCAAACTTTTGTGCTGCGTTTTGCAGGATCAGACTCCCCTTTGGTCGGAACGGCCAACACCGCAGCATTGGGCGCAGGGATCATGCTCGGTTCATTGCTCGGCGGATTCATACTGGATTCCTCCGGCAGCTTCACGGCAATAAATCTGGCAGCCTCGGCCATGACCGTCCTTGGCTTGGTGGTGTACGTGGTTGCTGCCAGTACCTCTAGGCAGAAACCACGTACTGCTCACCTTGTTGGGCATCCGGCCGGCGACTAGGCGCGCAGCTCAACCACGTTGTGGCTCTGAGAATGGCTTTGCGTATGGTGATCTCCCAAGAGCTGCATTAGCTGCGCGGCAACACTCACCGCGATCACCGCAGGCTGTTTGCCGGTGACCTCAGGAATGCCAATGGGGCACTGGATCCGTGAGATCTCTTGTTCGCTGTGTCCACTGTCGCTCAGGTTTTTGCGAAAACGGGTCCATTTGGCTTTGGAACCAATCAACCCGATGGAACCCAGCGAAGGATGAGCTAACGCAGCGTCACTGAGGTGGAAGTCCTCTGCATGATCATGAGTCATGATCAGCACGTGACTTCCCTCCGGAAGAGTACTGAGCACCTGTTCACCCATGACCGCCACCTGAGCCTGAATTGAAGCAACACTGGGTTGCAGCAAGGAAGCGGCCTCGATCGCTTCAGGACGCGAGTCCGTGAGATACAGGTCAATCGGGTGGCGGGAGAGGATACGGGCCAGCTCCATGCCCACATGTCCCAACCCGAAAATCGCCACAGTTTTTGGTACCGGCAACGGTTCAAGCAAAAGCTTCACTTCCCCACCACAACATTGCCGACCATAGGTGGCCGGGGTCTTGTCATTAAGCCGCAGCTCCATGGTTTCCGGTCCCGTTACACCTTCACTGATCAGCTGACGGGCACGGGTGATGGCCGCCATTTCCAGGTTGCCACCACCGACCGTGCCAAAGGTTTTATCTTGGGAGATGACCATCTTGGCCCCCGCCTCGCGCGGGGCATGCCCACGCACTGAAGTGAGCGTCAACAAGACCGCGGCCCGGCGCTGGTTGCGCAAAGTGCTGACCGCATCAATCCACGATTCCACTGTTACTCACGCACCGAGTCGATAGCCCAGAACACCGCTTCGG
The DNA here is from genome assembly GCF_056934395.1 of Glutamicibacter sp. MOO4. Classification (NCBI taxonomy): domain Bacteria; kingdom Bacillati; phylum Actinomycetota; class Actinomycetes; order Micrococcales; family Micrococcaceae; genus Glutamicibacter; species Glutamicibacter sp. MOO4. Next base: position 2,501,568 of record NZ_CM167800.1, read on the forward strand.
GAGTTGCCGGGGACGCCAAGGTGACCGAGCTACCTTCCGGACCAAAAGCGGCAACCGCTTGGCGCAATGCTTCGCGCACCGAGAAGGCCAACATCAATGGCGGTTCACCAACCGCCTTGGAACCGTACACCACGCCTTCTTCATGCGCCTTATCCAGCAAGGCAACGTTGAAAACTTCGGGCATCTCGGAGAAGCTCGGGATCTTGTAGGTGCTGGCCGCTTGGGTTGCTACCCGTCCACGCCCTGGACCATCAGAGGTGTCCCAACGTAGATCTTCAAGGGTCAGCCAACCGGTGCCTTGAACAAACCCACCTTCGATTTGTCCTAGGTCAATCATGGGCGAGAGCGAATCTCCAACGTCATGCACAATATCGACTCGACGCAAGACGTAGGAACCATCAAAGCAGCTGACTTCTACCTCACTGGCTGCTACACCATAAGAGAAGTACTTAAACGGGCTGCCGGTCATGCGTGCCAGGTCCCAGTGCAGTCCCTCGGTGCGGTAGTACCCGGCAGCCGATAACTGGATGCGCTGCATATAGGCATCACGGACAACGTCATTCCATTCCAGCTCTTCGGTTTTGCCCAACGCGGTGATCTTGCCGTGGGCAAAACGAACATCTGCAGCTGGAACCCCAAACTTTCCGGCCGCCACGTGAGCCAGTCGAGCTTGGATCTGCTCACAAGCGTCCTTGACCGCACCACCGTTAAGGTCACTGCCGGAGCTGGCGGCGGTTGCCGAAGTATTGGGCACCTTGTCGGTACGTGTGGGAGCGATGCGCACGCTGGATAGCGGAACACCCAAACTGGTCGCGGCCACCTGCAGCATCTTGGTGTGCAGGCCTTGACCCATCTCGGTGCCACCGTGATTAACCAGCACCGATCCGTCTTTGTAAACCAGCACCAGTGCCCCACCTTGGTTAAAGGCAGTGAGGTTAAACGAGATACCGAACTTCACCGGGGTGATAGCCAGCGCTCTTTTGCTGTACGGATTATTGGCATTGAACTGGGCAATCTCAGCTTCACGCCCAGCTATATCTGCCGAATCAAGTACCTGCTGCCAGGCGGCATCAATACGTTCTGGATGACGCACCGGCTGGAAGTAGGGAGTGTCCTGGCCTTCGGTGTAAAAATTACGTCGGCGCAGTTCTCTGGCTTCGATACCAAGTTGCGGGGCGACCCGTCCCAAAATATCTTCCATGACCAGCATGCCTTGGGGCCCACCAAATCCACGGAATGCGGTCTGCGAGGTTTTGTGGCATTTAGCTACCCGCCCGGCAACCCGAATATTAGGGATCCAGTACGAGTTGTCGATATGGCACATGGCGCGGGTCAGCACTGGCTCTGACAGGTCCAGGCTCCACCCGCCATCAGCGGTGAGCTGCGCGTCTAAGGCAAGGATTCGGCCTTGGTCATCAAAACCGATTTTCCAGCTGGCATAGAAGCCATGACGTTTGCCGGTCATGGTCATATCCAAGGTGCGGTCCAACCGCACCCTCACCGGACGCCCAGTGAGTTTGGCGCCCAAAGCGGCTACCGCTGCATAACCGTGTGGCTGCATTTCCTTGCCACCAAAACCGCCGCCCATGCGCAGCACCTGCACGGAAATCTCGTGCGCTGGTATTCCAAGCACGTGCGAAACGATGTCTTGAGTTTCGGTGGGATGCTGGGTTGAGCAGTGAATCAGAATCTGTCCACTCTCATCAATCAGCGCCAACGAGTTCTGCGTTTCTAGGTAGAAGTGTTCCTGCCCAGCAAAGTCGAAGTCACCTTCAAACACGTGTGCTGCCTGTTCAAAACCTGCATCCCAATCGCCCTTTTGGATCACCGGCTGAATACCGTGGAAGCTACCGGCTTTGATGGCATCTTGCACGGTGATCAAGGATTCCAGCGGCTCATAGTCCACGGAAACTGCTTTGGCTCCGGCCTTGGCTGCTTCCAGATTTTCGCCGAGTACCCAAGCCACCGGTTGGCCATAAAACATGACCTCATCTACCGGCAGCAGTGGCTCATCGTGTTTGGCGCCTTGGTCATTAACTCCGGGAATATCCCCTGCAGTGATGACCTTGATAACGCCCGGGATATGCAGCGCTTCGCTGGTATCCAGGTTCAAGATTTTGGCGTGGGCCACGGTGGATTGCACTGGGTAGGCGTGTAATACTCCCGAAAGTCGGTGGGCCAGATCATCGGTGTACAGCGCGGTGCCCGTGACGTGGGCAGCGGCCGATTCATGGCGTTGACGCTGACCAACAATGGGCGCTTCGGGTCGTTGAGATAGCTGGCTCATTATTTCGCCTCCTTCATAGGGGCTTGCACCGCTAGTTGTTGGGCGTAGAAACGTTCAAGCGACGAGGCAAGCATCGCTTTGCGATACTTGGCGCTGGCCCGATGATCATCCATCGGTGTGCCTTCTTCAGCCATCACGGCGGCAGCTTCACGAATCGTGGTGATATTCCAAGCCTTGCCTTCCAGCATGGCTTCGGTGGCCACCGCACGGAGCGGGGTTGCGGCCACACCGCCCAAACCAATACGTGCTGTGCTGATCACTCCGTCCACCACGTTCAGTGCGTAGCCCACGGCAACTGAGGAGATATCGTCAAAGCGTCGTTTGGAAATTTTCTGGAAACTGGTGTGTGTAGCCAGCGGCAGCGGAATGCGGATCGCGGTAATCAGCTCGCCTGCACTACGCACGGTCTGTCGGTAGCCGGTGAAGTACTGGGCTAGCTCCACCACTCGTTGACCTTGCACGCTGGTCAAAACTAATTGCGCTTCCAAGGCCAGTAAGGCCGGTGGTGTGTCACCAATGGGCGAGCCGGTGCCAAGATTTCCGCCAATGGTGGCCGAGTTTCTAATCAATCTGGACGCAAACTGTCCAAAGAGCTGACCCAACAACGGCACGCGGCCAGCCAGGTGCCGTTCCACCTCGCTCAAGGTCAGGCTTGCACCAATTTCAAGAAAGTCATCCTCCCAACGAATTTGACGCAATTCTTCCAACCGGTCAATCGCCACCACACTGCGAGCGCGAGCGCCTTTAATATTGACCTCAACACCCCAGTCGGTACTGCCAGCCACGACGGTGGATTGCGGTTCATCGGCCAAGATCTGTAACGCTTCGCTCAGTGAGGCTGGGCGGCGGAAGCGTCCAAGTTCACCGGTGGGAGTATCGGCGGTGTACAGGTCGGTGGCTACCGGTGCCGGTGCGCTGTTGGATTGGCGGGCTGCTAACGGATCATCTGCTGCAGGCTCCCCCAGGGCGTAAGCGGCGTCGCGAATGGGGCGGTAGCCGGTGCAACGACACAGGTTCCCAGATAGTGCGTGCAGGTCAAAACCGTTGGGTCCGCATTCATGGTCTGGCTTCGCTGTGCCCTGCGCCGAACGCTCTGGACGGTAGTACTCAGCTGCCATCGAGCAGATGAAGCCGGGTGTGCAGTAACCGCACTGCGACCCTCCACGCTCAGCCATCTCTTCTTGGACCGGGTGCAGGTTTTCAACCGAACCCAAGCCTTCAGAGGTGATCACTTCTTGACCGTCTAGGGCCGCGGCTGGAACTAGACAGGCGTTCACCGAGGTCCAACGGCTGCCGTCGGCATCGGTGCGTGCCACCAAAATGGCGCACGCACCGCACTCGCCTTCAGCGCAGCCTTCCTTGCTGCCAACCAAACCTTGGTTGCGCAAAAAATCTAGTGCGTTGCTGTGTGGCGGACCATTGAAGTCCAGTGGGTTGCCGTTGACCGTGATCTGGCAATCGGTTTGTAGTGAATTTTCGGCACTCATGCCGTTAACACCTCCTGCACCCAGCTAAATGGGTGCACCATGAATGAAATGGATACTGTGCGGGACGTACCGCGGTTAGTGTCCGTGCGCGATCTGGCCCTTGGACCAGGCGGTGGTTTCACCCATGGGTTGTTTCTCCTTCAACTGCGTACTGGACTCAAATATAACCCGGATCACATCACCCAAGCAGGAGCGTGAGCGGTCCTCGGGCAAAGTAGATCAGGAATCCGAAGGCCACGACCCACATCAGTGGATGCACCTTCTTGTGGCGCCCTGCTGCAGTATTGACCACAACCCAGGCGATGAACCCAGCACCAATTCCGTTGGCAATTGAATAGGTCAACGGCATGGTGATCAGGGTCAGGAATGCTGGCATGGCTGAAGAGAACCGCTTAAAGTTGATCTCTCGGATCTGCGCGCACATCATGGTTCCTACCAAGACCAGCGCTGCGGCGGCCACTTCCATGGGCACCACCGAGGTGAGCGGTGTGAAGAACATGGAGCCAAGGAACAATACTCCGGTGATTAACGAAGCCAGTCCGGTCCTTGCGCCTTCGCCAATGCCGGCGGCCGAATCAACGTACACCGTATTGGACGAACTAGATCCAGCACCACCAGCAACCGCTCCCAAACCTTCGATCACAAAGGCTGCCTTGAGCCGTGGGAACGTGCCGTCCTTGCTGGCTAGTCCGGCGTTTTTGGCCAAACCCGTCATCGTACCCATGGCGTCAAAGAAGTTCGTGAAGACCAGGGTGAAGACCAGCATGGTGGCTGCCAACACTCCGATTCGGCTGAAGGAGCCGAGCAAGTCAAAGTTCCCGGCCAATGACAGATCTGGCAGCGAGACAATATTGCCCTGAAGTATGGGCATGTTCAGATGCCAGCCGTGCAGATTGCTATCGCTGCTCGGTCCGATCTTAAAGACCTGTTCAGCAATGACCGCCAGCACCGTAGAGATGATGATGCCAATCAGGATCCCGCCCTGTACTCCGCGGGCTACCAGCGCCCCCATGATCAGCAGTCCGAGGACAAAGATCATGGTCGGTATCGAAACAATTGATCCACCCTCCCCTAGCTGCACCGGAGGTCCGGCCGGGGTGCGGGTGACAAACCCGGAATCTACAAAGCCAATGAAGGTGATAAACAGTCCGATACCTACGGTGATGGCAGCCTTCAGGTCCTTGGGGATGGCCCGGAAAATCGCAGTACGGATACCGGTCATTCCAAAGATGACAATCAATACACCGTTGATCACTACCAGTCCCATGGCCTCCGGCCAGGTGACATCTTGGACCACCGAAACGGCCAGGAAGGAATTCATCCCCAGCCCGGCGGCCAGTGAGAAAGGAAGGTTGGCGACCATGCCAAACAGGATGGTCATCACCCCAGCGGTCAGCGAGGTCATCGCTCCCACCTGGGCTGCCGGCAACCAGTTTCCTGCCATGTCAAGCGGTGCTGCATCGTTGCTGAATCCACCAAGGATCAGCGGGTTGAGGATGACGATATAGGCCATCGTAAAGAAGGTCACCAACCCGCCGCGAACCTCGCGGGCGAGGGTGGATCCACGGCCGGTGATGTTAAAGAAGGAATCGAGAATCTTCTTTGGTCCGCTTGGTTTTGGTGCGGACGCGACAGGGGCTTGCTGACGACTGAGCGTTGTCATGACCGGCGCCTAGTAATCGGTGCGGGATTCCAAGGAGTCCCAAGCCTGGAAAGGCTTGAGATATTGAACTGATTCGTGCTCGAAGTGCTGCACCGGCATTAGCGAGCGGTTTGATTGCTGTTCGAAATATTCGTAGAAGACTGCGTCATCAAAGCCTGCTTTTGCAGCATCGTGACGGTCAGCGGCGAAGTACACCTTGCCGATGCGTGCCCACAACGAGGTGGCCAAGCACATGGGGCAAGGTTCGCAGCTGGTGTAGAGAACACAGCCGCTCAAGTCGAACGTTTCTAGTGCTGCGGCCGCGGTGCGGATGGCAACTACCTCGGCGTGCGCCGATGGGTCGTTGGTTGCGGTAACGCGGTTGACTCCTTCGAAGACCTGTCCGTCTGCCGTGACCACTACGGCGCCGAAGGGGCCGCCTGCATTGTTCACGTTCTGGGTGGCAAGGTCGATGGCCATCGAAAGATAGTCCTGGCCAGTGGTATTAACGCTCATCGCGTGTCTCCTCATGCTTTCGTCAAGCACGACGCATCACGAGGTAACCCACCACGACCCGACCGTACTTGGCTGCTGAAATTTATCAGTTGCACGCCCGGTAGATAGCGACCCATTAATGGGTGCCCGCCATAGACACGTATGAGAGTATCAGTGTGATCTGGGGCTCGCAATCTTTTTGAGATTGTTTTTTCACATTATGAATAATTCGCCGTTTTTTGCGTTTCCAACGGATTACCAAACTCTATCGGCCCAAAATTGCGGTCGGTGAGATTAAGTTCCCTTCGGTGCAACACCCACCGCACGTAAGTGAAATACCGGTTTGTCATGCTCTAAGCATCAGTCATCTGCGAAGGGATAAACCGCCGTGAGTTCACAAGTCGACCCAGGTACGCAACTGCGCACCTCCAGCGCACCATCCCTTGATATCAGCCCTGGACGCTGGATCAACAACTGGACCCCTGAAGATGCCACGTTCTGGAACGGTGTTGGTCAAACGACCGCCGGCCGTAACCTCAAATGGTCCATCTTCGCCGAGTTCCTTGGCTTTAGCATCTGGCAGCTTTTTGCCATCGTGGTTGTCTACCTGCCAACGGCAGGATTCACCTACAGCACCTCCCAGCTCTTCTGGCTCATCTCCATGCCAAGCCTGGTCGGCGCCACCCTGCGCATCCCGTACACCTTCATGGTTGCTCGCTTCGGCGGACGCAACTGGACCATCGTTTCGGCCCTGCTGCTGCTGATCCCCGCGGTGGGACTCTCTTTCGCCCTGGCCAACACCTCCACCCCATTCGGCGTCATGCTGCTGCTAGCGGCGCTGACCGGTTTTGGTGGCGGCAATTTCGCCTCCTCGATGGCTAACATCACCCACTTCTACCCAGCAGCACAAAAGGGTTGGGCACTGGGCCTGAACGCTGCCGGTGGCAACCTCGGTGCCGCGGTAGCTCAGCTGTTGGTACCCATCGCCATCACCGTTTTTGCAGCCGGATCCCTGCAGTTGCCACTAGCTGGTGTCATCTGGATTCCGTTGATCCTCATCTCCGCTTATGGCGCATGGCGCTACATGCACAATCTGACTTCAGCTAAGTCAGATGTTCGTGGAGCGATTGCCTGCCTGAAGGAAAAGCACCTGTGGATCATTTCCTGCCTGTACGTGGGAACCTTCGGCTCCTTCATCGGGTTCGCTGCGGTTTTCCCTAAGCTGATCGTTGATACCTTCCCGGCCTTCTCTCACCTGCCACTGGGCACCGCAACCATTACCTTGGCGTTCCTGGGCCCACTGGTCGGTTCGCTCTCCCGCCCTTATGGTGGCAAGCTGGCTGACCGCATTGGTGGAGCAAAGGTCACCGTGGCCGCCCTGGCCACCATGGCTCTGATTACCGCACTGGTTGTGGTGACCTTGCCACTGGCGAACTTCTGGCTATTCCTTGTATTGTTCTTGATGCTCTTCGCCTCCACGGGTATCGGTAACGGTTCCACCTACCGCATGATCCCCGCAGTATTTGCCCTCGGTGTCGGCTCCAAGGGTGCCGAAGCATCACGCAAGTCGGCAGCTGCCCTGGGCCTGATCTCAGCCATTGGCGCCTACGGTGGATTCCTGATTCCGCAGGCCCTGGGACTATCGATGTCCAACGCCGGTTCCTACACCCCAGCGTTTATCGTCTTCATCGTGGCCTACCTCGGGCTGATGCTGATGACTTGGTTCAACTACGCTCGTCGCGGGACCCGTTTCGCCCAGCATGGAGTCTAAAATGGCCGACACCCACTGCCCCTACTGCGCACTGCAGTGCGGCATCACCCTCGAAGGCACCGGCGCGCAAACCTCGTTGCGTGGCCGGGACTTCGAGACCAATGGTGGCGCACTGTGCCGCAAAGGATTCAGCGCCGCTAAATTGCTAGAGCACCCGCAACGCATCACCAACCCGATGCAACGCCAAGCCGATGGTAGTTTTGCGCCGGTGGATTGGGATACCGCACTGGATTTGATTGCCCACAAGGCATTAGAAATCCGGGCCGAGTCTGGCGCAGACGCAGTGGCAATGTTTGGTTCAGGCTCACTGACCAATGAAAAGGCCTACCAGTTGGGCAAGTTTGCCCGGCTGGCCCTAGGCACCTCACGGATCGACTACAACGGCCGGTTCTGCATGTCCTCGGCAGCTGCGGGAACCAACAAGGCTTTTGGCTTGGACCGCGGTCTTCCTTTCCCCTTGGCCGATCTTGATAACGCGGCCATGATCTTGATGCTCGGCTCCAACGTAGCCGACACCATGCCACCCTTTGTCCGCCACCTGGAAACGGTGCGGGGACGCGGTGGCCTGATTGTGGTGGATCCGCGCCGTTCGGCCACCGCAAAGCTGGCCGATGAAGGCGCCGGCTGGCACCTGCAGCCCACCCCATCAAGTGACCTAGCGTTGCTTTTGGGCCTAGCTCATGTGGTGCTTACCGAGTCCTTGGCCGATACCCACTACCTGGCAGAGCGCACCGTCGGCTTAGACTCACTGCGTTCTTCGGTAGCCAGCTGGTGGCCGGAGCGCACCGCCAAAGTTACCGGTATTCCAGCCGATCAAATCCGTCGCACCGCTCGCGCCTTGGCCGCTGCGGCCAAGAGTGCCAAAAACGGTGGCAACCCGGTTTACATTCTTACCGGACGCGGCATTGAACAGCATGCCAACGGTACCGATACCGTCACCGCAGCCATCAACCTTGCACTGCTCTTGGGCCTGCCAGGAACACTGGCGGGCGGCTACGGCACCATCACCGGTCAGGGCAATGGACAGGGCGGACGCGAACACGGCCAAAAGTGCGACCAGCTGCCTGGCTACCGCAAAATTTCTGACCCGGAACACCGCGCCCACGTGGCCAAGGTCTGGGGCGTTGACCCAGAGATCATTCCCGGTCCAGGGATCCCAGCCGTTGAACTTCTGAACACTTTGGGTACCAAGTCCGGGGCACGTATGCTCATGGTTCACGGTGCCAACCCGGTCATTTCCGCACCGGATGCCAACCAGATTTTTGCCGCCCTACGCCGCCTAGACTTCTTGGTGGTCAGCGATTTCTTCTTCTCCGAAACTGCCGCCGAGGCGGATCTGGTCCTGCCGGTGTTGCAGTGGGCTGAAGAAGAAGGCACGATGACCAATCTAGAGGGCCGCATCCTTCGCCGCCGCGCCGCGATGCCAGCCCCCGGCCAAGCCAAAAGCGAATTGTGGATCTTCTCCCAACTGGCCCAACGCCTCAATGCCCCAGGCACTTTCTCCCCCAATGCTTCTGAGGTCTTCGACGAGCTAAAGCTTGCCAGCGCCGGCGGCATTGCCGACTACTCCGGAGTGAACTGGGAGGACGTGGATCAGGGTGCAGCCATCTACTGGCCTTGCCCCGAAGGCAGTGAAATCAGTACCAAGACCGGCGAGCGCAACGGCACCCCGAGGTTGTTCCTCGACCGCTTTGCGCACAGTGATGGCAAGGCACAGATCATCGCCGTCTACGCACCTAACCAGCTGCCAAACAAGCAGATTTCCTTGGTGACCGGTCGCCTGCTGGAGCACTACCAGTCAGGGGCGCAGACCCGTCGAGTTGATGAGCTGGCTACCGCCGCACCTGAGACAGCCCTGGAAATCCACCCGAGCACTGCCCTGGCCCACCAGATCAGTGACGGGCAAATGGTCAAGGTTTCCAACCAGCGTGGCACCAGCATTGCCCGTGCAAAGCTGAGCACGGATATGCGTCTGGACACGGTGTTCCTGCCCTTCCACTTCCCGAATACCGGCACCGCCAACCTACTGACCGATCCAAGTGTGGATCCATTCAGCAAGATGCCCGAGTTTAAACATGCCCATGTGTCTCTGAACCCGATTAAAGGGGAATCATGAAGCGTCCTGAACAGATTGTCATCATCGGCTTCGGTCCGGTAGCAGCCTCACTGATCGAAGGGCTGCTGCCCTCGGTCACCGCTGGCGACTGCGAACTGACCGTCATCAGCGCCGAAAAGCACCTGGCCTATAACCGTGTGCTTCTGGCCGAACTAGCTGTCGGGGCTGCAGAACTTGAGCACCTGCTCATGGTGGATGCCGCACGTCTTGATGCCGCTGGAGTGAACGTTTTGCTTGGCGCTCAGGCCACCGGTGTTGACCGTGCACGCCGCCGGGTGCTGGTCCGCGATCACGAACCGGTGTCCTATGACCGTCTGGTCTTTGCTACCGGCGCTAGGGCAATGATCCCGTCACTGAATGGACTGAACTTTGACCCGCACGCCGATACCGCGTTGCCTGACGGAGTCTTCGCTTTACGCACCGTGGATGATGCCCAAAAGCTGCAACATTCACTGAGCATCGGCGGACGAATCTTGATCCTCGGTGGCGGAATCCTCGGCATCGAAGCTGCCCTAGCCATTGCCGCCAGCGGAGGCAAGCCCGTACTGGTTCACCACGGGGCCGCTCCCCTAGGCCGAGTTGTCGATGGTGACGGCGGAGCATTGCTCACCCGCTGTCTCAAAGACGCCGGCGTTGAAGTGATCTCTGAAGTTAAAGCCACCGGTATCAGCAAAGATGAACATGGATTTGCCGCTCTTTCCACCTCCACCCATGGAGAGATCCTCGGCGGTGCGCTGCTGATTTCCACCGGTGTTCGCGCACGCACCGAACTGGCCGAAGGTTGTGGCCTGGCGGTAGGACGCGGAATCAAAACCAACCAATTCCTCTGCGCCGATACCGAACAGCGCATCTACGCTTTGGGTGACTGCGCCGAAGTGGACGGCCAAGCCCCTGTCGGCCTGTTGGCTCCGGGCTGGGCCCAAGCCAGCTGGCTTGCCCAGCACCTATCCACACCTACCGAAGTTCCGGCCCCAGATTTTTCTGCCTCTGATGTGTTGATGCTCAAAGGTCAAGGTATTGAGGTGGCCGCCGCCGGAGATGTCAGCGCTGGCTTCTGGGATAAACCTGAACTACAGGCCACCGTATTTGCTGACCCATCGGCCGGACGTTATCTCAAAGTGGTCACTCGCGATGGTGTGGTGACTGGTTTCCTTTCCATCGGACTGCCACAGACTAGCGCCGAGCTGGTCTTGGCTTATGAGCGCGGAAATCAATTGCCTGTTGATCGCTCAACGCTTCTGCGCCTGGATGATCCTGCCGCTTTGGACTTGAGCTCCGTAGTTCCTAGCGATGAAGATCAGTTGTGCCGTTGTTCGGGAGCTACCTACGGGCAGGTTACCCATGCAGTAGGTGAAGGTTGCACCACTGTCGCGCAGGTTGGTGACTCTTGCCGTGCTGGCACCGGTTGCGGTGGCTGCAAATCCAAGATTGAGGAACTACTCAAGAAGGCTCCCGCGCTGGCCTAAACCCGCTCGCGGTTGGGCGCGTAAAACATAGACAAATGAGCTCACGTACGTCGTCACTATCCATTGACGACCAGCGTGAATTCTCTGTGCCTGGAATCAATACCACCGAATCAGTACTTTCTACGCAACCAAAACGCAGGGACCGAAGTCCCTGCGTTCCTTTTTTGCTATGTCGTTGTTGGCTGGTGGTTTGTGATTCCTGGGTGCGACGTTTATTTGGTCTTCTCCAGCCACAGCTGGCCGGCGACCTCAACCAGTTCATGCATTTGAAGTGCCGGTGAATCCGCGTTCAAACATGAGCCGGTATCCAAACGGTAAACCTCTTTGTGCAGCGGGCAAGCAACCGTTGCCACAGACTGACCATCAACCATGGTGCCACCCAGAATTCCGCGAGCCATCACCTTGGCGCCGGTGGTCGGGCAGTGGTGTGAAGCAGCGTAAAAAGAATTGGATTCGGTGCGGAAGAGTGCCAGCTGAGCACCATCAAGCAAGAGGGCTTCGCCCCAGCCTGCTTCAAGTTCTTCGCTACGGCATACCGGCGCGAAGCTGACTGACTTCTCTAGGGTTTCTTCGGCAAATTGCGTGCTCATGAACCTGTTCCTCTACTAGTGGACGTTCGCTGTTATACCGAGCATAGAAGTCTCATGTTTCGCTCAACTCCGTGAGCGGTTGCTAGGTCGTAAACCCTGACTAACATTCACAATTGGCAGAGTGAGACCGCAAAATTACCGTCATTTCCACGTTTTTGATCTGTCGCGGCCTGCCCAAGTAAGGCGATCATCAGTGCAATGAGTCCACGATGTTTCATGAGTTTCACTGCCCCAAAATCTGTTGGGGAAGAAAGTTACATCGACCGAAACACAAGAGAAATTGGACTGCAAAAACGACTTTCTACAGTAGAGCTATCAGCCTGAAACTCCTCGTTTCCAAGCGAAAGTCGAATTTGATCATGGGTACAACGAACATCGCACGCCGCGTCCTAGTAATTGGTGGCGGACCGGCAGCACACCGTTTCACGGAGTCGCTGTCCAGTCGCGCACCACAGAATCTAAACATCACGGTGCTGACCGAAGAAGTCCACCTACCTTATGATCGAGTTGCTCTCTCCAAGGCACTAACCGACCGCACTGTTGATCTCACCCTGGGTGATACCACTTTGTGGGAAGCAGAGCACGTCACTTTGGAGACCAGCGCTAAAGCGGTAGCCATCGATAGTGACCAGCGCATCGTCACCACCGAAGACGGTCGCACCTTCGGCTACGACGAGCTTGTACTTGCCACCGGCTCCGACGCCACCGCACTGAAAATCCCAGGCAACGAGCACAGTTTTGTATACCGCACCCTAGAAGATGTTTGGTCTATCGCGGAAAAGATCGAGGAACTCAAAACTACCCTTGGCCGTACTCCAGTAGTAGCCACCGTTGGTGGCGGTCTGCTCGGCTTGGAAGCTGCCGCCGGCGCACAGGCTTTAGGTGCCGAAGCGCTAGTTATTGATAGTGGTAACTGGTTGATGCGCTCCCAGCTCGATGAAGGTGCCGGTCAGGCGATGGGCCGATTGATCAAGGAAACCGGCTTCACCGTGCACGGCGGGTTCCGCCCTAAGGAAATCATCACCCACGACGGCGCGGTCACCGGCGTCCTGCTCACCAACGATAAAGTTATCGACGCAGATATGGTCATCGCTTCCATCGGTGTCTCCCCGCGTGATGAGCTGGCCCGCACCTACAACAAGACCCTCGACCAGGCCGGCAGCAAAGCTCGCCGCTTCGGCATGGGCCCACGTGGCGGTGTGGTCATCGCCCCGAACTGCTCCACCGGAATCCCAAACATCTGGGCCATCGGTGAATTAGCCAACTTCGACGGAATGTGCGTCGGTCTGGTCGCTCCGGCCAACTCCATGGCTGAAATTGTTGCCGAACAGCTATCCGGCGGCCACGCAGAATTCCCTGGCTTTGATACCGCCACCAAGCTCAAGCTCTCCGGGGTAGACGTCGCCAGCTTCGGTGATGCTTTTGCCCAATCCGAAGGTGCACTGGAAGTTGTTTACGCTGACGCACCGCGCGGCCTCTACCAAAAACTTGTTGTTTCAGCCGACGCAAAGACCTTGCTCGGTGGCATCTTTGTTGGAGACGCGACCCCGTACCAGTCCTTGCGTCCCATGCTTGGCCGTGAACTTGCTGCCGAACCCGGTGCTTACCTGAGCGCAATTGGCGGAGAAGCACCGGAAGGTGAACTGCCCGATGACGCGGTGATGTGTTCTTGCAACAATGTTTTGGTTGGAGACATCCGCGACGCAGTCTCCGGTTGTGGCAGCTGTGAGGGCAAGGATCCAGTCACCACGGTGGCTGGCCTGAAGGCTTGCACCCGTGCCGGAACTCAGTGTGGTTCGTGTGTCCCGATGATCAAAAAGCTGATGGAATCCCAGATGAAGAAGGACGGAGCCGAGGTTTCCACGGCTCTGTGCGAACACATCTCCTTCTCCCGCCCAGAACTCTTCGAAGCCATCCGCGTTGCCGGTGCGGCCACCTTCGCTGAAGTGATGGAACGCTTCGGCACCGGGCCAGGTTGCGATATCTGTAAGCCGGCCATCGCCAACATCCTCTCCTCGCAGACCTCGGTACACCCCATGGATGCAGGTCTAGCCGGCGCCCAGGATACCAACGACCGCGCACTGGCCAATATGCAAAAGGATGGCACCTACTCGGTAGTCCCACGTATTCCAGGTGGTGAAATCACTCCAGAGAAGCTCGCAGTGATTGCCGCGGTGGCACAGAAATATGGTCTGTACACCAAGCTCACCGGTGGCCTACGTATCGACATGTTTGGTGCCCGACTCGACCAGTTGCCTGAAATTTGGCGTGAACTGGTGGACGCCGGATTTGAGTCCGGTCAGGCCTACGGCAAGTCCCTACGCAATGTGAAAACCTGCGTCGGTTCCTCCTGGTGCCGTTACGGCATGCTCGACTCGGTGGCCATGGGCATCGAAATGGAACTGCGCTACCGCGGGCTGCGTGCCCCACACAAGTTCAAGATGGGCGTCTCAGGTTGTGCCCGCGAATGTGCCGAGGCTCGGGCCAAGGACATTGGCGTGATCGCCACCGCCGAAGGTTGGAACCTCTACGTTGGCGGTAATGGTGGAGCCAACCCGGCCCACGCTCAGCTGCTGGCCGGTGGCCTAGATGACGCCACCCTGCTCAAATACATCGACCGCTACCTGATGTACTACATCCGCACCGCAGACAAGCTGCAGCGTACCGCGCACTGGTTGCAGGATCTGGATGGCGGCCTGGATCGTGTGAAGCAGGTAGTGATCGACGATTCCCTGGGTCTGGCCGAAGAGATGGAAGCGGCCATGGAACGCCACGTTGCCAACTACGAGGATGAGTGGGCCGCTACCCTGGCTGACCCAGTCAAGCTCAAGCGCTTCCGTTCCTTCGTGAACACCGCAGAGCCGGATACCGACTTGGCCTACGTTCCAGAGCGTGGCCAGAAGCGTCCGGCCGAGCCGGTGGCGTTAGGCATCCACATCCCGGTCGGAGCGCCCCAACACTAAGCGGACGTAATCCACCCGTGCTCGTAGCGTCGAAACGTTACCAGCGCGGGTGGATTTGTGCGCGCAGCTTTGCATCGTAGAGATCTCGAACCGCAGTGTTGAATTCAGTTGAGATCTGGAGTGAACCGGCAGCGGCATTGCCGCGTGCCTGCTGCGGATTGCGGGCCCCTGGAATGATGGTGCTGATCCCCTCTTGGGCTGCCAACCAGGCCAACGCAACCTGCGCGCTGGTGGATTCTGGGAATTCTGCTTTAGCTAACTCTGCGAACTCGCCGGCGGCCTGTACACCGGTGGCATAGTCAACGCCTGAGAAGGTCTCGCCCACGTCAAAGGCCGAACCGTCGCGGTTGTAGTTTCGGTGATCGTCCTGGGCAAATTCGGTATTCAGGGTGTAGCGATTGGTCAGCAGACCGCTGGCCAATGGAACCCGAGCAATGATTCCTACTCCAGCTTCGCGTGCAGCTGGCAGGACAACTTCGAGAGGCTTATGGCGGAAGGCGTTGATAATGATCTGCACCGTCGCGATGTTTGGCCGGGCAATAGCTGCCAGTGCTTCATCCACGGTTTCTACCGAAACGCCGTAGTTTTTCATGCGTCCTTCATCAACCATCGTATCCAACGCGTCGTAGATGGCATCGGTGGAATACACCGGAGTCGGAGGGCAGTGAAGTTGCACCAGATCTAGGGTGTCCACTCCAAGATTTTTACGCGAACGGTCATTCCACGCGCGGAAGGCGTCAAGGTTGTAGTTTTCCGGAATCTGCTCAACTCGGCGACCCATCTTGGTGGCCACCGTGATGCCAGCTTCTGGGTTGGCTTTGAGCCACTTACCGATCGTCTCTTCACTGCGTCCGTCGCCGTAGACATCCGCAGTGTCAAAGAAGGTCACGCCAGCTTCATAAGCAGCGTCTAATACTGCCAAGGCGTCGGCTTCATCGACCGAGCCCCAGTCAGCTCCTAGTTGCCACGTGCCGAGGCCAATGACGGAGACCTTGCGATTGCTGCGTGAGAGTTCACTATATTTCATAGGTTTGAGTCTATGGTGCATGAGCAAATAACGATACTGACGGCGGTGTTTCAACCAATCACCTTATGCTCCATTCGATAGAATATTGATTGTCATCACTACTCTGAGGAGATCATGTTTCCCGCAATTTTAACGCTCATCTGCGCCTTCATTGGTCTGATTGCCATCCTTGTTGGCAAGTCAATGAAGCCCGAGAATAAAAACCGCACTTCCACTCGGTTCACCGGCTTCGGCATATTCTTTGTCTCGCTGATCATTCTCGCTTTTATGTGTACCACCATCGTTCAGCCACGAACCGTGGGTGTGAAGGTCGCACTGGGCAAGCCGACCTCGGTCGTAAGCAACGGCTTCCACCTGAAGTGGCCTTGGGAAAAGGTCGAGAAGCTGGACGGGTCGGTCCAAAACGATGTCTACTCCGCGGATAGCGGCATTCCAGTTCGCTTGGGAAACAACGGTCGCGCCAACGTTGATGCCTCGATTCAGTGGCAGTTGAAAACCGATGACGCGATGGATGTGTTCTTGGATTACCGCACCTTTGAAGGTATTCAGTCCAACCTTGTTGATCGAAACTTCCGCGCCACCTTGAACGAAGTGATGGCCTCCTATGACCCGCTGGCTTACACCGAACCGTCCAAGGGTGGACAGGATCTTGAGGGGCTTGCTAAGTCCGTTCAAGAAAAGATGCAGGCCAAGGTCAAGACACAGATTGAGATTCGCTCGGTAACCCTGCCAATCATCAACTTTGATGAGCCAACGCAGAACCGCATCAATGAGCTGCAATCTGAAGCCGCCAAAACGCGTGTTGCTGAACAACGCAAGCAGACCAGCACGGCTGAAGCAGAGGCGAACAAGATCTTAGAACGGTCCTTGACTCCAGAGACGCTGACTTCTAAATGTTTGGATATCGTTGCTGAATCCAACCAGAGTCCTATTGGTTGCTTCCCTAATTCGGGAGTTCAGCCCATCACCATGACTGGTAATGAGAAGACGAAGTAGTTTCGCCTAGATACAACAATCGCCGCAACATGTGTTGCGGCGATTGTTGTATCTATACGCTATGGCTTTAGCCTTGCGGCATGGGCCGGTCACCGGCCTGGCCGGGCTGTTCGGTAATAACCTGAACTTCAAGACCCTGATGGTCAAAGAGCTTGCCATCAATAAGGCGGTCACCGTCCTCGAGTCCGGCAAGCTGGTACTTGTAGACCGAACGCGTGGAGGCTTCTTCTTTGCCCCAGGATAGTTCGTTGAAGATGATGTTCAGCAGTACCGCCATGAT
Source organism: Glutamicibacter sp. MOO4 (assembly GCF_056934395.1). Classification (NCBI taxonomy): domain Bacteria; kingdom Bacillati; phylum Actinomycetota; class Actinomycetes; order Micrococcales; family Micrococcaceae; genus Glutamicibacter; species Glutamicibacter sp. MOO4. Next base: position 2,518,688 of record NZ_CM167800.1, read on the forward strand.
GGTGGCTGAAGAAATGCTGGACTGGAAGATGGTGCCCACCCACGTTGGGAACGCAGCATAGAAGTCAGGCTTCACCATAGGGATGCAGCCAAAGGCCAGTGAGGTCGCGATGATCAGCATGTTCATGTTGTCGTCTTTGACCTTGGCCAAGGTGCGAATACCAGCCGCTGCCACCGAGCCAAAGAGCACGATGCCTGCGCCGCCGAGCACCGGTTGCGGTACCGAGGCGATGACGCGTCCAAGCACCGGCAGCAAGCCCAGAACCACCAGAATGCCACCGCCAGCTGCAACCACAAAGCGGCTCTTCACACCGGTGATTGCTACCAGTCCCACATTCTGCGCGAAGGCCGACTGGGTGAAGGTGTTGAACACTGGCGCGACGGTCGAGGAAAGCATATCGGCGCGCAGGCCATTGGCGATACGACGGGCATCAATCTTGGATCCCGTCACCTCAGCAACCGCGAGCATGTCCGCCGTGGTTTCGGTATAGGTCACCAAGATGACGATCATCATGGAAATAATGGCACTGATTTCAAAGACTGGGGCGCCAAAAGCGAATGGCGTTGGTACCGCAAAAATGTCACCGGTAAGTACCTGAGAGAAGTCAGCCATGCCCATAAAAACGGCCACAACCGTACCCAAGACAATGGAGAGCAGAATCGACAAACGCGAGAGTGCCGCAACCCCGGACTTGGATAGCGCCAGCAAGATAAGCAGCGTAATAACGGCCAGGGTGATGTTTTTCATCGACCCGTAGTTATCCCCTGCGGTCGATCCACCCATGGCCCAATCGGCCGTCACTGGGAAGAGCGAAACTCCAATAATGGTGATCACCACGCCGGTAACCACCGGCGGGAAGAACCGCAAGAGCTTGGCGAAGAACGGGGCAATCACAATGCCAATGGCACCGGCCGCAAGCACCGCACCAAAGACCGCGGGCATGCCACCTCCACCGTTCATGATGGCGATCATTGTGGCCACACCGGAGAACGAGGTGCCCTGAACCAGCGGCAGCTGAGCTCCGAAGAACGGAATGCCTAGGGTCTGCAAGATGGTAGCCAGACCACCAACAAACAGGCAGCACGCGACCAGCACACCCATCTGGGCGGTATCCATTCCTGCGGCTCCACCCATCACCAGTGGCGGGGCAATGATGCCGCCGTACATGGTCAACACGTGTTGGAAGCCGTAAGCCACCGTGCGACCGGGGCTCAGGCGTTCATCTTCGGGTCTTGTACTCAGTGCAGGTTGGCGACTGGCAGCACTCATGGGGTTGTTCCTCTTCGGTTCGCTGCGGTAGCTGATGCTTTTAATTCTCGCCCATCACCACCGTCGGCCTATGGACCTGAGGTTTTACGAGTCCAATGTTGCGCCCGGCTGTTGGGTATGTTCGACGAAACGCACCATCATTGCTTTAAAACCTGGAGTGTTGGATTCGCGGGCCACCAAATCACGATGTACCAGCGCATTGGCTTCTGGATAGTAGGCGGCCACACAGCCTTTAGCCGTTGGGTACGAGACCAATCGGAAACGGTTGGCCCTTCGCTCGGTGCCTGCAAAGGTGGAAATCACGTCAACCAGCTCACGGTCGGCAAAACCGGATTCTGCCAGATCCTCTGGGTTGATCAAGATGACACGACGACCGTCTTTGATGCCACGGTAACGGTCATCAAGTCCGTAGAACGTGGTGTTGTACTGGTCGTGACTGCGCATGGTCTGCAAGATCAGGTGACCGGCAGGAGCTTCCAACGCTTCAAAAGGTGAGACGGTGAAGCGGCCCTTGCCGATATCCGTGGCGAAAGAACGCGTATCGCGTGGCGGGTTGGGCAACACAAAGCCATTCTTTTCGCGTACCCGGCGGTTGAAGTCCTCAAATCCTGGCAGCACCTTTTCAATGTGGTCGCGGATGACGTCATAGTCCTCGGCCATGGCACGCCAGTCAATGGGGTGCTCGTCGCCCAGAATCGCTTGGGCCATACGCGCCACAATCACTGGTTCGGCCAGAAGATGATCAGAGACTGGGCTGAGCCGTCCTTGGGTTGATTTGATAACCGACATCGAGTCTTCCACCGAAAGGAACTGTGCACCGCCCGGGTGCTTATTGTCCTTATCGGTGCGTCCCAAGGTGGGCAGGATCAGGGAGGTCTTGCCGTGCACCACATGTGAGCGGTTTGGTTTAGTGGAAATATGCACGGTGAGCTTGGCCCGTTGCATGCCCGCTTCTAGCGCGGCTGTATCGGAGTTGGCTAAGGCAAAGTTTCCGCCCATGGAGACAAAAACATCAACCTCGTCTTTTTCAAAGGCGTGCAGGGCTTCGGTGGAATCGTAACCATGCGCGCGTGGTGAGGTGATGCCAAATTCTTTATCAATGGAAGCCAACAGCTTTTCGGTGGGCTTCTCCCAAATGCCCATGGTGCGGTCTCCCTGAACATTGGAGTGACCGCGTACCGGGCAGGCCCCAGCGCCGGGCTTGCCAAAGTTGCCCTGGAGCAACAAGAGGTTGATGATTTCCTTCAGCGTTGGCACCGAGTGTGGCTGCTGGGTCAATCCCAGCGCCCAGCAGATGATAGTTGCTTTGGACTTGATCAGCAGTCCGGCGATTTCGGTGATTTCCGCACGGGTGAGACCGGTGGCCTCTTCGGTGGCATCCCAGTCCAAGGTTGCGCGCGCTTCACGGTAGGCCTCAAAACCATCAGTGGATTCGGCAATGAACTGGTGATCCGCCACGGTGCCGGGGTTCTTGGCTTCTTCTTCAAGCAACAGGTGTCCGAAGGCTTGGAACAGTGCCAAGTCTCCGCCCACCTTGATCTGCAGGAAGTCGCTGGCTACCGGGTCTGGACTACCGAGCATGCCCTTTACGGTCTGCGGGTCTTTGAATCCAAAGAATCCAGCCTCAGGCAGTGGGTTGACCGCAACAACTCGTGCTCCTCGCTTGCGAGCATCGGAGAGCGCCGAGAGCATCCGTGGGTGGTTGGTGCCGGGGTTTTGACCCACTACAAAAATCAGTTCGGTGCGCTCAAAGTCTTCAAGGCTGACCGTGCCCTTGCCGATACCGATGGTTGGGTTCAATGCGGTGCCCGAGGATTCGTGGCACATGTTTGAGCAGTCCGGCAGGTTGTTGGTGCCCAAGCTGCGCGCCAGCAACTGGTACATAAACGCGGTCTCGTTGGCGGTACGACCGGAGGTGTAAAAAACGCAGCGTTCAGGGGTGGAATCATGCACGTGCTGTGCAATGGTTTCAAAAGCGTCGCCCCAGCTGATTGGCTGGTAGTGGCTTTCACCTTCACGAATGATCATGGGCTGGGTGATGCGGCCTTGTGAACCCAACCAGTATTCGGTCTTGTCCTGCAGTACCGAAATTGGGTGCTGCGCGAACCACTCAGGGGTGACGGTGCGGGAGCTGGCTTCTTCAGCGATCGCCTTGGCACCGTTTTCGCAGAACTCTGCGGACTTACGACGTGCGGTAATGGATTCAGGCCAGGCGCAACCCGGGCAGTCGAATCCGCCATGCTGGTTAACTCGCAACATCGCATGCAGCGTTCGGCTAGGGCCTGCCTGGCTGAATCCGCGCTCCATGGATACCATGACAGCCTTCAGACCGGCCGCCGCGTGGGCTGGTTCGCTGACTTTCAGATCATCTTCGTTGATGTCTTTTTTAGGTGCCGAACGATGCATGAGGCTCTCCTCTGGTTGTGTAACCTGGTCCTGATATCCAGCTCACATATTACTAGGCTACGCCTCGATCACTCGATGCGCATGTGTATAAATGTTCACGCTGGTATTGCGCGAAAATGCTGCCAGCGTCAGACCTGTTTCCTCAGCTAGATCTACTGCCAAGGACGAGGGAGCACTAACTGCGGTGAGCAGCCCGATTCCTGCCATCGCAGCCTTCTGAACCAGCTCAAAGGACGCCCGCCCGGAAACCTGCAGTACCGCGTCATTTAGTGGCAACATCCCTTGGCGCAGGGCCGCGCCAATCACCTTATCCACCGCATTATGCCGTCCCACATCTTCACGCAGAATTAGCAATTCCCCGGCAGTAGTAAACAGTCCGGCGGCATGTACTCCGCCGGTGGAAGAGAAGAGTTGCTGGGATTCACGTAGCGTATCGGGTAGGTCCAGCAAGGTGTTGACATCAATGATCCCGCTGCGATCAGCCAGCTTAAATCCGGCCTTTTTTCGCACTTCATCAATGGAATTAGTTCCGCAGATTCCGCAGGCAGAGCTGGTCACCACATTGCGGGCCGCCCCTAGATCCGGCGGCGTAGCTCCTGCACCTAGCTGCACCTCAATGACGTTGAAAGTCTGATTACCTTCCTCGTCGGTGCCCGCGCAGTAGCGCATGGAAACAAGTTGTTCTGCTTCGCGAATGATGCCTTCACCCACCAAGAAACCGGCGACCATATCAAAGTCGTCTCCGGGGGTGCGCATGGAGGTGGTGTAGGAGGTGTGCCCAAAACGAATTTCCAGCGGCTCTTCGCCCGCCAGTTTCTCCTCGCGGGTACGCCAGCCGCCCTCACGGGTTGCACGAATAACTCGACGGCGAACGATCTTTCGACCCATGCTCTGCTCCTACACTGCTAGTTCACTGCTCCGAGTCTTCCACCGTGGTCGTAGACTGAGCAAATGCCCTCACCAAGTGAAGAATTTTTGGCCCTCTACGACGCGCAGCTACGAACCGACGCAGAGACACCCAGTGCGCTGTCCGTGACCATGCTCGGTGAACTGCGCTTGGTCACCTTCGCCAACGGGCGCGGGTTCATTACCTATCCGCACATCACCGACCAGGCACCGCAGTCTTTGGCCGAACTAGTGCCTGCTGCGCTGGAACACTTCACCCAACAACCTGAGATCCGGACGGTGGAATTCAAAACTCGCGGTCATGACCATGCGCCGGGTTTGGCTCAGCGCTTGGAAGAGCTGGGCTTTGTTGCTGAACCGACCGAGTCAATCATGATCGGTTTAATGCAAACTCTGATCAGTGATCAGCCCACGCCCGAAGGTGTGGAAGTCCGGCAGGTAACCACTCCGGCCGAGATTGAACAAATGTGTCGCATGGTTGATCAGGCTTTTGGCGAACCCTATGACCCAGCCACCACCGATGCGTTGATCTCTCGTTCAGCCACAAAGGATGGCATGGAACTGTGGGTTGCGATCATCGATGGGCGCATGGTGGGTGCAGGACGTTTGGAGCCGGTGGTGGGTACCGAATTTGCTGGTCTATGGGGTGGCGGCATTTTACCCGAGTACCGCGGCCGCGGAATCTACCGCGCGCTCACCGACGCTCGGGCACGCAGCGCCTTGTCCCACGGCTTGCGCTACGTCCATAGTGACTCCACCGAATACTCGCGCCCCATTTTGGAAAGCCGGGGCCTGCTCAAAGTTTCCACCACCACGCCATACGTTTGGAATCGCGAAGTGTAGTTAGTTGCGCGCCAGCTATTTGTGAGCTGGTGCGATCACCGCAAATTCGGCGTCACCCCGATCACTGAGCATGGCGGTGCGCCCAAAGTACGAATCATGCGGTGCGTTCACCACTTGTCCACCCAGGCTTGTACAGAGCTGCGCTACTTGATCTGCGTCATCTACCGCGAAGTAGGTTCGCCAGCCCTCGGTAGAGTCTTGGCCGCTGATGTCATAGAGTCCTGCGGCCGCATCGGCTCCTTGGCCCAGGGTGTAGTAACGGAAGTCGGGAGAATCAACGACCTGGTTTAGATCCCACCCCAAGGCTTCGCGGTAAAACCGGCAGGCGGTTTCAAAGTGTTTGGTATGCAGCTCATTCCAGATGCGGTGACCGTGAATTTTCCGTGCCGGATAGTTAGTCGGGTCAAAGGACTGCCAAAGTCCCACTCCGATACCTGCGGGATCCCCAATTAGGGCCACGGTCCCCTGACCGGGCATGGCCACAGGTTTCAGATAACGCTGACCGCCATGTAAATGGGCGGCAAAGACGGCCGCATGAATATCGGCCACATTCAGATACGTGGTCCACGCATCCGGGGCCGCCGAATCTTGGTCGTTGAGCACAAGGCCGGTGACCGGTTGATCATCCAACGTGACTGGAAGGTATCCGTCACTGCGAGTTTGCGGATCATCGTGAATTTTCCATCCAAAGAGTTCCGAGTAAAACTCGATGGCACCATCAATATCGCTGGTGAGTAAATCCACCCAGCAAGGTTCGGCTCGTGGACCTCTGACTACCGGCATCGCTACCCCATTTCGCGCTCATACCAGCTCAATGCGCTGAGTCTATTCCGGTTCGTTGCTGAAACGAGCATTATTACGAAACTTAGTACCTTGATTTGAATCGCGGTTCCATTAGGCTTGTTTGTGACATGGAGCACATCTAAACTCTGCAGCGTCGAGGAGACTTCTATGACCACTTCAAACCTCACCCTTTCGGTAGCCGCCATCGTGGCCGAAGGTGCCAACCGTTTCCCGGATCTGAACGCCATCACCATGAACGGCGTAAGCACCACCTACCGTGAGCTTTGGGAGGAAACCAAAGCCTACGCAGGAGCTCTCAAAGAACAGGGCATCACCGAGGGTGACCGGGTAGCAGTGCTCATCCCCAACGTCACCGACTTCGCCCGCGTCTACTACGCGGTGCTATCCCTCGGCGCCACAGCAGTTCCCATCCACGCGCTACTCAAGGCCCGCGAAATCTCCTATGTATTAGAAGACGCTGAAGCCAAGATCTTGGTCTGCGCTGCAGGACTCTTAGGCGAAGGCGCCAAGGGAGCCCAAAACTCCGGGATCAACTTGGTGAGCGTAATGGAACCTGAAGCCGGGGAAATCACTCGCTTAGAAGACTTGGCAGCCAAGGCTGAACCAATCACCACTTACCTACCTCGCAAGGCCGAAGACATTGCCACGATCCTCTACACCTCGGGCACTACCGGCAAACCCAAGGGCGCCTTGGGGACACATCTGGCACTAATCGAGCAGACCCACTCCACACTGCTAAACACCATGGACATTCGCCAAGGTGACAAGCTATTTGGCGGATTGCCACTGTTCCATACCTTCGGCCAAACCTGTGTACTGAACACGGGCCTGAGAATCGGTGCAGAAGTCATGTTGCTGCCCAAGTTCACCGCGGACGCTGCACTAGATCTTGTACTGGATGCCGAGATTGACGTGTTCTTTGGTGTGCCAACCATGTACGTTGCCCTCGTTGAAGCCGGGGCAAACCGTGAAGGCAAACCAACCAACCTTCGCTATGCCATCTCGGGTGGTGCCTCCTTGCCACTGTCGGTACTCTCCGCCTTTGAACAGCGTTTTGGCGCACAGATCTACGAGGGTTACGGACTAACTGAAACTTCACCGGTAGCCTGCTTCAACCATGTCGGGCGCGAGCCTCGTCCAGGCACCGTCGGCACGCCGGTATGGGGCGTGGACGTGGAAATTGCTGACCCCGCCTACCCCAACGAGATCCGGTTGATGCCACGCGGAGAACTGGGTGAACTGGTGGTACGTGGTCATAACCTGTTCTCCGGCTACCTCAACCGCCCCGACGCAACCGCCGAAGCAGTAGTGGATGGATGGTTCCGCACCGGAGACTTGGGAACCAAGGACGAAGAGGACTACCTGCGGATCCTAGACCGAACCAAAGACATGATTCTGCGTAATGGCTACAACGTCTACCCGCGCGAAGTTGAAGAGGTGCTCACCAGCCACCCAGAGATTTCCAACGCTGCCGTCTACGGAGTAGCTCATGACAAGCACGGTCAGGAAGTGGTTGCCTCGGTGACCTTGGTGCAGGGTTCAACACTCAGTGTCCAAGAACTGATCCGTTGGTCTAGTGAGCAGATGGCTGCCTACAAGTACCCGCGCTTCATCGAGATAGTCAAAGAATTCCCGCTGGGCCCCAGCGGTAAGATCCTCAAGCGAGAACTGATCGCGCAGTTCGACCAGGAATAGCCCGCTCACCGGGAACTTCGTGCCACACTGGGTGAGTGGATACACAGATTATTTACACCATCCTTGCCGGACTACTACTGGTAGTTTCGGCCTTTGGCACCATTTTCCCGGTGCTGCCCGGTTCATTATTGACCATCGGCACCCTGCTTGCGTGGGGTTGGCTCTTAGGTTCCAGTGCTTCATGGTGGGCAGCTGGCCTGGGCATGGCTATTACCTTCTTGGGATGGTCAGCCTCCGCAGTACTCACCGGACGCAAGCTCAAAGAGCATCAAGTTCCCAAGGGAACAATTCTCTTTGCGGTGATCGGAGCCATCGCCGGAGCCTTCATCATCCCCGTGCTGGGTTTGTTCATCGGCTTTGCTGTGGGCCTGTTCCTCGGAGAGAGCGTGCGGCGTCGTGAAGTCTCCGGTGCGTTCAGTTCTTCTTGGGCCGCACTGAAGGCTATGGGACTAGGCATTGTAGTTGAATTCGGCTGTGTACTTTTGGCTTCATCCATTTGGGTGATCGGGCTAATCGCGCACTTCGCGACCCGCTAGAGCCAGCGAATCCGCTTGGCCCTACAGACCACTTAGATCCGGGTGGCAGCATTGGATTTGCCGATCGCCTTAGACAGGTGATTGCGCACTGTCCCGACTGTTGTCTTAAATTCAACAAACTGGTTGCAACAAAACAACCATCTGGCCTGAGCTTTAATATGTGCCGTGACTTAGACAACAGTTCGTGGCGAAGTGGACCGAGGCTGTTGGAGTGAGAATTTCAAAGAAGTAGTGATCAATACCGGTTAGCGATCAAAAGGTCGATCTCTTGCCTTGCGAACCTCTGATCTGACAAACCTTTCTCTGCCGAGTCCTATGGGAAACTCACAGTGACTTCCCGTAGGATTTTTTCTGTGCTTGATCAAACTTCTTTCCTTTCCACGCTGACGAATTACGTCTCACCAACTATGGGTGCCGCGTTCCTACCGGACTGGCTTAACCCTGCGGTTTTCCTAGATAACCCAGACCTCGGCCCATGGGTCGTCGTGCTTGTCTGCGCCATCGTTTTCGCTGAGACTGGCTTGCTCGTTGGCTTCTTCCTCCCTGGTGACTCAATGCTTTTCACCGTGGGCATGCTCATCGCAACTGGCACCATCCACATCCCACTGTGGCTCTTCGCGCTAGCAATCTTCATCAGCGCTTTTGCAGGAGATCAAACTGGATTCATGATCGGTAGGAAGTCCGGCCCGGCCATCTTCAACAAGCCTGACTCACGGTTCTTCTCGCAAAAGAACGTAGAACGTGCCCACGAATTCTTTGAAAAGTTCGGTGGTCGTGCAGTGATCCTCGCACGCTTCGTCCCAGTGGTACGTACCTTCGTCCCGGTCATTGCCGGTGTCGCGAAGATGGACCACAAGACTTTCGCCACCTTCAACCTGATCGGTGCCGCCCTGTGGGGTATCGGCGTCACCATGCTGGGTTACTGGCTGGGACAGTTCACTTGGATCGAAGAAAATATCGACATCATCTTCATCTTGATCGTGCTGGTCTCGCTCATCCCGATCGGTATTGAATTGCTCAAGTCCCGCAAGCCAAGCAAGAACATCGAAGACTAATTTCTAAGCACTTCGGCGGCTAAAACGACCGCCACCCCACTGTACGCCGCGGCGCATCAACCAGTTCTCACACGGTTGGATTGTGCCGCGGCGTACTCCTTTGCAGACCAAATCTTCGCCCGCATCGATCAAACGCATGGCCTGGATCGATGCCGGCCGCACCGCGTTGAGCAACACCTCGCAGTCGCAATACCCGCCCAACAGACGCATCTTTTTCTCTAGCGCGCTGGCCCGCGGCGCGCACTGATCCCGGTAGTGACTGAGTACCTGTAGGGTCCCATCGCAGGACTGCGACCCGGCAACCCGGTACAGATAACAAGGCAAACATTCGTGTTCAACTGGCAATGGCAGCTGGGACATCAGAACTCCTTAAAAACGTAATGGCAGGAGCAACCAATTTGTTGCTCCTGCCATTACTTTCCAGCGCTGCGCCGGCCCAGCACGCTAAGACTGACGAGTTGTGGACATCTACGCTCCAGCAAGGCTCTGCCGCAAGAAGGCATCTACTCGTTCCAGAGCCTCAGCTACTTGCTCATATCCGGCAGCAAAAGACAGCCGGATAAACAGGTGACCTTCAAACGGATCAAAGTCTCCACCAGGGGTCAGGGCAACATGTGCATGCTCAAGGACTGCCTGAGAATATTCGCTTGCCGAGCCAAAATGTTCCAGTACTTCCGGAGCCAACCGTCCGTAGAGGTAGAACGCGCCATCAGCCGGCGCGGCTTCAGCGATTCCTAGCCTCTTCAGGTTTTCAAGAACCAGCGTGCGAGTGCGAGAGAACTCTTCAACTCTTTGGTTTGCTTCCTTCAGACTCTGGGGCGTGAAGGCAGCAACCGCAGCGCGCTGCGCTGGAGCAGGTGCGCACAACGCAAGATTGGAAGCCAAGGCGTCAACGGCTGACAGCAGGTTGTCGGGAACAACCATCCAGCCCAGTCGCCACCCAGTCATTCCCCAATATTTAGAGAAGGATGAGACAACAATGGACGTCTCGGAGAACTCCCATGAGGTGTGCCCCTTACGCTCAGGATCAAACTCGATGCCGTGATAAATCTCGTCGCTGATTAACCGAACCCCGTTGGATTCGCACCACGTAGCCAACTCGTTCAGCTCCTCGGAACTGAACATGGTTCCGGTGGGATTATTTGGCGAGGCGACTACTAGCCCATCCAAACGGCCATGCTCTTTTTTGGCCTGTTCCAAGTTGGCGATAGTCGGCTGGAAGCGTTGTTCGGCGTTGGTAGGAAGATCCACTACCTTCAGGCCCAGCGCTCTGAGGATGTTGGCGTAGGCCGGGTAGCCCGGACGTGCCAGTGCGACGACATCTCCGGCATCAAAGGCCGCGAGGAACGCCAGCTGGAAAGCACCCGAGGAGCCAGTGGTCATCACGAAGTTTTTCGCCGGAATCTGCACACCGTAGGAATTGCGGTAATGCTCGGCGAGGGCTTGGCGGGTTTCAGCCAAACCAGCAGTAGAGGTGTACCCAAAGTCGGCCTGCTCAGCGTGCAGTTGCGCCGCAAGCCCATTGACCGCAGCCGGTGCTCCCCCACCAGGTTCGCCGACGCATAAGGAGATCACGTCGTGACCCGCTTGGCGCATTGTGGACACCTGATCAACTATTTGCATCACTTCAAAGGGAGCAACTTGGGCGCGCTGGGATACCTGCACTTTTTGTCCTCACTACTTGCACTCGCGCTTGACTTGCGCCTAACTCTCAGCCTCCAACGCTACACCGGCTGGCCTTGAGCCAAGCGCATAGTGCCAATCAGTCGTCCACTTCATCTTGAGATCTTGATCCTGAGCACTACTAAAGCGTCGGCGCATCTACAGGCAACTCGAGCAGGACCTGACGAAGTTCGGCCGTTTTAGCTTCAATGGCTGCGCGGCTGCGCGGGTTAACCTCACGCGCTTCCTTCTCCACCCGTAGCCATCCCTCGCGCCAATGATTCGCCTCGCCATCATTGCTCGCTTGATCTTCCCAAGCAACATATCTACCGGCAACCTGGGTGCTCAGCTCGCGCATGACGTCGTACATCATCGGGTCAAAAATCCGGTCATCATTCTGATTCATACCATCCCCTTATCCCTACTTCACCAAATCTATCAAGACGTAGAGATCAGAGCTTTATTGCGGCCGGGCAACTGACCATCAAGGACGAGTATGGTGGACTATTAACGCAGACGGCAGGATTCTGCCCCGACAACGCAGAGAGCAAAGGCAACACATGAGCGAGCAAAAAGTATTCCAAGCCGTCGTCGGCAAAGAAGGCGGCTGGTGGAACATCTGGGTCCCGGAAATTGATCAAGTAACCTGTACCCGAAAGTCCCGCAAGATCGCCGGTTATACCCGCACCCTGATTGCAGCGGTGCTTGGTATCCCAGAATCGTCCTTCCGCGTTGAGCGCGAATTGGTCTCCGCCGAAGAATTTGAACGTCGCTTCACTGCGGCCGCTCGCAACGTTGACTCGCAGGAAAAGCTGTAGCTTCCAGGTTAATGAACTTAACCAAAAAATCGGGACCCTTTCGGGCCCCGATTTTTTTCTTGGCTTACTTGTCGCCGTCAGCTGCGAGCTGGCCGCATGCTCCGTCGATTTCCTTGCCGCGAGTATCGCGCAAGGTGGTTGGAACACCCAACTCATCGAGGCGACGCACAAACTTGGAAGTGATGTCCGGTTCGCTTCGGGTCCAGATGGAACCCGGTACTGGGTTCAACGGAATTGGGTTCACGTGAACCCATCCGCGACCGCGAGCGTTCAGCTTCTTGGCTAACATTTCTGCACGCCACTCGTGGTCATTCATATCCTTGATCAACGCGTACTCAATGGAGACACGACGTCCGGTCTTCACGTAGTAGTCAAATGCGGCGTCCAGTGCCTCGTCGACCTTCCAGCGCGAGTTCACTGGGATCAGCTCATCGCGCAGCTCATCATCTGGTGCGTGCAGCGACAGCGCGAAGGTCACTGGGACGTTCTCTTCGGTCAGCTTGCGGATGGCCGGAACCAAACCGACGGTGGAGAGGGTAATGCCACGGGCGCTCATGCCCAGGCCTTCAGGTGCTTCAGCAACCATGCGGTGCACGGCGTTCATGACGCGCTTGTAGTTAGCCAGTGGCTCACCCATACCCATGAACACGATGTTGCCAACGCGCTCCTCTGGGTGCTGCTGTCCACCCAGACCGCCTTCGGCGATCACGCGGTTAGCCTGAACGATCTGGTCCAGGATCTCAGCGGTGGACATATTGCGAGTCAGGCCCGCCTGTCCGGTGGCGCAGAATGGGCAGTTCATGCCGCAACCACACTGTGAAGAGATGCACAGGGTGATGCGGTTTGGGTAACGCATCAATACGGATTCAACGAGCGAACCGTCAAAGAGACGCCAAAGGAACTTGATGGTCTTGCCATCATCGGTCTCTAGGCGCTTAACCTCGGTGAGCAGCTTCGGGAACATGGCCTCGGCCAGTTCTGCACGGCGCTCCTTAGGAAGATCACTCATCTTCTCAGGATCGGTGGTGTAGTGCTGGAAGTAGTGCACCGAAAGCTGCTTAGCGCGGAATCCTGGCAGACCCAGTTCCTTCAGCTTGGCCTGACGCTCAGCTAGCGACAGGTCGGCTAGGTGCGTTGGCGGCTGGGAGACGCGGCGCTTGGTCGCGAACTGTAGTTCGGGACGACCATCGGCACCCATCTCCTGCTTCCAACCTTCAGCGGTTGGGATGACCTGGGCGCGCCCTTCGGCGTCGGCTCGGGACTTGGAGATGCGCAGCTGCTGGGCGCGCTGAGCTGCGGCCTGCTCGGTGCGCAGTGCCTTGCGTTCGTCAGCGGAAAGTGGGGTGGAATCGATGGAAGTCATTACTACCTATTGTTTCACGTATCGGAAGCGTCTTGGCGGTGAGTTTGGGCACGCGCTAATGGTGCTGCACCGTCAGCTTAGCGACAATGCAGCACCAATTGATTCGAGCGGCTAGTACTTGTAGATTTCTTTCACCTGTTCAATCTTTCCCACGCTGCCAGCCAGGTCCAATTCACCGACTTGACCACTGGTGACCACGGCAGGACGTTCCCTATCGGTGCGAACGTATCCGTCCTGCCGGTCCTTCGTGGTCACGAGATCACCGGTGGCCTGCATGGTGAAGTTCAGCTGTCGAGCTTGGCCCCAGATCGGCTCACCTGATTCAGTTTCACCTTCGTAGACGCGAACCGTTGAATCAACCGTGGCCTGTGACAGCTTCTTATTGATGCTGACATCAGCGGCGTAGCCATACATGCCAACTATCCCCACTTCTTCACACCCGCTGTCCGGATCCCATGATGGAAGTTGACCCTCAGGGCAGTTGAAGCTCACCACCGAAACGTCACTAAAGCCGTCGGTGTTCCCGGAAAATCCGATCAGGTGCGAGGTGCCAGTGAACCCTTCTAGTTCCCCCACCTGCGCAATCTCGGCAGTGGCCCAGGTGACGTTGCTCTTTTCAGGTGGCGCTGCAGAGGCAGGAGCGAATGCGGTCACTGCTAGCGCGAGCGCCCCAGCTGCGGGCAGAACTTCGCGAATCTTCGTATTCATGCTGATTCCCTTCTTTCTCCGCATGCGCCGTTGCACGCGAATGTAGGCTCAGCCAGTCTCCAACTCCTCACACCATTAATGCAATAGATTGATATAACAGTTACGGTTCCTAGACCTACCAGCGGTCAGAAAAGCGAATTTGGCATAGCTAAATTTCGCGTCGTCATGTCGGTTCGAAGCCACGAAGTTCCGTCGCTGATTCAAGACACTCATTCGACTCCCGTCAGTGGAATCCATGGCTGGCCACTGCAGGGAGAATTCCGGTGGGAGCGAGGACCCAAAAGGTAGATCCGTTCACGTAAGTGATCAAAACGAGTCGTAGTTGTTATGACCTAGTTACCCGCCACCGGGGTTTTCTACTTGGATCCCGTCGCGGGAGGGATGACTTGCGCGCTGGTGATGATCGCATTCATCTCGGCCACAGCCCGCTGGGCAGAATCTGCTGCCGGCGAGTCTTGGGCTAGTTCAGCGATACGCGTTTGTGCTTGCCCGGAACTCATCGGAGAGATCTCATCGGCTAGTACTTTTTGAGCGATTCCCAATGCTTGCAGGATTGCTAGCACCGTGGTGTCACTGATCCCCGAAGGCCGCTTGCCGTGGATCTGGGCGCTGAAATCCGCGCGCATCTGACGCTCAATTTGTTCGTTGAGAATATTGACCCGCTCTTTACCCAAACCGAGCATTGTCCGCGGACCGTATTCAACGATGCCCTGCTTGGCTAAAGAATCGGTAACCCGACGAACATTGCACAGACCTGGAATCTTGACCGCAGCGTCTAAGGTGAGACTGCCCTTTTTCTCCAACTTTTCCAGCGAAGAAGCCAAGACCGGATCCGGGCAAGGACCGGCGCCAATGAGTTTGATCCGTGGAACCGTGTCATCACTGAGCGCAACCCGTCCAGCAATCATTAAGTCAGAAAGTACTGCGGCATTCATCCCGTAGCCGGCAGCTGTCATCACCGCTTCGGGCTTCTGTTGATTATCGGCCATCAGTAGGTAGAGCTTTTCTGAGATCAGCATGCCTACAGGCTACCTACCCGACCAATGCTCAGTCCTCAGCATTTCGACGGATATTAGGAACTAATTTTTGTCGCAGAGTCGTGCGAAAAACCGGCAGGTTCACGTTCTTCACCATCTCGGGTCATCGCCGCTGTGGTACGAATGAACACCGAGATCCACGCAAACATGATGGCTACGACGGAGAGTTCAAACCCGGTCAAGTTGTAGTAAGCCCAGTCATTCCACAGCAGGAAGGCCACCCAAACTGCACCAACAGCCGCATAGGACATCAGATGGAATACGGCAGGATAACCCGGCAGCAAGACTGCCGTACCTGCCAAAAGGATGATCATTGCTACCGAAGCGAGCTGCACAAATACCGAATGTATTTCCATAGACACATTCACCGGCACCAGACCGATCCCGATAATGCCCACGGCCACCACTACCAAGCACCAGCGCACAATCCTTGGACGGGGACGTAGTTTCCGTGCAAGTTTATATCTGCGTAGTGCTGGTCGGCAGCGATAGGTCCGAGAGAGCAACATAAGATCACGGGTGAGGAACTCGGTGAAGGCCGCCAAGACCAAACCCGAAATGATTAGCGTCAGGTTAAACGTCCAGAAGGATCCTCGGCCAGCCTGCGCAGTACCCAAGAAGGAAAACATGCTGCGCCACCAGCCTTGTTCTTCAGCCAGCAACATGCTGATCAAAACACCGGCGGCCATGAAGATTCCTAAGACCACCGAGAGCGTTTCAGCACTCGTACGAGCGGTGGCCACCAAGCATAGGTAGGCCGTCAATCCAGTCACCGCGCTGACCGCCAACGCCCCAGCAAGAACATCAAGGTGCAAACCAAAAAATGCTTGTTGGAACAGGTGGAAGACCACCAAAATGATCATGACTGAGCTGGCCATATGCACAACGATCAACCCGATACCGGTGACCAATTGGCGCCATACCGGAATGCGCCACAACCACGGTTCGCGATATCTAAGGATCGAACGGAAAGCATAGGCACTACTTGATGCTGCTGCGGTTGCACCGCAGACCGCCGATACAAAGCCCACCGACCAACGTCCAAAAAGTGCGGGACGTTCACCGGCAAAGAAGATCAGCGCCGCGGTCAGGCCAAAAAGAGAACAGAACAGTCCAGCCCACAGCGCACGCCGCTCAATAGCAAGCTCGCTGATCCGGCGGTTAGCTGGGACTTCGGAATACTCGTATGGCACGTGTTCTATTCTCTCATTACCGTAGAGAAACTGTCGTGGCACCGCTAGCCATCAGCGAGCTGCGAGCGCGGTGATTCCTTCAACCATCAGACTCAGCGCACCGGCAAAGGCAATCAGTACAACAAATGCGCGACTGTATTTGGACGGGATCTTTGGTGCCAAATAATTACCCAGCAAGATGCCTATCAGCATGGCAGTGAAACAACCGATCCACTGACCAGCGGGTAAATGTGGCAGTCCGCCTTTAGCCACCAGGGAAGTGCACGAGAGCACCAGGAAATACAGCTGCACCGAGACAGCGAATTGGCGTTGTGGCCAACGGCTGGCCACCGCGTAGCCGGCAATGGCAGGACCCGAGACTCCGGCGGTCACCGACATGAATCCAGAGACTGCGCCGGCGCAAATAGCCAGTGACTTGCCTTGGGCCGCGGGAAGGTTGCGGATCATAAAGCTAGAACCCAGTGCCAAAAGCACCATCAGAGCAATGCCAATGGATAACCACGGACCCTGAACTCGGGCTGCTACCCAGGCACCGGGAATGGTCATGAGCATTGCCGGGATCAAGATCAGTGCAACCTTTTTGTATTGCACCTTTCGGAAGACCTGAACAAAAATCATCAGGCTACTGCATGCTCCGAGCAGGTTGACCAAGGTAATTCCTGCATGCGGTCCGAGTAGCAAGACCAGGAACGGGGAGGCCACCATGGCGAAGCCCATTCCGGAGATGCGCTGAGTGGAGGCTCCAAGGAATACCGCTGCTGCCAGCAAAAGCACCGTTGCTAATTCCCCGCTCAAACCCACTCTTCCTCTGTGTCTTTGGATGTCCTGACTATTACGTTAGCCCAGCGAGAATACGACTCATTGCGCAGCTAGGCACTGACTAAGGTTTTAAGCTTTAAACGTGAGCAACAACGTAGAATTTTTGATCATCGGCGGCGGTGCCATGGGCTCAGCAACGGCTCTGTCTTTGGCGCAGAGCGGGCACGACGTCTTGTTACTTGAACGCTTTGAACCGGGGCATCAGCAGGGCGCTTCCCATGGGAGCACCCGCAACTTTAATCCTGCTTACGCACGGCCCGAGTACCTGCGACTGCTACAGCGAGCCAATATCCTCTGGGATGACATCTCGGCTCAGGCAAACACCCCACTGCTGACTCGTACCGGGCTGGTCAACCACGGCGTTGTCGCGGAACAACGGCACATGCATGAGGTACTGGCCGGTGCAGATTTTGCTAGCGAACTGTTGAGCATCGATGAGGCTCAAGAACGCTTTAGTGGCATGAAGTTTGAAACCGAAGTGCTGCACATTCCAGCGGGCGGGCAGATCAACGCTGATGCCGCCGTGGCCGCAATGCAGCGATTGGCAGCCGAGGCCAGCGCGAGAATCCAGCATGAGCACCCAGTCGTAGGCATCGAGGTGATCAACGACGAACAGGTAGCGGTGCGCGTCCGTGATAAATCCGGCGAGCGCACTGTGTTTGCCAAACATCTGATCGTCACCGCTGGAGCTTGGACTCAGCAGCTATTGGGTCAGCATGATTTGCCAGCCATCCACGTCACCGAAGAGCATCCAGTGCACTTCGCGTTGCGCTCCTCCGAAGCTAAGTTCCCCGGCTTTAACCATATTCTGGACGGCACGCGGGATATTGGTTCCCCGGTCTTCGGTCCCGTGTACGGCATGCATACTCCGGGACTGGGGATCAAGGTCGGTTGGCATGGTTCCGGGCAACTGACCGATCCTAACCACCGTGAACATCAGGCCATCGAGGAACAGATCCGCGGATTGCAAGACTACGCTCAGCGCTGGCTGCCCGGCGTGGACTCAGAAATCTATGAATCGATTTCCTGCACCTATTCCAATACTGATGATGAGAATTTCATCTTGGATCGTCTAGGACCAATCACCATCGGTGCGGGCTTCAGTGGTCACGGATTCAAATTTGTTCCGGCAATCGGCGAGTACCTCGCACAGCTGGCCGTGGGCAGTCGTGGCACAGAAGAATTGTTCTCGGCCAGACGGACCCAGCGCGAGCCATTGTTCTTAGAACGTCGGCGCGCGCTGGGCATCAGCTAGCGAGATATCCTCTAGCTGCGTGGCAGCTGCTGGGTGATGCAGTGGATGCCACCACCGCGGGCGAATAGTTCACGGGCATCGACGCTGACTACTTCCCGACCTTCATACGCTTCGGCCAGGATCTTTGCTGCTTGCGCATCGTTGGGATCATCAAAGGCACAGGCAATGACTCCCCCGTTGGTCACGAGATGGTTGATATAGGAGTAATCCACCCATCCTTCGTCGTCGCGCAGCACCGTAGGTGCGGGCACGGCAATGAGCTTGAGCTTTCGACCTTTGGCATCCGTGGATTCTTCAAGACGTGTGCGCACCTCTTGGGAAATCAGGAAATCTGGATGTTCTGGGTTCTGCTGATCGTGGTACAGCACCACACCTGGGGCAGCAAAGCAGGCCACAATATCCACGTGCCCTCGGGTCCCAAGCTCCTCATTGTCGCGGGTCAATCCCCGATCCAACCAGATCACCTTTGAGGTACCCAGTAACCGGGCGAACTCTTCCTCGATGTGCGCTTCGCTGGCCTCAGGATTTCGTCCTGGATCAAGCTGCACACTGCGGGTAGCCAAGATGGTGCCTTCACCATCTACATGGATTCCGCCGCCCTCATTGGTGATGTTCGCGCGGGCAACGGGCAGTTGAGTCAACTGCGCTAGGTGGTCTGCGATGAGTTGGTCCTTGTCCCAGCTCGCCCAGCTTTGGGCACCCCAGCCGTTGAAGTTCCAGTTCACTGCGGCCAGTTCGTTGTCTGCGGTGCGCACAAAGGTTGGTCCGATATCGCGCATCCATGCATCGTTGAGTTCATGGAACGAATAGCTGACCGAGCCCCCTAAGTGGCGGCGTGCGTCGGCTTCGCTCGAAGGATCCACCACCATGGTCACCGGGGTGAACTTGGTGATGGCCCGGGCTACCTGACTCCACGTGGATCGTGCCGCTTCTGCTTCTTCTTCGGTATCCCCCAGCGTGTAGCCACTGGCAGGGAAGGCCATGAAGATTCGATCATGGGCTTCGGTTTCTGCAGGCATGAAAAACTCAGACATTGCTGGAGCTCCGTTCTCCCAAACCAGTCTCTTCGCGCGCTTCACGAAGCGCTGCGTAAGTTTCTGGCCGGCGGGTACGTAGGAATGGGAAGAGCGTCAGCCAGTCTCGGCGCGCGTCAAGATCTAGCGTAGCGACCAGTACCGCAGATTCATCGCGTGGTGCGCGGGCCAGGATGCGTCCGTAGGGATCAGAAATGAAGGAAGAACCGTAGAAAGTTAATGCTCCTTCATCTCCCCACCGGTTAGGGACCACCATGAACAGACCATTGGCAATGCCATTGCCAACAATGGTCTGACGCCACAGTGGTTCGGTATCAAAGTCCGGGTGATCTGGCTCCGAGCCGATAGCCGTTGGGTAGGCAAGCAGATCCGCACCGGCCAGCGAGTAGATGCGTGGTGGCTCACTGAACCATTCATCCCAGCAAGTGGGCAGGCCCATGGCCACATCCCCTAGGGCTGGAATACGGTGTACCGGATAGGGATCTTCGTTGGGTCCTTCGCGGAAGTACCTGTCCTCGTAGTAGCCAGCGGTGCGCGGAATGTGCAGCTTGTTAGTCGCTGCCACCAGCTCACCTTCCGGAGAAACAATAATGGCGGTGTTCAGTCCTAAACCGTCGGCCTCTGGGGCCTTGCGGAACAGTGAAATGTGAACCTGCAGCTGGTAGATCGCGGCCATTTTCTTCGCGAAGCTAAAGGTCCTGCCGGTGAGCAGATCTTCCGCCGTTGCGTCCGCTGCGTTGGCATCCGGGATTTCAAAAGCCGGGTACTTGCTCAAGGTGAGCTCGGGAAGGAAGGCAATTTTGGCGCCGTGCTTGGCTGCCGATTTGATGCCTTCTTCTAGTTCGGCTTCGGTGTCTGCCGGGTTTTCATGCCAGCGGTGCTGGACCAACGCTACGGTCAGTGTGCCTCGGGTGGCTTCTTCGGCGCGGGCCGGGGACACCGGTGGTTCTAGGGCCAGAATTTCTTGCATGGTTCACCTTCACGGTTTTAAACGAATGTGATTCGTTTTATAGCGTAGATGCTTCCGCGGGGTGAAAGCAAGAGGTTTAACGAATGCTTTTCGTTTATTTTGTGTATGCTCATGTCAAGAGATTTCCACCTACAGGAGTGAGTATGGCCCGGCCATCACAACCCAAGCTGAGCACCGACGCCATCGCTAAGGCAGCCCTGAAATTAGTGGATGCCCACGGAGATTTCACCCTGCCCCAGTTAGCCAAGGCTTTGTCGGTTTCCGCTTCCTCGCTGTACAACCACGTTCAGGGTCGCGATGAAATCATTGAGTTGATGCGTGGCCAAGCGATGTCTGCCATCAAGCTGCCTGACCTAGAGAATTCTTCATGGCAAGACACCGTTCAAGGAATCGCCATCGAGTACTGGGCTTCGTATTCAAAGCACCCGAGGCTCATCCCGTTGATGACCAGCTATACGGTGCGCGATAGCACCACACTGCGTGTTTACGATGCCTTGGCCGAAGCCCTCGCAGCTGCCGGTTTTGAACCAAAACAGCGGTTGCAAGCGATCACCATTATTGATTCCTTCGTCCTGGGCTCAGCCCTCGACGCGGCAGCCCCGAGTGAAGTCTGGGTTGCCGACACCGAGGTCTCCACCGCCTTCAGGCAAGCCTTGGACTCAGGCCAAGATGTTCAGGACCGCTCCGTGGAAACGTTCCGACTCGGCTTGGACATCATCTTGGACGGTCTTCAGAGCTCACTTGCTTGAGTTCAGCGCAGTAGGCTGGGCGCAGAAGCGAAGAGGTTCAAACCCATGGCACGCGAAAGCTGACCGATAGCCAACTGAGCTCGCACCGAGTTTCCCGCCATATCTAGAGGTGGTGAGAACGAGCAAATAGCACCCTTACCCGGGGCCACTGCAACGATGCCACCGGAAACACCAGACTTTGCTGGCAAACCAATTTCAAAGAGCCATTCACCGGAGCGCTCATATAGTCCGTTGGATGCCACCGCAGCCAAGGTATCGCGGCAAACATCGGCATCCACCACTCGTTTGCCGGTCACCGGATTCACCCCGCCATCGGCCAGGGTTGCGCCCATGATGGCTAGGTCATGTGCCGTGACGTTCAGTGAGCACTGCTTTGTGTAAACATCCACGGCATCGAACGGGTCATCCTCTAGCCGACCATAGCTTTTGAGCAGACGTCCCAAAGCCTTGTTGCGCTCATTGGCCAAGGACTCGGAGTGATACACCTCGTCATCCAAGCTCAGCGAGTGACCAACAAAAGCGGAGAGACCTTCCTGCACGTTCTCCCACTTTTTGGCTGCCGTCTTTCCCGGAATCAACGAGGTGGTGGCAATTGCGCCAGCATTAACCATCGGATTCATTGGGTGCCCATTATTGAGTTCAACAGCCATCACCGAGTTGAAGGACATTCCGGTGTTGTTCACGCCAATGCGTTCGCGAACCGTTTCGCGCCCATGTTCCTGAAGGACCAGCGCGTAAACGAACATCTTAGAAATCGACTGAATGGAGAATGGATGAGCGCAGTCGCCCACCGAGTGCATCGAGCCACCCACGTGCGACATAGCGATACCGAAGAGTCCTGGGTCCGCTTGTCCGAGAATCGGAATGTAGTGCGCCAGCAGGCCTTCATCTACATCTGCGTAACGTTCATGGGCTTCTTTGAGCAGTTTGTCGATTTGGTCATTTTTCAGCGCACCGGTAGATACCTGCTGAACTACGTCGTCAAAATCCGTAGGAATGGTCTCGTTATTGCCTTCCGAAGGATAGTTCAATGCCACCTGCCTCTGCTTCTAAAAAATGCCTAATCATGCCTATCTGACTTGAGACTACCAACAGCTCTGCCTATTGGCACCAAAAGTCGCAACCTAAAGAACGCTATCGCTAGCACAAGGCCCGGTTCCACGGTAAGGCTATGTGTTTTCGGCGACAGTGTGGATCACATAACAGCGCAATGACCCGTATCTGACTTAGCATTTTGAGTATGGCTAAGGGTATTACTTTTCATACGCGTAAGTGGGTTCGCCCAGAAGATCTGAATGCAAACGGCACGCTATTCGGCGGTAGCCTCTTGCGATGGATTGATGAAGAAGCGGCGATCTACTCCATCATCCAGCTGGGCAACAAGCATGTTGTCACCAAGTTCATGTCCGAGATCAACTTCATTGCTTCGGCTAAGGAAGGCGACCTCATTGAAATGGGCCTCACGGCCATCGACTTCGGTCGCACCTCGATCACCTTGCGTGCAGAAGTACGCAACATCTTCACGCAGGAATCAATCCTGACCATCGAAAAGATCGTGTTTGTGAATATCGGTGAAGACGGTAAGCCACAGCCACACGGCTTCGACCACATCACCTACACCCGGGATCGCATCCCGCTGGAAATCACCACTGCGCTCATCTAACTTTCAGTACCAAAGACCCTAATCCCACACTGCATTCAGGGTGCTTCCAAGACCTCGATCACGAACACATCTAATGTGTTCGGGTCGAGGTCTTGTGCTTTGTCCATGGCAGTTGAGGCAAAGCACTTGATCTAGCTGGCAGCATCCCGCAAAGTAGATCTTGCCGTTAGATATCACCCGCATAGAGACAAGCGAGCATCACCATGGGACAAATGATTTTCGTCAATCTGCCAACCGCAGATCTGGCCGCAGCAGACAAGTTCTACGAAGCGCTTGGATTCACCAAGAACCCCACCTTCTCCGATGATCATGCAACCTCGTGGGTTATCGATGAAAACATCTTTGTGATGAGCTTGAAGCAAGAATTCTTCGCTACTTTCCTAGTCAATGGCGATAAGCCAGGACTGGATTCAGGATTCCGCGAAGCACTCAATTCCCTGACCGCCGAGATTCGTGAAGGCGTGGATGATTTTGTCTCCCGCGCTCAGGCCGGCGGCGGCAAGACCTACCGTCCAGCCAGCGAACCATTCCCGGGCATGTATCAGGCAGCAGTTCAGGACCCTGACGGACACGTGTGGGAAATTGCTTGGATGAGCCCTGAAGCCATGGAAGCTCCAGCAGGCTAAGTACTCAAGAAACTTCTGAATTCCGCAAAGGCTGCGCCACGAACGAGGCGCGGCGCTTGCGGAATTGTTTTTTCATGCCCTTGGCCGGGTACATGGGTTCTGGCCAACGTGGTGCAAGCTCGTCCCCCAACGTCACTCCGCGCATCCGTCGACCAAACATTGGTAGCACCCATTGTCGCAACCACTCCACGTCCCGCTGGGTGGCCTGCCAGAATCCCGCGCGCTCGGCATGTGCCAGCGGGTCAAATTCCAACTGGTGCTCAGACTCTAAAATCTCAAGAATTCGGATGGCCATATAACGATGGCCCGCACGATTCATATGCAGCTTGTCGATATCCCACATGCGCCGGTCTCGGTAGGCATCCCATTGCCAGTAATCCACCAGCACGACACTCTCCGGATACTTTTGCGCCAGCGTACGCACGCAGTCATTAAACCGCCAGTTGCGACGTTTAAACGGTGCCAGCACCGGATGTACTGGGATATCAAATCCGGTGAACAACAGTACTTTGGCCCCGGTGGAGACTAGGTCATCCACTGCCTGCGAATATCGTTCAAGGAAAAATCTCATGTCTTTGCGGAACTCTAAGATGTCGTTTCCGCCAGCGTAAAAAGTGATCACGTCCGGCTTGAGCTCAAGGGCCACAGGGATCTGTTCTTCAATGATTTGTTCAAGTCGGCGGCTGCGAATCCCCAGGTTCATGTATTGCCACTGCGGATCCGCTTTAGACAGCTGTTTGGCCACTCGGTCCGCCCAGCCGCGCACCCCGTTAGGTAACCGAGGCTCCCAGTCCCCTACTCCTTCGGTGAAGGAATCACCTAGCGCCATAAATAGCCGTCCCATACTAAAGACGCTATTGGGTCAATGTGCATGGCGATCAGATTCGAGTTGAACACCGGGTAAATGCTGGAATCAGCACGCAGTCAAAAACTCCTTGCACATGTTCAGTCCCGACATCCGGCTGGCTACCAAGTCGCTGAAGCCAAATACTTCGGGTTTTCCATAATGAACTTGTATGGTTCCCTGTGTATCGGCGCTGATCTGCGCAATCTACTGTTGAATTATGACTTCGACATCACTGTCTTCCCCGGGAACTACGCGCTCCCGCCCACCACTGAGATTAGGCTTCACGTTGCTACATCTAGCAGTGATGGGCACTTTCGGTGTCATCGGGCTTTGCCTGCTGGTTACCTGGCTGGCCCTAGGAATTGGGCTCATTCCACTGCTCGGTATTGGCCTGCTTGTACTTGTTGGCTTGCTCGGCGCGATGTTCGTTGTGGCCCGATTTGAAATTTCACGAATCGGCGGACTGTACGGCATTGATGCGGTGCCACTGCGCTGGCCGGCCCGACGCGGTCCAGACTTTGGCGGCTTTATCCGCACCCTTGGCCGGGCGGTCTCCGATTCACGCATGTGGGCGGCGCTGGGCAGCTTGGTGCTTTCCTGCATCACCGGCACCATAATGCTCGGAGTTTTGCAGTGGAGTGTGCACTTCGCGATTCTTTCCTTCGCTCCGCTCACCGGCACAGACACAGTGTCCGGACCGTTCAACGTGGACACCCCTGTAAACCAGGCCCCATGGCTGATGCTCCTGGCCATCGCCGGCGCAGGCATAGTCATCGCCTTAGCTTTCCTGCACCGCAGCATCACCGTTGGCATCATTGGATCCTTAGCCCGGGAAACCGCGCTCACCGAACGGGTACGCAGCACCGCGGTACAGCGGGAAGGCGCGGTGCGTGCTGCCGAAGTGGAACGCACTAGGATCGAACGCGACTTACACGACGGCGTCCAACCACGACTGGTCTCCGTGGCCATGACCTTGGGGTTGGCGCATCAGCAGATCGATTCCAACCCCGAACAGGCCAAAGAGCTGGTGGCCGAAGCTCATGCCTCCACTAAGTCCGCCATCACCGAGCTACGTCAACTGACCCGAGGCATCTACGCCTCAGTGCTCGATGATCGTGGCCTGGACGCAGCACTCTCGGCGGTGGCCGGACGTTCACATATTCCGGTCCAGCTTGATGTGCAGTTAGAAGGTCGCTACCCGCGGGTGGCAGAAGCAGCCGTGTACTTCGCCATCGCTGAGGCCTTGACCAACTCGGCCAAACACTCACGAGCCCAACGCTGCCAAGTAACCGTAAGGGTGCGCGAAACGAACGGTCAGCCACATTTGTGGGCACGAGTTGAAGACAACGGCGTGGGCAGCGCCCACATCACTGCCGGCGGCGGATTAGATGGAATCAATAACCGCGTGCTGGCTGCCGGTGGAACCCTGCTTCTGCAAAGTCCGGCCGGCGGACCAACAACAGTGGAAGTGAGCGTGCCATGCGCGTACTAATTTGTGAGGATTCGGTGCTGCTGCGCGAAGGACTGGTGCGCTTGCTGGATCACAGCGGTCACCGTGTGGTGGTGGACCTACCCGACGCCACCGGGCTAATGAGCTTCTTGGAATCGGTGGATGCCGAAGACTTCCCGCAGATCGCCATCTTGGATGTTCGGCTGCCGCCGAGCTACACCGACGAAGGCATCCGAGCAGCTCTTGAAGTGCGCAAAGCCTATCCGGATCTGCCGCTGCTGGTGCTCTCCCAATACGTTGAGGAGCGCTATGCTTCGGAGCTGATCTCCACTCAGTCCGGGGCCATTGGCTACCTGCTCAAGGACCGGGTGGCTGATGTTAGTGAGTTCATTGCGTCGTTGGAACAGATCGCTGCCGGCGGCACCATCCTGGATCAGGAAGTTGTCGCTCAGTTATTAACCCGCCGCAATCATGATGACCGGATGCAACGACTGACCGATAGGGAACGCAGTGTCTTGGCCGCGGTGGCCGAGGGAAAATCCAACCAAGCGATTGCTGCGTTGCTTTTCCTCTCGGAAGCCAGTGTTGAAAAGTACATCACCTCCATCTTCCAGAAACTCGGCTTAGAGGCCGACGGAACGGGCAACCGGCGTGTGCTGGCCGCCCTGGCACATATGCAAAATCTGGGCAGCAACCACACAGATCGGAACGGATCATGACTGATACACAAACCACGACGAGGCCGCCGGTTCCCCCTACGTCTAACGGCAACGGCACTGCACTGAATATCATTCTCGCTGTGATTGGTGCGCTGGTGATCCTCACCTTGTTGATCAGCTCCGCACGTAGCGCCTTTGCCACCTTGAGCCGTGAAAACTCCACACAGAGTGCCGACGTTGCCGGTGTCACCAACTTAGAGATCAGTGCCGGTTCGGGACGCTTTGATCTGCACTTTGCCAAGGTCCAAGAAGCTACCTTGGAAGTGGATAGCTCGGATTCTCAGGACTGGCAGCTGAAGCGCGAAGGCAACAAGTTATCCGTTGATTCTCCGGATTCATGGGGTAACTGGTGCTTCTTTGGCTGCAGTTCCTATGAAAATAAAGCGGTGCTCACGCTACCTGAATCCATGAATGATGGAAGTATGGATGCCTACTTTGACCTCTCCGCCGGTGAACTTAACGCTGTCGGTTCCTATAAGAATCTCGAGGTTGAAGTTGGTGCAGGTTCTTTGGACTTGTCCGGAACCGCGCAGAACGCCAAAGTGCAGATCGGAGCAGGAGACGCTGAAGTGTCCTTAGAGGATGTTGAACAAGCTGACTTTGATATTTCCGCGGGGCAGCTTCAAGGCACCCTATCCGGCAAGGCACCGAAACAAATCAACGCTGAAGTCAGCGCCGGTTCCTTGGAACTTGAGCTCCCCGACGTCACCTATGACCTGCGTCAAGATGTCTCAGCCGGGGACGTGAGCAACAAACTAGCAACGGATATGGATTCACCGAATAAGATCTCGGTCAATGTATCGGCTGGCAATGCCACCTTCTACCCGCAGGACTCTGGTCCTGGTCCTTGGAATAACTAATCCGAGAACAAAAACAGCATGGGCTGCAGATTTGATCATCTGCAGCCCATGCTGTTTGTGTCTAAAGAAAAGCCTAGGCCTGCTTGTTCTTCAAAGCAGCCAAACGAGCTTCAACCTCTGAAAGATCTGGCGCAGCTGCTTCCAACTGAGGATCAGCCGGTGCCTGCTCGATGACATCTTGAGGATTGTTGCTGGACTTCAGCGCAGCCAAACGGGCATCAATTTCGGAAGCCGCACCTAGATCTTCAAGCTGAGCAAACTGCGCGTCAAGCGAAGAAGCTGCGAGTTCCTGAGCACCACGGACCTTGGCCTCGTCCTGGCGGATCTTCTGCTCAAAACGGCTGATTTCGCTGGATGGATCGTTGAAGTCCAAAGCCTTCATGGTGTCCATCATCTGGTTCTGGGTCTTGGCGTTGCGTGCACGAGCCACCAGCTCATCGCGCTTGGCCACCAGTTCCTGGCGCTTGGCCTGCATGGTGTTCAAACCGGTCTTGAGCTTATCTACTACGTCGCGCTGGGTGGCGATGGTCGACTGCAGCGAAGTAGCTTTCTTCTCAGCATCCATCTGTCGCTGGATAGCAACGGTGGCTAGCTGGTTGAACTTCTGCTGGCTGCTGGCATCTCCTGCGGCAGCATATTCATCGGCCTTATTGGAGGCAGCGACGGCCTTGGAACCCCACTCGGTGGATTCCTGCTGTAGCTTGGCGTAGTCGTCCTCGGCCATGCGCAGGTTGCCGATAGTCTGGGCAACAGCCTGCTCTGCCTGAGCAATGTTATTGGTGTAGTCGCGGACCGTCTGGTCCAGCATCTTCTTTGGATCCTCGAGGGCGTCCAGTGCCGCGTTGGCGTTGGCTTTGCCGATTCCGAACATTCGAGCCCAAATTGAGCGCTTCTGTGCCATGGTGCGTCCCTTCGTTGTCCTTTGCTTAAAAGCTTAGGGGAAGAGTGCGCGCCTCAATAACTGAAGGCCAATTCGATGAACCTAGGCGTCAAAGTGGCGCAGGTAGCGTCCTGGTGCATCAAGGAATAAACGCCAGTTGCTGACCATTTCCAAGTCGTCATAACTGGCCGAGCGGATCCCCCACTGGCCGATTTCGTAGATTCTTGCCTGCGGCAGCGAGGCGAGAATGGGTGAGTGGGTGGAGAGAATGACTTGGGATCCGCTGCGCAGCAGATCGGAAATGTGCGATAGCAACATCAGGCAGCCGTTAAAGGAGAGCGCGGATTCGGCTTCGTCAAAAACCCAGAGCCCGTTGATGCTGGAGCGTTGGGTGAAGAATTCGATGAAGGATTCACCATGGCTCTGGAAGTTGTGCTTGCCGCGCGTGCCGACGGAACCCAAATAAGCGAAGTGTCCGTGCATGGTTTCGGCACGCAAAAAGACCCCTGCCTTCGAAGCCCCGGCTCCGCGTTCTAATTGCAGGTGCGAAGATAACCCTGATTCGGTCATTTGTGTATGGTGCATGGAATCGCGAGTTCCGCCCTCTGGATTCAGCCCGAAGGCCGCCGCGATACCTTCAACCAGCGTTGATTTGCCGGCACCGTTTTCACCAACCAACACGGTCAGCTGCCCCAGCTCCAGACCGTCGTCCAGGACTTGTTGTACCGCTGGGATCTGAGCCGCCCAATCGGAACGATCCATGGGCTCTCTGGCGTGCTCTGAGATTCGGCGTATCGGCAAGGAATCAAAGAACGCGTTCATGCCACAGAGAATATCAGCCCGGTACGACAGGACGATTTGCCGGGCGTCGGATCTGGGACTGCGCATGACGAGGCCATTGCACATTGGTTGTCAGTAAATGAAAGTTGGTACTGGGTGCTTGCGTGGCCTGCCGCATGACATCGGCCCGCGTTATATGGGCCGCTCCGACAGAATAAGTGGCACTCGGCTTTCGACCTTGATCCAACGCCCGAAATCTGGATGTATGTAACCGGCTAGAGCAACGAGGTCCTCAAATTTTTGATCCAGATCTGAGGCCCAGATTCGGTGGTGATGCCCAATCCTGTTTCGCAACTCGCGTAGTTCTCCAACTTTGGTGCTGACTAGCAGTTGATTGCGTCCTTTCATATAGGGGAAGGCCGCAACGAGGTCCGGCCACAGGAACATCTGACTTTTCGAAACCATTTGGTGCCAAAACCCGAACGAGATTTCAGAGATGATCTGTCCTGGGTCAATAGGCATAAGGTTCCTACGTACACGAGAAATTGCTGTATCAATATCGGCGTATGGATAGGCGTGAGTTCGCTGTCCCCTGCCTGCGTTACGTCCTAGCTCTCGGGAATCATCAAAAATCCAATTTCCTGATCGCCCTTTAGCTTCATGTCGTAAATTCATCTGTCGATCAATGGCGTTTCTCAGCCCGACTTCTAGGTGGCCCAGCGATTCCCAAAAAGCCGCGGAGATATCGGAGTTCCATTCATAAAGGAGCATTGCTTGGCTTTGTACGTCATGGCTTTCAGCTAAATAGTGTTTGAGACGCGCAGCCCCAAAGTGAAACTCGTAAAAGTCCCAGGATTGTAGGTTGCCCATCGATAACCACCTCGTTTAGAATGGAAGAGAACACCCCGGAACCGTCCCTGTAGTCTTTTGGTAGACCGATCAGACGGCCGGGGTTCTGCTTTTAATTCATGCTCTCAGGGTTATGTCCGTTTGATCAGGGCAAGGTTCAAATTATGTGCATAAGTAGCCGTAGATGCTGTCAACGAACTCTTGAACTGACGCCACGGACCTGTACTTAATTCTCCTCAGACATTCCTTTCAGGGAGTAGCTATCCCAAGACTTGGCGCACGCCCTGGACCTAGGACGCCCAAGCGGTACGGTCCATGGGCTCTTTGGGATGCTCTTCGATGTGGCGTATCGGCAAGAAATCAAGGAACGGGTTCATGCCCCCAGAATGCCAACCCGTATGACAAGACGAGTCTGTTTCACGCACTTTCAACATGCGTTCCTCGCTCCAACTCTTCTCACTGACGCTCCTGACGCGTAGAGTAAATGTACATACCGTCAGGAGGATGCGATGAGCACCCCAAAGCGATCAGTTTCGAAAAGACGGGCCCCCAAGGCCATCGTGCGATCGAAAGCAACCGGCGTTAGAAAGCTAGTTGGAGAGTTTCGCTCTGCCCTGGATCAGAAAATGGCGCAGGACGATCAAAGCCTGCGTGGGATCACTGTTAAGCAAAGAACAGTCATCACCAACAAAGCGAGCGAGGCTTTCGAAGGTGTAGCCGTGAAGGTCCGGCACAATCATCGTTTGCAGGATGAAGACCATAAAGCAGGCATAGAAGATCGTAGCGATCCATCGTTCGTAGGTATCGCAGTCGAGATGGAGCAAAGCCTTTCCGCGTTGGGCCCAGCCCTGGCAAAGATACCTACATCCGTGTCACCGCAGCTGGCCCGCGCGAGCGCTGCAACCGAACACGCTTGGCGTGAGCTTGAGAGCGAGTTCGGTCTACTCACCAGCACAGAGGTTTCCGATCTTGTCGGTTCCGATTCGCCTAATCGCTCCTATGCATCAAATCAGCGTTCCCAAGGGAAGTTGATTGCGGTGAAACGTCCTAAGGGGCTGCGCTATCCGGGCTACCAATTCGACAGGACAGAGCACGCAATTCTTCCTGTGATCGAAGAGCTGATCGCGCTGGCCCAAGCCGCTGGGCGGAGCGAATCGAGCTTGGCGTTATGGATCATTCGGCCCACCGGATATCTCGATGGTGACCGTCCGGTTGATAGATTCTCGGATCCTGAGCGAGTTCTGGAGGTCGCAAAACAGGCCTTTGAAATCCAATGGTGAATCGTGAACCGGGTGATCAATTTGATCCGATGACTTATGAGCTCCAGCCAGATGTGCAGCTTTACCGAGTTTTCAGTAACCGGAGGACTGGACCCATGGAATTCAACCCGGGTTTGGGGTCCCCAAGCCGCTTCGCTTTCTTTGACGATCCCCTAGTCCCCGTACTGTATGCGGCAGAAACCGAAGAGGCCGCAATCTGCGAAACCATATTGCATGATGTGCCGCCGGGGCCAGGGTATGTGCTGTATGACGACGTCAAGAACAAGGTCTGCGCGCAAATAACGCCTACCCGAGTCCTGAAACTGGCGTCCTTCATGGGCGACGGTTTGCGGAAAATTGGTACCGAGGCAAGGCACGTAACTGGAACAATGTCCTCGGAATATCACCGCACAGTTCTGTGGGCACAAGCTGCCCACGCCGCAGGTTTTGACGGACTAGTGTGGATGAGCAATCGAAGAAATACTGATCGCGCTTACGTCTTTTTTGGCGACAGAGTGACCGACAGAGACTTAGGTATTGTGCCGGAGCAAGGACGTATCTACGCAGCCGGTCCGGGATTCGACAGAATTGTTGATTACCTCGCAGGCGTGGAAGTTGAAATTCTCATGGCTTAGAGAGGGCTTCCGCTGTTGATACCCTCGCCCTAAAAAGTCGCCATCCGCAATGGCGCCTTAGGTAGGTATCGAATTCAGCTTCA
Organism: Glutamicibacter sp. MOO4; assembly: GCF_056934395.1. Lineage (NCBI taxonomy): Bacteria > Bacillati > Actinomycetota > Actinomycetes > Micrococcales > Micrococcaceae > Glutamicibacter > Glutamicibacter sp. MOO4. The sequence goes on from NZ_CM167800.1 coordinate 2,550,461, forward strand.
GGACACCGGCAGCATGTTCCGGGCGAAGAACTCGCTGATTTCCTCACGGGCATCAAGCGGGAAGATGCCAGCGACATACTGATCTGGTCGAACCACGACGATGGCACCATCGCGGCTGATTTCGCGTTCGCTGAAGATATCGCGTCCATGTCCGGCAGCAAATACCTGGTTGATATCGTGCAGCCCAAAAGGCACCTTCAGCGGCTGGAAGATCTTGGGCACATCATGCAGTTCAACCTCGGTGTAGTCCTGTTGGTAGATGGCCTTGGTATCAAAGACCGCGTCCTGATCTCCTTCAACCTGAGTGTAGAGGTTGCGCGGGGAAGCAGGATCCGTCTCCCACCAGGCGGCGAAGTCAGCCATGGCCGTGCCTTGAAGCGCAGGAGCTGCGGCATCAGCGAAGACGTAAACTCGCCAGCGTCCATCGGCCTCATGCTGGTGACCCAGGTGCTGCCAACGGTTATCGGCTCGGCGAATCACCTCAGCCGATTTGAAGCGCTTACCTACCGGGAATCCAACGGCCAGCTCCAGGTGTTCCACACCGGTAGTGATGGCGGATTCGGTGTACTGGGTCATGAAGCCGGCAGGAAATTCCATAGTCTTCAGATAGTACTTTTCCAGTTCGTCTGGGTCTTCCCAGTCATCTACCGACTTGGCCATCAGTGAGGACCATTCCTTATCGAAGTCGATTAGATTCTGGGCAATCACCTTGCGCTCCTCGGCGTAGGTATCCAGCAGCGCTTCGGGTGCACGGCCTTCGAGCACTGCGGCGAGTTTCCAACCGAGGTTAAAGCCGTCTTGAATGGACACATTCATGCCCTGACCGGCTTTGGCCGAGTGCGTGTGGCAGGCATCGCCCATGATGAAAGCGTGCGGAGCACGGGTTCCACGCTCCTGATCCGAGACATCATCAAAGCCATCGGTGATGCGGTGCGCCACCTCATAGACAGAGAACCACGCTACGTTTTTCACGTCCATGGTGTACGGGTGGATGATGCGGTTGGCGGTGGCCACAATATCTTCCACCGGAGTATTACGGACCGCTCCAGCGTCCTGTGCGCTCAGCTCTCCTAGGTCAACGTAGAAGCGGACCAGATAGCCTCCCTCACGGGGAATCAAAAGAATATTGCCCGCATCATGGGACTGGATGGAGCACTTAACCTGAATGTCTGGGAAATCGGTATTCACCATGACATCCATAACGCCCCACGCATGCAACGCCGAATCGCCATGCAGCTTGTGGCCCAGCGAGCGGCGCACCTGACTGCGGGCACCATCGCCACCAACCAGGTACTTAGCCTTGACGGTGCGCTCTTCACCGGCACGCTCGCCGGAAACATATTTGATCGTCGCGGTCACCGGGTATTCGGCGCTAGGGTCGATTTCGCAGCCGAGGTATTCCACACCGTAGTCCGGGGTGATCTTGCCCGGAGCACGTTCTGCATCGCGCAGGAAGTAGTCAAGGATGCGTGCTTGGTTCACGTAGATATGAGGGAATTCGCTAATGCCGTTGGCGTCATCGGCTGCCCGTGAGTGGCGCTTAATGTTGGCAGGATTTTCCGGATCAGGGGTCCAGAAGCACATCTCCACATTTCGGTAGGCCTCTTCAATAACTTCATTGGCAAAGCCGAAAGCTTGGAAGGTTTCCACCGAACGGGCTTGGATGCCGTCGGCTTGGCCTACATCGAGGCGACCGGGACGTAGTTCGATGGCGCGAGCGTTGATGCTCGGAAAGCGAGAAAGCTGAGCGGTCACCACGGAGGCAGCCGGGCCGGTGCCAACAATCAGCACGTCCATTTGATCAGGAATATCCGTTGCTCGATTGATCCCATAACCTGCGGCCTTCTTGACGCGTGGATCTCCCGAAACATATCCCCGGTGGTGAATCTGCATTACCCGACTCCTAGTTCTGTGCCGCAAAACGTCATTGTCTCTATAGTTGCGACACTGTTCTAACTATAGAAGCAAGTGTAGCTTCATGCGACCACTTACACCATGCTCCTTGACCTCTTTCCTGAGCAACCAACCCAGAACCATAAATCAGACTGCACGCGGAGTTGGGTAGTCACCCACGTAACCAAGGGTTCACGTGGGGCGGACGTAATTTACGTGCCGGACACAGAACGACAGCAATCGGCGAAACATCAGATCCATAAGCTGAGGAACATGACAGCGACGAATGAACAACAGCAGACACCGGTAGTCGCCGGCGCTACTGCCGGGCAAGACCAACTGAATGCGGCCAAGGAATCTTTAGAGGATTACACTCTCCGGTTCGCACCACGCTCCTACCGTCGATGGGTTCCTTCGGTAGTGGCCACCAGCGCACTGGGCGGTATCGCTTACCTCGCGGACTTCTCCATTGGCGCAAATATCGCTTTGGCCCACGGAACGGCGAGCGCAATTACCGGTGTGCTCATCGCAGCGGTCATCATCTTCGTTACCGGATTCCCGCTGGCTTACTATGCGGCCCGCTACAACCTTGATCTGGATTTGATCACCCGTGGCTCCGGGTTCGGCTACTACGGTTCAATCGTCAGCAATGTCATCTTCGCGACCTTTACCTTTATCTTCTTCGCTTTAGAAGGTGCCATCATGGCCCAGGGTCTGGAGCTGGGACTCGGAATCCCTAAGGCGCTGGGTTATGCAATTTCAACGCTTATGGTCATCCCGCTGGTTATTTACGGCATGAAGACTTTGGCCAAACTACAGGTGTGGACCACGCCGCTATGGCTGATCTTGATGGTTGTACCCATGGTGTATCTTGTGGCTAGCCACCCCGAATCCGTAGATAACTTTGTGAACTACGCCGGTGCCCAGGGCACCGGCGAGGGCGTGAACTTCGCCTCGGCCATGCTGGCCGCCGGTGTGTGCCTCTCGCTGATGGCTCAGATCGCAGAACAGATCGACTACTTGCGATTCATGCCACCAAAAACTTCAGCCAACGCACGCAAATGGTGGACCGCAGTCATTCTTGGCGGCCCGGGTTGGGTCATCTTCGGTGCGATCAAACAGATCACCGGTATGTTCATTGCTGTCTACCTGATTGCCACGCTGGATCCGCAGGCCTCGGCTACCGCGAACGAGCCGGTGCACCAGTTCCTCGGTGTCTACCGTGAAATGATGCCGGCCTGGTTGGCCATGAGCTTGGCCGTGGTTCTTGTGGTCATCTCGCAGATCAAGATCAACGTCACCAACGCCTACTCGGGATCACTGGCCTGGACCAACTCCTTTACCCGCGTGACCAAAACCTATCCCGGCCGCATGGTCTTCGTGCTGGTCAATCTGGGCATCGCCCTGATCCTGATGGAATCGAATATGTTCGACTTCCTCAATACCGTGCTTGGCTTCTACGCGAACTGCGCGATGGCTTGGGTGGTCACCGTGGCCAGCGACATTGCGATCAACAAGTATCTGCTTAAGCTCTCCCCCAAGGTGCCAGAATTCCGTCGTGGCATGCTTTACGCGGTCAATCCGGTGGGCTTCGTTTCGATGCTGGTCTCCGCCATCGCTTCCATCGCGGTCTTCTTCGGACTGCTCGGCCCTGAGCTCCAGCCGTTCAGCCCACTGGTGGCCGTTGCTCTGGCCTTGTTCCTACCACCGATTTTGGCTATCGTCACCAAGGGCCGTTACTACCTGCGCCGCAGCGACGACGGTATCAACAGCGCACTACTGGATGCTGAAGGCAACCCGAGCGATGAGCTCTACACCTGCTGCGTGACCGGTTTGCGCTTCGAGCGTCCAGACATGCTGGCCTCGGCGGTCCCTGGTCCGAACGGAGAACTGCAGTACATCTCCTCACTGGCACTGGCTACGGACCGAACCGGCGAGCACCTGTTGCCAGCCGATCCGCCCATCCGCTAACAGCTTCCTTTCGGTCATGCTTCGCAGATAAGGCCTGTCTCACCAAGTTTTGGTGGGGCGGGCCTTTGGCTTCTGATTAAGTTCAAAGCAGGCCAAGCCAAAGCATTGAGCTAGGCTGTGAGCAAATATAGTTCGGACGACTAAGTAGCTTGTCGCTCAAGGCGCGGACGAGATGAAATGATGAAGTTATGACCAAATCCACCGAAGGCGGGTCCCAAACTTTGGGCCGCGGACTAGAAGCGCTGACCCTCATCGGTGAATCGCAGAGGCCACTGAGTGTCGCTGAGCTTGCCACGCAACTCGGGATCCACCGCTCCATGGCCTACCGCCTGGTCAAGACCTTTGAACAGTACGGCTTTGTAGAACGTCTGGCTTCAGGCGATCTTGAACTCGGAGCACGCCTCGGCGCACTGGCACGCAATGTCGCCAAGTCTTTGCAGTCCGCAGCGGCGCCACACTTGGCAACAGTTTCTGATGAACTGCGCATGACCGCCATCCTGGTGGTCTTTGATGTTGAAGCTGCTGTCACCTTGAGCACCGCGGAACCTCGAATGGCCGATGCCACGGTGGCTCAACGCCCCGGCACTCGTCACCCCATTGATAATGGTGCACCTGGCCGAGTGATCCGTTCACAACTGAACCCAGAACAGTACCCAGCCAAGAACTTTGAATCCAGCCACGACGAAGTCATCCCGGGACTGACCTCCATTGCTGTTCCGCTATTGCTGCCACAGAACAAACCGGCGGCCATCGCGGTCATCTATCCGCCACTAGAGTTGGATGAGAAGCACATCGCCCAGGTGCTCACCAACGCTTCCGAACGTATCTCGGAGGCGTTGGGGATTCGGTTGAACTAAGCACCTGAGTGATGGGTTGATTCATCAGCACCTAGGCAGTGCAGGCCTCATTGGAGCATCCAGCATCACGTGGCCTGTAGGTTTCGGTGCCTTCAACTTTTTCCCACACGATGTGGCGATGCTGTCCACAACGTTGGCAGGAAGGAGCTAAGTAAGTGCCCCGCTCTTCCATGGTGTACGTCCGAAAATCACCCATCAGAACCTCTTCTCAAATGGCCCCCGAACCAGGGTCGCGGGGCATGCTGGACCTGCTTGGTGCCTTCACTCTACGCGCGGATATCACTACCGGCTAGAGCCGTTGCCAAACAGTTACCCACAGCCCGTCAAGCAGTATTTTCACTCTCCTGCCACACTGGGGCAATGAACCCACAAAACTTGCTTCGTTGCCCGAAGCAAAGCCCGGAAAGAAGGCGTCATGAGCACCTCTGAACACAAGCTTCAGCGACTCAAAGAACGCATCGCGTTACTGCTTAATAAGGCTGAAAACACCAACTTCCCCGCTGAAGCCCAGACCTTCCAAGAGCATGCTGAGCGCCTCATGGTTCGTTACGGTATTGGCCGTGCAGAACTTGATGCCATGGCCACCGGCCCGGACAAGAAAAAAGAACCGATCATTGAAGAACGCTTCGATATGAGAGGTACCTACCGCTTAGGACAACGCGACGGGCTAGCTACCGTCGGGCATGCTTTCCGCACCGTGACTCTGCTGCAGACGAACTATTCGAACTTCTGTCGTTTGTACATCATTGGTCATGAGTCAGACGTCAGTACCGTGAAAAACCTGTTCTCTTCATTAGTAATTCAGGCAAGCCTCGCGATGAGTCACTGGTGGAGTGAAGAAGGCCGACACATCGCTTGGGATCGAACCGATTCTGAGAAGGTCATTGAGCGCCGTGAATTTCAGCGAAGTTTTTATCTGCAAGTTGCTGAGCGCATTCGTGGGCTTTACCAAGAGGAAAGCGAACACAGCGGCAGTGGTACCGAACTTGTCCTCGTTAGTCGCAAGGAACAGGTTGACGAATTTGTCAGCGAAAAATATCCATCCTTGCGTCGCAGCCGTAATCGCGCAGCCTCCGGTAGCTTGAACGCTGCCCTGGCCGGACGGGTCGCGGGAAGTCGTGCGGATCTTGGCTTTGGCAAAGATGTTGAGTCCAACGGGCCTGCGGGAGAAGTTGCTAGCTAAGGTCTCTTACTGGAAATATTGCCCCAAAATTCCGAGTTAGATTTTCTAAGTGGAAATTTCTTCTGGCAGTTCTTCGTCTTCTTTGGCCTTGCACAACAGCAGATATGACAAAGGGCCGTTCCGAAGAACGACCCTGATCACTACTTCTCGGCGTTATTAGCCCAGCTTGTCGCGAACCATCTGCGATACGGCCTTGCCGTCAAAGCGGCCGGCGATTTCGGCACCGACCAGTTTCATGGCCTGTCCCATATCTTTCATGGTCAACTCATGATCAGCAGAGAGTTCTGCCATCACCTTGTCAACGATGCTCTGAGCTTCGGCTTCATCAAGCAGCTTTGGCAGGTAGGTAGAAATGAATGCTGCTTCTGCCAATTCACGTTCGGCAAGCTCGGTGCGTCCATCTTTGGCAGCCAGTTCGGCGGTTTCCTCGCGGTTGCCAACTTCCTTGCGCAACAGATTCTCTACGTCCTGATCGTTCAGCTCGCTAGGGTTCTTCCCTGACTTCTCACGAGTGCCGATAGCGCTGAGGATATTGCGTAGGGTGGTCTTCTCCAGCTCGTTGCCTGCTTTCAGGTGGACGATGCTGTCTTCGCGCAGGCGATCTTTCAAACTCATGGGGACTCGCTTTCAAAGTACGTGTGCTTGAAACTCTACTCGCTTTAAGCCACCGCATTTTTGCTTCTTGGTATGGTGACTTCATGAAACCACTGCGTGCTGGCGCGATAGTCGCGGCCCTCATCCTCGTAGTGGCGCTCATCGTGATCACCAAACCATGGAAGCTGCTAGATAGTTGCCATGCTCCCGATGAATTCTGCGCTATAGCGTCCCAGCTTGAAGAAAAAGACGGCGTCGAAGCAACTGCCGTGGACTATGACGTTACCGCCGTTGATGCCAAAGATGGCGACCGGTCCACAGTCAGTTGGACCGTTGAGCTAGCTGAAGATCTCGACAGTGCACAGGCCGGCGAACTCGCTTCCACTGTTTCGGCACAAGTCCAAAGCTTCGTCGCTTCGCGCCCGTTGGTTCGAAGCTCGTTGCGTTTTGTCGCTGGAGAATCCCTAGAATCATCGATCCCTGACTTCAAGTTATATCCGTTGGACGTCTCGGATAGTTCAGAGGCCAAGGCTCAAGTCGCACACGCTTTTGCGCTACGTGAGCTCGGCGCGCAAAGAGCCGGCCAGAATTCCGCGACCGCCGAAAATACTCAAGTACTAAAGACCTTGGGAGACTACGCTTCGAGTCAGGGTGCTCCAATTACCTTGGAACTAGCCGATGGTTCCATTCGCTACACGCCCGCCACAGAGTTTGATATCGCCCAGCTTGATCTAGCTATTGAAGCCGCTGACCATGAATCCGTGGAATCGGCAATCATGGATTCTTCTGGGCTTTCGGTGCATACCAAAACTGCTGCTGGTTCAAAGGAAACCGCTCAGATCAAGAAGTGGCTGACCGAGCATGAGCCACTCAAAGAACCGATGGCATTCACCTTATCCAGCCCCGGTTTTGCCGACATCACCGAAGGTGGGCTTGGAGACAAACTTCCTGAATCCCTGATTGCTCGACCTGTGCGGTTGCCTGACGGGGTGGCACCTTGGCCGCAGGACGCTTCCGCCCAAACCTGCACCGACAAAGATCTTGCCCTAAGCCTCGGCTCTCCCGATGCAGCAACTGGTTCACGCTATCTAGCCGTATACGCCAAGAACATTTCTGGCAGTGCCTGCGCAGTTAATGGCTATCCGCAGATTCAATTTCTCAACGCTGACGGTGAGCTACAGCAGGACGTCACGCTGACCAAGATGCCGCAAATTCAATCTCAGCGCGTTGTGATTCCTGCTGGTGAAAGCATCATGTCCGCTTTGCAGTGGAAGGCCATGTCCACGGCCAACAACCCGGATCAAACTACGACCTTGCGCATCAGCGTAGCTACAGGTTTTAGCGCCACCGAGCTAGCCAGTAAGTATGAGCAATCAGCAACCAGCCTGGACATTCTAGATGGCGGAGAAGTCAGCCAGAGCCCGTGGGTTCAAGCATTAGATGGCTGGGCGCTACCGGATTCTTCCGGTTAGCGGCCAGCCATCTAGGGGTACCGAACTGCGCAGACTACTGCTCGCGCGGCGGGAACTTCTTGTACTTGCGGTAGTGGTTAACCGCGTTAAGCACTAGGTAGGCTTTACGGCGCGGGTGCTTCTCTGCGGCAAACTTCAACGGGTTAGATACCTTGCCAGCCTTGAGCAGGGCAGCTGCCTTCTTCCCGGTTGCACTGCCAAAGAAACGTCCCAGCAGGTGGTGTGGCAAGACGGTGAACAGGTGCTCACGACGCAACTGCAGCACGCCGGCAGGAGTTTCCATGACCGCGTCGGTTTGTGGGTCACCACTATCAAACTCAGGACCCAAGAATTCGGTGACGTAGAAACGGGCCGGGTTCACCCCAGCAGCGGTCAGGTAGAAGTGGTTGCGGCCCAAGCGTGGGTTGATCTCGAAGAATTTCACCGTGTTGTCTCGGCGATCAAACTTCGCATCAATCATCGCGATACCGCTCCACCCGAGTTCTTCAAGCATGCGCGCACCATCGGCAGCCATCTGATCATTTTGACCGGTGACGATTGCCGCTGAATTGCCCAGTACCAGCGGGGCATGTTCTTCAATGACTACTTCCCCATAACCAGCAAAGATGACCTTGCCTTCCTTGGTAGCGAAGTAGGTGCACAAACGCATGGCGTCGTCCCCGCCAGGCACGTATTCCTGCAGGACGTATCCGGAGGTATAACCGCTGGCGTCAATCTTGGACAACAGTGTTTCCAGATCATCACGGTTATTGATGGTGTGGATTTTCTGTTTGCCCTCAAACTTCGCAGCGATCCAATCCGCGGAGCTTGATGGCTTACCGATCACCGGATAGGTGAACTCCTTGGCCATGACCCCAAGGTCATTGCCCGGGTAGTACACGGCGGTGCGTGGGTGCGCGATCTCAAGCGTTTCTGCCAGCGCGTAGAAGTTTTCCTTCAGCGCGGCCGCTTCAATGATCTCCAGCTCTGGGTAGGGAATCACGAAGTGTGCTTCGAGCTGTTCACGGTGCTTGGCAATGAGCATGATGTGGAAGTCCAACGAGCCAAAGAGCATCAGTGGGCGCGCAGTGTTTGCGGTGAGTTCTGCGGCCAACTCGATCAAGGCTGCCACGACGCGGGCCTCGTCAGCCATGGAGCCGATGGGGCGCAGTTCGATGGCTACCGAATGCTCGATAACACCGTTGCCCGCTGCGGGCAGGACTACCGAGCGAACACCGTAGGCTTCATAAAATTCGCGCGCCAGTGTGTAGGTGCCAATGTCGCCGCCGAGAATGACGGGGACGAATGGCTGGGTTTCTTCGATTGCCATGAGTACTGTTTTCCCTACTTCTTGCGCCAGTTCATGTACTTTTCGAAGGCCCAGGCCAGCGGCTTGTTCAGCGCTAGGTCCCATTCGCCGTTGGTCTGCACGATGTCACAGCCGGTATTGGTTTTGAACTTGGTCAGACCCGAGAGGTGGTGTTCCTTATCCAAGGTTGCGCTCACGCCGCCCTGATCAAGGTAGCGGCAACCGGCAGCGATGGAGTCTTCCACCATGCGGTTCATAATCGCCTTAGGGGCAAAGAGTTTGCGCTGCTCATTGGAGGAGGCACCGTACAGGTACCAGGCTAGGTTGGAGGAGCGGATCACGATGGAGGCGGCCAAGTCCACGCCTTCGTTACTCGCGATGTACAGGGTGCAAGAACCTGGAACGGCTTCGTTGAGCACCTTGTGCATGGTCTCGAAGTAGCTCAGTGGACGGCCGGTGAAGTCTTGGCGGTCTGCGGTGGTGTTGTACAGGGCATGGAATCGAGCCATGTCCGCGGTGTCGCCCACTTCAACTTCCAAGGTGCTCTTGAGCGCCTTACGAGTTTCGTTGCGGGTGGTCGCGGAGTAGCTGGCCATCACTTGCTCAACGTCCAGCTGGGTGCCATTTTCATCCTGCAGGGCAACCCGTGCGACGTATTCGGGCTGGCCGGCGCCGAAGTCTAGGCCGACGTCTTCCTTGGTGAAGCCCAGGTCTAGCAGGGCGTCGTTCAAGGCCAGTGCCTGGGCCGACGAGCTTTTCAGCTCTAGGTCCGACAGCCGGGTGAAGCCTTCCTTGCCAAGGTTTTTGCGTACAGCTCCGGCAGCCCAGGTGCGTACTTCGCGTCCTGGTCCCATCTTCAGCTGGAAGGCACCGCGATTGCGCAGGTAGGCAGCCAGTGGGCGGATGACCTTTTCGGCTGGGTGCGCTTGGAAGTCAATCACTGGACCATCTGGCACATAGGCCAGGGTCTTCTTGATGACTGGGGCGGCGCGGTGCAGTACTAGCGCGGTGCCAACCAGTTCGTCTTGGTCAAACCAGCCGATGGATTCACCACGCCAGCCGCCCTTGACTCGGGCCCATTCTGGACGCTGCAAAAAGCTAACGTCGAGGGCGGTCTCAAGGAAAACTGAGTGTTCGGCGCTGGTAATCGGACGCACGTGCAGGTCGTTGTGGCTCACGGGTGAAATCTTATCGTGCTTCGTGGACTTAAGTAGGGAGGTTGAATACCCCTAGGGGGTACTTGATTTAATACCCCATAGGGGTATTCTAGGAATATGGAAACCACGCAGAGCGTTGATGAGCATGCACAGCATCATGGCTACCACGCAGATAAAGCCGCGCTGGAACGCCGACTGAAGCGTATTGAAGGCCAAGTTCGCGGAGTGGCCAAGATGGTTGATGAAGACAAATACTGCATCGATATTTTGACCCAGATTTCGGCGATCAACGCAGCATTACACAAGGTCAGCGTGCAGCTGATCGATGACCACATCGGCCATTGTGTGGTTGATGCGGCGAAGTCCTCACTGGAAACCGGGGACCCGAGCATTGTGCAGGAGAAAATCTCCGAGGCCACCGCAGCGATATCGCGTCTGGTCCGATAAGCGTTTTTCACCTAGATTTCCGATTCACACAAAATTCATCGAAAGAGAGCAAGATCATGAGCCACGACTGCAACTGCGGATGCTCCAGCGAGAACAATTCGAACACCTCTCAGGGCCTACAGATCACCACTCGTGATCAGGCAACTCCCCTGAACATCCAAACGGAACTGAAGATCTCCGGCATGACCTGCGGTCACTGCGTCGCCTCGGTCACCGAAGAACTCAAGGAACTTTCCGGCGTACAAAACGTCGATGTCGTTCTCGATGCCAAGGGCATCTCCACGGCCACCGTCACCGCAACGCAGCAGCTGAGTGAAGCAAGCCTGCGCGAAGCGATTGACGAGGCCGGTTACACCCTCGAAGCAATCAACGCCTAGCCACCCGCGCCAGGCACAGCCCGTGAACAACGGGCCAGAAAGTGCAAGGTAGAAATAATGAGCTCCCACGCACCCCAGAAGCCAATCGCAGAACTGCGTACCGTCGATCTTGATATTCAAGGAATGACGTGCGCTTCCTGCGTGAACCGAGTGGAACGCAAACTGGGCAAGTTGCCCGGTGTCAGCGCCTTGGTAAACCTCCCGCTGGAAACGGCAAAGGTTCAGGTACCGGCTGATGTCAGCGACGAAACGCTGATCAATACCGTTGAAGCTGCCGGCTACGGTGCCTCGGTAAAAAAGCCAGTACAGCCCGAGCATCACCATGATGGGGATGAACATTCGGGTCATGAGCATTTGGTCCCCAACCATCTGCTGCGACGGCTGATTGTTTCGGCGGTGTTCACCATCCCGCTGTTTGTGATCTCCATGATCCCCGCCTTGCAGTTCCCGCATTGGGGCTGGGTAGCCTTTGCACTGGCCACGCCGGTGGTCTTCTATGGTGCGTGGCCTTTCCATAAGGCAGCAGCAATCAACGCCCGGCACTTATCCTCCACCATGGATACCTTGGTGTCTCTCGGTGTGCTGGCCGCCTATCTCTTCTCGGCAATCCAGCTTGTTCTGGATCCGCAGATGACGGCACACGTTGGTATGGCCATGAGCGAGCATGCCCTCTACTTTGAGACCGCAGGTGTTGTGGCCACCTTGCTGTTGCTCGGACGATTCCTGGAGCATCGCGCCAAAACCTCAGCATCTGATGCGCTGAAATCCTTGCTCAGTCTGGGCGCAAAGGAAGCAGTTGTGCTGCGTGATGGCCAAGAAGTGAAGATTGCGGCCAGTGCATTGCAGCCAGGAGATCACTTTGTGGTGCGCCCCGGTGAGAAAATCGCCACCGATGGCACGGTTATCCACGGTGATAGCGCGGTAGATACCTCATTGCTCACTGGCGAATCCGTACCGCAACAGGTTCGCGTGGGCTCCGAAGTTACCGGTGCAACTCTGAACACTTCTGGCCGTCTAGTAATTGAAGCCACCCGCGTTGGTGAAGAAACAACCCTGGCGCAGATGGGCAAACTGGTCTCCGAGGCACAGTCTGGCAAGGCACCCATTGCCCGGCTTGCTGATCGCATCTCGGCCGTCTTTGTCCCGATCGTTCTGGGCATCGCCGTACTCACCTTTGTTATTTGGTGGCTGGTCTCGGCTGATCCATATCAGGCATTCAGTGCAGCTGTTGCTGTGCTGGTCATTGCTTGCCCTTGTGCTTTAGGTCTTGCCACTCCCATCGGTTTGTTGGTGGGTACCGGCCGCGGAGCTCAACTAGGCATCTTGATCCGTGGTCCACAGATTTTGGAGGACACCCGCAAACTGGACACTATCGTTCTAGATAAGACCGGCACCGTCACCACCGGAGTGATGACACATACGGGTACAAGCACCGCACCTGGCGTGAACGCAACTGAAGTTTTGCTGTTGGCCGCAGCAGTGGAACACCATTCAGAACATCCAATTGCCCAGGCTATCGCCACTGCCGGGGCCAACGTTGGACCGCTGGCCGAGGTGAGCAATTTCCGCTCGGAACCCGGTGGCGGAGTCATGGGTACCGTAGAAGGCAAGAGCATTGTTGTTGGCCGGCCCAGCTGGCTTGAAGCCCAGGGAACGCTACTTGATTCTTCGTCCCGCTCTTTGCTCGAAGAGGCTGAAGTAGCGGGCGCCACGGCCATCTTGGTTGCGGTCGACGCCCAGTTCCAAGCGGTGATTTCCGTTGCTGATCAAGTCAAAGCAACTTCTTCAGAAGCGATCAAGGAACTGCAATCCCGTGATCTGCGCGTAGTTTTGCTCACCGGCGATAACCCGTCGGTAGCCGCCAAGGTGGCAGCACAAGTTGGCATCAAGGCAACCGATGTTTTTGCTGGTGTACTGCCAAGTGAAAAGGCCAAGGCTATCTCTTCGCTGCAGGAGCAGGGCAAGGTTGTGGCCATGGTGGGTGACGGTGTGAATGACGCTCCGGCGTTGGCTCAAGCCGATCTTGGCATCGCCATGGGCTCCGGCACCGACGTTGCCATTGAAGCTGCAGATATTACGCTGATGGGCAATGACCTTCATCAGGTCGCTGCCGCCATTGATCTATCGGATAAAACCTTGGCCACGATCAAGATGAACCTGTTCTGGGCTTTCGCCTACAACACTGCGGGTATCCCGATCGCGGCCTTGGGTTTGCTCAATCCAATGATTGCTGGTGCCGCTATGGCAGCCAGCTCCGTCCTGGTGGTGGCCAACTCACTGCGCCTCCGCAGCTTTGGCAAATAACACCCGGTTACGGAGTCTCCCTGACGCTGGTCAGGACTTTCTTCAGAGTTGAGTACTGCTCACTTGCCACGAAAGTCTTGGCCTCGTCGAAGGTGGTATCCCCGTCGTCGTCAAGTCCCAGTGCCTGCAGATACTCAGGATTCATGGCCATAATTGGAGTTTTCTCGGCACTGGTTTTGAAGTAATCAATTGCCGGTGCTTTGGTCCAGTTTTGCCATTCATCATCGATGATGACGGCAACGCTCAAATCCCTTTCACCAAAGCTGGCTTCCCAGTAGTAGGAGACCACACTGGTCGGTGCGTACTACAGATCAGGCGCTGGGGCAGAGTCAAGCACTTCACGCTGATAGGTGTTCGGGCCATCACTGTCCCTGAAACTAGTCGTTTGAAGATCCAACGCGAGATTCTTCTTTGAATCCAAGATCTTGTAGACCGAATAGTCGTCTTGGCATCCGTATTCACAATCTTCAACGATTTCCCAGTCCTGCGGAAGGTCAAAGGTGACGTTGTAGAGCGAAACGGTGCGCCAGCTATCCCCCGGATCTTCCGTTGGTTCCGTTGGTTCAGGTGTCGGAGTTGGCTTGGCAGTTGGTGGCCCGGCGTGCTCCGGTGCCGGCGCCCAACTCGGTGGACCTGCATGGCCCGGTGGGCCAACATGATCCGGACGTCCGGCATGATCAGGTGGCGCTGCGATGGCAACTGCACTGCTGGTAAGCAGAAGACTCGCTGCCAGTACTGCGCCACCCTTGGATAGCGACTTGAGAATGGGTTTCATTGTAGGGTCTTCTCTCCCATCCACAATGATGAAACTGACCCGACCTTTAATCAAGAGTCCGGACATAAAGATACTGCCTCGGTTTGGTATCACTAATGTCTCGGTGCTGCCCCAAAGAAACCTTGCACCATGAGACTTGCGTCACATTCACTGCTCGGGGCATACTGTGATGGCATCACCACATATGCCATTGATACGTGGCGGGAGAGTCCCGTCCTCACCAAGGGCGGGCGCCGTAGGAGCAATTTCCTCCCCGGGAAACTCTCAGGCCCCCGTACCGCCACGAGAAGGCAACTCTGGAAAGCAGCGCAGAATGAACTGCGCTCACCGAAGGAGCAAGCTTCGCCCAGTAGTCGGGTTGAAGTGAAAACTCTCAGGTTCATATACAGATTGGGGAGGGACCACGAACAGTGACGCTTTGTGCGCATTAGATTCGACGGCTCTCTCCAGTGGCATAGGCAGTTGCTGCTCTTAGCGCAGCGAGCTGACGTTGCCTTCCCGGAGCCGGCGAATCTGGCGTCTTGAGCAAAGCAAGTTGCTAGGCGTCACGCCACACTCCTGGAAGGCAACCAGCATGAGTACCACCAGTTCTGATCCCACACTTGAACGCGGACTATCAAACCGACACATCCAGCTCATCGCCATTGGCGGTGCCATCGGCACCGGCCTGTTCATGGGTTCGGGTAAAACGATCTCCGTCGCCGGCCCGTCAGTCATCTTTGTCTACATCATCATCGGCTTCATGCTCTTCTTCGTCATGCGGGCGATGGGCGAGCTACTGCTGAGCAACCTCAATTACAAGACTTTCGCCGACTTCGCAGGAGACCTGCTGGGCCCCTGGGCGGCGTTCTTCACCGGCTGGACCTATTGGTTCTGCTGGGTGGTCACCGGCATTGCCGACGTCGTGGCCATCGCCCACTACGTTGCTTACTGGTGGGGTGAGCTATCACTGTGGATTCCCGCTCTGGGCTGCATCGCGCTACTACTCGTGCTGAATCTGGCCACCGTGAAAGCCTTCGGCGAAACCGAATTCTGGTTCGCGCTGATCAAGATCATCGCCATCGGCGCACTGATCATTATTGGGCTAGTCATGATCATCACCGGGTTCCAACACAATGGTGCCACCGCATCGGTGAGTAATCTGTGGGCCAATGGCGGAATGTTCCCTACGGGCTTCATGGGCTTTGTCGCAGGGTTCCAAATCGCCGTATTTGCTTTTGTGGGCATCGAATTAGTGGGTACAACTGCCGCCGAAACAAAGGATCCTGAGAAGACCCTGCCCAAGGCCATCAACTCCATCCCGATCCGCATTCTGTTCTTCTACGTCGGCGCCTTGATCATCTTGATGACTGTCCAACCATGGAAGCTGTTCTCCCCGGAAAACTCGCCATTTGTCGGGATGTTCACCCTAGCCGGGCTGGCTGGGGCGGCCGCCATCATCAACTTTGTGGTGCTCACTTCCGCGACCTCCAGCGCCAATTCCGGCATCTACTCCACCTCCCGCATGCTGCGCGGTCTAGCCCTAGAAAACGATGCTCCAAAAAGCTTTGCCAAGCTTTCGCACCGCAAAGTTCCCAAGAACGCCCTGATGTTCTCGTGCATGTTCCTGCTGGCTGGGGTTGTCCTGCTCTACAGTGGCGATTCGGTAATGGGAGCCTTCACGTTGGTTACTACCGTTTCGGCCTTGTGCTTCATGTTTGTATGGACGATCATTCTGCTCAGTTACCTGGTGTTCCGCGCCCGCCGCCCTCACTTGCACGATGCATCGGCCTACAAGGTTCCCGGCGGTCGAGTGATGCCGTACGTAGTTCTGGGCTTCTTCGGATTTATTCTGTGGGCCTTGACCACCCAGCCTGATACTCTTGTTGCCCTACTGGTCACACCCATCTGGTTCCTATTACTGGGTATTGTCTACCTCGTGATCCGCCGCCACCCGAGGCATCAAGCGCTACGCATGGCGCACGTGGGCAAGGTCGCTCACGAACGCTATGAAGCCGCGGCCTACCGAGATGCTCAGGCGTTTGGCCACCGCGATATTCCAGCCACAGAAAAGGTTCTGGAGCGAAAGGTGCATAAGTAGCCCTAGATACCTCAGCGCGACAGTCGGCTGCCCCGGACCTTAGGCCTAGGGTCCGGGGCAGCCTGCGTATTCACTGTGGACGCTGTACCCCGGGACTAATTACTGCGATGATGAAATTTGGCGGCCTCTGGCCAGCACCATGGGATGACCCTCCGCCTTCAGGAGATACACCATGACTGTCCTTCGACAGATTCCTTTTCATGAATCACCAGCAGCATTAAATCTGAAGCAGCGTTTAGCCGCTCTTGATGATTGGATGGCAGACGAGGATTCATTCACAGCTTCCTACCGATTTGAATCCAGCAGCACCGCATTAGAATTCATTACCCTCGTGGGCTTGCTCGCTGAAAAGGTTGACCTTCACCCGCAGGTGGATTGGCGTGCGGATGTTGTCACGCTTCGTTTAGCCCATGAATTGAATACCGAAATTACCGAGCAGGATCTTTCACTGGCCCGCCGCATTTCCACGGACGCGCACCGACTGAGCTGCGTGGTGCTCAAGCTAAAGCAAGACACCGCAGCCCAACCCAAGGGCAAACCAGAAGTACTACGCGGCGGTCTTTCGGCGACTCGCTAATATTCCGATCACGATGCTCTGCACTGCGCCAACCCCGGCGCCCAGTGCGGTCATCGCGATACGGTCAATCAGTAAGCTAGAAGCCGGTTCCGGGCTGACCATGTGAACCATCAATAGCGCGGTGACGGTCATAAAGATCATGCCAATGGCGTAGTTGCGCAAGATGACCAGCTCAATGCAGATCTGACCAATAATCGCCACCAGCAAGATGACCCAGATGGGCGGCTGGAAGGCAAAAACTGCGGCGGCCAGCAGTACACCAACGCAGGTTCCAACACTTCGTTGTAGACCTCTGGCCACACGCGCATAGGCATCAATTCCAGTTACGGCTGCTATGGCACCGAGGCTGGCCCAGTACCAGTGCCCACCACCAACCAGCTGAGCGACAATGCCCGCCAGCAGCACGCCCGATCCCATCTGGAGTGATTCAGGCAGGGCGCGTGCCGATGGGGCCCAAGAGATCCCTCGGCCCAACGTGTGGAACAGGTGCGCCCGTCGCAGCGACAGACCAAGCATAAACAGCAGGCTGAAGATCATCGTTCCGCCACCAACTAGCAGCACACCGATGAACGAGTTAGTTGTAGCGGGAACGGTGATGCAAGCGCCACCTGCGAAGACCGCAAAGACGGGTCCTGGTGGCATCCATCGGGCTGCGTGAGAAACATAGTGCGCACCAAAACCAATCAGCGCCAGCACGACGACGCAGATGAAAAATGGCGCGTGGATGTACGAGAAGTAGGTTCCGAGCAGCATGGCAGCCAGCTGCACCAGACCTACGGAAAGCTGCTGCCAAAAACGTGGCGCGTAGGAATCGTAACGTCCAAAGACCGAACAGAAAGCACCAAAGGCGGCATACATTGCCCAGTCCAGGTGGCCGGTGATGGTGACCAACACCAGCGGGACGGTCAGTGCCAGCGCAGCCTTAGCGGCCGGGATCACCGAGGGTTTAGGTGGCGCGACAACAACACTGCGTGCGAGGACTTCTTTGACATGTTGTTTCATTAGCGTGCCTCGCCATCTTTGGTGGCTACCTGCTGAAGCAATGAACGCAGGGTTGCTTGTTGCTTGGCGTCAAGCGCACCAAAGACGTCAGCTTCGCTACGTTGCGCCGCGGCGGTGGCCCGTGCGGTGAACTTCTTGCCGGCGTTCGTCAGTGTGACGACGTTGCGCCGGCGGTCCGCCGGGTCAACACTGCGCTCTAAGATCTTTCGTTCGGCCAGTTCGTCTAAGTAGGCCACTAGGTGCCCGCGGTTCAGGTTTGAATGCTTGGCCAAGTCATTTTGCGACATTGGCCCGAACTCGGCGAGCGCGCAAACGATCATGAAGTGGTTGCGTGTCAGTGATTCTGATTCCATGAGCTCGGTGAGTTCTTGGGTGCCTATACGTCCAGCCCGCGAGGTCAGGTAGCTCAGGGAGTTCCATTGGAACTGGGGAATCAGAAAGTCGTTCATCCCTTCAAAATATCATTTCATCCCGAAACTATTTCCGTATGAGCCAATAACCGAACGAACGTCACATCCGTATGACGGCAACAGCAACACTGAGGGATGAGCACAAGCTAAAAACGCTGACGTGCAAAGAAATCTGAAAGTTAAACAGCTAGACCCCCTTGATCTCAAGAATATGAGGGGGGTCTGCGCCATTAACTATATTCCTGCTTCACTCAGATTTTCAACGTTTCGTTGACTCACAAGAAAACCTCCGCGAAAGCACCTCTTGATTCCTGGACTCTACGGTTGCCAGACTCAGCAAGGGCAACAAGTATGCCACCAATGGTGGCATACTCAGATCAGTACTTTCGCTCATGCCTAATAACATCTCTTGAGAAGAATTTTCCGTCCCACACAAGGGCAACTAAACAGACGGGCATCTCGATGCGGTTAGGCTTGTAATGCAGTCAATCCACCCTCATTCAGGAACGAATTATGACCTTTGCTCCAGATATCGAAGCTTCGCTGAAGACCGTCGTGAACCTCCTGAACACCGAGGTACAAATAATCGACATGCTCTCCACCGTGGCTGATCTGGACGAGTTCCTTGACTCTGAAAATTTTGAAGGCTCCCGCGCTCACAACCAGGCCGAGCTACGTTCTATTCGCCAGTTGCGTTCCCAGCTCAAGAGCATCTGGACTGGAGATGAAGAGGAAGCAGTATTTAGGGTCAATCAGATCCTTCGTAACGCTAACGCCCAGCCGCAGTTGATCAAGAGTGAAAATCTCGGTTACCACCTGCACGCTACAACCACCAGCACTCCACTCTACGACCGGTTGGCAGTGGACGCAGCCATGTCACTTGCTGAGGTCATTCGTGCTGGCGGTCTAGAGCGACTGCGAATCTGTGCTTCTTCCGATTGCCACAATGCCCTGCTAGATCTGTCACGAAACCGTTCAAAGATCTATTGCGATATCGGCAATTGTGCTAACCGCGAGCACGTTCGCGCCTACCGTGCGCGCAAGGCAGCAAAGCTCTCGTAGTCACCGCCTTACAGGTTAAGCGGCATTATCCGCGACAACGGTGACTTCGGAATTTCCCGCAGTCACCTCAAGACCTGCCCAGTCATGATGCTTGTTTGTCTTAGATTTCTTCTGACGGATAATTCATGCAGGACCAGTTACTGCTAGACCTTGCCGGATCATTTAAGCGCCTGCCTCGAGCTCTTAGCTCTGCGGGATTTTGGCGATGCTCAATTGTCCTTCGGATTCGTCATCAACTAGATCCTGTGCCAGCGAACGAACCGTGTCTGCCACGATTTTCTTGTGGCGAGCCACTGAATTTTTCCCCAAGATCACTTGGTGAACGTTGGGGGTGGCCAGCAGCGAATTGCACAGCGACACTACAACAAACAGTAGGTTCTGCGCGTCCTCTAAATTGCTGATACCCAGAGCAAGTCGAATCTCTTGAACTTTGGAGTCAGCTCGCACCGAGCGCTCTTTAGCGCCGGCTGCACTGCCATGTTCGAGACCTTCCCAGTGGGTTAGCCGTGCCAGCTTTGAGTTCCGCGAGGAGAAGTCAAAGTATTTTTCAGCGAATGCCACAATGCTTGCGACACCTTGGCCCGTCACTGTGACGGCATCAAGGGCAGTGGACAATTCGTGCACCAGCGCCGCCTCAAAGAGCCCCTCCTTGTTGCCGAAGTAGAAGTAAATCCGTTCTGGGTTGCATCCCGATTTATTTGAAATCTCTCGAATCCGGGCGCCAGCAAACCCACGGTCTACAAACTCTTCAACTGCAGCCGTGAGCAATTTTTGACGAGTCGCCCCCGTATCCCAACTCATGAATCAATTCTATCTCCAAACAAGTGTTTGGAGATTATTCCATGGCCCACGTAAACTGACCTCACACATATAGTTGGAGATTCATGACCCCCACGAGCAACGAGCTAGCGACTGCCGAGACGTCTGCAGATCCGCAGACTCCACCAAAACTCCCCTCCATACACACCAGAGCAGCCTTAACGTGGCTAGCCATTTTCCCGATGGTGTCTGTGGGAATGTTGGTGTTGGCGTGGCTTGCTCCCCCATGGCATCCAGTTCTTCGCTCCCTGGTGCTGACGTTGATTGTCGTTCCGCTGACCGTTTACATCACCGTGCCAGCCTTGCTCAAAGCGCACCACAAGACGGTGAACCGCACCTGGCGCAAGCCTCGTCCTATGATCACTGAGGTAGACAGCGCCCTACCTACCGAAGGTGCCTAAGTAACGGCATCCGGCGACGCACCGGCGGCCCAATTTGCGCTTGTGTACGGTGATCGCCGGTTTTGACTCGGTGATTCCTCGCCTTTAACCCGATCAGCACCCTATGATGAACACACCACCGGTACACCGGAGTTGTAGTAGCTGAAAGGACAGGTCATGTCACAGGGAACGCACGCATCAGATGACTACGAGGCACGTCTGGAAGCCGGTCATAGCAATCCATTAATGGCCGCTGGTCGCTGGGTAGTTGCACTGGCTTCAGCAAGTTTTGGTGACGGTGAATTCGAAGCCAATGAGCCACAGGTTGTTGTGCATTCACGTGTGGATGATTCGGTACTGTTGCGAATGACCACTTCCAGTTTGGAAGAGGCCGAACGCTTGATCGTTCAGATCCGTGAAGACTTAGAAAATCTCAGCCCGGAAGAATTCCGTAATGAGTGGGAATCCGCAGGCGACCAAGAACGCTAGCCGTGATCGAGCGCTAACCGAGGTTAGCGCTCGATGAGGTTAATGCTCAACAAGGATCCCGTCGATGTCTGCGTAGACCATCGCACCTGGGCGCACCTTCACGTCCCCAATAGTGATCACTTCATCTACCGCACCATGTGAACGTTTGACCGTCTTGCGCGGGTTGCTACCAAGCGCCTTGATGCCCACCTCAAGCTCCGCCAGCGCTGCGCGGTCGCGCACCGCGCCGTGGATAATGACGCCAGCCCAGCCATTAAGTTCCGCACTGGCGGCAATCATGTCGCCCATCAGTGCAAAGCGCAGGGATCCCCCACCATCAACGACCAGGACTGCACCCTCACCGGGGAAGCTCAAGAGCTCCTTGATCAGCCCGTTGTCTTCAAAGCACTTCACTGTGCGCGCTGGACCGTTAAACGATAGGCGTCCGCCGAAGTCTTGGAATTGCACACTGACGGACTGTAAAGCCTCACCATGCTGGTCATAGAGGTCTGCAGTGCTAATCGGTTCCTGCTGCATTCGGGCTCCTTAGAATCTGCGAAAGTGTTCCACAACACAGCATATCGGTGCCCCACGTACCAGCCAGTACAAGTTAGTTGTTACAGATCCAGTTCTGCTTGGTAGGCCTTAGCGTTCAGTGAGCCTAGGCGTGAATGGCGTCGGCCGTAACCAACGTAGATGCCGATGCCCACAACCATCCAAATCCCAAAGACCACCCAGGTAATTCCGGCCAAGTTGAACATCAAGAACAGACAAGCTGCGATGCCCAGAATGGGGGTGACCGGGTACAGCGGAACACGGAAAGTACGTGGGGTATCTGGCTGAGTTTTACGCAGGTACATCACCGAGACACCAACCAGCGCAAAGGCAAAGAGCGTACCGATGCTGGTTGCTTCGGCCAGCTGACCCAAGGGGATCAGTGCGGCGGCAATTGCCACCACCAATCCAGTAACCCAGGTACCAACTACCGGTGTGTGGGTCTTGGGTGAAACCTTGGCGAAGAACTTTGGCACCAGCCCATCGCGCCCCATGGAGAGCAAGATACGCGTCTGTCCGTACAGGGTGGTGAGCACTACCGAGATAATCGCGATGACCGAAGCTAACGCAAAGGCCAGCACCAGCCACTTCTGTCCGGTGATCTCCGAAACGATCTGAACCAGCGCCGCTTCAGAAGTAGCGAACCAGTCCCACTGGCGGGCACCAATAGCGGCAACGGCTACCAGTACATAGATCGCGGTGACCAGCACCATGGCGATCATGATGGCCCGGGGCAGATCACGCTGCGGGTTTTTTGCTTCCTCGCCCGCGGTGGAGGCAGCATCAAAACCGATGTAAGAGAAGAAGACCATGGAGGCTGCACCGGTGACTCCGGCAGCGCCCATCGGTAGCAACGGAGCAAAGTTTCCGGCATCAAAAGCGGTAAAAGCAACAATGACAAAGAAGATGAGGATGGCGATTTTCACCAACACCATCACGGTGTTTGCTAGCGCAGATTCGCGCGCTCCGCGCACCAATAGCAGGGTTGCAAGAACCACCACGATCAGCGCCGAGAGGTTGATAACCCCGCCGTCACCCGGGCCGCCTGCCAAGGAATCAGGCAAGGACAGGCCAAAAATTTGCAGGGTCTGGTTAACATACGCGCCAGCGCCCACGGCAACGGCGGCCGCTGAAACCGCATACTCCAAGACCAGACACCAACCGCAGATCCATGCCACACCTTCACCCAAGGTGGCATAGGAGTACGAGTAGCTAGATCCGGAAACCGGAACCATGCCAGCCATCTCGGCATAGGACACTGCCGAAAGAAGCGCCGTGATACCGGCAAGCACAAAGGCAATCCAGATCGCTGGGCCAGCCACTGGAACGGCAGATCCAAGGATCACCAAGATGCCAGTACCGAGGGTGGCACCAACGGAGATCATCACCAGCTGCAAGACGCCCAGTGAGCGCTTAAGCTGCCCGAGCCCTGCGTTGTTGGCTGCGTCATTGCTCATCGCCTTGATGGACTTGCGGCGGCGCAACTGCTTGCCCAGAGGGGTGCTGCCTGATGGCTCGGTGGTGCTGGTGCTGGTGCTACTCACGGGGAATCCTTGAACGTGTTACGGCAAACGAGAACGCGCTGAGACTATCTATGGTGGACAGTCCCAGCGCGTGATGCGTGGTTAAGCTTTATTATCAGTCTTCAAACTTCTTGTCCGGGTTCAAGGAAGATCGGTTCACGCCGGTCCCCTTGCCCAAATCTGGATCATTCTCCTTGCCGGCCATGGTCATCACCGAGATGACCAGCAGGCAAGCGATAAAGGTGATGCCGAAGCACGCTAGGCCGATATCAAAGCGCAAAGGATTTTGTGATCCGCCGGTGGAGCTAACCAAGCCGACAACTCCTGCGATGAGCGCCATGATCAGCGAAAAGCTCAGTGGACCCTTGATTGACTGGCTCCACGGCTGCTTCTTCTTGTTGTTTCCCACCAAGAACTCCGTTTCTACTTTTCGTGCAGACCTTAAGACTAGTTGCTTTCCGGCTCTGGTGTGTCGCTTGTGTTCGCGGTTGCTGCCTTCATTTCGTGGCGATGCCCAAAGCCAGCAATCAGCTCGAAGACCGCCAGAATAATGGTGCCACCGCCAATTAGGCCGAAGAGCGCATGGGCGTCCATGCCACCGGACAGGCTCAGTGCAATGGCCAAGATCACGCCTACTGCACCGGTTACCAGCTGGTTTCTAAACGGCGGGAACTGCTCGCGCAGCTTCGTAAAGACATAGAGCTCAGCGATACCGGTGATCAAGAAGGCGAATGCGGCAATGTAGCTAATCCATGCCACCGAACTAACAAAGATAGTTGCGATACCTGCCAGCATCATCAACCCGGCACCCAGAACGTAAGGGCTACGCGACTTCGCAGGCGCGCTTTCCACTGCTACGTATTGCCACATCAAAGCGGCGGTGACCACGAAGAACGCTGCGGTTACATAGGCCAGAGCATTCTGGTCCGCGCCGATCCAGAAGATGGAGAGCAGAGCGTAGATAACGGCAGTGACACCGCGCAGAAAGACTGGGCGGAATACTTCTTGGGCTTGAACTGGGGTGGTTGTTGGTGCAGGCACAATTTCTATTCTACCGCTCATAGAACTAACTGCCAGCTCAGCGAGAACGATAGCCGTATCCCCAGGAGTGCAAGGCTCTCCGAACAGTTGGTTATTCGGCTACAGAATTCTGACGGTTTGATTCATTCTCTTTTTCACTGGCTCGTTCAGGATTACTTCTCGCACGAATGTAAGCGGTGACAAGGTAAACGGTTGACCCGAACAAGAACAAGACACCGACAAAGTGATCGTGCGTCGACAAGTTCCAAATGCCGACTGCAGCCATCAGAATGGCCAGAACCAGGTACATTTTCCACGACATCTGTGAATTCCACATTGTCCAAACCTCCTCCGTCGTCCCAAAGGCAATGGTGCGCTTCTTGAAAACCCTAGCGTTTTTGCTGACAGGTCTAAACTTCTTGTGACTAGCTTGATTGCACAGCTCCAGAGAAAATCATCTCGATCACGGAGCGGATTCGGAGAGGGAGAATCCGGCTATTAGGCCGACGCTGTTTCTTTCAGCGACTGCGCCTACGGATCATCGACTCGTCCAGATCGGCGATGCTGCCCGCACCCATCAGTTGCATGGCGACTTCCACTTCCTTGGCCAACAATTCGATTGCGCGGGAAACTCCCTGTTCACCGCCGGCCATCAGACCGTAGAGGTAAGCACGCCCGATAAGCACAAAGTCCGCGCCCGCACACAGCGAGGCGACGATGTCGGCGCCAGACATGATTCCTGAGTCCAGAATGATTTCCATATCGGAACCTACCTCGGCGCGAACCTCGCCGAGCGCTTCAAAGGCCACCGGTGCACGGTCTAGCTGACGTCCGCCATGGTTGGAAACCACCAGCCCATCGGCGCCAGCTGCTTTCGCCTTGGCAGCGTCTTCGGCAGTGAGGATTCCTTTGACGAAGAGCTTTCCTTTCCACAGAGCGCGGATCCATTTCAGATCCTCAAAGTCCAAGGAAGAATCAAACATAGAGTTGATGATGGTCGGCAGATCTGCCGAGGTCTCCGAGAGTGAAGCGAACTTCAACGAATCAGTGGTGAGAAAGTTGAACCACCATTCGGGACGATACGATGCGTCAACAATTGTTTTCAGTGTCAGCTCTGGTGGGATCTTCATACCGTTGCGCGTATCGCGGTGACGTTGTCCAGCCACCGGCGTATCCACAGTGACCAGCAAGGTATCAAATCCGGCCGCCGCGGCGCGTTCCACCAGCTCTTGGGACTTCTGACGGTCTTTCCATAAATAAAGCTGGAACCACTTGCGTCCAGAAGGTGCGGTAGAGGCAACCTCTTCAATAGAGCGAGTGCCCATGGTGGACAGGCTGAAAGGAATTCCGGCTTTTTGGGCTGCTTTGCAGCCACCGATTTCCCCTTCAGAGTGCATAAAGCGAGTAAAACCGGTAGGTGCGATCCCAAATGGTAGTTGCGAAGATGCGCCAGCAATTATGGTTGATAGGTCCGAATGCGCGGTCCCGTGCAGGATGCGCGGCAACAACTCCACGGAGTCAAAAACTTCGCGTGCCCGTTGTGCGGTAATCTCCCGGCCGGCGGCTCCATCCACGTAATCAAACGCGGCAGCCGGCGTCCGACGTTTGGCTATGCTCCTCAGGTCCCAAATATCAGCGGCGGATCCGAGCCTGGCAGCACGTCGATCAAGCGAGGGCATGGTGAATCTCAGGAGATTGGCCAGCTCGCCCAGATCGGGTACTTGGCGTTTGAGGTTTCCCATCCGTTATTCCTTTACTCGTCGATGACCTGCGAGTTCCACAACTGACCGGAACTCTACACGTGCTCTTTACTGCACAGTGCCACATTATCGATGAGAATTCACGCTAAATACGTACAACTCCGGGACGTTACCTTCCTAGCGGGAAGTCTGCCCAGGAATGGGACCAAACCATTTGAGGAAGCGCAGTTTGGCAAGAATTCTGGTTGCGAATCGATTCCAGAGACCCGAAAAAAGCATCACTGCGGCCGAGGCCGTGATGATTGCTGCTAAGACGTCTGTCGGATAATGCACGCCAATATATATCCGTGAAAAGGCCAGCACAAGAACCATCGCAGGACCGAGAATCAATGCAAGTTTGTTCCACCGCGTCCCGCGGGCCAGATAGTAGAAGGCAAATGTCAGGCCAACTGCCAAACAGACGTGGCCGCTGGGGAAACTATCAAATCCGGTTTCTGGGGCAAGTGGGTCAGCAAGCAACGATGGATTGGGACGAGGCCGCCCGACGATGACTTTGAACAGTTGGGAGGAAAGCCAACCAACGGACGCCACGGCACCAAAGCCAATTGCACTCACCGGAGAACGCCGGACCAACAGTAGGAATAGGC
This sequence comes from Glutamicibacter sp. MOO4, assembly GCF_056934395.1. Classification (NCBI taxonomy): domain Bacteria; kingdom Bacillati; phylum Actinomycetota; class Actinomycetes; order Micrococcales; family Micrococcaceae; genus Glutamicibacter; species Glutamicibacter sp. MOO4. The sequence continues at coordinate 2,577,022 of NZ_CM167800.1, forward strand.
AAATGACAGCTATGAAAATCGCCCCACCTAGAGGGCTAAATACAGTACTCAACAACAGCGCTACGGTGTTCAGGATCGAATCGTGATGCCGGCTAATCTCTTGATCAACTGATAGATCAGCAGTCGTGTAACCGGGTAAGTCCTTTGCGATAAACCCCAGAATCAATACCAAGAGCAACATAATGCAAGGGATCACGACCCAAGATTTCAACTGTGGAACAGTAAGCATCCGCTGGCGGAAATGGATCGGATCACTCATGTGGCGGCACTCTTTTCAAGATCACTATGACTCATCATCGGCGTGCACCATGGCAGCCAACCTGATGAGCCTACCGACTGTTTCCGTGTGTTCACCTTGAGCAGTTGCCATGAAAGCTGAACGATCTCCGGACGGAGCCTTGGCTACTGCCCGTCGTGTCTTGGGCTTTCCAACAGATCAGATGCTTGTTCCTGTCGCGCTCGATGTACCCGCGATTCATGCCAGGTGAGCCAAACGATGAATAGATCAAACACTGTAAGTACCAGGATGCCCCAAGAGAAAGCGTCGATCATCTGGTGAATCTGATACCCAATAAAGAGCAGCAAGAAGGCAATCATCCATGGATACGCCCACAATTTGTCTTTGAGTACCGCCCATACCAAGACGACTTTCACCAGCCCATGCAGCAATAAATATAGTGCTCCAAAGATGGACGCAGACACAGCTAAAGAGCTTGATAGGTGGACAAGCGCACCAGCTATAAGATCATTCGGATCCTCTGATAGTTCGTGCTGAGTCAGCAGCCTCACAACAGATCCGATCTGCTGGGGCGTGACCAAAAGCAACAGAATCCCACCGATCAGTTCAAGTAATCCGTCCGCGCCCTTCAGGATCAGGCTGATCTGAAATGTCCGGTCCAACACTGTCTGTTCGCGATTGTTGTGAGTGGCGCGCTGACCCTTCATGTGCTCCCCTGTCTTCACAGTCATAACTTCTATTATTTGGCACCCAATAAATAGGAGGGTTCTGTGAACTTGCGCGGTGACGCTCAGCTTCCCAATCGCATCCAAGCGGTTTTCCGCGCTCTCAAGGAAAGCGTTACACCACGTGCAGCCATGAACCCGATGGCAAAAGCCATCCAGATCCACCAGATTGAGGCGCGCGGATCCTGCGCGAAGGTTAATACAGCCCAGAGCAATGGAACGTAAACCACGAGGTTCACCACGCTCGCCAAGCCAAGGTATCGGGCATCCCCGGCCCCAATCAGCACACCGTCCAAGACGAAAACCAAACCGCACAGTGGTTGCGACAACGCCAGCGCCCACAACCCCACGGTAGTCAGTTGACGGATCTGCTCATCACTAGTGAACATCATCGGGAACACCCACGAGGTAGTCAACAGCAACAGACCGGTGACCATTCCGAAGTAGATCCCCCAACGACTCATGATGCCGGTGAGTTTGCGAACTCGTTGCGCATCGCCTCGACCTAATTCTTGGCCAATCATCGCTTGGGCAGCAATCGCCAGGGCATCGAGTGCAAAGGCTAAGAAGCTGAAAATCGTGAACACCAGCTGGTGGGCAGCTAATGTTTGGGTACCGGCACTGGTTGCAACAAAGACCGTCAACAATAACGCAGCACGCATGGTGAGGTTGCGCAGCATCAACCACGAACCCACTTGCCCGGTGGAGATGAACCCCGCCCAGCGCGGTGCTAAAGAAATCCCCTGTCGAGCAATCCGAGGTAGCAGCATCCACAGATAGACTGCGGCCATCAGCCACTGGGCGATTGAGGTACCCAATGCGGCTCCGGCCACCGACATGTGCGCGCCGTAAACCAGCACAAAGTTCAAGACCACGTTCAGTCCAAAGCCGATGGTGGCTACCACCAGCGGGGTCTTGGTATCTTGCATTCCGCGCAAGACGCCAGTTGCCGCCAGCACTAACAACATCGCGGTGAGCCCGGGCAGTGAATAGTGGATATAGTCCACCGCAAAATCTGCTGTTGCTCCCTCAGAACCCATGGCATTTACCAAGGGTCTGGCTGTGAAGTAGCCGATCGCGGAGAGCAACACACCAAGAACCACGGCAAACCACATGCCATCACGCCCAGCGGCCATCGCTACTTCCGGCTTCCCGGCACCAATAGCTCGAGCAACGGCAGGAGTGGTGGCATATGCCAAGAAAATCATCAGCCCAACAGCGGTCTGCAACACCGTGGTTCCCAGTGCAGCACCGGCCAGCTCGTTCACACCGAGGTGGCCAACAATGGCCGAATCAGCCAACAAAAATAGTGGCTCAGCAATGAGCGCTCCCAATGCCGGCACGGCCAAGGCCAAGATCTGTCGAGAAATGCTCCGCGGGGAGTCGGTGGGGGTTGATGAGCTCACGAACTCCACTCTACGAAGCACCAGCAGCTTTCACCATTCATGCTCAGCTGGCAAGACAGAAACTGGTAAATTTTGTCTACCGCATGCCTCTGCTAGGCAATACGTTGGAATCAACCCAGCGATGACCGGACCTGAAGCGAAGAAGCTTTGGAGCCAATGAACCTACAGCCCCATGATCAGTGGCAGTGCGCCGGATGCGCTGTCGAGTTTCCGCCAGGCGAACAGCCCGAAGGCTTATGCCCGATCTGTGCCGATGAACGCCAATATATCCCCGGCGGTACTCAACGTTGGATACGTAGCGAAGACTTGGTGGCACGCGTCCACGAGTTGACGCTGACAGAACTTGAACCAGGTCTAACCGCTATTTCTTCACCGGAAATTGGTATCGGGCAAAGTGCCTTGCTGGTTCAAACCACCGGTGGCAACTTACTCTTTGATGTTCCCGGCTTGCTCACTGAACAGATTATAAGTTGGCTGAATGCCCAGGGAGGTTTAGCTGCTATCGTGGCCAGCACCTGCACATGTATGGCGTGCAACATCAGTACAGGCAAGCTTTTAGCAACGCACCCATCTACGTGGCTGAAAAGGATGCCCAGTGGGTTCAGTATTCTTCATCCGCGGTTCAACTCTGGAACGATGATTTTGAAGTGTTACCGGGCATCACGCTGAGACAAGTGGGCGGTCATTTCCCGGGAAGCACTGTTGCCTGTTGGGAAGCTGGCGCCGATGGAAGTGACGTGCTTTTAGCGGGTGATGCAATATTCCCCGTGGCAGATGGCAACGTGACTTTTCTGCGCAGTCACCCCAACCGGATTCCGCTCTCGGCAGCTGTGGTGCGACGTCTTGCCACGAAGTTGGAAGGTGTGGAATTTGATCGCCTGTACAACAACTTCGCCTCGCGCATTCCAACAGATGCACGCCGAATTGTGCAGTTCTCAGCGGACCGCTATGCCCGTTGGGTCTCAGGTGAGTTCGATGATCTAACGTGAGTGAAGCCCCAATGAAACATTCCGATAACGGAATATCTACTTATTGGCCAGCGACGGATCCTGCTTGGAAAGGAAAGACGCCAAGACAACTGCTAGAGCCTGCAAAGCGATGACGCACAATACGACGCTGCCCCACCCCAAGTGCATAAACGGAATACCGATGAGCCATCCGAGCACTGAGGAACCAACGTAGTAGAACAAGTTGTACAGGCTGGATGCTTGGGCACGGGCCGTGGCGGCGAGCACCGGGACCCATCCGCTGGCTACCGCATGGGCTGCAAAGAAACCTGCGGTAAAGATCAGCAAGCCCACAACGATGACTATCAAGTTACCGGACAGAGTCAGCGCCAGACCGATGGCGCTGGTCAAGGTACTCAAACGCAGTGTATTGCGACGTCCGATTTTGGCCACGACTTTGCCGCTGGCCACCGAAGTGTAGGTTCCCGATAGGTAGGCCAAGAACACCAGTGCTGCCAGCAAAGATGGAATCAGGTATGGCGGGGCTTCCAGACGGAATGCCAAATAGTTATACACCGCGACAAACCCACCCATGAGCAAGAAACCTTGGGCGTACACCAACGCCATTTTTCCGCGCAACGCCTGTGCAAATTTCGCTGCGATCCCCTTCAGATTCTGATTAAGGATCGGATCAAAACCTCGGGCCGCCGGAGCTTTGAGTAAGAAGAACAGAGTAGCCAGCCCTGCCATGATGCTCACCGCTGCAATACCCCAGCGCCACCCAGCAGGCTCACCAATGAAGCTGGCCACCAAGCGTCCAGCTAGACCACCGAGCGTGGTTCCAGAAATATAGGTACCGCTAGCTACGGCGACGGCTTTCGGATTGACCTCATCCACGAGGAAAGCCAGTGCTGAACCCGGTACTCCGGCCAGGGCAAGACCTTCAAAGAATCGGATGACAACCAGAGCTTCGAAATTAGGTGACTGGGTGCTAAGCAATCCCAGTAGCACCGAAGCAATCAAGGCTGCGCAGATGACTTTACGTCGACCGATTCGGTCCGAAATGATGGCCCACGGGGTTACCGCCAGCGCCAAGCCCAAGGTGGCCGAGGAAACTGCCAAGGCAGCTTGAGATGAACTGATCTGGAAGTAGTCGGAGATGACTGGAAGCAGTCCCTGCACCGCGTATAGCTGAGAGAAGGTGGCGACACCACTAGCAAATAACGCCAGCAGCATGCCACGGTAGGCCGGGGTACGTGGAACATGTCCGGTAAAAGACACTTCTTTAGACTCCTGCAGGAAGTAACGGGTAGATCAGATACACAACTAGCAAAGCCACGGTGTTATTCAGCACGTGGAACATGTAGGAGTAGGCCATCGACTTACCGCTGAGGATATAAGCAAGGCCCATCATGATTCCGAGCATGAAGTACGGAACGACTTCTAGCCACGAACTGACGCCAGCCCCAACAAAGTGGATTCCAGCAAACAAGAGTGTGGAGATCAGTAACGTGATCCAGACATTGAGTTTGCGAGAGAGCTTGCCGATGAGCAGATGCCGGAAGAAGTATTCCTCAACAAACGGGCCAAAGAACGCGGTGACAACTAACATCACCGGTAATGGGACGGTTCCGGCCATGCTTTCTAGGGCGGCCTGGTTTTCGCTGGTGACCGCTTGGCCGGTAAGTCCTGCAACCAGCGCGTTGAGCATGATGGTCAGCAGCCAGCCACCGGGCAGCATCAGCCATTTTGCTAACGAGTGGTAACGCATGGTCTTGAAGGACTCGAAGAATTGCGGCCCACACTGGATCATGGCCAGCACAAAGAACGTGACATACAGGATCAGGTTGATCCCGAACAACGCCTGATCTTGGGTGTCGAAGGCATCCATATATCCAGGGATCAGGGCGATGAGGCTAGCGGCTCCCCCGATGAAGAAAATCAGGTAAGCCAAGACGGTGAACAGGTCGCCCTTGCTGAATTTTCCAGCGTTGAATACACGTTGTTTGGGCCTGAGCGGCGCATACTGAGTCGGGTGTTCGGGCCACTGTTGCATGGTACAAGCCTACTGTCGTTAGCTATGGAATTCGTAAACTGTAGGCCGTCTGGCCTATGAATCGCTTCACGTAGAACTTGCAGACATGACAGACCCCGGAACTGGTGCTGTGTGCACAGCACTCATCCCGGGGTCGCTTCGAGCCACGGCCGTAGCCCTAGCTCAATGCAAAACTAGTTGCGGTCGAAACCTTCGCGACCCCTGTCCACAAATGCTGGGAACAAGATCTTGTAGGTTACGCCTGCGATGGCCGCACCAATAATTGGAGCGAGGATAAATAGCCACACCTGGCCCAAGGCTTCTGGCCCAGCGAACCAAGCAACACCCAACGAACGCGCTGGGTTAACCGAAGTATTGGTGACTGGGATGGAAACCAAGTGGATCAACGTCAAAGACAGACCAATAGCAATTGGACCGAAGCCCTTTGGTGCACGCTCGTCGGTGGAACCCAGAATCACGTATAGGAAAATGGCGGTGAGCACGATTTCAGCAATCAATGCTGCGACCAGCGAATAGCCATCTGGTGAGCGATCGCCATAACCGTTGGAAGCAAATCCTGATTCAACCGCGTTGAAACCGTCCTTGCCTGAGGCAATCGCGAACAGCACTGCACCTGCTACCGAAGCGGCAACAATCTGCGTAACGATGTATGGTCCAACGTCCTTCCACGGGGTACGGCCGGCGAAGGCTGTTCCGAGGGTGACCGCTGGGTTGAAGTGTCCGCCTGAAATATGGCCAACCGCGTAGGCCATGACCAGCACAGTTAGACCGAAGGCCAGTGAAACACCGACAAATCCGATCCCCATGTTGACCGATTCATCAGCGATGACCTTTGCTGCGAAGATGGCCGAACCACAGCCACCGAAGACCAGCACAAATGTGCCCAAGAATTCTGCCGAGAGTTTTGCGCCCACAGTGGGCACGGCAATGTCTGACATGCGTTCTTTCCCTTTCCTCGATGAATAATGCGAGTTCACTGTCAGCTTATGTCCATCGAAGGACACCTGAATAGAGATTTCACCAATTATTTCGATACATCTCGCGAAGTATTCTCTTGTCAGGTCGCTTGCCTGCAGTTCCGGGGTTGCTTGCGACAAACGCTGGTAGTAAAAGACAAATCCTCACTAGCGGTGGAACTAACCGACAGTTACGCGACTACAGGCCGGCGTTCAACTATGGCTGCCGCCAGAATACCGACCACAACACCAAGGAGATTGCCCATGGCGCAGTCCCATATCAATTGGGATCCCGCCGACGGATTCGCTGCTTGGAGCATCAAGATGACCAGCGGGGTGAAAAAGCTGAGGGCAAGACCGTAGTTACGCACCATATAGGCTTCAGTCGGGAACATCAGTCCGATAATCAGGCACCCGGTCGCGGCTTCATTGGGCTGAAGATAGCTAATTCCCATCAACACGACGATGCCGGCTAGGGTTCCGGCGATGCGGTTGGCTCCTCGTTGCAGTCGACCTCGGGCGTTGCCGACGGCCAGCGGAACGGCCGCTCCAGCCAGGGTCCACTGAAGGTGCTCAACCTGGAGGAAAATCCCCAACGCCCCAGCTAGGAAAATAACTATCAGGTAGGTCCTGACCCTGCGCAGGATGCCTGGCCAATAAATGTCGTGGACGGCTACTAACCGTTGCGCCGCGCGGTCGAATCGCGCCGCTTGGCCGAGCAATACACTGAACAGCGCGGTGACCACAAACGCCATGAGTCCATCCACAGCGGGCAGGTCTTTCACCGGCAAGGTTCCCAAGGCGCCAAACGCGAAAAGCGGAAAGAAGGCGCCGCCTGGTTTGATCCCAAATCGATCGGCGACCAGCGAGCTGAAGGCAGCCCAGAACATTGCCCCGGCAAGCAACAGCCACCCATGTATTGCCATCGGGGCGACAAGGATCCCGCAGATTCCGGCACCGAGCATCAAAGCCATGGCAATCAGCTGGTTCTTCAGCCGTTGCCAACGATGCGGATCGCGCCCATACATTCCGACGATTGACCCAAAGACCGCATAGGCAAGTAGATCCACCCGACCCATCAGCAACAGCAAACTGCCTGGGATACCCAAGCCGAGGCCTACGCGCAGGGCCGGACGGAGCTCGGGGCTGTGCGCGATGAGGAAGAGTTGCCAGTCCACGAGTGAAGCCATCTTCGACTTGGCCTTTGGAATGACCGCAAAAACGTCGGCCGGTTTTCCAGCCATCAGCACGCCGGCCTAGGCGGCACGGCGCTTGGCCGCTTGTTTGAACTGACTTGTCCCACTGTTCTGTCCCCGCATCTAGTCGCATGACCCGATTCGCTTCTCGGGCTCGGGTCTGCCTCTAGGATCAAGGATCAGACTTGATCAATTCCAACAATCAGAATCAATGATTCAATAATCATTCATTATGATCACTAGTGATTGCCTTATCGATCAACTCAAATGTGTCAAAAATAATCTCCTGTAACGCCTGCGTCATCAAAGTTAACGGTTTGTCATCGACCATGACCAAAGAGATTTGAGAGGTGACTTGTGGATTGTCCAGCCGGGTTAACTCGATTCCTGGAAGGGCTCCCAATGGAGGCAGCCATTGGCGAGGGACAATGCTGGCCCAGTGTCCGGTCGATACATGCGCCAAGAGGGTCACTATCGAATCACATTCAATTCGTGGTGAAACCTCCAGAAAATTCTGGCTGAGGGCCTGGTCCAAGACTTGGCGTCCGCGAAGAGAAGAATCGAGAAGACACAGCGGCATTTTCAAGGCTGTCGCCCATGAGTCAACAGCATCTTTCTTACGCATGCCCGTCGCGGTGAGCAGCACATGCTCCTCTGCATACAGCGGGTACACCAGCAACCCGGCCACATCCTGTGGCTCTGCGTAGATTAGGCCCGCATCAAGCTCGTAGTTCCTGATCTGTCGGACAATCTCTTGTGAACGCAGGCTCGCTTGAACATTGATGCGTGTCTCGGGATAGGCTCGCGCAAACTTGTCAGTGAGCATCGCGACCGTGGAAGAGGCGGCGGGAACAGCACCAATGCGCAGCGTGCCGTTCAGACCATGAAGATGATGAGAAACTTCCTGTTTCAGCGACTCACGGTCTTTTAAGATTTTTCGCGCCCATTTGAGCACGGTCTGCCCTTCGGGGGTCAGGCTCTGGAACGCGTGGTTCCTCCTAACCAATGGGACACCGAGTTCTTTCTCAAGTTTTCGGATCCCCTCGGATAAGGCCGGCTGGGACACCGCGCATTCTTCAGCGGCCCGGGCAAAATGCCCTTCATTGGCCAAGGCCACCAGATATTCCAGCTGTCTAAGCATCATGATCACATTGCATCATCATCGGGATGAGAAACGCTATTGGTGACCTACTGGCGTGCCATACCAATCGAGCCCGGGACACTGTCAGATATAACAAAGGACCCCGATATCTGACAGAAAATCTGTCAGATATCGGGGTCCTAGAAGCGAAGAAAACCTACTCGGTTTCTTCCTTTGCTTCCGGCGCCAACTCAGCAGCCACCGGAGCGCCGGCAGCTACTGCAGGAACGGCAGCGGTATCTGGATTTGCATCCACATCCTCAGCCGGACCAGCAAACTGCGACTGGTACAACCGGTAGTACGCACCCTGCGTTTTCAGCAGATACTCGTGGTTGCCCTGCTCCACAATCTTTCCTGATTCCATCACCAAAATGGTGTCGGCGTCACGGATTGTTGAGAGGCGGTGAGCAATCACGAAGCTGGTGCGGTCACTGCGCAAGGCAGCCATGGCCTGCTGCACCAGCAACTCGGTACGTGTATCCACCGAGCTGGTTGCCTCATCAAGGATCAGCAAGGAAGGGTTGGCCACAAACGCGCGAGCGATGGTGATCAGCTGCTTCTCGCCGGCCGAGACGTTGGTACCTTCTTCATCGATGATGGTGTCGTAGCCATCAGGCAGTGCACGCACAAAGCGATCAACAAACGTTGCCTTAGCTGCCTCGATGACTTCCTCATCGGTAGCGTCCAGACGTCCGTAGCGGATGTTCTCCATGATGCTTCCACCAAACAGCCACGCATCCTGAAGCACCATGCCCACCTTGGAGCGCAGATCTGCACGCGAGAGCTGGGTGATGTCATGGTTATCAACCAAGATCTTCCCGGAGTTCAGCTCGTAGAAGCGCATCACCAGGTTCACCAGAGTGGTCTTACCCGCACCGGTAGGACCAACAATGGCCACGGTATGCCCCGGATCCGCGTCAAAGGACAGGTCCTCGATCAGTGGCTGCTCCGGGGTGTAGGAGAAGGAGACGTTCTGGAAGGACACGTGACCGTCGGTGCGTTCAGGCAGTGCTACCTGTGCGTCTTCCGGATCTTGTTCCTCAGCATCCAACAGCTCAAAGGTACGCTCAGCCGAGGCCACACCGGACTGCAGCATATTTGCTACACCAGCGATCTGGCCCAGTGGCTGGGTGAACTCACGCGAGTACTGGATGAATGCCGTGGCATCACCAAGGCTCATCGCACCCGAGGCTACGCGCAACCCGCCCACCACGGCGATGCCGACGTAGGACAGGTAGGACACGAAGTTCATCACTGGCATGATCATGCCTGAGACAAACTGTGCACCGAAGCTAGCTTTGTACAGCTCTTCGTTGCGGGTAGTGAAACGGGCAACCATGTCCTCTTCACGGCCGAAGACCTTCATCAGCTCGTGGCCGGAGAAGGACTCTTCGATCTGACCGTTCAGTGCACCGGTGTTTTTCCACTGGGCGGTGAACAGCTTCTGTGCCTTGGAACCAATGAAGCCTGCAGCCACACCGGATAGTGGCAACGCCACCAAAGCGATCAACGCCATCTGCCAAGAGACCACAAACATCATGATGACAATGCCAATAACCGTCATGATGGACTGCACCAACTGGCTCAATGCCTGCTGCAATGCGTTCTGGATGTTGTCCACGTCGTTGGTCACGCGGGAGAGGATGTCTCCGCGCTGGCGGGTGTCAAAGTAGTTCAACGGCAGACGGTTGATCTTGTCTTCAACATCCTTGCGCAGGTTGTAAACCACGCGCATGACCAGCTTGTTCAGCAACCAACCTGAAGCCCAAGAGAAGACTGAGGCCACGAAGTACATGGACAGCACAATCAGGATGAACTGCGAGAGCTGGGTGAAGTCGATGCCCTGACCGGGCACAAAATTCACCTTCGACAGCATGTCGGCCTGGGTGTCCTGACCGGAGTCACGCAGCTGCTGAACAATGACGTCGGCAGGAGTTCCCGCAGGAAGTTTCTTGCCGATTAGACCAGCAAAGATCACGTCCATGGCTTTACCCAGAACGCGAGGGGCAATCACCGAAAGCACTACGTACACGGTGATCAGTGCAAAGACGAGAACCATCCCCCACTTGTAGGGGGACATCAGTCCTACCAGGCGTTTGGCCGATGGCCAGAAGCGCTCAGCTTTACGCGCTGGAGCACCACCGCTCCAGTCGTCTGCACCGGCGGCGACTTCAAATTCATCAATTGCGGCGAGCTCGCTATCAAGCTGCTCTGGTTCCACATTTTTCTGTTTTTTCGCCACTTAGGCCACCTCCTCCACGCTCAGCTGGGATGTCACAATTTCTTGGTAGGTTTCCGAGGATTCCAAGAGTTCTTCATGGGTTCCTCGGGCCACGATTTCTCCGTGATCCAAGACGAGGATTTGATCCGCCTCGGTAATGGTGGAGACTCGCTGGGCCACGATGATGACCGCTGCATCTTTGGTTGGTTCAGCCAACGCCGCACGAAGCTTGGCATCGGTGTTCACGTCCAAAGCAGAGAAGGAATCATCAAAGAGGTAGGTGTTTGGCTTGGCAGCCAAGGCACGGGCGATGCATAGTCGCTGACGCTGACCGCCGGAGACGTTGGTACCGCCCTGAGCAATGGTGGATTCCAGCTGGCCATCACGTTCAGAAACAAAATCTGCTGACTGCGCGATTCTCAAGGCTTCCCAAAGTTCTTCATCGCTTGCGTCCTGAGCACCAAAGCGCAGGTTGCTGGCAATGGTTCCGGAGAACAGGTAAGGGCGCTGTGGCACAGCGGAAATATTCTGCGAAATTGCCTCTCGGCCCAGTTCCTTCAGTGGAGCACCGCCGATGAGAATCTCACCTTCGGTAGCGTCATAGAGCCTAGGAATCAGGTTCAACAAGGTGGTTTTGCCAGCGCCGGTAGAACCGATAATCGCGGTGGTCTGTCCAGGTTTGGCAGTGAAGGAAACGTTGGACAGTACCGGAGCTTCTGCACCCGGGTAGCCAAAACTCACGTTTTTGAATTCAACGGTGCCAGGCTCTGGAAGAGCAACTTCGCGATCTTCCGCGTCCTTCATCGAAGGCTCGCTGTCGAGGACCTCAGAAATACGGTCAGCTGAAACCATTGCGCGTGGAATCATCATGGCCATGAAGGTACCCATCATGACTGCCATCAGGATCTGCAGCATGTACTGCAAGAAAGCGGTCAGTGCGCCAACTTCCACCTGGCTGTTATCCACACGATGCCCACCGAACCACAGCACTGCTGCGGTAGAAAGGTGAAGGATCATGGTGATGGCTGGGAACATCAGCACAAACAGGTTACCGACCTTCACACCAAGGTTGGTCAGTTTCTGGTTGGCGTCAGCATAACGTTCGGTTTCGTGCTCTTCACGGACAAAGGCGCGAACAACGCGGATACCGGTGATCTGCTCGCGCAGTACCCCGTTGATCCCATCAATTCGTACCTGCATGTCACGGAATAGCGGCATCAGTTTGATGACCAGCAGGCCAACAACGATCAGTACCATTGGCACCGAAACCCAGACCAGCCATGACAGTCCGGGATCTTCGCGGATAGCCATGACGACGCCACCAATGGACATGATTGGTGCGTTGATCATGAAGTTTAATGCCATCAAGGTCAGCATTTGGATTTGCTGCACGTCGTTGGTGCCACGGGTGATCAGGGTGGCGGCACCAAACTTGTTGACGTCCTGAGCTGAGAAGGTGGAGACCTTTTCAAAAACAGACTGTCGGATGTCACGGCCCACGCTCATGGCGGTTTTGGCTCCGAAGTACACTGCAGCCACAGCGGTGACTACCTGAACGAGAGCAACAATGAGCATCAGTCCGCCGGTACGCCAGATGTAGTCAATATCTGCGGACTGCACGCCTACGTCAATAATTTTGGCGTTCAGGCTAGGGAGATAGAGAGTGGCCATGGTGGTGGCCAACTGCAAGATGATTACGGCAATAATCCAGCCTGTGTAAGGCTTGGAGTGTTTCAAGATGAGCTTGAGAAGCATGTGGAAAAATCCTCGCTGGCATCAGGCTCTCCGGCACCGGGCCACTTCGGTTTAAGGGCGCGATGATTGAAGAGCGATTGCCAGTCTAACCCGGTGCACCGACAAGTAGAATCATCCCTGCGATTGATTTTTGTCAATCGCTATCTTGCCACTCAAAAACCGCATGATCTCAGGGTCTGGTGGTGCCGATCATAGGCGCTAATCAAGCACCTTATCTTGCTTCTCTAACTATTTATGGCACCCTAGTTAGTTACCGGTCTTTCTCTGTGCAGATGCAGAATCTGTTGTTCTGAGCATCGGTAGCAATCACAAAGCTGGGCGCGCTTTCGTGATCAAGTTTGGCTCCGGTTTGTTGCAGTTCATCAAGCACCGGCTGGCTCTCGGAATGGGCGCGCCAGATATCTAGGTGCAGACGATTATCGTTCGGGGTTTGCGTCTCTTGGAACCAGATGGCCGGTAGCCGATGGTTAGGGTCGGCCAAGCTGCCATCGCCCTGCTCTTTATATCCAAGACCGGCAGCCCACTGAGCACTAATCTCACTCACGTCTGCAGTGTCTACCGCAATCTCCACAACACCAATCAGATCGGTTCGTGCGGTGGCTCCCAAGGCTGCAGCGCGCTCAGAGATTTTGCTCGCCAAGGCGACATCGCGGGTGGTGACTTGTGAGCCAACATCATGGGATGTTGTGGTGACAAAAAGAAGGTTGTATCGCCAGTCAACGTCCGGATGATGATTATCTAGTTCAGCAACGCTGGCAATATCTGCAAACAGCTCAATGGCTGCAGCTGCAGTCTTGGTTTGAAAAACTGCGGCGATAGCTCCGGGAACTAATCGCCATTGGGGCAGCTCCTCAAGGTATTGATTTACTTGCTGCCTATCAAGAATGTCGTTGTCACTCATGGTTATCCTTTCCGTGACAAATTGCTATAAACAAAAAGCTGATCCGCCACTGCACTAGTGGCGGATCAGCTTGGCATTCCAGAGCACCGGGCTCTGGCAGTTACTCACTTACGAAGCTACCTATCCCCTCCCGCCAGAGAGGATTACCGCTCGTCTTGTCGGTACTGTGCCTCATCTGGTGCATCCAGTTCTGGATCCACTCCGGTGATTGGTTCGGCGTGATCAGGGGTGACCGGCTCTGCATCGGTCTCGGAATATTCGGTCAGATCTACGCCGTCCTCAGGGACATGCTCGTCATCTGGCTCCCCGGCTGGCCAGGTATTTTCAACCAGGTTCTTGTCTGGGTCTTTCAACGTTTCTTTAGCACTGCCGAACAAATCTTTTACCTTGTCCAAAAATCCCATGATCTTTCTCCATTTCTGTGGGGCGTGCAGATCATCTATTTCAATGCCACAAGTGGCATCTGTGGTCGGTGTTTTCGGTGCTTACTTGCCAGAACCGTAGTGGCTATCCGGCATCAAACCGATCATCGTCGGTTGAGGTTGCTGATTCTTCGTTGTCGCTTTGTACTTCGCCACGACGCACAACGCGCTCGTCGCCGGGTTCTGCGGATTCGCCCGGATCTGCCGTGCGTGCTGGTTCTTCTGGATTCTTGCGGTCACCCATCACGATCTCCTGCTCTGTCTGACTAGATTCGAGAATTAGGAATTGCGTAGAGCCTTGATCAATTCACTCTTGACCATTTTGGAACGACCCTTGATGCCAATTTCACCGGCCCGCTTGCGAAGTTCGGCAACGCTCCAGTCGTCATAGTCGCCAGCTTCTCCTCCTCGCTTGCCTACCTCGGAACGTCCGTCGCGAGCTGCGGCATTAGCGATTCGTGCTGACTTCTGCTTGGAGTTGCCCTCTTCGCGCAGTTCTTCATAGAGTTCTTCGTCTTTGATAGGGCTTTGTGCTTTCCCTGCCATCTTGAATCTCCAATCCTGCCGATACCAACAAGTTCCCTGCGCGACCCACGGTAGCTAAGAGAGCGATCAGATGAAAGGGGTAAAGCGTGGTTTTGTGCCAGGACTCAGAATTGAGCACTAACACATTGAATTTCTTGGTGCCTGACGCTGAATTTGAACCGGACGCATACTGGCCATTGCCTACAAAAACAGCAGTGGAGCTGTCACTATGCACCTATTAAGCCAAGACTGGGCATTGTTCGAAGATGCCTCGGGGCAAATTCCGGGCATCATCCACCAGCTGAAGGAGGACTTCTCATGACAGATCCAACACCAGAGACTCAGCGGGCAGGTAAAGAACGCATCAGCCCACCTGAACAGCGTCAGCCTGAACCAGGTCTTGATAGCAAAATGCAGCCGAAGGCAGATCACGGCGAGCGCACTTACAAAGGGCACGACCGGTTAAAAGATAAGCGTGCTTTGATCACCGGTGGTGACTCAGGAATTGGGGCAGCGGTAGCCATCGCTTTTGCCCGAGAAGGTGCCGACGTTGCGCTGGCTTATCTTCCGGCTGAAACCTCTGATGCCCTCACCGTGGCACAAGTACTAGAAGACGCTGGGGTGGAAGTTATGCATCTGCCCGGAGACTTACGGAACAGAAGCTACCGGGATTCATTGGTAGATGAAGCCGCCATCGCTTTGGGTGGCTTAGATATCTTGGTAAATAACGCCGGTAAGCAGATCAGCGTTGAGTCCCTGCAGGATCTCAGTGATGAACAGGTCGAGGCGACTTTTGACGTGAATATCTTTGCGATGTTTGCACTGTCGCGTGCCGCGCTGAAGGTCATCGGCGAAGGAGGCTCCATTATCAACACCACCTCCATCCAGGCTTTTGACCCTTCGGATCATTTGATGGATTACGCGGCCACCAAGGGTGCCATCAGTAATTTCACCAAGTCCTTGGCTTCACAAGCTGCCAAACAGGGGGTGCGGGTGAACGCTGTGGCGCCGGGTCCAATTTGGACTCCGCTGCAGCCAAGTGATGGTCAGCCCATCGAGGCCCTGCCCGAATTCGGGCACGATACCTGGTTGGGCAGGGCTGGACAGCCGGTGGAAGTGTCGCCGGCGTATGTATTCCTTGCCAGTGATGAGGCCTCCTACGTGGTGGGTTCCACCGTGCATGTTAACGGTGGCAAGAACCAGCCATAGATAGTGCCTTTCGAGGACTCCGTCGTACTTAGGCGGAGTCCTCGTTTGTGCCATCTACACTGAAGTCCATATTGCGGCGCTCATATTCGCGCTGACTGAAGGTAGCCCGCTGCACTCGTGCCACGTCATCAAAGCTGGAGCCGACCGCACCACCCATCAAACCCAATGAGGAAGCTAGCCAGGCTAGGTTGAAGTATTCGGCCAGCCCCACTTGATGGGCCAGTTCCGAGGCGAGGTATTCCTGATCAATGACAATCAGCGAACCAAGGAATAGCGCCAAGAAAAGCAGTATGTACATGGTGAAGGCAGCAATGGATACAGTGAGCAGCGTAGCCAGGTTGTAGACCACGAGCTTTTCTCGTCGGCGGCTACCCTGAGGGCTCTCCCATAATCGGTTATGCAGTACCAGCCAGATGGTCAGCACCAGAATGCTGAAGACTGTAATCAGTGCCAGTCGAGGCGAGGACGAGTAGTCAGCCATGGACCAGATGCTCGTGTAGAACACACCAAAGGCACCGGTAGCTACGGCACCGGCCATTGCCGAAGACAACCTTGGCACTAACCGCCAAGGACGGTTGCTACGTACCATGCCACCAATGAGCAAGATCCTGCCACGTAGTCCTTCGATACTGGAGACTCGATCCTGGGACTCATCCCCGTCAGCAAGACTGCCTTGAATGCTCATCGCCTTGGCCAGCTGTGACCCATGACGGTTGGGTTCTTGACCAGTGGCGAGTTCATGGACTAGCTCTGCTAGTTGATTTGCCAAGACACTGATCCGTGCAAAACCCATGGTGGGCACACTGAGCACCGCAGAGGAGTCATTGGGACTGATCACTGAACGCACCGGGCGTTCTTGCACATAGTGCGGTACGTCGGTGAGGTAGATAATGAAATTCCAGCCGTGCTTTTCACGTAGTTCAGGGACTTTTTCATTCAAAGCCACTCGCCCGCTCTCACCCAGCGGCAAGGTATAGGTATCAGTATTAACTTGCCAGTGGTAGTCACTGTCATAAACGTTGTTGAGCTTAATTTCTAAGCGCTTGGAGACACGGTTTGATAGGGCCCGGGCAATGCCTGGGTCCGCGATTAGCCCTACTGTGCGTATCGATGTCATGTTCTCAGTCATCGAGCTCCCATCCGTCCTAGAGTGATCAATTGATCGCCCATTCCTGCCGATTCAGTGGAACACTTCTATCAACAGAATGTCGCCAACTGCTCGTGATTGGCAGGTAGCGCGGAGGTTTACGCAGTGCAATGCCAAGGTATCGCCTTGCTCTTGAACATAAAAACTATTCAAGCACTCCCCTCTAGCCTCGGACAGCAACAAGCCATAGGATGAAAACCAAATATCACAATCCGAAAGTTGGGATCATGTCAGAGCAATCCACCGCACTTTCCGTTGGACAGCAAGCACCAGCCTTTTCGCTGCGTAACGCCGAAGGTGAGACCGTATCGCTTTCGGACTACGCGGGGCAGAACGTCATCGTGTACTTCTACCCGAAAGCAGCCACCCCTGGCTGCACCACCGAAGCCTGCGACTTCCGTGACAACCTGAATTCTCTACGTAGCTCCGGCTATGCAGTACTGGGCATTTCACCAGACGAGCCAGAAACCTTGGCTAGTTTCTCCAGCGATGAATCATTGAATTTCCCGTTGCTCTCAGACCCAGGAAATGAAGTGGCCAAGGCCTACGGTTCTTATGGCACCAAGACGTTTGGTGAAAAGACATCGGTTGGCACCTTGCGCTCCACCGCGGTGGTTGATCCGGAAGGCAAGATTTCGCAGATTGAATACGGTGTGGACGCCAAGGGCCACGTAGCCCGACTGCGCGAAGTCTTGGGCATCTAACGACTAACCGCAAATAAGTGCAACGATGGCCCGGTCTGCAGGAAGATTTTCCTGTAGACCGGGCCATTGCTTATTGACGCTGAGTTTAGCGGCCGGCGATCTTCACCAGCTTGCGGTTGATAAATTCATCCATGCCAAACTTGCCCAGTTCACGGCCGATGCCAGAACGCTTCACGCCACCAAATGGCAGTTCAGGTGAGGTGGAGGATGGTTCATTGATGGCCACCATGCCACTGCTCAGCTGGGTGGCAATACGTTGTGCGCGCTCGGCGTCCTGCGTATGTATGGAGGCTCCCAATCCGTAGTCCGAATTATTTGCCAGTTCTACGGCTTGTTCCTCGCCGTCAACCTTGTACAGGACGGCGACTGGGCCAAAGAGCTCTTCGGAGAAGGCACGCATTTTCTCGGTGACACCAGCTAATACCGTTGGTTCATAGAAAGCGCCCGGACCATCAATTGGCTTGCCGCCGGTCAGTACCGTTGCTCCCTTGTCGATGGCATCCTGTACCTGCTCAGCTAATCCGTCGCGAGCTGCCACCGAGGAAAGTGGGCCCACGAAGTTCTCTTCCACCGTTGGGTCTCCGACCTTGATGCCGGCAACCTGCTCAACCAGTGCAGAAGAGAAGTCTTCATACACTGAGGAATCCACGATGAATCGCTTGGCCGCGTTGCAGGCCTGACCGGTATTGCCATAACGTGCGCGCAGTCCTAGCTTGGCGGTGCGAGCGATATCAGCATCGTCAAAGACTAAGAATGGATCAGAGCCGCCCAGCTCCAGTACAACCTTCTTCAGGTTGCGTCCGGCAATCTCGGCCACGGCCGAACCTGCACGCTCGGAACCGGTCAGCGAAACACCCTGGACCCGGCGGTCAGCAATGATGTCAGCAACCTGATCATTGGTGGCATAGATATTCACGTAGGCACCTTCTGGGGCACCAGCCTCGCGGAAGATCTCTTCCATGGCGGCAGCCGATTCAGGGCACTGCGGTGCGTGCTTGAGCAGAACCGTGTTGCCGTTCATCAGGTTTGGAGCGGCAAAGCGGGCCACCTGGTAGTAAGGGAAGTTCCACGGCATGATACCCAGCAGCACACCCACGGATTCCTTGCGTACCAGGGCTCGACCGCCCGAAGCGATTTCCAGCTCTTCGTCTTCTAGGAACTTGGGACCGTTCTTGGCGTAGTAGCGGTAGATCGCCACCACAATGCTGATTTCACCGAGTGACTGCTTGATCGGCTTACCCATTTCGCGGGTGATGATCGCTGCCAGTTCATCAGCACGCGATTCATAGATGTCTGCAACACGATTGAGTAGCGTTACACGCTCATCCAAGGAAGAAGTCGACCAGCCGCGGTAAGCCTGATGAGCAGTGGTCATCGCCTGCTGGATCTGTTCGTCGGTTGCGGTGGGGAATTCTGCTTCCACCTCTCCGGTGGCTGGGTTGGTCACTGTGTAGGTGCTCATTAGTTGCTCCTGATCATGTAGCAGGTGTGTTGGTTGCGGCAGAGCTACTGGCTTGGTTCAGCGATGCCGCTTGCATTCCACACTTTCACGTCCGGCACGTCTTCGACAGTCCCGCAGTGCAACTATCGGCAAATGTTCATGGCCAGCGAACAGTACGACGGCGGCCAGCCGATAAAAACAGCCAAGATGACTTAGATGATGCTGCCAAGGCACATCGATCCCGCCTAAGTGCAGAGCTAGAAATTTCAGACTCAACAGCTTGATGCACTAAAGCCGCTGCCATGATTTGAGGGCAGCGGCTGTTGACTACTTAATCAGATGATGTTGACGTAACCAGCTCGTCAGCTCGGCTGACGCTTGCTCAACTTCTTCCCCACGCACCGCAAGCCCGACCATGACGTGGGCGGAGGGCAGCTTGGCTCGGTAGTCTTCATCAATACCGGCAAGGCCACTGACCGCGTAGGTGACAAAGGGCAACACCGTTTTCCCTGCAAGATCTACTTTCTCTAGGAATGTAGAGATGATCATTGGGGCTGCGACATTCCACACCGGAGACCCTAAGATCACCGTGTCGTATTTGCTGATATCTGGCAACGTGCCGGCTAAGGCCGGTCGTACGTCCTCTCGTTGTTCCAGCCTGTTGCGCTCCACCGTCTCATCATAAGAATCGGAGTAGGCTTCGGCAGCTTGGATTCCATAGACGTCGCATTCAACCAGTTCGCTGATCATGCCAGCTACAACCTTGGTGTTACCCGTCTGCAGCACGCGCCGTCCACCATTAAAGTAATTCTCGCCAGCCCTAGAAAAGTAGACCAACAATGTCTTGGAGCTTTCGCCCGCAGCACTGGTGGTGGGTTGTTCCACCGGTGTGGGCCGCGTGCTCTGCGATTCAGGTGCACACCCAATCAGTGAGGAAGCGGCGGCACCTGAAATAAGCGCGGTGGTGCTTAAGGCTGTTCGACGGCTCATTGAGCTCATTACTTCTCTCCTGTAGAAACGTCTGGGGCTAATCCGGGTTCTATGCGTTGTTGAATCGCACCGGGTTTACTAGAGGCAAGGAAATTGGAAAAGGAACACTTCTCTCTTGCCGATCAAATACACCGACGAACTCAAGACCCGCGCCGTTGACCTAGTGATCCACGCGCAGGCCGACCCCAGCACCGCGAACGGCGCAATCCGACGCGTCGCCAAAGAACTAGGGTTGAGCAGCGAAACGCTGCGCACCTGGGTACGCAACCACAAGAACAGCGGCGCAACAACACCAGCGCAGTCCATCGACTTGGAAGCCGAGAATAAGCGACTGCGGGCCGAACTGGCCGAGACCAAACGAGCCAACGAAATCCTGAAGAAAGCAGCGACTTTCTTCGCGGCGGAGCTCGACCGCCCCTCAAAATAATTGTTGATTTCGTCGATCAGCACAAAGACGAGCTCGGGGTCGAGCCGATCATCCGCGCGTTGCAAGGAACCCGCGCGCAGATCGCCGTGAGCTCGTACTATGCCTTCAAGAAACGACAGCCCTCAGCCCGCAGCGTGCGGGACGATCAATTACTTCCCAAACTTCGTGACGTATACGAGGAGAACTATTCCTGCTACGGAGTACGGAAAATGTGGCATGCAATGAACATCAAGCATGCCGATCAGTTCGGGCCCATTGCTCGGTACACCGTGGAACGATTAATGAAAATCGCTGGTATTGACGGGATCCGCCGCAAACGGAGGAAACCGAGAACTCGCTCCGCTGATCCA
This sequence comes from Glutamicibacter sp. MOO4, assembly GCF_056934395.1. Lineage (NCBI taxonomy): Bacteria > Bacillati > Actinomycetota > Actinomycetes > Micrococcales > Micrococcaceae > Glutamicibacter > Glutamicibacter sp. MOO4. Next base: position 2,597,779 of record NZ_CM167800.1, read on the forward strand.
GAGTCATGCCCGGTGGATCTGGTGGACCGCCAGTTCACCGCGGCAGTCCCCAATCGGCTGTGGGTGGCTGACATTACCTATGTTCCGACCCAGGCCGGGTGGGTCTATGCCATGTTTATCCTTGATGTGTTCACCCGCGAAATCGTGGGATGGCAAGTCACCAACCATATGCGGGAGTCATTGGCCAGAGACGCTTTGATGATGGCACTGGCAAGGAAGTATCGGGATGGTGAGGACGTGACCGGCCTTGTGCATCACAGCGACCGCGGCGTGCAATTCCGGTCTATTAGGTACGGGCAGGCCTTGGCCGAGTCTAAGGTCGTTGCTTCGGTGGGTTCCAGGGGCGATTCCTACGATAATGCCATGGCCGAAGCGCTGAATTCGGTCTATAAGGCGAAGCTGATCGACCGGAAGCAGTGGTCTGGACAGGTCGAGGTCATGGCTGAGACGTCTAGGTGGGTTGGCTGGTACAACTCCCAGCGGCTGCATTCGGCTCTCGGGTATAGATCGCCGGCTCAGGTCCATCAACAGTGGACCGAACTGTCCCTGACGGACCTTGCGGCTGCTTAGAAAAACAAGTTAAAGAGCCTCTACAAAACCCTGGGCTTAACAATCCTTTAGCTAAGATCAGACAGGTCATCATCACCGCGTCCCAGAGGCCCATGAAAACTCGCTCGCAACGCTTAGAAATTCCCGTGCTCCTGGGAACCCAGACGCTGTTTAATATCGGCTTTTACGCCGTAGTTCCCTTCCTTGCGGTAGTCCTCACCAATGATTTCCTGTTGGCATCTACCGCGGTGGGTCTGATCTTAGGAATCAGAACTTTTGCCCAGCAAGGACTGTTCTTAGCTGGTGGCACTCTGGCGGATCGCTTCGGCGCCCGCACCATGATTCTGATCGGCTGCGCGGTACGTGCCGCAGGTTTCCTCACTTTGGCCGCATCCCTATGGCCTAGTACTCCACACTTGGGACTGTTCATTCTTGGCACACTGCTCACCGGATTTGGTGGGGCACTATTCTCCCCGGGACTAAACATCTTGGTGGCGGCTGCCCAAAGCGCACGGGATCAAGGACAAGTCCAGCACGTGCGGCGGGCTACGCTCTTTGCGTGGCTGAGCATCACTGGTGAAATTGGTGCCGTCACCGGACCTTTGGTGGGCTCGGCCTTGTGGGGCTGGGGATTTTCTACCGTGGCAGGTTTCGGCGCAGTATTCTTTGTGGCCATTGGAATCTTCTTGGCACTGACCCTTGGCAAGGCTGATACGGCGGGCGCACTGTCGGCTGCTACCGGTGCAGGAACTAAAGCATCGAAGCCTCGCAGTAGCTTCCGAGAATGTCTGCGCGACCGCCAGTTCTTGGCCTTCTGTTCGCTGCATGCCGCGGACCTATTGGCCTACAACCAGCTGTATCTAGCTATTCCTTTGGAACTTGAACGCCAAGACATGCCTACCCAGTGGTTGGGGCTGATCTTTGCGTGGATCTCCATTTTGACCCTGAGCCTGCAGATTCCCTTATCGTGGCTTGCTGCAAGAATCGGCCCAGCTGCAACGTTGCGCATGGGCTATATTCTCAGCGCCTTGGGGTTTAGTGTTTTGGCCTTCATCCCTTCATCAGCCTTTGGTGAGGAAACCAGCTTGGTGCGAATTCTTTGCGCAGTCACCCTGATGACCCTGGGTCATATGAGTGTTCATCCCACCGCGCTCAGTCTTGTTCCAAAATTTGCCGGGCTCAACGCTACCGGCTCCTACTTCGGATTACTCTCCACCTGCGGCGGCCTAGCAGTACTTCTAGGCAACATGCTCTTTGGCTGGTTACTCTCACACACCGCAGGCGCAGCCGAGTTGTCCTTTATCCCTTGGCTAGTCATGATCATTCCGCTGTTGCTGGCTTCGTGGCTTGCTTCTCGGTTGGTTCGTGACCGCATGCTACGCACACGCAGTGCGTGAACTGCGACACATAACGCAAAATGTCCTCAGAACTTCCACGGTTGACACCAACTTTCTACTACTCAGCTAGCGTTCTATCGCAGTCCAGAATCCCGAAGTTCTAAAGGGGTTTTCATGGCCTTTTATTGCTTCATGAGAAATCAAGGAATTAGGGTACGCTTACCAAGGCTCTAAGACATTGGATGCCAATTCATCACGTATTGCCGAAGGATTTCCATGAACCTTGGACGATTGAGCGTAGCTGCAAGTTTTGCAGCGGTAGCCCTCGCACTAACTGCCTGCAGTTCCACCGCCACCCCCGCTCCGGATGCAGCAGCGGATGCCGAAGCCCGCGTAGTTGTAGCGAACTTCCGTGCCCCAATTTCCAACTGGGCTTTGGAAAGCGATGACGCTTATGTGCTCTCAATCGCCGGTTGCTTGGAAACCCTGACCAAGTATGACCAGACCGAGAAGAAGGTAGAGCCAATGCTCGCCACTTCTTGGAAGCAGACCTCGGATACCGCATGGGAATTCGACCTGCGCAAGAACGTAAAGTTCCAGGACGGCACCGACTTCAACGCCAAGGCTGTTGCTAATTCACTGAACCATGTTCTTGATGCCACCGCACCAGCACGTGCAGTGAACCCTAAGACCATCAAGAAGGTAGAAGCCCTCGACGCTGATACCGTACGCGTCACCACCCCGGCAGCTGATCCGCTCTTGCCGTATCGCATGGCCAGCGTGAATGCCGGCGTGCTCTCGGGTGCTGCGTACACCGACAAGGGCATTGATCCGATGAATCACTGCACCGGGCCTTTCGCTCCGGTTTCAGAGAAGGCCGGACAGTCCTTGACCTTGGACCGCAACAAGAATTACTGGGATGGTGAGGTGAAACTGGCCGGCGGAGAAATCCGCTACATCACCGACGGCGCCACCCGCTCCACCCAGGTACAGACCGGTGAAGCGGACATCTCCATGTCCATCCCGGCCACCAGCCTGGCTACCTTGGAAGCCGACGAGAAGATCAGCGTGCTCAAGGACGACTCTCCTCGCACCTCGACCCTGTACCTAAACAACTCGCGCGCACCATTCAACAAAGTGGAGCTGCGCAAGGCCGCCACCATGGCTCTGGATCTGCCAGCCATGGCAGCCAGCATCTATGAAGGTGCAGCACAGCCTGCCACCGGACCCTTTGCTCCGAGTGAACCATGGGCCAACCCAGATCTGGCCGTACCTGCAGTGAACATCGACGAAGCCAAGAAATTGGTAGAAGCCTCCGGCTACAAGCAAGAGAAGCCTTTGGAGATCATTGCGATCACCGAACGTGCTGAATTTGCTGGTGTAGGTGCCATCATCCAGGAGCAGTTCAAGCAGATTGGTTTGAAGGCCAATGTGGTGACCAAGTCCTACGGTGCTGTAGAGCCAGATGTTTTGGCCGGCAAGTACGACATGATCCTCAGCCAGCGCAACCGCATGATTGATATTGCTGACCCGATCGGTTTCCTGCAGGCGGACTACACCTGCGAAGGTGGCTACAACCTGAGCCACTACTGCAACAAGGACTACGACAAACTGATCAGCCAGGCAATGGGTGAGAAGGACGAAACTAAGCGCCACGACATCTACCGCAAGGCCGGAGATATCTTGGCTAAGGATGCCGCCAACGTGTGGCTGGTCAATGAGCAGGCCATCGACGGTGTGGGCTCCAAGGTTCAGGGCTACGTCCAGGATCCACTGACCCGCTACGTACTGACCAAGGATCTGGCGAAAACCAAGTAACGTGTCCCCACTAACTGCCGTGCTGCGCCGAGTTGTAGGACTCGGCGCAGCCGTTCTGCTTTCATCCTTTGCGGTGTTTCTTGTCCCCTTCGTTTCCCCAGGGGATCCGGTGCGTGCCTTGTTGCGCGCGCGAATGGACTTCGGCGAAGCAGATGAGGCTACAGTGCAGGCCTATGCAGAGCAGTTTGGACTTCACGACCCGATGCTGGTGCAGTTCGGGCGATGGCTTGGACGGTTCTTCACCGGAGATATGGGGCTCTCTCATATCAGTGGAACCCCAGTAGCTGACCAAGTCCTCCCGGCCATTGGCGTCACCCTATCGCTGGCCGGCAGCGCACTGCTGGTGGCGATACTTGTTTCTATTTTCTTGGGTGTCATTTCAGCTACTCATGCCGGGAAGTGGACCGATAAACTCATCACTTCAGTGACCCACGCACTAATCGCCATTCCCGAATACGCGCTGGCACCACTACTGGTCTTACTCTTCGCGGTGCGCTGGTCACTGCTTCCTTCAGCAGGCTACGACTCCCCTGCATCGCTGGTGCTTCCAGTATTCATTTTGGCGTTGCGGCCTATCAGCTTCTTCACTGTTGCGGTGCGCTCAGGCGTGCTCCAAGCCTTGGATTCTGAACATGTACTCGCAGCTCGCGCCCGCGGTCTAAGCCGCACTCAGGCATTGACCCGCCACGTAGTTCCCCACGGATTATTGCCAATGTGGACCATGGTGGGTGTCTGGTTTGCTGGACTGCTAGGTGGCTCAGTCATTGTTGAAGTCATCTTTGCCATCCCCGGAATGGGGCGATTGATCTTTGATTCAATCGTTGATTCCGATATTCCCGTGGCCCAAGGTGGCGTAGTGGTCGTGGTGACCTGCGCCGTTCTGGTCACCGGAATTATTGATTTGATTCACAAGCTCAGTGATCCCACCGTGAGGATTGGAGTTCGACATGGCTAAGAGCACTGCTTCAAAGATTCTTCTTTCCGTTCCAGCGTTCATCTTGCTAGTGATAATTCTTTTGACCATCACAGCTCCCTTGATTTCCCCCTATGACCCTGACGTTCAGTCGCTAGCAGATAGGTTGCAGGGCCCAAGTGCAGCGCACCTCTTGGGCACCGACGCCCTGGGCCGCGATACCTTGAGCCGGGTGCTGCATGGCGGACAGTTCTCCCTGTCCGTAGCACTGATCACCACGCTGTTTTCACTGTTGGTCGGCACGGTGCTGGGATTGCTCAGCGCACTGCGTGGCGGATGGCTGGACGAGATCTTCCTGCGCATCAATGACCTGCTGCTCGCGCTGCCCGAAATCGTCATCGCCCTGTTGATTATTGCGGTCATGGGTCCTGGCTTCTTCACCATGGTGCTCTCCGTTGGCGTGGTGGCGTGGACCCCCACCGCAAGGTTGGTGCGTTCCATTGCTGCCCAAGCCTTGTCCACGCACCATGTGGAAGCCTCCAAACATGTGGGCGCTTCACGCTGGTTCATCCTGCGCCACCACGTCTTGCCCTTCGTTGCTGGACCGGTGCTAGCCCAGGCCGCATTACGTTTTGGTTTGCTCCTTGTTTTGCTCGGTTCGCTGTCCTACCTGGGCATTGGCGTACAACCACCGCAGTCCGACTGGGGATCCATGCTGGCCGAAGCCCAACCACATGCCATCCGCTCCCCCTGGGGCTTACTTGTCCCTGGAGCTGCCATTTTCTTAGTCAGCTTCTGCGTCACCTTGCTGGGCAACCGCATCACCCACGTGCTGGGCGGAAACGACGTTCTGTACATCAAAACCAAGGCGGAAGCCCATGGCTGAAGAACTTGAATTCATTGATCTATCGGTCAGCTCGGGACAGAAAATGTTGCTGTCCAAGGCTCGTGGCGCACTGCGCTCCGGAGAACTGGTGGCCGTGGTGGGGCGCTCCGGTTCAGGCAAGACGCTGCTCACCAAAGCGATCATGGGACTTCTCCCAGAACAGTTGCAGGCCGAGGGTCAGATCCTGCTCGATGGCCAGCGGCTAGATCAGCTCAGCGATAAAGCCATGAACCAGGTGCGTGGGCACCGTATCAGCATGCTGTTCCAACAGCCTAAGCGCGTCATGAATCCTCGGATGACCATCCGCGCGCACTTGCTTGAGGCCATGGGTGCCCATGGTTGGGGCAAGGCCCGAAAGCATGCGGCTGAGGTCCTAGCTCTGTTAGAAGAAGTTGGATTGTCCCCTGCCGCGCAGATTGCTGGCCAGCGCCCGAATCAACTTTCTGGCGGGATGGCTCAACGTGCCATGTTGGCCCTTGCTTTGGCCGCGGATCCAGAATTCATTCTGGCTGATGAGCCGACGTCTTCTCTGGATTCAATTCTCAAGGCTGAAGTCTTGCAGCTACTGCGCCGCAAGCAGCAAGAACGTGGCGTTGGTGTTCTTTTTATTACCCACGACATCGCCAGCGTCCAGCATATTGCTGACCGCGTAGTGGTGGTCAGTGACGGTCAGATTGTTGACCAGTGCCCCACCGCACAGATCTTCTCCAAAGACCGTCACGCAAAAACCCGTGAATTAGTTGAGGCCAGCCTGCCTGCAGTTCGTGAACCACGGTCCGAGAATTCCGGCTGCCTGCTCGAAGCAGTGGAAGCGAGCAAGAATTATTGGCGCCGAGCCAAGGGTGAAGCAGCGTTGAAGCCCACTACCCTTTGCCTCCATGGCGGGCAGGTATTGGGCGTTGTGGGACGTTCCGGCTCTGGCAAGAGCACCTTTGCCAGACTCCTTGCTGGACTGGAGCAACCAACTACCGGACAGATCATCGATAAGCACGAGGGTGCTACGGCAACGCGAGTACAGATTATTGCGCAGGAGCCGTTCTCTTCATTTGATCCGCGGCTTTCTATCCGTACCAGCATGAGCGCCGCAGTACACCGGCTACCTGCAGATCAGGCCCGGGAGCGCATGGCACAAGCGATGGTTCAGGTTGGATTACCCGATGAATTATTGGACCGGTATCCGGGCCAATGCTCAGGTGGACAGCTACAAAGGTTAGCTATTGCCCGGGCGCTTCTGACCGATCCACAGGTATTGATCTGTGATGAATCAACCTCGGCGTTGGACTCGGTGGCGCAGCGCCACATCCTTGATCTGTTGCTGGATCTACGCGAGCGCATGGGTCTGAGCCTTGTAGTCATTTCCCATGACATGGACGTGATCCGTTATGTCAGTGATGATGTGGCCGTGTTCTATGAGGGTGAGCTAGTAGAGCAGCGCCCACTCAACGAATTCTTGACCAATGCGGAACATCCGCACAGCAAGGACCTAGTGGCCGCGCTAAATATCACCGCGGCAATGCGGGTGTGAAGCAGCCTTCACAAAGAGAGTGGCAATGGAAACACGAGTTGGAATGCCACAGATTGGCTATCCTCAAAGCTGATTCCATGTGCCAGTGCTTCACGGTCCGGCAATTGGAGGATTCATCGGTATGAGCGAGTGAGAATTATCCGGTATTCGTCACCAATCATGTCTTCGAGCTCCCTGCGAAGCTCTTCAGCTTCCACCCAATGCACTGGTTGGGTCCCGGGAAAGTAGTCCAGTGACTTTGTGAGTATTCGTGTCCGACAATGGACACAGGAGGAATCACAGAAACAATGGCACGCAGACACACACCAGACCAGGTCATCGCTAAAGTCCGTCAAGGACAGAAGATGCTCAATGAAGGCCACCCGATGATCGAGGTCATCAAGGAACTTCAGATCACTGAAGCGACCTGGTACCGCTGGCTCAACCAGTACGGGTCCGAGAAGAACGCTGAAGCCAGCAAACGTACCAAGGAGCTGGAAAAGGAAAACGCCCGCCTGAAGAAGCTGCTCGCCGATCAGATGCTCGCCAACGACATCTTGACCGAGGTTGCTAAGGGAAAATTCTAAACCCTGAACCACGCCGTCGTGCCGTACGGACGGCGATGGAAAAATTTGGGGCATCCGAACGTTTCGCATGCCAAGTTCTGGGCCAGAACCGTTCTGCGCTGCGTAAGAAGAAATCACCGATGAGCTTCGACGAAGCGCAGCTGAGAGCCGATTTGCGCGCCGTCGCGTCCGAGTATCCGGTCTGGGGCTGGCGCAAGGCCCGCTGGCACCTATTGAGCACTGAACGATGGGCAGGCACAGTCTTGAACAGCAAGCGTGTCCGACGGTTGTGGCGCGAGGAAGGCTTGGTCTGTAAGCCCAAGCGTCGAAAGAAGCGCCGTACCGGCCCTGGAGCCGGGGAGCAGAAGCGACTGACCGCAACGTATCCAATGCATGTGCTCAGTTTCGACTTTCAGTCGGATGTCACCTCCTGCGGACGTCACGTCCGCTTTTTCAATGTCATTGATGAGTACACGAGAACAGCGTTGGCGATTATTCCGCGGCGGTCTTTCAAGGCTGAGGACGTGGTGGCAGTTTTGGAAGGGATCATTGCCGAGACAGGAACCCAACCAACATTCGTGCGGTGTGATAACGGGCCTGAATTCGCTGCCGGTGCGTTGGTGAACTGGTGCAACACTGTTGGAGTTTCTACTGCGTTCATTGATCCGGGTTCGCCTTGGCAGAACGGTTTTATTGAGTCGTTTAATGCGCAGTTCCGACGTGAACAACTCTCCGGAGAAATCATGGGCATCATTGCGGAGGCGAGGTATTTGGCTGATGAATGGAAGGACATTTACAATCAGGAACGTCCCCATGGCTCCTTGGATGGGTCGACGCCGTCCCGTTTTTGGGATGAATGGGTTAGAGAGAATCAGTTAGCTATCGCATAGTTGCTGGACTGCTCAAAGGGACCCAACCAGTGGTAATTGCCATACCGCCTCCTAGTGGTACTAGATATGGCACGACTTTAGTTATTCTCTCAGACCATCTTCAAGAATGAAGCGACGAGCTGAGCAAAGCTGGAGATATCCTGAACGAATGGCACAGTCTTTTCTACAGTACGTAAAATTCAGGCATGGAAAGCAACAACCTAGCACCCTTCGACGCAGTCATCCTCATGTCCTTCGGCGGACCGGAGAAAGATAAAGATGTTCTTCCGTTTCTCCAGAATGTCACTGCGGGACGAGGCATCCCCGATGAGCGACTAGTCGAAGTAGGTGAACACTATTACGGGTTCGGCGGAAAGTCCCCCATCAACGACCAGAACCGCCAGCTACTAGAAGCCCTACGTCAAGAGTTCGAACAACGTGGAATCACGACGCCAGTATTGTGGGGCAACCGCAACTGGGATCCTTATCTCACAGACACCGTGCGCGACTTCGCCAAAAGGACGCGAGGGTCGCGATTCCTTGCTATCGACACTTCCGCATATTCTTGCTACTCCTCGTGCCGCCAGTATCGCGAAGATTTCGCCCACACCCAAAATGTGCTAGCTCAAGAAGGTATCGAGGTATCTTTCGAGAAGATCCGCCAATACTATAACCATCCGGGCTTTGCTTATGCGGAATTGGATTGCGTGCATCGCGGGCTCACAGACTTGATCCAGAAAGTCGGAGTCCTGGATCCGCAGAAGCACAGCTTGCTCTATGTCACCCATTCGATCCCTCTAGCAATGCAAGAAGCCTCGGAGCGCCAGACTGTTGGGTATCGGGAGCAGCATCTGCAGCTGATCGAATGGATCAATCAAGAACTGGGAGAAAAGCAACCGTTGAATGCTGAGCTTGTTTTTTGTTCTCGTTCTGGTTCGCCGCGGACTCCGTGGTTGGAGCCTGATATCAATGATCGACTTGAGGAGCTCGCTAGCTCAGGGGTGGAAGGTGTGGTCGTTGTTCCGTTAGGATTCGTATCCGATCATATGGAAGTAAAATACGATCTTGATACCGAGGCAGCACAGACTGCCAAAGATCTTGGACTTGATTATGTGCGGGCCGCGACTGTTGGGGTTGACCCGATATTTGTGTCGGGGCTTGTCGATGCTACCTTGGAGCGGGCGGCTCAATATCGCGGGGAAACGGTCGATTCTCCGTCGGTCACTCCCGAAGGTCCGTTGAGCCCAGGGAGTGGTTCCTGTTCTACGACTTGCTGCATGGGAAGGGATCAGAAGCCGACAACACCTAGCTGGGATTTCTTACCGGCAAGCCACAGATCTTAGCAACCCGAAGGGTACCTGCGAGTTCGAGATTTGTGAGAATTGAAGACACTACACGCCCTAAATCTTGATGGCGTGGCACGTAGCTTCATGGAAGGAAGAGCCTGAAAGAATCAACCATATAAAGATGGCGGGATGGGCTCACAGCCCATCCCGCCACTCTTCATAGAATTACTAGGCGTGCTTAGCGCACCTGAATCTCGGTAGCCTGAGGACCCTTAGGGCCAGCTTCAAGCTTGTATTCAACGGTTTGGCCTTCTTCAAGGTTCTTGAAGCCGAAACTCTGGATCGCACTGTAGTGTGCGAAAACGTCTGCGGATCCGTCTGAAGGAGCGATGAAGCCGAAGCCCTTTTCGGAGTTGAACCATTTTACAGTGCCAGTAGCCATGTGTATTCCTAAATCTTAACCAGCGAGTAAACGATGGTTTGAGCATGTGCCGCCGAAGCGGCACGAAGTAAGTCTGTGATGCATCGAATGATTCTTCATCAAGCCAGATTAGCCTCTACGTTCTGGACATCGATTTTGAGTCCGGACGTAAAGAAATATCAATGCAGATGCATGTGTTAGCGGTAGAAGAGGTCCTATAGAAACACAGTTTCCAACCGAATGCCCGACACGATAAGCCGGGACGAATATTTCAAGTGACGCGATTCGCTCTCATGGAAGTCTCTTCCGAGGAGGCGCTTATTAAAAATCCAAGGGGAAGCAATACTACTTTTTTTATTTAGTCGCATTGAATCCATTAATAACTATACCACGCCTAGCGTGATTGCTTTCCACCCACATGCTTATAGTCCGAGATGAACATCATGCGTAGGACTATATTCAACGTTTCACCTGAGGGCGGCAGTCTGCTTATGGAAGCCGGTAGCCGGAGACCATTGGGCAGTCGAACGGGTCGCGGGCCGAGAGGCCGACCTTGTTCAGGTAGGTGATGACCTGGGCGTAGGATTCGCGCACGCTGGCCACGGTGTAGGGGATCTGGTGCTCGGCGCAGTAGGCACGCACAATGTTCGATACCCCGGCCAGGTTGGCGCGTGGCATCGAAGGGAACAGGTGGTGTTCCACCTGGTAGTTCAGGCCGCCGTAGACGTGGGAGAGCACCCTGTTGCCGAAGTCGGTGCGGGCCATCACGTTGCGTCCGGTGAGTACCTGACGGGAGAAGAAGTCGATGCGGGCGTCGGCGGGGACCATTGGCATGCCCTTGTGGTTGGGGGCGAAGGAGGCTCCCATGTAGACGCCGAAGACCGCCAGCTGCACGCCGAGGAAGGCGAAGGCCATGCCGACCGGGAGGAAGAGGAAGACCGCGCCCAGGTACAAGGCAATGCGGGTGAAGATCGAGATGATCTCGCGGCGGCGGTGCTTGACGCGGTCCCCGAGGAACAGGTGCTTGATCGACTGGGCGTGCAGGTTCAGCCCTTCGAGGGTCAGCAGCGGGAAGAAGAGGTAGCCTTGCCGCTGGGTGATCCATTTGAGCAGGCCACGTTGGCGTTGGGCATCGGCGGGCTGGAATGAGATGGTGTCCCATTCGATGTCCGGGTCCTTGCCGATGGTGTTGGGGGTGGCGTGGTGTTTGTTGTGCTTGTTCATCCACCACTGGTAGCTGATGCCGACCACGATATTGGCCAGGAAGCGGCCGAGTTTGTCGTTGGTTTTGCCGGAGGCCAGGATTTGGCGGTGTGCTGCTTCGTGGGCCAGGAAGGCGAATTGGGTGAGCAACAGTCCCAGGGCGGCGGCCATGAGCAGTTGGAACCAGCTCTCGCCCAGCAGTACCATGCCGGTGATGGTGCCGGCTAGCAGTGTGGTCAGGACGATGCTGATGCCCAAGTAGTGTCCGGGGCGGCGGCGGATCAGTCCTGCTTGGCTGACGAGTTGTTTGACGTGGAAGAAGCTTTTGGGGTCACCGGGTTTTGCGGTGGGAGCTGGAGATTCCAGCAGAGAACTGCGAGGCAAATAATATCCTTGATAGGGGCGACTCACGATGTCTTGAAAATGTTTGAGCAAGATTCGGAGCCAGTAGGTTACAGTCTAGCCGGGCGTAGGAGCTTTACGATAGCGCCAGACTCATTTTGACCATCACAGAATCGCAGTCTTTGAAAAGACCGCGATCGATTGGTGCACGCCGAGTCTGTGCTCAATGCTACGCAGCAAGACTCCCCAGCTCTCACTTATGGAGGTTCTGTTTCTGATCCCGATTTTTGGTGCTAGTTGTTGCTCAGAGCGATGGAAGCTGCAATACGCGTGAGCGCTTCCTCATTGCTGATCTGCAGCAGGTCAGCAATCATGGCAACCATCGCCTCACCTAGCCGCGCGAGGATGGCCACAGCTTGAGCATTACCGCCTTCAACCTCAGAAGCGATGATCAGGAACGCTTCACGGTCTTGGCGCACAAGTGAAGTGAGAAGTGCAATTCCTAGTGCTGCTTCAGGGCTATTGCCCATGAGATATTCCCGTCGATGAAGATGAAATCGGATGTTTCTTCAGTAATTGCGGCGTAACGTCAGCGGCTCCTTGAGCCTAGCAGGATATCAAGACGCTCAGATTTTATTCCGGCCTGAGCAAACCCGATCTAGAACCATCCATGGTAAATACAAGCTGGGTGTTATCTCTGTGAAACCTGCTTTTTCGCTGTGATGCTCTAAAGTTCAGTAGGTGAATGACTCGAAGGCACCGCCTCAAGGTGAAAACCCTGACGGAAGGAGGTTTTCATATAAAGGGGTGACCTATGGCCTGCTCCGCTTTACCCCAAATATGAACGCAGAAACGGTCTGCTATTCCCCTTCCAAGGTGGTATCGGCAACGCTTCCCATTCTCGGGGCAAACCTATGTTTAAAGGGACTAGCGGCTAAGCGTTCCCACGGACTGGTCTATGTTTTTGTTGCAGATGACGCGGATGAGTTTTTCGGTATTTGGTGTTTCGCAGAGGACATCATCTATCCCGAATAAAGGCACAGCAAGACTGTGGTGAGACACGGAGTCCATCTCGCACAGATCCCTGCGTATACGCGCAAAGAAGGATTATTTCTCGTGCAGGCCTTGAACTTCTCAAGAACTCCAAATAAACCAGAGTTAACACACCTCACAGCCCTCGTGCTACTGCGACACCCGCTGCCAGCCATGCGCGCTGCGTGCTTGGGCGTAGCACGTCGTAGCGAAGAATGCGGTCCACCATTGCTGGGTCAAATGGGATCGTTGCTACGTCGCGGGCCAGAGTCTTGTAGCCGTCTGCGACGCGCTTCACGTCTGCGGTGGTGGCTTTAGAATCAGCTTGGGATACTACGGCGACGGCGTTCTGTGCCAGGGCGTGGGCCTTGTCGTTTTGCTGCGCGAGTGATTCCAACAGCAGCGCGCCGGCTTCGGCGTGGTCATCGCGGGTGGTGGTGGCTTCTTCGCTCATTGTTGGTTCTGCGGTGCCTGCTGGTTCTTCGATGACAGCCGTTTCAGCACTGGCCCGTGCGTAACCGGACTATCGACACGGCGGCGCGCGGCAGGCTTGTCACTGCTAGCCGGCGGCGTGGTGGTGTCTGGTTCCTCGGTGACATCGGGGTGGACTTTGACCGGCCAGGAGCCTTGGTCATCATCATGCATCACTGCGCGCACAGACGTACCGCATTGTGTGGCGTGCTTGCTGACCAGTTCCACGGTTTGTGCCCGGGCGGCAGCTTCGGTGGTTGCGGTGAACTCGTGGGTGGTGCCCTGGATGTTCACGTTGGCGGTGCCGTCTTTGTTGACGGTCGCTTCAATGAGTTCTTCGGTGGTGCTCATGATGTACTCGCTTTCTTCACACTGGGATCGCTCTGTGGGCGATACGGCTCAGACGGTGGGGCTGGTTAGCGGACGGAGGAAACGTAGTCGCGGATCTTGTACGGTGTCGATGTCGGTGTCGGCGATGGTGTCTTGCTCGCGGTGCTCTGTCATCAGCTTCGCCGTGGGTTTGCTGGTGGCGTTCTTTTCGGCAGCGGTCAACCATTCAACGCCGGTCGCGGGCCGCTCGGGGGCGATGACCTCCTTGGCCCGTTCGGGAGTCATGAGCGAGCGCGCGCACAGCTCGGCGGCGGTGCGGTTGAAATCCTTGCTCGGGTTCCAAGTGGTCATGATCGTGGCCGCTTGCTTGGCCAGCTCGACCTTGGCCGGATCTTCGGTGGCATGGCCTTGGGAATGACTGCTCTCGCTGCCGCTGCTGCTGGGGGCTGACGTGGTGGGGTGGTCGATCACCGATCACCTACGTACCGAGCTGGTCGTCGAGGCCCTGAAAGCCGCCGCACCGGCCCGTGGTGGCTTGGAGGGCGTGAGGAGGCACACGGATCATGGGCGGCAGTACACCTCCTCGCAGTTCCAGACGGTGTGCCGCGATTGGGTGTGGTGCAGTCGATGGGCCGACTCGGGTCCAGCGCTGATAATGCCATGGCCGAATCGTTCAACGCGGCACTGAAGCGTGAGACCCTTCAAGGAGCCAACGGGTGGGCTTCCAAGGGGGCCTGTCGGTGCGAGGTGTTCCGGTGGATCGTTCGGTATATAAATCGTCGGAAGCACTCCTCGTTGGGTTATCAATCACCGATTGATTTCGAGCGGGATCATGAGGTTATAATCGAGCTCGCTGCTTAGCGATTAATCCCCGGTGTCCACTTCCCGGGGCAACCCCCCGAATAAGCGGGATCAGCAGATCCTAATTTTTGAGAGGATGTCACTAATGAGCAATACGAAAAGCAACGTAGGTCCTTCACTGAGGAATACCCTCCAGAAGCCGCCGGCGTCGTCATCGATACCGGACGCAGCATCAGCGCAGACGCCAAGGAGTTAAACCTCGGCGAGCAAACGCTGGGCACCTGGGTGAAGAAGGAACGACCCCGCCGAGGCCTGGACGGTGAGCCGACCGGCGCGCTGGACGAGTCCGAATGCGAGGAACTCAAGCGCTTGCGCAAAGAAGTCTTCGAGCTACGGGAGGACAACCGCTTCCTGGGAAAAGCAGCGTCCTTCTTCGCGTCGAAGCAACATCGGTCCAACGGTTCGAACTGATGCACGCTTTGAAGAATGACTTCGCCCTAACACGGATGGCGACATTGCTTCAGGTTTCCAAATCAGGCTACTACGCTTGACGGCACCACCAAACCACGGAGCCGTCCCCGCGGTCTCTCGTGCAGCGGGCCCGCGAAGGATTCCCAGCGGATCCCAAGACCGTGGCTGCCTCGATGCTTCGGCACTGCATCGAAGGGATCAGCCCCAAGAGGTTCACCCCGGTGACCACGATCTCAGGCGTTGACACCTATCGCCTGCCGGATCGGGTGCACCGCCAGTGGGACCAAGGCGCTATGGACAAAGTCAGGATCAGCGACATTACGTATCTGCGCACCAATGAAGGCCGGCTGTACTTGTGCGCAGTGCGTGATGGGTGCTCCCGCAAGGTGCTGGGTTGGGCGCTGGGCAGCGCGCAGAACACCGATTTGGTGCAGCGGGTCCTGCGCATGGCCAAGACCTTGCGAGGACAGCTTCCGGGTCAGGTGGTGTTCCATGCGGACCGCGGCGCGCAGTTCACCTCGGCTCAGCTGCATTCGGTGGCGGTTGAGCTGGATCTGCTGCAGTCCGTGGGGCGCAGTGCGGGCGTGTGCTGAGATAATGCCATGAGCGAGTCATTCTGGTCGACGTTGAAGAGTGAATTCTATGACCGGTACCGGGGGCTACCCGAGCGGACGCCAAGCAGAAAGTAGCTTAGTGGATTGAGGATTTCTATAACCGTCGCCGGTTGCATTCAAGCCTAGGGATGGTTCCTCCGGTGGATGTTGAGCAGAAGCTTCGTGGTCAGCAGGAACGCGTTGAACAGCACAGGACTGTGCTAACGCTAGCAGTATGAGCTAGATCACGTGTCCACTAGTTGCGGAGAACCCCCTGCCCAGCTCTGGAGTACTATGTGACGTCAGCTGACTTCCCGGTGTGTGGGTTAAAGCAGACCCATGAAGGCCTATAGGACAAAACGTGTGTCTGGCCCGGGCATGTCGCTCGGACCAAACCACCTCAAACCAGGTTTTAGCGGCTGCGCCCACCCCAACCAGATCTGGCGTACAAGCCTTCCTCAGCACCAGAAGCAGTGCCGTAAAGCTCGGGACCAACAGGCCCCTCAACCGGCGCTTTCTTCGCCTCAAGCTCCTTGAGAAGCTTCTTTGATTCCTTGATCAGGAATGGCAGCTTCGCCCTCTCGGCCTCGCCGTATGCGTCCAGCAAAACCATTCACACGCACGGCGACGATGTTCAATAGGCATCCCACGATGAAGCCTGATCATCTCCCTGATGCCGGAGTTAATCGTTCCTTCAATCATGTTCGTCGTCGCGATAATACCGAGCCCAGTATGCTCCGGCTTCAGATACGTGAACAGATGACCACGCTTCAACACTTGGCTCATCGAGTCATACGCCTTGAGCAATCGCTCGTGAGTTGGCCAAGACTTCCGAGACCGGTGAATTCCTCTAGACCGAGGTCCCGTCCAGTCTTTGGCATAGATGTGCTCATCAAGAAGATACTGATATTGGGCTTGCCAATTTGCTAACTCAGCCGCCCAGCGGGCGGCCTCTTCTTGGTCCTTGATTTTGCTTAGTTGTAAGCATAATTGCCGTGGTGACTTGCCTGCTTCCGTTCTTGGGTTCTTCGTCAGATAGGTTCTGACGGTGCGTTGAATATGCACCAGGCAGCGTTGCGCTTAGACTCCTGGCCAGAGAGTTTTCAAAACTTTGAGCAGCCCTGAGTCACCATCAGTGACCACGACTTTAGGCTCCGGAAAGTGCTTGAGAAGTTCGAGCCAGGCTGCTGATTTTTCATGATCACACCACTGCCAGCCAATGACTTTGCCGCCCGCGATAGCGATCAGCAAGCACCATCCAGGCCGGAGGTAAATACCGTCGACTTGGATCTCGTCAAAGGCTTCTCCGGTCTGGTTCAGGAATGGATACACGTTCCAACACCCCTGCGTGGTGCCTCTGAAAGTCCTCGCGCTCGTCGCGGCATGTTCGGCTTGGGAGTGCTTGCTCAGCAGCCAGTTGACGAAGCCGATGAGGACGTTGCGTTCGGTGGTGTCTGGTCGGTTGAAACTCGTGCTGGCGTTGCAGTTGATACATCGCCATCGTTGGGTTCCAGCCGGTGTCTTGCCGTTCATTTTTCATGGGCGAATGGCAGATAATACAAGAATGAATTTGTCCAGTAAGGGTCACACCTATGGGAACAAAACCCATGAGGAACTTGATCCTGCCCCGGAATGCCGGGGCAGGATCAGTTTTTTCAGACACACTTTATGGCCTATAGCCCAGCCCTGAAGACCACACCCGGTAAAAACACTACAATTAGTCCTCTACACGCTTTCACCGGGCAGCTTATATGCAAGCACATCGACGTTCTCAATGTTCGGGTCTACGCTGAACAGATCTGCCCCCTGGGCAGCGAGCGCCTGGCCAACGCCTCCAGACAAGTGAGTCTGGCGGGCCTCGTCGTCTGGGAACACGTCAAAGATCCCGAAGGTCGATGCATCGAACTTCAAAGCGAACCAGGCCCGCGTCCCTTCTTCTTGCTCTACAATGGAGCGCGCGCTACGGAGAAACTCCGCCACTTCCTCTTCTTTGCCGGGCTTGGCCCGCAGTACTACCGACAATGCAACCTCAATCATGGTCGCCTCCCTTGGCCTCGCTGAGCTGTTCTACGATCGCGGAGCAAAAAGCCGGAAGATCGTCGGGCCAGCGACTGGTGATGAGGTTCCCATCACGTGCGACCTCTTCATCCACGACATTCGCACCGGCATTGCGCAAGTCGGTGCGGATGCTCGGGTAGGAGGTCAGCGTCCGACCGTTCGCGACACCGGCTTCGATCAGCGTCCATGGGCCGTGGCAGATCGAGGCGACCAGCTTGCCGGTGGCCACGAAATCGCGCACAAAACCTACCGCATCGGCATCCAACCGAAGCTGGTCCGGGTTGACCGTGCCACCAGGAAGCAACAGTGCATCATAGTCATCGACCGACGCTGATTTCACTAGGGCATCTACCGAGAATGTCCCCGCTTCATCCAGGTCATTCTTTCGGGCTTTGATCTCGCCCTCGTGCAGCGACAGCAACTCAGTCGTGGCGCCGGCGTCAAGTAGCGCCTGTCTCGGCTGTTCCAGCTCGACGCGCTCCACGCCGTCTGCGGCAAGGATCGCGACCCGCTTGCCTTTCAATTGGTCTGCCATCTTGCGCTCCGTTCTGTAAGAGGTGGTGACCTGCCTGTGTAGGCGGGTCATCAGCTGTCCATAAAGGACAACATAATCTAGGTGCAGCACTACCATAGGCCAGTCGTCAGTGTACTCATCGAAGTTCCAATAGGCATCAGCCCGCCTGCCCAAGGACAAGGCCTAGGTGACTACCTGATGCGACTTTGTCTTGTCGCCAACGATGAGATCCCTGTGTCGACTGTTCAACTTTTATATCAGGGCCAAACTTGCGATAACGGCTGGCCCTTCAAGCAGTGTATACCGTCAAAGAACCACTGCATATGGCAATCCCGGGTGCTTTGACTTTCCTTTCTCATTTGATCCGCCCCAGGGTTTTGAGGCATAAAACGCCTGGCATCTGATGCCACCAGTGAACTGCATCAACTGCACCAGACGATTCAGGGAATTTCCTCCGAGCCCACCGGATCATCGTCAATGCCTGCGCCACAAGCACGCAACCTGGTTTTCATATCAGGCACAGCACATACTCTTTTGATGTGCTCACCAGTCGGGTC
Organism: Glutamicibacter sp. MOO4; assembly: GCF_056934395.1. NCBI lineage: Bacteria > Bacillati > Actinomycetota > Actinomycetes > Micrococcales > Micrococcaceae > Glutamicibacter > Glutamicibacter sp. MOO4. The sequence goes on from NZ_CM167800.1 coordinate 2,616,300, forward strand.
AGCTCCCTCCGCGAAGCCCACCGGCACTCACCCGCGGGAGACAGCCTCGTGCAATGCCGCTTCGAGGTACGGTGCCGACGCGCCGACTCCGCGCGAGGCGACTTCCTCGGGAGTTCCTTTGGATACCACTGTGCCACCGTCCTCACCCGCGCCCGGCCCGAGGTCGATGACGTAGTCGGCCACTGCGACAACGCGCATGTCGAGCTCGACCGCGACAACAGTATTTCCTGCTTCAACGAGTGTCTGTAGGTGAGCCACAAGCCGGTCGGAATCTGCACAGTGGAGCCCTGACGTAGGTTCGTCAAGTACATAAAGAGTGTCTCCACGCTGGGATCGTTGAAGCTCAGAAGCAAGCTTGACTCGTTGCGCCTCACCTCCGGACAGCTCGGTAGCCGGCTGTCCGAGCCGCAGGTACCCGAGACCGACGTCGATCAGCGCCCTGAGCGAGCGCATGATATCGAACTCCCCATGGAAGAAATCGTGGGCCTCCTCAACACTCATGGCGAGAATCTGCGCGATGTTGCAGCCGCGCCAGATGATCTCCAACGTGCTGGATTGGTAGCGGGTACCGTGGCAGTCGGGGCATTCGGTGTAGACCGAGGGCAGGAATAGCAGTTCTACCATCACCGACCCTTCTCCCTTGCAGGTAGGACAACGGCCACCAGCGACGTTGAAGGAGAATCGACCCGGTTTGTACCCGCGTGCACGAGCCTCGGGCGTTTCGGAGAACCTCCGTCTCACATGATCAAACAGCCCGGTGTAGGTGGCGACGTTCGAACGCGGGGTACGTCCAATAGGCCTCTGGTCAATGCTTACGACGCGGCGCACCGCAGAGAGGTCTCCACGGACCGATCCTTTGACCTCCTCGGGTTCATCCGACAGCAAAAGCTCGTCATCTTCGGGCGTGTCAGTATCCTCCGCCTGCGCAGTCCGACCCAGTCGTTCGCCGATCAGCGCCGGTAGCGCCTGGCTGACTAGGCTCGACTTGCCTGATCCTGAAACTCCGGTGACCGCGGTGAACACCCCGAGCGGAATGGACATCGACACATTGTGCAGATTGTTACGCGTGACTTGCTCGAGGCGCAGCCATCCCTGTGGCTGGCGGGGCGTCCGCTGAAGCAGTCCGCTGCTCTCGAACAGATACCCGCGGGTGACGGATTCCTCCACCTCTGCGAGCCCTTCGGTAGGCCCGCTGTAGACGACGCGACCGCCGCGTTCTCCCGCGCCCGGTCCGATGTCGACCAGCCAGTCAGCATGACGCATCACGTCCACCGAATGTTCGACGACGAATAGACTGTTGCCTCGCCGCTTGAGCCCGTCGAGAATGCCGAGCAGCGCGCTGACATCCTGCGGATGCAATCCAGCGGAAGGTTCATCGAGAACGTATACCACCCCGAAGAGTTCAGAGGTCAGTTGGGTCGCCAGACGCAGTCGTTGCAATTCTCCGCCGGAGAGTGTGGGAGTGGTTCGCCCCAGGGAAAGATACCCCAGCCCTAGGTCAATGATGGGCCGTAGCCTATTGACGAGTTCTGCGCCAAGCCGGGCTGTGGCGGCCAGCCTTCCCGCTGAGTGGTTCGCTTCTCTGACATCGACGCGTTGCTGCGCTGCATCTGGTTGGGCTGCGTCATCTGTTGTGTGACTTGCTTTCTCGATCCCGTCGAGATCAGCGGTGGCCTGCTCGACTGCTTTTTCGATCAGCACCGAGAGTTGTGCCAGCGGCAGGCTGGAGAGATCTGAGACATCGAGGCCTTCGAACGTCACCGATAGGGCCTCCGGCTTGAGCCGTTTACCATGGCAAGCGGGGCAAGGAGAGACTGTAAGGAACTGCGCCACGCGTCGCTTCATTGCCTCGCTCTTGGTATTCGCGAACGTGTCGAGCACGTACCGGCGAGCACCGACGAACGTCCCAGAGTAGCTAGGCTCTACACCCTCCGCGATTGCGGCCCGTGCCTCGGCGAGAGTCAGCCGCGAATGGACCGGGACATACGGAGTCTGATCTGTGTAAAGGATCCAGTCCCGCTCTTCCTTCGGCAGATCCTTCCAGGGGACGTCCACGTCGTACCCGAGGGCCACAAGCACATCGCGCAACTGATGACCGTGCCAGGCCTTTGGCCACGAGGCGATAGCCCGCTCGCGAATCGTAAGTGAGGGGTCAGGCACCATCTTGTCTTCAGGGACTTCGTACACCCGGCCAATGCCGTGACACTCCGGGCAGGCTCCCTGCACGGTGTTGGCAGAGAAGTCTTCGGCGTAGAGCATCGGCTGATTTTCGGGATAGTGTCCGGCCCGGGAATAGAGCATGCGCACTAGCGAAGACACCGTAGTGATGCTACCGACCGAAGAGCGAGCGCTACGACCTCCACGTTGCTGCTGAAGAGCAACGGCGGGTGGCATACCTGTAATCGAATCGACGTCCGGAACGCCAGCCTGGTCAATCAGACGACGCGCATAGGGAGCGACCGACTCTAGGTAGCGGCGCTGGGACTCTGCGAACAGCGTTCCGAAAGCCAGAGAGGACTTCCCCGAGCCAGAGACCCCGGTGAAAACCACCAGCGCATCACGGGGCACCGTGAGATCGATATTTTGAAGGTTATGTTCACGAGCGCCTAAAACACTCACGTTTGGCTGAACGGGCGAGGACTGCGCTGACGCGGGCACGGATGCTTTGACCATACTCGCGATATTAGCAACTACTAGCGACGCGTTTGACCAATCTCGCGGGCTCCGGGGACTAAATTTCTGACGGTTCACGTGTCTGTGGCACGCTTTGTGAACGCGAGGAAAGACCAATCCGCTGGGCGTGACGTTCTACCTTTAAGGCGGTCCTCATGTAATTCAAGAACGGACCAACCAAGGCCTCTTCGCAAAAAGGTGTTTACCCAATGCTTATGTCTATGCATTGACCCGATTCATTTATGGCCCGACCAGCATGGCTAAGGAACCGAAACCCATGGATTTCCGAGTTTCACACCGAGCGATCAGTCCCTGACACGCGTCGCACCGCCTCGCAACGATACCAACTCAAAGGAGAACACCACCGCCAACCTGGGATCCAGCTCCTAAGCGACCGGTAAAACACCTAGCAACGTGCCACAGTAATCAAATAACCCTTGATCTGAATTTCTGGCGGGTCTAGGCTCGGCAATGGTTAGAGTCGCGGACCACGGACTCCTAAATAATTGGGGCACCGTCGCGCTCAGGCCAACCACCAATAAAGGAGATCGTCATGGCAAGTAGTAATCGCGCCGTCGTATTCGACGGCGTCAAGAACATGCGCGTTGAATCCCTCGACTTCCCGAAACTAGAAATGCCGAACGGCAAGAGAGCACCTCACGGAGTCATCCTCAAGATCGTCGCCACTAATATCTGCGGATCCGACCTGCACATATACCGTGGCTCTTTCCCCGTCCCCCAGGGCATGGTGATGGGTCACGAGATGACCGGGGAAGTCATCGAAGTCGGCGCCGACGTCGAGTTCCTCTCCGAGGGTGACATCGTCTCAGTCCCCTTCAACGTCGCCTGCGGTCGTTGTCGCAACTGCCGCGCTCGTCGAACCGATGTTTGCGAGACCGTAAACCCCGACACGGCCTGCGGCGCCTACGGGTTCAACCTGGGTAACTGGCAGGGTGGACAGGCTGAGTACATGTTCGTCCCCTATGCAGACTTCCAGCTGCTGCGCTTCCCCGACAAGGACCAGGCTATGGAGAAGATCCGTGAGCTCGCCCTGCTCTCGGACATCCTGCCAACCGCGTTCCACGGCCTCGTGGAGGCCGGCGCCAAGCCCGGCTCGACCGTTTACATCGCCGGCGCCGGACCCGTCGGCCGTTGCGGGGCAGCAGCTGCCCGGCTATTAGGTGCCTCATGCATCATCGTCGGCGACTATCACCAGGACCGTCTTGACCTGATGAAGAACAACGGCTGCGAGACCATCAACCTCAACGAAGATGTGCCCTTGACCGACCAGATCGAGGCTATCCTCGGCGAACCCATGGTGGACTGCGCTGTCGACTACGTTGGTTCTGAAGCCCACGGTATCGGCCGTGAGGCAACGGATATGAACCCCGCGTACGCCATCAACCAGGTCATCGACGCTACCCGTGCCGGCGGCGCCACCGGCATCATCGGCGTCTACGGCCCCGACCCGTTGGCCACGTCCAAAGCCGAACAGGAAGGTACATTCTCTCTCGACTTCGGCAAAGCGTGGATCAAGTCCCCTAGAATTTCAGGCGGCCAAGCCCCGATCATGCACTACAACCGCGACCTGATGATGTCGATCCTGTGGGATCGGATGCCCTATCTGAGCAGCATGCTTAATACCAAGGTCATCAGCCTCGACGAAGCTCCGGAGGCCTATGCGACCTTCGATAGCGGCGTCTCGGAGAAGTTCATCATCGATCCCCACGGTATGATCCCGTCCTGATCCGGGGCCGTGATCCCCGCTCGGAGCTGTTCTCAAACCGGGTCCGTTCGGGGCCGACCCCGCCTCTGCTACTCTGATACCCTTCGCAACTCAGATCACCACACGAGCGGTGAGGTTGATTGCTGGCGGCAGGCCCGCCAAAAAGCGTACCGTTTGGGCAGGTTAGATCCCCTCAGCGCTGAGTTCAGAAGGTCGAACTGAAGAAGCCAGAAGGCAGACATTGATCTGTCCAGCAAATCAGTGCGCTCGCAAGATGACGGTGAACAAGATGATCTCTATTTGCTGTTCCCGATTCGGGGTTAGTACGCACAGGTAGCGCTCGCTCCCACGGCGACGGCGCGTTCACTCGTGCCGCCGCCGTGGGTGCCAGCAACTTTCGTTGGTCGAAGACTTCCGGCTTTGATGCTGTGCAGAGATCGGTCGTTGCTTGGCCCACGCCTTTCGCCCCTGAACTCGGCGAGGAACTGTCATTCGCTCGGTCGTCAGATCGCCAACTTTTAACACAAGGTGATTATCGGCGAGCGTCTGGAAACCCACAAAGATCAACCGATGTCACGATAACGGCCAAACCGCCCGTTCCTTCACCGGCAGCCTCGCCGTTGCTAGCAGCTAATGAGTCACAGGCAGGGAACGGCGATCGAGCGCCTGCCTTGCCGTGCTTTGGACCTGGTATTCAGCAACAGGCTTAGCTCACCTGAGTACGTGCCCCACGACGGCTGGATTCCAGAGTCGCGGTCAAAGTTCGTGCATCATAGCTTCCCGTCAGTCGGCAACCATCAACGAAGAACGTCGGGGTCGCGTGGGCGCCACTTGCCGTTGCGCTTGCCTTATCCCGCTCGACCCTCGCCGCAACTTCAGCGCTGTCCAGGTCTTTAACAAACCTCTCGACATCGAGGCCCAGCTCAGCGGCATAACTGATGAGATCCTCACGTTCGAGGGCGTTCTGTCGGGCGAAGACGAAGTCCAACCAAGTCCAGAAAATGTCCTGCTTCGCGGCCGCTTCTGCGGCCCGTGCGGCGAGTGGCCCGTGCGGATGGTGAGGAAGATGCCGTACGACGTAGCGTAAGTCGTCCCCGAGGCGCTCGTGGAGGTCCTCCCACGAACCGGTGGCGTGCGCACAGTATGAACACTCAAAGTCCACGTACTCCACCAAGGTGAGCTGGGCGTCTTCGGGGCCGCGAATGTGGTCCACTTCGGGGTCCACCGGGGAGTCAAGTGTCATCGGCAGATCCGCTGTCTCTTCTCCCCACCGACGGGCCGCAACCTTGAAGATCGTCCAGCCCAGAATGGTGGCGAGCACCATGGCAACCAAAACACCAACAGTCGCCTGACGCCCCAAAGCCGAGGACGCATCGAAAGCAAGCCCGATGATTAGCAACGACATGGTGAAACCGATCCCAGAAAGAGCTGCCCCACCAAACACGCTACCCATACCGACTCCCTCCGGCAGCCGGCCAATGCCCATCCGAACAGCGAGGAACGTTGCGATCCCGATCCCGAGGAACTTACCAAGCACAAGACCCGCGATAACACCCCACGTCACCGACGAGCTCAAGGCTTCGGCCATCACCCCACCGCGCAGGTCAACCCCGGCATTTGCCAAGGCGAAGATCGGCACGACCACCAACAGCGTGGGTAAACGAAGATACTCGTGCAACCGCTCATTGACTGACACGCCTTTGGACAACCCTCGTCCCACGGCACGCGCCGAGGAAGCGCTAGGAGACTGCCAAAAGTCACGAAATAGCTGCCGGGCTGCGACCACTTTATGCCTCTGCGTCGGGTAGGCCGGGATCAGAAGCCCAGCAATCATGCCTGCTAGTGAAGCGTGGATGCCAGAGGCGAGCGTCGCTAGCCACAGCACGATGACGATCCCTACGTACGGGACAGCACTCCACTGTCGAGAGCGATCAAGTAGCCACAGCGCAACAAGGCAACCAACAGCAATCAGCAGCGGGACGAGCCGGATCTCATCACTGTAGAACACGCCAATAATCGACACGGCAAGGAAATCATCGACCACCGTGAGGGTCAAAAGGAAAACGCGTAACTGCCCTGAAAGTCTGGGACCAACGATCGCCAGAGCACCGAGCATGAACGCCGTGTCCGTGCCGACAACCGCTCCCCAACCTTGAAGCCCCTCGCCACCGGACGAGCCCACGACTAGTAGATACACCACCGCGGGAAGCACGACACCAGCAATACCTGCGATCGCAGCCAACCGAGCGCGACTACTGTCCCGCAGAGCCCCGTGCGCAAATTCCTGGCGTACCTCGAGACCCACGACGAAGAAAAACACGACCATCAGCCCGTCGTTGATCCAGTGGCGAAGATCCAAGTGCAACCCGAACGGGCCAACGTCGATGCCCACGCTCTGGTGCCACAACTCGAAGTAGGAAGAGGATAGTGGTGAATTCGCCCATATGAGAGCGAAGGCTGTGACGACGATGAGCAACACGGCCGAGCCGGACTCTGTGCGTAGTTTTCCGGCTATGCCGCGTGGGGGCGAAATTGAGTGAGACACAGGTTAACTATGCATGATTGTACTGGTCTCCAGTAATTACGCATCGCACAAAACCCATAGTATTCTCGCTGAATCGTTCCGTCTCCATCAGTGCGGTCTGACGGCGTGGTTCGGAACTTGGAATTTTCTCTCGGCCACCTCGGCGAGGACGTCGTTAGTCGATCATCGCTAGCCTATTTTCGCCGTTAGCGCTGGTTCCGGCATCCACTAGGTCCACTGCTCCGGCAGGCGAGCCTGCCGGGATGGACATGCAGAAACCCTGGATTACATAACTTCACCAGGTTCTAAGAAGCCGCCCGCAGTGCTCGTCGAGTACGGTATCTTAAGTGGCTCTTCGCAATCAAGGGTGTAACACCGGTCTGAACCCACCAGACTCCAACAGGAACCTCGCGATGTAATTCGCGAGGTTCCTGAACCCCAACGCCGAACCCCGAAGATGCCCCAACCGCCCATTGATCGCTTCGGTTGACCCATTCGATGACCCCATGTGATCGAAATACGCCAAGATATCCGAAGCGCGTTTCTTCAACGCTGTCGTCAAAGATCTCACCCCGATCATGTCCTTAGGCAAGGTTCTGGTCAGGTCATGGATCAAATCCCTCAACCGCTCCTTCCCCTCCCGTGGCGAGGGAGCCCGGTACGCGGCGACCCTCCTTCGATACACCTTCCACGTCGCTTCCACGACCTGATGGCCTGGAACAGCAAACAACGCTTCCAGATGCACTTTGCCACGTTCGCCGAGCAGTTCCTCACCGGTCAGCAGCGTCTTGCAGGCCCGATACAACGGATCCTTGCTCCGGCCCCGACATCCCAGGGTTTCATGCTGGATCCGCTGCCGGGCTTTCTCCAACGCGGTGCCGGCCAGCTTCACCACATGGAACGGATCCATCACTTCCACCGCAGACGGCAGTTCTTCCACCGCTGCGGTCTTGAACCCGGTGAATCCGTCCATCGCAACGATCTGCACCCCGGCACGCCAAGCCGGGTCCCGATCCTGCAGCCAGGACTTGAACACCTGCTTCGACCGCCCTTGGACCATGTCCAGCAGCCGTGCCGGTCCGCTCCGCTGATGCACCGGGGGCAGGTCAATGATGACCGTGACGTAAATGTCGCCGTAGCGGGCATGACGTCACACGTGCTCGTCAACCCCGATCACCTGGACTCCGTCAAAACGGGTCGGGCTGCTGATCAGCACCCGCTGCCCTTCGGCCAGCACCCCCGTGTTCGCGGTGTTCCACGAAACCCCCAGCCCATCAGCGAGTCGGGCCATGCTCAAGTGCTGGCAGACAATCCCTTTCAACGCCCATCGCAGCCCTCCGCCGGAGATCTTCGCTTTCGGTGCGGCGGCCAAGGAGGTGTCCTGCACCCACATGTGCTTGCAAGTAGCGCACCGGTAGCGGCGCACCCGAACAGCCAAGGTAGTGGGCCGCCATCCGAACGGTGCATGGGACAGCCGACAGATCCTGGTATCGCGAGCAGTACCCTTGGGCCCCGCACCGGTGGCAGAACTTGCCATCATCAACGACTCGGCACTCGATCACTGCGCGGGTTTCGGTGATGTGCTGGCCGGTGGCGGTCAGTCCGAGGTCTTGAAGGCCGCAGAATGCCGTCAACTCCGGGGTGCAGTAGGTAGCATTGAGCATGGCCGGGAGCTTTCGACGGTGGTTGTGTAGGAACTTTCATTCTCGTGAAGCTCCCGGCCTTGTCCATGCCGTGACACGCTACCTGATGCCCGGGATCTGTTGAGGTTCTTACACCTTAGATTGCGAAGAGCCTCTAAAGCGCCTTGGATCAACTGTGCATAATGCCCGGATGAAATCCTGCGTCACTCTATCCTGACCGAGGCGGGCCCCTTTCCTGCCAGGATCCTTCTAGGCCATGAACCACCAAACTGAAAGTGATAGCAACACCGATCCTTACTATCACTTTGGAGGGACCCATGACTGGCTCTCATGACGCCTAACCGGCTTTCAGGTTCCCTCTGCTGAAGTACCAAAAGCATTTCTGGAGGCCTTCAAATCCACACATCTGCTCCAATGCTGAAATCATCGACGGCGATCAATTGCTTTTTAAGCAAATGAAAAACTCCCCAAAAGTTGGACTGACTGTTCATGTGGCAGTCCACCTTTTGAGGAGTAGTTCAAGGGTGGCTTTGTCTAATCACTGTTAGACGTTTTGCAGGTTAGTTCTCCCAGAATGGGTAGTCGATGTAACCCTTTGGACCTTCGGTGTAGAAGGTCGCAAAGTCTGGTTCGTTCAAAGGTAGCTGTTCCTTCCAACGACGGACCAAGTCCGGGTTGGCAATTGCTGGACGTCCAACAACTACAGCGTCTCCCCAACCTTCACCAGCAACGCGTGCCGCTTCTTCATAGGTGGTGATCTCTGCGAAGCCGGTGTTCAGCAGGACTGGACCACCGAAGGACTTACGCAGCGATTGAACTAGCTCGCCGGCTGGATCGTGGTGCAGGATGCTCAAGTTCGCTAGGTTCAGCGGAGCAATACCTTCCAACAGTGCGGTGTAAGTCGCCAACACGTCCTCGCGGTCATTTTCCACGGCGCCCTGCACGTTGTGCTCTGGCGAAATACGCAGGGCGGTCTTGCCAGCGCCAATTGCTTCAGCAACAGCGGTAACTACCTCGATGACAAAGCGGGCACGGTTTTCAGGTGATCCGCCGTAGTTGTCCGTACGAGTGTTAGCCGATGGGGCCAAGAACTCGTGCAGTAGGTAACCGTTGGCTCCGTGAAGTTCTACGCCATCAAAGCCGGCAGCGATTGCGTTGCGTGAGCCGGTGACAAATTCCTCGATGATGGCTGGTAGCTCATCGGAAGTTGGTGCCACTGGCACTGGGTAGTCATATTTGCCGGTGTAGGTGCGGGTCTGTCCCTCAATTGCGATGGCGCTTGGGCCAACAACGTGGTCAACGCCGGTGGTCTCTGGGTGGGTTACACGTCCTGCGTGCATGACCTGAGCGACAATGAGTCCGCCTTCGGCGTGCACTGCATCGGTGACCTTCTTCCAGCCGGCAATCTGTTCTTCGGTAACCAGACCTGGCTGGCGCACAAACCCCTGGCCAACAAAGCTTGGGTAGGTGCCTTCGCTGACAATCAGGCCGAGGGAAGCACGCTGGCGGTAGTACTCAACAACGTCATCGTTTGGCACGCCGTCTACACCGGAACGCGAGCGGGTCAGTGGTGCCATGACCAAACGGTTAGAGAGCTTGAGGTCGCCAAGGGTTAGCGGGGAAAACAGATCCATGCGTGGAACTCCTTAAGTGGAATTGGAAAATTGCAGTTGCTTGGTGCAACCAAGGCAACCGCTGAGGTATTCCACTTGTGGTTAAAAATTGAGTTGACTCACGTTTGGTTGACAGCGAAGCCCCTAAGAGTGCCAACCTCATGGGAAGGCACAACAACGCTAGAGTTCCGCTAGTTCATCACGTGGACGCGGTCGGCAGTTCTTTGCATGAACTGCTCATCATGCGAAGACAGGACCACGGCTCCCCCACGTTCCAGCACCGAGTTAATGACTTCCTGAAGGATTGTCTCGCCAGCTTCATCCAAGGCTTCCGTTGGTTCATCTAGAAGCAGGATCTGCGGTTCGCGGACCAACACGGTGGCCAGAGCAACAAGCCTGCGGGCAGAAGCTGGCAGCTCGTACGGATGTGTATCACCAAAGTGGTCTAGACCCAGTTGGGCAAGAACCTCCGGGACGCGTTTGCGCAGAGGACTCTTCTTTGGAATTCCAAAGGACACTTCTCGAAGAACTGTGCGTTCAAAGAGTTGATCAGAAGAATTCTGTAGCAATAGCCCAGTTTGTCCAACGGTGTCCAGCGTTCCTGTTGTGGGTTTCAGCAATCCGGCCATAGCTTTGAGCACGGTTGTTTTGCCTGAACCATTGGCTCCGGCCAGACCCAGGCATTGCCCCGCACGCACCTGGAGATCAAGATCTTGGACTGCAGGGCGAGCAGCTCCAGGGTATGCCAATTGCACTGAAGCCATGTTCAGCAGCACGCGAGAATCGTCCGACGCCGGCTGACGCTCAACCTTCGAGGTTTTCGCCTGGTGTTGTTGATCCACAGTTGAAAGTCGTTGGAGAGTCCCCTGTTCTAAGGACCAAAGAGCGTCTGCTTCATGAGACCAGAAGTGTACTGAATCGGCAAGGACCACCAAGGCAGTTCCTTGAGCGCGCAAAAGATTGATCATCTGCGAAACCAACGCAGTAGCCTGCTTATCTAAGCCAGCCAGAGGCTCATCAAGAACTAGGACTTCTGGTTCACTGATGGCCAATGCGGCCATCGCAACAAGTCGTTCTTGTCCGCCAGAGAGCTGTTGCGGGTGGCGGTCTAGTAGATGCTCCAAACCAAGCCGCTGGGCAAGTGCAGTGACCAGTTGATGCATCTGCTCACGGGGCATCCCTTGATTTTCTAGGCAGAAGACCAGTTCCTCAGAAACTGTCCCGCGAATCCCGGATAGGTAGTGCCCTGCTTCCTGAGGCAGTAGACCTACATGCTTTGACCATTGCGCGATATCAACGCGAGGCTGCAACGAATCAGAAAACTCAACCTTCGTGCCGTTCACACTGACACTGCCGACAAGCTGATCCATGTCATAACGCGGAAGCAGGCCAGCCAAGACGGCGCCCAACGTTGATTTCCCGGAACCTGAATGACCGGAAATAACAGTCAAAGAACCTGGCTGAATTTCTAGACGAATATCGCTCAGGACGGAGCTCTGTGCGTGCAAATATGTGTAGCTGTGCAGGTCCAGACCGAGGACGGTGGTCGACTGTGCGGAGAGATTACGGTCCATCATTAGTTAATCCCAAACCAGGTGGGAGCCAAGATCATGACTGGACCAAGCACCGCGCAGATCACAGCAGCCCAGCGGATTCCGCGTTGGACCGAAGTATCTGGAACTTCGCGCAAGCGGGTGCGAACTCCAGTGGCTGGGAATCCCCGGGCGGATAAGTGGACGGCTCGGTCTTGAGCGTCTTGCATAGAAGTCAGCACCAACGGCACAGCCCGTAACCGCACCCGCTGAAACCATCCTGTCAGGCCCGTACCAGTGCCCGCATTGCGCAGAGTCTGCGCTTCACCAATCTGCCGTTGTTTCTCAGTCATCTGCGGCAGCAAGAACAATGTCGCCGCCAGCAGATAGCCCAGCTGGGGTGGCACTGGAGATAGATCAATCGCTGCCACCAGCTGATGCTTATCAATGAGCAGCCCGCATAGCAGACCCACCACCACGAGTACTGCGGTACGCAGTCCTAAAGACAGCGCCACTTCAAGTCCGTGGACAGTAACCCGCAGTGGTCCCCACTGTGCAACAGCAGGCGACGGGACTCGGGGGATTAATCCATGAATCAACAACAGAGAAAGGAACGTTGGTAGCAACATGGCACCGCTGAGCAATGCCAGTTTTTTGGTGTGCCCCGCCCATCCCGTGATGAGAAAGCACAGTCCAATGACGGCGCAACTCAACCACCATTGGCTTGCTGCGGTAGTCATAGTTACGACTGCCACGGCAATAGCCAGAATGGTAAACGGATGAAGCTTATTTGAGCGGGGCATGAAGTTTTCGCTTACTTGCTGACGCGCTTCCCCAAGACCCGGTAGCGACGGACAAAGGCGAAGCTACCGCTCAGACGCTTTGGCAATGCGTAAACCAAGAGAGCTGCAACCAAGAAGACCACTGCTTTATCCCCTGGGTCAGAAATCAAGGCCTGCTTGGTGACTGCGGAGAGCAGTGAATCACCCATAGAGCTGAAGGCAGCAACCAAGGCACCGGTGCCAACGCCGGAGGTTCCACCGTAAACAAAGGTAGCTACCGGCGAAGAGACCACACCAACTAGTACACCGGAAACAAGGCCAGCAATCGGCGCCAGGTAGACACGACGCAGCGCACCGTATCGCGCTGCGGTTCCGGCAAGGAATCCTACAAGGGCCGCTCCTGCTGCGAAAGGCAGAACAGTTGGAGCGAACAAGGACCAAACCAAAGTGCTCAATACACCGGTAGCCGCGCCGGCACGGCGGCCAGCCAAGAAGCCAACGATGACAGTACCGATGGAGTCAATGTAGAGAGGAATAATTACCGAGCCAACAAACTGACCAAGAATGATATTCAGTGCCAAAGCGACTGGGATCAAGGTCAAAGTTGACACTGGAAGGTCAGGTAATACGGCCAGCAAAAGAAGAACAGCCGAGACGAGGTAAGCAGCGAAAGTACCAAGTGCGACGCCCTGACCCAGTCCCTCAACGATTCCCATTGGCTGGGTAATGATCAAGGCCAGATAGGTGGAAACAAGGATTACGGTTCCTGCGACAGCCATGAGACGGCGGCGAAGAGTTTGCGACGAAGTTTCTTCGGGCAACAGAAGATTTGATGACATGATGAGGCAGTCCTGAGGTACGGGTATGACTGCGCACCAAAGGTCGTACTGGCGCGCGCGAGCTGCGGGTCTATGTCACCTCGACCCAGTAGACAATTCTAGCCCACCACACTCAGCGTTCAGGAGTCTTAGTTCAGTTTCCGGGCCAAGGTACCAAGCCGTTTCACCAGTTCCGCAAAGCCAGCTTCTGGATCATTTCTTGAGACCACGTGCGCATTTGCTGGTTTGCCCCAAAGACCTCTGAAGTCAGCAACGGTGGTTCCAAACAGTAATTGTGATTCTGTCTCAACATCAATGGTTGCTGGACGCGTTTCGTAATCCAAGGTTCCTGCAGCAAGACCGGCGGCGAAGTAGTCGTGTACGTGAGCGATATAGCCCTGGTCATAGTGACGGTGGAATTCAAAGTAAAAGCGCAACGCATCCGAGAGGTAGCGTACCAGTGGATTTGATGCTTTGCTTAGCGTTCCTTCAACATCGCTTGGCTGAACCAGTTCGGGCTCTGCGCATCCGGCTTCTTCGGCAAGCTTGGTCAGAAATTCAGGCTGCATCTCAAAGCGTTCGGTGGTGTCCAAGGAACAGACAATGGGAAGTTTTTCAGATTCAAGGCCTTGCTCAGCAGCAGCGGTGTAGGCGGCAAAAACTTCTTTGGCAGCGTGCGGATCCACGTGGGTGTTCCACTCTGCAGTGGGTGTGGTGTTGCCTTGGTAGTAGAAGGCGCCACCCATGATCACTACTTTGCGAAGAAGCCAAGGAAGTCTTGGTTCACGTCGGAGAGCCAACGCGAAGTTGGTCAGAGGCGCAGTCAGCATAACGGTTAGCTCACCGGGGTTCGCGCGGGCCGCTTGAATCCAGTAATCAACGGCATCGTTGTTCGCCAGCGAATCAGGACCAGGAGCTGGAAGAGTCGCGTAACCGACGCCCTGAGGGCCATGCGTTTCCGGAGTTGTCACCAACGGAATGTCAAGTGGCTTTCGCGCACCAATGAGCACCGGAACATCAGGCTTGCCGCAGAGCTTGAGGAGTGCGCGGTTGTTGGCCGTGACCTGCTCAACATCGACGTTGCCCGGAGTACTGGTGATGGCTCGGATATGTACGTGGTCGAGCGAGCAAAGGTATGCCAAGGCTAAGGCATCGTCGATGCCGGTGTCGCAGTCGATAAGAAGACGGATCAAATCGTCTTTCGTTCCCGGCGCACCCGCGTAGTTGGTCAGAGCCAAGGTCCCTTCGTTCTCATCACTCAATCGCGTTTGAAACTTGTCGTTTCTACCTGCTTCTGTATTACGTGAGGTCATTGTTCGGACTTAGATAGTCGTACAAGGCGCGGTCGATGGCCTCTTCAAAATGCAAGTCCATGATGACTACGTCCAGCGGCACGCCGTCCTTGTCGGGCATCCGCGCTTGCTGTGCATTTCTTGAGTCCGCCTTGCCGAGATAGAAGAACTCAGTACCTTCAGCATCGTCTTTCTTAACGAAGATATGAAGGTCCACTTCATTATTTACGATGCGGCGAACCTCATCACTGCGCAACGTACGACGTGATCTCGTGAACCACCTCAGGTGAGACGGGTCCACTAATTCGTCTTGGTAGGCCGTACTAGCCGAGATGTCGTCAGACTTGTGGAGAGTCACGAAAATCGGACAGGTCTTTGAATCCATGTCGACCTTGTACCCGTACAAAGTTGAAGTCCACTTTCGCGGGACACCCAACAGTCTCGTGACCTCTTTACGCGAGTATTGACCGCCGACGATGAACGGACTGCCGCCGACATACCGATCGCTGACCAAAGACAAACCTGTTTGGATAAGGTCGTCGACCTCCTCGGTGAAGGAGCCATGGGTGCGGTACGCATGGATGAAACCCGGGTTAGCCGAAACGGTTTCATTCTCAATCGAGGCTAGTTGAGTTCCGTACCGGGTCTGGTCCACCTGAGCGTGATTAGCCAGGTTCAGAGTCTCAACCGCGCTGCGCATTTCACGCTCGGTGGTTTCCACGCCATACTCACGCAGAGCCATCTTGAATTGGTTCAGCGTAATTGATTCGTGTGTAAGCAGTTCTCGCACCAGGACGAAGTCGTGGACTCGTTTCGCGGTTAGCACTTCGTGTGAAAGCAGCGACAAGGCTCTCAGCTCATCCCGATCAAGATCATGATCGATCCGAAGGAGACTTTTCACGAGAGTCGGATAGTTTTCCTTTTTCGTCGCGAGCAATACTGGGTCTACGGACTCAAAGCGGTAGAAGTCGAACAGCCGAGGCGATTGCCCAACACGATTCTGCATTGCTTGCATTGAACTACGTAGCTTTTGAATGCTGTCCAAGGCAGTCGTGCGGATAGAGTCTAGGACTCTTTGCTGAGCGATCTTATCGAAACGGACACTCGACAGACCTGCCATCACTCCGGCTTGCTCTGTTGCGATCAGCTTTTCCTTCAGAGACTCCTTGTTCAACGATTCATCGCCAAACAAGGCGATGGGAATCATGTAGTTATTCGCGTAATTACCAATGAAGTCAATAACAACCAGATAGTCCTTCATTGGCGCCTTGCGAAGGCCTCGACCAAGCTGCTGAACGAAGACAATCGCTGACTGCGTTTGTCGGAGCATGACCACTTGATTCACGGTCGGGATGTCCACGCCTTCGTTGAAGATATCCACGGTGAGTATGTAATCGAGTTCGCCAGCTTCCAGCTGCGCAACGACCTGTTCCCGGCGTTCAATCGAATCGTCGCCGCTCAGATTCAAAGTCCTCAGCGTCTTTCCGCGTAGTTGTTGCTGGTTCAGTGCGGCTGACAAAGCGTTGGATTCATCTTTTCGAGAACAGAAAATCAGTCCCTTTGGTGCAACGCCCGCTTGCCCGTACTTGGTCAATGCATCGACTACGTGGTGTACACGTTCCGGAGTCACCAAATGTGAAAGATCTTCGGAACTGTCACGCACCGATTCATCGTCTAGAGTCACATCTGCAATTCCGTAATAGTGGAACGGGCTCAGCATGTTCTCTTCCAGAGCATGGCTCAGGCGAATCTCATAGGGAACGTTGTAGTCAAAAAACTCGAATACGTTGAAGCCATCGCTGCGTTCTGGGGTTGCAGTCAATCCGAGCAGGAACGACGGTTCCAGGTGAGCCAAGACTTTCTTGTAGGTCGGCGAACCGACACGATGAGCTTCATCGACAATCACATAGTCAAAGGCATCAGACTCGATAGTTTGGAGTACTGAATCTTGAGATAACGTCTGAACCGTCGCAAAAACATATTTTCGGTCGCTTTGCTTGGATGCGCCGGCGAGCTTGCCGAACTGTTGGGCATCTCCGCCAATGACGCGTCGATACTCCTTGATCGTCTTGTCTAGAATTTGTTCGCGGTGAACAACAAACAGGAATCGTTCAGGATGGGCGGCTCGCACTTCAAGAGCAGACAGAATTGTCTTTCCCGTGCCCGTCGCCGAAATTACGATTGCCTTGGATTCGCCGCTTAGTCGAACCGCTTCCAGGGCTTTGAGCGCTTCAGACTGCATCTGGTTGGGAAAAATCGGCATGAGCTGGTCGGCCCAATTGACGTCGCCACCCAGTCCAGTGGATTCGGAAAGTCCTGCGGCAACTTCGTCGATGAGTTGCTCGTCTGCTTGTTTCAGTTTTCTGGCAATCTCTATCTTTTTGCGCGGTGGAGGCGGCGTGTACTGCTCAGCATAAAGATCAATCCAGTCCTGGCTCAGCGACACTGAATCGGCAAGTTGGTTACCAGCCAGTTCAGCTAGCTGACCTGCTAAGTCACTATCGGTCGCCGCAGTAACCTTCAAATTCCACTCATGGTTCTTGACGATGGCGTTGCCCGTGAGGTTCGAGCTTCCAATCATCGCCGTGACTACGTCAGTCGACTTAAAAATGTAGCCTTTCGGATGGAAGGCATCAGCGCTATGGATTCGGACGTCAATGCCGAGTGCTTCCAGGTTCAACAGCTCGCTAAATGCTGCGGGCGAATTGAACCCCAAGTAGTCCGAGGTGATTATTGTGCCGTGGCCAGAAAACTCCACCAATTCTTGTTTGAGCATGGCGATTGCGTTGGGAGTTACGAAAGCTACAGAGAAAATGAACTCGTCGCATCGAGCTAGTTCTTCTCGGAGAATACGCAGAACAGTATTGCCGTCAGCGTTTAGAACCACCCGTGGGTGATGATGGCGGCGAGATTGCCTCGCTCCATCCAGAAATCCATAAGTGACATCGCCAGAAAGACCGACCGCGAACGAGATATCGGGGTTGGATGACATCATGCAGCCTGAATAATCTCTACAGCTGGGATATCAGCTGGGGCCCACTCAAGTGTGGAGAGCTCATCTCGCTTGAGCCACTTTGCGTCTTCGTGTTCGGTGAGCTGCGGTTCACCGTCGACTAGCTCGCAGTAGAAAGTCGTAAGGGTGACGATCCCAAAGTCATATTCGTAAGTTGTGCTGGTGACCTCGTCAGCTACCGTAACGGTGCAAAGTAGTTCTTCTTGAATTTCGCGTTCAAGGGCTTGTCGAGGAGTTTCACCGGATTCGATCTTGCCGCCCGGGAACTCCCACATTCCGCCGAGGCTGCCGCCAAGGCCACGCTGCGCGCAGAGAATTTCGTCGTTCCGAACAATTACTGCCCCGACAACATTGATCTGTTTCTTCAACCCAATCCCCCATTGACGTCTCTTTTGATCAGAACCTTCCGCTACTTGCGATCATATCGGGCGAGAAGGACAGATTGCGGACTGCGCGTGAATTGGTGTCGTCCGTCGATACCGCCACCAGCCCTGGTCGTCATTTACACCTTCGCAAAATGAAAAGGCCACGCTTGTTTTCCCGAATGAATAACGAAGCGTGGCCTCTACCTGATAGGAGCGATTACCCCTCGACGCGCTGCACCTTACCTACCAAGAACACGTAGGAAAGAATGCCAACCGCCGCAATGACCGTCATGTAGATGAAGGCCGGACCGAAGTCAGTTGCCGAGACCAGCAGGCCAATCACGATTGGGGTGGCAATCGAGGACAGGTTGCCGATGAAGTTGAACATGCCACCGGTCAATCCAATCAGGCGCGACGGTGCCAGTGCAGATACCAAGGACCAGGTAATCGATGCCAGACCATTACCGAAGAAAGCAATGGACATGAACGTGATAACCAGAGCAGTGCTGTCGGTGAAGATTGCCCCGATCATGCTCATGGAAAGCAACAGGCCGGTGATGATTGGTAGCTTGCGAGAAGTCCCCAGACTTACTCCACGCTTGAGCATGAAGTCAGAGAGAACACCACTGATCAATACACCCACCAACGCTGCAACAAACGGCAGTGACGTCAAGAAACCAGTCTTGATGTAGTCCATGTGGCGGTAGGTCACCAAGTAGGTTGGGAACCAGGTCAAGAAGAACCACAAGGTAGAGGTCAAGCAGAACTGACCAATGTAGATGCCCCAGAGCTTGCGTCGGCCCAGCACCAGAGCGAATTCTGCTTTACTCAGCTTTGCAGCAGGCGCCTTGGCCTGCGCGCTGCCCAAATCAACCAGTCCGCCACCCTCTCGGATGTACTGCAGTTCAGCAGCATTGGTCCGCTTGGAATCCACCGGATTGCGGTACATGAAGAACCAGATCAAGCCCCACACAATGCCAACAGCACCAGTGACAACAAAGACCCAGTGCCAGGTCAGCGCATGCTGCAACCACAGCAGAACTGGGGTCAGAAGCGCAAGACCAATGAATTGGCCCGAGGTGTAGAAACCAATGGCGGTGGCTCGTTCACGTTCTGGGAACCAGGCGGTGACTACCTTGTTATTGATTGGATACGCAGGTGCTTCAAAACCACCAACGGCCAAACGCAAAACGATCAAGGCAACGAAGCTTCCAGCCATGCCCATAAAGATGGTCGCTACGGACCAGAGCACGAGGCAGATTGGGTACAGCAGGCGGGGCTGTACCCGGTCTACCAACCATCCGCCAGGCAGCTGCATGGCGGCGTAGGTCCAACCAAAAGCGGAGAGCAGCAGACCTTGCTGTGCAGTATCGAGACCGAATTCCTCGGAGATCAATGGAGCTGCAACCGAAAGGTTTGAACGGTCCATGTAGTTGATGACTACGGTTAGGAACAACATCAACGCTACGACGTAGCGCATCTTTGTGGCTTTGTCAGTGCTCTTAAGTGTGGCAGCTGACGACACTGTCGACTGAGACATTCGATTTACCATTCTGCGAAGGATCCGTCCTTGTGACGCCAAATTGGGTTGCGCCAGCGGTGACCTTCAGCTGCGCGTTCAATGACGTACTCTTCATTTACATCAACACCCAGACCCGGGCCGTCAGGGATAGCAACCATGCCATCCTCGTAGGCGAAGACCGACGGATCATTGACGTAATCAAGGAGATCGTTGGATTTGTTGTAATGGATTCCCAGGGATTGTTCCTGGATAAAGGCGTTGTATGCGCCGGCGTCAATCTGCAGGTTTGCTGCCAGAGCGATTGGGCCCAGTGGGCAGTGCAACGCTACGGCCACGTCATAGGCTTCAGCCATGGCCGCGATCTTGCGCGCTTCGGTGATGCCACCGCAGTGCGAAGGATCAGGCTGGATGATATCTACTGCTCCACTGGCCAAGACATCCTTGAAATCCCAGCGTGAGAACAGACGCTCACCCAACGCAATAGGAGTGCTGGAATTGCGTAATGGCTCCAGCATTGAGTTCACGTTTTCACTGAGCACTGGCTCTTCAATGAACATCAACTTGTAGGGTTCTAGTTCCTTGAGCAAGACCTTGGCCATAGGCTTGTGGACCCGGCCGTGGAAGTCGACACCAATACCTACGTTTTCACCTACGGCATCGCGAACTGCCTGAACGTTTTCCAAGCAACCCTGAACCTTGTCCCAGGTATCAATGTACTGAAGTTCTTCGGTACCGTTCATCTTCACCGCGGTGAAGCCACGATCAACCGCGGCCTTGGCGGCGGCAGCGGTGTCCGAGGGGCGGTCGCCACCAATCCATGAATACACACGGATCTTGTCGCGGACTTTGCCACCCAGCAGCTCGTAGGCAGGAACGCCAAGTGCCTTGCCCTTGATATCCCATAAGGCCTGGTCGATACCGGCCAGCGCGCTCATCATGATTCCGCCACCGCGGTAGAAACCGCCACGGTACATCACAGTCCACAGGTCCTCGATGTTTCGTGGATCCTGGCCAATGAGGTAATCAGAAAGTTCTTCCACAGCCGCAGCTACAGTTGACGCACGACCTTCAAGAACTGGTTCGCCCCAGCCGGAAATTCCCTCGTCGGTTTCGATCTTCAGGAACAGCCAACGCGGTGGCACCATGTAAGTGGTCAGTTTGGTGGTTTTCATGCAGACATCCTCATCTCATGGATCGTTTGGTAAGCGTGAACAATCTTGTCCGCTCTGGTTTTCAAATCTTCTAGGCTTCGTCCCGCTTTATAGAGCGAGGAGCCAATACCAAATCCGGTGGCACCTGCTTCAACCCATTGCTGCATGTTCTCTTCGGTAATACCGCCTACTGGTATCAGGCGAATATCGTTGGGGAGCACTGCGGTCCAGGCTTTGAAGCCAGCCAAGCCAACTTGCTCGGCCGGAAAAATCTTTACGTTTGTGGCACCAGCTTCGATGGCGTCAAAGGCATTGCTCGGAGTCGCGGCTCCGGGGAATGATTCCATCCCTAGTGCCACGGTTTCGGCGATAACCGCGACGTTGGTATTTGGCGAAACAACGATCTGCGCTCCCGCAGTGTGGC
This sequence comes from Glutamicibacter sp. MOO4, assembly GCF_056934395.1. Lineage (NCBI taxonomy): Bacteria > Bacillati > Actinomycetota > Actinomycetes > Micrococcales > Micrococcaceae > Glutamicibacter > Glutamicibacter sp. MOO4. Next base: position 2,637,378 of record NZ_CM167800.1, read on the forward strand.
AGGCGCGAACCTGATCCACGGTAAGTACGGTTCCTGCACCAACAACGGCATCAGCAGGTAGTGTGCGGCGCAAGATTTCAATGCTCTTCAGCGGCTGTGGTGAATTGAGCGGCACTTCTAAGGAGCGAAAACCACTGGCATAGAGACATTCACCGACGGCCTGCGCTTCAGCCGGGTCAAGGCCACGCAAGATGGCGACAAGTCCGGAGGGACGCAACGAGGATGGATCTTCATTCACGGTGTGAGCCTTTCTATAAGAGTTGTTGGCAAGAAAAATGACTTAGACCGATGTGGTCTGGAACAGGCCGAGTGCACTGGCCACGGCCCAGACTCCACGAGGCGCGGTGCCCTGAAGTGCGCGGACTTCGGTGACACCAAAGACCTTGAGCGCCCGTGTGTATCTGGCGCTAAGTTCTTCGTTGCCGCAGATGGTCAGCGCTGGAAGTGCTGAGTCTTGCCAGACACCAAGGACCGAACGAATCTCGGCACCAATCATCAATCCAGACAGATAGTCACTGACTTCGGTTTGTTCCAGGCGTCCGGTGAGTACCAAGGTGCGCGCCGAAAACGACGTCAGCATCAGGTCTGCATCCCCATTAGAAGACTTGGAGATGTTCACCCCACGTTCAAAGGCATCCCAGCTCACCGAGTCTGTTGGCTGGATTAGTTTGGACAAGATGGACTGGGTGCTGAGCAATCCAAAGGTCTCCCCCGTCATAGAGGTAGAGAATCCGGTGATTGTCCGCCCTTGAACTGTGGCCCACTTTGAGTGGGTGCCGGGGAGCAAAAAGAGCTGTACCGCCGCATCATTTGCAGCTGCGTCACCAAGCTCGATTGCGCCGAGAATCTGAGTCTCTTCTCCACGCATGACATCGGGAAGTTCTTTGAGGTCAAGGACGCCGGGAATGATGTACATTCGTCGGTTCTCGGAAATCTGGACCGAGGCTAGTTCAAAGGTGGGGTCTGCCAAATCGGCGGGCACCTGACGGTAGGTTGCTTCAACCCAGCCCTGTTGGCTGCCAATCATTCCGCAAGCAATCACGGGGATCTGAGGATAGTCTTCCAGCCAGTTATCGCATAGTTCGGCCAGGGCCTGCTCGAATGCTTTATTCAGTGTCAGGGACTGTTCTTTGGCTCGTGTCGCGACCTGCATGATTCCTAGAGCTGCACTTCGTTCGGCCACAATGCTCGCGTCGTTGCCCATGAGGTAGGCACGTGCGGAGGTGGTTCCCCAGTCAAGGGCAATCAGCTGGGCTTCGGCGATGTTTGTCATAACTCCTGTTTCATCTCGTGCACTGCACGAGCTCACTTGAATGTGGTCCCATTCACATGTGAATATTCTCTGAGTCATCCCAATACTTCAAAGAGCGTTGCATATAGTGGGATACAGGATCTTGTTGATTATCAAACCAAGGGGACGTCAATGGCACTCGAAGCTGAACTCAAAGACGAAAATTCAGTTGACTCTCCGCCCGCCGGCACCCTCACACTTGCACGCGGACTAGACATTTTGCGTGCTGTTGGGCGCGGTGCAACTAACCTCAATGAAGTTTCAGCTGAAGCGAACATTGGCAAAAGCGCCGCCCAGCGCATGGTGAAGCTCTTGGTGCAGCGTGGATTCCTGCGCAGCACCCATGGCACTGATTTCAGTTTGGGCCCAGCGCTCATTGAGCTTGGTTTCCATGCGCTCTACCAAAGCCCGGTTCCAGTCATTGCCAAACCAATCCTTGAAGAGTTGGCCCGCAAATATCAGGACACCGTGCACCTAGCAGTGGAAGACGAAGCGCAGGTGCTCTATGTAGACAAAGTTCCCGGAACTCGTGGCGCACAGATGCGCTCTCGGGTAGGTCAACGAATGCCACTAAGCCGCACCGGCATTGGCAAGGCCTTGCTATTAGACACCCCTGACAGATGGGAATCAACCTTCGATTCAGAGTCGCCCATCGAGCAAGCACCGCACCAAACTAAGGCAGCCTTCCTCAAGCGCATGAAGTCCTACGCCAAAGAAGGTATCGCCTTGGATCTGGAAGACAATGAACCTGGAATCCGTTGCGTGGCTGCGCCAATTCGTGATGGCAGTGGAAAAATCATTGCCGCCATCAGCATGTCGGCCACCAATCCATATATGCCGGATGAACGCATGAAGGCACTGAAGACGGTCATGGGAACTACCGCAGCGCAAATTTCGCGCAAGCTGGGATATTCGGGCAAGACCTTCTAATCGTGCTCGTCGCTCACGGCGTAAAACGGTACCCCATCCCTAGCTCGGTCAGGAAGTACCGAGGGTTAGACGGCTCAGGTTCCAGTTTGGTGCGCAGCTGCGACATGTATACCCGCAGATAGTTCGCTTCTTCGCCGTATTCTGGACCCCAGACCGTGGTGAGCAGCTCGCTACCGCCGATCAACCGATGCGGGTTGCTGGCCAGCACTTCCAGCACTCGCCATTCCAAACGGGTCAATCGCACTGCCTCGCCATGAACGCTCACCGAGTGGCTGGATAGATCAATGCGTAGCCGACCGTCCGAGGTTTCCACCACGGCTTGGCCCGGGTTCGGAAGTGCACGGCGCAGTGCTGCACGCAATCGTGCCAACAGCTCATCCATGGCAAAGGGCTTGGTAATAAAGTCATCCGCTCCCCGGTCCAGGGCATCTACCTTGCTGTGGGACTCATGCCGGGCGGAGACGACAATAATTGGCACACTTGACCAGCCACGGATTCCGTCAATAACATCCCCGCCTTCAAGATCGGGTAACCCCAGATCCAGCAGGATCACGTCCGGGTGCGCGTCCGCAGCCAACTGCAGGCACTGAAGTCCGGTGGCCGCATGCAGCGCACGGTAGCCTCGGGCCTTGAGGTTCACCAGCAGGGCACGAGCGATCTGCGGATCATCCTCCACGATCAATACAGTGGTGGTCATGTTCTGTCCTCGAATATCGGCAGGATGAAGACCATCGTGGCTCCCCCGCCCTGAGTATCTTGCGCTTGGACGTCTCCGTCCATGCCCGCGGCCAGACCTCGGGCTACGGCCAATCCCAGCCCCAGCCCGGTGGTGTTATCCCTATCGCCATGCCGCTGGAAGGGGCGGAAGATCCGGTCTTTTTCTTCCTGCGGCACCCCTGCCCCATGGTCGATGACCTGAATACGCACGTCGGTGGAGCTGGGGACCGCGCGCAGCTGCAACGGGCTCTCCCCGCCATAGCGCACCGCATTTTCCAGCAGGTTGGCCAACACTCGCACGGCCAGTCCGTAGTCTGCACTGACCGGTGGGCAGTCTGGGGGAATTTGCACCTGTAGGTGCGCCGGACGAATCTGCCCGGCCAGATCGCGCACGGCCGAAGCCACCAGATCCTCAACTTGGATCCGGCTACGGTGCACCACCAGCTCGCCGGCCTGGATCCGGCTCATGCTTAGCAGATCCTCGATTCGTTCGCTGAGCTGGTCGGCCGACTCCTCGATGGTGGCCAACAGGTCCGAGGTGTCTTCCTCACTCAGCACCACATCCTGCATCCGCAGGCTGGAGGCCGAAGCCTTGATGCCCGACAGCGGTGTGCGCAAGTCATGGGAGACCGCGGCGAGCAATGCGGTGCGCATGGCATTACCGGCGGCCAGTTCCCGGGACTGCAAACGCGCCTCGGCGAGCGCTCGATGTTGCAGCACTGCGGCTATGCGCCCAGCAAAGGCCTCAAAGATTCCCTGATCCGAGGCTTCACGCGGAATGCCATCGATCAACAGCAGATGTTCTGCATCTACCGTGATGGCGTAGTCGCTGGTCTCTGCCTTCGCAGGCGCTACTCCAGCCGATGCTACGGTGACCGGAGTCGGCGAGGACTCACTACCCCGCCGAACCAGTGCGGCCCCGCGCAGCTGGTAGGAGCGGCAGAGCCATTCGAGCAGTGCAGGTACGCGCAGTCCTTCGCGGATCACCCCGCCGGATAATTCAAAGAGCGTGTCCGCCTGGTGCCGGGCTTGGCCGGCCTCGGCGGTGCGCCGTGCTTCGATGTCCACCACCCGTGCCACGCCGGCCGCGACCAGCAAGAAAAGACTCAGAGCCACGACATTGAATGGCTCATGGATATGCAATTGCCCCGTCGGTGGGGTGAAGAACCAGTTCAGGATGGCGGTGCCCAGTAAGGCCGTTGCCAGCGCTGGCCACCAGCCTCCCAACAGGGCTACAAAGACCACCAGTGTGAGCTGGCTAAGGAAGATCAAGGTCAGCAGTTCGCTTTCACTGCCGCCCAGTAGAAAACCGCTGGCTAGCAAGGGTGGTCCGCAAGCGGCTAAGAGCCAGCCCAGCAGTCGCCGGGTGCCGTTAAGCCGTTGGCGTTTCTGGAAAACATCACGCATGGCCCTTCCTTCGCTACCTGGAAGTGCGGGACTGGGAATGATCATGATGCTGGGATCAGCCGGTGCGGTGGCCTGCTGCGCAAGCCTCAGGGACAGCTGATCGCGCATCCGCCGGCGTCCAGAGCCTGGGAGCTGGGCTCCGATGACCAGGTGTGTGGCTTGTGTGCTTCGGGCGAATCCCAGTAGCGCTTCGCTGATGTCTTGGCCCAGCACCATATGCCAGGTGGCCCCGGCGCTTTCCGCGACCGTGCGCAATCTGGCAAGCTCGGCTTCTTGGCCTGCTTGATTTGCACCTATGCCGCGTTGTGGAACATGGACCGCCATCACCTCGGCCCCCGGCATCTGCACGGCCTCGTGCAGTGCTCGGCGCAACAGGGACTCGGACCCGACACGGCCCGACAGCGCTACGATCAGAAGCGGGTGGACCTGTGGCCCGGTGTTCGACACGTCCATGATGCTCCTTGGCGTTCGGGATCCTAGCCAGTACCCAGTGATCGTACCGGAATACGGTAGCTCAGACACGGTGCCCCACTCAGCCTATGACCGGCTGCTCTTCTGGCAACCTAAACAGCAACCGTCGGTGGCTCAGGGCCAGCGCGGCGGCAGCCGAAACGATCCCCACACGGCCGATGAACATCAGACTGATAATCACCAGTTGGGCGCCGGTGGACAGATCGGCAGTAATTCCCATACTTACTCCGACAGTAGCGAACGCCGAGATGCATTCAAACAAGACTTCTTCCAACGAATGCTCGGTGAGCACCAGCAGTAACAGCGAACCGACCACCACCGCGCCAACGCCCAATAGGGCTACAGACAGCGCTTGGCGCTGAATCACTGTTCCAATAGCACGACGTCCCACGGTGATCTGCTCATGGCCGCGCGCCTCACTCCACACTGCGAAGGCGAGCACCAGAAAGGTGCCGATCTTAATGCCACCGGCGGTGCTTGCGCTTCCTCCACCAATGAACATTAGGACCTCTGTAACCAGCAAGGACTCAGACGAAGCCTGCCCATAGTCAATATTGTTAAATCCTGCGGTACGTGGAAAGACGCTCAATCCCATCACGCCCAGTGCTTTACCTCCTGGGGAAAGGTTCCCCAAGGTCTCGGGCCGGTTCCATTCGAACAGACCCAGAAGCAGTGCACCTACTGTCAACAGTCCGACGCTGCCCCAGAGGGTCAGTGTGGTGTGTACGGACCAGCTCTTCTTTGAGCCATTGCCCCGGAGCAAATCGTAGATCACCGGAAATCCCAATCCGCCCAGAACCACCGCGACGCACAGCGGGACCATAATCCACGGGTCACCTGCGTGGCTGATCAGGCTATCGCTGTAGAGGGCGAATCCAGCATTATTAAAAGCAGAAACCGAGTGGAAGACACCGCCCCAGATGGCGCCAGCCGGATCTGAGGGATTGACCACCCAGAACCGCACCGTCAGCACCAGGGCTATCGCTGATTCGATGGCGAAGGTAGTTTTGGCGACAAAAACGAGTATCCGGCGCACATCGCCTAGGTTTATTGCTTGGGTCTCCGAAGCGGCCACCAGTTGTGTGCGCAATCCCAGTTGTTTGCGCACTAACAACGCCAGAAGTGAACTCAAGGTCATGATCCCGAAACCGCCCACCTGGATCAGCAGCAGGATAAAACCTTGACCTATCTCAGTCCAGTAGGTAGCAGTATCTACCGTAACCAAGCCGGTGACGCAGACAGCGGATACTGCAGTGAACAAGGCTGGCATGAAGCCGCCAACCTCTGGGTCAACTCGCGAGATGGGCAAAAGCAGCATGAGCGTTCCAAACGCAATTGCGGCTAAAAATCCTAGAGGAACCAGGCGGACAGGATTATTCAGCAATGCTTTGCGAACTGGTCCGGTCAGAGCACTGATGACCTGCGCTGCGTCGTGGGAACGCTGGACCCTCATGAACACGATGCTGTCCACCTTTGTGCACTCTGCGAAGTTTTGGTCATACCAATGCATGACGCTGATACATTCCCATTGCACCTCCCCAAGGCCCCGCCAAGACCGGCTCTTAACGCCGTCTTAATGCGCCTTGGAGGAATCTTGATAATGGCTTCACATCACGGCCATTCCTGTGCTCAACGACACAATTTCTTTCGTTTGAATGCTCCCACTGCCAAAGAAAAGAGACTCTCGATGCCGAGATCTCAAATCTCGCCATCAACCAATCGTATGGATTTTAAAGGTATAGATCAAAGGGATTTCCCTCTGGACAGTTCCGGGTCGGCTTGCGCACCAATAGAGTATTTCTGACGCCTCATAAACGTTCACCCTAACTTGCGCACAATCACTATTTCCTGCGTTGACTGGGCTTTTAAAAATATTCCTCCCAAAGGGGCGCTTACTTGCCAATTGAGGCGTACTGTACATTTTCGTGAACAAAACAAATGCGCAGATCCAAGGGTCGAATCAGGCACCAGCAGCCAAGGTGCCATCTCGATTGCGCCTGTGGCTGACCGACAGTTCAGTCGGCCAGGAAGACACCAGCAACGAGGGCAAGCATGGTGCCAAATGGTGGCAGGTAATGTGCCTTTCAGGTCTGGATTACTTCTCTACGCTCGGCTACCAGCCAGCTATTGCCGCGCTTGCTGCCGGCGCACTCGCACCCTTTGCAACATTGATACTTGTTGCCGTCACCTTGGGCGCCGCTCTGCCGGTATACCGCCGCGTTGCCCAAGAGTCCCCCCACGGCCAAGGTTCCATTGCCATGCTCGAAAGGCTCATGCCGCATTGGAAGGGCAAAGTATTTGTCCTCATCCTCTTAGGATTCGCAGCCACCGACTTTATGATCACCGCAACCCTGTCGGCCGCGGACGCTTCAGCACACCTCATTGAGAACCCGTTCACCCCAGACTGGTTCACCGGCAAGGAAGTGCCGATCACCCTAGTTCTACTGATCTTGCTCGGTGCGCTGTTTTTGCGTGGCTTCTCCGAGGTCATCTGGATTGCCGTAACTCTCGTGTTCTCATTCTTGGCACTGAACTTGGTCATCATCATCGTTTCGGCCGCCAACATCATTGGACACCCGGTCACGGTCAGCAACTGGGTGGACTCACTGTTCACCGCGCACGGGGATCCGATCATGATGTTGCTGGTCTGCCTGCTGGTGTTCCCCAAGCTAGCTTTGGGCCTGTCCGGCTTTGAAACCGGCGTTGCTGTCATGCCCCAAATCTCCAAGGCTCCAGGTGATACCGAAGCGAACCCTGCTGGACGCATCAAGGGCGCAAAAAAGCTCTTGACCACAGCAGCGCTGATCATGAGCGGCTTCTTGGTCCTGTCATCTATCGTGACCACCATCTTGATCCCAGCTCAAGAATTCCAAGCCGGCGGTGAGGCCAATGGCCGTGCACTATCGTGGCTAGCTCACCACCTGATGGGTGACGCATTTGGAACGATCTATGACATTTCCACGATTCTCATTTTGTGGTTTGCTGGCGCTTCAGCGTTGGCTGGCATGCTGAACCTTATTCCGCGTTACCTACCTCGTTTTGGCATGGCTCCGGCGTGGGCCAGCGCAGTACGCCCCCTGGTTCTTGTTGTCGTCCTGGTAGCCATCGGCATCACCGTTCATTTTGATGCAAGTGTTGATGCGCAGGGAGCCGCCTATGCCACCGGTGTTCTGGTGCTGATGAGTTCCGCGGCCATTGCGGTAACCATCTCGGCACGAGGGCACGGTGAAAGAGCAAAAACAATCCTCTTTGGAACTGCCAGCCTGGTCTTCGTCTACACGACGATTGCCAACTGTGTTGAGCGCCCGGATGGTCTGAAGATTGCCGCCTTCTTCATTGCAGCGGTGCTCTTGGTCTCGATACTTTCTAGGTTCCGCCGTTCCACTGAACTTCGCGCCACCTCGGTCATGTTTGATGACTGCGCAGTGGACATCATAAAGAAGGCCAGCACCGCTGGGTTGCTCCGACTGATCGCCCATGAACCGGTGAAGATCTCCAAGCGGCGCTACCTGCACAAGCACCAGCACGCTATCCTTGCTAGCCATATCCCGCAACGTGCACCGGTGGTGTTCCTAGAAATCAAGGTCAGCGACTACTCGGACTTCGCCCAAGATATTGAAGTTCACGGTATCACCCGACACGGTCAATGGATTCTTGAAGCGACAGCCCCCTCAGTTTCTACCTCGATTGCGGCCATCTCCATGGCGATTCGAGATCAGTACGAGGTAATGCCACACATCTACTTCCGCTGGACCGAAGGCAATCCACTGTTGAACCTGGCCAAGTTCATTTTCCTTGGACAAGGTGAGATTGCCCCCTTGACCCGCGAAGTTTTGCGCGAAGCAGAGCCTAATCTGCAGCGCCGGCCCTGGGTGCACGTGGGCTAGTCCAAATCATCCGCTTCTGCGCACCATGCACCAGGTCGGTACCAGCCATCAATGGCCGGCGCCGACCTGGTCAATATCGTCAAGACTCGCGTTGGCACCATCCAATACAACATTTTTGGCTAGCGGCAATTGATGCGAAGCACTTTCGATAATGTGCATCAAGTATCCCCCGGTATTGGGGAAAGCCACTACATCGCCTTTGGCTACCCCTTGCGGGAATTCGAAGCGCCGGCGCAGGATGAGTTCTTCCTCGATGCAGTACGCACCTACGAGGAAGCCACTGTATGGGGAACGATCGTGCGCATGCCTTCCCGAAGCTTTGATGAGAATCGGGTCGACCAAGAAGTCCGCGGCAGTAGAACGGCACTGGGTGCGATTCATATGAAGTCCCACCAGGCTCACCCCGTCGTTGCGTTCCTTGGTAAACGCCACCTCGGACAGGGTCAGTCCACACCCATCAAGTAGCGAACGTCCCGGTTCGCAACGCAGCTGGATCCCCCGGGCATTGAGCATCTGGCCCACAGTCTGGGACCCATCAGCACCCCGAGCGATGAGAATCTTCTCCAGCCATGGGCCGCGAATCAGTTCTTGGTGATACGGATACAAAGCGGTGCTGGCCTGCGGCCCAGTGGCGCCCAGCCGGTCAGATTTCCAAGTTAATGTTTCATCACCCTCGGGTACTTCGGCGAGCGCTTCCCAGAACCCAGACCACTGCTGCGAATCATCAAGATAAGACATGGGAATACCGCCACCCATATCTACAAATTTCACCTTATGACCCAGCTGTGCCAGGGCGTCTGCAAATTCCAAGGACTCTTGCAAGACTAGTGCCCGCTGTTCGCCGCTGTAGCCGTTAAGGTGGAAGTGCACACCAACAATGCTGAAAACTTCGGGACTATGTATCTGGGCAAAGAAGTCCAGCCATTGCTGAGCGCTCAGCCCAAACCTGGTGGGCGCAATCGCCGGGTTGCTTGAGGCCAGACGCAAAGCCGCCGGCACCGGCGTTCCGTCACTCGTAGTCAATTCCAAGAGATCCATGACTTCATCGGTGTTGTCCAGACTCAGCACGACGTCATTCTCTACCGCCAACTTCAGCAGAGCTCTAGATTTCACCGCGGCGGTGACAATCAGCGACTCTGGGCTGACACCGCGTCTCAAGCATTGATCCAGCTCATTGAAGCTCGCCACATCTACACCGCATCCCTCGGCCACGGCTTTGTCGATGGCACCCAGGGTCTTGTTGGCCTTGCGTGCCAAATAGATTTGGAAATCAATGTCATGCACTGCCGCGGCATCCCGTAATTCAGCGACGTTCCGGGCCATGGATGAGTAATCATGAACGTTCAGTGGTGACCCGTAATCGGACAGCAATTCTTTGCATAGCTCCGGATCCTCAACCAGGCTCTCCATCCATGGTTCTAGTCGGGCAGTCATGGGCAAGGTTCCGTGCATCAGCGGTGGCATCAGTTGGCTACTTTCTGGCTTCGAGCGTTCACTTGCGCCATGATGCGCCGGGCCCAGCCCCGGTACTCCAGGTGCAAGGTTCGATTCAAGGTGTCATGGCCCAAGGTGGGGTCTTCGGTGGGGCGTCCTAGAGCACTCAAGGATTCGTTGCGTGAACCTTCGGCATTGATACAGGTCCCGTCGGCATCTGTGAGCAGCCCGCGCTCGCCGGTCCTGATCTTGACCTCGCCGGCAGAGAGTAACGAGCTGATCAATTCGTTGGCGGGTTCTCCGTCAGGGAAGGCAGCTGCGAGCACACCGGGAGGTGCGGTCACGGCATCGATGGTTAGGACGCCGTCGGTATGTTCCATGCCGGATGTTTGGTGCTGGAGCATTCCGGCGTCGTACAGGGCCAGCAGTTTCTGCGCCGTCGGTTCTGGCGGTCCGAAAGCCATGCGTTCAAGATTAGTGGCCGCCGCGTTGAACTTCTTCCGGTCCGCCGGGGGCCACTGGTATCTAGCCAGTGCGGTCACTAGTTCTGAATACAGGCCAGACCAAACGATGGCCCACACCCATTCATGGGTTTGCGGCTTCAGCCCACGGTGCGCATCAAGGGTATATCTCATTTGTTCAAAGGGACTGGCCAGAGTGGAGAACTGCTCTGATCTCCCGTTATCCACCGTTTGTTTTAGGGATTCTTCGTTCGCCGGAACTCCGGCGCTACCGGCGATGTCCATGGCGCAAGCTAAAAGGATCCGCCACATCTGCTCGGTGTGGTGTTCGCTAGTGTTGCTCCACTGGCGCAGTTGTAACCGGTAGTTATGAAGAATGTCCTGCGCTTGGGTTGGAAGGCCCATGGGTTTGGGTGTCATCGGGATACAGTGACGCGAGAGCATGGTCATGTGCCGTGGTTCTTTTCCGCTGGGCACATATCTCAAGCGGCCCGGTGTCCCGTCCTTCGAAGGTGCCCATTGCCCGCCACGTCCCTCGGTCAACGTCATGACCACGTCGTAAGCGGTCAGTGCTGCACCGCGGATCCGCACCGTGCTTCGGTCGGGAACCTTCTGCTGAGCATCGGCCGAGCGCTCTACCGTTAGTTCAGCCGCAGTTATGGTCGTTGCCGACTTCTGCTCGTGTTGGTAGCCAGCGAGTCCATGCCCAGTGGCGATGACTACCTCGTCATAGAGGTCGTACCAGGAGTCGCTGGTCACCAACCACTGTCCTGCTTGGCGTTCCACTTTGTGCACTGCTGATGCCCGATGTGTGACCGGCAGTTTCCCGTGCTGTACCAATCGTTGAAATTGCTCGCTGAGGTACTCCCCGACAAGAGCCCTCGGCGGAAAGACCTCATCGGTAGTTCCCTGCAATGCGTTATTTCTGAATTCGTTGAATCTCTGATCGCACAGACTGGATGACGCGTCGATAATGCGCGAGTTGACGTTCAATCTCAGTTCTCTGGGCTGCATGGTATTCCATACCCGTCCGGCTCCCGGCGGGTATGGGTCATAAACATCAACCTGAACTGTTTGGGCTTCGTTGTCGCTGAGCACATCGTTCAGTTCCAGCAAAGCAAACAAACATTTTGGTCCGCCTCCGATCATCGCTATGCGGATCATCGTTCAGCATCAACTTCTAACTCAGCTAAATTTGCAGACTGAGGCGACTCACCGAGAGTTTTTTGCACCCAATCGTCGTTGTAGACCGTGTGGAGATAGGGAACCCCCGAATCGTGCACGAGGAAAGCAACCCGTGATCCTTGGGGAATTTCTGGGAGCATTTTCCCCATGGCAGCGACGATTGCTCCGGTAGATGCTCCAGCAAGGATGCCTTCCCGCTTGGCCAGTAGTCGGCAGCCACGAACCATTTCGATCTCAGGTATACGTAAAACTTCGTCGGGCTGTACTTCTAGGGACAGCTCAGGGACGATTCCTGCACCCAGACCAGGCAGGCGCCGTTCGGCCGATTGGCCGCCAAAGAGCACCGAGCCCAGCGCATCCACCGCAATCAGTTTTGTTTTGAGCTGATGTTCTCGCACGTACTTTTGGCATCCGAGAATCGTGCCAGTGGTGCTGGTGGCGACAAAGAGCATATCTAGATCCCCACCCATCGCCTCCATGATTTCTGGCATGGTCGTGGAGTAATGAGCCTCGGGGTTGCGCGCAGACCCGTACTGGTTGGTGGTCACCGCACCAGGGTTTTCTGCCAACAGGGTAGCGACCCGTTTCCGGCGTGCGGCAAGTCTGTTGCCATCGGGTGGATCCACCACTAGGTCCACGGTTGCTCCATAGGCACGCATGATGTCTAGGGCTGATTTGTTGGCGTTTTCATCAACAACGGCAACAAATCTGATGTCTCGCACGATGCATTGCCGGGCCAGGGAAATCCCCAAGTTACCTGAAGTTGATTCCACCACCATTCCGCCAGGTTTCAGTTCACCTGTCTCTAGGAATGCTGTGATCAGGGATTCCGCGGTGCGTTCCTTGGTGCTACCAGAAAGTTGTAATGAGTCCAGTTTGGCGAATATTTCAATTTCGTTGGCATCGAAGAGACGCTCAAGTTTCACAATGGGTGAATTGAAGGGTGTTAAAGCACCGGTAACTTCCATAGTCACTACTCACATTCTTACGGCGGAGAACACTGCTGGCGGTCATTTCGATGTCAGTAGCTATGAGCTTGACTCGTCCCGTTTTTTAGCAAGTCTATGTGTAGAAGTGAAGTGGTGGCTACCGGTGCCAGAGATTCAGATATAAGCTCCAGACCTTGCTCTCTTGCCGGTCAGCTGGCGTTCTGAGATTCCTCACTTACTAGGTGCTCATGAGCTACAACTTGGCCTCGGTCTCGTTGTTTCCAGGACAGACCCAGATAGAGCAGGAAGCTGACGAAGAAGCACGGAAGGGTGGCGCCAATTGGGCTTGGGAAGAGGTAAGTCAGCAGGTAGGCGACAACCGCACCTGCCACCCATACGGCAACGGCAATCGGGTTCACTCCGTTGCGGTACCAGTAGGCTCCACCGGTGTGGCGCAGGATGTCACGCGTGTAGCGCGAACGCTTGAGCAGGTAGTAGTCCACAATCATGATGGCGAAGACTGGAACGAAAAATGCACCGATGAGCGTCAAGAAATCAGTGAACTGATCCAGTAACGCTAGCCAGGTGGCTCCGAGGATGGAAACTGTACCGACCACCAAAGCTGTAGCCAAGAACGGCAGTTTACGTTCGGGACGAGAGTTGACCACCGAGGTGATCATTCCGTAGACCGCCATCGTATTGGTGGCCATCACCGATAAGAAAATGGCAATAGCCAGTGGGGCGCCAAAGGCTTCAACAAGGATTGTTGGATCAAACTCTGTTGCTTGGTCACCGGAAAGGATGACGTACCCAATAGCGGTGGCGCCAAGGATCATTGCCAACACGGTGGAAAACGTATAGCCAATGCCTGAACCGACAATGCTGGCGCGAGTATTGCGCGCCATGCGGTTGATATCGGCCGATAGCACAGTCCATGAAATCGCCGTGGCAATCACGATATCCAGAACGATAAACGGTGTGTACCCCAGCGAGGTATCAACTGGGATCGCAGCAAACTCCGCAGGATTGTATTTGCCGAAGGCCATGGCAAAGACGTAGGCCATGATGGCCAAGATCAATACGGCAAGCCAGGGTTCAACTCTCGAGATTCCTTCGTGCCCAAACAGTGCCAGTATCACTACGAAGACTTGGCAAAGCACTGAGAATAGGACAGGATTGCTGAACCCGGTCGTGGAGGCAATTAGATAGTTGACGGTGACGCCCGCCAGCATGGCTTGCACCCAGCTCCATCCCATCAGCACGATGACATTGGCCGCCACGGGTAACAAGCTGCCTCGCGTGCCAAAAGCTCCGCGGGTGATGGCCATGGTCGGCAGCCCGGTGCGGGTGCCAATGTTTCCGATCAACACCAAGATGACGGCACCGATCAACGTTCCGGAAACGATCATCACCAGCGCCAGTGAGAAGTTCAGTCCGGGTACAAAGAAGGTTCCGGTCAGAAGTGTGGTTACCACGAGGTTTGCTGCTAGCCAGATCATGCCGATGCGGCCGGTGCCCAGCTGTCCGCGCATCGGGCCGGAGCTTTCGGCGCCGGCTTCTAGCTTCTGTTCAAATTTGCGGTAGAGATTCATGCGTTCTCACCGGTGGCTTCAGCTGGTGCTGTCTCCGGCACCGTTGAAAGGTGCTCGTGGATGGCTATCAGTGAGCCGTCTGTTTCGTGGCGGAAAACGATAGTTTCACGTTCTACATAGGAATCAGTGGTGTAGTTCTCTGGATCATTTCCAGTGCGGGTTTGTGTTGCCACGGTGTGGCTGAAGACTGCACCGCCAACGAAAACATGAACCAGTTGCTCAGTGGACTGGCATCCGGTGACCTGCCATCCATCACTGAGCCAGCTGTCCCAGAGTTTTTCGTAACTAGCGCGGTCATCTAAGCGGGATGCTTCGGGGTGAAAAATGAATGATGCTTCGGGCGCGAAGAGTGAGAAGTATTCTTCAGTGTTAGTCGTGCCAAATGCTTTCACGATTTTGGCGGCGGCGGCCAGAACGTCTTGTTCGGTAGGTGCAACTGTGTTCAACGGTTCTCCCAAGGATGAGGTCCGGATTCGGACGCTTCGAGGTGGGCATATGGCGTGAGATGGATTACCTATATGCATTTTTTGTTTACCCTAGGTGATCAATTGGTGTCGGTCAATGAATTTTGCGCATGTGACAGGCGTCCCATTACCCCGAAGTTACGGCCATTCCAGACACCGGTATGGAATTTGCACTTTCAGTGCAATATGATGCACTCATGGAGACCAGCGCGGAGCGGCTCGCTCAAACCATCGGCACGCGAGTAAAAAACGAACGCAAAAAACACGAATGGACGCTGGATCAGCTCGCTGAGCATGCCGGGGTCAGCCGCCGCATGCTCATCAACGTTGAGCAAGGGACAGCCAACCCCAGCGTCAGCATTTTACTCAAACTTTCTGATGCTTTAGGACTAGGACTGCCCGCCCTGGTCGAACCGCCGGAAGCACGCCACTCTAATGTGACGCGCGCAGGCGAAGGTGCCGTCTTGTGGAACGGTGAGAATGGCGGCCGAGGAATTCTGGTGGCCGGCACCCAAGCCCCTGAAGTCGTTGAGCTATGGGACTGGAATTTAGCCCCCGGCGAGCGCCACGAGAGCGAAGCCCATGTTGCAGGAACCCGCGAACTTCTACATCTGCTCAAAGGCTCTATCACCGTAGACGTTGATGGTGAAGCCCATGAGCTCAAAGCCGGTGATGCCATGTCCTTTGACGGGGACACCGCCCACTCTTACTCAAACATTCACAAGACCACCGCCATATTCAGCCTGTGCGTATTCGAACCAGGCGTGGGCCACACACATAAGACGGAGAACACCCATGACGAATAGACTGACCCCCACCGAATTCCTCCACGGCTGCTCCATTGACCCCTCGGCCATAGAACTACGCACCGACTACCGCGCACTACTGTTGGTGGTTGAAGGTATCGACCCACAGGCGAATTCTGAGATCGCTGATGAATTGATCAACAAGGCAGAAGCTCACGCCAATGAGTTATTGGTCTCCACCCCAGTGGATCAGCTACCGCAGATCAGCGCTTGGCGCGAAGCTTACCGCGGGTTTGGCGCCAAACCTCAACGCACCCGCAACAGCCTCGAAGCACTCACTCGTCGCGCAGGCGCAGGCTTACCGCGTGTGAATGCATTGACTGATATTTACAACGCCATTTCCGTACTGCATCAAATTCCGCTCGGTGGCGAAGACTTTGATCTCTACGACGGACCGGCCACGCTCACCCGTGCCACCGGTGACGAATCCTTTGATACGAGTGCTGGCGGCGAAGTGGTGCTAGAGAACCCTGAAGCAGGCGAAGTGATTTGGCGGGATAACACCGGGGTGACCTGTCGCCGCTGGAACTGGCGCCAAGGTAAGCGCACCGCGCTGTCCCAGGACACCACTATCGCTTTTTTCATCTTGGATTCTTTAGCCCCCATGACCGATGAAGAGCTGGAGGCAAGCGGCGAAGCCTTGAGCCAAGCCCTAGAGTCTTTGGGCACCGCAGTACGAGTTTCCAAGCGGATGGTAGGTGCCCAGTGAACCCTCGCTCCACACTCAATGGCCTGCCGCCGTGGACCTTGGCGGTTACCGCGATGCTGGCAGTCCAGCTATCCAACGCCACGTCCGTCTTTGTCATCGGGCAGGTTGGCGCTGGCGGTACGGCATGGCTTCGCATGTGCTTTGGCGTTGTTTTCCTCTGGATCATAGCGCGCCCAAATTTCCGCTCTATTCGCAAGCAAGACATTCCAGCGTTGATCGCACTAGGTGTGGTCACCGGTTTCATGACCGCGTTGTTCCTCGAAGCCGTTGACCGCATACCCCTGGGCACTGCCGTATCCATCGAGTTCCTCGGTCCGCTCACCGTTGCGGGAATCATGAGCAAAAACCGCAAGGCGTTGATGTGGCCAATATTGGCTGTCCTAGGCGTTGTACTGCTCACCGAACCGTGGCACGGGAAAATTGACGCAGTAGGTGTGATGTTCGCACTGGGCGCCGGAACCTGTTGGGGCTTATACAACATACTGACTCAACACGTTGGTGATCGCTTCTCGGGAATCAGCGGCTTGTCATTGACCATCCCCGTGGCTGCCTTCGCAACGATGCCGGTGGGCCTGCCACAAGTTATCAGCCACGATTTTGCGTGGTGGACTCTGCCCGCTGCAGCGGGCATTGCCCTCATCACCCCGGTCATCGCCTTTGGTTTGGAGATGTTGGCCCTCAAGCGGATGACGCACACCGCTTTTGGCACATTGCTTTCCATCGAACCGGCCTTTGGCATTCTTATCGGCTTGCTCGTTTTGGCCCAGACCCCAACCTGGTTCCAAGTCTTTGGCATCATTATCGTGATCGCGGCCGGAGCCGGGGCACAGCGCGGAGGGCGCCGCACGAGCGATGACTTACCTCTGTCAGATCTGCCGCTGGAAACTCAAAAATAGTTTGTTGGCTACTGCTCAATTTCGCGTAAAGATATCGCCCAAGATCTTCTTGATCTTGGGCGATATCTTTAGTCCAACTAGCGGATCCTGAACTCGGAGAACGACTGGGGACTCTCCGGGAGGTCAGAGCTGATCGAACGTTTTCTGTTCGTTTGCAACATAGTCACGGATAGCACTGCCGGCAACACTCGCCGAAGCCATCGCGCTAATACGTCCAGCACCGCCGAATTATTGGCCGGCCGCCGGAAAACCCAGGGCTGTAGTGCCATCAACAACCAATGGAAGAATGCCGGCGCGCAGGCCCGAGCCCACTTCATTGAGCTCAGCAAAAACCGTACTGCATTCTTTGCAAACTTTACTGTGCTGCTTTAATGCCTTCTCCTCTTTGCTTTTATTAGAGCCAAGGATCAAAGGGAGAAAATGCTTGCGCGCATCAACGCCCCGCTGGGACAGCACGCACGGATCCTTCAGATGTGCTGCAAGATACGCCTAACGCTGACCGTCACGTGCGCGGATGGCGAGGGCTGAAACGGCAAAAGGCGTCACACCAAGAATCGGAGCAAACTCACGCTGCGGCAGGCGCCCCATCTTTCCATCACGCCCACCTCGCTGATAAAGCAAGAGGCTGGGGATACGGTGCGTCGATTTTGGGGTTCACCGGCAAGGAACTCGGTAAAGAAATACCCCTCTATTATCTGCCCAGAAAGGCCAAGAATTAGTGAACCGGAGGATGCTCCGCAATGCAGAAGAGGTTGCCTTCTGGATCTGTCAGAGTAGTCCACTGAACGTGCTCAAATTCTTCGAGGACATCCCATTTGTGTGTAGCGCCCAGTTCGATCACCCGCTGAACTTCTTCTTCCCGTGTTCCCCAAGGGACCGTGAGATCCATATGAGCGTCCTGCGACTGCAAACGTGGCCCGGTGGCAGGCTGGAAGAACATTCCAAAGCCGTCAGCACTGGCAGGTGCCAGGTAGAAGCTGTCGCCTCCACCAGAAATTTGGTTGCCGGTTACTGCTGCCCAAAAGGTGGCCTGTGTTTGTGGGTTGTCGGCGGTCATGTTGATTGCGCCCAAGGAAATCTTTGCTGAGGTCATGCCTTTACCGTACTCCTAGGCACCCACCAGATGCCCTTTGGTTCTCACTTCGGGTCACTCACTCCGGGCCAGAACGGCAATCGCCCTCAACCATGATCAATGGTTGAGGGCGATTCTCATTTGTTCAATGATTCCTAGTGTTCGCTGACGCGCTCACCTTCGGTGCCGTTGTTCAGCGCCAGGGCGTCTTGAGACGTTCCGCGCTTCTTCAGGTTCTTGCGCACTAGCGGCCAGAAGGCGACGAGCACCGCGGTGGCCAGCAAGCTGGTCCACACCTGGGTTCGACCGCTCTCGGAGCTGAGCATGACTCCCAGCACGCCCGCGATAGCAACAAACAGCACAATGTTCAGCCATGGGTGCAGCCAGACCTTCAGCTTCAGATTCGCAACCTCTTCGGGGGTCATCTTCTGGCGCAAGCGCATCTGTGTCAACGAAATGAAGACGTAGACGAACAACGCCACCAGGCCGGCAGAGTTCATGATGAAGTCGAAGACTCCCGAATCGGGAGCAGCGAAGTTCACAATAGTCGCAATCACCGCACCGGAAGTGGAAGCCACCAAAGCCCACAATGGGACGCCGTTCTTGGAACGGCGGGCCACAAACTTAGGAGCGAACCCTTGATCAGCCAGCGCGGCGAACATGCGCGAGGCAGAATACAGTCCAGAGTTGAGCACGGAAATCACCGCGGTGAAGATGACCAGCTGCATGATGATCGCAGCTCCCGGCAAACCGAGCAGTTCAAAGACCTTGGTAAACGGGGCTGCGGCTACGTTCACTGGTTCAGGCAGCTCATCCCATGGAATCACCATGGTGATGATCAATACGGCTCCGACAAAGAAGAGCAGGATACGCCAGATCACGGTACTGGTCGCCTGTTTAATTCCCTTGGCTGGGTCCTCAGACTCGGCCGCGGCCATCACGGCGATCTCGGTGCCGAAGTAGGAGAAAATCACCAGTGCCACACCGGTGAGCGCCACCCCATAGCCATTCGGGGCAAACCCGCCATGATTCCACAAGTTGCTCACCGAAATTTCGGTATCAGGCCACAGGCCCAACGCGAAGAGCAGACCAGCGCCGAGGAAGACCACGATGGCCAAGACCTTGATGCTTGCCAGCCAGAATTCGACTTCGCCGAAGGTACGCACAGAGATGGCGTTAGTGCCGATGAAGATTAGGATCAGGATCAGCGACCAGGTCCAGGCAGGGAGGAAAGCAAACCAGGAGTTCAGGGTTTCACCGCCAAGCACCGCTTCGTAGGCGAGCACTCCGACCCAGAAATACCAGTACAGCCAACCCACCAGGTACGCGGCCCAATTGCCCAGCCCTACTCGGGCATACTCCATGAAGGAACCGACCGCAGGGCGGGTAGCTGCCATCTCACCGAGCATCCGCATGGCAAGAAATACCAGCAAGCCGCCGATGAGGTAAGAGATAATTGCCGCTGGACCCACCGAACGGATGACGTTGCCCGAACCGACGAACAAGCTTGCGCCGATGATTCCGCCGAGGGTAATCATCATGACGTGGCGCGAGCGAAGCTGCTTGGGCTTCACTGTCGTTCCGGTTGGGGTGCTGGAGGGATCTTGTGTTCCTGCCATGGTGCCTCACTAGAGAAAGGTTCAATCTGCACGCGTTGCTGCAATGATTTTTCGTACGGTTCAGCATAAACGGTTCGCTGTCAGCGAAGAAATTGCGTGTCTACGCATGCAGAGCGGCGGTGGGAATCTGTACCGCCCAATGAACCGAGCAAGTGCGGCTCCTGGACGTCTTCACTTGGATCCCGCCGCAATCCCGAATGCAACTGTGAATCCACGCGGAATCCAGCGGGATATCAACGCGACGTACGTCCAAACCCAGTCCAAAAAGTCTTCCGGGTATGCCCGAAGGAAGATGGATTCACGAAGCGTTCTCGATAAAGAAGCAACGTGGATCATGCGCATCAAAGACCCGAACGAAATCACCTTTTAACAAGTCAGTTATGGCTCTCATATATCAACCAACTGAGAAGAATCCTTACCAGCCTGGAGGCACTCGAAGATTATGGCAGCAGGGTCGAGCGATTCGAAACGTGGCTAGAGGCCAAGCTCAGCGACGTGCCAAACCGGGCGCATCAGAAATTGATACAACAATTTGCCACCTTCGTTTACTTGAACAGGCTGCGTACCTTAGAGAGCCAAGGGCAGCTGGAAGAAGGAACGTTACTGCGTGCTCGGCAATCCACCACAGTATCAATCGACTTCCTTGCGTTCCTGCAGGAACGTAAAAAATCAGTAGCCGGTTACACCCAGCAAGACATCTATGACTGGTTGGCGTCAGGGCCCACGACTCGGAGCATCGCTAGAACTTTCGTCCGGTGGGCAATCCAAACTCAACACATGCCCAAGCTTGATTTCCCCTACCGTGTTGCCCAAACAGATCCGCGAATCAGTTCTGAAGAACGTAATGAGCTGATACTTCACGCATTGGAAAGCCCCGAGTTCGGCGCGGGTGACAGAGCTGCAGCGATTTTTCTGCTCGTTTTCGAGCAGCCTTTATCCAGGATCGCCGCGCTGCAGGTAGACCAGTTCGAGTACTCGGATGACGGCCGTCTAAGTGTTACTTTCAAGGCATCGCCAGTCGAGATCCCTCCCCCATTCGACGAGATAATCAAAGATTTTCTGGCTAGCAGGATGAACAAGAACACCGTAGCGAATCAAAATTCCTCATGGTGCTATACAGGATACGCTCTGTTTAGGGTGGAATTCGCGGTTCAGCAGTATCTCTGTTCAGCAGTTATCAATTCAGCATCTGACGGTTGTTATGCTGTTCAGCAGGAAATGGTTTCACGGCTCTTCACAAATGAGGGTGTAAAACCTTCCTAAATCCACCGGTCTCCAACAATGACCGTGCGACATAGTGCGTCAAATTTCGGAACCCCAAAGCGATACCCCGCAAATGCTCCAACCGCCCATTCAACGCCTCAGTAGGACCGTTCGAACAGCCAACATGGTCAAAATACGCCAGAATATCGCTCTTCCTACGCCGCAGAGTTCCACCGAGCTTCTTCAACTCCGGCAAACCCTTGGGCACCTTCGTTCCTATCTCCTCAATCAACTGCCCCATAGCCCACCGACCGACTTCTGGTTTCGATTGCCGGTACGCATCAACCATCTTCTGATAAACACTCCACACCAGTTCAACCGGCTCATACTCAGGTTTCTTGAACAACGCTTCAACCTTGGCTTTCTGCTTCTCCGTAGCCAATGACAGCCCGGTAGTCAGGGTCCGCCGGCACTGATACAGCGGATCATCTTTGCGCCCTCGATGACCGTGCTGCACCCGTTGAACCCGCTGCCTTGTCTGGTCCAACGCGTTAGATCCGAGCTTGACCACATGAAAAGGATCCAAAACTTCCACGGCTTGAGGTAGCTCTTCAGCGGCAGCGGTTTTGAAGCCTGTGAAACCATCCATCGCGACGACCTCAACAGTGTTTTTCCATGCTTCATTGCGTTCAGCAAGCCAGGTCTTAAACACGGCCTTGGAACGGCCGGGAATCATGTCTAATAAACGGGATGCTCCGGTGTCTTCCATGACGGGCGTGAGGTCCACGATGACCGTTACGTATTTATCCCCGTCGCGGGTATGACGCCACACGTGTTCGTCAACGCCAAGGACTTTGACCCCGTCAAAGCGGGTGGAATCATTGATCAGTAACCGTTGACCCTCGGCCAACACCGCGTCATTGGCCGTATTCCACGAAACGCCTAATCCTTCAGCAATCCGTGAGATTGAAAGGTGTTGGGTGACCAGGCCATAGAGCGCCCAACGCAAACCAGTTTTACTGATTTTCTGTCGTGGTGATACAGCTTGGGTGAGGTCTTCACGCCAGACATGGTGGCATTGCGTGCACCGGTACCTGCGGTGACGGATAGCTAGGGCGGTGGGCCGCCAGCTGAACGGTGCGTGCGCGATACGTCTGATGACGGTATCGCGTGGTATTCCTTGGGCTCCGCAGGATTGGCACCATGGGTTTGGGGTGGTGACTTCGCAGAGAATCTCAGCCCTGGCTGAGGTTATGTGTTGAGCGATAGCCGTTAGTCCTAGACTGTCGAGGCCGGTGAAAGTCGTCAGATCCGCTGGGGAATAGATAGAATGGTGCACAGTCGAGGTCTTTCAAGAATCGTTAGTGTGGTAACTTCCATTCTCGTGAAGGCCTCGACTTTTTATTGATTTATGACATGCCTGTGAGCTGTGGTGTTGGGTTTAGGTATCTACACTCTGAATTCGGAAGAGCCGGTTTCACACCAGATCGCTGTTCTCGTTGAGGATTTAAGTTTGATTAATTTCGAATGGTGCTCTGAGGGTATTATCGCCTGAGCTGCATGGAGGTTAAAACCTAAGATGACACGCATTGCGAAAGATGCACAGGAATTTAACGGTGCTCAGATATTCACAGATTCGGCCGAACAGGCTATTTCTTACCTTAAAAAGCATACTCCGCTGACAGATTGGTCAGTTTCTCGCGTAATCGATGGAGAGCAGATCCACTTGCACGTGCAACCGGATCAGTTGCTCAAAACTGGTCAACGTGTTGAGTGGGAGGAATCTTTATGCAGTCGAATGGCCAACGGCGCTGCTCATATTGTGGAAAATACGCAACAAGATCCTGACTATTCGTTTATGCGATTTTCAGCCGAGGTGGGGGCCTATGCCGGGTACACCATCAATGATGACCGGGATGAGATGTTTGGTGTCCTGTGCGGGGTGCGTACCGATCCGCTCATTGAAGGAGAGGAAATAGATGAAGAGCTCGTTTCCCTCATCAGTTCACTTCTATCTGCCCAATTGAAGTTAGCAAGAGTAGCTGATAGAGAACGGCGAAATTGTGAGCTATCCGATGCCCTAGCGCAAACAGATGCTCTGACTGGTCTGTTGAACCGACGCGGCTGGGATAAGATCGTCAGTGATGCGCAAGAACGACTCGACGCTTTTGGCGATTCCGTCTCGGTTGCTGTGATAGACCTCAATGGACTTAAGCAGGTCAATGACAGCCAAGGTCATTCAGCAGGAGATCTATTGTTGCAGCGCGCTGGTGGGATCCTGAGAGGTAAAAGCACTGGGTCCTGCCACGTCGCTCGATATGGGGGCGACGAGTTCATGATTTTGGCCAATGGAGTAGCTCCATCCCAGACAGAGGCTTATTTCTCAGTATTCAGAGATTCCTTGGAAGAGGCAGGGATTCCTGCAGCCATGGGATTTTATTCAGCGCAGCCAGGTACTACCAACCTTGATCAGTGTATTGCCGCGGCGGATGCCCTAATGTATCAGCAGAAATATCAGTGTCGAGACCGTGCCAGGGAAAACAGCTAACAGGCTGTCCTTGCAACGGCCTGCAGAGAACTATATCCATCTAAATGCCCTCTTGACAGTAAAATCTAAGGATCGAAAGCGGTGTTTACTAAGGCACTACCGGTTCTTTAGCCAAATGCTACCCGTATTGTGTTTTCCTACTTTTTTCCAGTATGCGCGGGAGGGGCGGCACGTACGATATGCGTAGGTTTTGCGGTTAATTCAGGGCGCGGCATGCCTATCTGAGTCGTTAACCCGTCCCGTCTTGGGCCGGGGCTGCAGCAGTCTCCGTTCAGACAACTCGCAGATTCCCTGCCGCAATTGTGCGGCAGGGAATCCTCTTCTGTTTTTGCTCAAGCCAGTCTGGCCCATCCCCGGAATCTTCTTCCCGAGCACCGATGCATTCTGAAAGGTGTACCGTCTCGCGCCTTGCACTATTCTCTGCCATGACTAGTGGTCGAAAGAATGTTACTGCTGAGATTCGTGAACTAAGCGAGTGTTTCGCTTAACGAGACTCAGTGATCCGTCGCAAGTGATTCCGATTAGCTCACAGAGCCGGTAGTGAGCATACATGACCAATCCATGACCCTGATTCCCAAAAATTTGCGCTGAAGTGGCGGCCGGGAGCTGAAAATCTACTGTGAACTCGCGTTATCCAATCGAGCACGCTCGGGGGAAGTCCTAGCCTAAAATTCAGAGGAACAAGGGGGAACCAGCTCCATGCAAAACATCTACCAGGCCACAGTTGATGACTCCACCTTGGATGACATCACAGCAGAAGAGGACAATCGTGGCCGCCGCCGACTGAGGCTGGCTACGCTGCTTGCAGTAGCAACGCTCGTGATGATGGCCCTCATAGGTGCATTTGACCAGAGGAAGACCATCAGCCAACGCTCCGGGAACCTGGAGGTCCAGGTGGAATACCCGTCGGTCGTGCGGGCAGGCAACGAAATCCAGCTACGGATAGCCCTCAGCTCGTCGCAGCCGCTGTCGGAAACGGTTAAGCTATCGGTCAGCGAGGACTACCTGACGCTGTTCGAGGATTTCTCGGCCTTCCCGGAACCGGAATCCCAGGCAAGCCGGGGCGATGGCACGGTGGAATTCGAGGTGTCCCCGGTCACAGGGGCGCGGGAGATGGTCGCCACGTTCACCGGGCGGGCCTCGGACCAATGGAACCCCAAAACCAAGGGATCCATGGGCATCATTGCGGATGATATGCAGATAACCCTCGACATTGAAATCTGGAGGACCCCCTGATGGAAATCGTCATCCGCGCGGCCGCCGCGTTGATCATCCTGTGGCTGGTGACCCGAGCCTCCGGCAGGACCACCCTAGGCGAGCTCAGCTCCTTCGAGCTGGTCCTCTTCGTGGTCCTGGGCGATCTGGTCCAGCAGGGCATCACCATGGAAGACCGTTCGCTCACCGGAAGCCTGCTGGCGGTATTCACCATGCTGGTTCTGGCAGCGGGCCTGAACTATGCGAATATGCGTTGGCCCAAGGTGGGCAAATTAATGCAGGGACGGCCCATCGTGCTAATTCGCGACGGGGTAGTGGATCGTAAAGCGCTATACAGGGAGCGCATCGGCTTGGACGAGTTGAGCATGCTGGCCCGACAATCGGGCATCGAGAACTACAGTTCCGTTCGGATCGCGATCTTGGAGGCCAGCGGGAAGGTCTCCTTCTTCACCGGGGAGGCGAAGGCCGGCCCCCAGGTCGTGCCCTGACCCGCCGTCCTACTGCTGGTCCGGATCCTCGCGCTGGTCGGGCAGATTGGCGATACGCCCCTCGTCGCTCCCTAGGCTTTCAGCTGGCCCGGCTTCCTCGCGTTCGATTTCGTCGACAGTGCGCTGTTCATCGAGCGGTTCGGGGTTCAAACCCAGCAGATCGTGGTCGTTCTCGTCCAGGACCTTCTCCACCCCATGCAGGGGATCCTCTGCATCCAGAGCGCCGGGAGCATCTGATGAACCGGCCGCGGGCTGGCTGTCGCGCCCATCCAGTGGCTCATCGGCATCCAGATCCTGGCGCACGTCGTCAAATTCAGAATTTTCCAGTGACATGTTTTGTCCTTTCGGTGTTTGTCAGGGAACTATCGCAAAGATGAGAGCATTTGGCATAGCTTCCCGCGTTCATCAGTTTTGCCGGTGCTACTGCATGGATTTCAGCGTGGTCTGCTCGGAAACCGAGTCGGAGCAAGCAATGGCATCCGTAACCAGTGCCAGGGATGATCGTGGCAAAGGCGTCTGCGGCAGTGGACACGATACAGGTCTCTAGCCAGAGCCCGGTCAGAACCATCGAGTTGGCGCGCCGCTGCGTAGGCAGGGCTAGCAACCCGGTATTCCAGAAAGCGCTATCTCGGTGCTTGAGTATGTCGACGCTTTCAGGGGCATCCCTAGCCTCCTCAGCCGTGGCGGTTGCTGTCTAGCTTCTACCCTCGTTATCCTCATGGCCGGGCTGGTACTGATCTTCAATCGAGTGATCCAGCTCGGGCTCGGCGCCGGTTACCGGCTCGGTGTGAGGTGGCTGCGGCTCTGTTTGGGCTGTGCCTTGCTCCACGACATCTTCAGCCCCGTCGGTTTGCGAGGGAAGATGCTCATCATCTGGCTGGCCCGCAGGCCAGGTATTCTCCACTAGATTCTTGTCTGGATCTCTCAGGGTCTCCGTGGCATTGATGATGAGGTCTTTGGCCTTATCCACAATTCCCATGGTCCGGCTCCTTTCTGTGGTGTCCTTGCCTTCCGTTCTACCGAATACCAGCTTTCTCGCCCGCAAGTACATGGTTAATCAGTTGTTGCCAGCTTGGGACCGGTCGCGCCTTAAGGTCGGTGGGAATCGCCGGAAAGAGTCAATGAGCGGCACACCGTCCAGAGGCGACACAGAGGTTAAAGTACCTCTCGGTGGGCGTGCTGCTGATTGCCGGAAACGATCATCGCTTGATGGGGACGATCACCATCCGGAACACCGCGGTCCATTGCGTGGCCGAAGGCATGAAAAACACCACGCCCAAGGCCTGCGACTATTCACAGGCCTAACCGGCGAGTATCGGGGTCGACGACTCCGTAGATGAAGCCATCCTCGCCGTGCAGGAGCTCCAGCTATACCGATTTCCAGTCATCGACGGGCATAGTCTAAGTAGAGATACTGGCTCAGGAAGACTACTGACCATTCACATCGGTCCCTCCCCGCGGGTGGTCCACTGCGCTACGGCCACGAATGACCCGGTACAGGCCATAGAAGAAAACTAGCGCTCCCCAGCCCACGACAATCCATAGTGGGCCCGAGGTGCTGTCGGGCGCTGCGAGCAACGCGTAGACAGCGAATCCCACGGCCAGTAGCCCGCCGATAATCATCAGCCACAGCCCGGGCCGATGGCGGTTAGTACCTCTCAAACGATCCTGCATGCCAGCTCCTCTCTGTTGCTGCGGATTTCATCCTGCATCGAAGCGCTCCGCATCCCCATCATCCTGCTCTTCGGAGTTTTCGTTGATGGTTCCCTGACGGGCAACCTGTTCTTCACCTTGCGGTGATTCCTGCTCTGGCGGGTTTTGAACATTCTTCCGGTGCTCCTGATCAGCCATCGTGACGCCTTTCTGCTAGATCCCGGGCTAAGAGTTACAACGCGTTGATGAGTTCGGACTTGCGCATTTCCGAACGTCCCTTAATACCGATCTGGGTGGCTCTGCTCTGCAAGTCTTCCACGCACCAGTCTTCGTAATCGCTGGATCGTCCTCCCCCGCCTGCCCACCGCGGAACGACCGTCGCGGGCAGCGGCATTGGCGATGCGGGCGGATTCCTGCTTGGAGTTACCCTCCTCGCGCAATTCCTCGTAGAGTTCTTCATCCTTGACCGTGCTCTTTGCCGTGCTTGGCATGCTGCTCCCCTCAGGTCTATGGCGGGCTAGAACTCCACCGTAAGCAATCGTGGACCAGCCCGAAAGCGCCGTCTCCAGGCTTTGCGCTAAATCACAGACTTCGGCTTTAGCACACTCTCTGGGGCCTGGTGCGAAACTGAGTTGCACCCGGTAACCAGCTGGTTGTTCGCGCTAAAGACACAACACCCTGTTCATCTGCCGGTCGGCCGGCGAAACACTGTTTATCCCGGGCGACGGGAGGGAACGCTCCCAACGCCCGCAAGAAAATTCGAGGAGGACATCCCATGACACAGACACCATCGCAGCAACCGGAGCGTGCAGGCAAGGAACGCATCAGCCCGCCGAAACAGCAGCAGTCGGAACCAGGATTAGACCTTAAAATGCAGCCGAAGGCTGATCACGGTGAAGGCAGCTACCAGGGTCGTGAGAGGCTGACGGGAAAGCGGGCACTGATCACCGGAGGTGACTCGGGCATCGGCGCGGCCGTGGCCATCGCCTTTGCGCGCGAAGGCGCGAAAGTGGCTCTGGCCTATCTGCCCTCAGAGGAACCGGATGCTCGGGCGGTTGCAACGGTGCTGGAGGATGCAGGAGTTGAAGTGCATCATCTTCCCGGGGACCTACGCGAGCGTAGCTACCGCGATACGCTCATCGACGAGGCCGTCACCGCGTTAGGTGGCCTGGATATTCTAGTCAATAATGCCGGCAAGCAGATCAGCGTCGAGTCACTTCTTGAGCTGAGCGACGAACAGGTGGAAGAGACCTTTGATGTGAATATCTTCGCGATGTTTACGCTGAGCCGTGCGGCGTTGCAGGTGCTGCCCGCGGGAGGGTCGATCATCAACACAACCTCTATCCAGGCTTTCGATCCGTCGGATCACCTGATGGATTATGCTGCGACTAAGGCCGCGATCAGCAACTTCACCAAGTCGCTGGCCTCGCAGGCGGCCCAGCGTGGAATTAGGGTCAATGCCGTGGCGCCCGGCCCCATCTGGACTCCATTGCAACCTTCCCATGGCCAGCCCATCGTGGCCTTGCCGGAATTTGGGCACGACACCTGGCTTGGTCGCGCAGGCCAGCCAGTGGAAGTGGCCCCGGCCTATGTCTTCCTGGCCAGCGATGAGGCTTCCTACGTGGTCGGTGCCACAGTGCACGTGAACGGTGGCAAGAACCAGCCGTAGGGCCGTGCACTGGCTCCTAGGAGGTTAGGGCAAGAGGATCAATCCACGTCATCCTCGCTGATGGTGAAGTCCATATTCCTCCGCTCGTATTCGCGCTGGCTGAAGGTAGCGCGCTGCACTTCCTTGGCTCCGTCAAAGCTGGATCCTATGGCGCCGCCCATGGT
Source organism: Glutamicibacter sp. MOO4 (assembly GCF_056934395.1). NCBI lineage: Bacteria > Bacillati > Actinomycetota > Actinomycetes > Micrococcales > Micrococcaceae > Glutamicibacter > Glutamicibacter sp. MOO4. The sequence goes on from NZ_CM167800.1 coordinate 2,666,188, forward strand.
TCCTAGCGAGGATGCCAGCCACGCCAGGTTGACGTATTCAGCCAGCGTGACATCGTGGCGTAGCTGGTAGGCAAGGTATTCCTGGTCAATGACAATCAGCGAGCCTGCCAGCAGGGTAAGGAACAAGAGCACGTACATGATTGTTGCGGCAAACCCGACAGTCATCACGGTGGCCGCGTTGTAGACGAGCATCCGCTCGCTACGGCGGATGCCTTTGGGACTTTCCCATAACCGGTTGTGGAATAGCAGCCAGAGAGTGAGGATCGAGATGCTTGCGACGGTGATCAGCGAAAGCCGCGCTGCAGGTAAGTAGTCGGCCATGGACCAGATGCTGGTGTAAAAGACGCCGAATGCTCCGGTCGCTGCAGCGCCGGCCATCGCTGAGGACAATCGCGGAACGAGCTTCCAGGGACGGTTACTGCGCACCATCCCCGCAATCAGCAGCAACCGACCACGCATCCCCTCAATGCTCGAGATGCGGTTTTGCTCGTTCTGTCCGTCCTGCCGGCTGGCGTGCACGCTCATCGCCCGTCCCAGCGGGGTCAGCGACGCAGCCGGAGCTTTGCCAGTAGCCAATTCCTTGACCAGTTCTGCTAGTTCCCGTGCCACGGTGCCCGGCCGGGCTATCCCGAGGGTGGGCAGGGAAAGCACAGCTGAGGCATCCTCGACGGAAATTACCGAACGAACCGGGCGGTTCTGCACATAGTGCGGTGCATCGGTCAGATAGATGATGAAGTCCCAGCCATGCTTCTCTCGTAACCTTGGCACTTTGTCGTTCAGCGCGACCCTACCGCTCTGCGCTAAGGGCAGAGAGAAGGGAGCTACCTGCACCTCCCACTGGCGCTCCTGCTCCTGTAGCTTCTCCAAGCCCACTTCCAGCCGGACAGCGATCCGATTGGCCATAGCGGTGGCTATGCCAGGGTCTGCAATCAATCCCACCGTGCGTTTCTCGGGCTCTTGCACCTTCTTCGACACCTCACAGCCTTCTGGGTAGCAGCTTGCCCCCACTCTTACAGCACATACTAGGAAGTCGTGTCCGCGCCTGCAGATCCGTTCAGCAACTTTGCAGAAATCAGTGCCGGCAATCCACGATGGGTCCCCTGAAATCCGAGGATCCCCGACTCACAGGAAATGCCCATCAAACTTGCCTTGTTGCCCACGGACCAATGTGGGATGCTCGGGACCAACAAGTAGCCGACGAAAAAGCACGGTCAATGGAATCCAACAAGGCAGAAGACGAGTAGTCCCCGGGGATCACTCCATCGCCCCATGATCCCGCAGAGGAAAAGGAAAATTTCTGGCGGAGAGCAACAGGAGACGGTTGAACCGCCAGCTGAAAAGAAAGACCTGGCCCAGATGCGCACAGACCAGTTCAATACTGACTGATCAGCACTCCATTTCCGCCAGGAACGATACGACTAGGAGACCAACTTTTGAAAGCATTGACATGGCAAGGTAAGCGAAAGATCGGTTTCAGCGATGTCCCGGATCCGGTGATTCAAGATCCCGGGGATATCATCATCAAGGTCACTTCCACCGCAATTTGTGGATCAGACCTGCATCTCTATGAGCTACTGGGCCCCTACATGCATGCCGGCGATGTGCTGGGCCACGAAACCATGGGTATCGTCCAGGAGATTGGCAGCGGCATTACCAAGCTGTCGGTAGGTGACCGAGTCGTCATCCCATTTAATATCTCCTGCGGTCACTGCTGGATGTGTCAGCACGACTTGCAGTCCCAATGCGAGACCACCCAGGTGCGCAAACACGACAAAGGCGCCCAATTCTTCGGATACTCCGAACTCTACGGTCAGGTGCCAGGCGGTCAAGCTGAATATTTACGCGTGCCCCATGCCGACTATGGTGCTGTGCGAGTAGGCGACCAGCTGCCCGACCACCGCTACCTTTTCCTTTCCGATATCCTTCCCACCGCGTGGCAGGGCGTGCACTACGCCGACGTCCCAGAAGGTGGAAGCCTCGCGGTATATGGGCTGGGGCCGGTGGGTCAGCTCGCCGCCCGCATAGGCCGCCACCTGGGCTATGACGTGCTGGGCATCGATCCCGTGCCAGAACGCCGCGCCATGGCCGAGCGTCACGGCATCCAAACCCTAGACTTCACCAAAGACACCGCGGGCGAATTGCGCGGACGCACCGGGCGCGGCCCCGATGCTGTGCTCGATGCCGTGGGCATGGAAGCTCACGGTTCCCCCGTCTCCTCGATGTTCCAGCAAGCGACCGGGTTACTGCCGGACAAGGCCGCGCAGCTGGCCATGGAGAACGTCTCCGTGGACCGCACCAGCGTGCTAGATTCGGCCATCGATGCGGTGCGCCGTGGCGGCACCCTGTCGATCAGCGGTGTCTATGCAGGGGCCGCCACCCCGATGCCGATGTTGAAGCTGTTCGACAAGCAGATCCAAATCCGCCAGGGCCAATGCAACGTGCGGTCTTGGACCGAGAAGTTGCTACCACTGGCCGAGGACGCAGCCGATCCGCTGGGCCTGGACGATTTGGTCACGCACGAGCAACCACTATCGAATGGCCCGCAGATGTACGAGACCTTCCAGAAGAAGCACGATGCGTGCATCAAGGTGGTGCTCAAGCCCTAGCAAGCTAGGCACTTTTCTTCCCGGAACCGGAGGCCTTCTTCTTGTGTAGCGAGGAGGAGGCCTCCTTCGCTGCCGCCTTCTTCTTGGCTGACTTCCGGGCAGCAGCCGTCTTCTTCGCCGGTTGTTTCTTCCTCGCAGAGGCCTTCACATCCTTGGCTGTGGCCTTAGCATTGCGCCCGTCAATGCTGCGCTTGAGTGCCTCCATCAAATCGATGACTTCCCCGGACTCGCTGTCCTGGTCCTGGGAGCCGAATGTCGCCTCTGTATCCAGCTCCTCGCCCTGCTCAATTTTTGCTTCGATCAGCGCCTGCAGCTGGACCTGGTAGTCATCCTGGAACTCGTCCGGCGTAAAATCACTGCTGTACTGGTCCACTAGAGCGGCAGACATCTTCAACTCCTGCTCGCTGATCCGCGGTAATTTCTCCGGAGCCACCGCCTCAGCATCGCGCAACTCGTCCGCCCACATGACCGCTTGCAGCACCATCACTTTGGAACGCACACGCAAGATACCCAAGCGGGTCTTCTGGCGCAGGGCGAAACGCACCACCGCTAGCTTCTCAGTATTTTGCAGTGTCCGGCGCAACAGCTCGTAGGCCTTGGGCGACTGCGAGTCCGGCTGGAGGTAGTAGCTCTTCTCCAGCATCAGCGGATCTACTTGCCCGGCTGGGACGAACTGGAGCACCTCGATTTCGCGGCCCTTGTTTGCAGGCAACGCGTCCATGTCCTCATCGGTGAGCACAATGCTCCGATCCCCGTCTTCATAGGCCTTGTCCAGATCCTTGTAGGCGATTTTCTTCCCGCACACTTCGCATCGGCGCTCGTAGCGGATCCGTCCGCCGTCCTTGTCATGGACTTGGTGCAGGTCGATGTCGTGGTCCTCGGTAGCGCCGTAAGCCTTGACCGGCACGTTCACCAGGCCGAAGGCAATTGATCCAGTCCAGATAGCTCGCATGGGCATAGTGAAGCATTTTTCTAGCCAGCGTGTCACGGCCCCCAGCGATACTGGCAGGCGCTGCTGAGGTTCGACAGCGCGAAACGCAAAGCTTGCTTGGAGCACTAGATTCCCCGGCGCGGTTCGGGAAGATTGATCCTCATAAGGCAAAGCAAAGGACAGCGCATGGCACGCAGGGAGCAAACCGTCACAGTCGCGGGGCACACGCTGAAGGTGAGCAATCTGGACAAGATCTTGTACCCGCAGACCGGAACCACCAAGGCCGAAGTCATGGACTACTTCCAGCAAGTCGCCTCGGTGCTGATTCCACATGCCGCGTGGCGCCCCGCTACCCGCAAGCGCTGGGTGGACGGTGTGGGGACCCCCGAAGAACCGGGCAAGGTGTTTTTCCGCAAGGATCTTGAAGACTCCGCCCCCAGCTGGATTCCCTCCGCCAAGTTGCAGCACAAGACCCATTCCAATACCTATCCGCTGGTCAACAACGAGGCGGTGCTGGCCTGGATGGCCCAGGTGGCTGCGCTAGAAATCCATGTTCCGCAGTGGCGCTTCGATTCCTCGCTGGAACAGGCGAACCCGGACCGGTTGGTGCTGGACCTGGATCCCGGCCCGGGCGCAGGCCTGGAGCAGTGCGCTGAAGTCGCCTTGATCTGTCGGGAGATCCTCGACGGGATGGACCTGCCCAGCTTTCCGGTGACCTCCGGCTCCAAGGGCATCCACCTCTATGCCGGACTGGATGGCCAATACACCTCCGAGCAAGTCAACGAGGTGGCCAAGGAACTTGCCTTCACCTTGCAGAAGCAACATCCGCAACTGGTTCTCGCCAGCATGAAGCGCTCGCTACGCGAAAACAAGGTGTTCGTGGACTGGAGCCAGAACAACGCCTCGAAGACTACCGTCTGTCCGTATTCGCTGCGTGGCCGCGCACGGCCCACTGTCGCTGCCCCGCGGACCTGGGAGGAAATCGAAGCGCCGGGGTTGGAGCAGCTGGACTTCCACGAGGTGCTGGACCGCATTGCTGATGGAATCGATCCGCTGGTGCAATTGGCCTCGGTACAACAAGAGGACCTAGATCGTCTGGCGGTATACCGCTCCAAGCGTGATGCGGCGCTGACACCTGAACCGGTGCCGGAGCGATCCGGGAATTCCCAGTCCGTGCAGCCGGGCGGAAAGGACGGCACCGGCTTCTCATTTGTTATCCAGGAACACCACGCCCGCGCGCTGCATTGGGATTTCCGCCTGGAGCACGACGGAGTGCTGGTCTCCTGGGCGGTGCCCAAAGGCCCGCCTCTGGCACCTGGAATCCAGCGCCTGGCGGTCATGACCGAAGACCATCCGCTGTCCTACGCAAGCTTCGAAGGCAGTATCCCGAAAGGGCAATACGGTGCCGGGGAAGTAACGATCTGGGATTCGGGCAGGTGCGTTATCGAGAAATGGCGCGAAGGCAAAGATGTCATCGCGGTACTCACCGGTGATTCAGCAGGAGGACTGGGCGGCGTGCCTCGGCGTTTCGTGCTGATCCTCGCCGCAGGGATGGGCGGAAAGGACAACTGGCTGCTGCAGCTGGCCAAGGACCAGCCTTCGGCGGCCGAGGGCGGGGCGTCCGCTGATTCCAGTGGCGCAGGACCGGATGCTGCTCGCGAGCCCAGCACCAAACAGGCCGTGGCTGATCTGGCGGGCCAACCGTTGCGCCCCATGCTGGCTACACCTGGCACGGCGCGGGACATTGGCGTCGAGCAGAAATGGAGCTTTGAAATGAAATGGGACGGCTACCGCGCAATGGCAGTAGTCGGTGACGGGGGAACGAAGCTGGTCAGCCGTAACGGCCATGACCTGACCGGCGATTTCCCGGAACTCAGAATTCTCGGATCGCTACTGCTGGACCGCTCCGTAGTGGATGGGGAAATCATCGCCCTGGATTCTTCGGGACACCCGGATTTCTCGTTACTTCAGCAACGGGTGTCCCACCAGCGGAAGAAGCGCACGAAGCAAGCTTCGGCCATCAGGATACAATACATGCTTTTCGACGTGCTGCAATTGCCTTCTGGCAAGGGCGCAGGACTAGAGGATCTGACCTCGTTGCCCTACATGCAACGCCGCCAGCGACTTGCAGGCCTAGATATCGACCACCAGTACGTACAGGTTCCCCCGGCCCACACCGGGACCTTGGAACAAGCCATCGAGACCAGTCGCGCGCTGGGCCTGGAAGGGGTAGTGGTCAAGGAATGCGACTCGGTCTACGAGCTGGGCCGACGCAGTGGCAGCTGGGTGAAGATCAAGCACCAGCTGCACCAGGAAGCCGTGGTAATTGGCTGGCGAGCAGGGAAGGGATCGCGCAGCCGCAGCCTGGCCTCGTTACTGCTGGCCATTCCGGGACACGCCGGTTTGGAGTATATCGGCCGGGTGGGCACCGGATTCAGTGACGGGCAATTGGCCGAAATCCGAGAACGCCTTGAAAAGATCGAACGCAAGTCTCCCCCGGCCAAGAACATCCCGACAGCACACCAAAGCGATGCGCACTGGGTGAGCCCGAAATACGTAGCAGAAGTCCGATACAGTGAACTGACCTCCGACCGCATACTGCGCCACCCCGTATGGCGCGGTTGGCGCGAGGAGAAGCAACCGGATGAGGTGCGCTGGGAAACGGCGGATCCGGCCGGAAATCAAACTCCAACTAACCGCTAATGAAGGAGCAAAACATGAAAATCCTGACAAAGATCTTCGGAACCCTGATCTCGCTCGGTACAGGCTGGCTCGGGGCCAAGCTCGTCTCCGGGGTCTGGCATAAAGCCATGGGTGAAGAACCACCATCGCTGTCCAACCCCGATAAACAGCAGCAGGCGGCCTTGGGCAAGGTGCTGGCATTCGCGGTCATCTCTGGAGCTAGCGCCGCTGTGATTCAGGCGCTGACTAAAAGATGGACACAATCCCTTGAGAACAAAGCTCAAGCAAACTAATTCTCCTCATCCCAGCACCCAGACAATCATCACGAAGATGAAAGCTCATCACACTGCGTTGGGACGCACAAGAAGAAGGACCAAGGTCAAGAAACAACTACGGAAATCTCGGGACGCACCAAGAATCTTCCCGGACGAGTGGGTTCTCGGGATCCGCTAGGTCTCCAAGCCAGTTGGTCCGAGCGCTCTTCAGATGGACTCTGCGCCAGCCGCCGGCGCGATGTTTAGCCGCCGGCCGGCTGGTCCGCCTTGCAGCTCAGGGGTTCTCAGGCAATCTCCCAGTACTGTAGTCCCTGAACTGCCCCGTCATCTGACTTCCTCCCTTTGCTACATCACCAGTTCCGCATGGGCGGTCGCCAGCACGTGACTGAGCGCTCCACGGCTGTAGGCCTGTCTCTGACGGATAGCACCGTTACCGAAGGCTAGCAGCTTGCGCACCGAGTGAACGACGAAATCCTGGTCGCCGCTGGCCTGCAGGGCGGGTTGTACCAGTTGCAGCAACTGTACTATTTGAGCATGAATGCTGCGTGCGCGCCCCGTGAGAGGGTCGATTTGGTTGCCTTCGCATCCGTGTTTTGAAGCCTGCCAGGCGGCTAAATCGAGGATTTCGGGAAAATATCGATCTGAGACGCTGGTGGTTTCCATGGCCGTGTCCACCAGCGCTCGGGCGAGTATTGCCAGTAGCACTGAGTCTTGGGCTCTCATCTGGGCATCGGCCACCCGTAGTTCAATGGTCGAGTATTTTTCTGACAATCGTGCGCCCCAGCTGATGTGTCCCAGGTCCAGCACTGACTCCGTGTCCATGATTCGATCTATTCGAGTATCGTAGTCTTGCGCATTGGCAAAGTGCGGTGGGATTCCCTGGACTGACCATTTGCGGTATTGGATATTGCGCCACGAGGAAAATTTACTGTCCTTTCCTCGCCAATAAGGCGAATTAGCTCCTAACGCGCTCAGCGTCGGCAACCATGGACGAAGAAAATTCAGTGCATTGACACCTGCCTCACGATCCGGGATCGACACGTGGATGTGCAGGCCGCATATATAGTGTTCACTCGTGAGCCCAGCGAATATGCTGTCGATCTTGCGGTAGCGCGCCCCATCAGCCAGTTGTGGGGCACGCTGGGGAATCATCGGGGCTGTGCCCAATCCGGCGGCAAGCATGCCAGCCCTCTCCACTTGTCGAGCCAGGTCGGTACGGAAGCTACGCAGCTCACGCAGGGCTTGGTCACGGTCCTCACAGACCGAAGTTGCATGCTCGATCTGACAAGCAAGCATCTCGGACTGTACCGAGCCATCACGACACTCTTCAAGCTGTTTCCTGAACGCAATCGAGACCGCATCGGCGGGCATCCCCGTTGCCGCATCAAAGACGAAAAATTCCTCTTCGATTCCGAAACTGCTCATCATTTGCCCCATTTCCCCAGTGTGCCCCCTGCGATTTCAGTTTCAGCGCCCAGCCCGCTACGAATATGTAGCTGTGTCTGTGCTAACCAAAAACGACAAGGAGTAGCAGGACTGCACCCCTATCCGCTGCGGTTCCGTGATCCGGTTCGGCAACACGGACCTCAAATGAAACGCTCCCAGACCCTGTGAGCGGAGAGTAACTCTCGTGCCTTTTCCGCCAGGCCACGTGCATCCACTGAGTCAACTCCCGGAGCATTCAGACTGATTCCCGCATCGGTTAAGACCTGCAGCGACCCCTCCCCCACGCAGAGAATCGCCTTACTATGCCGGTACGTTTCTTGGAGAAACAAGAGCACCCGGGGGTCGGTCTGTGTTCCATCTGTCGGGACGGCCCCAGCTTTTGCGTCAAGTGATACCCGTATGCCCGGGGCTACAGGTAAGGCTCCGAGCAGGACCACAGCATCGGCTTCAATAGAGCGGGCTGTAAGATAGCTGCGGTCAATGGATATTCCAGGTGCAGCTTCTCCATGCGTTGGAGAGATTAGCAACGGAGTCAAGTTGCGTTCTTTGAGCTCTTCGACAACTGTCGAGACGGTCCTTGAGTCAGCGCCATCGACGAATAGTGCGACCTTGCGCCCATCAACAGGCCAAGTCTTACCCAACTGGGAAAGCGCGGGGCTGACCGTTGCGTCCGCTACTTGTTGCTGTGACTGCGGCACCGGCAGACCCAGGGCGGTCGCTACCCCTTTGGCTAGGTCCACATCAATCTCGGCTAGGCATTGGACCTGTCGTTCGAGGACCGCCGGCTCGGTGCACTTGCCTAGCTCAAAGGTGTAGGCCTGTTGGACGTGCAGCTGCTCGGTAGGAGTTAGACTCCGATAGAACAGTCGAGCCTGACTGAAGTGGTCCGAGAAACTAGCAGGTTCACGACGTTCCTTCTTTGATTCGGGTACCTGCTGTGGGAAATCCAGTGGCGGGTGTCCTCCCTCTCCCAGTTGCGCCATAAATGGACACCCACCATCCAGGGAGTTCGGTTTGTAAGGCGCAATACCTTCGGGGACGTTGTGCTGGTGGAACCCATCGCGGAACAAGTCATTGACCGGAGCAACCGGACGGTTGATGGGGATCTGAGAGAAATTTGGGCCACCTAGCCGAGTGAGCTGGGTATCAAGATAAGAGAACAACCGAGCTTGTAACAACGGGTCATCCGACACATCAATTCCGGGGACCAAATGGCCAGGATGGAAGGCGACCTGCTCGGTCTGCGCAAAGTAATTCTCCGGGTTGCGGTTCAGCACCATCTTGCCCAGGACCTGGACGGGGGCGAGTTCCTCGGGGACAAATTTCGTCGGGTCTAACAGGTCGATACCTTCGAAGACCGCAGTCCCATCGTCGGTAAAAATTTGAACACCCAACTCCCATTCGGGGAACTGCCCAGCATCAATGGCTTCAGCCAGATCCCTGCGATGATAGTCGGGGTCAGCACCAGCCGTCAGCTGAGCTTCTTCCCAAGTCAGAGAGTGTACGCCAAGCCGAGGCTTCCAATGAAACTTGACCAAAGACGAGCGCCCGGTTGCGCTGGTCATTCGGAAGGTATGGACTCCGAAGCCCTCCATCATGCGATAGGAACGCGGAATACCGCGATCACTCATATTCCACATCGTATGCGCTTGAGCTGGGGTATGCAGCGAAACGAAGTCCCAGAAAGTGTCATGGGCCGACTGAGCTTGGGGGATTTCAAGATCAGGATGTGGTTTGACCGCATGGACCACATCCGGAAACTTCACTCCGTCTTGGATGAAAAACACTGGCATGTTATTACCGACTAGATCGAAGACTCCTTCGCTGGTGTAGAACTTAGTTGCGAAGCCTCGAGTATCGCGAGCGGTATCCATGGAACCGCGTGAACCAACCACAGTGGAAAAACGGACGAAAACCTTGGTCTCGCGCCCGGGTTGCAGGAAATCCGCTGCGCACAGCTCTGCAGCGTTGCCATAGCTGATGAAAACACCATGAGCTCCCGCGCCACGGGCATGCACCACGCGCTCAGGGATACGCTCGTGGTCGAAGTGCATGATCTTTTCACGCAGGTGGTGATCCTGTAGCAATGTGGGGCCACGCTCACCGGCCTTGAGCGAATGGTCGGTATCAGTGACCGGCGCACCCTGGTTTGTGGTCATGGTTTCGGAATCCTGCCCGGGTCCTGTGTTTACCGGTCCGCGTTTACCACTCGGTTGCGTTGATAGGGGCTTGCTCATGATGCGCTCCTGTCGAAAATTGGGGTATGACAGTTTCAGATTTTTCCTGGGTACATGGAGCAAAGTCGCTCTGCGTTCCGCCGATGCCTGCTACCTTAGGGGCTTGTTTGCAGCAATACTAGAGCGCACTGCGTTTCTCATGTTTCTCTCAAGATCTCTGCCTGAGCGGCGCATCCGAGCTGATCGTGTTGCAAGATCCCACTCGCAGCAATCTGCGCGTGCCGTCGACAGCGGGTCAGGTCAGAGAGCCTAGCTACGAGTGTGCGATGCGCCGAACTTAGAACCTCGAACTGTCCATAAATCGCAGATGACTACAGGCCAAAAGACTGAATGCTGTTCCGTGGTTTAGCGCCCTTGCGAACACGTTATTGATGTATTTGCTGCTCTGGGAATGACGGTTCCGTGAGAGCAGCGCATGCAGATGCCACGTTGCCACACGAGCTCAACATAGGTAGCTACTCGATATTGATCTGGGGCGTAGATATACGATGCTACTTCCGACCCTCGAATTTGATGAGCTTATGCGTGCCGTCGCAAAAAGGCTTAATAGCAGAGCCCCCGCATCGGCACAGTGCTACCGGACCTTGTCGAGTGTCGATGTGCTGCCCGTCGGCATCGAGGATCTCAAAATCTCCCCTAAGCAGCAATGGGCCCTGGGGGCAGACAGTAATGATGGCAGCCTCCGAGGCGCAACAATCGTCACTCATACGGCTGCCCCGGCCCCGGTATACAAAGCAGATTTTCCAGTTTCCCACGCTTCCAAGTACTTTGCACCGGCTAACGCGTCAACAGCCGCCGCTGCTTGGGCGCCGAAGAATATGTCGCGAACCAGCCCCGGTTCGTCTTCAGCCAGTCCGCCAGCCAGATCACGGCCGGCGATCTGCTCATGGACTGCATCAGCTTCGACATGCTCGTCGAAGTAATCGGTCACCGGGGATTCATATCCCAAGCGTCGGAATCCGCGGGCATAACACGCCTGCGGTATAGAGGAAGTCATCTCGTACAGTGCCAGATGACCAGTAATGGCTCCCCGCAGGCGCCGGTGCATACCAAAGAGCGAAATCATGTTGACAGCCGCCAGCGTCACCGCTGGAATACGGTCGACGTACGCACCGAAGTCATCACGTAGTCCCATGCCCCTCATCGTCTGTCGGAACAGCTCGCTATGCATTCGCGACAGACGCCCATTTCCGTATTCATCAGCCTGGATCTCCACCATTGCGGCTTTTGCACGACCTGCGAGTTTCGGGATCGCCCAAGTATGCGGATCCGCTTCCTTGAGCTGATAAATCGACTTAAGAATCAAGAATTCACGTGCTTGATCGGCATTGGCCTTACGCTGAATGAACTTCGATACCGACGGTCCAGCATCATTTGCTGCAAGTTCGAACAGAGCCCTGGCTACCTCGGATGAACTGGGCTCCACGCTTGAAATCGAACCGGCTACATCGCGAAGCGCATCCTCGAAACCTTCCTCTATCTTGGCCCGAAGTGAAATGAGCCCGGGGTTCCATTCCCAGCGATCATCAACCTCAGCGAATCCCCGATAGTGCAACTCGTAGAGCACGAAAAGGCTCAGTTGCAAGTCCTCGTCATCGATCACGTCCAAGGATGAACCCAACCGATCTTTTGCGACAGTTGCCAGATAAGCTGTGGAATCCTCCGAAGGGTTGCACAGCAACGCATTGTTCAGCGCAAAGGATAGGTCACCGCGGGGCGTAGGCAAATACATGATGCTCCTTAGATCAAACTGAACACAAGACCAGCAATAGTGGCATTACAACGATCGTGCCAGTCCACTGCGAATAAAGCCACTACTGAGAGGAAAAGCCAAGGCATGCTATAAATCAAAGCCCATGGCCTTCCATCGGACTCTCAGGAATCCGGAAATGAGCCTCTGGACAGGCTGCCTAGGGAGGACACCCTCGGGCCGGACTCGGGCTGGAATGGAACGCCGTTTCCAAAAGATGAGCTGACTGAATATCACGGACAGCTCTACCGGACGCGATGGTCCGTTGCTCTCCGGAACACCTCAATGACCGCAACCGACTGAAGCCAGGAACCGGCATTATTGTATGGCCAAGGCCGTCCGAATCCAGACTTTCCGCGCCATAGCGATGAATATCTTAAAGAACCGTGACGACGTTGTTGGAATCGAAGGAAGCTGGCGCAGTGTGCAGAGGAGAACGCACAACTCGACTTCCCCCAAAGGAAACCAGACCATCACCACACTCGTTAGGCCATACCTTCGGTAACTCCACGTTCAAAATAACCTGCAAAGATACGGAAATCGTACTCCATTCAGATGCGCGAGCACCTGAAGATCCGCATCCTGAACGCATTCATGATCCTGGCCCTCAATCTGTAGGACTATGAATACTCAAGGACGCAATCGCGGCAGATGATCCCCTGTTTGGTATGTTCTTCTGCCTGGCTTCGATGGCGAATCGTAAAGCATTCCGCGCAGACGAACTCGTCCTCCCCTGGGGGAATCACATTGACGGAAAGCTCCTCATCGACGATAGCCCCGGGAAGTTCTAACCCGTCGGCAAAGTCGGTCTCTTCAAGCTCCGTTGCCACGCTCTTCGGTGTCGGCGCATCCATCTTCTGCACAGCTTGGAGTGTCTTTTCGGAAGCTTCAGCAACTTCTGGTCGTACCTCGTCGTAATCTGCGGCCATGGTGAGTCCAGTCTCCTGTCATTAATTATCAGAAAAACATCGTAATGACGCTCATTCGTGTGGTCAATGCAATGAAAATACTGTCAGGAATTCTGATTTAGCTTCTAAAGAGATCAAAATTCTGATCGCGCTTAGCCCTGGAAGCGGTAGAGAAGAACCCTTTCCAACAGTCGACTGGGAACTTCGTCGACTGTCGGCGCGGAGACCGGGGGTGAGGATACTCTGCTGGAAGAGACCTACTTTCCCGTGAGAAAACGATCTGAGAACCGGAGATACCGTGGCATTCCAAGTAGTTGATACGCCTGCCCCCCTGAGGATTGCTGTGCTGGCTCACCTGCACCACCCGATCCGCCCGCCCTACGTTGGAGGAATGGAAGCGCATACCGCGCATCTCGTTAAGGATTTGGCCGACCGTGGCCACCATATAACGCTCTTCGCTAAAGAAGGTAGCAATCCTTTCGATCCTTGCAGCACGGGAACCGTCGAGAATGTGCTGGACGAGTCATATACAGTCCAGGGATATCCCGATGAAGATCTGCGTAACCAGCAGCATCGCGTCCTGGACAGTTCCATGAAAGAAGCGGTACGTAGGATCAAGGCTGGGAATTTCGACGTGGTGATCAATAACTCGCTCAGCCCGGTCCCTCACGTCCATCTTCAAAATACGCCGACGCTGCATATCCTGCACACTCCGCCGCTTCCGCGAATCACCGCAGAACTCAGCGCAAGGAAATACACCAGTGAGATGCATCGATTCGCGACGGTTTCGTTATCGAACAGCCACACGTGGCGGCAATGGTTGCCCGAACTGCGCGTGGTTCCTAACGGCATAGATCTTCAGAGGTGGGCTTCGGATCCAGGAACCCGAATCAATGCAGGAACAGCTGCATGGACCGGACGAATTACCCCGGAGAAGGGGCTGCATGTTGCCATTGACGCGGCACGAGCGGCAGGTATGAAGTTAAGGATTGCTGGACCTCTTCAGGACAAAGAGTATTTCAACAGCCTCATCGCCCCGACCCTGAACCAGGATATTGAGTACCTGGGTCATCTCAGGCAAGAAGAGCTAAAAGAACTGATCAGCTCTTGCGAAGTTTTCATCTCATCTCCTTTATGGGCCGAACCATTCGGGCTGACAACGCTCGAAGCAATTGCCAGCAGTACACCCGTGGCTTCACTGCCCTCAGGAGCGATGGGGGAAATTATCGGTTCCAGTGGAGGCGCGCTGGCTTCAGAGCTCACTGCCACTGCGCTTACCGAAGCAATATCAAAAGCAGCGAAGATGGATCGAAAGGCGGTTCGGGAAAGAGCAATGCTGTTTTCGCGAGATCGCATGCTCGACGCCTACGAGTCGCTTGTCGCCGAAATAGTCCCCGGGGTACGTTCGGGAGGACAAAAACGATGAAAAAACCGCGTATTTCCTACTATGCCCACCATATGGGAACAGGCCATCTTCGCCATGCCCGCAGAATCATCGAAACGGGAGCATTTGAAGTGCAAGTGGCAAGTACGGGAGAGAAACACCGAGATTTGCTTCCGCGCGGAGCCGACTACATTTCACTCCCACCGGATACTGATGAACAACGGTCAGAACGTCCAGTGCTCGACGAATTCCTGCATTACGCGCCCAGAGGTAAACATATTGTCGAGCGTTTCTCCGCACTGAATCGGGCGTGGGAACAGTTCGTCCCCGATGTGGTCATGGTTGATGTATCGATGGAAGTTGCTCTTTTTGCACGGCTCAGCGGATATAGAGTTGCATTGCGCCGAATGCCGGGAAAACGCACGGACAAGGCGCACAAGGTGGGGTACGGGATTGCCGACGCATTATTTGCTTACTTCCCCGAAGCCTTAGAGGAAGCGGAGCATTTGGCAGAGTACGGTTCGAAAAGCTATTACTTTAAGACCCCGCAACCGTTTGCTACTTCCGCGGTAGATCTGAACGAGAGCATTACGAAGAGGCGTTCGTCTTCAAACAGACGCAGAGTTGCAGTGCAAACCTCTTTGGGAGCTTTGGTCGGATTATCCAACATTGCGCACGCAGCGAGATCTTCTCCACTGTGGTCCTGGGATGTTCTGGGCGTCATTCGGGAGGACACCGAATTCATGCCCGAGAACCTCACGCTGCATGGGATAGTGCAGGATCCCTCCCAGATGATGGCAAAAGCAGATGTGGTGATCACTTCCACTGGGCACAACGCAGTGGCCGCGGCCGCGGCCTGTGGTAAGCCGGTGCTTCTGATTCCAGAGGAACGGCCTTTTGACGAACAACGATCATACGCTCGGATGCTTCAGCAATCTGCCGGTTGCATGATGCTCGATTCGTGGTTGACGCCTTTGGATTGGAATGCCGTCCTGGAGCAAGCTGCGACAGGCGATCCGCGTGCTCTTTCCCAGCTTCTATTCACCGATGCCGATGAATTTACGCGAAACATCGAAGCCATGATTGGAGAGCTGATGAGCAAATGAACGCCTTAGTAGGCATCCTGGCTTCGCGCGTGTTGAACTTGTACAGGCGTGGGGCATTGCAGGACATCCAACGTTGGGCCATCGGAAGCCCACCGGACCAATCCCATGTGAGCGAACTGACGGAGCCATCCTTGCATCGGCCATACTCCCCATCGGGCATAGAACCTCGATGCATTGGAAAGGATCGCTTCGAAGTGGTTCAAGGGCGGCTTATATACCCCGTGATACTGGTGGAAGACCACTGCCCGCGTGAACACCACGGGGATGCCGAGGTGGCGAGCGGTGAAGGAGAAATCTGTATCTTCTGCCCCGTACCCACTGTATTCGAGGGAAAAACCTCCGATGCGGTCGAAATGGCAGGCAGAGATCGAGAACCCCAGCGACCAGAAATGCTCGTGCATGTCGCAGGGCACGTTTGTCGGAAGTCCTGCTCTTGCATGGTGAGGGACCGAAAGTTCAGCCAGAGCCAAGTCATAAGGTGTTGCTCGGGAAAGTATAGGCTCCCGAAGATATCGTGGTTCTGCCATCGCCAGGGCAGAATTCTCGTCCGAGCTGCGCAGAAGGCGAATAAACGCCTGTGCAGAGGGGATGCAATCCACATCCAAAAAGACCAAGCGTTCCGTGGCGGCGTTGGCCGCAGCCGTATTACGTGCACGGGCCAGGGGCAATCCGCTCTCCCCAGGAAGGCTCCAGATATGGATGAATTTCATTGGTACATCGCACGACACCGGTTCTGGCGTCGGGTCATCCATATAGACCACGATGATTTCCTTGGGAATGAGGCTATTCCTCTGCACCCCATCCAACAACCGTTGCAGGTGGCCCCCTCGTTGGTGCGCTATAACCAAAACGGAAAATTCCATTAAAAATACTTCTTCCTGCCACCAGGCCACCATAGGTGAATTGCAAATCTACCTCGACCCTACCCATCTCACACTAAACAGAGGAGAATTTCGCATGAGTTCCCAGAACGCCGCTTGCGCGTTGCGCGTTGCCTCAGTACCTTGCGATCAGGTCTATATTCGGAATCTGGAGCCTTGGGGAGAACGGAACCCGCGGTTGGTTCGTTTGCCTGATCCTACTCCGGCTTCAGGCTCCCGGAGCAAGCAGTCGCCATGGTGGCCCCCGCTGATGTTGACTCCCTCATGGGTGAGGGAAAACCATGAAAAGTTCGATCTGATGCATATACATTTCGGTTTTGACGCGGTGGACCCTCAAGCCTTGCGTCAGACCATCGCCGAATTGCGACATTTCGGCAAGCCCTTGGTTTACACCGTGCATGATCTGATCAACCCTCATCAGCCCGATGACACGGACCACCGGCGAATGCTTGATATTCTTATCGCTTCAGCAGATGAACTGATAACACTTACCGATGGGGCAGCCGCGGAGATCGCGGCCCAATGGCATCGTGCTGCTCACGTTCTGCCGCATCCCCATGTCGTCGATTTCGCAACGATGGATCGGCTGCGACGGCGCAGAGAGCGCTTGAACGATTCTGCCCAAAAGCGGACCCGTCGTATCGGGGTTCATCTTAAAGGTCTCCGGGCGAACATTTCTCCTGCCATTCTGGAGCCTCTTGCTCGAACTGTCGCGGGAGTCCCAGACACCGAACTGCAGGTGAATATACACCGCCAGGTACTCGAACCAGCAAGCCACGAGTACCGCCCGGATCTGGCAGCACAACTTCTGAAAGGGCAGGAACATGGAAAGTGGCGTCTAGTAGCTCATGAGTACTTCACCGAACAGCAGCTCTTTGCCTACCTCGGATCGCTAGATGTGAATGTCCTTCCCTATCGATTCGGTACGCATTCCGGCTGGCTCGAAGCAGCCTTGGATACCGGAGCTGCCGTCATCGTCCCCGATTGTGGTCAGTATATGGGGCAACATCCTTCGGTGGCCCCATATAGATGGGAAGGTGACCATGTTAATGAGAACTCTCTGGAAAAAGCCGTGAAACACCAATTGGCTTTATCCACCGTGCCAGGAATGGCCTCGGAAGAGCGCAAGCGCCAACGCACAGCACTGGCCGAGGCACATCAACGGATCTATTCGAATTTACTATCAAGATGAGCTGTGGCTAACAGGGTGGCGGGCAACGCGCTGACAGTTAGAACGTTGGTAGGAAGCTTGTGCGTAAGCTCATGCGGATCCTCGGATTCCAGTCCAAAACGCGCCCGAAGCGACGGTACAACTCGTATCAGTGTGAGCAGAGCAAGATCGCTGAAAACCTGCTGCAACGACACTTTGGCGTGGAAGCACCGGAGACCGTTTATGTCAGTGACGTGACTGAGTTTTGGGTTGATCAGAGAAAACTGTACTTGTCGCCCATTATGGATCTGTTTGACCACAGCATCCTGAGTTACACGATCGATCGCCTCGTCACCTACTACGGCGTTCACCAGTCAAAGCTTGGCACTGGCTTTAGGTTCCCGGGACTTCAACAACAAGCTGTTGGTCCATACGGATCAAGGTTTCCAGCATCAGCATCAATGGTGGAAGGCCTTGTTGGAGGAGCATGGTGCGGTGCAGTCCATGTCTCGTAAGGGCAATTGTTTCGACAACTCGGTCATGGAGAATTTCTTTGAACATCTCAAGTCGGGGGTTTCGTGGAGAGCATTTCGCAGATTTTGCGGCGCTCAAGGTGGAGATTGAAGCGTATATCGATTGGTACAACACGGATCGACGTCAGGAACGACTGAAGGGTATGACTCCGATGGAATATCGGTGTCATACCCTTGCAGCCTGAGCAGGACTATTATTTAGTTAGTCCAACTTCCGGGGCCAAATTCACAAATCTGAGGCCCCTTTAGTCGTGCAGGCTAGGCCCTCTTACGCGTCAAGAGCCCCCAGATAACAAGTACAATCAGCGAACCGCCGATGGCCAGCAACCATGTCGAAAGTGACCAGAACTCATCGACTCCCACGTTAAACACTGCGGAACCGATCCAGCCACCAACTATGGCGCCGACTACACCAAGTAGCAGTGTGGCGAGCCAGCCGCCACCCTGCTCACCCGGCTTGATCGCTTTAGCGATCGCACCGGCGATAAGGCCTAAAACAATCCAACCAATGAAACCCATTACTTCCTCCTAAAGGATCGAGTGACTTCGTTCAGCATCAGGACTGAGATGCACCTAGTGAACATTACAGTATTGAGAAGCTGTCGGAGTCCAAGGTATATCCAAAGCGTGTGTAATTCAGCAAGCTGTTAATGACCCGTTCTGGAAATTATGTTCCCAGCTCACTGGTGGCCTCATCAGGTAGAGAGCCGCCCGTTGGCCATAATAGAGTTCTTCAAATTCAGTCAGGGGTGCAGTATCTCAAGGCCGAATGCAACCGGTCGAAAATTTTAGCAGTGCACCTATTCCGGTAAATTTGTAGTCAAGTGAGGCCACTAGTTCTTAGATGATCATTTCCTCCGTCTCTTCCTGCACAGTCGGGTAATTGATCCACGCCGCGTGAGACAACAACTTTTCTTCGGCACCCTATTCTTCCCAAACCGCTCAGGATTCTCAGTAGGGCGTTCGCAAAGTCAGTGAGCGGCACCTAAACCAACCATGGCTAGTAGCGCCTCCGTCTGATGCCTAAGCTTCCGAAGCGCGCACGTAGATCAAAGGAACTGATCACGGTCCGCGAGCTGATCGGCCATCAACGCTATGAGGGCCCGGAGGAGCTGGAGCTACTCAACCAGTTTTGGAAGGTGGATCGGATCTTCACGAACTATCTTTTTCCGTAACAGAAGCTGGTTTCGAAGACCCGTTATGGCGCGAAGATCTAGGACCGGCCAGGGCGCGAGGGCTAGATAAATCCTGCTTGGGTTACTCGGGCAGTGAGAGCTCTCTGAGCGGTGACGAGATGGAGATTCGCGGTCGAAGATGTGCAACCTTTGAGCGTCCCGCTCTCGTGGTTATCGAGGGGTTTACTTCATTGTGAAGTCTCAAAAGCGAGACGGACCATCCTGAGTGTGGGACGTTTCTCCTTGTGAAAAGCTATTTAGTTATTTCTATAGAGCTTAGGAAAACGCAACGTAGTGAGAGGGAGGAGGAGATCCTCCCAGTGAACGCACAGGAACTATGGGGAATGCGTTAGTTACCAAATACGCAAGTCAGCTCGTGGACCCCTTCAGACCTGCGGGCCCGGGATTGCTCGGCAGCCCTTTCTCCAGCGAAGCGACAACTTGAATCATCTAGACTTGCCGAGGAACAATCCCCCGCGAGTCCCGCAGATAAAGGATCAGACATACCTGTTCGTTCTGCCACCGCAGCGTAGGGGATGCTGAGTATCTCTCTGGAGCCTTGACCTATACCCCCTGCCGGCTTTTAGTCTCGGTATCATGGAGAACTATTGGACGACCCGGGAGTTCATGGTGAAAACACCTCGAAAAGACATCAAACTGTCTCTTTCCACTGATCAATACGATGATCTAACCAGCGCCCTAGAAGGCCACCGCATTGGAATCCAGCAGCTGGCTGACGAAGCTAAGCTTGGCTTTGGTTTGGATGAAGCCTACTGGCGCAACAGGGTGGCGGAAGTCCAAGGATTATTAGACACCGTGCGTCGGCTCGCTGCGGGGGAAGACCCCGAGGAACTCAAGCATGCCCCGAAAACCGCCCGGGAAGAACAGTCCTAAAGACCCCAGCGGACCCTCTGAAACCCTTGACATAAAAATAGCTTCAGGGGATTGATCGCAGGATATTGAGAGTGGATTTAAACCCTGGCTAAGCGCTCCCTGCGATGAGCAGGGGTGGAAAATGGGTTGCAAAGCCATCTTCCACCCCTAGACGACCTAGCCGATTACTGGCCTTGGGTCGGGATCAGCTGCAAAGAGCGCCTAGCACCGTATATGGGGCTCAGGCGTAGAAGCGCTGTGCATATGTTTTGGTTTCGGGGGATGGATCGAAGACAGGGATGGGATGGGCAACGGAGCTAGCGTCCCAGTACTTCGAACGGAAGGATACCAAGCCTTCGCGCTCGGCGCGGGAGAAGAGATCACTGATCTGCGTGGCATCTTTCTCGGCCTCGACGCAACGTAACGCCTGGTTCGGTGCGGATAGATACAGGAACTTCAAAGTGTCGATGTGTGCATCGAGCAATGCGATCAGCACAGGACGATTGTGCATGGAAACCAACCCCATCACATCATTAAGCGATTCGCCAGGGAGAGCCATGATCACTGGCATGCCTTCTTCCCACCCGTGTGCCCTGAGATGCTTACGACCCTCTCGCGATCCGAGCAGTTCTGATACACGTTCAGCCGTTTTGGTACGTGCGATACGTCCTGGCATTGGTACTACCTCCCACTGTGTTCTTGAGTTTTCCGAGTGATCCCCATCGACTTGGAACAAGTCACTTTCCCGTGCGGGTCTGCGGCTCCTAGTGTGTGATTTCCACCCTATGAGATTAGGCAGAGAAAGGACAGATGCGCACGTCGGGCTTATTCAGAGTTCATCTTTCTATCTTCAAGAAACATTTCCGAGGTTGGAAATCTGACTCGTCACCACATCCATATCTTGGTGATAGCGTAAATAAGTACTAGTCAAAAAATTTCTATTCCAAGGACCTAAATGTATGCGCGAATTGTAAGGTGGTATATGCGCAGATGCGCAAATGTTGTCAGGAAATTTTCAGCTAGCCGCAGGACGTCGCGGATCATCATGAATCATTTCTTGCGCCTAATTCACTGACGCCGTGCATATCATTCCGAACGAAACAGGGGATCTCATGGATCGCGGCGCTGTGATTCCAAAAGGATACGCGGAAGGGTCGAAGCCGCCTGTGTGCCTGCTTGATGCATAACTGTCCCAGGGTAGTCCCCGGAGACACGGGTGGAACGTGATCGAAGATTGGACTAGGAATCGTGATGTGCCACAGCTGCAGCTCGTTATATTCCGGGATACTCACGGCAAGGAGCACCGCACGTCCGTGGACAGAGGCGAGACCCATGATTTCTTCAACTTGGTCTTGGGGGTTTGCAAAGATGACTGGCATTCCTTCAACCCAACCATAGGTCATCAGATGGCGTATCGCGTCCTTATTGGTAAGCAATCGGGCTAGCTGCTGGGTAGCCCATGCGCGCTGTGCTGTTGAATCCAAGATCCCTCCAAGAAACGGACGCGCTAAGTATCGTTCCTTAACTTCGCCATACCCAGGGTTCGCCATGAGATGACCGACTAGTCCTTTGACGATCACACGGCATGGGTCTTCTTTGAGAATAACCCGAGAATCATTGTTTTCCTACGGCGACCGTGCTTGCCGGAGGGGCATTCTCTGTGTTTTCTCTTGCACTGGCGTTCTGGGTATAGCTCAAAACCTCATTACTTAGCCACAAAATTTGCGGCCTATGCTCCCTGTTCTGGGCTGTGTCCTGTCCGTACGGGGAATGAGCGCAATCGATGCTTTGTGCGCTATTGGGTAGCGCTTAGATGGCTCTGATCTAATGATGGCGGGGCGCACTCTCACAAGTGCGCCCCGGTCTGCGCAGAAAACTCTTACCTATGGGGGTGTAAGGGCATCGTCGAAGGAGTAGCACTTGGGGTTGCTACTCTCCAACCCCGTAAAAATGGGTGACACCGACATGTTCTAGTGTATATGTTTTCGAATCCGCAGGAATTAATTCGTATTCACGTTCCAGTAGTTATGAGCTGCTTGGCCAAATCCACCCAGCTCAAGATGCCATATATATCTTTTACGCTTATTAAAATCACCCACTCAACGGTGTGGCGTGCCCCCAGTTACTCGCGGATCGTTCACGCGGTCTTCCAGGGTTGTGGCGGGACGCTGCGACCAAGGGCAATGGTGCGTCCCGCCTGGTATCAACGCAATAGCGCTCCTGCATCGCTAAATACAGGGAACGCAAGGCAACTTAGAGCTTAAGGTTTCCGAAACTGCCTTCAGGATTCTGTGCGATGGGATCCTGCGCGATACCACTCTTACTATAAGCAGACCTCTCCCATGGAGCCAGCTTTAGGGATCCACATTAAGTTCGAAAAGTCCTCACCAAGACCCAATTTTTCTTGACTAGGCTTTTCGGGGAGACGTAGTAACCAGAAAGCTGAGAATCAGCTGAGTGTTCATTTGTACCACGACAGGTAATTATCGAGTAGAAGCTTCACGGATCCTCATCAGACTGCCCTCAAGGAGGAAAATCGTTCATCTTCGGACCTTCGTCGAAAATGATGTGCGGTTGGCCGTGGCACGGGTAACAGTCGCGGTCCCGTTCAGTAAATACTGATGCCCCATTAAAGTTCCGTAAGACTCAATGACGGCATCGGTACTCGCGAGGTAGATTCTCGATCCCAACTGGTAGAGCGCCACCACGTCCCTGCGCTGCGCCAGTAGATTTTTCGGTTCGTATGCCACCGGTGAAAACGATGGTGCTGTTCGCAACGCGGGTGATGCTGCCAGCGCGAAAAATGAATCGAGCACTGGGATCTCTTTCACTATCCAAGTTCAGCTTCCCCTAGATGACGAATCGTGCAGTGGTACTGCTATAAACTCCGGGCTTCAGCGTGCCGGTGAGTACTGAACCACGGGATGCGATTGCTGGGTTTTCACCAGGGCTGTCCAGGGCTGTATACAGAACGTGGAGGCCGGAGTGCGCATTGCAGGCGCCAGTGGAGTTTCGGTCGGTGCTTTTAGTAATATGCCAGGCCTATAACCCCTCAATTTTCGTTCCCGGGCTGGTGGCAACGCTGCTTTAATTCGTGGTACCAATCGCTAAATTCGGACTGTGCGGGATAGTCTCATGATCCATCACCATGCAGCTGGCGGTTCGACGTAAACTAACTCTGGTAACCGTGCCACCGACCAACTATACTTGGTGTCACTTCTCGAGGTGTATGTGGTGCTGGAATAATCCACCTGGGCTGACAGCAGGCCGGTAGCAGCGACAGCTCCCAGCAACGTTCGTTCTGTATGCCGATCCATCCGCTGAGAAGCCAACAGATCTACGCATAAGCTCAGTATGTGAAATTTCCGCTCGCTTCTCTACGGTAGGGCGTGATCATTCAGGATCTCGTTTGCGGTGAGAGATAGTCCGAGATATCAGGCGTTCTTTCCAAAGTAGATGTGGAATTATCCAGATGGGAGCGCGCCGAGATCAGCATTTTCCGTGTGGATAATCCTGTGTCGAAGATGGTTAAGCTATTTTCGTCTATGCACCAGTAGGCATGTCAGGCCGGACTAGATGGATACCTGAACCACATAGAAAGCTGTTCGTGCTTCTACTCATAGATTTGGGGCGCACCGCATTGAGCACCGTAAGTATTGCAAAACTTCCTTTCAAAAAGGTATCTGGCACGGAATGTTTCCGTGCCAGCTACCAAGTGTCAGGAGAAAAGTTTAGTGACTGTTTTCTCCATCCTGAGCCTTTGCTTCGGAGTGCTGAGCCGGGGCCGCTTCAGGTCCTGCTTCGTTTGGGGCGGTGCTGTTTTCCTCGTCGAAACTCGCCGAGTTGGCTTCACCGCCTGTCTAGGCATGCTCTTCGGTGCCTTCCCGTTATAGAACTGTCCGGAGTTACGATGCTATGCAGTTAGTGTCGCCCTCCTGTTCCATTCCCTTCGAAGGGTTCTTCGTCGGCCTCCTCATTCCGGAGTTCCGCATCGATGCGCAAATCTTTGCTTTCTCTGACGTCTTTTTCTTCCTTCTCTAGTTGCTTTTCGCTAGCTTTGATCTCACGCGGTGGAAGCTGAATCGAGTTTTCTGCGGCAATGCCACTTTGCAATTCGCGCGCGCGTTCAATTTCAGCGTCGAAGACCACACCGAAAAGAAGCGATAGATTGCCTATCCAGATCCACAGCAGCAACACGATTACGCCGCCGATGGCACCGTAGGTCTTGTTATAGTTCGAGAAGTTCGCAACGTAAAAGAAGAATCCCAGAGTTGCCGCCGTCAGGACCAGCAACGCAATGGAAGAACCGAGACTGAGCCAACGGAACTTAGGTTGCCGGACATTCGGTGTCCCGTAATATAGCAGCGCGATCATAAACACAACGGCCAGTACGATGACAGGCCATTTCGCAATATTCCACACCAGGATTGTAGTTTCACCAAGCCCGACATCCTCCCCGATGCTTTGAGCCACCGGTCCGGAAATCACGAGCAAGACAACTAACAAGGCCGCACACAGCAACAGCACCAAAGTGAGCAACAGAATGATCGGCTTCAACTTATACACCGGGCGCCCTTCTTGGACGTCATAGATCTGGTTAATGGAGCGCCCGAATGCGCCCACATAACCTGAAGCGCTCCATAAGGCACCGACCAGACCGACCGCGAAAGCTAGCCCGGCTGATGGTGCTGTGGAGAGCTGTTCGATCGGCTGCTTGAGCGTCTCGACAACTTGGTCGCTAGCGAACCGGTCCAGAATGCTTACCATGTTTTTTGTCGTGCTTTCCGCTTGGCCTACCAACCCCAAGAGGGAGACCATGGCTAGCAATCCGGGGAAGATGGATAGCATCGCGAAGTAGGTAAGCGATGCGGCTAAATCCGTACATTTATTGCGTGAAAACTCACCGATAGATCGCTTGAAGATGTATTTCCATGAACTGGCACGGAGACGGATGGGTGAATCCGGTTTAGAGTCATCCTCTGGTTCAGGAGCGTGATGGTACTTATCTATGGTGTCTGCGGCAGTACCCTCATCCGCCTGGAATTGGTTCTTTTTGTCTCGATCCTTGGCTGGCTGTGAGTGAGCCATTGCGAAACCTCCACGGCATCTTCCCTAATGAACAAACGATGTGCCACATTGAATCAGGATCAAAGAGGTAGTACCAATAGCTTTGCAGTAACCCTCAGGTACCGTGACACTGGTAGGGTTTGGGCTGCTCTGGATATTTCGGACAGCGGTACCCCATGAAATGATGGGGACTACCGAAATGAGAAAGCACCGAAATGTCATCAACACGACGCAGGTTCAGCCAGGAATTCAAGGATGAACTGTGCCGCGAAGTCACCGACTCGTCCAAGCCCATCAAGAACGTCGCCACCGAATACGGCGTGGGCACCGAGACGCTGCGCAGCTGGCTGAAAAAGTACAAGGAAGCGCACGGCAGTACCGACACCGAGCCGTAACTGAGCGTCTCCGAACGGGCCCGGCTCAAGGAACTCGAACGCGAGAACCAGGAGCTGAAGGCCGAGGCTGCGTTCCTAAAAAAGCGGCCGCATACTTCGCACGGGAGCCACGGTAGTGGCGAAGTATGAATTCATTGACTCCTACGCCACTGCCCCAGAAGTTCCGGTGGTGCTGAAGATGTGCCGATGGCTGGAGATCTCCCGTTCCGGGTTCTATCACTGGCGTTCCCGCCCGGTCTCGGCCACCGCGGCCCGCAGACAGGCGCTGGCGGCACGGGTGTGGCATTTCTTCGAGGAATCCGAGGGCACGTACGGCTATCGCCGGATCCACGCGGATCTGGCCGGTGAGGGCACCGAGTGTTCCCCGGAGTTGGTGCGCCAGATCATGCGGCAAGAGGGCCTGGTACCGTGCCAGCCGCGGCCCTTCAGGACCACCACCCTCGCTGATGCCGCGGCGGCCGCAGCCATGCCGGACCTGGTGAAACGGGACTTCACCGCGGATCGTCCGGGCATCAAATTCGTCGGTGACATCACCTGCATCCATACCTGGCAGGGTTTCATCTATCTGCCACGGTCATCGGCTGTTATTCGAAGAAGGTCGTCGGCTGGGCGATCGAGGACCATATGCGCGCGGAGCTCGTGGAACGGGCACTGCGTAATGCCGCAGACACGAACCGGATCGAGCCGAACGCGATTTGGCATTCGGACCGGGGAAGCGTTTATACCTCGGCATCCTTCCGCGCCCTGGTCACCGGGCTGGGGATGCGGTCGTCGATCGGGAAAACCGGGATTTGCTGGGATAATAGCTAGGTTGAAACTTTCTTTTCGGCCCTGAAGAACGAGCGCGTCTACCGCACGACCTACGCCACGAAGGAACGGACCCGCAAGGACGTCATCCGCTACATCGAAGGCTTTTACAACAGTCGCAGGCGTCATTCGGCGCTGGATTACCGGCGGCCGAACGAGGTCCATTATAGTTACCAGCAGCCGGCCACGGCAGCGTAGATAAACCACTAATCCGCTGTCCGAAAACTCCTAAGCAGCCCACTAGCCAACCTAGCGCAGATACTGTCAGGTTACCGAGGTATTGGCCTCGACAGAGTCAGACGTAAACAGATCGATACCTCAACCCTGTGCTTGGATTGGCTATGGGCCGGGTGCGGGTGAAGATCCAGGAACTGGTGGAAGCGTTGATGAGCCGGCTCAACCGGCAATGGAAAATAGTGGCCCATCGCCTACTGTGGAGAAATGAGCAACGATTCCTCCCTCAATAAAGAACAGATTCTTCAACTGACCGCTCTTGCCATGGATTTGGCCCGCGAAGGCAAAAGCACAGAATTGACAGAATTCTTAGACCATGGGTTCCCCATAGATACTCAGGACCCCGACGGCAACACCTTGCTGATGCTCGCCGCATATAAAGGCGAAGTGGACACGGTAACGATGCTGCTCAACCGCGGTGCCAACGTCGACATCCGCAACAACAGGGACCAGTCGCCCCTCGCCGGAGCCCTGTTCAAGGGCGAAGAGACCATTTGCATGCAGCTTGTGGCGGCCGGAGCCGATATAGATGCGGGCACCCCGTCGGCCCGAGCTGCCGCCACAATGTTCTCCCGCGAACACCTGATCAACCCCGCTAGTTGAACCCCAGCCTCAACCGGTGAGGTCCTGACAAACAAAGACGGCACCCACCTCATGCACAAATGCTCAAGGTGGGTGCCGCCAGCGATGGTCAGTATTGACTACACGGCGTCAGAGTTGACATCCACAGTGGAGATCTTTCCAGCCTGCAAGGCCTCAATGGCTGCCCGGACACCTGCACCGTACGCAGGATCGGCCTGAGTGCAGTTGTAGATGTGGCGCTCGATGGTGGCCTGTGAAGCACCGTCGATGGCGCGGGCAGTATTCTCGAAGAGCACCTGACGCTGCTCCTGAGTCATCTTTTCGCGGAAGAGAATGCCGGGCTGCTCAAAGTAGTTAGAATCATCTTCGCGGTAGTTGAAACGGTCCGCGACGGCGCCAATCGACTGTGCTGGATCGGCGTAGGCTGGCTGTTCGGGCCAACGGCCGTAAGAGTTCGGCTCAATGCCAGGGGTGCGACCCTGATTACCATCAACGCGGCCCTGGCCATCACGGTGGTACGTGTTGACCGGGGCGTTCTTCGGCGCGTTCACGGGGATCTGGTGGTGGTTCACACCGACGCGGTAGCGCTGGGCGTCGCCGTAGGAGAACAGACGGCCCTGAAGCATGCGGTCCGGAGAGAAACTGATGCCGGGAACGACGTTGGCCGGGGTGAAAGCTGCCTGTTCAACATCTGCGTGGTAGTTTTCAGCGTTGCGGTTCAGTTCCCATTCGCCTACCTCGATCAGCGGGTAGTCCTTCTTGGACCAGACCTTGGTGAGGTCAAACGGGTGGTACTTGTAAGTCTCAGCATCGGCTTCAGGCATGATCTGTACCATGAGCTTCCACTTCGGGAAGTCTCCGTTTTCAATCGAGTCGAAGAGGTCGCGCTGGCTCGACTCGCGGTCCGCCGCAACGACTGCTGCAGCTTCTTGGTCCGTCAAATTCTTGATGCCCTGCTGAGTGCGGTGGTGGAATTTAACCCAGAAACGCTCGCCCTCAGCGTTGATTAGGCTGTAGGTGTGGGAGCCGAAACCGTGCATGTGACGGTAGCTTGCCGGAATGCCGCGGTCGGACATGACGATCGTAACCTGGTGCAGGGACTCGGGTAGGTTGGTCCAGAAGTCCCAGTTGTTCTCGGCACTGCGCAGATTGGTGCGAGGATCGCGCTTGACTGCACGGTTCAGATCGGGGAACTTCAGAGGGTCACGGAAGAAGAAGACTGGGGTGTTGTTGCCCACCAAGTCCCAGTTGCCTTCTTCGGTGTAGAACTTCATGGCAAAGCCGCGGATATCACGTTCAGCGTCGGCAGCACCGCGCTCACCGGCAACGGTGGAGAAACGGGTGAACAGCTCAGTCTGCTTGCCTACCTCGGAGAAAATGTTCGCCTTGGTGTACTTAGTGATGTCATTGGTCACCGTGAAGGTACCAAAAGCGCCTGAGCCCTTGGCGTGCATGCGGCGCTCGGGGATGACCTCGCGGCTGAAGTGGGCCAGTTTCTCCAGAAACCAAACGTCCTCCAGCAACATTGGTCCGCGGGGACCAGCGGTGAGGCTGTCCTGATTGTTAGCAACAGGAGCTCCTGCAGCTGTGGTCAGTGGCGCAGTGTTCTCGGTAGTCATAATGTTATTTGCTCCTTGTGGTGTTCGACGGTGATTGCGTCAAAAGTTTTTTAGCAGTGCAGTCCGGGCAAATTCCCCAATAGATCACATCGGCTTCGTCAATGCTGTAACCATGGCTGTCAGAGGCATGCAGGCAAGGTCCCTGACCGATGGCACAATCCACGTCGGTGATCTTTCCGCAATCGCGGCACACCGCGTGGTGATGGTTGTCCCCCACCCTGCGTTCATAGCGTGCCGTTGACCCGGAAGGTTTAATGCATCGCAGCAGACCAACATCAACCAATGTAGTCAAAACGTCATAGACAGCCTGTTTCGAAGCACTCTCCGTCCCTTGGTGAATGGCATCAAAAACATCATTGGCATCGGCATGGGGTCGGGCATCGACTGCATTAAGAACAGCAATACGGGTACGCGTCACGCGCAGCGAAGCTGCTCGCAACATTTTCTCGAATTCCTGATCGTTAGCCATGGTTCGACCCTACCTGCTTTTCTGGACTCAGTACATTTAATGAATTGTACATACAGCGCGTTAGGTAAAACCGCCGAGTTTTCAAGTCATTCAGGCTGCGGGTTTATTGTCGGCTCTCTGCGTTCCTCATGCTCAGCGAGCGGTTCTGAGAATAAACCCGCCGTTTTGTTGGCGTCCCGGATAGGCCACAAGCTAATTTGTTGGGAGATATGGCTCTCATATATCAAAAACGGTCAGCCAGAACCTCAAATCTTGTAATCAAACAACCGTGACCGGATATGCGCTTCAAACGCCGCCACCGTCGATTCAAAGTCATCACGTTGAACATTACTGATCGCGTTCTTCGCATCATTCCACACATGCTCAACCGGATTACGATCTGGAGCGTACGGCGGAAAATTGATCAAATGAACATCCTGCAACGTTTCGCCCTGAGCTAGCTCTGCACGTAGCAACTGGTTCTTATGCCACGTCGCGTTATCCCACACAATCACAATCCGTTTCCCTGGATGCAACCCCACCAACGTTTGCACAGCTTCAAGGATCGTGGTGGCGTTCTGCCAATCCAACCGCAACGTCAAACACTGGCCCGTATTCTGATCCAAGAACCCGATAAACGACTGCGAAGCCTTCTGCCGGTCAACCTCCACCACGGTCTTCGTGCCCTTCTCATACCAAGCCCGCCGGACAACGGCTTCCTGATCAATACGCACCTCGTCCGCAGCAAAGACCAACGTGTCCTCGTCAGCTAACGGGACCGTGAGTTCTTCACGGATCTCTTTGATCCGCAGGTCAATGGCCTTGTCATCGCCTCGTCTGCGGTCAAACTTCTCTGGCTTATGAAAAGACAACCCCGCCATGCGCAACAAGAACTGGTACGAAGTCGCAGACGCATATTCAACGTTGAACGTCGTGAATAACCAGTGATCTAGTTTCGGGACATCCCAGAACTGTGCTGGCAAGTACTGGTCACCTGGCGGCTGGGAGAGGACCTGAGCGACAATCTCTCGTTGCTCCTCAGTGAGGCAACTACGGTTCAGGTTTCCTGCATGACCTGTAAACAAAGACGCCATACGCTGCTTACTCCAGTCCCGGGCCCAGTCCTCCAGCGTGGAAGGTTCACGGTCCACGAAGTCAGCAACAATCACCGGATCAACACCCGCAGAAAGCAGGAGTACTGCTTCTACTTTCTTCACCACGAGTTTGTGGGGAGCAGTGTTCTTGTAGTCTTTGAGCAGTCGGCGTTCAGCGTCGGTGACTTCGGGGTTTGGCATACCCACAAATTAACACTCCGTGTGGTTCACGCAGGCATTAACGCGCCGGTCGGGTTTAGGTTATTGAATCCGTTTTTGAAGTGTGCCCGCCATACCTATTTTTAATTGCCTGACACCTCAGCGAGTTCACATTGCGCTCATGTACTAGCAACTCGTGGCTCCTGTTTTATCCATAGCTTCATGGTTGTTCGTCATCAAGGGCACGGCAGTCGGTGCGCTTCCTCAAGAGATGAAAGATTCAAGGGATCAACCCTTCCAGGTTTGAGCCCGCTCCCCCATTTGTCCTATAGATCCACATCCAGGACTTTAGAAGAAGCAACCCCAGGCTGCCGCAGCATTACACCTAGGGTCAGACCGACTGTCAGAGCTAATGCTTAGAGGGCCGGTTCCTTGCTTCACCCCAAACCAAAGGACGCCCACCAAAGGCTTTCAAGCAGACCATGGCTTGCTAGATGTTTTCCGGTGGCCTGCCTCTGGTTAGAGATCGTTACAACACTGAGCAATTAGGGTTGCGCACCTTGCGCTGTAAGGCTATGTCTCGCTGGGGATTTTGCTGGCACCCCTCAGCGTCGCTTGAGTTTTCCCCATCGGAAAAAATCTTCTTGATTCCAATCAATATTGTGTGACAATATTCCTGTGTCATTGGAATTCTCTAACAGTGCGGACAAACACGGCATAGACCGCAGAGATGCATTGAACGCTATTTTGAATTATCAGTATCGCTAAGAGAAATTTGCCAAGCCCAGTGTCGGATCGCACGGTCGCCCCGACCTGTTCATCGGTCCATTACGAGACCGCTCAAAGTTGCTAGAAGTTATGGCGGCAGTTACCCCGCCAAACAAGGTCTTCAACTTTCACGCCATGGAGGCTCGAAAGAAGATTTTGAATATTGTGCGAGGAAGCACTCAGTAGACATGCATAAGAAGAATCCACCCATCAAGAGCTCAGGCACCTTTGACATGTTGAGCGAAACTGAGATCAAAGAGCTAGAGGTTTGGGCAGAAACTGCGCAGATCTCTGAAAATGCGTTGATTAGTAAATCCGAAGCTGCGGGTGCCGGAATGGATCTACTCGCAACTGCCTTAGGTTCGAAAATAGCGGTGCATCGCGCCGTTGGGAAACCGTCCCTCAGTGGACGCGGCATATCTCCCGCCAGATCTGTACGACTACCTGCAGACATGGATGAGAAGTTAATCGAAAGAGCAGAGCATGACCAGATAAAGCCCAGCGAGGTCATCCGTCGCGCCTTGGACGAGTACCTCTCGCGCGCGTCCTGATCTTCTTTGCAGACACCCCGCTGACGGACCGAAGGGGAGCGCCGAAGAAGCACCTAGTCGCTTGAAGTTCCCTCGACCAACTGTGCATTCCCATGCAACGTTCCGGTTGATAGCCCGAAGACCACCGGCTGCGGTCCACTACTGCAGCACGAAGATTCTTCCTGTGCCGGGGCATCACATGAGCCACCCAGATCCGTAGAGCAGACTCCGGTTTCCGGTAGGTCCAGCTCCACCCGGTCAGCGGCTTGGCTATCGCCGGATAACGCGGCGGCAATGGAGCGCACCTGCTCATACCCGGTTGCCATCAAGAAGGTTGGGGCGCGTCCGTAGCTCTTCATTCCGACGATGTAGAAGTTCTTTTCCGGATGAGCCAGCAACTTTTCTCCGTGCGCGGTGACCGTGCCACAACTATGGAACTCGGGATCAATTAGTGGCCCCAACTGTCGTGGTGCTTCAACACTTTCATCCAAATCCAAACGAAGCTCGGAAAGCATCTGCAGGTCTGGGCGGAAACCGGTCGCCGCGATAATGCGGTCCACTACAAGCTCCCGGCCATCGGACAGGGACACCGTCAATTGCTCTTCGGACTTCAGCGAAGCCACAGCCACATTTTCAAGTAGCTGCACGTTGCCGTTTTCTACCAGTCGGCGCAGGCTGGTTCCCAGTTGTCCTCGCGCAGGCAGCTGATCAGCGGCGCCACCGCCATAGAGGCGAATCGGATTCGCGTCCCCACGCAAGCCCCACCCGACCCTGGTCTCGGGATACTGCTTTTGCAATCGACCCAGCGCAATGATGGTGTTGGCTGCCGAGTGCCCGGCGCCGAGAACCAGCAAGGACTTTCCAGCCAATTCCTGCTCATCAGCACCTAGCGGATCAACAAGACCACCGAGGATATGTCCGCGTTCGCGGGCTTTCGCTTCTCCGATGGCTTCGATACCTGCTCGACCTGCTGGGCTGGGCTGGTTCCAGGTTCCGCTGGCATCAACCACGGCGCGACCAATGAGATCTACTTGGTCCTCGTTAGTTTGGGCGCGCACCAAAAATAGTGTTTCGTCCCGATTGGCACCGCGAGTCTTGTCTACACCGCGCCCGTCGGCGGCGATGCGGCTGACCTTGATAACCCGGTGACCGTAACGAATGCGTGGCGCCAGTTCGGGATGCGCGGCCAGCGGCTGAAGGTACTCGCTGACCAGTTCGCCGCCGGTAGGCAGTTTGGTGATTCGCGGTGCTTCCCACTCCCCTGCATAGCCTTCGCTTGCG
Source organism: Glutamicibacter sp. MOO4 (assembly GCF_056934395.1). NCBI lineage: Bacteria > Bacillati > Actinomycetota > Actinomycetes > Micrococcales > Micrococcaceae > Glutamicibacter > Glutamicibacter sp. MOO4. The sequence continues at coordinate 2,699,109 of NZ_CM167800.1, forward strand.
GTTTCCAACAGACGCTGAGCGGCAGCGTCGATGTTAAACCGCCAAGGAGAGAAGAGCTTGATGTGTGCCCACTGCTTGATGGCCGAACCAGCCTGCTCTCCTGCTTCCAGAACCAATACTTCCTGACCGTGTTCACGCAGGTGTGCTGCGGTGGCCAGGCCAATGGGTCCTGCACCAATTACGATCACCGGATAGGTTGAGCTCATGGCATTCTCCTTAGCGTAAGGACTGCGTTAGGTGGCTAGTTAGCTGGTAGCAACTCGGAAATCAGGGTTTCGATCCGGCTGCGGATCTCGTCGCGGATTGGACGTACGGCGTCCACTCCTTGACCGGCTGGGTCTTCCAGCTTCCAGTCTTCGTAGCGCTTACCCGGGAAGATCGGGCAGGTATCTCCGCAGCCCATGGTGATCACTACATCGGATTCTTTCACCGCTTCGGTGGTCAGAATCTTTGGAGTTTCAGCCGACATGTCAATGCCTTCTTCGGCCATGGCTGCCACGGCTGAAGGGTTCACCGAATCAGCTGGTGCGGAACCGGCTGAACGGACCTCAATCTTGCCCTCGGAAAGATGGGAGAGGTACGCAGCAGCCATTTGTGAACGTCCTGCATTGTGAACGCAGACAAAGAGTACCGAAGGTTTGTGGAGCTCAGTCATGGTTAGTTGATTCCTTAGGCCGAAGTAGTTGCGAGTTCAGTGGATGGGAAGAATTTGCGAGTCCAGAGGGCCACATACACAAGTGCGACCAAAACTGGTACTTCGATCAGTGGACCAACCACGCCAGCGAGCGCTTGTCCACTGGTTGCACCGAAGGTGGCAATGGCCACCGCGATAGCCAGCTCAAAGTTGTTGCCAGCTGCAGTGAAAGCCAGCGTAGTGGTGCGTGGGTAGCCAAGATTCAGGGCTCGACCAATGAGCATTCCAGCACCAAAAACCACCACAAAATAGGTCAGTAGCGGCAGCGCCATCCGCAGTACATCCCACGGTTTGGAGATGATGTTATCTCCCTGCAAGGCAAAGAGCAGAACAATGGTGAACAACAGACCGTAGAGCGCCCACGGGCCAATCTTTGGCAGGAATTTACCCTCGTACCAATCCCTGCCCTTGGCTTTTTCACCCAGGGTTCGGGTCAAGAAACCAGCCAGCAGTGGGATGCCCAAGAAGACGAGTACCGAGGCGGTGATGGCACCTATGGAGAATTCTGCACTGGTGGTTTCCAGCCCTAACCAGGAAGGCAGCAACTGGAGGTAAAACCAACCCAGCGCACCAAAGGCAACGACTTGGAAGATCGAGTTGATGGCTACCAGCACGGCTGCCGCTTCTCGGTCACCGCAGGCCAAATCGTTCCAGATGAACACCATCGCGATGCAGCGAGCCAAACCAACAATGATCAGCCCCGTGCGGTACTCGGGGAGGTCTGCGAGGAAGATCCAGGCCAGGACAAACATGAAGGCCGGTGCCAGCACCCAGTTGATCACCAGCGAAGTGATCATGAGCTTTTTATCAGTGAGAACTCGAGAGGTTTCGTTGTAACGCACCTTGGCTAGGACCGGGTACATCATCACTAAGAGCCCCATGGCAATGGGAACCGAAACCCCACCGACAGTGAAGCGGTCCAACAGTTCACCCAGCGCAGGAAAGATGCGTCCCAACCCCAGCCCGATGGCCATGGCTAGCAGGATCCATAGTGCCAAATATCGGTCTAGGAAAGAGAGCTTCGCCGCCACGGGGGCGGTGTCGGGCATTGGCGCGGGTGTCACTGAATTATCACTCCAAGATTAGACATCGACGACTATCGATATTTCGAGTATCCTTGCATATATCGACGTTTGTCAATCTCTGACCGAACTACGAAAGCGGCCCAAACAATGAGTACGGACACAAGCACCGAGTCGGGCCTGAACCTTCAGCCTTTCGAATCTCCATGTTGTGTTCCAGCTGAGGACAAAGACATCCTTCAGGCAGAAGAAGCCGAGCTACTCGCCTCTCGTTTTAAGGCGCTCAGCGATCCCAACCGGCTTCGCATTCTCTCGATTGTCTCGGCGAACAAGGAATCTGAGACGTGCGTCTGCGACTTGCCCGAACCCCTGGGACTGAAGCAACCCACCGTCTCCCATCACCTGAAAATCTTGGTTGAGGCAGGGCTTTTACACCGCGAAAAGCGTGGCGTCTGGGCCTACTTCTCCGTGGTTCCCGGCGCACTGGAATCCCTAAGCACAGCCTTGGTGGCAAAAAAGTAGCTTCATTAGTTCAGATGACCCCGCCCTAGCGAGCCGGTCAGCTCACTGCCGTCCACTCAAAGCCTCAGCTCGTACAGGTACGTGTCCATCCACTGTCCGGCAACCTCACCACATGCGCCCTTCGCAATACGTTCTCGGCGGCCGACTTCCCGGAAACCAACTTTTTTGTGCAGTGATCTACTACCTTCATTGCCGGAAATAATCGCTGATTGAATCGTCCAATAACCCTGCTCATTGGCCCGTTTGATGAGCTCTTGAAGCAGTATGGTTCCGATCCCACGCCCCGAGCATTGCGGATCAATGTAGACCGAATGCTCAACCACCCCACGGTAGGCGGAGCGTTCTGAAATAGGCGCGGCAGCAGCCCAACCGGCAACATTTCCCTCGGGATCGAGCGCCACCAAGGTCAGCTCCGGGATCTTCGCACCAAAGAATTTTTCCTTGGACGGAACCGCTGATTCAAAAGTTGCCAGCCCGGTTGTGATCCCTTGCCCATAAATAGTGGATACCGACCCCCAGCGATCTTGGGTCATCTGAGCAATCTGAATATCAGCGCTATTGGTCTTCCCCACGGCGGATCCTTCCCAAGAGTTCTGGCGCTATGTGGTGCGGATTTTCGGCGAGCGTTCATTCCCAACACGCTAATCCAAGGCAACCGTACGGTTCCAAGTGAATTCCGGTGCCCGCTTTTCTAGGAACGCCGTAATGCCCGTGGTTGGATCATCCGAGACATCCATCTGCTGTTGCCAATAGGCATTGACCTCTTCTAGGTCAATGCCACCAACAGCTATCGCGTCAACAATGGCTTTCATGGCCTGAATCGACAGGGCTGAACGTCCTGCCAAGTGTTGTGCGTACTTTTCGATTTCTTCCCAAAATCCCTGAACTGGCAAAACGCTTCTAACCAGGCCAACGTTTTTTGCCTCATCTGCGTCGATGAAGTCAGCGCTGAACAGCAATTGCTTGGCTACGCCAGGGCCCACAAGACGCACTAGACGTTCAATGCCACTGGTGGGATAAACGATGCCAATCTTGGACGGAGTAATCCCGAAGTGGGCACGCTCGCTAGCGATGCGGATATCGCAGGCTCCGGCTATCTGCCAACCACCGCCGACACAATAACCATCAATCGCCGCGATAGTTGGTTTAGGGAATGCTGCCAACGCGTTTTCTCCGGCGCTGACATGTCCACCGTCATGACGGCCTGACTCTGCATCATGCAAGATTGCGCGCAAGTCGCTGATATCAGCACCGGCACTGAAGTTCTCTCCGGCCCCGCGAACTACCAGCACGCGTACCGAGTCGTCTTCAGCCAGGGTATAAAGCAGGGTCGCAAACTGTCCCCACATATCTTTGGACACCGCATTACGTCGACGCGGATTATCGATATACAGCGTTGCCACCGCGCCACTGCGTTCTACGCGCAGTCTACCGGTTAGATCCGGTTGCTGTTCGACACTCATAGTCCACCCCTTAGCGCTGACCCATCTCCGGGCCAATTGATCAGTCCTGCCTCTATCAAAGCATCATTCGTTCTTCACCAAGCGAACTAGCTTTTACTCGGCCCATTTTGTTGCTTCTAGCCGCGCAACTTTACGTTGATTTGTTTGGTCTGGGTGAAGCCGGCCAGCATTCCTTCTAGAGATACTTCGCGCCCGATGCCTGACTGCTTGTAGCCACCATAGGATTGGCCCACCACTTGGCCACCTCCCTGGTTGACTTGAACCCAACCTGCTTCCACACGGTGGGCAGTGTTCAGCGCATTATCTAGGTTGTGACTCCATACGTAGGCGGCCAAACCATAGTGCGAATCGTTGGCCATCTTCACGACCTCGTCGACTTCTTTCCAACGAATAGCCACCAGCACTGGCCCAAAAATCTCTTCTTGTGCAAGACGGAAGTCATTGCTTGCTCCGCCAAAAACGGTGGGCTGGTGGAAGTACCCTTCGGTCAGTGGCCCTGAAGTTGGCTCGTCTCCACCCAAAGCTACGGTCAGCGCCGAGTTGTTCCGACCTTCTCGCAAGTAGTCACTGATTTGGTGGTGCTGGCTGGCATTGATGATCGCGCCCATGTCAGTGGCCTCATCCAGCGGGTCACCCACCTTCAGCGCTCCGAGCTTAAGGGTCAGCTTTTCCAAGACTTCGTCATAGACGTCTTCATGTAGGAAAAGCCTCGATCCGGCGGTGCAGCTTTGCCCCTGACGGGTGAAGCGCGAGGCGGCCAGCAGCCCATCAATCAGTTCATCGTCTACGGCATCGGGGAAGACAATCGAAGGATTCTTTCCGCCTAGTTCCAGAGAGACATGTGCAAGGCGTTCGCTTGCGGTGCGGGCGACTCCTCGACCTACGTCGGTTGATCCGGTGAAGGAGACTTTGTCCACGCCAGGGTGCTCGGATAGGGCCTGACCTATCACGGATCCACGACCGGTCAACGCGTTGAGCACGCCCGCGGGCAGGTGCCGGTTGCAGATTTCAGCAAGCAGCAAGATGGTTAGTGGCGCATCGTCGGCCGCTTTGAGGATGACAGTATTTCCGGCTGCTAGCGCCGCTGGAATCTTAAAGCCGGCAATCATCAGCGGTGAGTTCCACGGCAAGATACACGCGACCACTCCCAACGGTTCAAGTCGGGTGTACTGCAGTTGGTTCTCGCCAGCGGGCAGTGTGGTGCCTTTGACTTCGCCCGCGATGCCGGAGAAGTAGCGGAACAGGGCCACCAGCGTGGTGACTTCCGGGCGGGCCTGGGTTCGCAGCGCGTTGCCGGTATCAAGGGAGGTGAGCTTAGCGAAGTCCTCGGCTCGGGCTTCAATGTCGTCGGCGATTTTGGCCAGTGCCCGGGCACGCTCGGTGAAGTGCACCCCGCGCCATGCACCAAACGCCTTGCGAGCTGAGTCAACCGCTCGATCCACATCTTTGATACCGGCGGCAGGCACTCGGGCGATGACACTTTCACGGATCGCCGGGTTGCGGACCTCGCGCCATTCACCGGTACTCGATTCGGTTTTTTCGCCATCTATCCACATGGGCTGGTCAAAACCGTTGAGCAGGTTTTCGGTGCGTGGATCAGTGTTAGAAGTGCTCATTGTTCCTCGTATTCAATAAAGCTAGGGTTGACCAGATCAGTTGGCGGGCTTGGCTGCGGCGGAAGCAGCTCGGATCTCGTTGATAATTCCGGAGAAGTCTTTGCGTGCGCCTTCACCGGCAGCAAAGTCTCGGTAGATCTTTTCGGCGGCCACTCCCAGTCGGGCTTGAACGCCTGCGGCGTCCACCGCCTGGACCGCTAAGCCGAGGTCCTTGGCCATCAATGCACCGGCGAAGCCTGGCTCGAAGTTTTTGTTGGCCGGGCTTGTTGGTACCGGTCCGGGGACTGGGCAGTTGGTGGTCAGCGCCCAACATTGGCCGGTGGCTGCGGAGGCCACATCAAAGAGCGCTTCATTGGACAGTCCGAGGCTTTCACCCAGTACAAAAGCTTCAGAAACGGCAATCATGCTCACGCCGAGGATCATGTTGTTGCAGACCTTCGCCGCTTGTCCGGCGCCAGGGCCGCCACAGTGCACAATTCGCTTGCCCATATCTTTGAAGATGACTTCTGCGTCGGCAAAATCTGCGTCGTTGCCGCCAACCATGAAGGTCAGTGTCCCGTTTTCTGCACCGGTGGTTCCGCCGGATACTGGGGCGTCGACACCGCGATGCCCGGCGGCGCTGAGCATCCGATGCACTGTGTGGGCATCGTCCACGGCAATGGTTGAGCATTCCAAGAACAGCGTGCCTTTGGGGGCTGCTGCGACTAGTCCGTCCGGTCCCTCGAACGCGCCGATTACGTGGCGACCGGCGGGAAGCATGGTGATGACAACGTCGGCATCCGTCACTGCTTGGGCCCCGGATTCGGCAATATTCACGCCGGCCTTGATCGCCGCTTCTAGGGCTGGGGCCGAGAGATCAAAGCCTGTTACCTGATGTCCTGCCTTGACCAGGTTGGCGGCCATATAACCACCCATATGGCCCAGACCGATGAATGCGATGTTCTTTACCATTGAAATTCTCTCTTCTTCATTGAAGGTTTATTCGTTGGGGTTTCAGTCTGCAACCCGGAAGTCTATGAGTCCAGCAAGGTTCTGCCTACGATCAGGCGCATGATCTCGTTGCTGCCTTCAAGGATCTGATGCACTCGAAGGTCACGGGCAATTTTCTCCAGCCCGTATTCAGCCAAGTATCCGTAGCCGCCGTGGAGTTGTATGGCGGAATTGGCAGCATTAAATCCTGCGTCGGTGGCTAGTCGTTTGGCCATGGCACACAGCCTCACTGCGTTGGGTGCGCCTGCATCCAACGCTGCTGCCGCCCGCCACAGTAGAGTGCGGGCGGCTTCTAATTCGGTTTCCATATCGGCAAGTTTGAAAACCAAAGACTGTTGATTAGTTAGTGGGCCGCCAAAAGCTTCACGCTCTTTGAGATAGGCAACTGACTTTTCTAAGGCTTTCTGTCCGCCACCTAGCGAGCATGCACCAATGTTCAGGCGGCCACCGTTCAAACCCTTCATGGCAAAGCCAAAACCGTCACCTTCAGCTCCCAATAGGTTGCCTGCGGGTACTCGGACGTTGTCGAGGATGACCTGTCGGGTAGGTTGTGCGTTCCAGCCCATCTTCTTTTCGTTAGGGCCGAAGGACAAACCTTGAGCATCGGCAGGGACGAGGATCGCGGAGATGCCACGCGATCCGGTGTCCGCGGTGCGAGCCATAACAACGTAAGCGGCCGAAGATCCCGCGCCGGAGATGAATTGCTTAACGCCATTGAGCACGTATTCGTCGCCTTCGCGCACTGCTCGGGTGCGAAGAGCTGCGGCATCTGAACCCACGCCGGGTTCGGTTAGGCAGTAGCTACCCAAGGACTGCATGGAGGCCAGCTGCGGGATCCACTGCTCACGCAGTTCTCTGGATCCGAAGGTATCGATCATCCAGACAACCATGTTGTGGATGGAAATGTAGGCTGCGATGGTCGGATCAGCCTTGGCAAGCTCTTCAAAAATCAGCACCGCATCACTGCGGGTCAGTCCGGAGCCGCCGAACTCTTCGGTGGCGTAGATGCCACCCATTCCCAATTCACCGGCTTGGGCCAAAACCTCTACGGGAAAGTATTTATTTTCGTCCCAGCTCGCCGCGTTTGGTTCCAATGCGGTGGTTGCAAAATCACGCACCATATCTACTAGTGCGCGCTGGTCCTCGGTAATTTCAAACATGCTCGGGCCTTCCAAAGATGCGGTTAGCCACAAATATAGTTGGACATCCTACTAAATACTAGGGCTTCCAAGTAAATACTTGGAGTAAGGAACCAATCCTTGTGCAGCACGCGATTTAGGGCTTGTTTTTCAAAGCAGGAAACTGGACTTGATGATCACGAAGAGGAGGATCTAACCACTGCCAGGCAATCCTGTTGCACAATCAGGAAGACCTTGAATCCTGTCCGGATTGCCGGAGTTTCTCCAAATACTCAACCAGTTCTTTTGGGTTGGCAGCTCTTCCTTCAAGTAGCGTCCCAGTGAGCGTTAACCGTTCGGTTTTGGGTAGAGGTTCGAGCTTGACCCTCATACCCAAAGTTGCAGCCACCTCGGCGAGCGTGCCAAGTGTCGGATTAGACGCACTGCCTGAAAAGAGCCGTCGCATTGTTGCCGGGTCTGCACTGATGGCGCGGGCAAGGCTGGCTTTCGACAATCCTGCAGCAATGCGAGCTTCGTCCAGACCGTTCACGATGCTGTCTACAGTGGCAATCCGGATTGATTCGAGAACATACTCCCTAAGGAATTCCGGATCCTCAAGATCCTTAGCTAGATCATCCCAAAATGTTGCGGGTGCTTCCATTGGACCCTCCTTGACGCGGCCTTGAACGTAACATAAATGATACGCCTCAAACGCTGATCACCGCCGCTCTCTCACGAAAGAACTCCGCGTTCACTACAGCGACACCAGGGCAGCCCCGCTCAACCAGAATTGGCGCCCTTAGAGCAGTTCGTTCAGGTAACGGTTAAGCGAAACGCCTTGCTCCGAGGCCTTGATCGTTAGGTCCCGATGCTTTTGGGGCGACACTCGCAGTCGAATATTTCCGCTGTACTCACGTGTGGCAAATGGGCTTGGTACTTTTTCGCCTGCTTTGGATAAGTCAGCAACCGTACTACTCACCAGATCAAGCATCCCCGACAGTGCAGCTTCTTGAGACTCGGCCAGCCAGGACAGTGACGGGAACTCAGCCACGGTGGCGAGATACTCATCATCTTCAGCGGACCACGCAACGCTGTACTTATAGCGAGTTACTTGCGCAGGTTCTTTAGTTGCCATCTTCCGTTCCCCGTTTCCTCGATAGCCGGAGGCCCTGTTTCATGGTTCCACTATTGGTACCAATTAAACAAGATGGCAAAGAGCCGTCTCGGTATTACCGGAACAGGTCCAGGTACGCCAACGAGTAGCCGACTCGATACTCGCTGGCAGGCTCACTAGCAACCATCTGGCGATCAGTTATCGCCATTTCAATTTGGTCTGTCACGATGCCATCTACCGGCAAGCTCAACAGCTCTCGAATTTTGGACTCGTCATTAACGGTCCAAACATAGACTTCCTGACCCTGTTCATGGGCCTGATCCAGCAAGTCTGGACGGAACGAAGCCTGTTCCAACGTGTAGAAGTCGCAGTTCACCCGTGGCAGCCTGCCAACGCTCATGGCCACGGTGAGACCAACACGAAGCTCGGGGCGTTGGCGCTTAATTTCCTTGACTGCAGGAGCGTTGAGCGAGTGGTAGATATTATCGGTGGCAGTCCCGGCCGCATCGATTTCTTTGAGGAATTCCTTGAGGTATCCCTTATGCTCATACCCGTTGACCTTGAGCTCTACCAGGACTGGAATTCCAAGTTCCTTGGCATGCATCAAGTACTCCTGCATGGTGGGAATGTGGTCGGTGAAGCCACCCTCGCGGACTGTCACCTTTTGTACCTCATCCACGGTCATGTCGTAGATATTCTTGTTGACGCCGGAAACCATCAGCAGATTGGTGTCGTGGCTTGCGACGAACTTTCCGTCCTTGGTCTGCTGGAAATCCGCTTCAACATAGTCGGCTTTGTTTTTGGCAGCGGCATCCAGAGCACCAAGCGTATTCTCCACTCCACCGGCGGCATAACCGCGGTGGGCTATCACCAAACTGTCTTCGGCACTGGAGGTTGTTTGCCCCAAGGCCGGAGCGGCATACAAACTTGCGGAGACCGCAAGACCAAAAGCTAGCGCCCCCACCGAGGCGCGGGTAGCTTTGGCCTGCACAGTGCGCTTGCGCAGCGTGTACTCCTCAAAGACTGAGGTGAGTCCGAGGTGGTCACGTCCCAAAGCGACCAGAATTTGTAGGGCCACCACTGTGGCAGCACCGATGATCATGAACCCTAGGGTGTGGCCTATCCCGATACACAAGCTCGCAACCACCGCAGAGCTTTGCGCAGTCATGATGTTGGTGGCCATCTCGGAGATCCACGCCAGAACTTCTACCAACAGCGAGGCGCTCAACGCGGCTATCCCTAGTGGCAGACCCACAAGCAGAAGATATCGGAAGAAGTTCTTATGCGTTGCTTTGAGGCTTCCGCCCAATGCTGCATATGACTTTTTCTCGCCAATAACCAACAGTGGCAGGGTCAGAATCAGACGTAGATTCAGCCACAAGATCGCGGCGATCATCAATGCATAAAGGCCCGTGCTTAGCGGGACCTTCAGGTACTCACGGGTGATAAACGGCGGAATACCCACACCTTGAATCAATACCGACGAGAGGCCCAAGCCTCCCATTGGCAACGCCAGGAAGAAGTAAACCATCAACAGTGGAGATGGATAGCGCAGCAACTTGCGCATCACCGTAAGCGTATCCCTGACCATGTCAGCCAGGTTTGGTGGGCGGCCTGATTGTTGCCGATTGACCATTACAATCAAGGCCACGAACTGCAAACTAATGGCCGCAAAAGCAAGGATCGCGATGGCCAGTATCAACAGAAGGGAGATCGGATGGGTCAGCAATTCCGTATAGGTACGGTCGGTTACGTTTTCCAAATGACTAGCTTCAAGGGCCAGCCCAAACAGGTACTTGATAGCCGGCAAGACGCCTAGTCCGTTGATCAGCTGAATCACGCTAATGACAGCTAGGTAGCGGAAAACTCGCGCATGGCTAAGACGCCAAATTCGACGAAGGAATCCGGGAATCTGCGAAAAGGTTGGTGCCACCTCGCGGGTCGCCGGGTGCAACTGAGCAGAATGATCCGGGCAAGTAGATCCGAATTTCATTCTGTCGTTCACAGCGTTTTATCCCGTTCCAATCGTTTCGAAAGCTAAAGAAGGCTAACGACTATCTTATCCCGGTCTCTTTTTCTGCGCTGTGGAGGGGGTCTCAGAAACAGCCCCGAATTCTTAGAGTTCTCTGGACGATTCTGGATTCAAAAGCGTTAAGGATGGCAACAATTTATTTTGCGCCAAACGCTGGGGTCGTAGCTTCGCAGTCCACGCGTTGGCTTGGTGCGCCCGTTTCAGAAGCTATTTCTTTAACACCGTCTAGGAGAATCTTGCAGGTTGCCGTTGCGTCTTTCCCCGGCGTGGCAGCAATGGCCGCATCTTGTTCTGCGGTGACCATACTTTCCACGGACCAGACCTTGCGAGATTTCTTCTTCTCGTCGGCATTAGCTGTCACCGTATCTTCGGTGACTTCAGCCGACTCCTCGCCACGCTTTTGCGCCTCAAGATAAGAGACTTCGCTCAAAGTGTCATCGGAGGCACCATCCACGCTGACTTCATAGGTCACAGACCACGCATCGGAAGTTGCTTTGTCGTAGGAGTCCACTGCGCCGCACCCTGCCAGACCTACGCCTAATGCTAAAAATGCTGTGCTCGCCGACATTCGGGCAATGTTGCGAGAAAGGTCGGACGATGAAAATCCACGCATGAAATTCCTTCACGAGATCAAGGTGTGCAATTGCTACAGTCTCAAGCCTAGATCCGTAGGCACTTCCAATACCTCGCATACAAGGACGACTTTAGAGCGCCCGGATCAACCCAAGGGTGGAGACAGAATCAGAACAGCTCGCAAATGTTGGTGCTCTTATCTGAAGAGGTCTAGGTGCGCTAGAGCTACACCAACACGGTAATCAGACCTCGGGTTCTCAGCCACAAAGTCCCGGTCTCGCAGCGCGACGTCCACGCTGTCGGTGACAATTCCATCCACTCCTAGACTTAGGAGCTCTAGGATTTTCTGTTCCTCATTAACCGTCCAGACGTAGACCGGCTTGTTCGCTTCCCTGGCCATCGCCAACAGTTCAGGGTCAAAGGACGCTTGCTCCACGACAATGAAGTCGCACTCAACTTCCGGGATCGCCCCAAGGCTCATGGCCATGGTGAGCCCCACACGAAGTTGGGGACGCCGTTCTTTCAGTTCACTGACCGCCGCGGGATCCAGCGAGTGATAGATGTTCTGCTCGCCGGTGCCGGCCGCGTCAATCTCTTTGAGGAAACGGTCCATAAAGCCAGGCGCCTCATGTCCTGAGACCTTGAGTTCCACAAGCAACGGAGTCTTCAACTCTTTCGCCCGATTCAGATACTCATCCATGGTGGGGATTGTCCCGGTAAACCCGCTGACGTTCTGCTTCACCGAGGTCACTTCATCGACGTTCATTTCATAGATGTTCTGATTGCGCCCAGCCACTACCAAGAGGTTGGTGTCGTGGCTGGCCACGAAGTGCTTATCTTTGGTTTCTTGAAAGTCAGCTTCAACATAGTCCGGATGCAATTTTGCGGCCGCTTCCAAACCGCCAATAGTGTTCTCCACTCCTCCACCCGAGAATCCTCGGTGGGCCAAGATCGCAGTATCTTCTGCTTTGGACGTGGTGCCAGCCATCAGTGGCACGGCACGGACGCTAAAGGCCAGCAGTAACGAGGAAACCACGACCGCCACAATCATGAACAGCATTGAGCGTGCAGTGTGGTTGGGTGTCGATACGCGTGCTAGTCCGTGCGGAAGATCCAACTGGGATCGGGCTGCGACCACGAGGACTTGAATGATGACCACCGTGGTGACGCCTACAAGTAAGAAGCCCAGAACATAACCGGATTGGATGCACACCGAAGCCACAAACGCGGATCGCTGAAGGTCCAGGAGAGTGTTGGCCGTACGGGAAATCCAGATCAGAATTTCCACCATCAATGATGAGAGCAGTGCACAACCCAGCGCCGGAATACCGAACATAAACACCGAGCCCCAGAAGTTGCCGCTTGTGGCACGGAAACTCTCAAAAATAGCGTGCGTAGCTTTTTTCCCGCCCACGACAAACATCGGCAGGCTGAGTATAAGACGCAGATTCAGGTAGAAGATCACCGCGATCAGCAATGAATATCCCACGCCACTGAGTGGAGTCTTCAGATACTCTCTGCTGACAAATGGTGGGATTTCAATTCCTTGAATCAACACCGAGGAAAGACCCAACCCACCCAACGCCAGCACCACAATGAGGTAAAGCGTCAGTGGCAGCGGAGGTCTGCGCACCATACGCCACAGCGTGCCTACGGTTTCCCGCACTACCTCTTTGGTACTCAGCGATAAACCTGATTGCTGGCGATTGACCATCACGATGAGCACGGAGAACTGAAGCCCGAGAGCCAACAGAACAATAAATGCAATCAGCAAGAGTAGGAGCGCGGCCCCCGGATGGCTCAGCATCGTTGGCAGGTCGCGGTTCGTCAGGTTGGCCAGGTCGCTGACGTTTAGTGCGTACGAGAAGATCGCCTTGACCGCAGGGAGCACAACAAAACCGTTAAACGCCTGAGCCAGAATAATGGCACCCAGATAGCGAGGCACATGCGCGTGGCTCAGCCGCAGGGCCTGAACCAATAAGCGCAGCACCAACGCCACGTTCAGCCGCTCATGTTGATCGCTATGGGTCTTAGCTCCAAGCAATGAGGCGCCAAGCCGTTGCTTCTTGGACTTTCGCTGAAGCTTTAGCTCCGAATGCTTTTTCATTGCCGGTCCTGCTTTCAGGTTCGTGCGCAGGCGACTACTGATGCCCTGTAAAGAATGCCGACAGCCAAGGTCACTAGTTACCTTGGTGCTGCATGGCACCCCAACTGATACTTCTTCAGCCTGTTCAACTTTACTGCGGATCTGGCCTCTTAACTACTTCAAATGCAGTACTAGCCCGTACTTCATTGGTCCGATGTAATCCCTGACGATTCCTCAGATAATTGAACTTGCGTGCAACGCACCCCGCACAGGACACTGCTCATCTTGCGTCGCAACCGGCGCATCAAGAATCGCGCCAGAGTTCTTGAACTGCATTCAGGGTTTCAGACAGCCCTAGAACACATCCAAAAGTTTGAACGCCGCATCCGCATCCAGTCCATGATTGTGGCTTTGCTGCTCATTGGATTGGGAATCGGCGCGGTGTGTGCAGGATTCGCCTGTCGAATCCCGCAGGAACAGGTGCTTGGTGCACTGTGCTTTTCCGTCAGTCTTTCTGCCCTGTGCCTGGTTGGTAAAACGTACCGTGCGGCTCAGCGGTCCCAACGTGCTCGACGGTTCACTTGTATTGCTGTCGCGCAGATGTTTGAGGAGCGGAATATTCGCTTCAGTCGGGAGGTAAGTCCTTGCATCAGTGTTTAGTATCGGTCCGAATCGTTCGCAGGACGTGCACGAGTTTAATGTGGCATGCCGTCAGAGAGTAGCGGGACGAACTGCGAGCCGGCTAACGTAACCGGCCCGCATGCATTTTTGAATTTCTATTCGTCTGCTTCTTCTTCACCTGGCAACGTCGACTGCTCCGGCAACGTATCCCAGACGGAAGTGTCTGCCGTTTCAGCCGAGCCGTCGGCCACCGCTTTGATGGTGGATTCCAAGGTCAGGATGGTCTGCTGGCGCAGATATCCGTTGGACTTCTGACCCAGCACATAGTCAGCGTTGTAGTGATCGCTCATTCCGCGCATTTCGAAGAGCAAAGTCGAGATGCCGTATTCGGCCGCGATGCCGTTGCGAGCAATGGTGTTGGCAGTACCGCCCACGTACTTTCCTAGGTGGCCCCATCCCGTGGAATCCACGTTTTGGTAAACGATGGAACCAAGGCGCTTAGATCCTTCGCGCACTTCTTCCGAAACGTCGGCAGTAGTTGGATACAGTATCGACCCCGAGACCAACTCCCCATTGATGGCTGAGCGAGTTCCCTGATGGTGCAAGTCGATCATGTAATCAATGTTGAAAGCGGACAGCACGTTATTGTGCAGAGCCTGAATTTCTGGTTGGCTCTTGGCTATGTGATCGCGGTTTATGTCCACGTTGTTGGCGTTGTATCGGGTGAGGTGACGGTCGCCGGATGCTATGTAGTCATCCAGCGAGAAATCCACGTCTCCCATGGCCCCATCCGGGTTGAGCATTGGCACCACGAGGATATTAACGTTCTTTAGTACGTCTTTCATCCGACCTGATCCGAGATGTTTGATAACTTCAAGAGTTCCCTCGGTAGTCAGTTGTTCGTTGCCATGCTGCTGAGTTAGGAAAAGGATCGTCGGGTTACTCGGGTCCGAGATGTACTTTGCTAAGTACAGGTCACGACCCTTGACCGACTGACCGATAACTTCGAGGTCCAGTGCCGCTTGTTTGGCATCCTGAGTCTTCAGTTCGGCCACCATCGAATCATAGGTGTGCAAGATCGAGGTGTTGGTCGTTCCATTCTGGTTGTTGTTTGGCCCTTCACCTACGGCTTGCGCCGGAGCCAGACCTAGTCCGAGCATCAACGCTGATCCGGCAACGATGCTGGCTCCTTTCTTCATCGCTTGGGTTGGGAACGGTGATGAACTTCTTTGCATGGTTCTTCCTTCGTTCTTCCTCAATAGTGATGGGTGGTGAAAATGTTGACGCCCCTGGTCCAGGTCCATCAATGCAGTGATGTGACGCCAGTCGCACTAGGCGCTGGCACCCATCCATGTCGAATAAATCTTGCCCCGCAAGGGAAAAGAGAAGATTGCTGAACAGCACAAGGCCAGCCGCAGTATCTGTGTGCCACGGCTGGCCTTGTGCCGTTTTTCGTCTTTCTAGCGAAGAACTACGGTGCGCGAACCGTCGAGGAAGACTCGATCTTCACAGTGCCAGCGCACTGCGTCCGAGAGCGCCTTGCACTCGGTATCGCGGCCGGCGGCAACTAGGTGTTCGGGTTCGTAGCTGTGGTCAACTTCCTGAACACGCTGGGTGATGATTGGCCCTTCATCCAGCTCGCTGTTGACGTAGTGAGCGGTAGCGCCCACGGTTTTTACGCCACGTTCAAATGCCTGGTGGTACGGCTTAGCGCCCTTGAACGAAGGCAGGAAGGAGTGGTGAATATTGATCGCACGGCCATTGAGCTTGCGGGTCAAGTCATCGGAGAGCACCTGCATGTAGCGGGCGAGCACCACAAGGTCCACGTCAAAGCGATCCACCAGTTCCATCAGCTTGTCTTCCGCCTCTGGCTTCGTCGCTGCGGTGACTGGAACATGGAAGAACGGAATGCCGTTCCATTCAACCTGCTGACGGTGATCTGGGTGATTGGAAACAACCGCAGCAATTTCTACCGGAAGCTCCCCCATGCGGGCACGGAAGAGTAGGTCGTGCAGGCAGTGGCCGAACTTGGAGACCATGATCAGCACGCGCTTCTTCTGGCCCGCTGGGCGTAGGCCCCACTTGGCGTCGTGTTCTTCAGCCAGGTTTTTCAGGTTGGATTCTAGGTCTGCGATAGCGATTTCATTATTGTCGCTGTCCGCAACCTCAAATTCGATGCGCAGGAAGTAGGTGCGTGAGCGCTGATCATCGTGCTGCTTGAGTTCGCGAATATCTCCATGATGATCAAGTAGCAGACCGGTGACCGCATGCACGATTCCTGCGCGCTCAGCACAGGTGAAGGTCAAGACGTATTTGTTGTTCGGTTCGGTCATCGTGCCGCTCCTTGCGTTCGCCGAGTTAGCGCTAGCTTCGCCATGGCTCGTGGTGGTATCTGAGTTCAAGTTTGGTGGCGTGTGATGGTCAGAGATCTTTGAGAACTCCGTCGATTCCTGACTTAGCAAGTGTCTGAAAGACTGACCATGAGGCTGATATATCAATAGCTGATCACAATACTATGTGTGCACTAGGACAGCGTCAACAACATTTCTCAACAGATTTTTAACTTCTTCATCCGCAGCACTCGCACCGCTTCCGCGGGGCAAAAATCACCCCTGGCGGTTGCAGGCGATACCCTTTGTGTAGTGGCAAGTGCGTTTTGAACAGTGAAGAAAGCGAAATATCGATGGCCCCCGAATTCTCCAGCACCATCACCGAACAAGGTTCGATGGCGGATCGCGCCTACGCGGCGCTACGTGATCGGCTGATGCTGTTAGAGATCGCTCCAACTCACCCGATTCATGAACCGCAGTTGGCTGAAGAATTGGGTGTGGGACGCACCCCGATGCGCGAAGCTCTTAAGCGCTTAGAAATTGATCACTTGGTGGTCTCTTATCCGCGTCGTGGAACCTTCGCCACCGCGGTAGATTTCCATGAACTGAACTATATTTCTGAGATGCGCCAAGCCCTTGAACCACTCGCAGCACGTAATGCGGCAGCGAACAAGGACCCGGAAATCCAGTCCCAACTCACCAGCTATTTGGAACGCATTGATGCACTTGATCCGACGTTGGATCAGCGCTCACTGTTGCTACTGGATGTACAGATTCACCGACTCATCTACAAGGCCGCAGCCAATAAGCATCTGGAAGAAACCTTGGTGCGCCTGGATAATCTCGTAACGCGAATCTGGTGCCTCGTTATCGATCAGATGCCACCAATCGCCGAACACCTCAAAGAGCACTCGGCCCTACTTCGCGCCATCTTGGCCAATGACGGAGATCTTGCCGCCAAGTTGGTCTCTGAGCATGTGACCCACTTTGAGCAGGCGCTGCGCAGCGCCCCTTAGTCCGCAATCTTTCACGGTCCAAGAGGCGCTGTGAGCAGATACTTTTACTTCCCGACACCTTCTGCTTCTAGATCTGGATCAGCAGCTGGCAGGATCACCGGTTCATCGCTGGAAACCTGAACAATAGGCTGCTCGGTGGTCATCAGGCTAAAGTGCTCACCGTCATGGCGGTCAATACCTTCATCCACGGCCTGCTCCAGAACTTCCAGCGCTACCTTGCCACGAAGCACCAAAGGATCCTTACTCAGGTCCTTCCAGATAGCCACGCAGAGCAAGAGCATGACCAGCACAAACGGTAGCGCCGCGACAATGGTGATGTTCTTTAGACCATTCAGCGCTTCTGCCGGATGCTCTCCACCGGCCAGCAGCATCACTGCGGCCACCGCCCCTACGGAGACGCCCCAGAAGATCACTGATTTCTTGGTCGGTTCTTCGGCTCCGCGTTCGCTGAGCGCACCCATCACAATCGAGGCCGAGTCGGCGCCGGTGACAAAGAAGATGGCAATCAGTATGACGGTCAAAACCATCAGTGCCGAGGCGAACCAGCCAGGTAGGTTCAGGCTGCCCAATAGCTCAAAGAGTACCGAGTCGAAGTTGATGTCCGGAGCCCCGTCCACCATCTGAGTGATCGCTTGGCCCATATCGCCCGAGCGTTCAGCACGTTCCTGAATGCCGATGGCACCGCCACCAAAAATCGCGAACCACAGCAGGGTCACTGCCGATGGAACCAGCAGTACGCCGGTGACAAACTGACGGATGGTGCGGCCACGGGAAATGCGGGCAATAAACAGACCAACAAATGGGGTCCATGAAACCCACCAAGCCCAGTAGAAGATGGTCCACGAGGACAACCAGCTGGCCATGTCACCATCACCGGATGATGCGGTGCGTGATGCCATCTGCGGCAGATCAGCAATGAAGGATCCAACCGCGTTCGGGATAACGTTCAAGATGAACAGCGTCGGGCCGCCAATGAAGACCACCAAGGCCAGAGCGACGGCCAGCACCATGTTGATATTGGAAAGCCACTGAATTCCGCGCTCAATACCGGAGACTGCCGAGGCAACAAACAGAGCGGTGAGGATGGCGATGATCAAGACCAGCACGCCGGAGCCTACTGAGGACATGATCCCGGCGGACTGAATACCGCCACCAATCTGCAATGCGCCTAGACCCAGCGAACAAGCCGAACCAAACAACGTGGCCAAAATGGCCAGGATGTTGATGGTTTTGCCGCCCCAACCGTTGACGGCACGTTCGCCAAAAATCGAAGAAAACATTGAAGAGAATAACTGCGGGCGACCCAATCGGAAACTTCCGTACGCCATACCCAAACCAACAATTGCGTACATGGCCCAAGGGAAAAGCGTCCAGTGGAACAGCGTGGTTCCCATAGCGGTTCCCACTGCGGCCGAGGTCTGTCCGCCGACCGTTTCAGGTGGTGGAACCATGTAGAAGTACAGCGGTTCGCCCACACCGTAGAACACCAACCCGATGCCCATACCGGTAGCAAACATCATGGAGATCCATGAGACAGTGCTGAACTGTGGCTTTTCATCATCCTTACCCAGCGGGATGCGGCCAAAGTTCCTGGCGGCCACCACGAGAACAAAGATGGTGAAGACGGTGGCTGCGATAACAAAGACCCAGCCGGTATTGGTGATCACCCAATCAAGGGCAGTGGATGCGACACTACCCAACCCCTCGGGCGAGATGAATCCCCAGGCGATAAACGCCAGAGTGAGAATGCCTGCAATTCCGAACACCCAATAGTCAGTTCCGCTGTTCAGATATCTTCGGGGCTTGCGTTTGCGCGCTGTATGCAGCTCGCTCACAAGATCTACTTCAGGTTGCTCTGTGCTCTTCATAGCATTTCCTTTGCGGTGAGTTGGCGCCCCGCCGGGTGGGTGTGGTCCATGGCGGTTTGCCTAGTGCCAGATCACGGGGGTGAGCCGTGATGAGGGAGTCGGGAGGGCGCATCATTGCCCCAGCCCAAGCTAGAAATGGCAGGCAACCGGCTCCGATGACGTGCTTGCCACAGGTATTGCGGGGCTGAGGCTTCGCTGCCTCAACCCCGCACCTGCTGAAGTTCTTCGTGGCGTTTAGGCGCCAATCATGCCGTGTGGATCAAGCACAAACTTCTGTGCCGCACCCTCATCAAAGGCTGCATAACCCTTCGGTGCATCCGTCAGCGCAATGGCGGTGGCATTGACGTTTTTAGCAATCGAAACCTTGTCGGAAAGGATCGCGTGCATCAGGCCACGGTGGTACTTCATTACCGGGCACTGACCGGTGACAAAGGTGTGAGACTTAGCAAAACCAAGACCAAACCGCATGGACAGCGAACCCTGCTTAGCAGCCTCGTCGGTGGCTCCTGGATCTCCGGTGACGTACAAGCCCGGGATGCCCAAGCTTCCGCCTGCTCGGGTGATTTCCATCAGCGAGTTCAGCACGGTGGCAGGCTGTTCCTTGCCGGCATTGTGTCCGTGTCCGCGAGCTTCGAAGCCCACCGCGTCAATGCCGCAATCTACTTCTGGAGTACCGAGGATCTGGGCAATTTGCTCTCCCGGATCCCCCTTGGAGACGTCCACAGTTTCGCAACCGAAGCTGCGTGCCTGAGCCAAACGATCTTCGTTCAGATCTCCCACAATGACCGTTGCTGCACCGAGCAACTGGGCCGAGGTCGCTGCTGCCAGACCCACAGGGCCGGCACCTGCGACGTAGACGGTAGAGCCAACGGTGACGCCAGCGCCAATGGCTCCGTGATAGCCGGTAGGGAAGATGTCCGAGAGCATGGTCAGATCGAGGATCTTCTCCAAGGCTTGGTCACGGTCAGGGAACTTTAGTGCGTTCCAGTCCGCGTACGGGACCAGCACGTACTCTGCCTGCCCGCCGACCCAGCCGCCCATGTCGACGTAACCGTAGGCTGAGCCCGGACGGTCAGGGTTCACGTTCAAACAGATTCCGGTCTGACCGACCTTACAGTTTCGGCAGCGTCCGCAGGAGATGTTGAAGGGTACCGAGACCACATCGCCTACCTTGAGGAACTCGACGTCGCGTCCGACTTCCACCACCTCGCCGGTGATTTCGTGGCCTAGGACCAGACCTTCGGGTGCGGTGGTGCGTCCTCGAACCATGTGCTGGTCAGAGCCGCAAATGTTGGTGGCGATGGTTTTGAGAATGACGCCGTGGTGTACTTTTCTGCCGATGTTGGCCGGGTGCACTCCCGGACCGTCTTTGAGTTCAAATTCGGGGTACGGAGTGTCGATGAGTTCGACTTTTCCGGCTCCTGCATAGCTCACTGCTAGATTGCCCATGCCAGACCTTTCGAATGAAATATTAGTTGGATACTAATCGGATGTACGAAAGTCTCCACATCTGAGTCAGTCATGTCAATAGGTTGCTGGAACTAAGAAGTGCCCTTAGGTGAGCCCTAGGCCTACCAGCTCAGTCCAGTTCGTCGGCCGAGCGTTGGGAGATAATTCCGCGGGCTGTGTCCTGCAAAATTTTCAAAGACTCGTCAATCATCGGAGAGCCCACGCTGCCTTTTCGGGTGACGGCGAGAATTCGCCGCGAGGGCTTTGCTGCGCCGCTGACCCGTCGACGCACCACGTTTTCAACGTTGCCCAGGGTAGCCAAGCGAGGCAAAAGTCCCACACCCAATCCGGCGCCAATAAACGCGATCATCGTTTCCCACTCCACCGCTTCATGAGCAATATGCGGAGTCACACCCAGGGAGGTAAACGCGGCAACAAACAGTGCCCGGTACACCGAGTGCTCGGCTTCGGTAATCCACGGATCATCGGCCAACTGTTCCAAAGACACCGACTTATTGCCGGCCAAGCGATGGTCAGCAGGCAACACCACATCCAAGGGATCATCAAGCAGCACCGTCTGCTCAAAGCGAGCCTGAACCATGGAACCGGTCTGCGCCTGGCTGGCCACAATCACCGCGAGGTCAATGCGTTCAGAAAGCAGCAGATCTAGACAGCGCTGGGGTTGCGCCTCAACAAGTCGCACTTCCATCTCGGGACGGGTGGTGCGTAGTTTTGCCGCCAGCGGGGCCAAAAGTTCGGCCGCTGCCGTGGAGAATCCACCAAGGCCAAAGCTGGACTGCAGCTGCCCTGAAGCCGTGCGCGAAGAAGCCATCAACAGCTCCCACTGCGTCACAATCGAGTCAACGCCTGCAACAAAATGCCTACCGGTGGCGGTCAATCGCACACCCCGGCCGTCCTTGACCAACAGCTCCAGACCAAGGCCGCGCTGTAGTTCGCGCAGCTGCGCGGATACCGCCGAGGGCGAGTATCCGGTCAATTCCGCGGTTTGGGCGATAGTTCCGGTGGAAGAGAAGACTCGCAGGGTGCTCAGGCGTGGATCAATCATGCACTAATTGTGCATGATTTCATCCAAAATATTGCGCTTTTCATGGACACTAATTCTCCCTAGTCTCGATTCATGCGGTAGATCACAATGGTGTTCCCTTCACCGCTATATCCACAGCAAAAGGGCGCGCATCGCCCCGTGTTTCTAGGAGTACAGATGACCGCTTCGGTAGGTGCCACGCGAAGCTCGCGAGGCAAACTCGTTTCGACACTGGACACGCAACAGCTCGCCGAGATTACCGAACTCTTCTCAAATCGGCGCAAGGGCTTTTCACTCGAAGCCCCTTTCTACACCGACCCCGCAATCTTCAAAGTAGAAATGGAAGCCATCTTCGGCACCCACTGGCTTTTTGCCGCCAGTGTTGCCGAACTCCCAGAGCCCGGCGACTACGTCACCTTGGACTACGGACCACACTCACTGATCGTGCTGCGCACCGATGACGGCGGAGTCAACGTCCTACACAACGTGTGCCGCCACCGCGGAGCCCGCGTACTTACCTCTAGTTCGGGCAGCACCGGCAATCTGGTCTGTGGCTACCACTCGTGGACCTACTCGCCAGAAGGCAACCTAATCCACGCCTCCTCCCCGGGTGAAATCGACTTCGACAAAAACTGCTTTGCGCTCAAGCGTGCCCACGGCCGCATTCATGCTGGCCTAATCTTTGTCTCCATCGCTGACACGCCACCGGCTGACTTTGATGACGTCGCCAAAATCTTTGAACCATACCTCGCTCCTCATGATCTGGGCAGCTCAAAGGTCGCCTACCAGCAGGACATCATTGAAGAAGGTAATTGGAAGCTGGTGATGGAGAACAATCGCGAGTGCTACCACTGCGATGGCCACCCAGAGCTAGCCTGTTCCCTGTTCCCCACCTGGGGTCTCACAGACGAACTGGTCCCACCACACCTCGAAGAGGTCTGGGAACGCAACAAGAGTGCCCAAGCCGCATTGGAAGAACGCTGCCGCCGTTATGGATTGCCCTTTGAAGTTGTCGAGGAACTTGATACCCGCATCGCAGGCATCCGCATCTCCCGTGAATCGTTGGACGGGGACGGCGAATCTTTCTCCGCCGATGGTCGCCGGCTATCCAAGAAGCTGCTTGGCGACCTGCGCGACTTCCGCCTTGGCCGTTGCTCCATGCACCTTCAACCAAACTCGTGGTTCCACTTCCAGTCCGACCACGTGATCACCTTCGCCGCTTACCCGATCAATGAGCACCAGACCCTGGTGCGCACCACCTGGCTGGTGGCCGATGACGCGGTGGAAGGCCAGGACTACGATCTGGAAAAGCTCACCCATACCTGGAAGCAGACCAACCTGCAGGACAAGGCCTTTGTGGAACTGTGCCAAACCGGCGCCGGCAGCCCTGCCTACCAGCAAGGCCCGTACATGAAGAGCGAATACCAGGTCGAGGCCTTCATCAACTGGTACACCCAGCGCGTGCTGGAGCACCTGGCATGAACAAAGGCACGACCGTGGTAGGCCCCTCCACCGCACAGCGCATCCGCGGATTGGAAATGCCGTGGAACCGGGTACTGCGCAGCCCCGAGCAGCCAGCCACCGCGGCTAAGGCGCTGGGACCATGGCACCCGCAGGAATTTTTGGCCGAGTGTGTGCAGAACATCGAGGAAGCCGGCGGGCTGATGACGTTCGTCTTCCGCCGCGTGGACGGCGCTCCTCTGGCCTTCCGTGCCGGTCAGTACCTGAACATCGCTTTCCCGGTCTACGGAGAAAACGAAGAGACCGTTGATCGCAGCTACTCGATCTCCAGCGCTCCGACCGTGCCCTGGACCTTTAATATCAGCATCAAGCGTGATGCCAAGGGATTGGTGTCCAACTGGGCGCACGAAAACCTGCGCCCGGGCATGGTGCTGGATATGCTCGGACCGGTGGGCGCCTTCCACCTCGGTGACTCGGACCGTCGAGCCCGCTACCTCTTTTTGGCAGCGGGAGCCGGCGTCACTCCGATCATGTCCATGGTGCGCACCATTCACACCCTGCCCGGTCAAGCCGATGTGATTGTGCTTTGCCATGGCACCGTCCCGGGAGACTTCCCCTTCTGGCAAGAGCTGGAATATATCTCCAAGGTCGACACCCGCATCAAGGTGTACTACTCCCTGGGGGACCGCGACAAACCTAAAAATTGGAAGGGTTACACCGGCCGACTGTCGGCTTCCATGATCGATGCGGTGGCCCCCGACGCCAACGGGCGCAAGGTTTTTGCCTGTGGCCCCGAAGGCTATTTGAACTCGGCAACCCAACTATTGCGTGACGTCGGGGTGGATGACACCTCGGTCTTTATGGAGTTTTTCTCTGGCGACCGCAAAACCTTACTGGAATACCAGAAGGAAATTGTGCTCGCCGAAACCATCGCCGAGGAAGTGGCCGAGTCGGTAGAAGAGTTCTACGAGAGCCAACCACCAGAACTTGGCATGTACGAGCCGGAATACGATAAGACCGGGACCCTCCAGTCGGTCGGCCAAGAGCTGATTGCGGTAGATTCCTCCGCACCGATTCCCCCACCAGAACCGGTCGATCCGCTACTGCCGACAGATACCTCGGACTTCGAATCAATCGGCGAAGGCAGCCTCACCATGAGCTTTGTGCGCTCCAAACTGAACGTGCTGATCAACCCGGAGCAGAAGATTCTCGGTGTGGCCAAAAGTGCCGGGATCCGTCTGGCCGCTAACTGCCAAGAAGGCATGTGTGGCTCGTGCAAGGTCATCAAACTTTCCGGCGAGGTCACCATGAATCATCAAGGCGGCATCCGCGCCCGCGAAATTGCGGCCGGCAAGTTTTTGCCTTGTTGTTCCACCGCCTCCTCGGACCTGGTCATCGACGCCTAGTTTCCAGATCCACCACAAACTTAGTCATCAAGAGCTTAAGGAGTCACCATGTCCCCCGTTTCCCCTCGGGTCATCATCATCGGCGCCGGCATTGTCGGAGCCAACCTCGCCGACGAACTGGCCACCCTGGGCCACACCAATACCCTGGTCATTGAGCAGGGGCCACTGAACATTCCCGGCGGTTCCACCTCGCACGCTCCGGGACTGGTGTACTCCTCCAACTCCTCAAAGTCGATGACCGAGTTTGCCCAGTACACCATCAAGAAGCTCACCTCGCTGGTGGGTGCCGATGGCACCGGCTCCTTCCTTCCGGTGGGCGGCCTAGAAATCGCCACCACTGCTGAGCGCCTGAATGATCTGCACCGCCGCGCCGGCTGGAACCGCTCCTATGGTGTTGAAGCCAAGGTGATTGACGCGGACGAGTGCCTGAAAAAGTTCCCTATGCTCGCCGAAGGCAAGGTGCTTGGCGGACTCTACACCCCGGGCGACGGCCTGGCTCTGGCAGCTAAGGGTACCCAGCTGGTGATGGAACGTGCCAAGGCGGCCGGCGTTGAATTCCTTGACCGCACCATCGTTACCGACATTGAACAGTCCGGCGGCAAGGTCACCGCGGTGATCTGTGGCGACGAGCGTTTTGAGGCCGACGTGGTGGTCTCCTGCGCCGGCTTCTGGGGCCCAAATATCGGCAAGATGGTCGGCACCTCGATCCCACTGTTGCCCCTGGGTCACCAGTTTGTTTGGACCACCCCAGCCCCTTCGCTGGCCGGCATCAATGAGCTGCCAAATGGCGCCAGCCGTCCGATCCTGCGCTACCAGGACCGCGACCTCTACTTCCGCGAATGGGGAGATCGTATTGGTATCGGCTCCTACGCGCACCGCCCGATGCCGGTTGATCTGGATACCCTTCAGGCCTACCGCCCAGAGGAGATCACCCACGAACGTATGCCTTCCTCGTTGGAGTTCACCCCAGAAGACTTTGCCGCCGAGTGGGAAGCCACCCAGGAGCTACTGCCGGATCTGCGCAACACCCAGATCCAGCGCGGCTTTAACGGCATCTTCTCCTTCACCCCGGATGGTGGCTCACTGGTCGGCCAGTCCAAAGAAGTGGATGGCTTCTACGCCGCCGAGGCCGTCTGGGTCACCCACGCACCGGGCATCGCCAAAGCCGTGGCCGAGCTGATCATCACCGGTACCTCCAAGACCGATCTGAGCGACTGCGATCTGAACCGTTTTGAAGACGTGCAGACCACCAAGGAATACGTCAGCGAAACCTCACAGCAGAACTTTGTGGAAATCTACGACGTCCGCCACCCGCTGGAACCACGCACCAAGCCCCGCGCGGTGCGCACCTCCCCGTTCTACTCCCGCCAGCAAAAGCTCGGCGCCTTCTTCCTGGAAGGTACCGGCTGGGAGCGTCCACACTGGTACGAGGCCAACGCTGCACTACTTGATCAATTGCCCGCCGAATGGGCTGCCCCAGAACGTGATGATTGGTCCAACAAGTTCCACTCGCCCATCGCGGCAGTAGAAGCGTGGAAGACCCGTACCGCGGTGGCCATGTTTGATATGACTCCGCTGAAGCGTGTGGAAATCACCGGCCCCGGCGCCGGCGCCCTGCTTCAGGGTCTAACCACCGCCAACATGCTGCGTGCCCCGGGCATGGTCAGCTACACCCTACTGCTCGACGCCGCCGGCGGTATCACCAGTGATATCACCGTGGCCCGCATTTCCGACGAGCTCTACCAGGCCGGCATCAACTCGAATGTGGATGTTGCCTACCTGAATCGTGAGGCTAAAAAGCACAATGCGGCCAACCCGGGCCAGTGGGCTGCGGTCCGCGATATCACCGCCGGCACCTCGTGCATCGGACTCTGGGGCCCGCTAGCCCCCGAAGTGATGGCCAAGGTCTCCGACGATGACATGAGCAACGACGGATTAAAGTACTTCCGCACCAAGCAGATCACCATCGCTGGCATCCCGGTCACCGCCATGCGCCTGTCCTATGTGGGTGAATTCGGTTGGGAGCTCTACGCTTCAGCCGATGTCAGCGCACGACTCTGGGACGCACTGTTCGAGGCTGGCCAAGAACAGGGCATCATCGCCGGTGGACGCGAGGCGTTCAACTCGATGCGTCTGGAGAAGGGCTTCCGTTCCTTCGGCACCGATATGACCAGCGAGCATGAACCAGAACAGGCAGGCCTGGGCTTTGCGGTCAAGGCTGCCAAGACCGTGGACTTCGTCGGCAAGTCGGCCCTAGCCGAACGTGCCGCTGCCGCCACCAAACGTCTGCGTTGTTTGACCGTCGATGACGGAGTTTCCGTGGTGATGGGCAAGGAACCGGTGTTCGTCAACGGCAAGGCATCGGGCTACGTCACCAGTGCCGCCTACGGCTACACGGTGCGTAAGCCGATCGCCTACGCCTGGCTGCCTATCACTGTTGAAACCGGAGACTCGGTAGACATCGAATACTTCGGTAAGCCAATCACTGCCACCGTGGTCGATGATCCACTGTACGATCCGCAGATGGAACGCTTGCGTGGCCTGTCGCTGGCCACTTCGGCCAGCTAGGCGTAAGAAGTAGAAGAGGCCCGGCTGCCTGCTTGCCGGGTCGAGATTTGCCGGTGCCGAAGCGATCAGGTTCCTTCGCTGTGTTCTCACCGAATGGGCATTTTTGCGCAGTGCATTACTGAACCCGCCCGCTCCAGCAAGATACGTTGCAGCTCTCCTGTTGGATGTGCTAATGACCATGGCTAATTCCCGGGGTACCCCAAGGGTCGATTCCCAGGAAGCACCCAGCTTGGCATCGAGGATTCCACTGCCTCTAGTACCTTACTGATCTGGAAGGCGGTGCCAGCAGGCACCACCGAAGCACCGTGACACTGAACAAAGGAGAAATCTCCATGGGCATTCTAGGATGGATCGTTTTGGGACTGATCGCTGGGGCTATTGCCAAGGCCATTAAGCCCGGGCAACAGGGCGGCGGATGGATCGCGACACTGCTACTGGGTATCGTCGGTGCCCTCGTCGGCGGATGGATCGGCTCCGCAATCTTCAATGTGGGAATCAACCAGTTCTGGTCACTCTCAACCTGGCTACTGGCTATTGGTGGTTCACTCGTGGTCCTGGTCATTTGGGGCTTGCTGACCCGCCGACGCGCCTAGGCCTCATGCCATAGCCCGTGAACGCACCCCGCTCAGGGGTGCGTTCACGGGCAACGGCAATTCCACGTGCCCAGGCAAGGGCCTGCCCTAGTTTTGCGGTTCTTTATGCTACTTGCACTCCAGGCACTGTCCAGTTCCCCGAGCTTGACTCGACTCTTCGCACTCTGCCTATTCTTCGTAGTTATGCTCGGTGAATCTTTTGAGCAAGGTTTGGACTCCCGCGGCCCGGCCCACCCAGTATTCGGGTTCGAGGCGAAAGCCGTTGGACACTTCCTTCGTCATATCCGTCAATCCATTGCGGTGGTCTTCGAATTCGTCTGGGCTGACACTCAGATCAATACGCCTCAGTGGCATTCACATCCCCCTGCCATCGAGCTAAGACGAAGTAAGATTTCCCCGGGAATCAGTGCCAGATGAGTGATCGCCCTGCGCAGGATGGTGCAGCTCGCGGTCGCTATATTCCACGCTGTCAATCAGGCCCTGCAGGAATTTCCCCGCCGCCCTGCGCTCCTGCGCGCTGAGCACGTCAACGGCTTCCATCATCCGCTCGTGCATCTGTTGCAAGGTCTCTCGCACCTCGGTGTCGCTGTACTGGGTGGGGACAATACCCACCGATCTGCGGTCAGCCGGATGCACGATCCGTTCAGCGTATCCGTCACGACACAGCCGGTCGATCATGGCTGACACCGAGGCATTAGAAATACCTAGTTTCTCAGCGAAATCTCGTTGACGGGGCACTTCCCCCTTTCGGTGTACCCTCAACAAAAAACGTAGGGCAGTCATATCGGTCTCGTTCATCCCCATGGATCCGCGAGTCTGCTCGCGCATTTTCCGCTCCGCATCACGATAGCGGCGCATCAGGTTCAACAGGTCAACAGCGTCCGGATCCCAATGGCCGTCACCATACCAATATCCATTTGCCCCATGGCCGCTCATGAGAACTCCTTTCATCGGATTCGAGCACAACAGTTGAGAATTTTGAGGACCGCTCACACCTCACGGTTAAACTCCGCCTTGCATCTTTTGAAAAAAATAATGTAGCCTTTCTAATAGTTAGCTTGTCTAAACATATTCTACTACGAAACATCGACGAGTGCCGGAGTGCAAGATGAAAGAGCATTTAGCAGTTCTCACAGATAACAGGACTACGGTCAAAAAGGCATGGACTGACAGGATGCAAAAGATCGCATCGTTCGGGACAGAGCAATGCCGACTGAGAAGCACAGTGCATTCGGCGATCTGCACCATCCAAGGCACGCCGGAAAAGCTGATCGTCAATCTTGCCTGCACCGCAAAGAGCGAAGAACATGTCACCGAGCACATGAACTTCGTCAATGACACCTTGTTGCCGCAGATGGAGCAGCTCCTGGGTATCCAGTTTGAAGTACGGAATCTACAGTTCGCCGTGGCTGGCCGGGAAAATCTCTTGGCTCAGCCCGAACACCTCCACGGCGGGCAGCGCGCCACTGATTGGCTAGAGAACCCCTTCATTGCACCGACATTGACCCCCGCCCAAGGCCTGCGGCTAGAGACGAGAGGGGCGCACGCGGATTTGAGCATGGCCTAAGGAATCCCAAGGCCAGCGCGATCGATGACATTCCAGTGCATCGATAGCGCACCCTTTGCAGCACCGTATTCACTGAGTAACGTATGAAAGGGAAGTATCTACAATGCCAGGTCGATTTGCTAGAACCCAGACCGCTGATCGGGTCGCTGATTTTCTCGCTACCCGTGAGGGCAAGTCCCATTTGACGTATTTTGGCTGGGCTCCGGGCATGCCCATTGTGATTACTCGCCCCAGCGAACCTCTCCATGATGTGATGGCGATGGTCTCTGTACACGGTCGAGCGGTGCTGGTGGCCACACTCGATCCCCGGAGCGAGGAGCTGCGCATGCTACACATCACCACCCCGCAACCTGCGCTACGCGTGGTTACCCCAGCACCCTCCTCGATGACCATTGGGGAGTTCTTAGACCGTGTCGCTTCGATGACAATTGTCGAATTTCGTGTGAGGTTCTGGCAGCACACCGCCGTAGCCCACGTGATTCCTTCCTGCCCTGCCATGCAGACGCCAAACACCGCTGGCATGAGATACCAGCTACCGACCCAGCGGCTCACTTTGGCAACCACCGACGCGAAATAGCCAGCAGGCTCTTCTCCTTAGAGTCCACCCTGTGGGCAGCTACTGAACACCAACCCCAGCAGCTGCCCACAGGGTGGTTTCTGCCGTGGATGCATCCGCAGCACCATGCTTTGGAAAGACGGTCCCTTTCAAGGCTGAGCGGGCCCCGATCACTGACCTTTGGCGGATTTCATCTGCTGATAAGCATCGAGCGCCATTTGCCGTGATTCCTTCAGGTCCACCACCGGCTCAACGGCCAACGGCGCATAGGCAGCGACGTAGCTACCTGAAGGATCAAACTTCTTGGCTTGAAGTTCCGGATTGAACACCCTGAAATAGGGGGCAGCATCCGCCCCACTGCCGGCAACCCACTGCCAATTGGCCGTGTTGCTCGCCAGATCCGCATCCACCAAGGTGTCCCAAAACCATTGCTCGCCGACCCGCCAGTGCAACCCAAAATTCTTGACCAGTAAGCTGGCCGTCACCATACGCACGCGATTATGCATCCAACCGGTCTGCCATAACTGCGCCATCCCCGCGTCAACCAGTGCGATTCCGGTGCGACCACGTTGCCACGCTTGCGCCAAGTGCGCCGCCCGAGCCGAATCCTCGGGCCAGGCCCAATCAAAATCGTCAAACTCTACGCGCAAATTTTCGGTGGGCATTTCTGGATGGTGGTAGTAGAGATGCCAGCAGAAATCCCGCCACGCAATTTGGCGGCGCATAGCCAACGCACCCTGAGCGAACCCCGGGGTGCTGCTCGCCAACACACTGAGCTCGTTCCATACCTGGTGCGCGCTGAGGTGTCCCCAACGCAGGGCCGCAGACAGCGCGGAGGTCCCGTCGAGGTCCGGTCGATCATGCTGATCCTGATAGTCTTGCGCGATCTGATCACGCACCATGGCCAGGCGCTCGTGGGCTGCTGGTTCGCCTGGCGTCCACGTTTCAGCCAAGCCCGTAGACCAATCCGGAGAGGTCGGCAGTAACTCCCAGCTCTGCAGCTCTTCGTTGAGTGGCAGCTTGCCCTGCGGCACGGATTGTGGGGCAGGCGCGGGCTGGGCAGGGCGAATCTCGGTGTCGCATAATGCCTTATGGAAGGGGGTGAAAACCTTGTATCCGGTCCCTGACTGCGTCAGCAGTTCCCACGGTTCGTGAAGCAAACTCCCGGCGTAGCTGTGCGCGGGAATCCTAGCCTTGCGCATCGAACTCTCAAGCTCGGCATCGACGGCGCGTTCAGCATGGCCATAGCGCCGGTTGAAGTGCACCCCAGCCACAGCACCGTGGGCGATCACGTCGTCGAGGACCTGCACTGTTCTGCCTCGACGCAACAACAGCGGAATGCCGAGCTCTTTGAGCGATGCACGCAAACTGAGCAGTGCGTGGTGCAGCCACCAACGGGCCGCGCCTCCCAACGGCCTGATGCCGGGAGAACTCTCATCAAGGATATACAGCCCCACCACCGGCCCCATCGCACTGGCCGCCAGCAGTGCAGGATGGTCTGCGGTGCGCAAATCATCGCGGAAAAGTACTAGCTGACATCCCTGGGCGGAGGTGAGGCTATGGCTGGGGTTCATGCAGCCAGCGTAAATCACTCTCCGCGGGCAGCCCGAGAACCTGAGTACCAGCAGTGAACGGTGCCGTTTCATCTGCGCTCAGGACATTCCAACAGGGCTGTTTACCTCCGTGGCCCAAAGCACCATCGGCACGTCCAGAGGGAAATAACTGGCTCACCGAACCCGTGTGGCTGTCTTAGCAATTCCCTCGTCCTAGTCAAGCCCATGCGGGGTCTTCGCCCAGACACGCAGCGATGGAGGGTAGGACCCAGTAGGCGGGGTTGAGCACCGCGAACACTGCCACCCTGGTCCCACAGCGGCGCCTCGAAACCAGTGCCGAAAACAGAATCATTCTGCATTACCCAAGAGCATGGTCGCCCAGCCTAAGGCTAAGAGGCCTGCGCGACATCGCAACCCGATCAAGCAGACACCCACAGAGGTGATGATCGTGAATCCGCGAACCAGCGGGTAGGACAGGTTCGTGAGCGGAGCACTGGCAATGAGGCCAACCTATACCCACCGCTCCCCTAGACAGGTGCGCCGCACAAACCCCAGGAGACGACGCATATTCACGGCGGCCGTAACCATATAACCTTTGACCCACGCTGAGACCTTGGAACAGGCTTGCACCCACGTGGTCGAGTCGATGAACCCCAGTCGGAATCCACGCATACTGTCGCGTAGCCCCAAGTCAACGCCCCGGTAACGTTCCACGGATCCCAACCATCGAGCTCACTCAGTTGCGCAGAGCGCAAGTGATTCGACGTGCCACCCAGCGGCAATGGAATTCCGCTGGCCTCGATGCCCGGAATCATGGAAGCACACCAGTGCGAATCTTCCACCGCGAACATTCGAGTGAGCACTTTGTGCCCGGCATTGTAGTAGTTCACGGCTGTTTGGACGCTGACCAGTGGGCGGAGAGTCGGTGGCTGAGCGCGCCGACCCTCGTTGCTCACTGTCATGGCGAGGCGCACGAGGATCATCGACGGTCGAGCATCAGTAAATTCACAGCGTCGATAATCAAGCAAGCAGGACCCTGGCTCCAGATCAGCGCTGCCATAAGTCAAACACGTGTTCAGGCCGGTCTCAACGCGTGCTGTCAACCCCGGCGCTAACAGCTGCGGCACCCGGCCTGCCAATAATTCACGCGGCACCGCGAGCCCACGGCGAAAACCGCCGCATGTTTGACCTCCACATCAACTATGCGGCGGTTTGGCGGGCATTATCCGATCGACAGATCCCACTTCACCACGTCGCCGGAAAAGCCCCTATTCATTCATCGCTTCGCCTGGCATCGGCCCTCCCAGCTTCCTACGCGGCCCGACGGACTGGATTGCCCGCCATGGCCAACCCCAAACGCTGGCGTACAGTTACCGGCGTGTGCTCATGGACTCTCCTCTCCACATGATCGTCTGGCAAACTTTTGTTGCTGCCTGCACGGTGTGCAGCAAAAGTAAGGCGGTGGTCACCGTTCCCACACCGCCAGGTACTGGGCTCAGCGCGCGAACCTTGGGTTGCACCGAAGCGGTGTGGACGTCGCCAACTAGTTGCCCATCGTCATCCACGTTCGTTCCTACATCGATAACCACCGACGAGTCAGCCACTTCATGGGCGGTGAGCAGGTTGGCGCGTCCAACAGCCATGACCGTCACCGCAGCCGTCTTGGTGAATTCGGGCAGTTCTGCGGTTTGCGAATGACAGATGCTCACCGTGGCATCACGCTGTAACAACAGCTGAGCCAAGGGTTTACCCACGACCGCTGAGCGTCCGACTACTGCCACATGGTGGCCCGCGAGCGGGATCCGATAATGCTCAAGAATCTCAATCACCGAACGCGCGGTCGCTGGAGCAAAAGCAGGCTGGCCCACAGTTAGTCGGCCAAGACTCAATGGATTGGCCCCGTCAATATGTTTGGTCGGGTCGATCAACTGCACCAACGCCGCAGCATCCACGCCACTGGGTACCGGGGTCTGCAGGATGATGCCGTGGACTGCTTCGTCCCCGTTCAAGGCCTCAATGGTGGCAGTAAGTTGCGCCTGGGTACCGTCCGGCAGTTCCAGCACTTGACATTCAACGCCTTGTGCAGCGGCGGCTCGCTCGATGGAGCGCACATACCATGTGGTCGCTTCGTTCCGGGTCGCGAGGACGACCGCTAACCGTGCACTGAAGCTATCACGGTTCAGACCGACTACCAACTGAGCGGTCCGCGCCCGAATCTCATCAGCTACCGGTTTCCCACTCAAACGTTGTGCCGTCATACCGTCACCGCCGAGCGCACCTCGCAGCTGAGCTTTTGAGCTTGACCGATCATCTCACTGGCTAGGTTCGTGACCAGACCCAGGCGCTCCCGCTCTACTTCATCCTTGATGGCAGCGATATTCATTTCTAAGGTGACCAGCGCGGTTCCTAAAGCAGCGCGCGCAGACTCCCCTGCGGCAGCAATATCACTAGAAACGGCGCGATTTGCTATAGGCAATAAGTCTTGGGCAAGGTTGATGATTTTAGAAGCGATGTCAACCGTGGATATCAAAGGAGCGGCTGCTTCAATGGTGGCCTTGCGAATCGTTGTACTTCGAATGAGCTTCTGCTCTTCATCATCTTTTGGCAAAAAATACGCATCACTGAGCAGTCCGAACAGCCGCTCATCTTCTTCAGCGGCGTGTATTGCTTCTCGCATATGCTGCTTTGCTCTTTGTGCGATGAGCTCAGCTTGCTCTTGAACCTCGACATACCGTGGGCCGGAGGTAAATTCTGCCACCATTGACACCAGTGCGGCGCCCTGGGCCGCATGCAGTGCTGCCGCCGCCCCTCCGCCTGGAGCGGGCGCTCTAGAAGCGAGCCGCTGAAGATAACTGGTGACAGTTTCAGTGGTGATCATGGAATATCCCATCGCTCAGTGTGCATGGCATGACAGTCCTAGACCAACCGGATCTGGCCGTGTTGGCTGCTTCAGCCCGCACCATAATGGGCCACAGGAATGCTGAATACGACACATAGGGCTTAATATCCAGTTGGTATATCACACTTTATTGAAGTCTAGAACACCACCGCGCGCTGGTCAAGAGCTTTTCCGCTAGCCTCCACGAACGTTAACTTCCAGTCCCAAACAGACAATGAGGCGCAGCCTAAATACTCAACTCGCGCCTGGTTGTTTCGTGCTATTCAATCCAAGTCTTACCCATGTCAACCAGTAACGTCTGGAACGCGTTTTCTGCTGGTGCGCGAACACGATCCCTGCGCTGAGCCAAGACCACACTTCGCGCTGCGGCACCCGAACCAAGAGAAAGGATTTTGACGCCTGGATGTGGGTTCATCACCGCGGACTGCGGCGCCAAGGCAATGCCCAGTCCAACAGAAACCATCGCTTGAGCTTCTTGATAATCGTTAGCCTGGAAGGAGATCTTTGGCGAGAAACCTGCGGCGTTGCAAGAGCGCTCTAGGAGCTCAGCAACCGGATGCATGTTTGCTCTGACGATCCAGTGATCGCCTGACGTGGCAGCCATATCCACTTCATCAAACTCAGCTAAAGGGTGGTCGGCACCAACAACCAAAACAGTAGGTTCGGTAAACAACGTGGTGAGTTCAAAGTCCGTCCGGTTCAGCGGCATCCAGTCATATTCCCACAGCAGACCAAGGGAGATTTCGCCACGGGAGAGCAACCCCATAAGCTCCTGCAATCTCGTACTACGCACGTCGAGATTAATCGACGGGTACATCTTGCGGAACTTGCTGATGACCTGAGGCAAGAACGAACTACCCAGCGTTGGGAAGGTACCCAAACTCAAGCTGCCACTTTTCAGTCCTGCCAGCTGGTCTAAGTCCGCTATGGCCGCATCCATTCGACGCAAGATCGAGCGTGCGTGACCGGCAAGGATATGTCCTGCATCCGTGGGAACCATGCCGCGCGCATGTCGCTGCAGCAGCGGTTGCCCCACTTCTTCTTCCAGCTTTCGCAACTGCTGGGAGACGCCAGATGGAGTGTAAAAAAGTTCATCAGCAGCCGCCGTGACCGATCCGCCTTCTACGACGGCGAGCAGTATTTGCAGTCTTTTGATGTCGAGCACGCCAGCACCTTTCAGTAAAACTTAACTATATTTCAGAAAGCTTACACGCCATGGAATCACTCGAATAGACAACGATCGCTTCAGCCCGCTTCAAGCCCCAGCAGCAATTCTCCACGTCTAAACAGTTTGTAATTTCGCAGTTTTAAACATTACTACAACTATATGCAGTTTTTGTAGCTACTCATTAACTGACTGCTCACGGATCATCAATAGCAGATTATTGTGCTGGCCGTCACGGTCAAGGCTGGCGCGCAGTTCTGAAGAGATTGGCTCAATCCATTGAAACAAGCAGTCACAGCGACTTGGATGCGCGGAGGTACCAGCAAATGCTGGGTCTTCGAAAAAAGCGCACTGCAAGTCCCCGGGTACACTACCGATGAGGTGTTGCTTCGCCTCTTTGGTTCTCCCGACTCCCGCCAAATCGATGGCGTTGGTGGAGGCAGCTCAACGACGAGCAAAGCCGTCATCCTGGAACCAAGCCAGGAACCAGGAATCGATGTTGAGTACACCTTTGCCGAAGTCGGAATCGACCAAGCTGTCGTAGATTGGGGAAGCAACTGCGGAAATTGCTCCGCCGTCATCGCTCCTTACGCCCTGAAACGGGGCTGGGTTCAGGCCAAGGACCAGTTTGTCACCGTGCACATTCGCAACACCAATACGGGACAGCTGCTCGTCGAACAAATGAACCTCGACGGTTCAGAATTTTCGGCCCTCATCCCCGGCGTCCCTTTCACCGCCCAAGGCGTTGAGATAGGTTTCCTCGATCCGGCCGGTGCCACCACCGGGAAGCTGTTTCCTGATAGAAACGAAACGTCAACGCTGAGCATTCACGGCGACACGTCGGAGCAAGTTCAGGCAACGCTCATCGATGCCGGCGCACCCATCGTCATCATTGATGCGCAGTCCGCACGACTTGAAGGCATTGAGTTTTCACACTGGCTCACCGAGTCACTGGATGAAATGCCACGCCTTGACCGCATCCGCCGTGCAGGCGCGGTGGCCATGGGGCTAGCCGACTCTCCAGCCCAAGCCGAACGGGCCATCCCCAAGCTGGCCATCGTCCAAGCCGCCGACACACAGAACCACAACGACCTACTGGTCATGATGCTCTCCATGGGTGCTCCGCATCCAGCCTTGGCCATCACCGGAAGCATTGGGCTGACCCTGGCAGCCCAACATCAAGGAACCGTGCTGGCAAAGCTGCTGAAGCAGACGCCCGGCGAGTTCCTCAAACTACAAACACCTGCCGGTCAGATCACTACCTGGCAGCGCCAGATCGACGGCACATTGGTTGTGGGCACCACCCGCACCGCTCGAGTATTAGCCGAATCTACGCTCAGTTTTGACCCCATCAGCACAGAACATGGTGAACCAACCGTGACTCATCTTGAACTTCCCGACGCCTCAGAAGATCAGCTTCTGCCCGACCCAGAACCTCATCGTCGCCGCACCGTCTTCGCATCGGTGACAGCCTTCGCGGTGCTCGGTCTGGGAGCTACCCTCGTGGGTGGAGGATTACTGAACCCACCAGCCACCACGGCCGACGGTGACTATTCAGGGAAACCATTGAGATGGTCATTCCACTGGCCGAAGGTGGAGGCACCGATACCTGGGCCCGATTTGTCGGCCAAGAACTAGCTCAAGACATTCCCGGGCAGCCCGGATTCGCGCCAGTCAACGAGGCCGGCGGTGAAGGCATTACCGGGAGTAACCGCTTCGCCTCCTCCGCCTCGGATGACGGGACCGAGCTACTGGTCAGCACCGCCACTACGGTGGTCCCTTGGGTCTTGGACCGAAACGTGGTGAAGTACTCGTTCGAGGATCTTACACCGGTTCTGGTCAACGGCACCGGCGGGGTGATCTACGCTCGCACGGCCGCTGGTGTGACGTCCCCCAAGGACCTGACCGACCGGCAGAAGCCATTGGTCTTTGGCGGCATTTCAGCTACCGGCCTTGATCTCACTACGCTGGTTGCCTTCGATCTCTTGCAAGCAGACATCTCGGCAACCTTCGGCTTCGAAGGACGCGGACCAGTCAACTTAGCCCTACAACGTGGAGAAGTAGATATCGACTACACCACCACCTCCTCGTATCAGTCCGCCGTTGAGCCGAGCGAAAAGGACGGGTCAGCTACCGTACTGATGTCCTTTGGCCAGCTCGATGAGAATGGGAAAGTTATCCGTGATCCCAACTTCACGGACACGCCCACAGTGACCGAGGTGTATCAGCAACTGCATGGAAAAGCACCTGAAGGGCCTAAATTTGAGGCCTACAAAACTCTGCTCGGCTTGACCTACACCTACCAAAAGGGACTCTGGGCACCCAAGGATGCACCCGCAGAAGCAGTGACGTTGCTGCGCGACTCCGCCCATGAGCTTTCAGACGATAAAGAATTCAACAAAAAGGCCGCCGAGGTACTCGGTGGTTACCCGATCGTCGCTGATCAAGACCTATCCGAACGCGTTAAAAACGTTTACACCGTGACCGATGAGACCAAGAGCTATGTCACTACCTTGCTCAAGGACTCCTACGGCATCGAATTAGATTAAGAAGGCACGACAATGTTGGATTCCGCATTGGCCGCTTTGGCCTCGCGGGCCGATCCGAGCATGCTATTGATGCTGCTCATCGGCGTTATCTCAGGGTTGGTTATGGGCCTGATCCCAGGCTTGGGCGGCACCGCCGCCGTAGCCATCCTGCTACCGGTCACCTTTGGCATGGAACCTGCGTCCGCGCTGGCCCTGCTCATCGGTGCCTTAGCCGTAGTACATACCTCGGACACGGTATCGGCAGTATTACTTGGTGCCCCGGGCTCAGCTTCTGCCTCGGTCACCATGCTTGACGGGTACGCGATGGCGCGCAAAGGCCAAGCCAAACGAGCCCTGAGCTGTTTATGCTGACCGTTCTCGGCGTGGCGCTGGCCGCGGTGCTCTCTCGAGGCAACGTGATCAAAGGATTAACCGCTGGGCTAGCTGGCATGTTGGTGGGCATGATTGGCACCGCGCCGAGCACCGCTGAAGAACGCTTCACTTTTGGTTCACTCTTCCTCGGCGACGGACTGTCCCTAGTAGCAGTGGCGCTGGGTATTTTTGGCCTGGCAGAAATTGCTTCGCGGGCCAGCCAGCGCCGTGGTGACAAGCAGTCGGTAGAGGTTACCGGTGGGTGGGGCTCGGGCATCCGAGAATGGCTCACCCACTGGTCTCAGGTGCTTCGTGGTGGGCTGATCGGCATTTGGGCCGGAGTTCTACCTGGTGTGGGCGCAACCGCTGGAATTTGGTTGGCTTACGGTCAAGCTGTGGCAACCGCCAAGGACAAGCGCCAGTTCGGTAAAGGTGACCCGCGAGGCATCGTGGGTCCGGAAAGCGCCAACAACTCGCTGGAGGCCGGCGACTTGATCCCCACCTTCCTCTTCGGCATTCCTGGCGGTGTTCCCTC
The DNA here is from genome assembly GCF_056934395.1 of Glutamicibacter sp. MOO4. Classification (NCBI taxonomy): domain Bacteria; kingdom Bacillati; phylum Actinomycetota; class Actinomycetes; order Micrococcales; family Micrococcaceae; genus Glutamicibacter; species Glutamicibacter sp. MOO4. The sequence continues at coordinate 2,737,871 of NZ_CM167800.1, forward strand.
GGCCATGCTCTTGGGCATGCTGTTGACCTACGGCATCCAGCCTGGTCCAAGTATTATCAACGAACACCTTGACCTGCTGTACATGATCATTTGGGCTTTTGCCATTGCCTCGGTACTTGGTGCGCTCTTCTGCTTTATGACGGTACGTCCGTTGTCCTCACTGACCAAGGTTCCCTTCTCTATCTTGGCGGCCGGTCTTGTCGTGATCATGCTGTTGGGCTCATTCCAGGACGGTGGACAGCTCGGAGACCTGTGGGTCATGTTGCTGCTCGGCGTTGCTGGCTGGGTTTTGAAGTCCACCGGTTTCCCACGCGCACCATTTTTAATCGGCTTTGTGCTGGCCATCCCGATGGAACGCTACTACTTCCTTACCGACAGCCTGTACGAGGGCTTCGACTGGATGCTGCGCCCCGGCGCCATGGTGTTCATCGCGATTCTGGTTCTGCCGATCCTCTGGAATATCTTCAAGTGGTTCCGTGCCCGTCGCAAGCTCAGCGCTGATGATGAGCTGAAGTCTGACAGCGCTCCTGATGCTGAGGCTCCGCTGAAGAATTCCATCTGGTCGCTGTGCGCTGCCGCAGTTCTACTGGTTGTATTTGCCGGTTCACTGGTGCTCTCCTCCAGTTACTCGCCGGATGCCAAGCTGGTTCCGCAGTTGGTCGGTTGGGTCGGAGTCATCATGTCCCTGGTTGTGTTGATGACCGAGCTGCGCACCCGCAAGGCGGCGGCAAACACTTCGCAGCAGGTACCCATTGATGCCACCGCGTTCTTGAACGAACAGGCGGCCGTCACCCCTGACGGTGCCACCACTGTCCGCGGCGGATCAGCTGCTTCAGGTAAGCATGCTGCACTGACTAACGAAGCAGTAGTGGGTTCAGCTCGAACTACGGATGCTTTGGTTCCAAGCCTGCCCGGTGTTGCCATGCCCGGCGGCGGAGGTTCGTGGGGTCCGAAGTGGACCGCCAATGCATCCTTCGCACTAAGGACCTTCGCATGGATGGCTGGTTTCCTGATCCTGACAGCACTGTTGGGTTACCTCGCTGCCATCTCCATCTTCCTTCCGACCTTCTTGTTGATCGTGGCTCGCGCCAAGCTCAAAACCACCATCATCTACACAATTGTCTTCTTTGTGCTGATGCTGGCTCTACCTTCTCTGTTGCCCATCGATCTTCCACAGGGCCTGCTGGCCTCGTGGCTCTGTTCCGCTTTTACCTAGGAGAACTCCATGGCAATTCTCGCTTGCTTTAGCAATACGCCCGCAGAAAAAGCTGCAATACGCCGGGCACTGGCCGAAGCCCATAAGGCTCAGGACTCATTGTTGATCGCGAATCTCGATAGGGAACCGATCTCTGAGGCGAACCTTGGCATTGATATGAATGCGTTGTTGGACTTCGGGGTGCCTTTGCAGGTCCTGCCGCAGTCCGACACCGTCCATGATCCCGCCGACTTTGTGCTTCAGTCTGAACAAGATCATCAAGTCTCGCTCATTGTTCTGGGCTTACGTAAACGCTCCAGGGTGGGAAAGTTGTTGATGGGAAGCGTCGCTCAGCGCATCCTCATCGAGGCTGACTGCCCGGTGCTGGCAGTGAAGGCTCAGGATTAGGCTAGGCGTCTAGCAAAATAATTACGGTCCCATTCAAGGTTCCGCGTCCTTTTGATTTGATCAACAAGACGCGGAACCTTTTTGGTCTTCAGCTTCTGGGTGATCGATGAGATAAGACTTCTTCAACAAACTTGTACAAATTAATTGTATTCTGAGGCTATGGAAATTTCTTCGGAGGAATCTGACTTACCTCAAGCGCTCTTCGACGCGCTGTTCCCGCTGCTCGGATTGGTCCATGCAGCCCGCACCCTCTCTCCGGGGAAAATTGGCATCCTCAGAACCCTCGCGGCAGACGAACATGTCAGCGCGACTCGGCTAAGTCAGGTGATCGGAGTCAGCCAACAAGCCATCTCACTGTCCACTAAAGAGTTGGAATCCTTAGGGCTGATCGAACGACACAAAGCTGACGTAGACCGCCGCAAGCTCTGGTTCCGCCTGACCAAAGCGGGCCAGCAAAAACTAGATTCTGAAATTCAACAAGGTCGCGAAGCACTCAAGAAAGCTATTGGAAACGAACTAAACCACAAGGAGCTCAAACTTATCCACGACGCTATTCCTGCACTGACAAAAATCAAGACGGCGGCAGCCCGATGAGCGATACAAAATTAGCAACTGAACGTACGACCCTGCTGCCCACACTCGTCTTCGCAGCCCTAGCTACGGCCATTGTTTCTTCACTCGGCATGTTGTTAGTACCTTCCATCGCCAGCCAATTCGACGTGGATGTGGCGACAGCCCAATGGATGCTCACCGTCAATCTCTTGGCAGGTGCTGTAGCAACTCCCATTCTTGGTCGGCTTAGCGACGGTCCGCATAAAAAGCGTCTGCTCCTAGTTTCTTTGAGCATCATGTTCCTCGGATCAGTCTTGGCCGCCGCGGCACCAAACTTCGGATTGTTCTTGGCCGGCCGGGCCTTGCAGGGCCTGTCTTATGGCATCGTGCCCATCACGATCTCCATTGCCCGTCGCTATGTTGAGAAAAAGAAAGTTCAGCCAACCATCTCCACCCTGTCGGTGACGGTCTCCTCGGGTATTGGCGTTGGCTACCCATTGACCGGTATCATCGCAGGGCTCTTTGATTACAGTTTCGCCTTTTGGTTTGGCGCCATCTTTGTTTTGGCCACCATCATCGTGGTGTGGAAAGTAGTTCCTTCCGGTCCTGATACGCACGCCGAGTCTCGACCCTTCGACTACCTCGGCACTGCCTTGCTGACCTTCGGTTTAGGCTCGCTGCTCTTGGCCATCTCAGAAGGACCTAAATGGGGGTGGTCGTCGTTGCCTACCCTGACATTGATTATTTTTGCCGTGGTCATCTTGACCGTTTGGGTTCTCGTCGAGAACAAACTCGCCTTCCCGCTGATCAACCTGCGCACGCTCAAGCAGGGAGAAGTACTCCTGGCCAATATCTCCGCCATCGCTCTCGGAGCAGCACTGTATATCGGTATGTCGGTCTCTTCGCTGGTTGCTCAGGCCGAAACCTCCACTGGATACGGGCTGAGCTTGCCAGTGTTCTGGGCCGGTTTTGTCATCTTCCCACTCTCGGTTGGTAGCTTCACTGCCAACAGAATTGTCCGAGTTTTGGCTAAGAAAATTGGCATTCAAGTGATGCTGCCCGTCGGTGCCATCATCATGTCCTTAGCCGGCACCCTGTTGTGGCTACTGCATTCCCAGCTCTGGGAAATCTTGTTGAGCATGCTGGTCTTCGGTCTTGGCATGGGAGCCAGTTATGCCGCGATGCCAGCGCTGATTGCCAGAAGCGTGGCGGTCCAGGAACTGGGTAGCTCGGTCAGCTTTAACCAGGTCTTGCGAACTGTCGGCTCCTCATTTGGCACCGCGATTTCTGCGGCCATCATCGCCACCCATCCCGGGTTGCATGGCGAGGCCAGCTCGACCAGTATCAATATGACCTTCTTGATCGGTGCAGTGCTGTGCATAACCCTCGGTATAGCGCTGTTGATCAATTCGGCGCTCCGTTCCTCACCAGCAACCGCATCGGTACCGACCCGCATCAATTCCTCGGGAGCAAACAAGAAGTGACGCCGGAAGATCCGTAGATCCTTCGGCGTCACTTATTGTTCCTGCGCTCAGGCTAGAGCTCGACGACCTCAAACTCCATCAGGTCAGCACCGTGAGCTACCGACTTCTTGCCTTCGCTGCCAGCATGGGCTGCGCCCGAACGCTCATCTCGCCAGTTTTCAAAATCCTCACGTGTGGCCCACTGGGTGTACACAAAGTAGCGGTCTTCGCCGGCTACTGGGCGCAACAGCTTAAAACCTTCAAAGCCAAGTGAGTAATCCACGGACTGTTTGCGTGCCGCAAAGCGCTTTTCCAGTTCTTCACCGGAACCTTCGGGAACCGACAGGGCATTGATGACAACAATCGACATGTTCAACCTTTCTTAGCGGTGCTTCACCGAAACAGAAGCTTCTCAAAGCCACCCTACGCCGGAAGTTTCCCCGGTGGCAGTTCGTGGCGCAGTGCAACGCCCTTGACGCGTATTGACTTTCTAATCAGCGAATTCTTCTGGCCAGCAGATCTCAAAACGTTCCAAAATCAGTTCACCGCCGGGCTTCAGGGTATCCGCCGGTGACCACTCGCGACCGATTGACTTCTGAGTTCGTCGCCAGAATTTCTCGTGTTCTTTTTGCCAATAGCCAAGGCTCAGATCACCTTCGCCCTCGGCCGCTGCGAACTGCTCATCGACCTCGTCGAAGCTGGAACGCTCCACACTGATCACTCGAAGAATGGCTTTGGGTTCACCCTGACCATCACAGATGATGCAGTGATCATCTACTTGCGGAATGCGTTCGTCGTAGTACGCGTATTCACTGGCCAATGACGACGTAGCGCGCTTGGTGCCATGCATAATGGCGTTCAACAGTTCATCGGCCAGCGCTGGGTGATCTCCGAAAGATTCTGCGACATGGTGCGGTGCCGCTTCAGGATTGATGCCCCGATGTGCCAGATGTTCAGCCCACATGGCTTCGGCAGCCGTTGTGTTTACCGGTGGAAGTTCTGGCACAGGATTCTCATTCATAGCTTGATCCTACGGCGTGATGGATTTTCTAGTGCGTTCTGGAATGAAGTGAGGCGACGGTGGGCGACAGGAAATTGGTCAGCTACCGTTTTCAAACTTGCTCATGGCAGGTTCCGAATTTCGTAGTCCAACGGGCATTGGCGGGGCTTCGCGAGTCGCCGCTGGCCGTTCAATCTTTACCGGCAGATCTGCACGGACCGCAGGAGTATCTTCATCCGTTGATAACTTCAGGCAGTGACGTAAGTGAAGGTAGGTCTTGATTCCAAAGCCGATAAGAATGCTCAGGAGTATTGCACCAAAAACTACCGAAACTAGCAGCACGTCGTTGGGAGTGAAATCACTGATTTCTTTGGTCAACAACGACGGAGCAGAGTTCGCATCCGTACTCGTTCCTGAAATCGTAAGCAACCGCGTCATCGTCACCATAGAACTCCACCCTATGGTGCGCACGCAGTGAACTTGGCCATTCTCAGGCAATTGATATGGGTTCGTTACGATACGTTCATGTGATCACGGTTAAATGTCGAAAGGCCACTGCCCGTCAACGATTTTCGTAGAACGGGGCAGTGGCCTTGAACGGTAATTACTTAGTTTTCTCTACGGATCAGTTGACCGTGTGGAGTCTGGAAGTCCACGTCGGTGCCAGCGACGATTGAACGCCTGACTAGCCCTTGCAGTTCCTTGCCCTGGTACGGAGAAATCGGGTTCTTGTGGTGAAGGTTCTGCACATCCACCTCGAAGCTTTCCTCTGGGGCGAAGACGGCGAAGTCAGCGTCGCGGCCTTCTTCGATCACTGCCTTGTTATTTAGTCCGGCGAGCTTGGAGGGATTCACGCTCATCCAAGAAATCACCTGCTCCAAGCTGATCCCGCGCTTCTTAGCTTCGGACCAGATCAACGGCAGGCCCAACTGCAACGATGCGACGCCACCCCAGGCCACTCCGAAGTCACCGTTTTCCACGTCCTTCAGATCAACCGTTGACGGTGAATGATCAGAAACGATGCAGTCGATAATTCCTTCCTGAAGCCCGCGCCACAACAGGTCGCGGTTAGCGTCTTCGCGAATTGGCGGGCAGCATTTGAAGGCGGTTGCGCCGTCTGGGATGTCTTCAGATAACAGCGTCAGGTAGTGCGGGCACGTTTCCACCGTGAGCTTCACGCCCTCTGCTTTAGCCTGGCGGATCATGTCCAACGCATCCGAGCTGGAAAGGTGCAGCACGTGTGCGCGCACCCCGGTCTTGCGAGCACGGTCAATGACCTGCTCAATAGCCGTGTTTTCTGCTGAGCGCGGGCGCGAATCAAGGAAACGCGAATAGGTGGAGCCTGAAGCCTGAGGAGAACTATCAATGATTTCTGAATCCTCGGCGTGTACCACCATCAAAGAGTCAAAGGAGGCCAGTTCAGCCATGTCCTCTTCCATCTCATCAACACTCAATGAGGGGAATTCATCAACTCCCGAATGCAACAGGAAGCATTTAAAACCGAAGACACCAGCCTCGTGTAGCTCGCGCAAATCCTGTTTGTTGCCCGGCACCGCTCCGCCCCAGAAACCCACGTTCACAAACGCATTCTTGCTGGCGGCTTCACGCTTGATGTTCAGCGCTTCAAGATTCACGGTGGGAGGAATGGAGTTCAGCGGCATGTCCACGATGGTGGTTACCCCGCCAGCGGCAGCTGCCTTGGTGGCTGATTCAAAGCCTTCCCATTCGGTGCGACCCGGCTCATTAACATGAACGTGAGTATCCACGAGCCCGGGTAGAAGCACTTCGTCCTCAGCTACCTCGATGACTCGCTCACCAACAAGCTGAGCTCCGAGTTCTTCAATGGCGACGATCTTGCCGTCACGAACACCAACTTCGCGCGGGCCAATTCCCTGCGCAGTTAGTACCTGCGAACCGCGAAGAACCAGATCATAAGCACCGGTTGTTGTGGAGGGTTCGGCGGAATTGCGGTCAACGGTCTCATTGATGCTCATACGTTGTTCCTACTCGTTTTTGGTGGTGTTGTGCTTGGCAGCTCAATGCCAGTTTAGGTGGTAGTGGCGCGGGGCACACCCAGATTGGTGAACCGGTGCCCCGCGCCAATATTTTTTGCGGGTTCGCAAGTCAGCGACGACTGCCTTTCACGCACCCACGGTGGCTACTGCACCCAATGGCACCAATGCGGTTGGTGCGTCATCAGGCAACAGAGCCAGGTCTTCAAATTCATTGACGGAATCCAGCGCAGCGCCCATGGAGATGTTGGTGACCTTCTCCAGTATCACCTCGACCACCACTGGAACCTGATGTTCTTTGGCCAGCGCGTTAGCTTGAGCAAAACCGTCGGCCAGCTGGCTCGGATCCTCAATACGAACCGCCTTGCAACCTAAGCCTTCAGCTACCTTCACATGGTCAACCCCGTACCCGTTGGTCTCGGGAGAGTTGATGTTATCGAAGCCCAACGAGACGTGATAATCCATGTCAAAAGGTCGCTGAGACTGGCGAATCAGGCCAAGGTACGAGTTATTGACGACCACGTGAATATAAGGCAGCTTGAACTGCGCTCCCACGGCCAACTCTTCGATCATGAACTGGAAATCATAGTCACCGGAAAGGGCTACAACTCGTTGTCCAGGCTTGCCACGTACAACGCCCAGCGCGGCAGGTCCGGTCCAGCCCAGCGGGCCTGCTTGCCCGGCGTTGATCCACTTGCGTGGACCATAAACGTGCAGCATCTGTGCGCCAGCAATTTGCGAAAGCCCAATGGTTGAGACGTAGGTGGTGTCTTGGCCGAAGGCTGCATTCATCTCTTGATATACACGCTGCGGCTTGATCGGGATGTTCTCAAAGTTGGTCTTCCGGTGCCCGGTGGACTTACGTGCGGTGCACTCATCGGCCCAGCTGGAGTAGTCCGGCAGGGTGCCTGCGGCCTTGCGCTCACGCACCACTTCGAGAATGGCTTCGATTGCTGCTTTGGCATCAGAGACAACGCCTAGATCCGGAGAAAACACTCGGCCAATCTGCGTCGCTTCGATATCTACGTGGATGAACTTTCGGCCCGCCCGGTAGGTATCCAGTGCACCGGTATGGCGATTGGCCCAACGGTTGCCCAAGCCCAGCACCATGTCTGATTCCAGGAAGCTGGCGTTGCCGTATTTGGTATGGGTTTGGATGCCCACCATGCCTGACTGCAAACGATGATCATCCGGGATGATACCCCAGCCCATCAACGTTGGTGAGACCGGGATGTTCAACTCTTCAGCCAGCGCAATTAATTGCTCGCTGGCGTTGGCGTTGATGATTCCACCACCGGCAATGATGATTGGCTTTTTGCCGCTGAGCAGCAGATCAACAATCTTTTCTGCCTGTCCGCGGGTGGCCTTGGGCCGCTCAAAGGGCAATGGTTCATAGGCATCAATGTCAAAGTCTATCTCTGCCAGTTGAACGTTAATCGGCAGGTCAATAAGTGCTGGGCCGGGACGTCCTGAGCGCATGATCTGGAAGGCCTTGGCAAAGGTTCCGGGAACCAAACCTGGCTCCAAAACGATGGAGGCGTACTTAGTTACCGGCTTGGCGATGGATACGATATCTACCGATTGGAAATCTTCTTTGTGCAATACGTTGGTCGGAGCTTGCCCGGTAATGCACAGCATTGGAATTGAGTCCGCAATAGCTGCGTAGAGGCCGGTGATCATGTCGGTGCCAGCCGGACCCGAAGTTCCTAGGCACAAGCCGATCTTGCCGGTGGCCCGTGAGTAACCGTCGGCGGCATGGGAGGCACCTTCCACGTGGCGGTGCAGGGTGTGGCGAATTCCGCCATGGTCTTTCATGGCTGAGTACAACGGGTTGATGGCTGCCCCGGGAAGGCCGAAGGCTTCGGTGGCGCCTTCCTTTTCCAGGATCTGAACGATGGCATCTACTGCACGCATCTTTGGCATGGGTAACACGTCCTTTGAGAAGAAAGATTGAACCTACGGCGAGCTGCGCGGCGTTTGAGTCACCACAGCATCTGCTCCTTGAGCACCAGATTTTGGTGGCGGGCTGGAACGTAGCCCTCACGGGCCACCGGCGGAACTGGCTGCGACTTACCGTGTACCAAAGTCGCGGCTGTCCGAATCATTCGGTGGCTCGTACCAAGTTCTGAGGAGCTGGCGCTGGCTGCGCTGCTCGCCGTAGGAAATAAGGAAGGCCTAGGCCGGTTGGGGTGCGTCGATCTTTCCGGCCAGGCGCTGTACGCCGTTGTAGAGTGCGCTGTGGTCCAGCGCTCCATCGCCGCAGGCCACGGTGGAGGTCACCAGTTGGGCCACCAAAGCACCGAGTGGGAGCACCACTCCAGCTTCTCTGGCGGCCGAGGTCACGATGCCCATATCTTTGTTGTGGAGGGCAAGACGGAATCCGGGTTCGAATTCGCGGTCCAGGATTTTTTGCGCTTTTTGGTCAAGTACCTTGGAGCCGGCCAGTCCCCCGCCGAGCACCGTGATCGCTGCGTTGGTGTCCACTCCGTAGGCTTCAAGGAACACCACTGCTTCACTGAGCGCTTGAATATTGGCGGCGACAATCAGTTGGTTGGCCGCTTTCACGGTCTGCCCGGAGCCAGCTGGTCCCACCAGCACAACGGTCTTTCCTATTGCATCCAGCACTGGGCGGGCGGCTTCAAAGTCCGCTGATTCCCCGCCGACCATGATGGACAATGCTGCGTTAATAGCTCCTGCTTCTCCACCAGAGACCGGAGCATCTAGTGGACGAAGCCCTGCTTCGCGGGCAGAGGTTACAAGCGAGACTGCCACATCTGGACGGATTGTTGAGTTATCAATCCATAGGGCGCCGGCCTCGGCATTGGCAAAAACTCCGTCTTGGCCAAGGACAACGTCTTGGACGTCGGGAGAATCTGGAACCATGGTGATAATTGCATCAGCGTCCGCGACTGCATGGGCGATGGACGTTGCTTTGGTTCCGCCAACGGCTGCCAGTGCGTCGACTGCCGCGTCGCTGCGGTTATAGCCGGTGACGTTGAAGCCAGCGTGAACAAGATTCTTGGCCATTGGCAGGCCCATGATTCCCAGTCCAATAAAGGCAATATTCTGTGTCATGCGGTGCTCCTAAAGTGGTGTGGACTCGGAATAGGTCGAAGCTTGGGCGGTGGCCAACCAGTCAAAAGCGGTGCTTGCATCCTGCTTGTATTCCAGTGCAACTTTTCCGGTGTATCCCAGTTCGCGAGAGCGAGCGATCCATTCAAGCAGTGGTAGCTCTCCGGTGCCCGGGGCGCCTCGGCCTGGTGCATCAGCGATCTGAATGTGCCCGAAGTCCTTGGCATGTTCTTCAATGACCGCTGCGACATCATCGCCGTTAACGGCTAGGTGGTAGAAGTCAGCCAAGAGGGCAATATTTGACTGTCCCTGAGCTTGAACCGCCTTGACTACGTTGAGAGCCTGAGCTGCAGTTTTTAGCGGGTAGGTTTCCATGCCGGAGACCGGTTCAATGAGCACGGTTCCATCAACCTTGGCCACCGCGGCGGTTGCAGCCAGGAGGTTGTTCAAGGCCAGCGCATCTTGAGCTTCTGGGGCAACATCTGGCAGTCGGTTTCCATATAGGGCATTAAAGGAAGTGCATCCGGTGGCTTCAGCGATACCAACAACAACGTCGAGGTTGTCCTTGAATTCGGCTTCTCGTCCCACCCAGGAAACTAGGCCTCGGTCTCCATCTGGCATGTCGCCGGCGAAGAAGTTCAGTCCGTCGAGTTGGACTCCGGCGTCCATCAGTGAGGCGACAAATTCATCAACCTGCTGATCCGTGGGCACGGCCTGGGTAAATGGCCACCAGAATTCGACACTTTCGAAGCCCGCCTGACGCGCTGCTGCAGCACGCTGCAGCAGTGGCAGTTCAGTAAGAAGAATCGAGCAATTCAGAGTGTAAGACACCGGATTTCCCTCCAAGACCATCTTCCTAAATTTCCGCTTTGTGGAATCTAGGTTTTGCTTTATGAAAACAGTAAGTCTCGACTCGGAGCACTGTCAACCCCTTCAGGAGTAACTTTTACATACTCCTCGATAGCCCACTGCGGAACGCTTTTGTCCCCGGGAAGGCAAGTAATGATTGCTTCATACACGAAACATGATCGACAGAAACCGGGTCTAGCCAGCTCATTCCCCCGTGCAGAATAGCGAAAGCGTTTCCCATATATTTCCACTGGGTGAAATCAGGATTTTCTATTGCGGTAACCAAAACGCAAGCCTACAGTTGGTAACCAGTTGATGTGGCACACATCTCGGAGTGACTTTTTCTAACTCAGGAGCAGCCATGAGCGTACGTCTCATAGGGAGTCCAGCTGGCAGGACGTGGGGGCAATTGCCCTCCGCGACTTTGCCAGTAGTAGGCACCCCGTCCGAGTTCTATCGGAACTTTGGACAACCGATCTACCCGTAGCCAAGGCTCTGGTCCAGTATTCGGACCGATGCAATCGCACGCTACAAATAGATCAGCATGCCTCGTGCATGCACGCTGTAGGCGCAGGCAGTCCCCAGAGATTTCTTTCTTTGCAGACCCCTGCCCTCCAGCATTCTTCTGAGAAGAGGACCTCACCATGAGGCAAAACATTTCGGAGCCCGGCTTGGCCGCGCCAGCAGTTGCACTTACACCCAGCCAGGGAATTGATCCTGCCAACCCGCACGAGCTCAGCCCCACTTTGTACAACCAAGATTTGGCACCAACCACCCGCAATGGACGGTCGTGGAATGCCTACAGCATCTTCACCCTCTGGGCCAACGACGTTCACTCTCTCGGCAACTATGCCTTTGCTATCGGACTCTTCGCCTTGGGCATGAGCGCCGGCCAAATTCTTGGCGCCCTAGCCATCGGGGCGGCCTTACTCTTTGTCCTCCTTAGCCTCTCCGGCTACATGGGTGAAAAGACCGGGGTCCCCTTCCCCGTCATGAGTCGAATTGCCTTTGGCATCAACGGCGCCCAAATTTCTGCGCTGATTCGTGGAGCAGTGGCCATCGCTTGGTTTGGCATTCAAACCTACCTGGCCTCGCAGGTACTTTCGGTGATGGTCGTAGCCGTCGCCCCAGGCGCTGCAACTCTCGAAGAGTCCAGCTTCCTTGGGCTGAACATGCTCGGGTGGATCTGCTTCGTGGCACTGTGGGCCATTCAGTTGGTCATTGTCAGCTACGGCATGGAAATGATCCGCAAGTACGAGGCCTTCGCCGGCCCCGTCATCTTGGTAACCTTCTTGGCGTTGGCCATTTGGATGCTCTTCGAATCCGGATTTAACATCTCGCTGAGCACCGGCGAAACCAAAACTGGTGGGCAGATGTGGGCAGCGATGTTTGGTGCCGCCGCCCTGTGGGTTTCCATCTACGGAACCTTCGTTTTGAACTTCTGCGACTTCACTCGTGGAGCCTCTTCCAAGAAGGCCATCATCAAGGGCAACTTCTTTGGCATCCCGCTGAACATGTTGTTCTTCGGGGCTATCGTTGTGGTTTTGACCGGCACTCAGTTCTCCATCAATGGCAAGGTCATCACCTCGCCTTCTGATGTTGTTGGGGCCATTCCCAATACCTTCTTATTGTTGCTGGCTTCCGCTGCCTTGCTGGTGCTCACCATTGCGGTGAACCTCATGGCCAACTTTGTGGCACCAACCTACGCGCTAACCAACCTGTTCCCGAAAAAACTGAACTTCCGCAGTGCCGCAATGATCTCGGGCATTATCGGTCTGGTGATCCTGCCGTGGAATATGTACAACTCTCCGGAGATCATCAATTACTTCCTTGGTGGACTCGGTGCATTGCTTGGCCCACTATTTGGCATCATCATGGCCGACTACTGGCTGATCCGCCGTGCGCGCATCAACGTCATGGATCTGTACCGGACAAATCCGGAAGGAACCTACTACTTCACCCGCGGGGTGAACTACCGCGCGGTGACCGCCCTAGTGATCAGCTCGGCCATCGCTCTGGTCTTGGCCTTCGTTCCTGCCCTTCACGTTGTTGGATCCTTCGCATGGTTCCTCGGTTCTGGTGCAGGTGCCCTGGCGTACCTTGCCCTAGCTAAGCGCCACAACGATCTTGTCGACATTGACGGTGAGCCTATCGCCGTGGCTCCAACGCACTAGGAGCATCATGCGAATCCTCATTTTGAATGTGAACACCACTGCGTCCATGACCAAAGCCATCGGCGACTCCGCCCGGCAGGTTGCCTCACCCGGCACAGAAATTGTTGAGCTGACTCCGGACTTCGGCGCGGACTCCTGCGAAGGCAACTTTGAAAGCTACCTTGCGGCCATTGCCGTCATGGACAAAGTGGTTCGATATCCAGAACCGTTTGATGCCGTGATCCAGGCTGGCTATGGCGAACATGGACGCGAAGGACTGCAAGAACTTCTTGATGTTCCCGTTGTAGACATCACCGAGGCCGCGGCCTCGACAGCTCAATTCTTGGGCCACAAATATTCAGTGGTCACCACCTTGGATCGTGCGGTGCCGTTGATTGAAGACCGGCTGAAGCTCGCAGGTCTCACGGATCGACTCGCTTCGGTGCGCGCCAGCGGACTGGGTGTTCTTGAACTGGAATCTGACCCAGAGCGTGCGGTAGCTGCCATTGTTGAGCAGTCTCGCATCGCTGTTGAACAGGACAAGGCTGAAGTCATCTGTCTTGGTTGTGGTGGCATGTCCGAGCTGGAGGAACAAGTGCGGCAGGCTACCGGTGTGCCGATTGTTGACGGGGTCCGCGCTGCGGTGACTATCGCGGATTCCTTGGTGCGAATGGGGCTGAGCACCTCGAAGGTTCGCACCTACGCTCCCCCACGTCCCAAGGTCCTGACCGGGTGGCCAATCACTGCCAATTCCCTTACCAAGTGAATGCGCAGGAGCATCCCAGTTGGTGCACAGACAGCGCGTTTAGAGTTGTAAGTACCTCATGAAGGTGCGAGTGATGACATAAGGAAACCCCGATGCTTCGGCATCGGGGTTTCCTTTTCGCGTCAGTGGATTACATGGTGTTCACGCTATCCTCAACCGGCTGTTCAGTTTCCTGATCTGCAGCGTATTTGCGTGATGCCTCTCCAACCAACGCCACAGCGATGGCGAGCACACCGGTCACAAGAATTCCCAACCCAATGTGGATCTGCAAGAAGGCGGCACCGGTTGCTGCACCGGCGAGGATCAATACAACCGCCAGCAATCGTCGCTGCCAGAACTTTCCACTGCCACCGCCTAGGGGCGAATCAGCGGCAAGGCCGGTCAGGGTTGAAGTCACCACGACCGTGGTGACGTCCTTAACGCCTAGGTGTCGCGCGGTTGCTGCTTGGAGTCCCATCGAGGCGGCAATAAAGCCAGTGATCAACAGTGCCACAACGTCTGATGCTTGGTGAAGGTCTAGGAACAAAGCGAGCGAAGTCAGCGCGAGGCACACACCCACCACAGCGATCAACAGTGTAGTTCGTCGGTTCCAGCCAGCTAGTTCCCTCTTCAAAACGCGACCACCGATCATGGCACCCACAACAAATCCGGCCAGTGCCACAACCGGGCCAACCACGGGAAGATCATCCGCACCCAAAAGCGCCATGCCCAGGATTACTACGTTGCCGGTCATGTTGCCGGTGAAGACCCTGTCCAGTCCGAGGTAACCAACGGCGTCAATGATTCCCGTGGTAAAGGTCAGTGCGAGCATCAACCAGAGATTGATTCGGTCAGGGCCGTGAGTCTTGAACAGCTGAGTCATTCTAATTTTCTTTCGCTACTTCCGGACAGGTTTGGGGAGGCGAGGTTCGCGCCGTCCTTGGCTGCCTTCGCAAAAGTGCAGCTCAGTCACCACCGCATGCAAACTCGAAACTCCTGTTTGCATGCTAATCGTCGGGCTGCACGCGAGACTATTTCGATGACGGGGTACTAAAGACCAGCTAACGTAACAAATCGCGCAGCTGGGTAACGCTGCGAATTCTGCCCGCAACCATGCGTCATATCGTTGCTATCTTCGTTCCTCTCTTCGTGGTTTGCGCTGTGAATACCCAACTTAAACACCAACGGCCGCCGTAGCTCCTGAGAATTCAGGAGTTACGACGACCGTAGGTGTTTTGCCCTCTAGGGATCGCTTGGTGCACCAGCTGCTTAGCTAATGGCCTCAGCAATCGGGGTTGATCCGTCGTAGAAGTTCACGGTCTGGCGAACCGCTGCCTTGGTATCAACTACGTGCGTGATGACCTCTGCGACGTTGTCGCGTGATGCCTTGCCGGTCTCTGAACTGGCCGGAGCACCGTCAATGTTTCCGGACTCATCAGCGATGACCAGCTTCTTAGTGGCTGGTTCAAGGGTCAGTGCGCCTGGACCAAGAATGGTGTATTCCAAGTCAGTGTCTCGAAGTACGGCATCCGCATCATGCTTTGCCTTGGCGTAGGTGTAGAAGGAGTTCTCTGGATCGAGGTTGTCCACATCTACTAATGCGCGGGAGTAGGAAACCATCACGAAGCGGCTGACACCTGCTTGTTTTGCAGCTTCCATCGAACGAACCGCAGCATCAAAGTCCACGGCGACGGTGCGTTCTGGGCTACCGCCGCCGGCGCCGGCCGAGAAGACAATTGCGTGTGCGCCGGTGAACGCTTCGGTCAGCTGTTCAACATCAGCGTTTTCGATATCAAGCACCACTGGGTTGGCACCGGTCTCGGTGATCTCTTCAGAATGCGCAGGGTTACGGATCAGGGAGTCTACGGCGAAACCGCGCTCGACCAGTTTTGGTGCAGCCAGCAAAGCTACCTTGCCATGGCCACCAATAAGGACTACTCGACGTTCTTCAGACATGTACTACTCCTTCTGATCGTTGATCTCATCGTCTTATTCGGCACAACGACGATGAGTTGTGAACTATTCCCAAGAGACCACTAAACAGACCCAATCTGATAGTCCGCTCAATGCCAGTTTTATTCAATGCTCACCGAGCGTAGCCTCAATGCAGAAAACAAAACCTCAACCCTGGACGAACGCTCATGAAGCAGAAAACCTTAAATCTGGAACTGACCAATGATCAATTCGCTGATCTCACCAACGCTTTAGAAGACCACCGGGATTACTTCAAAAAGCGTGCCGATGAAGCCATGCTCGGAATGAGCCTAGATACCGGCTACTGGAAATCTCGTGCAGAACAAGTTCAAGAAATCCTAGGGCTTGTTATGCACAGCGCACGACAAGATCATTAGCCTCGGTTAGCCGACCACTCGTCAACGAGCATCGCGTAGGCATAACTGTCCATCCAGGCCCCGCTGCGATGCAGGCTGTTAGCTTTTTCAAAAGCTTCACGGCGCATGCCTACCCGTTCCATGAGTTTCACCGAGGGTTTGTTGGCTGCGAAGCATTCCGCAACAACTCTGCGTAGCCCCAAATCTTCGAAGCAGATTTCCATGACCTTGAGCACCGCCTCGCTGGCATAACCTTGGCCAGCGAACTGGGGATCAAAGCTCCAGCCGAGTTCTGCTTCCACGGATTTAGTCTGTTCCACAATTTCTCGTTGGCCCCGAGCATCCTTGATGTAAACCATCACGGTTCCAAGGAGGCGCAGTTGGCCATCCGGTGTCTGCAGCTCTACTGCGACATCGAGATCGATCTTCCCCGATTCCAGAAATTGCTCTCGGTAAGTCTCAAAGTCGTGAGGTCCGGCAGTGATCCACTGGGTTACTTCTGGCAACTTGCGGTAGCTCCAAGTAGCTTCCAGATCTTGTTCGGTCAGTCGTCGTAAGCGTAGTCTCTCGGTGCGCACGGGCCACTGGATCTGCTCAAGGCTAGGAGTCATGAAGCTATCTTATCCAGTGAAGCCAATTCATGTTTCGTGAAATAGCGAACTGCTACAGCATGTATTTGTCTCGACTTTCGCAATGAATACCGGAAGTAAGCAAGTACTTAACGTTGTTTACTGTGTTTCACGTGCAACATTCGAAGCAGAAGGGTACGGATGGCCTGAATCCGACTTGGCTTAATATAGTCAGATAAGGCTAAGCTAATTATCAGATCATCCACTCGCGCAACCAATGAAGGTTGTCATAAGAAAGGACGCTATGGCCTCCATCAAGCTCCGCGCCGCTGCTCTTCTCAGCATCGCTGCCCTGTCCCTCACCGCTTGCGGCTCTTCCACTGATACCGCCGCAGAAGCTAACGCGGATGATGCCAAGAAAGTTTCCTTCACCGACAACGACGGCGAAAAGAACGTCTCCGTACCAGCCACGTCCATCGTCGCAACCGACAACCGAACCTTCGAAACCCTGGATAGCTGGGGCATCAAGCTCTCCGCAGCAGCCGTCACCCTGATGCCTGATAGCATTTCCTACACCAAGGACAAGGACATTCTTGATCTGGGTAGCCACAAGGAACCAAATCTTGAATCAGTCGTCACCGTAGACCCGGACCTGATCATCAACGGTCAGCGCTACGCCCAGTATGCAGATAAGTTCAAGGAGTTGGCCCCCGAGGCCACGATCGTTTCGCTAGACCCTCGCGATGGCGAGCCACTGGATGCTGAACTAGAACGCCAGGTCACCACACTGGGCGAGATTTTCGCCAAGCAGGACGAGGCCAAAAAGCTTGTTGACCAGTTCGAAGCAGCCCAAAAGCGCGTCGAGGCTGCCTACAACACCGATGACACCGTCATGGGCCTGGTCGCTTCGGGGGGCGAGCTTGGCTACTCAGCGCCGAAGACCGGACGCACCGTTGGCCCAATGTTTGATTTCCTCGGCCTGACCCCAGCGCTGGAACTTGAAGACTCCTCCACCGACCACGAAGGTGACGACGTCTCGGTTGAGGCCATCGCCAAGTCCAACCCAGACTGGATCATCGTCATGGACCGCGACGCCGCCGTTGCATCCGACGGCCCTGACTACCAGCCAGCCAAGAAGCTGCTGGAAGAATCCGAGGCACTGCAGAACGTGACTGCAGCCAAGGAAGGCCAGGTTCTGGTGATGCCAGCTGACACCTACACCAACGAGGGCATCCAGACCTATACCGAATTCCTCAACGGATTCGCTGATGCTCTCGAAGCCGCCAAGTAACATCCAGACACGTCTCAGCACCTTAGTGGCGAAGCCAGAATTCTGCTTCGCCACTAAAGCTGTTTTTCCACCACACTTCTTCACGGCGGCCACATGACAAGCACAATCACCTCGGGGCGAACCCCACCAAGGGTCTTCACCGGCAAACTAACACTGGGCATCCTCGGTGTTTTACTGCTCCTAGCCTTCTCGCTCTTTACCGGCGTGTACGACATTTTTGGCCAAGACGACGGCGCACAGATGTTCGCCATCACACGCATCCCGCGCACCATCGCCTTAGTTTTGGCTGGAGCCGCGATGGCCATGAGCGGCTTGGTCATGCAGCTACTGACCCAAAACCGGTTTGTTGAACCCACCACCACGGGCACCACCGAATGGGCCGGCCTTGGATTACTCACGATGCTGGTGCTGTTTCCGACCGCAAACCTGCTGGCAAAAATGGGTGTGGCTATCGCCTTCGCCTTTGCCGGAACGATGATCTTTTTCCTCTTCCTCCAACGCGTCTCACTCAAGGCTTCGCTGACGGTGCCAATTGTGGGCATCATGCTCGGTTCGGTTGTCGGGGCGTTCTCAACATTCCTGGCGCTAAGCACCGACAAATTGCAGTCTTTGGGCATCTGGCTGGCCGGTTCATTCACCTCGGTAATCCGCGGCCAATACGAAGTGCTGTGGATCGTTGCTTTCGTGGCCGTAGCGATCTACATCGTGGCCGACCGCTTCACCGTTGCAGGCCTGGGCGAAGAGATCGCAACCAACGTGGGCTTAAACTACCGCCACGTGATGCTCCTTGGTACTGCACTGATCGCAGTAGCAACTGGCGTGGTCACCGTAGTGATTGGCAACCTGCCGTTCTTGGGACTGATCGTGCCAAACATTATCTCCATGGTGCGCGGCGATGACCTGCGCAGCAATTTGCCATGGGTCTGCCTGCTGGGCATCGCGATCACCACCGTGTGTGACCTCATCGGCCGCACCATCATCATGCCCTTCGAAGTTCCGGTGTCCCTGATCCTCGGGGTACTCGGTGCGATCGTATTCATCTTCCTTCTGTTGAGGCAGCGCAAAGTTGGCTAATCTCATTTCTTCCCCTGCACGTGCTGCTCATCATACTGGCCGCTCATCGGGCCCACTACCGACCGTCAAGGTGCGCAAACGCTACTGGCTGACCCTGTGGATCCTTGCTGGGCTGGCAGTATTTTTTGCCGTTGGACTCTTGGCTTGGGATAACCCGATGCCGCTGGAATCCACCGGGTTCTGGGTGATCGCGAAGCTTCGCGCCAGCAACATCTTGACCATGGTGATCGTTGCCCTGTGCCAGTCCATTGCCACCGTCGCTTTCCAAACGGTGACCAACAACCGCATCATCACCCCGTCCATCATGGGTTTTGAAGCCTTATACCGCGTGGTGCAAACCGGGGCGGTCTTTGCCTTGGGCGCCGCCGGAGTCACTTTCTTGACCGGGGTCAGCCAGTTCGTTGTGCAGGTCGCCATCATGGTTGGGCTCTCCGTAGCGTTGTACGGCTGGCTGCTCTCGGGCAAGCTCGGCAATATTCAGATCATGTTGCTCGTAGGCATCATCATCGGCACCGGCTTAGGTTCCATTTCTACCTTCATGCAGCGCCTGCTGACACCGAGCGAATTTGATGTACTCACCGCCCGCCTCTTTGGCTCCATGGCCAACGCGGATATGAGCTATATGCCGGTGGCCATCCCGCTGGTCATTATCGCCGGCGGTTACTTGGTGCTGGCTTCCAAGAAGATGAACATCCTGGCCCTAGGCAAAGAAACCACGATCAATCTAGGGATCAATCATCGCCGCGAGGTGATGAAAACATTGTTCTTTGTTTCCATCTTGATGGCTGTGACCACCGCGTTGGTGGGACCTTTGACCTTCCTTGGATTCCTCGTGGCAACGCTGGCTTATCAATTAGCTGACACCTACGACCACCGCTACATCTACCCCATGTCATTCCTCATCGGCTTTGTGGTTTTGGCCGGCGCCTACTTCATCATGAAAAACCTGTTCTACGCCCAAGGCGTGGTGGGCATCATCATCGAAGCCGTTGGCGGCATTACCTTCTTGATCTTCATCCTGCGAAAGGGACGGCTGTGATTACCCTCAAAGACGTCAGCAAAAAGTACAGCTCCACCGTAGCCATCGGCCCCGTGACGCTCAAGATTCCCACCGGAGGCCTGACTGCACTGGTGGGTCCCAACGGTGCAGGCAAGTCCACCATGCTCACCATGGTCGGACGTCTACTGGGCATTGATGAAGGAACTATCGAGGTCTCGGGCTACGACGTCACTAAAACCAATTCAAAGGATCTGGCCAAGATCGTGTCGATCCTGCGCCAAGAAAATCACTTTGTCACTCGACTGACTGTTCGACAGTTGGTGGGCTTCGGACGATTCCCACATTCCAAGGGCCGGCTGAATCAGGTGGACGAAGAAATCATTTCGCGGTCCATCGACTTCCTGGACCTTGGTGAGCTGGAAGGGCGCTACCTTGATGAGCTCTCCGGCGGCCAGCGTCAGCGCGCCTACGTTGCCATGGTTCTGGCCCAGGACACCGATACTGTTTTGCTTGATGAACCACTGAATAACTTGGACATGAAGCATTCGGTAGTCATGATGCAGCACCTCAAACGTGCTGCGGCAGAACTGAACCGCACCATCGTTATCGTGCTGCACGACATCAACTTCGCCGGGCACTACGCCGACTACATTTGCGCCATGAAACACGGCAAGGTCGTAGAGTTCGGCACCCCGGAGCAGATCATGCAAGATGAAATCCTCACCGAAGTTTTTGAAACCCCGGTGAACGTGATCCCTGGTCCCAACGGGCCGCTGGCGGTGTACTACTAAACGATGGGTGTGCGCGCCTAGCCCTTCAGCGACGCTCCACCGCAGATGGTCAGGACCTGACCGGTGATGGATTTGCCGTGCTCCCCGCCCAGAAACAGCACAAGTGCTGCAACATCGGCAGGGTCAACGAGTGCACCCAGCGGAGGGGTGACCGGTGGGACTCCAGCACGGCGTGGATCAACCATCATCGGGGTGTTGGTTGGCCCCGGTGCAACCACATTGCAGGTGATTCCGCGGGGTGCCAGCTCCATGGCCCAACTTCGCGATAGCCCCACGAGCGCAGATTTGGTGGCAGCATATTGGCTCTTTCCAGCCACCCCGCTCATGGTGCGACTGCCAATGAGGATAATGCGCGAGCCATCATCCATTTTTGGTCCCAGGGCATTAACCAGCACCATCGGCGCCTGCACATGAACGGCGTGCATGCCGGCTAGGTCCTCGGCTTTGAGCTCCCCCAGCGCTCCGGTAGCCATAAAACCAGCAGCGTGGACCAAAAGGTCTGGGGCTTCCAACTCCCCCGCTGCTTCTTCAACTTGGGCCAGATCTCCCAAGTCGGTACCACGCCAACTAAATCGATCATTGGTAATGCCCGGGGCCCGACGGCTAAGACCGGTGACTTCATAACCGGCATCGAGCAAGGCGACGGCAATAGCTTCACCAATGCCGGAGCTGACGCCGGTGACCAGTGCGCTAGGCATCGTCGCCTGCTTGCGTAGCACTCACCCATGATGGGTCGATGCGCACGTACTTAATGGCTTGACGGAAATAGGTGTAAGCCAGGTGCAATGATCCGTCCTGTCCTTCATGGATGGAAGGGTAGGAGAATTCTCGATTCAGTCCTTCACGAGAGTTATTGGAAAGGCAGTAGCCGTCGCCTACCTCAAGGTTTCGGCGTGCTGGCCAACTGCGACCATTATCTGAAGAGATCGCCACCGTCAGTGGTGCGCGCGGCGTGCCCCAGAAAGCTTTTCGCACCCCGGCCTCTTGGGTAGGCACCGGTTCAAAGACCACCGGTCCATCCACGCTGGAATCCAATCCCTCGTCATCGATTTCGTCGTAGAGCGACAAGCGACGTTCGGTCTGTTCATCGGCTTGCGAGTGGTTGTAGATCAATGCCAATCGTCCATCGTTCATGGCGACAAACTGAATTGAGGAATTGTTATTTGGCAATTCGGTAGCTTCTGGCACACTCCAAGTCAGTCCGCCGTCCGCGGAACGTGACGCGTAAATCCAATCAGCCCAGCGGCTGCGATACAGCGCCAGCAGGCTCCCGTCGGCGAGCGCCGCAACGTTCATGTGAACGGCGCCGGTGGATCCTTCAATAATCTGTTCGCTCCAGGTGACCCCGCCATCGGTGGAGACCATCAGTGCGGAGTCGTCAAAGTCCCCTACCCATTTTTGCCCCGGTACGGTGGCGCATCGGAAGACCGGGACAAAGAGTCGCCCGTCGACCTGTACCGGTGGTTGGCGGACAAAAACTCCGCCGTGCTCGGTTGCGGCAAACAAGGTCTCCGGTTCACCCCACGTGCGTCCGTGATCATTGGAGATGCGCCGACGTACCTCGGAGGTGTCCTGGTTGCCCGCGTGCTGAGCTGTATAAAGCAACCACAGCTGATCCTCGTGACGGTAAAGAATCGGGTTCTGTTCGGAGCGGGTCGAGTCAAAGGACAGCTGCTGTGCCGCAGACCAATTTTTTGCCCATTGCCCGTCGGGTTGGCGCGCCAGGGTGGAGAAGTAAATGCTGATATCCGCCACCCCTTCCTGGGTACCGCCGAACCAAACGCAGCCTAGATCCCCGTTGCCCAGGGTCATCACGTTAGCTGCGTGGGATTGCACGGTGGGCGCAGGCAGGTACGCGTAGGCCAGCGACTCATCCTCGTGGATCTGACCGTTGGGGGTAATGGTGGAAAATTCAGTCAACGACATTCTCTGTTTCCTTGCTATCTGGGGTTGGCTAGGAGCGGGCCTGCTGCAGGTGCGCCGCAGCCGTTGCTTCCAGATGGGTCAAATCCGAGGCCACGGTGGCGAAGGTGTATCCCTCGCCCAGGCGCTGCTGGGCCAATTCGCCGTTGGCGTTGTGGATACCCGCAGCGATGCCGGCTTTCTGCGCTGCAGCACTGACGCGGGTGAGGGCTGCTTCGAATTCATCCTTGATTGCAGGGTCCCCGGGGAATGCGGCACCGATAGCCAAAGCTAGGTCGCTAGGCCCAACGTAGAGTCCGTCCAAGCCTTCGACGGCCGCGATTTCTTCCACATTTTCCAGGCCGCCAGGGGTCTCGATCATGGCGAAGACCATGGTGGCGGCGTCGGCTTCTGCCGGTACCGGTCCCACTCGTAAGGCGGAGCGCATTGGTCCGTAGGAGCGAATACCGTGAGGTGGGTACTTGGCATATTTAACAGCGTTAGCAGCATCTTGCGCGTCGTTGACCAGTGGCACGATCACCGCGACAGCACCGGCGTCCAGTGCCTTACCGATGGCGGTAGCGTTATTGGCTTCTACTCGTACTACCCCGGCAGCCTGATGTGATGCGTCGATAGCCATCAGCCCGGTGAGCATACCGTTGTAGCCGAGGAGGCCATGCTGCGCGTCCAGGGCAACGTAGTCGTAGCCCAGGCGTGCGATTCGCTCGGTGGATACCGGAGAATCAAGCACTACCCAGTAACCGACAGCTGGTTCACGGTCTTGGATCTTACGAGCAAATTCGGTGGCAACAGTTGAAGTCATGATGTTTTTCTCTTTCTATTTAGCGGTTGTAGGCAGGCATCGGGCCGTGCAGCGACGCGGTGGCATCGGCTGCGGCCTCGGCCAGAGTCTGGTCCAAAGGGCCGTTGGCGATAGCGGCGATGTTTGATTCCAGCTGACTCGCTTTGGAACCGCCGAGCAACAGTGCATCAACGCCTTGGTGGTAGGCCAACCAGCGCAGAGAGAGTTCTATCAGGCTGATGCCCGCATCCTTAGCAAGCGTGTTCAAGGCTTCGATGCCCTTGAACAAATCCTCATCCCAATATCGTTCGGTGTACATACTGGCTAAACGGGAAGTGCCAAAGCGGCCATTCTCCGGTTGTTCCGCGAAGCTATGCAGCCCGGTGAGCAGGCCCCCACCGAGCGGATTGTAGACCATGCTCTGCACGCCCTTGGCTTGTGCGAAGGGCAGGTATTCGGTCTCGATGCGACGTGCCACCAAGTTGTATAGCTGCTGGGCTACCACCGGTTGCGGAGCACCGACGGCCTGGGCCACATGACTGGCCTCTGAGATCTGCCAGGCGGCAAAGTTTGAGACACCGAGTGAAAGGATTTTCCCTTCCTCATGCAGCTTCGCAACCTCGCTCAGGGTATCTTCTAGCGGGCAGGCGTAGTCCGGCTGGTGAAGATAGAACAAGTCCAGTCGGTCGGTCTTCAACCGCTGCAATGATGCCTCAACACTGCGTCGTAGTGCCGCCGGCGAGAGCGGCGAATCACTGCCAGCATCGGCATGCGGCATTCCAGCTTTGGACGCTAAGAACACCGAGTCCCGTTTGCCCACCAGCAGTGTCGCCAGCAATTCTTCGGTAGCGCCACCCACATAGGCATTGGCGGTATCGATGTGAGTGATTCCTGCGTCGAGGGCCACGTTCAGGATCTCGGAGCTGGCTTGAGCGTCCGCGGTATCCCCGAAGGTCATGGTTCCCAGAACCAGCTGGGCTGGCGTGTTCTTGAGCATTATCTTTGCTTCCTTGCTTGTTTCTTTGTCTTAGCTGGTCAGCCCGGCCAGGATGTGGCGTGGCTTCACACCCTCCATCTGGCTTGGATCCAAGGCTGCGCGGCGCAACTTTCGGGTGTACTGTTCGGCCGGTGAGGTCAACACCTGCTCGGTGGTACCCAACTCGACCAGTTTGCCGCGTTGCATGACCATTACCTGCTGGCTGATTTCTTGAACTACACCTAGATTGTGTGAAATAAAGACGTAGGAAATTCCGGTATCCGCCTGAATTTCGGCCAGTAGCTTGAGCACCTGAGCCTGCACCGATACGTCCAACGCACTGGTCGCCTCATCACAAACCAGAAGTTCTGGTTTGGAGGCCAGCGCCCGAGCGATACCGATGCGTTGCCGCTGTCCGCCGGAGAACTCATTGGCCCGCTTATCTAACGCCGTCTTAGGCAGACCGACTCTGTCCAACAACCGCAGAGCTTCATCACGCCGCTGCGCGGGGGTGCCCTCCTTGTGGATTCGCAGCGGTTCGGTGATGATCTGCTCAGCACTCTGGCTTGGATCAAGCGACCCATAAGGATCTTGGAAAACCATCTGGAACTTGCGCCGCAAGGGGCGCAACTGCTTTTCGTTCAAGGCCACCAGATCGGTTCCGTCAAGCAGGATCTGTCCCTTGGCTGGCTTGATCAAGCGCATGATGGACTTGGCGATAGTCGACTTACCGCAGCCCGATTCGCCAACCACAGCTAGGGTCGTGCCGCGCTGAAGGTCGAAGGAAACATCATCCACTGCGCGGAATATTCCGTTGCGGGTGTTGTATTCAACGCTCAGGTTTTTCACCGATAGGAATGGTGTCTGCTGGTTCATGATGCTCCCTCGGATGCCATCGGTGTTTCGTCCCATGCTCCCAGCCGAGGAACGGCCGCGAGCAGCTTGCGGGTGTAATCCTGCACTGGTGCATCAACGATTTGAGCGGCGGGGCCGGACTCAATGAATTTCCCTGATTTCATCACGTGGGTCTGATCAGAAACCAGTCGAGCAACACCAATATCATGGGTGATCATCAGAATCGAAATGCCACGTCGTTGCTGCAAATCCAGCAACAGGTCAAGGATTCCCGCCTGAACAGTGACGTCCAGGGCGCTAGTTGGTTCATCAGCGACCAAGAGCTCTGGTTCACTGGCCAACGCGATGGCGATAAGCACTCGTTGCAGCATGCCACCGGAAAGCTGGTGCGGGAACTTTTTTAATTGCTCTTCAACCAGCGGGATACGTACCTGCTCTAGGAGCTCAACAGCTTTGTTGTGCACCTCATTTTTGTTCTTGATTCGCCCAGCAACTTTGATCGCTTCACGTAGCTGTGAACCGATGGTGGCCACGGGGTTCAACGCGGTCATCGGGTCCTGCGGAATCAACGCGAGTCCGCGCCCACGGAACTTGGCGATCGCCTTGGTATTTGCCAGTACGTCTTCGCCCTTGATCCGCACTTGACCAGAAAGTGCAGCCAGGCCTTTGGGCAGCAATTGCAGAAGGCCCATCGCGGTGGTTGATTTACCGGAACCAGATTCTCCAATGATGGTGACGGTTTCGCCGTGACCGATACGGAAGCTGACGTCGCTGACCGCCTTGAAGATTCCGTTATCGGTCATGAGTTCAACGCTGAAGTTTGATACTTCGAGAATCGCTGTATTTTGTTCACTCATCACTTACTTTCCTTTCGGGAAGTCAGGCGCAGGTTACCGTCACGAAGTGCGTCACCTAGCAAGTTCACGCCAACCACAAGGACGACAATGAACAGACCTGGCAGGGTGACCATCCACCATGAAGTCGTGATGTAGTCCTGTCCATCAGAAATCAGTCGGCCCCAAGTGGAGAAGGGACGCTGCGGACCAGCACCAAGGAAGGACAGTGCGCTTTCGAGCAGAACTGCCTGTGCCAGCAAAAGCAGGATGACCAAACTGGCCTGCTTGAAAACATTGGGGATCACGTGTTTGGCAAGGATCTGCAGTTTAGGAAGACCCAAAGTTTTGGCGGCATCAACATATGGTTTTTCGCGTTCCACCAAAACCAGCGAACGGGTCAACCTGGCAACCTCGGGCCACTGCGCAATGGCGATAACGCCGGTGATCACGGGAATTGACGGTCCAAAGAGTGCCACAACCAGAAGCAACATCATCAATAGCGGCAGCGAGAGCTGAGCTTCAAGCACACGGGAGATGATCACGTCAGCCCACTTGCCGTAGAACCCTGCAATGGATCCAAGGATCACGCCGATGGCACCGGAAACCACCACCGCCAGGACACCAATGGTCAACGAGGTCTGGCCACCGAATAGCACTCGGGAGAGTAAGTCGCGTCCGAGCTGGTCAGTGCCAAACAGGTGCCCATCAACAAACGGTGCCAGTCGTCGCGCGCCCAGGTCCTGCATATTCGGATCTGCGATGGGCAACAGGTTGGCCAGCACAATCGGAATGAAGACCAACAGGGTCAGGATCGTTCCCAACCAGAGTTTGATTCGAGTTGCGCGGGTCCGGCGAGCGGCAGCCGACTTCTTTAGTAGCTGCTTGGTCACTGCCGAACAACGTACCGGATCCGGAGCTTGGGTGGGGTTTTGGATTGTTGTGCTCATACCGATGTTGCCTTTCCGAGGCGGACCCGAGGGTCCAGCAGTGGGTAGGCCAAGTCGATCAGCAGCTGAACAGCTACCGCCAGCAATGCGGTGATCAGCACGGTGGCCTGAATTAGGGGGTAATCGCGAGTTTCCAGTGCGCGCACAATCAGCGAACCCACACCGGGCCAGCCGAAGACCACTTCGACCACCACAACACCGTTGAGCATGGCCGCAAAGCGTGTGCCCAGCGCCGTGAACACGGGGATTCCGGCGTTGCCCAAGGCATAGCGCCAGGTGAGAACTCGTTCGCTCACACCGCGTGAGCGAGCGATGCTCAGATACGGTGCATTAAAGTTCGTAGCCATTTCTCGCTTGACCATGCGTGAGACTAACGCAATCTGCAAGATCGCCACTGTGATGGTGGGTAGGACCAGCCCTCCCCAGGTGGTGAAACCGGAGGCCGGGAACAGCGGGATGATGACCGAGAATCCGGTCAGCAACATGATGCCCGTCCAGAAGTCGGGCATGGACTGTCCGGCGATGGTCAGTACGTTCACGCCCAGTTCCGCGTCGGTGTCAGCACGGCGTGCCATCCACATGCCCAATGGGATTGCCACCAAGGCAGCCAGTAAGATCGAGCTGGTGGCCAGGGTCAGCGTGTAGGGAAGGCGGTCCATAACTACCTGTACCGCAGGAGCCTGGAATGAGTAGGACTGCCCCAAATGTCCGGTGAAGAGTTGGCCAATGAAGATCACGTACTGCTGCAATAACGGCTTATCAAGACCGAATTGCTCGCGTACAGCAGCGAGCTGTTCGTTGGTTGCCAGCGGGCCGGCAAAGGAAGCGGCCGGATCGCCCGGCGCCATGCGGATCAGCAGGAAAACTACCGAAACGGTCAAGAATACCGTGAGTAGTCCCTGTCCGATGCGCTTGGGAAGATAGGTCAGCACGGGTCAGCTCTCCAATCCCACACGGGCCAGCGGGTAGGCGTTGGCGGCGGATAGTTCCAGGTTTTGCACGCGATCGCGGCGGGCAAGAATTGATTTGGGGGTGAAAGCCCAGGCGCAGGGCCAGGTATCCCAGACTGCTTGCTGAGCAACTTTGAGGTACTCGGTGCGCTTGGCTTCGTCTACTTCCGAGGCTGCACGGGCAATCTTGCGTGCGACATCATTATTGACGTAACCCTGATAGGTATCGCGGGTCTTTTCCTTTTCCGCGGTTCCGGCATACATGCCTTGCAGCATAGTGATCGCCAAACCCGTGGGGCTGGAGAAACCATTACCCAGCAGATCCCAATCGCCCTCTTTGCCTTGACGCCATTGGAGGATGTTTCCGCCAGGCTCAAATTGCTGAAGTTCGGTTTTTACTCCGATATCACCAAACATTTGCACTAGGGCTTCCATGATGGCGGTATCTGAGGGGAACTCGCCGGTCTCCCAAATGATCTTGAGTTTCAGATCTTTGACGCCCAACTTGGTCAGTAGGGATTTGGCCTTGTCGGGGTCGTAAACGTAGTCCCCCGTCTTGGCGTATCCGGACAGGCTAGTGGGGGTGACTCCGCTGGCTTGTTCAACGGTGTCGATCAGCACATCGTGCACCAGCGCCTTGCCGTCAATGGCGAAAGACAATGCTTCGCGCACCTTAGGATCAGAGAGCGGATAAGATTTTGGCTTGCGGAAGTTGTAGAAAATCTGGTTCAGGCGAAGTGATGAGGCGCTTTCAATCGTGACGCCGGGAAGCCCCTGCAGCTGCTCCATGGAGTTAGGTGAAATCGAGTCGATGACATCAACTTCACCACTGCGCAGGGCAATGACTCGCGAGGATTCTTCTGGCAAGAACCGTACGTTGACTTGCCGCACCGGTGCCGGTTCGCCCCAGTACTTTTCATTGCGCACCAAGGTGTAGGTTCCAGCTCCGCGATCAAAAGACTTAACGGTGTAAGGACCGGTTCCAACGCCAGTCTGCAATTCTTCAGCTTTGTTATCTTCGCCGGGAGAGATCAAGATCAGTGCCATCAATGCATCCAAGATGGGAATCGGTCCCTTGGAGTCCAGGTGGAAATTCCGCTCATCCACCTCAGTGACCGTAGGGAATTCCGGGAAGAAGCTTGCGACAAAAGATCCCTGAACCTTGGCGTACATTTCAAGCGCGGTAGCCACATCTTTGGGCTTCACTGCTCGGCCGTCCGAGTAGACGATTCCCTTGCGCAGCTTTACAGTCCATCGCGTCGGTGAGGTCATCACCATCGATTCAGCCAACATCGGGATAGGCGCAATGTCTGGACCGATGGCGGTGAGGCCTTCACGAACTGAACGCTGGACCGTCACTGCCGCATCAAACTGGTTCAGCTTGTTATCCAGTGAAACCAAGGAACGGTTCAACGCCAAGGTCAATGTATCTTTGCCGGGCAGCCCTGTGGGTCCTGCGCAAGAGGTGGCGCTGGCGCCCACTGCTGCAAAAAGTCCGGCGGCTCCAGCCAGCCGCAATAGCTGGCGTCGCGACATCTCAGGTGCTGAGATTCGTGCGGTCATCTTCGACCTCCCAATCGACGTTCTGGAGCGCTTCACCCATAGTTATTAGGGCCATTCACTCACTGTGATGTGTGTCTCTGAAATACCTTGCCACGCTTGCGCGAAATGCGCAATAGGCATAGCGCATTTCGCGCAACTGTGTCATGATTACTCCAGAAGTACACGGATACCTGAAACGATTCCGACAATGAACCAAGGAGGTGACAAGCACCCAAATGACCAAGAACGAAAAAGAATTCCTGATTCTCGCCGACGATTTTTCCGGAGCCTGCGAAGTGTCCTTGCCTTGGAGCGAACGCGGGATCCCGACTCAGATTTCTCTGGACAACAGTGAGGAATCTACGCTCACGCACTGCCGCGCAAGAGTCGTGGACACCAATAGCCGCTATCTGGAACCAACCGTCGCTTATGAAAAGCTTGCTGCCATTTCCAAGGGGCAGACAGCCGATACCCTCATCTTCAAGAAGATCGATTCGCTATGGCGAGGCAACCTCAACGCAGAGCTCGCCGCTTTGGCTGCAAACGGCTACCAACTGGTGATAGCCGGCGCACTGCCTCATTTGAACCGTGCCGTTGTTGATGGAAAGCCACTGATCAACGCAGAACTCCTGGGGTCCACCGATGCATGGCAAGTCGAAGCGGGGCAGGCTCCAGAATCAGTCGCAGATCTCCTGAACGATTTGGACACCGTCAACCTAGCTCGGCCCACACTTGCTAGCACTGAGGCCGACTTTCAGCATCAGTTGACTGAGGCAATCCACGCAAAACAGACGATCATCGTTGATTGCAGCAGCGACGCGGACCTCTTATCGGTCGCCGAAACATGGCTGAACCTACGCGCAGCGGATCCCGAGCGCTTTGGGCGAAGCATTCTTGTTGGTACCGGAGCACTCAATGCGGCTTTGGCCAGCAAGTTCGGTGAACCTGCAGAAGGTTCCACCTCAGAAACTCCACGGAACGCTGAACAATCCGGTGGGCCCACGCGCCACATCCTTGGTGTCATTGGATCCGCTTCCGGACCATCTGGCGAGCAGCTTCGTCGTGCAACCCAAGCAGGGATTCGAAGTGTCGAGTCTATTCGGGAGCTAGGTAAGACCAGTCCTGGGCATCCGACGCTACTGCACGCCACACGTGCCGCTTCAAATCCGGCGGACGTACTGCAGACCCTGCGCGCGCAAGCAGGTGAATTCCTCGCTTCGAATCCAGATGCGGACCTATTCCTCACTGGTGGCGAAACCGCCCGAGCCATTCTGGACGATCTTGGCATTTCCAGCCTGACACCAAAGAAGCAGTTGGAGCCTGGAGTTGTCATTTGCCAAGCCTCAGACGGACGGCTCATCGGCACCAAACCCGGATCCTTCGGTAGTCCCGAAATACTCATCAATGCCCTAACCACCCTGCGCACAATGCGCAATACTTCTTCTCAGGAGCCTGAACTCATGAGCACTACTTCCCTAGATACTCGCCCAATCATCGCCGTCACCATGGGTGACGGATCAGGCGTCGGCCCCGAAGTGACCGTCGGCGCTCTGCTTGATGCCAATGCTTACAAGATCAGCCGCCCAGTAGTTATCGGCGACTGCTACCGCTTGGAACTTGGCGCCAAGGCGTTGGGTCTTACCGCGAATATTGTCGAAATCACTGCGGTCTCCGAAGCTCAATTCGTTCCCGGGCGAATCAACGTTATTGATCCCCACCTACTTTCCAAAGACCTTGCTTGGGGCGAAATTTCTGCCGAAGCAGGCAACGGCGCCTACCACTACATCCGCATCGCATGTGAGCTGGCCATGGCTGGTGATGTTCAAGGCATCTGCACCGCTCCACTAAATAAGGCTGCGCTGCACAAGGCCGGACACATCTACCCGGGCCACACCGAATTACTTGCGCACTTCATGGGCGTGGAAGAAGTCTCGATGATGCTTTCCACTCCCAAGGTCAAAGTCATTCACGTGACAACTCATATCGGCCTCATCGATGCGATCAGCAAGATTGAGCCAGGTCTGGTGGAGCGCACTGTCCGTCGTGGGCACGAAGCACTGGTGCGCGCAGGCAACCCCACCCCTAAAATCGGTGTCTGTGCGATCAACCCGCACGCTGGCGAAAACGGTCTGTTTGGTTACGGCGAAGAAGAAGAGAAGATCATCCCTGCGCTCGAAATCCTGCAAGCCGACGGGATTAACGCCATCGGCCCACTGCCCGCAGATACCGCATTCTTCTTGGCCGGACGAGGCGACTACGACCTCATCGTGGCCATGTACCACGACCAGGGCCATGGCCCGGTCAAGGTTCTTGGCATCGAAGCCGGCGTGAACATCACCGTCGGGTTGCCCGTGATCCGCACCTCCGTTGACCACGGCACTGCCTTCGACATTGCCGGCAAGGGCATCGTTGAGGTGGGAAGCATGATTGAAGCATTGCAGCAGTCAGTGAATCTGGCTTCGGTTCCGGTCAAGTAAGCGAGCAACACTAATGCCGATACACTCGGCGTAGTAGCTTCACCAAAGCAGAAAGAGAAAGGGTCCCATGTCAACCAGTGCCAAGGTACGCCAAGGGCAAATTCTCGAACTGGCCAATACCAGCGGGTTGGCCAGCGTCGAGGAACTCTCCGAACGATTTGGTGTTACCGCTTCGACAATTCGCCGCGATTTATCACGGCTTACTGGTGAAGGGAAAATTGCGCGCACCTACGGCGGCGCGATGCCTTTGACTGCGCCGGTGATTGAATCCACTTTCCGGCAACGGAACATGGAAAACGCTGCGGTAAAAGTTGCCATCGGCCGTAAGGCGCGGACCTTTGTAGCCGAAGGTCAAACGATCCTGCTCGATTCAGGATCAACTGTCGCTTCGCTAGCGCATGAACTGTGCGACGCTAACGAACTGACCGTGGCTACCACCTCACTAGTGGTGGTCGAAGAGCTGACCGAAGCCGAACACATACACGTGGAGTGCATCGGTGGCACACTAAGGCATCGAAGCGCTGCCTTTGTGGGCCCACTGGCCGAATACTGTCTGGAACGAATGAGCTTTGATTCCGTTTTCCTCGGGGCAGACGCAGTGACCCCCGATGCCATCTGCGAAGCCGACCTGGTGCAGACCCGGCTCAAGGAGAAGATGGCCTCACGGGCACAACAGGTCTTTGTCTTAGCCGATAGCTCCAAGCTCAACCAGCACCCATTTCACGCCTGGGCCAAATTGCCTGAGGGGTGGACGCTGATCACCGACAAACAAGCAACGGCAAATCAGCTCGCTCCGTTCAAGAAGGCCAAGGTCAACGTCGTCATCGCCGGTTAGTACCCAAGCATCCAGATAGACCCACCGCCGCTGGCGCCACGAAATTCGTGGCGCCAGCGACGTCTTTAATAGCGCTTTGCGCACTTCAATAGCAAGCGGTGACCACGTACACCGAGTCTTAGAGGACCTCGTCTCAACACCGTTTAAATTCTTTTCACAGATTTCGCGTCCAATCTGTAAGCAACACTTCAATCATTTTCATTTTTGGTTCAACCGCTGAAATCTTGTGACTCAGCAAGCCAATCTACCTCGATTATCGGCTCAGAATCCTCAGAATCCCTACCTCACATAAGCGCCATTCAAGCTAATTAAGCATTGCTACATCCCCTTGAATCTTATGTACGTAGACTTCAAATGTGATCCAGATTATGTTCGTTTAATAGCCGGATGACGCTTTTTCCGGACCGAGTGACCGGGAGCAAAGCGGGCACAACGAGACGTAGGAATGACGATGAACATACAAGCCGAATGGATGCGCGGAGGCACCAGCAAGTGCTGGGTCTTCGAATCCGATCATGTGGAGCAGACCGGGATCAGCCTTGATCTGTTGCTCCCAAAGATCTTCGGAAGCCCAGATTCACGACAGATCGACGGTGTCGGCGGAGCCACCTCCACCACCAGCAAAGCCATCATCCTTAGCCCTTCTACCGATGCAGACGTTGATGTTGAATACACCTTCGCTCAGGTCGGTATCGAAGAGGCCACCGTGGACTGGGGCAGCAACTGCGGTAACTGCTCTGCAGTGGTTGGACTTTATGCCATTGAGCAGGGATGGGTTACCCCCGAAGGCGACGTCACCCGAGTTATCACCCGCAATACCAACACCGGGCAGATCATCATTCAGCGGCTAGACACCCCCAACGGCGCCCTGCCAATCGTGCCCCAAGCTCAGATGCCTGGCGTCGCTACTCCCGGCTACAAAGTCGGACTTGGTTTCCGCGATCCAGCAGGCAAGACCACCGGCAGCCTGCTACCAACCGGCAACTCGACCGACACCTTAGATATTGAAGGCCGAAGCTGGAGGGTTTCCATGGTGGACGCTGGAGCACCCGTAGTGGTTGTCCGCGCAGAAGATTTGAGCCTAGATATCAATGACTACGAATCGTGGATGAGCGCCGTTGAACTACAGCTTCCCATCCTTGATAAGGTACGTCGCGAAGGTGCGGTACGCATGGGGCTGGCCACAATACCCGAGCAGGCCGCTCGTGCCATTCCAAAGCTAGCCATCGCTGCAGCCCCACAGGTAGAATCCGGCAGTGATATCAACGTCATGATGCTCTCCATGGGAAAGCCGCATCCCGCCTTAGCTATCACCGGAAGTATTGCACTGACCATCGGTGCCCGCACACCCGGCACGGTTTTGCACAGTATTACCGGGGATCCAACCGGCGCCACACTGAGGCTGCGAACTCCTGCGGGAATCATCGAAACCTGGAGTGAAGAGCGAGAAGGCTCATTGCTCGTCGGAGCAGATCGTACCGCCCGCTCTATCGCCAGTAGCACTATCCACCTCCCCGAGTCCCTCGGCAGCGTTGCCGGGACCGACCTAGCAAGCGCCAGTCGCTAAGGAGAGAGACCATGACTAAAACTGAGCTCGACGTTGCGCCAGTGACTGATCGCAATGACGTTGATTTTCACACCGTTGACCCACGCCGCCAAAAGCGTCGCACCCGTCGTAATATCCTGATTGTTGCCGCCGTAGCCGCCGTGGTTGTACTTATTGCACTACTGGTTGGCCCTTCAATGGCTAACTCCGCGGCGCCGGCCGACCCACAGAGCAGCCTAACTTTTGAACAGATCGTCCCACTGGTAGTCCTCGTGCTGATGTTCATCATCGCCACCAAGTGGCCGGTGAATATCGGCGTGATGGGTCTGGTTGCTTCCTTTGGCATCGGCTACTTCATGCTCGGCATGGATGACAAAGAAATCTTGGCGGATTTCCCAGCCAGCATTGTGCTGACCATTATCGGCGTCACCTACTTCTTCTCCATGGCTCAGCACAACGGGACCATTGATGTCATCGTGCAAAATTGTGTGCGCCTGGTCCGTGGCAAAACCATGCTGCTTCCATGGGTATTCTTCTTGGTTGCCGCCGCGCTAACTTCGTTGGGAACCTTCTCCCCGGCAGCCGTGGCGCTGCTGGCCCCAGCTGCGATTGGCTTCGCCTACGAATCGCGCATCCACCCGCTGCTCATGGGCGCCTTCATTATCAACGGTGCGCACGCAGGCGGATTCTCGCCACTGTCGGTTTCCGGTGTTCTGGTCCACGACATCGCCATGGAAAATGGTTTCCCGGTCTCTGCCAACGCACTATTTGTCGCCAGCTTTGCCATCAACCTGATTCTTTCGATTCTCACCGTGATCGTCTTCGCTGCGCTGGGTAAGTTGCGTTCCGGTGAAGGTGTGGCACATACGGATGTTGAAGAGTCACGCAGCACCCGTCCGCACGGACAGCAGATCTACACGCTGGTACTCATTGCTGTGATGCTCTTCTGCGCTTTGGTTTTGCGTCTACCGATCGGCTTTGTCGCACTGAGTGCAGGTCTGCTCTTGGCCTTGCTGAACATCAAGGATCAGCACAAGTTTGTCGCCGGGATTTCCTGGTCCACCGTTCTTTTGGTGGCCGGCATGATCACCTACGTCTCGCTGCTGACGCACATCGGTGTGATTGATACCTTGGCCCATATGGCTTTGGCTTTGGGTGCACCAATCCTCATCGCCTTGGTGCTGTGCTACGTCATCGGTATTGGTTCAGCCTTTGCCTCATCCACCGCACTGCTGGCCGCTTTCATCCCGCTGGCTGGACCACTGTTGTCGGTGAGCTCGTTGAGTGTTTCGGGCACCGTGGCTGCCATCGCCATCTCGGCCACCGTGGTTGATGTTTCCCCGTTCTCCACCGCTGGCGCGCTGGTAGTGGCCAACGTGAAGGAACAAGACCGTCAGCGCACCTACAAGCAGTTGATGATGTACGCAGGTGCTGTGGTCCTTATCGCTCCGGCATTGGCTTGGGCCCTGCTGGTACCAACCGGCATCATGTAGACCTAGACTTCAACAATTGAAAATGGCAGTGGACGGGATCCAACAGGATCCCGTCCACTGCCATTACGCTAAGTAGCTAAGCGTACTCAGACCGTCTGTAGCACCATGCTTAGCGGCGCTTGCCGGTGATGAAGCCCCAAACGATCAATACGATCAGGGAACCACCGATAGCTAGCAGCCAAGTCGAAAGCGACCAGAACTGGCTTACCCCGACACCAAAAATTGCGGAGCCGATCCAACCGCCGAGCAGTGCACCAACTACACCAAGAACCAACGTAGCGATCCAGCCGCCACCCTGGTTTCCTGGCTTGATGGCCTTTGCGATGGCGCCGGCAATGAGTCCAAGGATGATCCAACCAATAATGCCCATTTTTTGTTACTCCCCATGTGTTTTTGGCACGACAAACGTGCCGCTAGTGATTTACTACTTATTACCCGGAGACCGGCTCAGATGAGCACGGCTTTATCCGAATCCTGTTTTTCTGGTTTCTGGAAACTGAAGGAAACGTGCTTGTGTGCAAAGGGCACACCCAGCACCATTTCAAGGTCAGGGATGACCCGGCCGTTAACCAGCTCTATTCCTCGATTCGCCGGTGCATCGGCGCGCAAGGTGAATCGCGCATAGAGTACGGGCTGCGTGGCGCTGCCACCGATTTGAATATTCGCATCCACAATTTCTGGTTGCGTTTGAGCGGCGGATTCCACAGCCCTAGCTATTACCGAAGTTTCGATCTCGCTGACTCCCTCGTTGCGCGATTCATATCTAAATTCATGTGCCGCCGGGCGGCGTGGAATGGCGGTGATGATCACGGCCAGTGAAAGCACAATGCCCACGATCCCTACCGCCAATCCCAGTGGCAGTAAGTACTGCTGGTCTATCGGCAAACTGTTACCACGCTGCGCTTGACCAAGATCTTGACCGGCGGGAAAACCAAGCAATACTGCTGCCAGGCCCAAGCCGCCAAGGACCAGCAAGATAAGTCCGAGGATCGCCAGGATGATTCGCTGACGCACTACATGTGTTGTCCACATTCTTAGTTCCCTCCTCGCTGCTGGACCGAGACTTTGACCTTGGGCGCCTGTTGCAATGGCAGGCCATCGATCACACTTTGCGCCCGAGCTTGCACGTTCTGCCGAACGCGGTCTACCGAGTGCGCCGGAGTCTGAACACTGACGTGCACCCAGGCCGGCGTGGTCTGTACGCTGGCCCGAGTTACCGAGTCGGTTCGTTCAACCGCGGACCCCACCAAGGTGGCGATGCCCCGGCAAGACATTGCTTGTTCCGATTCGGCGTCCGGATTATCGGTGTCCAACAGGATGCTTTGGCGGCGTCCGGGGATCAGTGCACAAAGCAGCAGTACGAGGCCGAGCACCGCAAGAACGGCCATGACGCTAACTGCCAGGCTGTCATTGAGGCGAACACCGCGGAGCGTATTCAGATCCTGTTCGGCAGGGCCGGTCCATTGGCCACTAACCAATCGCAGGATGCAGGAAAGCGCGAGGAGAATGCTCACGGCCAACAAGGTGATGAACGTGATCATCAAGGCCAACGTGCGAGCACTGCGCACGTGCCAGAATCTTCTCATCGCAGTCTCCTGTTCCTTGTGTTTTGGTCCGGTGAAGACATCCAGCTCACTCGGATGTCAGTTTGTACATTCTGAACGCCCAGATACTTATAAAGATCCTCGGCGACCATGTCCCGCACGTCTTCGCAGGCTTGTTGAACATTGCTCGGATAGCTCAGCCCTAGGTCCAACTCGATGATGACCGCACTTCCGAGCACCTCAGCTTTGGCCTTGGGACGGCTGTCAAAATCTTTGTACTTGCCCAGCCCCAAGATCCCTCCGGCGGCCGAACCAACCACAGGCACCTTGTAGGCGGCCTGAGCGGCGATTTTTGAATAGACGGCCGTATTCACCGTGGTGCTTCCACGATTTGAGGACAGCTCTGTCATTTGATTCACCGCCGACGTTTATTGAACACTTGCGAAAGATCAACCCTGTCCTGCAAAAGCCATCCGACCGCGGCGCCGATGATGGCGAAGAATGCCACCACCACAAACTGGGTGAACGAACCGAAGGCAATCAACAGCCCGGCTAGAGCTCCAATGATCAAACCCCACTTGACGTGTAACATGTTCTGCTCCTTAAGTGCGGACTGTTATTTCAGGCCGTCGCGGGGCTCGGTGTCGTCGTCATCGTCTTCTGGAAGATGCACGTCGGTGACCTCGACGTTCACCTCGATAACCTCCAGGCCGGTGGCACGCTCAACCTGAGCGATGATGTTGGAACGGATCTCGTTGGAGACCTCAACGATTGAGAAGCCGTAGGAAACCACGATCGATACGTCAATGGCGGTCTGCTACTCACCCTTTTCAACACTCACTCCACCAGCGGCGTTGGCCTGTGCACCTGGGATGCGTTCTGCCAATGAGTTGAAGGTTCGACGTGCCGCATTGCCCATGGCGTAAACGCCAGAAACCTCGCGGGTGGCGATGCTGGCGATCTTCTGAACAACACGATCTTCAATGGTGGTCTTACCCAGTTCGGTGTGAAGTGGACCGCGCAGTTCTTCATTGTTCTGCGCTTCATGCGCGGCATTGGCTTTGGCCTGACGCTCCAGCTCTTCGCCGGTTGGCTTGATGATCGGGCCTTGAGAATCGCGTTGCACCATGATGGTCTCCTCATTCATTGAACGGATATTTTGTGCCTTACGCTCGTACAGACGAGAGCTACACAGAAATCATCACACGTTTTGCGCGTGATATAGATCACATTAGGAGGAGTGCTTGGAACCGACCCGACTGACTCTTCTTGTTGGTCGCTCTATGGAAGGCGATCCCGAGGCTTTCGGCGAGCTGGTCACCGGGATGACTCCCGGGCTACGCCAGTACTGCAAGACATTTTTTAGCAGCTGGCACGATGCCGAGGACGCAGAGCAGGACGCGTGGATTCGCGCTGGGCAGTCTCTGGACTCGCTGCGCGAACGAGCCGCGTTTAAGACCTGGCTCTACCGCTTGGCTCGAAATATTTGCCTGGATCGAATCCGCCAACGAGTCAACGATCAACAACCGCTGGATGGCGAAGTACTCGAACAAACCCCAGCCCCCGAACGAGAATTACCCGAAAATATTGCCGTACAACGTGGAGAAGTTGCCGATGCTTGGGAGATCATTAATTCGTTGCCCTCGGCACTACGCCAGACCTTCGTATTGGTGGCACTCCAGGACATGAGCTACAAGGAAGCCGCCTTGGTAACCAACGTTTCAGAATCAACTGTGCGAGGGCGACTTGCACGGGCACGCAATGCAATCAGTGAGGCGGTGTCATGACTACCCTTCCCTGCGGGCGCTCTACCGAAGACGTCCTACTAAACCTCGATGAGCCAGCCGATCTACACGAGCTGCAGTGCCGATGGTGCCATGCCGAGCGCCAGCGACTCAAAGACCAGAATGGGTTCATCACCCAGCTACTACAAAGCTCCATGCCCGAGCATCAATCCGAGGCTTTCTCGCAAGGCATCTTGGGCAAGATTGCAGGCTTTGTGCCGCGTCAACGCGTATGGGATGTGCAGGATTCTGCGACAGGTCAGCCACAACGAATGTCCTCGTTGGACTTGATCAAAGCGATCAGAGCGGTGTTTGCCAGTTCAACCACGGCTCAGTTGAATTTCACGGAATTCAAGGCCACCGACACTGCGATTCCGCATCTCGCATGGAAAGCTCAATGCCATGTGAGCATGTCGGAGGATAGCTCGGTTCAGGTGATCGAACAGCAGGTACTGGACTACGTTTCTCAAGCGATCAGTCCGCCGATTACCTGGAATGAGTTAGTCGTTGATCTGGTGATCGAGGATCTTCACGGTCACGCTATCGAGTCCATCACGCTGCGCGGAGAAAACTAGTCCGCGCGCACCACGGTGTTGTTCGGTTCTCGGGTGGGGTCATTAACAATGACCTCACCCTAAAGACGGGTGGTTCGCCGATTCAATAGGTAGATCAAATACACGCCACCAAACACGACGGTCACCACACCAACGGGCAGCTGTACCGGAGCAAAAAGACGCTGAGCAAGTAGATCACTACTGGCTAGCAGCAAGGCACCAACAAGGGCGGTGGGTAGTAATTGAAGTCCGTTAGCTCCGGCTAAACGCCGAGCAATCTGCGGGGCCACCAATGCCACAAAGGCAATGGGTCCTGCCAACGAGGTGACGGCGGCAACCAAAAGGACTGCCAGCACCACCAAGAATAATTTGGTGCGCTCCACCCGCATACCAAGGGCCCGGCACAGGTCATCCCCCAACTGCAGCATTTGTAACCGTGATGAACTGGCCAGCAAGGCGATGGAAACGAGCACCAGTAGGATGCTTGTGGGAATCACCGATTGCCAAGTCAGCCCGTTCAGGCTTCCTGCACCCCAGACCGCGGCGGCCATGGCCACGTCGAGTTCGGCCCGCAGCACCATGAAGTGATTAAACGAAGCCAGCACCGAGGAAATGCCGATGCCAACAAGGATGAGTCGAAAGCCAGCGGTTCCATTGCGCCAAGCCAGCGCATAAACCAGAACCGCAGTGAGCAAACCTCCCAGCAACGCTCCAATGCTGGTGGCCACAAAGCCACCACCAAGCACGGTTAATGCCACCAGCGCACCGGTGTAGGCGCCGGTGGAAAAGCCGATAATGTCCGGGGAACCCAGCGGGTTTCTGGTCAGCGACTGGAAAACCGCGCCAGAAAGTGCGAGCGCCGCGCCAAAGAGTAAAGCAGCCACGGCTCGTGGCATTCGCCATTGCCAGATCACCATGTTTTCAATGCCTTCTCCGCCGCCGAAGATCACCCGAAGAACCTGCCAAGGGCTCATCTGATACTCACCTCCGGAGATGGCAAGGACAGTGAC
The DNA here is from genome assembly GCF_056934395.1 of Glutamicibacter sp. MOO4. Taxonomy (NCBI): domain Bacteria; kingdom Bacillati; phylum Actinomycetota; class Actinomycetes; order Micrococcales; family Micrococcaceae; genus Glutamicibacter; species Glutamicibacter sp. MOO4. The sequence goes on from NZ_CM167800.1 coordinate 2,778,428, forward strand.
CAGCAGGCAGAGCACCACCAAGATCAGTAGCGCACTAGGTGCGCGTAATTTGGAACGCAGGCTCACAGTGCCACCGCCTTTCGTCCGCGGGCGATCATGATCAGCAACGGTGCACCGAGGAACGCTGCGACCACACCGGCTTGCAACTCACCGGGCAGCAGAACACGTCCCAGCATGTCAGCGCAGAGCAAAAGCATCGGCGCTAACAACGCAGTGAAGGCGATAATCCATCCGGTATTTGCCCCGGCCAAGCGACGGGCAGCGTGCGGAGCCATCAAACCAATAAATCCGATAGCGCCTACCGCCGCCGTTGAGGCACCGGCCAGAATGGTAATTGCCAGCAAAACAAACACGCGAGTGCGTCCAACATTGGTCCCTAAAGACCGCGCGCTGTCTTCACCCAAGGCCAAAGAATCAAGGGATCTGGCAGAGCTGGCCGCGAGCACTAGTCCCACGACAAGGCAACCAGCCAGGGTGAGAATAATCGAAGGATCACGGCCCTGCAGCGAACCGATAGTCCACGCTCGCAGCTGATCAAAAGCTTGAGGCTTGACCAAGGATAGGGCCGTTCCGACACCAGTGAGCACCGCACCGATAGCTACGCCGGAGAGCACCAGTCGGACCGGATCGCTGGACCCAGGCCGAGGCATTCCCACCACATAAACTACGGCCGTGGTCAGCAGTGCTCCGATAAAGGCAAAAAATACGTATCCGCTGAAGCTTTGGATTCCCAAGAATCCGACGGAAATCACGATGGCCAGCGATGCTCCTGCGTTCACGCCCAGAATTCCGGGCTCGGCCAAAGGATTTCGTGTCAGACTTTGCGCCAGGACGCCAGAGACCCCGAGGCCCAATCCGGCCAACAAGGCCAGAACCGCGCGCGGTAATCGCGACTCAACCACAATGCTTCGTTCCACTGTGGGGTCGGAATCAAGCAGAGCGTGAATGACGCTTCCCAAAGGCAACGAACGAGATCCAATGGCCAACGACGCCACAACCAAGAGCAGCAATATCGCCGCGAGCGCACAGAGTAGGACCACTTGTCGACTCATGCTGTTGGTGCTGGGCACAGGGTTGGTGGGCCTGGTGAGATTAGCGCTAATGACCGGCGCCCTTCGTCAGATGTACTGCAGGGAACGAGATTACTTTACCGTGCGCAAGCAAAGTTGAGCGTCATAACCTTTGGGTAGGCTTAGTAAAATAAGGTATATTTGTGATGTGAATTTATCGAAGATGGGCACCGCATGGCGCCGCACCCTAATCTCAGCCACCGCCGTAGCGCTGGTTGGCCTGACCGCCGGCTGTGGCGCGTCCACCACTACCGACACCAACTCGGGCAATAAAGATGTTGCGATTGGCGGCGCACATTTCACCACCGCGGATGAGGAGACTGCAAAGTTCGGCTCCGACGCCGAAGCTGGCCAGTTCCCTCGCACCATCACCCACGCCAACGGCACCACCACCTTGGACTCAAAGCCAAAGCGCGTTGTGGTTCTTGATACCGGTGAACTCGATGAAGTGATCTCCCTGGGCATCACCCCGGTAGGCATTCCGTCCACCGAAGGTTCCAGCCCAATCCCGAGCTACCTTGCCGACAAGGTTAAGGACGCCAAGACCGTTGGCACCATCCAGGAACTCAACCTCGAATCCATCGCAGCATTAAAGCCAGACCTGATTCTAGGTTCGCAGCTGCGCGCGGATAAGCTCTACACTCAGCTCAACGAGATCGCACCAACCGTCTTCTCCATTCGTCCAGGTTTCCCTTGGAAGGAAAACTTCCTGCTAGCCGGTGAGGCACTGGGCGAAGAGACCCAGGCTGTGGACGTACTGAATAAGTACCAGGACAAGGCGTCCGCCCTAGGCAACGACGTCAAGGGTGATCCAGAGATCTCCTTGCTGCGCTTCATGCCAGAAAAGATTCGTCTCTACGCCAACAAGTCACTGATTGGTGTGATCCTCAAGGATGCTGGCCTGAAGCGTCCAGAGAACCAAAGTATCGAAGACCTAGCGGCTGAAATTTCTGCTGAAAATCTCACCGAAGCAGACTCGGATTGGATCTTCTACACTTCCTACGGAACCCCTGAAGCCACCGGCGAAAAGGCCGCGATTGTAGGTCCACTATGGAAGAAGCTCAAGGCTGTTCAGAACAATCAAGCTGTGCGCGTGAATGACGACGTTTGGTTCCTAGGCCTAGGCCCAACCGGCGCATCCCAGGTCCTTGATGATCTGCGCACCAACCTGGTGAAGTAACTATTCCTCACCCCGTCTCAACGCACTGCAACCGCGAAGCTTTTGCTCAGCCCGAGCATAGAAAGCTTGGGTAACGTAGTAACTACCTCATTGAAGGTGCGAGTGATGATCGTTGAAATCCCCGTCGGCTTAGCCGACGGGGATTTCACTTTAACGCCTTACCTTGTGTTCCAGGCCGAGATCTCTCTCAGCTTTCCAGCCAACTCACTTCGCCGGTCTGCAGATCATAAACTGCGCTAACCACGCGGGTCCGCTTCTCTTGCACTGCCTTGCGAATAATGGCCGAACGTTCCACCAGCTGCTGCGCAACGGCTATCGCATTAGCCTTGACCACCGTGTTCACTGCGTCAGCGCTTGATCCCGAAACATTTTCCTTGCGGGCCACTGGCGCAATTTGCTCCGCAAAGTCATCCATTTCTCCGGGCAGTTCAGGGTTATCGGCATTCTTTTCCATGGCTTGAAGAGTTCCGGTCACCGCGCCACAGGCCGTATGTCCGAGAATCACCAACAGGGGAACCGAGTAAGGTTCGGAGACGGCAAACTCCATGCTGCCCACCAAGGTGTCATCAAGGACTGCGCCTGCGGTTCTGGTGACAAAGAGGTCACCGATTCCTTGATCAAAAAGCAGCTCCGGGGTAACGCGCGAGTCGACGCACCCGTGGATCAGGGCGAAAGGGCTTTGATGCTCGGCCTGCTCGTCGCGCCGTTCTTCATCTTGGTTGGGGTGCTGAAGCTCGTTCGAAAGATAGCGCTGATTGCCAGCTTTCAGCGCCTTGAGTACCTCGTTCGGTGTCTTGGGTGCTTCAGCATGAGCGACAGGAGCGGTTTCGGTAGCCTCTGGTGTCGAGCAGGCACTCAGAGAGGCCAGTGCGATCAGTCCGGTGGCGCCAGCTAAGAGCTTTCGCCGGCTAGTTACATGGGCAGTGACGACGGTGTCAGTGGGTTGTGGCATAGTGCTTTCCGGTCGTAATTCGTGGGCACCTGAATGTCATTAACTCAGATTTCAATGTAAATACCATCATGAAGCCTACCGTTATGCATTTGATTCATAAACGATTTTCCAAATATTTCGCGCTTGTCAGAACCGCCTCAGAATCAGCCTCTTGAGCTAAAAGTGATTGACACCACACCGGTTCTCGGATTGGATAGACACTGTCAATCGATTGATTGGGAACACAAGGTGGTGTCCATGGAACTGGGTCAAATCCAGCAGGCTGCAGTCTCCTGTTTTGCGCAGCGCGGATTCGCCGCGACCGGTATCCGAGAACTCGGAACAGCCCTGAATCTGAACTCCGCCACCCTCTATCACTATGTCGGTGGCAAAGAAGAACTCCTCGTTGGCATCATCAAAAATTGCCTGACCTCCATGATCGAAGGAGCCGGGCAGACCATCGCCGACAGCACCGATCCAGTACGTCAGCTAGCCCTGCTCGTTGCCTTCCACGTAGGCTTCACCGCCACTAATCCAAAAACCTCCCGCGTCGCAGAACACGAAATGCGCGCGCTGTCCGCCGAGCACGCCAAAGGCATGCAGGCGCTCCGCGATGACTACGAGCAGCTCTTTGCATCCACCCTGGCTACCGGCACAACTCAAGGCCTGTTCAACACCGTGGACCTGGGCATCGCCCGACTAGCCATGATGGAAATGGGCACCGGGGCGTCCCACTGGTATCGCCGCGATGGACGGCTGTCATTGCCCGAAGTGCAACTAAATTTTGTCTCCCTCGCCATGCGAATGCTCGCCGTCACCGACGAATTCCCGTTGGCCATCAAAGAACTCCCTGCCCCGCTGGTTATTGCCAGCGAGCCCGAGCCCAAGGACTGAAAAGTGAAGACGCTTAGTTCCCAACCGGATCCCGCAGCATTTGCGAGCAATACTCAAACCAACGCCGCCCTGCTGGCGGACCTGCATCAACGCCTCGAACGCGCTGGGCGCGGTGGCTCGCAAAAGTCTCGGGAACGCCATGTAGCACGCGGCAAGCTACTGCCCCGCGAGCGTGTGGACCAACTACTCGATGACGGTTCACCGTTTTTGGAAATTGCTCCGCTGGCCGCCGAAGACATGTATGACGGTGCCTGCCCCGGCGCCGGAATGATCGCTGGCGTCGGTTTGGTTCACGGTCGACACGTGCTGATCATTGCCAATGACGCCACCGTCAAGGGTGGCACCTACTTCCCGATGACGGTAAAGAAGCACCTGCGCGCACAAGAGATCGCTTTAGAAAACCGACTGCCTTGCATCTACTTGGTGGACTCCGGCGGCGCATTTTTGCCGATGCAAGATGAGGTCTTCCCGGACCGCGATCACTTCGGCCGAATTTTTTACAACCAAGCGCAGCTTTCCGCCATGAAGATCCCACAGCTGGCCGCGGTCCTCGGATCCTGCACCGCCGGCGGCGCCTACGTTCCGGCGATGAGCGACGAGACGGTCATCGTACGCAACCAAGGCACCATCTTCCTTGGCGGTCCACCACTGGTGAAGGCTGCCATCGGTGAGATTGTCACCGCAGAGGAATTAGGTGGCGGAGACCTGCACGCCAAAACCTCCGGAGTGGTGGACCATCTGGCAGAAAACGATGAGCATGCGCTGATGATCATCCGCGACATCGTTTCCACCCTGCCACCCAACCCCACCCCGGCATGGAACATTGCCGAGCAGGTAACGGAACCACTCTATCCAGGCACCGAACTATCCGGCGTTGTTCCGGTAGACGTCAACGCACCCTATGACGTGCACGAAGTCATCGCCCGAATTGTGGACGGCAGTAAATTCCATGAGTTCAAAGCCGACTACGGCACCACCCTGGTCACCGGATTTGCGCATATCCACGGCCACCAAGTCGGGATCATTGCGAACAACGGGGTACTCTTCTCCGAATCGGCCATGAAGGGTGCCCACTTCATCGAGCTCTGCGACCAGCGCGGCATCCCGCTGATCTTCCTGCAGAATCTCGCCGGGTTTATGGTGGGCCGCGACTATGAGGCGGACGGCATCGCCAAGCATGGAGCCAAGATGGTCACCGCGGTAGCAACCGCCCGGGTCCCCAAGTTGACGGTCATCATCGGTGGATCCTTTGGGGCAGGCAACTATTCGATGTGTGGGCGTGCCTATTCACCACGCTTCTTGTGGATGTGGCCCAATGCGCGCATCTCCGTGATGGGCGGCAACCAAGCCTCCTCGGTGCTGGCCACAGTTAAGCGCGACGGGATCGAAGCCGGTGGTGGCTCCTGGAGCAGCGACGAAGAAGAGGACTTCAAAGCCCCCATCCGTGAGCAATACGAAACTCAAGGAAACCCGTACTACTCCACCGCGCGTTTGTGGGATGACGGAGTCATTGACCCAGCCGATACCCGCCGGGTGCTTGGCCTTGCCTTAGATGTTTGCGCCCGAACCGAATTACCAGAGACCAGCTTCGGTCTCTTCAGGATGTAGGCCCAGGAGATCACCATGAACAACAAACTTTTTGATACGGTCCTGGTCGCCAACCGCGGAGAAATCGCGGTGCGCATTATTCGCACCCTGCGAGCGCTGGGCATCCGTTCCGTTGCGGTCTACTCCGACGCTGATGCTCAAGCATTGCACGTTGCTCAGGCCGATACCGCGGTCCGTCTTGGCGGTGCTCCCGCTAATGAGAGCTACCTGAACATCGACGCGGTCATTGATGCCTGCAAGACCAGTGGGGCCCAAGCGGTGCACCCAGGTTATGGTTTCCTTTCCGAGAATGTGGAATTCGCCCGCGCCTTAGAAGCTGCCGGGATCACCCTCATTGGTCCACCGGTGGACTCCATCAACCTCATGGGTGACAAGATCCGTTCCAAAAACCACGTGCAGTCCCATCAGGTTCCGGTGGTTCCGGGCATTGCAGAACCGGGCTTGAGCGATGAACAGCTCCTGGCGGCGGCCTCCGATGTAGGTTTCCCGCTCTTGATCAAGCCTTCGGCCGGCGGCGGTGGCAAGGGTATGTTCGCTGTGGAATCCGTAGATCAGCTCCCCGAAGCTCTATCCAGCGCTCGGCGCACCGCGCTGAACGCCTTTGGCGATGACACCTTGTTCTTGGAACGCTTGGTGCGCAATCCCCGGCATATCGAGGTACAGATTCTGGCTGATTCGCACGGCAACACCGTGCACCTCGGCGAGCGCGAATGCTCGCTACAGCGCAGACATCAGAAGATCATCGAGGAAGCGCCTGCCCCGCTGTTCGAAAATCTGGAGCACGGCGCACAAATCCGTGAACGCATCGGAGCATCCGCCGTAGCTGCCGCGCAGTCGGTCGGATACGTGGGCGCTGGAACCGTGGAGTTCTTGGTCAGCGACGAAAATCCGGACGAGTTCTTCTTCATGGAAATGAATACCCGTTTGCAGGTGGAGCATCCGGTCACCGAAGAAGTGGTGCGGGTTAACGGAGAAAAACTGGATCTGGTGGATTGGCAGGTGCGCATCGCAGCCGGTCAAACACTGAACTTCACTCAGGAACAGGTATTGCTCGTTGGCCACGCAATCGAGGCACGCCTGTACGCAGAAGACCCATCGGCCGGTTTCCTGCCCTCGGTCGGAACCGTGCTGAAGGTTCGAGAACCGGTCAACGTGCGTGTAGATAGTTCCCTGCGCGAAGGGCTAGAAATCAGTGCCCACTATGATCCGATGCTGGCCAAGTTGATCGCTTGGGGTCAGGATCGAACCGAGGCGTTGACCAAGCTGGACCGCGCTCTGGCGGACACCGTTGTACTGGGCGTACTGACCAACAACGAATATTTGCGCCTGCTGTTGGCCGATGAACAGGTGGCCGCCGGACAGTTGGATACTAATCTCATTGCGCGCAAGATGGATCAGTTCACCTTCCGCACTATCGGTCCCAGCGAATTGGCGCTGGCTGCTCAGCTGGAATATCAGCAAGTACCTACACTGCGCACCCCGTGGGGCGCCCGCGATGGCTGGCGGGCCGGGGTGCACCGCCCGATCATCATGCACTTCGAAGTTGGTGATACTCACGTCCAAACGTCACTGCCGGTTGGAGCCGAGCCCACAAGCATCGAACATGCTTTTGCCCCCGATGGCACCCTGTGGCTCAGCGATCAGGGATGGAGCGCTGCCTTTCGCAAACTGTCACGTGAAGAAGTACTCGAACGCCAGTTGGCCAGCCTGGCCAAAGAATCGGGCACCTACTCCCCCGATGTACAGACTCCAATGCCGGGCACCGTCATCTCTGTGCAAGTCAGCGACGGTCAACAGGTAAGCGCTGGCCAGGTGCTGGCCATTGTGGAAGCGATGAAGATGGAGCACCAGCTGCTGGCTCCGGTTGACGGAATTGTTCACATCTCGGCGCTACAGGCAGGAGATCTGGTCAAGGCCAAACAGGTGATCGCCACCGTGGAACCAATCCTAGAAACTGAACAGGAGCACCGAGCATGAGCCAGCAACGATTTGAACAGCGCGGCCTGTATTTTGATGAACTGGTGCTGGGAGCCAGCTACGTTCACAAGCCCGGTCGCACCCTGAGCGAGGCGGATAACATCGCCTTCACCACCATGACCATGAACAATCAGGGCTTACATCTGGATGCCGCGTGGGCCGCCACCCAACCATTCGGCAGGCCGCTGATTAATTCACTGTTGACGCTGAGCACCATGATTGGTCAATCGGTGGCGCAGCTGACCGAAGGCACCATCATTGGCCAGCTGGGCATCAACGACGTGCGCTTCCCTCACCCGATGTTCCACGGCGATACCCTGTACACCGAAACCGAGATCACCGAATTGCGCCCCTCCAAATCTCGACCCGGCCAAGGCTTAGCCTCGATGACGCATACCGGACGCAACCAGCACGGCGAGATTGTCGCCACCGCCACCCGCACCTGTTTGATGTGGACCCAACAGGCGCACCAAGAATCGTTGAAGGCAGAGTCCGATGACTAGTTTCCAGATGGGTCCGGCTATTCTCTTCTGCCCTGCGGACCGGCCGGAGCGTTTTACCAAGGCCGCGGATCGGGCCGATGCGGTAATCATTGATTTAGAAGATGCTGTAGCCCATGAAAATAAGGACGCAGCCCGCACTGCACTGGTGGAAAGCAGCCTAGATCCGGCGCGCACCATTGTGCGAGTGAACCCCGTAGACACCGAACACTTCGCCCGCGACCTTGAAGCGGTACGGCGTACCAACTACACCACGCTCATGTTGCCCAAGGCGCAGTCGGCCGCGGAACCTGCCCAGCTAGCTGACTACGACGTGGTGGCGCTATGTGAAACCGCGGCCGGCATCGCCAACGTGGCGCAGATTGCGGCAGCCCCGAATGTGGTGGCCCTGATGTGGGGCGCCGAAGATCTGATTGCCTCGCTGGGCGGGACTTCTTCGCGTCATGATGATGGCAGCTATCGCCAGGTGGCCAGCTTTGCCCGTTCCCAGGTGCTCATCCATGCGGTAGCCAACGGAAAAGCTGCCATCGACTCGGTGTATCTGAACATCCCAGACACCGAAGGATTGTTCCTCGAATCCCAGGATGCCAAGGCCTCTGGCTTCTCGGCCAAAGCCTCCATCCATCCCAACCAGATGCAGATTATCCGTCAGGCCTACGCGCCAACGGCTGTCGAAGTGGCGTTGGCCGAACGAGTACTGGCCGAGGCCAAGACCCATCCGGGCGTTTTCTCCTTGGACGGGAAGATGGTGGATGAACCGTTACTGCGTCAGGCTCGGGCTACCCTTGCCAGCGCCGCGAAGCTGGGCTAAGAGTCGCAAGATTAGTCACGAACTAGGCCACAGGTGCGTGCCAGTGTGATGTTTTGTTTATGAACGATCAGCCCGACTCCGCAATAGCTCCGCCTTCCGCCCGGCGTCCCCGAGTACACCGGGCTTGGCTGGTAGCCATCGTCACCACTTTGGCCTTGGTTGCGGCAGCGGCTTTTCGGTCCACCACCGGCGCATTTTTTGAACCTCTTGAAGCAGAGTTCGGCTGGCAGCGTTCTCAACTATCCACAGCAGTAGCCATCAACCTGGTGGTTTACGGCTTGGCCGCACCTTTTGCTGCCACCTTGCTGGAACGCTATTCGATGCGCAAGGTGGCGATGGCAGCTTTGGCCTTGGTGGCCACCGGTGCCGGACTGTCCGTTTTTATCAGCCACTACTGGCAGTTGTGGTTGCTTTGGGGCGTGCTTGTCGGATTGGGAACCGGCGCCATGGCTCTGGTCTTCGGATCCGTAGTCGCCAACCGCTGGTTCAGCAAGCGACGAGGTCTGGTGATGGGGCTGTTCTCTGGCGCCAACGCTGCTGGCCAGCTGATCTTTTTACCTTCCATCGTTGCCATCATTGAAAACGGCTCCTGGCGGATTGCGGCCCTCGTGGTCACCGCCTTTGCCCTACTGATCATTCCGTTTTTACGTTGACCTTTTGCCAACTCCCCAGCCGAGGTCGGGGTACTGCCCTACGGCGCGACCGCACCTGCAGTTCCCGCTGCGAAGCCCGAAGGATCCATGGCCGCGGCGACCTTACGGGTGCTCTTCAGCTCTGCTCGATACCCGGCATTCTGGGTGCTGGCGATGACCTTCTGGATCTGCGGCTGGTCGACTAACGGCCTGGTTCAGACGCACTTCATTCCTGCTGCGCACGATCACGGAATGCCTGCCACCACGGCATCAGGATTGTTGGCACTCATCGGTGTCTTCGACATTCTCGCAACAGTATTTTCGGGCTGGCTCACCGACCGCATACGCCCATGGCTGCTGTTAGCTGTGTACTACCTACTGCGCAGAATGTCGCTACTGTTCTTGCACACCCTGATGGGCCCCACAGTTCAGCCGATAATGTGGATCTTCATCGTCTTCTATGGCCTGGACTGGGTAGCCACGGTTCCGCCTACGGTGGCCTTGTGCCGGCAGTACTTTGGCCCGGTTAAAGCAACTGTCGTTTTTGGTTGGGTGTTCGCTTTCCATATGGTCGGCGCAGGTGCCGGCTCCCTGACTGCAGGCCTATCCCGAGAGACCACCGGAAGTTATCTGGCCGCGTGGATTACCGCTGCAGTGTTGTGTTTTGCAGCTGCTGCCAGCTTGCTGTTGATGCCCCGCATGCGTCAGGCGGTCGAGTCGCCAGTGATTGAACCCGTCCCGTCATAGACGTGCCCTGGCTGTAAATGCTCATCTACCCGGTGCATCGGGAGCGATAGAAACACCCGCACTCGCGCAGGGCTGCATTCCTCGGTGTTTTAGAAAGGTGCAGCCGTACGCACGAGCTGCACTCCGAGGTCAACGGCTCCCCTCATCACGACTTCATTTCCCAGAGTAGAAGCAGTCAGTTGGACACAAGTCAGCGCCGGTTCCTGAGCTAGCTCGCGCTGGGCAATGGAAACTACTGGCCCCACGATTTCTGCCATCGCACCGGAAAGCACCACACGCTCCAACCCGACAAAGCCGGAAATAACAGCGCTGATCCGAGCCAATCGGGCACCGAGGGATTCCAGGATTTCCTGTGCCAGCTGGTCTTCGTTCGCGGCTGCCTGAAATACGTCTTCTGCACGCAAGGACTCTGCGTCCAAAGACGCCAAGCTACTACTGACGCCGGCGGCCAACGCTGATTTTGCTTGCTCCCTAGCCAAATATCCCAAACCGTGAGCATCACCGACCCCGGCAACTTGCGAAAGGAACCGCATTTCACCGGCCAACCCCTTAGCTCCACGGAGCAGGTGGTTGTCGACCACAACCCCAGCACCGATGCGCTCACCAATCATCAATGAGGCAAAAGAACCTTCAGTGCCATGTGCCAGTTCGGCAATCGCCGCTAGGTTCGCGTCGTTCTCAACCCTCAAGAGGTGCGTATATTTGCCGAGCGCGGATTTCCAATCAGGGTTCATATTTGCCCAAAAACCATTGTCGTCATCCGGCGACGTGCCGAAGGCATCAACTGGCGCGGGAACCCCGATCACCATCGCGGCAAGCTTGTCTACGTTGAATTCAGCTAACACGCCTGCGAGTAGCTTCTCGGTAACGTCAGCTCGATGCTGTCCCGAAGACAGTGGATCCACTTTTGCCTCAGCGCGAGTTTGCAGATTTCCTCGCACATCACTGAGAGTGAGGCTGATGCGGTGTTGGCCTGCATCGATTCCAGCAATCAGGCGATGAGTTCGGTTCAATTCATAACGTAGCGCCGGTCGGCCTTTGGAATAAGCTCCAACAGCCCGAGTGTCTTGGGCCTCGATAAGCCAACCAGATTCAACCAGGTCTTTTGCTTGGTTGAGCACTGTCGCACGAGTTAAACCGGTGAGCGAGATGAGCTCACTGGCGGTCACTGCTTCACAGTCCCAAGCAGCATCCAGAACGCGTTGGGTGTTGCGACGACGCATCGCAGTAACGCCTTCTAGGGACTCGGCGCTCGGTGCATCAATATTTCTCGGTGAACTCACATTCAAAGTATAGACGTGACTTTATTTAGATGCTAAATTTACTGAGAAAATAAAGTGACCCACTTCACTTCCCACTGGAGAAACCTATGAATCTTGGATCAAGTGCCTTGTCACGGCCGTTGCGACGACGGTCGTTCATTGCATCGGTAATGGCAACCGGAGCCATGGCCCTGGCCGGTTGCAGCCCCAGCGACCCCCGAGCCACAATTCGGTTCAACCAGTCCAAGCCGGAAGTGATCCCCTACTTTCGTGATCTGTTGGGGCAGTTCAATGCTTCCCAGAAAACTACTACCGCAACCCACGAGGTAACTGCAGGACTCTCTGCAGCATTCGCTCGCAACGATCCACCGGATTTGGGTTGCCTCAACTACAACTTTGAGATGGCAAGATTCCAAGGACGTGGAGCCCTCTCAGATCTCTCTGATTTGCCCCAGCAAAAGACGAATGCGCCATTCATCAAAGAGCTCCTGGCGCTCTATCCCGACTATCCCGGACGGACATCGGTCTTGCCCTACTCAATGATGGGCGCCGCCGTTCTATACAACAAAGACATTTTTGAGAAACATGATCTCGCCATCCCAACTCGCTATTCAGAACTATTAGAACTCTGCGGTGAGCTGACCGACCTAGGCGTTACGCCCATCTACTCCACGTTCAAAGACGCTTGGACCGCTTCTCAGGGATTAGCCGACTATTCCTTGGGCGGGGCTGTCGACATTAACCAGCACTTTGCTGCACTACGAGAAATCGGTTCGGATTTCACCCCTAATGCTGCCGTCACCTTTTCGAAGTCATTCACCGAGCCGCTACTGAAGATGCAAGAACTGGCCAAGTTCTCCAACAAAGACGCAGCCAATCGTGGCTACGGAGATGGCAACCTTGCATTTGCCAATGGCAAAGCAGCCATGTACCTGCAGGGGCCTTGGGCCCTGCCTGAAATCGCCAAAACCAATCCTGATGCCAATATCGGCGCCTTCCCTCTACCGATGACAGAAGACCCCAACGATCTGAAAATCAGGGTCAATCTCGACCTAGCGCTGTGGATCCCGGAACAGTCCGACCACAAAGCCGAAGCACGTGAACTCCTCGCGTTCCTCTGCCAACCCAAAATCCAAGATGCCTATAACGAATCAGCTCTCGGTTTTGGCGTACGTACCGATTCACCGCCGACCAAAGACCCTCGCCTGAAGCAGATGCAGCCGTACATCGATTCCGGGCGTCTCTATCAAGGAGTATCAACGGCGATTCCGCGAACTATTCCCTTCGAAAACTACATGCAGGGCCTGGTGACCGGCGGCAGCGTAGAGCAGACCCTAGCAACCCTCGACGCGGACTGGGCCCGACTAGCCCAACGCAGTTAGCCAGCTCAGGAGAACACCATGGCACTAACTACTCCCACTAAACCCAGCAACGACGCTAAGGTTGCGACTCCCACCCGACCGGTGAAACGGCGTCAATTCGAAGCCACCTACTTAGGCTTCCTCGTTCCAGCGTTGATCTGCTTCACCATCGCCATCACCCTGCCAGCAGCAATGGGCATCTACTTCAGCTTCACCGACTCGGTGGGATTTGGCGACTACAACCTCGTCGGACTGGCAAATTACGCCGCCTTGTTCACTGATCCAGCCATTATCGGCTCCTACAGCTTCACAATCGGGTTCGCTCTAGTCACCGTCATACTCACCAATGCGTTGGCCTTCTTCCTGGCAGTCGGGCTCACCGCACAAATCCGTGCCCGAGTCGCCCTGCGGACAATCTTTGTCATGCCCATGGTCATTTCCGGCATCGTCATTGCCTATGTTTTTAACTTCTTGTTTTCCAATACCTTGCCCGCCGTAGGTGAATACCTTGGCATTGGCTTCCTCAAGGAGTCGTTGCTGTCTAACCCGGACCTCGCCTGGCTATCCATCGTCATCGTTACTGCCTGGCAGGCCGTGCCATCGGCGATGCTCATCTACATAGCAGGTCTAATGGCTATCCCCTATGACTTGTACGAAGCCTCGTCTTTGGATGGTGCCAGTTCTTTCGGGCAGCTCAAGAATGTCACCCTTCCACTGATGACCGGATACATCGGTATCAACATCATTATCGGATTCAAGAATTTCTTGGGAGCCTACGACATTATTGTCGGCCTGACCAACGGTGGTCCCGGAGTGAAAACTAGGTCGATTGCCATGACAATTTTCACCGGTTTTGAACGCGGAGACTACGCCTACCAGATGGCCAATGCGACCGTCTTCTTCATCATTTCGCTGATTATCGCGCTGTTCCAACTGCGCCTGACCAACAAGGGACAAGCAAAATGAGCCTCACCTTGCAGCAACGACTCAACAAACGCTCGCGCACACGTATCGGACGAGAACGCATCAATTGGTGGGCCACCAGCATCTTGGGCATCTGTGCACTGGCCGTCGTGGTTCCACTGTTCGTCACCATCTCAATGGCGTTCAAATCCGCCAAGCAAGCCGTTGACGGGAAAGCCTTCTCGCTGCCAAAGCCTTTCTCAGTTGACGGGTTCACCGCAGCGTGGGACTTAGTAAACTTCCCGCGGGCCTTCACTATCTCGCTGGTGATTACCCTCGTAGCAGTGCTTGGTGCAGTACTTGTGGCGTCCATGGCCTCGTATGCAATCCACCGGAACTGGAATAAGCGCTTCTATCGCTTCAGCTTCTACTACCTATTGGGAGCAATGTTTCTGCCGTTCCCGGTCTTGGCCCTATCGCAGGTCAAGCTCACTGGCATCTTCGGTCTAGATAACCCGGCAGGTGTTGCGATTCTGCATGTCATGTTCGGACTGTCCTTCAACGTCTTGCTATTTACCTCTTTCTTGCGTGGCCTTCCGGGCGAGCTGGAAGAAAGCGCACGCATCGATGGAGCCAGCAACTGGACCACTTACTGGCGGATCATCTTCCCTCTTCTGGCGCCAATGAGCGCCACGGTGGCTATCTTCGCGTTTCTCAGTTCGTGGAACGACTTCATGATGCCTTCGCTGATCATCTCCCAACAGGCAGATCAAACTCTTCCCGTGGTTCAACAACTTTTCCAAACACAGTTCTCGAATAACTACCACGTGTCCTTTGCCTCGTACCTGATGGCCATGGCCCCCAGCGTGGTGGCCTATCTCTTCACCCAACGTTGGGTGATGTCGGGATTGACCCAAGGCGCCGTCAAATCCTAAACCGCACTAACCGCTACACCCAGCCATTCCTAGGCTGCAAACACCATTGAAAGGAAGCATCATGACACTGCAAGACACCACCCCCAACACCAGCATTTCCAAGGACGCTACTTGGTGGCGCCAAGCTGCCGTGTATCAGATCTATCCGCGCAGTTTCGCGGATTCCAACGCCGACGGTCTAGGTGACCTGAAAGGAATCACTTCGCGGGTCAACTATCTCAAGACCCTGGGCATCGATGCCGTTTGGCTTTCGCCGTTCTACCCATCGGCTCTCGCCGATGGCGGGTACGACGTGGCCGACTACCGCAACGTGGACCCACGACTAGGCACCTTGGACGACTTTGACCAGATGACGCAACAGCTTCATCAGGCAGGCATTAAGGTCATCGTTGATATCGTGCCCAACCATTCATCGAATCTCCACGAATGGTTCCAAGCAGCTATTGCTTCGCCCAAGGGCTCAGCTGAGCGAGATCGTTATATCTTCCGTGATGGAGCAGGACCCGATGGCGACTTGCCTCCAGCCGATTGGGAATCCATCTTCGGTGGACCAGCCTGGGAGCCAGTTGGAGATGGCCAGTGGTATCTACACCTCTTTGCCAAGGAACAACCCGACTTCAACTGGGCCAACAACGAGGTTCGAGAGGACTTCCTCAAGACCCTGCGTTTCTGGTCCGATCGTGGCGTGGACGGTTTCCGCGTTGACGTGGCCCACGCACTGACCAAAGACGTAGCGTTGGCGGATCTGCCCAGTAAAGCGGAGCTTGATGCCCACCCATGGGACGGCACCCACCCCATCTGGGATCGTGATGAGGTCCACGAAATCTATGCTCAATGGCGCCAGGTATTCAACGAGTACGACCCTCCCCGGATTGCCGTGGCAGAGGCCTGGACCAACTCCGATCGTCGTCCTGCCTACGCACGTTCAACCGGGCTTGGCCAAGCTTTCAATTTCGATCTGTTGCAGGCAGACTTTGACGCAGCGGCCTTCAAGAAGATCATTTCTTTCAATCTCGACCAAGCGAATATCGCTGGCTCTTCGACCACGTGGGTGTACTCCAATCATGACGTCGTGCGCCATGCCACCCGCTATGGCCTACCTCTTGCCGGTGATCCAGACTCGGCGAAGAAGTGGTTGCTACACGGGGCCGATCCTTCGGTAATGGATGCGGAGCTAGGACTTCGCCGCGCGCGTGCTGCAACACTGCTGGAGTTGGCTCTTCCCGGTTGCGCGTACTTGTATCAGGGTGAAGAACTGGGTTTGCCAGAGGTCACCGAGATCTCTGACGAACAGCGTCAGGACCCTGCCTTCTTTAAGAACAAGGGCGTAGAGGTAGGACGAGACGGTTGCCGCGTGCCAATCCCTTGGGAAGCCGAGGGCCCATCCTTCGGGTTTGGCGAAGTTCAGCCCCATCTGCCGCAGCCGGAGTCCTTCGGCTCACTAAGCGTCGCGGCACAGAATGGCAATCAGGGATCGACTCTGGAGCTCTACCGCGAGGCGCTGCGCCTACGTAGGGAACTACAAAGCGATGAGTCCCTCCAGTGGCTAGATGCAAGCGAAGGTGTGCTCAGTTTTGTCCGACCAAATGGCTGGATCAGCGTCACGAACTTCAGCGCTCAGCCGCAGTCGCTTCCCGAAGGCACCCTTCTGCTTTCCAGTGCACCATTAGATGAAGCTGGCCGGTTGCCGGCAGCAACAACAGCTTGGTTACGCGCCAAATAGTACCCGTTAAAAAAGCAGTTCGGCACCGCAGAAATGTCTCTGCGGTGCCGAACTGTTTGTATGAGAACCCTTAGGCTACAACAACGTCCTTAGCAGGAATGTGCAGCTTCTTGTTGCCGTAGTGAACAGCGAAGAACCAGGCAGCACCGGTCACGATGTGAATAACGGTCAAGGTCACGGCGGTTGCTACATCCGCAGCGGTCATGATCGCGGAAATGCTCGATACAACTGCAATGACCAAGCCGACCCACTGGGCAACCTTGATGATGCCCTTCTTAGCACGACCGATCAAGAACACGATGAATCCAAAGGCCAGCAGTGGGATCCAGGTTGCCTGCAGGATGTTATCAAAACCGATAACCTTCTCAGGGTTAGAGCCAACCTTCATCGAAGCGCCCGAAGCGATACCGATGAAGAAGATGATGACATTGAGGTAGCCTGCGCCCAGTGCGGCGATGACGACCTGAATGAAGTTAAAAGGGCTATTTGGTTGTCCCTGAGCAGTCATGGTGTTCCTCAAAATCGTTGAAAGTCCTCAACAAGTCTAATTTCGCACCCCCGTGCCTGGGCTCTCATTGGTGCGTGAGATCCACGACAGTTAGGGAAGCTATCTTTCTGAGCGAGCACCCGATGCGCCCAAGCCCTGCTCTCAGTGACAACTCCCAGTACATCTTGGTCAAACCGGCGTAAACTGAAATTGGAGTTTACTTCCACTTTTTACCTCGTTAGAGGTTTCCTCCTTCCGGCATCAAGCTCTTGTGCTGTCCTTCAATTTCTAGGACGGCGTTCAGATTAACGCAGCAGTGTTGAACCGGATATCACTCTTTAGCCACCGTGACATGGCATCCACATCAATTCACAAAGCCTGCGACACTCGCAGCAATAAGGGCAAAGCAGTAACGGAGAATCCGT
This sequence comes from Glutamicibacter sp. MOO4, assembly GCF_056934395.1. Lineage (NCBI taxonomy): Bacteria > Bacillati > Actinomycetota > Actinomycetes > Micrococcales > Micrococcaceae > Glutamicibacter > Glutamicibacter sp. MOO4. The sequence goes on from NZ_CM167800.1 coordinate 2,795,874, forward strand.
CATGGATAAGCCAATCAGCTGCCCACGGTGTTATCGAAACACGTTGGTAGAAACCGAAACCCGTCGATACATCGATGAGCAACGCCAATTAAAAAGCTGGGACAACGAAGGTGGCCACGACGCTGGCCAGCGTCAAGATTCCCAGATGACAATGCGTGAAGTGGCCTGGACCTGCACCTCGTGCGGATGGAAAAGGTCGCCTACAGCACCCAAGAACCAGTTCTTGGGCCAGAACGACGCATCGAAAAATTCTCACAGAGCACGCAACGACTCCAGACAACAGCAGCGCAAACCACCCACAGCTCGGGCAACCATTCCTAAATGAAGCCCGGCCGCGACGCACAAAATACTGCAGGCCCAGCATCGGCAAAGAATGCTGGGCCTGCAAGATTTTTGACGGTTACTTCGAGGCGCCGATGGCCCACACACGTGGCAATTCAGTGCCGTTGACCGCAAGATCACCGATCAAACGCGCCTTGAACACCCACGGGTTGTGGTTACCTGCGGTGCGCGCATTGCGCCAGTGCCGATCCAGATTCTTCGAAACGCTGGTGGCCGAAGCGGCCAACGCATCAAAGGCATGGGTGATGGCGTTGAGCACCAGCGGGGTGAGCACCACCTGAGCCTGGGCGCTGGCCACTTCGGCAGCATCATTGGCGGCTTCATCTTCTTCCACCGAAATCTGCCCCGACTGCAAAGCCAACGCAGTTTCATAGGCAGACTCAAGAGCCTGCGAAACACGTTCCACCGTTCCCGCCGCGGCAAATGCCACCGCCGAAACCTCACCGATGACCTGCAACAATTGCGGATCCTCCGCGGCCACATTGGCTGCCGCATGGCTGAACGTGCGCTTGCGTGCCTTTAACTCTGCCGCAAAATCACGTTCTGCCGCCTTGGCCGAACCAGCCAGCACCGCCAGCAACACCTGCTGATAAAAAGCAGTCTGGTACTTGAAGCGGGTATCAAAGTCGATCAGATCTTCTTCGGCCACAATCGCATCGGTAAACGTCGAGGTTCCGGTGCCGGTGGTGCGCTGACCAAAACCATCCCAGTCATCGGCCAGCTCAACCCCTGGCTGGTGCCGGTTGACCGCGGCGATCACCCGCTTGCCGGTATCCGTGCGCTCCGCGTAGGTATCCAGCCAGTCAGCGAAGATCGAGCCGGTGGAGTAGTACTTGGTGCCGTTAATCCGGAACCCACCTTCACCGTCCGGGGTGACCTTGGTGATCACGTCCCCGACCTTCACCGTACCGACCTCGGTCCAAGAGTTGCCCACCAGCTCACCATCAACAAAACGGGCCAGCCACTTATCCCGGCCCGCACCAGGAGCAGAGATCAGCCGATCCTCCACAAAGGCGAAGTGCGCCCGCAACGCTTGGGCGATGTTGGAATCAGCGGCAGCCAAATCCACAAAGAGTTCAAAGAGCTCGGGCAGGGTGGCACCTGCTCCGCCATGCGATTCTGGAATACGAACCGCACCAAAACCGGCGGCGGCAAGGTCCGCCACCTGCTGATAGGGCAGCTCACCGGTTCGGTCGCGTTCGGCGGCGCCGGCCGCGATCTGCTCAAAAATCGGTGCGAAGCGCGCCTTGAGAGTCGCGCGCGAATTGCCTGTAGCAAGTGCAGTCATCGTTGGATCCTATCCGTGGTTTAGGTGTAGAGCGAAAGTGGCTGGGATTCTCCGCGCAGGAAGTAGGCACCAACCTCGATCTTTTTGTAGTCCACCGGGTCATGCAACGAGTGGGTGCGCACATTGCGCCAGAACAAATCCAAGCCCACCGAGCTCGCGGCCGACGAGGATCCGGTGACCTCAAAGATGCGGTTGGCAACCTCAATAGCGGTTTCGGTGGACACCACCTTGGCCTCTGCAATCTCTACGGCGAGCGCCGCGCGTTCGGGCTGGGTCACCTCGCCTGCCTTGGAAAGTAGGGCATCAAATTTGCGCCCTAATTTTTCGGTCAACGCCGCCACCGCTGCGGTGCGCGCCTTAAGCTCTCCGATGGTGCGCTGGAAAATCGGATCTTGAGAGTAGGTTTCTGCCTGGGAGAACAGCCAAGCGTTTTTGCGTCCCAAGATGATCCGTTTGCCACGAGCCAGTGCGCCCTCGGCAATGCCTAAGTAGAAGTTCACAAAGGCTAGCTGGATTCCCGGAGTCAGTAGCGTGGACACCGGCTCTGCGGTGACCGGACCGAGGATATCTGAGGCCTGCACCTGTACATTGTGGAACTTCAGCGAGTTTGAGGCGCTCAGTCGTTGACCTAGGTAATCCCAGTCATCAAAAATTTCCAGACCTTCGCGGTCGCGCGGAATCACAAAGGCCAGCACCTCACCGGCGCGTTCACCCTCGGTGATTTCAGCATTCACAACGATGACTTCACCAACGCCGGAACCAGTGGAGAAACGCTTGCCACCGTTCAGGGTGAAGCCATCACCTAGGGGAACCAGCGTCAAGGTGGGATCAATCGGGTTGACCGAGTCGCCCCAGAGCCAGCCGCCCTCAACCGTGCGCTGCCACCACTGGCCTTGAGTTTCTGGGGCCGCGTAGAACGCAATGCCCGACTGGTTGATGTAGTGGTAGGCCAGCAACTGCCCGACCGAACCATCGGCGGCAGCAATAATGCGTACCGCTTCGAAGCCTGTTTCCCAGTGTCCTCCTGCTCCGCCAAACTCGGCAGGAACCAGCAGATCCAGTAGTCCGGCTTCACGCAGCAACTTCACCTCAGCGAATGGTTGCTCGTTTTTGCGGTCGCGTTCCAGTGCATCTACAGCCAGCTGGTCCGCCACATTCTGGGCGACTTTGCGCCAGCGATCAAGCTCGGCTTCATCGGCGGTTCCGATGTAGGGGACGCGTGGTAGTTGCGTACTTAGTACAGTCATCTTCGTTCTCCCTACTTGCTGCGGCGTCACGGAACCAGGTCTGTCAGCCGCTCTGGATGGTTTGTCCCTCCAGTGAAACATCGGCGAACCCACCGCGATAGAGCCCGCGTCACCTGCCGGAATATCGTCATGAAACGTCATGGTCGGGGCCCCAATCAGACCCAAAAACCGTCGCCGCATTTCGGCCTATGACTTCGTGTGAATCGGCGAGTATTTGACTATCCGTGGTGAAAATTTGGTGATGTCTTGGGTTTTGAGAAATATGACAACCGTATAGACTGAATACAAGCACACCGAAGGCAGAGAAATTCCATGGATTCATTCAGCACGCTCAGTTTGATGTTCGGTCTAGCTATCCTCGCGCTCACTGCGAGCATCTTGGCACCACGATCCGCCGATGGGCGACTCAAGCGAAATACCATGGTGGGCATCAGAACCCGCCATACCCTCTCCAGCGATGAAGCGTGGTTAGCTGCTCACCATCACGCTGCACCGATGCTTCGCGTAACGGCCTGGACCGGATGGATCCTCTTGGTCATTGCGGCTGTTTTTAGCCTGCTGAAGATTTTCCCCGCCGCTTTTGTCGTCGCTACTGCCGGCTTTATTGCATGCCTGGCACTTCTGCTCGTCGCGGGCTTCCGGGCCAACAACGTCGCCAAGCAGTACCCAACCGCCTAGAAGTTAAAAACCGCACCGCGCCTTCAACACCAAAGGGCAATGAAGGCGCGGTGCGTACGAAGCACTCGACAGGACCTTAGAGCAGCACGTCTTAAAGCAGCACAGCCCCAAGGATCCATACCGTCACAAAGGCGGCGGTACCCTGAATCGCCGTAGCAATACTGAGGGTCTTGTACGCGGTAATCACCGGAATCCGGCTGAGCTGCGAAACCACCCAGAAGTACGAGTCGTTGGCATGCGAAACTACCATCGCACCAGCGCCTACGGCCAGAACGCTAAGCACCATGCCCAGCTGGGAATCCAGACCCAAAGATGCGAGCATCGGCGCGACCAGCGCGGAAGTGGTCACCATGGAAACCGTGGACGATCCCTGCGCCGACTTCAGCGCCGCCGCAATCAGGAACGGCACCGCCAAGCCCAGACCAAGACCACTGAGAGAATCCGAAAGAATCGTGGTCAGTTTTGACGCGGCCAGCACAGCACCCAATGCTGCACCAGCACCGGTAATCAACAAGATGGGCGCAGCGGTGCGCACCGACTCATGCATCTGCTCATTGAAGTCTGCGAGCTTATTGTCCCCACGCAACAACAAGGTGGCCGAAAGCAGACCGAAGATCAACGCGATCACCGGGGTTCCAATAAATGACAGAAGCTCAACAAGCGTTCCCGCACCCAAGGGTTGCGAAGGTAATTTGGCGATCGACGCCGCACAGATCAGGATCAACGGCACCAGGATCGGCAAGAAGGCCAAAGCCGGGTGCGGCAGCTTGCCGAAGCTAGCGCGCAACTGTTCGTAGTCCAGATCAGCCAGGTCGTTTTCGTCTTCGGAAGGCAGTGGAGCCCAGGTGGACTTGTTAAACCGGCTGGCATAGGCCAGCCCGGCTAGAGCAGAAATTGCTGCCACTGGCAGACCTACCGCGATGATCAATCCGAGGTTATCGGCGATGCCAATACTTGCGGCCGCAGCCAGTGGTCCCGGAGTTGGCGGAACCATGGTGTGCGTCGCGTAAAGACCGGTCATCAGCGCCACCGACGTAGCCAGCGCGGAGACGCCGGTGCGCAGGGTGATGGCCTTGCGCAGCGAGTTGAGCACCACGTAGCCCGAGTCGCAGAAGACCGGAATCGAGACGATATAGCCGATGATCGTCAGCGTCAGATTAGGGAATTTTGTTCCCAACACCTTGATTAGTGCATCCGCCATGGAGATGGCTGCGCCGGATCGTTCCAGGATGATGCCGATCATCGTGCCAAAAAGAATCACCAGGCCGATGTTGCCCATGGTGCTACCAAAAGCGGTGGTGACCGTACTGGCTACTTCAGCCAAGGGGATCTTGTAGGCAAAGGCGGCAAGAATTGCGGCGCCAATCAGTGCAAGGAAGGGGCTGACTTTCCATCGTGCGGTCACCAGCACAATGGCGACCACAAGAATCAACAGAACAATAAGCTCGTACACGGTAGGTTGGCTCCTTTGCCAATATTGATAGTTCGTTGCTCACCAACGCGGCTCAAGCTTTGGTTACGCGATCACACGCAGTCGAAAACATTCGGTGCGACCGTGCTTAAAGAGCAACCATTGTGCCAATACTAGGAACCAGACAAAAAATAACCTATGGGCATGTGCCCAGAATTCATAGGGATCAAGGGGTGAAATGTGTGCGCGAGATCCAAAGATCAGCTCCTCGCTGGGCGCCAACTCGTGCATCTAGTCATTTATCGAGTTGTCCCGCAAACTTGGTTCTAATAAACGCTTTTAGTTTCAGGAGACGTCATGGCGATCAGCGCAAGTGAAGCCCGTAAGACCCTATTCTCCTTAATCGAGCGGGTTAATGCTGATCAAGAAGCTATCGAGATCGTCTCCCGTAAGGGCAACGCGGTGCTCATGCCCGCTGACGAATACGCGGCATGGCAAGAATCCGCGTATCTTTTTCACTCCCCCGGCAAACGCTCGCCGACTACTCGATTCCTATGAGCGAGTTCGCAACGGAGTACGGACCGAGCATGAACTGGACCGTTCTGACCTTGAGGACTAACGCGCCTCATACGAGTCAGGCCCGCTACCACTACTAAGGCGCTTGCCTGCAAGAACTCCGGCTAGAAGATTCGCAATTCATCCAGCGCGATCCGGGCATACACAGCATGCTGCAAACGTAGCGACTCAGCGGCCTGTCGAATCTCAACGCCCGTCACCTGGCCGATCCGTTCCAACCTTTGCACCAGCGTATTGCGGTGAATATGCAAGGATTCTGCTGCCTCGACCATGGAGGATGCGGCGACTACCACCAGCAGGGTTTTGGCCTGCTCTTGGTTCAGCACCTGCGCTTTGAGGGCCAGATACTTCAGGCTCCGTGCGGGCGTGCGCGCCACAGCTACGGCGATATCCTGATTCCAGATTGCCTGATGTCCGTGTTGCGGCAGTAGCCCCGGACGAGCCACCAAAGTACGCAACACTTCGGCCTGCGCCAATAGTTCCCCTGCGTCCGGAGCCTCCGGCCCGACAAGATAGCGATCATTAGCTTTCGGGGCGTCGACTGCCTCACCACCGGCTTTCCGAAGTCGCCAGTGAGCACCAAATAGCCCCACCCATGCGGTGCGTATCCCGTCGAGCGCAGGCTGCTCCAACTCAGGATCCTGTTCGCTGCGCGGTATCCACAGTTCAAGTTGCCATGGTGCGCGCAGCCCGTGTGTTTCTAGGGTTCGCTCGATTACTTCAGCGGCCACGTGTCCGGCGAGTAGAGCCGAAATAATGTCCCTGGCTTCGGCAGCCTTCCGAGCACTGTGCGAATGCTCGCGTTCCTGAGCGAAGAGCAACTGCACGGTTAAGGCAATCAGATCAGCCAGCGGTTCAACCTCATGTGGTGCGCCGGTCACGCCAACCACTCCGCACAACTGATCGTTCAATCGCAGCGGAAGGTTCACTCCCGGTTGGGTTCCAGCGGATTCATCAGCCTGAGTGACCCGAATGATTTCATTGCGACGGATCACCTGAACGCTGCCCTCGTGCAGCGTCCCAACCCGGGACGCATCACTGGAAGCGATGATAATCCCGTGCGCATTCATGATGTTCACATGGCGATTGATAGTTGGGGCAATGGTGTCGACAACCTTTTGCGCTAATGCACTGGCCAGTCGAGGTTGCTCCTTTTCGCTCATGGAATCATCCTAACCGTCCGCGCTCGCTCAAGGCCCGTGGGACCAATCAGGATTCAACCCAAAAACATCGGCACGCTTACTGCTATGAATTACTTCACCTTGCCCGCTCACAGTGCTAGTCTCGCCATAGTCAAGTATCGCGACGAAAGGTTCACCATGAGTTCGGCGATCAGTTACTTAACCGGAGGATTTCTGGTGGCACTACTGGTGACACTGAATATGACTTGGACTCAATACCTGCACGGCATTAGTGGCCCGATCGCCGTGACGCTGAGCTTGGTTGGCTTCCTGAGCTGCCTTTATGTTGCCACTCGGGCGACACCCCAGGCGCACCAGAGCTAATCAGATATAGCCCTGTCATGGCTTCCACCCAGCACGTTGCCGTCACCGGTTCGACCGGTGCGCTCGGCTCACTCCTTGCGCAAAATCTTGCCGACCTAGGCGTTGCACAACGACTCTTGGTCCGCGACCTTTCCCGCGCACCGCAACTTCCAGCAGCAACAGCCAGCACTTTCGACTATGCCAACCGTGATTTATGCAAAGATGCACTAGCTGGCATCGACGTGCTCTTCATGGTCTCCGCTCCGGAGAGTGATCACCGGATGGATCTGCACACCACTTTTATTGATGCGGCCGTAGCCGCCGGGGTGAAGCACATCGTTTATACCTCGTTTACCGCTGCGGCACCCGACGCGGAATTCACCTTGGCCCGCGAACACTACGCCACCGAAGAGTATCTGCGGGCTTCGGGACTGCGCTTCACCTTCTTGCGCGATAGCTTCTACCTAGATTTTTTGCCTGCGTTGGTAGGCGAAGATGGGGTGATCCGTGGGCCGGCCGGGACCGGACACTTCGCCCCGGTGGCCCGAGCCGACGTTGCACGCACCGCGGCAAAAATTCTCGCTTCGGCCTCCGAACATGCCAGCGCCACCTATGAGATGACCGGCCCGCAGTCCTTGAGCATGAGCGACGTCGCCCAGATTCTGCGCGAGGTGCGTGGCCAAGACATCACCTTCTACGACGAATCCATCAAAGAGGCTTACGCTTCGCGTGCCGAGTATGGCGCACCATCTTGGCAGCTGGACGCGTGGGTTAGCACCTATACGGCGATCTCCAGCAACACCATGGCCAAGGTCAGCGACCATATTGAAATCATCACCGGCACAGCGCCCATGTCTTTCGAGGACTATCTGCGCAAGTAGGTCCGCGCCAGACTAAAGGCCGTACGCTGAACCAACCCGAGCGTATCGGCCGAAAGTTCCGCCAGGCTCGCTGGCCCCGGAGCGATGGAATATGCGGCCAAGATGCCGGAGCTTTCCAGTTCATCATCGCTGAGCTGAACGGACCCGGCCACCACGATCACATCGGCATGTTCGCCGGCTGCTTGAAGCACGCCGGAAACTACCTTGCCGTTCAGGGACTGGCTATCCAGCCTGCCTTCACCGGTGAGCACCAGGTCGGCTGAGCCTAAAATTTCATGGGCATTCAGTACCTGTGCGACGAGCTCCCAGCCAGGAGTTAGCTCCACCGTGAAGTAGGAAGCCAAGCAGACCGCCAGCCCGCCGGCCGCACCCATGCCTGGATCCTGACGCAAATTTCGCCCGGTGTCCGCTTCAAGGACATCGGCCAAACGCTCCAGGCCTTGATCCAGCACCTGCACGTCGTTTTTGTCAGCTCCCTTTTGCGGGCCAAAAATCGCAGCCGCGCCCTGTGCACCAAGCAATGGATTGGTCACGTCGCAAGCAATCTGCCAGCGCACTTGGGTGGCTCGTGGATCAAGCCCGGAGGTATCAATCTTCGCCAGCTTGCCCAGCGCACCGCCACCTGCGGGTAATTGCTGCCCCTGTTCATCCAGGAATTTGGCACCCAGCGCACTGAGCAGCCCAGTTCCGCCGTCGGTAGTGGCCGAACCGCCGAGACACAAGATGATTTGTTGTACCCCAAGTTCAAGTGCGTGAGACACCAGCACACCTAGCCCATAGGTGCTTGTTTCAAGCGGCTTTCGTTCCACGTCGCTCACCTGTGGCAAGCCGGCGGCTTCGGCAGCTTCCACCACAGCGATCTTCTGATCTTTGGAAAGCCCAAGTCGCGAGGTGACCGGCCGACCAAGTGCGTCGGTGGTCTCTAGTGTGAGTGCTTCGGTGCCCCAGGTATCGATTAGTGCTTCTAGGGTTCCTTCGCCACCATCAGCAAAAGGAACAGCGTTGATATCAACCTTGCGCTTCAGGCTCTGCGCTCCCTTGGAAAATCCCTGCGCCAATGCAGTGGCCACATCGCCGGCCCGTGCACTGCCTTTAAAGGAATCGGGAACAATCGCTACCTGCAGGGCCTCGTCGGCCTCGGGTGCTGAATTCTGCTGAAGGTTCATGTTTCCCAGCTTAGGTAGCTTGCACGCACGAGACTATGGGCTGGTGACCGTATTTCTAGCCCACCAAACGCATCGGTTATGTGCACGGTGCCCAATCATCGCCAATGCGAAGCTGAGCCAAAGGATCGGCACAGAAAGCGTCGTTAGTGTAGAAATTACCTCATTGAAGGTGCGAGTGATGATCGTAAAAGTTCCCGTTGGATATTGCCCAACGGGAACTTTTCTTTAAGCTCTTTTCCCTAGTCCCGAATACCCGGACCGGATACATGGGCACTGCGCAGTGCATGCTTACTGCATCCACAGAGTGCACCCCTAGAGTAGTAATTACCTCATTGAAGGTGCGAGTGATGACGAAGAACTGGCCCTGTCGGTCTTGCGACAGGGCCACTTCTTTGCCCTTTTTGCGGCGGCGAAACGTCACTCACCGATTCACCTTCTGGTTGCCCGCCGTCTAGCCGGCGGTTTTCTTCAAAACTTCCTCGTAGATAGCATCATCGATCAACCCGTTATCGGCGGCTTCGGCAACCTCCTGCCAAGTTCCGTCCAGGCTCTCCTCGTACTCGCCGTACTCATTCGCCCAAGGGGTCAACTTGTAAGGCCGGTCGACCAGCTGACGCACCACTTCGGCGCGGTCAATAAATCCCGCCGCATACCGCTGGCACACCTCATACGGGCTTGCCGCGTTGAACTCGCCAACCACTGCCGGCACATCCTGGGCACCCTGCAACGCCTCCGCCACTGCAGGCTGAAACATCCCCAGTAACTTCGCTATCTCACGTTGGCTCATGACATCAGCGGCAGCTTTCAAAGTGCGCTTGTAATCCAGCGTGTCAACTTCCAAACGCTGCCGGACGTTCAAGAGCTGAGCTCGCAAATCATCCTGACCCGGACGCTCGATTTCTTGGCTCAAAACAACCTCACCTTATTTCATGTACTTAGCTGCGAGTTGATGTACTTGTTGCTCGAAGGAATACGAACGGCAAGGAAGAGTCCAATGGAACTGGCCCCGCCCAGCGCTACAAGTCCGCCAGCGATTAGTCCCAGCATGACACCGGGCGTCTGATAACCCATGATGTTCAATGCGACGAATGCTGTAGCGACGAGCAAGAAAAATAGAACGAAGCAACCTGCCATCGCCCGCAAAATAGTCGAATCAAACTTTTCGCGTCGCGCTAGTGCAACAGCTCGCAGGCCAAGGATTGCGATAACTTCCCAGCAGGCCATGGCAAAGATTCCCCAAATAATGGACGGCACCACGAGTGCTTGAACTTCCGGGAATGTCGTAGCTACAGTGCGAGCGGTCGTCGGTAGACCCCAAACCTGTAGAAATAAGGCAAGAACCAAAACGGCAATGAGTACGACAGTTAAACGTATTCCTGTACCTCGGCGCATGCTGGTCTCCTAGTTAGGTCACACTGGCGAGAACACTCATTGTAACCATGACAACTCGGGATACTCTGATACCCCTCGTGGGATCCATAGCGACCCAAAGAATCACACCCGAAGACAATGTGCAGTCCATGCTTATTCGACGCACAGAGAGCACCCCTAGAGTAGTAAGTACCTCATTGAAGGTGCGAGTGATGATCGAGAAGCCCCAGCCCTCCGGAGTATTCCGGTGGCTGGGGCTTCAAATTTAAGTAGTAGCCTCGCCCGGTGCGGTAACTTAGATAGGTCCCCACACGATTTATGCCGTGGGACGCCTAAGTGAATGGAGTCCCGGTGAGCACCGCGATCGCACAACTGACCCCGCTGCAACGCCAGTCGGTATGGCGCACCCTAAAATCCCCTCGGTTACTCAAAACCGAACTGCTCGCCGGTCTGGTGGTGTCCTTAGCCCTGATCCCCGAGGTCATCGCATTCACCGTGATCGCCGGGGTCGATCCGCGCGTGGGCATCTTTGCTTCCTTCACCATGTCCATAGTCATCGCCTTCACCGGCGGACGTCCGGCGATGATTTCTGCCGCCGCCGGAGCGGTGGCACTGGTGGTTGCCCCGCTGGTTCGCACCTATGGGGTGGAATATCTCTTTGCCACGGTGGTTCTGGCCGGCGTCATCCAAGTGACACTCGCCTTGTTGGGCGTGGCCAAACTGCTGCGTTTTATCCCCCGACAGGTGATGATCGGCTTTGTTAATGGTCTGGCCATCTCTATTTTCTGGGCACAGATGCCCGAGCTACGTAACGTGCCCTGGCAGGTGTATCCGCTGGTGATTCTCGGGGTGGCCATCGTTTGCTTCTTCCCTAAAATCACCAAGGCGGTGCCAGCTCCCCTGATCGCCATTGTGGTGCTCACCGCGATCACCATCTTCGCGCACGTAGTTGTCCCGACCGTGGGCGACAAGGGCGAGCTACCCGATTCGCTGCCGCTGCTGCATCTTCCTGGGGTGCCGCTGAACGTCGAAACCTTAAAGATCATCGCCCCGTATGCGATTGCCGTGGCCTTTGTTGGCCTGCTCGAATCCTTGCTCACCGCCAAGCTGGTGGACGACATTACCGACACCCCGTCAAGCAAAACCCGCGAGTCTTGGGCACAAGGCACGGCGAACATCATCACCGGATTTTTTGGAGGCATCTGCGGTTGCGCGATGATTGGCCAGACCATGGTGGGAGTTAAAGTTTCCGGCGGACGCACCCGCATCTCTACGGCCTTTGCCGGCATTTTTATGTTGCTGCTGGCGGTGTTGCTCGGAGACGTGGTGGCACAAATTCCGATGGCCGCACTGGTTGCGGTCATGATCGTGGTCTCAGCCACCACCTTTGACTGGCACAGCATCAAACCCAGCACACTGAAGTTGATGCCCAAGAGCGAAACCTTCGTCATGGCCATCACCGTGGTGCTCACCGTCGCCACCCACAATCTGGCTATTGGCGTTGGCGTGGGGACCCTTTGTGCGATGGTGCTCTTTGCCAACCGCGTGGCTCACCTAGTGTCCTTAGAACGAACACTCACCCAAGATAAGGCTGTATACAAGGTCAATGGTGAACTATTCTTCGCCTCTTCCAACGAGCTATACACACAGTTCTGTTATACCGAAGACCCACAAAAGATCGTTATCGATATGACAGAGTCTCACTTGTGGGATGCTTCAACTATTGCCGCAATAGATTCAATCCGCATGAAGTACCGGCGCTACGGCAAGGATGTAGAGATACGTGGCCTGAACGAAGCCAGCCAGAAAATGCAGGACCGGTTGAGCGGTAAGCTCCCTTAGTCCTGCCCTCCGGCGCGTTTCTCAAGTCCAAGGGACCTGTCGCGCTTTGAAATGTACATGTCACGATCGGCGCGCAAGATTAAGGTACTCAAGTTGTCCTCTCTACGCGCCTGCGAGACACCGAAGCTCCACGGGAAAGGGGATTTTTCCTGCAAGCGTTCCATCAGCACCCGCGCTTGGGTACGGGTGGTATTGCGAAATACGAGCACAAATTCGTCACCGCCCAAACGAGCGATTAGGTCACGCTGGCGACTCCCCAGTTCCAAATGCTGTACCAAATCTTTTAATGCCTGGTCCCCTGCCCCGTGGCCGCCCTGATCATTAATACTTTTGAAGTTGTCCATATCCAGCAGGGCCACGGAAACGGGTCTGCCATATCGCAGGCCCGAAACCAGTTCGGCTTCTCCACGTAGTGCAAGTCCGCGCCGATTGTATGCTCCGGTGAGCTCATCCACCTCGGCCTGATAGCGGAACCGGGTCTTCACATAACCACCGATCATGGAGGCGGCCCCGGTCAGAAGTACTAGGCTAACTACGTTCAACATCCCGCTCTGCTCTGTCATTACTGTTGCGTCCCCTAAGAAGTACGCCGCACAGAGTGTGCCCGCTAGCACCGGGTATATGGTCAATCGGACCAATACGGGAGGAAAGAGCCACGCGAGGTACAACGTGATCAACGGGAATTCTTGGAGTCGAAACAAGATCTGCTCGTAGTCACTCAAGAAGCCCACATGGACGACAAAGGCACCGAGTTCAATCAACGCTCCCAGGTAGCCAAGCCACAAGGGAAAACGATCCAACTTGATGTAGACCAGTAAAGTCACGACGATTGCCCCGACGAAACGGAGGTAGCCCAAGTATTCTCGGATCTGCGTCTCGAAATCGTAGGTCAAATTAATCAGGTAAAAGACTATGAAAAAACAGCCAATAAATCCGGTGACAGCAACTTCCGGCCGCCTGATTTTTCGCGCCCTTGGTGGCAAGAGCCCAAACCACCAGTCTTGATCGCGCTGCGCTCGTTGGTTCTTATTTACCCGCATCGCTGCACTCATACTTTCCCGCGGCTTCGTTAGAAACCACGTTTTCTTGTCCACACCGATGTAAGATTTGTTATTGTAGACCCGTTTCCTACGGCGACGAGACAATCCCTCTACTTCGGTGTGATCGGCGGATGATGAAATTTGCATTCCAGCCACTCATTGATCGGCAGCTCAACGCCCTCGTGGGTTTTGAGGCGTTGGCCAGGTTTGACGACGGTCGTTCCCCGGAGACGCATTTCGATGAGGCCCGCAGAGCTGGCAGTCTAGTTGAACTGGAGCTGCAGGCTCTAGAGCAGATCTTGGTAGCTAGTCGGGACATACCTGATGGGCTGATGCTGACGATGAATGCCTCCGGCCCGGCCATTGATGCTTTTTCCAAGCGGCGGCCGGTACTTGATCCTCGGTTGACATGGGGACTAGAACTTCATGAGCTGTCTGCTCCGGAACACTGTGCCAGGGCACGAATTAGCGCAGATGAAATCGGCTGTCTCCTTTTGGTCGACGATGCGGGCATCGGCTTCGCCACCAAGGACCGTATATCTAAGCTCAAACCGCACATTGTAAAGTTGGAACGAACATTGTTCACTCACTACGAGTCCTCGCCAATAGCGCGCAGTCACGTTGACGTTCTGCTCGCAGCAGCCCGAGATGCAGGGGCTAAGACCCTCGTTGAAGGCATCGAAACCACTCGGCATCTAGAACTAGCACAGCAGCTGGAATTTGATTACCTGCAAGGATACTACTTCGGTCACGGGATCCAGGCACCGCAGCTTCCCAGAGTAATGACGGACCTACGCCGGCGACTCGGGGTCAATATTCCGGGTTTCTGAGCGTCGTTCTCGTCCCCGCGAGTTACGAATCCGAATCACTGGCAGCAACTTCGTTAGCCCCAAAATCAAATACAACACGGTATTGATCGCTACGAATGATGCAAGTACCGCAAACCAATCACTGAGTAGAACACTCTCCGGCAGAATGATTCCACGGGGGATTTGGACAACGTAATGGATCATCGGGCATTTTCCTTCCGCTGAGTCCCGGCATGGTCAACGTGCTTCCAGTCTGCACTCTTGGCAAAGGCAATATCTCCCACACCCTTAAGGAAGGCGAGATCCAAGAAAGCGTCGTAGATTAGCTCCGGAATCACCAGCGCAGCGATGATCCTAGCTCTCCTTCCTCCGCGCCAAACGGTCACCACCCGTTCAATGGCAAAGAGCGCTCCGAGGAACATCCAAAAAGGGAACCATACCCATGTGTCCATGGAGAATAACATGATGATCATGAGCGCGAAATAGCTAAATAAAGCGATCACGCCGTATCCGATGCCAATTTGCTGTGCCCAGTACCGTGAGGTCTGCGGAGTGACCCCATACGCACCCAAGTTCTCCAAGGCACCTCGTTGCCAACGAAGCCGTTGGGCCCACAACATTTTCCAAGTTGGCATCAGTTCAGTGACCACCGTGCATCGCTCCGGTGACGTCGTTAGTGCACCGAGTGTTTTCAGTGCAATGGTCAATTCATTATCTTCGGTCAATGCCGCCGTATCGTAGACCTCGCCGTTGGTACCTGGAAGCATGGCCCCACGAGCAGCTGCGATTTCACGCAGGGCGGCGGCACGAAAGACGGATGCTGTTCCTGTCAGCACAAAGACTCGTCCATCACGACGCCCAATTTCGCGCTGGTAACGGGCATATTCATTGCGTTGGAACTGGCCGAGTAGACCATGCCCTTCTTCACCGTGAAAGAGTCCGCCCACGGCCATGAGGGCACGGTCCCAAGTAAGGCAATCCCGAGCTGTTGCCAGGAAATCCTGGCCGATCTGGCTATCGGCATCCATGACCATGACGCAGTCATTGTCGCCCATCTCAGGAAGAAGGGATTGCAGTGCCTGATTTAAGGCTCCGCCCTTCTTATGTCTGTTCTTTACTGTTTCGAAGACTTCAACCCCGTGCTGGGTTGCAACCTGCACCGTTGCGTCGGTGCAGTTGTCAGCTACCACGATGATGCGCGCAGGAATAAAACTCTGCTCGGCCAGGGCCTGCAATGTGTAAGGCAGAGAGGTTTCTTCATTGTGCGCAGGAATGAGCACGGTCACGGTCACTTCACCCGCGTGTACACCTCGGGTACGAGCCATAACGGCTTTGGGCGCCAGCGGGCGGCTTGACTTCTGAATAGGAGTTCGGCGATACCGCCAGGTAACAAAGCGTTCGCCCAATACCACCAGGAGCACCAGAATGACTGCGGCTGCAACAGCAAAAAGTAGAATACCCAAATCAGGTAGCTCAGTGCTGTAAAAAGTTGTCCATATGTGACCGATCCGGACCTGAACCGGATTCCACATGTGCACCGGCTTTCCGGTGGCGCTCAACGCCCACACCAAAAGCAAGGCCGCAACCACAACGATCACAATGACAGCAATACCGACTAAACGACTGAAGTGTTTTTGCAAATGTGCGCCCCGATCACGTGATGAATTTACTGACAACCACTGGCGCCATTGCGTCTCAGATTCATCGCTCTTGGTATTTTTGTCATGGAAAGTTACATTTCCAAAATAGCATGAATAAATTCGTAGGGCACGTTTCTTATGCCTAAGTCCACTACACCTAAAGAAATGCTTTTCTCAATGAATATTCAGGCCTTGCCTTACTAGCGCAGAAACACTTTGGCAGCATCTTCACGCAGCTGATTTTTGCGAATTTTGCCGGTGACCGTGGTGGGGAAATCTTCAACGATCTGCACATAGGCCGGAACTTTAAAGTGTGCCAATTGCCCCGCGCAGTATTCCCGCAGCGCATCAATATCCAGTGGTGTTCGTCCGGCTTTCATACGCAGGCAGGCGCACACTGCCTCGCCATATTTTTCATCGGGTACACCGATAACCTGCACGTCCTCGATATCCGGGTGCTGGTAGAGGAACTCCTCAATTTCGGCCGGGTAGATATTCTCGCCGCCGCGGATGATCATGTCCTTAATTCGGCCCACGATGGTGCAATAGCCGTCCTCGCGCATCACCGCCAGATCGCCGGTATGCATCCAGCCCTCATCGTCGATGGCCGCTTTGGTCTTTTCCTCATCCTGCCAGTAGCCGAGCATCACTGAATAACCTCGGGTGCAGTATTCGCCGGTTTCCCCGCGCTCAAGAGTTTCACCGGTGAGCGGATCGACCACCTTAATTTCCACATGTGGGTGCACCCGGCCGATGGTGGCCGTGCGACGTTCAAAGTCATCATCGCTGCGGGTCTGGCAGGAGACCGGACTGGTTTCGGTCATGCCGTAGGCAATGGATACCGCACTCATCCCCATATCCTCAACGCAGCGGCGCATCACTTCTACCGGGCAGATGGAGCCGGCCATAATTCCGGTGCGCAGCGCGGAGAGATCGTAGTTGGCAAAGTTGGGGTGGTTTTGCATGGCGATGAACATCGTGGGCACCCCGTACAGGCCGGTGCACTTTTCCTCTGCCACCACACGCAGGGTGGTTTCCGCGTCAAAGCCCGGGGCCGGAATGACCATGGTGACACCGCGCGAGGTGCAGCCCAGATTGCCCATCACCATGCCGAAGCAGTGATAAAACGGCACCGGAATGCACAGCCGGTCGTGCTCATCCAGGTTGATCATGCCGGTGACCTGATGGCCGTTATTCAAGATGTTCCGGTGGCTGAGCGTGACACCCTTCGGGTAGCCAGTGGTGCCCGAGGTGTACTGGATATTGATAGGGTCTTCGGGTTTGGTGGCGGCCAGTCGAGCAGCTAATTGTGCGTCCTGGACGCAAGCGCCCTCATCAAGTAGTTGTTGCCAATCGTCGGTATCCAGGTACACCACGCGTTCTAGTCCCGGAGTATCGGCGCGCGTTTGTTCTACGATGGCCCGGTAGTTGCTGGTCTTGAACTCGGTCGCGGCCACCAGCATCCGCAGCCCACTGTGGTTGACCGCGTAGGCGAATTCATGGGTGCGGTAGGCCGGGTTCACGTTCACCAAGATGACGCCAATCTTTGCCGTGGCATATTGGGTGAATACCCATTCGGCGCAGTTTGGTGCCCAGATTCCTACTCGGTCCCCCGGATTGAGTCCCGCGGCGATCATGCCCTTGGCTAGAGAGTTGATTTGATCATCCAGCTGCTGCCAGCTGAAGCGTCGCCCGCTACTAGATTCCACCAACGCCTCGGCATTGCCCAGACGGGCCACCGTGCGCTCAAAATTAGCGCCAATCGTCTCATCTAGTAGCTTCGGTTCGCTCTCGCCCTTGGCATAGGACTTCATCTGGACACCCTTCAACCTGTTCTAAATTGTGTACTGCGTCACATTTTAGACAATAGTCCGGGGCTATCAACCTGCCAACTATCAGCCAGCAGCCTTTTCAAGCAGCGCGCGAATCTTCTCTTCGGTGGCATCATCAAGTGAGGTGATCGTCCAAGCCACTGGGTGCATGTGTACGCCTTCTTCAAACGCCGGGTTCACTACTTCACCAAAACCAAAGACCACATATTCCTTGTCTGGCTTGATGTAGCAGACGTCCTTTCCGTCCTTAACGTAGAACGGCAGGCCCCAGCGAACGATTGGTTCCAGCGATGGAGCGCTCTGGCTAATCAGCTCGTGCAAACGCAGCGCAATCTGGCCATAAGGTGCTGGCGCCGAACCGAGTTTGTTGCGAACTGCCTCATCGCCCTTTTTACCAAAAATCATCGTCGTATCTCCTCTAAAGTCTTACCGAAAAAGCGCGGATCTTGCGCCGTCATCATGTGGCCATACCGTGACTTTTTGGCCACTACCTAACAATCCCATAACCATCGGCCCGAAGGCCATAAAACCGCGCAAATTCAGTCCAAACTGTCGGTGGGCAGCAGGAAAATTTAAGCATGACACATCCATATTTTGAACCCGATGACGATGATGAACATCGCCTACCGCTGGACCCGCCTGCCACACGCAGCGAGTCTCAATCAGACTCCTTCTTCACCGACCACCTAGAGCACCAGATGTTCTACGGACCAATGAAGGAACTAGTTGATGAGCTCTTCAACGCCGGTCCGCTCAACGGCCCTGGTGATGGTCTTGCTCGACTAGAGAAAGTTCAGAAGCTGGACAGCATGCTCTCCGCGGTCAGCGCCGCAATCATGGCCGACAGTGTGGAACAGGTTGCTCAAGCTTTCGCCGAGGACACCGTCACCAAACCCCACTTTGAAACCGAGCAGGAACGACGCGAACGGCTCAGCGCGAACTACTACCGCGTTGATCCAACCAGTGACCAGGTCATCACCTCCAACTTTGTCGCTGAAGCTGCGATCGCGCTTCGAGAAACAACCGAAAAGACTCGCGGGCGCATGTTCACGGCCAAAGGGTTGCGTCACGTTTGCCCAGAAACCCTTCAGGCCTTGGCCGCTGGACAGATCACTGCGGCCGCAGCGCGGGCCATGGTGAAGTATTCGCAGGACCTGACCCAGGAACAGATCAACCTGATGCAGGAGAATCTGTTGCCCATTGCGGCTACCGCTAGTGATGAGACCATCACGCAGCGCATCCGCCGGTTCCATGATCAGGTCCGCCCGGAGTCTGCGGACGCTCGCCACAAGAAAGCCGCGGATGCCAGAAAGGTAAGTAGCTGGGATCTGCAGGATGGGATGTCCGCGTTGAAGCTCGTGGCACCAAGCGTCAATGTGAAGTCCATAGTGAACACGCTCAAGTACGAGGCCACCTTGCATAACGATCCCGAAGACACCCGCACTCAAGCACAGCTAGAAGCAGACATCTTCTGTGATGCGCTGATCAATGGATGGCCCACCACCAATGGCACACCGCTCAAGCCTCGGGTAGTCGTCACGATCCCTGCCCTGCAGATGATTGCCAATCCAGACCGCGCCCTGGCGGACTTGGAAGGGTACGGGCCGATCCCCATGGGTGCGGCATTACAAATTGCCAAGGATGCTCCATCCATCATTCCGATGCTCACCGATCCATTCAGCGGAGCCGTGATGGATGTTGGCCGCAAACGCTACAAGCCCACTCGGGTGCTCAAGGAATTCCTCCGCGCTCGCGACCAGCACTGCTGCTACCCCGGATGCCGACGCACCGCAGATAACTCCGAAGTTGATCACGTCGATGCCTGGGAAACCGGCGGACACACCAACCGTGCCAACACCGAATTACTGTGCAAGCAGCACCAGATGTTCAAGCACGCTTTGGGCTGGAAGGTCATCAACCGCCCCGACGGTTCTAAGTGCTGGCGCACACCGCACGGCCTAAATTCCCTCGTCGTTCCCGGCAGCGTAGACAATGTTCAGCACTTTGAGCACGCCAATGATCGCTGCCCCGAACGCAAGGTCCATTTGACCCCGGCAACGCTACGCGTGCTGGGCCACCCCACCACGGTGAGCGGTGGCGACGTAAGAATCACGATTGACGACCCCAACAATGATCCGCCCGGACAGCATCCGGACGCGGCCTAAGCGTCACACCCCATCGAGGGGTGTGCAGTGACGGAAGTTTTCCGTCATCACGATTGACCCAGATCTCCCATACGACCCGAGAATGCAGAAGTATCAGGAAAGAAAACGGTACTTGCTGCAAATTGTGCTGTGTCCAAAGCCTTCACTCGTTGAGTTCAGTGAGTGCGTCGAGCACGGGTGACGGAAATTTTCCGTCAGTGAACGAGAGCTAGAGGATCCTCCTCAAACAGCTATCGCTGTCCTGACCGGCCAGAGTATCCTGTTGCTACAACCACTGGCACCAACTAGAGCAGGTCACCTCATGAGTGACGAGCAAACTGAAAATTCGACACCGCCCGACAACGCAACGCGCGTGGTGCCGGCCGATGGTCAGCGTAGTTTTATGCATATTCTGATCAACACCGCGATCGCCAACTTCAGCACAAGCTTCCTGTGGTTTGCACTGACGTTCTGGGTTTATCTCGAAACTCAAAACGTGATGGCTACCGGCATTATTGGCGGTGCGTTCATGTTGCTGATTTCCGTGTTCTCCATGGTTTTCGGCACCATCGTGGACAACCACCGCAAGAAGTCCGTGTTTGTATTCTCGGCGATGATCACCGCAGTCACGTTCAGCTTGGCCGGACTAATCTATCTTTGGTTACCTACAAAGGACATCCTGAATGTCGGCGGATGGCAGTTCTGGCTCTTTTGCCTGGTGATCCTCTTTGGGGCCATCGTTGAACAGATGCGTGGCATCGCTCTGTCCACAACGGTCACGCTGCTGATACCCCAAGAACGTCATGCCAACGCCAATGGTCTGGTTGGCACGGTGCAGGGCATCGCGTTTATCATCACCAGCGTTTTTAGTGGTCTTGCCATCGGCTGGTTGGGGATGGGGTGGACGTTGGTCATTTCCATCGTGATGGTGGTGCTGACCATGCTGCACTTGGTGGGGATCTCGATTCCGGAAGAGGAACCTGAAAAGGAAGAAGGCCGCACCAAAACCAGCGATCTGCGTCTCGGATTCACCACGGTGATGGCCATCCCAGGGTTGTTCGCGCTGATTATCTTCTCGATGTTTAACAACTTCATCGGCGGCACATATATGGCGTTGATGGATCCCTACGGGTTGACCATCATGTCCGTCCAGTCGTGGGGATTGACCTTTGGATTAGCTTCCACCGGGTTCATTGTTGGCGGTTTGTTGATTGCCAAATTCGGATTGGGCAAAAACCCGATTCGCACCATGCTCTGGCTGGTAGCAGCGATGGGTCTACTGGGCGCAACATTCACGATTCGCGAATGGACGTGGCTCTACATCGTGGGAATCTGGCTGTACATGATGCTCATTCCAGCCGTTGAAGCCTCGGAACAAACAGTGATACAAAAAGTGGTGATTTTCCGCAGGCAGGGTCGAGTCTTCGGCTTTGCCCAGATGATGGAGGCCGCGGCCGCGCCGATTACCGCATTCCTCATTGCACCGCTGGCGCAGTATTGGATCATCCCGTACATGCGTAGCGACGAGGGAACTACGCAACTGGGGTGGTTGCTCGGCGACGGTCAGGCCCGTGGCATTGCCTTGATCTTCCTTGTCGGAGGGCTGATCATGATCTTGGTGGCATTCTTAGCTATGGGCACCAAGCAGTACCGTAAGCTCTCCACAATTTTCCAAGCAGAAGAGCCCACAACACTTCAGGAGCAAGAACTTGGCAACAACCCAGAAGACCCTTCCCACCGACGTTGATGTCCACGAGTTCATCGCGGCGGCCACCCCGGCAAAGCGTCGGGTAGATGGTGAAGAGCTGGAGCGAATTTTCAGTGAGGTCACCGGCGAGACTCCGGTGATGTGGGGGCCGAGCATTGTCGGCTACGGAACGTACACCTACGTTTCGCCGTCCAACCCAAAAAATACTGGCCTCTGGCCTAAAACCGGGTTCTCTCCACGCAAGGCGCAGCTATCCATTTATGGGCTCAAAGATATGCCCGAAGGCGCCGCACTCCTGGAACAACTGGGTAAATACACCGAAGGTATGGGGTGTGTGTACGTGCGCAAACTAGAGGATATCGACCTTGAGGTGCTTAAAAAACTGATCGCCATCGCCGCTGCACGCCCGGATCAAACTGCGGGCTAAAGCGGGGACGGCGACCGGTGTTATTCGGCTTCTTCGAAGAAGGTTTCCACCTCGGTAATACCGGCGGAGATTACTGGCACCAGGCGTTCGTCGATGCTGTAGTTATCACCATCCTTGGTCAGTAGTCCGTAGTTAGCCAGTGATTCCATGGCAGCCTGGGCTTCGGGCAGAACCGCGTCGTAAATCTTCGGTCCCACATTGCGGCGCAGGCCTTCAAGGTCGCCATCGCGTCCGGTAGAGGCGGTAACCAGCAGGTTGCGCAGCACCAGGTAGTGGGCCTCATCGCGCAGGGTGACGTCGAAGGCGGGGTTCAGGTGGGCCTGGACTGCGCCGACGGCCATCTCGAAGAGCAGCTGAGCGCTGCCGGCTTCAGCACCGTCCACCACCAGGTCGTAGGACTCTTCATCCAAGGTCATGACCGGGCCGTCGTAGGTGACGACGGACAGT
Organism: Glutamicibacter sp. MOO4; assembly: GCF_056934395.1. NCBI lineage: Bacteria > Bacillati > Actinomycetota > Actinomycetes > Micrococcales > Micrococcaceae > Glutamicibacter > Glutamicibacter sp. MOO4. Next base: position 2,818,207 of record NZ_CM167800.1, read on the forward strand.
CGAGCTGCGCCCCAAACATAGGTGAAGGCCAGCGGTGCTGGCTCACCATTGTCAAAGGTCTCCGGATCCACGCCAACTGCGCGCAGCACACGGGCGCGTGCCGCGGTGGACTCTTCGCTGCTATCGCTCATGTCCACCCCGTCACCCAGGGCCAGCGCGAAGGCTTTAACCTGCTTAAACAGTTCGGTGGCACGCAGCAGTTCGCAGATTTCCGCGTCGCTTTCGGCAAAGCCATCAAGGGTGTCCTCGAGCATTTCGCGCAGGGCCTGGAAGTTCTCTGCTTCACCCTCCCAGAGCTTGTTCTCTTCAACAAAGCTGAGGTAGTCCAGCCAAGCGCTGAAGATTGGTTCCGGCGCCACTGCGTCGTCCAGGGACACCAGGTACTCGGCCAGGGTCTCGCCAAAGAGGTCAACGTCGATGTTGTGCAGGTTGGAACTGTTGGCGCGCTGCGCGTATTCGCCGCCTACGGCTCCAACTACGTTGAGCTGGATGGACGCGGCGGTGGCGGCATCTTCTGGGGAGAAGGCCGGGACCGCGGTGGTGACCCAAGCGGTGTATGGCGCACGCAAGGATTCCAGATACTGCTCTACCTGAATGCGGTAAACGCTACGTCCTCGTGGTGCGGATTTTGCAGGGTTTCCTGCGCCGGAGTTCTTCTTACCTTGACGCTTTTTGCTGCCCATGAGTGATCCTTCGAGTTAGCGATACTGGTCTCGGTCTCAAGACTACGGTGCACCTACGATTTGCGGTAACCCACGCGCCACCATTGACCTGCCTGCGGTAATCGGACATGATGATCAACAGAGAAACTTGGAAGTCCTAGCATTTGCGGTACGAGGGAGAATCCGAATGAAGATCGCCGTTCTAATCAAGGAAGTTCCGGACACCGGAGCGGACCGGGAACTGAACATGTACACCGGGCTTGCGCAGCGTTCCGCCTCCGAGTCGGTGCTTGATGAAATCGGCGAGCGCACCTTGGAAGTGGCGCTCAAGGTATTGGATGCAGACCCCGCTACTCAGATCACCGTGCTGAGCATGGGCCCAGAGTCCATTCAAGCCACGGTGCGCAAATCTCTGGCTATGGGTGCGGCTTCCGCCGTGCAGATCAGCGACGAACAACTTCTTGGCGCGGACCTGGTTCTGACCGCGCAGGTCTTGGCTGCCGCGCTACGTCGAGAGGACTACGATCTGATCCTCACCGGGAACATGTCCACCGACGGTTCGGCCGGAATGCTGCCGGTAATGCTCGCAGAACTGCTCAACCTGCCAGCGGCTACCTCGCTGTCCGCGATATCAATCGCCGAGGGCCAGATCACCGGAACCCGCGAGCTTCAGGGGGCTACCGCGCAGATTAGCGCCAAGCTTCCGGCCATCGCTTCGATCACCGAGGCCTTGCCCGATGCAAGATTCCCCAACTTTAAAGGCATTATGGCCGCCAAGAAAAAGCCGATCGAGGTGCTAACGCTTGCGGACCTCGGCGTTGAAGCGCTGCCTACGGATACGGCTCGGTCCATCATGCTTGCCGTTGAGCAACGACCACCGCGTGAGGCTGGCACGATCATGAATGACGACGGAGCGGCAGCGGCTGCGCTGGTTGAGTACCTGGCCAAGAACAACCTGGTGTGAGCGGAGAAAAAATCATGACAACTTTTGCCCCGGATTCCATTCTGGTGTTCCTCGAAACCACGTCCAACGGTGAGCTGGCCAGCAACTACGCCGAACTACTTGGTGCTGCCAGCAGCATTGGCACACCGGTTGCGCTGGTGGCCGGAACTGAGGAAAAACTTCAGTCCTTCGCCACTCAGGCAGCTCAAGGTGGTGCCGCATCGGTACTGACCGCCAGTACCGGCTCCACCATCCTCAGCGCTCCACTGACCGACGCCTTGCAGAATGGTTATGACCTAGTCCAGCCCCAAGCGGTATTGTTGGGCCACACACTCACCTCGCGTGAGGTCGCAGCCCGTTTTGCGGTACGCAACAAGCTAGCGGTAAGCGTGGACGCGCTGGGTGTACAACGCGATGAGCAAGGCATCATGGCCAGCCACTCAATTTATGGTGGCGCCTATTCAACTTTCAGTGCGCCCACCTTTGGTGCCCCGGTGATCACCCTCCGGGTGGGCAGTAGCGAGCTTCGGGCGCCAAGCCAAGAAGCGAGCATTACCGCCCTTGAGCTGACCGCTAGTCATAGCCCAGAAATCGAAGTGCACGAGATCCAACAAGCTACGAGCAACTCCGCTCGTCCCGAGCTGCGTACCGCCACCCGTGTTGTCTCCGGCGGTCGAGGTCTGGGTAGTGCCGAGCAGTTTGAATTGGTTTACCAGCTGGCCGATGCGCTGGGCGCCGGCGTGGGCGCCTCACGCGCAGCCGTTGATGCTGGCTACATTGAGCACGCAGCCCAGGTGGGTCAGACCGGTGTGGCCGTGGCACCGCAGCTCTACGTTGCCCTCGGCATCTCCGGAGCCATCCAGCATAAGGCTGGGATGCAGACGGCAAAAACCATTGTGGCGATCAACAAAGACAGCGATGCACCAATCTTTGAAATTGCTGACTTTGGCATTGTTGGCGATGTGTTCAAAGTTGTTCCGCAGTTGATCTCCGCGCTGGAAGCACGCAAGGCGCAGTAATCATGAGCCCAACATCCAATACCTTTCGCCAGGGTTTGCCCCGTGTAGCCGGTGGAGATCCTTGGCCGCCGGTTACCGAGGTAGTGCCTCAAGCCGAACCCGTTGCGCCACCAGTAGCGGTTGAAAGCGATGTCACGCCGCAGGCTCCGGCGATTACTTCGGAGGTTATTTCTGATGTGGCTCCTGCGTCGGTAACACCTGCCCAGTCGCTACGCCAAGGATTACCCCGGAGCGTTGATGGACAGCCATGGCCACCGGCACAAACACCGGTTACTACCTCTGCCGCGGCGCCCGCTCAACCAGCACCGGTTGTTGCGGAGCCAGTTGTTGCTGCACCTGCTGAAGCTGAAGTCGAGCCTGACGTCGCTGCTGCAGAAGTTGCACCCGCGAGCGCCACTGCCCTTGCCAGCCCAATTGCAACAGGTGGGGAAAGCGCAACAATCAGACGAGGGCTGCCTCGGGTAGCCGACGGTGAAGCTTGGCCACCAAGTAGTTTCATCGCTTCTGCTCCGTCGTCTACAAGCCAAGCTCCGTCTGAAGAATCGAAGACCGTCGCTGAGGCACCGGCACCAGTTGTAGATACCCCCGCTGCCTCAGTTCAGGAGACCCAATCACAGCCGGAAGTTGTTGCGGCAACTACCGCACCAGCACCAAGCCCAACAGAACAACCAGCCAAGGCGCCGGCAAAGCCAGCTGAAAAAGCACCGGCTGCCGCGCCTTCAAAGCCAACTTCAACACCAGCGAAAACAGAACCAAAACGCCATGGTCCATTGACCACCAAACAATGGGTTTTGGCTTCGATTCTCGGTGCGTTCTGTGCCTTGGGCATGGCCACCGCGGTGGTCCTGGTGGCTCGCGGCATTGCCAGCATCGATGCAGTTGCCGCGTTCATCGATCGCTACCCGGGCGAATACCACCTGCCTGAGTCGGCTCCCGTTGGCGTTCCCGCATGGCTTGCATGGAACCACTTCTTCAACTTCTTCCTGATGGTGCTGATCATCCGTTCAGGAATGCTGGTCCGACACCAGAAAAAGCCGCCAGCCTATTGGTCATCCAAGCGAAGCCCTAAGGTCAGCATCAACTTGTGGTTGCATCAAAGCCTAGATTTGCTGTGGATCATCAACGGTTTGGTCTTTGTCATCATGCTGTTCGCAACAGGACATTGGATGAGAATCATCCCTACGTCTTGGGAAGTTTTCCCGAACGCACTCTCTGCGGCCCTGCAGTATCTGAGCTTGGATTGGCCAACTGAAAATGGTTGGGTCAACTACAACTCGTTGCAGCAGCTGGCCTACTTCGTCACCGTATTCATCGCTGCACCGTTGGCTGCAATCACCGGATTCCGGTTGAGTGCGTTCTGGCCTAAAAACCCAGCACTGAGCAAGCGGTACCCTATCGAGTGGGCACGTGCACTGCACTTCCCCACCATGCTCTATTTTGTCTTGTTCATACTTGTCCATGTGATCTTGGTGTTCTCCACCGGTGCTTTGCGCAATCTGAACCATGTGTACGCTGCGCAAGGTTCAACAGATCCCACTGCGTACGCGGGCAACTGGGCAGGATTGCTCTACTTTGCACTGTCTTTGCTGGTCATCATCGGTGCATGGATTGCCTGCAGGCCGATGGTCCTTGCCTCCATCGCACGGTTCTTCGGAAAGGTCAGTTCTCGCTAACTTTGCCAATTCTTGCCGCTGACGCAAATTACCTCGCGTGCTTCACTCCGCTGCCGGTACGGTCGGTTAATAGAGACTGACGAATCAGAACAGGACGGCACTAATGAGCCACCAGCACAATACCGAAGAACTTGAAGGCGTCGCCTTCTGGGAAAAGCACTACGGGCAATCGGAACGAGTATGGTCCGGCAAGGTTAATAAGGTCATTGAAGATCTGGTAGCTCCATTAACGCCGGGGACCTCATTGGACATTGGCTGCGGAGAAGGCGGCGACGTTTTGTGGCTGGCATCCAATGGCTGGCAGGCCACCGGGCTGGACATCTCCCCGACCGCGATCTCTCGCGCTGTTGAGGAAGCGAAAAAGCATGGAATAGATCCCAGCGCAGCACAGTTTGTGGCTTCGGATCTGGATGCGTGGGATACAAAACAGAGCTTTGATCTGGTGACCCTGAGCTTCTTCCAAGCTCCGTTCCAGTTCCCTCGCGCTCAGTTCTTGCGCAAGGCTGCAAGCTTTGTTGCACCCGGCGGTCACCTGCTGGCCTTATCGCATGCGTCCTTGCCATCCTTCGCGCAGATTCCGGAACATGAGCTGCCCATCTTCCCCAGCCCCGAGCAGGAACTTGAGGCGTTGAACCTGGACCCGGAGCAGTGGAGCATTCACACCGCGGAGCTTCGCGAACGCACCATCACCGCACCCAACGGGGAACCGGCTGTTATGGAAGATTCCGTGGTGTTTGTTCAGCGCAACAGTTAAGCATGAAGCGACCCCCAGCCCACAGGGCTGGGGGTCGCTGATGGAATAGATTCCCACACGGATCTAAACCAGCTTGAGCGCACTATCTGGTCGATAGTGACGCAAATCTACGGAACGGCGAACGACCGTACGCAGGTCTTCGGCCTTGTTGGTACCTTGCGCTGTCACGTTCAGCTGCACCATCACATTGCCTAGGGCAGTGCATTCAACTGGCCCGGCGATCACCGGCACCTGAGCGTGATCAGCGGTGCGCTGGCACAACAATTCGCCTTGAGATCCGCCGCCAACGATGTGGATGTCTGCTAACTCGAATCCGCCTAAGCGTGCGGCTTCTCGCGCTTGGCGGGCAAAACTGGCAGCGAGGGACTCGATGACCACGCGGATCAACTCCGCACGAGATTCCGGTGCACTTCCACCGGCAGCCACAATCGCGTCGTTGATGCGTTCCGGCATCTGCCCTGGAGCGAGAAACATCTTATGTTGCGGATCAATCGACACCCCAGTTACGGGCAGGGTTTCGGCCTCTTTAAGGAGGTCACTCAACTGAGCTTCAGGCTCTGCGGCCAACTTGTCTTGCTGATTCCAATAGCTCACCGACTCACTGAGCAGGAATGTACCGGTAACGTTTTTGAGGAACCGTACCGCCCCGTCCAAACCGAGTTCGTTGGTGAACCCCGCCTCTTGAGCATCTTGGCTCAGCACCGGTTCGCCTAGTTCTACACCGACCAGACCCCATGTGCCACACGAGATGTAGGCCGATTTTTCGCTGGTCAGCGGGGTCGCTGCCACCGCACTTGCGGTGTCATGCGACGCAACCGCCACCACCTTGACCGAATCCGAGACCCCAAATTCTCGGGCCAACTCGGGTAGCAAGGAGCCCACTTCCTGACCCGGTTGAATGATTGGAGCCAGCTTGTTTGCAACCCCGAGGTGTTGCACCAAGTCCTCATCCCAGGTTTCCGTCCGCTGGTTAAGCAGCCCGGTGGTGGAGGCGTTGGTCCATTCACAACGTGCATGGCCGGTCAGTAGCCAGTTGACGTAGTCGGGGACCAACAGCAGTTGATCCGCCTGAGCCAACCGGGAATCGTTGTATTCTGCCTGCAGTTGATACACGGTATTAAACGGAAGATACTGCAGTCCGTTGCGCTCAAATAGTTCAGCGCGACTGAACTTAAGTTCAAGATCAGGCACTGCCTGCTCATTGCGTGGGTCCCGATAGTGGCGCACCTGGCCTAGACGCTGACCTTCTTTGAGCAGTGCATAGTCCACGGCCCAGGAGTCAACGCCAATGCTGGCAATGTCCGGGCGCATCTCGAAGGCCTTTTTCAGGCCAATGCGAATCTGCGCCCACAACTGATCAATGTCCCAGGCCAAAGCCTGGGCTGATGCGCCGTCTTCAAGCTGGTCCAACGACACCGGCCCATTGGCAAAACGGTGACAGAGGGTCAGCTGAACTTTCCCGCCCACCAGTTCACCAATCATGACCCGGCCGCTGGTTGCACCTAAATCAATGGCCGCAACTGGCTTGTGCTTAACGTTTTCACTCATCGCAGGAAGGCTGCTGCAACCCCAGAATCCACTGGAATGTGCAACCCAGTAGTTCGGGTTAATTCGGGTCCGGTCAGTACATATACTGCGTCAGCTATGTTTTCAGGGACAACTTCTCGTTTCAAAATTGTGCGGTTTGCATAGTACTGGCCCAAGTCTTCTTCGGCTACGCCATAGGTTGCAGCACGTTGAGCGCCCCAACCCGAGGAGAAGATTCCTGAACCTCGCACCACACCATCAGGATTGATGCCGTTGACCCTGACTCCATGCTCGCCCAGCTCAACAGCAAGCAAACGAACCTGGTGAGCTTGGTCAGCTTTGGTAGCTGAATAGGCAATATTGTTGGGGCCAGCAAATACGGAATTCTTGGAGGAAATGTAGATGATGTCACCGCCCAGTTTCTGCTCAATCAGCACCTTAGCCGCCGCCTTGGACACCAAGAACGAACCCTTAGCCATCACGTCATGCTGAAGATCCCAGTCTGCTTCCGTGGTTTCTAGCAGGGACTTCGATAGCGAGAGCCCAGCGTTGTTGACCACCAAGTCCAGCCCACCAAAGGCCAGCACTGCGTCGTTGATGGCGGCCTGTACGGCGTTGGCATCTGCAACGTTGGCGGCTACACCCACGGCAACATCGCTGTTGCCCAGTTCGGCGGCTGCGTCCTGCGCCTTGGCCAGATCCAGATCGGCAATCACCACACAGGCACCTTCGGCAGCCAGCCGCTTGGCCACGGCTTTACCAATGCCCGAAGCCGCACCGGTCACCAAGGCAATACGGCCAGCGTGGGACTTTGGCTTGGGCATACGCTGCAGCTTGGCTTCTTCCAACGCCCAGTATTCGATGCGGAACTTCTCCGCGTCAGAAATCGGGGTGTAGGTGGAGAGCGCTTCAGCGCCACGCATCACGTTGATGGCATTCAAGTAGAACTCGCCGGCCACCCGTGCCGTCTGCTTGTTGGCTCCGTAGGAGAACATGCCCACGCCGGGAACTAGGACAATCAAAGGGTCCGCTCCGCGCATGGCCGGGGAGTTTTCATCCTTGTGGTTCTCGTAGTAGCGCTGGTAGTCCTCACGGTATTGCCCGTGCAATTCTTTGAGCCGATCCAGCTGCTCCTCAAGGCTTGCCGATGTCGGCAGGTCTAGAACCATCGGCTTGATCTTGGTGCGCAGGAAATGATCTGGGCAGCTGGTGCCGAGCGCAGCTAACTGTGCCAGCTTTTCTCGGGAGAGGAACTCCAAGACCCGCTCGTCGTCGTTGAAGTGGCCGACCATTGGCTTATCGGTGCTGGCCAAACCGCGAATGGTTGGCGCCAGCTCGGCGGCCCGAGTACGCCGTTCAGATCCGGGCAAGGCTTCAAAACCTGCAACTACCGCACCAAAAGGTTCAGGTGCTCCGTGCTGCTCAATGTAGTCGGCGGCTGTATCGATGATCCACAATGAGTTCGCTTCCGATTCCTCACTGGTGTCTCCCCAAGCAGTGATTCCATGACCGCCGAGGATGCAGCCCACCCCTTGTGGGTTTTGATCCTTGATTCGGGCAATGTCTAGTCCGAGCTGGAAGCCCGGACGACGCCAATCCACCCAGGCCACCTTGTCGCCAAAGATCTTGGCGGTCAGTTCGCGGCCGTCTTTGGCGGTCGCGATGGCGATTCCGGAGTCAGGGTGCAGGTGGTCAACGTGATTGGCGTTAACCAGACCATGCATTGCCGTGTCGATGGATGGTGCCGCGCCACCCTTGCCGTGCAGGCAGTAGTCGAAGGCGGCCACCATTTCATCTTCACGTTCCACCCCGGGGTAAACCTGTACCAGTGAACGCATGCGGTCTAAGCGCAGGGTGGACAGTCCCTGTTCGGTGAGCGTTCCCAAGTCTCCGCCGGAGCCTTTGACCCAGAGCAGTTCAAGATTCTCGCCGGTGACCGGGTCGATGGCACTGCCCTTGGCCGAGGTGTTGCCACCGGCGTAGTTGGTGTTTTTCTTGTCTTGCCCCAGGCGGTTGGAGCGTTCGATGAGCTGCGCAGCGACGCTGGTGCTCGTTGATGTGATGCTTTGAGTCATGATTCTCTCAGTAGTTCGTCTCAGGGATCTGCGTGGTGGTGATCAGGCGGTCTGGTGCTTAGGCGTCGATCTTGTCGGGTGCCACTAGCTTGCCGTAACGAGATACTTCAATTTCTTCGAGGGACTTACCGCGGGTTTCGGGAGCCCAGATGGTTCCAATTAGCAAGGCTGCAGCGAGCAGTCCAAGGATCAGCAGGCCGAGTTTCTCCAGTCCCATGTTGGTCAGCAGCACCGGGAAGACCAGCGAGAGCAGACCGACCAGAACACGAGCCAGCATAAAAAGGACACCTTGGGCGCTGGCACGGTATTTGGTGGCGAAGAGCTCAGCGGTCCACAAACCGTAGAACGCCTGCGCTCCGATACCAGCGGAGATGCCCCAGGCCACTGCGTAGAACAGCAGTGAGAAGGCGCCAGGCGGTACAAAGATCAGCACCGCCCAGGCGGCAATACCTAGCAAGGCGCCGGTGAAGTACAACCACCGCCTCGATACTCGATCCCCGTATTTCATGAAGCCGAAGTACGTGGCGGCAGCGGTGAGCACCCAAACCAATACCTGCAGCAGGTTCTGCTGCGTGGCTGATTCCACGCCGGCAGCTGCGTAGACTCGCGGCTGGAAAATTCCGGCCTGACCGGCCACGGTATTCCATAGTCCATACACACCGATCAGGAAGAACAGGGCGGACCAGTTTTTGCGTTCGGCCAGCAGGCCTCGGATGCCGGAGAAGAAGGATACCTTGGTACCGTTGGCCAGTTCCTGCGCCCGTTGCTCTTTCCACCGAGTAGATTCGGGCAGTCCGCGGCGCACCCACCAGGTCACGGCGGCCACAATAAACAGGTGGAAGAAGATCAGGCGTGAACCGGCCACTCCCAGCGGCTCAACCATGATCGCCAATGCGAAGCCAACGGCCGGACCAAAGGACCAAGCCAACTGCGCGGTGCCCACATGGGCGGCACGAGATTCTTGCGGAGCTTCCTCGGCGATATAGGTCCAGGATGCCGGGACACCAGCACCCACAGCAATGCCCATAAGGACCACGCCGATGATGAGCAGGGCAGTGTTGAAGGTGAAAGTGATCAGCAGCGCGCCGAGCATAAAGACCATCAGGTCGTAGGTGTAGATGAACTTACGACCCAAGCGGTCACAGAGCGGTCCACCAATCATCGCGCCAAGGGCCGCGCCGAAGGCATTGGCCGAGACTGCCGCGATCACGCCAACGAGTGAGTCTTCAAATCCGAAGGCGTTCTGCCACAAGCTCAGGCTGGTGGCGAGCGCGATGATGGCGCCAGCTTCGATGTAGTTGCTCATCGCCACCGCGATGGTGGCTTTCCATCCGGAGATGCCGCGCTTCGTTGCTACGGTACCCATTTAGGCTCCCCATCCTGCTTGTACTCCGCCGGTACGTTCGGCTTCGATACGTGTTTGGTAGTCCGATTCGCGGAAGGCCTGCATCGGATCGGTTGGTAGGCCACGCTCGGCCCGCCAGGCTTCAAGCTGGGAGCGGACGTCGGTGTAAAAAGCGTTCATGAAGATCTCGTTGGCGACCAATACATCCCCGGAGATCTGGGCTTCGGTTAATGCAACGCGGTCGATCAGTAGCGCGCGGGCGGTCATTTCCTGAACGTTGAGTACACTGCGAATTTGGCCTTGGATTTTGTTCTCCACATTGTGGCACTGGTCCAGCATGAAGGAAATGGTGCTTGTTTCTTCCAACCCGCCGCCGCGGATCACCTCAGCCATGATGCGGAAGAGCTGGTAAGGATCTGCGGCGCCGACGATCAGGTCATCATCGGCGTAGAAGCGTGAGTTGAAGTCGAAGGAGCCGAGTTTGCCCAGACGCAGTAGCTGCATCACGATGAACTCGATGTTGGTGCCCGGGGCATGGTGTCCGGTGTCTAGGCACACCATGGCGCGCTCGCCTAGGGCAGCCACCTGAGCATAGGAGGTACCCCAGTCAGGGACATCGGTGTGGTAAAAAGCTGGTTCGAAGAATTTGTATTCCAAGACCAGTCGTTGCTCGCCGTGTAGCCGTGCATAAATTTCAGCCAGCGAGTCGGACAACCGATCCTGGCGCCCGCGCATGTCGGCTTGTCCTGGATAGTTGGAGCCTTCGGCAAGCCAGATTTTTAGGTCTTGGCTACCGGTGGAGTCCATAACATCGATGCATTCAAGGTGATGGTCAATGGCCTTGCGTCGGATCTTTGGATCCTCGTGGGTCAGTGCACCGAACTTGTAGTCATCATCCTGGAAGGTATTGGAGTTGATGGTTCCTAGGCGGACGCCGAGGTTTTCGGCATGGGCACGCAGTTCGCCGAAGTCCTCAACTTTGTCCCATGGAATGTGCAATGCCACCGATGGAGCTAGGCCGGTCAGCCGATGAACTTCGGCAGCGTCGGCGATCTTCTCAAAAGGATCCCGTGGAGTGCCGGCAGTGGAGTACACCTTGAAGCGAGTGCCGGAATTTCCATAGGCCCATGAAGGGACTTCGATGGCTAGACGGTTCAGGGTTTGCAGGTTTTCGGGACTCAACGTTGTGCCCATTGACCTCTCCATTTCTAAAGCTTTGTACTAGTCCGTGGTTGCTGGAAATTGCGCCAGCTGATCTTCCAGGTTGAATACTTCGGTGAGCCGTTGGGCCCCTTGGTCTGCGCGGCCGTCGAGACTGACAAAAAATTCTGACATTTGCGCTTCCCACTTCCCGGTGCGCGGATCGGCGTCTAAGGCTGCTTGGGCTGCCTGGTCGTCGTCGGTTTCGTAATAACCAATCAACAGCCCGTCTTCTCGAAGGAAGAGCGAGTAGTTGCGACGTCCCGCGTCCTTGATGGCTGTCAGCATCTCTGGCCACACTTGTTGATGGTGTTCGATGTACTGGTCCATGAGCTTCGGGACGACTTGTAGCTGGAAGCAGACTCGCACTCGTTTTCCCTTCGGTTACCAACGTCGTTGTAAGTGGATTCGAGTGAGTCTCATTTTTATGAAAATGAATCGTTTCAATCACTCGATTTATTGAGTGTAAGCTACTTCACTGAGTTAGATCAAGCCGGAATCGATCACTCAATGAAATATTTTTGAAACCTTTCAAAATGAGGTTGTGTAAGCCTGCAAACGGGCCACTCGGGATATACTCGCAAGAAGACCATCATCAAAAAGAACAGGAATCCTCTGTGGCCGTCAGCGTTAAGGAAGTCGCCGCCGAAGCAGGAGTTTCCGTGGGCACGGTATCCAATGTGCTCAACCGACCTCAGGTCGTTTCCGAACGCACGGTCGACAAGGTTGCCGCAGCAATCGAGAAGCTTGGCTTTGTCCGCAACGATGCGGCACGACAACTGCGGGCCGGGCACAGTCGAAATTTTGGACTTGTCGTTCTTGACGCGCGCAACCCGTTTTTCATGGACGTCACCCAGGGCGCACAACGCCGAGCTCTAGACAATGGCTACACCGTATTGATGGGCTCCAGCGACAGCTCGCTAACCACCGAAGGCCAGCTACTGGATCTCTTCGAAGAGCAACGAGTGGCCGGCGTACTCATTTCCCCCATGCATAGCGACTTGAGTCGCCTCTGGAAAATTCGCGAATCCGGCACCCCGGTAGTTTTGGTAGACCGTGGAAGTGGGGACCGCAGCTTCTCCTCGGTTTCAGTTAATGACGTTGAAGGTGGCCGCATCGCGGTACAGCACCTGGTGGATCTTGGCCGTAAGCGCATCGCGTTTGTCGGCGGACCACAAAGCATCGAACAGGTCCAACATCGCCTCGAAGGTGCGCAGTCGATCATTGCCGGCACCGCCGACGCTGTACTGCAGTACCTGCCAACTGCGCAGCTAACTGTCCTTGAAGGCCGAGCTGTGGGCGAACGCATTCTCGCCATGGAACCAGAGCAGCGTCCTGACGGTATCTTCGCCGCCAATGACTTGTTGGCCCTAGGGATTTTGCAGGCCCTGGTGATGTCCGGTTCACTCTCGGTCCCGGAAGATATCGCACTGGTGGGCTATGACAACATTGCCTTTGCTGAATCAGCGGTAGTCCCGATCACCACGGTGAGGCAGCCGGCCGAAGAAATTGGTCGCACCGCAGTTGATGTCCTGTTGCGTGAAGCCGAAGCGGGCGAGGATGCAGTTCGCGAACAGTTCGTTTTCACACCCAAACTGGTGATTCGCGAGTCGACTGTGGGAGCAGATAACGCAAGCTGATCACTTGCTTATGAATCCCTGAAAACACCACGTCTCGGGATGCATTCATCACCCAAAACTTGTTAGGCTGGCACTACAGCCTACGAAAGGGATGGAATTATGACTGCAAATAATCCGGACGCCTTCTTGAACAAGAATGAAGCCGAACTGCCAGATACCGTTTCCGACCCTGCGCTGAACGACGAGGTCGGTCAAGACTGGACCGACGAGGGTGGCGCAACGCCGTCCGGCGCGGCGATCGACGGTACCGAGAGCTAAGCAAAACTAAGAACCTTTTCTCCACGACGGGATGCACTCAGCGAGTGCATCCCGTCGTTTGTTCACCGTCTAATCACTGTGCGATCACGCTTTAGCGCCCATGTTAGCGTTGAATCCATGACCAAGAATCTGGATATCAGCAGTATCTCCCTCGCTCAGGTATCAGCTGTTATCGCAGTTGTCGACTACGGATCCTTCACCGCAGCGGCTGACATTCTTGGAATTTCTCAACCCTCACTGTCGCGCCGGATCCAGGCGCTAGAGCACAGTTTGGGTGTGCCAATTTTCCGTGCGGTCGGGCGCACTATGCACCTGACAGATACGGGGCGCAGCATCCTCCCGGCCGGCCGGCGCATCCTCGATGAGCTCTCTTCCATCAACGCATTGGGTGCTTCCACTCGGGAGTTGACTACCGGTTCGCTCAAGGTGGCCGGACTGCCGTCCTTGATTGGCAGTGTCCTGCCTGAGTTCCTCGGCCCATTTCATCAACAGCATCCGGGAATCCACATCGAGATCCTCAGCGCCGAAGACCATGAGCAACTCATCGAGGTGGTCCGACTGGGTAGCGCGGACCTTGCTCTGGGAGTCAGCCACAGTGTCCCGGCGGATCTGCACTCGCAGTTGCTCCGCCACCAAGAATTCACCGCCATAGTTTCAGCTGACCTTCCAGAGAATGTGACGGTTGATGCGCAGCTGCTGAATAGCCTCACCCTTGTCAGCCTGCCGCAGGGCACTTCCATTCGGAAGATTACCGATGAGGTCTACCGCGGGTTTGGATGCACCCCGCCCAGGGTTATTACCACCACTCAGCGCGATGCTTTAGTGCAGCTAAGCATTGCCACCGGTGCCATCACCATGGTTCCAAGCATCATGGCTAAGTCCGCCGAGGTTTATGGTGGGCGTCAGCTTGCTCTGCCACAGGGTGCCGGACGCAGCATCGGGGCGATCTATCGTCGAGGATCGTTCCAGAACCCCGCGCTCACCGAATTCCTTCGTTTCTTGTAAGCCTCCCTTCTGCGTGCTACTCACGTGATGAAGTAAGGGAATCACTGCCCTTTATAGCCTGAACGCATAGGTGGTTGTGGACAAGGTATTGGAACGCACCGGTAGTTCTGTGGTCCGCTGGAATTTGATCTAATCAGCTGAAGGCGCCTAGGAGAAAACGATGACCAAGTTTCGCATACAACTGCGCCACCGGCGCATCACGGTCCTGGTCATCGCAGCCTTGGTACTTTCTTTGCTGGTCGCGGCCGGTGGTCTCTGGTTCAAACTTCAAGGGAACATCTCCACTGCAGCTATGCGTGGTTCGGAGTCCTCACCTGACGACTCGCGTAAAGATCTGAACATTCTCCTGTTGGGATCCGATACCCGCGAAATGGAGCGCTCAGGTTTTGGTCATGCCTCAGGAGCACGCAGTGATTCGATGGTTCTGGTGCATATTGCCGCCGGCAATAAGCGCATTGACGCAGTGCAGATCCCTCGCGATACCCTGGTTGACATGCCTGCCTGCGCAGACACGGGTGCCGGAGAATTTGCTGGCGGGCTCGCGATGATGAACTCTGCGCTGAACTATGGTCCGGCCTGTTCGGTGGCTGCTGTTGAATCATTAACCTCAGTGCATTTGGATCACTTTATTGAGATCAACTTTGAGGGATTCATGTCCATCGTTGATGCCCTCGGTGGAGTCAACGTCTGTTTACCGGCAGCGATGAAGGATTCCAAAGCGAACTTGGACCTACCGGCCGGGGAGCAAACGGTCAATGGCAGCGATGCCCTGGCCTTGGCACGTACCCGTCACGCTGTGGGCGACGGCAGTGATATTGCACGTCTTGGCCATCAACAGATGGTGATGTCGGCAATCGTTCAACAGGCCACCAGCAAGGAAACACTGGCCCGCCCGGATCGGTTGTACTCATTCTTGGATGCGGCAACATCCTCGTTGACGGTCGACCCGGGACTTAGTTCCCTGACCGACCTGACCTCATTGGCAGTGCGAGCCCAAGCGGTCCCAACGGATCAAATCACTTTCCTGACCATGCCTTGGCAGCCAGCACCACAGAACAAAAATCGAGTGATTCCCTCCGCCGGTGCGCAGAGCCTCTTTGCGAGTTTGCAGGAGGATTCCCCGGTAGTCACCGAAACTCAAGACACCACACACGATGCACCGGTGCAGATCTTCAACGCCGCCCAGGTTCCTGGTCTTGCCGCCGAGTACTCCGCCAAGGCTACAAAGCAGGGGTTTAACGTGACTTCGGTGACCAACGCGAGTGCAGTGGCCGACAAATCCACACTGTTGGCCACTGATACCGATGAGGCCCAACAGACAGCAAAAGCCCTGGCCAAGGCACTAAACCTGAACATCAAGCCAACTACTGCTGATGTTGATGGGGTTCAGTTAAACCTCGGCCAGGACTATCAAAGCTTGGATCAACCGGAAAAGTCACCGGTGAAAACCACTAACCGCAAGGCTAGCCAGAGCCTTTGCGGCTAAGCGTTACGGATTAGAACTCCAGATCCAGATTCTCGTTGATTTCCTCGATACTAAATACGGCAGGGTCAAAATCTTCACCCGGCTCCATTGCAGCATCTTCGGGAATCACGTCTTGCATCATGGTCAAGGGCACTTCGTCTTTCAGCTCTTGAACCATTTCGGACCAGTTCAATGGTCCACCGCTGTCTTCCAACGGACCCATTCGGCGCCCGCCGATACACCGCGGCAGCTGACCGTCATCGGACTTAAGCACGTCCTCCACTTCAATGCCGATCCGCCAATCATCACCAAAGTCGTAGGTGTAGCTTAGGCGGTCTTTAGGCTTTTTGAAGAGCTTGGAGAGTAGTACCGTCGACTCGTCGTGGTCACTTTCCATATAGGAGTTCTGCGGACCATAGCTGATCTTATAGTTCCGCCCGTAGAACTGGTGCAGGTGAGAGTCGGACCAGTCGAAGCTGATCTGGATGATGTCGTGTAGGTCCCCGAGGTTCAGGTCAGCCGGAACCAGCACGCGACGCCAGATCGGTGGTTTTACATCGCGCAGGGAGAGCTTAAGCTGCAGCACTTTACCGGTGTACGGTTCGGTCCGCCTTTCTCGCTTAGGCTCTTGCTCATCATCAGGCGAGAATCCAAAGGGATCAACCACCGCTTGGCTTGCAGGTTCTTCTTCCTGCTCTTCGTTATCCAGATCGGTCAGTGCGAGGCGAACAATTCCCGGAATATCGTAGGTGCTTCCTTCGCTCACCAAGCCAAGAGCCCGAAGCAGTTCCATGCGCTGATGCGCACCTGCCCAAGCAGCTTCCGAGAACATCTCGTCACGGGCGGCTGCCACCGAATGCGCTTCTGCATCAATGGCTTCCAGCAGCCAAAGGTTTGCTAGACCCCAGGACTCAAGAGATTCCTCGTCTTCTTGTTCCGGCTGAGCCAGAAGCAAATCAAGGATGGCCTTGAGGTAGGTGTAATTGCTCTCGAAGGAGGTCGCCTCGTCCGGAGCTATGAGGTCGTGCGAGGTTGAGCCCAGCTCCGGTAGCGCAGCAGATTTGGTGTCCAGTGCCTCGGCGAATTCGAGGGCAGAAAGCAAGACCGCAACAACGTAGTGACGACTTGTTGAATCAAGGTCCTTCGGGAATAGCCCGCGTACCGCGTGCGCGGCTTGGGACATGTATTCAGGGCCCGGTCCCGCAGCCCAATATTCGTGACCGGTGGTGGTGGCCCAGGTAAGGAGCTCCCGACCCATTTTGGAGACCGACATTTGGGCAATTTCAGCCACTGCAGCCTCTGCAGTTTCCGGAACATCCAACGGCTTTTTTGCATTGTCATCGTCGAAGGGGTCATCGGCATCAATTGCTGCCAGCAACCATTCGAGGCTGGCTGCATCTCCAGCCCACAGGTCACTGTCGAGCAAGAAGTCCAAGTAGACGGTCCACGCAGTGAAGACTAGATCGCGCAATTCTCCGGAGTCACCATCCGGGTCTTCGGCCTCTTCAAATTCGATGGTCGCAGTCAACACGGTGAATAGCTGTGGCGGATCAAAGTCGGTGACGCTGCGTAGTTCGATCGCCTCAGCGTAGGAGCTCAAAGTTTCGGTCACGACGGCCAGAACCATAGGCGCCAGTTCGTTATCCCCATGTCGTGCTTCAAGCCACTGGGTGAACTGAACGGCCAGCGCATCTAATCCGCGCTTTACCTTTGCGCGCTCTATGGAGATGACGTCTCCTTGCAGTCGCGCCGGGTGCCCCTGCTTGGGCTTCTGCTTCTTCTTTTTCTTGGCCACTGAGCTGTTATCCAATCGTTGCTTTGCTTATTTTCAAGGCTACGTGTCATTCCTAGCAGATAGCCAACATTTGAGCTGCGCGGGACCTCAGGCGTGCCAGACTGCGCTGGGCCGTTGGTAGGGTGAAATCATGATTGATACTGCCGCTTTGCATTCAGATCTGTCCCGCCTGGGTCGCGAAACCGCGACGATGTCCGCCACGGTGCAGACCTTGTCCGCTGAAGAACTAGCCGCCGCGTCCCTTTGTGAAGGATGGAGTCGAGCACAGGTCATCGCGCACCTCGCCTCCAATGGTCGCACCCTGGTCAAGCTCATTGATTGGGTCACCAGCGGAGAACCGCAGCAGCTTTACGCTTCTCAGGAAGCCCGCATTGCAGAGATTGACCAGTTGGCCGCGTTGCCACGCGAAGAACTGTTGGCTGCCTTTGATGAATCCGCTACCTACTTTGCCCAGCAGTCCGAACGCCTTAGCGGCGAGCTAGCTGTCCAGGAAGTGGACTTGCACGGCAAGGTCATCCCTGCCACCGCGCTGGTTGCCTTGCGGATTTGTGAAATTGTCATCCACCATCATGATCTTGATACCGCATGGACCATTGGGCAAGCCGAACCGGAGTCCCTTGAAGACGCAGTGGAAGCCGCCGTGCGCACCATGCGCGTTAAGAATGCTCCAGGCATGACGCTGCTCAGCGAAGAAGGTGACCAGTGGGTGATCGGTGATGGCTCGTTGACCGTGCGTGCCGACCGTGCAGCCTTAGTTGACTGGTTGGCCCGTGGAAATGCAGGCGACATTAAGGCTGACGGACCGATCCCCCAACTGCCTACTTGGTAAACATTCGGTCATCAATCTAAGAAGAAAGAACCAGCAGTGATCCCCGTTATTGTGCTCACCGGATATCTCGGCGCGGGCAAAACCAGTCTGCTCAACGGATTACTCACCCGGCCCGGTACCCGCGTTGGCGTGATCATCAACGATATCGGCAAGATCAACGTTGATACCGGGCTCATTACTGGACAGATTGATGCCGCCGAATCAATCGCTGGCGGCTGCGTCTGTTGCTTGCCCGATAGCGGTGGCCTTGATGAACTGCTGGAAAAGTTGGCTGCGCCAAAGCTCCGGTTGGACGCGATCTTCGTTGAAGCCAGCGGTGCCGCTGACCCGATCAATGTGGATCGCTTGTTGCGTTACGGCAATGCTCCGGGGGTGCGCCCGGGCGGCATTATTGATGTCATTGATGCGGTGCAGCACGAACATACGGTGGACACTGCTGCTATGGCTCCTGCCCGCTTTAGCGCTGCCAGCCTCGTGGTGGTCAACAAGCTAGATATGATCCTGGAAGACTCCCGTGAGGAGACCTTCAAGCGGATCAGCGATAGGGTCCGGGAGGCTAACCCGCAGGTAACCGTCGTTCCGGCCAGCCACGCGGCGATTGATCCCGAACTAGTCTTTGATATCGCGCTGAACGAGGACCCGGCGGATGAGCTTCCTTTGGCTGCCGCCTCGCGAGCTGAACATCACCACGTTCATGCCCCGCATGCTCACGCGGTCACGGTGCCTTGTGGTGAAGCCGCAGATCCGGGTGCAGTATTGGACTTGCTGGAGAATCCCCCGGCCGCAGCGTACCGGCTCAAGGGCCATGTGAAGATCCGAACCGAGAACGGAACCCAGCGCTACCTGGTTAATATGGTCGGTTGGCAACCACACCTTCAGTTGGCGACGCCAGGGTCTGACCCTGCCGATGATGCGCTCGTGGCAGTGGGTGTGGACTTGAACGAACAAGCGGTGGGTGAAGTCTTACGTGCTGCGCTGCAGCCGGCCATGTCCGTGCCAACCCCGCAAGATCTCACGCGTCTAGCGCGTCGCTTGATACTGAGTTCACGGATTGCAGACACTGATAATGAACAGTCCGACGATGACGATTCTGTAAGTAGCTGAGAAGCGATGTGTAAGTAATGCCCATCCGGACAATTTCAGAATCCACGTGTTTATTGGGATCCAGGCGGGTTGGTTGTAATTGTTGGTAGTTAAAATCAAGGCCGACACCTGCCCAATATGGGTAGGTGCCGGCCAGTGAATTCGGTCGGTAGATCCGCTTACAACGCGATCTGACGGTTCTGATCTTTGTAGAGCAGGTAACGGAAGTTATCCGGTCCGCCGGCATAACAAGCCTGCGGGCAGAAGGCACGTAGCGACATATAGTCTCCGGCTTCAACCTCAACCCAGTCACCGTTCAGGCGATAAACACCCTTGCCTTCCAGCACGTACAGGCCGTGCTCCATCACGTGAGTTTCGGCGAACGGGATGGAGGCACCGGGCTCAAAGGTCACGATGTTCACGCCAAAATCGAAAGCCACATCATTCGGATCCAGCATGCGAGTGGTGCGCCATTTGCCGTCGGTACCCGGCATTTCGCCAGGTTCAACGTCGCGTTCGTTGCCCACTACCGCAGCTGGGGCGTTCACGCCGGCCAATGGTTCATAACGCTTGCGCAGCCAGTGGAAGCTGGTGAGTTCTGCGCCATCGTTCCGTGCGGACCAAGTACTGCCAGCTGGCAGGTAGGCATAACCGCCGTCTTCCAGCACGTGCTCGGTGCCCTCAATAACCAGGGTCAGCGCACCGGTGAGCACAAAGATGAACCCCTGAACCTCGGCCTGAGGTTCTGGCTTGCTGGCCCCACCGCCGGGCGATACTTCCACGATGGACTGAGCGAACGTCGTCGCTCCTCCAGCCACGGGACGGTTTAATACCCAAGCGCGAGTATTGGTCCACTCGGGGAAAACGCTGGTGACGATGTCGCGCAGCACGCCCTTGGGAATGACCGTGTAGGCCTCGGTGACGATGGCTCGGTCGGTGAGCAGATCGCTTTGTGGCGGGTGACCGCCGAAATTCGCGTAATAGGACGAGGAGTTCTGAACAGCTGGAACAGTCATGATGTGATCCTTAGGCGTGAGTGCGATTCAGCGCGATAGCTTCGAGTTCGGACAGGGAAATCTGGGCCAGCTCAGAAACTTCCTCGGCGCTTACCGCGCCGCAGGTAACCCCGCGGTGGATGTAGCGGGCCAAGGCGCGAGCGGTGGCAGGTTCATCCATAATGGTGGAGCTGATCTGATGAACATAGTTGCGCAGCCGGGTTCCGGCCGCTTGCAAACCTTCGCGGAAGAACGCAAAGGTGGCTAGATAGCGGGTAGGGAGTTGGTTTTCGTGCAGGTCCCAACCCTGATAGATACCGCGGGCCAGATGGCGGGAAACCAACCGTGCGTGTAGAGCCCATGCCTCGGCCATATTCTCTGGGTCACCGGCCGGGATGATGTTAGTTGAGCCGTCGGAAAGCTCCACACCGGTGCCAGCTACGGCCACCTGCATCACGTCCTTGGCGTAGTCAGCCACCGGGTGTTCCATGGACTGGTAACCGGCGGCCACACCCATGGACGCCGAATAGTCGTAGGTTCCGTAGTGCAGTGAGGAGACTCGACCTTGCCCTGCATGGATCAGCTGGGCCACCGGGTGGGTTCCGTCGGCGGCGATGATCACCTGCGGGGTTTCCACCTGGACTTCAAAGCGGATCCGGCCTGCCTCAAGGCCGTGGGTCTGCTCTAGCTTTTGTGCCAGCAGCACCATGGCCTTGACCTGGTCTACGGTGGTGACCTTGGGTAGGGTCAGACGTAGTCCGGCTGGTAGCTCCGCGTGGGAAAGCAGCTGCGTAATGAATAGACCCAGGGTGCGAATGCCACGTGCTCTGGTTGGTGCTTCGAAGCATTTAAAGCGGATGCCAATGAACGATGGTGCCTTACCGGCGGCGACGGCCGCAGCGAGTCGATCGGCTGCGGCCAGTACGTCCGCGTCCTCCTGAGCATCGCTGCGATTGCCGTAGCCGTCTTCAAAGTCAATGCGCAAATCTTCGATGGGTTCACTGGCTAGCTTTTGTGCCACCAACTGGGCAAGTCGCTGCGGTTCAGCCAGGTTCAGCTTGGCAGCCAGCTCAGCCAATCCGGCTTCACCGCCGGTAGCTGCCAGAGCGTTAGCTCCCCAAGCAACCGGCAGTTCAGCAGTGTATATATCTCCGGGGACATATACAGTGTGGACCGGCTGGCGGGCCCCGGAATCACCCGGGTAGGCATTGTCCAGTAGCTGATCGGTGGCGGCCAATTGTGTTTCTACGCTGGCCAGCGTGGACTCATCGAAGGGGTTGATCATGACTTGCTCACGTACTCCTTTTCCAACAGTTCGTAGGCTCCGGTGGTGAGGAAGTCTGCGAAGTCCTCATCCTTGCCGCTGGTCAACGTTGCGATCAACCCGGCAGCCGGCTCATAGTAGGTCTTGAAGTGCTCTTCATTATTAACTTCACCGCGCAGGCGTTCTACTTCTTCGCCAAGAATGGTTGATACCAATTGCGCGGTGATGGTGTTGCCGGTGTCGGCGGCCACCACTTCGTTGCGGATCTGCTGCCAGATCTGTGAACGCGAGATTTCAGCGGTAGCGGCATCTTCCATCAGGTTATGGATGGCCACCGCACCGTTACCCGAGAGCCACACGGCCACGTAGTTCACGGCCACGTAGAGGTTGGCGCGCACGCCGGCTTCGGTGACGTCCCCTGGGGCGCTGGCGATGTCCAGTAGCTGAGCGGCGGTAACTTCTACCTCTGGGCGCTGGCGGTCGATCTGGTTTGGCTTATCCCCGAGCTTGGCATCGAAGATTTCCTTGCAGATATCCACCAGGTCAGGGTGGGCAACCCAGGAGCCGTCAAAACCGTCGTTTACTTCGCGGGACTTGTCATCGCGGACCTTCTCGAAAGCTGCGGCGGTAACTTCTGGTTCGCGACGGTTCGGAATGAATGCGGCCATGCCACCCATGGCGAAGGCACCACGCTTGTGGCAGGTCTTGACCAACAGTTCGGTGTAGGCGCGCATCATGGGTGCGGTCATCGAAACGGCCGAACGGTCCGGCATGATAAACGCTTCGCCGGCTTCGCGGAAGGTCTTGATGATGGAGAACAGGTAATCCCAACGACCAGCGTTCAGACCCGAAGCGTGCTCACGCAGTTCATAGAGGAATTCTTCCATTTGGAAAGCGGCTGGAATGGTTTCGATGAGCATCGTGGCGCGCACGGTGCCGTGGGCGATGCCCAGTTCCGCTTGGGCGAAGGTGAAGATCTCGTTCCATAGGCGAGCCTCGAGGTAGTGCTCCATCTTTGGCAGGTAGTAGAACGGTCCCTGCCCGGATTCGGCCAGCACCTTGGCGTTGTGGAAGAAATGCAGCCCGAAGTCCACCAGTGCACCGACGGCTGGTTCGCCGTTGATCAGCACATTGTTTTCTGGCAGGTGCCAGCCGCGTGGGCGGACTACTACAACGGCGCGTGGTGCGTCGGTGCGCAGTGCATAGGACTTACCGGACTTGGAATCGGTGAAGGCCAGGGTGCCGCGGGCGGCAGCCGAAAGGTTGGAGATGGCATCAACCACGTTGAACCAGCTCGGGGTCGAGGCATCTTCAAGGTCGGCAAGCCAAACCTTGGCGCCGGAGTTCAGCGCGTTGATGGCCATCTTGGCTGGGGAGGCTGGGCCTGTGATTTCTACCCGGCGGTCACGCAATGCTTCGGGGGCTTCGGCGACCTTCCAGTCACCGGTGCGCACCGACTCGGTCTGTGGATCGAAGTCGATGGCTCTCGCGTCGGAGAATTCCTGGCGGCGTACCGAACGGGCGGCCAGTAGTTCGTTGCGGGTTCCGGCGAACTTCTCATGCAATTTCTGGATAAAAGCGAGGGCATCATCGGAGAGGATCTGCCCGGCATCTGCTACGTCGGGGATGCTGGTGATTGAAATACTCATGAGTTGTTCCTTAACCTCTTGTGCTCTGTAGTACTGCTCTGTTCCGTGCGCGGGTGCTTTGACGTGCACCTTGATTTTCCACTGCAACCTGTTGCGCCGGTGGGTGTTCGGCGCACCATCAACGATCACAGCTCTTCAAAAGATTTCCGTATAGTGGATACTATTATCCTCAAAATGAAAACGCAAGAGAGTATTGTGGTCTCCGGCACGGTTTTTTGATGGCAAAATATCGGATCGTGGAAGAAAACCGAGTTTCTAGGCTATTGTTGGGACGAGGATTTCGCATCGTAGAACTTACGGACCACAATCTTCCAAAATCAGTGCCTTAACCAAAGGAGTAAAAATGACGCAGGCTTCCAGCAAGTCCACCACCGGCGGAGTGCAGTCCGTTGAACGCGCATTTGAACTTCTGGAGGTCATCGCGCGGGCTGGTGGAGAAGCGGCGCTAAGTGAACTTGCTGCTGACACTCCCCTGCCGTTGCCTACCATTCACCGGTTATTGCGCACTTTGGTCGGGGTTGGATACGTTCGCCAGCTGCCTAACCGCCGCTACTCTTTGGGTCCACGCCTGATCCGTCTTGGCGAAGTCGCCAATCGACAGCTTGGGGCGCTGGCATCCCCAATGCTTAAGGAATTAGTGGCCAAACTCGGCGAATCGGCAAATATCGCTGTCCTGGACGGCGACATGGTCACCTACATCGCCCAGGTGCAGTCGGCTCATTCGATGCGCATGATCACTGAAGTTGGCCGCCGCGCGATGCTGCACAACTCCGGCGTGGGCAAGGCCGTACTCTCGGTCCTCGATGACGAACGGGTGCAGCGCCTCGTTTCTCAGGCGGGTATGCCACCGAAGACCGCGAATACCATCACCACCTTGGGCAAGCTGTTCACCGACGTTGAGGCTACGCGCGAACGCGGCTACGCGATTGATGAAGAAGAGCAAGAGCTCGGTGTGCGTTGCATTGCCGTTCCGGTGCCTGGAGCCCCAACTCCCATGGCCATTTCGGTCTCCGGACCGGTCACCCGCGTCGACGAAGCCTTTATGCAGACCGCAATACCCGTACTACAGGCCGCCGCCAAGGAACTTGGTGTGCAGCTGGTTGCTGCCGCCGACTAGCCTTTCGGCTCTTCAGCCTTCGGCGGCAGAACGCTCATCAAGACCAGAGGCACTAACACGATGCCAGCGATGATGGTCAGTACCGAGAAGGAACTGATCGCCATCAAGGGCCCAGCGGCAAAAGCAGCTGAGGCGCCAGAGAGGTTCGACAGCGCATCAACGCCGCCCTGGACCGATGCGCGATCTTGTTTCTTAATGACCCGCACAAATAAGGCTGAGCCGGAAACGTTAATGAAGGACCAGCCCACGCCGAGCAAAATCAGGCTGGTCATGATCCACCCCATGTTCTGTGGGTGAGCTCCGCCGGCTAAGAACGAGCCTGCAAAGATCACCAAGCCAGTTGCGATGGAGAAGCGATATCCCCACCGGTCGGCCACGTACCCCACCACGGGTGCCAGCACATACATGCCCAGAATATGCAGCGAGATGGTCAACCCGACCAGAGACACCGATCCGCCGTGATGAGTCAGGTGAATCGGTGTCATCGTCATGATGGCCACCATCACCACCTGCGCGCTGAGGATCGCCACCACCGCATAACGGGCTCGCTTATTGATGCGAAGCTCCGCAACAAATCGTTGAATGCCCCCGCGCTGCCGTACAGGTACCGCCGCCTCGACGTCACGTTCGAGTTGCTGGGCCAGAAGTAATGGGTCGGAGCACATCAAGGTGAACACCAGTACCCCGGCTAATACCATCGCCACCCCGGCGATAAGGAACGCTCCAGCGTATACATGTAGGCCTGTCGCAGCACGGATTTGTTGGGCAGGAATGCCAAGGTTTGGGCCAAGTACGGTCCCGATGGTTCCCACCCAAACGATGAGTGAGAGGCTGCGGCCCTTACGCTCATCGGTGGCTAAGTCGGTGGCAGCAAATCGTGCCTGCAGGCTAACGGCAGAGCCAGCGCCGATCAACAGCAGTCCGACAAAAAGCGGGATCACCAAGCGAAATTGAGCTGCGGGCACCAAAAGTAGGGCACCGACCGCTGCCAGCCACCAACCAGAGCTCAACGCGATTCGACGTCCGTAGCGCGCGGCTAGATTGCCTAGCGGAAGACCGAGCAAGGCGGCGCCCAAGGTGCTTGTGGTGCGGGCAAGACCTGCCCAGGCCTGACTGGAAGTAACTTCCTCGGCCAGTAAAATACCGATGGACGGGGCCACACCCACGCCAATGGTTCCAAAGACTTGAGAGACAGCAAGGACCCACAGCGTTCTTTGCTGGACCTTGCTACGCGTCAGCTCATTCATAGTCTTTGTCTCGCATACCTAGCTACTGCGCGAACTGAGTTTCGTAAAGCTGCGTGTAACGCCCACCTAAGGCCAGCAATTCGGAATGGGTTCCGCGTTCGATAATTTGGCCGCCTTCCACCACGAGAATCTGATCAGCTGAGCGAATCGTTGACAGACGGTGGGCAATGATCAGAGCGGTACGGTTTTCCAAGGCCTCAGCCAAGGCAGCTTGCACCGCAGCTTCATTGGAGGAATCCAGCGCAGCAGTTGCCTCGTCCAGAATTACTACCTGCGGGGCAGCCAAAAGCAAACGGGCAATGGTCATGCGCTGTCGTTCGCCACCGGAAAGTCGGTAACCGCGCTCGCCCACCACAGTTTCTAATCCATCAGGCAGCGACTGGATCACTGGCAAAAGTCGGGCGCGTTCCAAGGCTTCCCAGATTTCTGCGTCGGTGGTTTCCGGGCGCGCCAGCGTCAGGTTAGCACGAATGGTTTCGTGGAACAGGTGCCCATCCTGAGTCACCATAGATACTGACTTGCGTAGTGAGTCCAGCTTAAGTCGGCGAATATCCTGCCCAGCAAGTTGAACGCTGCCCGAATCCACGTCGTAGAGGCGGGCTAACAGCGAGGCGACGGTGGATTTACCGGCACCGGATGAGCCGACCAGCGCAAAGGTCTGACCGGCAGGGATCTCAAAGTTGATGTCGTGCAAAACTTCCTCGCCGCCGCGCGTATCAAGCACTGCAACCTCTTCAAGCGAGGCCAACGAGACTTTGTCCGCGCTCGGGTAAGAGAATCGCACGTGATCAAACTTCACTGGAACCGGGGCGCCTATTTCTAGACGGTGAGCATCTGGAGCATCGGTAATCAGTGGTTCAAGGTCTAACACCTCAAAGACGCGGTCAAAGCTCACCAGTGCACTGGTAATTTCCACCCGTGCGTTAGCCAAGGCGGTAAGCGGGGTGTACAGCCTGGTCAGCAACATACCGAGGGTCACCACATCACCTGCGGCCAAGTCACCGCGAACCGCATACATACCGCCCAAGCCGTACACCAGGGCCAATGCAAGTGCGGCAACCAGGGTCAGCGCGGTGACAAAGTAGAACTGACGCATGGTCATCTTTACGCCAATGTCGCGGACGCGCCCGGCATGCTGCGCGAACACCTTCGACTCATCTTTGGGACTGCCAAAAAGCTTGATCAGTGTGGCGCCCGGAGCGGAGAAGCGTTCGGTCATCTGGTTGCCCATGCTCGCGTTGAGCTCTGCGGATTCGCGGCGCAGCAATGCCACTGACTTACCAAAGCGACGAGCAGGCAGCAGGAACACTGGCAAGAGAATCAGCGCAATGAGCGTGACCTGCCACGAGGTGGTAAACATGACGGCTGCGGTCAGGATCAGTGCAACGGTGTTTGAGACCAGGCCTGAGAGCGTTCCGGCAAAAGCGGATTGTGCACCAATCACGTCGTTGTTCAAACGGCTAACCAATGCGCCGGTACGGGTGCGAGCAAAAAACGCTACTGGCATTTTTTGTACGTGATCAAAGACCGCGGTGCGCAAGTCGTAGATGATGCCTTCGCCTAGGCGTGAGGAGAACCAACGAACAATGACTGAGGTAATCGCGTCTAAAACCGCGATTACCGCCATGATGATGGCCAGATTGGCAATGTTTCGCACTGGCGACTGCGCGACAATCGCATCGACTACTCGGCCAGCTAACACTGGCGTCACCACTGCCAGAACTGCGGCGATGACGGAGAAGAACACAAAAATCAGCAGACGGGTCTTGTACGAGGCAGCAAATTTCAGCACTCGCTTTGGCGTTGTGGAGGCGTAGGCCTTGCCTTTGTCGCCGGAAAGTTTCCACAGCGAATGCCAAGCGGCAGTTTCCATGCTCATGAATATTTGCTCGCAATTCTGCTCAAGGTGTCAGCGATTTCCGCCTTACTTAGTTTCCCAGCAAGGCACCTGCAACTTCTAGCTAGGCTCAGCTTATCTAGTCAACCGGCTCAGTGAGGCGATTAAAAAATGACGGCACCAACGGAAGAGATGACAAACCGGCCACTGACCGCCGGAAATTGAAACTTTGAATGACGCACCTTTGGATTAATCACCCCACTTACACATGCTGGTTCTCGTATTTTCTCTTATCACTGCTATTTTTCTCCCTTTCAGACAGCAGGACTGGATGCGAAAAAGACAAGGTCGCGCTTCCACTACTAAAGACATAAAAGCACTTGTGAGACCGCGATATTTTCCACGATCCAGAATCAATTTATTCCGCATTGCGAAAGTTCTGTTTTTTATTGCGGAAGTAAGTGGGCTGGCTTACAGTTGACAACACCCAAGCCACAGGCACATATCTCGGAGCGAAAATTCCTCGGGAGCAGCCATGAAAATCAAGTCCGCAGACGCTTTTAAGGGCGCCGAATTACCGCGCAAAAGACCCTTCTACACCTCCTTGTTCTTCCAGCTTGGAGTCGCCATTGTCGCCGGAGTATTGATCGGGCATTCCCTGCCAAGCATCGGATCTCAGCTACGCCCGTTGGGCGACGGGTTCATCTCATTGATCAAGATGATCATCGCTCCACTGATATTCCTCGTCATCGTGACAGGAATTTCGGCAGTAGGAGACGTCGAAGCAGTCGGGCGTCTAGGCGTCAAAGCATTGCTCTACTTCACCTGCGCAACACTATTCGCTCTAGTCTTTGGGCTACTGGTCGGAAACCTCATCCAGTCCGGTGCCGGGATGAACATCGACCCATCTACGTTGGACGCGGGTGCTGTCGAAGCGAAGACCGGCGAAGCAAAAGCGCCTCAGAATTCATTTTAGGAATCATCCCGGTCAGCGTCTTTGGCGCTTTCTCGGATAACAACCTGCTTCAGGTTCTGTTCTTCTCAGTCTTCTTTGGAGCAGCCATTGTCGTAGTGGGCAAGGAACGCTGCGCTCCACTACTAGGCATTTTCGATAATGTTCTCGAACTGATTTTTTAAGATCATGGGCTAGGTTATGCGCGTCGCTCCATTAGGCGCGTTTGGCGCAATGGGCTTCATCATTGGCCAGTACGGAATTGAAACACTCGGCACCTACGCAAAGCTGATCTTGGCCTGTTATGCCGCGGCCTTGCTGTTCATTGGCGTTCTATTCATCGTCGCCTGGGCGTTTGCTCGCGTTCCATTGTGGCAGTTCATCAAATACACCCGAGAAGAGTTCTTACTGGCCTTGGGTACTGCCTCAACCGAATCGGTCATGCCACGAATCATGACCAAGCTGACCAATGCAGGTTGCTCAAGGGCTACCACCGGCCTAGTAGTTCCCACCGGTTACTCGTTCAACCTCGGCGGGGCAGCCATCTACTTGTCGATCGCCTTGCTCTTCCTCGCCCAAGCATTTGGACATGCGTTGAGCTTCGGCCAACAGCTAGCGGCGTTGGGGGTCCTGCTCCTTACCTCCAAGGGCATGGCAGGCGTTCCAGGTTCATCGTTCTTGGCATTATCCGCGACCGCAGCCGCGCTGGGAATCTTCCCGGTTGCCGGAGTGGCATTGCTGTTAGGTGCAGATCGCATCATGGATTCCATGCGCGTAGTAGTCAACCTACTGGGCAACTGCGTGGCAACCTCCGTGGTTGCCAAATGGGAAGGACAGTTTGATCGCGAAGCCATGAAACGGGCTTTTGCTGGAGAAGTCACTGAAAAAATGAAGCTGAACTGCCAGTGGGTGAGAACGAGCCTGTCACCAATACTCCCAAATGCTCACAGTGCGGATCGGAAAGCACACATGCGGTGGGAGCACTCCGTGGATCCCACCATTCAATCCCACAGCACTAAGACAATAACCAAAGCGCAACAATAATTCAGATCAACCCGGTGTTCGGCCAGAACAAATTGGAGTTATCCAGTGTGTTCTGGCCGCTCGGCGTTTAACGTGCCTGAGGCGTTTAGCGCGAGTTTCGGGCCTCAGAAGTCCACTTGTTGTCAATCATGGACGCGAAGTCAAAAGCTTCATCCAGAATTTCGCGCAACGACTGCTTAGGCGACTCGATCCACCTAACCAACGCGTGATCATAAAGGGTCAGCGCGAGTAAGGCAGAGGTTTCGGCTAGCCGCGGGTTAGCGCAGAAAACTGAAAGCGCTTGGGCCAGAGCAACCTGCTGTTCCCTGCGAGATTCTTGCCAACTAGCGCGAAGTGCTGGGGTACTCCAAACGAGCTCAATGCGAGAACGCATAACCGTCGGGTCCTGCTCCGCTGCAACCACCGTTGGCTCGAAGCTTCGACGCAACAGTTCCAGCAAACTCTCGCTTGGATTCGAGGACATGGATTCAAGCATCTGCGAAAAATGCATATTCATGGACAGCAATGCGGTCACCACAGCGTCCTCTTTAGAAGAGAAATATCTAAAGAACGTTGCCCGCGAAATCCCGACAGCCTGGGCGGCCTGCTGCGCTGTGACGTTTTCTAATCCGCGTTCGGCAAAGACGGTATACACCTGCTGTGCAAGCTCGGTTTTCATCTTCTCGCGCACCCGATCACGCACCACGCTACCCATAACAATAATTTTACTCTGAGCTAACCACTCGCGCTTGAGACTCTGTCTCTTTTTACTGATCAGATAGCGATTATGGCAGGTGTGTCGCGTGATCGAGAGTTCATGATACTCAACAAATCCCTAATGTTGATGCCTCGGGCACGAAGCTTCGATAGGCTCAAGAACAGACATCAATTCTCGACGAAGGACTGACATGGGACAAACCAACAGCATTGGCACCATCGAACTGGGCCAGGGACTAGAAGTCACTGGGCAGGGCTTTGGTTGCATGTCCCTGAGCAGCGCTTACGGCTCGGCAGATGACACCGAATCACTGCGCACGCTCAACCACGTCATCGACTCTGGCGTGACCTTCTTGGACACCGCGAACATCTACGGTGCAGGACACAATGAGACCTTGCTGTCTCAGGTTCTCAAGACCGGTCGTGATGAGGTCACCCTGGCAAGCAAGGCTGGAATCGTACGCCCGAAGAACCCGGGTGACCCACGGGTTAGTGGTGATCCAGCATTCATCACGAAGTGCTTTGATGAGAGCCTGCAGCGTTTGGGCGTGGATCATATCGACCTGTACTACTACCACCGGGTGGACCCACTGATCCCCATCGAAGAAACGATGGGCGCATACAAGGAATTAGTTGAGGCAGGAAAAATCAGCCACATTGGCCTCTCTGAAGTAACAGCTAACGAATTACGTCGCGCTCATGCGGTTCATCCGATTACCGCAATCCAGATGGAGTACTCGATTTTCAGTCGCGATATTGAGCGTTGGCTCCTGCCCGCGGCCAGCGAACTCGGTGTTGGGTTGGTCAGCTACGCCTCCTTGGGCCGAGGTTACTTCACCGGCGAGGTGGACTCATTAGCTGGGTTGGAGGCCAATGACGTGCGCCGGAATTTCCCACGATTTGAAGATGCACGAATGGAACACAACCTTCCATTGCGCACCGTCATTGAACAGGTTGCACAGCGTGAGGCAATCACCACCGCACAAGTCAGCCTGGCCTGGGTGTACGAACAGGCGCGCAGCCAAAACGTTGCCCTCTCCCCTATCCCAGGCACTCGCTACGCACACCACTTTGACGACAATCTGGAATCGATGAATGTGAAACTTTCAGCGGAATCGATGGCAGCACTGGATACCTTGGCAGCTCGGGTCGACGGCGAGCGCCAGTCGGACATCATGTCGGTATCCAAGGGTCGCGAAGAGGCACAGCTGATCAATGGAGGCAACGACTAATGAAAATTGCCCTCGCTCAAGTACTGAGCACCGCAAATCCACAACGCAATCTGGTGATCATTCGAGACCAGGCAAAAAAGGCCAAAGCTGCCGGGGCTTCATTGGTGATTTTCCCCGAAGCCATGCAAGTGGCTTTTGGTAATGATCTGGCCGCGACTGCTGAAGCCATCGATGGCCCATGGCCTGCTTTGGTTCGCCAGCAAGCACGCGAAATCGGGATCACCATCATCGCAGGAATGTTCACACCCGGAGAATCCGGCAGGGTTCGCAATACCCTCTTGGTTGCAGGCGACGAGGTAGATACGCACTACGACAAGATCCACCTCTACGACGCTTTTGGCTACGCCGAGTCTGACTCGGTCACCCCAGGAACTACCCCCGTGCAGTTCACCCATGAGGGTCAGAGCATCGGTATTGCTACCTGCTACGACCTTCGGTTCCCCCAGTTGTTCATCCATCATGCCAATGCAGGGGCCATAGTGAACATCGTCTGTGCTTCATGGGGACAAGGTGAAGGCAAGGTTGAGCAGTGGACCACTCTAGCCAAGGCCCGCGCTTTGGATTCGACCACTTTTGTTGTGGCCGTTGACCAGGCTGATCCGGTAAGCGTCGGTGAGAAACTCTCGGGCACCGCACCGCTTGGCGTGGGGCATTCAGTGGTCGTCGATCCGCTGGGCCGTGTCATTGCGCAGGCTGGAGCCCAGCCCGAATTGCTCGTGGTGGATCTAGAGCTGTCGTTGGTTAGACAGGCGCGTGAACAATTGCCGGTGTTGGCCAACACCGTAGCGCTGTAGCTGCTCGTCGACTTAGCAGCATTACCTTATCTTGTTAACTCGTGACTTTCTCTTGAGCTGAAGCGTCGCTCGATTTTGGGGGCCGCAGTTCGCTGATCAGTGAGCCAATGACAATGAATAGCGCGCCAAGAATGGCAATGGGAGGCAGCCTGTCTCCGGCAATGCGTCCAATAATCGCAGCCCATACGGGTTCACCAGCGTAGATGATGGTGGCTCTTGTTGGAGAAACGGATTTCTGAGCCCAATTCATTGCGAGTTGAATCATGCAGCTAGCCAAGCCCAAGGCAACGGAAGCTATGACCCACACCCACGAGAATTCAGGGATCTGCTCGCCAACGATAGGCACGGTGAGGAATCCAAGCAGACCTGCCACAAGCAGTTGCACCACGGTAACTCGGCCCAGATGCACCTTCCCGGCGAACCAGCCGATGAGGATGATCTCGCCTGCAATTGGCAAGGTACTGATAATGGTTACGATTTCCCCTGAGCCGAAGGTGAAGCCGACACTTCCGGGATCTGCCAGAAGAATCAGTCCGAAGAAGGCGAGCGCCACACCAATCCAGGTGAGCAACCCTGGCCTCTTGCGGAAAACGACCCACTGTAGCAACGGCACCAACGGAACGTAGAGCGCGGAGATAAAAGCTGACGTGCTGCTATTAAGCGTCTGTAGACCGGCAGTTTGCAGACCGTAGCCGAAGAAGATCATCACTCCGATAGCTACGCCTGCCCCGATTTCCTTTAGCGTTAGCCCCTTAAGGACGCGGGCAAATAGCAAGGCACTGATAAGACCCGCAGTAATAAATCGCATTCCAACGAAGAACCACGGACCGGTGTACTGGACCGCTACGTGGATGATCAGAAAAGTAGCGCCCCATACGCACGTAGCGAGCATGAGTGCCGCTTCCTGACGGGAGAGTAAACGCCGCCGCGACCTAGTGTGCAACATAATGCACAACTATATGGTGAATAATAGTGCACATGCAAACTGATGAGAGTTCCGAGGTACTCGCACACGTGAGTAGAAATGTCCGCCGCCTTCGACTGGATGCCGGACTCAGTCAGGCAGCACTCGCAGATGCGTCGGGAGTAAGCCGACGTACCGTTATCAAGCTTGAAGCGGGCGAAGCGAACATTAGCCTCACCGGGCTCGACCGTCTGGCAGAATCCTTGGGCGTGACATTTGTCGACTTGGTCGCGGAGCCCTCGGCTCCGCGCTCCTCAATCAACGAAGTTGTGTGGAGAGGACAGCATCCTGGAAGCGTGGCGACACTGATGGCCTCCGTTCCAGCCAATAAGGAAGCGCAGCTTCTGAGCTGGTGCCTGGAACCTGCAGAGCGTTATGTCGGTGAGCCGGACCCCGCAGGTTGGTCGGAAATGATTTTAGTTCTCGAAGGAGAACTGCTGATCGAAACTACAGAAGAAACTGTTCTGCGCAGTGCTGGTGAGCATTACGCGTTTGCCACGTCCCAAGATTTCTCGTACATCAATAAGAGCCAGCAAGTGACGCGTTTTGCCCGGATAGTTGTGAGTTAATTTTCCTAAACAGCTATCAACACAGCTCCGCTCTTCCGCAAAGAGCAAGAGGCCACTAGGGTGATTATCAGTCACCCGACCACTTGCCGATGGAGCTTTCGTGTCCCTAGTACTGCCCAAGTCAACTCTGCTGGATCCTTCAACGGCGCCAGCGTTGAATTGGGGAATTTTGGGCCCCGGGTGGATTGCTGAGCAATTCGCCATCTCGCTGAATACTTTGACCAAGAGCCGTATCGCCGCTGTTGGTTCACGCAGTCTAGAACGCTCCGCTAAATTCGCCCGGACCCACGGGGACGATGATACTCGCGCCTACGATTCCTATGATCAGGTACTTAGCGACCCAACCGTGGATGTGCTCTACATAGCGGTCCCCCATAGTGGCCACGCAGAACTCGCGCTGAAAGCAATTGCCGCCGGAAAACATGTTCTCGTGGAAAAGCCGATGACTCTGAACGCTGAGCAAACCCGGCAAGTAATCACCGCTGCCAGATCGACCGGGGTGTTTGTTATGGAAGCTATGTGGTCGCGTCTTTTGCCCATTGGCAACGTGATCGCGCAGGTACTTCAGTCCCGTCTTCTTGGCGACGTTCTGGCGGTAAACGCGGACTTCGGCGCAAAGTTTGCTGTAGACCCTACGTCACGGATCTATGATCCTGCGCTGGGTGGCGGCGCCCTGCTAGACGTCGGCATCTACCCCATCGCTTTCAGTGCCATGGTTTCCCCGGCCAAAGAATTACTGCATGCCTCCGGTCGAATGACCGAGACCGGGGTAGATGCGACATTTACGGCGGTACTGGCCAATCAGAATGGCTCCACGACGAGCGTGTTCAGCAGCATTGAAACGGATTCACCGCAGGCTGCCTGGATTGCAGGTACAGAAGCGACCTTAGAGGTAGAGCGCCCCATTTTTGCTGGATCGCGACTCGTGCTGCGCCATCACGATGGCAGCATTGCGGACAGCCAAAAATTTAGTGAGCATTCTGCTGCGACAGGTCTGGGTTGGGAAGCTGCCCACGTTGCCCGGTGCATCGGCGAAGGCCTACTTGAATCTCCCGTGATGCCACTCGATGAGTCCTTGGCCATTGCACAGACCATGGACCAAATCGCCGGTGAACTTCGCAAGAGGAACTAATACACCGGAAGATGCAGTCAACGCGGATCCGTAAATGCTAAGTTGGGCACCAATGAAAAGACTGAGTACTCACCAGAGGTCCTTACTGGGGCTCTACCTGGCCCTCGTGAACTGAGCATCAGGCTTGCCAATACTCCTAGGCTTTTTCACTCCGCTCTGGATCGCGCACTACGGCACCCCTAGACCCGGAATCCTTCCGTGGTCACCACTATTGACCATTATTTTTGTTTTGCTCGTGCTGGCCCTCGGCGAAATCAGCGATCGAATCGTGCTGAGAGTCTTCAACACAGCGCACAAACTCCCCGTGCACATCCTGCAGGCGCTCATGACCTTTATCGTCATGCTCGCCTGCTACCGCTTGGTCATGACCACCTATGAGGCTGCATTCATTGCAGCTTTGACTGCGGTGTTGGGGTACTTGCTTCTAGCTCCGCTGATTAATCACCTGTATAAGAAAGCTCCGAAGGATTAGTGAACTGGCTCCGCCGAGTGCGGGGCACATGCTTAGCCACGTTGTCCATGAGGATCTGTGGCCAGGCGTTGACTTCGTCGCGGGTGCTCGCCACTTGCAACGTAGCTTGGGGCAATGCATACAACAATGCCTGCGCGGTAGCCACCGGATGGGACGGATCCTCAGTCCACGCAAGAATATGTGTGGGAACGGTGACGCGCGCCAGATCTGCGAGCTGAGGCAGATCGCTGGCAGCAGCACCTCTAAAAATCGTGGGCAACAATTCCAGTGAATTATCCGGCACAGTCACCGGATTACCGATAGTGGCCGGTGGGACTGGCATATCAATGTCGGCCTGGATAAAAGCATCCCAACCTTCAGCTTCTAGCAGCTCAGCGTTGTGTATATAGGCAAGGGACTTTGCTTTGCGCGATTCCCAGGCAGTAGGTGGAAGCAATAGAGTCAGCCCGCAAAAGCGTTCAGGTTCCTTAATTGCGGCGTACAGCAAGGTGGCGCAACCCATTGATGGCCCAACACCGTACACTTTTTCATTCGGAAAATACTCGTGCAACAAGGCCAGCAAGTCATCGGCGAGGTTCTTCCACTCGTAGTCCTCAACCACCTTGCGGCCACTGGACTGACCGTGCCCGCGGGCATCGTAACGAAGCAGTCTCGTCCCACTCAGGCCACGACCCAGATCCATATTTAGTACCCGGTCGCGTGCCCGACTGGAGGTTAATCCATGCAGCTGAACTACCGGATGACCACCCTCATCGCTCAGTTCTACGTCAAGGTCAGCCCCGGTAACACTAAATTTCGCCATATTCCGAGTTCGCTTCCGCCATAGTCAGTCTTGGGTAATAGGATAACGCCATGAGACTGACGAACGTTGCACAGTTACGGCTGCCCTTTGGAAAGTTGCATGGATACGACGTTTCGATCCAGCGCACCGGAGCCGCACTCCCAATTTCTTTTGACCAGCGCCGGCACGTGTCGGCCGGAGAACGTCCGGGATCGTGGATGGCCATCAGTTTCAGGCTGCCCACCAAAGTTGAACTTGATGAGCTAGCTACAGCTTGGTTAGAGGTCATTAACCGCCACGGAACACTGCGCTCTGCATTCAGCCGTGATGCGAACGGTGAGCTGCTGTTGCAGGAAATCAATGTGACACCCGGAGCCTGGGTGCAGCACCCGGTAGCCAGCGGTCAGTCGATGAACGACGCGCTGCGCGATGTGTTTGATCAAGCCTGCTCCCCTTTTAACGCACCATCACATCGCCTGTGCCTCCTAGAGACCGCCTTGGAGTCAACAATCGTCATTGCTTCGGATCATTCACACGTAGACATGTGGTCAATGCTGGTCATCGTGCGTGACTTGCTACGGGCGCTAGGCCTGTCCGATGACGAAGTTGATCCTCAGCTACTACCCGCAGCCAGCTTCACCGAGCACACCCGTGCCATGGTCGAAAGGCCACGAGCCCCACAAGAGGTTCACCAACGCTGGGCGCAGGTGCTGGAAGCTAGCGGATCGGTCATGCCTTGCTTCCCGCTGCCGTTGGGTGAACCAGTACCGCATGCGGAGCGGGTAGAGGTCCGTGATGTGCTCAATGTGGATGACAGTGCTGCCTTTGCAGCCCAAGCCAAGGAAGATTCTGTTTCCACTTTGACCGCGGTGATCTCTGCGATGACCTCGGTGACGTTGGACTTCGCCGATGCTCCGCTGCGCGCGGTCTTCCCCGTGCACAGTCGCTACGATCACCAATGGGATGATTCTGTTGGCTGGTTTATCACCAACTCGGTCATTGAATCCGCAGATCCAGCACCGCTGGCGTGCGCTGCCGCGGTTAAAGAGGCGGTCCGGCTCGGCTCGTGGCCATTGGAAGACATCCTCGAACCCTGGGGAGGGATGCCAGAAGAGCCGGGCATGTTCGCCATCTCCTGGTTGGATCTGCGCCGGCTGCCGGTGCGCGTGGACTCTATCGGCCTTGAAGCCCAGTACATTGGTGCCACCATCCGCACCGACGGGGTCATGCTGTGGTTCATTTTGGATGACGCCGGACTGCACTTACGGTGCCGTTACCCAGATACCCCCGAGGGCCGTGAGCACGTTGGTGGCTGGCTGGATGCGCTGATCCTTAAGCTTCGTGCGCAGGCGCGCGCCTCAGTGGGTGGCTTGCTTCGCCTCGGCGAGCGCCGTTACCGTGTGCAACGTGCCGAACGCTCCGATGTACCAGCCATTGTTGCATTGCTTTCGGATGATGAGTTGGGTGCTTCGCGCGAAGGTGACGAGCTAGTGACCTACGAGCGGGCTTTTGACAAGATCAGCCGCGACTCCACCAACTATCTTGCGGTGGTGCGTGATGAGCAGGACGGCGTGATCGGCACGATGCAGCTATCGATCATTCCTGGGCTTTCGCGCAAGGGCACCACACGTTTGCAGATCGAAGGCGTGCGTGTGGCCGCCAGTGAAAGGTCTCAAGGTGTGGGCCGGGCAATGCTCGAATGGGCGCATGCCCATGGCCGGGCCCGAGGTGCCCGACTTGCTCAGCTGACCACCGATTCCTCAAGGCTCAAGGCGCACCAGTTTTATGCACGCTTGGGCTACGAAAAGAGCCATGTGGGTCTAAAACTGGAACTCTAAGCTGCACCCGAGGGCGCGGCGGCCCTATGCTCGTCCCGCGCCCTCGTCAGCAACCACGGTGAAGATATTCGGTTGCACATAACCAGCCTGCTCAAAGGCGGTCAACACCGCTTGGCTGACCGACTGAACCTGATCCCGCTTGATCAAGGCAATAGCGCTGCCACCAAAACCACCACCGGTCATCCGCGCACCAATGGCG
This sequence comes from Glutamicibacter sp. MOO4, assembly GCF_056934395.1. NCBI lineage: Bacteria > Bacillati > Actinomycetota > Actinomycetes > Micrococcales > Micrococcaceae > Glutamicibacter > Glutamicibacter sp. MOO4. The sequence goes on from NZ_CM167800.1 coordinate 2,856,262, forward strand.
CCGGCACCTATGGCCGCTTCTACCGCCGCATCCAGCTCTTCACTGGAGATTTCATAGTCGTCTCGCATTGATACGTGGGACTGATACAGCAGCTGCCCTACAGCAGCCAGATCTGCCTCGTTTAAGACCTTCACCGTATCGAGCACCCGCTGGTTTTCGGTGACAATATGCTTTGCCCGGCGCCTGATGACCGGATCGTCAATGGCAACAAGGTCATCCACCCTAGCCACATCGCGAAGCGCGTCAACGCCCAAAACTTCACAGGCCTGTTCGCAGCTTTGCCGACGTGCCGCATACCCACCGTCAACATGCGAATGCTCCACGCGCGTATCCATGACCAAGATGACCGCGTCTTCCTGCGCCAATGGCAACGGTACATTTTGGGCATCCATGGAACGGCAATCCAAGAACAACGCGTGCTGCGCCTGTGACATCAACGAGGCACTTTGATCCATGATGCCTGTCGGTGCACCAACAAACTCATTTTCTGCCCGCTGGGTCAGCAGGGCCATCTGGGTATGTGAAAGCCCCAAGGCATAGAGATCGTTGAGGGCAACGATAGTTCCGACTTCCATCGCATGAGAAGAGGACAGGCCAGAACCCACAGGCACATCCGAGTCCACCAACAGTTCAAACCCGGACAGCTCAACGCCCTGGATCTGGTTCAGCGCCCACACCACGGCCGCCGGATAGGCCGCCCAGCCGGGCACAGCCCGAGGCACCAGCTCATCGACGGTAATTGAGGTGACGGGAAGTGTTTCACCGCCCCCGTACGTGGATGCGAAGTCCAAACTCTGACTTTCCGGTTCCAGTTGGGACTTTCGACGGATGGCCACGAGCGCGTTTTTGTCGATGGCGAAGGGCAGAACATAACCCATGTTGTAGTCGGTGTGCTCACCGATCAGGTTCACCCGTCCTGGTGCACGCCAGATGCCTTCGGGGTGATGCCCAAAGGTCTTGGTGAACTTCTCACGCAGGGCGGCTACGCGTGCAGCGTGATCTTTGCTTCCGCTAATGCTCACAGGGTGACCTCACGCAATCTTGCGGCCGTCGTTTCGGCTGGAATGTCATTGATAAATGCGCCCATGGCCGCTTCTGAACCGGCCAGGAACTTCAGTTTGTCCACGTCTCTGCGTGGGCTGGTTAGCTGCAAGTGCAACCGGGAGGCTGCGCGTTCCTTGGGAGCTAGCGGAGCCTGATGCCAGGCGGCGATGTACGGAGTTGGGGTGTCATACAGAGCATCAAAACGACGTAAAAGATCGCGATACATGATCGCTAATTCGTCTTTTTCTTCCTCGTTTAGTGCCGCAAAATCCGGGACGTGACGGTGTGGAACTAAGTGCGCTTCCAACGGCCAGCGTGCAGCATAAGGAACAAACACAGAGAAATGCTCACCTTGCACCACCATGCGCGTGCCTTCGGCCTGCTCAAATTCCAGGATGTCACCCATTAGCGTTCGGCCGGTGGTTTCTAGGTGCTTGACGGCTTGATCTGCCATCTTGCGGGCCGTGGGAGTTAGGTACGGGTAGGCATAGATCTGACCGTGCGGGTGGTGGAGGGTCACGCCGATATCTTGCCCGCGGTTCTCAAAGGGGAACACCTGGGCAATGCCTTCCATCGCCGAAAGCTCTTTGGTGCGTTGCGCCCAAGCTTGAACCACCGTGCGTGCACGCTCGTCATTTAACGATGCGAAAGATCCTGCGTGATCAGGAGTGAAAACCACAACTTCACAGCGTCCGTAGGCCGGTTGCGGCACTTGTTCGGTCGGCACTTCTGGAATTTGGCCAAGCGCAGGGCCCAAGGAGGGGAAGCGGTTTTCAAAGACCACTACGTCAAAATCTTCGGCCGGGATTTCGCTCTGGCGTCCATCAACGCTCGGGCACAATGGGCACTGGTCTTTGGGTGGCAGGTAGGTGCGTGACTGGCGGTGAGCCGCCACCGCGACCCAGTCGCCGGTCAAACGGTCATAGCGCAGTTCCCCGGGCTCACCACGCGGATCTAAGGCTCGGGCGTCATGCACCGATTCGGGCACGGCGCTCGAGGCATCGGCAAGGAAGATCGCTTGACGTCCGTCAGCTAGGTGATGAACTCGGTGGGTTGCTACATGTGCTGCGTTGCCCTGCGGCATGGAAATTTCTCCAGATAATTCTTGAATGTGGTGCTGTTGGTTATCGGGCGGCACTTAGCCGGCCTTTACTGGACCGATCAGCCAACTAGCTTGGTGTGTGGCCGCTGGTTGAAGGCGGACGACGTCTTCACCGGAGTTAAATGCACCGGGTGGGCAAGTCATGGGTTCAATGGCAAGCCCGGTGCGATCCAGCTGCGGATCATCACGATCCGCGGTGTGCACCTGAACCCAGGGGCAGGTTGCATCCCAGATAATCTGCGAACCCACACCATGGGCATCGGTGAGAATCGCCCGAGTCTGCCTCTGGCCATCAAATTCCAGCGACGTATAGGCATGGTCGATGAAGGTGGTCCCCAGTGTCTTAGGTGCACGGAAATCTAGTTCGGTGTCGGCCACGTTGACGACCTCTGTGGGCAGCAGGCGCTGGCCTTGGGTCAGCTGTACCTGTTGGGCCGGCAGGCTCAGTGTCCACTGGTTCACCCGTTCGCCGGGGGCCACCAGGTAGGCGTGCGAACCCCAACCAAAGGGGGCCGCGGGTTCGCCGAGGTTGGTGGCGGTAGCCGTGGCGCGTAGGCCTTCGGCTTCCAGCTCGTAGCTGATGACCAGCTCTATGTGGAAGGGGTAGCCTTCGCTCGGGGTGATGACTGTGTGCAGTTCTGCGCTCTGCTCACTGTGGTCGGTGAGGCTGAAGTTGGTGTCGGCCACCAACCCGTGCAGGGCATGCCCGCGCTCGGGTTCGGTGATCGGTAACTGGTATTCGGTCCCCTCCCAGCGGTAGCTTCCATCGGTGACCCGGTTAGGCCAGGGGGCGAGGATGGCGCCGGAAAATGCGGGGCGAGGTAACTGTGGGTCAAAAGCCCGGACCAGTGGTTGGCCTTGAAATTCGAGGCTAACCAAGGTGGCGCCAACGGCGGCCAGTTGGGCACTAAAGCCGTGAGCCACAAGGTTCACTACCTGACCATTAAAGTCGGTCACTTGAGGTTCGTTCGTGCGGTGCATGATTCCTCTTTCTGGGCTAGTCCGGGACAACGTCGTGACACACGCTGGGCCCCTCCACACCGATGCGGAAGGGCCCAACGAGCACTTACTTGGTCTGCGTGGCTTAGCTACCTGCGCCAGCGCGACGCTTGTTGTAGATATCGAAGGCTACTGCCAGCAGCAGCACGATACCCTTGACGATCTGCTGGCTGGAAGCACCAACACCCATCAGCTGCATACCGTTGGACAGTACCGCCATGACCAGGCCACCAACGATGGCACCGGTAACTCGGCCTACACCACCGGTGGTTGATGCTCCACCGATGAAGCAGGCGGCGATGGCGTCCAGCTCAAACATGTTGCCAGCGCCAGGCTGTGCACCGTTGGAACGCGATGAGAAGACCACGCCAGCCACACCGGCGAGCAGACCCATGTTGATGAAGATCCATAGGTTGATCTTCTTGACGTTCACACCCGAAAGCTTAGCTGCCGAAAGGTTGCCACCGATGGCGTAGACGTGACGACCAAAGACGGTGCGTGTGGTCAGTACGTTGTAGCCCAGGATCAGAATGGCCAAGATGATCAGCACAATTGGCATGCCACGGCTGGTGGCGATCTGCCAGAAGAACCAGAGGATGATGATGGCGGTGATCGCGTTTTTGCCCAAGAACATGGCCATGGACTCAACACTCTGGCCGTACTTCATCCGGCCCTGACGGTTGCGCCACTGCGAGTAGACCAGACCGGCCACGGCAATGACGCCGATCACCAAGGTGAAGGTATCAAAACCGTAGCCGCCGAGCAGTCCGTTCAGGAAGCCACCGGCGATCTGTCCGTACTCCCCAGGGAATGGCGAGAGCGAAACGTTATTAAGCACTTCGTAGGTCAAGCCGCGGAAGAGCAACATGCCTGCCAGGGTCACAATGAAGGCCGGGATGCCCACATAGGCCACCCAGAATCCTTGCCACAGACCACAGATGGCGCCCACGGCGATGCCGGCAAGCATGCCAACCCACCAAGGCATATCGTGCTTGATGATCAGTACCGCGGAGACCGCGCCGGTCAGTGCCACCAGTGAGCCCACTGACAAGTCGATGTGCCCGGCGACAATCACGATGATCATGCCCAAGGCCAGGATCAGCACGTAGGAGTACTGCAGGACAATGTTGGTGATGTTCGTTGGGCTCAGTAGCAGCCCGTTGGTCAGAATGCTGAAGAGCACCACGATGAGCACGAAGGCAATGTAAATGCCCGAGGTGCGCAGGTTCTTGGTGAAGATATCCTTCAACTCGGTTGTGAGTGTCATCGGGTGCTTTCCTTCTCGATGGTCATGAGTTCCATGAGGCGTTCCTGGGTGGCTTCGGCTGCCGGTAGCTGCCCGGTCATTCGTCCGTAGGCCAGAGTGTAGATACGGTCGCAGATGCCCAGTAGTTCGGGCAGTTCGGAGGAGATCACCAGAACTGCCTTACCAGCGGCAGCCAGCTCGTTGATGATGGTGTAAATCTCGTATTTGGCGCCAACGTCGATACCGCGGGTGGGTTCGTCGAGGATCAGTAGCTCTGGTGCGGTGTGCAACCACTTGCCCAGCACCACTTTCTGCTGGTTACCGCCCGAAAGGTTTCCGACCTTGGCCATCACGTTGGGGGTTTTGATCCGCATGGACTGGCGGTAATGCTCGGCGATCTGAATTTCCTTGTTGCCGTTCACAAAGCCGTTGGAGGAGATCTTTCCCAGACCAGCGGCGGTGGTGTTAACGCGGATATCTTCGATCAGGTTCAGCCCGAACTTCTTGCGGTCCTCAGAGACGTAGGCGATGCCCGCCTTGATGGCCTTGCCTACCGTAGAGGTGTCCACCGGCTTGCCGCCCATCAGCACACTGCCGCTGATATTGCGGCCGTAGCTGTGGCCAAAAACGCTCATCGCCAGCTCGGTTCGTCCGGCACCCATCAGTCCTGCGATGCCCACGATTTCGCCGGCACGCACGTTCAGTGAGGCGTTGTCCACCACGGTGCGCTCTTGCTGCACCGGGTGCTGTACCGACCAGTCACGGACTTCAAAGACCACTTCGCCGATCTTCGGTTCGCGCTCTGGGTAGCGTGAGGACAGTTCGCGTCCCACCATGCCGCGGATAATGCGGTTCTGGTTAGACGCCGGGTCGGCCATGTCCAAGGCTTCAATGGACTGGCCATCACGGATGATCGTGGTGGTATTGGCAATGTCTTCGATTTCGCCCAGCTTGTGCGAAATGATGATCGAGGTGATGCCCTGATCGCGCAGTCCGCGCAAAAGGTTCAACAGGTGCTCGGAATCATCGTCGTTCAGTGCAGCCGTTGGCTCGTCCAAGATCAGCAGCTTCACGTTTTTGCTCAGCGCCTTGGCGATTTCTACCAGCTGCTGCTTGCCAACGCCCAGCTGACCTACCTGGGTGATTGGCAGTTCATCCAGGCCCACCCGCTTGAGCAGATCGGCGGCTCGGTGATTGGTTTCGTTCCAGTCGATGAAGCCACCGCGGGAGGTTTCATTGCCGAGGAAAATATTCTCTGCCACCGACAGGTAAGGCACGAGCGCCAGTTCCTGGTGGATAATCACGATGCCCTTGGCTTCGGAATCCTTGATGCTCGCGGCTTTGAGCTCATCGCCTTCAAAAATGATCTGGCCCTCGTAGCTACCGTGCGGGTAAACCCCGGACAGTACCTTCATGAGGGTGGATTTGCCGGCGCCGTTTTCGCCGCAGATGGCGTGAATCTCGCCGGTGCGGACCGAGAGGTTGACGCCGTCTAGCGCCTTGACCCCGGGGAAAGTCTTGGTGATCTCCTGCATTTGCAGGATGGTGGTGTCCATAGTGCAGACGTCCTTGGTGTGTGCTGTGAGCACCCTGCCCGTTGCTGGCCGCAACACCTAAGGTGTTGCGGCCAGCGCGGGGCGTGGGAGACTACTTGCTGCGGCCGGCCTTAACTTCTTCTGCCGTGTAGTACTTGGAGTCAACGAGCAAGGACTTGATGTTGTCCTTAACCACGATGTCCGAATCCAGCAGGAAGGATGGAACGACCTTCTTGCCGTTGTCGTAGCTCTTGGTGTCGTTGGCCTGTGGTTCGTTGCCCGAACCGTAAGCCTTGACGGCCTCTACTGCCTGGGTAGCCAGCTTGCGGGTGTCCTTGAAGATGGTGGCGTACTGAACGCCGTCTTCAATGAGCTTTACCGAAGCGATTTCTGCGTCCTGGCCACTGATGATTGGCAGGCCGCCCTTGATGGACTTGCCGTAACCAGCGTTGGACAGTGCAGTGATGATACCGCGCGAGATGCCATCAAACGGTGAGAGCACACCGTCGATCTTGGTCTTGCCACCGGCGTAGTGAGCGGTGATCAAGTCCTCCATGCGCGACTGAGCCTCTTCCTGGCTCCAACGCAAGGTGGCTGCCTGCTGGATGTCGGTCTGACCGGACTTAACCACTAGGGTCTTGTCATCCAGGTATGGCTTGAGCGTATCCATTGCACCCTTCCAGAAGAAGTGTGCGTTGTTGTCATCGATGGAACCGGCGAAGAGCTCGATGTTCATCGGGCCCTTCTTGTCGGTCTTCTTGCCGTCCTTGTCCAACAGGCCTAGGCCGGTGAGCAGCGAGGTTGCCTGCTGTACACCCACCTTGTAGTTATCGAAGGTGACGTAGAAGTCAACGTTTTCGGTGCCGTTAATCAAACGGTCGTAGGAGATGATCGGGATATTCGCATCCGCTGCTGCCTGCAGCTGGGTGGACAGTGCGGTGCCATCAATCGAGGCCACCACCAAGATGTCGTCACCCTTGGTGATCATCTGGTCGATCTGCTGCTGCTGGGTGGGAATGTCATCGTTTGCGAACTGCAGGTCTACTTCGTAGCCCGCTGCTTCCAGCTGTGACTTGACGGCCTTGCCGTCAGCGATCCAGCGTTCGGAAGTTTCGGTTGGCATTGCTACGCCGACCTTCATGTCCTCAGGTGCTTTGGTTTCTTCGCCTCCACCTGCTCCTGCGCCTCCACCTGCACCGCTACCGCCGCAAGCTGCCAGCGAACCGATCAGTGCGAGGGAACCAATGGTCGCCGCAGCTTTGCGGGTCCAGTTATTCCATGCCATCTTTTCCTCCTTGAAAATGTGCCACACTCTGCGAGTGAGACGGGGCTCACACCATGTTAGCGCTAACATAGCGGGTTAGGCCAGCCCTAATTGAAAATAAATTAAGAATCCTTACTCATTGCGTTTTTCAGGCTCACAGAATGGGCCTGAAAGGCACAAAAAACCCTGAAAAATCAGCTAAGGACTAGAAACCCTGGGCCAGACGGTAGTAGCTCTGATTAACTCGAATCTGCGCAGCGAAGTTTCGTCGTGTGGTTTCTTCGTCAATGACCAGCAGTTCAGTTCCTGCGATTTCCGCAAAAATTTCAAAAGCTTCGATGCCGGCAGCGGTGGACATCACCGTATGGTGCGCTCCACCGGCAGCCAACCACGACTCTGCCGACACGTTGAAGTTTGGTCGTGGGCTCCATACCGCACGGGCTACCGGCAGGTGCGGCAGATCAGCCGGCGGGGTCACTACATCCACCACGTTGGCGGTGAGGCGGAAACGCTCTCGCATATCTGCCATGGAGACCACCACGGCCCCCTGGGTGGCATCTGCACTGAACACCATGCGGACCGGATCTTCGCGGCCACCAATGCCCAGCGGGTGGATTTCCACACGTGGCTTGCTGGTGGTCAGCGACGGGCAAACCTCGAGCATGTGAGCACCGAGGATCAATTCTTTACCCTCGGTTAGATCGTAGGTGTAGTCCTCCATGAGCGAGGCACCACCGGGCAGGCCTTCGCCCATCACCTTGGCGGCACGGACCAGAACCGCGGTCTTCCAGTCGCCCTCGGCGCCAAAGCCGTAGCCCTTGCCCATCAGTCGCTGCACTGCCAGACCCGGTAGCTGCTTCAGTCCACCGAGATCCTCAAAGTTGGTAGTGAACGCCATGGCATTGGCTTCGCCGAGGAATTTTTCCAGTGCGATTTCCTGACGTGCTGCGTAGCGCAGCGATTCGTGGCGATCCCCTCCGGCACGAAGTTCTTCAACGACGTCGTACTCGCGTTCGTACTCGGCCACCAGTGCATCAATCTCGGAATCAGCCACAGCCTCAACGGCCTGAACTAGGTCGTTGACGGCCCAGGTGTTCACCGAAACACCAAAGCGAATTTCAGCCTCGGTCTTATCCCCTTCGGTGACCGCAACGTTGCGCATGTTATCGCCAAAGCGGACTAGATTCAGGTTCTGCACGGCATTAAAGCCGGCTGCGCCGCGAACCCAGGTGCCCACGCGGCGGGCAACTGCAGGGTTGGATACGTGACCCACCACAGTGGTTCGCGCTGCACCCAACCGGGTAGCCAAGTAGGCGTATTCACGGTCGCCGTGCGCCGCCTGGTTCAGGTTCATGAAATCAAAGTCAATGGAATCCCAAGGCAGTTCAACATTGGCCTGGGTGTGCAGGTGCAGCAATGGCTTCTGCAAAGCCTTAAGCCCATTGATCCACATCTTGGCCGGGCTGAAGGTGTGCATCCAGGTGATGACACCAAGCACCTTGTCATCCGAATTGGCCTCCAACATGGCACGACGGATCGATTCGGAATCCTTAAGGACCGGCTTCCAGACAATCTTTGCCGGAACCTCGCTGGAAGCATCTAACCCGCGGGCCACCTCGGTGGACTGCTCGGCCACCTGGCGCAGGGTTTCCTCACCGTAGAGGTCCTGACTTCCAGTGAAGAACCAGATTTCTTTGTTGTTATATGCCTTAGTCATGATGTCCTTACTGTCCGTATACGTTCTGGTAGCGCTCATAGAGCGAGTCAATTTGTGCGGGATCAATGGGCTGCGGATCCCCAAGTTGTTGCGCAATATGCACGGTGCGAGCCACTTCTTCACACATCACTGCTGCCTTGACGGCAGCCCGGGCATCTTTGCCAATGGTGAAGGGTCCATGGCTGGCCATCAGTACCGCCGGACTACGTGATTCGCGCAGCGTGGAGACAATGCCTCGGCCGATGGAGTCATCCCCGATGATCGCAAACGGTCCCACGGGAATGGGCCCACCAAACTCGTCAGCCATCATGGTTAGCACGCAAGGAATCTCTTCTCCGCGGGCCGCCCACGCGGTGGCATAGGTGGAGTGGGTGTGCACCACACCGCCGACTTCAGGCATGTGCTCGTAGGTGTAGGCGTGCGCTGCGGTGTCCGAAGACGGCGCGTGTTTACCCTCAAGAAGCTGACCGTCCAGGGTGCAGACCACCATAGATTCAGCGGTCAGGTCATCGTAGGCAACACCGGACGGCTTGATGACAAATAGGTCCTGGCTGCCGTCGCTCACTTCTGGATGACGTACCCGTTGGGAGACGTTTCCCGCGGTCCACACCACCAGCTCATAACGCGGGAGTTCGGCGTGCAGATCTGCAACAACCTGACGTACCCGTTGCACTTCATCGCGCATAGATTGCGGGTAGCGTTCCAAGGAAAGTTGTTGATTCATTGATTACTCATTTCGTCCAAAAACTAAGGCAAAAATTAGATGACGGTGATGGCGGTTCGTTGAATTTCCAGACCAGCTTCATAGGTATTCAGATAGCTAGCGAAGCCAGCTTGATCCGCTTCCTGCGGTTCAGCCAGGGACAACCGCGCATCAGCAAAGACCTCGGAATCCAAGAATTCCGGCAAGGTTAAATCCACTCCGTCTAGCACTCGGCGACGGTAAGCCGCGAGCACCGCAATGCCCCACGCTCCCCCGTGGCCGGCACTCTCGCCGACAAGTACCGGGGTGTTGATCGCTGCGGCCAACAGTCGTTGGGCCACACCTTGGGTGCGGAAGATGCCACCGTGGGCAAACATCTGTTTGACCTCAACTCCTTCGGCGGCCAAAACGCGCATTCCAAGACTGAGGGTGGCAAACATTGAGTAGACCTGAACACGCATGAGGTTGGCCAGATTCAGAGTTGAATCCGGTGTGCGCAGAATCGCTGGGCGGCCTTCGGCCAAGTTCGCCACCGGTTCACCGGAAAGGTTGTTGTAGGCCAAAAGTCCGCCGCCATCTGCGTCTCCGTCGAGGGCTGAACCCAAGAGGGTTTCGAAGACCGTGTTCTCATCGGCCTTGTGTCCTAAGGCTTGGGCGAACTGTCCGAAAACTTGGGCCCAGGCAGCAAATTCGCTGGCCCCGTTGTTGCAGTGGACCATGGCCACTGAGCTTCCGTCCGGGGTGGCGACTACATCGATTTCGTGGTGCACTTCGGTCAATGGAGCATCAAGAACCACCATGGCAAAAATGGAGGTGCCGGCCGAGATGTTGCCGGTGCGCACTGCCACGGAATTGGTGGCGACCATGCCTGTTCCGGCGTCCCCTTCCGGAGCACACAATGCGGTTCCTGGCTTGAGCTGTCCGGTGGGATCAAGTAGTAATGCCCCAGCGTCGGTGAGTGTTCCAGCGTCGCCGCCGGCCGGCAAGACCTGAGGCAAGAGGCCAAGAAGTGAACCGGTGGCACCTTGCTGTTGCGCTAGTGCGTCGAAGCTGGCCAGCATGCTGGCGTCGTAGCTACCGGTAGCTGAGTCGATGGGGAACATTCCTGCTGCATCGCCCACGCCAAGGACAAATTTTCCGGTCAATTTCTCGTGAACGAACCCGGCCAAAGTGTTCAGGCGAGCTACCTGTGGGACATGTTCTTCGTGGTCAAGCAGTGCTTGGAAGTAGTGGGCTACGGACCAGCGCTGCGGGATGTTGAAGTGCAGTTCTTCGCTGAGCTTGGCGGCAGCCTCGGCGGTCGAGGTGTTGCGCCAGGTGCGGAAGTCGACAAGCAATTCGCCTTCGGAATCAAAGGCTAGGTAGCCATGCATCATGGCAGAAATTCCGATGGATCCAAGCTGAGTTGGACGTACCCCGTGACGCGCTTGAGCATCGATGAGTACCTGTGCCATGCAATCTTGAAGTCCGGCAATGATCGCTTCGCGGGAGTAAGTCCAGTTTTTGTTTTGGTACTGGTTTTCCCACGCATGACTGCCGCTGGCTAGCTGCTGGTGATCAGGACCAATCAGACTGGCTTTGATATTCGTTGAACCAAACTCGATGCCCAGCACGGCCTGACCGTTGGTGATGATCTCTCGGGCCGTTGACCCGTTGAGCTGTGTTGCCATGAATTCTCCGTTCGCACAGCTCGTTGAGCAGCGCCATTGCCATCGTCCGCTGCTCGATGCGGGAAAAACAGCGTCGAGCAGAACAGAACCTCGATGCAATGTTAGCGCTAACAATTTGTGATGCGCAACACCGGATTTCAAAATACTGGCAACTAGAAGACGATTACTGAGACTTTGGAGGCGCCGTACTTGCGCGAATGACCAGCGTTGGAGCGATCACTTTTGGCGTTTTATCGGCGGTGACACCTTCGAGCAATTCCGTGAGTGCTGCATGACCGACATCCCTAAAAGGCTGACGAACAGTGGTCAACGATGGGATGAGGAAATTGGAAATCTGCAGATCATCAAAGCCAATCACCGAGACGTCGGTTGGCACCTCTAATCCAGCTTCCCAGAAGGCGCGCAAGATGCCAGTTGCCAGGTAATCATTGGCGGCAAAGACTGCGGTCACTTCCCCGGCGCGCACCGAATCAACCAGTCTTTTGCCCGTCTCGTAACCGCTAGGTGCCAACCATGATTCGGCGGGCACTTCGATGACTGGCGCCTTGGCTTCCAGCATTTTTTCTTGCCAGCCGATTTGGCGTTCAGTGGCGTCAAACCAGCCAGTTGGCCCAGAAACATGGGCGATTTTGCGGTGCCCCAAAGCCAAGAGGTGTCCGGTAGCCAGTCGCGCACCTTCACGCTGGTCAACATAGACGTAATGGGCCGGATCTGATTCGGGCACAGTGGTGCGAGCTGCGACAACCACCACCGGAATTTTGAGCGCCGCGTCGTCCAAGGCGTCAATCACCTTTTCGAACGGCGCAACCATCACCACGCCATCCACGCCTTGGTCAACCAAGTGATTCAAAGCTTCAGTCGAGCTGTGAGCGTCATAGCGATCCAAGGCGGTCACGGTCACGAAGTAGCCTTGCGCGCGGGCAGCAGCTTCGATGGCCAACACGGTGGATTGCGGTCCGAAAAACTCACTACCAATGGTCAAAATGCCAATGGTGCTGGAGTGCGATGTTGCAAGTGCGCGGGCAGCTCGATTGCGACGATATCCAAGTTGACGGATTGCTTCCATCACCTGATCACGCGTTCCAGCTCTGACATTTGGGTGGTCGTTGAGCACGCGCGAGACAGTCTGGTGCGACACCCCTGCCAGGGCCGCCACATCCGCCATTGACGGGGGCCTGTTACTTGGGTGCCCTTCACCGGGCTGAGCAATGTTCACAACGGTCATTATTGCAAAGACCAGCGCTTTGGCTACTGTCGCGCAGGGTAAACCTGACCTCTAAAACCCACCACAAGCGCATATGCCTCGTTAGGCATATGTCTATTTACGCGCCAATATCCGCGAGATTGCGGGTATTTTCCCTGACTTAGCTGAACTCTACGGCTGGATAGAAGTCTTGCTTCACGGGACGCATTAATAAGACCAGATCTGCGCATCCGGCCGTATTGGCACCTTACCGGGCCTGATAAATCGCTCCGTTGGAGACATCTTCTTCGAGTGCTTCGAGGGTGCGTCCACGAGTTTCTGGAACCTGGGTAGCCACGAACCACAACGCCAGTGCGCCAACACCTGCAAAGATAAAGAAGGAGCCAGTGATCCCAACACCGGATACCAACGACGGGAAAAAGAGCGTCAACACACCATTGGTGCCCCACCCAAAGAACACCGAGATACCGATGCCTAAACCACGCATGTGCAACGGGAAGATTTCAGCTAGCCAAACCCACACGGCAACGCTCAGAAAAGTTTGCATTGAGGCCACAAAAGCTACGACCAGAATCAAAATGACAATTGGGCGTAGCGCGTTTCCCACGGGCAGCAACATGCTGGCGAAGGCTACTAACAAGTGGCACGTGGTGGTCAAGGACAGACCAATAATGAAGGTCTTGCGGCGATCAAGACGGTCCATATTGCGCAGGGCAATCACGCCACCAATCACAGCAACAACGCCAAAAGCAATATTGGCCAAGACCGCCTGTTGCGCGGTCATGCCCGCTTCTTCCAGCACTCGTGTTCCGTAGTACATGATCGAGTTAATGCCGGTGAGCTGCTGCATCGTTGCAACGCCGATACCAACACAAACAATGCGCATCAACCATTTGTTGGTCAACACCGCCTTGATACCTACGGGCTTATTTTTCAGATGTTCCCTTTCGGCTACGATCTGAATTTCTTGCACCTCGGCGAGCGCTCGATCAGGTGAACGAACGGTATTAAGCACACCGAGCGCCTTGTCGTAGTGCCCCTTCTCGACTAGCCATCGAGGAGATTCTGGCATGCGCAACATTCCGAAGAACAGAACCAGGGCTGGCAACGCACAGATAGAGAACATGATGCGCCAGACACCGTCCATGCTTCCACCAAGCCAGGTGCCCAAAATAGCGTTTATCACGAAGGCAGCCAGCTGACCAGCAACGATAGCTAGCTCGTTACGACCGGTAATGGAACCACGAATCTCGTAGGGAGCCAGTTCTGCCAGGTAAACAGGCACCACGGTGGATGCGCCACCCACGGCCAGGCCAAGCATGATGCGTCCGGCGACCAGAATGCTGAACCCCGCTAGAGAGAAGGTTCCTGATTCTGGGCCCGCAGGAGAGAAGACCACAAAAAGGGTTCCAATGAAGAACAAGATGGCCAGTGCGACGATGGTTTTGCGCCGGCCCCACGAATCAGCGATCTGACCCGAGATGAGCGCTCCGAGTGCGGCGGCGAAGACCAAAGAGCTAATCACAACGCCTACTTGCAGGAGGTTTAGGCCAAGCTCCGCGGCCATGGGACCTTCAGCACCGTTGGCAACGCCGGTGTCATAGCCAAAGAGCAGTCCACCAAAGCAAGCAACAATCGAGATGAGTCCCAAACGCTTGGAATGCGGGCCCTTAGTCAGCCGCGGCAGACTCGATTCGGCAGCAAGATTCTGCGCACTGGACATAAAACTCCTCCGGACGGCCCGGAGAAAAGCGTGGTCGGCCTGTGGCGTTCACTGGATCCTCTGCGATCCAGTCGTTTTCTCTCGGTGCAACAAGGGCGGGAAGGATTGACCTTTTTGTCTGAATACCCTGTTATGCAACATTCAGCATGTCCCTGATCTTCACCGACGGATGGTTTCCCCAGTCTCGCCCAACCCTAATAGTTTCATCGAACGCAGGCCCGTCCAAACTCACTGCCCCTGCCTTGATCACGCGGAGATCGAGATGACTAGATTTCACTGTGGCGAAACCGGAACAAAGATCTAACTGCTGCGCTCCTCGGGTGCGAATTCGTCCTTCAGATACCCGATCGCATGAATTATCTGTCACCGCGTGTATTCACTCAGTTCCAGCAAAAGATTGCTCATCAGTGTCTATCTTTCCAGTGGCATATGGACATAGAATTCTTTATGATCTTTGTACTGACAACTGTACATATGAACCTCAAGTAATCGCTGCCAAAGTCAAGGAGGACCCATGGCAAAACTGTCCATGAACGTCACCACAAGTTTTTATGGAAATGTGGCCACCGATATCGCCACAGCTAAGTCGGCAGGATTCGGTGGCATCGAATTACAGAGTCCAAAGCTCTACCGCTACCTCGACGCTGGCTACTCGGTACACACGCTTCCAGCCATGCTTGCCAGCCTTGAAGTAACCGGAATTGGCGCAGTCCTCGACCTCGAACGTCAGGGCACGGCACGGGAAGAAATGCTTCTGGAAGTCAGGCGCATGGCCGAAATCGCGACCGTGGTCGGAGCACCAATCCTTCAAATGTGTACCGGACCCGTGGACTGGAACGTGGTTAAGGATTTCAAGTCCGGAAGCCTCGCCGCCTCCGATGGGCGTTACCGCGGAACCCTTGGATTATCAGAATCGCAAGCACTTGATATCGCAGCCGATAACGTCTCGGCGGCAGCACTAATCGCCGCCGAGCACGGACTAGAGATCTACCTAGAACCTTTGGCATGGTCCAACATCAACCGATGCCGCCAAGCCCTAGAAATTATTGAACGGTCCGGTCAGGATAACGTCGGTATCGCCCTAGATACGTGGCACTTCTGGACCGTTGGTGACACCTTGGAAGAAGTCGCGGCCCTTCCCAAGGAAATCATCAAAGCTGTCCATATCTCCGACGGGTTAGACCTAGATCGCGAACGCGATGTCCCCACTCAAGATGTGCACCGCAATGTGGTGATCGGTGGCGGCGCCATTCCATTGCAGCAGTGGGTGGATGCGGTGAAGTCCACCGGCTACGACGGCTGGTGGGTCTCGGAAATGTTCTCGGATCGCGCCAATGAACACGACTTCCACAAGGTCGCCAGCACCATGCACAACCTGCTCGACATCATGATTTCCTAAGCACGAATATTCTAATAAGGAACCTGCAATGCAAAGATTTGCCCTTATCGGCGCCGGCTTCATCGGTTCGGTCCACGCGCAAAATCTGGCCTCAAACCCAGACGTTGACTTCAGATGGGTCTACGACCTTGATACCCAACGTGCCACGACACTGGCCAATCAACATGGGGCCGGTGTCGCCCAGTCTCTTGACCAGATTTTTGGCGATAACGAGCTTGATGCAGTATTCATTGCGTCGTCAACGGATTCCCATGCACAGAATCTTAAACTTGCCGCCGATGCCGGTTTGGCAGCGCTAGTAGAAAAGCCCATCGACCTGGATCTGGAGACAGCCAAATCCACGGTTGCTTACGTTGAACGTTCCGGCATCAAAGCCATGGTGAATTTCAATCGACGCTTTGACCGAGCCCACGCAGAACTCAAAGACTGTGTGAGCACGGGAAAGATTGGCGATATCTCGCTTCTTCAACTGACCTCCCGTGGACCGGCGTTGCCACCGGTGGACTACCTAAGAACCTCCGGTGGTCAGTTCCGTGATCAAGCGGTGCATTTTTACGATTTGGCTCGGTGGATCACCGGACAGGACCCCGTCCAGATTCACGCTTTTGGCTCCGCACTAACGGCCCCTGAAATTGCCGACTTCGGTGATGTTGATACTTCCATTAGTTCATTGCTCTTCGGTGACGGGGCACTGGCGCAAATCGATTGTGTGCGACATACCAACTACGGTTACGACGAACGAATCGAAGCACTAGGTTCAGAGGGAATGGTCGAATCTGAACGGCATCCTTCCGGCAATGTCACACTGTTTCAAGGCGAGAAAAGGCAAAGCCATGGCCTGCACAGCAACTGGTTCGACAGGGTTCAGCCAACCTATGCAGCGAGCTTGAGTGCCTTCGTTCAGGCACTCGAAGAAGACCTAGAAGTTCCCATCACCTTGCGTGAGGGGCTCAAATCTCAAGCCATCGCTCAGGCGGCAGTACGTTCTGTGGCCAGTGGGCGTAGCGAAGTGATTGACTACTCGCTCTAATCTCAACAACAGGTAAGGCCTGGGCTTCACGAGAGTGAAGCCCAGGCCTTACCTGTTGATTCTCTTAAGCTGTTGTCTGAGGTGTGGCGCCCGCCTCTGCCTCAGATAGCTCTTCATCGTGGCCACCAAGCTGTTCAAGCTCATGAGCCAGCTCGGCTAGTTCTGCGCCACCGGCCATCTGAGCGGTCAGCTCGCCGACGGTGATTTCCGACTTGGAGTAGTAACCGATAGAACGGCCACGCTTGAGCAGCAAGAACGAGTCGCCCACCGGGTAAGCGTGGTGCGGGTTGTGCGTAATGAAGATGACGCCCAATCCACGGTCGCGGGCCTGCAGGATGTAACGCAGCACCACGCCGGACTGCTTAACTCCAAGGGCTGCGGTTGGCTCATCAAGGATCAAGACCTTGGCACCGAAGTACACTGCACGGGCGATGGCTACACACTGTCGTTCACCACCGGAGAGTTGGCCGATAGGCTGCTCCACATCTCGCAGATCGATCCCCATGTCGGAGAGTTCTTGCTTGGTGATGTCCTTCATCTTCTGCACATCAAGCTTCTTGAAAGGGCCAACACCGGTGGTCAGTTCCGATCCGAGGAAGAAGTTACGCCAGATCGGCATGAGTGGAACCACGGCCAAATCTTGATACACGGCGGCGATACCGGCATCCAACGCAATGCGTGGACTCTTGAGCTTGATGGCCGAACCGTGCAGCATAAATTCACCTTCGTCGTGCTGGTGAAGCCCGGCGATGATTTTGATCAACGTGGACTTGCCGGCTCCGTTGTCGCCGAGCACGCAGGTGACCTTGCCTGGATCCACCACCATGTCCACATCACGCAGGGCGATGATGCTGCCATAGTGTTTACCGACGCCTTTGAAGGTCAGCAGGTTGTCACTTGTTTTGGGTTCGAGCTTTTCGAGGAGCTCTTCGGTCTTTTTGTTCTTTCGAGTCTTCATCATTTTGTCCTTGGCTTCCTACTTGCTGGATTCCGCGCGTTTTTTCACCACGATGTTTACAACCGTGGCCAGTAGCAGCATTAGACCCAGGAAGAACTTGAACCAGTCTGGGTTCCATTCGGCGTAGACGATGCCCTTGTTGGCCATGCCAAAGATGAAGGCACCAATGGCTCCACCGATGGCTGAACCGTAACCACCGGTCAGCAAGCAGCCGCCGATTACTGCGGCGATGATGTAAAGGAATTCGTTACCAATACCTTCACCGGACTGCACCGAGTCAAAGGCAAACAGGTTGTGCATGCCCAGCACCCAACCGCAGAATCCGACGGCCATGAACAGGCCAATCTTGGTGCGAACTACCGGAACACCGACAGCACAGGCCGCTTTTTCGTCGCCACCAATGGCGAAGATCCAGTTTCCAACCTTGGTGCGGAGCAAGATCCAGGAAGCGATAAGAACCATGGCCAACCAGATGAATACGGTGACCTTGACCTCGATGCCCCCGATATTCACGGATGAAGCAAACACTGCTTTAGCGCTTTGGAAGCCTTCCATATTCGCAATGGAAGGTGAGGAAACGGATCCTCCGACGGCGCGGGTAAGCCCGAGATTCAGTCCGGTGAGCATCAAGAAACTCGCCAGCGTCACAATGAACGAAGGCAACTTTGTCTTGATCAAGATAATTCCATTGATGAATCCGATGAGCATCGAAACCAGCAGCGCAACCACGATGCCAACCCAGACGTTGAGCCCGAAATACCAGGAGACCAACGAGGCGCTCAGTGCCGATGAAATCACGGCGACACCGGTAGACAGGTCAAATTCGCCACCGATCATCAGCAGTGACACACCAACGGCCATAATGCCGATGGTTGATGCACCGTAAAGGACCGTAGCTAGGGATGCCGGTGACAAGAACACCGGCGCGACGATAGCGAAGAAGATAAACAGTGCGACGGCTCCCACGAGGGCACCGATTTCTGGTCGGCCCAGAAGAATCGACAGGGTGCTCTTCTTGCCGACTCGCTCATCTGTCGTGGCAGATTTTTTCTTATGCGAAGGTGAAGCTGTTATTGATGACATGAGTTTTTCCTCCGTGTCCTAGCTACGCGTCGCGCTGCTAAAAGTTGCAGCGCGACGCGTAACGGCGGGACGTGGCTAGCGGACGCCTTCTTCGGCGAAACTGGTGATGTTTTCTGCCACGGCTTTATCGATGATGGCCGGACCGGTCAAAGTTGCTTTGCCGCCGCCGATGGTGAAACCGCCACGCTTGTTTTGCCAGAGGGAGTCAACTGCCATGTAGCCCTGCAACCATGGCTGCTGGTCTACCGTGAACAGCACGTTGCCCTTGGTGATTTCTCCTACCAACTGCGAATTCATGTCGAAGGAAGCTACTGCAACCTCAGAATTTGCCGTCGCCTTGGCCTTGAGCAGGGTCATCGTGATTGGAGCGCCCAATCCGATGATTGCATCAGCTTGCTTGTCAGCCTGCAGCTTGGCTGTGGTCGTGGACTCAACCTGAGTCATATCGGTGCCCTGTACGTAGAGCACTTCGGTGCCTGGAACGACTTTTTTCACACCGGCACAACGTGCCTCAAGACCAACGTGCCCTTGGTCCTGAATGACACAAATTGGCTTTTTGATGCCCTCCGCTTTGAGCTTTTCTCCGGCAGCTTCGCCGGCAAGCTTCTCATCCGAACCGAAGTGGGCAAATGCTCCCAACTCCTTGAATCGGTCTTCACCAGCGTTGAGGCTGACGATGGAGATTCCTGCGTCGGAGGCCCTTTTCAGCGCACCGGCCATGGCATCTGGTTTGGCTAGGGTGACGGCGATGCCGTCCACACCCTGATCGATTGCCTGCTCAATCAGCTGGGATTGACGTCCACCGTCAGGATCACCCAGGTACTGCAATTCAACATTGTCTTTGGCGGCAGCTTCTTCGGCGCCCTTGCGGATGATGTCCCAGAAGGTATCTCCTGGAGGTGCGTGGGTGATCACTGCGATTTTGATGCGATCGGTTGTTGCGACGGTCCCAGCGGCTGAATTGCTTTCAGGCTCTGGGGCTCGTCCACCCGAGGAAGAGCAGGCTGCAAGTCCAAGAACCGGAACGATAACTAGCGACACTGCGAGTTTGCGCCACATAGGCTTTCCCATATTCATTTTTCCCCTTCAGGAATCCACCGGCGCACCCCATACATCCCCGTGGGCGAGCCGTTTGTTCAAGAATTTCGTGATCCGAGTCACAAGATGTCTAAAGTCTGCGCGACGGAATCGAATCCGTCAAGACTTTGTAAAGACATAAGGATGTGATTACGAGATTGGACTCCACCAAACACCTCGGCTCAACACCGGAAAGGAAGCGATTTCGGCGTTGCTACTTCGAGGAAGATCGCACGATAAGTCGCGGAGAAATCATCAACTGACGTGAGAATTTTCCGTGTGGATTGCGCATTAACTGAAGCAAGAGACGGGCACTACTGCGGCCCATATCTTGAAAATCCGAGTCGACGCTAGTTAGTGAAATTCTTTTCAATGATGACAAAGAAATATTGTCATAGCCGGTCACCGCAGCAGCTACGCCGGCCTCATCCAAAGCCTGAATCGCACCAAAGGCACACAAATCATTGAAGCAAGCCAGCGCATCAGGCCGCGCACCAGAAGCCAGCATCTGCCGCACGGATTCGTATCCAGATTGAAGACTCGGGCCAGCTTCAACTACTTGCACGTGCTGACGCAGCCCATGCCGTTGCATGGCCCGATGATAGGCAGATTCGCGCAATGCCGCCACTGGACCAGCACCACCTGAAATATGGGTAATCTGCGCACAACCACGACTCACCAAGTGGTCTATCACCAAGCCAATCCCTTGCGCATCATCAACGGAGACCACTGCGGTATTCGCTTGCGGCTCGCGCCCACTACCAACAAATACCGCAGGTGTTTCACCGAGTACAGATTCAAAGCTCACCGCATCGTCAGCGGAACCCACAACGAGGATTCCGCTGACTCTCAAATCGCGTAGCGCTTGCAGTTCCGCCGGGCCAATGCCTTGTCCGTCATGAATGGCGGCGGCGCTGAACAACACATCAAACCCTGCGGCCTGCAACTGCTCGCGCACCACCTCAGCAACTTCGAGCACCCACGGGTTATGCAGTTCACCCAAGACCACACCAATGGCATGACGGTTTTCGGAGACCAAGGAACGGGCGGCCAAATTGGGTTGATAGCCGAGCTCACGAATTGAATCTTCAACCCTTGAGCGCCGTAGTGAACTGACCTTGCTCGGATCCGAGAGCACCAAGGATACGAGGGACTTAGAAACCCCTGCATGCTTGGCGACATCACGGATCGTTGGGCGAGAACTTGGCGTCTGCGACATGGCAGTTAGTATTACCCCTTCTAGCCCTGCACTGATTGGCCCATTTGTTGCCACTGGCCGGTGGACGCGGAAATTTCTGCAGCATCAACAAGGGCGGCCACGGCCACGGCATCAGCAATGGTGGAGTTAGTTTTCCCCCCTCCGCACACTGCTACAAGGAACTTCTTGGCTTCGATAATTTTCAGGTCATCAAAGCCCATGGCATTGCCCGGGCCAGGCTGGAACCGCGAATACTCTCCATGCTTTGGCGAACCAATCACCGTGGTGAACCCCTGCTCTTCATTGCCTCGACCAAGAACCACCTCAAGTTCATTCATGCGTTCAAAGTCCCATTTAACCGAGCCTTCAGTTCCATAGATTTCCAAACGATAACCGCACTGTGGGCCCACAGCTACACGGGAGGCTTCGATGGTTCCGATGGCGCGCTGCGCGAGGCCCCCTGGAGTAAACCGAACAAGTGCTGCAGCATAATCTTCGTTTTCCACCTCACCCATCTCACCGCCTTCAATCAGATCAAAGTGCGTTCCTTGACCCATCGACAGTTTTGGCCTGGAGGGAATCATGACATTGGTTGAGGCCGAAATGCTCTGGATGGAACCCACAACA
Source organism: Glutamicibacter sp. MOO4 (assembly GCF_056934395.1). Classification (NCBI taxonomy): domain Bacteria; kingdom Bacillati; phylum Actinomycetota; class Actinomycetes; order Micrococcales; family Micrococcaceae; genus Glutamicibacter; species Glutamicibacter sp. MOO4. Next base: position 2,877,841 of record NZ_CM167800.1, read on the forward strand.
TGACTGCACAGGTCCGCCGCATGGCTAAATAGGTCGGCGAGCACGCCACTGCCGGCAAGCTCTCGGTTGAATCGCCAGGATAATGCCGCCCGCGGATCAGCTGCATAGCCAGCAAGGAAGCTTGCGCGAACGTTGGTGATTTCACCCAGCCGACCATCGCGCACCAATTCTCGAGCCCGTTCGATGGCAGGGGCATGACGGTAATTGAATCCAACGGAAGTTTCGACGCCGTTGCGGTCTACCGCTTCTTGAATAGACTGCGTTTCAGCCAGGCTTCGGCCGGCTGGTTTTTCGATCCAAAAATGCTTGCCTGCCTCGGCCGCGGCGATGGCCATCTGCGCATGCAGGAAGTTGGGTGCACAGATGGACACCACGTCTACCTCGGGATCGGCCAGTACCTCGTGATAATCCAACGTTCCTCGTTCAAAGCCAAGGGTGTCCACCGCGTAGTCCACCCGTGATTGCTCGGTATCCGCAGCAACGATCAACCGTGGTTTGATACCCAACTCCGGATATACATAGGGAACGGAACTGTACGCGCGAGCATGCAGCTTCCCCATCCATCCCACCGAAATCAGCCCAACTCCTATGGTGCGCTGTTCGTTCATGATCTTCTCCTCCATCTTTGGCGACGTGCTGTGACGACGTACGCCGAAATGTTCGTGGTGCCTCGACGGGCTTCCATTTTTGGACCGTTCCAAAAACCATATGTTCCCTTTTGATTCGCAGGCAACGATTTTTGAAAGATTTCTTGTCAGGACAATTGGACAAGCGAACGTTAATGTCCAAAATCCCTAGTCATAGACCACTTCTTGACCTAAGGATCTACGCTTGATTGGGAGGCAGGTGTTGGCACGGAAGCGGGCCAAAGCTTTAGATCACGCGGATTTTCACTCAAGGGATGCCCAAAGGCTCAACTTTCCTATATAGTTTGTCCTGTCAAAGCGACATATAACCACAAGGTCGCCGACAAGGAGCAATTGTGAGCACACCACTGAGCATCAAGATCGATCGATCTTCACCGATCCCCCTCTACCACCAGGTAGCGCAGGGCATCGAAGGCGCCATTCGCGATGGTTCTCTCGCCTCGGGCACTCGACTAGAAAACGAAATTGAGCTGGCCCAGCGATTGCGACTATCTCGCCCCACCATTCGCAAGGCCATGGATGACCTCGTCCAGTCCGGACTCTTGGTGCGCAAACGTGGCGTGGGAACACAGGTTGTCTCCAGCCAGATCCGTAGGCACCTTGAACTTTCGAGCTTGAATGATGACCTTCAGCGCGCCGGGAAGAAGCCTTCCACCACCCTGCTCAGCTTTGAACACATTCCGGCTCCGGAGCAGATCCAGGAATTGCTCTCCTTGCCCAAGGATGTTTCGGTCTATCACTTCACCCGTCTGCGTTCGGCCGGCGGGAGCCCACTGGCCTTGATGGAAAACTGGGTACGCGACGACATTGTTGAGCTTGACGAAAAGTCACTGCGCACCCACGGCCTCTACGAACTCTTGCGTGATGCGGGTGTTAATTTCCGACTCGCACAACAGCGCATCGGTGCAACTATTGCCGATGATATCCAAGCGAAAGCCTTGGATGCCGAGGCAGGATCAGCCCTAGTCACCATGCAGCGCACGGCTGTTGATGACACTGGTCGCAACGTTGAGACGGGGTCTCACGTCTACCGCGCTGACGCATACAGCTTTGAAATGACCTTGGTGCAACGCTAAGCACCTGACACCGCCGTCGAAAGGACTACGAATGACCGACTGGATCTACCCTGCAGGCTCTGCCACCGATGGAGAATGGAGCATCTCACTTGGTGCCCATGACTCCACCACGCGCGTTGACGGTTGGGCCCATACTGGGCTCAAGGTGACCGAGCTGGCTGTCGGTCAAACCATCCGGTTGGAGGCCGCGGGCGAAGAACGCATCGTGGTTCCACTCTCCGGTGAGTCATTCACGGTCAGCATTGACGGCGAGGATCATGTTCTTACCGGTCGCGCCTCGGTATTCGAGGGCCCCGCAGATGTGCTCTACACAGGCATTAATACGGCGTTGAGTATCAACGCACCGCAGGGTGGCCGCGTGGCCATCACCCTGGCCCCAGCCAAAGAGTCCTACCCAACACGTTTGATCAAGGCTGAGCAGACTCCGGTGGAACTGCGCGGAGCTGGCAATTGCTCCCGTCAGGTTCACAACTTCGGAACTCCAGCGGCCCTGGAAGCGGACCGATTCATTGTTTGTGAAGTTATCACCCCGGCCGGCAACTGGTCTTCCTACCCTCCACATAAGCATGATGAGGAAAAAGAGGGCGAGACTAGCCTCGAGGAGATCTACTACTTCGAGACTCAGCTAGCCCGAGATATGCCCGCCTCACAGGACACCGATCCCGTTGGATATGCCCGCGTTTACGCATCGGACGAACGTCCCATCGACGTTAATGCAGAGGTTCGCACCGGCGATGTGGTGTTGGTTCCCTATGGCTGGCACGGTCCGGCGATGGCGGCCCCTGGTTACGACCTCTACTACTTGAACGTTATGGCCGGGCCCGGACGAGTCCGAGACTGGCTCATCAGCGATGACCCACACCACGGCTGGATCCGTCAGACCTGGGACTCCCAGAGCATGGATCCACGCCTGCCCTTTGGCCCCACGGCGTAGTCCACAAAGACACACAGCAAAGCGGCGGTTACCGGTTGTCCCGGTAGCCGCCGCTTTGTTCTGACTATTAGCTGGTGTGCTGCACCAGTGGTTCAAAGGCTTGGGCGAAAGCCGCAAGAGCGCCTTGGGAATCCGCACTGGCATAGGCTTCCATGCCGATTGGGCCGGAATACCCTAGCTCGGCAAGGGCCTTGGCTACGGCTCGATAATTGATCTCCCCGGTGCCAGGCTCGCAGCGCCCTGGAACGTCGGCAACCTGGATCTCGCCAATATATGGGCTGGCCGCACGCACCAGTTCGATGAGGTTTCCCTCGCCAATTTGTGCATGGTAGAGATCAAGCATCATCTTGACGTTCGGGTGATCAACGGCCTTGACCAGTGCCAACGTGTCTTTAGCTCGCCCCAGCGGGATGCCGGGGTGATCAAGAATCGTATTTAGATTCTCCAGCATAAACGTCACGTTGTGCTCCGCACCCAGACATCCCAATTCTTCTAGGGTTTTCACTGCGGTCAACCACATGTCACCAGTAGTCCGGAACCGTGGGGTTGCTGCTTGGCCGTCAACGAGCTGGGCCGGGTGCACCACCAGACGATTGATGCCTAGTTGTTTGGCCGCGGGGATCAATTCTTTGGCGGTGCGTACTACTTCGTGCGCACTGCTTGCATCGCACAAGCTACCTTCGCTGTAGCCTGTCATGGAGCCGAAGCGAGCACCGGTGGCCGCTAGGGCTGAAAGGTCTTTATCTCGGATATCCCAGAGTTCAATTTCAAAGCCGGCTTCGTCTAGTTTTTTGACCCGCTCCAGCAGTGGTAGGTCCAGGAAGACCATTTCCGCGCAGACTGCTAGCTGTGCGCTCATGCGTTCACCGCAAGTCGAGTTGCTGACTCAAGCTTGACCGGTAGCCCGGTTTCGGAAGACTCCAGCGCGGCCAACGCTACACGCAGGGCCGCACGAGCATCGGTGCCCGTTGGCACAGCCAGGGCCGCATCGGCAGTGCCTTCGCGCAAGCCGCGGATCTTGCGGGTGAAGATCGACAGCTGATCACGGTAGGCCTGAGCGAAGAGTTCAATGTTCAGGCGCTCGGTCGGAGCGTGGGCACCTTGTGCGTCGAAGCTCGAAGCTGCCACCTGTACCGGATTGCCTGCCTGAACCATGCCCTTGGAGCCGAATACTTCTCCACGGACGTCATAGCCGTAGCTGGCCGAAAAGTTCGCTTCAGCCACAGCGATCGCACCGTTGGAGTAGCGCATGGTGACCACCGCGGTGTCCAACAATCCGGTGTCACGGTGCTCTGGTGCAACCAAGGCATCGGCCATGACATGGACTTCTACGACCTCGGCACCCGGGTTCAACCAGTTCAGGGTGTCAAAATCGTGGATCAACGTCTCGGTGAAAATCACGTGGGAGCGGATCTTTGCGGCATTAGGCAATCCCCCGGCCACTTCTGGGTCACGGGTCAGCGAACGCAAGAGCTGCGGGGTGCCAATAGCACCGGAATTAACCTGTTCTGCGGCGGCGGCAAAGTCCTGCGAGAAGCGTCGATTGAAGCCGATCTGCAGCAAGACGCCCGCGTCCTCGACGGCCTGCAGTGCGCTATCAAGGTCAGCCAATGCGTGGGCTGCTGGCTTCTCGCAGAAAATGTGTTTGCCAGCCGCAGCGGCCTGAGCGATCAGGGACGCATGGAAGCTTGAAGGTGCACCGATGACCACGGCATCCACGGTTTCGTCAGCAAAAACGTCGGCGATGTCTTCGGTGTAGTTGGTGCAGCCAAGTTCCGCGGCCAATTGTGCAGCGCGTCCTGGTGCAGGATCAGCAACAACATGCAGCTGTGCGTCGGGCAGGTACTGTGCCACGGTGCGGGCGTGGAATGCGCCGATCCAGCCGGTGCCAATGACGGCAATACGCAATGGCTGGGCAACGGTTTCTGGCAATGATTGGTAAGCCATGAAGATTCTCCTAGAACGTTCTAGATGTGGTGTTCAGAAAAATCATGGCACACTAGATAGCAGGTGTCTATAACGTTCTAGAAGAAAGTTTCACCAATGCCCTCAAACTCCGCATCACGGCCATCCAAACGCCCAACGCTTACGGATGTCGCCCGCGCTTCCGGCGTATCGGTTGCTTTGGCCTCGATTGTCATGCGGGACGCCGAAGGGGCTAGCGAAGAATCACGAGCCAAGGTCAAACAGGTAGCCGCAGACCTCGGGTACCGACCTGATTCACGCGCCCGATCGCTACGCAGCAGCCGGAGCAGAACGCTGGGATTGGCGCTCTCACTGGGCGAGCCCGTACACGCAGCACTAGCCGATGCCCTCTTTGCCTTGGCCGATCAAGCTGGCTTTGAAATTATCCTTGGAGCCACCGGTAAACATCGCGACGAGCGACGAGTTCTTAATACCCTGATCGACGCAGGTGTTGAGGCAGTGATTGGTATTTTCCCTGAATTACCTTCTGCTGAGTTGGCGCGCATATCCAAACAGCTTCCGGTGATCAGCCTGTTTCGCAAGGTCAGGGGAATCCCATCCATCAGCACGGACGAAGCTGCTGGTGTGAAGCAGTTAGTTGAGCACCTAGTGTCGCTGGGACATACTCACTTACTCCATTTAGACGGCGGACCCGCAGTTGCTGCCCAGCAGCGTCGCGAAGCTTTTGTAACCGCCGTGGCAAGTGCCAAGGTTCAAGGACAAGTTCTTTCAGCCGGCGCGGATGACGCCACAAGCTTTCAAGTGCTCCGCAAGTACTTAGAGACTACCGAGCCAAGTCAACGGGCCAGCGCGGTTCTGGCGTTTAATGACCGCGCCGCTCTTGGCGCGCGACAGGCTCTAGATAAATCGGGCATCAACGTTCCCCAGCAAATGAGTCTCGCCGGATATGACGATAGCGAGTTTGCCCGACTTGGCCATGCGGATCTAACAAGCGTCCGCCAAGACATCACGGCCTTGGCTGAAGCAGCCATTCAGGCAGCGCTCAACGCTCCGGGCAAATCCAGCACCCATGTTTCGCAACTGGTGGTTCGGGGTAGCACTGGAGCGAGTCAGTCTTAGCAGTACTCAAGCCCGCCACCTGTAACGAATTTTGGTGACGGGCTTGGTTTTAGTTATCTCGCAAAAGTCAGTTCAGGATTATCCGTCCGCCTGCGCTTTGACCAGATAAATAGCGCCTGTGGAGACATCCTCCTCCAGGTCTTCCAGCGAGCGTCCCCGGGTTTCGGGAACCTGAGTGGCTACGAAGATCAACGCTACGACGCCAATGCCAGCAAAGAGGAAGAATGAGCCGGTGATCCCGACCCCTGAAATCAAGGTAGGGAAGTAGAGGGCCAGGAAGCCGTTGGTAATCCAGACAAAGAACACCGAGATTCCAATACCCAGACCACGCATGTGTAGTGGGAAGACTTCAGCTAGCCAGACCCATACTGCGACGTTTAAGAAAGTCTGCATCGAGAGCACGAATGCCACTACAAGGATCATGATCACGATTGGCCTTGCGGGGTTTCCAACAGGAAGTAGCATTCCAGCAAACGCGACCAGCAGGTGACAGATGGTGGTGAGCGACAAACCGATCACAAAAGTCTTTCGGCGGTCGATCAGATCCATATTGCGTAGCGCAATCACGCCACCAATAACGGCTACCGCACCGAATGCGATGTTCGCCAAGACAGCCTGTTCTGCAGTCATGCCCGACTCTTCAAGCACGCGGGTGCCGTAGTACATGATCGAGTTGATACCAGTGAGCTGCTGGGCCATACCGACGCCGATGCCGATCAGCAGAATGCGTCGCAGCCATTTGTTTTCCATGATGGCTTTCCAGCCAACCTGCTTATTTTCCTTCTTTTCCCGCTCGGCGATAACTTCCACCTCGTGGACCTCGGCCAATGCACGTTCAGGTGAACGGACCGTTTTGAGAATGCGCAAGGCTTCAGCGTAACGACGCTTTTCAACCAACCAACGAGGTGATTCCGGCATGCGCAACATTCCGAAGAATAGTGCAACCGCTGGCACCGCGCACACCGCAAACATGATGCGCCAGATGCCATCCACATGCCCCAGGGTCACAGCGAGGATCGCGTTAACCACAAAGGCCGATAGCTGTCCGATGACGATGGCCAGCTCATTGCGGCCGGTGATCGAGCCACGGATTTCGTACGGGGCAAGTTCTGCTAAGTAAACCGGGACCACCGTTGAGGCACCGCCAACTGCCAGACCGAGCAAGATGCGGCCAGAAACCAACACCGCAAAGCCCAGTGGTGAGAACGTGCCATAGTCGGCGGACGCCGGCGATAAAACAACCAAGAGCGTTCCGCAGAGGAACATCCCTGCAAGCGCCATGATGACGCGGCGGCGTCCCACGGCATCGGCGATGCGACCGCAGGCCAGCGCACCAAGAGCGGCAGCGAAGACCAACGAGCTAATGACAATACCGACTTGGAAAAGGCTAAGCCCTAGCTCTGCTGCCATTGGGCCTTCGGCACCGTTGGCTACGCCGGTGTCGTAACCAAAAAGCAGTCCGCCGAAGCAGGCAACAATGGAAATCAAGCCGAGTCGTTTTGAATGTGGCCCCTTAGTCAGGGGCGGAAGACTCGGCGCGGTGGATGAAGCTTGCGCACTGGACATGAAAACTCCTTTGGTTTGCTCAAGCGAAGGATTAGCCGACCTAATCTCGGCCGTCGGATCATCGATGATCCAACCCCCTTCGCTCGCTCTGGCAAGGTGCTGCTTCGCATCATCTTGGTCCCTGCCATATAAACTGAAAGTGATGGGCTTCACAGCCCTTATGTAAGGACAATACGTCATCAGTGTTGGACGAGCAAGCTTTTACGCCTATTTGTCCTAACAAATACTCACTCGTAGCTGTTCCCATCTCCACCAGCGCTACTCATGCACTGAACAGACACTGGTCAACATTGAGTTGTGCAAGTGCCATTCACTCTTTGACACCGTTTCAGACGTCAGTTAAATGACATGAACCGAACCTGTTATAGGTTCGGTTCATGTCATGAGAGCACTTCTCTATACGTAAGACATCGCCTTATGAACGTGCCGACTGGGCGGCAGCGACTCGGGCACGCATCTGCTCCAGCTGGTACTTGGAGACTTCAATGGCGTTCTCGTTCTCAGCAAAAACGCTAGAGACCATGACGCTGTCCTCGCGGTCGGTAAACCCGTTGTCCACCAGGCCAGAGAAGAACTCATCCCAATTCACATCACCATCACCAATTTTCAGGTGCTGGTGCACACGCACCGCATTGCCCGGAGGATTGGTGATGTAGCGCAGACCGTGCGAGGCATGGTGATTCATCGTGTCAGCCACGTGAACCACACGAAGCCGGTCCCCCACCGTCTTCATGATCTCCAACGGCTCATCCTTCATATGGAAGGAATGCGAAGCCACATACACAAAGGACAGGTTCGGCGAATTGACCCCACGGATCACTCGCCAGGCAGCCAAGCCCTCTTCCACAAAGTCATCCGGATGCGGGTCAATGGCTACGTTGATACCTTCGCGCTCAAGGATCGGTACGATCTCCTCCATGGAACGATAGAACGCAGCCTCGGATTCTTCCGCACGTTCAGGACGTCCAGTGAACTCAGTGTTCATCTGATTCACACCCAAATCAACGGCAATCTGGATGGCACGCTTCCAATACCGCACCGCAGTTTGGCGCAGGTTCTCATCGGGCGAGGACCAGCGCAGCACCGGCAATACTGACGCAATCCCAACACCCGTGTTTTTGCATTCCACCGCTAACTTCGCCACTAAGTCATCATCCGCTTTTGGATGAGTGAAAAATGGAATGATATCCGCATGCGGGGTCAGCTGAATGTAGTCATAGCCTAGGTCCGCGGCCAGCTTCGGGAATTCCAGCACCGAGTGCGTGGAATGAAATGGAGTTGGGTCCAATGCATATTTCATGATGCCCCTAGTTGTAGAGATCCGGCTTGGAGTTCAGCTTAACTTCTACCTTCTGGCCTGAGCCTTGGGCTTCAACGCCTGCTTCGCAGCAGGCCGCAGTAGCGTAGCCATCCCATGCACTAGGACCGCCAAGCTCACCAACCAACGCAGCATCAACCCACGACTGAATCTCGGTGTCGTAGGCGGCACCAAAACGTTCTTCAAAGCCAGGGGTAATCTTTCCGCCCCACTGACCTGCGGTTCGGACATAAGGGCCAGCGTCATTGCCGATGGAGACAATGCCGTCTTCAAAGGACGCTTGTGTTGCTACCTCGTAGCCAAACTTTGCGTTGACGTAGATCTCCACGTCGGCCAATACCCCTGACGAGGTTTCGATCAACACATGCTGAGGATCATGCTGACCATTCGGGGCATTGCGGGTGGCCTTGCCCAAACGCACCTGCACCGAGGTGATTTCCTCGCCGGTGAAGAAGCGGATGGCGTCGAATTCGTGCACCACCGAGTCGTTGATCAGCATCTCGTTGGTGAAACCCTCAGGTGTGTTCGGGTTGCGGTGCTGGTGGTGCAGCACCAGCAGTTCGCCCAGGCCCTGGTTCTCGATCAGCTCGCGCAGCTGCTTGTACTCGGCGTCGAAGCGGCGCATGAAGCCCACCTGGATGCGCTGGCGGCCCAGCTTCGCCTCGGCCTCGACGATTTCCCACGAGGATGCAGCATCCGGGGTCAGCGGCTTTTCGCACAACACCGGGATATCCGCTTCCAGCACCTTCAGCAGTGCATCGTGGTGCAGGAAGCCCGGGGTGGCCAGCAGTACCGCGTTAACGTCGCCATCGGCGAGCGCAGCAGCCAAGTCGGTGTAGCCCTTGGCACCCGGGATGCCTTCAATGGCAGCATTCACACGGTCAGTGTCGATATCAACAACAGCGGCCACTTCAGCCCCTGAAATACGGTGGTGGATCCGCTGAATGTGGTCAGCGCCCATGCGTCCGGCTCCGACGACGGCAACGCGCAGGATTTCTGGCACGGTATGTCCTTTCAAAAGTTCTTTTTTAGGTGAAGATTGCTTAGACGTGACTACGGGAGCCGCAGCTCAGCAGGTAATCGCGGGTGCGCGTGGCAATAGGTAGTGGCACCGAGAAGTCAGCCACCGGGTACATGTCCTGCTCAACAATGCCGAAGATCGGACGGCCCAGCTTCTCAACTTCCTTCAAGACCTCGTTGAGATCAGGTAGTCCGGAAGGTGGCTCGCACATAACCCCGGCCAGGTTGGCAGCAGCCCAAGTCATGTCCTGCTCACGGACCGTAGCCAGAATGTCAGGGTTGATCTGCTTTAGGTGCAGGTAGCCGATGCGCTCCGGGAAGCGGCGGATCAGATCCACGCTGGAAGCTCCACCGTATTCGGCGTGACCGGTATCCAAGCACAGGTTGGTGAACTGCGGGTCGGTCAGTTCAAGGAACTTCTCGATATCCGGCTGACCACAAACGTGTGAGTCGGCGTGAGAGTGGAACTGCTGCTTCAGGCCGTACTCTTCAAACAGAATCTTGCCCAACCGGTCATGACCCTTAGCCAGAGCATCCCACGCGGCGGCGTCCAGAGTTCCAGACTCTAGTGCCTGCCCGGTGACGTCATCACGCCACATCGCCGGAATCACCACCATATGTTCACCGCCCACAGCGGCAGTCAGCTCTGCTACTTTACGGGCTGGCTCCCACGCTTCTTCCCAAGCCTTCGCGCTGCCGTCGATCCCGCGGTGAAAAGCGGTGAAAACGGTACCGGCGCAAACGTTGAGGTCGCGAGCGGCCAACTCGTCAGCGAGCTGAGAGGGGTCGGTGGGCAGGTACCCGTACGGGCCCAGTTCAATAGTTTTGTAACCAGCCTCGGCCACCTCATCAAGGAAGCGCTGCCAAGGGGTCTGCTTTGGATCATCGGCAAACCAGACTCCCCAGGAGTCCGGTGCAGTTCCGATGGTGATGTTTTGTGCCATGGGATAAACCAGAATCTTTCAATACTCAGTGCCGATGCCGACCGATTACTGGCCGGCATCGGCACGAAGGACAATTATTTTTGTGTGCGCAAACCTAGTTTGAAGGGAAGCTGTACGAGGCGGTGGACTGCTGTGTTGGTTCTGGCCAACGCTGCGTCACGGCCTTGCCTCGGGTGTAGAAACGCACACCATCTGGGCCGAAGATGTGGTGCTCACCGAACAGCGAATCCTTCCAGCCACCGAAGGAGTGCCAAGCCACTGGGACTGGCAATGGAATGTTCACGCCCACCATGCCCACCTGGATGCGTCGGGTGTAGGTGCGGGCGTGCGCTCCGGAGGAAGTGAAGATCGCGGTGCCGTTACCGTAAGGGTTGGCGTTGACTACTTCAATGGCTTCTTCCAAGCTATCCACGCGCAGAACTACCAGTACCGGGCCGAAGATTTCTTCGGTGTAGGCGCTCATTTCGCGGTTAACCTTGTCGATGATGGTTGGGCCAACAAAGAAGCCGTTTTCGTGGTCCTTGACCACCAGGTCGCGTCCGTCGATGACCAGTGCTGCACCGGCCTGCTCGGCCTCGCCGACGATCTTCTGCAGGCGTGACTTGGACGCCGGAGTGATGACCGGACCCATATCTGCCTTCTCATCAAGACCGTGGGAGACGTTAACTCCGCGGCCACGCTCAGCCAACTTATCGACCAAAGCATCTGCTCCCTCACCCACGGCGACAGCCACGGAGATGGCCATGCAGCGCTGACCGGCGGAACCGAATGCAGCGGCGTTGATGTGATCTGCTGCCAAATCCATGTCGGCATCTGGCATGACTACGGCGTGGTTCTTCGCGCCACCCAAAGCCTGTACTCGCTTGCCGTACTTGGTAGCGGTCTCGTGTACATACTTGGCGATCGGAGTGGACCCAACAAAGGAGATTCCATCGACCTCTGGGTGGGCTAGCAAACCATCTACGGTTTCCTTGCCGCCGTGCAGTACCTGGAAGACACCGTCGGGCAGGCCTGCCTGCTTGAACAGATCGGCAATCAGCATGGAAGCCGATGGGTCACGCTCGGATGGCTTCAGAATGAATGCGTTACCGGCGGCGATGGCTACCGGAGCCATCCACAATGGCACCATGACCGGGAAGTTGAATGGAGTAATACCGGCAACAACACCCAGTGGCTGGCGGAAGGAGAAGACATCAATTCCGCCGGCTACCTGATCCGAGTAGTCACCCTTCAGGGACTGGGAGATACCGCAGGCAAACTCCACTACTTCCAATCCGCGGCCGATCTCACCGGCGGCGTCGGAAAGAACCTTGCCGTGTTCGCTGGTGATGATGCGTGCCAGCTCATCGGTGTGCTCGCTGAGCAGCTGCTGGAAGCGGAACATGATCTTGGTGCGCTTGGCGATCGAAACTTCGCCCCAGCTATCTGCCGCAGTGCGAGCTGCCGCAACAACCTGCTCCAGGTCCTCGCTGCTAGCCAGGTGTAGCTGGCCGGTGATTTCACCGGTGGCTGGGTTGTAAACCGGCTGGGTCTGGGTGCCGGTTCCTGCCGATGGGACACCGTTGATGTAGTGCAAGATTTCTGCGACGTCAGTGGCGATAGTAGTCATTGCTTAGATCCTTTGGTCTTGAGGTTTAAGGTGTGTCTGCGCTAGCCCAGTAGGGGCTTTTGGCGAGATTTATTGTTGGTGTAGTTCTTGTAGGCCTCGGTGGTGCTTTCAAGTTCAGCAACTTCGCTGACCGGCACATCCCACCACGATTCACTCGATGGTGCATCGGCGTACAGGTCAGATTCGATGTGAATCAGGATCGGGCCCGAGCCTTCGGGTGCCGCCTTGGCCTTAGCGATGGCCGCAGACAGATCATCGATGGCATCCGGTCCAGGGGTAATCCTGATGACCTTGACGCCCAAAGATTCGGCGTTGGTCGCCAGATCGATAGGCAGGGTTTCGCCTTCATCAAAGCTGTGGCTGGCAGAATCCAAGGTGCGGTATTTGGTACCGAAACGCTGGGATCCCAAGGACTCAGAGAGTGCACCGATGGAGGCATAACCGTGGTTCTGAATGAGCACGGTGATGACCTTCAGGCCCTCGGCCACCGCGGTGACCAGCTCGGTGTGCATCATCAGGTAGGAACCGTCGCCCACCATGACCACCACGTCGCGGTTTTCTTGATCCCCGCGCTCGGTTTCGGCCTGCACTGCACGCTTAATTCCTAGCCCACCGGCAATTTCGTAGCCCATGCAGGAGAATCCGTACTCCACGTGGTAGCCGAACGGATCGCTCACTCGCCACATTTTGTGCAGGTCTCCGGGGAGGGAACCCGCAGCGCACACTACAACGTCGCGTGAATCCATGGCTTCGTTGACTGCACCAATGATCGCGTTCTGGCTGACCAAGGGGCTCAGTCGTTCGGCGAAGGCTTCATCAACGGTGGCATTCCAGCGCTGCTTTTCGCTGGCGGTCTGTACTTCCAAAGCACCCTCAACGCGGTATCCGCTCAGCGCTTCGCGCAGTGCGATCAGTGCCTTGCGAGCATCTGCCACGACTGGCAGAACGGTGCCGTGCTTGTAGGCATCAAGCGCGGCCACGTTGATGTTCACAAACTTCACGTCAGGGTTTTGGAAAGCGGTGCGGCTGGCGGTGGTGAAGTCTTCGTAGCGGGTGCCGATACCAATGATCAGATCCGCCTGTTCAGCCAATGCGTTAGCTGCGGTGGTTCCGGTGGAACCGATAGCACCCAGTGAGTACTTCGAATCCCATGGCAGCACACCGACTCCGGCCTGGGTATTGCCGACCGGGATACCGGTCGCTTCACAGAACGCGGCCAGTTCCTCGGTAGCAAAGGCATAGAGCACTCCGCCACCGGCAACAATCAGTGGGCGCTTGGCTGCACGGACCATCTTGGCTGCTTCGGCAATGTCCTGCGCCTCAGGCTCTGGGCGACGAATCTTCCACTCACGTTCAGCAAAAAATTCTTCCGGGAAGTCAAAAGCTTCGGCCTGCACATCTTGAGGCAACGAGATGGTCACCGCACCGGTTTCTGCCGGATCGGTGAGCACCCGCAGTCCGTGATGTAGGGCGCTGGCTAGCTGCTCGGGACGGGTGACACGGTCAAAGTACTTGGACAGCGGACGGAAAGCGTCATTAACGGTGATGTCATATCCGTGAGGCATTTCCAACTGCTGCAGAACCGGATCCGCGGCGCGGGTGGCAAAGGTATCGGAAGGAAGCAACAGCACCGGCAAACGGTTAGCCGTAGCTAGGGCGGCACCGGTGAGCAGGTTGGAGGAACCTGGGCCGATGGACGTGGATACCGCGTAGGTGGCACGGCGGCGGGTGTGCCGTGCGTAGGCAACAGCCTGGTGCGACTGTGCCTGCTCGTTACGGCCCTGGTAGTAAGGCATGAGGCTTGGATCCTTGGCCTGCCACTGCTTCAGTGCCTGGCCTACGCCGGCAACATTGCCGTGACCAAAAATGCCAAACATGCCAGGAATCAGCCGTTCGCGGTACTTAGTTCCGCCAATGGTATCCACCGTGTACTGGCGGCCGAGGAATTCCACCACTGCCTGTGCGACGGTCATTGTGCGTGTAGTCATCAAGCTTGCCCTTCTGCGTTTGCTGCAGTTGTGCTGTTGTTCAGTAGTGATGCGGCGGTGGCCACGGCGCCGGCTACGTCCCCGTCTTCGGGATAGAGCAGGGTTCGTCCCACGGTCAGTCCCTGCACCGAAGGTAGGGCTAGGGCCGTTTGCCACGAGGCGAAGATTTCGTCCGGTTGACCGGCTGGGTCCCCGCCAAGTAATACGGTAGGCAAGGTGGTAGCGGCCATAACGCGTTCCATTTCCTGGACCACCGGAATCTTCAGCCAGGTGTAGGCGCTGGATGCCCCGAGTCCGGAAGCAATGCCCATGGACTTGATCACGGCGTCTGGGCGAAGGTCGTTGACTACCTTGCCCTCCACCCGTTTGGAGATGAAAGGTTCCACCATGGCCACCAGCTGGTGCTCGGCCAAGTCGGAGATTGCGTCGGCCGTAGCTTGCAGCGTTTTTACGGTGTCCGGATCTTCGTAGCTGATCCGGGTGAGCATCTTGCCGCCATCAGCGCCCAGTGCGGCCAGCGCCGCAGCGCTGTGTCCGGTGAAGCGATCATCAATCTCGTTCACCAAGCCGGTCAGTCCGCCACGGTTCATTGATCCAAAGACCAATTTGCCCTCTAGTGCCCCAAGAAGCAGCAGGTCATCGAGGATATCTGGCGAAGCGAGCACACCGTCACAAGCCGGGTTCTGCAAGGCGATCTGCAGTCGGTCCAAGAGCTGGCGGCGGTCTGCCATGGCGGTGGCTCGTTTGCCCACCGAGAGGGCACCGCGGGCCGGGTGGTCGGCAGCGATAATAAAATTCTGTCGCCCCAGTACCGGGCCGGCGTGCTTCTGGCGTAGCTGTGCTGCCCGAAGAACTGATGCCGGATCTTCTAGTTGCTGGCGGGTGATGGATTCGTAGCGGCGTGGATCTTCAAGGTCCACGCTCAACTCGGGTGCCTGTTGCATGACTAGACCAGGTCTTTCTGGGAGGTGGGGACGGTGCGGCCACGCTCGGCCAGCAGTGCGTTAACTTCTTCTGGGTTAGGCATCGCATCGGAGCAGGCCACCTTGGAAGCCACAATGGCTCCGGCCGCGTTGGCGTAATCCAGTACCTGCTCTAGCGGCCATCCGGAGAGTAAACCGTGGCAGAAGGCTCCACCGAAGGAATCTCCCGCGCCCAGACCGTTGGCGGTCTGTACCGGAACCGGTGCGGAGACCACACGTTCGGTGCGGGTTTTAGCCATCACACCTTCTGGGCCGAGCTTGACGACGGCAATCTGCACACCGGCGTCCAGCAAGCGGTCCGCTTGTTCATCCGGGGTTCCTGCGCCAACGGCCACCGTGCATTCGGTGTCGTTGCCGATGGCTACGGTTGCTGAGGCCAAAGCCTGGGTGACCTGTTCACGGGCCTGTTCTACCGAATCCCAGAACATTGGGCGGTAGTCCAGATCCAAGATGGTGAACTGACCTTCGCCCAGGGATTCGACCGGCCGAGCTTCATAGGCTGCCAGCTGTGCGCTGCGTGATGGTTCACGGCTCAGACCGGTGACGGTGCTCCAGAAAATCTTGGAATTTTTGACCGATTCAAGGTCAATGTCGCTGGTATTGATGTTCCAGTCCGGAGCCATCGGGAAGCGACCGTAAAAGTACAGTGGGAAATCATCTGGTGGCAGGATTGCGCAGAAGGTCACCGGAGTCTGCAGGGTTTCATCGCGAGTTACCTGGGTGCGGTCCACGCCGTAGCGGTCCAGTTCACGTTCTAGAAAAGTACCAAAGTCGTCATCACCAATCTTGGTGACCACGCCGGCAGCACGTCCGTGCTGTGCAGCAGCTACCGCGACGTTAGTGGCGGAACCACCGAGGTACTTGCCGAAGGAGGTCACGTCGGCAAGACCGACACCGATGTCGTTCGGGTAAACATCAACACTGATGCGTCCGAGGGTCAGTACGTCGTAGTTCACGCGGATCGACGTCCTTTCGAGCTTGAAGTTCTATATGCCGGTGCTCCGTTTTTTCTCGATGTGAGGGGAAGCACAGTTATTACTTTGCATCAAAACCCTTTGGCCTGTCAAAGGTTTGTACTGACATATTTACAAGTTAACTTTGTCCCACTTTGACTTTCCCCGGATTTTCAAGGAAGTTAGCCGGTTTGGACGAAAAAAATTACGTGCAAGACAACCTAAGTCAGCATCGTCTTGTGTGCAGAAACCTCGATTCTCGACCCCGCCCAAGGCGTGCCGAAACCTCAAAACCAGCAATCTCACCCCTCAAGGTAGCGAGTCGCAATCAGCTACTTATGTGCCAAGATTTGCAAGAAGTAACTGTCAAGCGAAAACACACGCCCGGGCCTAACGCTAGGCTCTTAACGAGAAGACCAGTCAAAATCCAGGAGGCACCGTGGCAGCAGAACGCCAACGAGCGACCATCTATGACGTCGCCCAAGCCGCGGGCGTCTCCAAATCCTTAGTGTCTTTGGTACTTCGCAACTCGCCTAGCGTTTCGGCCCCGCGCCGTGAGGCGGTGCTTGCCGCGATCAAGGAATTAAATTACCGTCCCAGCCAAGCGGCTACCGCTCTGGCCGGTGGCACCAGCCAGACCGTTGGTGTGGTTATCGATGACTACACCAACCTGTGGTTTGTTGAATTGCTGCGCGGTTTGCAGGAGGGGCTAGGTAGCGCCGGCTTGCGTATTGCAGTCTCGGACCGCACGCTGAACGCGCACGTAGAATCCGATCCACTAGAAGGCTTCCTCAGCACACGGGTTGAGGCTTTGGTGCTCGCCACCGAACCCACGCCCGCCATGCGCTTCCCTTCGAACGTTCCGGTGGTGGTGGCCGGTAACCGCGAAACTCAGGTGCCCGGATCCGATGTCACCGCGAGCGATGACCAACTTGGTGCACGCCGCGCTATTGAGCACCTCATTTCGCTTGGGCACCAGCACATTGGTCACGTAGGTGGCGGTGGCGGCGCCTCAAGACTCAGGCGCGCTGGATACCTGGAGGCCATGCAAGCCGCCGGGCTCAACGCCCAGATGATCACCACGAGTCCACAAACCACCGAAGCCAGTGGTTATCAGGGCACTATTGAACTTCTAAACCAGGCTCCGGCCACAACCGCCATCTTGGCCGGCAACGATTCAATGGCCATGGGCGCCCTGGCTGCGGCTCGCGATCAGGGACTCTCGGTGCCCGAGGACTTGTCGGCGATTGGTTACGATAACTCGCCACTATCCGACACCCACCTTTTGCGATTGACCACGATGGATAGCCGCAACCGCGATCTTGGGCTTCGCGTAGCGCAGCAAGTGATCTCTCGACTGGCTGATCCGAAGCGCGAGGCGCAAAGGGTTTTACTGGAGCCCACGCTGATTGAGCGTGGCACCTGCGCCGCACCTCGAACCCACTAAATAATTCTTCTCAGCTAACCACTTGACCGCCGTCCGGATTCGCCTTTACACTTTTTTGGAGCGCTCCAAAATAATCCATGAACAACTTTCACAGGAGAATTCCGTGACTAAAACCATCGGCATTGCCGTCATTGGCGCCGGCATGGCCGGGCTGTCCCACATCGCTGGATACCGCACTGCACCAACCCTCTACAGCTCCGACTTACCACCACTTCGCTACGTTGCAGTAGCTGACGTGAACACCGAGCTCGCAGCCAAGGTCGCCAAGCGTTACGGCTACGAAAAGGCCCTCGGCTCCTGGCAAGAAGTAGCCGCAGATCCAGATATCGACGTGGTCTCAGTAGTTATTGCCAATCGTTTCCACCGTGAAGCAGTTGAGGGCCTACTGGCTGCCGGCAAGCACGTTTTGTGCGAAAAGCCGCTGGCTGACACCCTCGAAGAAGCCGAAGCAATGGCCCTCGCAGCCCGCAACGCTAACTCCGTGGCCCGCGTTGGCTTCACCTTCCGCCGCACCCCAGGCATCGCAACGATCCAAAACCTCATCGCCGATGGCACCCTGGGCAAGGTTCTACACTTCTCCGGCCGTTACTGGACCGACTACGGCCACAACCCACAGGCCCCCATGAGCTGGCGCTTTAAGGGCCAGCCAGGCTCGGGCGCACTGGCCGATGTGGGAAGCCACTTGGCCTACGTTGCCGAATTCTTGGCCGGAGAGATCCTCTCGGTCAGCGGCGGCCAGCTAAGCACCAGCATCACCGAACGCTTCCTGCCAGCCGGCGCCGTCACCGGCCACGATCTGGTGGAACTCAGCGAGACTTCCGAGCCAGTAGAAAACGACGACTACGCAGCATTCAACGTTCAGTTCGCCGGAGCCTCGGGCAGCTTGGAAGTTTCCCGCGTGGCAGCCGGTCACCCCAACACACTGAACTTCGAGGTCTTCTGCGAGAAGGGCGCCGCACGCTTCAGCCAGCTGCGTCCCGCAGAAATCGAAATCATGCTCACCGAGGGCCCATCGACAACCAACGGTTACCGCACGGTGAACCTCGGCTCGGAGCACGCCTACATCAGCGGCGGTCTACCAATGGACGCACCAGGTGTTGGCTTTGGTCAGAATGACGCCTTTGGCTACCAGGCTCGCGCCTTCCTCGACGAGGTCGCCGGACTAGAGAACGCACTTCCAACCAACGCATCATTCGACGAGGGTGTGCACAATATGCAGATCCTGCAGGCAGTTGTGCAGTCCGCTACTAACGACGGAAAGAAGGTTTCGCTGTGAAACTCGGTGTCTACAACGCAATCCTCCACAGCCGGCCGCTGACCGAAGCACTCAAGGTCATTGCCGACCAAGGGCTCACCGGAGTTGAGCTGAACACTGGCGGTTTCTTGCCACCAGTACACGTGCCAAATATCGATGAGATCTTAGAATCCGATGACGCTCGTGATGCTTTCCTCGCCCAATTTGAAGGCACCGGCGTGGAAATTTACGGACTGAATTGCAACGGCAACCCGCTGCATCCCAAGCGTGAAATTGGTGAAAAGCACGCCGAGGACATTCGCCGCTCCATCAAGTTGGCGGCTCGCTTAGGTCAGACTCGTGTGGTCACCATGTCCGGACTGCCCGCTGGAGAGCCCAATGGCACCAACCCAAACTGGGTAGTTAATGCCTGGAATTCGGCGGCCCTGGACCAGCTGGACTACCAATTCGGGATCGCTGCAGAATTTTGGAAAGAGATCGACGAGCTGGCTGTTGCCCACGGAGTGAAGGTCGCCCTGGAGCTCCACCCGCAGAACCTGGTCTTTAACCCTGCAAGCTTCCGCGAGCTACTTAAGCGCACTGGCACCAGCAACATCGGCATTGAACTAGATGCCTCACACCTGTTCTGGCAGCAGATGGATCCGGTGGCCGTTGTCCGTGACCTCGGCCAGTGGGTCTTCCACGCAGCGGCCAAGGATGTGCGCATCAACGCCAATGCCGCGGTTCAGGGCGTGCTGGATAACAGCTTCCGCAAGCTGGGCGAAGATGAGCCCCGCACCAACCTCGGTGGCGACGAGTGGGCTAACGAGTGGCCAAAGAACTCAGCCTGGGACTTTGTGGCCTTGGGCAAGGGACATGACACCGCGTTCTGGACCGAATTCCTGCGTGCTTTGCACGAGGTGGATCCTGAAATGATGGTGAACATCGAACACGAGGACACCGAACTCGGTGCCGTTGAGGGTCTAGAAGTAGCGGCCAAGGTACTGATCGAAGCTGACGCGGCCCTAGAAGCCTCGCTGACCAAAGCTTCTTAATAATCTTTTTTAGCGTGCAGAAGCCCGGAATTCACTTGGTGAATTCCGGGCTTCTTTGCGTCTGTACTTAGACGGTGCGAACTACGTTTTCGTAGCCAAAGCGAGCCTTTGGTGCACCGATTTCGTCTTCGGCTGGCTGACCAATGTTGACTACCAAGAAGCTCTTCTGGTCACCTTCTGGGAAGAAGGAAGCGTCGATAGCCGAGAAGTTAGCACCGGTCATTGGACCCACTGCGAAGCCAAGGCTACGTGCGGCCAGCAAGAAGTAGCCTGCCTGCAGGTGAGCGTTGTTGTTGCCGGTAGCGGCGGTGAAGTCAGCGTCTGCGTCGTACATGGCCTTAGGGGCGTTGTAGCCTGGCAGGAAGTTGTCCCACTGTTCGTGCCATGCGGTGTCGTAGCTGAGGATTGCTACCAGTGGAGCTGCCGCGGTCTTGGCCTGGTTACCGTGAGCCATAGCGTCAACCAAGGTGGCGCGTGCTTCAGCCGAACGTACGTAGGTCACGCGAAGTGGCTGGGAGTTGAAGGCGGTTGGGCCGAACTTTGCCAGTTCGTAGATCTCCTGCGCCTGAGCTTCGGTGACTTCACCGGTGAATGCGTTTGCGGTGCGGGCTTCGCCAAAGATGGCGTTGATGGTCGCTGAGTCGACCTGGTTTTCCTGGGATGCAACAGTCATGAGATGACCTTTCGGTTCGGCCCGCGCGCCGGGCATTGGGCCGGTACCGGACAGAGGATCTTGTCTACCGTGCACAACCAGCTGAGCTGATCACTCATTCCGCGAACTATTGTGTTTTGCAACACACCGCTAGGGCCTGGGTCCTACGATTAGGGTAAAACCGGCGTCCGTCCTGAACGAACTAAACGGCGGTGCACTAGCGCGCAGGCAATCGAGCACAGCGCGATAAACACACCGAAGTACGTCACCGCCATTGATTCGCCGCTGAGCTGACCAACCCAGCCAAGCACTAATGCGCCCAGCGCAGTCAGCGCATAACCGAGCACCCAGAAGGCTGAACTGGCGCTGGCTCGATGGCGCAATTCAATCCGCCGCAAAACAATCGATAACCCGACCGGGAACAATGCCCCGTGACTGAAGCCAGCAACCAAAAGGCCCAGCAGATAGATGCCAACACCAAGATGCCCATCGGCTCTCGGTGCCAGCGCGATGAGTACCGTGCCAACGGCCAGCCCAGCAAAACCGAGATGAACTTTCTGGGTCACCAGCTTCCCGCCAATTTTCTGGCCCGCCGTGGTGGCGACAAAAATCAACGAACCAATCAAACCCAATAACCGCAGGTCCGTAATGCCGAAGGCGCGGACCACCAGGATGGATGTCATTGCGGTGCAACCACCCATCACCGCGAAGCCCAGGGTCATCAATCCGCCCACACAGTAATCACGTAACGCGAAGCGAGGCACCAACGGAAGGGTGAGCTTCAGTCGGTTTGAGCGGTGCACCACGCTGTCGGGAATCACGCTTAAGGCAACGATGCATAACCCAGAAAGTACCGCATGAACGCTAAAGGCGATCATCGGAACTGCGGGGAAAAAGTAGGTCAAAAAGGCGGCCAGTGCCGGGCCACTGCCTAGCCCCACCATATTGGCGACGCTGGAAATACTGGCGCCTCGCGCCGAGCTAGAAACCAAGTCGGTCAGATACGCGGTAGCCGTCCCGGTCACCAATCCGGCACAGATTCCGGAGAGGATACGGGCAATAAAAAGCATGGGAACATCGGCGGCCGTGGCATAAAGAATCCCGCTGGCACCCGAGGCGAGCAGCCCAAAAATCATGACCGGTTTGCGGCCTATGGCATCGGATAATGAACCAAAGACACACAGTACGGCGAGCACGACAATGGCATAAATAGCAAAGAGTTGAGTTGAGGCAGCGGTGCTCAGACCGTATTCATCTTGAAGGGTTGGATACAGTGCGGTGGGCATGGTGGTGCCACACATGGCGACAGCATAGGTCACCAAGACCAAAGGTAGGGCCCAACCCCGAGCTCGGCTTGGCAAAACAGGCAAAATCACGCCAATACCTCGCTCTCAAGTTGCCTAACAACATGAGCCTAGATAAGACCTAATGTCCTGTCAATGTTTTCACTATTGTTGCTGATTAAACCGAGCTAGGTCAGCGGCGCCGATCAGGCCTGCTGCGGGGCCCAATTCGGCTTGTTTGATCTTTGCAAAGGGACGGTATCCCCTACCGGAAAGCGAACGGCGGTAGGTTTCTTCGGCCGTGGCGACCAGCTGCTTAGAGGCAGTGCCCAAGCCACCACCGATGACAATAGTTCCCGGATCCAACACGGAAGCTAGGTTGGAAATACCCAAACCAAGCCATTCACCCATATCCGTAATCAGGTCACTGCAGGCAGGATCACCTTCCGCCGCAAGACGCGTCACCGCGGCGCCGGTGACGGCCTCCGGGTTATCCCCCACCGCTTCGCGCAGGCGGAAAGCCACCGGCGACTTGCTGCGCACCAGCTCGGCCCCTTCGCGGCCCAGCGCGTTGCCTGAAGCGTACTGTTCCCAGCATCCTCGGTTACCGCAAGCGCAACGATGACCACCGGGAACTATCACCTGATGGCCAAATTCGCCGGCAATGCCAGACTTACCTCGGTGGATTTGACCGCCAAGGATCACCGCACCGCCGATGCCGGTTCCCAGCGTCAGGCAAACCATGTCGCTTTCGCCGCGGCCAGCACCAAAACGGTGCTCGGCCCAGCCAGCTGCATCGGCATCGTTAACGAGAGTGATCTCGTGGCCCACTAATTGCATCAGGCGGTCGCGCACTGGTTCGTTGCGCCACGACAGGTGCGGGCTAAAGAGTACGTTTTGTCCCTTGCGGTCCATCCATCCGGCAGCGCCGATGCCTACTGGCAACCCTTCGTTACCTTCGGAGAGCTCCCGAATGACCTCGGCCAGGGCACGCTCAATGCCGGCTACGTCATGGTTAGGGGTCTCACGATAGATCTGACCGGAGACAGTTCCTTCTTCATCCACGAGGGCTGCAAGAATTTTGGTGCCACCGATGTCTACGCCGATGGAAAGATTTGCTGGACTCACAATTTTCCAGCTTAGACCCTCTAGCGATATCCGGGGATCAAATGTGCTGTGCTCAACTGCTCACACGCACCGGCGCGGTGCTGGCGCGTTTGATGAATCGGGTTGGAACGATGGAGGTTCCCGGCTTCTGCTCGCCGGTGCGTAGCTGTTCCAAAATCGCTGCCACACTGCGCCGACCCACCTCGGCAAAGTCTTGATGAATGGTGGTGAGTGGAGGTGAGTAGGCGGGGGTATCTGCCTAGTCATCAAACCCGACCACACTCAGATCCTCGGTTCGGCAGAGGCTCCAGGCGCCAAGGGAATCTTGGACGGCCGGGAAGTTGCGGTATTTGAACTATCCCGCAATAACTAACTGCGGAACCACAAAGGTCATGCGAGGTGCCCCCTTTCGGGGGCACCTCGCATGACCACTTTAATCACCAGCTAGGTGATGATTTACGCTCGGGATTGTGAGGCCCGGTGGGCGCTCTGAACCATCTCTTCGAGGCTATGGCGCATCTGCCAGTCCAAGTCACGAGCGGCCAACTGTCCGTCAGCAACAATTCGCGCCGGATCGCCCGGGCGGCGTGCTTCTTCTATTGCGGTGAATTGAATACCGGTCACCTTGGCCACCGCGTTCATAATTTCTCGCACGGAAACACCGTCGCCAGAGCCCAGGTTGTAGACCGGCTCCAGTTTGGTGCCGGCTTCCAACTTCTTCGCAGCCTCAACGTGCGCCAACGCCAAATCGGCCACGTGCACGTAGTCGCGCACGCAGGTGCCGTCCGCGGTCTCGTAGTCGGTACCGAAGATCTTCGGTGTCTTGGATTCATTGAGAGCTTTGAATACCAGCGGGAACAAGTTGTGCGGGCTGGCGTCGTACAGCCCTTCGCTGCCCGAACCCACCACGTTGAAGTAACGCAGCGAGGTGTGCTTCAGCCCCGTCGCCACGGCCTGATCACGAATCAGCCATTCACCAATGAGCTTGCTTTGACCATAAGGAGATTCCGGGAAGGTTCCGGTGTCCTCGGTGACCAGCTCAACCGATGGGGTGCCATACACAGCCGCAGATGAAGAGAAAACGATATTCTGCACCCGCGCGTTTTCCATAGCCCGAAGTAGGTTGGCGGTGCCGGTGACGTTTTGTTCAAAAGTCAGCAACGGATTTTTTACCGATTCGCCCGCGTACTTGTAACCGGCCAAGTGGATCACGCCGGTGATGTCATGGCGCTTCATAATTTCGGTGAGCTTTTCGGTATCCAGCACATTGACCGAATAAAAAGGTAGCTCGTTGGCAACAAATCCGCGGACACCGCTGGACATGGAATCAACAATGACCGGGTTCATTGAAGCCTGCTCCAATGAACGCACTACATGCGATCCGATGTATCCAGCTCCGCCGGTAACTAACCAACTCATGCGCGGCCCGCTCCTTGATCTGCAACAACAGTGAAAATATTCGGGGCTTTAAAGCCGGCCTGGGCAAATACTTCCAGGACCGCTTGGCTAACCGCTTCGATCTGCTCCCGATGGATCAGTGCAATGGAACTTCCACCAAAACCGCCACCGGTCATCCGCGCACCAATTGCCCCGGCTGCTAGTGATGCTTCAACGGCAGTATCTAGCTCTTCGCAGGAAATCTCGTAGTCATCACGCATCGAAACGTGTGATTGGTACAAAAGCTTGCCAACGGCCTGCAGATCCCCGGCTTCCAGCGCCTGCACGGTGTCCAACACTCGCTGATTTTCGGTGACAATATGCTTTGCTCGTCGACGAACCAGCTCATCTTCAATGACCTGTAGCTCATCAACAGTTCCCACATCACGCAGTGAAGGGACCCGCAAGATCTCAGCTGCTTGTTCACAACTACGTCGACGTGCGGCATAACCACCATCTACATGTGAATGCTCCACACGGGTATCGATGACCAATACCACCGCGTCGTTCTGTGCCAGTGGCAACGGTACCGCGCGAGATTCCATGGATCGGCAATCGAGGAACAAGGCATTCTCAGCACGAGACATCAACGAAGCACTTTGGTCCATGATGCCGGTCGGAGCGCCAACAAATTCGTTTTCGGCCCGCTGCGTTAGTTGAGCCATCTGAGTGTGTGAAAGCCCCAGATCATACAGATCTTTCAGTGCCACGATGGTGCTGACTTCCAAAGCGTGTGAGGACGATAGCCCTGAACCCACTGGCACATCGGAATCCACCAGCAGTTCAAAGCCAGAGATCTCAACGTCGTCCAACTGGTTTAGTGCCCACACCACAGCGGTTGGATAGGCGGCCCAGCCAGAAACGGACTGAGGTGTCAGCCCATCAAGTGGCACGCTGGTGACCTTGGGATCTTCATCCGCACCGTAGGTTGACGCCAGGTTCAGTTCGTTCGCCGAGTGCTCAAACTGTGCCTTGCGGCGGATTGCTACCAACGCATTTTTATCAATGGCAAAAGGAAGCACGTAGCCCAGGTTGTAGTCGGTGTGCTCACCGATCAGATTTACCCGACCTGGCGCACGCCAGATACCTTCCGGGTGGCGTCCGTAAAGCTTCAAGAACTTCTGACGCAGGTTTTCGATTCGCCCTGCTGTTTCGTGGATTTCGCTGTTGCTCAAAGCGACACCTCTCGCAATCTTGCTGCCGTCTGTTCTGGCGTAATGTCATTGATAAATGCACCCATGGCGGCCTCAGAGCCGGCCAAGAACTTCAGCTTGTCCGCAGCACGTCGTGGGCTGGTCAGCTGTAGGTGCAATCGGGTGGCAGCCCGGTCTGCTTCGTTAATCGGTGCCTGGTGCCAGGCGGCAATGTACGGGGTAGGCGTGTCATAGAGACCATCAAAACGACGCAAGAGATCTCGATACATGATCGCTAGTTCGTCTTTTTCTTCCTTATTCAACGCCGCAAAGTCTGGAACATGGCGGTGCGGAACTAGATGCGCTTCCAACGGCCAGCGTGCTGCATAGGGAACAAACACAGTGAAGTGTTCCCCACGAGCAACAATTCGCGATCCATCCTCGATTTCAGATTCAAGGATCTGTCCCAGCAACGTCTTTTGCGTCTGTGCGTAGTATTCGCGTGCTTGTTCAGCGATCTTTTTTGCCGTCGGGGTCACGTAAGGATAAGCGTAAATCTGGCCATGTGGATGGTGCAGGGTTACGCCAATATCCTGGCCGCGATTTTCAAAGATGAAGACCTGTTCAATGCCTTCCATCGCTGAAAGCTCACGAGTTCGATGAGCCCAAGCATCCACCACGGTGCGTGCCCGATCATCGGTCAGCGAGCCAAAAGAACCGGCATGGTCGGAGGTGAATACAACCACTTCGCAACGCCCCACAGCGCTCAGTGGTTGTTCAGGCAACGATCCGTCAGCTGCAGGTGCTGGCACCTGGCCAAGAGCAGGGCCCAGGGATGGGAAGCGGTTTTCGAAGACCACTACATCAAATTCCTCGGCGGGAATCTCGCTGTGTCGCGCCCCGACGCTGGGGCACAGTGGGCACTGGTCCTTAGGAGGAAGGTAGGTGCGTGACTGGCGGTGAGCCGCCACGGCCACCCAGTCTCCGGTCAAACGGTCAAAACGTAGCCCTCCGGGCTCGCCGCGCGGATCTAGTTCACGGTTGTCGTTGATTTGTTGCGGGAGTGTGCTGCCGGGATCTGCAAAAAACACTGACTCGCGTCCGTCAGCTAAGCGATGACTTATCCAATGTTCAGCGAGCGTCTCGGACTCGATGTTTTTGACTACCATCAGGCTTTCTCCAGTCTCAGATCATGAATGTGCTCGGTAATGGCGTCCACATCCGCAGGGGATAAAGCGTCATCGGTGATGAGGGTGTCGATGGCAGCAAGTTCAGCAATACGGTAAAGACCTTTGGTCCCCCATTTGCTGTGATCAGCCAACAACACATTGCTGTTACTGCGTTCAAGGAAGAGTCGGTTGACTTCAACTTCCATCATGTTTGGTGTGCTCAGACCATCTTCAACACTGAAACCATGGACGCCCATGAAGCAGCGGTCCACGTGCAAGGAAGAAATTGCTGCGGTGGCAAGCGGGCCGACCAATGCATCCGAAACGGTTCTCATGCCGCCGGTGAGCAGTACGGTCTGACCTTCTACTGGAGCGTCTTGAAGAATGTCCGCGATCCTTGGCGAATTAGTCACCACGGTGATGCGCGGAATTTGGCGCAGCGCGCGGGCTAGGGCGAAGGTCGTGGTTCCGGAAGTCAGTGAGACTGACATTCCTGGTTCAACCAGTTTGGCCGCTGCCGAAGCGATGGCAGCTTTCTCCGGTAGTTGCAGCTGCGATTTGCTTTGGAACCCGGGTTCATCCGCTGATGAGTCCTGTTGTAATTCGGCGCCGCCGTGAACCTTATGAAGCTCTCCGTCCTTGACCAACTGGTTCAAGTCACGGCGAACTGTCATGTCGGATACGCCAAATTCAGCAGCGAGGTCCGCAACTTTTGCTGCGCCCGCGGCGCGCACGCGCTCAAGAATTTGTTGGCGACGACGGCCAGGCAGGCTCTCACTCACGGGGGCTCCATTCTTCCTCGCCGCACAGCGACGGTGTTGATTCTTCTTCATAATCTAAACACAAACATGTTTATTTCAACAGTCTTGTTGTTTGCTTATGTTCATTCTACTATGATCTAAAGCACACGACCTGACAACGTTGCCCGTATCGGCATTCAAAGAGGAACGCACATGATTCATCATGAAGAACAGCTAAACATTGACGCACAGTGCCTTGTTCACTTGAACAGCGGCGACGTGTCAGTGCTCATCGACCTTGGTGGGCAACAGCTACCTTCCATCGTCCACTGGGGCGCCACCTTAGGGAAGCTCACTTCCCAGCAGGCGATCACCCTGGCCACCGCCAACACCAACCACGTCACTTCCAACAACCAGGATCTGCCGGTACGCACCGACATCTTGGGATCCCCGCACGCTGGCTGGTCCGGACGCCCAGGACTAAGCGGAACCCGTGCAGGCAAAGACTGGTCACCGAAGTTCACGGTGACCTCCGCAGTTCTGCACAACACCGACGCCCAAGAGATCACCGTCAACGGTGAACTAACTAGCGCAGCGGCCGCCACACTTCAGATCCTCGCCGCCGACACCGAAAGCGACCTGGAGCTTGGTGTAGACCTCGAACTCACCGCACAGGGTGTGTTCCGAGCTCGCGGAACACTGCGTAATACCGCAGCCACCGCTTACCAGGTTCACGAGTTTGGCCTGCTACTGCCACTGCCAAGCAACGCCAGCCAGATCCTCGACTTTGCAGGACACTGGGGCAAAGAACGCGTCCCACAGCGCCGCGAACTGACCGTAGGTACTCACCTGCGCGAAAACCGTAAGGGCCGCACCGGTGCAGACGCTAGCTACGTGCTCAACGTTGGCGAACCCGGCTTCAACTTTGCCACCGGCGAACTCTGGGGCCTTCACCTCGGCTACTCGGGCAACCAGCGCGTCTGGGCCGAAAAACTCTACGACGGCAACCGTGCCTTGGGCGCCAGCGAACTGCTGATGCCCGGAGAAATTGAGCTGGGACAGGGCAAAACCGTAGACACCCCGTGGATCTACGGCGTCTACGGCAACGGTCTGGATGATCAGGCTCACCGTCTGCACAGCTGGTTGCGCGCCCGCCCCACTCACCCACAGCGCCCACGTCCGGTAACCCTGAATGTCTGGGAAGCGGTGTACTTCAACCACGACCTGGCCAAACTTAAATTGCTGGCTGATCGCGCCGCCGACCTTGGTGTTGAACGCTATGTGCTTGATGATGGCTGGTTCGGCTCGCGCCGCGATGACACGTCAGGTCTGGGCGACTGGACCGTATCACCAGAGGTTTGGCCACAGGGCCTGAATCCGTTGATTGATCACGTTACTTCCCTGGGCATGGAATTTGGTCTGTGGTTTGAACCTGAAATGGTCAACGTTGATTCCGAGGTTGCCCGCGCGCATCCGGAGTGGATCATGGCTCCAAGTCAGCGACTGCCTATTGAAAGCCGCCATCAGCAGGTGTTGAACCTGGCCATTGATGGGGCCTACGAACACGTCCGTGATCAGATGCTTGCGGTACTCGAAGCCCACAGCATCGCCTACATCAAGTGGGATCACAACCGTGACCTGCTTGAAGCCGGCAACCAGCTGACCGGTAAAGCATCGGTGCATGCGCAGACTCAGGCGGCCTACCGCCTGATGGCTGAGCTCAAGGAACGATTCCCAGAATTGGAAATCGAATCTTGCTCCTCCGGTGGAGCCCGTGTTGATCTGGGCGTACTGGAACACACCGACCGTGTTTGGGCTTCGGATGATATTGACCCATTTGAGCGCCAGCAGATGCACCGTTGGACCCAGCAGCTGATCCCAGCTGAACTCATGGGTTCACACGTTGCCTCCGGCGCTTCGCACACCACCCACCGCAATCACTCCTTGCACTACCGCGCAGGTACTGCGTTCTGGGGACATATGGGCATCGAGTGGGACCTGACCGAAGCCGATCCAGAGGACATGAAGGAACTTCGTGCCTGGATCGAATCCCACAAGGAACACCGCGAGCTACTACACACCGGTCGCATGGTGCGCGTGGACCAGTTCGATTCTTCTTTGGACATCCACGGAGTGGTAAGCCAAGACGGCACCGAGGCACTTTTCGCCGTGGTCAGTCTGGCACTAGCGGACACCGACCCTATCGGAAAGTTCAGATTTGCTGGACTAGATAACTCGCTGGATTACCAGATCCGCGATGTCACCCCTGGGTTCCCGGCGAGCGCCGAGTACCAGTCTCGCCATCCACAATCGACTCACCGTGAACTGAATATGCGTTTGCCCGCATGGTGGCCCGTTGCTGAGCCAGTCACCCTCAGTGGCGCTGGACTGCAAAAAGCAGGAGTCTTCAGTCCTTGGCTCAACCCCGAATCGCTGCGCATCTTGCACCTGCGCGCAACCAGCACTAAGGAAACCAAATGAGTTCCGCAGCCCCCTACCGCTCGCTGAGCCAGGCCAAACGAAGCCGTCGCTCACGCCAAGACCTTCGTCTGGCAATCATCTTCTTAACTCCGGCGGCCATTGGTTTTTTGGTTTTCCTCGTCTGGCCAACCCTGCGCGGTATCTGGTTGAGCTTCACCTCGTACAACTTGCTCACTCCGGCTGAGTTTGTCGGGTTCGCTAACTACGAGCGCATGTTTGGTGATCCGGTATTTTGGCAGTCCATGAAGGTCACCATTGAGTACGTGGTGATAAACATTGGACTGCAGACTGCGGTAGCGCTGATCATTGCGTTGCTGATGCACCGACTGACCCAGTCCACGCTATTGCGTGGAATCGTGCTGATGCCTTACCTGGTCTCCAACGTGGTTACGGCCATCGTATTCCTGTGGATCTTGGATGTTCAGTTTGGTGTGGCCAACCAAATCCTTGAGTGGATTGGTGTGGAGAAGATCGGTTTCCTTTCGAGTGAAACGTGGGCTATTCCCACCATCGCGCTGATCAACGTGTGGCGTCACGTCGGTTACACGGCACTACTGATTTTTGCTGGTTTGCAGATGCTGCCCAACGATGTTTTTGAAGCAGCCAAACTAGATGGCGCGGGCGAATTCCGTTCCTTCTTCTCCATCACCATGCCGCTACTGCGTCCGATTCTTGCCCTCGTGTTGATCATGACGGTCATCGGTTCCTTCCAGGTCTTTGACACGGTCGCGGTGACCACCGGCGGTGGACCAGCCAACGCCACCAACGTTCTGCAGCTCTACATCTACGACGTAGCTTTTGGCCGCTTCCAGTTCGGTTACGCCTCAGCAATGTCAGTAGCGCTGCTAGTGGTACTGGGCATCATCACCTTCATCCAATTCCGTTTGACCCGTGCCGGGTCTAGCGACATGAACTAACGGCGGTCCACCATGACAACTACAGCAGCTCATCGGGCAACAAAGACCACGGCACCGGAACCTATCAAGGTTGGCCGACGTGTATCCCCAGGACGCATCGTGGCCTGGGTGGTAATGATTCTGGTTATTATCGTTACCTTGTTCCCGTTCTACTGGATGCTCCGCACGGCACTGTCCACCAACCAGGGCCTGCAAGCCAACCCGGCTTCGTGGCTACCACCAGAATTCACTTTTGGTGCATTTGAACGTGTTTTGGGGCTGCAGAGCACCGAACAGGCCATCGCTGAAGGCGGTTCGGGTACGCAGCTAGACTTCTGGCGTTACCTGCTCAACTCGGTGTTTGTTTCTACCCTGATCACCGTTTGCCAGCTAACTTTCTCAGCCATGGCAGCCTTCGCGTTTTCGCGTTTGACCTGGCCGGGACGAGACAAGGTATTTGCAATCTTCATCGGTGGACTGATGGTCCCTTCGATTTTCACCCTGTTGCCAAACTTCGTCTTGATCAAGCAGCTCGGTTTGATCGATAACCTGGTGGGCATTGCCTTGCCTACGATGTTCATGACGCCCTTTGCGGTATTTTTCTTCCGCCAGTTCTTCTTGAACGTGCCTAAGGAAATCGAAGAAGCGGCATTGATTGATGGGGTGTCCAAGGTAGGAATCTTCTTCCGCATTGTGCTTCCAATGTCCAGCTCACCGTTGGCCACCTTGGGAATCCTGACCTACATCACCTCGTGGAACGACTACTTCTGGCCGTTGATGGTTTCCTACACTGACTCCTCGCGAGTGCTCACCGTGGCTTTGGGTGTCTTCCGTTCCCAGTCCCCTCAATCGGGAACTGACTGGGCTGGGCTCATGGCAGCAACACTCATTGCAGCGTTGCCCATGATTCTGCTCTTCGGTGTCTTCGCCAAGCGCATCGTAAACTCCATCGGCTTCAGCGGCATCAAATAGGAGAACCCAATGAAATCCACTGAACTTCGCTCCTCACAGCGCGCCCGGAGAATCACCGCCGTACTCGCTACCACTGCACTGGCTTTAACTGGTTGTGCAGGCAACGGTGAAAACGCTCAGTCCTCCAACACCATCGATTACTGGATGTGGGACACCAGCCAGCTTCCGGCATACCAGAAATGCGCCAGCGGCTTTGAAAAAGACAATCCAGAGCTGAAGGTGAACATCACCCAGTACGGTTGGGACGACTACTGGAGCAAGCTCACCGCAAGCTTCATTGCCGGCACCGGGCCAGATGTTTTCACCAACCACGTATCGCAATACCCACAGTTCGTTTCGCTAGATGTTCTGGCACCACTGGATGATTTCAAAGACATCCAGGGTGTAGATCAAGATGCGTTCCAAGACGGGCTCAAAGATTTGTGGACCGGTGAAGATGGCAAACAGTACGGAATGCCTAAGGACTGGGACACCATCGCGGTGTACTACAACCAGAAAATCTTCGAGGACGCAGGGGTTAAACCCGAAGAGGTTTCCAACTCGCAGTGGGCCCCAACCGACGGCGGTAGTTTCGAAAAGGTCGTCGCTCACCTGACGGTTGATGCCAACGGAATCCGTGGCGATGAACCTGGGTTCGACAAGAACAAGGTCAAAATTTATGGCCTAGGACTGTCCAACGCCGGTGGCGATAACGCGGGTCAAAGCCAGTGGGCAGGCTACGCTGCTTCCAACGGCTGGCAGGCCACCAACCAGCCGCTGTGGGGAACCCACTACAACTACGATGATCCCAAAGTTCATGAAACTTTGGACTGGTACTTTGGACTCACCGACAAGGGCTTCATGCCACATTACGGTCAGTTCAACTCCGCCGATGGTGTCATCGGTCAGGTCACTTCCGGTTCAGTCGCCATGGTGACAGATGGAGCCTGGATGAACGCGTCCTACGCAGCCAGCGAAAGCAAGATTGGTGCAACGCGTTTGCCAAAGGGTCCGGATGGAACCAGCAAGTCCGCCATTAACGGACTGGCCGACTCGGTAGTCAAGAGCAGTGACAACCCTGAAGCGTCCGCGCGTTGGGTTGCTTACCTGGCCAGCGAGAAGTGCCAAAGCGTGGTCGCCAAGGCGGGCGTGGTCTTCCCAGCACGTCGTGACGCCACGGATATCACTTCAAAGATCTACGCGGAAAAGGGTCTGGATCCGGAAGCTTTCACCGGTCCAGTGAAGGAAGGCAATACGTTCTACCTTCCGGTCACTGACCACGGAGCCGACGTCACCTCGTTGATCATTCCAGCATTGGAAGATCTATGGGCCAACCGCAAGCCGGCGTCCACCTTGGATAAAACCAATGACGCCATAAATAACGTGTTCACCAACTAGCCACGTTTACCTTGCACATAGATGTAGCCGACAGCCTTAGGCTGTCGGCTATATCTATTTTCAGCGGTGCACTGATTTCCCGTTTTTAGTGCCCTGAACCAGCTTGGTTCAGCTTGGGAAGTGGCATCTGGATTTCTCCGGTTTGAATCTTTTGATAATCGTCCGGAGTGACCACAGGAATTTCGTACCCTTCCTTATCAATCAGCTTTCCGTCTTCAAAATGGTCTCCGTCAATCAGACCGCAAACTTCGTCTTGTTTGACCATGCGAGGAGGGGCCGCCGAGAAGACCGAAGCGTTCTTGGTATTGCCGAAAGTGAATTCATTGAACAGCAGATTGAGCAACACGGCCATGATGGCCGCGGAGGAAATGCCGGAGTGGAAGATCGTCTCAAACCAGGTGGGGAAACCTGAGTAAAAATCGGTCTTGACGATCGGGATGCAGCCAAAGGCGATCGATGTGGCCACGATAACCAAGTTCATGCCGTCGTACTTGACCTTAGAGAGCGTACGAATTCCGGATGCCGCCACGGTGCCAAAGAGTACGATTCCCGCACCACCCAAGACCGGGGTTGGAATGGCTGCAACAACGCGTCCTAGGACAGGAAGCAGGCCAAGCACCATCAAGATGCCGCCGCCTGTAGCCACAACAAAGCGGCTGGTAATTCCCGTGATGGCCACCAGGCCAACGTTTTGCGCAAACGCCGACTGGGTGAAGGTATTAAATATCGGGGCAATCGCGGAGGAGGCCATATCGGCACGCAGTCCATTGGCGATTCGCTTTGAATCAACCTTTGTCCCAGCAATTTCACCTACAGCAAGAACGTCAGCCGTAGTCTCCGTGAGGATCACCAGCACCACGATGGTCATGGAGATAATGCCGCCAATTTCAAATACCGGCATTCCGAAAGCGAAGGGACGAGGGAAAGCAAAGAAAGCGCCCTGGCCTACCTTGGAAAAATCGGTCATGCCAAGCAAAGCGGCAACCACGGTTCCAATCACGATGGCCAGCAGAATCGACATGCGTGAGATCGCAGCGTTGCCCACCTTGGAGAGCAGCAGTACTACCAGAAGCGTGATGGCGGCCAAGCCAATATTGCCAAGCGATCCGTAGTTTTCGGCCTTTGCGTCTCCGCCCATGGCCCAGTTAGCGGCAACCGGGGTGAGCGAGATTCCGATCATCGTGATGACTACGCCGGTGACAACCGGCGGGAAGAAACGGATAATTCGCGCGAAAAATGGGGCAACCAACAACCCAATTAGTGCTGCGACAAGAACTGCGCCGAAGGCTGCTGGCAGTCCCCCGCCACCGTTCACAATGGCCACCAAGGTAGCCACCGAGGCGAACGAGGTGCCTTGCACCAAAGGTAACTGAGCTCCGAAGAATGGAATGCCGATGGTTTGCAGCAAGGTGGCGATGCCACCAACAAACAGACAGCAAGCGACGAGCAAGCCGATATCTTCTGGTGAGACTCCAGCTGCGTTGCCGATGATCAGTGGCGGAGCAATAATTCCTCCGTACATGGTCAAGACATGCTGTAAGCCGTAGGCCAGACTTTTCCCAACCGAAAGTTTTGTGTCCTCGGGTCTTATGGCTTTGATAGATTCATCAGGTGTAGCGCTCAAGGCTGACCTCCTACGTCAGTTGCTGCCAAGGGTGTGCCAGTGTGTCCGCACCGGCACACCCTCAACGCTGTTCGTTTAGATAAAAGCCGGGATATTGGCCCAGATTGGGTGATTAGCCTCGGTGTCTTCACGGGTAATGGTCGCTTCGATCAGACCGTAGGGACGATCCGCCGCGAAGAAGACCTCGTTGGGGTTGTCCTGTCCGAAGACGTCCAAGTCCACGAGGAAGTGGTGCTTGTTGGGCAAGGACATCTTGATTTCGGCAATTTCAGGATGCGCTTCAAGAACGGCCTGTCCCATCTGGAACATCGTTTGCTGCAATGCGTAGGAGTGAGTCTGCGCAAACTGGGTCAGCAACAGGTTACGCACCGAGGCATAAAGAGAATCAAAGTCGATTCCCTCAGCGATAGCCTGATCGGTGTAACGCCAGCGAGCGGTCACATCGGTAGCCAGGATGCGGTCGGTGGTTTCCTTCAGAGTTGTGTACTTGTCCCGTGGGAAACCGTGGAATTCGCTGCCGGTGGACTTGAGTACCGTGAGATCTTCAAGACCAGAGACGATGGACTTTTTGCCTTGAGCATCAATTTCCAGCACTGCGGTGCGGACCTCGGACTTGTTCTGCGAGAAGGCATGGTCGTGATCGTTGATGCGGTCCCAAGAGAACTGCTGTGCTGCCCAGCGACCGCCGGTGAGCCATTCAAATTCACCGGTGAAGTGTTCGCCCAACTTCACCAAGAATTCCTCTACGGCGCCCACGCCATTGCGGGCTAGTCCGTAGACAGTGTTTTTCTGCGTGTCGGTGGCGACAACTCGTGAATTGTCTCCGTCTTGGTGTGCTGCGCTGAAGTCGCCGTGTAGCTGGCTGGTGACGTTTAAATCCTGGATCTGGTGGCGTTCGGTGTCGCGGGTGATTTTGACCAGGCGTACTTCGGCCTTGCCGTACTGGTTGGATCCGAGCACGATCTTGGTCTGGGTTGGGGCGGTGGTTTCGGTAGTCATTTCTCTAACTCCCTCGGTATGTGGAATAGGCAAACGGGCTGATAAGAAGGGGTACGTGGTAGTGCTCATCGACGTTGTTTACGAAAAAATCGATGCTTACCGCGGGGAAGAAGCTTTCCGTTCCCTGCTTCCCGAAGTAGTCGCCGGTTTCAAAAGAAATCCGGTAGCGACCGGCTTCAACCTTTGTCGGTCCGAGATTCTTGATACGGCCATCCGCATCGGTCAATCCCGTTCCGATTTCTTGCCAGCCGGATGCCGTTTTGGCTTCCAGCGTGGCCTTAACACCGGAGGCAGGCCTCCCGGTCCCGGTGTTGAGTATGTGGGTGGTGATGTGGCTGCGTTCTGCACTGTCATCTGCCATGGTCATCTCCTAGTCGTTGGAGGGAATTAGTTGGTAATGAGGTCTTTGAGCCGAAGGACGGCTATTTCGCGCAATTGTCGGGCAAATTCGGCAGCTTCTGTTTTTTCATCGTTGCTCAGCCGGCGTTCGCACTCGGCCAGGATCTCTTCGGTGCTGCGTCCTGCTGCACGGATGAGGAAAACGCGGTCAAAACGCTGTTCATAGTTTTGGTTGGCCGCTTTCAGGCGCGAGGTGGCATCACCATCTAGGCTCAGTGAAGCCTGCTCGCCACGAGACATCTCGGCTTCCTTGCTTTGACCCTGCGCCCGTTCGCCGATGCGCGGGTGCTGCGCCAGGGCAGTATCAAGTTCTTGGGGATCAAAAGGAGCAATGCCATCTAGGGCATAGGAAGTCAGTTCGTCCCTGTTTGCAAAAGGACGGGCAGCAATCAGCTCATGGATCCAACGGTCCACATCAACGCAGGGCCGTAAAAGAGTTTCGGCTTGGGCTGCGGATAGTTCGTTGAACGCGTCGAGGTGCATTGGGTGATCAGCTCATTTCATCGGTCGACATTCCACGGACCTTGGCTGAACACCCTTACCACCGAAAAAACTGCTTTCGGCTTCGACTCGATGCTGGTTTCGTGGAACCTTGTGGCTCAACTGTAAGCCAACTCACGCAGTGCGCGTCAAGGGAATGCACCAGAAATTTACATGACTGTATTTGTTAAATACTTTTCACAGGACGGCCAAAACTACTGACTCGTAGCTCTTGCCAAGGACCCAGAGTGGCTCACATACTGGTTTCACTAGATAAAAGATAATTTTCACAATACGAAAATTTGAGAGCGAGGGAGAGTCTCATGACCACCATCGACCCGACAAAAAATAATTTTCAGACGCGGGAAAATGATTCATCTGGCAGCACGGATGCTATGCGGACCGGATTGTTTCAGCCGATCGAAGGTCTGGACCCAGACATCGCGCGACAGCCAAAGATCTCCCAAACCACACCCTCTGCATGGACCAAGCTCTTTGGTGCAAACACAGAGCACTAAGGGTCACGGCGAGCGCCAAAGCGCAGCCCACGGAACCCTGGTTCCGCCGAGGCCTCGTCAGGAAATTAGCGTCGCGTAAAGTCCATGAAGTCTGCCGGCGAGGTGCTTGGTGCCGCCATCATTCCCACCACGGAATCGACCAAGAAGTAGCCCACCGATTCCCAGGTGCCGATCGCTTCACCCTCGTTGACCGAGCCTTCATATTCGGCGCAGAGTCCCAACAGCATTGGGCCTAGGATCTTGGCGCGGGCGCTGATAACAATCTCAGGAATGCCCTCTAATTCTTCGGGCAGCTGCCTCTTCACGTCACTTCCCCGGAGGTCCTCATCAACCAAGCCGGCCAGCATTTCGCGCAGGTCCGGGCGAAACAACGCCTGAAATAGGAATTTTGCTCGCCATGAGGGTTTAGGCAGTGCATCAAAAGAAAAGACCAGCGGAAGCGTGTACAGCGTGACTAATTCACGCAGATTCATCGTTGACGCATCCGAGCTCAACGGCAATTCAGTGCGGATGGCCCGAACGTCATCCATCGCACGGCCAACCATCGCAGCTAAGAGATCGTCTCGACTCCCAAAGTGATACTTGATGGCCGAGTGGTTCGCCGTGCCGGCATGTTCGGTGATTTTGCGGTTAGAAACCGCATCGATTCCGTGCAACGCAAAAAGCTCTTCTGCCGCATCTAGCAGTACTTCTCGCGCCTTGTCGCTATGTCGACTCACGGAATATTTCCCTTCAAAGCTGGTACGTCCAGTGATCTTAATGGTGATCTATGGCGCTTCCAATGTCATTTTTACGCCACGTGGCGTAAAGTCGTTGATGTACTTCATCTAAAGCCAGTTGTTCCACCAAAGCAACTCGGACTGTCTAGACTTCAGGAGCCAGAGCAATTGAGCACTGCACCCACCGATCCACACAGCACGCCGCCTTCTCGGCGCAAAGCAAAACTGGAACCACACGAAACCTCTGAACAAGAGATCGCCGCCAAGCGGGCCAAGGCTGAAAAGATCGGGCGGACAGTTGCCGTCTTCATCATGCCATTGATGATCGTGGGCATGATGATTTGGGGCTACCTAGGTGCCATGCACCATCAAGAAGCCAAGAACATGCCTGTTGCAATCACCGCATCAAGTTCAACAGCCGCAGAGAAATTTGCTGAGTCACTTAAAGAGACTGACGGCGATGCGGTGGACATCAAGATTCTCGACACCGCATTAGAAGCGCGAACACAGGTCACAGACCGTGAGGTCACGGCAGCCGTGGTGCTCGATGATCAATCCGCTACGCTGTACACGGCCAGCAGTGCAGGTGTTTCCAGCTCCTCGGCAATCACCGCAATGCTCACCCCGGCTCTTGTCGAAGAGGGTTTCACGGTCAACAGCCAAGACCTTGCACCACTTCCTGAAAATGACTCCATGGGTATGGGCGCCATGCTCCTGTCCACAGCAATGATCACTGCCGGGTACATGCCATGGTCTTTGGCTTTCTCCAACTCTCCGGAATTGCTCAAACGCCGCCGCGCACTGCCACTGTTGGCCGGCTGGTCACTTCTGCTCTCAGGTTTGGGCATCTTGATTGGCGGACCAATTTTAGGCGTCGTTCCAGCAGCAAGCATCGTCCCGGTCTGGGGCACGCTGGCCTTGGGCGTCTTTGCCGTCGGTTCCTCGCAGGTTCTTCTGACCCGCATCTTTGGTGCTATGGCCGTAATCCCAGGCATGTTCCTGTTCATGGTGCTCGGTCAGCCGGCCTCCAATATGGGCATGTCCGTATATACGTTGCCCAAAATCTTCCCGTTCTTGCACCAGTTCCTACCGATGCCTGCTCTGGGTGAGGCCATGCGATCGGTACTGTACTTTGATGGCAACGGGGCCGCGAAATATCTGTTGATTCTCATCGCTGGCGCGGTGGCAGCTATCTCGCTGACCACACTGATCGACTTCCTGAGGACTCGCAAAGGCAAGAGCGCTACCCCTACCCAGATTAATGTCGCCTCCCTTCACGGGGGACCTCGCCCGCAGAACCGGGCATGGCGCTACATCGCTCTGGGCGCAGTACCTTTCACCATGATCGCCATCATGCTTTCGGCAATGCTGGGCGCCATGCAGGAACCAACTCCACGCCACATGCCAGTAGCCCTGGTCGGTTCCACAACACAACAGGCACAGCAGATGGCCGATTCCTTGAATGAATCCATGGAGGGAAAGTTCGACTTCACCATCGTGGATGATGCAGCTGAGGCCAAATCCATGGTTGAGTCTCAGGACCTCACCGGCGCCTTTATTCTGCCAAGTCAGGATGATCCGCAGGCAACCATCTATACCGCGCAGGCCTCAGGCAATGCCGCCTCGCAGGTAGTAGTCCAGGTCTTCACCCAGATCGGTCAGTCCCAAGATATGGCCGTGGATCATCAGGAGCTCGCTCCGCTTCCGGAGCACGACAACATGGGCACCGTGGCCATGTATCTGGGCATGGGATGGGTGATGGCAGGCTTCATGGTCATCATGGTTGGCTCCACCGCTGCACCGCATACACGTCCGCTACCAAAACTCATCCCACTGCTGGCCGTGTACTCAGCCTTCATGTCTGTCGTGGTGTATCTGATTGCCGGACCGTTCACCAACTCGGTTGATGGACACTTCTGGAAGTTGTTCAGCGTCGGCATGCTCGCCATCTTTGCCGTGGCGATGCTAACTACGGTATTCAACCGTCTGATCGGAATGCTCTGTCTGCTGCCAACAATGCTGATCGTGATGTTCCTCGGCGTGCCAGCGTCCAACGGCGCACTGTCGATCTATATGGAACCTCGCATGTTCAACATCCTGCATGACATCCTTCCGATGCCAGCGGCCGTTGAATCTATTCGATCAATTCTGTACTTCGATGCAGAAGGCCTCGGTGCACATTTGATCACCCTGGCCATCTGGGCCCTGGTGTGCCTGGCGCTGACCTTGGTGATCGACCAGCTTAAGGTCGTGCAAACAACCAGCCACCCCATCCCTGAAGAGGAACTAGCGGCCCTTCAGGGACGGGCGTTGGAAGCGAAGGCAACGCAGGCTGCGCAGAGCGCGGATCAAATTGATGCCGAAGCCCAGCACCTGATCGATGATCAGAAAGAGACGGTTACGGTGTAGCCGTACCAACGATTCAAAACACCGCGGGGCCGTTGACAATCGGCCCCGCGGTGTCCTTTTTTGAAATTAGCTGCGCCAGCACCGAGTGCTTGAGGTCCAGTATCTTCCTGCGTCTTCACCGCAAGGTCGCCAAAGTTTGAGCACACACGCCGGTTCCTCAACTGGGCATTACGGCTAGGTCTTCCTAGGATGGGAGCACGCACGCTCATCACCATTGATGGAACCAGGCAAGGAGAAATGATGGCGCAGTCACCTCACTCAAACGGGCAGGGTCGCACGATCGTGATCACTGGAGCAGGTTCAGGCATTGGCCGCGCCACCGCACGACTGCTCTTATCCCAAGGCTGGAATGTTGCCCTTGCCGGGCGCACCAAGGCCACCTTGGAAGAAACAGCACAGTCCCAGCCCTCGGCCTTGATCCATCCCACCGACGTCACCGATCCGAGTGCGGTGGACAAGCTTTTTGCCGCGACCCATCAACGCTTTGGATCAGTAGACGTGCTGTTTAATAACGCGGGGGTGTTTGGGCCAGCGGTATCCATTGACGAATTGACCCCAGAACAGTGGGATCAGGTATGCCAGATCAATCTCACCGGTGCCATCAACGCGGCCCGTAGCGCCTTCGCACATTTTAAAGCGCACGCCGGTGGCCGCATCATCAATAATGGGTCCATTTCCGCTCAGGTTCCACGCGTCAATTCGGTGGCCTATACGGTGACCAAACACGGGATCGCCGGGCTGACCAAGTCGCTAGAACTAGATGGACGCCCCTACCGGATCCGCGCCACACAAATCGATATTGGTAATACCGCCAGTGACTTACTTGATGATTTTGGTGCCAACGATGGTGCCCTGCAACCCAGTGGACAGCGAATTGTAGAGCCGTCCTTCCCTTTGGAAGAAGCCGCCGAGGCCATTGCCTACATTGCCGGAATTCCTTTGGGAACTTCTATCAATCAGTTCACGATTACCGCCGGTGGCATGCCGTATATCGGACGAGGCTAGGCGAACCCCCATGCGCGTAGAGATTCCAACAACCTGTGGCAATGTACCGCGCCACCAGATCACCACCGAAGTGCTCAGCGCGGTTTACCGCAAGGATTTGTCTGTCCTTGAGCAATGGTGTTCGAAGGACATCCAGTGGGATATCGCGGGCAGACCCTCCATGCACGGTCTGGAAGCAGTCCGGCAGTGGATTCTCGCAGGCCCAACGACCGACACTCTGCAATTTTTCAGTGTGTTGACCCACGGTTCAGAGGCAAGCGCAGATGGACAGAGCTGTAGCAACCAGCAGTCAGTGACCCATTTCAGCCACGTCATCAAGTTCGCTTCTGCTGGTAAGGCCGCAAAAATCACCGCGGTCCGCAGCTATTTTGTTGAACAGCCAGGAGGTGAACGCGAGGTTTAGAAGTACTCTGCCAGTAGCGCTTCAAGCTTACCGAGGGCCGAATTCCAAGCCTTGGTGCTTGTTTCCACGACTTCATAGGGTATCGGCCCCTGGGTCAGGGAAAGCATGGTCTGGCCGGCGAACTCTTTGAACTCAATGCGTGTTTCGATGATCAGGTCCAAGGTCATTTCATGTGGACCATCGGCACTGACCAGACATTCATATTCATCAAAGGTCGTCAGTACTGCCTTGAGTGGAACCTTTGAGTCCGGGTTGTCGACCTGCACCATTTCCAGTTCATGACGACCGCCAACTTTGGCTTCAAAAATGACAGAATCTTCATTGACTGCCCAGCCGTAAGGACCCCACCATTGAGCGATGATTTCGGGTTCTACAAAAGCTGCCCAGACGGCAGTTTTCGGTGCAGAAAACTGTCGGGCGATAACCAGTTCAGTCAACGATTCCATGTACTCAATGGTATCGCTAGTGTTGCGCTCGTTCATGCCCACGGGGGCTCAAATCCTACCTACAGCACGTGGCATTGATCATGAGCTCTGAACCAACTACTGCTGGGGCCGACGGCGTGATTCCAGACGGCTGACCGTGTACAGCGTCTGCTCATCGGGCTGGGTTCCGGCAGCGTCATGCGCAGCCTTAACTCTCATGGCTCGATCCCACTTGATGCGCTCGCGAGGGCTGGCTTCTATGCGGCGTTCCGCCGGGCCAAAGATGCTCAAACCCAAGTACTTCAAGCGCCAGAGAACGCGGTAACCGATACTCAAGCCAGTGGTATCGGCGATGATAGGCAACGGAGATTCATCCATGCTCTTAGTCCTCTGCAGTATCCGTGGGATTTAGTTCTTCTTTTCCAAGCATACTGCATTAGTTGGTGCACCAACTAAATTCGTGGCTACGCTTTTGGAGCGCTACCGCCAGCAACTATCAGGCGGTCCAGGATGCCCCTCAACTCAAGAACATCTTTCTCGGACAACTGGAGTCGAGACATCATTTCTAGCGGAACTTTCAGTGCCTCTTTACGCAAATCAGCGCCTTTTTTGGTGGGCTGGATGATGACCGACCGTTCATCCTGCGGATTTTTAGTCTTGTCTACCAACCCGGCAGCTTCCAAGCGCTTGACCAGAGGGGAAAGAGTACCCGGATCTAGGTGCAACTGATCGCTCAGTTCGCGGGCGCTGAGTGCTCCAGAATCCCACAGTGCCAGCATCACCAGGTACTGAGGGTGGGTCAGGCCCAACGGATCCAACACTGGCTTATAGGCAGAGATCACCGAGCGAGAAGCGACCGCCAAACCGAAGCACACCTGCTTTTCCAGCTTGAGAAGATCATCTTCCGGAAGA
Source organism: Glutamicibacter sp. MOO4 (assembly GCF_056934395.1). Classification (NCBI taxonomy): domain Bacteria; kingdom Bacillati; phylum Actinomycetota; class Actinomycetes; order Micrococcales; family Micrococcaceae; genus Glutamicibacter; species Glutamicibacter sp. MOO4. The sequence goes on from NZ_CM167800.1 coordinate 2,920,800, forward strand.
ATAGCGCTGTCCACGTTGTTGCAAACTCCTTGAATGGGGGCAATACCGGTGATTCGATCGTACCGCCCGGAGCGCGGGTTGCTTGTGGCCAAAGCCCCTCGCAGTGAATAACCTTGGCTCATGAGCAACCTCGATCAAAGCCCAGAAGAAATCGACTGCAGCAACGCCCTATCCCCTGCTGAAGTTGAAATCTTGACACCTCGCGAAGTCCCTCTGGGTGGGCCTCGGGCAATGACCGTCTTCCGCACCCTGCCGCAAAAACAGCGTAGCCTCATCGGAGCCTGGTGCTTTCTGGACCACTACGGTCCAGATGATGTCCAAGTTACCGGTGGAATGAACGTACCTCGCCATCCGCACACCGGACTTCAAACAGTCTCGTGGTTGTTCACCGGTGAAATCAACCATCTAGATTCAGCTGGTTTTAAGGCAACGGTACGTCCCGGAGAACTCAACCTGATGACCGCCGGGCGCGGCATCAGCCACTCCGAAATTCTCACCGAGGACACCGCCACCCTGCACGGTACTCAGTTATGGGTTGCCTTGCCGGAACAGGCCAGGAACATGGACCCTACTTTTGAGAACTACCGGCCTGAGCCATTGCTCGGTCAAGGCTGGAGCCTGTCAGTCTTCCTGGGCAGCTACGAAATTTCCGGACAGCACTCGGCCTCCCCGGTAACAACTCACACCGAGCTGGGCGGCGCCGAACTACGTTTGGAGCCGAACGCCGAAATCGAGGTTCTGGTCCCGGAGCATTTTGAGCACGGAATTCTTTTAGACTCGGGTTCCTTGCAGGTCAACGGGCACCCATTGGCCCCGCGTGACCTCGGCTTTGTCCGGGCCGGTTGTAAAACCTTGCGCCTGGTTTCAGGCGATGAACCGGTATTAGCCTTGCTCATCGGCGGGGAGCCGTTGAATGAAGACATCTTGATGTGGTGGAACTTCGTGGGACGCACCCACGAGGAAGTCCTCGCATTCCGTGCTCAGTGGCAAGCAGAAATTGGCGCAGAACCAGCAGACACCTCAGAGGACCGCTTTGGCCCCTTCCCGCCGAATACTCCAGCAGCACTACCGGCCCCAGCCCTACCTACCGTTCGCCTGCGCCCGCGGGTAAACCCTGCCTAAATCAAAGGACACCACCCATGAGTGAGATCAAACCAGTATTCCTGCCCGAGCGTCGCCGCTTCGCCCTGGATGATGACGGCAAGCTGATCGGCGAGGCGCACTACCGCGACTTTGAAGGATCCGACGGCGTTGAGCGAATCTTCTTCCACACCACCGTGGATGAAGAATACGGTGGACAGGGACTAGCTAGCGTGATGGTGAAATACGCCTTGGAGAACACCATTGCCAGTGGCGCTAAGATCGTAGCGGTCTGCCCCTACGTCAAGGCTTATGTGGCCAAGCACAGCGACTACGACGCGCATCTGGTTGAGCCTACAAAAGCCCACCTGGAAATTTTGCCGCGCGATTAGTAGTCAACCGCGGTGGCGGTCCCCTTGGTGCGCCCAGAAATAATGATCAAGATCAGGATCAGCAGCAAACTAAAGCTGAAGACCGAGATGAATCCCGTGCCGATAGCTGCCATCGCAAAGATCACGCCGCCAATCGCCGTGGCACCGGCATTGCCAAGGGAGTCTGCCACGGACATCGCCGAGGAGTTAAACCCTTGCTCGTCCTTGGCTGACAGTGCCAACATATTGACGTTTTGCCGCGGAAAAATCATCCCCATACCAAAACCTCCCACGGCCCAACCGCACACCAACACGATTACCGGCGGGTGGAAGATTGCGGTGGCCAGGGCGGTGGCTATGGCCACAGCGCCCGCCACTGCCCCGAGGGTAATGCAGGTTGAGGCTTGGATCCTCTCCCCCAGCTTGCCTTGCAACCACGAACCTACCGACCAGAACAAAGCCGAAGCCGTCAAAATCAGCCCCGCTTTATCCGGGGCAAGCTGGTAGTCCTGACGCAACAGGTAGGGAAGATAGACCTCCACACCAAAGAAGGCACCGGTGACAAAGATCCGGGTCATGATGGTGGCTGGCAAACCGCGCCGCAAGGTGAAGGTACCGACGGGCAACAACGGGCGAATCGCCACAAGTGCCACCACCAGAGCCAACGCCAATCCGGCCAGTGACCAGCTACTGCGCGAATTTCCTAACAGGTTCATGGAGATCACCGCCAGACCGGTGAGACCTGCCAAACCAAGGCGCTTCATCGAGATCGGGCCAAGCTCTTCGTTACGTACGGATCCCAGGGTTCTGAGCACGGGAATGATCCCGCAGAAAGCTACAACCACCAAAACGGCGACACCAGAAAAGACCCAGCGCCAGCCCAGATGCACCGCCATCAGACCGGCCAGCCACGGACCAATCATCGCCGGCAGCACCCAAGCGGTAGCAAACAACGCAAAGATCTTAGAGTGCAAGTGTCCGGGATAGGCGCGTGCAATCAGCACGTAAATGGCGACGGTAATGGCGCCACCACCAATGCCCTGCAGGATGCGACCTGCAATAAGCACCTGCATGTTCGCCGCCGAACCGCAGACTACCAAGCCCACACAGAAGATCGCGACACTGAACAGCAGGGGAAACTTTGGTCCCCAGCGGTCGGTAATCTCGCCAGCTGCGACCATGCCCAGCATGCCACTGGCAATCGGAGCGGCAAAAGCCAACGCAAAATAGCGTTGCCCGTGCAGTAGTTCGCTGACCAACGGCATGACGGTGGTAACCGCCATAGATTCAAAGGCAACAAGGAACACCAAAATAAACATGCCAACGGTGGTGGCAAGATACTGCGGTGCGTAGATCGATTCTGTAGTGGGCCCAGACAGGCGGGGACTACGGTTTGAAGGCATAGTCCAATCTTGCCAGCTTGTGGTTAGCCACCTAGCACGTGCAAGGCGAAGGCGGAGAGGAAACCGCCAGTAACCAACAACCCGGTGTAGTCATGCTCAACGGAATAGGCTTCAGGGATCATCGTGTCGGCAGGCATCCTACAAAAGTAGTATTTACAGTGGGTAGAGATAGATAATAAAGTCATTTGTGCCCGCACTTTCATTACTCAAGGATGGATTTATATGTTCAATTCAAAAGTTCTTCGCATCTCCGCAGCCGTATCAGTCTCTTCAGCGTTGGTACTGACTCCATTAGCAGCAAATGCATCCCCCTCGGCTCCGTCCACCAAGGCAGTGGGAGTAATCCAGAACGTTTCAAGCACTTCAATATCACTGACAGCAAGTGACTGGAAAGAAATTGCAAAGCGCGCTTCCGTTGCCTCCGATGCGACTTCGGCACGAATCGCAAACTCTATGGCAGCACAACAATCAGGGCCAATCAGTGTCGCCAAGCCAGCAAACATCATGACTTCGCTCGCCAAAAAAGCATTACTCGTTACACTTCGATACAGCGCCGATAAGCTGCCCAAAGCTATGCGCCCTTACGCGAAAAAAATTGCCAACTTTCTCGAAGATCTCGAAAACTGGCAAGAAGGACCCATCATCACCGGCCTTATGGCACTCGGCATCCCTTACGACGTAGCAGCAGCGACCGCGACTTGGGTTGTCATCTTTGCAGGGGTATAAGCAGGCCCAATAACGTTAGGTACCAATGAACACACTGAAGACGTCAGAAAAATTGGGATTCGGGCTTTATTTATCGCTCGTAACCCTTATAGCTGGCCTGCCCGTACTAGTTGGGTTTTTCATACCGCTGTGGTTCCCTCAACTAGGTGCGCCTAAACATGGCATACTTCTCTGGTCGCCACTGCTGACCATAGTTTTTGTCTTGGTCATTCTGGTTCTAGGCGAAATATCCGATCGAATCGTACTCAAAGTATTTAGTAGCGCAAGCAAAGTCGCGACCCAAGCGTTACAAACGCTTCTGTCGTTTGTCGTCCTGCTCGGCTGCTACCGGATGGTAATGACCGAATATCAGGCGGCGATGATAGCCTCCGTCACCGCAACCCTGGGATACCTACTCCTGTCACCGCTGATCAACAAAATGGCAGACAAAGCCCCTAGGACTGATTCTTGAAACAGCTCCAGCTGTATTTCTATAAATCCGAACATGCGCCCAAACTTGGGACTGATGCAGGTTTCGAAGAGTCACAGCGTAACAGGTTAGCCAACGCTAACCGCCATAGATTCAAAGGCAACAAGGAACACCAGAATAAACATGCCGATGGTGGTGGCAAGATACTGCGGTGCGTAGATCGATTCTGTAGTGGGCCCAGGCAGGCGGGGACTACGGTTTGAAGGCATAGTCCAATCTTGCCAGCTTGTTGTTAGCCACCTAGCACGTGCAAGGCAAAAGCCGAGAGGAAACCGGCGGTAACCAACAACCCGGTGTAGTCATGCTCAACGGAATAGGCTTCAGGGATCATCGAGTCGGCAATCATGGTCAGGATGCCACCTGCGGCCACTGCTGTAGCGAAAGCCAGAGCCTGCCCAGGCATGGATTGCATAACAAGTGCGCCAAAGAAGGCAGCCAGCCCACAAGAAATTGCGATGGATCCCCATAGCGCGGCAATCGTTTTGCCTTGGCGGCCGGCGTCCTTCATTTGAGCTGTGCTGGCCAGACCTTCGGGAACATTCGAGATGAAGATGGCGATAAGCATGGCTGGGTTGATGCTCGCACTGGTAACCACAGTCAGGCCCAAGGCCACCGACTCCGGGATACCGTCAATCAGTGCACCAACCGCCAGGGCGGTGCCTGAAGATTCACCTTGGCTGCCATTGCCTGACTTCGCTTGACGCTTTTTCGTTCGCCAATCCAGTAGTCGATTGGCTAAGAAATATAGTCCGGCACCTACCAGCACGCCAGCGATGGTAGCTAGCAGGCCACCGGTTTCGAAGGCTTCTAACACCAACTCAAAACTCAGCGCACTGACCAATACTCCGGCGCCGAAAGCCATGATCGCGCAGACCCAAACTTTTGGGATCTTGAACCACCAGGCCGCACCGGAACCCAGCAAGAGTGCCGAGCCGGCCACCGTACCCCACAGCAGAGCCTGCAAAGAAGCAATCATGGAACTCACTATAGCCAGCAAATCGAATCTGGCTGGGACTAGCCCTCTGAGGACATGTTATTAAAGCGCGAGTAGTGACCCTGGAAGGCTACGGTGATGGTCTTAGTTGGACCCGCACGGTGCTTAGCGATGATCACGTCAGCTTCACCCGGACGGTTTTCCTTGTCGTAAACATCATCACGATGCAGCAAGATAACCATGTCGGCGTCCTGCTCAATCGAGCCCGATTCACGAAGATCGGAAATCATTGGCTTCTTGTCGGTTCGTTGCTCGGAACCACGGTTCAGCTGAGACAGTGCAATCAGCGGAACGTCGAGTTCTTTGGCCAGCAACTTCAGGTTACGCGAGAACTCCGAGACTTCCTGCTGACGGGATTCAACGCGCTTGCCCGAGCTCATCAGCTGCAGGTAGTCAAGAACAATCATGCGCAGCTCGTTGCGCTGCTTGAGTCGACGGCACTTGGCGCGGATTTCCATCATGGACATATTCGGCGAATCATCGATGAATAGTGGAGCTTCGTTCAAGCGACCCATGGTGGTTGCAATCTTGGTCCACTGCGAGTCTTCCACCGAACCCTTACGCAGGTCCTGAAGCTGGATGGAGGCTTCTGCCGAAAGCAGGCGCATCGCGATCTCGTTGCGACCCATTTCCAAGGAGAAGAAGACGGTAGCCATATTGTTCTTGATCGCTGCAGAGCGTGCGAAGTCCAGTGCGAAGGTCGACTTACCGACGGCGGGACGAGCAGCGATAATGATCATCTGACCACCCTTGAGACCCTGGGTCAGCTCATCAAATTCGTAGAAACCGGTAGGTACGCCGGTGATGCCGTCGCCCGCGTTGGCTGCGTTTTCGATTTCGTCAACGGTGCCTTCGATGATGTCCGAAAGCCGTACGTAGTCTTCACTGCTGCGGTTTTCGGCAACCTTGTAGACCTCGGCCTGAGCTTCGTTGACGATGGCATCAACTTCACCGTCTGGCGAGTAACCCATCTGAACAATGCGGGTACCTGCGTCCACCAAACGACGAAGTACCGCGCGCTCTCGTACGATTTCTGCGTAGTATCCAGCATTCGCAGCCGTTGGGACTTGCTGGATGAGGTTGTGCAGATATGCGGCGCCACCAATACGTGAGATCTCTCCACGTTTGGTCAGTAAGTCAGCAACGGTCACCGCATCGGCTGGTTCTCCTCGACCATAAAGATCGATGATTGCTTCGTAAATGGATTCGTGAGCGGGACGATAGAAATCGGTGCCACGCAGCGCTTCAACTACGTCTGCAATGGCGTCCTTGGAGAGCATCATGCCACCGAGCACGGACATTTCCGCCTCGATGTCCTGTGGCGGCTTGCGCCCCGCGTCGGATTCCCGTGCCTCGTAAACCGGCTCAGCACTCATTACAGCCACTTCCATCCCTATTGAACCGCTGGGAAAAACTTCCTTGCCAGATGGCAACGCTCCATCATGTCAGTCGATACCGACAACTGAAAAGCGTCTGTGGATATTTCTGTCCCAAAGTCAACACTAAGACCGTTATTTGCTCACGTAAACCTCGTTATCCACAGCGCCTGTGCATAACATGGCCTGACTTGTGGACTGCCCTGTTCACTAACTGGGGAGAACCCTGTGGATTAATAACTATTACCATTCGGTAATATGTTTTGACTTGGGTGTTTGCGTTTACACAGCTGTGGACAGAAAGATATTTTGTTGAAGGTTGCGGCACCCTTCGCAGAGTTATCAACAGCCAAAAGCACCCGGAATTCGGGGTTATTAGCGATATGCACAGAGTTCTACACACATCACCCACAGGCGTGTGGATAACCCTGTGGATAGTGAGATTCTCCTAAAACCCTTAGTCACCGTAGGTTAAGCGGTTAACTTGACCCTCAAAAACGACGTCGTCCACATTTCTTTGCCCCCAAGACATCTTTTGTCCCCGTGGATAACTCACCACATCATCAAAATGCTGCCGTCACGCAAAAACGCTCCGGGTGGAACACCATGTGTTCCTTCCGGAGCGTTTGAGCAACTAGCTAGCTGAAGTATTAGACGAGTTCAGGAACTGGGATTGAATGAAATCGTGAATCATGGAAGATCTGTGGCGAATGTTCGGAGGCGTGGTGCCCATGCACCTCCAAGAAGACGACCCAGTGATCACCAGCTTCAACTTCGTTGTAGATGGAAGTCTCCAGCCACAATGTGGATTCTTCGATAAACAGCGCACCCTGATCAGTGACGGCAGTGTCTACACCGCGGAAGCGGTCGCCGGTCTTTGAGGCGAGCTGCGCACATACTCCCCCATTGCGGTCGCTAAGCACTGAGACGCCAATATGGCCAGCTTCGCGTAATTTGGGCCAGGTGTTAGAAGTTTTCTGTACTGCAAACATCACCAGCGCAGGTTCCAACGAAACACCAACGGTGAACGACGAAGCGATAATTCCGGTTTTTACACCGTCAATCTCGGCGCAAAGAGCTGCGATGCCTGAGGGGTGCTGAGCGAAAACCTTGCGGAGCGTCAGCGGGTCAAGTTCACGATTCAATGACATGGCTCGATTCCTTCTGGTCTTGCCCACGGCGCTGAAGAGACCCGAGCAAACGGTTCGGCGTCCCCGAATCCACTACTCACTGATCATTCACGCAGTGCGCGGTACTTGTTTCAACACCATTTAGCGCGAAACCGAATCCTCACCTGGAGCACCCCACTACCGTAGAGAGGGTTGCCGATCAGCAAGCCAGGGCTTATAGCTGATGCTCTTGATTCTGTTTAAAACGATATGGGTCATGACGAAGTATCGTCAAACAAATCACTTCGTAAATCGCAATATTCAATGATTCATTCGACGCATAGGCCTATATCGAGGTGTCTGGCAGTCAATTATTCAGAAGATGTGTGATCTATAACGCAATCCGCTTATCGGTGACATCCTGCCCAGCTCGGTCACCAAGGCCGCTTCAACGCTTTTCTGGGGCCGCCCACCGTAATGAAACCGGGTTTCTTTCTCTGGTGTTCAGGTTCATGCCACGATAAAAGATGCAGTGTTATGGGTCACACCATTCATTGCCTGCCGCCGTTGCCAGAGATGATGATTGAAGGATACCTCCATGGTAGAAATTCAGGCCAACCATTCAGAACTAACTCCGTTGCGTTTCCTTGAACGCTCGGCTGAGGCCTACCCCAGCAAAACCGCCATCATTCATGGGACTCGTAGTTATACCTACAAAGAATTTGAAACTCGGGTGCACCGTTTTGCTCAAGTACTAGCCGAGCGCATCGAACCCGGTGACCGAGTAGCGGTCTTGGCACCAAACACTCCTGAGATGCTGATGGCTCACTACGCCGTGCCACTAGCCGGAGGTGTACTCATCGCTTTGAACACGCGACTCTCGGCCCACGAGCTGCAGTACATCATCGATCATTCGGGAGCGAAGCTCCTCCTGGCCGATACCGAATTACTGGAGAACACCAAAACCCTGCGACGCGAAAACCCCAGCCTGCAGGCACTGATTGAGATCACCGACGATCAGTTCACCTCCCCACGCCCGAACGTGGAAGTTGATGGCACGTTGGAGCAATTGCTGACTACCGCCAGCGATGAGAAACTGCCCTATGCGATCGCGGACGAGCGCTCTGCCATCGCCTTGAACTACACCTCGGGGACCACGGGAAAGCCCAAGGGTGTGCTCTACTCGCACCGCGGCAGCTACCTGAACTCTCTGGGTGAAGCGCATCATCAAGGCCTTAGCTCAGCGACCCGATACCTCTGGACGCTACCGATGTTTCACTGTAACGGCTGGTGTACACCCTGGGCAGTGACTGCAGTTGGCGGCACCCATCTATGCCTGCGTGGAGTGCGTGAAGATGCAGTGTGGGATGCCATCGAAAACCTGGGAACTACCCACCTGTGCGGCGCGCCGACTGTTTGCTCGATCATCGCCGACTCGACTCGGGCGCACCAACTTCAGGCTCCGCTGCGCATCACCACCGCTGGAGCTCCACCGTCCCCGGCCATCATTTCCAAGTTGCAGAAACTGGGCATCGAAGTCGTTCACGTCTATGGGCTGACCGAAGTGTATGGCCCCTACACAGTCTGCGAATACCAAGAAGAATGGGATCAGCTGGAACCGACCGACTGCGCGGCCAAGCTAGCCCGCCAAGGCGTCGGGATGATCACCGCGGAGTCGGCACGCATTGTGGATGAGAACATGTTCGACGTTCCTGCCGATGCCCAGACCATGGGCGAAATCGTCTTGCGCGGCAATAACGTCATGATCGGCTATTACCGGGACGAAGAAGCTACCGCACAGGCCTTTGCCGGCGGATGGTTCCACACCGGCGACTTAGGCGTCATGCATCCCGACGGCTACATTCAGGTGCGCGACAGGGCCAAAGACATCATCATTTCCGGTGGCGAAAACATCTCAACCATTGAAGTGGAACAAGCTTTGGCTTCCCACCCCGAGGTACTGGATCTGGCCGTCGTTGGCATCGCCGATGAGAAGTGGGGCGAACGTCCCGTGGCCTACGTGATCCGGGCCAGCGACTCCACCTTGAGCGCGCAAGATCTGATCAGTTTCGCCAAGCAGAAACTTGCTGGCTACAAAGTTCCGCGCACCATCATTTTCCCGCAGGATTTGCCGCGTACTTCAACGGGTAAAGTGCAAAAGAACGTACTACGAGCCCAAGCGCTTGAACAGCTTAATAAGAACTAAATGTTTTGGAGTCAGCTATGAGTTCCACCAACCAACCAATCCCCGATAAGACCAGCCGGTTCACCGAAAGTGTCGGTCTCGTCTTTGATGAAATTTCAGCCACACTTGTCCGTGGGCACGCGGAGCTGAACGAAGACCACCACACACCTTGGGGAGTGGTCCACGGAGGCATTTACGCCACCATGGTTGAAAGCGCTGGCAGCGTGGGAGCCAGCTACGCGGTGGCCGAACGCCAGCAGTTTGCCGTAGGTGTTCATAACGCCACCGACTTCCTCCGCCCCTCCACCGGAGCACATGTGCAGGTCGAGGCCAAGGCCCTGTTCCAAAGCAAAACTCAGCAGCTCTGGGACGTTGTTATTACCGATACGGCTACGGGCAAAGTACTTTCGCGCGGACAATTGCGCACCCAGAACGTAGATTTGCCCAAATCTTGAGCGTAATCTGATGGCATCTAGCGGATCAGCCTCGGGAGGCTCATTATGAGTGCCACCTATACCTTTGATGTGTTCAGTAGTCTTGATGGTTTCGGCAGTGCCGGTGGCGACTGGGGAGGATACTGGGGCAAACAAGGACCGGAGTTACTTGCTCGACGCCTTGAGCTCTACGGCCAGGAGTGCCACATGGTTTTTGGGGCGAATACTTTTCGTTTGTTCTCCCAGTTTTGGCAGGAGATTGAACAGAATCCTGAAGTTGAAGATCCTTGGGGCGTTGCCATGTATGAGCAACCCGCCACGGTCATCTCCACAACGCTTAGCGACCCACTGAAGTGGCCACAGGCCACCTTGGAGCGGGCCGATGCCGTGGAGGTGGTCAGGCAATTAAAGGCCACCTCAGCGTTGCCCCTGCGATCTCACGGTAGCTTGGCGATGAACCGGTCCCTGCTCGCCGCCGGTCTGGTGGACTTTATTCAAATAACCATTTTCCCGGTACTCACCGGAGCCCACGGAGACTCCCCTGTGCTGGATGTCGGCGAAGACTACGATCTAGAACTCATTGATTCGCGACTTTTAGATGGCAGTATCCAAGAATTGACCTATCGGCCAACTCAACACGTAACTCTCTGAGCTTTTCAGAGCTCTAGGTAATAACCATTCATTCTGCATGTTTGAATATTTGAAGGTGAGACTGACATTGAGAGTGCATCAAAGATTCCCAACAGTTATCGCGGTCATTGCAGCCTTGTCGCTGACGGGCTGCTCGGCTTCTGAATCAACGGCCCAGAGTTCCACATCATCCCTGACGACTTCTTCGTCCGCCTCAGCCTCTGCCTCTTCACCCCGTTCATCCCCCTCACCCACAGCGCTCAAAGACCTCACACCAAATATGGTTCTGGGCGCCAGCATTCCGTCAATGTGTGAGTTTCCTGCCGGCAAATTGGTCGGCGGTGTCCTGAAGGAAGAGCACTCCGAATATCCCAACGCCACCCCACCATCGCTCGTTTCTGAAAAGTTAGTGGTGGCAGGTGACCTGACCGGTGATGGTGTTAAAGAACTGGCAGCGACCTTTTACTGCGACAAGGGTGGTGTTGCTTGGCCTACCCATATCCAGCTGTTCCAAAACACGGCCAAGGGCATCGTCCCGCTGGGCCAACCCTTCCAAATGGGTGACGTTAATGGTGGCGCTCGCACTCTACCGAGCTCACTAAAATACGCCAACGGTCAGCTGGTGGTGATCGATCAAGCTCTGCTACCGATGGAAGCCGCAGCAGCTGCCTCAGGGAAAATCAAAGCAACACTGAAATGGAACGGTATGAAGTTAGCGGCCAGTTCAATTCAGGATCTAGCTGTTCCGCAAAATGGCACGTTGAAGACTGCAACGGTCAACGGGACGTGGTGTCTGCTGGACGGCAAGGGAAAGTCCACAACAAAAGACTGTCTGACTATCGACTATCCAAATGTCACCAGTAAAGGCGAAGACCCGCAGACCCTATCCTTCTCAACAAATAATGGCTTCACGGTGCTGAGCTACTTTGATGCACCGCTAGGCATGATCTATTCATCAGGAGTCAAGATCCAGGATCCGGCCAATCCTTCGGTGACTACGTCGCAGCTACAGAAGGATCGACTGTACAACAATCAAACCCAAGAGGTCTTTGTCCGTCAGGGAAAGTAAGACCTAGCTGGCCGGGCGCATGTCACCGGTTTCTTGGAACCGTTGGTGCCAGCTCAAAGCCTCCCCCAACAGGTGCGGGGTGTGCTTGCCGTAGCTGTCCTTGCGGGCACGATCGAAGTAGTCCTGCAGCATTGGGCGGTAGTCCGGGTGGGCGCAGTTATCGATGACTACCTGAGCGCGCTGTTTCGGAGACAGTCCACGAAGGTCAGCCAAGCCCTGTTCGGTAATCAGGATCGTGGTGTCGTGCTCGGTGTGGTCCACGTGCGAGGCAAAAGGAACGATGCCCGAGATCTTGCCACCCTTGGCTGTAGATGGTGACATGAACACCGACAGGTAACCGTTACGGGCAAAGTCGCCCGAGCCGCCGATACCGTTCATCACGTGCGAACCGAGCACGTTGGTGGAGTTCACGTTGCCGTAGATATCGGCTTCGATCATGCCATTAAGCGCAATGCAGCCCAGTCGGCGGATGATTTCCGGGTGGTTTGAAATCTCCTGGGCGCGCAGCAAGATGCGCTCGCGGTAGTGCTCAACATTCTTGTTGAACTCCTCTATGCCGTCAGCCGAGAGCGAGAAACTGGTAGCGGAGGCAAACTCAATGGTGCCATCCTTGATCAGCTGGAGCATTCCGTCCTGAATCACCTCGGTGTAGGCGGTCAGACCCCTGTAGCCACCACGGGCCAGGCCGGCGAGCACCGCGTTGGCGATGTTTCCGACGCCGGACTGCAAAGGCAGCAGCTTCTCGGACAGGCGCCCTTTGCGGATTTCCGAATCAAGGAAAGTCAGTAAGTGATCGGCGATCTTCTCGCTGGTTTCATCTACCGGAGCAAAAGGGCTCAAGCGGTCCGGGGCGTCGGTGTGGACGACGGCCATAATCTTATTTACATCCACGTTCATGTACTTCTGGCCGATGCGGTCGCGCACGGTGCTCAGGTTAATGGGTTTGCGGTGCGGTGGCAGCGCAGTTCCGTAGTAGATGTCGTGCATGCCGTCCATGGCTGCGGACTGCTGGGAGTTGACCTCGATGATGACTTTGTCAGCCATCTCTAGCCAGGTCTTGTTGTTACCCACCGAGCTGGAAGGGATCAGATCACCGTCGGCGGTGATGCCAACTACTTCCACGATGGCCACGTCGATTTTTCCGTAAAAACCGAACCAGGTGTGCTGGGCGACGTGGGACAAGTGGATGTCCATGTACTCCATATTGCCGTCGTTGATACGGCGGCGCAGCTCTGGGTCAGACATATAAGGAAGGCGCAGATTCATGCCTTCGGCCTTGGCAAGCACACCGTCCAACTCTGGTGCGGTTGAGGCACCGGTGAGTACGTTGATTTTGAAGTCTTTGCCTTCAGCGTGCTGGCGTTCCATCTGCGCTGCCAGTGCACCTGGCACGGCCTTCGGGTATCCCGCACCGGTGAAGCCACTCATGGCGACGGTCATGCCTGGCATGATGAATGTTGCCGCTTGCTCGGCGCTCATCAAAAGATCAGCAAAGGCCCGGTGTTGAATACGTTCGTGCAAAATTACCCCTTCGAAACATCTTTGTGACGTAGGTCTATAACCCGCATCTCACCGGATTACCTTAGCTGTTCTCGCCTGTCACTGAGACCACGTCCGGGCGTTCAGAGCGGTAGATGGCGCTTTTCTCGATGAGTTGCGCGCTATTTGCGGTGGCCGGTCAACGTCTTGCGCACTGTGGTCGACTAGCTCAACTGGTAGTCGGTCTGGCCGCAGAGCTCTTCGGTCCACGCAGTTGAACCAAGGAATGGCACTGCAATCAGTGCTGATCAGCGAAGATCATCCTGAAGGAGTATAGAAATGAACCTATGTAGAATTCATACTTAGCTCATGGAACAAAACAAACTACTTCAACAGATAAAGCGTTCCATGCTTCCGGCTGTTCTTCTGAGCCAGCTGGCCGAGGAACCCGTTCACGGATATTCCATGCTGAACAAACTCGAAGAACTCGGGGTATCAGGCGTCAAGAGTGGAACTCTTTACCCACTACTTCGATCGATGGAAGAGTCCGGGGACATCATCTCCGACTGGCAAATTGCTGACCGCGGGCCAGCACGCAAGATCTTCAAAATCACCGACCAGGGCCACCAGACTCTGACTTCCCTCAATAGCTGGTTGCGACAGTTCACCTAGGAGACCTTCATGGAAAGCACCCTCAAGACCTACATCGATGAGCTGCGCTACAGCCTTTCACTACGCAACGTGGACGCCACCACCATCCGCGACATAGCCAGAGAAGTAGAATCCGAAGCCACTAGCTACGAAGATGCAGTCGCCAGCTTCGGAGCGCCCGATCACTATGCAACGTCGTTTCCCTCCACCGCATCCCCAAAAAGCCATTACGCATTCATCGTGGTCGGCCTGCTCTTGGCCGTCCTTTGGGCTGTACTGGCGATCGTTTTCCGGAACCGTGAGGCGAATGTCTTTTCCGGTTGGGCCATCACTTGGCTACCAGCCGTCGGATTGATCGCGGCCGGAATTATTATCGACTTCTCCCGATCATTACTCCGCTCGCGGGCCAGCCGGTAAGTCCAGCAACTGCGTGGAGAGCTCGGAGCTCGCGCATGGGCGACATTTGCCTAGACTGAACTACTTCGCAGAGCAAACACGCCAGAACACTGTATTAAACGCCAACAGGTGGCGTACATTCCCTAAGGAATGCACGCCACCTGTTGATCAGAAGGTGAGTCTAAAAGACTTACTTCTTTGCGGCAGCAACAACCTGCAGACGCAGGTTTGCAACAACGTCAGCGTGAACGCGAACGGTTGCGGTGTAGTTGCCAGTCGACTTGATGTGGTCGTTGACCTCGATGTTGCGCTTGTCGATCTTACCCAGACCGGCAGCCTCAACGGCGTCAGCGATATCGGTGGTCTTGACGGTGCCGAATAGGCGTCCGTTAGAACCAGCCTTGATGGTGATCTTAACCGGCTGGGACTTCAGCTTAGCTGCAATTGCCTGAGCATCCTCAAGGTTTGCAACGGCGCGAGCAGCACGTGCAGCCTTGATCGACTCCACCTGCTTTTCACCGCCCTGGGTCCAGACGATTGCGAAACCGCGTGGCAGAAGGTAGTTACGGGCGTAGCCGTTCTTTACCTCAACAATATCGCCAGCAGCACCGAGACCGGATACTTCGTGAGTCAAAATGATCTTTGCCATGATGTTATATCCCCTCTTCCTTAGCCGCGGCCTGCGCCGGAGTAAGGTAGCAAGGCTACTTCACGTGCGTTCTTGATTGCCTGTGCGATCTTGCGCTGTTCCTGAACGGAAACGCCGGTCACTCGACGAGCGCGGATCTTTCCACGGTCAGAGATGAACTTGCGCAGCAATGCGGTGTCCTTGTAGTCGATGACGGTGATGTCAGCGGCCTTCAATGGATTGGACTTTGGTTTGGGCTTACGGATTTCAGCCTTAGCCATCGTGGAGCTCCTTAGGTTTGGAGCCCGCAGAGTGATCTGCGGGATGGTGAATAAATAATTTTTAGAAAGGTGGTTCGTCTGCGCCTGGGTTGCCCCAGCCGCCACCATTGTTTCCGCCGGTGCTCCATGGGTCAGCGGCTGGAGCGTTCCAGCCACCACCCTGTTGCGGCTGCTGCTGACGCGGCTGCTGCGCTGGGGCACCTTGCTGTGGTGCGTTGGAGAATCCTCCACCGCCACCATTGGCATTGCCGAAGCCACCGTTGCCACCGCCGGAGCGCTGGGTACGGGTAACCTTGGCGGACGCAAAACGGAGCGATGGGCCGATTTCATCGACTTCAAGCTCCATTACGGTGCGACGTTCGCCTTCCTTGGTGTCGTAAGAACGTGAACGCAAACGACCCTGAGCCACGACTCGCATGCCCTTGGTCAGCGTTTCAGCAACGTTCTCTGCAGCCTCACGCCAAACCGATGCACGCAAGAACAGGGCTTCCCCGTCCTTCCATTCATTGGACTGGCGGTCAAAGGTGCGAGGAGTCGAAGCGATCGTAAAGTTCGCTACGGCTGAGCCGGACGGCGTGAAACGCAGCTCCGGATCGGCGGTCAGGTTTCCGATAACGGTAATAACAGTCTCGCCTGCCATTGACTCTCCTTAAAAAGATTGAACGTTATTTCTTACGACTGAAGGTTTGGCGTAATTAAACGCGAGCCTCTTCCGGGCGGGTGACCTTGTGGCGCAGGATCAGTTCGTTGATCTTAAGCTGACGCTCAAGCTCAGCCGAAGCTGCTGGTTCTGCGGTGTAGTTCACCACTACGTAGGTGGCTTCTGCCTTCTTCTTGATCTCGTAAGACATCTTGCGACGTCCCCAGACATCAACCTTTTCGATAGTGCCACCGTTGGAGCGGACAACCTCGAGGTACTTCTCGATGGTTGGCTCTACGGTGCGGTCATCGACCTCTGGATCAATGAGGACCATAAGTTCATAAGCACGCATGTGAACCCACCTCCTTTGGGCTAAACGGTCGCGGTATTTCCGCAACAGGAGGTTCTTGCGTTATCTGAGCACCAGACACCCAACATTCGGGCATGCGGTTGCACAGACTTATCTAGTTTAGCCCAGAGTTGCTCTGAGCTGTAGTCATGGTGGTGCACATCATGACAAGGCTGGCTTTCTCCGGGTTTTAGCTTTGCTCCTTGAACGCCAAACCAATTTTGAAAGTAGCTGCGCATGGACTGTATGCGGGTTCCGTCAAAATTCAGAATGCAGATAGTTCTCGTCGGAGGATCGAGCATGAGACTGCGTCTCACGGTCAACTGCGCGACTCAATGTCTCGATTAGCACTACTCAGATACCCATTATTCAATTCAAGAGCCGGGTGCGATGCTAGTTTTCATTCATCCGGCTCCGAGATTCGACTATTGCTTCACCTGCACCTCTCCAAATTGCCCAGCAGAGATCCGTCATTTCCTTGCCCTAGATTCTGCCGGGAACCAGAATCAACACATTCGGGACTAGTGCGAGTCGATGGCTTGTTGCAGTCGTTGCCCAAACACCGGCACCAGTGTGCTCATGTAGGTGTCGCTGATGTGGTGCTTATCCCGATAGATCAGGACGTTGCCAACCACCGCTGGGCAGGTGCCGTTCACGCAGAACTGGTCGCTGAAGTCCAAGACTTTCACTCGCGGTTCCAGTTTGGCAGCGGCCTTGGTGGCATCGCCCTTTTCGTAGGCGCCCGTTTGCGGGAACGAGCAGGCTTGCGGGTTGTTAACGTTTTGCTCCACGCAGTCTCTGGCGTAGGAATCTTTCGGAGGCCGCGGAGTATCAACGATTGCGTAAACCGGCTTTCCGGCGTCTTCGAGTTCACCCCAGGCGGCAGCTAAACCCTTTGCTGGATCAGAAACAAAGGTGGACCCACCCCAGCTTGAGGTCACTACCGCGTCGATGTCGTTCCGCTTGGTCAGCGCATCCATACTCTGCTCAAAGGTCTCTTGGCAGTTAATGCTTCCGTCTTGATCGGCTTTGCGTTGAGCAGCGTTAAAGGGACAAGAGTTCTTCAGGTAAGTGACTACTTTCCACCCCTTACTCAGTGCGTAGTCGTTCAGCGCTTCGAACCAGTGAGCCGCGTGCGAGTCTCCCACCAACGCCACGGTGAAGGTCCCGTCCTTGCTCCCGAACTCGCATTCTTTGATCTGCGTCGACTGTGGATTCTGCACACAACTACCGATGTCAGGCAGGTCATTGGCGGCTTCCGCGGGAACCGGGACTACTTGGTGCTCATCGGTGATAAAGGCAGGAGCACCGTGCGACAGGGATGCTGCGCCAAAACCCTCGGGAGGTTTCTCGGCCAGTGCTGCCGCCACGCGCGACTCCTGTTGAACCATGCGTTCTTGAGCCAGGCCAGGAAGTAGTGCCACCGAAGCGGCCACAGCAACCATGGCCACCCCAGCGACCAATGACCGTCTCGGAGAAACTGCCAAGAAGCGAAGTCGGCGCATCGGAGTTTCCACGATTTTTAGGCTCCCCCATGCCAAGATCAGGGACCCAGCCAACAGCGCAAGGGATTGCAAGGGTTTTGGTTTGCCACCGGAGAGTTCGGTGTAAAAAACGATCAGTGGCCAGTGCCAGAGATAAAGCGAATACGAGGCGAGACCAACCCACTGCACCGGCGCCCAATTCACGAGCTGGTGCAAAGAACCTGGGCCACGGGTACTGCCGGCGGCAATGATTACCGCACAGCCCAGCACTGGCACGGCTGCTGCAATGCCGGGGAAGACCGTTGCGCCGTCATAACTAAAGGCGGCGATACCGATGGCCATCAGCGATAGTAGTACCGCCAGATTCCGTGTGGACCAAGCGGTGACCCATCGTGGCAGACGAAGGGCATCTTTGGCATGTGCTTGCGCACCCAACGCCAGCAACCCGCCAATGGCCAACTCCCAGATTCGGGTGGTGGTCACGAAGTACCCGGCGGCGTCCCCCGAGTATCCGGCGTACACAGAATACCCCAGAGATAAGAGTGCCACTGCGCCAAAGACCATCCACAGCCATCTGCGGCGAGTGGCAAAATGATCCGAATGTGATCCGGGAACGTTGGGCTTAACCAGCCAGCACACCGCCAAGATTAACAATGGCCAGAACAGATAGAACTGTTCTTCAACTCCAAGGGACCAGAAGTGTTGCAGCGGTCCTGCCGCTTGCTCGGCGGCCAGATAATCAACGGAATCAGCGGCCAGCACCCAGTTCTGCACGGAGAAGGCAGAGGCCAACGCCTGGGTACCCAGCGTGCCCCACTGAGTCTTCGGCAGGATCATGATCCCGGCCGCCACGACGACGAGAATCACCAGCATGGCTGCGGGCAGGATGCGTCGAGCTCTACCGGCAAAAAACGCGGACAGTTTCACTCGTCCGCTACGTTCGGCTTCGCGCAGCAGGTGGGAGGTAATCAGAAAACCAGAAATGACAAAGAAGATGTCTACGCCGATATAGCCGCCCGGGACCACATTGGGCTCCAGATGGTAGGCAACCACTAGCAGGACTGCCAGCGCACGGAGTGCTTGGATTTCTGGTCTGAAATTTTTGACCTGCACGGAATTCGAACTCATATTGTTCGATCTGACCAGTTCGGGATGAACAGCAGGTAATCAAACGGTATCCGCGGAGAAAACTGCTGATGGGAAGCTTAGCTATCTTCGTCCCTGCTGGGCACGGACAGTGGATATTTGGCATCCAATTTGGGGTCAAGGCTCAACCGCATCAAAGCGTCAAGAAGTACCTTGCCAGCGCCCCAGTAGATAGGAATGATCAGCCAGACGTACCAGCCGACTCCTCCCGCTGTGCCGAGGATGACGGTTCCAAAGGTAACCAAAAGACCTACGCCACGGAAGATCATCATGATCCCCTGTGTGATTGAGTCTCGCCGTTCCTGTTCGATACGAGTTCTGGATTCAAGCCCTTCAACAGCTTGGGAGAAATTGGGGGTTTGAACGCTTTGGAATAGTTCACCAACTTGGACGTCCAAGGCCCTAGCTACGAGCGAGATGGACTCCAAGCTGGCATCATTGCCGGCTTCAAGTCGTTGAATAGTTCTGACAGTAATTCCGCTCTCTTTGGCCAGTCGTTCTTGAGTCCAGCCCTTGGTGCGGCGTAGTTCTGCAATCCGTGATTCATTCATGGCATAAAGCTATCGATGATGAGCGCGAAAGCACCACGACATTGTCACGACAGTCGCCCGACTGTTTCCCGACAGAGCACGACAGGTCAATAAACAGGCTACTGACCTGTTCTGATGGAATATTCCAAAAAGGGAATACTTTTGTTTTTACCTGTCGCAGGTTATCTCGGCGGAACGACTTCACCGTGGAGATCAATTGCGCTGTTGCTTTTCTCGAATAAGGTCCAAGGCCAGGACAGAACCGATAATTGCTTGGCGATGTTGTGAGCTTAACTCGCTGGCCAAGTGCAAGGCATACGTCGATTTACCCATCAGCGCGTTGCCCATACCCGACCATTGACGAGTAACAGTGCCAAGTACGCCCTGGGAGTTGGTGATCTGGAAATCAAAATCCCAAATGCTGCCCAATAGATCCAGTTCTTCGCCAAGCATTGAAATGGTGACGCGCGTTTTGAAGAACGTAATCCGCTTGACCAAGCTCGCCAGCGGAGCGTCATTTCCATCAAAGATTTCAAAACGGTCGCGACCCATGGTCATCGTGTCCTTGACCTTAATAACCGGTCGCTGTGGTCCGTCAAAGACCGTCAGCTCACGCGCACCAGCAAACATCCGCCCCAGCGTACTTCCGCCGGTCTCGACATGAGCCACCTGCATGCCAGCGGCGTCAAGGATCGCAAAATCATTTTTCGAGAAGTTTCGGGTCTGTTGAAAAATGAGCATATCTTGGGCAAATATCGTCATGCTGATGATTATGCCATTGTGAATCTTCGGCCGATACCCTGCCGGGAAAGCTCAAGGCCAGCATTGCTGCTGGCCTTGAGCTTGATCGGGATTATGCTCCGAAGAACTGACGAGTCACCTTGGATAGGTACCAAGGATCATCCACGCCACACATTTCGCGGGCCGAATGCATGGACAGCAGGGCGACACCTACATCGAGGGTGCGGATACCCAGACGTGTGGCAGTCAGCGGACCGATGGTCGAGCCACAAGGAACGCGGTTGTTGGACACAAACTCTTGGTAAGGAACTCCGGCCGCCTCACACCAGTTAGCGAAGGCCGCAGCGCCTACCGCATCGGTGGCGTAACGCTGGTTAGCGTTGATCTTCAACAACGGCCCGGCATTAACCTGCGGGCGGTTAACCGGGTCGTGGCGCTCCGAATAGTTCGGGTGCACCGCGTGGCCTGCATCAGCAGAGAGGCACACCGAATTGGCTAGCGCACGCGCTTGGTCTTCCACCCCTGCACCCAGCGAAGCCTGGATTCGGTTGATCAGTTCTTCAAGGAAAGGACCGCACGCACCGGAGCGTGAGCTGGAGCCCAACTCTTCGTGGTCAAAGGCGGCCATCATGGCAATGTGCTTACCCGACGGCTTCCTCGAATGATCGGTCAGCGCGATGATTCCGGCATGCACCGAAGTGAGGTTATCCAATCGGCCACTGGCGAAGAAGTTCTTGCCTTGGCCAAATACCTCACCACGTTGCGCTGGTGCGGTAAGGATGTCATAGCCAGCTACCTGAGCTGGATCCACGCCAGCCGATTCGGCCAGGACGGCAAGAATATCTGCATCAGCCAGATCCCCGGCTCCGAAGATGGGGTTGGTGTGGGTCTGCTTATCTAGGGTCAAGCCCTCGTTGACCTGGCGATCAAGGTGGATCGCCAGCTGTGGGATGCGCAGGATCGGTTCAGTCTGAGCCAAGTGTTCCGTGCCGTCCTTAAGCACCAGACGGCCGGCAAGGATGAGTTCACGGTCCAGCCAAGAGTTCAGTAGCGGTCCTCCGTAGACCTCTACGCCTGCCTGCCACCAGCCGTTAGATCCGGTGGTCGGCTTGGGCTTGAGTTTAAAGCCTGGTGAGTCGGTGTGTGCACCGAGGATATGGAATCCGCTGGTAGCCGTGGCCGATTCAGGTTGCACCCACGCGATGATCGCACCATCACGAACCACATAGTAAGAACCTGGTCCTAGATTCCACGCATCAGCTTCGTTCAGGCCGGTGAACCCGACAGCGTCTAGCCGCTTCGCGGCCGTTGCTGCCGCGTGGTAGCTGGAGGGTGAAGTTGCGACGTATTCGGCTAGGTCTGCAATGTGGGCCATTGCTGCGGCTTGTGCCATAGCTGGTTACTCACTTCTTTCTGTCATCGTCTTACTGAAATCCAGGATGCGGTTCCCGTCTGAATTCTCGGGTTGCTCTCCAGCTTAGTAGCCCACTGCGTAATTACTAATGGCTCAGCTCCGGCCAGCCCGGTGACGAACCAGCCGGACACCTTGATCTGATGCTTGACTTGGAGCCTTGCGTGGGCAAAGCTGAAGGCAGACTTGAAGACTACGAAAGCGAGATCATCATGGCTACATCTGATCAAACTCCGGACCCGGAGCGTTTCCCTGTGGAGCCCGTGGCCGAACCGGGCACGGCGAGGCCAAGCAACTCCCAGCGGGAAGTGCCACCGGCTAAGGAAAAGCTTCCGGCAACCAAGCTGGGTCGTATTTGGACCGCCACGGTCTTAGGCATCATTGTGCTGATCTTGCTGATTATTTTTATCGCGCAAAATCAAGATCAGGTCACCCTGCGGTACTTCGCCTACGAGGGACAAGTAAACCTCGGTCTGGCGCTGTTCATCGCGTCGATCGGCGGAGCCCTAGTCGTGGCTATCGCCGGGGTTGCCCGCGTTATTCAATTACGCGCCACCGCACGCAAGCAACGCAAAACTAGCAAACGCTAAAAACGCGGATGGCCGCCAAACGTAGGTTCTACGTTTGGCGGCCTTTTTTTGCGTTCAGAATCAGTAGTCCAGTCCCTGAGAAGGAATCACTAGACCCGTTTCGTAGGCATACACCACAGCCTGAACACGGTCTCGCAAATGCAGTTTGGTCAAAATTCGGCGGACGTGAGTTTTTACCGTAGCTTCTGAAAGGAAGAAGCGGTGAGCGATTTCCGCATTTGATAGTCCTTCGGCTAGCGCTCGGAGCACTTCTTGTTCGCGCGGAGTCAGATCATCAAGCAACGGATCTCGAGGTATTTCTTGCTTCTGACCAGCAGCAGACTTACCGCCGTTGCGCACATAGGTTTCTAGCAGTCGAGCGGTCACCCGCGGGGCAACCACCGCGTCGCCCGAGGCTACCAAACGCACAGCTTGCACTAGTTCTTCAGGGGCTACATCTTTGAGCAGGAATGCACTGGCGCCGGCCTGCAGTCCGGCGAATGCGTATTCGTCCAGGTCAAAGGTTGTAAGAATAATGATCTTGGTTTCCGGATGCGCCTTGGCAATGCGTTCGGTCGCTTCGAGACCGTCCATCTTTGGCATGCGTACGTCCATGAGCACCACGTCAGGTTTCAGCACGGCCGTCTGCGTCAGGGCATCTAACCCATCTGCGGCTTCGCCAACAATGACAATGTCATCCTCGCCTTCGAGAATCAGTCGGAATCCCATACGTAACAGCGGCTGGTCATCGACCAGCAAGACTTTAATTTTTTCGTCCACGTCTAATCCTTCGCCGTCTTCTGCTTCTCGTTGTTCACGCTGCATTCGGGCAGCTTCAGTACCGCTTTAACTATCCAGCCGCCACTGGCTACCGGCCCAGCTTCTACGGTGCCGTCAAAGAGCGCTGCGCGCTCACGCATGCCGCGCAACCCTCGGCCACTACCAACGCTAGGAACTCTGGTGGCGTCTCCGTTGTCCATGACTTCCAGTCTTAGTTCATCACGCCGTCGTTCCAAACGTACTTGCACATCACTGACATTACGGGCATAGCGCAATGAGTTTGTCAGAGACTCTTGGATCATCCGGAAGACCGTGAGCTGGAAAGTGGTGTCTTCTGGCAGTGCTCCCCCGGTTTGGGTAAACGTAATGGGAAGCCCCGCTGTTCTAAAGCCCTCCAAGAGCTGCTCGACATTTCCGCCGGTAGGTTGTGGCTCCAGCTCACCGGTTTCGTTTTGACGTAGTACCCCAAGCATGCGACGCATATCTGCCAGTGCGGCTCGTCCGGTGCCCGAGAGCTCATTGAGCACTTCGTCGGCGCGGGTTTGATCCCGTTTAGCCACGACGCGGGCACCTTCGGATAGGGCAATCATCACCGAGAGTGAGTGGGCCACTACATCGTGCATTTCTCGGGCAATGCGGTTTCGTTCTTGAACCTGGGCCAAGGTGGAAACCTGCCGTGCCCAGTGATTTAGTTCTGCTTCATGGATTCGTGCATTGCGCACAATCAAGCCAAGTACGGCTGCGGAGATATAGAAGCCGATGATGAAACTTCCGGCAACGCCAATGAGAATCCGGCTGAACGTGGTCTCATCAATTCCATCGCTTTGATCCAAATCCATGTCGGTCATTTCCGGGAAGCCCATCAATACCATCAGGACCGTTTGAAAACTGGCGGCAAGAATAGCCAACGGAATGGTGCGTTTGGCCGAGTAGCTCGTGGCGACCGTGTACAGGGCAATCATCATGCCCACGCCGCCCAGTCCGCCTTGCGGACCGGCGATAACCAGGGCAACACATTCAAAGACGAAGACCAAGATAATCACGGTCATCGGCGCTTTTCGCCGATAGAGCAGTGCGGCGCCTACGGCCAGAGTGACCACCAAAAAACCGGTCGCGTTGGTGTCCGGCATTGCTGCCATAATCAGGACGCTAGGCAGCGTGATCAACAAATAGATGACGACGACGCCAACAACCACCAAGCGGGGATGGGTGCGCAGGTAGAGGCGCAACCGTCCCATTCGCTTGGCGGTCAGTGCATCAAAGGAAGCGACAGTTTCCTGCAGCGTCTGTTGGGTCATGATTCCAGTGTAGTTTTCTCTCAGTAACCGCTGATTACTTGATATCTCGCTTGGCAAGCAAGACCGCGCCTAGAGCCAACGGAACAATGATCCATCCGGCAACGCCTAAGAGTTGTTGCCACAGTTCTAGATCGCTTGGCGCGCTCAGCGGTGTAGCCAGAGACAAGCCCAGCTGATCTGGCAGGAATGCCGATACGTTTGGTAGCCAGTCCACATATGAGCCAAAGATGGCGGTGATGATCGGCAGGACAAAGAACACTGCGGCCAGAACC
This sequence comes from Glutamicibacter sp. MOO4, assembly GCF_056934395.1. Lineage (NCBI taxonomy): Bacteria > Bacillati > Actinomycetota > Actinomycetes > Micrococcales > Micrococcaceae > Glutamicibacter > Glutamicibacter sp. MOO4. The sequence goes on from NZ_CM167800.1 coordinate 2,945,301, forward strand.
GTGATGCCGCCGGCGGAGCTACGGAGCAAAACGCCAAGCGCCAAACCGATCAGGGCGGCCATGATCACGGCCAAGGTGCCGTACCAGAGCACCGATTGGAAGGAAGAGCTGCCAAATTCCAAGGTCAGGTTGTAGTTTTCAGCGACCGGTTTGGCGATGATGAACGCCAACAGGGTGGAGACTAGCTGCGTGAGACCGGTGAGCACAACGGTGAAGATGATCTTTGCTGTCATCACCCGGAGTCGTTGCGGGCTGGCCAAGAAGGTGCTGACAGCGGACCCCGTGGTGAATTCTCCGCTGAAGAGCAGTACGCCGAGCACTCCGAGAATCAACTGGTTGAAGACCAGTCCGGAGCCCAGCGTTTCGCTGGCAAAGCCCGGCTGGGACATAGTTCCCATGCCTTCCATCTGGCTTGGATCGCTCATGTCTTGAAGCAAAGATCCGATAGCCCAGGTGGCGATGACGGCAATGCCTACATAGAGCACAATGGAAAGGGCAATCAAGATCCCGGTGGATTTCAGCGAGAACATGCGGATAGCTTCGCTGCGCAGGACTCCAGCCAGAGTTACTTTGCCGCGTAGCGGGGTTTGAATCTGAGTTGTCATGGCTATTACTTCCCGCCGCTGTTCTCGGCAACAATGTTCGAGTGGTATTCCACGGCGTCTCGGGTCAATTCCATGTAGGCATCTTCCAAAGTGCGCTGCAGCGGGCGTAGCTCGCTAAGGGCCACACCAGTTTCTAAAGCGCGGCGTCCGATAACTTCAGAATCTGGTCCGGTGACTTCCAGAGTCTGTGCGTCAATCCGGCGAAGTTGCACACCTTGGCTGCTCAGGGCGTTCATCAGCACTTCGATATCGCTCGATTTCACGATGGTCTGAGCAAGGCCGTTATCAATGAATTCACTAATCGGCGCATCAGCCATGATGCGTCCTCGACCAATAACGATCAAATGATCAGCTGTTTGCGCCATTTCGCTCATCAGGTGAGAGGAGATGAAGACGGTTTTGCCGGCGGCGGCCTGCTGTCGGGCTAGGTTTCGCACCCAGGCAACACCTTCGGGGTCCAGTCCGTTCACTGGTTCATCCAGGATCAAGACCTGCGGGTCACCTAGCAGTGCGGTTGCAATGCCAAGACGTTGCCCCATGCCCAAAGAGAAGCCGCCGATCTTCTTGCGGCGAACCCCAGTTAGTCCGGTCAATTCCAAGACTTCGCTGACACGGGAGCTGGGTAGTCCGGCCGTGGCGGCGATCGAACGCAAGTGCGAGGAAGGAGTCAGCGATTTATGTACGGACTTTGCCTCTAGCAGCGTGCCAACCTCGGTGATTGGATGTTTTGATTTTTTGAAGTCCCGGTTATTAACCAGCACCTGGCCTTGGGTAGGCGCGGCCAGTCCCACGATCATTCGCATGGTGGTGGACTTGCCGGCTCCGTTGGGGCCGAGGAAACCGGTGACTTGTCCGGGTTGGACGGTGAATGACACCTGATCTACTACGGTCTTGGAACCGTAGGTCTTCGTCAACTGCTGTGCCTGGATCATTTAACCAGCCTACGAAAAATACAGTTGCATTGAACCGCTCAGAGTGCTGATCTTTGTCTCCCTCCAAAGGGTTAGACCGCAGCCTGATAGCCAACAGGGCATGCACCAGATGGTGCATGCTCTTCTCTAGGTTTTACTTTGCTGACTTCCAGTTTTTGATACCAAACTCGCGCTTGAGCATGGCTTTGGCCCCAAGGAATCCGCCCATGCCGTGGACCGATGGTCCTGGAGGGGCTGCGGAGGAGATCAGATACAGTCCATTGGATTGTAGGTACCACGGGTCCAGCGAAATTCGTGGGCGTTTAATACTGCCCAGGAGATCCATGATGCCGCCAGAGAGATCTCCACCGATCAGTGCTGGATTCTGCTTTTCAAGCTCTTGCGCGTTGACCACGTGTTTTTCGAGGATGGTGTCAGAGAACCCGGGGGCCGCCCGCTGGATCATCGTTTCAATCGCTTTACTCATATCGGCGCGTGAGTTCAGCGGAACGTGGCAATAAGCCCAGATAACGTGCTGGCCGGCAGGGGCACGCGAGTCATCAAAGAGTGATGGTTGGGCCACGATGGTAAACGGCTTTTGCGAGCCAGCGCGTGCCGCGGCACGCTCTGCTCTGCCGACCTGAGCTGCGTTTCCCCCGAGATGCACGGTGCCTGCCGTTGCCAGTGTCGGGTCGCTCCACGGCACGGGCTCGGAGAGCACAAAGTGCACCAAGCAACTACCCGGCGAGCGCCGGGTGGCGATCATAGCGCTAGAGAGTTGATCCGAAAGATGACCTGCGCTGAGCTTGGCTGCTTCTTCGGCCGAGGTATCAAAAAGAATATTCTGCGCTGCCAGATCATCAATATGGTTCACACGCACACCGGTGTGAATTTGCGCGCCATGAGCCGTGGCTTCGGCAGCTAACGCATCACTGATGGCTTGGGAGCCGCCTCGTGGAATGGGCCAACCCTTGGCGTGCGCGGTAGCAGCTAGGAACAATCCAGCTCCGGCATTAGCTGGACCTCGTGATCCACCGGCAACGTGGGCAGCGCATCCGGCATACAAGGCGGCAGCCCGTTCGTACTTGCTGGACAGCAAGTTCTTAAACGCCATCCCGCCCAGCGAGCTAAGCGCAAAGGTCGCCAGTACCGATGGGTGAGAAGGGACTTTGAGCAGCGGGTTCAGCAGGGTATCGCTGAGCGAGTCGATCTGCTCAACTAACGGGGCAATTAGCTTTTGATAGTACTTCCCGTCCTCGCCGCCCAGTTCTTGCACCGTGCGGTCCAAGTCCTTGTAGGCATAGGCTGTGCCCTGATCAAGCACATGGGCGAAGGAGAGCTCCGGGACAATGAAGTCCACCTTGCCGTGGACACCCAATTCACGCATGGCCTGAGATTGAAGCGCCATCGGATGCACGGCGCTACCCAAATCAAACTTTGCTTCAGAGCCATCCAGACTCTGGGTTCTGGCAGCACCACCAATAGTTTCATTAGCTTCGTACACCTGAACGTTCAGTCCAGCCCGAGCCGCCACAGCGGCGGCCGCCAGCCCGTTAGGACCAGCACCGATTACGGCAACGTCAATCACTGTTGGCTCCCTGCAAATTTTTTAGCTTTCTTTTCCCCTGGCAACAATCCGCGCAGGGTAAATCGGTCTCGTGCACCAGCGAACTCTCCGGCCAACGGATCCAATTGGCCGACGGCCCGGATTGGATCTCGTCGTGGGTCCAGAATTGAGCGGGCCACCAAATACATCAGGTATGCGAGCATGAGCATATGCGCGGCCACAAGGAAGACGTACCCGGTTTCCGGGAAGGTCTTGATGGGATCTTCCGCGGAGAACGAGTCCAGATAGTTCCAAAGCCCGTAGAAGTGCGCTATTTCCACCAGCATCCAGATCACAAATTCTCTCCAGCGTGGCAAGGCCAGAACGAACAACGGGATCAGCCACACGATGAACTGCGGTGAGTAAACCTTGTTGACCATAACAAAAGAAGCAATGATCAAAAACGCCATGGAACCTAGCCGTGGAGTCTGTTTAGCCAACAGCCCCAGCAGCGCCACCCCTACGCAGCACAGGAAGAAGAGGATCAGCCCGTAGCGCGAAATCTGGTCCGCTTCAAAGATTGGAAGACCAGGGTTTTTGCCTGCCACTACATTCCAGGCGTGCCAGAAGCTAGAGAAACCCGCACCTCGTTCTGAGGAGAAGTTGAAGAAGTGCATAAACGAGTCGGGGAAGGCCAACGCATAGGGAAGGTTCACCAGTACCCACGTGGCAGCTGCAGTACCGGCGGTGATCCAGAATGTTTTGAATTTTCCGGTGCGGATGGCTAGAACCAGTAGTGCTCCGAGGATAAAGAATGGGTAGATCTTCATCGCCGCGCCCAGCCCGATTAGGACGCCGGCAAGTACCGTGTGCTTACGCGCAAAGGCGAGCATTCCTCCGGCTAGCAGGGCTACAGCCCACATATCCCAGTTGATGCTTCCGGCCAGGATGATACCCGGGGCAATGGCGATCATGGCCGCATCCCATGGTCGGCGTCCGGTCATGCGAACCGTGCAAATCACGGTGACCATCCACAAGATCGCGACCAGCAAGAGATTGATGTCGAAGTACATCAATGAGCGGTTAGCCACCGAGTGGGGAACAATCGAAGCCACGGCGGAAGCCACCGCGCTCATTAGAACCGGGTATTCAAATTCGGCACCGGAACTAAAAGGTGCCCAAGGATTATCGGCAAAGCCGCGAGCACCAAATAGTGGCACCCAGTCGCTGTAGCAGGCATAAACGTAGGGATTATTGCCACCCCAACCGCTGACTCGGCAGGGGTTCTTGGCCAGCAGCATCAGCAATGCTCCCACGGTGGTCATCAAAATGATGACTCTTTCCACGCTGAAGAACCCTGGATCTACTCGTCCGGGATCACTGCGCCGTCCTAAGGGACCACCGATGAGTGCGGTGAATTGGCGAAGGAAACCGTCGGCCCGTGATGGCACGGTGATACGCAGAGGTCCACGCTTGGGTGGTGACTGGTTAGGCTCGTGCATACTCTCCAGCCTAAATGCTTTGTCCTTGCTCACAGCTTTGAACACCAAAGTTTCATCCCAATACCTAGTGACGACGATGTTCGAAGCGGCAAAAACTCAGTCATAAGATTCACGTAAACCGCTTGCTGACCTCACATTCAGCAAATTTGCAGGTGATTACACCGTGACTTCACCCCTCGTTTACCTAAATACTCCCGGCTAGTTAACTAAGGCCCATAGCGTCGTATTTGTGAACGAAACCAATCAGCCAAGTGCCATGGCGATCATCCCCGCACGGGGAGGGTCCAAGGGCATCCGGCTCAAAAACCTGCGTGAGATCGGCGGCAAGTCGCTGCTCGGTCGAGCCATTGAATCAGCAAAGGCTGCGGCGACTGTCAGCGACGTCGTGGTCAGCACGGATCATGAACAGATCAAAGCCGAAGCACTTCGTTACGGGGCGCGAGTTGTTGACCGACCGGCAGATATCGCCGGGGATACGGCCAGCAGTGAGTCAGTCCTGGAACATGTCTTGGCAAACACCAACACGTTGCCAGCGGTGACCCTGTTCATTCAGTGCACCAGCCCGTTTATCGACCCAGCAGATCTCGACGCGGCCATCACCACGGTGACCTCCGGGCGCGCTGAGGTCAGCTTCGCAGCAGTGTCCGACCACGGATTCCACTGGGGACTTGATGAGCAGGGCGAGGCGGTGGCTATCGGGCACGAAAAGCTGCACCGCCCACGCCGCCAGGACCGCGAACCGCGCTTCCATGAAACCGGAGCGTTCTACGCCATGGAAACCGCAGGTTTCTTAGCTGCCGGACACCGGTTCTTCGGCCGGGTTCGAGTCCATGAGGTTCCCGCCGAACACGGTATCGACATTGATACCGAGGCAGACCTCAAGCTCGCCGAACTCACCGTCACCGATGCGCCAGCACCGATCGAAGTTGACGCTGTCATCACCGATTTTGATGGTGTGCACACCGCGGATACCGCTTATGTGGATGAACACGGCACCGAATCCGTTCGTGTTTCACGCTCCGATGGAATGGGAGTGGCTCGGCTTCGGGCCGCAGGAGTGAAGTTCCTGATCCTCTCCAAGGAGGCCAACCCGGTGGTTGCCGCCCGTGCAGCCAAACTAAAAGTTGAAGTGGCCCACGGTATCGAGAACAAAGCCGAATACCTGGCCCAGTGGTTGGCCGATGAATCGATCAACCCGGCACGAGTGGCCTATGTCGGCAACGACATCAACGACCTCGGCGCCATGAAACTTGTTGGCTGGCCCATTTCCGTGGCTGACGCCAACAACCAAGTGCACCAAGCTGCACGCCACCGCCTGACCCGCAAGGGCGGCTATGGGGCGGTGCGAGAACTAGCAGAGCTAGTGATCGCGGCACGCTCCACCACAAATTTCCCAAGTTTCACCCAATGAAAGGCAAGTCAATGACCTCCGTGACCACCGATATCAAGCCAGTAGCCATCGGCGAATCCCAGCTCGGCGCAGGCCAGCAGGTCTACGTCATCGGCGAAATCGGCATCAACCACAATGGTGACATCGAGATCGCCAAGCAGCTGATTGATGTTTCGGCTGAGGCCGGCGCCAACGCAGTGAAGTTCCAAAAGCGCACCCCGGAAATCTCCACCCCCACCGATATGCGTGACAAGATCCGCTCCACCCCATGGGGCGATATGACCTACCTGGACTACCGCTACCGCGTTGAGTTTGATGCAGCTCAGTACAAGGAGCTCATCTCCTACGCAGCTTCCAAGGGTCTACACGCTTTTGCTTCCCCATGGGACGTTCCTTCGGTTGAATTCATGGAAGAGCAGGGTGCAGTCACCCACAAGGTAGCTTCGGCATCGGTCACCGACATCGAGCTGCTCAAGGCACTGGCAGAAACCGGCAAGCCAATCATTCTCTCCACTGGCATGTCCACCATCGAGCAGATCGACAAGGCCGTTGAGACCTTGGGTACTTCCAACCTGGTCATGATGCACGCCACCAGCACCTACCCACTGCCTCCAGAAGAGGCTAACCTGCGCATGATCGAAACCCTGCGCGATCGCTACCAGGTTCCAGTGGGCTACTCGGGCCATGAGCGCGGCCTGCAGATCTCGCTGGCAGCTGTGGCACTGGGCGCTGTGACCGTGGAGCGTCACATCACACTGGACCGCACCATGTGGGGTTCGGATCAGGCTTCCTCGCTGGAGCCAAAGGGCTTCGAGTCGCTGATCCGCGACATCCGCATCCTCGAGCAGGCCATGGGTGACGGCGTGAAGAAGGTCTTCCCAGGCGAGTTGGCTCCACTGAGCCGCCTGCGCCGCGTCGACGCATAATCTCAGTTCTCCCCGTGACTTCTCGGCGGCCGAACCTTCCCGGTCCGGCCGCCGAGTGTCATTAGTTTTCACTTCATCACTTAGCACCAACCAAAGGAAGCCAGTCCCGCCATGACGAGCCCGATCCCTGGCCGCATATCCGTGGTCATCCCGGCCTACAACCAGGAGGCGTACATCTGCGACGCGCTGGCTTCCCTTTCACGCCAACAGCTGGGCCGTTGGGAGATGGAAGTGCTCGTGGTTGACGATGCTTCCACCGACGCCACCGCCGCCTTAGTCCAGTCGTACCTGGACTCAGTCCCCGGGCTTAAGCTGATCACGTTGGAAGAAAACGTCGGAGTTTCAGCTGCCAGAAATATCGCGTTGGAACAGGTCACTGGCGAGTTTTACACTTTCTTGGATCCAGATGATTGGTATGGCCCGCAGCATCTGGCTACCCTTGCGGACACCTTGAGCAACTTGCACGTTGATTTTGTACGCTGCGACCACGTCCGCGTCAGTGGCACCACCCGCGTGATTTTCCGTGCTCCTCAAGCCTTGCGTGGCATCGTGCTAAATCCTGCTGATGACATTGAGCCAATCGATTCACCGTCCATGGTGGACTACCCCTACTCATGGGCCGGGATGTACCGCACCGAGCTCATGCGCAGCATCGGCTGCTTCTACTTTGATGAGCAGCTGCAATCTGCCGAGGATCGTCCATGGATCTGGAAGCTGCACCTAGATACCTCACGCTATGCAGTTATCTCCTCCCCCAGCGTCTTCTACCGACGCGGACTACCTAGTTCCCTCAGCCAGGTTTTTGACGAGCGCCAGTTAGGTTTCCTCGAGGCCTATAAACAAGTGCTCGCTGCCGTACGAGAACACCCAGATTCCGCCCGCCATCTTCCCAAGGCTTTGCGGCAGTTCTTCGCCATCGTGTGCCACCACGAGAAGCGTTCCAAGAACTATCCACCGCAGGTACGACTGACCATCAAGCAGCAGCTGCGAGAAATCTTCAGCGACATCGACGTCACCGTTGCCCACCAAGTAGTACTCGAAATGGATGTTGCCCGGCGCCGGCATATCCTTTCCTACCTCCAGCCAGGGAAGATCGGGGTCAGCAAGTGATCGCACTGATTGAAGCCAGCAGCTACTTCCAGCTCGCTTCTTTGGCCGCGATGGCCGATGCAGGACTGCTTCCAGAAGCAGATGAGTACGTTTTAGTTTTGGTTAATGGCTCACAGGTTCCAGAACTAACCACCGCGTTAGATCAGGTTCCAGGCTTTGAAAAACTTGCCTCGCGTTTTGATCGGGTGGTGGACTTCGCTGCACTGCTGGCCCCGCGCCGCCCTTTTCAGTTCAACCCGCGTGAAGACGAATTACACATTTTTGAGCGCCTGCTGCGCCAAGCGTGGAACCTCGGTGACGGACCACTGACCTTGGTTTTGGAATCGATTCAGGTCAACCCTGCCCGCGCCCTGGCTCGCATCTTCTTTGATGCACAATTATGGGTTCACTCGGACGGGCTCATGTCCTATGGTCCAACCCGTTCCAGGTTGGCTATGCCGTTGCGTCAACGTTTGATGGGAACAATCCATGTGGATCTAGTTCCCGGTTTGGAACCGCACCTGCTCGCCGAGCTCGAGCCGGCACGCAAAGAACTTCATACCGAGCAGTTGGCTCAAGTTTTCACCGAACTCGCTACCGATGCTCATTTTGATTTGCCTGCATCCTCGGCGCTGATCCTCGGACAGTACCTCGGATCCCTTGGATTGATGGATTCCGAAGAAGAGTTTGATCTTCACGTCCAGATGCTCCAAGTTGCCATAGACCGTGGGCTGAGTACCGTCTTGTTTAAGGCGCACCCTTCAGCCAGTGCCACCTCGGCTGCGCGGTTGGCTACTGTCGGCGCTGAATTGGGATTAGATTTCCGAGTGTTGAACACAGATCATCTGGCAGAAACGGTGATCACTGCGGTGCGACCGAAGGTTGTTATCTCTTGCTTCTCCACCGGCCTGGCCACGGCCAGATACATTCTTGATACCGAGGTCCATGCCGTGGGCACCGGCATGATGCTCCAGGCGCTGGCTCCCTATGAGAATTCGAACCGTATTCCACTCTCGATCATTCATGCCCTGTTTGTTCAGGGCCTGCCAGCTCCTACACACAGCGAAACTGATGACCAACTTTCGGCATTGCTGACAGCCGTGGCGTACTGCATGCAGCCTAATCAGTTACCTGAATTGCGTGAGGCCGCTGAAGAGTTCCTGGCCGCCAACTACCTTGATTTCTCTGAACACTTCAAGCGCCGTCGCATCACCAAGTTGGATCTGCCACCACGCTTCGTTCATCTGGCCCCTGCGCGACGTACCTTGCCGTCTAAGGTTCGTTCAGCCTCGCGTCGAGTCTTGCGTAAAGGGTCAAAGAGACTTGATAAATTGTCCAGATCCCTGGGCCGACTGGCAAAATGACCCTCACCATGATGAAACTGACCCAGCATGATACTCACGAAGTTCCACGGCCTCGCTTTGGCACGGCACACGTGTGGGTTGAATCCCCCTTGCAGTTACTCTCTGCCGTAGAAACTCACGCGGCAGGGCTCCTTGGTACGAACATTAGGGTCGTCCCACGTTTGGGCATGCCTCTGGAGGCAACCACCGAAGCGTTGCTGGCTCGTGCACCGGATGGTGTTCACTTTGAACCGGCCGCACGCAAACCACCTCATCCTAAAAGCTCTTCGGACCGTTATGTGACCGGAGATGCCTATTCGGGAAAGGTGCAGCGCAGTTTGCTGGCCGGAGTTAAAGCCAAAGAAATCATCATCATCGATGACGGGCTAGCAACCTTGGCACTGATCAAGCAGCTCATTAGCGATACTCCGGTGCCCTTGGTCCGCGCTCGAGCCAAGAATTCGGCAGCACGAGTTGCCATGGGTCTTGCTACCTGGCATCGGTTGCGCCAGCTGGCACGTGAAGAGCGACTGTTGATCGTCTCGGCGCTTTTTGTTGATCCTCCGACTCGTCAGAAGATGACCGCGTTGGGAATCAAGTTCGCTCAACACAAGTTTGAGTGGCTCGCTACTCAGCCGGTGGCCGAAAGTTTCACCGAACCAACCCTTTTGATCGGTTCAGCCATGGTTGCCGATCAGTTGATTCACGAACAGCCCTACCTGCAGTGGGTTGAACAGATCGCTTCGGAAGGTCCGGTGGCCTATTTCCCGCACCGACGTGAGACCCCACAGTTGCTGGAAAAGATTGCCAAGATTGATCAAGTAGTACTCAAGGAACATACGGTGCCCATTGAAATGCGCCTTCGTGTGCTGCGTCCCGGCCAGGAAATCCGGGCGCTTCCTTCCACGGTCATCCCTTCACTGCGATTGCTGCTGGGATCTGATGCGCGATTCCTTTACCCGCAGGCGGTTCCTGAACATTGGTGGACCGACGATACAGAACTTGAACTTCGTGAACACCTATCCAGTTCGTTGAAGGTGTGAAGACACTAATGAAACCCTCTATTCTTGCTATTGCCGACTCAGATTCATATCTGAAAATGGCAACAAGTTTTTTGCACCGTCTAGGCCCTGAATGGGACCGGAAAATCTATTTGGCACGCACCCCGGTCATGCCAACTGCGCAGCAAATCGCGGCAGCCTTCGAAGGAACCGATTTAGATCCAGCTGCGCTCGAGGTCATTCAGCTTTCTCAGCTCAACGCCGATACGGTGGCGCAAAACCTTGTTTTTGCCTCGGCAACTGGCCCTGTTGTCGCTGAAATTTACTCACGGATACTACGTACCGAACCAATTGACGGACGTTGCACCGCACTAATTTCTGCTCTGCCTGGTGTCGCCTACCCTGCGACTCGTAAGGGCTGGAATTACCGTCGCGCCGGCGATGCGTTTATTTGTCATTCTCATGCCGAAGCTCGCGATTTTTCCTATATGACCGAGCTAAGCGAGGGGCATCAGCCAACCATCATGGTCAGCAAGCTGCCGTTCTTGCACTCCATTGGTTTCCCTCCGGTCCAGGAGCACCAGTTCAGTCGTCTGGTGTTTGCACCTCAGGCCAAGGTTCCAGAGACTGAACAGCAGCGTGAATCCATCTTGTTAGCGTTGGAAAAGGCTAGCCAGATGAATCCGGGCCTCGAGGTTTTAATCAAGCTTCGTGCCAAGGCGGGTGAACCGCAGACGCATATGGAGGCCTATCCCTATGACAGTCTGTTCGATAACCTCAAAGCTCAAAAGCTGATCAGTTCAGAATCACGGATTCGCTTTGATGCGGGATCAATGAGCGAAGCCCTGGTTCCGGGCAGTGCATTGGTCACCGTGTCATCTACTGCCGCTTTAGAGTCCATTGATCGAGGTTTACCCACGATGGTGCTCTCTGATTTTGGCGTCAGTACTCAGATGATCAATACCGTATTTACTGCCTCGGGAATCATCGGGAATTTGAATGACGTTGTTTCCTTGAATTTCGGTGAACCCAGCAAAGCTTGGTTGAGGGAAAACTACTTCCACCGCATGGATCGCAGCTTCATTCAGTCCCTCGAGGTGTTGGCTCAGCGGGCGAACGAGGGCAAGCTACGCACTGACCATGAGATGTTGGCCTTTATTCGCCGACAGCCTCTGCGTCATCGCCTGCGCACGTCTTTGCCATCTCCGGTGGTCAAGGTGTTACTGAAGGTTCGTCGTAGCTACCAACGCTCACGTGGTAGCAACACTAGAACTATGTCATGAGTGTATGCTAAATTGGTACTGACATACATTTTGGCCTGACTTCCAGCTAGGAGACACGAGTAAAAGTCTTTTTACTTCTGTACAAAATGGCCGTCCTTGTTAACTCAGCTTCGACCATCAACCGTTGACCGTAGTCGCCAGGGTCCGCCCTCCTCAGCATTAGATTTGTAATGTCTTGGCTGGTTGGGAATGTTCTGGTCTTCATAAGGCTTAATAGCTTCAAGGGCAATCTCCAGCATGTGCTTTTGATGCGCCCTAAAGTCCGAAGGTCTTACACATTTTCAAAGGAGCCCATGTGTCAGCAAACTCGATCCGTGTTGCCATCATTGGAGTAGGCAACTGCGCCACTTCACTTATCCAAGGTGTTGAGTACTACCGAAATGCGGACCCAGCGGTCAGCGTTCCAGGTCTTATGCATGTGCAGTTCGGCCAGTACCACGTTGGTGACGTTCAGTTCGTTGCTGCCTTTGACGTTGATGCCAAGAAGGTCGGCCTCGATCTCGCAGAAGCAATTCTGGCCAGCGAAAACAACACCATCAAAATCGCTGATGTTCCTACGACCGGGGTTACGGTGCAGCGCGGTCACACCCTTGATGGGCTAGGCAAGTACTACCGCGAGACCATCGAAGAGTCTGCTGCGCAGCCGGTAGATATCGTTGCGCAGCTAAAGGAAAACAAGGTGGACGTCCTAGTCTGCTACCTTCCCGTTGGATCTGAGCAGGCCGCCAAGTACTACGCTCAGTGCGCGATTGATGCCGGCGTTGCTTTTGTTAATGCCTTGCCAGTGTTCATCGCTGGCACTCCCGAGTGGGCTGCGAAATTCACCGAAGCGGGCGTCCCAATTGTTGGCGACGATATCAAGAGCCAGATCGGTGCGACTATCACCCACCGTGTGATGGCCAAGTTGTTTGAAGACCGAGGCGTAGTGCTCGACCGCACCTACCAACTGAACGTTGGCGGCAACATGGATTTCAAGAACATGCTCGAGCGCGACCGTTTGGAATCAAAGAAGATCTCCAAAACTCAGGCAGTCACCTCAAATACTTCGGCTCAACTGGCCACTGACGATGTTCACATCGGCCCGAGCGACTACGTTGCTTGGTTAGATGACCGGAAGTGGGCTTTTGTTCGCCTCGAGGGACGCAATTTCGGAGATGCTCCAGTGAATTTGGAGTACAAGCTAGAAGTTTGGGACTCACCAAACTCTGCAGGTGTCATCATCGATGCGGTACGCGCAGCCAAGATCGCCCTCGATCGCGGCATCGGTGGCCCAATTTTGTCTGCATCGAGCTACTTCATGAAGTCGCCACCCGAGCAGTACGACGATGAAACAGCACGCAACAAAGTCGAGGCCTTCATCCGCGGCGACGTGGAACGCTAGTTCTCACTACCAAAACACCCTTAGATGCGGAGAAGCCCGCCGGCTTGCAGGCCGGCGGGCCTCTGAGCATTAATATGCGAGTTCATTATGGGGTACCTCTGATTCGACGGACGGACAACGGTAATGGCGTTGTCGCGGATCAACGAATACGTAGGTACATCTCTACGGGCACATGGTTTTTCAGTTCACGCTCACGCATGCGACGGTTAAATTCTGTGCTGTCGAGGTTTTTCAACTTGCGACTGGCTTGTCGATTTTTCATTTGTTTTCCCTCCCTTCGTTAACTTTCGAAGGGTTGGGAAGATCTTGTCGCGTCGTGGAGATTGCGCGAGCCTTGAGGCTTTCGGGTCCTGCGAAGATAAGTTCCGAGGTGCGAACAGCCTGTTGAGCGGATGAGGAAAACAGGAGGCTAGACATGAAAAAAGTTCCTAAGGTGGGAGTCGATTACTGACTTTCAACCTCAGGAACTTGGGTGGGGATCACCGTGTTCTAGGAATCCACTGTTCCGGAGGTTGGAGAGAAAAGGCCGTGATTGCCGGTAGACATAAAGTCACCGTCAATTCGCCATGTGCGATGAGTTGAAATATCCAGATTGATATTCATCTTTTCTCCACCTCCTAAGATCTATTTGTTGGCCAGCCGCGAATCACCACGGGGCCTGCTAATAAGTTTCATCGATCCGCAAGTCTCATTGAGACTTCCCAATCACAGTATTCAGCATACATTGATTGCACAGGCTCCGCCACTAATTAGGTCAAAAAGTTTAAGAACTTTTTTCGAGCATGAAAAAGCACCCGGCCCCTTGAGGGTGCCGGATGCTCATTCTGTCTCTGTGCTTGTCAGCAGTTACTCTTCGGTAATTGCTTCCTGCGCTTCAGGCTGCTCGCTCCACCAAGCTCGTAGCTGCTCAATGGCAGCATCTTCACCCAGCGGACCTTCATCCAAACGAAGCTCGAGCAAGAACTTGTAGGCACGACCAACTACCGGCCCAGGCTTGATGCCCAAGATGCCCATAATCTGCTGCCCGTCCAAGTCTGGACGGATCGACTGCAGCTCTTCCTGCTCAGCAATCTGCGCAATGCGTGCCTCGAGATCATCGTAGGCAAAGGCCAGTCGATCCGACTTCTTGCGATTGCGCGTGGTGACATCCGAACGGGTCAGGCGGTGCAGGTACTCAAGCAAGTCACCGGCATCGGTAACGTAGCGGCGCACCGCAGAGTCAGACCAGCCTGCTTCGCCGTAACCATAAAACCGCATGTGCAGCTCAACGAGCCGAGCCACAGCTTTGGTGGTTTCCTTATCAAAACGCAGGGCCCGCATGCGCGCCTTGACCATCTTGGAGCCAACCATGTCGTGATGGCGGAAAGACACCGCGCCGTTAGGTTCAAACTTGCGTGTGGCCGGCTTGCCAATGTCATGCATCAACGCTGCAAAGCGCAGAACAAAGTTGGGTCCAGGCACTGGGCCATCTTGATCCGTTTCCATCGAGACGGCCTGCTCGAGCACAGTCAATGAGTGCTGGTAGACATCCTTGTGCCGATGGTGCTCATCAATTTCTAGGCGCAGTGCTGAAACTTCAGGCAGTACTCTGTCAGCCAACCCGGTCTCAACCAGCAGGTTGATGCCCGCCCGAGGATCTGTTCCCTTGATCAGCTTCACCAATTCGTCACGCACACGCTCCGCGGAAATGATCTCAATACGTTCGGTCATCTCGCTCATGGCCTGACGAACCTCGGCGCTGACTTCAATCTGCAGCTGCGAAGCAAAACGCGCTGCACGCATCATGCGCAATGGATCATCCGAGAAGGAAATATCCGGAGCACCTGGAGTCCTGATCGACTGATCTCTCAACGAGGACACCCCATCAAAGGGGTCCACCAGTTCAAGATCTGGCAATCGAAGTGCCATCGAGTTCATGGTGAAGTCACGGCGGAACAGGTCATCGTGCAGGTTATCGCCAAAGGCAACAATTGGCTTACGCGATTGGCTGTCGTACGCATCTGCCCTATAGGTGGTGACTTCCAAAGTATGCTCGCCCTTTTTGAAGGCGATAGTGCCGAACTCTCGACCCACATCCCAGATATTGTCGGCCCAACCGGAGATCACCTTAATGGTTTCTTCCGGGCGCGCGCTGGTGGTGAAGTCTAGGTCCGGGGATACTCGACCCAAGTAGAGATCTCGGACCGGTCCACCCACCAGAGACAACTCATGGCCCGCCGCCACAAAACGGTCGGCCAAGTCGAAAATAACCGAGGGCAGGATTTGACGTAATACGTCAGGTGAGGGAAGTGCATGCATAGTTACTTAAGCGTGCCAGAAATCTGGGCAAAATGCTTGAAAATGCGCTGAAATTGCTTGCGATATAACTTACTTGTCCACGTCGATAAAGCGAACGAGGCCACTTTCTCGATAGAGTGGATCCATGAACCGACCGATCCCGTCTGCCCCAAAGCGCACCCCATTGACTGCGTCAATGGCTCGTGCGCAGGCAACTGGCGGTCATACAAGCTTGCCAACGGTGGAAGAAGTCTCTTCCGGCGGCATTGTGATCGACTTCAACGCACCCAAACTCCCCGTCGCAATTATCGCCCGGTATAACCGTGGCGGACGGCTGGAATGGTGCCTGCCCAAGGGTCACCCCGAGGGAATAGAAAACAATGAGGAAGCGGCTATCCGCGAAATCGAGGAAGAGACCGGCATCGCCGGAAAGATCCTTGCCCCGTTGGGTTCGGTCGATTACTGGTTCACCGTGACCAATTACCGGGTGCACAAAACTGTGCACCATTTCCTGCTGGAAGCTACTGGCGGACAACTAACGATCGAGAACGACCCCGATCACGAAGCCGTCGATGTTGCCTGGGTACCTCTTGATGCCCTAGGCAAACGCCTGTCCTTCCCTAATGAACGCCGGATCGCTGATCTGGCACGCGAGGTTCTTACAAAGCATGTCTCAGGTTCCTAATTCTTCTGCGGGCTCCGATCAGCAGCCAATGACCGGGGCCATGGACTTAGTCGCCGAACCTCCCCAGCAGCTGCATACCCAGCAGGGACGCTCACGCTCTAAGATCTACGCCCTGATGGCCTCGGGAACCATGGTTTCGCGTCTGTTGGGCTTTGCTCGCACCGCGTTGCTGGCGATGGCTATTGGTTCGGTCACCTCGGTGGCCGATATTTTCGAAAAAGCCAACGTCATCCCGACGATCATCTACATGTTGCTCGCCGGTGGCGTCTTCAACGTGGTGCTGATCCCGCAGCTGATCAAGGCGTCCAAAGCTAAAGACCGAGGTGCTGCGTACACCTCAAAGCTTTTGACCTTGGTTGTGGTGGTGATGGGGCTGCTCACCCTGGTCCTGACCATCTGCGCTAAACCGTTGATCATCGCGCTGACCAACAACTGGACCGACCCGATGATCATGCTGGGCACCGCGTTTGCCTATTGGTCTCTTCCACAGATCTTCTTCTACGGGCTCTACGCGGTACTAGGCCAGGTACTCAACGCCAACGGGCGATTTGCCGCCTTTATGTGGGCCCCGGCGGTCAACAACATCATTCAGCTACTAGTCATTGGCGCCTTCATCCTGACCTTCGGCGCCTACTCTTCGGGCGATCCGATGCAGGACTGGAGCGCGGTCAAAACCATGTGGCTTGCCGGTGGCTCCACCCTAGGCATTGTGTTGCAGTCCTTGGTGCTCTTCTGGCCACTGAAGAAGGTCGGCATTAAGCTGAGCTTTGACTTTGGCTGGCGCGGCATGGGCCTGCGCCACGTGGGCAAGCTGGCCATCTGGACCTTGGGCGCCATGGTCATCGGCAACCTCTCCTCGTTGCTGTACTCCAAGATCGTCTCTGGTGCCACCGCAGCTCGTGCCTCCATGGCTCCCGAACAGGCCGCCTCGGTGGCCGGTGAGTACGCGCTGAATACCTCGCAGCTGATCACCGTTTTGCCACACTCGCTGTTCGCGCTGACCGTGGCCACCGTGCTGTTTAACGACTTCGCAAGAGCCTTCACCGAAAAGCGCTACGCCGATGTTGGCCAGCTACTGAACCGCGGCATGCGCTCTACCGCCATCCCAATCGTCTTCTGCACCATCGTGTTTATCGTGCTTGCCGGTCCGCTGGGTCGACTGTTTGCTGGCTCCTCGGAGAACGCCGCGCAAGCCGCCGGAGCACTGGGCCAGTTGTTGGTTCTCACAGCCTTGGGCCTGCCATTTAAGTCCCTGCAGTTCTTCATGCTGCGCGTGTTCTACGCCGAAGAAGATACCCGCACCCCGATGCTGATCCAGTCCGCCACCGCGGCGGTTGGCCTAATCTTGGCCTTCACCGCAGCAGCCGTGATTGACCCAATGCACATCGCTGCGGCCATTGCCTTCATCTACGGCCTGACCAACGTGCTCTCCTGCATCGGCACCCACTTCCTGGTTAAGCGCCGCTACGGAAACTACGGTGTGCAGTCGGTGATCGATACCTATGTTCGCATCGGTTGGATGGCTACGCTCTCCGGCGCAGTGGGCTGCTTGGTGCTGTGGCTACTGGGTGGATTCAGCTTCGGATTTGCCTACTCCTCGCTGATCAACGCCATAATTTCGATCATTGCGGTGGCCGGAACCATGGGTGTTGTCTACATCGGATTACTCCACAAAACCAAGGTGCCGGAGCTTGATGGCTTCCTCGGTCCAATCCTTCGAAGAATCCCAGGATTCAAGCGCTAAAAAACCTTGGAAACTTGCCAGTGATTCTGCGCAAGATTGGCACCAAATCGGCCCCGCTGACAGGTAACATGACAGGTGGTGGTCTGAGTACTGCTACCGAAGAACAATCAACCCTTGGAGATGCACGTGGCGCAGCCAATCGATGTCGGCTCTGTCCTCAGCGGCCGTTACCAGGTCACTGAGACCGTCCTTTCATCAGCTGAAGGTGACTTGGTACTTGCAGGCATTGACCAAGTACTTAATCGCTCCGTCAGCATCATGGTGGCTTCGGCCGAGAACTCCTCTCAGCTGGCCGCTAGTGCCCGCGAAATTGCGATGGGTGAACGCGCCTCCAACGTCCAGGTACTGGACCTTGGCATCACCGACACCAACCAGAGCTACCTCGTGGCCAATGTGGCACGCTCTTCGGACCTGTTGGACCTAGTTCTCGAGTCCGACGACGCACCCTACGTTGAACCGTTCTTCACCGACACCTTGGGCACTGAGATCTTCGGCGTGACCCGTCAGTCCGCCCCAGAGTCTTACGAGGACGACAACCAGTACGAGGTCGAGCCTGCTGAACAAAACAAGTTCGGCACCGCCTTCTCCAGCGGTTTTGCCGGTCTGAAGAACCGCTTCGGCAAGAAAAACCAAGACCAGGCCAATGGCCAGCAGTCGGACCAGACCGCTCCTAACGAGCAGGTTCCGGCTACCACTGCCCACCCTGTGGCTTCCACCGAGCCACCGACCACCGAGGGTCAGCCAGCGGTTACCCGTCTTGATGATCAGGACGACGAGCCAAACGTCACCGCCACCGCAGCCTTAGCTGCCGCCGCCCAGTCAAAGGGTGATACCCCAGCGGCTGCAAAGCCAGCTGACGCAAAGTCGGATTCGACTCAGTCTGATTCGCCCAAGTCCGAGTCCGCCAAATCAGATTCCACCAAGCCTAAGGCCGCTGCTGGCGCCGCCGCCGGAACCGCAGCAGGTGCCGCTGCAGCAAA
The DNA here is from genome assembly GCF_056934395.1 of Glutamicibacter sp. MOO4. Lineage (NCBI taxonomy): Bacteria > Bacillati > Actinomycetota > Actinomycetes > Micrococcales > Micrococcaceae > Glutamicibacter > Glutamicibacter sp. MOO4. Next base: position 2,963,964 of record NZ_CM167800.1, read on the forward strand.
GCCAGCTCAGCAGCCAGTTCAGAAGCCAGCTGCGGATAACAAGCCTGTTGAGGACGAGCAGAAGCCCGCCAAGAAGAAGGGTGCCGGTGTAGCCGGAGCCGCAGCAGGTGCCGCGGGCGCTGTTGCTGCTGGTGCAGCCGCTGTTGCAGCCAAGGCATCAACTTTCCCAGCCGCCGCCAAAAACGTTGTCATCCCAAACCAGGCTGCGGCCACCGGGCAAGAAGATGATGAGTCGACGTCCAAGGGCACTCGCATTGTGGTTGGCGCGGTTCTGCTGATCATCTTGATCCTTGCCGTGGTCTTCGCCTTCAACTTCCTTGGTGGCGATAAGGAAACTACTGCCGATACCACCAACGAGCCTCAGCAGTCCGCTGCTCCTTCCGAGTCGGCCAAGCCGAAGGAATCCTCCGAGCCGGCCTTGCCAAAGCCTGTAATTTCGGATATTTCACGACTGGTTCCTGGTAACCAGCAGTTGAATGCTGAAACCGATGGCAAGCTGGCCAACATGGTCGACGGCAACGCCTCGAGCACCTATGACACCTTTACCTACACCACCAGCAACTTCGGTGGCTTCGCCTCGAATATGGTCTTCATCCTCGAGCTCAAGGACAAGGCGGCCATCTCCGAGGTGAACTTGGAAGGTTTGAATGGCACCGGCGGTGACTACGAGATCCTCGTTGGTGATTCCGATGATCTGGGCAATGCTAAGTCTGTAGCCAAGGGCTCATTCTCCGGCCCATCGGTCTCCGTGGCCGTGAAGGACGGGGATAAGGATTCCATGAAAGGCTCCTACGTCTTCCTCGATGTCACCGACCTGCCTCGTAAGGCATCGGGCAGCAACTCATCGCGACCATACGGTCTGCAAATCGGTGAATTCTCCGCCAAGTAACAGTAGCGGAATTTTTTAGCAAAGCCATACGTTGAGGTGGATAGTGAGGTAAAGCCTCGCTATCCACCTCGCAATTTTAGGACGAAAGGGTTCTATCCCCGTGACTTCAGCACAGAACGACGAAATCCGCGACGTAATCATCGTCGGCTCCGGCCCGTCGGGTTATACAGCTGCGATTTACACCGCCCGTGCGAACCTTAAACCTCTGGTTATCGCAGGTTCGGTTACAGCTGGTGGCGAACTGATGAACACCACCGAGGTGGAGAACTTCCCAGGTTTCCCAGAGGGCATCATGGGCCCGGACTTGATGGACAACCTGCAGAAGCAGGCTGAGCGCTTTGGCGCTGAGATCTTGTTCGACGACGTTACCGAAATGGACCTGAAAGGCGACATCAAGACCTTGTCGCTGGCTGATGGCACCACCTACCGTGCACATGCCGTCATCGTCTCCACCGGCTCCGCATACCGCGAGCTGGGCCTAGAAGACGAGAAGCGCCTCTCCGGCCACGGCGTCTCCTGGTGCGCTACCTGCGACGGTTTCTTCTTCCGCGAGCAGAATATCGCCGTCATCGGCGGTGGCGACTCAGCCATGGAAGAGGCACTGTTCCTGACCAAGTTTGCTGCCAAGGTCACCGTTGTACACCGCCGCAGCGAGCTGCGCGCATCCAAGATCATGGCAGATCGCGCCCTGGCCCACGAGAAGATTGACTTCGTTTGGGACTCAGCGGTTGTCGGCATCAACGGCGAGGATAAGGTTCAGAGCATCGCACTGAAGAACCTCGTCAACGGCGCCGAGAGCACCCTGGACGTCACCGGTATCTTTGTTGCCATTGGCAATGACCCACGCGTTGATCTCGTCAAGGATCAGCTCGAGCTGACTTCCGAGGGCACCATCGCCGTCGAAGGACGTACTTCGAAGACTTCACTGCCAGGCGTATTTGCTGCAGGCGACGTCATCGATTCCACTTACCGCCAGGCAATCACCGCAGCCGGTTCCGGCTGCGCCGCTGCACAGGACGTGGAGCACTACCTGGCCAACATCACCACCGAAACCGTAGCTACCGTCTAAGTAGATTTCTCAGAAAGGGGTTGTCTCTCATGAGCAACGCAAAAGCAGTAACTGAAGCAACCTTCCAGAGCGAAGTTCTGGATTCCGAAAAGCCAGTCATCGTCGATTTCTGGGCAGAGTGGTGCGGTCCTTGCCGCCAGCTTGGTCCAGTACTGGATCAGATTGCTGAAGAGCACGCTGAAAAGGTAGACGTTGTAAAGATCAACGTTGACGAGAACCAGGGCATCGCCGCTAAGTACGGCATCACCAGCATCCCTGCTGTTTACGTTTTCAAGGGTGGCGAGCACGTAGCTACCTCGATCGGTGCTAAGCCAAAGGCTGTCATCGAAAAGGACTTTGCAGAGTACCTGTAAGTCACTAGCTTTACCAGAAGGGGGATCGGCCATCGGCCGGTCCCCCTTTTCTCGTCTCAGCATGTTTTCAGACCTTAGCTGGGGTTAGGATGAACTAGGTGCCTCTCCTGAGAGCTATTTGGAGCACGAGATGCAGTATGAAAGTTATTTGCTTTGTTTTTCTAGTTACTCTAACTTGAAACTACAATTCTGACCTCGCCGGGCTCAGGAAAGTGGTTCGTTCAAAGCGTCTGCCGGTGGTTGCCAAAAAATGCATCCTCTACGATCGAAAATGGTATTTGCATTTCTCTCAAGTCAGCCAGAGCGACCCTTCTAACTGCAGTAGATTCCCTCGGGAGGAAAACTAGCTCCTCGTTCCACGGTGTAAGTCTGCTTTGTAGATCCCATCAATTTTCATTTTCACGACTCTGTCAGATCAACGCGTTAGACCTATGTGTAGTTGTCGATTAAAACGTCGGTATTTTTGCTCTCCGAGTTCCGCACAGAAATGTTTTGAACCGAGATGGAATCTTGAGCTTCGAGCCACCGATGCTGACAACGACAACTCCTCCCCTGAACGCACAAGCTGGCAAAGACACATCCTCGATACGATCTTCGTGCCCTCGACGTCTAGCTTCACCCCGCTGTCCCGGTTGCTGTCCGAGACCCTCACGGAACATACGAACAGACTCAACTGAACAAATCTTTTCAAATTTCCCATAGGCACTATCTAGTCCAAGTTTCAGTTCAACCAACCTGGTGGCGAGGAGATCATCGCGCTCATAGGAGCTCTTCCTCAAAGCTGGACGTAGTCTCTACACCCCACATGAAACTCAGCTGGTCTTCACTAGATCTTGGAGAGCCATACGTCAGCCAGCTGCTCGCTCTCCCCCAGAGTTCGTGAGCTTTCCTTCGACGCTCGGTGTACGTCGTCTAGCGCCGCGAGTTCAGCTTCCTGATGCGTTCTGCCGACAAGACTTGCACTAATCGCGGTTCCAATTGCCTAGAGCATGCGCTCGATAGGTCCATAACTTGTTCCTGTAGCCAACCCCTAACCTTCTTGGATCGCTGGACAGCCTAGAATCGGCTTCTGGAGGCCGTATGGGCCTCAAACGTGGAACCGCGGAGCCTCTCACGAGAGAGGAGGGTCTGGAGGCTCCTGAGGGGGCCGTAGAGCGCCTAAGGGGTGCTCAGTTGTCCTAGAGAGTTCTGCTAAGCATTCAGGCGCTTGAAACACGCGTGTTCGACGCTTTTGTTCGCATGAAACTAGACCAATGGTATCCAGTCCTTACGAGCTGGAACTCTTGTCCCAGTCATGCTGTACAGCAGAAGTTATCGGCCCATGAACCACGCAAGTCCCTCTGGGCCCGCCCGATCATGGTCGCCCGATCCAGGGTTACTCCGGCATAAGATGCTGCCACTCCTGATGGCTCAATGCATGAAGTCAGGACCAACGCTTAGGTCACAACGTTGAGCACACGGCATGCGTCGATTTCGATCTGCCAGACCGTCACTCAGCGTGGGCTCGGAATAGCGTGCATCCGCCAAATACTCGCATATCCCTATGTGCTATGCCGTCTCTTTTGGACACGCTTCCCGCTCTCATTCTTCGACACCATATAGCCCCTCGGCCTCATTTGAATGGCCAACTAAACTTCACTCGGCTTCCCCAGAACAATGTGAGCACTATGTTGTCTTGGATGGATACCAATCTCGGGGCGACCTAAACTGCATTCTAGGATTTCTGAAGATCTTTGCCACCAGTCCGCTTGGATGTTTCACGTGAAACGTACGGCAATCCGTCGCTGGAAGTGCCTGCACAGTTACGCATTATTCATCACTGTTTCACGTGAAACATCGATGCAGTTCGTCGTGCCCATCCATTACCTGAACTGCTCAGCTTGGATGGAATCTACTCGGTGCGCTCCCCTCTGTCCACAGTCCTGCCGTTCATTGCTATGCAAACGAACTGGCGGCAAAGGATGGATCGTGTTTCAACAACGAACCCGCAGCGCCCATGATGCTCAGCTTTACAGTACGAGACACAGATACTGATCGGCACTAATACATAATCATCGAACAGGAAACCTCGGAGCCCCCAATAATGATTGAAGGAAAGACCTGAACTACCCCATCGCCCCCGCAGGTCTCAGAAAGACCTAGGAAAGCCATCCGAACACGGATGTTTCACGTGAAACGTCAGAACCTGGACCGAACTACGTGTCCGCAGTCGGGGGCACGCCCACGGAGAGATCATTCAAGCCTGAACCCTGACACAGGCACGAAGTCACTGCGTAGATCAAGGACCACTCCCCTTCGGTGTACTGATTCAGTTTCGTAAACCTATCGTGCTTCCAGCTGAAGCTCATCAGCTGCTTGAAAAACCCGTCAGTATTCGTCGCGGAGGTCGAGAGCTCACACTTTTGGTGCGTCTTGGTGAATCTACAGACCAGCAACTCAGCGCAGGCGATCCTGATCAGAAACCCGTGGCTAGTCGAAACTGATTGCTTCAATTCCGACTCGCCGCAACTGTCGATCCGCGAATCATGTCAGATACACCTATCCCCTATCCGTCTCAGTGATCGCATTTCATGTTTGAAGCATCACCGCTCCCATATCTGATGACGCGCTAGACACTGAGAACCTCCGTGCAGAAGCCAAAACGATCTCTAACCTAATGAATCCTGATCATCGTGTATTGCAATCTCAGAGAGGTGGAACAGTTATGTAGTTCCTTGGAGACTTGTGACAGCGAATCAGGAACCACGTTTTTAGAAGATAGCCACGCTACTTCAGTTGAAGCCCGTGGTTCTATTCCTCGCGACAGACAATCTTTCCTACCCCAGGGGCACTCCCCCTACGGTGTTGTTGCAGTCCGAGCGAAAGAATATCTCCACGCATGCATGGGCCAGATAGCTACACAGAGTCGGCCAGCAAGATCATTAGTGGTTTGCGTTGCAGCATGCGACGTTGTAGCTACACCCTCGCAGTTCAACGCCGACTCATCTGAATCTGACATCTCCACCGTGATTCCTTCAGGGACCTCTTCATCTCAATAGTGGCGCTACATCTTGGAGACAAATTTGCGGCTGACGGACTGGATCCTTCTGTCGTTCCTAGACTCGCTCTAAGCCCGGATCCCCTGCAACCGAACTTTCGCCGATTGCGGTCGCATAAATCTGTAGTCCTGCGTCGTCAAACGTTGAAATCGTAATGTTTCACGTGAAACTTCACGGCTAATCACCCTATCAATCGTCTGTCCCCTCGATCGCAGGACTGGAGAGGCCTGTACCCCAGGTCTGTGCATTCGTCAGCCCCGTCAGGTACCACTGGTAGGACTGAATAGGATTTCCTTCGGCTCGGTCGATTCCACCAGTTATCGATGCCCTTGGAGTCTGTGGATTACTGAGGACAAGAACATCCGTCCGTCGTTCTCTCCATGATGTATCACGTGAAACGCGTCGTTAAATGCAAAAGGCGCATGTTTCACGTGAAACATGCGCCTTTTCTGCTAAATTATTGCTTCATCTCAGGGTCAATGACCTGCATGATGCGGTTGAGGTCATCGACGGAGGCGAATTCAATACTGACCTTACCCTTGCGCGAGCCAAGTTGGATCTTCACATTCGTGTCCAGGCGGTCCGCAAGCGACGTAGCGAGGAAGTCTAGGCGTTCGTTACGCTGAGTCTCCTTGGTCTTCTTTGCAGCCTTCTTAGGCTTGTCGTCACTGAGCGCTACCGCTTCTTCCGTAGCTCGTACGGAAAGGCCTTCGTTGATGATTCGCTGGGCTAGTTGCTCAATAGCTTCGTTGTTCGAAAGCCCAAGTAATGCCCTCGCGTGTCCAGCGGAGAGTACTCCCGCTGCCACCCGGCGCTGAACCAGTGGAGGCAGCTTCATGAGACGAATAGTATTGGAGATCTGCGAACGCGAACGTCCAATACGATCTGAAAGTACTTCTTGAGTACAGTCGAATTCTTCTAATAGTTGCTGATATGCAGCCGCTTCTTCAAGAGGATTCAGCTGCGAACGATGCAGGTTTTCAAGCAATGCGTCGCGAAGAAGATCATTATCTTGTGTGTCGCGGATGATTGCTGGGATGGTTTCCAGGCCGGCCGCCTGCGTCGCGCGCCAACGGCGTTCACCCATGACAAGCTCATACGGTGCGTCATCAGCTTCGCGTGAGGGACGAACAACGATGGGCTGAAGAAGTCCAATTTCGCGGATGGAATGGATGAGTTCATCCATGTGTTCCTGGTCGAAATTGGTTCTTGGCTGCTTACGGTTAGGATGAATCTGCGTTACATCAAGTTCCGCAAATTTAGCGCCCGGCACCTCAACAAGATCGGACGTCTCATCGGTTGTCACCGAAGGTGCTTCGATCTTTGGTGCAGTCTTTTTAGCTGGCTTTTCAGCTTCGGTGGGTTCAACCACTGGCTTGGCGGACAACGAGGTATTCAACCCTGGCATCGTCGCGCGTGGTCGCTTCGTAGTCTTGCTTGCAGCTGGCGCAGCAGACTTTGGTGCCGAGGACTTGCGACCCGGTTCAAAGAACATGTCTACAGGACGTGCTGCCTTACTTTTTGCGGAATCAGCTTTAGTCTCAGTCGAAGATGTTTCACGTGAAACATCGACTTTCTCCTCGGCAATCTCCGTGACAGGCGAGCTCGAGATAAGAGCACCTAGTCCCCTACCCAATCCACGCTTCTTCTCTGCCATGTTAATTGCACGCCCTTTCGTCCGAACATTCAGCCCGAGACTAGTTTACTGTTTTTAAACTTTCATACGGGGATGCGCGCGCAAAAGCCTAGCTCCAGTGTTGACTTCGCTTCAAACCGCTTAAAGTGAACACGAAAAACAAACAAAAAAATACGTAAATATCGATCTATTTACGTGGAACGGCTTGAGGCAGACTAAGCGCCGCGCTCGGCCATCTCTTGGGCTGCTTCCTTGTACGAAAGTGCGCCAGTTGAGTTGGGATCGTACGTAATGACGGTCTGCTGGTAACTAGGTGCCTCGGAGATACGAACGGACCGAGGAATTACTGCTTCAAGAACCTGCTCAGGGAAATGCTCGCGAACTTCATTAGCAACCTGCGCGGCCAACTTGGTACGACCGTCATACATGGTCAAAAGAATCGTGGAGACGGTCAGCTTGGAGTTCAAGTGCTTCTGAATCATCTCAATGTTCTTCAGCAACTGGCTCAGTCCTTCCAATGCGTAGTACTCACACTGGATAGGAATCAAAACTTCGCGTGCAGCAACAAAAGCGTTGACGGTCAGAAGGCCCAGGCTAGGTGGGCAGTCAATGAACACGTAGTCGAGTCGTGGGAGACCCTCTCGCTGACGCGTACGTGCGTAGTCATCTAAGGCTCGCTGTAGGCGCTGCTCGCGCGCCACGAGGGATACAAGCTCGATTTCAGCACCAGCGAGGTGGATCGTCGCAGGAGCTACCTGCAAGCTAGGAAGCTCTGGGCAGGTTGCAACAACGTCAGCCAACGGAAGATCATTGATAAGCACATCGTAGATGCTGTCGACCTCGGCATGGTGCTCAATTCCGAGAGCGGTTGAGGCGTTGCCCTGCGGATCAATGTCGATCACCAAAACGTTCATTCCGCCCTGCGCTAGAGCAGCAGCAAGGTTAACAGTGGTCGTCGTTTTACCGACCCCACCCTTTTGGTTTGAGATCGTGAAATAGCGGGTCTTATCAGGCGCTGGCACCGTGGTGGCCTCCAAAGCTTCGCGACGACGAAGTTCGCTAGCTATCTGTGTAGCCAGTGGCGAGGACGAGTCACTGAAGTCAAAAGCGCTGCTCGATGAGCTCTTAGTCTTGGACACAGGTAAAACTCCTCCTCGTGAATTGATGCAACCCATATTCAAGGCAACACCGACAATGTTTCACGTGAAACATTCAAAACAAGTTATTGGAATTGCTAAACAACTTCAGGCCTACAGCTCGCGCGAAATTTGCCGTTAGCGTCCCAAGAACTATTAAACAGACTATCGCGTTGGGCTAGCCAACCTTAATGCGAACCACCGTAGTTGGCTCTGCGAGGAATTCTCCACCGATGGTGAGGACTTCTGTTTCCTTGCCTCCGAGCTTGCGGATGGCCTTGGAAGCCTTGTCGATTTCTTCGGCGGCTGAGCGACCCTTGATAGCAATAAGTTGACCCTTGCCGTGGAGCAGGGGGATCGTCAGGCCAGCGAGGTTGGTCAGTGCGGAGACGGCACGTGCAGTGACATAGCTAGCGTTAACGGCATCAACCATCTGCTCAGCACGTCCACGCATAACCGTCACGTTATCCAAGCCAAGGTCATCGATGACTTCCGAAAGCCAGATGCAACGACGCTCTAGTGGCTCAATGAGAGTCAGCTTGAGGTCTGGGCGGGCAATGGCCAAGCAGAGGCCTGGAAGGCCCGCTCCGGAACCTACGTCAGCAACTTCGACGTCGCGCTCGATGACCGATTCAATCACGGCACAGTTGAGTACGTGACGGGACCACAGGCGCGGTACCTCACGAGGGCCAAGCAGTCCACGCTCAATGCCTGAGGTAGCCAGGTGCTGGACATAGCGCTTAGCTAAATCCAGGCGGTCGCCGAAGATCTTTTCAGCGGCCAGGGTCTCTTCTGCAGTAAGGCTGAGATCCTCAGTCATGGTCTTGGTCCTTTAGGTCGATCAGCACGCTTGCGCGCGATGTTGCTTAGTTGTCCAGTACCGAGATAACGATATGGCGTCGAGTTGATTCACCCTCGGATTCCGAGTGCAATCCTGCATCGGCAATCACGTCGTGCACGAGCTTACGCTCGTAGGCGCTCATTGGATCCAGGTGGACCTTTTCGCCGGTTGAACGAGCCGACTCGATGGCTTCTTCAGCCAACTTCTTCAGCTGCCCAGCACGGTCCGTACGGTACCCTGCAATGTCCAGGATCAAACGGGAACGCTCACCGGTAGCGGTAAGAACTGCCAGTCGGGTCAGTTCCTGCAGAGAGTCTAGGACCTCGCCCTTATCGCCAATAAGGCTATTGAGCGAGTCATCGTCCTCATCGGTGAGGATCGAAATGTAGGTACGTCCGCCACGGATTTCGATGTCGATGTTGCCATCAAGATCAGCAATATCCAGAAGTTCTTCAAGGTAGTCTGCAGCAACCTCACCCTCGTCGAGTGCGTCTTGTGGTGCCACGATTTGAGGTTCCACGGTTGGAGCGTCAATATTCTCAGTTGCAGTCATCGCTACTTCTTCTTCCGGCGGTTATTTCGCTTTGGCTGGTCACGCTGGCCCTTAGCCTGCTGGAGTGCTGCCTCTTCGGCGGCTGCAGCTGCGTCTTCCTTCTTAACACCTACTGGAGGCAAACCCTTAGTTGCGCGGCGAGCGTTAAGTTCACGCTCTGCCTGGGAGCCTGGAGTTGGGTTGTTACGGATAACCCAGTACTGCTGACCCAGGGTCCAAAGGTTGGTAGCGGTCCAGTAAATCAGAACACCAATTGGGAAGTTGATACCACCGATACCGAAGACCAACGGCAGGATGTACATCATCATCTTCTGCTGCTGCATGAACGGGCCTTCGAGGGCCTCCTTGCTCATGTTCTTGGTCATCAGCTGGCGCTGGGTGAAGAACTGCGATGCGATCATCGCAAGGATCATGATGACGGCGACAACAACAACGGCCCAGTTGGTATGACCCGAGTTGAAGGTTCCCAAGAAAGTTTCCGACAGCGGAGCACCAAAGATCTCGGCGCTATCAAAGCTACGGATGTTCTCAACAGAGAGGGCACCAACGGACTGGTGGTTCTCGCTGGCGTGCGAGGCATTGTTCAGTACGCGGAACAGTGCGAAGAAGAACGGCATCTGAATCAACAGAGGCAAGCAGGAAGACAGCGGGTTAGTCTTGTGCTTCTTGAACAGCTCTTGCTGCTCCTGAACCATAGCCTGACGCGACATCTGGTCGGTCTTGCCCTTGTATTTCGCCTGTAGCTTGCGAAGGTCAGGCTGCAAGGCCTGCATAGCGCGCTGCGATTTGATCTGCTTGACGAATACTGGAATCAGCAACGTACGGATCAGCAGCACAAGGAAGATGATCGAGAGGGTCCAGGTAACGCCTGAACCTTCGTTCATGCCAATCCGAGTGAACAGTTCGTGGAATGCCCACAAAACCCACGACACCGCATAAGTAAACGGAGTCAATATGGTGTCTAGAAAGTTGTTCATCAGTGGTCGAGCTCCTTGCGGCCGCTATCCGCGGCGTCTTCATCGTCGGGAATCACAGGATGATTCAGAACTATGATCCTCGGCAGTTTGCCTTCTGGCCAAATCCTTGGTCCCTCAGGAACATGATCGACGCCCCCGTGAGACCAGGGATTGCACCGAAGGATTCGCCAAGTGGTCAGTCCGGCACCTTTAACAACGCCGTGCTGAGTCACCGCTTCGAGCCCATAGGCAGAACAGCTAGGAAAGTATCGGCATACATCGCCATATAGTGGCGAGATGATTTTTCGGTAAATCTTTAGCAACCCGATGACGGTGTTGCGTGGAATATCAATGATGATCCACAGCAACCCAGTGCGGGGGGCAGAATCCTTACGCATCAGCGATCCTCGAGCTTCCCTAACGCAGCGGAAAATGATGCGTTGATCTGGGAACGAAGTTCATCCCAAGAAAGTTCCGAGGCGCCAGGAAGCGCACGTACGACAAAGTCAACATCGCCCTCTACGCGCCGAAGCTCGTGGGCGATTTCTCGCATTCGTCGTTTAGCGAGGTTCCTTTTAACGGCAATACCAACAGCCTTGGAAACTATGAATCCAAACCGGTCCCCCGCAAACTCTTCAGTTTCGCGGCGGCGTGCATATAGCACGACGTTCCGGCGTCCGCTTCGGACGCCGGAACGTACTGTGACTGTTAGGTCCTGCGCTAAGCGCAGTCGCTGATTCTTTGGCAACATGATGGTTCAACCAGCTCTTTAGTTGAGCTCGTTGAAATCATGAAGCCAACAGCTGAGTCGCAAATTTATGCTGAGAGTTCGGTGCGGCCCTTGCCACGACGTGCCGAAAGGATGGCACGACCTGCACGGGTACGCATACGAAGACGGAAACCGTGCTTCTTCGAACGACGACGGTTGTTTGGCTGAAAAGTCCGCTTGCTCACGGTGACACTCCAAGACGATCTAGATGATGCGTTCTTCCCGTTGACTATTTAGCAGTGAACAACAGGATGACGCTCGTAACTTATAAAAAGTGTGCGTATTTCGCGGGCTCTTCTAAAAAATGAGCAAGTCGCAAATGAAGCACACAGGACTGAATAACAATAGAAAAATGTTCGCCATAGGTCAAATTGGCGCGACAGTTCCACCAACTTCGCCCGGCAGGCGGTTAGCCTGTGAATAATCTACCCCAAACTTGTGGATTACTACTGTGCATAACGAAAGAAAGTTCACATTTAGCCACGAAACCGCAGGTCATCTCCAAGCTTAAAACGCTTATTCTCAAGGGAAAACCTCTTTTCCACAGTTTAGTGGCCAACTTTTTCCACCTAGCTGTGCATAACTGTGTGGATGGTGGATAGAATCAATGGAGACGTCGTCCAAAAAACGGCGTTTTCGAGCCTTGGAAACAAGATTCGTGTGACCAAGATTGCATTTTTATCGAGAGTGGGGCGCCCTTAGTGAGCAGCGACGAAACCAATAGCATTGGTAGCTCCTGGCGCCAGGTCATTCGCAAGATCGAGGACGACGATCGCGTCAAAGCCCGCTACCGTGCCTTCGTATCGTTGGCTAAGCCGCAAGGATTGATCGGAACTACGTTGCTAGTGGCAGTTCCCAATGACCTGACGCGAGACATCCTGCAGACTCAACTTCGTGAACCTCTAGATGAGGCCCTACGCGAAGTATTCCAAGACGATATCCGCTGTGCCGTCAGCGTTGATCTGTCTCTTTCGGACGAGTTGGAAGAAGAAATTCCAGAAACAACTGCTCCAGCTCCCGCGGCACCAGCCGTTACTGAGACCCCAGGTCCGCGGCCGCAGCCAGCACCACAGCCAACGCCCCCATCGAACTCGCAAGAATTCGGCCGGCTGAACCCCAAGTACATTTTTGACACCTTTGTCATTGGTTCCTCGAACCGCTTCGCCCACGCTGCAGCAGTGGCAGTAGCCGAAGCACCAGCCAAGGCTTATAACCCGCTATTCATCTATGGCGATTCCGGGCTAGGAAAAACTCACCTTCTGCACGCCATTGGCCACTACGCTCGTCACCTGTACAAAGGTATTCGCGTTCGCTACGTGAATTCAGAAGAGTTCACCAATGACTTCATCAACTCCATCCGTGATGACGAAGGCGCCAGCTTCAAGCAGACCTACCGCAACGTAGACATCCTGCTCATTGACGATATTCAGTTCTTGGCCAATAAGGACGCAACGCAGGAAGAGTTCTTCCATACGTTTAATGCGCTGCACAACCACAACAAGCAAGTTGTGATCACTTCTGATCTACCTCCCAAGCAGCTGCAAGGGTTCGAAGATCGTATGCGTTCACGCTTCGAGTGGGGCCTACTTACCGATATCCAGCCACCTGAGTTGGAAACTCGTATCGCGATTCTGCGTAAGAAGGCCGATGCTGAGAACCTTTCGGCTCCAGGAGACGTCATGGAGTACATCGCTTCACGCATCTCCACCAACATCCGTGAACTTGAGGGTGCGTTGATTCGAGTCACCGCTTTCGCTTCGCTCAATAACCAGTCCGTTGATCTGGCCTTGGCAGAAACCGTACTCAAGGACCTGATCAGCGAAGACGGTGCCCAAGAAATCACGCCGTCAACGATTATCAAGCAGACCGCCGAATACTTCGGGCTGTCTATTGATGAGCTCAACAGCAAGTCCCGAACCCGTACTTTGGTCACCGCCCGTCAGATCGCTATGTACCTTTTGCGTGAGCTTACTGACATGTCGCTGCCAAAAATTGGTGCCGAACTTGGTGGACGCGACCACACCACCGTGATTCACGCGGATCGTAAGATTCGTGAGCTCATGGCGGAACGTCGAGCCATCTTTAACCAAGTCACAGAGCTAACTAACCGCATTAAGCAGAGCCAGCGGGAGCATTAATCCCAAGAAATCACAGGTGTGGATAAAACTGTGGATGATCTGGTGACTACCTGCGGATAAACATAGGTACCCATGTGGACGTTAAAAATCGTGGAACTGAGTTTCAACAGGGTGCTGGAACTGAGTGTCAGTTTCAACCACAGATTGTTCACATGCACAATCGCCGTCATTTCACGGTGGATGGGGGTTGTCCACAGTATCCACAGGGGTTATTAACACTTCTCCTTTAAACACTTATTCATCCAAATAACGAGTCCACTCCTGAACCTCGAGCCAAACCTGTTCAAATCTTTTTCTCGCAGCTCTCATCAACAACCGAGACCGAGCGATGACTTTGCATCAACAAGACGTGGCAAGATTAAGATGGAGAGAACGTGCAACTACCTGCTCTATGCTTAAGAACTTGGCGAGGGAAAAACCTTCTTGGCCTGACTTAAGTTTCAAAGGGTTCCGAAAGGCGGATTTTTCGTGAAGTTCAGCGTTGAAAAGGATGTATTGGCAGACGCCGTATCCTGGACCGCTCGGTCCTTGGCACAACGCCCACCCTCACCAGTACTGGCTGGCATCTTGATCACTACCCATGACGGCTTAGTTCGCCTCGAGGGATTTGATTATGAGATTTCCTCACACATTGAGATCCCTGCGGACATCTCAGAGCAAGGCTCGATCCTGGTATCAGGCAAGCTCTTGGCTGAGATCACTCGTTCATTGCCAAACTCAACGGTGACTCTTGAAACCGATGGCACCAAGATCTCTTTGACTTGTGGTCGCTCACGCTTCCACCTGGCCACCATGCCAGTTGATGAATACCCAACGCTTCCAGAACTTCCAGCAATTGCCGGCACCATCGATGGTCAGGCTTTCTCTGCTGCTGTTTCTCAGGTCATCGTTGCTGCTTCGAAGGATGACACTCTCCCAGTGCTCACCGGCATCAAGGTTGAAATTGAAAACGACCTGATCACCTTCCTGGCAACTGACCGTTACCGTTTGGCACTGCGCGAACTGAATTGGACTCCAAACACTTCGGAGATTTCCACTTCGTTCTTGATCAAGGCCAAGACCTTGAGCGAAGTTGCTAAGACTCTTTCGGGTGCAGGCGAACTGAAGCTTGCAATCAGCGAAAACGGTGACATGGTTGGCTTCGAAAGCTCCAACCGTCGCACCACCTCGTTGTTGATTAATGGCGAGTACCCAAAGATTCGATCGCTGTTCCCAAGCGACACCCCGATCCATGCAACGGTTCGCACGAGCGAACTGATGGAAGCGGTACGTCGTGTATCGGTCGTTGCAGAACGAAATACCCCAGTTCGCATGGCCTTCACCGATGGACAGCTGACCTTGGATGCTGGTACCGGCGAAGACGCACAGGCTGAAGAAGCAATCGTTGCTTCCTTACGCGGCGAAGATATTGTTGTGGCGTTCAACCCAACCTTCCTGTCTGAAGGTTTGAACTCGTTCACCACTGACTTTGTTCGTTTCTCGTTCACCAGTGCTCCAAAGCCGGCGATGCTGACCGGTCAGAAGAAGCTGGACGAAGCTGATCAGGATCAGTACCGCTACCTTGTGATGCCAGTACGTTTGCCAAACTCGAACTAAACCCGCAAAGTGGCGGATGAACATTTCATCCGCCACCACGACGTTGTCAGGACTTCGGTGTATATTTCGCAGCTTTCCCTCACGAGCTTCCGCTCGTATGCGCAGGCTGACGTGCACCTAGCTCCTGGCATCAACGTTTTAATCGGCCCCAATGGGGTGGGCAAGACCAACATCGTTGAGTCCATTGGTTACCTAGCTAATTTGGCGTCTCATCGCGTCAGCAACGATGCTCCGTTGCTGAATTTTGGTGCAGAACGAGCTTTGATTCGCGGTACTTTGCACCGCGGAAGCCAAAAGACCACGCTCGAGGTGGAGATCACTAGCGGGAAACTGAACCGAGCAAGGATCAATCGAGCTAACCCGATACGTGCTCGAGAAATCTTGGGCATGGTGCGAACGGTGTTGTTCGCCCCTGAAGATTTGGCTTTGGTTAAGGGCGATCCATCAAATCGCCGCAAGTTCCTTGACGAACTACTCATTGCCTTGCGGCCGATAGAAGCCGGCACCAAAAATGACTACGAACGAATCGTCAAGCAGCGCAATGCATTGCTGAAATCCATTCGTGGAAAATCCAAACTCACCGCTTCGCAAGAGAACACCTTGCAAGCATGGGATCTGCAACTGGCCACCTGCGGGGCTCGACTCATCCGAGGCCGCCTTGATGTTCTTATGCTCATCAGGCCATATATGCAGGCTGCCTACGCGGATCTTGCTGATGGCGGCAAAGCGGCACAGGCGATCTACCGTTCCTCGTTGGAAGGCGAAACCGACGAGAACAGCCTTCCGGTGACGTCGTTGGAGGAGCTGAACCAAGAAGAGATCCAAGATCTTCTTCTTGGTGCCATCGAATCGAACCGCAGCCGTGAACTAGACCGCGGCATCTCGCTATTCGGCCCCCACCGTGATGACCTTGCGCTGATCCTAGGCCCAACTCCCGCCAAGGGCTACGCCTCCCACGGTGAAACCTGGTCCTTTGCCTTGGCTCTGCGTCTGGCAGCCTACAGAGTTTTTGGTGATGATGATCCTCGAGCGGGTTCGGGACCAATTTTGATTTTGGATGATGTCTTTGCCGAACTAGACACCACTCGTCGAGATCGGCTGGCTCATATTGTTGCCGGCGCAGAGCAAGTTTTGGTCACGGCGGCCGTAGTGGAAGATGTTCCCGAAGCACTGAAGGGACATTTCTTCCAGGTATCCCCTGGCCAGGTTGTCGATGCGTGAGCCTGAAGAGCGGGACGAACACCGCTTTGATCCAGAAATCGACTCAGCGAAGGCCTTGCTGAACCGAATGCGTAGGCTCGCGGAAGAGCGCGGCGAACGCCGCGTAGATGCAGCGCGAATGGAAAAAGTTCGCAAACGTCAGTCCGCCCGTCGCGGCTTCATGGACCAAAAGGGAACCTCCGAACCTGGAGTGGTGCGCGACCCTCGAGCTATTGGTGAAGTTGTCTCGCGGCTATCCAAGGCTCGCGGCTGGAACACCCAAGTTGCCGTGGGCTCGGTGCTGGGGCGCTGGGCTGACATCATTGGTGCGGAAAATGCAGAGCACTGTAAACCCGAATCTTTTGAAGATACGGTGGTGGTGATGCGTTGTGATACGACCGCACGTGCGGCACAGATGCGCCTAATGAGCCACGATATTCTGAAAAAATTTGATGCAGAGTTGGGCCCCGGAATTGTTACCGTGCTCAAGGTCTTAGGACCCAATGCTCCGTCGTGGCGTCACGGCATGCGTTCGGTCGCTGGACGCGGTCCAAGAGACACCTACGGATAAAAATAGCTGGCACGGCATATGGCGCGCTAACGCACCCGGAGGGTGGATCCCCCCTCACTTATGCTCCGCAACTGCCTCAGAAGGTCAATTGCTAGCTTTATGTGGCCGATTTAGGCCACAGAAGCACCGATTATTTTGCTCAGCGCGGTAGAATTAGAAGCAGTGAAATGATTTTGCTGTGGGTCAACCCCGCGGCGATGTCCCTCCAGACCATGATCACCCGAGACGCACTTTGCGGCGCAACGGTGATCGCGCGCTTAATTCGAGGAGTTCGTAGCACCCGTGTCTACTGAAAATGCTTCACCGCAGGATCCGGCAGAAAGCCAGGTTCCCGCGGAATCGATGACTTCCAAAGTCGAACATACCTATGGCGCCCAGGATATTACCGTCCTCGAAGGACTCGAAGCGGTACGTAAACGCCCGGGCATGTACATCGGTTCCACCGGCCCTCGCGGCCTACACCACTTGGTTTACGAAGTCGTGGACAACTCCGTCGATGAAGCCTTGGCTGGATACTGCGACACCATCAACGTCACCTTGCAAGCCGATGGTGGCGTGCGTTGTGTCGACAATGGTCGAGGCATCCCCGTGGATGTCCACCCCACCGAGGGCAAGCCTACCGTTGAGGTAGTTATGACCATCCTGCACGCCGGCGGCAAGTTCGGTGGCGGCGGTTACGCTGTTTCCGGTGGCCTGCACGGTGTGGGTATTTCCGTGGTTAACGCGCTATCGCGCAAGGTGGATACCGTCGTTCGCCGCCAGGGCAACGCATGGCGTATCGGCTTCAGCAATGGTGGTGTGACCACCAGCCCGCTGGAAAAGGGTGAAGAGACCGATAAGACCGGCACCACCCAGACTTTCTACCCGGATCCGGAAATCTTCGAGACCACCGAATTCGATTTTGAGACGCTGCGTGCTCGCTTCCAGCAGATGGCCTTCTTGAACAAGGGCCTGCGCATCACCTTGACCGATGAGCGCACCCCAGTCAACGCTGAACCAGAAGCCGAAGTCGCCGAAGAGATCGAAAACCAGGTAGTTAAGCCAAAAACTGTGGACTACCTCTACAAGGACGGCCTGCTGGACTACGTCAAGCACCTGAACGCCGCCAAAAAGGTAGAACTGGTTCACGACGAGGTCATCGCCTTCGAATCTGAAGACGCTGCTCGAGGCATCAGCCTGGAAATCGCGATGCAGTGGACCAACGCCTACGCCGAGTCCGTGCACACCTACGCGAACACCATCAACACCCATGAGGGTGGTACCCACGAAGAGGGCTTCCGCGCGGCGCTGACCGGTCTGCTGAATCGTTACGCCCGGGATAACAAGATCCTGCGCGAAAAGGATGACAACCTCACCGGTGAAGATGCCCGTGAAGGTTTGACCGCGGTGATTTCGGTGAAGCTTTCCGAACCACAGTTCGAAGGCCAGACCAAAACCAAGCTGGGCAACTCGATGGCCCGTGGCTTTGTCCAGGGTGTAGTCAACGAGGAACTTAGCGACTGGTTCGAGCGCAACCCCAACGTTGCCCGCGACATTATCCGCAAGGCACAGCTCGCTTCCCAGGCTCGCATGGCAGCCCGCAAAGCGCGCGATAATGCCCGACGTAAATCGCCGATGGAATCCTTCGGTATGCCGGGTAAGCTCTCGGACTGCTCCTCGAAGAATCCTTCCGAGTGCGAAGTGTTCATCGTGGAGGGTGACTCCGCAGGCGGCTCGGCCAAGCGCGGACGTGACCCACACACCCAGGCCATCCTGCCGTTGCGTGGCAAGATCCTGAACGTGGAGCGTGCTCGTCTGGACCGTGCGTTGGGCAATGCCGAAGTTCAGGCCATGATCACCGCTTTTGGTACCGGTATCGGCGAAGAGTTCGACATGGCCAAGCTGCGTTATCACAAGATTGTGCTGATGGCCGATGCTGACGTCGACGGCCAGCACATCACCACCTTGCTGCTGACCTTGATCTTCCGCTTTATGCGTCCGCTGATCGAGCACGGCTACGTTTACCTCGCTGCTCCCCCGCTGTACCGCATCAAGTGGTCCAATGCGCCGCACGACTACGTGTTCTCCGATAAGGAACGCGATGACGCACTGCTAGCTGGACAGACTTCCAACAAGCGCCTGCCAAAGGACAACGGAATCCAGCGCTACAAGGGTCTGGGCGAGATGGACTACTCGGAATTGTGGGACACCACCATGGATCCGGAATTCCGTACGCTGCGCCAGGTCACCATGGATGACGCCGCAGCCGCGGACGAGGTTTTCTCCGTGCTGATGGGCGAGGACGTTGAGTCCCGCCGTAACTTCATCCAGCAGAACGCCAAGGACGTGCGCTTCCTGGATATCTGATCGGCCTAGGCCAAGACGAAATCCACTGAAGACTTTTTGACTTATAAGGGAACACATTGAGCGACGAGCAAACCCCTGAGAATGAACCCATGGACGGCGAAGTCATCGAGCCAATCCATGAAGGCGGCCGGGTTGACCAGATCGACCTGCAGACCGAAATGCAGCGGTCCTACCTGGACTACGCCATGGCCGTTATTGTTGGCCGTGCCCTACCGGATGTGCGCGATGGCCTGAAGCCTGTGCACCGCCGTGTGCTGTACGCGATGTACGACGGTGGTTACCGTCCGGAGCGCGCCTACAACAAGTGCGCCCGCGTTGTCGGCGAAGTGATGGGTCAGTACCACCCGCACGGTGATACCGCGATTTACGATGCCCTGGTTCGCCTGATCCAGGACTGGGTTATGCGTTACCCACTGGCCCTGGGTCAGGGTAACTTCGGCTCCCCGGGTAACGATGGTGCTGCTGCCCAGCGTTACACGGAAACCAAAATGGCCCCACTGGCCATGGAAATGGTCCGCGACATCAACGAGAACACCGTTGATTTCCAGGACAACTACGACGGTAAGAACCAGGAACCTACGGTTCTTCCGGCCCGCTTCCCTAACCTGTTGGTGAACGGTTCCTCGGGCATCGCCGTGGGTATGGCGACCAACATTCCGCCACATAACCTGCGCGAAGTTGCCGAGGGTGTGCAGTGGTACCTGAAGAACCCGGAAGCTACTCGTGAAGAGCTGCTCGCCGAGCTGATGCTGCGCGTCAAGGGCCCGGACTTCCCATCCGGCGCGATGATCCTTGGCACCAAGGGCATCGCCGATGCTTACCGCACCGGCCGTGGTTCCATCACTATGCGCGCGGTAGTCAACGTGGAAGAAATCCAGGGTCGCACCTGCTTGGTAGTTACCGAACTGCCATATATGGCCAACCCGGATAACCTCGCGGTGAAGATCGCCGAGCTGGTGCGTGACGGCAAGATCGCCGGCATCGCCGACATGCGCGATGAAACCTCGGGCCGTACCGGCCAGCGCCTGGTCATCGTGCTCAAGCGCGACGCCGTGGCCAAGGTTGTGCTTAACAACCTGTACAAGCACACCGAGCTACAGACCAACTTCTCGGCCAATATGCTGGCCATCGTTGACGGGGTGCCACGCACCCTGCCACTGGATGGGTTCATCCGTCACTGGGTCACCCACCAGATCGAAGTCATCGTACGCCGCACCCAGTTCCGCCTGAAGAAGGCCGAAGAAGAGGCACACATTTTGCGTGGCCTGCTCAAGGCACTGGATGCTTTGGACGAGGTCATCGCGCTGATTCGCCGTTCGGCAACCACCGAGGCAGCGCGCGACGGACTGATGGAACTGCTGAGCATCGATGAGGATCAGGCTCGCGCCATCCTTGATA
Source organism: Glutamicibacter sp. MOO4 (assembly GCF_056934395.1). Taxonomy (NCBI): domain Bacteria; kingdom Bacillati; phylum Actinomycetota; class Actinomycetes; order Micrococcales; family Micrococcaceae; genus Glutamicibacter; species Glutamicibacter sp. MOO4. Next base: position 2,984,453 of record NZ_CM167800.1, read on the forward strand.
TGCAGCTGCGCCGTCTGGCCGCCCTGGAACGCCAGAAGATTCAGGATCGTCACGCTGAACTCGAGCGCATGATCGCAGAATTCCAGGCCATCATCGCTTCGCCTGAACGTCAGCGAGAAATCGTCGCCGAAGAACTTGGCGAGATCGTGAACAAACACGGCGATGATCGTCGCACCAAGATCCTTATGGGCTACGACGGCGACATGAGCGTTGAAGACCTGATCCCTGAAGAGGAAATGGTCGTTACCATCACCCGCGGTGGGTACGTTAAGCGCACCCGCATTGACAACTACCGCTCGCAGGCTCGCGGCGGCAAGGGTATCAAGGGAGCTAACCTGCGTGGGGACGACGTGGTGGAGCACTTCTTCGTCACCTCAACCCACAACTGGTTGCTGTTCTTCACCAACCACGGCCGTGTCTACCGCACTAAGTGCTACGAACTGGCCGAGGCCGGTCGTGACGCCAAGGGTCAGCACGTGGCAAATGTCATGGCATTCCAGCCCGACGAGCACATCGCCCAGGTCTTGGATCTACGCACCTACCAGGATGCTGCCTACCTAATGTTGGCTACCCGCAATGGTTTGGTGAAGAAGACCCGTCTGGAAGACTACGACACCAACCGCACCGCCGGCGTGATCGCTATCAACCTGCGCGACGATGATGAGCTTGTCTCCGCACAGCTGGTCAGCGAATCCGATGATGTGATGCTGGTCTCGCGCAAGGGCCAGTCGGTCCGCTTCACCGCCACCGATACCGCACTGCGTCCAATGGGTCGTGCAACTTCTGGTGTGACCGGCATGAAGTTCCGTGAAGGTGATGAGTTGTTGGCCGCCGATGTGGTCCGCGAAGATTCCTTCGTCTTCACGGTGACCAACGAAGGCTACGCCAAGCGCACCGATGTTGCTGAATACCGCGTTCAATCCCGTGGTGGCTTGGGCATTAAGGTTGCCAAGCTGAACGAGGAACGCGGCGAATTGGTTGGTGCGTTGATCGTTGATGAAACCGACGAAGTTTTGGTTGTCATGAGCGGTGGCAAGGTAGTGCGCTCAGCCGCATCGCAGGTTCCTGCCAAGGGTCGAGACACCATGGGTGTGATCTTCGCAAAGCCGGACAAGAAGGACAGCATTATTGCGGTGGCCAAGAACTCCGAGACTCAGCTCGAAGAGAACTTGGAGGAAGATGCCGTAACGTTGGACGCAGAAAACACGATCGATCAGTCATCACCTGCGCCAGAAACCGAAACTGACGTACAGGACGATGACACCACTAACGGAGGTAACGCATGAGCACGCCCTCGACGCCACGCCGCAACGGCAGTGCCCCGAAGAGCGAAGCGCCGCGACCTGCCCAGGTAAAGCGTCCGGCCACTAGCAACACCGGTAGCCGCCCAGCGGCCAGCGGTTCCCGACCAGCAGGCGGCCAGAGCCGCCCAACAGGTCAACGGCCTACCGGTGGCCAGCAGCGCCCGGCTACCACCCAGGAGCGTCTGGTTCGCCCGGCGCCTCAGGCCAAGGTGCGTAAGGCACGCTTGCTGGTCTCCAAGGTTGAACCGTTCTCGGTTCTGAAGCTCGCGTTCTTGCTCGCGGTAGCTTTCGGTGTGATCACCGTAGTTGCTTCCGTAGGTATTTGGGCCCTGCTTGACCTGATGGGAACCTTCGATGCGTTCAACCAGCTGATCCGTGATGCGATTGCTCAGGGCAGCTTCGACCTACGACAGACCATGTCGCTGGGTCAGGTTGCTTCCTACGCAACGATTATCGCCGTGGTGAATGTTGTAGTTATTTCGGTGGTTTCCACCCTTGGAGCGGTGCTGTACAACATCGCTGCTTCATTGGTTGGCGGCATCGGAGTAACCCTCACCGACGACTAGAAACACCCCTAGTCGAGCCCGGGATTCATGCTGTGATGCATGACACCCGGGCTCGATTTGTAAGTTCTGGAAATCCCCGGTAGAGTTTTATTTCGTTCCAAAGGGAACAAACAAAAGCAAGGGCGTATAGCTCAGGCGGTTAGAGCGCTTCGCTGATAACGAAGAGGTCCCAAGTTCAAGTCTTGGTACGCCCACGGAAACCTTGCTAGAGAGAAAGAGGAAGTAATGAAAAAGTTCCTGGTTCTCGCAACGATTGCGACTGCTACGGTAGTCTTGGTCAAGAAAGTAAAGGCTTCTTCGGAAACAAAGGAAACCTGGCATCAGGTAGCCGATAAAGTTTCCTAAAGCTTTTGGGGCCTTAGCTCAGTTGGTAGAGCGTCTGCTTTGCAAGCAGAATGTCAGGAGTTCGATTCTCCTAGGCTCCACAAAAAAGACTGGCGGAAAGCATCAGCTTTCCGCTAATTCTTTTTGATTGATCCGCTTCGGATTGATCGGTGTGGAACACCAAAAACTGTATAAGGGGCCTTAGCTCAGTTGGTAGAGCGTCTGCTTTGCAAGCAGAATGTCAGGAGTTCGATTCTCCTAGGCTCCACAGTATTGAAGGACGGAAAGCATTCGCTTTCCGTCCTTCGCCATTTCCAAGGCAACCAAGCCGCAGAACATCAGCGGCTGATTCGGGCCATTCGGACAAATTGATAATGGTCGATCAGCTGTTCGCCAATGTTGAACCAGGAACGACCCTGAACGCTGGCTAACGCCGCACTGGCAAATGCCAAGCGTTTGGCATCATCGTAAACAAGGTCACTGACCCGGCTTCGCAACTCAGTAAGATTCCCCGGTTGATACAACCAGCCCGTGTGCGAGGAATCCACGAGGTCTAGCGGACCTCCACGGCCCACGGCCACCACCGGGACGCCACAGGCCATAGCTTCCTGAATGGTCTGGCAGAAGGTTTCAGAGGACCCGGGATGAACAAATACATCCATAGACGCCATGACCTCTGCCAATCGTTCACCCGAGAGGAAGCCGGTGAAGTGTGCGGTAGGCAGTAACGCCCGTAATTCGGCCTCTAACGGGCCAGAACCTACGATGACGAGCCTGGTGTTCTTCAGGTCAGCTAGGGCCTTTAGATCAGCTACCTGCTTCTCTGCGGCCAGACGCCCAACATATCCGATAATGACTTCCCCATTCGGCGCTACAGCTTGCCTGAAGTGCTCGCTGCGTCGTTGCGGGGTGAATTGGACGGTGTCGACTCCCCTGCCCGAAATCTTGAGCCTGTCGATCCCCAAGTTCTTGAGCTGTTGGAAAGAAAAGGTGCTGGGAACTAGCGATAGATCAGCAGCCGTGTGGATGGCTTGGACATGCTCCCACAGACGCTGGGTTAACCACGGCATCTTATAGCGGCTTGCATAGTTGGGAACCTCGGTTTGGTAGAGGGCCACCGTAGGTAGATTCAGTTCTTGAGCTGCACGTAGTGCTTGCCATCCCAAGATGAATGGGCTAGCCAGATGGACTACGTCCACGCGCTCACGAGCCAGGATCTTACGAAGCCGACCCACACTGGTAGTAGCCACCCTGACCTCAGGGTAGCTAGCCAGCGGCATTGAGGGCACGGTGTGGATACGGAAACCGCGGTAGTGCTTCGGCACCCCATGGCCCGTCAGTTCGCCGGTCAATGAGCCAGCTGGCGTGATGACCACTGCATCATGTCCGGTCAGAGCCAGATGATCCAGGGTCTTCAGAATAGAGTTGGTAACCCCGTTGAAGTGGGGCAGGAACGATTCAGCGACGATTGCGACCTTCACACTTTCAGGATGGCGATCCACGGTGACATCAAAGTAAATACGACTGGGGCAGTTCATTAACTTCTGTTGTTTATTGTTGGTTTTAGGCCATTGGTGGCAAGATACCGTAAGTGGTAAACGAAAATTCCGGCGACGTCGACGGCGCAGTTCAGAGCGAAAAGATCGACAAAGATTCGCGCATAGCGGTCCTTCTCTTTCCTGTATTGATTCTGCTGGGTGGACTGTGTGGCATGTTGCTCCCCCAAGCTTTTGTTGGCTTGGCTGGGTGGATCAATCCTTTATTGATGATCATCATGTTCTGCATGGGTTTGACGTTGACCTTGCCTGACTTCGCCTTGGTGGTGAAAAACCCGCTGCCAGTCCTTGGCGGTGTGGTTGCCCAGTTTGTCGTGATGCCGAGCGCAGGCTGGTTGGTGGCCACCGTTCTTCACCTAGATCCAGCACTGGCGGCGGGTCTCATCTTGGTTGGCTGCGCTCCGGGTGGAACAGCGTCAAACGTCGTTTCCTACCTGGCTCGAGGCAACGTTGCCTTGTCGGTAGCCATGACCTCTGTATCGACCTTGATTGCCCCTGCGCTAACTCCCCTGTTGGCTCTGTGGCTAGCTGGCCAGTACATGCCTGTGGACGCAGGATCGATGGCGCTCAGTGTTGTTCAGATTGTTCTGATTCCAGTGGTGCTCGGAATTGCGATCCGGATGGTCCTTAACCGATCGGTCACTAAGGTCACCGGAGTTCTGCCATGGATCTCAGTTCTCGCCATCACCGTTGTGGTGACAATTATTGTGGCCGGCAGCTCGCAAGCCATCATGAACGCGGGGCTGCTGGTACTAGTTGCCGTCATCTTGCACAACGGGTTGGGGCTCCTGTTGGGCTACGGAGCCGGCGTGCTGATGCGCGTTCCTGCCGATGCACGCCGAACGATGGCTATCGAAGTAGGAATGCAGAATTCAGGGCTGGCAGGTGGACTGGCGAAGCAATATTTCACCCCAGAAGCAGCCCTTCCGGCCGCTGTATTCTCCGTATGGCATAACTTGTCCGGAGCGATGATCGCTGCTTACTGGCGCCGCAAAAAGACCGTAAATACGGGGAATTTGGCCGACAAATAGGATATATTCCCATTGGGGAATATAGACTATCGATACGTAACCACGGGCAAAACACGTGATTTGTCCCAGCTGAAAACAGCTACAAGAAACGAAGGTGTTTTTAGCTCGTGACAATCCTGCTCGCCTTGGTCGGCATCCTCGGAGTTTCTGCCTCCGGACCCATAATTGCCGCATTTCCGGGTGTCCCGGTGCTGTCCATGGCCTTCTGGCGCAATGGTGCAGCAGCGGCAATTTTGAGTGTCCCTGCGTTGCGAAAAAACCCTCGGGTGTATCTGAGCATGACAGCTCGTGAATGGACGTTCACCGGTCTTGCGGGAACAGCACTGGCTCTTCACTTCGTCTGCTTTATGTACTCGATGCGACTAACTAGCGTGGCTGCCGGTACTGCCTTGGTCTGCATCCAAGGTGTGTGGATTGCTGTCTTCCAAGTAATGCGCAAGGTTCAGTATCGAACACAGGTTTTTGTCGGAATGGCGGTTGCCCTAGGTGGCGCGATTGTGATCACCGGGTTCGACATGAGCTTGGGTTCGCAGGTTCTGCTCGGTGACTTTTTGGCCTTAGCAGGTGGCGTCTCGGCGGCTGTTTACACCCTTGCAGGATCCGTCGCTCGACAAACAATGAGCACCGTGAGCTACACCTCGAGCTGTTACGCAATTACCGCACTGGCTCTATTGGTGCTCTGCTTTGCCACCGGCATGCCTGTGTGGGGTTTTGATGCTCATGGTTGGTGGGGCATTGTTCTGCTGACGGTTTGCGCGCAGATTCTTGGCCACACCGCAATGAACCATCTACTCAATGTATTGGGAGCCCTGACGGTTTCAATGCTGATCTTGCTCGAGATTCCAGGTGCTGCATTACTGGCAGCAATTTTCTTGGGGCAGGTTGTATCGCCGGCAACCTATGCCGGCCTAGTGGTGATACTCGTTGGGCTTGCCCTCGTCATACGAGGGCAAGCCCAACCAAAAGTGAAGCGTAGTTAGTTTTTATTTGTCATCTTCGATGATTTCGCGGATTTCTTCCACACTGGCTTCTCGTGAATCAATGGGCTGTTGTGGAAGGGCCGTTGTAGGTTCGTTTTCCCATGGATCTTCGATTGGTTTCGAGGCTTTCCATACGGCAACCAAAATGGCGACGACTCCGGCAATCAAGCCAACGGCTAGTACTTTTCCTACTTTGCTCTTCTTGCTCATGCATTGCTCCAGACTCAAAGTCGATCTCGGTCTCCGACAGTTCAAGACTATGCAGATACGGTCTTGCAAGCCAGTGTTAGCTGTGATGCCATCAGAGATTGTTCTAAATTTTCACTCAACGCGTACGTCAGTTTTTAGTGGGTCACGCCCTGATCATGGAACAATGTAGGCATGACCGCAAACGCAACTCATAAAGCCACGATTCACACTACCTTGGGCGATATCGTTGTCGATCTCTTCGGCAACCACGCACCTAAGACCGTAAAGAACTTCGTTGGCCTGTCGACCGGTGAGCAGGAGTGGGTACACCCAGAGTCCGGTGACACGAAGACCAACACCCCGCTGTACAGCGGAACCATCTTCCACCGCATCATTTCTGACTTCATGATTCAGGGTGGCGACCCACTGGGTCAGGGCTTCGGTGGCCCAGGCTACCAGTTTGATGATGAGATCCACCCAGAACTGAACTTCAACGAGCCTTACAAGCTGGCCATGGCTAATGCGGGTATCCGTATGGGCCGCGGAACCAACGGTTCGCAGTTCTTCATCACCACCGTGCCAACTACTTGGTTGCAGGGCAAGCACACCATCTTCGGTGAAGTTAATGACGCAGATTCACGCAAGATCGTTGACGCGCTGAACGCTGTTGCAACCGACGGCCGCGACAAGCCACTGGAAGACGTTGTTATCAACTCGGTCGATATCGAGACCCTGTAACAACCGACTCCAAAACCGCAGGCCCCGACGATCCACCATGTGGTGTTGTCGGGGCCTGAAGTTTAAGCACCCAACCCTATACAAGGCAGGTACCGATGTCCTACGGGCAAATTAACCCTCAGGGCCAAGCAGCTCCGACATGCTATCGACACCCGGACACGGTAGCTTACGTTTCTTGCAATCGGTGCGAACGCCCGATCTGTCCTCAATGCCAGGTCTCTGCCCCAGTGGGCGTGCAGTGTGTGGAATGTGTCGCGGAGGCCAGCAGGCGCCTGCCGCAACAGCAAACACAGTTTGGTGGGCGCTTACGCTCCGGTGCTCCGGTGATTACCTACGCCGTGATCGCACTGAACGTCCTTGTATACCTATTCCAGTGGATCATCCCGGGGCTGACCAATTCATTGGTCCTAGCGCCCGTGATCGCCGCTTATGAACCATGGCGTTTGATCACCAGCGCCTTCGCTCACTCCACCGGGTCAATCCTGCACCTGGCCATGAACATGTACGGCATCTACATCTTCGGCACATTGCTCGAGCCCCGACTAGGCAGGCTGCGTTTCGCTTGGCTTTATCTGCTCAGCGCCATCGGCGGATCCTTGGGCATCTTATTGCTCAGCGCTCCGATGAGCGCCACACTCGGTGCCTCGGGCGCATTGGCAGGCCTCTTCCTAGCAACCTTTGTTGTCTTCCGCTCTAACAAGCAAGCCTTGCGCCAGATGGGCATCATTCTGGTGCTCAACATCGTGCTTGGCTTCGTTGTTTCCGGAATTTCTTGGCAAGGACACTTGGGTGGCGCCGTAACCGGCATTATTGCTTCAGCATGTATCGTGCTGATTCCTAGAAGTAATCCACAGCGTTCGCGAATCCAGCTAGTACTGCTCAGCGCATTATCGATACTTCTGCTTGTCTCTGTGTACCTTGCAGCCCAGGGTGCAAAGTGACCGGAGCATAGTTCGAAAACCCCAGTATTCGTTATCCACACAGATTATCCACACTGTTAATAACTTACATCCGTGTAACTTCCGGAGCTTCGGAGATATTAACAGGCGTGGATACCTTTGTATTCAAGGATATTTCGAGGAAGCTAAGCAATACTCACAACCTTGTCCCCAGTTGTGGATAACTTTTTAACAACCCCTGTAGATAGCGCATATACGAACCAGTGAACTGTCAATAACTTGAGGTTCGAAAGTTTAACCGATTAGCGCGATCGGCTGTGAATAAGCTAAAATCGAGCGCTATCCACAGTCGAAATCCACAGTGTTAATAACTTACAAGCATGTCATTTGTTTAACGAAAAGTACACTTGACTAGTTAAAATGTGCATATCCACTTAAGAATCGACACGTTGTCCCCAGCTGTGGATAAGTTTGTGAACAGCTGTTGGTAAAAGTTGTGCACATTGCATGTGGATAACGTTGATAACTTGTGGATTAGTTGGCGAAAAGGGGCCAGATCAAGAAGGTTGCGAACAAAAGCATAAGGATGCCGATGATGAAGTCGAGGATCTGCCAGGCCTTGGGTTTTGCAAACAGTGGGGCGAGCAGTCGCGCTGCGTAGGCAAGAACAAAAAACCAGATGAAGCTCGCAGTGATGGCTCCGAACGCAAACCATGGAGCACCGTCGCCTTGGGCTACGGCAACCGATCCGAGTAGTAGAACCGTGTCGATATATACGTGGGGATTGAGCCAAGTTAGCGCCAGCGTAGTTCCGATTATTGACAGGGTCGTCACCGAACGAGTTGAATCGCTAATTTTCAGCGACTCGGGTTTGAACGACCGGCGGAAGGCGAACGCCGCATACGTTGCAAGGAATAGGAAGCCACCCAAGCGAGCGATGACCAGTAGCCAGGGGAGTCGCTCAACTAAGACGCCCATGCCGCTGACTCCAGCACAAATGAGGACGGCATCAGACAGGGCGCAGACTAGCGCGGTGGTGAAGACGTGCTCTTTTCTGATTCCTTGACGGAGCACGAAGGCGTTCTGGGCGCCGATTGCCACGATCAGCGATAGTCCAGTGGTCATGCCGAAGAAAAATGGTGCAGGAGTCATGAGAAAACCGTAAGAAAATCTACAGGCTAAGTCGAACTTAACTTTCTGCATCTAGATTAGAGTTCCTAATGTGAATATCGACGTTGAGCACCTCGAGACCCTGCTGGCTGTGGTGGATGCCGGAAGCTTTGATGATGCATCCATCGACTTAGGCGTTACGGCCTCTGCCGTCAGCCAGCGAATCAAGGCTTTGGAGAATCGAATCGGAGCGATCCTTGTAATCAGGAGCCGTCCGGTCATTCCTACCGAACAGGGATATAGGGTGCTCAGGTATGCGCGACAGATGGCTTTGCTCAGCGCGGAATTCACCCGGGAAATTTCTGCCGACGCACCCTTGAACGTAGCCATCGGAGTTAACGCTGATTCCTTGTCTACGTGGTTCTCGCCGGTATTTGAACAGTTGGCAGGCATCGAGAATCTGTCTGTTGAGATTCTGCGTACCGATGAAAACAGGGGATTGGAGCTACTTCGTAGCGGACGAGTCAGTGCCGTAGTCACTACGACTTCCCAAGCGCTTCAAGGATGCGTCAGTAAAAAGCTTGGAGCCATGAGATATCGCGCAGCTGCAGCACCACGCATCGTTGAACGGTATCTGTCCCGGGTGGATCCAGAATCCCTAGTGAAAACACCGATGGTAGTTTTTGATCGCGAAGATCCGTTGCAATACAGCATGGTCGCACGGCTTGCTGGCCAGGGCCGACGGCCCGAAGCCCAAGTGCACCACGTCCCTGACTCGCTGCGATACCTCAGTGCGGTTGAAGCAGGGATGGGCTGGGGGATGATCCCCGAACTACAACTCGCTGAAGCCAAGGGGCTGAAGGTACTTCACGAGGATTGGTTCGCCGATGTTCCGCTCTACCTGCAGCGATGGGCAGTGGATTCAGAACTGCTTAGCAAGCTCGATGGCATATTAGTCGCAGCCGCCCGCCAATTTGGACTGCATTTGATAGCCTGAGCTCGTTGCAGGCAATCAATGGCTGTACCCGGACGAGGGAGCCGTACCCGGAAATCGACAAGACGGCCAGAAAAGGATTCCGGCATGTATTGGGCCGTTCTTATTATTTCTGGTGTTTTCGAAGCTGTCTGGGCCATTGCTTTAGGCATGAGTGAAGGCTTGTCGAAACTTCTTCCAAGCATCGTCTTTTTTGCTGGCTTACTAGTTTCCATGGCTGGCCTTGCCTATGCCATGAAAGAGATTCCTGTCGGCACCGCCTACGCAATCTGGGTAGGTGTCGGAGCATCACTCGCGGTGATCTACTCAATGGCCACCGGACAAGAAGCGTTTTCGGTGCTCAAGATGGTATTCATCATTGGCCTGGTCGGATGCGTTATCGGACTCAAGGCCGTAAGCCACTAAAGAACTGATCGATTTAACGAACTACGCCGATCCCCATAGGGATCGGCGTAAGTGCTATTTCCAGCCTGTTGTCATAAAGAATCCGACCATCGCAATGCCGAATCCAACAACAATGTTCCATCCACCAATGTTGGGGATTGGGAACAGGGTCTGAGAAATGTAGTAGACGATGATCCACACCAGGCCAAGGAGCATCAAACCAAACATGACAGGTTTGTACCAACCTGGCATTGGCGCATCAATGGAGTGGGTGCGCTGGCGCTCGGTTTCGGCCTGTGTTTTGTTCTTGCGTCGTGGTTTTGACTCCGGCACTCGAATGCTCCCTCGGCTTCATCTGCTTAATGTAGTAAATGTGGGAGACGTTAGGTCTTCCCGGTAGGCTTGGGCACAAGGATGCTGAGAACTGCTTGTTGCATTCCTACGTAGCTTCCATACTAGCCGTAACCCATGAGAACTACCGGGTTTTGGCCTGTGAGGCCCCATGTAGATTGACATATCCTGATAAAGGAATTCCCAGAGGAGTCGCAGAGCAGTGAATCGAGTTGCCACAGCACAAGGCCGCCGCGCAGAGCGCCGCCCTCGGTCTGCGGGAAATGTCATCGTAGGATTCCTCGGTGAACTCTTCATTACTATAGGAATTTTGCTCATGCTCTATGTTGCGTGGGAACTGTGGTGGACAAATATTGATTCCGCGCAGGCTCAGAAAGAAGTAACTCAGGGACTCATCCAAGAATTTGGCGACGTGGTCATTCCGGATGAACCAGAGGATTCCTCAGAGAATTCGTCTGAACACTCTTCCGAGAAGGAAAAGGAAGAGACCAAGGACTACGGGCCGGCGCCGGTGACCGAAATAGCGCCAGGTAGCACTTTTGGAATCATGTATTTCCCACGTTTTGGTAGCCATGGATCTCATCACCCGGTGACCTCCGGAGTCGAAGACTACGTCATCGATAATCTGGGTATCGGCCATTACCCGTCGACCCAACAACCGGGGGAGAAAGGCAACTTTGCCGTTGCCGCGCACCGTCAAACTCACGGTCAGGTTTTCTGGGACATAGACGAGCTGCAAGAGGGCGACAAGATCTACCTGCAGACAGCAGAAGGCTATTACACCTATACCTGGTACGCCACGGAAGTGGTTGCTCCATCCAACGGCGACGTACTTCTGCCTACCCCGCACAAATGGGGAGTGGAGCCAACCAAGTCGATCTTGACGATGACTACCTGCCATCCGAAATATACGACGCAACAGCGAATGATTGCGTATTCGGAATTGACCGATTGGCAGCCCCTTGACGCTGGTCCACCCAAGGAAATCCGCGACATGGTTATCGAAGCAACGAGCTAGGAGGAACAAATGTACGCCTGGATTTTTCGGAACCTACCCGGTCCACTATGGCTTCGCATTTTTGAAGCATTGATTGTCATTGTCGCCATCGTGCTATTACTGATGGTGTACGTTTTTCCGTGGCTGAATCAATACATCAGCCCCTTTACCGATTCAACGATTGGCCAGAGTACCCCGTGAGCAGCACCAAGATCCTAGTGATCGATAATTACGACAGTTTTGTCTACACCCTCGTGGGCTATTTGCAGGAGCTTGGCGCGCAGACCACGGTGCATCGCAATGACGATCTCAGTGTGCAAGAAGCAATCGAATTAGCTTCTGAATACGACGGTGTACTGATCTCTCCAGGTCCCGGTGATCCAGCTGGTGCCGGGGTGAGCATCGATTTGATCAAGTGGTGCGGGCAGCAGAATAAGCCGATGTTGGGCGTCTGCCTTGGTCATCAGGCACTGGCCGAAGCCTACGGTGGAACGGTAACCCATGCCGAAGAACTGATGCATGGCAAGACCTCGCTCGTCCACCATGAGAACCACCCGGTCTTCAAGAATGTGGCCAACCCATTCACCGCTACCCGTTACCACTCGCTGGCTGCAGTACGCGAGAGCATCCCAGAAGAGCTGGAAATCATTGCACAGACCGCTGGGGGAGTCATCATGGCTCTGGCGCACCGCGAGGCGCCCTTATGGGGCCTGCAATACCACCCTGAGTCTGTTCTGACTGAGCAGGGCTACCAGATGCTTGGTAACTGGCTGGAATTCTTAGGACTGCAGGGAGCGGCCGAGAAGGCCTCCACCCTGAGCCCATTGTTCAGTGGCGAATAACCACTAGAACCTGTTGCCCTCACCGGGCTTCCCTGGTGAGGGTAACGGCTTGCCCTGCTTCGGACCTTTGGTCGACTTAGGTGACTCGCTAGGGGATTCACTTGCAGACTCGGACGGCGTTGCAGAAGGCGATTCAGTCGGATCCTCAGAAGGATCCGCACTGTCCGATTCAGAAGGTTCTTCGCTTTCGTCCGGGCTCGGAGTCTCGGATTCCGATGGGGTCGGCTCAGCTTCCGTCTCGGCCAGCTTTAGCTTGATCTCATCGCCTGGCGCAGCTTCCGATGAAGACGACGGATCTTGATCGAAAACTGTTCCTGCCTTGTAGTCGTTGTTTTCTACGTGATCAAATCGGGGTTTTAAGCCCACATCTTCGGCTGTAAGAGCTTCTGTGGCCTCGTCTTCTGTCATTCCAGTTACGTCAGGGACGTCGACTTTTCCGGTCGACAGAATCAGATCGACCTTTGAACCGGCCTTAACCTTAGAACCTAGCTCTGGATTGGTTTCAATAATCCGGTCAGTGTCCACGGTCGCTGAGTTCTCTCGGGTAATCTTTCCAACTTCCAGACCAGCCTCGCTCAGAGCGTCTCGAGCGGTGGCCTCAGACTGGTTGACCAGATTGTCGGGGATTTCGCGCTGTTCTGAACCCTTGGAAAGGTAAAGAGTAATCGTAGATTCCTTGGCTACCTCGGTACCCGACGTGGGGTCGGTACGAGTGGCCTTATTAGTATCTACATCTTCATCGAATTCGTGTTCAACTTTGACGTTGAAGGTGGCGTCACGCAACAAGCTGCTGGCATCATCTTCTGACATATTTTTTACGTCAGGGACTGCTACCGGAGCGTTTTTCTCTTGATCCGCCTGAATCGAACGGACAACCAAGAAACTGGCAACGGCTACCGCCAACAAAGCGATGAGCGAAAGCAAGATGATCAAAGCGCGGTTCGACTTGTGCCGTGTAGTTTGTACCGGCTCATGTTCGCTCGTGAATACCGGGTGCTCATTGGTCATCGGAGCCGACGCAGCAGCAAAACCAGCTTCGGTATTGTCGTGGATGCCATAAATAGGCAAAGTATATGGGGTTGCTTGAGCCTGATCTTCGTGGAATTCGATCCCGTGCAAGGCGTTTTCCAAGGCCGTTGCGAACGCATCAGCAGACTGGAAACGGTCAGCCCGATCTTTGGCAAGAACTTTGGCGACAATCGGATCATAGATGGGATCTAGATCCTGATTGACGTCGCTGGGTGCCGTAGCGATCTCACCAACGTGCTGGTACGCCACCGAAACCGGGGAGTCTCCGGTGAAGGGTGGGCGTCCGGTCATCAGTTCATAAAATAGGCAACCGGTCGAATAGATATCGGAGCGGAAATCTACCTGCTCGCCTCGAGCCTGTTCAGGGGAGAAGTACTGGGCGGTGCCCACTACTGCAGCAGTCTGGGTCATGGTGGCCGAATTATCGGTCGCACGTGCGATGCCGAAGTCCATGAGTTTGACGTGCCCGGCATCGCTGACCATGACGTTGGCCGGCTTAACATCGCGGTGCACCACATTGTTGGCGTGCGAATGGCCTAGGGCTTCAGCAACACCACGGGTGATGCGGACAGCAAACTCTGGCTGGATGCCACCTTGGGCAATAACCTGCTTGAGTGTTTTGCCGGTGACATATTCCATGACCATGAACGGCAAGCGTTCACGCTGCTGGTCTGTGGCAGGTAATTCGCCGGTGTCATATACGGCGACAATGTTTGGATGACCGAGCGCCGCGACTGCCTTGGCTTCACGACGGAAACGGTTGACCACCATAGGATTGCTGGCGGTATCAGGGCGCAAGACCTTAACGGCAACCTTGCGGGAGAGTACATGGTCCGTGGCGAGGTAGACATCCGCCATGCCACCACGACCAATGAGCGATTCGATCTCGTATCGTTCATTGATTAGTCGCGGCAGACCTGGCGGCAGTGCGTCAACTTCGCTCATGGCGCTTCGCTTTGAGCCGATTCACTCGGAGTTGCCGAAGCGGACGGGGTTGCAGATGGGGTCTCCGACGGGGTCGGAGTAGCCGAAGCAGTTTCCTTTGGACCACTGGATACATCCAAGGTCACGGTGGTTCCAGGCTCAGCTTGGCTGCCTGCGGCCTCACTCTGGCTCAGCACGGTGCCAGCCACTGAGGAATCGCTGCGTTCTTCACCCTTGGATACTGCCAATCCAGCGTTCTGAATCTGCGTCTGGGCAGCGGAGTAGCTCATGCCAACAACCGATGGCACTTCAACGGTTTCTGGAGCCTTGGCGTAGGTGACAGTAATAGTCTCGCCAACTGCTACGTTTCCGGTGGGGGTCAGCGAAATAACCTTGCGGGGATCAGTATCGGAAGATTCCTTGGCAACTGCGTTTACCTTCAGGCCTTGGCCTTCGAGCTGCGCGGTGACCTCGTCAATGTCCTTGCCAACCAGCGAGGAGGAAACCTGAACAGTTTCAGGGTCTTCAGATTCGCTTTCGCTTTCGCTAGGGCTTTCGCTTTCGCTTGGAGACTCAGAAGTTTCCGAAGCCTCGGTGCTCTCTTCGGAAGGCTCGGTAGTTTCTTCTGACGGTGAGGAAGACTCATCGGCCGACTCTGAAATTGATTCGGAGCTTTCCGTCGAGGAAGACGCGGCAGGGTCATTGTTGCTGCTCATGGCAGGGATTAGCCACGCCAAAAGACCGATGACTACAGCCAGAACAATAACTACGATCAGTGGGATCAACCAAGGACTGCGCTTTGATTCCTGCGGTGCAGGATCTTGAGCGTCAGCATCTTCGTCATCAAAACCGCTGGCACCCAGAGGTGCGGCCGCAGTGAGGCCACTGGCGGTACGCACAGGTTCAGCCACGGTAGGCATGGAGTTAGTCATCGTTGGTGCAGGGTCCGCGCGATTCATTGCGCGGGTAGCGTCAGCGTCCAGGTTCAAAGCCTGGGTGGCGTCCTCAGAAATGCCGGTGGCCAGCATGCCAGGAACCGCCATGGTGGCGGTGTTGGTATCGCCAGCGCGCAATGCGTCGGCAGCCTTGGCCAGCGAGGTGGCGCTCTTTGGACGATCCGATGGGTTCTTGGCCAACATCGACATGATCAGCTGACGAACCGGAGCAGGGATGGTTTCCGGCAATGCCGGGGGAGCATCATTGACCTGAGCCAGTGCGATGGCGATCTGCGATTCGCCGGTGAACGGACGACGCCCAGCCAGCAATTCGTAACCGATGACACCCAAGGCATAGATATCGGAGCTGCCGGTAGCGTTCTGTCCGGTGGCCTGCTCTGGAGCGAGGTACTGGGCGGTGCCCATCACCTGACCAGTGGCGGTCAACGGCACCTGGTCGGCCAGGCGTGCGATACCAAAGTCGGTAATCTTCACAACGCCAGAAGGCATGACCAAGATGTTGCCCGGCTTCACGTCGCGGTGTACTAGACCGTGCTCGTGAGCGGCAGCCAACGCGCGAGCGGTCTGCGCAATCAGTGAGAGGGTGCGATCTACCTCGAGCTTGCGTTCGCGCTCGATGATGGTGGACAGCGGCGGGCCAGGAACGAGTTCCATGACTAGGTATGCCGAGCCCTGCTCCTCGCCGTAGTCAAAGACGCCGGCGATGCCAGGGTGGTTCAGCAGTGCGGTGTGTCGGGCTTCAACACGGAAACGCGTCAGGAAGCTTTCGTTGTCGGTGTATTCCTCTTTGAGGATCTTGATCGCCACGAGGCGTCCAAGTACCTGGTCACGAGCTTTCCAAACTTCGCCCATGCCACCGATTGCAATGCGATCGGTGAGCTTGTAACGACCGCCCAAGGTGGTGCCGGTTATTGGCCTCACTTGTTGAACACCGCCTTTAACATCTTCTTCATGATTGCACCGGTCGTGTTGTGACCAGTGTCGTAATCTACGTCTTGCAAGGTGACCGTGATGGCGACCTGAGGATCATCTGCTGGAGCGAAACCGGTCATCCACGAGTTCACGTAGGCGACGCCATTTTCGGTTCGCAACTGAGCGGTACCGGTCTTGGCACGGAAGTCCACACCTTCAACAGCCGCATTCATGGCGGTACCGCGCGTGACGGGCCCTGCCATAAGCTCCTTGAGCTGCGAGGCAACTTCCTTGGAGGTGGCCGTGGAGAACTTCTCAGGCTTTGGTTCTTCGACGACTCGAAGATCCGGGGCAATGACCTTATCGATCATGTTTGGCTTCATGATCACACCATTATTGGCGATGGCCATGGCGGCCATGTTCATCTGCAGGGCGGTGACCTTGTTGCTGCCCTGACCGATGGCCATACGGGCCAATTCGGATTCGTCAGCATCTTGAGCAGGGAACTGGCTTGGCGTCACGCGCTGCGGAATGTTCAGTTGCTGGCCGAAGCCAAAGCGCTCTGCAACATCACCAAAGGCTTTATTACCTACGGTCTTACTGATCTCGTAGAACGGAGTGTTGCAACTCTGGGCAAAGATGAATGCCAACTTTGCGCGAGGCTCACGGGCACAAACACCTTCACCGAAGTTGTTCATCGACCTCGTTGAATTCTTGTATCGCACCGAAGTTGGGTTGTTGATCGAGGTGTCCAGATCGTACTTTCCGGACTCTAACGCAGCAACAGTACTCAAGATCTTGAAGGAGGAACCTGGATATTCCAAGTTGCTAATCGCAGGATTCAGGTAAGGGCTCAGGCCATCAATCTTGCTGACTTTCTTCAAGTTCTCGGCAGCTTTGCTAGTGGAGTGCACCGCAAGATCGTTGGTGTCATAGGTCGGCTTGGAAGCCATGGCCAGAATGTCGCCGGTTTTTGGATCGGTGACAATGACAGTTCCCCTCACGCCGTCAGGGATGGCGTTGAAAGCTGTCTTCTGCAGATCGCCGTCCAGAGTGAGCTCGACGGAAGCACCTTCGGTCTTCTTGCCGGTGAACATTGCCAGCAAACGATCGTAAAGCAGATCCGAGCTGCTGCCGGTGAGCCAATCGTTGAGCGAGGACTCCAGCTGGGTGGTGCCGTTAGCCAGCGAGTAGTAACCGGTGAGGTGTGCATACATCTCAGCATTGGTGTACTCACGCTGGTACTCAAACTGTCCGTCGTCGGTTGGGACCGACTCGGCAATTGGCTTGCCATCAACCAAAATGGCGCCACGGGGAAGATCAAATTCACGGAACAGCTGGCGCTTATTCAGCGCGTTGTCGGTGAGTTTGTCAGCATCGAAGAACTGGATGTAGCTCAGCCCGCCAAGGCAAACGATAAAGAGCATGGTCAGTGCGATCCATACTCGCTTAATAGCCTGATTCACTTGCTCTTCACCGCCTTAGTGATTGAAGTTTTAGGTTTTGTGGGCGTTGCAATTTCATCGGTGGGTCCTGAGACGCCTGAGGTTGGGCGTCGTGAATTGTGGGAAATCAAGAGCAGCAGCGCGATGATGATCCAGTTCGCCAGCAATGACGAACCACCTGCAGCCATAAATGGTGTGGCCAAACCGGTCAGTGGAATCAATCGGGTGACACCACCGATGATGACCACGGCCTGCAGTCCCAAGGTGAATGACAGGCCGGCCGCCAGTAGCTTGCCGAAGGTGTCACGCGAGCCCAAGGCTGCGCGCAAACCGCGGGAAACCAGCAGCATGTACAGCAGAACGATGGCAGTGACGCCGACCAGACCGATTTCTTCACCGAAGGAAGCGATGATCATGTCCGAGTTTGCTAGTGGAACCCGGTAAGGGGAACCAGCGCCAAGGCCGGTGCCAAAGAGTCCACCGTCGGCCATGCCGAACAGGCCTTCAACGATCTGCATGCTGCCACCAGTGGCTTGATAGATCGCTGGGTCAAAAGCATTAAGCCAAACATCAAGACGACGGGTTACGTGGCTCATGGTTAGCCCGGCGACTATACCGCCAACAGCGACCATCAGCAGGCCAATCAGTACCCAAGAAATACGTGCGGTAGCAACGTAGACCATGACGATAAACAGGCCGAAGAACAAGATGGCCGAACCCAGGTCACGCTGGACCACCAGCACGCCGATGGACAGCAACCAAGCGATCAACATTGGCGCCATATCGCGCAAACGTGGAAGCTGCAGTGGGCCAAATTTGTGGCCGGCCATCAGGATCAAGTCGCGGTTTGAGGACAAATATCCTGCGAAGAAGATCGACAGGGTAATTTTGGCCAATTCGCCAGGCTGCAGAGAGAAGCTGCCCATGCGGATCCAGATTCGCGCACCGTTGATGGTGACACCCAATCCAGGAATCAAAGGCAACAACAGCAACAGAATGGATACCAGCAACGCGATATAGGTAAAGCGGCGCAGAAGTCGGTGATCCTTCACGGCCCACAGAACGGCGGCCGCAATGACGATTGCAATAGCGGTCCAGAGCAGCTGTCGGGCCGACTGAGAAGTGCCTTTAGCCAAGTCAATGCGGTGAATCATGGCTAGGCCAAGAGAGTTCAAAGCAATGGTAATTGGAAGTATTACCGGATCAGCATATTTAGCAAAGATGCGTAGCAATACGTGAACAACCAAGGCCAGTGCAGCCATGATGCTCATCTGTACGTAGAAGTCGGAGTTGTCGACACCTTCGGTGGTACTACCGACCAAGTAGAAGGCCGCGGCGCCGACGCCGAGAGCCAGGATGAGCAGGACTAGCTCAAGATTGCGCCGTGGTACCGGGGCGGTCTGCACTTCGTTCACTGCATGATCTCCAGACAGTAGGCGGGCAACTTGGCTTGGTTGCTTGATGTTTCTGAACTTCCGGGGGCTTGCACCGGACAGTTTTGTTTGGCGGTGACCAACAGTTCTTGAATGATCATCTGCGCGTGCTCACGGTTATCAGCCGAAATATTGGCTTCAACTCGCTGGCGCGAATACTCAGGCAGAGATTCAACAGGAACCTGGGAGACGGTGTCGACTTCCGAAAGCGAAATCGGTCCGAGCTCTTGCGGAACACCCTTATAAATGGCGACCTTGTTATCCACGGTGCCAACAAAGTATTGGGTCTGCGTCCACATGTAACCCCAGACGACCAGGGCCACCGCGAGGAAAGCAGCCAGGGTCAGCAGGATCGGCATCATCCAACGGCGGTGAGCGGTTGGGCTCTCCAGCGGATCGAGCACCTGGCCTGCGGCTGGTGAACGGTGGGTGAGCAGCGCCGCGGCACGACGTTCACCGGTGTACTGGGTGACCACCGGAATCTGCCCGGTCTGCGTGGCCAACTGAGCCGCTCCCACCAGCAAGTGTGGGCGCTGTGAAATCTCGTGGCGAAGCAGTGATGCGCTAGCCTCAACATCGCCCTCAGCAGCAATAGCTAGCTGGGCGGTATCTGGCGCAGGCTCAAAGACGGCTGGTTCGCTGTGGTCCGTGGCGGTGTCTTCAATGACCTCAAACATCACAACGGTGACGTTGTCCGGTGCGCCATTCTTCAGGGTGATGGCGACCAGATCATTGACGGCTTCATCCATATTCGCGGTATTGCGAATGATCTGTTCAATCACCGGCAGTGACACCGCGTCGGTCAGACCGTCGGAGCAGAGCATCCAGCGTTCGCCGGGCTCAGCTTCGATTTGCTGAACATCAAGTTCTGGTGAGGCATCCGAGTCACCCAGAACGCGCAAAAGAACGTTCTTGTGGGGGTGGACCTCGGCCTCGGCCGGCTTGATCCGACCTTCGTCAACAAGTCGCTGCACAAAGGTGTGGTCGCGACTGATCTGCTCAAAAGTGCCGTGCTTCAGCCGGTAGGCTCGCGAGTCACCAATGTGGGCCATCTGCAAGGTGGTACCAGAAAGCAGCAATGAAGTGACCGTGGTTCCCATGCCCGAGAGTTTCGGATTGGAACCGACAAGTTCGTTCAAGACCAGATTGGCGGCCTGAATTTCATCAGGCAAGGCGTTTTGGGGATCTTCAATGTCTGAATGATCTAGGTGTACTAAATCTAGGACGGTAGATGCCGAGGCGACGTCGCCACCGACATGGCCGCCCATGCCATCAGCGAGTACCGCAAGGTATTCACCGACATAGGCGGAGTCATCGTTTTTCTTACGAATCCGCCCAACATCAGACTTTGCGGCAAATTTGAGTTTGAGGGCCATAGGCTAGGCCTTCAATTCCAAGACAGTCTTTCCAATGCGGATCCGCTGTCCTAGTTCTACTGCTTGGGCGCGTGAAAGCTGGGTTTCACCGACAAAAGTTCCGTTGGTGGAGCCCAGATCTTCAATAAACCAACGAGATCCCTGAGGGAAAAGTCGTGCGTGGCGACCAGAAGCGTAATCGTCATCCAAGACAACGGTGGCATCCTGAGCACGGCCGAACATGATCGGCTGACCATTTAGTGGGATGCTGTTGCCAGCCAGCGGACCTTCAACGATGGCCAAGGTGGTAGCCGGCTTACGTGCTGGCGCTTCCGTTTCAGCCAGCTCGGGGTGCTTCTTGAGCTGACGGGCGCTTGGCTTGCCGGTGCGATCTCGTTTTCCGACGGCCAAATCACGGCGCATCGATCCGACAACGCTCAAAACGAGCAGCCAGATGAGCACCAGAAAGCCTAGTCGGAACAGGCTTAGAACCAGATCGTTCACGCGCGACCTCCATTATTCGAGGTAATTAGTCGGAAGACGATTTTTGTCTGACCGATAGTAATGATCGAGCCATCAAAAATACGAGTTTCGGCTGAAATCTTCTTGCCGTCGACGTAGGTTCCGTTGGTGGAACCCAAATCAGTGACGACAAAGCTAGTCTTGCCCCGGGTTTCCACGCGGATGTGCTGGCGTGAAACTCCGGTGTCATCAACTGGGATGTCGGTGCTAGCCGAACGTCCCAGCACGATGGAGTGATGGTGTAGTGCATAACGCTGGCCGGCAACCTCGAGGATTGCCTGCTTCTGCGTAGGAACTTTGGGGATTTCTTCAATTGGGCGCACGGTTGGACGCGACTGCCCATTGGCGCTTGAAGAAGCTGAGGAAGACGGCTTGCCAATTGGCATCTTTACCGGAGCGGAAGCCGCTACATTGGAGCTGGATTCCTTGACGGATCCGCTGATTTCCATCTCACCAGGCTTAAAATCATCTTTGGAGACAAAGTGGATCATGATGTCACCGTGAACGGTGTAGTCCTGGACGGTTGCGTGTTCCGCGGTGACCTTAGCCATCTCGTTGACTACGGCACGTCCCCAGGTTTTTGCGGTCGAGAAGTCTTTGCTGCTCAACGAAATGACGAAGTCGTTCGGAGCAAGGCTGCGTCCTTCACTGATTGGAAGGATTCCGCGGTCCATTTCGTTACGCAGGGCGCTGGTCAGTTCAACTGGCTTCAGGTCTGCGGTGCTGGTTCCACGAAAGAAGCTTGTGACGACCTTCTCTAAGCCGCGTTCGACATTGTCGAGAAAGCCCATTATTCGTGCCCCTTCCTTGATGGTCCATTGCTTATCTAAGTGTCTCGCATTCAAGCTCAAAAGCAGTGAACACAGAACTTCATTATTGATCTTACTGTTTTCAGCTGTGGAAATGCCGAAAAATACATGAGTGATAGAAGTATGGACCGCTTAATGACGTAGTAGTCAGAGGCTAGACCGTGTGTCTCTGACCACAGCCAAAGGTTTCGATTAGGCGAACACAAAATCTGTGTGTAAGCTATTTCTTGTTGCAAAAGCACGTGGCAACAAAAATTACATATGCGCGAGTGGCGGAATTGGTAGACGCGCTGGCTTCAGGTGCCAGTGATCGCAAGGTCGTGGGGGTTCAAGTCCCCCCTCGCGCACATATGAAAATAACCTCTGACAATGAATGAAAGTTCATGTCAGGGGTTATTTTGTTTTCTACGGCGGCCGCCATTGGGCAGCCCGCACTTGCACACGGTCTCGGTGCAACACCAGATGATGAAGCCGTAACTCGTGACTAAACGCTGGCAGCGTTGAGCAAATGGGCAGCAACGTCTTTGTCCTTTACTACGCGCCCGGTCTGCGTGCTGTCCTAAATCACACTGCGCATGCACGAGAATGCCGTGACTATACGTAGTTACCGCGTGTTGAATTCGCACCTCGTTCGGCAGCGTGGATCCATTACTGCATTAGACTTCCTTTGAGAATTCGAAAGGCAGAACATTATGGCGGCGTCTAAAGAACCATTTGAAGTGCACGGAACGATTGACTCCATTAATGAACATCGGATCCTGCGCTTGGACCAAGAATCCAGCGACCTGCTCTCAAGCCGCGGCCAGGTGGCGGTTGATCTGCTCGGAGAGTTTGCGGGCCGCACGATCGTTATCGACCCCGATGGGCGACGTGGCCATTGGATTGATCTGGCGAACGAACACGCGCCGGACATTGATGCTGCGCTAGGGGAGCACGTTCACCTGGAGATGCAGCCAAGTTCGGTATGGCCTGAGACCGCAATTCCTGATGACTTGGCGCAGGCCTTGGATGAGGCTACCGATCTGGAATCGACCTGGACTAGTTTGACTCCGATGGCCCGCTGGGAGTGGGTCCGATGGGTTGGATCTACCAAGGCTCCAACAACTCGTCAACGCCGGGTAGAAGTGAGCATTTCCAAGCTGCGCGATGGAAAGCGTCGGCCTTGTTGCTTTGACCTGTCCTCGTGCACCAATCCGGAACTGGCAAAGAGCGGCAAGCTCATCGAATAGTGAGCCTTGAGCTAGCTTTGCTCTTCTGGTTGGGTTGAGCCGCGGACAATCAGGGAACTGGGGAGCATGCTTTGCAATGGCTCGGGGCTCTGGCCGTTGATCATACCCAGCAATTTGAGCGCGGCTTGTCGCCCACCCTCCTGCGCGTTGAGCTGCACCGAGGTAATGGCCGGATTAGATGTAGCGGAATACGGAAGGTCATCAAAACCTGCCACCGCCAGCTGCTGAGGAATATGGATGTTTAACGCACGGGTTGCATGAAGCACGCCAAAGGCGTGATTATCGGTGGCGCAGCCCAGTGCGGTGACGCCAGCTTTTTCCCATGCTTCCCAGTTCTCACTGAAGACCTGCGAGGCTGCGGTGACATCGATCTTCGAGCTGGCTACCGAGCCGGGTAAGACTTCAATGCCGTATTCAGCTGCGGCTGCCAAAAATGCTTCGCGACGTACGGAGAGGGTTTCGGTTCCGGTGCTTGCGTCCAAATAGGCGGCCTTGCGATGTCCCAGCGCGGCAAAATGAGCAACAACATCGCGGGCGCCTTGGGCCACGTCCATGTTCACCGCGGGGAATTGCTCGCTAATGCCCGGGGCGTCGAGGGCCACCATCGGTAGATTGCCGGAGATCTCATCAAGAAATTCTTGGCTAGGCGCGTGAACGAGCAAACCGGCAGGGCGCAGGCCCATGATCTTTCGGGTTTCACTGGCGCTGGGGGAGACGCCGGCATCGGTGACCGAGAGCATGAGTTGGTAGTCGTTGGCCAGTACCGAGCGAACGCCGGCAATCACCTTGGCGAAAAAGGGGTTGGAAATATCTGGGGCCACCATGATGACCAGAGAACTGACACCCTTGGCTAGTGAGCTGCCGATGCTATCAACAAAGTAGCCCAACTCGTGGATGGCTTCGCGCACACGCTGTTCATTAACTGCCGAGACCCGCCCGGCAGACTTTCCATTGGCAACCAGCGAGACCGTTGCAGTAGAAACGCCGGCATGCGATGCAACCATAGCCGCGGTGATGCGTCGCGGTTCGCGGGAATTGCCGGTCTTTTCGCCATAGGTCATGGCACCATCGTAGTCGCTTAGTTCCCCGAGCACTCCCATAGTTAAGCGCTTGACGTAAACGGGCTAACAGGAAAGAATTAGCTCGAGCGAACTTGTCTGCAACAAGTCTTCGTTCACAATCATCTCCCACCGCACACTGTAACCGGCCCCCTGCTGGTAGATATGAGGATGGCACCATGGCTCAGGACAGCATTACGCCCCGAAAGATCATTCTGGATTGCGATCCAGGCCATGATGACGCGGTAGCCATGATCCTTGCCCACGGCAGCCCAGCCATTGACCTATTGGCAGTAACCACCGTGGCTGGAAACCAGACCCTAGATAAGGTCACCGCCAACGCGCTGGCCGTGGGAACTATCGCAGGTATCACCGGGATTCCATTTGCCGCCGGTTGCTCCCGGCCGTTGGTGCGCGAAGTTGAAACCGCAGCCGACGTTCACGGTGACTCGGGCATGGACGGACCAGAACAGCCCGAATCCACCATCGAGTTGGACTCGCGCCATGCGGTAGATGTCATTATCGATCTGGTGATGAGTCACGAACCTGGAGAAATCACCCTAGTGCCCACCGGCGCACTGACCAATATCGCCTTAGCTGTACGCAAAGAACCACGCATCGTTTCTCGTGTTCGCGAAGTGGTGCTGATGGGCGGCGGCTACCACACCGGTAACTGGAGTGCGGTTGCAGAATTTAACATCAAGGTTGATCCGGAAGCGGCCCACATCGTCTTTAACGAGAAATGGCCGGTAGTGATGGTGGGCTTGGACCTGACCCATCAGGCGCTGGCCACTGCCGAGGTCGTGGCGAGCATTGAAAACATCGGCACCGCCCCGGCAAAGTTTGTCCGCGAACTGATGGACTTCTTCGCTCAGGCCTACCGTGATCACCAGGGCTTCGACGCTCCGCCGGTCCACGACCCCTGCGCCGTCGCCTATGTCATTGACCCGCGGATCGTGCGGACCGTCAAGGCACCGGTGAACGTGGAACTGCGCGGAGATCTGACCTTAGGTATGACCGTTACCGACTTCCGCGCCCCAGCCGATGAGAACTGCAATACTTCGGTTGCGGTAGATCTGGACCATGACGGATTCTGGAACCTGGTCACCGACGCATTGGTGCGCATCGGTGAGGCCACACCCGGAAAGTAGAACAACTTGGCTCTAATGTGGGGCAAGTCAATGCTATTTGGGGCAAGACCTGCATAAACTGGTGTCACACGAAGATCAGGAGGCGTAATGGCAGGAAAAACACCACACCAGAACGTGACGTTCCCATCCTCGGGTGCGCAAGCACACGGCTACCTCGCAGTACCTGTTTCAGGCAAGGGCCCAGGGGTCATTGTCATTCAGGAATGGTGGGGAATAACGGACCACATTCGCGACGTGGCAGACCGTCTGGCAGCGCTCGGCTTTGTTGCGCTGGCACCAGATCTTTACGGCGGATCAATCACCCATGACGGGGAAGAAGCCGGGCAAATGATGTCCGAACTTCCCGAAGACAAGGGTGCAAAGCTACTGGCCGGAGCGGTGGATTACCTGCTGGCCAGCGAACATGTCACCAGCAAGAAGCTTGGCGCTATCGGTTTCTGCATGGGTGGCGGCTTTGTTCTGCAGCTCGCCGCGCAGCAGGGAGAAAAAATTGCGGCCGCCGTCCCGTTCTACGGGGTAGGTCAAGGTGTGCCCAACGATTTCTCCGGCGTACGCGCCGCGATCCAGGGGCACTACGCCAACTTTGACGAAATGTACCCGCCAGAACAGGCGCGAGTTCAAGAAGAACAGATCCGTGAGCAGTCGGGCGCTCAGGTGAAGTACTTCTATTACGACGCCAAGCATGCTTTCCACAATGACGAAAACACCGCGGGAAACTACGACCCTGAGCAGGCAGTTATAGCTTGGGAACGCGCCGTCGGCTTTTTACAGGATAAAGTGGCCTAAAGGCCATAAAGTGTTATCCATCACTTAACAGCATCACTCACAATAAAGGAGCACAATATGTCAGAAACCATCATCGTAGGTGTCGACGGTTCGGAAACCGCTCAGCGCGCAGCACGTCGTGCTGCTGAATTGGCATTGAAGCTCGACGCCGAATTGGTGGTCATCACCGCCCACGCATCGGATAATACCGAAGTTGTTTCCATCGGCTCCGATACCTGGATCCTGGATGACGCAGAGCAGGCTCGCAAGCTCGCACAGCGTGTAGCTAACGACGTGAAGAACGCCGTTCCAGGCGTGAAGATCACCGCTGCTGCCGGTCACGGCAAGCCAGGCGACGTTCTGATCTCCGACGCTGAAGACCGCAAGGCTTCGATGATCGTTGTCGGTAACGTTGGCATGAAGGGTCTGGGCCGAGTGCTTGGTTCCGTTGCTTCCTCGGTTGCTCACTCCGCACCGTGCGACGTTTTGGTTGTAAAGACCGACAAGTAAGTCCACTTCTGGCCTACTTATCAGGCGGGTACCGATTCTTCGGTGCCCGCCTGCGGTATTTAACCCGCTACAGCGTAGGCTTAAGGGGTGCAAAAACTTCGAATCGCCTACGCCACCGGCGTCACCCCCGGCAAATGGATGGATCGCTTCCAGGAGCGCTACCCGGACATGGAACTTAAAGCCTGGCGCCAGGACGAAGGATCGATTCTTGACCTTTTGGCCAACGACGAGGCCGACGCGGTCTTCGTGCGCTACCGCGGCGAGTCACCTAAAGACGAAACCCGCCATGTGATCCCGCTGTATGAAGAACTCGAAGTGGTCTGTGCAGCTAAAGACCACGAGGTTGAATACTACGAGGAATCCATCCCTGCCAGTGTGGTGGAAGGCTTTGCACAGTTAGACCTCGCAGACTACCCAGAAGCCGTGGGTGGCATCCCCACCGCCATGGAAGTAGTGGCCTCCGGCGCCCAAGTTTTGCGCGTTCCGCAGAGCATCGCGCGACTCTTCGCCCGCAAGGACGTAGTCAGCTGCTTCATCGAAGACGGTTCCCCGACCCAGGTAGGCATCGCCTGGCCATCATCGGTGGAAGACACCGTACTCTTAGAAGAATTTATTGGGATTGTCCGCGGACGCCGCGCTAACTCCTCCCGCCAAGCCTCGGTGCGCAACGAAGAACAAAAAGCCAAGCGCATTAACGACAAGGCGAAGCTGGACGCCAAGGTCAAATCCCTGGCCGCTGCCAAACGGCAAAAGGAACTGGCCAAGAAGCAGGCGCGAAGCAATGGTGGCAAGCCGGGGCGCTCAGGCGGATCCAAGGGTTGCAAAAAACGCTAGGAACCTCTCGGGTGCATGGGTAGAGTGAAGTCATGAAGCAATTTGATACGCTCGCGCTGTCTGCGCGTGGCCCAGCACTGATCCTGACCATCGACCAGCCCAAATCGTTGAACGCACTGGCCCAAGAGGTGGTTAATGACCTCGAAGCCTTTGTTGACTGGTTTGAAACCACCGGTTTTGAATACCGTGGTGTGATCATCACCGGAGCTGGCGAGAAGTCCTTTGTTGCCGGCGCCAATATCGTGCAGATGAATGCGATGGACGCCCAGGGCGCCTTGGCGTACGGACGCCAAATGCACGCTGTCACCGAACGGCTAGAAGCCTTGCAGGTCCCGGTGATTGCAGCGGTCAACGGCTTTGCCTTAGGCGGCGGCTGCGAGTTAGCACTGGCCTGTGACTTCATTTACGCCTCCGAGAAGGCAAGCTTTGGCCAGCCAGAAGTCACCCTAGGTTTGGTGCCCGGCTTTGGTGGATCGGTACGCCTGCCACGTCGAGTTGGCAACGCGCTGGCCCGCGAACTAATCTTCACCGGCCGACGGATCAAGGCCGAGGAAGCGTTGCGCATCGGACTAGCTAACCGTGTTGTCCCGGCCGAGGAACTGATCGATCAGGCGGTGGCTACCATCGAGGAAATTGCCGCTGTCGCCCCCACCGCCGTAGCCAATGCCAAGTCCGCGTTGGTAACCATGGATGCACTGAACACTCATGACGCACTCGTGGTGGAAGGCGAATCCTTCCAGCGTGCCTTTGCTACCAATGACTCGGTTGAAGGCCGCTCAGCATTTGTGGAAAAGCGCTCGCCGAAATTCCCGGGCAACTAGTGTGATGCACTACGGGCCGCACCCGGATCAATACTTGCAGTTTTGCCAACCAGAGCACACCACGGCCCAGGGGGCGGTGATGATCATCCATGGTGGCTATTGGCGTGAAAAGTACCGTGCAGATCTAGGACTGCCACTGGCTCAAGACTTAGCGCAGCGCGGGATCCCCGCCTATAACTTGGAGTACCGGCGTGGTCCGGGCAGTGCGGCAAAGATGCTGGCCGATGCCAAGTTGGCACTGGGGCTGATTAAAGAGGAAGGGCCGATCACCGTGATCGGCCACTCCGCTGGAGCCCAGCTGGCTTGCGTATTGGCTGCGAGTGATCCTCGGGTGTCGCAGGTGATCAGTCAGGCAGGAGTGCTGGACCTAGAGTGGGCCCGCCGGCTAGAGCTCAGCGACGGGGCAGTGGATGAACTGTTGGCCGATGCACCTATGGCTATGTACAGTCCGGTGGAATTATGGCCAAGTACCGCCCGTGTCGTAATCTTTCATGGGCGAGACGATCAAGATGTTCCAGTGAAAATTGCTCGACGGGCTGCCGACAAAGCAGCGGCAGTGGGGCAGGAGTATCGCTTCGCACTGTTTGCCTCAGATCATTACACTTGGATTGATCCGCACAGTAGCCAATGGGCTGCCTGCGTGGCCGCCTTGTCACCCCTGCACTATTGAAGGAGCAGCATGAACCCGACCGTGATCGGTGAAGCACTGGTCGACGTCTTGGCCTCCGGCATTACCCCCGCCCAAGAATTTGTGGGCGGAAGCCCACTGAACGTCGCGGTATCACTGGCTCGTTTGGGTTATCCCGGAACGCTGATCTCCCGTTGGGGTGCTGACGATAAGGGCCGCAAGATCGAGGTCTATCTCGAAGAAAACAACGTGAAGTACATCGGTGGCGCCGATGACGAGGCCACCGTCATTGCCCACGGTATCTTGGACCCGGCCGGCGGTGCGGCGTTCGCGTTTAACGCTTACTGGCAGATGCCAACCATCGGCCCTGAGTTGCCTCAAGATGTTGAGCTGGTGCACACCGGTTCCATCGCCACCCTCTTTAGCCCAGAAGAGCTGTTGCCGTTGCTCTCGGCGGCCCGCACTCACGCGACCATCAGCTATGACCCGAACCTGCGCCCCTCGTTGGTGACCAACCATGCCCAGACCGTGGCCGAGGTGGAACGCTTTGTCGCGCAAGCAGACGTGGTGCGTGTTTCAGGCATCGATCTAAAGTGGATGTACCCGATGCGTTCGGTTAAGGAATCTGCGCGAGCCTGGCTAGACATGGGCCCGGCCATCGTTGTGTCCACCGCAGGATCACGTGGGTCTTGGGGCATCGTCCGGGCCGGAGATGCTGAATTTACCGCGGAACCTGTGGAAGTCACCGACACCGTGGGCGCTGGCGATACCTTCACCGCGACGTTGCTGTGCTGGCTTGCCGAGCACGGCATGATCGGTGCATCCAACCGCGAAAAACTGGCCAAACTGCAGATCAACGAACTCTCGCAGGCCCTAGAATTTGCGGCCAAAGCATCGGCGGTCACGGTGCAACGAGCTGGCGCTAACCCGCCACGACGCGAGGAGCTCTAGGGTGATCAAGCTGATCGCCTCGGACCTGGACGGGACTATCGTTTCCCCGGACGGGACCATTTCCGAGCGTACTCGACGCGCATTCTTAGACGCTCGAGAAGCCGGAATCCAGATCGTTTTTGTCACCGGCAGACCCTTTCGCTGGCTAAGTCCGATCATCCAAGCCTTTGGTGGCTTAGGCACGGTGATCTGTTCCAACGGCGCGGTGCTCTACGACTTAGAACAAGACGAAGTGATCTGGTCACGCACGCTCAGCGCTGCTTTGGCACGTAAAGCTGCAGAAATCATTTTGCAGGTGGACCCGGAAGCTAGCTTTGCCGCCGAAACCACCAAGGGCTTGCACCTCTCGGACGGTTTTGCCGAACCCCATCACCGACTTGATGACTGTGCGGAATTGGATCTAGCCTCGGATGAAATTGATCAAGAAGGCATCGTTAAGTTCCTAGCTCGCTCAAGAAAACTGACGATGGATGATTTTTATGCTGCGGTGCAGCCTGAATTACATCAACTAGTATCAATCACTCATTCGGCTTTTGACGTTTCCCTTTTAGAGATGGCCCACGTGGATATCAACAAAGCCAAGACGTTGAACGAGTATTGCCAACGCTTGGGTATCACCCCTGATGAGGTTATGGCGTTTGGGGATATGCCCAACGA
Organism: Glutamicibacter sp. MOO4; assembly: GCF_056934395.1. Classification (NCBI taxonomy): domain Bacteria; kingdom Bacillati; phylum Actinomycetota; class Actinomycetes; order Micrococcales; family Micrococcaceae; genus Glutamicibacter; species Glutamicibacter sp. MOO4. The sequence goes on from NZ_CM167800.1 coordinate 3,014,707, forward strand.
TATTCAGATGCTCGAATTTGCCCAACATGGCTACGCCATGGCTTCGGGGCACCCGACCACGTTGGCTTGTGCCCGCTACCAAGCACCATCCTTTGCCGAGGATGGCGTCGCCCAAATCATTGAGGGACTACTGAAATGACTTTCGCTTTTGCACATCGTGGTGTCCGCACCGGGGATGAAGAAAATACGCTCATCGCTTTCCAGCGTGCAGCTGCCTTGGGCGTGACCCATTTGGAATCAGACCTGCATGCCTCAGCCGATGGCACCGTGTTCCTGTTCCACGATGAGACCTTGGATCGGGTCACCAATGCCAGTGGAAAATTTGTTGAGCGCACCGACGCGGAATTGGCTGACGTCCTTGCTGGCGGTCAGCCGTTATGCACCTTGGACGAGGTGCTGGATGCTTTCCCCGAAGCTATCTTCAACCTTGATGTCAAAGATGATCGGGTCATTGGACCCCTGGCGGAACTGATTGAACGCCGTGGGGCGCACGAACAAATCGCGATTGCCGCATTCCAAAGTGCACGCACCCACGCGGTGCAACACCTGCTCTCAGCACCCATCAAGCGCTCGCCGGGACGCCGGGAAATCACAGTGATGTGGATCAGCGCCCATCTTTTGGGTTGGGTATCCAAAAAGCTGGTCAAGGGGTACTGGGCCGTTCAGATTCCATTTAAGCTACACGGACTGCCGGTGGCTACCAACCGCTTCATTAAGGCCATACAGCGCGCCGGATCTCAGGTGCACGTGTGGACCGTCAACGACGAGCCAACCATGAGGCTATTGGTTGAACGCGAAGTTGACGCGATCATTTCCGATGAAGCTGAGCTGCTGATGAAGGTTCTGGCGTCACAGAAGTCCTGAGGCCTCTGAACTAGGCAAGATCCAGCGTTGCCAAAACGGCTGGAGCGTTTTCGCGCAACTTTTCATCGTTGGCATCCAGCAGTAGGCGTAGCCAGGTCTCGTGCTGAGACAGCGGAGCAACGAGGCGCGCTGGATCGATCAGATCGTAAAGCTCATCGGCAGTGCCATAGGCGGCAAACTGATCCAGGTAGGCGAACAAGGCCTGCATGACCCGCTCATCACCCGTGTCACAATTCCACGCCTCCGTCATTGCTTCAAGCGCAGTCTTCAACGAGGAGAATGGGTGGGCCCAGTGCGCTGATGACAAATTCAAGATGCGACCGTGTTCCCCAGCTTCACCGGGAACTACTACCTGGGTCAGATCAAAGTTTCCGTGCTCAAGGCTCAGCGGTACCGGTCCCTCGTGGAGTGTGGCGCAGGCGCTGGTGAGCTGATCAATGTGTCCAGCCAAGCGATCCGCGTGGGCCCCATCAATGTGCAGTGGGTGCTCTACTGGCAACGAAACATGCATCATGAGCGCTTGTTCAAACTGCTCTGGCAAGAACTGCGGATCCACTACGGTCACACCGGAGTCAAAAAAATCGTCTTCGCGGCCCATGAGGGCTACTTGGAAGGAACCCAAGGAGGACAACGCCATCTCCCAGTGCTCCACCGAGTCACCCAGATCAGCCAGGCAGTGGCCAAAGTCGGGGCAGAGCATGTAGCCGGCGCTCCGGTCAACAGCTAGTGGCATCACCACACGGTCGGGCAAAAACTGGCCGGCCGATACGGTGATCGCTGGCTCAGCGGCCAGCCCGGGCGCGTTGGCGCTGAAAATCAGATCAGCGGCGTCGGTCTTCACCGAGGCCTGAATCTGGTGCAATTGGGCAGGCCAGAATTCCGGGGGAGCGGTGCGCTTAATCCCGTAGGACTCGCAGGCCGAATCGATCCATGCGGCGGTCGACTCACGCCAGGTATCGCTGTTGAACAAATCTATCCACTGTGCCACGTTCTTATCGTAGTATGTCGATGCAAACGCGTTCACTTGCTACCGTATGGACTACGGCTAGTAATTTGCTCCTCTTTCGAAGGATTTCGATCGTGAACGCTTATCGACCTGAGTACCGACACCGTGATTACAAAGCCGTCCTCTTTGATCTGGATGGTGTAATCACCCCGACGGCCTTGCTTCACCGCAAGGCGTGGCATGAACTTTTCACTGCCTTTTTTGACAAATTTCCGGGCGTGGCCAGCTACACCGACAAAGACTATTTCAGCTTGCTCGACGGACGCCCGCGCTATGACGCGGTCCAAGCCACCCTTGCTTCTCGCGGAATAGAACTGCCCTGGGGCACCGTGGATGATCCTGCGGGAGAAGATACCGTCTGCGCCTTGGGCAACATGAAAAACAACAAGTTCACCGAAGTGCTGGTGCGCGACGGTATCGAACCCTATGCAGGTTCCGTGGCCTTCTTACGCCAGGTGCTTGACGCCGGGCTAGATGTGGCCGTCGTGTCCTCTTCACGAAATGCCCGGATGGTGCTTACCGCCGCGGGCCTTGATGAGCACTTCCCGCTGGTGATGGGCGGACAAGAAGCCGCTGCCCGCTCGCTGGCCGGCAAACCAGCTCCGGATACTTTCTTGGCTGCCGCCGCTGATTTAGGCTGGCGTCCCGAAGAGTGCGTGGTCATTGAAGATGCCACCAGTGGTGTGGCCGCGGCACGCGCCGGAGGCTTTGGGGTCATCGGCGTAGCCCGTGAAGATAACGAAGAAGAGCTGCTCGCTGCCGGCGCGCACTTTGTGATTGAAGACCTCGCCGAGCTGGCTACCGAAGATTCGGCACAAGCCTGGGATACCGATTCCTGGTCGCTGCTACGCGATGAGCAGCGCGACTCCGATGGGGCTCAGGACACCGTTTTCTCCCTAGGCAACGGCTTCCTCGGTGCGCGCGCAGCCCAGCTGGGGCTGGGGGACCAATCCGGGGGCACGTTCATCAATGGACTGCATGAGGCATGGGAGATCCGGCACGCAGAAAGTGCCTTCGGCCTAGCCGAAACCGGGCAGACCATGATCAGCGCCCCGGACTTCAGGACTCTTCGCGTTTTTATTAACGATGAGGCCCTTGAAGTAGGGCGTACCGAAATGCTGAACGATGAGCTGCGCCTGGACTTCCGCGACGGCACCCTGTGCGCACGCACACTGTGGCGCACTGCAGAAGGTCACCGGGTGGCTGTGATGTCTCGCAGCATGATTTCCTTTACTGACAGGCACCTAGCCCTTCAGGATGTCCACGTACGCCTGCTTGATGCTCCAGCACGAGTACTGGTGCAGTCTTCGGTGATTGGTTATAGCTCCCAGCGGACCGTAGCCTCCCCTGAAGAGACCGATGCCTCCAAGGCTGGCGTGCCCGATCCGCGCAAGAGCGAGGAGGCTAGCGTCAACGCGCTACACCCGGCCGGACACTCGGTGCATGGCTCCAGGCTTGGAGTCTCATACCAGGTTCCTGGTTCCGGGATGTCGGTGGCGGCGGTCGTCGAGCACCAGGTGAGCACCACAGGCGGCGCAGAGCAAGAACTGCTCATCACCCGCAGCAGCGCCGACGAGCGTGCTGATGAGGTCATCAGCGCCCGTCTGGAAGCAGGACAAGGAATCCGCGTCTCGAAGTTTGCGGTGTACAACTGTTCGCGCCGCCACCCGGCACAAGAAATGTTGCTACGTTCGGATCGAGCCTTGGACCACCTGGTAGCCCAGGGCATGGACGAGCACCTACGCACCCAGCGTGCGTTTATGGCGGACTACTGGGAACGCAGTGATGTGCTGGTGGATTGTGATGACACCAGCATGCAGCGCAAGATCCGCTGGAACTTATTCCAGCTGGCGCAAGCTGCCGGGCGTGCTGACGGTTTGGGCATCAGCGCCAAGGGCGTGAGCGGTAACGGTTACTCCGGGCACTATTTCTGGGATACCGAAATCTATGTAATGCCGTTCTTGACCTACACCAACCAACAGTGGGCCCGTAATACACTGCGTGCCAGAGTTGCGATGATTCCGACCGCCACACGCAGAGCCAGCATCATGAACGAAGCCGGCCTGCTCTTCCCATGGCGCACCATCAATGGTGAAGAGGCCAGTGCCTACTATCCTGCGGGCACCGCGCAGTATCACATCAATGCGGACGTCGTATATTCACTGAATCGCTATTTGAGCGTGATGGAGGACGACGAGTTCCTGCTTGCCGGCGGCGCCGAGATTCTGGTCGGTACCGCTCGCATGTGGGCGTCCCTTGGTTTCTGGCGTGGCCAGGAAGGCAACGAACGATTCCACATCCACGGTGTGACCGGCCCGGATGAGTACACCGCGGTAGTTAATGACAACCTGTACACCAATGTCATGGCCCGCTTTAACCTTCGCCGCAGCGCCCAGCTGCTGACCGAGCTCTCCCAGCGACGTCCGGCACACTACGCCAAGCTCGCTGAACAATTGGGTCTAGAAGCGGACGAGATTAGCCTGTGGCTCAAGGCCGCGGATTGCATGCATATTCCATATTCGGAATCGGTAGGCATTCACCCGCAGGACGAGCACTTCCTAAACCGTGAAGTATGGGATCTGGAAAACACCGGCCCGGATAAGCGTCCACTACTGCTGCACTATCACCCGCTGGTGATCTATCGCTTCCAGGTGATCAAGCAGGCCGATGCGGTGCTGGCACTGTGGTTGCGTTCTAGTGATTTCACCGCCGAGCAGAAGCTTGCCGACTTTAATTACTATGATCCACTGACTACGGGTGACTCCACGCTCTCGGCCACGGTGCAGTCGATTCTGGCTGCCGAGGTGGGTTACCGAGAACTGTCGTGGGAGTACTTTGAGCATGCGCTGAATGTGGATCTGGAGAATCTGCACGGCAATACCGGAGACGGGGTGCACGTGGCCTCCACCGGTGGTGTGTGGTCCGCGCTGATTTATGGTTTTGCTGGACTTCGTGATGATGATGACCGGCTCTGCTTTGACCCGCGTCTGCCAGAAAGCTGGCGTTCAATCAGTTTCTCGCTGGCTTGGCACGGCATGCGCATTGCAGTGCGCTTGGAAAGCGAATCCATCGAGTTCACGCTAGATGGGGCCCATTCGCGTCCCATCTGGGTCCGCGGTCAGCAGATAGACCTGATTCCTGGCGAGTCGATCACCATTGCGCTCGCCGACCAAGGCCCGGTACGCCAGGGACGTCCGACCTTGGAAAAGGTACTGGAAGTCCAAAGCGAGGCCGGAGTCGACCTGCCGCGCAAGGCTTGGTAGCACCTGTCGTTAGGCAAAAAAATGTGGCTAGAACCCGGGCGGGTTCTAGCCACATTTTTTGTACTCAGCTTTGAGCGTTGTTGTTTTACAGCTTCATGTCTTCCAGGGTGCGTCCCTTGGTTTCCTTGACCATGAAGATCACGAAGATCAAGGAGAGCAAGGCAAAGACCGCGTAGATGCCGTAGGCCAGAGCCAGACCAGCATCGGCAAGTGCCGGGAAGGTGGTGGAAACGATGAAGTTGGCGATCCACTGTGCGGCAGCAGCCACACCCAGAGCCATTGCACGGATGGAGTTCGGGAAGATTTCCCCGAGCAATACCCATACGGCTGGACCCCAAGTGGCACCAAAGCCGACCACAAACAGGTTTGCCGAAACCAAGGCGATGATGCCCCAGCTACCTGGCAGGGACACTGCGCCGTCGATGGTGACCGACTGAGCGAAGGCAATAGCCATCATGCCCAATGACAGGGTCATGATTGCCGAACCAATAGTCAGCAACAGCTTGCGTCCTAGAACGTCGATCAGCAGCACTGCCACGACGGTGGCCACCACGTTGGTGATCGAGGTGATCAGCGAAATCGTGAATGAATCCGATTCGGCGAAGCCTACCGACTTCCACAGCGTAGTGGAGTAGTAGAAGATCACGTTGATACCAACAAACTGCTGGAAGACCGAGAGCAAGATGCCAACCCAAACCAGTGGGTGGAAGCCAAAGCGGCCCAGCAGGTCGCTGAACTTCTGGCGACGCTCCACGTGCACGGTGGAACGGATCTCTTCGATCTTCTTTTCGGTTTCTACCCCTGGGTTCATGCCCATGTCGCGGGTTAGAACCGCAGCGGCCTCAACCAAGCGTCCACGCTCAACAAGGTAGCGAGGGGATTCTGGAAGTCGCAGAGCCAGCGCACCGTAGATCACGGCTGGGACTACCAGCGAGAGGTACATCCAGCGCCAAGCAGCCAGACCGAACCAACCGGTAGCGTCTGCGGAGCCCATAACGAAGACCAGCAGGGCGCTGATCAGGAAGGCTACGAAGATGCCAAGCACGATGGCCATCTGCTGCATGGTGCCCAAGCGGCCACGGTGGGCTGCTGGGGAGATTTCGGCGATGTAGGCCGGAGCGATCACCGAAGCGAAGCCCACGCCGATACCGCCGACGATGCGCCATACGATGAGGTCAGCTGCGCTGAAGCAGAGGCCACAGCCGATGGCTGAAATGATTAAAAGGATGGAAGCAAAGACCATGGTGCGAACGCGGCCTACACGTTCGGAGACCACACCTGCAATCCATGCGCCTAGAGCTGCGCCGAGTAGGGCGCAGGAAACAGTGAAACCGATGGTTACCGCGTTGAGCCCGAATTCGTGCTCGACAGCGTCCACGGTGCCGTTAACGATTGATGAGTCATATCCAAAAACGAACCCACCTAGTGCCGCCCCAAGGGCGATGAAGATGAGTCGCGCGGAGAGTTTTCCGTCTGATGTTGTCGCAGTCACAATGAGCCATGCTATCTGATTTAGGCGGGGTCAAAATCCGTAATTTTCAGTTTTTGATGGGATAACCATCACATTTTGGAAGGAGTCCTTACATGTGCCACTCAGAATTGACCTCCCCTGCTCACCTCTCGTGCCTAACCAGTAGGGAGATTGCAAAGAAAAGCCGGCCGGTGTCACGAGCAAACTCGCAACACCGGCCGGCCGAAAAATATTTTAAACTCTCAGGATTCCTTCGAAGTGTCAGCGAGGTCATTGCCACGCAGCTTCGCCACCGTGCGCATCAAGTGGAAGACCACCAAGGTAGCGATGGAACCCAAGGCGATACCACCAAGCTGGAACTGTCCAAAGGCAATATCACTGGTTACGGCAATAGCGATGATCAGTCCGGCGCCGGCAGTCATCAGGTTGATCGGATTACCAAAGTCAACCTTCGCCTCGATCCAAAGGCGCGCGCCAACAATACCGATCATGCCGTACAACACGATGCCCAAGCCGCCGATAACTCCGACCGGAATGGTGCCCACTAGTGCGCCAAACTTCGGCAGGAAGGCCAACGCCATGGCCACAATGGCCGCTACCCAGTAGGCGGCGGTGGAGTATACGCGGGACGCTGCCATCACGCCGATGTTCTCGGCGTAGGTGGTGGTGGCAGAACCGCCACCGAGTCCGGCAACAACGCTGGCCGCACCATCAGCCATCAGCGCGCGACCATTGAACTTCGAGAGGTCTCGTCCGGTCATCACACCCACGGTGCGTACGTGCCCGATGTTCTCGGCAATCAGCACAAAAACAGCCGGCAGGAACATCAATGCGGTATCAAGATGGAAAGTTGGGGTCGTGAACTGAGGCAGACCAACCCAACTGGCTTCACCCACGGCACTGAAATCAACCTGGCCCTGGACCAATGCCAACAGGTAACCAAGAACCAAACCAACCAGAATCGACAGGCGTCCAAGTAGACCCTTGAAAGCCACGGTAGCCAGTACCGTGAAAATCACCGTCAAGAATGTAGTCAGCGGGAAATCGGTCATCGGTGCCAGCGTTGCACTGGCGAGGTTCAAGCCAATCAGCGCAACGATGGTGCCCATAACTACCGGTGGCATCAAAGCGTGGATCCATCCGGTACCGGTAGCCTGCACAATCAGGCCCACCACAAAGAGCAGCGCGCCAGTCATGACGATGCCGCCAAGGGCACCAGCCATGCTATGCGACTGGGTGGTGGAAATGACCGGAGCGATCATCGCGAAGGATGAACCAAGGTAGCTAGGTACCTTGTTCTTGGTCATCAGCAAGAAAATGATGGTGGCCAAGCCGGTAAACAGCAAGGTAGTGGTGACCGGGAAGCCGGTGAGAGTTGGCACCAGAATGCTGGAGCCAAACATCGCCAGGATGTGCTGGGCACCAATGGAAATGGTTTGTGGCCAGTGCAACCGTTCTTCCGGGGCGACAACTTCGCCCGGGTTGATGGTCTTTCCGTTGCCGTGAATGCTCCAGCTCATACAATCCTCCAGATCGTGGCCCGCGCGTTTCAGACCGTAGAAAATTCTACTCGGTTCTGTCGTGCCTGATCGAAGAAGGCCAACTCATGTTCTGAAGATCGCACAAATGCCACCCTCATCCGCTCACGCAGAGCACCATCAGCCTGCTTCCACGCCAAACGCACCATGTTGATGGCCTGCTCGGTAGCTAGATCGAATTCTTCCGATGCGTAGGTGCTCAACCACTTTTCATAAGGGTGTTGATCGTGATTGGCCGCGGCTAGGCGCCTACCAATGTCTTGATATAGCCAGTAGCAGGGCAGGATTGCGGCAATTAGTTCCCCGTAGCTTTGTTTGGACGCCGCCAGGTGGTTCACATAGTTCAGTGTGATCGCACTGGGGTTTGGGGTACCTTCAGCAAGGTAACTGCGATGCAGCTGCAATTCGCCTTCCAAGATTGCACTGGACGAGCTAGCCCAGAAGCGTTGTGCTTCGAGATCTGGCGCCAAGGCACTGGCCTCGGCCAATACCTGAGCGTAACGCTTAAGATACAGGGCATCTTGGGACAGGTAGTACTCAAAGTCTGCTGAGGCCAGTGTCCCATCAGATAACTGAGTAATGAATTCCAACCCATCAATGGATCCGCGCAGTCCATCAATTTGTTGCCACCACTCTTGCATGGGATCTGCGTCGCTGAAGAAGTCTACAAAGTGGTTCACCGGGCCATGCCCGCTACCCACAGTGAGTTGATCGGCTGCGCCGATAGCGCGCACCAGATAGGCCTTGGACTTCTCAAGAGCCTGGACCCAGTCACCGTCGGTGGCGTAGATAGTAGCCAAGGCGCTGGAGAGGGTGCAGCCGGTGCCGTGGGTGTTTTTGGTTTGGTGTCGGGGGCTGCTGAACTCGGCCAGCACTCCAGTGGACCCAACTAGCGCATCGGGGCAGAAGTCTCCAGCCAGGTGTCCGCCCTTGGCCAAAACCAGAACGTCGTGCTTGGCGGCCAGTCGCTGTGCCTGCTCTAGGACTTGTGGCCATTGTGTGGCCGCTGGCTCGCGTAGCAAGCTTGCTAGCTCAAGTAGGTTAGGGGTGATGACGCAGGCGCGGTCCAGCAGTGAATCGAGTGCCGACTCATCTTCTAGTAATCGGTCTCCGCTCGTGGCTACCATCACCGGGTCTAGAACTACCGGCGCATCTACGGTATCCAGCCAGCTACTGACCGCGCGGATTACTTCAGCATTGGCCAGCATGCCAATCTTGATGGCGTCAATCTGTATATCAGCGCTAATGGATTCCAACTGGGCTAAGACAAAGCCGGGATCAATGGCTTGTACTGCGCTGACCCCTTGGGTGTTCTGCGCGGTTAATGCCGTAATCACGCACATGCCATAACCACCGTTAGCGGCAATGGCTTTTAGATCCGCCTGAATGCCGGCGCCACCGGAAGGATCAGAGCCGGCAATTGAGAGAATATTATTCACTGTGCCACCGTCCACGCTGAAACTAGCTGCTCGCTGGCCGTTTGTGGATCCTCGGCATTACAGATGGCACGAACTACCGCTAGGCCCGACCCTCCGCCAGCGCGAATCGCAGCTGCGTCCTGAGCGGTAATGGCGCCGATGGCTACACACGGTAGTTCGGTCAAGGATGCTGCACGGATAAAACCGTCAAGACCCAACGGGGTTGGGTGATCCTTTTTGGTAGGAGTGGCACGCACTGCACCAACACCCAAGTAGTCGATGACCTCTGCTTCGAGATTTGCCTGTGCCAGTTGTTCATCGGTGGAAGCGCTCAAACCGATGATGCCTTCGCCGATAATCTCTCGTGCAAGTCGCACCGGAATGTCTTTTTGCCCGATATGGATACCGTTGACCGCAGCTCCGGCAGCGCGGGCAGCTAAGAAGACGTCAATCCGGTCATTGATCAATAGTTTGGCTTTGCCCTTGGTTAGTTGGGCTGCAGCGCAGGACAGTTCAAAGAATTCGCGGGCAGTCTCATCCTTGGCCCGCAGCTGAATCCATTCGATGCCGCCGGCCACTGCTCCTTGGATAACTTCCAGGGTGGTGCGTGGAGTGCAGCTGGCGGTGTTGGCTACTAGGTAGGCGCCGATATTATCCATGGTTCAGTTCCTCGTACTTCAAAGTCTGTAATTCTTCGGGTTCCGTGGCGGCCAGCGCATCAATGAATGCCACGGCAAAGCTTCCCGGGCCGGTGCTTGCGGCCAGTGCCTTTTCGGCGGCCAGGCCATAAAAACCGTGGGCGGCAATGGAGGCTTCAAAGGGGTCCTCGTGCACCGCGAGCATGCCAGCGTTAAAGGCACCTAGTGCGCATCCGCCACCGGTAATTCTGGTCAGTCCGATGCCGTTGGTGTGTACCAGTACGGTACGGGTAGCGTCGATGATCGCGTCGGCTTCGCCGGAGATAGCAACAACGCAGCCGTGTTCTTGTGCCAGTTCACGTCCTGCGTCGAGGGCCGCCTGCACGGTATCTGCTGCGTCAACACCTCGGCCGCTTGAATCCTTGCCCGCCAAGGCGAGGATTTCCGAAGCGTTTCCACGGATCAAGGTGGGGTGTTCTTGAACTATGCGCCGGGCGAAGTCGGTGCGTACCGACAGGGCGCCGACGGCCACAGGATCCAATACCCACGGGGTGCCTGCTGCGCTCGCCGAGAGTACCGATTCTTCCATGGCAACCATTTGCTCGGTGCTTGGAGTCCCTAGATTCACCAGCACTGCAGAAGCAAAAGCAGCAAACCCGCCAGCTTCGCCAGGCAGATTAGTCATAGCTGGTGAAGCGCCGGAAGCCAGTAGGACATTGGCGGTGAAATTGGTGACGACGGTATTCGTCAGGCAAAAAACTAAAGGGGAGTGTTGCCGGTATTTTTGGGCAACGGTAGGCAGAGTCATGCGACATCCCTCCGCTAGCGTGAACTAGATCAGGTTCGACGGGTTTCATCTCAGTCGGCTTCTCCGACACCCCGTGTCACTGATTTAGAGCGTACGCAGTAGCAATGCCTAGAACAAATTCTTAACGTTCACGTCGCGCCACTAACGCTTTAAGTGTCGCCGCATCGACATGTTGCGCTGCCGCTAGCTTCCAAAGGTGGTCTACCGCCGCCACCAGATCTTCATGCTCTTCGATGGGTGTAGCGCGTTCATTAACTATCGTTCCGGCCCTGCGTCTTGAAGAAATGAGCCCTTCGGCTTCCAGCTCCTTATAGGCACGAGCGACTGTTCCGGCCGCTACCCCAAGATCTGTGGCCAACGCCCTGACCGTGGGTAGCTTGCTACCCGCCACTAATTCGCCGAGGTTAATCAGCGACGCGATCTGCGAACGGATCTGCTCATAAGGAGCGGTAGCCGCCTCAAGATCTACCGTGATCTGGGTGCTCATGCGCGCACGCTCGTGGTCAGGCGCGCCTTCGGGCGATTGACCACTAGTAAGGCGGGGATGCAGAAGAGCCCAACGCCTATGGCTAGCACCGCTGGCTCATCGGAAGAGACCAAGCCCGGCAAGAGGAAAAACGCACTGCAGAGCACTCGTAAGGCTCGGAACTCCAAGATTTGCCGATACCAGATTTCCTGTTCGTCCGTGAGGTCCCAAGGGACTGCGCAACGTCGGATCCACCAGAAGTAACCGGCCGCGGCTACCAACATTCCCAGGATTATTGCCGAAGTGACCCATGGCGAGAGTAGCTGTTGTGCCCCTGAGCTCAGTGTTTGTGGGGTGTAAAGCAAGATGCTCCCGCTGACGATGAACAGCGCTGCAATCGTGTACACCCAAACCGGAAGATTTTGGCTCTTCGGTTCAGAAAGTGCCCCCAGCTTTGCTCGTGAATGTGCATAGAGCGCGAAGCCGGCAGAGATTACTAGGTACAGGACTACCGCCGCCGCTGACCATGGCAGCGCAAAGGAAGCGCCAACAGCACGGGCTCCGGCTTCACCGAATGGCTCTGGCGTTTGACCAACGAGTTCACTGGCCGCAAGCCAGATAATCAACGCGGCGATAATCAAGAACGTATTCGCAAAATAGGATACGGATAGCGTGTGGCTGCGCATCCGGGCGAAGGCGGTGCTACGCAGGCTATTGGCCTCCGGTGCGGCATGCTTTGGAGCCCAGACGAATAGCACGAAGCCCAAAGCCAAGACGGCAAACATGGACACGTTGTTCCACCCGGAACTCAGAACCGGATCGGCGTAGGTGATTGCGGCACCGATGATGTTGGTCATCAGCCAACCACAATTTCGTAGCAACCGGTTGAGCCAAATTGAGCGTAGTTCTTGGTTTTGGGTTGCGGAGATCCCGGCTAAGGGCCTGCGTTTGAGGATGATTGCACTGATCACGGCAGTGGCCAGTAAAACCGCGAAAATACACAGCGCAAACAGTGGAGCTACTTCAGCGCCTGAAATCCACCCGGATGTGCTGTCCCATGTTGGCGCAACTGCGTCTTCGAAGTCAGCCGCTGAGGATTCAGTACTTTTGCCTTCAGGGATGTGGCCGGCGACCCGGGATATCGGCCACAACATGCAACATGCAAAGATTGCCAGTGAGCCAACTAGGGCACCTAGCTTACGTGGAAAGGGTGTGGTCAACGTGCGTGGTTCCAAAGATGCGACGCGAACTGAGCGCAGTTCTCCAGGCCAAGTAAACAACCCGATGACGTAGACCAAAGTCAGCCAACCGGCGGCACTCAGTGCAATGATGACGCGCGTTGTCGGTGACTCTGATGGTGCTTGAATGGACCAAACCCGAGATAGGTCGCCAGAAGTCGAGGCAAAAAACGCAATCAGGGCACACCAGAATGAATGTGATTGAGCCCTGAGTAACGCTGAGGATCCGCGGCGTGCAGCTACTGAGCGTAACCATAGGTAGATTACTGATGACGCAATAGCTATCGATAAGGCGCTCGCCGAGATCTGATCCATAGGTTTTAATGTATCAAACACTTGATACATAATGAATCTCCCTGAGAATTAATCGGTAGAAAATCTGCCAAGTAACGTACGCTCAGATCATGGGTCTGTTTACTTCCACTCCGTTGCCAGAACCGGTCGGCGATTCCGCTCCTCCGGTGGACGAGCATCCTTCACGTATCGCTTCGGTACTAAGTCATCTGCGCCGTTCAGCTGATACTCGAATCACCCACCCGCGTCGCTTCCGAATCCAACAGCTACGCGCACTGGAGAAGATGCTTGAAGAGCATCTTGATGACTTCCTGCAGGCATTAAACGATGACTTGGGTAAGAGTGCCACCGAAGCCAAATTCGCTGAAGTTGATGTGGTGCGCGCAGAGATTGATTTTGCGCTGAGGCATCTGGCCGAATGGATGGACAGCACCACAGTCAAGGTGCCACTGGCGCTTCAGCCGGCCATGGCCAAGATCGAGCCACGCCCCCTGGGTGTTGTCTTGATCGTTGGTGCCTGGAACTACCCATTGCAACTTGTACTCGCACCCCTAGTGGCCGCCATTGCAGCAGGAAATGCGGCAGTTGTTAAACCCTCAGAGCTTGCTCCGGCCACTTCAGGTGCCCTAGCCAAATTCCTTCCGCTCTACCTCGACGAGCGAGTATTTGCTGTCATTGAGGGTGGAGTAGATACGGCTACGGAATTGCTGGCGGCACGCTGGGATCATATCTTCTACACCGGCGGTGAACGGGTTGCGAAGATCATCGCTATGGCAGCGGCGCAACATCTGACCCCAACCACTTTGGAACTGGGCGGCAAGTCCCCAGCAGTGGTGGATAATCACTCTCCGGCTACCGCCAAACGTTTGGCCTACGCCAAGTTCATGAACGCGGGGCAGACCTGCGTTGCTCCGGACTACATCCTCTGCATCGGTGATGCTTCCGCCCTGGTCGGTCGCCTTGGCCAAGCCATTAACAGTTTCTACGGCAAAGAGCCGTTAACTCATCCTGACTTCGGACGCATCGCTAGCTGTCAGCATTTTGACCGCTTGTTAGCGATGCTGGAGCAAGGTGAGGTGGTGTTCGGCGGCGAGTACGACGAAGAGACTCTACGCATCGCGCCGACCATAATGCGCAATGTGGATCTTGAAGCCACCGTGATGACCGAAGAAATCTTCGGTCCGATTCTTCCGGTGATTGAGGTGCAGAGCTTCGAGGAAGCGTTGGAGTTCATTGCCCGACGTCCTTCACCGCTGGCCGCCTATCTGATGAGCGAGAGCCCACGACTGCAGTCGATCTTCTCGGATCGAGTGCGTGCTGGCTCCATTGTGCACAACGCTCCACTGACCCAAATGGTCATTCCAACTTTGCCATTTGGCGGGGTGGGAGCCAGTGGCATGGGCTCCTATCACGGCAAGCACGGCTTTGACCGACTTTCGCAAATACGCCCGGAACTCAACAAAACCACGGTGGTGGATACACTGAGCGCAATTTATCCTCCGTATTCGTGGGCTAAGCGAAAGATTATTGATCGCTTACTGTAGCGCGGTTCATAGCTTTGAGACTGGTCAGAGTGCTTGGATGGAAAGGTTGGATTTTTTCTAAGCATCAGGAGATGTAACGCATGACTGAGCCCGCACCGTCCCAGGACGGCCTGAAGCGTGGCCTCAAAGCTCGCCACATGCAGATGATTGCTATCGGCGGCTCAATTGGTACCGGACTATTCGTCGCGTCCGGCGGCACCATCTCTGAGGCTGGTCCCGGCGGTGCGCTGGTAGCCTACGCACTGATTGGCATCATGGTGCTGCTGCTGATGCAGTCGCTTGGTGAGATGAGCGCGCGACTTCCGGTTGCAGGTTCATTCCAGACCTACGCCACGGTCTTCGTCAACCGACACTTCGGCTTCGCGATTGGCTGGAACTATTGGTTCAACTGGGCCATCACCGTCGCTGCTGAGCTAGTCGCCGCGGGCATCGTGATGTCCTACTGGTTCCCGGATGCCCCAGGGTGGATCTGGGCTGCTATCTTCCTGGTGTTGCTTACTGGACTCAACTCACTGTCGGCCAAGGCTTTCGGTGAAGGCGAGTACTGGCTTTCGGCCATCAAGGTCATCACCGTTATCGTCTTCCTGATTTGTGGCTTCGCCATGATCTTCGGCATCATCGGCGGAACCTCTCCTGGCTTCAGTAACTGGACCGACGGTGACGCCCCATTTGTTGGCGGTTGGCTCTCCATCGTCTCGGTATTCATGATCGCTGGATTCTCGTTCCAGGGTACTGAGCTAGTCGGTGTTGCTGCCGGTGAAGCAGAAAACCCTCAGCGCGATGTTCCTAAGGCCATCAAAACAATCTTCTGGCGCATCATGCTTTTCTACATCGGCGCCATCTTTGTTATCGGCATGCTGATCCCATACTTGGATCCGTCCCTGCTTTCTGCTGAAGCTTCGGATATCGCCACCTCGCCATTCACCTTGGTCTTTCAGCGAGCAGGCATCGCCTTTGCTGCAGCCTTGATGAACGCAGTGATCCTCTCGGCTATTCTTTCGGCCGGTAACTCGGGCCTATATGCTTCAGCGCGCATGCTTTACTCCATGGCCAAAGATGGCAAAGCGCCAAAGATCTTTGCTCGTCTGAACAAGCGTGGCGTTCCTGTACCGGCCATGCTTTTGACCGCCTCGGTAGGACTTTTCGGATTCCTGACGGCTATTATTGGTCAGGGCGAGGCGTACACCTGGCTACTAAACGTTTCGGGACTTTCCGGGTTTATCGCTTGGGTTGGTATTGCGGTGAGCCACTATCAATTCCGCAAGGCGTACCTGGCCAGCGGGCAGAGCTTGGCGGATCTTCCCTACAAGGCGCCACTGTTCCCCTTGGGTCCAATCCTCGCCTTTGTCATCCTGCTGGTTGTCATTGCCGGACAGAATTATCAGGCTGTTGTGGATGGCAACCTCTTGCAGATGGCATCAAGCTACGTCGGTCTGCCGATCTTCCTCCTGCTGTGGCTGGGCCACTGGCTAATTACCCGGAAGCAGCCAGCTGAGGTCATAGACCCTTGGACCGCAAAGCTGAACTAGCGTTTCCTTGAACCAGCCAAGCCGGCAGGACCCACGTTGACCGTGGGTCCTGCCGGCTTTGTTGTGTCCGGCCTCGCCGATCATGCGTGAGGAATCAACCGAAGAACTGCGCAATATACTGTTGTCACAATGGTTGGCTTGTCGGTACCATTGTGTCATGAACACCATGACTACTAGCGAAGCAGCGAAGCTTCTCGGGGTAAGTGCCGAGGCGGTTCGTAAGATGTTGAAAGTCGGTCGCCTGGAGCAAGTTGGTCTTGCGGGCCGCAATATTCTGATTGGTGCAGATTCGGTTAATCGGGTGCGTCGGGAAAGTAAGCGCGCAGGACGCCTCTGGACACAGCGAACGGCGTGGGCTGCACTAAGTTTGCTCTCCGGCGCCGAGGCTTCATGGATGTCAGCGAGCGAACTGTGGAGGTTGCGCAAGAAACTCGCAACTCTTTCGTCCGACGAAATCCAGCTGCTGGCAAGGAATCGAGCGGCCTCACGACGTTTTCGAGGCAGCGAGTCCGCCAAAGAAAAACTCTCGTATGCTTTGGCAGCCACCGGTGCCCGCTCGTTGAAAGATTCTGAATTGTCCAATGAATTCGGGTTAGCCTCGGGAGCAGATGCTTTGGAGGGCTACGCGAAGACGGGATTCATTGAAAAACATGCTCGCAAACTCGGATTGAGAGAAGACCCTTCTGGCGACATACTCATCCGAGAAGTAGATTTTGTTCAATCGTTGGCGAGTGGACGTGTGCCGATAGCGGCAATCGCTGTTGATCTAATGGATTCCTTGTCCACCCGCGAGCGGTCGGCAGGCCGAGCCAAACTGGATGAATTGCGCGATGCCGTTTAAGGATTCAGGGCGCCCGACAGTGAGCGTTACGATCCCACCTGAGGGATGGGGTGAGCCGTGGCCGCAATGCCTAGAATTGTCTCGAGCGCTGAATTCTTCGAAATGGACCTTAGTCGGAGGGCTAATGGTGCAACTTCACGCAGTGCTAGCAAACCTTCCCTTATTTCGTCCCACGACGGACATAGACGTAATCCTGCACGTGGAAACAGGCTCCGTATCAGGACCGGAAGTGACGCGAACATTAGATCAGTTGGGATACTCACTTCAGACCCCGCTGAATAATTCCTCTCCCGTTCACCGATTCATTCGACAACGTGAGGGGATGAATGAGTCGATAGATGTAATGATCGCAGACCACGGTGTTTCGAAGCCACCGTTGAAACTTGCGGGTCGTGATCCGTTTCAGATTCCGGCAGGTACGCAAGCGTTGAAACGTACCGTAAATTGCAACGTCGTAGATGCAACGGGTGAGGTCGTCACGACGTTGAGTATTCCGAGCGTTTTAGCTGCAGTTGTTCTCAAGGCAGCCGCCTATCGGAAGATTCTCGTGACCGGGAACGACACCTAGAGGACGCGGCACTGCTATCCACGTTACTAGGGGATCCGCTAACGCTAGTGAAACAACTTCAGGGATCGGACCGAGCTCGAATTATCTCGCTGCATAAACGGCTCTCGGACGGGCATCACCCAGCCTGGGCGCGGATTGCTGAGAAAGACCGTCTAGATGGCCAGTACGCTTTGGAGATCTTGGCTAGCAATCCCCAAGATTTCGATTTGGATGACAATTTGGGTCCAGCATTTTAGAGTTCACTGCTCAGATGGTGAAGCCGTACTACTGGCGTTGTCTCACCGTTCTTATGATCAAGCACCCCAAACTAGCAGTGGCCCAGTCGCATCGGAATTCTCCGCGACCGGGCCACCACTAGGGTAACTACTCTTTGGTTTACGCTAGAGCAGCGTCAACAATCACGCGAGCTTCTGCAAGCACTTGCTGCAGGTGATCTGCTGACTTAGTTGATTCTGCATAAATCTTGTAGATGTCTTCGGTGCCCGAGGGGCGTGCCGCGAACCATGCGTGCTCGCTGGAAACCTTCAGACCACCAATGGCAAAACCGGCAGCTTCGGTCACCTTGGCGGTGATCGCGTCGCCAGCCAATTCGGTGGCAGAGACCATCGACGGATCCAGCTTGGACAGCACGGCTTTCTGCGCGCGGGTAGCCGGGGCGTCAAAGCGGTCGTAGAAGCTTCCGCCGTGGCGTTCCACCAGCTGCGCGTGCAACTGGCTAGGGCTCTTGCCGGTGACGGCGCGCATCTCGCTAGCCAGCAAGGCGAGCATCAGCCCATCCTTGTCGGTGCTAAATGCCTTGCCCGAGAGATCCAAGAAGCTCGCGCCAGCGGACTCCTCACCACAGAAGGCCACCTTGCCTGAGGCTAGTGGTTCAACAAAGTACTTAAATCCAACCGGTACTTCGCGCAGGGTTCGACCATGGGAGGCCACTACCTTGTCGATGAGTACCGAGGAAACCAAGGTCTTGCCGATCTCGGCATCTGCTGGCCAGTTTTTGCGGTGGGTCAGTAGGTAGTCGATGGCTACGGCCAAGAAGTGGTTCGGGTTCATCAACCCTGCGTCCGGGGTGACGATGCCGTGACGGTCTGCGTCTGCGTCGTTGCCGGTGGCGATGTCGTACTTCTCGCGGTTGGCTACCAAGGAGGCCATGGCATGTGGCGACGAGCAGTCCATGCGGATCTTGCCATCTTTATCCAGGGTCATGAAGCTAAAGCGTGGGTCAACGCCTTCGTTGACTACTTCTAAGTTCAGGCCGTAACGGCGTCCAATTTCGCCCCAGTAGTGCACCGAAGCGCCACCGAGTGGGTCGGCACCGATGGAGATTCCTGAGTCTGCGATGACCTTAAAGTCGATGACCTCAGCCAGATCCGTGATGTACATTTCACGGAAGTCAAAAGGCTTCGCTGCCGCTTCGCCTCGCTTGATCTCGCCGCTGGCCAACAGCTCATTGGCGCGTGCAGCGATGGGTCCGGTGATTTCGGATTCTGCAGGACCGCCGTGAGGTGGGTTGTACTTGATGCCGCCGTCGTTGGGTGGGTTGTGCGATGGTGTGATGATCAGGCCATCGGACTGATCCTTACCCTTGGCGTTGTGTACGAGGATTGCGTGGCTGACAGCCGGGGTCGGGGTCAGACCAGCTTCGGCCAAAACCTCAACGTTGTTCCCAGCCAAGACCTCCAAGACGGTCTGGTAGGCAGGCTCAGAGAGCGCGTGGCTGTCCTTGCCCACGTACATTGGCCCGGTGATCCCTGCGCCCACACGGTAGTCCACAACAGCCTGCGTAATGGCTGCGATGTGTGCTTCGTTGAAGGTACCGTTCAGCGAGGTGCCGCGGTGACCTGAGGTACCGAAGATGACTGCCTGGTCAGGGTTATCGCTGGAAGGAACGATCGCGCTGTACGCGTCGAGTACGGCCGTCAGATCAATTAGGTCTGCTTCGATGGCCGGCTGTCCGGCGCGTTCGTGAGCCATGGGAGTCCCCTCATTCATTTGTGCAATTCGTATGGGTTCGTAGAACAATGGAAAACGATGAGCTATTACCCGTATCCACAGAATCCATACCAGGCCCCGCGTGAGTCCAGCGGTTTGTCCGTGGCCTCTTTGGTGCTGGGCATCCTTTCGATGCTTGGCTTCTGTACTCTCATCCTAGTTCCACTTGCCGGTGTCATCACCGGTCATCTGGGTTATCGTCGTGAACCCGCAAGTCGCGCACTGGCCCTTGCAGGGCTGATTTTGTCATGGATTGGGCTTGTTCTCGCGGTTTTGCTCTACGCATTGATCATCTGGGTCATCTGGTTTTCGGTGGATAGTTACAACACTATTAACCAGAACGCGGACTTTTCCCAACTGCTCGACTACGCGTAAGCCATTGCCTTAGCTGATTTCTTGCTCTACCCTATCGATATTCGTTGTTAACGACTATCGATAGGTTTCCGATGTTCCAGGTTGCTTCTCTTGTGGTCTTAATGTTGATTCTGCTGCTCGCAGCCCTGATCGTTTTGCTTGTTGTGCGTCGCGGCCCAACCCAGTCCGGCGCTACTCGAGTCACGCGCATCGTGGCCCTGTTGATGGCGATAATCCTCAGTGGTGTGGGCCTCTGGTCGATGATCCAGATTCTTGGCGGGGCAAACGTTCCGGTCAGTGTGCCGGTGCAACCTTACTGGCCCGAACATCCAAATATCACCGATGTAGAGCCGAAAGATTTTGCCACGGTTAATGCGCAGATCACCGAGGTCCAGATCTTCAGCGACGCGCTCTCGTGGCCAACTAAGATCCTGCTCGCCGCCGGCGTGCTGTTCCAAACCAGCGCCAGTGTCGCGGTGCTGTTAGGCGTTGCGGCATTATGCCGACGGGTCGCCTCGAATGAACCGTTCACGAAATCACTGCGCCGGTTGGGTTATCGAGTGGCGTTTGTTCTTGGTATTGCTAGCTTCCTAGGTCAGGTGCTCAACGGCATCGGCGCAAGCCGAGCCGGCGAGGAAACACTGCGGGTGGATGGCTTCTCCACCGACGGTATCTCCTCGGCATCGGCTCCTTGGCCGGAACCAACCTTTGCGTTGAACATCGAATTTTCCGAGATCTTTATGGCCCTAGTGATCTTGGTGGTTGTTGAACTGGTCGCCGTGGGTATCCGGCTGACCAACGAAAATAGGCAGCTTCAGCAAGATCACGAAGGACTGGTTTAGATCTATGCAGCTTAAGCACGTTCATTGTCGACTCGGTGAGATTTTGGCCGAGCAACAACTGACCCTTGTGCAGCTCAGCGAACTTGTTGACGTGTCGGCGGTTAACCTATCCATCCTTAAAAACGATCGTGCCAAGGCCATCAGGTTTTCCACCCTGATATCGATCTGTCAGGCACTGAACTGCGAAATTGGCGACCTGCTGGTTTTGCGTTAAACACTGCAGGCCTCCACCAAGGTGGAGGCCTGCAGTCAAAGGGAACGATGGGTTAGTGAATTGAACCCATCAGCTTCTTTAGCCCTGGGGTCGCAGCCATCATGGCTACACCCAAGACGACGGCCGTGCCGCCCATGGCGATAAAGTAAGGGATCTCGTTGCCCGGAGTGTAGTAACCGGCAAGCACACCCGAAAGGGTGGTGCCCAGCGAAACCGACAGGAAGAACAACGCGATCATCTGCGTGCCAAACGCGGCCGGAGCCAGCTTGGTAGCAATTGCCTGACCCACTGGCGAGAGCAAGAGCTCAGCAAAGGTGCACAGCAGCAAGATGCCAACCATGGCCAACAGTGGAGTTCTAGCGAAGGATTCCAGTGGGATGAAGCATAGGAAAGCAGCACCCACAATCACCAAAGCCAAGCCGAACTTGATGGCAGTGTGTGGCTGACGCTTACCCAGCTTGGTCCACAGCGCTGCAAAGATGCCAGCAAAAACGATGATGAAGACCGGGTTGATGGAAGTAACCCAGCTTGGTGGCATTTCCCAGCTACCCAAGTGACGGTCAAGCCGCTGATCCGAGTACGCAGCGATAAAGGTGAACTGCTGCTGGAACAGTGCCCAGAAGGCAGCCGAACCAATGTAGAACGGAATGAACGCCCAGACCTGCTTGCGTTCGGTCGGATTGACCTTGTTGCTACGCAGGATCAGTGCAAAGTAGACGGCCGAAGCCATGATAACCACGTAGGCGATGGTGCTCGCCAGGTTTTCTGGGGTGACAATCTTGGTCACGAATGCGGCAATGATCAGAACCAGTACGGCCGCAAAGATGACCACGTAGCGCTTGCGCTCGGAGGCAGGCAACGGGTTATTTGGGATGTTCCCGCCAGCAGGAAGCTTGTTGCGTCCGGCAGCGTAGATACCCAAGCCGATGGCCATGCCGATGGCGGCTGCGCCGAAACCGATGTGGAAACCGTAGGTCACCTGGAGCCAACCGGTCAGTAGTGGGCCAATCAGGCCACCGATGTTCACACCCATGTAGAACAGGGAGAAGCCAGCATCAATGCGTGGATCATCCTTGGCATAGAGTGAGCCAACCAGGGCCACGGCGTTGGCCTTTAGGCCGCCGGAACCGATAGCAACCAGAATCAGACCAATGATCAGGCCCACGTAACCGGGCAGCAGTGCCAAGGCAATGTGGCCGATCATGATGCCGATGGCCGAGAAGAACAACACACGCTCGGAACCGAAAAGACGGTCAGAGAGCCATGCGCCCAAGATGGTGGATAGGTAAACAGCGCCACCGTAGGCGCCGACCAGGGACAGGGCTAGGCCCTGATCCATTCCCAAGCCACCGTCGGTGACCTTGTAGTACATGTAGTAAGCCAGCAAGCCCTGCATGCCGTAGAAAGAGAATCGCTCCCACATTTCCACGCTGAATAGGCTTGCGAGCGCACCGGGGTGACCAAAGAAGGTCCTTCCGGTGTTAGAAGTGCTCGTTGTTGCAGTAGACATACGTAATATTTTTCGCTTTTGCCCACTCGAGTACCTACTTATATGTCAAAGCTCACAGCTGCATCTGGGCGGCCAGTGCCAGCAAAAGTCCTTCGTCAGAACGTGGAGAAATCAGCTGAATACTCATAGGTAACCCATCGGCGGTGGTGGTGACCGGAATGGTGATGGCAGCAACTGAGGCGACGTTCACCATGGAGGTGTACGGGGTGTACTGGCACTGCAACATATAATCGTGATCCGCATCGGCCTGTGTATAGCGCCCGATCAGCGGCGGAATGGTGGCCATGGCCGGGGTAGCAATCACGTCATAGGCTGACCACTGGCGCACAAAGTCTGCCGCGATCGCCTTGAGCCGGGAGCTGCCTTGTAAGTTCTGTTCCAGTGAGCGTGCTGCGGCCCGGCGACGGAAGTCCCGAGCCAATTCGCCCAGCATGGACTCGTTGTTGACCGGAACGTTTTTCAGCCCATTGGTCCACACCGTGGCAAAGGTTTCTGGGTAGTCCGAGGCGTAGTCCAACTGGGCTGGCTGGACTCGATGGCGTTCTCCAAGCAGTTTGAGCCCTTGCTCAAAGGCGGTGCGCGCTTCGGGCGACAGCGAGATGTTGTACACCGATTCAAAGGGCGAGTGGGTGCTGAAGCCGATGTTCAGCCCGTTCAGTCTCTGTGGGTAGCTACCTTGCAACAGCGGCAGATAGTGGTCCTTGCCGCGCATCGCGTCAAGCAATAGCGCAGCATCTAGTGCATCGTTGGCCAACGGCCCGGAGACTGCGAGCTTTGGAGCACCCAGCGGATCAACATAACCGTCCAACACATCCGAGGGAACTCGACCCAGCGACGGCTTGAGACCAATCAGTCCGCAGGCTGCGGCGGGAATACGTACCGAACCTCCACCATCGGAGCCTGCACCTACCGGAATCATCCCCGCAGCCACCGCAGCAGCTTGTCCGCCCGATGAACCGCCCGAGGAGCGTTGTGGATCAAATGGATTGCGCGAGGGGGCACCCACCAAATTTTCTGAATGGCTGCTCAACCCAAATTCGGGCACCTGCGTTTTGCCCAGAATGACTACACCTTCAGCACGCAGACGCTCAACTAGCGAATGATCTCTGCTGGCTACCGGGTGATCGATGGCCGCTGATCCATAAGTGGTGGGCATTCCCGCCACATCATTAAGATCCTTAAACGCGGTCGGCAAGCCGTGCAGGTGTCCCAACTCACCGCGCACCTGCGCCTCGTCGGCTGCCTTGGCCTGAGCCATGGCATCTTGTGCAACGTGTACAAAAGCGCCCAAGTCTTGTTGCTGTTCAATGCGATTGAGGTAGTGCTCGGTGAGCTCACGGCTTGAAAGCTCACCGCGGGCCAAGTCGTCACGCAATTTCAGGGCGCTGGAGGGAAACATGTCAGCTTTCGACGCAGGAAATGACTAGTCTTATAAGCAAACACCCTATGAGTGAGGAATGCTAGCCATGAGCGATTTTGAGACTGTTACCGTCAATGATGTCCCTAAGGATGCCTTCATCCTCGACGTTCGCGAAGACTTTGAGTGGGAAGCTGGCCACGCTACCGGCGCCACCCACGTTGTGCTGGGCACCCTGCCGGAGCGCGTTGGCGAATTGGACCCAGACGTAGACACCTACGTGATCTGCCGTACCGGTGGACGTTCCGCCCAGGCCGCAGCATGGCTGACCGGTATGGGGTACACCGCGTTTAATATCGCCGGTGGATCCGATGCATGGATCGAAGCTGGACTGCCAATGGAAGCGGAGAACGGTCAGGAGCCTACCGTCCGATGAAATACGCGTATCTGGGACCTGCCGGCACCTTCACCGAGTCGGCGCTGCTGCAGGTTCCCGGGGCACTTGATTCACAGCGACTCCCCGCTGCGAATGTCAATGTTGCCCTAGCCATGGTGCGAGATGGCAGTGCTGATGCTGCGATGGTGCCAATCGAAAATTCGGTTGAAGGTGGCGTCTCAGCCACACTGGACGCCATTGCTCAGGGCGAGGCATTGCAGATCATTGCCGAAGTCCTGGTGCCAATCAGCTTTGTGCTGGCCGTGCGCCCAGGCATCACGCAGCTGGATCAAATCCGCCTCATCTCCACCCATGGACATGCGTGGGCACAGTGCCGGTTATGGGCAGAAGCCAATATCCCCGGCGCGGCCTTCACCCCGGCCTCGTCTACCGCTGCGGCGGCCTTGGCCCTAGCAGACGACGAACCGCAGCACGATGCAGCGATCTGCAACCCGCTGGTGGCCCAAGAGCGGGGGCTGAATGTATTGGTGCGCGGGGTGGAAGATAATATTGGAGCGGTCACCCGCTTTATTTTGGTCACCCGCCCGGGAAAGATCCCCGCAGCGACCGGCGTGGATAAGTCCACGCTGATCTTGCCACTGACCGAAGACCGTCCCGGTGCGCTGATGGAAATCTTAGAACAGTTCACCGCACGCGGAGTGAACCTTTCCCGCATTGAATCGCGCCCCACCGGCAAGGGCATGGGGCAGTACTTCTTTTCCGTGGATATCCAGGGGCACGTTGGGGATGAACGAGTCGCCGCGGCCTTCTCTGGGCTTCACCGGTTATGTCCGGATATGCGCTTCCTCGGTTCCTACCCGGCGGCCTTAGGCACGCAACCCTTTGTGGACACGCACAATTCTGATGAGGCCTTTAGTCAGGCTCGCGCTTGGGTTCAGTCGCTGCGCGACCGGCTGTAAGCATCACGTCTTGCAAAAAATAAAGCGAAGGACCAATCAGTTCAGAACTGATTGGTCCTTTGCTTAACCCTTATGGGGTGCGCAGGCGCAGTGAACTAGGCGAAATGCTTACTTCCAGCTCGTTGACCTGGCCAGTAGGATCCCCATCGATCTGAGTATTCATTGGCTCAGCACAACGCAAGGCGATACCTGGCGTCTGGTAGAAGCTCATAACCGGGATCTTGTTCTTGGCGCGGAATGCGGTTTTGAGCAGGATCCACATCCAGCCGGCGGCCGAGCGCGGTGACAGAATCACGGCGTCCAAGACACCGTCATCAATCTTGGCGTCCGGTACAAAATCCAGCCCCTGCAGCTTGCCGCAGTTGGCAAAGAGCACCGAGCGAACCTTACGGTTCTGCCAGTTCTCATCACCATCAAGTTTGAAGTTGATCTTCTTGCGCTTCCCGGGCAGCTGGCGCAGGCCGGCTTCTGAGTAAGCTAGCCAACCAACTTTGGATTTCAGTTCTTCATTGGTGTCATCAAAAAGATCTGCGTCGGTGCCGACTCCGGCAATGACCAAGAATGCGTGGTCAGCTTGAGTGCCATCAAGCAGTTTCAGCTTCATGTGACCCACATCGATTCGGCGGGCCATCCCGCGCACTGCGGCCAAGGCTGCGGTGTGCAGGTCATCCAGTGGGATATCCACGTTGCGGGCCAATAGGTTACCGGTGCCTAGCGGAAGCACACCAAGCGTGGCTTCGGTGCCTTCAAGCACTTCTGCGACGGCTCGAATCGTTCCGTCACCGCCTGCGGCAATAATTGTGTCGCATTGCGCATCCAAGGCTTCGCGGGCCGCATCTTGGCCGGCGTTCTCCTTGGTAGTGTGCAGAACTAGGGGTGCTTCCACGCCGGCTTCGGCACAAACACGCTCCACAGTCTTCAGCGCTTCTTCAGCGCCTGACTTGGATGGATTGATGACAAGTGCCACCTTGCCGGGGCTGACTTGTTCGGCCGCAACGGGGTGATTAGTTGATGGCTTTCGGTAGTGCGAAAGCTTACGCACCGAGTACCAACTGGTTGCCGCGGCGGCAGCTGCAGCGGCCACGGCAGAGAAAACGATCACACGATTTGTCTGCATAGTCCTTTCATCGTACTCATGATTGCTACGCTTAACGTGTGATCGACCTGAAAATGCTCACCGAAAATCCGGATTTGTACCGTGCCTCGCAACGCGCGCGCGGTGCCGACGAGTCGTTAATTGACCAGCTTTTGTCAGCTGACACGGCACGTCGTGAAACCATTGCCACCTACGAACGCCTGCGTGCCGAGCAGAATGCGTTCTCTAAGAAGGTCGGCCAGGCCAAAGGCGAGGAGCGCTCTGCGCTGCTGGCCGAGGTCAAAGAGCTGGCCGCTTCGGTCAAGTCTGCTCAGGCTCAGTCTGATGAGGCATCTGCCAAGTGCACCGAACTGCAGCGACTGATCCCTAACCTGATCATCGACGGCATCCCTGCCGGCGGCGAAGACGACTTCACCGTCGTAAAGCATGTGGGTACCATCCGCGACTTCAAGGCTGAGGGCTTTGAACCGCTGGACCACCTGCAGATCGGCGAGAAGCTTGGCGCCATCGACATGGAACGTGGTGCCAAGGTATCTGGCTCGCGTTTCTACTTCCTCAAGGGCATCGGCGCCCGCCTGGAAATCGCGATGATGAACATGGCCCTTGACGTGGCGTTGGAGCGCGGCTTCACCCCGATGATCACCCCGACCTTGGTTCGTCCAGAAACCATGCAGGGCACCGGCTTCGACGTGGCCCACGACGACGAGATCTACAAGCTCGAGCGTGACAACATGTACCTGGTTGGCACCTCTGAGGTGGCCCTGGCCGGCTACCACTCGGACGAGATCCTAGATCTGTCCGAAGGCCCAATCCGCTACGCTGGCTGGTCCTCGTGCTACCGCCGTGAAGCTGGTTCGGCTGGCAAGGACACTCGCGGCATCATCCGAGTGCACCAGTTCAACAAGTTGGAGATGTTCACGTACACCAGCGTTGAGAACGCTGAAGCTGAGCACAAGAACCTGTTGGCTATGGAAGAAGAAATGCTTGGCCGCATGGAACTTCCTTACCGCGTGATCGATACCGCCGCCGGCGACCTCGGCATGAGCGCTGCCCGCAAGTTCGACTGTGAAGCTTGGGTTCCAACCCAGGACGCTTACCGCGAGCTGACCTCCACCTCAAATTGCACCACTTTCCAGGCCCGCCGCCTGAACATTCGCGAACGCGAAATCATTGACGGCAAGCCAGGCAAGACCCGTGCAGTAGCTACCCTGAACGGCACCTTGGCTACCACCCGCTGGATCGTAGCGATTCTGGAAAACCACCAGAACGCAGACGGTTCGGTCAACGTACCAAAGGCCCTGCAGCCTTACCTTGGTGGACTCGAAGTCCTCAAGTAAATCAAGGCTCAACTAGTTGCCGGTCATCCGCTCAGGGTGACCGGCAACTGCATTTAACCAGCTATTCAGGTTCCCCTGTGCCTTGGGTCATCGCGAAAATATGGTGGTGATGGTTAACTTGAGCTATGACAGTTATGACAAAGATCGGCAACGACGACCGACTAGATAAGCAGAAAATGATGATTTGCCTTGATGTGGACGGAACAATCGTCAACCATCAGGGACAGATGAGCCAGCGGGTACGCGAAGCAGCCCGAGCGGTAGTGGAGCAAGGCCATGAGGTGGTTATTTCCACCGGACGTTCCCTCGGGGCCGCGCTTCCAGTGATGGAAGAGCTCGGCATTGATCACGGCTACGTAGTGGTCAGCAATGGCGGAGTGCTGGCCAAGGTCAGCAACGGTGAGGTCGAAGTGATTCACCGTGAAGTCTTTGATCCTTCGGTGGCGCTCAAGGCCCTGTGGAAGCAGTTGCCCAAGGCCAAGTACGCGCTAGAAAATGAGCGCGGCGAATTTCTTTCCAACCAAACTTTTGGTGACGCCAGCTTTGGCGCCGAAACCAAGGTTGTAGATTTTGAAGAACTGCTGAGCCAAAAGGCAGTGCGCGTTGTTGTTTTCTCCACGGACAATACCGCCGAGGACTTTGGCAAGGCCGTTCAAGGGCTCGGACTTTCCGGGGTGACCTACTCGGTAGGTTGGACCGCTTGGCTTGATATCGCGGCCGACGGAACTACCAAGGCCAGTGGTTTGGAACGCCTGCGCGCGATCCTCAAGTTTGATTCGGCTGATTCCCTGGCCGTCGGTGATGGACGCAATGATATCGAGATGCTTCAGTGGGCTGGCCACGGTGTGGCCATGGGCCAAGCCCCGGATGAGGTCAAGGACGCAGCAGACGCGGTGACCGAAGGTGTGGATGAGGACGGTTTGGCGATCGTTCTCGAAAGATTGCTTCAGGACTAGCTCACCACGTGAAAAGCAATTTTGGCTTTGTCGCTTACGTGTTTTGGATGTGCATTGTCGGCCTGATATTTCTGGCCATGGGTTTTGGTGCACTCGGATACACAATTATTGGGGATCCAGATTCAGGGCAATATCAGCGCCCTGAGCGCGGATACGTTGTTTCGCATCCTTCGACCTGCCATGTAGGGCTGTCCGAGTATCTCGGCGGTTAGCCCAAATATACACGGGCGACGTCATGGGACCGCGAAGAGTCGGATTGCCCGGCTTATGAGATCAATGCTCAGGTGTACTTTGATCCAGCTATTAAAAACATGCCGGTGGCTACAACACCGGATGAGGAGCACGGTCGCGACGGATGCCTCAAGGTGATGACTGCCCTGATGGGCACTTTCTTCATTTTCGGAGCGTTTTATATCCCGATAAAACAAATCAAGTCTGAAGTGCGTCGGCTGCGCAAAAGGAAAGAGCGCGAACTAAAGCACGCGCAGGGTTCTACAGCTGGTCAGTGAATTCCAGCAGTCGGGCGATGGCTGCTCGGGCGCCGAGCTCGTCGTTATAGCCCGAACGCACAATCGCGGCGGACACCGCCTGCGGGGTAATACCAAGGATTTCCGCCACGGCTTTTTGTTGGCCACGAACTCCCGGGGTGAGTAGGTCCACCACCGACCATTCTGCTTCGGTACGGGTGCGGATCCATTGACCGAGCATGCGCAGCAGCCCTTCCAACTCGGCATCCATCTGCTCGCTGCCTGAGGAGACACAAATGGGTACCCGCTCGCCACGGTGACTGGCCGCTTCCAAAGCGCCCAGAGCACGACGTGCAGCCTTACCTTCAACCAAGTCCGCGTCGGTAGGCACTGGTTCATACAAGCTGCCGATGCCTAGCCCGATATTGCAGAAGTTCAGCCTCGTGACGCGCATTAGTGCATCCACTGCTGCTTCAGGATCTTTGGGCACACCGAACAAGAGTTGACCGCTCAGCGCGGTGAAGGATGCGTGGGTATCAACCTGCGCCAGCTGATGCCACAACTGCTCACTGGCATCGAGAACATCGGTGACCGAGCGGGGTCGGGGGCTGAGCGCAACGACAAACATATTTCCAGTATTGCCTGTGCCGGCGGGTTTGTCGCGAGTACTGCCCGATGTGTTGCACTGGATTGCGCTCCACAGGTGCTTAACTGCTCTTCAGCCTTGGATGTGCTGACAAAACTTGCGATTGCCGTTAGCAAGCGGAACAAGGAATTGATCCGTACGAATTGCGGTGTGACCGCAGCGAATGATAACGGCTCCTAATCTAGGCAGTCCAAAGAATGCGGAGTTGTAGGCAAAGCTTTAGTTGCAGCGGCTCAAGTCTTCCTGTCTGATCTGTTGCTGAACGCGAAGTATTGGGATGCCATTGATTACAGGGTTTTCTGGTTAGAATTTTTCCCCTGTTAGCATGCGAGTAAAGCTACTTCCTATATATTCTTGATTATTAAGCAGGTTAGAGCAGTGTTTATTGACCTGACTTCGGATCATCTAATCTGATCATACATTTTTGTAAATCTGAGTTAGAGGCG
The DNA here is from genome assembly GCF_056934395.1 of Glutamicibacter sp. MOO4. Lineage (NCBI taxonomy): Bacteria > Bacillati > Actinomycetota > Actinomycetes > Micrococcales > Micrococcaceae > Glutamicibacter > Glutamicibacter sp. MOO4. The sequence goes on from NZ_CM167800.1 coordinate 3,044,763, forward strand.
AGTCGTGAAAAGAAGTCATTCTCTGCGTGCTTGCTCGAAGCCAGTGCTGGTTGCCATGGTATTTGTCTCGACACTAATATTCGCGGCGTGCACACAAGCTTCAGATGAGCCACCGAATAGCGATCTGAAATCGCCTGCTGCGCATGAAAGTTCTGAGGGGTCGGCTGAGATTGACGAGGTTAAATCTGTCTACGAGAACTTTGACCCTGCGCAGCTTACTGAGCTAACCGAAAAACGCAATAAAGAATCATCCGATTCAAAGCTTACCCTTGTCACTGAAGGGTTGATTGAGCCCGATGGCGAATTAATCATTCCAGAGATTGCGGGTGAGAGCAAAAAGTCTCTGTTGGTTTCATACATGTGTCGTTCATCTGTCGAAGAAGGAACTCTCTGGCGGGTTGATTTCACTGTTGATTCCGAGCCTTTGAAATCTGGCATCGAGTCTGAGGCTTGTACAGAAAATTCCGTTGAAATGTTCACCACGAGAATGCTAAGCCCTGCAGAATTGCCAGATGCCTTGGAGGTAGTTGGGCAAGTTGAGCTAGCTGCGTCGGTTTTTGAGATTGAGTAAATCAAATGAAGTCATTGCCCAAGGGTCTCACCATGGGAGCTTCCGTCCTGCTGTTGCTAGGAATGGGTCTTCCCGCAGCGAACGCAGCTAACGGGGATCTGCCTAGCATAGGAACGCCGGCGGCCTGCAGTGATGTTGGAAACCATGCGAGCATTTGGAAGAGTACCCCAGTGTTCATGTCAGGGAGTTATTCAAAGAAGTGGCTCGACCCGGGGGTCAGCTACACCATCACTAAAGGGTCAAGTACTACCGTGACCCGTTCGGTGACAGCTGGAATATCAACTGAGGTATTCAAGGTCGCTAACGCCAAGCTCGATACCAGCTGGAGCAAGAGTACGACAATTACTGCCACGGATTCTTACACTTGGAAAAACGGCTCCAGGTCGACTAAGTGGTTGCAGCTGGGTGCGCGAGGATACAAATTTAGCTGGTCTAGTTACTCCGTTGTCGCCCCTTGTAAGATCACTAATTCCAAGTCCGGAAGTGCCACTATCCCAACTGACGAAGAATGGTTTAGGCACAACTAGACGGGTTGACAAGGTAGCTCTGAGGTCGGGGAGGCCGGGTTTCTGGCCCCCCGTCATTTGATTCAGAGCGCGCGCAACTCTGCAATGGTGCAACGTAGATACCAAGTAAATTCTTCAACGAATCTGCGCCCAGCTCACACCTATGAGGGCTGGGCGCAGGTGCCCTTCGGTTCGGTGGCACGGAAAAAGCTTGTCTACAGTCAGGATGCTCACGGGTGCAATGTGCTGAATGGTATGGAACTTGGTCGGTGAAAGACCTGAGTTGTTTCGAAGTTCCCAAGCGCTCAGCCGTGACGTCTTCTCCAATGTAAAACCGGGTAATGTCGCCTGCCCGAGTGTCCCAAACTAAGAGCGAATCTCACTTGCCTGCTGTTGCGGCAAGCGCACGCTAGTACGTGAAACAAAGAGTTGTGTCGCCGGTCCGATAAGGACCGCGTAGGCCACTGTGCCCAAGCCCACCGGGCCACCGAGCAGCCAGCCGATGCCCAATACCGACAGTTCTAGCGCGGTGCGGATCAGCCGAAGCGACAGTCCGGTGCGCAGGTGCAGTCCGGTCATCAGCCCATCGCGCGGGCCGGGGCCGAAGTGACTTCCGATGTAGAGGGCTCCGCCGAGACCATTGACGAGGATCGCGACCACCAGGGTGAGGATCTGCCAGCCAAGGCCGTTGATTTCAGGCAGGAAGCGCAAGAAGAAGTCCAGTGCTATTCCGAGATACAGCGTGTTGGCGATGGTTCCCAGTCCTGGCCATTGGCGTAAGGGGATCCAGGCCAGCAAGACCAGCGCGCCCACTAGGATAATGATGGTGCCCAGCGACAATGGCACATGATTCGCGATGCCCAGATGCAGCACATCCCATGGATCCACACCCAGCTGCGCTCGGATGATCATGGCCATCGCTAATGCGTAGAGGGACAGACCTACAAAGAGGTTAAAGAATCGCAGTGGCAAACGTCCGCTGGCGAGCTGTTGGCGCGGAGTCAGGTTAGTGATGGTCATGAATAAAATACTCCGGTAAATTGGACATAGAAAAAAGAGCCAATTTTGAAGAGGTGGTCTTATGGGACGCGTCACAGGTGCTGCGCTCGCTAGCATGCTCGGAGCAGCAGACTCTTCCCAGCCAGCTTACCGGTGGCTTTTTGAAACCCTGCGTTCGCTGATTGCCAACGGGCGCATCCTGCACGGCACCGTGTTGCCCAGTGAACGAGAAGCGGTGAGCCGGCTTGGGCTCAGCCGCACCACGGTCTCACGCGCCTACTCTGAACTACGCGAATGTGGTTACGCTAGCTCCCGCCAAGGCTCGGGAACTGTTGCACAAATCCCTGGAGGACCAGTGGCAGGTGGAGCCGAACCATTGCCGCTAGGCGGTTTTGGGCCGATGCCGGGCAGTACCGCAATTGATCTCACCTGCGCGGCGCCGAACGCTCCGACGGGAATGCTCGAAGAGTTCCAAAAAGCCCTTGAGCAGTTGCCAAGATATGCCGCCACCATGGGTTACTACCCACTGGGTATTGAGCCGTTAAGACTGGCTTTGGCCGATTACTACACGCGCAAAGGTCTACCCACCGGGCCGGATCAGATCATTGTCACCTCTGGTGCGCTCTCCTCAGTAGCCGCCGCCGGGCGTGCGGTGATGTCCCGCGGACAAAGTGTGCTGGCTGAATCGCCGACCTACCCTAATTCGTTACTTGCGCTCAAAGCCCACGGTGCCCGGACTGCCGCGGTGTCCATTGGGCCCGATGGCTCCGATATAGAACAGATCGCCGCGGCGCTGAAGGCGGTGTCCCCGTCTGTGATGCTATGCCTTCCGGACTTCCATAACCCCGTCGGAACCTTGTTGGATGATGTCCGTCGTGAGCGCTGGGCTGCAGAACTAGACCGCGCGGGAACCACTGGCATCATCGATGAAACCTGCGCCGAACTATGGCTTGATTCTGAGCCAGAGGTACTGCCCATGGCCGCTTTCTCCAAGAACCTGATCACCGTCGGCAGCGCCAGCAAGTCGCACTGGGGCGGGCTTCGCTTGGGCTGGTTGCGCACGCCTAGGCATCTATCTGGTGCAATAGCCCGCTCGCGCATGAGCATGGATTTGGGAGCGCCAGTACTGGAGCAATTAGTGCTGGCTAATTTGCTAAATTCCGGCGCAACCCTTGCGCAAAGCACCCGAGATTCTTTGCGGGAAAACCGGGACTGGATGGTTGATGAACTGGACCGATTGCTACCTTCGTGGAGACCAAACAAGCCAGCCGGTGGTCTGAGCCTCTGGTGCCAATTACCTCAGCCGCGATCTAGTGCTTTGGCGCGCCAGCTCAAATCGGTGTTGCTCGCCCCGGGCTCTACGTTCGCTGTGGAAGGCCACGGTTTGGAGCACTATCTGCGCTTGCCCTTCGCCCAGGAAAGAGTCGAACTGGAGCAAGCGCTTCCGGCCATCGCGGAAGCATGGCACAAGGTGGCTGTTTAGCGAACGAGCTAACCCTTGATCGTGAAACGGGCAAGCCCCGGATCAGTCCAGCCAGCGAAGCGTCGGTGAGTTCATGATCTAGCCCAAGTTCTTCTTGAGGGTGAGTTTTTGAACTGCCTGAACGGCAGCGTAGCAAATACCAAATCCGGGAATGCATAGGGACACCAACAGCATTATTAGGCGGTTCGCTGAGCGATGCAAGAAGTAGCCCCAGCCCACGAAGATGACTCCTGCAATCCACAGCAAAAGAACTGTTGCCTCAAATAGGTCCAGGGTGAAGAGAATCATGTCAGTAGTCTATTTGTTCTGGCTGATCAGGGCCGACAGCGCATCGGTCAGTGCGGCGCTTAGTCCAGTGAGGGTATAGCCGGGACCTAACTTATCGTTTGTAGCAGTTTCTCCTGCGTCAGTTTCGGCACCCACGGTGGCTTTCTGCCCTTCGGGGCGAAGTGCCGGTACATGGATAAAAAGTGCAGGAACTTCCTGCCCATAGGCAAGGTAAGCGACGTGGTTGCAAACGAATCTTCCGGCATCCTCGGAAAGGTAGGCGCCGTGGTCAGATTTTTGCAACGCATCCAGGATTAGCTGGGGATCTAGGGTTGCACTTCGAACTTGCTCTCCACCACGGATGATGGGCGCCATGGAAGGGTGGGCGCCATCATTGTCCGGAATGCGCGCATCATCCTCATTAAATCCCAGAACTTCAATACTGATTTCAGCTCGGCCGCCAGCCTCACCCACACAGATCAGAACGTCCGGCTGACGTTCAGCCAGGAGCGCTTTGAGACACTCTCCTGAACGTTTGAATGAAACCGGCAGGATGGCAGTGCTGATTTGGTGACCAGCAACTTGTTCGGGAAGCAGCTGCACGGCTTCGCCGCTGGCGTTGAACTGGTCGTTGCCAAAGGGCTCAAAGCCGGTCACCAAAAAATGCATGAACCCATTATGACCCCAAACTGTCGGTGCATGCTGGTAGAGCTTGGGTGTACGTCAGATCAATAGCTTCTGGATAGGTGCTCATGATTATCGCGGTTTTAGTCCTCGTCATCCTCAATATTCTCGCAACGGCATGTGTCGCATTGCTGCTGATTCGCCGCACGGCAGGCAACGATGAAGTCCAGATCCGGGACTCGGTGCGGGCCGGAAACTCTGAGCTACGCCAAGAGCTAGGGACCCAGCGAAATGAACTGCGCCAGGGCATGGGTGAAGTGCGCACGGAGATTGACGTGAAGCTGAGCTCCATGAGCGAATCCAACGCCAACCGGCATATTCAGATCCAGCATCTACTCCAGCAAGAGATGGAGAAGTTGCGCGCGGGTAACGAGGCCAAGCTGGAGAAGATGCGCGAGACCGTGGATGAAAAGCTGCAGGGAACCTTGGAGAAGCGTCTGGGCGAATCCTTCGAGCTGGTCAGCAAGCGACTGGAAATGGTCCAGCAGGGTTTGGGCGAAATGCAGTCTCTGGCCCAAGATGTCGGTGGACTAAAGCGTGTACTGACCAATGTGAAGAGCCGTGGTTCATGGGGTGAAGTTCAGCTCTCACGTCAGCTTGAAGACATTCTGACCGCAGACCAATATGAGCAGAACGTTGTGGTTGTTCCGGGTAGCCGTGAAGTGGTGGAGTTTGCCGTGATTTTGCCTGGACGTGAGGCAGGAACCATCTATCTACCTATCGATTCCAAGCTGCCCCAAGAAGATTATGAGCGGTTGCTTGATGCCCAAGAATCGGGAGATAAGGCGGCAACTGACGTTGCGGCCAAGGCGCTTGACCGGGCAATTATCGAGCAGGCGAAACTGATCTCCAGCAAGTACATCGCCCCGCCCTACAGCACCGACTTTGCCATCATGTACCTGCCCACCGAAGGGCTCTTCGCTGAAGTTGTTCGCAGTCCGGGCTTAGCTAGCAAGCTACAAACCGAGCACCGAGTTTTGGTCACCGGCCCGACCACCCTGATGAGTCTGCTCAACTCGCTACAAATGGGCTTCCGGACCCTAGCCATTGAAAAACGCAGCAGCGAAGTGTGGCAGGTACTCTCGGCAGCCAAGGAAGAATTCCGTAAGTACGGAGATGTCTGGGACAAATTGGGCAAGCAACTCTCCGCGGCACAGAACACCGTCAGCGCAGCAGGTACGCGAAGCCGGGTTCTGGAAAAGACGCTGCGCGATGTGCAAACCATGGAAGTCTCCGCTCAAGAAGACGTTCTCACCGGATTGCTTCCCGAAGCCTAGTATCAGCCGTGTTCTCAGGACTACGCTAGGCGCAAATAGCGGCGTTATCCCAAGGAGAAAACATGTCCAAGTACCTCATCTCATTTCCCAGCCCGGACATGAAATTTCCTGAGGAGGACTTGGAGGCGGTGGCGCAGGCAGCCCATGAAGTCTTACGCGAAGCGAAGGCCGCAGGGGTTTGGGTGTTTGGCGGAGGGATTGATGAGAGCATCGCGCCAGTCATGGTTGATGCGCAGAGGGTCATCCATCCCGGCACCTATCCGCAGACTGCGCAGATTGAGGGAGGGTACGCGGTGTTAGAGCTCCCATCCTATGAGCAGGCGGTTTTCTGGGCGGCAAAGTTTGCTGCCGCTTGCCGCTGCGCGCAAGAACTTCGTGTCTTCCAAGATGACCCCGAAAGTTAAAAATGGCGGTGACCCCAAGAGGTCACCGCCATTACGGCTCAAGTCTAGTGACTAGGCCTTAAAACGCTCGATGGAGCGAGCCAACTCAGCTTCAGCAGCTTCGCGACCTTCCCAACCTTCAGCCTTAACCCACTTGCCTGGTTCCAGGTCCTTGTAACGGGTGAAGAAGTGCTCGATCTCCTTGATCAGCCATTCGTCAATGTCCTCAAGTTCCTTGATGTGGTCAAAGCGCTTGTCGGCTGGAACGCACAACAGCTTGGCATCTCCACCACCGTCGTCGGTCATGTTGAATACGCCGATTGGGCGGGATTCAACAATGACACCGGGGATCAGATCAACACCAGGGATGAAGACTAGGGCATCCAATGGATCGCCGTCTTCGCCCAAGGTGTCATCAAAGTAACCGTAGTGCGTTGGGTACTGCATGGAAGTGAAGAGCACTCGATCCAGGCGCAAGCGGTGGGTCTCGTGGTCAATTTCGTACTTGACGCGTGATCCGGAAGGGATCTCGATGGTCACGTCGTGGCTCATGAAAAGCACACTCCTAAACTAGTCTTAGGGATATCCGATAATAAGCGTATCGCCCCTTGGGGCCCCTTCGATAAAACTTCGAGAGGAATGTAACCATATGAACACTGCCGCCCGACGCGCGATTACGCTGGGGGTGGTCGTTCTGGCCGTGATTGGCATGGTTTTGGCCATGATGTTGGCCCCTCGATTTTTCACCGGAGAACCTGAAGCGTTTTACACTCCCGCTAGTGCTCAAGCGGCAAAAGAAGACCCCGCAGCGGTGGCAGATCTTGATCCGAATGCCCCGGTACCGGACTCGGCGGCACTAGGCGCGCAACTGGATGCCATCTTGGCCGATAATCCAGACGGCACCACTTTTAATGCTCAAGTTGTCGACGTTGCCAGCCAAAATGTTCTTTATGACAGAAACGCTGACACAAAAGGTACGCCAGCTTCGAGCCTGAAAGTAGTCACTGCCCTCGCCGCCCTCGATACCTTGGGTGGCGATAGCCAACTATCAACCTCCGTGTTGTTGGACGGAAACACTCTGGTCTTACGTGGTGGGGGAGATGTACTGCTCGGGGATGGAAAGTCTGATCCTAGCCAGGCCAAGGGTTACGCCGGATTAGCGACCTTAGCCGAACAGACCGCCAAAGAACTTAAATCTCGCGGGGTCAGCGAAGTCTCTTTGTGGGTTGACGACTCCTTGTTTGGTGACGCCCACAATAATTCCGCGTGGGACAAGTCCTTGTTCACCTCAAACAACATTGCCGAGGTCTACCCGATAGCGCACTATGCAGGACGCGCCGGATTTAGCACCGACACTGCCTACCAATCTGATGCTGCCGAACAAGTACGCAAGGTGTTCAGCAAAGAACTAGGCGCCTCGGTTAAGGTCAACGAAGGTGGCCGCGGAGCCTATGACGGCGGTGAGCAGATTGCGGAAGTGAAATCCGCGCCACTGCGTCAGATCATTAAACATATGCTGTTGGTTTCCGATAACTATATTGCCGAAACCATGGGGCGTTTGGTCGCCATCAAGGGTGGTTTGGAACCAGCACAAAGTGGTCAAGCAGTGGCAGATGTCGCTGCGGAGCACGGAGCGCAAGGCGCAGAATTAAGAGATACCAGCGGTCTGGCGGCCGATAATAAAATTTCGCCGGCAGCCCTGACCGCAGTGCTGCGCGCAGCAGCCACCAGTCCCAAAGCAGAACTACGTGAGTTGGTTTATTCGCTGCCGGTTGCCGGATATAGCGGAACTCTGATGCAGCGTTTAGGTCAGGAATCTACGCTTGGATTAGTACACGCCAAAACCGGATCGCTGACCGGGGTGGCCACACTAACTGGAATGACCGTGACCCAAGATGGGCGATTGCTGGTCTTCTCAATTTTTGCCCACCAACCCAACGGAACACTCGCACCTCATAAGCCGACCATCGACTCAGCCGTAACCGCCATCCGCGGTTGTGGCTGCCAGAGCTGAAGGAGCAGGAATAGCACATGAAACAACTTGTTGATTGGAAACTGGCGGCCAGCGCCGCCAAAACGCTGATGCCTGCAGGGCCAAAAATCGTTAAACAAGATGCCGCCCGCATTGTTGAAGAACTGCGCATCGCAGCCGGCGAAGGACTAGTTGAAGCGGAGAAAATCTCCAAGCTGGTCTCCACCGCGCCGTCCCAGACCCTCGTGGTTGATCGAGCCGGTTGGGCCAAAGCCGTCAGCCAGAACTTTGCTGCGATGCTGCCGGCTGAGCTTGATGTACCAGCCATGGTGCCAGCCGTAGCCGGAGCCGAACTGGGTGCAGTGCTCTCGGTACTAGGTACCCGAGTACTGGGCCAGTTTGACCCGTTTGTTGGACCACGACTATTGCTCAACGCGCCAACTATCACCCAGATTCGCGGCGACTTGAATGTGAATGCCAGAGACTTCTATCTGTGGATTGCTACCCATGAGCAGACCCACCGCCTGCAGTTTGAGCAAGCACCATGGATTCCTGAAGTGATGAAATCTATCCTTGCTCAGGCCTTTGAGCCAATGGCCGGACAGAACTCAATGAGTCAGCTCGGTGAGCGACTGAAGTCTATGAAGTCTGAGGTCAGTGAACTGACCAGCATCATGTCCGTGCTTGAAGGTCACGCCATGGTGGTGATGAATGATGTCACCTCGATCCGCAGCATCAAGACCATCCGCCGACGCTTTGAAGCCCGCGGAGAAAACCGTTCGGCTTGGGCCACACTATTGGGCAAGCTCTTGGGCATGGATGAAAAGGCTTTGCAATATAAGCGCGGAGCAAAGTTTGTCAGGCACATAGTTGATGAAATCGGCTACGAGGGATTCAACGAGATCTTTGCTGCCCGTGAACTCTTCCCCAACGCTGACGAATTAGATCATCCAGAACGCTGGTTGGCCCGCACCCGATGAATCAAGCCTTTCACGATGCCCGTCGCGCTGTCGCCCAGGTCAGTGGTCCGGGGCTGAGCCTGATTGGAGTCTCCGGCGGAGCTGACTCATTGGCATTAGCCATTGTGGCTGCATCGCTACCTACCGCCTTTGGGGCGGTCATCGTGGACCACGGCTTGCAAGCTGACAGTGCCCAGGTTGCGCAGCAAACTGCGCAAACCTGCCGAGAGTTGGGCTTGGCTCCGGTGCTGGTGTTTAGGGTGTCGACCTCCAGTGATGAGGCGTCGGCCCGTGCAGCGCGGTATGAACAGTTTGAGCAGGCGCTGGCCCAGACTGGCGCCCAACAATTGTTGTTAGCCCACACTCGTGATGATCAGGCCGAGCAGGTATTACTCGGTCTGCTGCGCGGTTCGGGCACCAGGTCCTTGGCCGGGATGCCAGCGGAACGTGGACCATACCGCCGGCCCCTACTGGAGCTGACCCGGGAACAGACCGAGGCGATCTGCCAGGATGCCGCAGTGGAGTACTGGGAAGACCCGAGCAATGCTGATACCAGTTACCGGCGGAATCTGATCAGGCATGACGTCCTGCCATTTCTGCGCGAACAGCTTGGCGAACATGTGTCTGAAGCATTGGCTCGAACCGCCTCGCTGGCAGCCGCTGATGCTGCGGCTCTGGATCTCTGGGCGCAGGAAGCTAAGACAGCTCACGGAACCAAACTTGAGGAACTAGCTCGGTTGCCGGTGGCGGTGGCTTCCCGAGTGTTACGCCTAGCCGCCATCGAATCTGGCGCAAAAAATGTGGGCCATGAGCGAACACAGGCGCTGTGCGCGCTGGGCGGAATCGGCGTTCCTAAGTCCAAATCTGCTGGTCCGGTGCAACTGGATGGCAAAATCAGCGCCTTTAGGCGAAGCTCGGTGATAGTTTTCACGAGTACCGGCTCAACAACACATCATTAAATGTGGCACTCTAGGTAAGTACCACACCTCTAGAATCAGGAGAACCCTCGTGGATTCCACTGCAGTCGAAGCCGATCTGGCGCATGTTCTGTACACCAAAGAAGAAATTCAGGCACGCGTGGCAGAGCTCGCCGCGCAGATCGACAAGGACTACAAGGGCCGCGACATTCTCGTAGTGGGTGTGCTCAAGGGTGCTGTGATGATCATGGCTGACCTGGTCCGTGCGCTCGAGTCGCACCTGACCATGGATTGGATGGCAGTATCCTCCTACGGTTCGGGCACCCAGTCCTCCGGCGTTGTACGTATCCTCAAGGACCTTGACTCGGACTTGATGGGCAAGCACGTTTTGATCGTTGAAGACATTATCGATTCAGGCTTGACCTTGTCATGGCTGAAGTCGAACCTTGAATCCCGTGGCCCAGCCTCGGTAGAAATCTGTGCACTATTGCGCAAGCCAGAGGCAGCCAAGGTTGAAATCGACGTTAAGTACGTCGGCATGGACATTCCTAATGAATTTGTCGTGGGTTACGGCCTGGACTACGCGGAAAAGTACCGCAACCTAGATTGCGTGGGCACCCTGGCTCCGCATATCTACCAGTAGGGAACTTTTTTCGCCATTAGGGCGTTGAGAAGTATCGAAGGTGGCGTGACCCGGACGCCTTAGTAGTGCGTGAGGGGGATGCGTGAGGCGCGGGGCCTTGCGGATCAATGAAAACGAAGAAGCTTTTTAACAGCTGGATCATTTGGGTTTTACTTGGCGTTATCGCTGTTGCGCTGTTCTTGCCGATGGTCTTTGGCAATAACTCTGCCAAGGTAGACACCTCGGTGGGTATGTCGCAGCTAACCAGCGGCAACGTCACCGACGCCAAAATGTATGACAAAGACCAGCGAGTCGACCTGAAACTACGCGATCCCCTCAAGGTGGATGGCGTAGACAAGGGCAAGTCGGTGAGCTTCTACTACTCCACCGCACGTGCTGGTCAGGTTGTTAACGCGATCAATAAGGCCGAGCCAGATAAGTTCACCGATCAGCCGGTGGAAAGCAACTGGTTGCTTTCCATGCTCGGCTTGATTGTTCCGTTCTTGCTGATTGCCGGTATTTTCTGGTTCATCCTCGCCCGCTCCCAGGGCGGCGGCTCCAAGGTCATGCAGTTTGGTAAGTCCAAGGCGAAGCTGATCACCAAGGACATGCCACAGGTGACCTTCAAGGACGTTGCCGGTGCCGATGAGGCCGTGGAAGAACTCCACGAAATCAAGGAATTCCTGCAAGAACCAGCTAAGTTCCAAGCCGTGGGCGCCAAGATCCCTAAGGGTGTGCTGCTCTACGGCCCTCCAGGTACCGGTAAAACCCTGCTAGCTAAAGCCGTCGCCGGTGAAGCTCAGGTACCGTTCTACTCGATCTCCGGTTCTGACTTTGTTGAAATGTTTGTTGGTGTGGGTGCTAGTCGCGTCCGCGACCTGTTTGAACAGGCCAAGAACAATTCCCCAGCGATCATCTTTGTTGATGAGATCGACGCCGTAGGTCGCCACCGCGGCGCCGGTATCGGTGGCGGTAACGATGAGCGCGAGCAGACCCTGAACCAGCTGCTGGTGGAGATGGACGGCTTTGACGCCACCACCAACGTCATCCTGATCGCTGCCACCAACCGTCCTGACGTTCTGGACCCAGCCCTGCTGCGCCCAGGCCGCTTTGACCGTCAGATCCCAGTGGAAGCACCGGATCTGAAGGGCCGCGAGCAGATCCTGGCAGTACACGTTAAGGGCAAGCCAATGGATGCCACCGTGGACTTGAACGCTGTAGCCAAGAAGACCCCGGGTTACACCGGTGCCGATTTGGCCAACGTGCTCAACGAAGCTGCCCTGCTCACCGCACGCTCGAACGCCAACCTGATTGACGACCGCGCACTGGATGAGGCCATTGACCGCGTCATGGCCGGCCCGCAGAAGCGTACCCGACTGATGGACGAGCACGAGCGTAAGGTCACCGCGTACCACGAGGGCGGACACGCTCTGGTGGCTGCGGCGATGAACCAGACCGCACCGGTCACCAAGATCACCATCCTGCCTCGTGGCCGCGCCCTGGGTTACACCATGGTGGTTCCGGAGTCCGATAAGTATTCGGTGACGCGCAACGAATTGCTGGACCAGATGGCCTACGCCATGGGTGGTCGTGTGGCTGAAGAGATCGTCTTCCACGATCCTTCCACCGGTGCCTCAAACGACATCGAGAAGGCAACCGACACCGCACGCAAGATGGTCACCGAATACGGCATGAGCGGCAAGGTGGGCGCAGTACGCTTGGCCGGCACGGCCGCGGACCAGCAGATGGGAACTTCCTCGCGGGAGTACTCGGATGAAATGGCCCACCTGGTGGATCAGGAAGTGCGCGAGCTGATCGAGCAGGCCCACAACGACGCCTACCAAGCACTGATGATCAACCGCCACGTGCTTGACCGCCTGGCCCTGGCCCTGCTGGAACACGAGACGCTGAACCAGAAGGAAATCGCGGAGATCTTCACCGATCTGCAAAAGCGCGAAATTCGTGATGTGTGGCTGAGTAATCAGGAACGCCCAGTGCACGCACAAGGCCCGGTGTTAAGCCCCAAGGAGCGCGCAGCTTCCTCGACCGACTAGGATCGAAGCGTGAGTGAACAACAACAGATCGATCAGCCGCGAATCGCGGCAGCCGTCCGCGAGATTCTCGAAGCCATTGGTGAAGATCCTAATCGCGACGGCCTGGTAGACACCCCAAACCGGGTTGCTAAGGCCTACGCGGAATTCTTCGCCGGCTTGCACCAGAACGCGGCAGAGCACCTGTCGACCACTTTCGACATCGAGCACGACGAGATGGTCCTGGTCAAGGACATCCCGTTCTACTCGACCTGCGAGCACCACCTGGTGCCCTTCTACGGATCAGCCCATATTGGTTACATCCCGGGCAAGGGCGGCAAGGTCACCGGCCTGTCCAAACTGGCTCGCTTGGTTGAGGTTTACGCCCGTCGCCCGCAGGTTCAAGAACGCTTAACCACGCAGATCGTTGATTCGCTGGTGGAGCACTTGAACCCGGCCGGGGCGATCGTAGTCATCGAATGTGAGCACATGTGCATGTCGATGCGCGGGGTGCAAAAGCCCGGAGCAAAAACCGTGACCAGTGCGGTGCGTGGACAGCTGCGGGAAACCGCCACACGCGCCGAAGCCATGAGCCTGATCCTCGGAAGGTAGGAACCTCTTGTCCCTTGGAGCTATCCCGGGCACCGGCCCGAACACCAGCCCATTGCCAGTGATCCGCAAGTCCAAGAAGAAGACTATGGCTGATCTTCGCACCGACCGCACCCTGGTCATGGGCATCCTGAACGTCACCGAAGATTCCTTCTCCGACGGCGGGAAGTACCTTTCGATCGATGCCGCCATCGATCAAGGGCTGAAGTTGCTGTACTCGGGTGCTGACATCATCGATGTCGGCGGAGAGTCCACGCGCCCCGGCGCCAAGGATGTTGACCCTGCCCTGGAGCAGTCGCGGATCATCCCGGTCATCGAAGCCCTGGTGAAAGCCGGAGCGGTGGTATCGGTAGATACCATGCACGTGAGCACGGCGCGGGTTGCCATCAACGCCGGTGCCCACATCATCAACGACGTGTCCGGGCTGACCTATGAGCCGGGCATGCCGGAATTGATCGCTGAAACCGGTGTACCTTATGTGCTGATGCACCGCCGCGGCACTGCACAGAATATGGTGGCCGAAGCAAATTATCAGCACGTTGTCACCGAAGTTATCGATGAACTACGTAGCCTACGTGACGAATTTGTGGCCAAGGGTGTGGCGCCTGAGCAGATCATCATCGATCCAGGACTGGGCTTCGCCAAGGATGCGGAACACAACTGGGCCCTGTTATCCAACGTTGCGGCCATCGAAGAGCTGGGTCACCGAGTACTGATCGGCACCAGCCGCAAACGATTCTTGGGTTCGCTGCTCGCCGAGGCCGGTACTAGCCGCAAGCCACTTGAACGCGATATCGCCACCGCGGCAACCACCGTGCTGGCCGCCAAAGACCAGGTCTGGGCCGTACGGGTTCACGACGTAATTGGCAGCCGCGACGCCATTGAAGTCGTGCAGGCTTATGGATCGCATTAGCATCTACGGCATTTCTGCCACCGGCTATCACGGGGTCTTTGACCACGAAAAGCGCGACGGGCAGAAGTTCATCATCGACGTGGTGCTCCACGTTGATATCACCCGAGCCGCCGCCAGCGACAACGTCTTAGACACCGTGCACTACGGCGAAGTCAGCGAGCTGGTGGTTGAACAGATTCAGGCCGGGCCGTGGGATTTGATCGAGAAGCTGGGCAGTGAAATTGCCGAGGCGATTCTCGCCGCCTACCTGAGCGTGCTGGAAATTGACGTGGTGGTTCATAAGCCGCAGGCGCCGATTCCGGTGCCTTTTACCGACGTCACCATCTCGCTGACCCGCACGCAGAAGCGGCACACCGCCATCATTGCCCTCGGTGCCAACCTGGGTGACCCGCAGGCCACCTTGGCGGCTGCGGTGAAAGACTTGGCGCAAGAGCTAGAAATTCTGCGCTGCTCGCCATTGGCCATCACCAAACCGGTCGGTGGCCCACCAGATCAGCCCGATTACACCAATCAGGTGATCCAGGTTCGCACCACTTTGTCGGCGCATCAGCTCTTGGATTTATGCCAGAGCATTGAGGCCAAGCACCATCGCACCCGCGAGGTTCGCTGGGAAGCACGCACCTTGGATCTGGACCTGATCACCTACGATCACCTGCGGTTGAGCGATGAACGGCTGACCTTGCCACATCCACGGGCCGCGATACGCGGTTTTGTGCTGGCCCCATGGAGCTGGATGGACCCCGACGCGGTACTTGAGGGCCAACTGGTTTCCCGGTTGGCCGCCAACGCCGCCGATACCAAGGACATCATCCGGTTATGAGCAAGCTGAAGCTGCGTTGGGTTCTGTTGTGCGCCGCGTTTGGCGCGGTGGCTGGGTGGATCGCACTGAGCGCACTGACCGCCGCCGGGCGCTACGCCCCGGTACTGGATTACTCGGCGCTGTTCTCCCTGGCTGCGGTCTGCGCGGTGATCCTCTTTTTGGGGATCCGGGTTAAACGATCCTCGATGGGAAAATCCCACTTTGAGCCGATCGCCGCGGCCCGCACCCTGGTGCTGGCCCAAGCCTCGGCCTACGCCGGAGCGGTGATTACCGGCTGGCACCTGCCATCGATCCTGACCCTCTGGCTGGCCAGCGGTCAAAGCCCCACCCTGAGCCGCGGATTGGTCCTGGCCGGGGCCGGTGTGCTTATGGTGGTTATTGGCTACATTGTCCAACACCTGTGCAAGCTACCCCCAGAGGATACCGATGACAGCAACGACTCCGTGGTCACCGAATAGCTTCACCCCGGCACACCCGAGCTACTTCAAAGTGAAGCTCACCACCTGGGCGATCACCTGGGGAGTAATCCTGCTGGTGACGCTGATTCCGGGGGTGCTCCTACTGGCCGGGGTTTCCACGCCCCTATGGTTGGCGATCGCCGCTCCGGTGTTGGCACTGGTGATTGCCCTACTGATCTTGCGGATTCTGCGCCGCCAAGTGTTAGCCCTTGGCTACCTAGAGCGCGAAGAAGACTTTATTGTCCGATCCGGGGTGATGTGGCGCAAGCAGGTGGTCATTCCCTACGGGCGGATGCAATACGTTGAGGTCAACAGCGGTCCCTTGGAACGACGTTTCGGACTGTGCCAGCTGACCTTAAACACCGCAGGCGCCGGAGCCACCGCCCACGTGTACGGCTTGCCCGCGGAGCAAGGCCAAGCCCTGCGTGAACGGCTGGTCTCGGCCGGCGAAGAGAAAATGCTGTGAGCAACAACGACACATGGCAACGGGTGCACCCGGCCAGCCCCTTTGTTCATGGCTGGCTGGCCATCGTTGGTTTGCTCTACATCTACTGGCAGAACACCGATGAGCTGTCCTTCGCCGAACGCTTCGCCGGAGACCGGCTGCTATGGACCCTCGGCTTAGCTGGCGCGGCCCTACTGGTGGTGCTCGCCTTCTATTTCCTGTCCTGGTATTTCACCCGCTACAAGCTCACCGAAAGCCACGTTTACGTTAATTCCGGCACGCTGTTTCGCAGCCAAAAACAGGCGCGCATCGATAAGGTGCAGGGCATCGATATTGCCCAACCGTTGGTTGCCCGCCTACTGGGTCTAGCCGAGCTCCGCTTTGACGTGGCCGATTCCTCCGAATCGGTACTGCGCCTAGCCTTCCTCTCCAAGGCCGACGCTCACGCCCTGCGCCAGCTCATCCTCGAACGCGCGAACTCAGGAACGCCGAGCGAAGCCAGGGTCCTGACCGATCCGGCAGACCCAAACCAAGCGGACCCAAACCCAGCAACCCTGCCACTGATGGCCAAGGTCCCGATCGGCCGGCTCTTAGCTTCCTTGTTCCTCCAGCTTCCGATAGTCATCGGCACGCTGGCCTGCCTGACCATGGTCATCTTGTGGCTCACCGGCGTCCAAGGGATCATCGCCGGTGTTTTGCCGGTGCTGCTCAGTTTTGGCAGCTGGTTCTACAAACAACTGAACCAAGGCTGGAACTACACCGCCAGCGCCATGGACACCGGGATGCGCATCAGTTACGGGCTGGCCGACACCCGGCAACACTCCATCCCCGCCGGTCGAGTCCAAGCCATTTGCGTCACCGCCCCGCTGCTCTGGCGCTTGGTCGGCTGGTACAAGGTGGAAGTCAACGTGCTGGGCACCAAAAACGATGACGCAGATAATTTTCAGGTCCTGCCCGTGGGCGACTTTGAATCGGTCACCCGCATCATGGGTATTTTGTTGCCCGATCTTGGCGTCATTAACCAGCGCGAGGTGCTGGCCACCGCGGTGAGCACAGGTTATGAGCACGGCTTCATCGGCTCCCCCTCCCGGGCCAAGTCACTCTCCCCGGGAGCGTGGAAGCACCAAGGATTTTTAGTCACCGACACCACCGTGATCTCCCGCTACGGTTGGCTGGCCCGCACTGCCACCTTTGTCCCGCACTCTCGGGTGCAGGGAATGGAATTTAGCCAGGGCCCATGGGAGCAAAAGCGTAAACTAGCCGGGGTCCGCCTATTTTGTGCGGGCGGCAATATCATCGGCCACCTGCATCAGGTTGATGCGCAGATCGCAGCAGAATTTACCCTGGCCCAAGCCACACGCCAGGTCGAAAGGTAGAAGTGGACGCACCACGATTGGGAATCGGCATCATCTCGGCCGGCAAAGTTGGCACCGTACTAGGTGCCGCCTTAGCCGCCAGCGGACACCGAATCACCGGGATCCACGCGGTCTCCGAAGCATCGCAGGACCGCGCCGACGCACTACTGCCCGGGGTTGAAATCTTGGACCCGCCCGAAATTCTGCGACGCAGCGAACTGGTACTTTTTGCGGTACCCGATGACGTGCTTGGCGAATTAGTGGCCGGCCTAGCCACCGCCGGGCATATCCAACCCGGCCAGCTGATCGCACACACCGCCGGACGATTTGGCACCAGCATCTTACAACCGGCGCTAGATGTTGGCGCTTTTGGTCTAGCCATCCACCCGGCGATGACCTTCACCGGAATGAGCATGGATCTGGCCCGGCTCACCGACTGCGTTTTTGCGGTCACCGCCGATGAGGTGATGCTGCCGGTAGCCCAAGCGCTGGTAGTGGAAATGCGCGCCGAACCGGTGGTCATTGCAGAAGCCGATCGCGCCAGCTACCACGCGGCCCTGGCCCACGCCGCCAACCACCTGAACACCATCACCGCGCAGTCCGCCGATATTCTGCGCCGCATCGGGGTGGAAGATCCGGCCAATACCTTGCGCGCACTGATGAGCGCCAGCCTAGATAACGCCCTGCGCTCGGGAGCCGGCGCACTGACCGGGCCGGTGGCTCGCGGGGATATCGGCACCGTCACCGCACACCTCGACGCGCTATCCAGCGACCCGGCGGAAACCAACAATTCCTACCGCAGCCTCTCGAGGGCTACCGCCTTGCGGGCGGCCGATCGAGGGCTTATCTCACAAGGCACACTCGAAGAACTGTTGCGAGTTCTAGAATAGAGGGGTGAAAACCCCCAAAATTTGTAAAACCCGCCAGGAACTGAAGGCGGCCATCGCCGAGGCTAATCCCCGATCGTTGGGCTTTGTTCCCACCATGGGCGCCTTGCACCAGGGCCATGGTTCCCTGTTCCGTATCGCGCGTGAAGAAAATGAACTGGTTGTCATCTCGATTTTTGTCAACGAGCTGCAGTTCAACGACGCCGGCGACTACGCCCGCTACCCACGCCAGCTCCAAGCCGATGTGCAACTGGCTGCCGAGGCCGGGGTGGACATCATCTTCGCCCCCGAGGCGCAGGAGATTTACCACGCAGGTCTGCCATTGATAAAGCTGGCCTCGGGACGCATGGGTGAGCTGTATGAAGGCGCGTCACGTCCGGGCCACTTTGATGGCATGCTTGCCGTGGTCTCCAAGCTTTTGCACCTAGCTGACCCACGCCAGGGTGCGTACCGCGCCTACTTTGGGCAGAAGGACGCCCAGCAGGTGGTGTTGATCCGTCGTATGGTTGCCGACCTGGACTACCCGGTTGAACTTCGTTCGGTGCCGATCGTACGCAGTGAAAAGGGCCTGGCCCTCTCCAGCCGCAATGCCTTGCTCAGCGAGGCAGAGAAGGAAGCGGCCATGGTGTTGCACCGCTCCATCCAGCTCATCGCCGATCGTGCGGCCAACCATGAGCCACTAAACATCGAGGACGCCATTGGCCTGTTCCAAATGGAACCATTGGTTCAGCTTGACTACTTCACGGTGGTTGATCCCAACACCTTAGAAGAGCTGGCGTTTAACTGCCAGGACACTCCCTTCACCGGTGAAGGCCTGATCCTTGTGGCAGCCACCGTTGGCAAGGTGCGTTTGATCGACAACCAGCCGATCTCTGCCTAGCTTTTAGCCGAAGCGTTCTTAGCGGAAACGCCGCGAAGCAGCGGCAAGCACCTGGCGGAAACCCGCCAGCTCGGCGATGATCTCTTGGGCGGACTGCGGCGCGGTAACAAACTCAACCGCCTGCCCGGCATACACCGGGTCAATATCGACGGCAGCCTCTGCGCGAGCGGTCACCATCTTCTCGCGTAGTTCTTCGGTCGCATCCCAAGAGGACAAATCCTCGTGGGATGCGCTGAACTCATTGCGCAGGGCTCGACCGCGAAACTGCGCGGGCCAAGCAAGTTGCTGGGCAATATCAAACGCCCGGGTGTAGGTGGTGTCATCCATCCCGGATGCTCGCACTACCTGCTTGACGTTTTCATGTCCCAACGATTGTGTTGCAGATAAGAAACGGGTGCCGACCCACGCCGCCTGGGCACCCGCGGCCAGCACTGCCGCAACCCCACTGGCCGTGCCAACACCACCGGCAGCAACTACTGGCTTCAACTGTTGCTGTGTGGCCAGCTGTAGTAGTGGCAAGGTTCCGGCTTCATTGCGCCCATGCCCGCCGCCTTCACTACCACGGGTGATGATGATGTCGATGTCATCGTCCATGGCCCGTTCAAGCTCCGCTGCGTTGCCTACCTGCATTGCGGTCAGCACTCCGGCTTCGTGAGCTAGGGGCGCCCCACGGCTGACGTCGCCAAAACTTAGAGACACCAGCGTCGGACCGTATTCGAGGAAGATTTCCAGCGGGGATAGATTCGTTTTCAGAGACCACGCCATAAAGCCAACACCCCAGGGTGTATCAAGGGGAGGCAACGTGCCCAACTTGTTCCTGGATCCACTCTTCCTTTGAGGAACCGGATACTCCGATCATGCCGACTCCGCCAGCTAAGGAAACCGCCGCTGCCAAAGCGCCACCGGCAGCTCCTGCCATAGGTGCGTTGAAGTTCGTTCATGTGCCTCAGTAGGACAGCAAGGTTAATGTGACCTAGAACGCGGCCCCTCGATTTGTAACATCTTGGAAACCTCTGTATAGTTTTTATCTGTTGCCGGAACGGAAACAACACGAAATATACGAGTTGTTTACCCGGTGGCAAATCACTTTTCACTGAAGCGTTTCGACCGGTTTTGACCGGGTCACGGAACATGGTAGGCTAGAAAAGTTGCTCCGGAGCGAAGCAGTCACTGAGAAATGGTGGTTGTGGTGTCGAGAGTGTTTGTTGTTTGAGAACTCAATAGTGTGCCAAGTTTGTTGATACCGAATATTTATTTTATTTGGTGAATACATAACATTTGCTTGAGGCATTGCACCCCCGTGTGATGTTCTTGAGTGTTTTTTATTCGCCAGGACTTCATTGGTTTCGCCCTTATTTTCCGAGGGGTTGCTGATGGCTTTTTATTTTTTTATGGAGAGTTTGATCCTGGCTCAGGATGAACGCTGGCGGCGTGCTTAACACATGCAAGTCGAACGATGACCCCGTGCTTGCACGGGTGATTAGTGGCGAACGGGTGAGTAACACGTGAGTAACCTGCCCCCGACTTTGGGATAAGCCCGGGAAACTGGGTCTAATACCGGATATGACTTCTTACCGCATGGTGGGTTGTTGAAAGATTTATCGGTGGGGGATGGACTCGCGGCCTATCAGCTTGTTGGTGAGGTAATGGCTCACCAAGGCGACGACGGGTAGCCGGCCTGAGAGGGTGACCGGCCACACTGGGACTGAGACACGGCCCAGACTCCTACGGGAGGCAGCAGTGGGGAATATTGCACAATGGGCGAAAGCCTGATGCAGCGACGCCGCGTGAGGGATGACGGCCTTCGGGTTGTAAACCTCTTTCAGTAGGGAAGAAGCGAAAGTGACGGTACCTGCAGAAGAAGCGCCGGCTAACTACGTGCCAGCAGCCGCGGTAATACGTAGGGCGCAAGCGTTATCCGGATTTATTGGGCGTAAAGAGCTCGTAGGCGGTTTGTCGCGTCTGCCGTGAAAGTCCGAGGCTCAACCTCGGATCTGCGGTGGGTACGGGCAGACTAGAGTGATGTAGGGGAGACTGGAATTCCTGGTGTAGCGGTGAAATGCGCAGATATCAGGAGGAACACCGATGGCGAAGGCAGGTCTCTGGGCATTTACTGACGCTGAGGAGCGAAAGCATGGGGAGCGAACAGGATTAGATACCCTGGTAGTCCATGCCGTAAACGTTGGGCACTAGGTGTGGGGGACATTCCACGTTTTCCGCGCCGTAGCTAACGCATTAAGTGCCCCGCCTGGGGAGTACGGCCGCAAGGCTAAAACTCAAAGGAATTGACGGGGGCCCGCACAAGCGGCGGAGCATGCGGATTAATTCGATGCAACGCGAAGAACCTTACCAAGGCTTGACATGTGCCAGACCGCCTCAGAGATGGGGTTTCCCTTCGGGGCTGGTTCACAGGTGGTGCATGGTTGTCGTCAGCTCGTGTCGTGAGATGTTGGGTTAAGTCCCGCAACGAGCGCAACCCTCGTTCCATGTTGCCAGCACGTAGTGGTGGGGACTCATGGGAGACTGCCGGGGTCAACTCGGAGGAAGGTGGGGATGACGTCAAATCATCATGCCCCTTATGTCTTGGGCTTCACGCATGCTACAATGGCCGGTACAATGGGTTGCGATACTGTGAGGTGGAGCTAATCCCTAAAAGCCGGTCTCAGTTCGGATTGGGGTCTGCAACTCGACCCCATGAAGTCGGAGTCGCTAGTAATCGCAGATCAGCAACGCTGCGGTGAATACGTTCCCGGGCCTTGTACACACCGCCCGTCAAGTCACGAAAGTTGGTAACACCCGAAGCCGATGGCCTAACCACCTTGTGTGGGGGGAGTCGTCGAAGGTGGGACTGGCGATTGGGACTAAGTCGTAACAAGGTAGCCGTACCGGAAGGTGCGGCTGGATCACCTCCTTTCTAAGGAGCTAACCATTATTATGGTTGCCCATGTCTGTGCACGAGTGTTGTACGGGTGGGTTGCTCATGGGTGGAATATCAATGAACTCAATACTGGAAAACGTGTGCACGCTGGTCCTCATTATGAGTGGTTGGGGTGTGTGTCGGGGTATTGGCTGTGGCTGTATGGTGTTGGTGCTTGCGAGTACGCATTGTTACTTCACATGAATGAATCCGTCCTTTTGGGTGGGTTTGTTGGTGTGTGGTGGTGGTGTTGGAATGTGGGTGTTGATGGTGTGTGGTTTGTATGGTTTGGCATGCTGTTGGGTTTTGAGGCAACAAGCCTCCGTCCCTGGTGGATGATTTGATCAAGTGTTGCGGTGCTGGCCTTTTGGGGTTGGTGTTGTGATGGTTGGTTGATTGTCTTCTTGGGTGGCGGGGTTCTTGGTGTTTCGGTGTTTGTCCTGTGTTTGCTGCAGGCATGCTCGGTACGAGCAATGGTCCTTTTGGGTTGTTGTTGGTGGGTGTGTTTGTGGGGGTGTGGGGTTGTTGTTTGGGAACTGTATAGTGAACGCGAGCATCTTGCAGATGAGATGAGTCTTATGACCCTTTTTCCTTGGGTTGTGGGGTGTTTGAGTCTTGTCTGTGTGATTTTGTTAGATTGTTTTATTGCTCAATTCTGAGAACTTTGTTTTGTGTTGAAGTTTTTAAGGGCGCACGGTGGATGCCTTGGCATCAAGAGCCGATGAAGGACGTGGGAATCTGCGATAAGCCTGGTGGAGTCGATAACCGGACGTTGAGACCAGGATTTCCGAATGGGGGAACCCCGCACCATGTTATGTGGTGTGACCTGCAGCTGAATGTATAGGCTGTGTGGAGGGAACGCGGGGAAGTGAAACATCTCAGTACCCGCAGGAAGAGAAAACAATAGTGATTCCGTTAGTAGTGGCGAGCGAACGCGGATGGGGCTAAACCGGTTGGTGTGTGATAGCGGATAGGCGTTGCATCATCGGGGTTGTGGGGTTGACATGTACCAGCGCTATCTTGCTGGTGGGATGAGGTGCAGGCGTATAGGTGAATCGGTTGGAATGCCGGACCATAGAGGGTGATAGTCCCGTAGGTGTAATGCGTGTCTGCCGTTCTAGTGTTGATACCCGAGTAGCACGGGGCCCGTGAAACCTTGTGTGAATCTGCCAGGACCACCTGGTAAGCCTGAATACTACTTGATGACCGATAGTGAATCAGTACCGTGAGGGAATGGTGAAAAGTACCCCGGGAGGGGAGTGAAATAGTACCTGAAACCGTGCGCTTACAATCCGTTAGAGCCTGGGACTTGTTCCTGGGTGATGGCGTGCCTTTTGAAGAATGAGCCTGCGAGTTAGTGTTACGTCGCGAGGTTAACCCGTGTGGGGAAGCCGTAGCGAAAGCGAGTCTGAATAGGGCGTTTGAGTGGCGTGATCTAGACCCGAAGCGAAGTGATCTACCCATGGCCAGGTTGAAGCGCGTGTAAGAGCGTGTGGAGGACCGAACCCACTTCAGTTGAAAATGGAGGGGATGAGCTGTGGGTAGGGGTGAAAGGCCAATCAAACTTCGTGATAGCTGGTTCTCCCCGAAATGCATTTAGGTGCAGCGTTACGTGTTTCTTACCGGAGGTAGAGCTACTGGATAGCTAATGGGCCCTACAAGGTTACTGACGTTAGCCAAACTCCGAATGCCGGTAAGTGAGAGCGTAGCAGTGAGACTGTGGGGGATAAGCTTCATAGTCGAGAGGGAAACAGCCCAGAACGCCAACTAAGGCCCCTAAGCGTGTGCTAAGTGGGAAAGGATGTGGAGTTGCTTTGACAACCAGGAGGTTGGCTTAGAAGCAGCCACCCTTGAAAGAGTGCGTAATAGCTCACTGGTCAAGTGATTCCGCGCCGATAATGTAGCGGGGCTCAAGCACACCGCCGAAGTTGCGTCATTCAAATATTTGCTTGGTCTTCGGATTGGGCGTTTGGATGGGTAGGGGAGCGTCGTATAGCGGGTGAAGTCGCGGTGTAAACCAGCGGTGGACGCTATACGAGTGAGAATGCAGGCATGAGTAGCGAATGACGGGTGAGAAACCCGTCCGCCGAATGATCAAGGGTTCCAGGGTTAAGCTAATCTGCCCTGGGTTAGTCGGGGCCTAAGGCGAGGCCGACAGGCGTAGTCGATGGATAACGGGTTGATATTCCCGTACCGGCGAAGGACCGCCCATACTGAGCTGTTGATGCTAACCATGATGGATTCCAATTGTTGATGCCTTCGGGTGTTTTTGTTGGTTGATGTGGTGGGAACCGATGCAGTGAGGTCAGCGTATTAACAGGTGTGACGCAGGAAGGTAGCCGAGCCAGGCAATGGAATTGACCTGGTCCAAGGGTGTAGGACGAGTCGTAGGTAAATCCGCGGTTCATGATGTCTGAGACCTGATAGGCGCCCACTTTGGTGGGTGATTCGGTGATCCTATGCTGCCTAGAAAAGCATCGGCGCGAGGTCCCAGCCGCCCGTACCCCAAACCGACACAGGTGATCAGGTAGAGAATACTAAGGCGATCGAGAGAATCATGGTTAAGGAACTCGGCAAAATGCCCCCGTAACTTCGGAAGAAGGGGGGCCTGCCCCGTGATCAGCTCTTGCAGTTGTGAGCGGGTGTGGGCCGCAGAGACCAGGGGGAAGCGACTGTTTACTAAAAACACAGGTCCGTGCGAAGTCGCAAGACGATGTATACGGACTGACTCCTGCCCGGTGCTGGAAGGTTAAGAGGACCGGTTAGCAACTTGTTGCGAAGCTGAGAATTTAAGCCCCAGTAAACGGCGGTGGTAACTATAACCATCCTAAGGTAGCGAAATTCCTTGTCGGGTAAGTTCCGACCTGCACGAATGGAGTAACGACTTCCCCGCTGTCTCAACCATGAACTCGGCGAAATTGCAGTACGAGTAAAGATGCTCGTTACGCGCAGCAGGACGGAAAGACCCCGAGACCTTTACTATAGTTTGGTATTGGTGTTCGGTGCAGCTTGTGTAGGATAGGTGGGAGACTGTGAAGCTTGGACGCTAGTTCAGGTGGAGTCATCGTTGAAATACCACTCTGGCTGTACCGGTCACCTAACTTCGGACCATGATCTGGTTCAGGGACAGTGCCTGATGGGTAGTTTAACTGGGGCGGTTGCCTCCTAAAATGTAACGGAGGCGCCCAAAGGTTCCCTCAGCCTGGTTGGCAATCAGGTGTCGAGTGTAAGTGCACAAGGGAGCTTGACTGTGAGAGTGACAGCTCGAGCAGGGACGAAAGTCGGGACTAGTGATCCGGCGGCACCTCGTGGAAGGGCCGTCGCTCAACGGATAAAAGGTACCTCGGGGATAACAGGCTGATCTTGCCCAAGAGTCCATATCGACGGCATGGTTTGGCACCTCGATGTCGGCTCGTCGCATCCTGGGGCTGGAGTAGGTCCCAAGGGTTGGGCTGTTCGCCCATTAAAGCGGTACGCGAGCTGGGTTTAGAACGTCGTGAGACAGTTCGGTCCCTATCCGCTGCGCGCGTTGGAAATTTGAGAAGGGCTGTCCTTAGTACGAGAGGACCGGGACGGACTAACCTCTGGTGTGTCAGTTGTACTGCCAAGTGCATCGCTGATTAGCTACGTTGGGAAGGGATAACCGCTGAAAGCATCTAAGCGGGAAGCCTGCTTCGAGATGAGATTTCCATGCACCTTGAGTGTGTGAGGCCCCCAGCTAGACCACTGGGTTGATAGGCAGGATGTGGAAGCAAGGACTAAAGACTTGTGTAGCTGACCTGTACTAATAGGCCGATGACTTTCAACACACAATATATACAATAATGACTAATAAGATCATTGCTGTTCGCGTTCACTATGCGGTTACGAGACAACAACTCGACAACCGAAACTAAACATGAGACTTGACAAGTAGTTTTTGTCGCATCGTTTCATACAACACCAGAAAATTGGTTTGTGTGCTTCGTGATTGTTACGGCGGTCATAGCGTGGGGGAAACGCCCGGTCCCATACCGAACCCGGAAGCTAAGGCCCACTGCGCCGATGGTACTGCACTCGTGAGGGTGTGGGAGAGTAGGTCACCGCCGGACTTAACTTAATAAAGATGAATGTTGGTTTGAGGCCCTAACCTTTTGGTTGGGGCCTCACCTGTTTAACCACCAACGGTGGGTTGGTTGCTGGTTGGTAGGGGGTTGAGCTGAAGCTCGACCCCCTTTTTTCTGTTTAACGAACTGGTGACAGCTGCCGGCTACAGCCGCCGACGAGGATGACGGGCCGGCAGGTTCCAGGTAGCACACGGAACAGGCACCAGGTGGTGCCGCAATTACTACTCTGCAGATATCCGTATCCAGTGCTCGGCAGTCTCATATCGGCATAATCCTGCCTATCGGATCTTTTGATGGGCACTAACCGTCGCTCTATTGGAATTTCGGTAATTTCTTGCCGAATTGGGCGACGTGATGAATGATAGAGAGCAGAATGTCGCCAATCGGCGAGATACTGCCGAAAGAAGATCATTCATGAACTCAGTGACGGAACTCGGTGCCGAACTGCAACGCGCACGAAAACAGAATGGTCTGACTCAGGAGCAGTTGGCCGAGCTAGCCGGCATCTCTGAACGTACGCTGCGCTCCTTAGAACGCGGAGCAGGAAACCCATCCATAGAAGCAGTGCTTTCTGTAGCGAATGTGCTCGGCCTGCGGATCGCCGTGGCCAAATGACCCCGCAACTCCAGGAACTCAAGCTTGTCACCCAAGCCGATGTCTACTGCAACGAAAGTCTGGCTGGCTATCTGGTCCGGCAAACCGACGGAAGTGTCGCCTTCAGCTATGGCGAAACCTATCTGGCAGGTGGCGGTTCGGCGATTGCTACATCTTTGCCGGTTTCTTCGGATTCGTACGTTGGACCCGGCGGTGCGCTGCCGGCGTTCTTCTCTGGTCTATTGCCAGAAGGCCACCGGCTCACTGTCCTCAAAGACGCGACTAAGACCAGCCTGTCTGACGAGCTGACGCTGTTGATGGCCGTTGGTTCTGACACCCCAGGCAATGTTCGTATAGTCCCAACAGGCTCTGCCTTAGAACAGACTCCTGTGGTTGCTGAATTCAGTAACGCAGCCAACCTCGACTTCTCTGTTCTCGCACATACTCTTGATCGACACTCCATACCTGGCGTGCAGGATAAGATCAGCGCAACGATGCTGACAACGCCAGTGAACTTCAAGAGCAACGCCTATCTGCTCAAGCTTGATCCTCGAGACCACCCGTATCTGGTGGTGAATGAGGCACAACATCTAGATGCTGCACGGGCGCTCAAACTTCCGGTGGCAAATCACCGGATCGTTCGGGACTCAGTGGGCAACTCAGGACTGTTGGTTGAGCGGTTCGACCGCAAAGCCAGTGGGGGACCGGATAATCCGCTTCGCTTAGCGCTCGAGGATGCCATCCAGGTACTAAACCTTCCGCCTGCGAGCAAGTATGCCGTGAGTACGGAACAAGTTATCGAGGCACTAGCGCGTCAGTGCCAGGCCCCGGTGCTCGCCAGACGCAATCTTTACATCCAGTTCCTCTTTGCTTGGCTGACTGGCAACGGCGACTTGCATGGAAAGAATGCTTCGATCCTGGCCGATGAGCATGGACGGTTTAGCGTTGCGCCCATCTATGACATCCCCTGCACCTTGGTCTACGGCGATGACACTATGGCGCTGACGGTTGCGGGTAAAGCAAAAAACCTCAAGAAGAAGCACTGGACGGAACTTGCAGCCGAGCTTGGACTAACTGAGCGTGCAACTCAATCGGCTAACCAGCTTGCCATGAAAGCGGCCATGGCGGTGGATCTCGAAGAACTCCCGTTTGATGGGTCGCCTCTTCGGGGTGCTCAACGAGAGCTGAGGTTCCGGCGCATGGAGCTGGAGTAGGTCTCTAGGCACTAATAGTTAGTCTGCTAGTACCGAGAATGCGGGTAGCTGCTCGTCTTGGCTTTTCTTCGCTTGGCCCTTTAGCCCAGTGGTCCAGGATGGATAGACACGGAAGCCGCGTTTACCTGGAGCGTTTGCTGAGGCGAAGACGCCCAGAGCCTCCAGGTGCTGTTGAGTGAACCGGAAGACTCCGAAGTGTTCGGCTTCTTCGATGAAAACCATGACTCCATGGAGTCCGACTTCAGACTCGAAGGGCACGGTAGCCCCGGTTGCGTCTCGTTGCCATATGGCTACGAACCCACCTGACTTCGTTGGCGTGATCCTTGCGGTCCGAATTCTCCACCGTTGTCCGTCGATCTCGGTGACCCCGGCTTGGTAATCGCTGTGCTGCTCTTCGGCAGTCAGCTCACTGTGCTCTTGCCCGGTGAGGAGGCAGTATCGTTCTAACACGGTGTACTTCAAAGACTTCATCCCGCTTTCCGTTGACCACCAAGGCAGCTGCAGTGCTCTGGCCGGTTACTACTAGCGGCTTCCGTGGATTCGGAGTGCACTGCTCCTACACCGTATCGGACGGGTGGGTACCTGCGTAGAACCGCATGACTTGTCATGGGCTAGGTCATCAGGGACAGCCGGACCGTGTTGGTAGTCTGCTGAGACCTAGGTGGTTGTAGGGCGAGCACCGTCTTCGAGCTCGCTACTTTCTTGGGTGACAGTCTTGCCCGGTCACGCTCCTGCGTGTGCAGTTATAGCTACGGCGGGTGTGCTGCCACTGATACAGCGCTCCTAGTATGCCGGTCCGTCTTATGGGACAGCGATTACGACCTTTTCAGAAATCTGATGCGCCACGCCTCGATGAACCAGCAACTAACTGCTGAGCGCGACCACGCCAATTATGGGCAGTGACTGAGCCTAAATTCAGGGCCGAAGCAACACCGCCGAAATTAAGTGTGCACGGTCACCGCCACAAACCACCTCACCGATTTGCACGACCCCCCAAACCTGTGTATAGTTTTTCCTTGTCGCCGAGAGCAAAACGGAAGAAATAACCGGATGTAAATCGGAGGCAAAACCCCAGAATATCAACGGTTTTGCACAGGTCACTGTGGAAAAGATGTTGAAGAATGGGAACCATGAATACTGACTCAAATCACAAACAATTGATTTGACTTTCAGAAATTCACGGTGATAAGATTTGAATATAACGCTGGACGAAATTACCGCCTGAAATGGTGGGTAAAGAACCGGTAAGTGTTTGTTGTTTGAGAACTCAATAGTGTGCCAAGTTTGTTGATACCGAATATTTATTTTATTTGGTGAATACATAACATTTGCTTGAGGCATTGCACCCCCGTGTGATGTTCTTGAGTGTTTTTTATTCGCCAGGACTTCATTGGTTTCGCCCTTATTTTCCGAGGGGTTGCTGATGGCTTTTTATTTTTTTATGGAGAGTTTGATCCTGGCTCAGGATGAACGCTGGCGGCGTGCTTAACACATGCAAGTCGAACGATGACCCCGTGCTTGCACGGGTGATTAGTGGCGAACGGGTGAGTAACACGTGAGTAACCTGCCCCCGACTTTGGGATAAGCCCGGGAAACTGGGTCTAATACCGGATATGACTTCTTACCGCATGGTGGGTTGTTGAAAGATTTATCGGTGGGGGATGGACTCGCGGCCTATCAGCTTGTTGGTGAGGTAATGGCTCACCAAGGCGACGACGGGTAGCCGGCCTGAGAGGGTGACCGGCCACACTGGGACTGAGACACGGCCCAGACTCCTACGGGAGGCAGCAGTGGGGAATATTGCACAATGGGCGAAAGCCTGATGCAGCGACGCCGCGTGAGGGATGACGGCCTTCGGGTTGTAAACCTCTTTCAGTAGGGAAGAAGCGAAAGTGACGGTACCTGCAGAAGAAGCGCCGGCTAACTACGTGCCAGCAGCCGCGGTAATACGTAGGGCGCAAGCGTTATCCGGATTTATTGGGCGTAAAGAGCTCGTAGGCGGTTTGTCGCGTCTGCCGTGAAAGTCCGAGGCTCAACCTCGGATCTGCGGTGGGTACGGGCAGACTAGAGTGATGTAGGGGAGACTGGAATTCCTGGTGTAGCGGTGAAATGCGCAGATATCAGGAGGAACACCGATGGCGAAGGCAGGTCTCTGGGCATTTACTGACGCTGAGGAGCGAAAGCATGGGGAGCGAACAGGATTAGATACCCTGGTAGTCCATGCCGTAAACGTTGGGCACTAGGTGTGGGGGACATTCCACGTTTTCCGCGCCGTAGCTAACGCATTAAGTGCCCCGCCTGGGGAGTACGGCCGCAAGGCTAAAACTCAAAGGAATTGACGGGGGCCCGCACAAGCGGCGGAGCATGCGGATTAATTCGATGCAACGCGAAGAACCTTACCAAGGCTTGACATGTGCCAGACCGCCTCAGAGATGGGGTTTCCCTTCGGGGCTGGTTCACAGGTGGTGCATGGTTGTCGTCAGCTCGTGTCGTGAGATGTTGGGTTAAGTCCCGCAACGAGCGCAACCCTCGTTCCATGTTGCCAGCACGTAGTGGTGGGGACTCATGGGAGACTGCCGGGGTCAACTCGGAGGAAGGTGGGGATGACGTCAAATCATCATGCCCCTTATGTCTTGGGCTTCACGCATGCTACAATGGCCGGTACAATGGGTTGCGATACTGTGAGGTGGAGCTAATCCCTAAAAGCCGGTCTCAGTTCGGATTGGGGTCTGCAACTCGACCCCATGAAGTCGGAGTCGCTAGTAATCGCAGATCAGCAACGCTGCGGTGAATACGTTCCCGGGCCTTGTACACACCGCCCGTCAAGTCACGAAAGTTGGTAACACCCGAAGCCGATGGCCTAACCACCTTGTGTGGGGGGAGTCGTCGAAGGTGGGACTGGCGATTGGGACTAAGTCGTAACAAGGTAGCCGTACCGGAAGGTGCGGCTGGATCACCTCCTTTCTAAGGAGCTAACCATTATTATGGTTGCCCATGTCTGTGCACGAGTGTTGTACGGGTGGGTTGCTCATGGGTGGAATATCAATGAACTCAATACTGGAAAACGTGTGCACGCTGGTCCTCATTATGAGTGGTTGGGGTGTGTGTCGGGGTATTGGCTGTGGCTGTATGGTGTTGGTGCTTGCGAGTACGCATTGTTACTTCACATGAATGAATCCGTCCTTTTGGGTGGGTTTGTTGGTGTGTGGTGGTGGTGTTGGAATGTGGGTGTTGATGGTGTGTGGTTTGTATGGTTTGGCATGCTGTTGGGTTTTGAGGCAACAAGCCTCCGTCCCTGGTGGATGATTTGATCAAGTGTTGCGGTGCTGGCCTTTTGGGGTTGGTGTTGTGATGGTTGGTTGATTGTCTTCTTGGGTGGCGGGGTTCTTGGTGTTTCGGTGTTTGTCCTCTGTTTGCTGCAGGCATGCTCGGTACGAGCAATGGTCCTTTTGGGTTGTTGTTGGTGGGTGTGTTTGTGGGGGTGTGGGGTTGTTGTTTGGGAACTGTATAGTGAACGCGAGCATCTTGCAGATGAGATGAGTCTTATGACCCTTTTTCCTTGGGTTGTGGGGTGTTTGAGTCTTGTCTGTGTGATTTTGTTAGATTGTTTTATTGCTCAATTCTGAGAACTTTGTTTTGTGTTGAAGTTTTTAAGGGCGCACGGTGGATGCCTTGGCATCAAGAGCCGATGAAGGACGTGGGAATCTGCGATAAGCCTGGTGGAGTCGATAACCGGACGTTGAGACCAGGATTTCCGAATGGGGGAACCCCGCACCATGTTATGTGGTGTGACCTGCAGCTGAATGTATAGGCTGTGTGGAGGGAACGCGGGGAAGTGAAACATCTCAGTACCCGCAGGAAGAGAAAACAATAGTGATTCCGTTAGTAGTGGCGAGCGAACGCGGATGGGGCTAAACCGGTTGGTGTGTGATAGCGGATAGGCGTTGCATCATCGGGGTTGTGGGGTTGACATGTACCAGCGCTATCTTGCTGGTGGGATGAGGTGCAGGCGTATAGGTGAATCGGTTGGAATGCCGGACCATAGAGGGTGATAGTCCCGTAGGTGTAATGCGTGTCTGCCGTTCTAGTGTTGATACCCGAGTAGCACGGGGCCCGTGAAACCTTGTGTGAATCTGCCAGGACCACCTGGTAAGCCTGAATACTACTTGATGACCGATAGTGAATCAGTACCGTGAGGGAATGGTGAAAAGTACCCCGGGAGGGGAGTGAAATAGTACCTGAAACCGTGCGCTTACAATCCGTTAGAGCCTGGGACTTGTTCCTGGGTGATGGCGTGCCTTTTGAAGAATGAGCCTGCGAGTTAGTGTTACGTCGCGAGGTTAACCCGTGTGGGGAAGCCGTAGCGAAAGCGAGTCTGAATAGGGCGTTTGAGTGGCGTGATCTAGACCCGAAGCGAAGTGATCTACCCATGGCCAGGTTGAAGCGCGTGTAAGAGCGTGTGGAGGACCGAACCCACTTCAGTTGAAAATGGAGGGGATGAGCTGTGGGTAGGGGTGAAAGGCCAATCAAACTTCGTGATAGCTGGTTCTCCCCGAAATGCATTTAGGTGCAGCGTTACGTGTTTCTTACCGGAGGTAGAGCTACTGGATAGCTAATGGGCCCTACAAGGTTACTGACGTTAGCCAAACTCCGAATGCCGGTAAGTGAGAGCGTAGCAGTGAGACTGTGGGGGATAAGCTTCATAGTCGAGAGGGAAACAGCCCAGAACGCCAACTAAGGCCCCTAAGCGTGTGCTAAGTGGGAAAGGATGTGGAGTTGCTTTGACAACCAGGAGGTTGGCTTAGAAGCAGCCACCCTTGAAAGAGTGCGTAATAGCTCACTGGTCAAGTGATTCCGCGCCGATAATGTAGCGGGGCTCAAGCACACCGCCGAAGTTGCGTCATTCAAATATTTGCTTGGTCTTCGGATTGGGCGTTTGGATGGGTAGGGGAGCGTCGTATAGCGGGTGAAGTCGCGGTGTAAACCAGCGGTGGACGCTATACGAGTGAGAATGCAGGCATGAGTAGCGAATGACGGGTGAGAAACCCGTCCGCCGAATGATCAAGGGTTCCAGGGTTAAGCTAATCTGCCCTGGGTTAGTCGGGGCCTAAGGCGAGGCCGACAGGCGTAGTCGATGGATAACGGGTTGATATTCCCGTACCGGCGAAGGACCGCCCATACTGAGCTGTTGATGCTAACCATGATGGATTCCAATTGTTGATGCCTTCGGGTGTTTTTGTTGGTTGATGTGGTGGGAACCGATGCAGTGAGGTCAGCGTATTAACAGGTGTGACGCAGGAAGGTAGCCGAGCCAGGCAATGGAATTGACCTGGTCCAAGGGTGTAGGACGAGTCGTAGGTAAATCCGCGGTTCATGATGTCTGAGACCTGATAGGCGCCCACTTTGGTGGGTGATTCGGTGATCCTATGCTGCCTAGAAAAGCATCGGCGCGAGGTCCCAGCCGCCCGTACCCCAAACCGACACAGGTGATCAGGTAGAGAATACTAAGGCGATCGAGAGAATCATGGTTAAGGAACTCGGCAAAATGCCCCCGTAACTTCGGAAGAAGGGGGGCCTGCCCCGTGATCAGCTCTTGCAGTTGTGAGCGGGTGTGGGCCGCAGAGACCAGGGGGAAGCGACTGTTTACTAAAAACACAGGTCCGTGCGAAGTCGCAAGACGATGTATACGGACTGACTCCTGCCCGGTGCTGGAAGGTTAAGAGGACCGGTTAGCAACTTGTTGCGAAGCTGAGAATTTAAGCCCCAGTAAACGGCGGTGGTAACTATAACCATCCTAAGGTAGCGAAATTCCTTGTCGGGTAAGTTCCGACCTGCACGAATGGAGTAACGACTTCCCCGCTGTCTCAACCATGAACTCGGCGAAATTGCAGTACGAGTAAAGATGCTCGTTACGCGCAGCAGGACGGAAAGACCCCGAGACCTTTACTATAGTTTGGTATTGGTGTTCGGTGCAGCTTGTGTAGGATAGGTGGGAGACTGTGAAGCTTGGACGCTAGTTCAGGTGGAGTCATCGTTGAAATACCACTCTGGCTGTACCGGTCACCTAACTTCGGACCATGATCTGGTTCAGGGACAGTGCCTGATGGGTAGTTTAACTGGGGCGGTTGCCTCCTAAAATGTAACGGAGGCGCCCAAAGGTTCCCTCAGCCTGGTTGGCAATCAGGTGTCGAGTGTAAGTGCACAAGGGAGCTTGACTGTGAGAGTGACAGCTCGAGCAGGGACGAAAGTCGGGACTAGTGATCCGGCGGCACCTCGTGGAAGGGCCGTCGCTCAACGGATAAAAGGTACCTCGGGGATAACAGGCTGATCTTGCCCAAGAGTCCATATCGACGGCATGGTTTGGCACCTCGATGTCGGCTCGTCGCATCCTGGGGCTGGAGTAGGTCCCAAGGGTTGGGCTGTTCGCCCATTAAAGCGGTACGCGAGCTGGGTTTAGAACGTCGTGAGACAGTTCGGTCCCTATCCGCTGCGCGCGTTGGAAATTTGAGAAGGGCTGTCCTTAGTACGAGAGGACCGGGACGGACTAACCTCTGGTGTGTCAGTTGTACTGCCAAGTGCATCGCTGATTAGCTACGTTGGGAAGGGATAACCGCTGAAAGCATCTAAGCGGGAAGCCTGCTTCGAGATGAGATTTCCATGCACCTTGAGTGTGTGAGGCCCCCAGCTAGACCACTGGGTTGATAGGCAGGATGTGGAAGCAAGGACTAAAGACTTGTGTAGCTGACCTGTACTAATAGGCCGATGACTTTCAACACACAATATATACAATAATGACTAATAAGATCATTGCTGTTCGCGTTCACTATGCGGTTACGAGACAACAACTCGACAACCGAAACTAAACATGAGACTTGACAAGTAGTTTTTGTCGCATCGTTTCATACAACACCAGAAAATTGGTTTGTGTGCTTCGTGATTGTTACGGCGGTCATAGCGTGGGGGAAACGCCCGGTCCCATACCGAACCCGGAAGCTAAGGCCCACTGCGCCGATGGTACTGCACTCGTGAGGGTGTGGGAGAGTAGGTCACCGCCGGACTTAACTTAATAAAGATGAATGTTGGTTTGAGGCCCTAACCTTTTGGTTGGGGCCTCACCTGTTTAACCACCATGGTTAAGCCGTCCGCGCACCTAAGGCGCTCGAGCTCTTTATTCTCGGAGAACTGGCTACAGTGTGTAGTAGAAATAACTTGTTCTGCTACCGAGGGAGTCATGCCTTGACCACTGAGACAACGAGCCCGCTGCGTTACCGCGACGATTCGGTTCGTCCCCAGGATGATCTTTACCGTCATAGCAACGGTAAGTGGTTCGAAACGGCCACCATCCCAGGTGATCAAGGGATCTACGGTTCGTTCATGGAACTGCGTGACCAGGCCGAAGATGCCGTTCACGCCATCATCAAAGAAGCCGTCAAGGCCTACGAATCGGGCTCAGCTACCGATGAGGCAACCAAGCGCATCGCTCACCTCTATGGTTCCTTCATGAATGAAGCGGCGATTCAAGAGCGTGGCGCAGAGCCGATCGCTGGCTACCTCAACGCCATTAATGAAGTTACTTCCGTGCAGTCACTGCTGAAGCTCTCGGGATCTTTCTACCGCAAGGGTATTAGCGGATTCCTCGAAATTGGCGCGATGAACGACGCAGGGGACCCAGAGCGAAACCTTTTGACCTTTCTGCAAGGTGGATTGGGCCTGCCCGACGAGTCCTACTATCACGATGAGCAATTGGCCGAGACCCTCGCTGATTACCGGGACCACCTGCAGCGACTGCTAAGCCTTGGCGGGATTAGTGATGCGGGCTCGGCAGCCGATAGCGTCGTTGCGCTGGAGAAGGCTATCGCCGAATTCCACTGGGATCGGGTGAAGGTACGCGATGCTCAGGCACGCTACAACCTTATGACCGGCGAATCGCTCTTTGAACTCTTTGACGGTCTGAAGTCCTGGCTGGCCGGGGCAGAAATTGAAGCAAAGTACTACGGCGAAGTTGTTGTTTGGCAGCCCAGCTACCTTGAAGGTCTGGCGGGCCTCATCGAATCCCAGCCGCTAGACGCATGGAAGAATTGGCTTAACGTGCAGGTGCTGCGTTCCTTCGCGCCGTACCTCTCCAGTGACTTCGTCAACGAAAACTTCTCCTTCTACTCCGCCAAGCTCGGCGGTGTGGAGCAGATCCGCGATCGCTGGAAGCGCGGCGTATCCTTCACCGAAGGCGCCGTAGGTGAAGACATCGGCCAAGTTTACGTTGCCAAGAATTTCCCGCCGGAGGCCAAAGATGCCATGGATCAGCTGGTGCAGCGACTGACCGAGGCCTACCGGATCTCTATCGGCCAACTGTCCTGGATGGGCGAGGCAACGATCGAAAAGGCGCTGGATAAGCTTTCGAAGTTCCGGCCAAAGATTGGCTACCCGGATCAGTGGATCGATTACTCGTCGATCACCACCAATGAGCTTGATGTGATTGCCAATTTGGCCGCGGCCAATGAGTTTGAGTATAAGCGCGAGCTGAAGAAGATCGATGACGGGGTGGACCGCGAACTGTGGTTCATGTACCCACAGACCGTCAACGCCTACTACCACCCGCTGCTGAACGAAATCGCATTCCCGGCAGCCATCCTGCGCCTGCCATTCTTTGATGTAGATCGCGATATCGCCTCGAACTTTGGTGCGATCGGAGCGGTGATCGGCCATGAGATCGGCCACGGTTTTGATGACCAAGGCTCGCAGTACGATGGCACCGGCCAGCTGACCAACTGGTGGACCGATGAGGACCGCGAAGCATTTGAGAAGCTGACCGGCAAGCTGGTGGAGCAGTACAACGCACTGGCTCCCACCGAAGCACCCGAGCACCAGGTCAACGGTGCGCTGACCCTAGGTGAAAACATCGGCGACCTTGGCGGACTGGGCATCGCCTACAAGGCGTACAAGCTCGAGCTTGCCGGTCGTGGCATCACCGAGGATGAAGTGATCGACGGAGTCAGCGGTGACCAGCGCTTCTTCTACTCGTGGGCTGAATGCTGGCGTACGCTGATCCGTCCGGAAACCGCAGTGGTCCGCGTTCGCACCGACCCACACGCACCGGGCGAATTCCGTTGCAACCAGGTTCCCAAGAACCTGAGCGCCTTCCACGAAGCCTTTGGCACCAAGCCAGGCGATGGCATGTGGCTGGACCCAGAAGACCGCGTCGAAATCTGGTAAATCACCACCGATCACGCACCAGAGCACCGGCAAACTTCGCTTTGCCGGTGCTCTGGTGTACCCGGTGGGAAATTAGCGGGTGTAAGTCTGATCATGAACGGCATTGCGGGCACGCAATGACACGTAGAATGGGTAATTGTGACTTCCGAAAATAATTCCGCACAGCCCATTGATACCAACGACCAGCGACAGGTTCGCACTGATAAGCGAAACCAGTTCCTGGCCAAGGGTGAGGAAGCCTACCCTGTAGGTGTGGCTCGCACCCACTCGCTGCTGGAAATCCGCGATAAGTACGAGCACCTTGAAGCCGGCGAAGAAACCGAAGACGTAGTAGGCGTCGCTGGCCGGATCGTCTTTATGCGCAATACCGGCAAGCTGTGCTTCGCCACCTTGCAGGAGGGTGGCCCCAATGGTGAGGGTGTGCGCCTGCAGCTGATGCTTTCCTTGGCTAACGTCGGCGAAGAACGCCTTGCCCAGTGGAAGTCCCTCGTTGACCTCGGCGACCACGTTTTTGTTAGCGGCAAGGTGATTTCTTCACGCCGCGGCGAGCTGTCGATCATGGCCGACACCTACGAAATGGCCTCCAAGGCACTGCGCCCGCTGCCAGTGCTGCACGCGGATTTGAATGAAGCTACCCGTGTGCGTCAGCGCTACGCGGACCTGATCGTGCGCAATGAAGCTCGCGAAATGGTTTACAAGCGTGCCGGCATTGTTCGCGCCGTACGTAACACCCTAGAAAACCATGGCTACGTTGAGGTTGAGACCCCAATGCTGCAGCTGGTTCACGGTGGCGCATCGGCCCGTCCATTCAAGACTCACCTGAACGCTTTTGATCAGGAAATGACCCTGCGCATCGCCACTGAGCTGTACCTCAAGCGTTGTGTTGTTGGTGGCGTGGACCGTGTATTCGAAGTCGGACGCATCTTCCGCAACGAAGGCGTGGACTCAACTCACTCGCCTGAATTCACCACCCTAGAATGCTACGAAGCCTACGCAGATCAGTACGTGATGGCCGATCGCATGAAGGAAATTATCCTTAACGCCGCCGACGCCATTGGCGCTGGCCGAACCGTCGAAACCCCTAAGGGCACCGCAAACCTGGACGGCGAATGGCGCTGGTTGAGCGTGTACCCTGGCCTGTCTGAGGCTGTGGGTGTGGAGATCACTCCAGATACCGACGCTTCGGTGTTGCGCGAAGTTGCGGCCAAGCACGAAGTAAAGATCGATCCTGCTTGGGGAGCTCAGAAGCTAGTTATCGAGCTCTTTGGCGAAATTGTCGAGCCAACTTTGATCGACCCAACCTTCGTTTGTGATTACCCGCCACTGGCTCAGCCGCTGGCTCGTCCACACCGCTCGAAGCCAGGCGTTATCGAAGCATGGGACCTCATCATCGGTGGCATGGAACGCGGTACCGCGTTCTCGGAGCTGATCGACCCAGTCATTCAGCGTGAACGCCTCACCGAGCAGTCGCTGATGGCCGCTGGCGGCGACCCTGAAGCAATGCAGCTTGACGAGGACTTCCTGCGTGCCCTGGAATACGGTGCACCACCGATGGGTGGTATCGGACTGGGTATCGATCGATTGGTAATGCTCTTCACCAACGTCGGTATTCGCGAAACGATTCTCTTCCCACTGCTAAAGCCGGAGGCATAAATAATGTTGTACGTCGAGGCTATTGTTCCAACAATCGCCCTGGCTCTGCTTTTTTGGTACGTGATGAAAGCGATTACTAACGCGGACCGAAAAGAGCGTCAGGCCGAAGCTGAAGCAGATGCGCTTATTCAAAATCGTGCGGATTCCAATAATCCAACGAACGAGAATTAGAGTATTCCTGATAGAACCTTGTGAATATTGATCAGAATTAGAATTTTCTGACGCTATTTGTATAGGCTTGAACATTGAAAAGGACTGGTGTCTCATTTGACGCCTAGTTCAGTACATTCAAGCTCGGAGGAATCCCCAGATGGCACGTCAGGTTCAAATCGCCCTGATTGACGATATTGATGGCAGCGAAGCAACTGAATCAATTGCATTCAGCATTGCTGGTCAGCACTTCGAAATCGACCTGAACGACGAACATGCTGCAGAATTCCACGCGGCCATTGATCCGTATGTAGAAGCTGCGCGTTCGTCGAAGCAGACGGCGACTAGCGAAGCCCCAGCAATTCGTGCTTGGGCAAAAGAAAACAATATCAAGGTCAACGCTCGTGGGCGCCTTAATGCAGAGGTTGTAGAATCCTACAACGCTGCAATGCGTAAGGGCGGACGCAACCGCACGAAGTAATTCGCTCGGGTAGTCAAAGACTTCAAATGAGTCGGCACATTCAATGTGCCGACTCATTTGCTTATAACGATGACCGTGATCTATCAATTTAATTGACCTACTCTTTTTCCCTCACATGAGAATTCAATGGCGTTTGTCCCGGTAAGCGACGTCCACCAAGCAGTATTGAAGTAACGCTTCGGGTTATCCCCGTGGCGAACAAGGGCGAATTGCGGTCGCTTGGTGCGTAGCATCGAATTATTGGTAAGCAAGGAGTGTGCCGAAGATGTTTGAGAGATTTACCGACCGTGCCCGTCGAGTTGTCGTGCTCGCCCAAGAAGAGGCGCGCATGCTCAACCACAATTACATCGGCACCGAGCACCTGCTGCTCGGCCTAATCCACGAAGGTGATGGCGTAGCCGCTAAAGCGCTCGAGTCGCTGAATATTTCGTTGGGTGCCGTACGTGAGCAGGTTCAGGAGATTATCGGTAAGGGCCAGCAGGCTCCTTCCGGTCATATCCCGTTCACTCCTCGCGCCAAGAAGGTCTTGGAATTGTCGCTGCGCGAAGCGTTGCAGCTGGGTCATAACTACATTGGCACCGAGCACATTCTGCTCGGTTTGATCCGCGAGGGCGAAGGTGTTGCTGCTCAGGTTCTAGTGAAGCTGGGTGCTGACCTTGGCCGCGTGCGCCAGCAGGTCATTCAGCTGCTCTCGGGCTACCAGGGTGGCAAGGAAACTGCCGCCGCTGGTGTTAGCTCGGGCGGACAGCAGGAAGGTACCCCGGCCGGTTCGGCGGTACTGGACCAGTTTGGTCGCAACCTCACCGCAGCTGCCCGCGAAGGCAAGCTGGATCCGGTGATCGGTCGCGAGCACGAGATGGAACGCGTCATGCAGGTCCTCTCGCGCCGTACCAAGAACAACCCAGTTCTTATTGGTGAACCTGGCGTTGGTAAGACTGCCGTAGTTGAAGGCCTGGCCCAGTCGATCGTTCGCGGCGACGTACCAGAAACCATCAAGGACAAGCAGCTATACACCTTGGACCTCGGTTCATTGGTCGCCGGTTCCCGTTACCGTGGTGACTTCGAAGAGCGCCTGAAGAAGGTCCTCAAGGAGATCCGCACCCGTGGCGATATCATCTTGTTCATCGATGAGATCCACACCCTGGTGGGTGCTGGTGCGGCCGAAGGTGCTATTGACGCTGCTTCCATCCTCAAGCCTATGTTGGCTCGTGGCGAGTTGCAGACCATTGGTGCCACCACCCTTGATGAGTACCGCAAGAACATCGAGAAGGATGCAGCGCTTGAGCGTCGCTTCCAGCCGATTCAGGTCAAGGAACCAACTGTTGAGCTGACCACGCAGATCCTTCGTGGCCTGCGTGACCGCTACGAGGCACACCACCGCGTGACCATCACCGATGGCGCATTACAGGCTGCCGCAACGTTGGCTCACCGCTACATTTCGGATCGTTTCCTGCCAGATAAGGCAGTGGATTTGATCGATGAAGCCGGTGCCCGCCTGCGCATCCAGCGGATGACCGCACCTCCTGCCCTGAAGGAAATGGACGAGGAGATCGCGACCGTACGCCTGGAGAAGGAAGCGGCGATCGACGCCCAGGACTTCGAAGGTGCAGCCTCGCTGCGCGACAAGGAGTCCAAGCTCATCGAGGCGCGCAACGAAAAGGAAAAGTCGTGGCGCAACGGTGACATGGATGAAGTATCCGAGGTCACCGAAGAGCTCATTGCTGAAGTTCTGGCTAACTCCACCGGCATCCCGGTTGTGAAGCTGACCGAGGAAGAGTCCTCACGTCTGCTGAACATGGAAGCAGAACTGCACAAGCGTGTTATCGGCCAGGATTCGGCTATCAAGGCCATCTCCCAGGCGATCCGCCGCACCCGTGCAGGCCTGAAGGATCCAAACCGCCCAGGTGGCTCGTTCATCTTCGCCGGTCCAACCGGTGTGGGTAAGACCGAGCTGGCTAAGGCGTTGGCGGAATTCCTCTTCGGTGAAGAAGACGCACTGATCACCTTGGACATGTCCGAATACTCGGAGAAGCACACCGTTTCCCGACTCTTCGGTGCCCCTCCAGGCTACGTCGGTTACGAAGAAGGTGGACAGCTGACCGAAAAGGTCCGTCGTCGTCCATTCTCCGTAGTGCTCTTCGACGAGGTTGAAAAGGCTCACGCTGACCTGTTCAACTCGCTGCTGCAGATTCTGGAAGACGGTCGATTGACTGACTCCCAGGGCCGCGTAGTGGACTTCAAGAACACCATCATCATCATGACCACCAACCTCGGTACCCGTGACATCTCTAAGGGTGTAATGACCGGCTTCCAGTCGGTCGCGGATACCAAGACCGGTTATGAGCGCATGCAGGCCAAGGTGCAAGAAGAGCTACGTCAGCACTTCCGCCCTGAGTTCTTGAACCGTGTTGATGACACCGTGGTCTTCCCTCAGCTCAACCAGGACGAGATCGAAGAGATCGTCGACCTGTTTGTTGGCCGCCTGGCCAAGCGTCTGAAGGAACGCGAGATGACCATCGAGCTGACCCAGGGTGCTCGCAGCCTGTTGGCACAGCGTGGCTACGACCCAGCAATGGGCGCTCGTCCACTGCGTCGTACCATTCAGCGCGACATCGAAGATCAGCTCTCCGAGCGGATCCTATTCGGTCAGATTGTTGCTGGACAGCATGTCACCGTGGACGTTGAGGGCGAGGGTGAACTGCAGAAGTTCGTCTTCCGCGCCGAAGGCGGCCCAGGCCAGCTAGAAGGCGAGCCGGCACCAGCAGCGCTGGAAAGCTAAGCTCAAACCGTTTGTAACAACTAGCCGTGGAACAAGAGAAATCTGGTTCCACGGCTAGTTGCTTTAACGCCTTGCTTTAACGCCGGGAAGCCGAGCGCAAGACCAAGACCAGTCCCAGAGCTGTGCAGCAAAGATAAACACCGATCACGCAGATCCAACCAACGGTGAAGCCGCCTGCGGATCCGACCAGCAGGCCCATGGCCAGCGGGCCAACGGTGAATCCACCAAATTGCCCAGCAGAGACGATGCCACTGGCGCTGCCCAATCGGTTAGCAGGAACCGCGCGGAGCAAGGCAGCCATGAGAACCACCGAGACGCCTAAGGCCGAGGCGCCGTGCAAGATCACCGCAACCCAGAGCAGCGTCGCGCAGTGCCATTGTTCGGAGAGCAGGAAGCTCACGGCCCCGCAGGTGGCAAGCGAGGCCAGTAGTAGAAGCAGTTTTGGTGCAGCGATGCCGCGGGACATCATCCTGCCCCAACCCACTCGTGCGCTGACTCCGACCACACCGGCCACTGCAGCGGTCAGGCCGCCGGCGATGAGCGAGAAGTGCAGTTCGCGCACCGCAAACAGCGCCAAATACACATTGGTGGCCTGAACCCCAACACCGTTGATAAACCCAAAGAGGGTTAATGCATAAATGACGTACCGGGTAGAAGGTGCCGCCTGTGCAATCGGGGTTTCAGACTTCGGCCCGGATTGCTTACTGGGGCTCGACTCTGGAGCTTGAAGCAGAGGTGTGCTGTTCAGAATGCGTACTGCAAGAATGGCCAGCACCGCAGCCAGTACGGCTCCGGTCAGCGATGCTCCCCGCCAGCCAATGACGGCGGCCAGAAGCGGGAACCCCACGCTGCCTATCAACTGGGAGACCTGAACACCAGACTGTTTAATCCCGGTCCAGTTGATCCGTTGTTCGCTAGGCACTCGCTGGACCAAAATACGATTGGTGACACCGTTGGGAAATGACTGGGCGAGCCCAGAAACACCGGCAGCCACCAACAAAAGAATGTAGCCGGCATTTACGGCGGCAAGCCCCAGAGCTAGCGTGGCGGCACCAAAAATGATCAGCATCAACCGGGTATCTGGTTGCCGATCCGAGAATTTACCAAACGCAGCATTACCTATCGCGGCGCACCCAAAACAAACGGTAGCCAGCAGACCAAATTGGGACTCGGTGATGCCCAGATCTCGAATCACCAGATCACTTGTCGCGCTAAGCCCGTAGTTAAGCAGTGGGGCAATGCCGACAGCGGATA
Source organism: Glutamicibacter sp. MOO4 (assembly GCF_056934395.1). Taxonomy (NCBI): domain Bacteria; kingdom Bacillati; phylum Actinomycetota; class Actinomycetes; order Micrococcales; family Micrococcaceae; genus Glutamicibacter; species Glutamicibacter sp. MOO4. Next base: position 3,088,158 of record NZ_CM167800.1, read on the forward strand.
AGAGGATGGCCAGCAGCCCAAACCCTGGGCGTACTTCCTTGACTGACATCCTCATCCTTAAACTGGTCGAACTGCGGTTCTAGCTCAGTTTGGCATAGTCGCAACCAGGCGCATCGTTCTATGACATTTCTGGCATCGACTTAAACTCTGCGAACTATCGGGCATAGGATTTATCAGGTGAATACTTTTACCGTCCGTTCAGCAAAAACCAGTGATGTCGCAGCGATCCGCGAGCTTGTGCGACCGCTAGCTGAAAAGCGGATCCTGCTGGACAAGGAAGCAGTCACCTATTACGAATCCATTCAGGAATTTGTGATGGCTCAGGACTCGGACGGAAATGTCATTGGCTGCGGCGGCTTGCACGTGATCTGGGAAGACATTGCCGAGATTCGCACGCTGGCCACCTCTGAACAGGTGCGCGGCCAAGGCATCGGACACCTATTGCTCGAAGAGCTAATCCGCCGGGCCAAGGCTGTGGGTGTAACACGGGTGTTCTGTCTGACCTTTGAAGTGGCATTCTTTGAACGCCACGGATTTAGCGTTATGGCGGATCAGAGCGCAGTTGATCCCATTGTCTACCAAGAAATCCTGCACTCGCGAGACGAAGGCGTGGCCGAGTTCCTCGACCTTGCGCGGGTAAAACCCAATACCTTGGGCAATACCCGCATGATCATCTCATTGGAGCAGTAGCCTCTAGTCCATCTGGTCGTAGCGCGCACGCAAGATCAGGTACAGCGCGTAGATAACCAGACCCACTCCAATGACGCCCAAAACAATGGGGCCGAAACTTTGATCACGGATAGCCTTCAGCGCACCGTCAATGCCACTGGCTTCTTTGGGATCGCCCTGTACGGTGGCCACGATGAACAGCACTCCCAGCGCGCCGAGGACTAGACCCTTAGCTGGGTAGCCAAGCATGCCGGTGTAGGTGATCGCCTTGGAGATATCCCGGCGGCTCGAATTTTCCAGATCCTTCAGAAACTTCTTACTGACACCCTTATAGATGTAGTAACAAGCCATACCCAACAGGATCAGCCCGATGATAACTATCACGGCCCGTCCGGCAAAGGACTTCATCAATTCGCCACTGAAGCTAGAGGTAGTCTTTCCCGAATCGCTCGGGCTGCCCACGGCAAATCGACCAAAGGTGAAACCAACGGCCAAGAACACCACGGCCGTTCCCGCAAATTTCAGTCGCTCCCGTAGCTCTTTCTCGGGAAGGAAGAGCTGAGCCAGCGACCACAGACCCAGTAAGAGTGCCCCGGCCGCGCAGATCCAGAGCAGAACTATGCCAAAGGGTTGTGCTGCCAAAGCACGCATGGCACCGCTTTGATCTGCCTTTGCGTGCCCGCCGGAGGCCACAAATGCAGCAAGTATGCCCATGGTGGCATGTAGTACACCATTGGCGACATAACCTAGGCGGGCCAAGCGTTCGAACCAAGGATGCCGGGCTACCTGGTGGGCAGCGTTGGTCGGGTCTACAGAAGCGTTCATGGCCTAATCATAACTAGGACGGCAGGCAAATGTGTCCGTCTTCAAGCACGGCTAGCCCGTCTTTGAGCAAACCGGACAGGGCTCGTTCACGCTGCGCTAATTCAGCTTGCAATCCTTCTAGCGCCACATAGCTGGTGTGCTCCTGTAGGGACAGGTCAGCAAGGAAAGATGTTTGTGTCACCGGATGCTCATGTTCTCGCAATATGGCCATGATGGCTCCACGAACCTGACGGTCCGTGCCTTGCCAGGCTTGGCCTTTGGGGGTGTAGTGCGGTGCCGGGCGTCCGGCAGCAATCCATGCGCACTGGTCAAAGACCGGGCAGGCATCACATTTGGGGCTGCGCGCGGTGCAAACCAAGGCACCTAGTTCCATCACCGAGACGTTCCACAAATTTGCGTCGTCTTTAGCTTCGGGCTGCACTTGCCGAGCACGGGCGAATTCACTAGCCCGCGGGGTGGGTTCGGGCAGCGCCATGCCGCCAAAGAGTCTGGCGTGTACCCGTCGGATATTGGTATCAACCACCACGGTGGGCTGACCAAAGGCAAAACAAGCAATGGCCGCGGCGGTATAGTCTCCGACCCCGGGCAGCGCACGTAGCGCTTCTTCGGTGCGCGGTACCTCACCGTTGTATTCGGTGGTGATTTCAATCGCCGCCGCATGTAGGCGCTGCGCGCGGCGTGGATAACCTAACCGTCCCCAGGCCTTGAGCGCTTCAGATAAAGGTTCGGCGGCCAGATCTTGTGGCCGCGGCCAACGACTCATCCACTGTTCCCAGACAGGTAGTACGCGCACCACGGGAGTCTGCTGCAGCATAAATTCGCTGACCATAACCTCCCAGCCGCTTGCGCCTTCACGACGCCATGGCAGGTCCCTTGAGTTTGCCAAGTACCACTGGTTGATTTTGTGATGGATTTGCTGCACCTCACCACTGTATCCAACCTTGTGCATTTGGCTCGATTCCCCTGCCATTACCGGGATCGGGTGTGCCGATGAATTAGCCTTAAGCTATGAGCAATGCACCCGGATCCAAGCCATCAGCCAGCGTCTATCGGCGTCGGCGTATTACCGTGGCGGTAATCGCCGTGGTACTGATTGGGTTGATCATTTGGGGCGTTGTCTCAGTGGCAGGTTTGCTCACTTCCGACCCGCAGAGCGCGCCGGCGCCTTCGCCGACCGCGCAGAGCTCTTCGGCAGCGCCAAGCACAGAATCTTCGGAGGATGCGGCCAAGAAGTGCAAGTCGGACGAGATCAAAATTACCGCGACCACCGACGCTAAAAGCTACCCGGCTGGCAAAAAACCGGTGCTGATCCTTGGTATCGAAAACATCTCAAAGCGCGAGTGCGACTTAAACGTGGGAACCAGCCAGCAAGAATTTTTGATCTCCAGTGGAGCCGACCGCGTCTTCTCCACCGTGGACTGCCTGCAAAACCGTGAAGATGTTCCGCTGACCTTTGCCGCGGGACAAAAAGAGGACGCGCGTTTCACCTGGAACCGTGACCGCTCGGCACCGGGCTGCAAGGCCGTGAGTGTGCAGCCAAGCCCCGGTACCTACAAGTTCACGGCGGCCATCGGAGAATTTGAATCCGAACCAGTGAGCTTCAAACTGGAGTAACCCGCTAGATGTAGCGATCCAGCAGGGAAGACTCAGCCATTCGAGCTAGCCCTTCACGGATGGACCGCGCACGCTGTTCGCCCACACCTTCAATTTCCATCAATGCCGTGGTCGAGGCGGCCATCAGCAGCTGCAAATTATCAAAGGACGCCACCAACCGGTCACCGATGGCCTTAGGTACGGTGCGGATCTGCGATAGCAGACGGTAACCCTTAGGGGAGAGCTGATCATCCTGACCAATAGTTCCCTGTGGGAACAGGATCTTGGCCAGCCCTTCAATATCGATTAGCTGGGCGTCACTGACCTCATGAAGTCGCCCAAGCGCCAGATCGATATCCAGTTCGGATCCTTCAGCCTGAGCATAATCACGCAAGAGCAACTGATTATCAACCTGGATCCCGGAAAGCAATTCTGCGTGCTGTGCCGCTAGCAGTCGACCATCAATACCCAGCTCCAGAACGTAGCGGGAGATTTCTTCGCTGGTTCGTCGCAACATTTCGGTGCGCTGCAGAACCGCCAATACTTCACGTGCGGTGGCGGCGTCTTCAATTTCCGCCGCCGATAAAGCGCTGGTGACCTGGTCCAGACGATGCCGGTAGCGCTCTAGGGTAGCAACAGCCTGGTTACCTCGGGCCAACAGTCGTTCGGCCGGTTCAAGCACGTGGCGCTCGCCGTCCGCATACAGGGAGATGGTTTGCATGGACTGGGAGACCGAGATGGTCGGGAAGCCAGTCTGTACTGCAACACGTTCGGCCGTGCGGTGACGGGTACCCGATTCTTGGGTATCAATCTGCGCATCGGGCATTAGCTGTACGCCGGCCTGCAGGATCTGCCGTGCCGTGCCGTCAAGGATGATCGCGCCGTCCATTTTGGCCAGCTCGCGGATCCGGGTTGGGCTGTAGTCCGCGTTGATTCTGAATCCGCCGGAGCTCAGCGATTCCACGACCTTGTCGTGGCCCAAGACAATCAGGGCGCCGGTGCGGCCACGCTGAATGCGCTCAAGACCCGCAGCGAGTTCGGTTCCCGGAGCAATCTGGGCCAAGATGGCAAGAAATTCGGGGGATGGGTGCGCTTTCAATTTGCGTCCTTTCAGCGGGCGACAACACTCAAGTTTATCGTGCTGGTTTCTGTCGCTGGTTGAAGGCAACATCCAGTGCCTGAGCTATGTTCTCCACTTGGAATACGTGGATACCCTCGGGAATGTTTTTCAGTGGTTCCGGGGTCGCCGGAGCCATAGCAAAGGAGAACCCAAGCCGTTGGGCTTCGGTGATTCGCCGCGAGATCTCGGGAACTTGGCGTACTTCACCGGCCAGCCCCACCTCACCAAAGGCCACAAAGTCCTGGGGCAGCGGGAACTCATTCATCGAGGAAGCCAAAGCCAACGCGCAGGCAAGATCCGAAGCGGGTTCGGCAATTTTTACTCCGCCCACCGTGGCGATATAGGAGTCCATCGAAGAAAGATCCATATGGGCCCGAGCTTGTAGAACGGCCACGACCATTTGGGCGCGTGCAGCATCCAGGCCACTGGTGGCACGACGGGCAGCTGGGGCATTACTGCGTGATAACAAGGTCTGCACCTCGGCTACCAGCGGGCGTCGGCCCTCCAGCGTCACGGTGATGCAGGTGCCCGGTACCGGATTGCGGGTACGGGTGACAAAAAGCTTGGACGGATCGGTGAGCGATTCAATGCCGTCCTCATTCAGATCAAAGCAGCCCACCTCATCGGTAGCACCGTAACGGTTTTTCAGCGCTCGCAGAATGCGCAAGCGCGAATGCTTCTCACCATCAAACTGGCAGACCACATCAACTAGGTGCTCGAGTAGGCGCGGACCGGCCACGGAGCCTTCCTTGGTCACGTGTCCGACCATGATGGTGGACATGGCCCGGGTCTTGGCAGCGTTGATGATAGAGGCCGCCACCTCGCGTACCTGGGAGACGCCGCCGGCAGCCCCATCAATCTCCGCTGAGGAGAAGGTCTGGACCGAGTCCAAAATCAGCAGTTGTGGGTCGATCTCTTGGATCTGTCCCAGCGCGAGGGCAAGGTCAGTTTCTGCAGCGAGGTAAAGGTTATCGGCCACGGCGTTGATACGTTCGGCCCGGGATTTCACCTGAGCCGCCGATTCTTCACCGGTCAGATACAGCACTCGAAGACCGGTATTTGCTGCCTTTGCCGCTACATCCAGTAACAGTGTGGACTTACCCACGCCCGGTTCTCCGGCGAGCAGGATTGCTGCAGCTGGAACCAATCCGCCACCTAAAACACGGTCCAGTTCGGAAACACCGCTGGGCCTGAAGGCTGCCTCGGAGCCGTCAATCTGAGCGATTGGCTTAGCCGGATGCGCCACCTTGGCCGCCGCGACGGTGCGCGCCGAAACGGTGCCTACTTCTTCAACGGTGCCCCACGCTTGGCATTCGCCGCAACGTCCCACCCATTTGATAGTGGTCCATCCGCATTCCGAGCATTTGAAGGTTGCTGAAGATTTGGTGCGCGTGGAGGTTTTGGCCATAGCCTAATGCTATCGACCCCGGCCGACATTTTTGTTCAGGAGAGCTTGGGCAACGCTGCGATGGCTTCATCGTGATTGCGTCCTGCAGATTCTAGAAGGTCAACGATCATCGGGCGCAACAACAGGACTAATCCTTCACCTTGCAAACCTTGGACGCCTAAGCTCTGCGGGTCTAGCTGTGCTGCCGCATTTTCCAGCTGGCGGATAGCTGCCCGTTCGTACTTTCGTTGACCGGCCAGATTCTGTTCGCGAACCGAGTGCGCCAGCGCGTTCACCGCTTCGGATACTTCACGCAAAAGTGGCGCGAGCGATTCGGCACCTTCTGGGGTCAGCGCCCCATTGGTGATGACCGAAGATAACCGGCGGGCAAAAACGCGAAGGTTACGCGCCGTCCAGTCATAGTGGTTAAAGCGTTCGGAAAGCCGATTGAGCTCATGGCGATGCCGGCGTCCGGACGGCGAAATCATCGCCAGTTCCTTCGAAGCACTAAAAGCGCCGGGTAACTTATCCAGGTGACTCTGGGTGGCGCGCGCCTTAATCAGCGCGTGGAATGCCGCACGACGATCATCGTCACGAATGGCCCAGGAACATTCCAAAATTGCCTCAGAAAGTTCCTTAAACAAGTCGCTGAGCGCTGAGACCGGGGTGCGCCGCGGGTCCGAAGGCCAAAGAACAATCACCAGCAACGCCAATAATGATCCGGTTAAAGCGTCAATGGATCTGGCAAAAGGCCCATCAACGCTGATCGGCAATAACACCACAAGGGCTGACTGCATCCCGAGCTGAGTGGAGAAGATGGCCCCGGAATCTAGATAACGAGCCACCACCAAACTCAGCGACATCACCACCGCGGCCTGCCAGATACCTTGGCCAAACCAATGCATCAGCGTATCGCCCAGTGCCACACCCAAGGTGCAGCCCAAAGCGACTTCAGCGGTTTTGCGTATCGTGGTTGAGGCTCCAAAGCCCAAGGAGATCAGTGCGCTGGTGGCGGCAAAAATCGGTTGTGTATGTCCCCAGATGCTCTCCGCGATCCAGAAGGCGCCGATGGCGCCCATGGTCATGCGCAAAATCCTTGGAAGGGAGCTGCGCGCGCGTAACAGCCCAGAGCGGTTGCGCGCAGCGAGGAAGCCAGTTACCCGGGTTGGTAGCGACTTCGCTTTGCTCTGAATTGCCATAGGGTCAGTCTCCCACGCTCAGGGCTTTAACCCGATGAAGTTGCCTGCATATTGCTCTAGTGAGCAGGATCACGACAATACGTAGAAGCTGTTAACCCTTTGTTCACCTTTGCCGGGGGATCTGGTTACCTTGGCTCTTTAACGTCATAGATGAAGCGGGGGAAGATCCGCTGGAAGTTTTCATATTCATCGTATTCAACATGGGGAGTACCAACTCGTGAAGCTTAATCGCCTTGGCAGTGCAGCTGCCGTCCTTTCTGTAGCGGCAATCGCACTGACTGCTTGTGGCTCGGATAATCCGACCGCCACCTCAAGCTCGGGCAGCTCCGCAAGCTCGTCGGGCTCAGGTGCCAGTGGCACCCTGACCGGCATTGGCGCTTCCAGCCAGACCTCGGCTATGGAAGCCTGGAGCGCAGGCTTCAAGGCTGCCAACGCAGGCGCTAACGTACAGTACTCGCCAGATGGCTCGGGCGCTGGCCGTAAGGCATTCTTGGCTGGTGGCGCTCAGTTCGCTGGCTCGGATGCTTACCTGAAGGAAGACGAAGCCGAATCGTCCAAGAAGATTTGTGGCCCAGAAGGCGCTTTCAACATTCCTGCGTACGTCTCGCCAATCGCTGTAGCTTACAACCTTGAGGGTGTTGACGAGCTGAACATGGATGCGCAGACCATCGCCAAGGTGTTCAAGAAGGAAATCACCAAGTGGAATGACCCAGTGATTGCCAAGCAGAACCCAGATGCAACCCTGCCGGACAAGCAAATCACCGTTGTTCACCGCAACGATGAGTCGGGGACCACCGAGAACTTTGTTGAGTACCTCAAGGCTGCCGCTGGCAAGGTCTGGAACTACGAAGTTTCCGGAGAATGGCCAAGCGACATCCAGTCGGAAAACGCTAAGGGCACCTCCGGCGTGGTTTCCACCACCACCTCCACCGACGGCGCAATCACCTACGCTGACTTCTCGGCTGTAGGCAAGCTGTCCACCGTCAACGTCAAGGTGGGCGACGAATACACCAAGATCTCAGCAGACGCTGCCGCTAAGGCGCTGGAGACCGCAACCCCAGTGAAGGGTGCCTCCAAGAACGACTTGGCACTGGATCTGAAGCGCGACACCACCGAAGCCGGTACCTACCCAATCGTCTTGGTTTCGTACCACATCTTCTGCAGCACCTACAAGGATCAGGCAACTGTTGACCTGGTCAAGTCCTTCGGTAAGTACGTAGTTTCCGCTGAGGGCCAGAAGGCTGCTGCGGATTCAGCCGGCAACGCTCCACTGTCGAGCAGCATCGAAGAAAAGGCTGCCAAGGCTATCGACGCAATCACCGTCGCCAAGTAGTAACTCGCCGGAATCCGGCACTCGGTGCGGGTGGTGAACTCGACCACCCGCACCAGCAACACCCCTCCACCCCTGCAGCATTGGCTGCATCACCCCCGTTTTGTAAAGGCTCTAGCCATGACTACCAATGCTTTGACAAGCAAGTCATCGACTTCAGGCCGCCTAGGCGACAAGATCTTCTCCGGTGCAGCCCTGGCCGCCGGTGTACTGATCCTAATCACGCTCTTTGCGGTCGCAGTCTTCTTGCTGATCCAAGCCCTGCCGACGTTCTTTGCCGATCCGGCAGAGGTTTCCGGCGGTCAAGGATTCTTCGCTTATATCTGGCCGATTGTTATCGGTACGGTCATCGCCGCGGCTATCGCCCTGGCGATAGCTACCCCAGTCGGTCTGGGTGTGGCACTGTTTATCTCGCACTTCGCTCCACGCAAGGTTGCTGGCCCGCTGGGCTACCTCATTGACCTGCTGGCAGCAATCCCCTCGGTGATCTACGGTGCTTGGGGCTACATGATCCTGGCACCAGCCTTGGTTCCCGGATTTGAATGGCTGGCCAAGAACCTCGGATTCATCCCGATCTTCGCCGGTCCTGCCTCGCAGACCGGTAAGACCATGCTCACCGCCGGCATTGTGCTGGCCGTGATGGTTCTGCCGATTATCACCTCGCTGACCCGAGAAATCTTCTTGCAGACTCCAAAGTTGCACGAAGAAGCCGCCCTGGCTTTGGGTGCCACCCGCTGGGAAATGATCACCACCGCCGTTCTTCCTTTCGCCCGCCCGGGCATTATCTCGGCGGTCATGCTGGGACTGGGACGAGCCTTGGGCGAGACCATGGCAGTGGCCCTGGTGCTTTCCACAGGCAACCTGATCCCTTCGCTGATCAAGACTGGAAACCAGACCATCGCCGCGGAAATCGCGTTGAACTTCCCTGAGGCCTTCGGCCTGCGACTCTCGGAGCTGATCGCTGCCGGCCTAGTACTGTTCCTGATCACCCTGGTTGTGAACATCTTCGCCCGTGGCATCATCGCCCGCCACAAGGAATTCTCGGGGGCTAACTAATGAGCGCTACAACCACTAACGCACGACATAGCACCGGCAACAGCCCGGTTCCACCGGTACGCAAGCGCAATTCGCTGGCCAAGGGCAAGCTGCCTAAGTGGGCCATCTGGGCCATCGCAGCCGGTTCGATCATCATCGGCGCTGCAGCTTCAACCCTGACCGGTTTTAGCATTGCCGCCTTTGCGATCTACTCCGCCATCATCTTCTTAGTTGCCGCCTCGGTAATCACCACCGTGGTGGAAGGCAAGCGTCGCGGCACCAACGCGATGTGGACCTACCTGATCTACGCCGCATTTATCGTGGCACTGATCCCGCTGGCCTCGGTGCTCTACACGGTGCTGGAAAAGGGTCTGCCGGGCCTGAACGGTCACTTCCTGTTCACCTCGATGAATGGTGTTACCGGTGCAGTAGATAATCAGGGCGTGGAAAACGGCACACCAGTTGTCGGTGGCGCGTACCACGCAGTGATGGGCACCTTGCTGATCACCCTCTGGGCTACCTTGATTTCCGTACCAGTGGGCATGCTCACCGCGGTTTACCTGGTTGAATACGGTCAGGGCAAGACGCTATCCAAGGCGATCACCTTCTTCGTGGACGTAATGACCGGTATCCCTTCGATCGTCGCCGGCTTGTTCGCAGCAGCGTTCTTCGGCATGATCCTTGGCCCAAGCGCCCGAATGGGCATTGTTGCCGCGGTGGCTTTGAGCGTACTGATGATTCCAACAGTGGTTCGCTCCACCGAGGAAATGCTCAAGATTGTCCCGAACGAATTGCGCGAAGCTTCCTTCGCACTGGGTGTGCGCCGCTGGCGCACCATCTTGAAGGTAGTTGTCCCAACCGCGATCTCCGGTATCGCCTCCGGTGTCACCCTGGCAATCGCCCGCGTCATCGGCGAAACCGCACCAATCTTGGTCACCGCCGGCATCGCAAGCAACATCAACATGAACGTGTTTGCTAACTGGATGTCCACGTTGCCGACCTTCATTTACTACCAGATCATGAACCCGACCAGCCCAACCAACGTTGACCCATCGGTCCAGCGTGCCTGGGCAGCAGCCCTGCTGCTGATTCTGATGGTGATGGCACTGAACCTGATCGCCCGCCTGGTCGCTTCGATCTTCGCTCCCAAGAAGGGCCGTTGAGCTTAAGGCTCCGTCTCTGACCCACCCAAAGTTTTAAGGAAATATTATGGCAAAACGCATCGACGTCAACGATCTGAACGTCTACTACTCCAAGTTCCTGGCCGTTGAGGGCGTCTCGATCAACATCGAGCCAAAGTCCGTTACCGCCTTCATCGGCCCATCGGGTTGTGGCAAGTCCACCTTCCTGCGCACGCTGAACCGTATGCACGAAGTCATCCCCGGTGGCCGCGTTGAGGGTCAGGTACTGCTTGACGGAGACGACCTCTACGCACCCGGCGTTGATCCGGTCACCGTGCGCAGCCAGATCGGCATGGTCTTCCAGCGTCCGAACCCATTCCCAACTATGTCCATCAAGGACAATGTGCTCGCCGGCGTAAAGCTGAACGGCAACAAGATCTCCCGCTCGGATGCCGAGGACCTGGTTGAGAAGTCGCTACGTGGCGCCAACCTCTGGAACGAGGTTAAGGACCGTCTGGATAAGCCAGGTTCCGGTCTTTCCGGTGGTCAGCAGCAGCGTCTATGCATCGCCCGCACCATCGCGGTGAAGCCAGATGTGATCTTGATGGATGAGCCATGTTCGGCACTGGACCCGATCTCTACCTTGGCCATTGAGGATTTGATCAACGAGCTCAAGAACGACTTCACCGTAGTGATCGTGACTCACAATATGCAGCAGGCAGCCCGCGTGAGCGACAAGACCGCGTTCTTCAACATCGCAGGCACCGGCAAGCCGGGCAAGCTCATCGAGTTCAACGACACCACCGCCATCTTCTCTAACCCAGAGCAGAAGGCCACCGAAGATTACGTCTCCGGACGCTTCGGATAAAGATTTCGGATGCCGCCACTTTTTAGTAGGCGGTAGACGAACCGGAAGGGGGGTCTTCCGGGGATCCTGGAGGGGATCACCGCCAGCGGCGCACCATCAAGGGTGCGCCGCTGGTTTTTAAAATCTGAGGTAAAGCACCCTTGACTGTAAAGCGTCCTTGTCTGTAAAGTAACGTTTACACAGCGATGAAGGAGAGCGATAAAAATGAACGCAGAACTATCGTCCAAAACCAGATGGGGTCGTTCGCGATTTGGTGGAGGCACAGCCCTGTTGATCGGCATCAGCCTTATCGCAGGTGCGGCCCTAGCTCTTGGAGCTGGTTTGCTCTTTGCCAAGCTGAACGCCCCACAGAACCCAGTTTTTGCCACACTGATTATGGCCGCGGCCTTGTGGCCGATACTGTCCGTCATTTTCTGGGTCTTGTTGGTTGACCGAAATACGGTTCGCGGATCCCTAAGAAATCCCGAGATCTCAATTGAAGGTCAATGGCATGACGAGGCTGTTGTCAAAGTGTTCCAAGACCTGATGATTATTTGCGGTCTCGGCGCAGCGGTATTTTCGTTTATCAACGTGCAGGCATCTGTAAGCCTGGTGCTCACCGGTGTTTTGCTACTCACCGGGGCAGATTTCATCCTGCGCTACTTCTTGATCAAGCGGGCGCAGAGCTAGTGCAGAGCAATCTCAGTGAATACCGCAAGGACCGCGGGATCTCCCAACAGGCGCTAGCCGACCTGCTGGGGGTCTCCAGGCAGACGATCATTTCCCTAGAAAAAGGGCGCTACGACCCGTCCTTGCCGCTGGCGTTTAAACTCGCCGCACAGTTCAACTGCCGTATCGAAGACCTATTTATCCCCGAGGATCTTTAGTGACCGGCAAATAGCGGGCGCACCGCCAGTGTGAAAATCGCGCCACCGAGGACACAAACCACCGGGGTTAATAGCCAGTGCCAGACCACGCGGTACACATTGCGCCAAGCCACCGATTCAAAAGACTGATTCCGGCCAGCGCCGATAATACCGCTGGTCACCGCCTGCGTTGTGGACAGCGGTAGGTGGACCAACAGGGAGCCAACAAAGAGCATGCCAGCAGCCACGCCCTGGGCAATCATGCCGCGCAACGGATCAAAGTGCACCAAGCGCCGGCCCAGGGTATAGGTAATCCTCCAGCCGCCCAGCAGCACGCCGAAGCTCAAGGCGGAAGCCGCCGTGAGCTGAATGGCCACGGTCAGTGGCCCAGGATTCATCATCTGGCCGGTGATGAGCACCAGACTCAACAGGGCGCCGGTGCGCTGGCCGTCCTGCAGTCCAAGACCCAGAGCCACCGCCCCCGCCGCAACCGCCTGTCCCGCTTTGGACCCTTCGTTGACGGAGCGCGATGTGTTGTGGCGCAAGAACCAGGTTGCCGGGAAAACTAAGAGGTAGGACAGGACATAGGCGATGATTGAGGCCAGCACCATCGGGATGATCACCGAGGACAGCAACAAGCCCCACACATTGCGAGTGGACTCATCGCCCATGATCGCCGAGGCACCACTGCCACCGGCTAAAGCGGAGAGTAATGCGTGCGTGGAACTAATCGGCAAACCGCGCCACCAACAATAAATGCCCCAGATGCCGGCGACGATCAGCCCGCTGATCAGCAGTTTTAACCCATCAACTCCCGAGGGCACGTTGATGTTCAGTTCCTGCACCAGGGTCACACTCAACCCCGAAGTTGCCATGGTGCCAATGAAGGCGAACACCGCCGCTAAAGACACCGCAATGGCCGGGCGCAACGCCCTGGTGCGCACCGAAGCTGCCACCGCGGTGGAGGCGTCACGCATGCCGTTGAGCACGGCGTAGGCCAGCGTCAGGACGACCGCCACAGCGGTGAGGACCGTAATGAGGGTCATGGGTTTTAGGATTCCTTGACCAGCACTCGACCGAGGTGGTCGGCGAACTGGCGCAGAGTGTTGACAGTGAGCATCAGCTGGTCGGCGACCTGCTGATGGCGGTGAATGGTGCCAGCCTTAGCAAAATTAGCGATCTCATCGCCCCACACAAGGTGGGTGCGTGCGGCACGTTTGGAGAACTGAAGCATCTGCATCCAGTGATCTTCCAAATCATCGAGGTTGTTCAGTCGTTGCACCGCATCGGAGGCCAACTCAGCAAGCTGGCCAATCAACTCCAACTGCTCCGAGGAACGCTCGGAGAGCGGGGTGGAACCCACGGTCATAATCAGTTCGCCGGTACCACGCAGGTGCTCCATGGTCTCGTGCAAGAAGCGCGAGAGTGCGTACATGTCCTCGCGTGGCAGCGGGCTGATGTAGCTCGTTCTTAAGTGGGTGAGCACAGCGTGCACCAAGTCCGAGGCCTCGGCTTCAGCATTTGCAAGGTTGCGCAATTGTTCCGTGCGCGTGCTAGGACTGCCGATCATTTCGGCCACACTAGCCACGGACCCCCGAATGGTGGTGGTCAGAGCACAAAGCAACTCAATGCCACGCGAGGCGGAGGGAAAGACCTGGAACTTCACTTTTTGGGCGCACCATTCAAATCGACAGCTTTTGGTACCAACGCAGAACAGTTTACGACGTGGAAGTTAACGCCGGGGGATTGAAGGTGTCGGACCGGGAACGCCTCTCGGCGGAAGGCCGCTCGAAGCGGCAGAATTTTGGAGCCCGGGGTTACCAGCGGCCCGACACCGTTACCTAGTTTTCTCGCCTTACGCCCCTGATGTCAACCGTAATAACCTGTGCGTGTAATTTCTCACGCTAACGACGCAGATTCTTTTCCGCACCGCTCAGGCATAACAGCGCGCAACAGAACCAGATGGCGCCTGCCGGACCGAGGCCAGCGGCCACAGAACTTGAAATAACCGGTAAAGCTACTTGTCCGAGCCGGTTTCCCATAAGCCGCACGGCCAGTGCAGACCCACGATCCACCGTGGGCACCAAGGTAGAAATCATGGTCATGGTCATCGGCTGACCCAGACCTAGGAAGAAGCCTCCAATGAGCAGCGCCAACCCAGAAACCCAGAGCACGTCGATGAACGTCGGAGCCAACGCGATGGAAACGCCGGAAATGTACAGGCTGGCGACCAACATTTGGCGTCGGTCAAAGTGCGCGGAGAGTTTCGGAATGAACAATCGTGACACCACTGAAGCGCAACCACGAATGGCCAAAAGCACACCAACTGCTGCCGGTGTGACGTCATGTTTCTCCGCAACCAGCGGTAGGAAGGCAGTCAAAATGTCCAACATAGACAGCAAGGTCAACGACGCAAACATATGCGAGATCATGCCCTTGATTTTCAGGATCGAACCGATGGACGCTGTGGAGCGTTCCGGGCGCGCAGAGGTGACCGACTTGGAGGTTCGAGGCTGCCAATTGGGAAGCAAGAACGGCACCGCAAGTAGCGCGCATCCCGCGCCGATCCACAATGACTGGCTAATATCGGCTATTCGCTGCGCCGAGTGGGCATCCGTGCCGGTGCCCAGCAGCAGGCCGCCAACTAGCGGGCCCAAAAATTGCCCGGCCGCGTACGCAGCAGTGAACCAGCCGAAGCCTTTATCCAAATCACTGTCCGGGAAAAAGCGGGCGATGGATGACTGCCCACCGATGGTGAACATCAAATGCCCCAAGCCCAACACTGCGCTGGACAGGGCCACGCTGAGCGCATTAGGCGACAGGTTAATGCCCACACCGCCCACGGCAATCAGTGCCACACCGGCCACCATGAGTAACCGGATGCGTCGGATTCGAGAGCTAACCCGGCCCAAAAGCATTGCCGTGAATAGCGGCAGAATTGCGTAAGCGGCCGTCACCGCACCAACGGTAAATGAGCCAGAGCCAAAGGAGATGAGTTTATAGGTGGTCACCGGGCGAATGAGGTTTAAAGCTGCCTGGGACAGCAGTCCGGTGGCAATCAGTATCACCAGCCAACGCATGATCCCCGAAGAGTTCGCTTTTGATCCAGCGACCACACGTACCTGCCTAAAATTACGGGACTAGTTCCTCATCCATCCTAGAACTCTGTACTGGCTTTTTAATCCAATGCGTCTTGGCGCCACAGTCGGGCGCAGATTTCCAGATCGGCTGCGGTCCTGCTCAGCGCACGAGCCTGCTGTGTCAGCTTGCTGCCGCGATCACTATTGGACAGGTCAGCGGCATCAGCGTGTTCTGTCATTCCCAGCACAAGGACTCGGCAATAGGCCGCGGTACGCTCCAAGGCGTGGGCGAAATCTCCGTCAAATGCGCCGGATAGAATCGAGCCAGTCATGTTCTTCAGCTCTTCCGCGGTAGGAGGTTCGGCAACGCCGGCGACAATCCGTTCAACTTGGGCCCTATGCGCTCCTGCTTGGAAACGCGCCGAATGCACTTCTGGTTTACTCATGGTTGCCGCGCGAACTGCGTACAGACGCCATAGTGCGCCGGGCAGTGAATGAGCTGGTGCCTCACTCCACAGTTCTGCGAGCACCTCAAGACCCTCATTTTCGGCCACCGCAATCAGCCGGTTAGAAACCTCTGGGTCATTGTTGGCGATGCCACGGCGGACAAATGCTTGGGCTGAAAGATGAGCGGCTTCTGAAACGCGCGCCGGGTCGGCACCACCTTCGTAGGGCTCAAATTCTTCGGGGGAGAAGGGGCGTGGTTTGTGATGACGGTATCCGGCATCCTGAGCTACTTTTGATCCTGCGCGTGCACCTTTCATGGGCTCAAGAATACTCCCCGAACCTTGAGGGTTCGTTAACTGGTGTTGCAGCGCACAAGGTGCGGGATTTAGCCAAATATGCGGTTGTCCGACGCGCTAATACGGCCGATTAATACTCACGCGGTTACATCAGGTAGTATGGTTTTTGGCCTTGTGCCGTGCGCCTTTAGCTCAGCTGGTAGAGCACTGGACTTTTAATCCATTGGTCGCGGGTTCGATCCCCGCAGGGCGCACAACCAGAAGATCCCCTTCACCGATTCGGTGAAGGGGATCTTCGATTTTCGGCTCATTTTTTGCTTAGAGGACGCTTTGGGCGTACTCCCAAAGTTTCTCGGCGTGCTCAGGGTCAAGTGCGTGCGCAGCTACGCCGGCACCAGTGTCACTTGTCGCGATGGCTGCTTCCTGATTGTCTTCGAAGTAACGTCCGGTGACGCCCGCTAGGATCGGTGACGCCGCAAACAGAACATTCGTTGCCGCCCCTTGTTCCATTGTTTTGTAATGCGGCTGATCGATGCGGTTGCCTTCAGCGTCTGCCCCGCCCATTTTTTGCAATGTTTCCAAGTCGATGTGCCGCTGCAGATTGGTATTGATCCAGCCAGGCATGAGCGCGTTTGCGACGATACCGTCCTTCGCCCAGCGGTTCGCGATGCCAACTGCCAGCAGTACGCCTGCCGTTTTGGATTGGCCGTAGGCAACCCATGGATCGTAAGGTGTCTGCTCGAATTGGGGATCTTGATAGTTTAAGGGGTTGTTCCGATGTGCACCTGAGCTGACGATGGTTACTCGCGCATCGCCTGCGGCACGCAGTGCGTCATCTAACCAAGTGGTCAATGTGAAGTGGCCTAGATAGTTGGTAGCTAGTTGTAGCTCCCAGCCGCCGGGCGCGCGTCGCAACTCAGGGATGGCCATGATTCCGGCGTTGGCTACCAATGAGTGCAGAGGTCCGTCCCAGGAATCAGTAAATTCGCGTACCGAGCCAAGATCTGCAAGGTCAAGCCGGGCCGCGTTAATCGTCCCGGGCCAGTTTTTGTCTTTTGCCTCTTGAATGATTGGTTGCAGTGCGGCTGGATTGCGGACGGCAGCGGTAACTTCGGCACCAGCCTTGGCAAGGGCGCGCACCGTTTGTGCTCCGATGCCGGAGGCTCCGCCAGTGACAATCATGCGTTTGCCATTAAGTGCGACCCCGTCCAGAATGTGATCTGCCGTTGCGCGAGGGGGAACTCGGTGGTGATTAGATTGGTCATTTGTGCTACTTTTGTGAACTTCTTCCACAATAGGCCCGCGAGAGATAGACTATCTATCGTTATGAGTCCAGAAAAACCTATAAATCATCCAGATTTGATCGATCCACTTGAGGACGTCCTCGCATTACTCAAGGCCCGTGGTGAGCGTACTTCGACCTTCACCGGCCGTGGGGCATGGGCGGTGCGATTTCCGGCTCCGGGCGGAGCCAAGTTCAATTCGGTTTTAGAAGGTTCCTGCACACTGGATACCGAAGGTTTGGCTCAGCCGCTGACCTTAAATACAGGTGATTCTTTCCTGCTTACCCGACCGCAAGAATTTGTCCTCTCCACTTCCGGTCAGGTTCCCGAACAGCAAGCTTCCTCGCTATTCCGGGCCACGGCCGGTCGTAGCGCAGAGGTTGGTGCCAGCGAGCAACCGGTGAGCGCAGTGCTAATCGGCGGGAGCTTCAGGTTTGACCGCAACGCGCATGAGCTGTTGCTGGATTCGCTTCCGCCGGTCATTCATTTACCGGCGCACGCTCCGGGTGCTGCGATGTCACAGTACTTATTGGGGAGGATTGGTCACGAATCATCTGACCAGCGTATTGGCGCCGGTGTTGTAGGCGCACACCTAGCAGTTGTCCTGTTGATCGATATCATTCGTCATTATCTGGCTCAGGATCCGCAAGGCACTGGCTGGCTCAATGGGCTCTCTGATCCAGTTGCGTCCGACGCATTGCGTTCCATACACAGCAACCCGTCAGCGCGTTGGACTGTTCAGCTTCTTGCTGATAAAGCGCATGTTTCCCGATCCACCTTGGCGGCCAGATTTAAAGCGGTTGTAGGGGTCGGTCCGCTTGAATATCTCACACGTTGGCGCGTTGAGATTGGAGCCCACCGTCTGACCTCTACAGATGAAACCATTGCCACTATCGCTGAAGAAGTTGGTTATGGTTCGGAAGCTGCCTTCGCCCTTGCTTTTAAGCGGGAGTTGGGCAGTCCTCCGGGAACTTACCGGCGAACCGCATTGCAAGGTTCAGAGCGTTTTTGATGATCGACCAAGGCGTAATAGCCGTGGCCAAATCCGCTACGGCAACAAATAAAAGATGGTGGGCATGCACCCATTCGGCGATGCCCTGCCTTCAGCAACCGATATCTGGACGCGGACCTTCCAAATATTCGAGTGACGACAGAGAAATGCCGAGTATTCTCAGAAAATCATGGAGCTGAAGAAGACAGCTTCTATGAATCGTTGGTTGAGGACAAGTCCTAGACGTAAGGCTCCAAGAACTTGATGATCCGTTCCATGACCAGCGCCCTGGCCGCAGGATCATGCGAAGGCAAGGAGCTGTCGGTAAACAGATGTTGGTTTCCCGGGTAGGTGAACAACTGCGCCACGTCTTTACCTTCACCTTCGGCGAAGTTTTGTGCCGATTCCAAGTCGCCTTCCATGGCGAAGAATGGATCTTCATCCATACCGTGGATCTGTACTGGAACATTTTCCGGCCATGGCCCGAAGCTCCAGTCGGCGTCCAGGTCTACGAAGGACTCAAGCAACACAGCTGCGACGGTTCCCGGGCGCTGTTGTGCGCACTGTTGGGCCAAGGCTGCACCCCACGAAGTGCCGATGTACACCAGCTCGTCGGGTAGCTTGCTGAAGAGCTTGTCCACGCGTTCTTGGATCTTGTCTTCGCTGAGCTTATTGGCCAGACGAATTCCGGACTCAAGGTCCTTGGGGAGTTTTCCTGCAAACAGATCCAGAGTATGAACCGTGTGCCCGGCCGCACGCAGTTCGCCCGCCATCGCTTGGACGCCGGGGGTTAGTCCTTGGACGTGGTGGAACAAAACAATGGTTGCCATGACAGTACTCCTAGAAGTCTCTAGCGTTCGTCGACGAGGTTATTAATACGTTGAGGTAAGTGCTCCAAAGCGAGATCCCAGCCAGGCATTTGGCTGTTGATTTCTACGCTGTAGCCTTCAACCAGCATGAATTCTGCACAGGTAAGGGCTTCTTGCCCTGATCCGGTTTCGTAAATGAACGCACGTTTGATATCAGTCCAGAGCAAGGTGGCGGACTGGTCGATGACCAGTCCGGTGTTTACTACTTCAACGGTGCGCTGGGGATATGACATGTTCCACTTGCTTTCGAGATCCGCGGCGGTGTGCTTTGCTCAAGTCTAAACCGGAAGCACACCGCCAGTTGGGGATCAAACCGGGTCGGGGTAGGACTTGCTCAGGTTTCCTTGTGCCGAGAGTTCAAGAAAATAGTCCAGCTTCAGCTGTGCCAGGAACTGCTGATCGTGGCTGACTACCAACAACGCTCCACGGTAGGTCTGCAAAGCTTCGGCTAGCTGTCGCACACTGTCGATATCCAGATTATTTGTCGGCTCGTCGAGTATGAGCATTTGCGCAGTGGGCTCAGCCAGTAAGAGCGTGGCTAGATAAACGCGGAAGCGCTCACCGCCTGAAAGTGTGCCCAGTGCCCGATCTGCGCTGGCACCACGCAACAGCAATCGGGCGAGCATATTGCGAATCTGCCCGCTATTTGCCGACGGCGCTACGGCAGCCACGTTGTCCATGGCGCTGAGCTGGTCATCAAGACCCACCAGCCGCTGCGGTAGATAGCCGACGCGCTCTAGGTGCAGCGTCCCGCTCAGTTGCTCTTCGGGCTTTGTGCCTGAAACTAATTGCCGCAACAAGGTGCTTTTGCCTGACCCGTTAGGCCCGATCAGCCCGACTCGTTCAGGACCCTGAATGATGTGCTGAGTTAGACCAGAAAGCACCGTAGCTACCTGCTTACCTGCGGGCAACTGTGGATCAGGCAGTTCAAGGTTAATATGTTCAACCTCTCTCACTTTTTGATCCGCGTCATCAACCTTTCCCTGAGCGCTCTCGACCTTTCCCTCCAGATTTGAGCGCATCTTTCCAGCATTCGCTTCGGACTTCTGACGCAGGCTATT
The DNA here is from genome assembly GCF_056934395.1 of Glutamicibacter sp. MOO4. Classification (NCBI taxonomy): domain Bacteria; kingdom Bacillati; phylum Actinomycetota; class Actinomycetes; order Micrococcales; family Micrococcaceae; genus Glutamicibacter; species Glutamicibacter sp. MOO4. The sequence continues at coordinate 3,108,177 of NZ_CM167800.1, forward strand.
GGCCAGAATCTTCGGTAATCCGCCGCCGAGTTGTTCGGCACGGCCTTTGCGTTTGGCGCGCGCCAGCTTGGTCTCAGCCTGCACGCGCTGACGCTTTTCCACCTTCAGGTGATTTTGAGCAGTTTTTGCCGCTTGCTGTGCGGCGAGCTGTTCAGTATCCAGCTGCTGAAGGTAAACGCTGTAGGGCCCGCCAAATACGCGCAGTTCCCCGGCGTACAGTTCCACGGTGTGCTCAATTAGCTCTAACAACGCCAGATCGTGGCTGACCACAATCAACGATCCTTTCCAAGAACGCACCAGATCATAGAGCAGCTCACGGGTGGGCGCATCAAGATTATTGGTTGGTTCATCAAGCAGAGTGGTCTCGTTTCCGGCAAGCTGTAGGCCCAGCACGGCCAGCAACATGGCTTCGCCACCGGAGAGTGAACCTACCTCACGTTCCAAACTCAGGTGCCCAAGGCCAAGTCGGTCCAACTCAGCTTCAATACGCGCTTCTACATCCCAGTTATCGCCCACCGCATCAAAGTCGGCCGGATCGACACTGCCAGCCTCAATGGCTCGCAGCGCAACAAGCGACTTGTCAACGCGAAGTAGCTGCGCCACAGTTGCGTTCTTTTCCGAGGTGATCGTTTGTGGCAGGTAGCCGATCTGGGCGTTAGCTTCAATTGATCCGCTGGTAGGCTTCAGCAGCCCGGCCATGAGCTTAAGCAGTGTCGATTTTCCGCTGCCATTTCTGCCGGTGAGTCCGACTCGTCCGGCCGGGAAGGTTCCTTCCAAGTTAGTTAAAGCGCGCTCGCCGGTAGGCCATTGGAAGCTGAGATTGTGCAGGGTTACTGGTGGAGTCAAAGACATATATTCCTCCCACAGATGGTGAAGAGGCTGCCGACTGGCGGAATCAAGAACTGGCTCAACCTATAGGGAGCTAGAAAGAAAGGGACACCGTAGCCGGTAGCCAAAATGAACGGGTCGCCCCGAATATGAGGGGCGCAAGATCATTGGCTAGCTTAGTAGGTATCCATGAAAACGAGTGTAACAGCAGATTGTTGTCTCGTCGTTAACGAACTTTCGGCCCGCATCCAGCAAAGGATGCGAGCCGAAAAGTAAGACTGTGAAGGGTTACTTCCAGGCGCGGTGTACCGCGACGATGCCGCCGGTCAGATTGCGGTATTCCACATTCTTCCAGTCAACGTTGATGAACTTGGCGCCCAGATCCTCCTGGTTTGGCCAAGCCGCGATGGACTCTGCCAGGTACGCGTAAGCGGTTGGGTTAGGCGAAACAATGTAGCCCAGCGCAGGGATCACGCGTGGCAAAAATTGCTGGTAGGCCACCTTGATTGGGGTAACCGTTGGGGTGGAGAACTCAGCGACGACGATGCGTCCGCCTGGCTTGGTCACGCGACGCAGCTCCGAGAGTGCCTTCTCGGTGTCGTCGATATTGCGCAGACCGTAGGAGATGGTCACCGCATCAAAGGTGTCATCTTCAAATGGAAGTTCGTGTGCGTCGCCGTAGACGAAGTCCAGCTGTGGGTAACGCTTGCGTCCTTCTTCGAGCATGCCGTTGGACATGTCGCAGGCGGTGACATTGGCGCCCGCTGCTGCCAACGGGACCGAAGAGGTGCCGGTGCCAGCTGCTAGGTCGAGGATGCGCTCGCCGGGCTTTGGGGCAATAGCCTCGGTGGTGATCTTGCGCCAGTAGTTCACAATGCCACCGGTCATCAAGGTATTGAGCAAGTCGTAGCGTGGAGCCAGCTTGTCGAACATGTCCTGAACCTGATCGGCCTTCTTATCCAGGCCCGCGCGCGCGTTGTGAGAACTCATGAAGCTAAGTCTTTCATATTTGCGCGCGAGCGAAGACAGGATGTGGGGCGAATCGCCATCTAGAGAATTGATTCGAGCCGGGCGTAGCTGGCTTCCATTCCCTCTGTCATTCCGGTGGCGAGCACCATGTCGCGGGTTTGCGCGTCGGGATAGGTAATGAGCGCGGTGAGCAGGGTTCCGCCGTCATTTGGTGTCAGTGTCAGCTCGTTCACCGTGGCTGGGTAGTCCGTGTCGATCATCTGCTCGGTGGTCTGTTCATAGGACTGCGGCAAGGATTCCAGCACGGCGCCGGTGAACCCGAACCCGGAACCCGCATCAGCAGAAATCGGCTCCCACCAGTATCGGTAGGTCTCGCCTGTTTCCTGCGCCGTTGCACATTCAGTCATCTGCCATCCGTCGGGGCCGAGCATCCAGCGCTTTATGAGCTGCTCGTCATGGTGAGCCCGCCAAACTTGCGCGACTGACCCGCGAATCAGGCGGGTGATGCGTACCTGGGTATCAGAGAGAATCTGTGCATCGGTACTGAAATTTTCGGCGTAGTCACGCAGGTCGATGAGGACCTGTTCGATCTGGCTCATCGCCGAACGGGTGCCATCGATCATGCCCATGGCCACCACCTGTTCTAGTTCCTCGACGGAGTCAAAAACCGCGGTAATGCTCAGTTTTGATCCTTCGGGTGTCGGGTCGAAAGTGAAGACCATGCGGCTGAGTGGCAAATCGGTATTCGGAGTCCCGTCTGCATGCGCAAAGCCGTCACTAACTTCGAAGAACTTGTGCTCGACGATTTCGTTCCAGATCCAATAACCGTGAAATTCTTCTCCCTCGGGCGTGGTCATGTGGTAATTCGAACGACCGCCAACAATGGCATCATGTCGGGTGAAAGTTGCCGGGCATTCAACCGGACCCCAGAACTTTTCAAGCTGCCGGGCATCAAGGTAGGCATCCCAAAGGCGGGATACCTTGACCGGAAATTCTGCATGGACGGTCAGCGAGAGTGTTTCCGGGTCTTTGACAACGGATGTGACGGGCATGGGAATGCTCCTTATTTGTCCCCATCGGCGAGCAAATCATCGAGCCTGCTGATGCGCTGACGCCAGATGCCTTCGAGGGAAGAAAGTAGTTCTTGTGCGTGCCGGATGGTGTCCGGCTGGCCTCGAACGATGCGTTCGCGGCCACGCGCGATTTTGATGACCAGACCAGCGGCTTCCAATCCGGCGACGTGTTTCTGAACGGCCGCAAACGACATGTCGTAGCTTGCGGCAAGTTCAGAAACGCTGACCTCGACGTGAAGGGTCCGCCGCACGATATCTCTTCGTGTGGCGTCTGCCAAGGCGCGGAAGACCTTGTTTGTCTGTTCTTCGCTCAACTCATATACAACCATTTGGTTGTATATTACTCTCGCGCTGAGGGCAGAGTAAAGAAATGGGTAAAAATAAAGGAAAAATAGTGTACTTGTCGACTATAAATTGGGCTCATTGTAGGTGACTTGTCGAACCGAATGCCCTGGTGGGGCTTGATATCTCTTCTCAAGCTTCCGCTATTGACCTAGTCTGGTTGGAACTGCAAAGAACCAACTTTTTAATGGGGTGAAGGGGGAGCATGGGCACGTCTGCTATCGACTGGTCCAACGCAACTCGCCGCGCACAAAAAGCCCGCGAGCTACTCTCCACACAAGAAGCGGCTCTAGGTGAGCTTCCATTGCGCACAGATGTTCGCGAATCCTGGAAACGGTCACTGGCCCAAACGGGTTCGCTCCAAGGCCCACCGGTTTTGAGCGACGACCGGCTGCGCCTTGCCCGTGAACGCAGTGAACTCCAGCGGATCTGGCCTGTTTTTGAAAAGCTCCTTGTTCCTGCCGCGACCGACGCCAATCTTTTGGTCGCGCTGGCGGATGCCGGAGGAACGTTGTTGTGGGTGGCGGGTAGTAACAGCTCCATGAGCCAAGCCGAGCACGTAGGTTTTATGGCCGGTGCCGACTGGGCCGAAAAGTCGGTCGGCACCTCCGCGCCTGGCATGGCGTTGGCCACCGGGGAAGGATCTCAAGTTTCCGGTGCGGAGCATCTTTACGAGCAAGCCCAGCAATACAGCTGTTCGGCGGTTCCCATTCGCAACCCGCGCACCGGACAGGTGATAGGCGCGATTGATCTGACCGGTGGGCCGGATGCGATCGCCATGCACTCTATACCGCTATTGCAGGCCGCCGTGATGGCTGCAGAAACTCAGCTGCTACTTCCTGGCGCAGGTGTGGTGGCTGACCCGGATTACCTTGATTTGGGTCAACCCGATGGTGCTCACCTTGGATCGCACCCAATTTCTTTGAGGCATGCCGAGATCTTGACTCTTTTGGCTCAACATCGTGATGGACTCTCCAGCGCACAGCTGGTTGACGAGCTATTCGAAAGGCCGGATTCCGCAGCCGAAGGCACCGTCCGCGCGGAAATGGTGCGACTGCGCAAAGTCTTGGCTGGATTCCCGGGGCGTTCCCTGACTTCACGCCCGTACCGTTTGCAGTGGGAACTGCAAACTACCCTCGGACGACTGCGTCGAGCGCTAGAAAGTGGCGATATCGAATCCGCGCTGCAGCTCTACTCGCCGGGCATGCTTGAGCGCTCGCAAGCTCCTGGCATTCTGGTCTTGCGCTACCGTGCTGAGGCCGCGCTGCGTGAATTGGTAATGGACCGCGGTACCGCGCAACAGCTACTGAACCTCGGCCGCCAGCTCACCGATTCAAACCTTTTGCGCGCGGCCCTGCGTGAACTTCCGGCCACCTCTCCGGCCCGTTCGCTGATCGTTGCCGAGATCCAAGAACTCGAAGCCTAAAAACGACCCGTACCACCCGGCATTACGAATTCGGTGTGTTCCGGTTAGTCGCCGAGTCCGTCATGAATATCGAACTCGAAGCTCAGTTCGTGGCCATTTTTTCTAAGGTATTCGAGAGCTCGCTCTATGGATGTGAGTTTATTTCGAATCTCCCTTAGCCCCGGGGCATTTGTATCCGAGAATTCGTCCAACCGTTCGTATTCCCTGCGAACCTGAATTTCGGTTTCAGTTAGTATCTGCCACACGGCAGGGTCTAAAGGCAGATGGCGGATTTCACGGAGGATTTCCTTGGCCAACATTCGTTCGACTACGGACTCTAGATCTGCAGCAGACGTGGTCGAGCTAGCGAGGCCGAAGGCGAGTCCTCCACCGCCTACACCCGCCAGCGATCCGGCTGTAATAAGTCCCCCAACCATTCCGCCCGGCCCAAAACTGGCCAATGCGCTGGTGCGAAGTGCGGCTCCTGCAAGCCCTGGTGCCGCCGCTAGAATGAGTCCACCAGTCGCGGCTACAAGCGCGGCGGTACCTAGGCCTACCGCACTCCACCGTTTCCAGTTCACCATTTTCTGTCCAGCCAATATTTCGTGGGCACGCTTGGCGGCGTCGAAAACGTCGGCGCCGAATGAGGACGTCAGCCCGAGTTCCGCCGATAGGTTTGCAAGTGCGATTTGCTTGGGGCCAAGGGGCACGGTGATTTCAAACGGACGAATGATGTTTTCCGAGACAAGAGCTAAGAAGGGGTCGATGGCCAAATCGATTGGAACGTGGGTGCCAGGACGCGGCAAGGGGAGTTCCGCCGTTGGGTCTGCTAGGTCCAAAGCGAGACGCGCTATCGAGCTTGCAGAGGTTCGTCCTTGTTCAGCGTTCCAGCGTTGGATGCCATCGATTAAATTAGCCTGAACCTGCCTTAGCGCGCCAAGGTATCGGTTCTTTAGATCGCCATCCAATTCCATGCTAATCAAATGTGCGTAACGAAGGGCCATGATCGCGAGCGCTTCAGTTTCGGTGGGTTGTACCTCGACGTCGCTGTGGCGACTAACGAGTTCTTTGGATCTTGAACCGTAGAGGGCGTAGCCAATAGCCTCTGAAACCACGGGGCTGCTGAGGTATTCTACGGCGCTGTGAGCCTTTTTAGGGTCCGGGTGATTTGAAACAACTTTGAAGTCAGTCATCCAGGGGAACCTCGATGACAAGCCTCGTACCGAAGTAACGAGATCCGTGGGGTTCCAGAAATTGATCCACCAAGACAAGTGAGCAGGAGGCTCACTAAGGTTGTCCCACACCTTGTCAACGTTGAAGGAACTGTGTCCGAGTGGGCTGCCGATAGTTATGAATCCAACAACCTCGATGTCCTCTGGAAGACGTAGTAAGAGATCCGCTGCAATAACGGAACCAAGACTATGTCCTACAAGTACCACCTTTCCTGATGAAGGAATCTTGGACAGGATCCGATGGAGCACTTGAGCTCTCATAGCATCGTTCTTTAGATAATTCAGAGCCTGAACCATTAGAGGCACATAATTCAAAGTAAGGCCAACTCCCGTAGCGATGCCCGGGAATCCCTTGCCGCGATCTTGTCTCCCCAATTTGAATTCAATAGCAGCCATGCGGCTTTCAAATTCTCTGCGGATTTGCGGAGCGTCTGTTCGGTTTGGACGTTTGTGAACTCTTGGTGGAAGTTTTTCCGTTTCGTCAACACCTCTAAGGGCATGGGCGAACTTAGGGACAATGAGGTCCACATTTTCCAGCGCAGGATAGGAAAGCTCAGATAGCGACTGGGATAACCGATCCTTCCATTTGTCGGTTGGATCTCCATCGCCGACACCGTGCAAGAACAACAAGATCGGTTTGGTAGTCATTTGAAGCCTTCCGAGCGCTGTGAGCGGAGTCCTGTGATGGTATTCAAGGAGTATTTTAGCTACATTTTGAAGTTTTCAAAATTAGGAGTTCATCGGGTGGAAAAAGCGCGCTTTGATTGAAAGTGAGTTTTGAAAAATTACTTACGGTTAATTATTGGTTAACTATTCGGGTTATATCCTGCCCTGAGGCTGCGGTAATTTGTTTGGTGGTCTCTTGGCCGCCAGCTCACCGATTCAAACCTTTTGCGCGCGGCCCTGCGTGAACTTCCGGCCACCTCTCCGGCCCGTTCGCTGATCGTTGCCGAGATCCAAGAACTCGAAGTCTAAAACTGTCGGTGCGTTGCAACCTACCTGCAACGTTTATGTGACTAGAGTCACACTCAAGGCACTGCGGGGAAACTCGCGGCATCAGTCACTGACAAAGGAGTCACCATGAGTGTTTATGCAAACCCGAACACCGACGGCGCGCTGGTCAATTTTAAAGAGCGCTACGAAAACTACATTGGTGGGCAGTGGGTCGCCCCAGTTAAGGGCATGTACTTCGAAAATGTCACCCCGGTCACCGGCAAGGTCTTCTGCGAAGTTGCCCGTTCCACCGCCGAAGACATCGAAGTGGCACTGGATGCAGCACATGCCGCAGCTCCGGCCTGGGGCAAAACCAGCCCAGCCGAACGTGCGGTCATCCTGAACAAGATTGCCGACCGCATCGAAGGGAACCTTGAGATGCTGGCCGTGGCCGAAACCTGGGATAACGGCAAGGCTATCCGCGAATGCCTGAATGCCGACCTGCCGCTGGCTGTAGACCACTTCCGCTACTTCGCCGGAGCCATTCGCGCTCAAGAAGGCAGCTTGTCCCAGCTTGATGATGACACCACCGCCTATCACTATCATGAACCGCTAGGCGTGGTTGGGCAGATCATCCCTTGGAACTTCCCCATCCTGATGGCCGTGTGGAAACTGGCCCCAGCCCTCGCTGCCGGCAATGCGATTGTGCTCAAGCCAGCCGAGCAGACCCCGGTCTCCATTTTGGTGATGATGGAACTGATCGGTGACCTACTGCCAGCAGGTGTGCTGAACATCGTTAACGGTTTTGGTGTGGAAGCCGGCAAGCCGCTGGCCAGCAATAAGCGCATCCGCAAGATCGCGTTCACCGGTGAAACCACCACGGGCAGACTGATCATGCAGTACGCCTCCGAGAACCTGATCCCGGTCACCCTTGAGCTGGGCGGCAAGTCCCCAAACATCTTCTTTGAGGACATCGCCGCCAAGGACGACGCGTTCTACGACAAGGCCCAAGAGGGCTTCACCCTCTTTGCCCTGAACCAGGGTGAAGTCTGCACCTGCCCATCACGTGCGCTGATTCAGGAAAGCATCTACGACCGCTTTATGGGCGATGTGGTAGCCCGGACAAAGGCCATCAAGCAGGGCAACCCGCTGGATACCGACGTGATGATGGGTGCCCAAGCCTCCAATGACCAGCTGGAAAAGATCCTGTCCTACATGGACATTGGTAAGGCCGAAGGTGCCAAGGTACTGCTCGGCGGTGGCCGCGCAGACCTGGGTGGGGAGCTCTCCGGTGGCTTCTACGTGCAGCCGACCATCTTTGAAGGCACCAATGACATGCGCATCTTCCAGGAGGAGATCTTCGGGCCGGTGGTCGCGGTGACCAAGTTTAAGGACTACGACGATGCCATTAACATCGCCAACGACACCCTCTACGGCTTGGGTTCCGGTGTTTGGAGCCGTAACGGCAACGTCGCCTACCGTGCCGGCCGCGCTATTCAAGCCGGCCGTGTTTGGGTCAACCAGTATCACGCCTACCCGGCCCACTCGGCCTTCGGCGGTTACAAGTCTTCGGGCATCGGACGTGAGAATCACCTGATGATGCTTGATCACTACCAGCAGACCAAGAACCTGCTGGTCTCCTACTCGGAAGATAAACTCGGCTTCTTCTAAACCGAAAGGTATTCACAAAAACCCAAAGGTGCGGGTCGACTTAAGAAACGTCAGGGACGCGATTGGTTTTATTTTCCCAACGGTGGTTTCTGCCCAGCACTGTCGTTTTTCTTGCAAAGGACAAAGTACATGAGCACGATGAAAGCTGCAGTAGTCAAAGGTTTCGGCGACGAACTAGAAGTCGAAGATGCTACCATTCCCCAGCCCGGCCCCGGGCAGGTGCTGGTCAAACTGATCGCCTCCGGCGTCTGCCACACCGACCTTCACGCTGCCGAGGGGGATTGGCCGGTCAAGCCCAAACTTCCGCTGATCCCCGGGCATGAAGGGGTAGGTACCGTCGAAAAGCTCGGCGAAGGTGTCACCGAAGTTGCCGTGGGTGATCTGATCGGCAACGCGTGGCTAGCCAGTGCTTGCGGGCACTGCCAGTATTGCCGCACCGGCTGGGAAACATTGTGTGAAGAGCAGTCCAATGGTGGGTACTCCATGGATGGTTCCTTCGGGCAGTATATGCTCGTGGATGCACGCTACGCTGCCCACATCCCTGAAGGATCTGATCCGCATGAGATCGCGCCGGTGCTGTGTGCTGGGGTGACGGTGTACAAGGGGCTGAAAATGACCGAGGTTAAGCCAGGTCAATGGGTTGCGATCTCCGGCATCGGTGGTCTGGGGCACATTGCGGTGCAATATGCTGTGGGCATGGGGATGCGTGTGATCGCCATTGACGTGGCCGATGACAAGCTCGCGCTGGCCTCCAAGCACGGTGCGGAAATTACCGTCAACGCCTTCGCGCAGGATCCAGCTGAAGTTATTCAGGAGAAGGTCGGAGGCACCCACGGTGTGCTGGTCACCGCGGTCCACCCTAAAGCCTTTGGCCAGGCGATCGGCATCACTCGTCGTGGTGGAACCATCGTGTTCAACGGCTTGCCCGCTGGTGACTTCCCAGCTCCCATCTTCGACATTGTGCTCAAGGGGCTGACCATCCGCGGCTCGATCGTTGGTACACGCCAAGACATGATTGAGGCACTGGACTTCTACGCTGCAGGCAAGATCAAGCCGACGTTCCACACTCGTCCGCTGGAAGATATTAACGCGGTCTTCGACGAAATGCGTCATGCAAAGATCGATGGACGCGTGGTCATCGACTACACCGGAACAAAATAATTTACGTGTAACCTCGGGCTTGCCCGCCGCAACATTGTGGCGGGCAAGCCCGAGGTTTTTACTTCAGCAACACCGTGGACTGCATGGATGAAATGGAGGACACTGGCAACAACAACTTCACGCAGGAGTGAACCATGAGATCCGTAACTGAAACCAAGGCAACCATCGCCGGGGAAGGCTTCTCCCGAGTAGCCTTCGCGTCCGAGGCCCTAGACCTGTTGCGCAAACTCTGGGGCATCCATGGTCCGCTGATGTTCCATCAGTCCGGCGGGTGCTGCGATGGTTCCTCGCCCATGTGCTACCCGGCCGGGGAATTCCGCACCGGTGACTCGGATATTTTGCTCGGATTACTTCCCCTCGATGATGCCAACGGGCAAGCCTTGGGAGAGATCGAATTCTGGATGTCCAAAGAGCAGTTTGAATACTGGAAGCACACCAAACTGACCGTTGATGTGGTCACGGGTCGTGGCTCCGGCTTCTCTGTTGAAGCCCCAGAAGGCAAACGTTTTTTGATCCGCAGTCAGCTCATCGAATTTCCAACCAGTTAGGGAAACATGTCTTCCCCAATGATTTACGTGCTCTTCGAGCGCAATGCACGCGAAGCGATGAACTTTTATGCGGAGATTTTTGGTGGAGAGCTTCGGCTCTTTACCCATGAGCAGTTCAATCGCGACGAAGGTACGCCTGAGGCGATCGCGCACGCCGAGCTGCGTGGGGTGGTGAACCTAGGCGGCGCAGATGTTGCGGCAGGGCAGAGTGCGGTGAAGACTCAAGGCCTAATGCTTTCCCTGCTGGGGAGCGCTAAGCCAGAAATTATGCGCCAGTGGTTTGAGCAACTGTGTGTTGACGGTGAGGTCATCGACCCACTGTCACTCAAACCCTGGGGTGCTACAGATGGCCAGGTCCGCGACCGTTTTGGCCTTCACTGGCTGGTTGGCTTCGAGGTTGAATCGGCCTAGCCGAATAACCGCTTGAAGAAACCCTTTTTAGGTTCGGCTTCGTGACCTTGGCAGCGGTCCTTGGCCGAAACGTTGCGCATTACTGAATCAACGTGTTGGCCGCAGCCAGCCCAGGTGGTCTTCTGGCAAATCTTGCATTGAACTTGACGGCACATAATTTTCCTTGGTGTTTAGTGGTGTGGTTAGGACAGGGAGAGGAATAGCTTTTCGAGTTCTTCGACGCTCAGTCCATCTTCTTCTTTGGAAGCTTTTTCTGGATCTGCAATGCAGTACTGCATTGCAGTGGAGACGATGGCGAAGCCTGCACGATCCAAGGCGGTAGACACTGCCGAGAGCTGCGTGACAACTTCACGACATGATCCGTCGGTTTCCACCGCATTGATGACTGCATCAAGCTGGCCACGGGCGCGCTTGAGTCGGTTAAGAATTCGCTTGCGGGTTGCTTCGTCAGCGGTACGCATCGTTGTCTCCTTGTTAGCTGGCCGGCCATCGGACTGGTGATCGTTCGGTGTAAGCGTCTTGAACTGTTCGATCAGCTGTTCCAAGTCGCCAGTGTTTAACGCGCCGGGTTTTGAATGTACAAGTATCCCATTTTTGAAGGCCCTAAGTGTCGGGATCGAAGCAACTTTGGCTGCTCGTGCCAGTTCACTTTGAGTTTCGGTATTAACCTTCGCAAACGCGATTTTCGGGTGTCGCACGCTGGCCAGGTCAAAGATCGGTGCAAAGCTGCGACAAGGAGAGCACCAAGGTGCCCAGAAATCCACAAGCACCAGCTCATTGTTCTCAATGAATGTCGCAAAATTGTAGGCGGTGAGTTCTATCGGCTTCATAGGCCGCCGCCTTTGGCCACAAGCGGGCATCGGATGTCGAGCGTTGGAAGCATGCGGCACAAGATAAGAAGTGCACCGCCAGTCACCGCTGTCCAACTGAGTATCAGCCCGCCTGGAGCTGGAAGCTCTTGGCTGAGTACAAATACCCCCATGGCTAAAACAAAATAACCAAATCCGCGACGCAACGCGCTGTCGTTGATTTTTTGAGAGATTTTCATCCCGATCAAAGATCCAACGATTGCTGCTGCCGCCAAGCCCAATGCTAGCGTCCAATTAATTGAGAGGGCATTAAGCTGCCCTGACATGGCGGCAACTGAATTCAGGGTGATCACCAACAAGGAAGTTCCCACGGCGTGCTGCATGGACAGGCCAGCTAATAAGGCCAACGCCGGAACGATCAGAAAACCACCGCCAGCGCCCACCAGTCCGGTCACCATTCCAATGCCCAGACCCACAGGGACGAAGAACCTCAAAGGAAGGCTGGCGTTGGCACGCTCCTTCCGTCCACGGATCATCCCGCGGGCGCTACCTACCATGATCACTGCAAAGCCGATCATGAGGAGCTGAGCAGGAATTCCTTGGGCCAATAACCCGGCTCCGTAGGCGCCAACCATGCTGGTGGCTGCAAAAATCAGACCTTGTACCCAGCGCACATGACCTTTGAGCGCATGTGGCAACAGGCTGACCGCCGAGGTTGCTCCCACCACAAGTAGAGAGGTGGCAATTGCTTCTTTGGTGGGCATCGCGGCTACATAGCTCAGTAGCGGAACCATCAGGATTGAACCCCCGCCACCGAACATTCCCAGGGCTAGCCCGACAACGCCCGCTAGGGCCAAGATCATGATCAGCAGAGGTCCAATTTCCATGGTCTACTTCTTTACCTTGTTCCAGGGTGCCATGCACAGGACGTTGATCATCGGGCAGCTATCGCGTACAGCCGAGTATGCAAGCCCACCGCCGATCCCCGCCGAAAGGTAAGCGAACTTCGGGGAGATGAACTTTGCGCCGAGCAATCCAACTAATACCAAAGAACCGGCGGTCATGCGCATCTGGCGGTCCAAGGCCCAGCGCTGTGTACCGCGCACTATAGTGCCACCTGCAGATTCGTAGGCGGTGATACCACCACTGAGAACGGTGCTACCGGTGATATTCAGTTCCTGCAGAACGTGTTGCGCCTTAGTGGCCCGGCTACCACTGTGGCAGATCAGTATCGGGCGGCCAGGAATCTTGTTCAGCACCTCGGCAGCGTTCGCTTGGAACTCATCCAGCGGTACGTTGTAGGAACCGGGGATGTGGACGGTCTCAAATTCACCAGCCGTGCGTACATCGATCAGCGCGAGCTCGCTATCCGGGGTAGCTACCAGACACTTGAGTGCTTCAGCGTCCAGCACAGTCTTAGGGGAAGTCATAAAATTCAGTTCAGCTTTCGGTACTGTCGATGATTAGTTGTCTAGCTTGGACCAGCCGAGGTAACTACCTTCGAGCTCAATCACGTTGAATCCGGCATCACGTAGGGCGCTGGCAGCCACTGCATTGCGCATGCCGCTCTGGCAGTAGGTCACGATGGTGCCATCCGTTGGCAACTGGTCCTGCTGCCACAGCACTCGACCACCGGAAATCTGTGTGGCGCCAGGGATATGCCCGGCGGCAAATTCGGTCTTGTTGCGCACATCTAGCAGTAAGTCATGGTCGAAATCAGTCAGTTGTGCAGGTGTGATTGACTGCGGCTTGTAGCTTGGGAGGCCATCAAGGGAGAGTGCGTAACCCTTCACGGCGTCGATCCCTACGCGCATCAGGTGTGCACGGATTTCATCTGCGTGCCCAACAGATTCCGCCAGCACCACCATTGAACGACGATCCTCTTCAGGGTCGTAGGCCCATGCGCCGAAGCTCGCGGTTTTTGCTTTGCCGGGGATCGACAGTGCGCCAGGAACTGTGCCTTCAGCGATCTGGGTGTGACTGCGGGTATCAACAAATACCGACGTGCCAGCTTCCATCTGCTCAAGGATCTGTGCGGCATCGAGCTCTGTGAGCTGTTCAAGCTCACCAAGGATAGTTGGTCCCTGACGATTCTGCCGCTTCATACGGGCAAAGTAGGCGTGGGCATCTGGCTGGCCGTTGAGCAGTTCGGCGATGAAACCGTCCTGATCATCAGTGGCCAGGTAGGTGCTCCACCAAGCGAACTTGCGCTCGTAGCCCAGCGTAGTAGATGGAACCGCGCCAAGTGCCTTGCCGCAGGCGCTACCGGACCCATGACCCGGGTGGATCTGGATGTAGTCGGGCAGTTCGGCGAGAGTCTTCTTTAGGGACGCATAGAGATCGCGGGCGCCTTCAAAACGAGTGTCTACGCCTCCGGCGGCCTCGTCTAGGAGGTCAGGTCGGCCCAGATCGCCGGCAAAAATGAAGTCTCCGGAGAGCAAGTAGCCCGGGGAGCTGCTGAACGCGCCGTCGGTGACCAGATAGGCCAGGTGTTCTGGAGTGTGGCCCGGGGTGTGGCGAGCGACGATGCGTAGGTTGCCCAAGGCGATTTCATCCCCGTCGTAGAGTCGCTGGGCTTCAAAACCGTACTGCCAGTCTTCTCCACCTTCACCGGAAACGTAACTGGTGGCGCCGGTGGCAGCTGCCAGTTCGCGGGTGCCGGAGAGGTAGTCGGCGTGGATGTGGGTTTCGGCAACGGCGGTGATGCGCATGCCGTGTTTGGAAGCCAGAGCCAGGTAGTCGGAGATGTCGCGACGGGCATCGACCACAAGGGCCTCACCCTTAGCTTGGCAACCAATAAAGTAGCTGGCCTGCGCGAGGTCCTCATCGTAGAGGCGTTCAAGCAACATGGTGATTCCTTTCGGGACGGATGTAGTACGAGCTTATACATACCCCCTGGGGTATGTCAAGAATACGGGCGGGGGTATGCGTGCGTCAAGTGAAAGTCGGCTTGTTGTGGGAGGGTTCTCCGGCCGCGCTGTTGCCTACAAGCTATCTAGGTGCGCGGCTAGTCGTTCGCTCGCATTCTCTAAATGCTGAGCTAATAATTCTGCGGCACCTTGCTGGTCACCGTCGGCAATCTTTTGTAGCAAGCGGGCATGTTCGTCGGCGATATCCGTGGTGTTTAGCAACGTCGCATCTTGCACCTGCGTCATGCACAAGCGGATCTCGTCGCTGAGTTGGCCGTAAATGGCGCTGGTGCGCGGCGAATTTAGTGCCTGAACCAAGGCGGTATGGAAGCGAACGTCCGGGTCCACGATCTGGATCGGCGAGGCATCACGCAGGGCAGTGATTTCTTCGTTGGCCGCACGAGCGGCTTGCGGAACCTGGCCGGTGCTGGCCAGCAGGCGCACAGCCTCGGCTTCGATGATGGCGCGGGTGCTGTAGATGTCGCGGGCATCAGCCGAGGTCAGGCGCGTGACCCGGGCGCTCTGGTGGGCGTTGCGGGTGAGCAGGCCGCTGGCCACGAGGTTTTCCAGCGCGGCCTTGGCGGTGGGACGGGCCACCTCATAATGGGTGGCCACATCGACTTCGCCCAAGGGGGTGCCGGGGGCCAGCTCGCCGCTGAAGATGCGGGTGCGCAGTGAGGTGATGACGGCCTGCACCACCGAAACCACTCCTAATCGGGCTGCCACGTGATTTCCTTTCGCGCCGGCAGAAAATAACTATGTAAGTATCCCATGAAACGTACTATCATGGCATGTGTACTTGTTAGACAATTTTCTTCTTGGGCAGTAACCACCTGCCCGCAACACAGGAGCGCACCATGGCATTGAGCACGCCGGCACTCGGTGAACCTAGGGTTCCATCCAGTATTCTCGACCTCGTGGGCGATCCGGGGCGCGTTAAAACTCGATCCATCGACCGTGTCGCCTACGCCTCGGATGCCTCGCATTACCTGTACACCCCTCAGGCCGTAATCCTTGCCAAAGATGCCGCTGAAGTCGCAGCCCTGCTGCGCGCCTCGGCCGCTAATAACCAACCGGTGACCCTGCGTTCGGGCGGCACCTCGCTGGCTGGCCAGGCCAGCGGTGATGGTTTGATGATCGACGTGCGCCGCAACTTCCGCGACATTCAGGTGCTCGACGACGGTGCTCGCGTGCGGGTGCAGCCCGGCGCCACCGTCCGCCAAGTTAACGCGCGTCTGGCGGTGTACGGCAGCAAGCTCGGTCCGGATCCGGCGAGCGAAGCGGCCTGCACCATCGGCGGAGTGATCGCCAATAACTCTTCTGGCATGGCCTGCGGCACCGAGTTTAACACCTACCGCACCTTGGAATCGATGACCTTTGTGCTGCCCTCGGGCACCATGATTAATACCGCCGATCCGGATGCCGACCGTCAGCTAGCCGCCGCGGAACCGGAACTGGTCGCCACCTTGGACCGCTTGGTCAAGCGTGTGCGCACCAACCCGGCCTCGGTGGCCAAAATCCAAAAGCACTTTGCCCTAAAAAACACCATGGGCTACGGCATCAACGCCTTTTTGGACTATGACACCCCGGCGGATCTGATGGCGCACCTAATCATCGGCTCCGAAGGAACCTTGGCCTTTGTTGCCGAAGCGGTGTTCCGTACCGTGCCGATCCGTAAGTTGGCCATCGCCACCCTGGCCGTGTTCGAAAACCTGGATTTGGCCACCCGTGCCCTGCCTGAACTGTTGGAATCCGGGGCGGCGACCCTTGAACTAATGGACTCCACTTCACTGCGTGTGGGTCAAGAACTGCCCAGTGTGCCCGAGGCGATTATGGGCTTTGAGGTGGATCAACAGGCGGCGCTGCTGATCGAATACCACGCGGATAACGCCGAAGAACTTACCGGGTTGCAAACCGCTGGCCAACGTCTGCTGGACACCGCAGCGCTACGCGCCCCCGCACTGCTCTCTGACGATGCCAAGAGCCGGCAGGCTGCCTGGAAATTCCGCAAGGGCCTCTACGCCTCGGTGGCAGGCGCTCGCGCATCCGGGACCACCGCCCTACTAGAAGACGTCGTTGTCCCGGTTGAATCACTGGCTGAAACCTGCGACAACTTGCAAGGCCTGTTCACGGAGTACGGTTACGAAGATTCGGTGATCTTCGGCCATGCCAAGGACGGCAACATCCACTTTATGCTCACCGACCGCTTCGAGGGTGATGCGTCACTAAACCGCTACAACTCGTTTAACGACAAAATGGTTGAACTGATCCTGGCCAAGGACGGGAACCTGAAGGCTGAGCACGGTACCGGCCGCGCCATGGCCCCATTTGTTCGCGCGCAGTACGGCGACGAACTCTACGAGGTGCACCTTGAATTGAAGGCTGCCTGTGACCCGCGGCTGATGATGAACCCAGGGGTGATCATCGACGAGGACCACGCGGCCCACATTCGCAATATCAAGCTCAACGAAACCATCGAAGTTGAGGCCGACCACTGCGTGGAATGTGGTTACTGCGAGCCTGTTTGCCCTTCCAAGGACCTGACCCTCACCCCGCGCCAGCGCATCGTGGTGCGTCGCGCCATTGCCAAGGCTGAAGCCGAAGGCAACACTGAACTGGCTGCGGAGCTGGAACGCGATTACGAATATAACGGCGTACAGACCTGCGCCGTGGATGGCATGTGCGTGACCGCCTGCCCGGTCGGTATCAATACCGGTCTGCTGGTCAAGCGTCTGCGTCGCGAAGATACTCACCCGGTTTTGGCTGCCGGTTTTAAGGCCGTCGCCAAGGGCTGGGGACCGGCCACTCGTGCGGGGTCCCTTGCGCTCAGTGTTGCCGATAAACTCCCGGCACCGCTGGTACGAGGCGTCACCGATGTGGCCCGCAAGGTCGTGAGCACCGATGTTATGCCACGCTATGATGCGGATCTTCCCGGGGGAGGCAAGGCACGTAAATTATTGGCTGGGAATTTAGGCGCTGCTGGCACCGAGCCGCTGGCGATTTACCTTCCTGCGTGTGTGAACTCGATGTTTGGCCCGACCGGTGAAGGCGAAGGTGTGGCTTCGGCCTTCACCAAGTTGCTGCATGCCGCTGGCGTTTCGGTATATGTCCCGCAAGGCATTGAATCCACCTGTTGCGGTACCCCTTGGACTTCCAAGGGCTACGCGGAGGGGCACGAGGCGATGGCCGAGCGCGTCCTTCAAGAAGTTCGTTCAGCCTTGCCGGGGAAAAATCTGCCGATCATTTCTGATGCTTCCAGCTGCACCGAGGGCTTTGCCCACACCCTCGAAGAGCAGGGGTATGAAGTGGTTGACCTGTTGGCTTTCACCTCAAAGCACCTGCTGGACAAGTTGCCTGAAATTCAGAAGATCTCCTCGATCACGTTGCACCCGACCTGCTCGTCCACCCAAATGGGTCTGAACCCTGATCTGCAGAAAATCGCACAGACCGTGGCGCAGCAGGTGAACACTCCAGTGAACTGGGGTTGCTGTGCCTTTGCGGGGGATCGTGGCATGTTGCACCCCGAGCTGACTGACTCGGCCACCGCACGCGAAGCTGCCGAAGTTCGCGAGCTGGATGCGCAAGCCCATGCGTCGTGCAACCGCACGTGCGAACTTGGAATGTCCCGCGCCACCGGCAAAGAGTACCGCCACGTGGTTGAACTTCTTGCTGAGGCCGTCGGCAAGTAATCGCAATGAGGTCGTCCAGAAAGCTTTTCTGGGCGACTTTGTTGTTGGTGCGAAAAGTACGCACATCTGCACTCGCGGTGCCAAATAACCTAGACATATCAGGGTGCGCTCAGAATATGGTTAAACCTAGCCATCGATGATGCTTGGAAGGAACCAAATGCGTATCGTAGTAATGCAGGCCGAGGCAGAGGTATTGGAGATTGAGCGCAATCTTCTTGCCATCGATCATGCTGCGCAACGTGCTGCCTCCGATGGCGCCAAAATCCTGCTCACTTCCGAGCTTTTCACCGTCGGATATGCGCCCTACGTCCTGCGCGATTCGCTGGATATTTCGTTGTTGCCTGGTGCGCGTGAGCGGTTGTCGGCCATTGCCGCCAAGCATTCGATTGCCCTGGTCTACTCCCTACCCGAGATCACTGATCACGGTTGGCTGATCACGTCTACTTTTGTTGATGATCGGGGAGCGAAGCTGGCCCATTATCAAAAGGTGCAGCTCTTTGGTACTGAAGAGCATGAAGTCTTTATCGCTGGCAGCAACCCTCCAGCCTCCTTCGAATATGAGGGCATCATGCTGGGCATGGTGATCTGCTTTGACGTGGAATTCCCGGAGGTTGTCCGGGAAGCCTCGCGACGTTCAGTGCAGTTGCTACTTGTTCCCACTGCCATGGGCCGCGGATACGAGCAAGTGTGCACTCAACTTGTTCCAACTCGCGCCATGGAGAGCCAGCTTTTTATTGCCTACGCAAACCACAGCGGAACTGAAGCTGGATTTGAGTTGGCAGGCACCAGCGTAATCGCCGGTGCTGATGGCACCATCCTGGCTCAAGCCGGTGCAGGTTCCGAGCTTCTTGCTGCGGATATCGACGTGAGTTCTTTGGCGAAGATTAGATCGGAAGTTCCGTACCTTGCCGAAGCTCGGACGGATCTCTACGCGCAATGGCTAATGGAGAAATAACTGACCCATAGGGTATGCCCGCGCAGCGAAGTGCTGCGCGGAAACACCTTAGGTTTGCGGTCATGATGTGTTGGAAGCCGGCGGATCGCCCCGGCTCAGCCTGCCCTTGAAGTCTTTGAACCACGTTGCATCGGTCGCCAACTGTGGGAAAGGCTTATGCACATATCCGGTCGCAGGTGGGGCCGTGGACTGATAAGACATTCCGGATACCGGGCTGATGAGCATCGTGTGCGGACCCTTCATGGCCGTGAGCTCAATCCAACCGTAAGCTTCCTTATTCTTGTTGCAGTTTTCGCAACGGCCGCAGGAATTGTGCACGTTGGTCTTCCCACCCCGCGCGTACTGCTCCACGTGGTCAGTTTCGGCAACGATTCCGTCGCAGAAAGGTGTGCGGCAATGTCGATCTCGAATGCTGACGAATTTCTTGAGCTTCTCCGGGAAGATCCGGGCCTTGGAATCCATGCTTATCAAGTCTTGGTTGCCGGGAGCCGTATATATTCTCGCGAGTTCGGTGAGCACTTCGATTTCTTCAATATGTTCCGGGGTGAGCTTTGCTTCCATCTCTTCGAAGGTTAATTCGTTGTCGATCTGGTGCCCGCCGATCCATTCACGCACCTCTTGTGCGGGAATGTAGCCGTAGCCTTCGAGGAAAGCGGGTTCACGTTCGCCTTGGAAGAGTGCTCGCTCGGTCATGATGACGCCAACCTGCAAGTTGATGGGCATCTTTGAAGGCTCACCGATCATCATGTAGCTAAAGAGAATGTCGGCCCGGATCTGGTCCTTGGTGCGCTTGTCGCCCTTCTTATTGAGCTTGCGGGACTCCTTGTACAAGTAGTTCTTGAGTCCCATTCCCGACAGTAGTGGGAACTGTGCGGTCAGCTTCACGCAGCCCTTTTTCTCGTCGATAGTCATGCGAGCGAAACGAGACTCTTCGACAGTTTTGTGCTCTTTGGATACAGGGTCGGAATTGAAGGAAAGCGTGAAATTTCGGACGGTATCCTTGATCCGATTCCGCCCCATGCCCTCGAACATGTTCGGATTCTGGCCGAAGAGATCATCAAATTCGGTGCGACGTTGCGCTTTGACAGTCTGCAGTTCGTTGAGGATGGTGAAAATTTGAGGTTCAGTAAATTCGCCCCGGGAAAAGGCTGCAGCGATATTTGGTGTGTCTTCAAAGAGGATGCGGCAGTTGACTAGGTAATTGCGGTAGCCATTTGGGGACTGTTTGCGGGCAATGGCTACGCAAGCAGCGGCACCACGAGTCTGGTCGTCAAGGTTGACGCCACGTTCCTCATGGTCGGAAACGAATTTCTTTTCCAGCTGGTGAGAGAGGCCGGCCTGCTGGAAGTTGGCAGACGCTATGAGCCCTTCGAGTAACTCGATGCCCCGGACACAGTCCTCTTTACTGCCGTGGTCTTGTATCCACGTCAGGTCTCTTTGCAATGCGAGCCAGTGGTTTTCGAATTCCGCTGGCTCTACCGCCTGGGGCAGGGCATCTCCGTGCACCTTTGCTTCGGACATATTCTAATTATACTTCGTTAATTAGAATATGTCTTCGAATCTTGTGGAAAAGTTTCTTGAATCTCGGGCGCTGGGCTTAGCTCATGGAGCGGAAAGTTAAGGCCAGATATAGCTCCTGACGGACGTCGGCGCGGTTGAGGTCTTTGTTAAGAACCTCGCCGATGGCGGCGATGTGGCGACGCACGGAATTGCGGTGCAGGTCGATGTTTTTCGACGTTTGGTCCCAGGAACCGTTGGCTTCCAACCAGCCTTGCAGCACCTCTAGATACAGGTCGCGACGCACTTCGGGTAAATCAAGGATGTGTGCCAGGGTCTCCTGTGCTAGCTGCTTTCCGGCCTGGCTGGGTAGTAGGGAGAGGAACGAGCGGGGAATCACTTGAGCATCAAGGCTCTGGCCCTGTTCGCGCATCCGAGGCAGTAACCCGGTTGCCTGGGCGAGTAGGTCGTGCAGTTTTTCGCCGAGCTGACGGTCGACGGGCGCTGGTGTGCTGAAGCCTGCGAGGTAGCCGGAGGACTTGAGCCGATCGAACATAGTCTGGGTGGATTCGCAACGGGTGAGGGCCACAAAGTAATCGTCGTGCTGCATGACCAGTCGGGTATCAAACAGAGCCTGCAGGTGGGTGAGGTGGAAGTTGGCCTCGGTGCCGGGTTGATGCGACAGCGCGGTGATTACGACAACGCGGGCGGGGTCTGTGCGGTTCCCGCCGAGGTTGAGATTCAGCAGGGAGAGCATCGAGTCATCCAGCGGACCGCGATTGCCCAAAAGCAGCGCGGTGGCCAGCTGGGTTGCGGTGGAGGAGCTGGCGGCGCGCTCGCGGGCGAGGACTTCGAGTAGACCCAGCGCGGTGGTGATGAGGTTGTGGTCAAAAGCCGAGGGAGTACGGGCGAAGCCAACCGAAAGCACCCCAAGAAGTGGCGCGCGGCCGCCGGTGGGAAGTGTGGCGCGGATCGGGAAGGCTAGGTCGACCAAGGAATCTTCTTGGTGCAGGGCGAACTGCCCAGCGGCGGTGGTGGCCTGGGTGAAGAGCTCTAACTTCAGCTCCTCGTTGAGCTCAGCGGTGTCACCGATGGTGGCCTGGTAGCGGATGGCGCCTTCGGTGCCCAGCAGTCGCACGCTGGCGATTAGGCGCTGGGAGAGTACGGAAACCAGCGCGCTTTCGGGATCGCTCTGGGTCAGGCAGCGCATCAGCGCGCGATTGGCTTCGGCGCTGGCACGCAGCTGCGCGGCGTTGTCGGCCTCGGTGAGCTTGGCAAAGGCGATGCCGATCGCGGCGAAGGGCACGCTGGCCGGAATTTGTAGCAGGGGCATCTGGTGCTTGCGGCAGGCGTCGAGCACCGTTCTCGGGATTTGGGTGAAATATGGCTCCAGCCCAAAACCCAGGGCGCTGACTTTGGCGTTGGCCAGCCGGCTGATAAAACCGTTGACCACCTGCGCATCATCGCTGTGGCCGACTAGGGGGAAGCCACTGGTGAGGATCATCTCCTGATCCAGTAGGTAATCGGTGGGGTCATCCATATCGCTGGCTTCTACCCAGCGCAGCGGCCGATCGCCCGCGTCGTTGACCAGCGTGATTTCCGGTGGCAGTTGGCGCAGGAAACGACCTAAGGTGATGCCCGGGGTGTCGACGCTCGACGAGGATGGCGGCGGTGCAAAATGTCCCATAGGAAAATATTTTAGTTCAAAACTTCCATGCTGAGAGCCGGATCACAGATCTAGGCTTGAAGGCAGAAGAAAACCCACTGTGCAGCGAGGACCCGAGATGAACAGCACGACACAAGCCAGGCGCAAGCCAGCCACCGGCCTCGGTCCGCAGCTGCGACGGCGCAAGTCGATCACGCAGATGGTCTCCGAGAGCGAAGCAAACTCATCGGGCGGAACACTGCGCCGAACCCTAGGCATGTGGCAGCTGACCATGATCAGTGTCGGCGCGACCCTGGGCACCGGCATCCTGGTGATCCTTGGCGCCACGGTGCCGATCGCAGGCCCGGCCATCTGGATCTCCTTTGTGATCGCTGGCATCACCGCACTGCTCTCGGCGGTGTCCTACGCAGAGATGGCCGGAATGGTGCCGGTGGCAGGTTCCAGCTACTCCTATACCTACGCGACCATGGGTGAAGGCATCGCCTGGATCTGCGGTTGGTGTCTGGTGCTGGAATACGCGGTTTCCGTGGCCGCCGTGGCCGTGGGCGCCGGCGAATATGTCAACGAAGCGTTACGCGCCTTTGGCCTGGAACTACCCGTTTCACTGGCCGGGGGACCGGCTGAAGGTGGGGTAGTGAACCTGCCGGCGTTGATCGTCGTGGTGCTCGCCACCTTGCTCTTGATGCGTGGAGCGCGCGAATCGGCCATCGTGAACACCGTGGTGGTCATCATCAAGGCCGGCATCCTGATCTTCTTCTCGATCGTCGCCTTCAGCGCCTTTGATGCGGGCAACTTCCAGCCGCTGTTGCCGATGGGCGCAGCCGGCGTCACCGCCGCAGCCTCCAGCGTGTTCTTCTCCTACATCGGTTTTGACGCCGCCTCCACGGCCGGCGAAGAAGCCAAAAACCCCAAGCGTGATCTGCCACGAGCCATTATGCTCTCGATGCTGATCGTCACCGTGGCCTATGTGCTGGTGGCGGTTTCCGCGGTCGGCGCCCGAAAGTGGACCTGGTTTGAAGGCTCCGAAGCTGCCCTGGTGCAGATCGTCGGCGAAATCACCGGGCAGCCATGGATGGTGCTGGTCTTTGCGCTGGCCTCGGTGCTGGCCATTGCCTCGGTGGTACTGACCGTGCTCTACGGACAGACCCGCATCCTGCTGTCCATGTCCCGCGACGGACTAGTGCCGGCGGCCTTCGGCAAAATTTCGCGCCGCACCGGCACCCCGGTGCTGGGCACCGTGATTACCGGTGTGCTGGTGGCGATCACCGCCGGCTTTATCCCGCTGGGCGCACTGGCCGACGCCACGAGCATCGGCACCCTCTTCGCCTTCGCGCTGGTGGGCGTCTCGGTGATGTACCTGCGCCGCAAGCAGCCACTGGCACCGCGTGCCTTCAAGGTGCCGTTCTACCCAGTCACCCCGATTTTGGGCGTGCTCGCCTGCCGTTTCCTGATGACCCAGCTCAGCTGGCACACCTGGGTAGTCTTCGGTGCGTGGATGCTGGTAGGCATCGTGCTCTACCTGGCTTATGGACGCCGCCGATCAACGCTGGGCAAACTAAGCAAGCAGGCCTATATCGACAGCCACCTTTCGAAACTACCTCAGGACTAGCAATGAATACCAGCAACCCCATCACCATGCTTAACCCCGACTTCCCGTTCAGCTACGACAGATTTGTAGCCAACGAGGCCGGGCTGGGTTCAGTGCCCGAAGCGCTGTACGGCACCGAGGTGGCCGTGATCGGCGCCGGACTTTCGGGTCTGGTGACCGCTTATGAACTGATGAAGCTGGGCCTGAAGCCAGTAGTTTATGAGGCCGATTCGATCGGTGGGCGACTGCGCACCGCCAGCTTCGCCGCAGCCCCGCAGATCACCTGCGATCTGGGCGGCATGCGCTTCCCGGTCTCCAGCAAGGCGCTCTACCACTACATCGAGCTGCTTGAGCTGGATACCTACGACTTCCCGAACCCGCTGGCCGAGCCCACCGACTCCACGGTGATCGAGCTTAAGGGACAGAAAATCTACGTAGAAGACGCCGCCGATTTGCCGGTCTTCTACCAAGAAGTGGCCGAGGCGTGGAAGCAGGCCCTGCGCGAAGACGCCCACTTTGAGCAGATGCAGCAGGCCATCCGCGACCGCGATACCGCCACCATCAAGGCCTTGTGGGACTCGATGCTTGAAGAGTTCGACGAGGAAAGCTTCTACGGCTTCATCGCCAACTCCAAGGCCTTCAAGGAGGCCGGCTTTGAGCACCGCGAAGCCTTTGGCCAGGTGGGCTTCGGCTCAGGCGGTTGGGACACCGACTTCCCCAACTCGATCCTGGAAATCCTGCGCGTGGTGTATACCGACGCCGATGACTACCACCGCGGCATCACCGGCGGCGCGGCCAAACTGCCCGAGGCGCTATGGAATCACGCACCACAAAAGATGGCGCATTGGCCAGAAGGCACTTCCCTGTCCTCGCTGCACGGCGGCGCGCCACGCGGTGCGGTCTCCAAGGTGTACCGCACCCAAAAACCAGGCTTTAACGGGGCTAACACCATTGAGGTGACCGAACGATTTGGTCGCACCGCAGAATTTGGCGCCGTGGTTTCCACCGTGCAGTCCTGGTTGCTGTCCACCGGGATCGACACCGACGAGGAGCTCTTCCCAGCCGAACTGTGGACCGCGATCGAGCGCAGCCACTACATGCAGTCCTCAAAAACCTTCGTGATGGTGGACCGCCCGTTCTGGAAGGACCGCGACCCGGTGACCGGGGAGCACCTGATGTCCATGACGCTCACCGACCGGCTGAACCGCGCCACCTACCTGCTAGATAACGGGGAGGATCAGCCCGCGGTCATCCTGCTTTCCTACACCTGGAACGATGATGCGCTCAAGTGGCTCTCCCTGTCGGCGCAACGCCGCATGGAACTGATGCTGCACTCACTGGAGAAGATCTACCCGGGTGTGGATATCCGTAGCCACATTGTGGGCCAGCCAATCACCGTATCGTGGGAGTCCGATCCGAACTTCATGGGTGCGTTTAAGGCCAACCTGCCGGGCCATTACCGCTACCAGCAGCGTCTCTACACGCACTTTGACCAGCAAAAGATGGCTGCCGGTCACCGCGGCATCTTCCTTGCGGGAGACGACGTGTCGTGGACCGCTGGCTGGGCCGAAGGCGCGGTGACCACCGGACTGAATGCCGTGTGGGGCGTACTTCAGCACCTTGGTGGCTCGGACGCGCCAGCCAACCCGGGTCCGGGTCAGTTCTTGGCCGAATTCGGACCGAAGGCGCTGTAGTTAGAACCAGCAAAAAATCAAAAGTCTCGTGCACTGCTTTGGTAGTGCGCGAGACTTTTGGGTTTAAAAGACCGCGGTGGCGTTGGCTGGGGATCCGGTGCCGCCAATAACATTCAGTGGCTTAATGGTCAGTAGGCAATCCCACCTCTTCAGCTGGCTCATGCGTCGGGCCAATGGTCCCAAACGCCAAAGCTCTCCAAGCGGGAGGCCGAGCTTTGCCAAAAACTCTTGGTGCATCATTCCGCGATCATTGGGGGCCGTGCTGATGAAGGGGGAGTTGGCCACCGGTGGCAGGCACTCCACGGCGAAGTTATCGGCCGCCAGGATGCTCAATCCCGAATCCCACGCCCAGTCTAGTAGTTCTTCGGATTGCACCAACCCGGTGGCTTTGCCTGAGTCACGTTGTCGGGATTTTCCCTCCGGGGATAGCGCTAAGAACCATTCGCTCCAGCCGGTGTGAACCATCAACGCGTCGCCTTGTTCCAGTGAGATTCCATGGTGGCTTATGGCCTCAAGGAGCCGGGAAAGCGGGATCTGCTCCCCGTTGGCATGATCAAGTTGATGGCCCTGGGATTGAGCAAACCCGTCCAGGTCGATCATCACGCCACGGGTCACGATGGGCTGATCCGACCAGTATTGGATGCCCAGTTCGCTGGTACCCACAATGATCTTTTCGTCGGGCACCCCATTGTAGAAGCCGACTTCATCCGAACGGCGGTGGCGCAGTCCATCGATCTGCGAGGAGCCTTGAAGGTAAAAGCTGTCCAAGTAGTCATCACGATGGGCCGGATGATTGCCAAAAATGTGGTGCTCTGCAGCGCCTCGGGTTTTAGACATGCCAGACGAAAACGCATCAATCGGATAGTCCAGCCCAAAGGTTTCTCCCAAGCGGACCGATGTGGCCGCCTGAATACGTTTGGCCGCATCAATCTTGTCGGGGGCGCCAGCAGACGGGGAGCTAAATAGGTCCCATGAGGTACCGGCAAGGATTCCCGGGCGTTGTTTTAGCTCGGCACGAGTGGGGTACTTGCTCATTTTGATGAGTTCTCCTGTGCATATTTCACCGGGGTGGAGCCCACATGGAGCAATAGATAGGCGGCGATTGAGGCAATAGATGCACAGATACAAAGTACCGTTTTGAACACCGCGTTGGGGCCGGTCA
The DNA here is from genome assembly GCF_056934395.1 of Glutamicibacter sp. MOO4. Classification (NCBI taxonomy): domain Bacteria; kingdom Bacillati; phylum Actinomycetota; class Actinomycetes; order Micrococcales; family Micrococcaceae; genus Glutamicibacter; species Glutamicibacter sp. MOO4. Next base: position 3,134,719 of record NZ_CM167800.1, read on the forward strand.
GCAAGAGTGCACTGCCGAAGATCATTCCGGCGAGCTGTAACAGGACAAAGACGATTCCGCCGCACAGGGCCAGTGCCAGGGAGGCGACAAAGGTTTTTCGAAGTATAAGTTGATACATTTTTTCGTTTCCTTTTAGACCGGCAGGATTCCGGATGCGATCAACATACCAATGGCCAGCAACGGCACTGCGTAGAACAGCATCATGGAACGGAAGGTGCTGTACGGGTTGACCCCGGCAATACCGCAGGCAACGTACAACGGAGCTCCACCCGGGGGAACCGCCGCTTCGCAGGAGGAAAATACCAGCACAGCAACGGCAGCGGTCGGCGCCGGGACTCCGGCGGCCACAAGGGCGGCCACTCCCACGGTGCCCACCGCGGCCATGGTTGCTGTTGAGGACAACGGAGCCGCCACAGCAATGACGATTAACCCAATCACCAGGGCGAGCAGCCACACCGGCAGTGAAAGCTGGTTCAACACCGTGGTGAGTTGCTCCGGCAATCCGGTGCTGGCCAGGGCGTTGGCGCCGGCAAAGGCGAAGAGCACAGTAATTCCGACAATGCCAAAGCGGGGGATGGAGTCCTCAAGCATGGATGACCAGGCCTTGAGGCTGCGTGGCAATTTGCTCAATCCGAGCAGCAATCCCATGACGATCAACGCGATGGGGATCCAGAAGATCGGGCTGATCGCTTTGGCCACGTTGGTTTGGGTGTAATTGCTCAGTGCCTCGGCGATGGCACCGCTGGTGATGATCATCGGAATGGCAACACCGACAAAGAGCAGTAGGGTGCTCCACCCTTGCCTAAAAGCCACCGATAGTTGCTGGCGCTGTTCGGTGGGTGTGGCTTGGGCGCCGCTGCGGCGAACCAAAAGATAGGTCACAACCAGTCGATGCGCCACGCACCAAAGCCCACCAAAAATCAAGGGGACCAGCAACTCATTGGCTGAGAGCAAAGGGCCAACGGTGGAGGAACCAACAAGAACAAACATTGAAGCACTGAACGGGAAAGTGATTCCCATGCCCGCGTTACCGGCCACGATGGTGGCTGCGGTAGGGCGGTCGATCTTTGAGCGTTCCATCCACGGGATGGTAATCGATCCAACGGTTGCGGCGATGGCCGCCTGATTGTGCACGATGCTACCCAAACCGGCCGAGGATACCGTGGACACGTAGGCGGCTCCGCCCTTACTGCCACCGATCAACGAGTCCAGCAGGTTGATCATGCGTTCCATGACTCCGGCTCGTTCAAGCAGGTAGCCCATGAATACGAAGATCACTGTTGCATAGACGATTTCGTCGGTGAGCGCCTCATAGAGTGCGGCCCAACCAACGGACAGCATCTGGCTGCCACTGAACGCTGCGGCCACAACGAAGCCAAGAATCATCGCTTCACCGACGTTACGGCGCATTAGCACCGTCCAAACGATGATGACCGCGAGGTAGACGCCTAGCGCCCAGATGCCAATCATGCTGTTTCCTTCCAAGCTTGCTAGCGTCGCTGCTAGCCAGCTGTCATTTTAGTATCGATGGTCATGCGCTCCATTGCACTGGCCGAGGCGTCAGACATTTCGTGTGGGACGCCTAGGTCTTCCAAGTACCCGCCGGTCGAGCGCATTTCTGCCGCGCGACGTACCGCGTGTTTGGCGGTGCCGCTAAGGAACCGGTCGATGGTTGCCTGTCCGTCACCGGCAAGCATTGTAGAGATTTCTGTTCGGATCCATGGTTCAAGTCCTGCAGCGGCGCCTGCGTGAACGGCTTCAATCACCACGGATGCAAGACCCTTGGTGAAGACGCTGCGTAGCAACTTGTGGGCCATGGCGCTGCCCGGTCCGCCTGCTACGACTTCGACCGGTGCTCCCACAGACTTGAGCAGATCGGCAAAGTCCTCAGCTCCCTGGCCACTAGCCATCAGCGGAGTTTTTGCACCCTGGGCAATAACGGGTCCAAGGATGGCGACATCGATGAAGTTGACCTGGCCCGAGGTGGCACCCAAGTCTTCCATGACCTTGGGGGATGAACTGGTCAGATCCGCGTAACCAGATCCTGGCTTCATCACCGGTAAGCATTCCTGCGCGACCTTTGGTGCGGCGCCGGCGCCGGTCAGAACCAAAACCATGTCTGCATCCTTAACTGCTTGGGCAGCTGACTGCGCTAATTGCGCGCCCTGCGGGGCATGATTGATAAACGGATCGTAGCCGGTGATCTCGTGACCAGCTTCGAGCAGCGCGGCAGCATAAGTCTGTCCGACTTCACCGAGTCCGATGAGTGCACATTTCATAGTATGAGGACCTTAGATTATTAGGAATGGGAGATTTTGCGGTCAGCAAGAATGGCTGCGCGGCGCTGTGACTCGTCAAGGTTCACGGCTTCGGCAGCGGTGGCGATGTCCTTGGCGCGTTCTGCCGGGATGATGACCAATCCGTCCGAGTCTCCGACGACAATGTCTCCCGGCGAGACGGCAACACCGCCAAAGGCGATGGTTCCGTTAACTTCGAAGGGACCATTCTTGTAGGGGCCGGCGGGGCTAGTAGCTCGAGCAAAGACCGGAAGATTGATTTCGCCGAGATCCACCGCATCCCGAACCGCCCCGTCGACGGCAAATCCCGCGACACCCTTGGATATTGCGCGCTCGCCGATAAGCTCTCCGAGCAGTGCGCGGTCGGTATAACCACCGCCGTTGACAACGATGACTTCGCCGGGCTGAACATGTTTGAGCGCTTCATGGATTCCGGCATTGTCGCCTGGGGCCACCCATACCGTGTAGGCAGGTCCGGAAATTTTAGCGCCATCCCACACTGCTTGGATGTCCGCCGAAGCAATTCCTAGTCGCTGCATGGCATCGCCGATGTTGGCGGCAGGAAGCGCGGCAAGTCGATTGATGACAGATTGTGCGACGCAAAGAGACTGTGTCGATTGATTCATGGGGCACCTATCCCAAATCTGGGGTGAGCGTGAAACAACTGAGTTAATTTCAGTAGACGTTCTATAGTTTCACACTACGCAATTTCTTGATGATGTACGGAATCATGGCATGGGCTGCGTCACAGTGTCAAGGTGTGGGAAATTGTGTTTCGCGCAGAGGGCGCCAAAAGTGTCGGAAATTCTGGGCACGACAATCAGGCGCGTGATTCACGCGCCTGATTGGGTTGGTTATTGCCTTAGTAGACGCTGCTTGCTAGAAGATCGGACAAGCGACGAGCGGCCTGAAGGAGTTCCGGAGCCCGAGTTTCCAGGGCTTCGCGGGTAAGCGTGTGGATGGGGCCGGTCAAGGAGAGTGCCTCGGTTGGTGGGCCTTGGCGAGATGGAATGGCGGCGGCAATCGAGATAATGCCAAGGGCACGCTCATCCTCGGAGATGGCGTAGTTGGCATCGGTGTTGGGGGCGCGGTCCTTGATGGCCAAGAGGTCAAAGTCCTCTGCTTCGTAATGCAGGCGTCGAGACGTCTCGGCAATCTGCGTTAGCTCATCGTCGTCTGCGCCAAGCAAGAAAATGCGTCCGGCCGCGCCGGCCGTTAGTGGAAGGCGTCGTCCCTGCGGGAGGTTGTAACCTAGGGAACTTTCGCCCACCACGCGTTCAACCAAAACTCGCTCACTGCCCAGACGGGTGTACAGCGAAGCTGTCAGCTTCGTGGCTTGAGAAAGTTGCTGAAGGATCGGCTGGGCAACTCGCGGCAAGGGATCGTTTTCCAGGAAGACGCGGGCCGCAGGGAGCACCGCTGGGCCCAATCGGTAGCTCTTGTCGGTCTGGCTGACGAGGCCTGCTTCCTGAAGTACTCGCAAGATCCGAAGTGTGGTTGGCGAGCTCATGCCCATATCGGCAGCGATGGTGCTCAGGCGCCGAGGGTGCTCATAGCGCTGAATCTGCTCGAATACGGCAATAGCTCTGGTTAATGACCTCATGCCATTGGGTGTCTCGGACTTCTCGTTTTCTGCCGCCATGATTTCATTCTATGCAATTAATTTGTAATTTGATGCACTTGCTTGACGACCTCTTGTGCCTCATGTCACTATTTCATGGAACGCTAGATAATTTTACTGTATGAAATTTACGAACAAACTATGCAATTGGAGGATGCTGTGTCGAATGATGCAACGGGGAGCTCGGTTCCTTCCGGGCGATGGCCACTGCTCATTGGCCAAGCAGTCATCGCGCTTATCGGCCTGTATGCGCTGCTGGGTTCATTGAAGCTTGGACTCGGGAGCGCTTTGGGCCCAGGCGCCGGTTTTTTCCCCGCGGTACTTGGCATATTCCTGATGGTGCTTGCCGTCTTGTGGTTCCTGCAGGGACGCGCGACGCCAACAGAGCAAACCGAGGCAGAGTCGTTCGACGGGGCGCAAGTAGGGGCTGTCATCCTCAGCCTGGTGATACTGGCTGCCGCTTTGCCATTCCTCGGATTCCAGCTGAGCGTATTTGCCTTCCTCATGTATCACCTTGGCTTCCGGGCTCGGATCGGGTGGGTGAAAGCCGTAGTTATTTCTCTTTGCGGGAGCGTCGGTGTGTTCTACCTGTTCACGACCGTCCTGCACGTCTCTCTTCCGGTGGCAACGTTGCTGCCGTTGAGCATGATTGGAATTTGATATGGACGTTCTTAACGAACTCATGATGGGTTTTGCCGAGGCGATGACCTGGCAAAACCTGCTCTTCGCCTTCGTTGGCTGCCTGCTGGGCACGGTCATTGGCGTACTGCCTGGCATCGGACCGGTCGCCGGCATCGCCTTGCTAATTCCACTGACTCTCAATCTTGATCCTGCCGGTTCTATCATCATGCTGTGCGCGATTTTTTATGGCACAACCTACGGCGGAACCATCACCAGCGTTCTGCTTAATACGCCCGGCGAAGCCGCTTCTGCGATTACCGCCATCGATGGTTACCAAATGACTAAAGTCGGCCGTGCCGGCGTAGCCCTGACCATCGCCGCGGTTGGTTCATTCATCGGCGGGACTATCGCCACCGTGGGTCTGGTCCTGGCTGCCAAACCGCTCGGAAGTCTGGGGTTGCTCATTGGTCCACCAGAATTTTTCGCTCTTGTAGTTGTTGGAATTTCTCTGCTTGTTGCTTTGGCAGGACGCTCCATGGTCAGGGCGCTGATTTCCGGTGCCCTGGGTCTGCTGATTTCAATGATTGGTATTGACCCGGTCATGGGAGCACCACGTTTTACCTTTGGCATGGACCGTTTGCTTGACGGCGTCTCATTTGTGGCCGTTATCGTTGGCATCTTCGGGTTGTCGGAAATCTTGTCTTACCGCCCGGGAAAGAACCAGACGGTGACGCAGACACCTGGACTGCGTGCCCTACTTCCCACACGAACTGACTGGAAACGCAGCACGCCAGCTTTCGCTCGCGGTACCGGCATTGGATTCGCGATGGGACTGATTCCGGGAATGACCGGATCGGTTTCCTCCCTGCTTTCCTACGGAGCGGAAAAGAAATTCTCCAAGTATCGCAACGAACTGGGACGAGGAGCCATCGAAGGTGTCGCCGGTCCCGAGACCGCAAACAATGCGCACGCAAACGGTGCACTAATCCCGCTCTTTACCTTGGGAATTCCCGCCTCGCCGACCATTGCAGTGCTCATGGGAGCTTTCCTGCAGCAGGGCCTGACCCCAGGCCCGACGTTGTTCGCCGAACACAGCACGCTGGCATGGACGATTATCGCCAGCCTGTTCATCGGTAACGTTCTGCTGCTTGTGCTCAACGTTCCTCTGGTCGGCCTGTGGACTTCGATCTTGAAGGTGCCTTACCCAATCCTGGCCGGGTTGATCTTGATGTTCATGGTTGTTGGTGCCTACACGATCAACTTCTCGGTATTCGACGTATTTGTCATGATCATCTTCGGCCTGGTCGGTTTGGGACTGCGTCGTCTGGACATCCCTCTGGCTCCGATGGTCCTGACCCTGGTTTTGGGCCCACTGATGGAACGTTCCCTGCGCGAGTCCTTGGACATTTCGCACGGTAGCTTCTCCATTTTCTTTGACCGTCCCATCACGATGGTGCTCCTGCTCATCGCATTGGTTATTGTCTGCAGTCCGCTACTGAAGCTGCGCAAGCCAGCCGCGCTGGTGGCTGAAGACCCTGAAAGCTAAACACTCGCAATAAGTTGTACCGAAAACGAAGGAAAACACATGAAACGCATCATCACCGCCGTTGCTGTAGGTGCTCTCACCCTGGCTGCTGCCGGCTGTTCAGCCAGTGGAGCATCCACGTCCAATGCAGGAGCCGATTTTCCAAAAAATGGTAAGTCCGTAGAACTGCTGGTGTCATTTTCGCCCGGCGGACCAGTGGACACCGCTGCTCGCCTGATTCAGCCCGTACTGGAAAAAGAGCTAGGAACCAATGTCGAAGTGGTCAACAAGCCGGGTGCTGGTGGGCAAATCGGCTACACATCACTGGCCAATGCCAAGCCTGATGGCTACACCATTGGAGCCGTGGGTTCACCATCAATTGTTGTCATCCCAATGGACGAGGCACGCGGAGCGGCCTTCAAACGTGAAGACCTTCAGCCGCTGGCGCGACAGGTAGTTGATCCGATGGTGATTGCTGTGCAGGCCGACAGCAAATACAAAAATCTCAAGGACCTGCTCGAGGACAGCAAGGCCAAACCTGGGTCTATTAACGCCACGACCACAGGTCAGATGGGTGGCGAGCACTTTGCCATCGCACAGATCAACGAGGCCACCGGGGCTGAACTGAGCCCAGTTCATTTCTCGGAGGGAGCCTCGCAGGCCTCTACTGCTTTCCTAGGCAAGCACGTTGACGTGTTGGTTGGAAACATCAGTGAAGTGATTGATCTTCAGAAACAGGGCAAAGCCAAGGTGCTCGGAGTGATGGACAAGGAACGCGCCGAGGTCTTGCCGGACGTGCCAACCTTCAGTGAAGAAGGCTATGACGTGGTGGCAGCAACTGCTCGCGGTTACGCTGCGCCAGCGGGCCTGCCTGAAGATGTGGCCAAAAAATTGGAGGCCGCGTTGCAGGCTGCTATCGAAGATGAGTCCGTGGTTTCAAAGATGGACAATCTTGGCCTGACAACTAGTTACCAAGATTCGGCGGAATACGGAAAATTCTGGACCAAGCAGGAAGCCGACTACAAAAAGGTTTTGCCGCTAGTGCAGGCTAAATAGTCGGGTATTTTTGCGCCAGGCGTGGCTTAAACATGAGGACTTCAGCGGTCGTATTGAACTGCTGAAGTTCTTGTGCTTAACGTGCCATTAGGTCATAGTGTGAAATATGCGGATAATCCATGAGTCGTCCATGCCTTTCAGTGCAGAACAAGTCTTCACTTGGCACGAGCGTGTTGGAGCCATGCAGCGGCTCCTACCACCTTGGCAACCGGTGCGCGCAGTGCACCAAGCGGACTCGCTGGCCCATGGTGCCTCGGTCATTGGTTTGCCTATCGGTCTACGGTGGCGAGCGGAACATCAAGTTGCAGACTACGAACGTTTCCGACTCTTCACCGATGAGCTCGCGCCCGTTGGGTCTCGACAGCTACCTTTGCGGCCGCTTCGGTGGCGACACAAACACGAGGTTGTGCCAGAAAGCGCGAACACTTGCCTCATGCGCGATGAGGTCGAAACCAATTTACCGGCACGGATGGTACGGCGAATGCTCACCTACCGCCATGGGCAGCTTGCCCAAGATCTGACGGCTCACCAGCGTGCGGCCCGGCACGGTATGGAGCCTATGGTTATCGCGGTGACTGGATCTCACGGGCTTGTGGGGACCGCGTTGGTAGCTTTTCTGCAATCCGGAGGTCACAAGGTCTATCGCCTGGTCCGCGGCACTGCGCGCGCGGACAATGAGCGCTTCTGGAATCCCGAGGACCCGGATGTAGCGAGCTTGGCTGGGTGCGATGCCGTCATCCATCTTGCTGGTGCCACGATCGCCGGACGCTTCACGCAGAAACATCGTGAGCGGATTCGCGACAGTCGAATCGAGCCCACGAGAAAGTTGGCTAGGGCCGCCGCAGCAGCCGGGGTGAAGACCTTTGTCTCAGCCTCAGCCATCGGCGTTTACGGCGCACACGCTGGAGAGAAGCTGTTGGATGAGGATGCCGAACACGGAACCGATTTTCTAGCCCAAACGGTCCAAGACTGGGAGGCTGCAGCCCGCGAGGGTCAAGCCCAGGGTATGCGCCGTGTGCAGGTGCGCACCGGTCTGGTTCAAAGCCCTCAGTCAGGGGTGCTGGGCTTACTTAGGCCGCTGTACTTGTCGGGGCTTGGCGGAAGAATTGGTCAAGGGCAGCAGTGGCAGTCATGGATAGGCCTAGACGACTTGGTCGAGATCTATCATCGTGCGTTATGGGATGTGTTTTTGGAAGGCCCAGTTAATGCGGTGGCACCATGCCCAGTAAGGAATCAAGAGTATTCAAAGACCTTGGCACGAGCACTTCACCGATTGGACTTGCTTCCCGTTCCGACGTTGGCGCCCAAACTTCTTCTGGGCGCGCAAGGAGCAGACTTGTTGGCCCTAGCCAGCCAGCGCGTGACACCTGCAAAACTGCTTCAACGCTCGCACACATTCCGCACGCCGCACTTGGATGAGGCGCTCGCGCACTGCCTAGGCGTTCAGCCTGAGGACAAAGCGCTCTAGCGCAAACTGCTCCCAGTGCCCTATCATCATTGAGTCAGGGGTCACAGTATTGTGGATTCCGGCGCTCTCAAAAGGGGCGATACCCGTTGCCGTAGCAACTGGTAACGGCAGACATATATGGAATTTTCTTCATCATCATTTCTTGAAAAGAGTCCATAATGTCTAGCGTTTCCGCAGCCATTGCCCATGCCCTAAAATCGGTAGCCCCACAGATCTTCGGATTGATGGGCAACGGCAACGCCCACTTCCTTGATGCCGCCGTTCGCGCGGGATTCGACTACACCGCGGTGCGCCATGAATCGGCCGCTGTCTCAGCAGCTGACGCGTACTTCCGGATTTCAAATAAGCTGGCCATCGCCACCACCACCTATGGTGCCGGCTATACCAACGCGGTGACCGCGCTGGCCGAAGCTGCCGCCGCTGGCACCCCGTTGCTTTTTGTCACCGGCGATGCGCCGAGCACTGGACTGCGCGGCTGGGACGTAGACCAAGCCGCCATCGACGCTGGGGTGCGAGCACCTCGTTATGTAGTGGACCGCCACACTCCGGGAAGCACCGCTCTTCAAGCCGCCGCGCATGCGCTGCGTGAGCAGACTCCAGTGGTTCTGGCCATTCCCTACGATCTGGCCGCGGCCGAAAGCGCTGAGGAAGAACTTCCAGAACTCGCTTCGATGAATTGTGCGCCACCCAAGCCCCGGCTTGCTTCCGCCACAGTGCAGCAGATCGTTCAAAAGCTCGACGCCTCCAAACGCACGCACATTCTTTATGGCCGCGGTGCCATCGACGCCGCCGAGCAAGTTAGAGAACTGGCGCAGAAGTTGGATGCGAGTACCTCGGGCACGTTGCTGGCACGCGATTTGTTGGACTACACATTTGATCTAGGTATCACCGGTGGTTTCAGCACCAAAGCCAACGCGCGCATTATCGCCCAGGCCGATACCGTGCTGGTTTTGGGTGCGTCCCTGAACCAATTCACCATGCGCTTCGGCGAGCTGATTGACCAGTCGACGACGCTGATTCAAATTGATCTGACGCCGAATGCCACCAACGCGCGCGTGGACATCTTTGCCCAGGGCGACGTGCAGGTTGCCCTCGAAGATTTGCTGCATGCAGTGCACACCGCCGATAGCACCTGGTGCCCGAGCCTGGATTTGGAGGACCTACGCACCCGTCCGGCCGGCGACGACGTGGCTGAGGACGGCTTGCTTGATCCGCGCCGGGTGGCTAGCGAACTGGAAAAGATTCTGCCGGCCAACCGTGTGCTGGTTCAAGACGGTGGTCACTTCATCGGCTGGGGACCAATGTATTGGTCCACCACCGGCGCCCGCTCGCTGAGCTGTGTGGGAACCGCCTACCAGTCCATCGGACTAGGCATCGCTTCGATGGTGGGCGCTGGCGCAGCGGCCGAGGGGCGAACCGTGGTGCTGGCTGCCGGCGATGGCGGCTTCCTGATGGGCTTGGCAGACCTGGAGTCGATCATCCGCACGGTCAACAGCGGAGTCATCGTGATCTACAACGATTCCGCCTATGGCGCCGAGGTGCACCAGTACGGTTCGATCGGTCTGCATGAGGATCCGATGCTGATTCCGACGGTGGACTTCGCTGGCATCGCTCGGACCATGGGTGCCACTGGCGTGCGGGTTGATCAGCTTGAGGACTTGAGCGCTGTTGGCGACTGGGTAAGTGCCGGTGCCCATGGAGTATGTCTGGTTGACGCCCGCGTATCTATGCGGATTCGTGCCCCTTATATGGAAGAGATTCTCGAGGCCAACAAGAAGGCGACGATGAAGCTCGCATTACAATCCGATTAAGGTGCTGGAAAAACGGTTGGGGTACGGCGTAGGGTTGATCCGTGCGAAAGTTTTTAGTTGGAGCAGCAGGGGTGAGCCTAGGGACGCTTTTAGTGTTCCCCGCAGCCTCGGCCCTTGCTGTCCCAGCCGGAGCCACTGATGTAGCTGGCATCCCAACCCAAGCACTGTCGCAGACCTCATTGCGTGTTGCCACCATCGAAGCGAACCTCACCGCGGATGCGCCGGGTAAGTTGAACGAAAACCTGATGGGGGCAAGCAACCTGCAGGCAGGGCATGTCGCTGACAGCATCGCTCAGTCCAACGCTGACGTAGTTGTCCTTACCGATGTGGATGCGGACCAGGCAGCCCTAGATACCTTCCGCGACCAGTACCTGAACAACACCGAGGACGAACGTCCAGATGTTCACTATCAGTACTCCTATCTAGCCGTTGGTTCCAAGGGGTTGCAGAGCGGCGCGGACCTGAACGTTGACGGTGTCATTGGTGGGGCACAAGATGCCTGGGGTCAGGGCGAATTTGAAGAGCAGGGCTCGGTAGTTGTGCTCTCCAAGTACCCGGTTGATGAAGATCAGATCACCGCGGTCTCCAAGCTCAAATGGCAGGACGTTGCCAACAACCAGTTGCACCACACCAAAATCGACGGTGTACTGGCCGCATCAATTCCAGTGATGAACACCGGACTATGGGACATTCCTATTGAGTACCGCGGTCAGCGTGTGCACGTAGTAGCCACACAGACTGAACCCGAAGATCAGAACCAAGACCTTGCCGCAGCTCGCCAGAGTGATGAACTTAAAGTTATCTCCGACTATCTAGCCGGCAAGGACTACGTTCATATCGATGAGGGGCGCCAAGCCAAAGGTGTGGGCGACGAGAAGTTTGTCATCGCCGGAGCCCTGAACCTACAAGAGTCCGGCGAGTCACGCATCAAACCGTTCCTTAAGTCACTGGGCCGCGAAGATGCGCTCAACGAGTCCGGAAGCTACTTGGTACCTGATACTTCGTGGCAGGTTGTTGGCCAGGGCCTTATCGAGCAGAGCCAGCCACCGCTGGATGAAGCAATACCAACGATCATTGATGAACCTGGGTCATTAATCTGGACTGACATTCAGTTCTAGCCCGTTCGCGCAGGGCGATCATCCCTGTATTTTCTTGCCTTAGCATTGCAGAATCCCGCAACTGAATGTGCCGTAACCGTCACTGGTCTGAAGTTATCTGTAGATTAAGTTCCACAAGCACGTAATGCACCATCCACTCAATGGCAGCGAACCCGAGCAAAGCACGGCAGGCTCAAGGTAACTCTCAGGGTTTTGCGGAAAGCTGGAGGCATCATGAAAAAAGATCCAATCTCGATGACTTTCATTGGCAAAGATGGCAAGCCACGCCCTAGTGTGCAGCAAGCTATCTTGAAGGGCATTGGCGTGCAGCGGCCACTGGTACTTGCGTACATCAATCGACTGCGTAAGAAGCACCCCCAAGCGGATTCGACCGAACTGGCCGCCATCGTCGAACGTGACTACCTATTAGTTGTCACCGGTTCCGGAGCTGCCGTCGGTGGTACTGCAGCAGTACCGGCTATTGGCACGGTGATATCACTGAGTCTTTCAGCTGCGGCGACCCTGGGCTTCCTTGAAGCTTCTGCACTCTATGCGCAGAGCTTGGCCGAACTACACGGCATCGCCATCGAAGATCCAGACCAGTCACGAGTCTTGGTGATGGGCATCCTCATGGGTGAAGAAGGAAGCTCGATGATTGCAGGGCTTACCGCTCAGGCCGCTGGCCGTGGTGGAGGACCTGTGAAGGGTTGGGCCCAAGCCTTCGGGGCGAACAAGAATACCAGCCTCTACTCCAGCATGCAGCGCACCTTGCAGAAGAAGTTCCTGCATAAGATCATTGGCACCCAGGCTGCCAGCATGATGGGAAGATTGGTTCCGTTCGGTGTTGGCGCGGTGATTGGTGGGGCTGGCAACCGATTCATGGCAAAGCGCGTGATCGAGAATGCGAACGTAGCTTTCGCCGGCATGCCAACGATTGTCCCGAGCGCACTGTCGCAAGATGACCCACGCGTTCTGGACGCCGAAATCGTCGAAGACTAGACGGTTAACAGGTTTTGGCGCCGATGACGGCGCTTACTAAACACCCTGTAAAACAGTTTTAACTGTTTTACAGGGTGTTTTTTTGAGTTTAAACCGCATGATGTCGCGGTTTAAACTGGTTGCAGCGGATTAAGTGTGCACGGTCACCGCAACAAACCACCTCACCGATTTGCACGACCCCCCAAACCTGTGTATAGTTTTTCCTTGTCGCCGAGAGCAAAACGGAAGAAATAACCGGATGTAAATCGGAGGCAAAACCCCAGAATATCAACGGTTTTGCACAGGTCACTGTGGAAAAGATGTTGAAGAATGGGAACCATGAATACTGACTCAAATCACAAACAATTGATTTGACTTTCAGAAATTCACGGTGATAAGATTTGAATATAACGCTGGACGAAATTACCGCCTGAAATGGTGGGTAAAGAACCGGTAAGTGTTTGTTGTTTGAGAACTCAATAGTGTGCCAAGTTTGTTGATACCGAATATTTATTTTATTTGGTGAATACATAACATTTGCTTGAGGCATTGCACCCCCGTGTGATGTTCTTGAGTGTTTTTTATTCGCCAGGACTTCATTGGTTTCGCCCTTATTTTCCGAGGGGTTGCTGATGGCTTTTTATTTTTTTATGGAGAGTTTGATCCTGGCTCAGGATGAACGCTGGCGGCGTGCTTAACACATGCAAGTCGAACGATGACCCCGTGCTTGCACGGGTGATTAGTGGCGAACGGGTGAGTAACACGTGAGTAACCTGCCCCCGACTTTGGGATAAGCCCGGGAAACTGGGTCTAATACCGGATATGACTTCTTACCGCATGGTGGGTTGTTGAAAGATTTATCGGTGGGGGATGGACTCGCGGCCTATCAGCTTGTTGGTGAGGTAATGGCTCACCAAGGCGACGACGGGTAGCCGGCCTGAGAGGGTGACCGGCCACACTGGGACTGAGACACGGCCCAGACTCCTACGGGAGGCAGCAGTGGGGAATATTGCACAATGGGCGAAAGCCTGATGCAGCGACGCCGCGTGAGGGATGACGGCCTTCGGGTTGTAAACCTCTTTCAGTAGGGAAGAAGCGAAAGTGACGGTACCTGCAGAAGAAGCGCCGGCTAACTACGTGCCAGCAGCCGCGGTAATACGTAGGGCGCAAGCGTTATCCGGATTTATTGGGCGTAAAGAGCTCGTAGGCGGTTTGTCGCGTCTGCCGTGAAAGTCCGAGGCTCAACCTCGGATCTGCGGTGGGTACGGGCAGACTAGAGTGATGTAGGGGAGACTGGAATTCCTGGTGTAGCGGTGAAATGCGCAGATATCAGGAGGAACACCGATGGCGAAGGCAGGTCTCTGGGCATTTACTGACGCTGAGGAGCGAAAGCATGGGGAGCGAACAGGATTAGATACCCTGGTAGTCCATGCCGTAAACGTTGGGCACTAGGTGTGGGGGACATTCCACGTTTTCCGCGCCGTAGCTAACGCATTAAGTGCCCCGCCTGGGGAGTACGGCCGCAAGGCTAAAACTCAAAGGAATTGACGGGGGCCCGCACAAGCGGCGGAGCATGCGGATTAATTCGATGCAACGCGAAGAACCTTACCAAGGCTTGACATGTGCCAGACCGCCTCAGAGATGGGGTTTCCCTTCGGGGCTGGTTCACAGGTGGTGCATGGTTGTCGTCAGCTCGTGTCGTGAGATGTTGGGTTAAGTCCCGCAACGAGCGCAACCCTCGTTCCATGTTGCCAGCACGTAGTGGTGGGGACTCATGGGAGACTGCCGGGGTCAACTCGGAGGAAGGTGGGGATGACGTCAAATCATCATGCCCCTTATGTCTTGGGCTTCACGCATGCTACAATGGCCGGTACAATGGGTTGCGATACTGTGAGGTGGAGCTAATCCCTAAAAGCCGGTCTCAGTTCGGATTGGGGTCTGCAACTCGACCCCATGAAGTCGGAGTCGCTAGTAATCGCAGATCAGCAACGCTGCGGTGAATACGTTCCCGGGCCTTGTACACACCGCCCGTCAAGTCACGAAAGTTGGTAACACCCGAAGCCGATGGCCTAACCACCTTGTGTGGGGGGAGTCGTCGAAGGTGGGACTGGCGATTGGGACTAAGTCGTAACAAGGTAGCCGTACCGGAAGGTGCGGCTGGATCACCTCCTTTCTAAGGAGCTAACCATTATTATGGTTGCCCATGTCTGTGCACGAGTGTTGTACGGGTGGGTTGCTCATGGGTGGAATATCAATGAACTCAATACTGGAAAACGTGTGCACGCTGGTCCTCATTATGAGTGGTTGGGGTGTGTGTCGGGGTATTGGCTGTGGCTGTATGGTGTTGGTGCTTGCGAGTACGCATTGTTACTTCACATGAATGAATCCGTCCTTTTGGGTGGGTTTGTTGGTGTGTGGTGGTGGTGTTGGAATGTGGGTGTTGATGGTGTGTGGTTTGTATGGTTTGGCATGCTGTTGGGTTTTGAGGCAACAAGCCTCCGTCCCTGGTGGATGATTTGATCAAGTGTTGCGGTGCTGGCCTTTTGGGGTTGGTGTTGTGATGGTTGGTTGATTGTCTTCTTGGGTGGCGGGGTTCTTGGTGTTTCGGTGTTTGTCCTCTGTTTGCTGCAGGCATGCTCGGTACGAGCAATGGTCCTTTTGGGTTGTTGTTGGTGGGTGTGTTTGTGGGGGTGTGGGGTTGTTGTTTGGGAACTGTATAGTGAACGCGAGCATCTTGCAGATGAGATGAGTCTTATGACCCTTTTTCCTTGGGTTGTGGGGTGTTTGAGTCTTGTCTGTGTGATTTTGTTAGATTGTTTTATTGCTCAATTCTGAGAACTTTGTTTTGTGTTGAAGTTTTTAAGGGCGCACGGTGGATGCCTTGGCATCAAGAGCCGATGAAGGACGTGGGAATCTGCGATAAGCCTGGTGGAGTCGATAACCGGACGTTGAGACCAGGATTTCCGAATGGGGGAACCCCGCACCATGTTATGTGGTGTGACCTGCAGCTGAATGTATAGGCTGTGTGGAGGGAACGCGGGGAAGTGAAACATCTCAGTACCCGCAGGAAGAGAAAACAATAGTGATTCCGTTAGTAGTGGCGAGCGAACGCGGATGGGGCTAAACCGGTTGGTGTGTGATAGCGGATAGGCGTTGCATCATCGGGGTTGTGGGGTTGACATGTACCAGCGCTATCTTGCTGGTGGGATGAGGTGCAGGCGTATAGGTGAATCGGTTGGAATGCCGGACCATAGAGGGTGATAGTCCCGTAGGTGTAATGCGTGTCTGCCGTTCTAGTGTTGATACCCGAGTAGCACGGGGCCCGTGAAACCTTGTGTGAATCTGCCAGGACCACCTGGTAAGCCTGAATACTACTTGATGACCGATAGTGAATCAGTACCGTGAGGGAATGGTGAAAAGTACCCCGGGAGGGGAGTGAAATAGTACCTGAAACCGTGCGCTTACAATCCGTTAGAGCCTGGGACTTGTTCCTGGGTGATGGCGTGCCTTTTGAAGAATGAGCCTGCGAGTTAGTGTTACGTCGCGAGGTTAACCCGTGT
The DNA here is from genome assembly GCF_056934395.1 of Glutamicibacter sp. MOO4. Classification (NCBI taxonomy): domain Bacteria; kingdom Bacillati; phylum Actinomycetota; class Actinomycetes; order Micrococcales; family Micrococcaceae; genus Glutamicibacter; species Glutamicibacter sp. MOO4. The sequence goes on from NZ_CM167800.1 coordinate 3,150,753, forward strand.
GGGGAAGCCGTAGCGAAAGCGAGTCTGAATAGGGCGTTTGAGTGGCGTGATCTAGACCCGAAGCGAAGTGATCTACCCATGGCCAGGTTGAAGCGCGTGTAAGAGCGTGTGGAGGACCGAACCCACTTCAGTTGAAAATGGAGGGGATGAGCTGTGGGTAGGGGTGAAAGGCCAATCAAACTTCGTGATAGCTGGTTCTCCCCGAAATGCATTTAGGTGCAGCGTTACGTGTTTCTTACCGGAGGTAGAGCTACTGGATAGCTAATGGGCCCTACAAGGTTACTGACGTTAGCCAAACTCCGAATGCCGGTAAGTGAGAGCGTAGCAGTGAGACTGTGGGGGATAAGCTTCATAGTCGAGAGGGAAACAGCCCAGAACGCCAACTAAGGCCCCTAAGCGTGTGCTAAGTGGGAAAGGATGTGGAGTTGCTTTGACAACCAGGAGGTTGGCTTAGAAGCAGCCACCCTTGAAAGAGTGCGTAATAGCTCACTGGTCAAGTGATTCCGCGCCGATAATGTAGCGGGGCTCAAGCACACCGCCGAAGTTGCGTCATTCAAATATTTGCTTGGTCTTCGGATTGGGCGTTTGGATGGGTAGGGGAGCGTCGTATAGCGGGTGAAGTCGCGGTGTAAACCAGCGGTGGACGCTATACGAGTGAGAATGCAGGCATGAGTAGCGAATGACGGGTGAGAAACCCGTCCGCCGAATGATCAAGGGTTCCAGGGTTAAGCTAATCTGCCCTGGGTTAGTCGGGGCCTAAGGCGAGGCCGACAGGCGTAGTCGATGGATAACGGGTTGATATTCCCGTACCGGCGAAGGACCGCCCATACTGAGCTGTTGATGCTAACCATGATGGATTCCAATTGTTGATGCCTTCGGGTGTTTTTGTTGGTTGATGTGGTGGGAACCGATGCAGTGAGGTCAGCGTATTAACAGGTGTGACGCAGGAAGGTAGCCGAGCCAGGCAATGGAATTGACCTGGTCCAAGGGTGTAGGACGAGTCGTAGGTAAATCCGCGGTTCATGATGTCTGAGACCTGATAGGCGCCCACTTTGGTGGGTGATTCGGTGATCCTATGCTGCCTAGAAAAGCATCGGCGCGAGGTCCCAGCCGCCCGTACCCCAAACCGACACAGGTGATCAGGTAGAGAATACTAAGGCGATCGAGAGAATCATGGTTAAGGAACTCGGCAAAATGCCCCCGTAACTTCGGAAGAAGGGGGGCCTGCCCCGTGATCAGCTCTTGCAGTTGTGAGCGGGTGTGGGCCGCAGAGACCAGGGGGAAGCGACTGTTTACTAAAAACACAGGTCCGTGCGAAGTCGCAAGACGATGTATACGGACTGACTCCTGCCCGGTGCTGGAAGGTTAAGAGGACCGGTTAGCAACTTGTTGCGAAGCTGAGAATTTAAGCCCCAGTAAACGGCGGTGGTAACTATAACCATCCTAAGGTAGCGAAATTCCTTGTCGGGTAAGTTCCGACCTGCACGAATGGAGTAACGACTTCCCCGCTGTCTCAACCATGAACTCGGCGAAATTGCAGTACGAGTAAAGATGCTCGTTACGCGCAGCAGGACGGAAAGACCCCGAGACCTTTACTATAGTTTGGTATTGGTGTTCGGTGCAGCTTGTGTAGGATAGGTGGGAGACTGTGAAGCTTGGACGCTAGTTCAGGTGGAGTCATCGTTGAAATACCACTCTGGCTGTACCGGTCACCTAACTTCGGACCATGATCTGGTTCAGGGACAGTGCCTGATGGGTAGTTTAACTGGGGCGGTTGCCTCCTAAAATGTAACGGAGGCGCCCAAAGGTTCCCTCAGCCTGGTTGGCAATCAGGTGTCGAGTGTAAGTGCACAAGGGAGCTTGACTGTGAGAGTGACAGCTCGAGCAGGGACGAAAGTCGGGACTAGTGATCCGGCGGCACCTCGTGGAAGGGCCGTCGCTCAACGGATAAAAGGTACCTCGGGGATAACAGGCTGATCTTGCCCAAGAGTCCATATCGACGGCATGGTTTGGCACCTCGATGTCGGCTCGTCGCATCCTGGGGCTGGAGTAGGTCCCAAGGGTTGGGCTGTTCGCCCATTAAAGCGGTACGCGAGCTGGGTTTAGAACGTCGTGAGACAGTTCGGTCCCTATCCGCTGCGCGCGTTGGAAATTTGAGAAGGGCTGTCCTTAGTACGAGAGGACCGGGACGGACTAACCTCTGGTGTGTCAGTTGTACTGCCAAGTGCATCGCTGATTAGCTACGTTGGGAAGGGATAACCGCTGAAAGCATCTAAGCGGGAAGCCTGCTTCGAGATGAGATTTCCATGCACCTTGAGTGTGTGAGGCCCCCAGCTAGACCACTGGGTTGATAGGCAGGATGTGGAAGCAAGGACTAAAGACTTGTGTAGCTGACCTGTACTAATAGGCCGATGACTTTCAACACACAATATATACAATAATGACTAATAAGATCATTGCTGTTCGCGTTCACTATGCGGTTACGAGACAACAACTCGACAACCGAAACTAAACATGAGACTTGACAAGTAGTTTTTGTCGCATCGTTTCATACAACACCAGAAAATTGGTTTGTGTGCTTCGTGATTGTTACGGCGGTCATAGCGTGGGGGAAACGCCCGGTCCCATACCGAACCCGGAAGCTAAGGCCCACTGCGCCGATGGTACTGCACTCGTGAGGGTGTGGGAGAGTAGGTCACCGCCGGACTTAACTTAATAAAGATGAATGTTGGTTTGAGGCCCTAACCTTTTGGTTGGGGCCTCACCTGTTTAACCAGCAGAGCTGGTGGGTTGGTTGCTGATTGTCGGCCGCTGATTGCTGGTTGGTAGGGGGTTGAGCTGAAGCTCGACCCCCTTTTTCCTGTTTAAGAACAAAGATCATTTGGGATCCCTTGACGCTGCGCTGACAGCGGCTCTACAGTCAACGCACGCACTTGCCGTTGTCAGAGGAGAATCCGCAGATGGGGCAGCTAACGTTCGCTATCAATGTCACCCTTGACGGGTGTATCGACCATAGGGTCGGCATCGCTGACGAAGAGACGCACGACTACTTCACTGACCTCATGAACCAGCATGGCGTTATGCTGTGGGGACGAACCACGTACGAAATGATGGAAGACTACTGGCCACTGGTGGCTAGCGGGGAAGTTGCCGCACCCCAGGCATTGCGCGATTGGGCGATCCAGCTGCAGGACAAGCCCAAATACGTAGTTTCTAGCACTCGAACCGAGTATCCATGGAACAACAGTCACCACCTTATGGGTGACCTGGCTAGCTCAGTTCAGGCGCTCAAGGAGCGTACGGCAAACGGGGTGCTGGTGGGCAGCTGCAAGCTGGCAACAGCATTGGATCAGCTAGGGCTGATCGACGAGTATCGCTTTTTAGTGCAACCCATCATCGCTGGGCATGGGCCACGGTTGTACAACTCTGGTTTACCTGATGCGCGTCATCTTCAGCTGCTCGATACCAAGACACTAAGCAACGGCGTGATCGCTGTTCACTATTCTCGCGCACAATAAGGCCGGCCCGCTCATACATTGGGTGCACGAGCGGGCCGGCTGTCAGAGGCCAGTTGGCTAGCGGGTGGAGACCTGCTGATCCATGAGCTGCGCCAGGGTGGCCACAGCGCCTTGCTGATGCAACGACTCCAAGGTCTTCAGATACGGGGTGGTGAACCGTTCATCATCAATAACGTCCCCAAAGAGGTCGCGCTGGCGCAGGAAGGCTAGCGGATCTTCGCTGTGCTTAGCCGCGGCAGCCTTGACCTCTTCGGCCAAGCGGTCCACGATGGTGATCTCTTCGCCCGCTTCATCGGTCCCCTCGGCATAACGAGCCCAGCTGGCGACGATGGCTGCGGATAAGGTGACCTCACGATCGGCGACAAGATTTTCGCGAACCACTGGCATGAGCCATTTGGGGATGCGATCGGAGGAATCCGCGCAGAGGCGGGCCACGGTATCGGCAACGTACTCATTGCTGTAGCGCTCAATGAGCTTGTGCTGGTAGGCGTCCAGGTCAACGCCGGGCAGTTCGCGCAGGGTCGGCTCGGCCTCGTTTTTCATGTAGCGAAGCAAGAAGTCTGCAAACAACTTGTTGCGGGCCACGTCGTGCACCGCTTGGTAGCCGGCGAGGTGGCCAAAGTAGCATAGGCCCTGGTGGGTGGCGTTAAGCAGGCGCAATTTCATCAGCTCGTAGGGCACCACGTCGTCAACCAATTGCACGCCAGCTTCTTCGTAGGGTGGGCGGCCGGCAACAAACTTGTCCTCCAGCACCCACTGCTCAAAATCTTCGCAGACAACTGGCCAGCCGTCCTCGATGCCATAACGCTGCATGACGTCGGCGCGATCGGCATCCGTGGTGACCGGGGTAATGCGGTCCACCATGGAGTTTGGGAAGGACACGTTCTCTTGGACCCACTGGCCGAACTCGGCATCGAGGGCGGAAGCAAAAGCACCAAACATCTTGTGGGCCACTTCGCCATTACCTTGGATGTTGTCGCAGCTCATCACGGTGAAGGGGGCGATGCCACGGGCTCGGCGCAGCTTCAGCCCGGCGCTAATCAACCCGAAGGTGGTGCGTGGTGCCTGCGGGTTGGCAAGGTCGGCGGCGATGGCCGGATTGGCGGTATTAAACTCCCCGGTGACTGGGTGGACGTTGTAGCCGCCTTCGGTGACCGTCAGTGAGACGATGCGGATCGCAGGATCGGCCAGCTGGTTGATGGCGGCGTTTATGTCATCTGGTGCGTAGAGGAAGTCGAGGATCGAACCGATGACTTCAACATCGCGGGAGCCATCAGGGTTTTTCACTACGAGGGTGTAGAGCCCGTCGCTGTCCTTGAGTACATCGCGCATGCGCTGATCGGACTCCATAACGCCCATGCCGATAATTCCCCAGTCCAACGCCTGGCCCTGATTCATCAGCCGGTTCAGATACATGGCCTGGTGAGCGCGGTGGAAGCCACCTACGCCGAAGTGCACAATGCCGGCGCTGGCTTGTTTGCGGTCGTACTGTGGGGTGCGAACCTGCGGGTCAACCTGGTTCAGGGTGTGGTTGCTCAGTTTCATTATTCAATGCTCCTTAGTCAGGATCGATTAGTGGGTGCTGACGGCGGCGGGTTGGGCGACACCCTGAAAGCCCGGCTGGGTGCCGCGCAGTGCGTGGGACATCAGGGCCGCGACGAGGTAGAGGGCTGCAAAGAGGAAGACCATGCCCGCAGCACCAAGTACGTTGTAGAGCACGGCGACCAGCAGTGGGCCAGCAAAGACGGCGGCGCCGATGCCGAGGTTATAGGAGGCCATGGCTGCCCCTGGATGTTCGGGAGCTAGGGACACGGCGATGGCCGAGAGTGGAACAAAACCTGCCAGCCCGATGCCAAAGATCGCACCGATGATCAGGGCCAGTGGGTAGGCGAAGGGGTAACCGTGATCGGTGGCCCACGCTGGTACGAGGTACAGTCCTGCCATGGAGATCGCGCACAGCACCGCGCCAAACCACACCACCACTTTGGACCAGCCCAGCTTGTCACCCAGTGCGCCAAAGAACAGGTTGAACGGGATGTTCACCGCGTAGATGACAGTGGTCAGGATCAGGAACTGGCCCACGCTCCAGCCGAAGCGGTCCACGAACAGGGCCGGGAAGAAGATGGCCATGCCGTAGGTGGGGACCGAGTTGATGGTTCGGGTGAGCATGACCATCAGGGCCTTGCGGTTGCTCACCAGCAGGCGCAGGCCGAAGCTCATGGTGCTGAAAACCTGTTCGGGATTGGCCACCAACGGTGCCCGTCCGGTCTTTTCCTTCACGCCGATCAGCGCGATGGCCGCTCCGATGACCACCAGGGCCAGTGAGACCCAAAGGGTTTGGTAGTAGCTCAGGGAGAAGAGTTCAAGGCTGGCGCTGGCGGTCAGTGCGCCGAGGGTTGGCAGTCCGGAGCTGAAGGCTACGTAGAACCAGCCAATGGCCACGGCCAGTCGTTTGGCGTTGGCGGTGGCCGAAATCCAGACGAGGAAACCGTAGGCGAAAAATGGGTAGCCAAATCCGCGTAGTCCGTAGGCGATAAAGATCAGAGGCAGGCTTGAGGTGTTCAGTGCGACGCCCAAAAAGAGCAGTTCAAAAATCACCCAGATGCCGGCTCCGATGAACATCACCTTGCGTGGGCCCCAGAGGTCGGAAAGCGAAGCGGAGAGGAAGGCAGCGATGGCTACGGCCACTCCGTAGATGGTGACCAGGGTTCCGGCCAGCGGGATGGAGAAGCCATGTTCGCCGGTGAGGTACGGGGCGAGGATGTTGGTTTCTACGCCGTCGCCGATCATGAAGATCATCAGGCCCACAAAACCCCATAGGAGCGGACGCGGTAGCCCTAGGCGATCAAAGATCGAGGGGTGTGTTGGCGTTGAGTTTGTGGTCATGACGCTCCTTTGCGACGGCCTTGCCGGTGTGATCGATTGAACCAATCTAACACCAAACAAACAAACTCAACAGATTTTCTGTTAAAAACTTGAAGAAAGTGATGTTTTGAGACTTGAGACGCAGCATCTATCATCAGAGATGTGGCAAATCACGAATTCGATGTTGAAAACGATGGTCCCGGCTTAAGTCAGGGGCTGCCTCCAGAGACCCGCCGGGACGAAATCACCGGGCACGTTAATAAGGTGCGCACTTCACGGGTGGAGGAATTGGCCGAGCTCTTCTCGGTCAGCGCCATGACCATCCACCGCGACCTGGACTACCTGGCCAAGGAAGGCCGGCTCGAGCGCATCCGCGGTGGAGCACGAGCCATTACCGCCCGGCTGGCCGAACGCGATGTACGCCTGCGTCGGCACCTGAACGCTGAGCTAAAAAGTCAGCTTGCCGCCATCGCCGCCAAGCTGATCGAACGCAATTCGGTGATTGCGCTGGATGACTCCACCACGGTTGGGGCGCTCGGTGCGCACCTAGAAGAGCGCGAGCCTTCCACGGTAATCACCCACTCGCTGGCGCTCATGGGCGCGGTCTCGGCCATGGCACATATCGACATGGTGGGCCTCGGTGGACAGTACTATGCCGAAACCGATTCCTTCCTCGGCTCCATCGTGGTCGAACAAGCACAACGGCTGACCGCCGACGCAGTTTTTGTCTCCACCACCGCCATCAAGAACAACGCCTTATTACACCCGGATGCCGAGGCAGCGCGCACCAAACGCAGCCTGCTGCAGATGGGGCGACGCAAGATCCTGGTGGTGGACTCCAGCAAATATGAATCGGCAGGCATTTATCATGTGATGAACCTGTCCGAGTTCGACGATGTGGTGATCGATGATCAACTTGATGACGCACTGATGACCCAGCTGCAGCAGCTGGGCCCACGCATTCACATAGCCACCACCTCTGCAAAGGCGCAGCCATGAAGCCCACCTATGTACTAGGCATCGATTCCTCCACCCAGTCCTGTAAGGCACTGTTGGTCGACGCGAACAGTGGTGAAGTAGTGGCCGAACAACGCCATGGGCATCCGCAGGGAACACAGGTTGACCCGCAAGAGTGGATCACCGCACTTGAAGCGGCCACCGATGGATTACTTCAGCGGGCCTCAGCGGTGTCCATTGCCGGCCAACAACACGGCATGGTCGCCCTTGATAAGCACGGGAATCCGGTGCGTGACGCGATGCTGTGGAATGATACTTCTTCGGCGCAACAAGCAAGGGAGCTGACCGAAGAGCTCGGCGGCGAGCTGGCCTGTGCGCAGCAGATTGGCAGCGTACCGGTGGCCTCACTGACGGTGACCAAGCTACGTTGGCTACGTGATCAGGAAACGGAGAACGCAGAACGCACAGCGATGGTCTTATTGCCACACGACTACCTCACCTGGCATTTAGGTGGACGCAAAGAGGCGGTCAGTGATCATGGGGACGCCTCGGGTACGGGATACTATTCCCCAGCGCAGCGCCGCTTTGTACCCGAAATAGCTGCCGCAGCGTTGGGGCACCAGGTGCAATTGCCACGCCTAGCGCAGGGCAACGAGGTGGTCGGTCGAACGTCCACCGGGGCGGTAATCGGTGCGGGTACCGGAGATAATATGGCGGCCGCCTTGGGGCTGGATCTGCAGCCCGGTGACGTCTGCATTTCCATGGGCACCTCCGGGGTGGCCTCCGCAGTGGTAGAACACAGCGTGCATGACGGATCGGGCATGGTTAACGGCTTTGTGGCCGCCAACGACAAATTTTTGCCACTGGCCTGCACGCTAAACGGGGCACCGGTGCTGGACTTCGGCGCCCGCATGCTCGGGGTGGGACAACAAGAATTTTCAGACCTCGCGTTGGCTGCACAACCGGGCTCGGGCGGGGTTGTATTACTGCCCTACTTTGGCGGAGAACGTACCCCCAATCGGCCCGAAGCCACCGGTCTATTACAGGGGTTACGCACCAGCACTTCCCGCGAACAGATTGCTCGCGCGTATGTGGAAGGACTGTTGTGCTCCATGAAAGATGCGGTGGCTGCCCTGGAGGCGAGCACCAAGGTGAGAACCCGACGCATCTTGCTGATCGGTGGGGGAGCGCAGTCCGAAGCGGTGCGAGTGATCGCCCCACAGATCTTCGGCGTCGCCGTCCAGGTCCCGCAAACAGCAGAGTACGTGGCCTTGGGTGCTGCGAGGCAAGCGGCCTGGGCACTGAGCGGGCAGGATCAACCGCCGGTATGGAATAGCGCCGAGTCCACTACCTATGAGGCGCAATCCCGTCCAGAAATTTATGCGAACTATGCACGCCTGCGTGATGACACTAAGGGGTGGAAATAAGCGACAGATCGCGTAGCGTAGGGACTATGGATACGCTCTTTTTCGCCCACCGCGGCAGTTCCCACAAATATTCGGAGAACACCCGGGCCGCCTACCTGCAGGCCATTGATGAGGGTGCGGACGGTATTGAATGCGATGTCCATTTGAGCTTGGACGGTCAAGTGGTATGCCACCACGACCCCACCGTTGATCGCACCTCTGATGCCTCGGGACTGGTATCTACCTTTACCCTCGAGCAGCTCAAAGCCATGGACTTCACCGGGGTTGTACCGACCGAAGTACCGGCAGAGTACGGCACGGAAAATGAGCAGCTACTGAGCCTTGATGAGCTTTTGACGCTGATCGAAGAACGCGGCAAACCGGTGGGTTTGGCTGTGGAGATCAAACACCCCAGCCCTTATGGGTATCTACTTGAAGACCGGGTCATGCAGGTCCTTGCTGCTCACGGTTTTGATCCTCAAACCGGGCGGGCCGGAAGCGCGGGGCAGATCGCGGTGACACTGATGAGCTTTGATCCTGGCTCATTGCGCTACCTTGGCCGCAAGGTGAATCCGGACTTGCTCTGCCAGCTGATGACCGAGGTGAATCCCGATTACATTCAGGAGCTTGTAGATTCGGGGCAGGTGGGCCGGGCCGGTGTGTATTCGGTGCTGTACCGTTCGGTGGCCGAAGGCATTGAACTGATCAACGCCGGTGGAGCCGGGATTATCGGCTCGGGCGTTGCCTGGACGCGTGCCAATGAACCGATGGTGCGCCAATGGTTGGCCGAAGGGCGACATGCTCGCATCTGGACGGTGGACCGCCCTGCCGATGCACAGTATTTGATTGACCTTGGGGTTGGTGAGCTCACCAGCAACCGGCCAGTGGAGCTTCGCCGGGAATTGGAACAGCATTAAAAGATGAGCGATACAAGTGAATAAATGGTTGACCCCGGCCACCAAGATGGGCCTATCCATCGCGGTCGCGACCGGGTTGTACGGTATTTCTTTTGGTGCGTTATCCATCGCCGCGGGGCTGAACCTGTGGCAGACACTCGCGCTGAGCGCGCTGATGTTTACCGGCGGATCGCAGTTCGCTTTTATCGGCGTGATCTCTGGCGGCGGGGCCGCATCGGCGGCATTTTCCGCGGCTTCATTATTGGGCATCCGCAACGCGGTATACGGGATGCAGATTAAACAATCCTTGCGCCCGCGCGCAGCGCAGGTGCCGGGAATGGCCCAAATAACCATCGACGAATCCACGGCCGTGAGCCTAGGACAAGCAGAAATCGGCGAAAAGCGTCGCGGATTTTTCACCGCGGGCATTGGCGTTTATCTGCTGTGGAATCTCTTTACCCTGGTGGGAGCACTGCTGGGTGAGAAGATGGGGGATCCTGCCGCTTGGGGCCTCGACGGTGCAGCGGTGGCCGCGTTTATTGGGTTGCTGTGGCCGAGGCTCAAGTCGATGCAACCGATACTGATCGCGCTCGCGGCGGCGATCGTTACTGCGCTCGCGGTGCCGGTGGTTGCACCGGGCTTACCGATCCTTTTAACTGCTATTTGTGCCGCCGTTTATGCGGTGCTTTCGGCGCGACAAAAGCCTGCTGCTACCCAGCACGGTGATCTAGACCGTGTGGACGGGGAGTAACAATGAGTGAATTAAGCTGGTGGGTTCTAGCCAGTTGCCTCACGGCCTATGCCATCAAATTGTGCGGCTATTTTGTCCCGCGCAAGGTGCTGGATTCGCCGATGATGTCCCATGTGGCTTCCACCTTGACCGTTGCCCTGCTGGCCTCCTTGGTGACAGTAAACGCCTTCACCTCGGGCCAAGAACTGAAAATTGATGCCCGCATTGGCGCCTTGGCAGCGGCAATTATTGCGCTGATCTTCAAAGCGCCCTACCTGGTGGTGGTATTGGCTGGCGCACTGGCAGCGGTGCTCTTGCGGGCCACCGGGCTAGCGGCCTAAGCCAAGTAAGTGGGACAGTAGAGGCATGATTGTAGCTTTTTCTGTAGCCCCAAGTAACGACAACCCCAACGGTTCAGTCCACGATGCCGTGGCTGAAGCTGTGAAGATCGTGCGTGATTCCGGTCTGCCTAATCGCACCAGCTCCATGTTCACAGAAATTGAGGGTGAATGGAACGAGGTTATGGAGGTCGTTAAGCAGGCCACGATGGCCGCTGGAAAGTTCGGATCCCGCGTTGCGCTGGTGCTCAAAGCCGATATTCGTCCCGGCTACGAGGGCGAAATTGACGCGAAGATTCAACGGCTTGAGAAGGCTATCAAGGATAGTTAGGAGAGTGCGTCGCCATGATTCACCATAGGGCTGAACGTGAGGCCGGTGCGGTTGAGCAGTATCTGGAAGAATCCCTCGGGCTTCAGGTCCAGGCCCTGGAAAAAGGCCGTGAGCATGATCGGGCCTCGGGGCTGCCGTCCATTGAAGTCAGCACGGGGCAGTGAAAATTTCTGTAGTTAGTAGCGCAGATGATTGGCGCTCGCCGAGTGCTAGAGATCGGGACCTTAGGTGGCTACTCCACCAGCTGGCTGGCCCTTGGTGTTGGTGAATCGGGCAAGGTGATTACCTGCGAATTTGAGCCCTTGCATGCCCGCGTAGCGAGAGGAAACCTCGAACGGGCCAGGCTTGGCGACCGTGTAGAAATCAAATTAGGTGCCTCCCAAGCAACCTTAGACTCACTGATTACCAAACGCACCGAGGCATTTGATCTGATCTTTATCGATGCCGACAAGCGCAATAACGTGATCTATCTTCAACGAGCGCTGGAACTCTCGCACCCGGGAACGGTGCTGGTCTCAGACAACGTGGTGCGAGGCGGGGCGATCTTGGATGATTCGGGCCAATTGGGAAGCCAAGAAGCCGACGTGTGAGGAGTCCAAGAGGCACTGATCTGGCTACGTTATCATTCGCGGGTCTCAGCCACCGCACTGCAAACAGTGGGCGCCAAGGGCTGGGACGGGTTTGCGCTGGCCAGGGTGCTGTAAAAATGCGGAGACGGTACTAGCGTGCCGAGTGGTGTTCGCTGAAGCTGCGTTCGGGTTCCTCGTCGGCCTCCGGAGCAAAAGGTGGGGCCTTGATAATCAAGACGTACATTGCCACAGCGCAGATCACGGCGACCGGGGCTCCGATCCATAGGGCGTATTCGGTGTTGCGCACTAATCCTGCAACAACCGGGCCAATGAGCATCGGGACGATGTAGTAGTAATGCTGCGGTGTGGCCGGGCCCCAAATACGCTCGAGTTTTGAGATGAGACTGAAGCCGGCGGCCAAAAGAATGCATCCGAGCAGGATGACCCAGAGCGTTGATGAAAGGCTGATAGTCAGGGTCAGCGAGCCGACTAGGCCCGCGGTTAGATAGGCGTACTTCGTATTTTGATGCAAGCCTTCTCCCTTTTCTGCTCCAGTTTGATTTGATGCGATACATGTATTTTTTCAAACCTTTGGACAGTTCGCAATGCTACTTAAGTAGGAGGGGTGCCGGGAGCGTTGAAAGAAATAAGCCCAAGCACTGCCGTAGGCTAGAAATGTGCCACAAATGAACGACTACCGAATCCGACTGGCGACCGAAAACGACGTACGCCCAGCCTTGGAAATGAAACTTGATTCCTGGCGCGAAGCCTATGCTGCGTTACGCGAGCCCTCCTTCTTCGCCCATCACCAAGAACAGCTCGAAGGCCAAGTAGCTTGGTGGGAGCGGGGCTTGGCTTCCGGCGCGCAATTTTTTATCGCCGAAGATGAGCAGGGCAAGATCATTGGCCTTGCCGGCGGTACCCCAACCATTGAAGAAGACAAAGACACCGGCGTTGAGATCGAGCTGGGCATGCTCTACGTAGAAAAGCAGTACTACGGCAGCGGGCTGGGTGCACACCTGATGGACGTGGTGCTCGGTCAGCGTGATGCGCTGGTTTGGGTGCTGGAAGGTAATTCGCGAGCCCAGGCCTTCTTTGAAAAGCAGGGTTTTAAAGCCGATGGAACTACCGAGTCACTGGTGGGCACCTGGCAGGGATTGATTGAAAGACGGATGGTACGCGCCCATGGCTAGGGACTCCAAGGACTCATTGCTCGGCGAATTCCCCATTGATACGGGCACAGCCATTATTGAGTCCGATCCCTACGGCGGAAACCGGTACATCCTCAAGGTCAACGGGGTCCCGTCCTCGCATATTGACCTCGACGACCCGACGTACCTGGACTTTGAGTACATGCGCTGGATGGAACCGATTTTCACCTATGGTTTCCCCGCCGAAGACTTTGACGGCCGCGCCCGAAAACTGCGGGTGCTGCACCTAGGCGGCGGCGGTTGCTCGATGGCCCGCTGGGTGGCCGCGAGCTACGAGAACGCTCGCCAGGTGGTGGTGGAGCTCGATGCCAAGCTGGCCGAGCTGGTCCGTACCTCATTCGACGTGCCTCGTGCTCCGCTGGTGCGCCTTCGTGTGGGCGATGCCGCCGCGGTATTGCCAACCCTGAGTGATGACAGCCGCGACGTCATCATCCGCGACGTTTTTGCCGGAAGCACCACACCGCGGCAGCTGACCACGGTGGAGTATGCGCGAGATGCCCAGCGGGTTCTGGATGCGGGAGGTGTGTACATCATCAACTGTGGTGACACCGCCGATCTGGCCGGAGCTAAGGCTGAGGCCGCCACCCTATTAGAGGTCTTTGAACACGTGGCCATGATCGCCGACCCGCCAATGCTTAAGGGCCGTCGCTACGGGAACATCGTGTTCTTGGCCAGCGACGAACCATTGAAGCTCGGGGCCGGATTTGAACGCAACCTGCGCACCGCACCCTTGCCAGCACAGTTGGTTGCAGGGGCAGGTGTGCAACGCTTCGCTACCGGCGCCAGCGCAATCCTGGCCTAGTTAGCGGCACCGCGCTGGTAGCTGGAGCCATCAGCAGCACGCAGCAAAAGGCCGTGATCAACCATGTAACGACGCAACAGTGCCACATCGGGGTGAAAGACCCGCAGGCGCTCATTAACCTGTTCCTCGCGCAGTTGATCATCCTGGCCGATGATCGCATCACGAAGGTAGACCAGTACCTCGTGGCGGTCCGCCGGCTTGGCCGGCAAGGTATCCAAACGGTGACCGGTGAAAAAACGCTGAATGCCGCTGGACTCCGGCTTTGTTGCCGCGGCCGAGGCTAGCGTTCGCTCCAAGAACTGCTCGTTGAGTACCCAACAGTCATCCGCTTCGGACAACAAACCGATTTTCACCCAGCGCGCTAAATCTTTGCGTTGGGTTTTGGCAGGTTGCTCAGCAAGGTCGGACCCGGAAAGCACTGCACCAAGAAGCTGACGCATTGAAGGGTTTTTTAGCCCGGCAGCAACCTGAATCCACTCATTGGTCTGTTGTTGACTCATGAGCAACAGTCTAACCATTTTCTGCCTTTGCTCTGGATGCACAACAGCCCGCCATGACTAGGTCATGACGGGCTGTGAAGACAAGTGGTGAGTATTAGACCCCAACCCACATTTCAATCAAGCCAATGCCGAAGAACAGCACAAAGGCCGCGGAAACAACCCACATCAATGGGTGGATTTCCTTGGCGCGGCCCTGGGTGGCGCGGATGAAGACGTAGGAGATGAAGCCTGCACCGATGCCGTTAGCGATCGAGTAGGTGAAAGGCATCAGGGTGAAGGTCAGGAATGCTGGCAGCGCAATGCCCCAGTCGTTCCAGTCGATCTTTGAGACCTGAGTGATCATCATGAAACCAACAACTACCAGTGCAGGCGCCACAGCTTCGAAAGGCACCAAGTAGATCAGCGGGCTCAGGAACATGGCCACGATCATCAACAGACCGGTCACCACAGACGCCAGACCGGTGCGTGCACCTTCGCCGATGCCGGCGCCGGATTCCACAAAGATTTGCGCCGAGGAACTCGAGGTACCGCCACCGACGATAGCGCCGGCTGCATCAACCATCAGGACCTTATCCACGTCTGGGATCTTACCGTTTTCATCCATGGTGCCAGCTTCAGAAGCCAGACCAACCATGGTTCCCATGGCGTCGAAGAAGATCGATAGCAGGATCACGAAGGCCAGCAGCGAGGCGGCGGTGAAGCCCAGCTTGCTGAAGGCGCCGAAGATGTTGACGTGCCCGATCAGCGACAGGTCAGGCAAAGTCCAGTTTGGCAAGGACGGAACAACCAGCGACCAGGTGCCGGTCTTAAACGTGCCAATGTGGAAGATGGATTCAAGGATGTTGGCGATTACCGCGGAGACGACGATACCGATCAGGATCGCGCCCTTAACCTTGCGGACAACTAAAGCCATGGTCAGCAGCAAGCCGATGATGAAGACCAGGATTGGCCAGCCCATCAGTTCACCATCAAAGCCCAGTCCCACCGGGACGGTGGTGTTCGCGGCGTCCGGGATGCGCTGCACGAAGCCCGCGTTGACCAGGCCGATCAGCGCGATGAACATGCCGATGCCCACGACGATGGCCGTTTTCAGCCCGGCCGGAACCGCGTTGAAGACCGCGGTTCTGAACCCGGTGAGCACCAGGATGAACATGACCACACCGGCGATGAGCACCAGGCCCATGACGTCGGCCCAGGTCAGTTCCGGGTTGGTGGCCACGGTGATGGCCACAAAGGCGTTGACGCCAAGGCCGGTGGCCATGGCGAAGGGGTGGCGGGCCCAGATGCCCATGAGGATGGTCAGGATGCCGGCCACAAAAGCGGTCACCGCGGCAACGCGCTGGATGCCCAACTCGCCGCCCGAGGAGTCGGCGCCGGAAAGCACCAGCGGGTTGAGGACGACGATGTAGCTCATCGCGAAGAAGGTGGCGATGCCGCCGCGAACCTCGGTGGAGAACGTGGAGCGCCGTTCCGAAATCTTGAAGTACCGGTCGATCCGCGCGGCCGCAGACGTGCCGGAAGCAGTTTTGGTGGAGGAGGACATGGAAAAATTCTATGTTGTTTTTGTTGCGTATCGATATCTAACTTCTAACTAACTAGGCACAATCAGAAAACTTTAGACCCAACTCACACCTAGTAACTGCCAAAGCAAGTACATTGGAGGTAAGGGAAATCACACCCATGTTGATCTGAGGTTATGAAGGAGCGATTCAGATGAGTGATGAAGCGCCAGTCGCAGCAGAAAAGATCGAAGGAATTGTTGTCGGTGTTGATGGTTCGCAGCAAAGCAAGTGCGCTTTGCGGTGGGCCGAACGCGAGGCGGTGCGCCGCGGAAGCGTGCTGAATATCGTTTCCGCCTACACCATCCCGGTCTTCGCCGCGTCCTCCATGGATGCTGGTTACTCGACCCTGGACGATGATTTGATTCGCGGCGGAGCCGAGGAAATCGTCCGGCAGGCGCGGGCCGATCTTGAAGGCAGCCAGGCGCAGATCCGCACCTATATCGAATCCGGGGATCCGGCCGGTGTATTGCTGGATCTTAGCGCGGATGCGGAGCTGGTTGTTGTTGGCACCCGAGGCCGTGGTGGCTTTGTTGGTCGCTTGCTCGGCTCGGTGTCTTCGGCGCTTCCGGCACACTCCAAGTGCCCTACCGTCGTGGTGCCTTTGTGCATGTCCAAGGAGCAAGAAGCCGGAGCCGCGAGCACAAATGAGCGCAAGGCGGTGGTGGTTGGTATTGATGGTTCGGACCGAGCTCGTTCGGCCGTGCTAGCTGCCGCTGATGCTGCGATGGCCATCGGCCTGCCGATCCGACTGATTTGTGCGGTGCCGCCGGTGGGTGCAGCGCTGGCATGGATGCCAGCGACCATCGACCAGGAGGCAGTGCTAGAAGATGTCCGCTATCAGATGGGCGTTGGAACCCGATGGCTTAATTCCCACTACCCAGATTTGCAGATTGAAACCGACGTGGTTTCTGGGCCACCGGTGGAGGTGCTGATTCGCGAGTCTGAGCACGCGGTACTCACGGTGACCGGTTCACGAGGTCGTGGCGGATTTACCGGCATGCTGTTGGGCTCCACGTCTCAGGGCGTGCTGCACCACTCCAAGGGGCCGGTGATGGTGGTCCCTGACTCGGAGGATCCTCGCTTGGCTGATCGTCATAAGTTCGATACTCGCGCCCAGGAACAGTAGAAATAACTAAATGAACATAGACTAACGGCCACACACCCCAAGGGTGTGTGGCCGTTAGTCTATGTTGGCTGCTGCTTAGTAGCGAGCTGCCTGTGAGTACAGGTTGTTGACCCAGCTCAATGGCGTTACCGAAATACCAACACTTGGGTTACGGGCGTGTACTACGTTGCCGTTACCGATGTAGATCGCAACGTGGTAGAACGATGCGCCACCGTTGGAGGACGAGAACACCAGGTCACCTGGGCGCAGGTTGCTCAGCGACACGTGCTGTGGTGCGCTGAAGAACTGCTGGGTCGAGGTGCGTGGCAGGTTGATGCCCGACTGGCCGAAAGCACGCTGCGAGAAGCTCGAGCAATCAAATGCGTTTGGACCGTTGGCACCGTAGACGTAGTACTTGCTTGGATCGTCAGCGGTCTTTAGCGCCCAAGCGAAAGCAGCCGAGTAGCTCTTACCTGAAGACTCTGGCTCTGGCTCAGCGGTCTTGGTTGGCTCTGGCTCAGCAGTCTTGGTTGGCTGTGGCTTTGGAGCTGGCTTAGGTTCGGCCGTTTTGGTCGGCTTAGGTTCAGCGGTCTTGGTTGGCTTTGGTTCGGCCGTTTTGGTCGGCTTAGGTTCAGCGGTCTTGGTTGGCTTTGGTTCGGCCGTTTTGGTCGGCTTAGGTTCTGTAGTCTTAGTCGGCTTTGGCTCTGCAGTCTTGGTTGGCTCAGGATCAGCCGACTTAGGAGGTTCTGGAGCGAGGGTAGGAGTTACCGTATCGAGCTCTACAGCCTTTGGCCTGACCGTGTCCTCTTCTTCAGAGTCCTCGGTAGTCTCAAGTTCCGTTGGTTCTGCTACGGCCTTTGGCTTAACCGTGGCTTCTTCTTTGGAGTCTTCAGTTGGCTCAAGTTCCTGTGGCGCAGCTACAGCAAGTGGCTTGATAGCTTCAGGTGCTTCTTTTGGAGCTTCGGCAGTGTCTGCAGTAGCGATAACCTCTTCGAGGGCTGCTTGCTGCTCTTCGTTCTCTTTTTTCTCAACTGCCTTGCGAACTTCAGCCTTTTCCTTCTGCTGCAAAGTAGCAAGGTTGCTGATTAGTTCATCGCGAAGCTTCTTTTCCGGATCAACAGCGTTCTCATAGGTGGAAAGAGTGCTGTTGGCGGTAGCTGCGGCGGAGTCGTAATTTGCGGCGGCATCTTCAGCGGCGCTTTGTGCTGCGTCAGCGTATTCCTGCCATGCCGAAACCAGTGCTTCAGCTTCGGAAGCGGTGTTGACCGACTTCACCTGCTGTTCGCTCAGTGCGTCAATGGTGGCGGCCTTTCGGAACAGGTCACCATCCTGGTTGTCATCCAGCAACAGGCCTAGTGTCGAGTTGCCTGCACCGTTGCGGTAAATATCAGAGGCGATAGCGCCTAGATCCTTGCGGCTCTGTGCAAGGTAGGTTTTTGCGTAATCCAGCTGCTGGACTGCCTTCTTGGCATCAGCGGTGCGCAGATCGCGCTCTTCGCCGGCCGATAGCAGTGACTCTTGCGCCTGAGCAGCTTCGTTTTCTACTCGCTGCATTTCAGCGCGGCTGGAAGCCAGGGATTCCTCGATGCGAGCGATCATCGCGTTCGTCGAGTCTTTATTCTTCTTGGCTTCTTTGATCTCTGCGTCAGTAGGCAACGCGGAAGTGCTTGGTGCAGCTGCAATGGACACAGATGCAGGGAACGTAGCAGCGGTTGATGCGGAAGCAGGTAGAGCACCTGCAAGGCAGGATGCTGCTAGGGCCAGCGTGCTTGCGGCAACACTGAGCGTGTGGCGAGTAGCCATATCGTTCCTCACTAAGTACTTGGATGACGTGGAATCTTGAAAACGTGACTCTCTGAGGTAGAAAGATCACGATTTGGATAAGACTCCAATTAGCACATTAGGCTAATCGTGACACCCTTGGCAACACTGTTCACATCAGTCACATGAATCCCAAACGTGTAATTCATCTGCGGTTTTAGCGCGTGATCTGCGGGAACGTGTAATTGCGCGTGGTGAACTTTCTGAAAGAAACCTTGGAAAAATTTTCTGAATTTATGTCCCGAGGCTTGGTGCACTGAACTAAAGGTGAAGCGTTGGTAACGCGGGCAGCACGTCCCGGGGGTGATTCCTAACGACAGTAAAAAGTGGGTGCGTTAATAGGGAGCGTTTGGCACGTAGTGGAAAGCGGCAAGATGGACGCAGGCGTGTTCCCAAATATCCGCGCGAGCCAGGCGTGTGGTCCGCCTCTCTTTTATTCGGTCTCTGGCCACCAGCTTCGTTGAACTTTGTGAGGCAGATCTCAAAACAAGTTTTTGCGTTTTTTGCCTCAGGACCACCCCAAAGCATGCAATTTTTCATCATCGATTCCAAAGTGATGGGCCACTTCGTGCATGAGCGTGATTCGAATTTCACGCACCACGTCTTGATAAGTTTCGCAGGCCCGAAGGGTCGGATTTTTGAAGATTGTAATGTGGTCAGGCAGCGCTCCGGCGTCCCATCCTGAATCTCTCTCGGTGAGGGCTGTACCCTCATAAAGCCCCAAGATTTCAAGGTTTTCTGGCTCGCCTGGACGTGGCGTGTACTCGTCTTCGATGAAGAAAATGACGTTTTGCATCATGTCTATGGCGGAGTCCGGAATGGAGTCGATGGCCTGTTCAACTAGCTGCTCAAACTCGTCGTCGCTGATGTTCAAAAGCATGTTTTCAGCCTAGGCGAGGACGCTGAGTTGAGCATCGAAAATTTGGATCAGGAGCCGATTTTGCGAAATCAAAAAACCCCACGTATAGTTATTGGAGTCCGCTACGGAGAAGCAAGAAACCGAAGCGAACTTAGGCCCCCATCGTCTAGCGGCCTAGGACACCGCCCTTTCACGGCGGCGGCACGGGTTCGAATCCCGTTGGGGGTACAAGCAATCATTTTATGATTGTTAGATGGAGAAATCCATTGGCTTGCGAAAGCAAGGCCCTGTAGCGCAGTTGGTTAGCGCGCCGCCCTGTCACGGCGGAGGTCGCGGGTTCAAGTCCCGTCAGGGTCGCTCAATTTACTAATCTATTAGTAAATTTGGTGTCCACTTAGTGGTACCAGGCTCTGTAGCTCAGTTGGTAGAGCGTTCGACTGAAAATCGAAAGGTCACCGGATCGACGCCGGTCGGAGCCACGCAGGCCCTCGGTTTACCGAGGGTTTTACTGTGTGTATTGAAATAAATTCAAAACACTAGGCCCTGTAGCGCAGTTGGTTAGCGCGCCGCCCTGTCACGGCGGAGGTCGCGGGTTCAAGTCCCGTCAGGGTCGCATATGAACAGAAGCTCCGGATTGATTACCGGAGCTTTTGCTGTATCTACAGCACGTCAGTTCGCTCGACCAAGGTGACGCGGACCCAACCATCGGTTGCTCAAACGGCGGTATGCCGCAGCTGCGCCTGTCATGTCACCATCTTCCATTGCTTGAAGGCCATCCAAGAGATCACTGGCGGAATCATCGGGCCAAACAATCTCAGCCAGTAGCCCATAGTCCAGCTCAATTACCGAGCGGCTATCAAAGGACTCGAGCCAACTGCCGAGGTCTCCTAGCTCTTCAAAAAGCTGGGACTGCGGCGCATGGGTAACTAAAGTCTGCACGGCCCAGGCTAGGCGCTCTACGGCCTGTTCAAAACCGATATACATGCGCACGGTCTTCAGGCGTTCACCCTCGTGCACCGTTTCGCATTCGTCGTCTTCACGGAACAGCGCAAACCAGCTCAGCGGAATTCCCCACGAAGAGGTACGGGTATGTAGGTGTGTTAGATCTGCAGCCAAACGATCTGGATCGATCCGCTGTGAGTTGGCTTCACGAGAAACCGGCGGAACCAATAGATCGAATACCTCGGGGCGAATGGCTTCTTCGGCTTGTTCTGTCGCCAGGAAGCTGCGGGCTTGCAGTTGCCCGGGGCAGTAACGGGTATGTTCGGTGCCCTGATAGTCCAAGGTCTTCACGCTGCGGAAGAATTCGGGCTCGTTGTGTGGGAACGGGTCTGAGACGCTACGCAAGGTGCGCTGCCATAGACGTGCGTTCTCAAACTCATCCCATTGATCAGCGGTGCGTGCCGGCGCACACAAGATCATCGACTGGGCCCAATCTTCAAAGGTATCTAGTGGTTCGTAGACACGAAGAAGTGCTGTGGCCGAAGTAAGTTCGCTGGTGGGCCCAGTCAATTTTGGGTTCATAGTTAGTCCGACAACTCCACGATGACAGGCGCGTGGTCACTGGCGCCCTTACCCTTGCGTTCTTCACGGTCAATGCTCGCAGAAGTCACTCGCGCGGTGAGGGCCGGGGAAGTTAGCGAGAAGTCAATGCGCATACCTTCACCCTTTGGGAAGCGCAGCTGGGTGTAATCCCAGTAGGTGAATTGTCCCTCAGTGTAGTCGCGAACTACATCCTTGAATCCAAGCTCCTCAAAGGCGCTGAAAGCTGCGCGTTCGGGTGCGGAAACATGGGTGAGCTTGTTCTCTAAGAAGAAGTCGATATCCCAGACATCTTCATCTTTCGGTGCGATATTCCAGTCACCCATCAAAGCGATCTGCGCTTCGGGGTTTTCGCTGAGCCACTGGCCAGAACGCTGCTTCAGCTCATCAAGCCAATGAAGTTTGTAGGCCATGTGCTCATCGTCTAGGGCGCGACCGTTGGGAACATAGAGGCTCCACACCTGGACTCCGCCACACGTCGCGGCAATGGCGCGCGGTTCTTGAATCGGGTTCTTGCCACCCTTGCCAAATTCTGGCTGGCCCGGGAACGTTCGTTGTACATTTTCGAGTCCCACACGGGAGGCGATGGCTACACCGTTCCACTGGTTCACGCCAAAGTGGGCTACCTCGTAGTCATTGTTCTCAAACAATTCCCACGGAAAATTATCGTCTTTGCATTTTGTTTCCTGAATAGCCAGGACATCTACATCTGAGCGCTGCAGCCAATCCTCCACGCGGTCAGCGCGGGCTCGTAGCGAGTTCACATTCCAAGTTGCAATCTTCACTAGTTCAACCTATCAAGTTTGCGGAAGTGTGCCACTTCAATTTACTCGGAAGCCCGAGTATATTCTTAGTCAAACTGTGGCGCCATTCATTCCAAGGAGGCAACGTTGCCTGAAATTTTGACTGAACGACGTGGGCATTTGGGTTTGATCACGCTGAACCGGCCCAAAGCGCTGAATGCGCTTAATGCCGAAATGTGCCAGTTAGCTCTTGAAGCTTTGTTGCAGTGGCGAGATGACCCTGAAATTGTTCAGGTGGCGGTGCAAGGTGCAGGGGAGCGGGGACTGTGCGCCGGTGGCGACATCGTGGCTATTTACCGAGACATCAAGGAACGCACCGGTTCTTCGGAGAATTTTTGGCGTATTGAGTACCAACTCAACGCCTTGATCAGTGAATACCCCAAGCCATATATCGCCATCATGGACGGAATCGTACTTGGCGGTGGCATCGGAATCTCCGCCCATGGCAGTCACCGAATTGTCACGGAGACAAGTCTTTGTGGCATGCCTGAAGTGGGTATCGGTCTGTTCCCAGACGTTGGTGGAACGCACCTTCTAGCTAAGGCGCCTCAAGCAGCAGGCCGCCTTGCGGCCCTGACCGGAACCAAATTTGGTGCAGCCGATGCCATGCTGCTCGGCCTGGCCGATGTTTATGTTCCGCAGGCGCGGCTAGCAGAACTGCTAGAGAAGCTGGCCAGTGAGCCGGTGGATGCATTATTGGGGCATTTCGCTGAAGAGCCAGCCGAGGGGTTTATGCACGAAGAATGGGTGCAGGCTTTCACCCATCAGAATCTGCGAACAGTGTTGCTTGAACTTCACAAAGAATCGGCTCCGAAGGCGCAACAGATGGCGAAGGCGCTGCAAGCTGCCTGCCCAAGTTCGGTGCGACTGACCGATGAGCTGATACAACAAGCCGGAGGAGATCTTCGGGTGGATCTCCAGCGTGAATTCCGTGCAGTGGTTCACCGGTTAGATGATCCTGATTTTGCTGAGGGTATCCGGGCCGCGGTTATCGACAAGGACCGGACGCCACACTGGGTTGAATACCTGCCGGGCCTAAGCCACGAACAACGCACCGCAAAACAGCTCGGTCCCCTTCCCGGGGCGGAGCTGAATTTTGCATTGCTGGAGCACTAAATTTCGCGCTGATGGTTTGAGACTTTAGACGAAGTCTCCGGAGGCTTTGCGGAAGCGGGAGAGGATCTCAAATAATTCGGTAGCGTCCGAAGCACAGAGATTGCTCTGGGCAAAGAGCAGTTCGTTAAGATCATCGCGGGCCGCGTTTAATACCTGCTGACCTTGTTTGGTCAGTTCTAATAAACGCGTGCGCCCATCGGTAGGGTGCGCCATGCGCCGAACCAAACCGGTGGATTCCAACCGGTCTACCGAGTTGGTCAGGCTGGTGGCGTGAACCTGTAGTAACTCGCTGGCCTGGCTCATAGGCAGGGAACCGCGCTTGGAGAATCCCAGCAGTGCAAGCACCTCAAAGCGGGCAAAGGTCAGGCCATGAGGCTTCAGGATGGAGTCGGCTCGTTGTAAATAAATTGAGGCAGTACGCATCACTGCGGTGATTGCTGCCATCGGTTCGGCCTCAGCTTTCCACCCGTGTGAGATCCATTGTTCTCGCGCTTGGGCGATCGGATCGCGGGACAAAGGTGAAGCCATTGAGATACCCCTAAATTAGAAGACTTAGTCCAACAATATACTTGGACTTCCTAGGGAATGAAAAGAGCGCCCGCTCGACCTGATGGCCACGGTAGCTCAAAGAATGTTTCAACAAGTACTTTCCAATATGGAAAGTACTTGTTAGTCTGAAGGTATTCGTTAGGTTCGCAGGCAAAGGAGTAGGGCAATGAAGATGACCTTCAATTCTTGGTACGTCGCCATCATTAGCGCGGGAGGCTTGATCTTCCTCGCCTTGGCGATGACCGCCTACGTTACCGGTCATTCCTACCTGCTCTGCGTGGGGATTGTTTTCTTTACCGCGGTCACCGTGACGATGTCCTCTATTTACGCACAGCGTCAGAACAAAGCTCGCAAGGCGGCCGGCAAATGAGTTCCGAAGAGCAGATGAATGCCGATGAGCAACTGGCCGCCCTGAATGTGGTGCAACAGCGCATGGAGCGCGCCTCCGGCTACGGCGCCAAACTCATGGGCGTTTACTGCGTGATCTTGGGTTTGCTCATCGGGTCACTAGCGGCCCTATTGCAGGTCTACCGCCCCGAGAAAAACTTCACCGGATTCATTATTCTTACCGCACTTTTTGGCATAGCTGTTGTAGCAATATCGTTGGCCTACGCAAAGCTATACCGTTCACTACCGCGGGGATTTTCCAAACTATATCTTCGCGGATTCTTCGGGAGTATGGCCCTGTACATGGTTGCGGTTGCCATGCTTAACGCGGGTGAAATGGGTTGGGGTGTTACCGCGTTGACGGGGCTTATCGTAGCTGCGCCGCTGTGTATCACTGGAATAGTGATGGTGCGCAAATGAGTGGCCACGCTCGCGAACGACTCAATGAGGACTTCTCAAATCCGGTCAGACTCTCGCTCATGGGATCTTTGCGAGCTGTAGATGAGGCTGACTTTAAAACCCTGAAGGAAACGGTGGGAATTTCCGACTCGATGCTTTCTAGGCACTTGAGCGCGTTGGAGGCAGCTGGATACGTGCGTATCAAAAAGGGTTACGTAGGCAAAAGGCCCCGTACCTGGGCGAAGCTAACTTCGAGCGGGCAAGAGGCCTTTGCGCAACATGTTCAGGCGTTGAAGGAAATCACCGGATTGGCGTGAGCCTTAGGCCCGCCACCACTTGTCCCAATAGGTGGCTGGGACTGCACGCTTGTGACGGGAATTCACAAAACGCTTCTCGATGGCTTGGGCAGCAGCCTCACTAATCTCGCGACCTTCAAGATAGTCATCAATCTGATCGTAGGTCAGCCCAAGTTCATCTTCGTCGGTGCGCTGCGGCTGCCCATCAAGAAGGTCAGCGGTAGGCTTCTTCGACCAAAGCAACTCAGGAGCCTGGAGCTCACGTAATAGGGACTGGTTTTGACGCTTGTTTAAGCCAGCCAATGGCAAGAGGTCTGCTCCGCCGTCGCCAAACTTGGTGAAAAATCCGGTGACGGATTCGGCAGCATGGTCAGTGCCCAGTACCAACAGGCCGCGGTCACCAGCCAGCGCGTACTGCACGATCATGCGGGTACGCGCCTTAGCGTTACCACGGTTGAAGTCGCTGATCTTATCCAAACCGGCATCGGCAATAGCTTCATCCAGTGCGGCGACGGGCTTTGCGATGTTTACTTCGTACTGTTCATCTGCAGCGACGAAATCCATGGCCGCGGCAGCATCAGCGGCGTCTTGCTGTACTCCATGAGGCAGGCGCACCGAGACAAAGCGAGCTTCGCCGCCGGCCTCGCGGACTTCCTGCACTGCCAACTGGGCTAGGCGACCGGCCAAGGTTGAATCAATACCGCCAGAAATCCCCAGCACGAACCCCTTGGCGCCGGTTGCGGCGAGGTACTCCTTGAGGAAATCGACCCGACGCCGGATCTCCTGCGTGGCGTCAATTTCAGGGCGTACGCCCAACTCTTCAATGATCTGTGATTGCAATTCACGCATGTCTTTAATCCTAGGCAGTGGGGGTGGGCGCAGGGCAACTACGATGGCGTTTGCCGCGAAATTTAATCTGTTCTCAACATAGGCGTTGATCAGTGGTTAGGGAGTTTGTGGCTCTTGCTCCGGCTCCCAGCCCAGGCTGCGCGCAATCTTTTCCAGAGTCTGGATAACAGCGTCATATTCTGAGCCGTCTAGATCCTGACCGAACTGCGTGCGGATCTTCTCCACTAGCTCGCTGAGCTTCAGCAGTGAGGTGTGGCCACGTCCAGTGATCGAATACTCACCGTTATGTACGGTGACCCACCCGGATTCCACCAGCTCGGCCAAGTGCTCACTGAGCGACTGCGGTTCATCTTCGGACGCGAAGAAGGGGGAGAGGTCGGTGTTTAGCTGCGCTTCGCTGGCAGGTTGATGTTCTAGCAAGTTCAGGACCTGCCACTGCCGGCGTGTCACACCGTGTTCTTCTAGAGTCGCTGCAAACTGCTCGTCAATCAGCGAATCCACCAATTTTAACCAGTAACCCAAGGGGCGTTGTGCGTTCATAAAATCAGCCTAGCGATGATGCCGACTAGAATCGAGGGTATGAGCGAAACCGGCGCCCGTGCGCGACTAAAAGAACTGATCCAAGAACTAGCCATTGTGCGTGGCAAGGTCATCTTGTCTTCGGGCAAGGAGGCCGATTACTACATCGACCTGCGTCGTGTAAGTCTGCACCAGGAAGCTTCGGGTTTGATCGGCGAGGTCATGCTTGACCTGCTTGATGAAGCCAAGCTGGAATTCACCAATGTTGGTGGTTTGACCATGGGCGCTGACCCAGTGGGCACCGCCATCATGCATACCGCTCGCGCCAAGGACCGCGCCATTGATGCGTTTGTGGTCCGCAAGGCGCAGAAGTCCTACGGCATGGGTCGTCAGGTTGAGGGCCCAAGCGTTGAGGGACGCGACGTCATCGTGCTTGAAGATACCTCCACCACCGGTGGCTCGGCGCTGACCGCAGTTGAAGGTGTGCGCAAAGCTGGCGGCAACGTGATTGCCGTAGCCGTGATCGTAGATCGTGACACCGGTGCCAAGGAACGTATTGAATCTGAAGCTGGCGTGCCGTACCTGTTTGCCTACGGCAAAAAGGAGCTGGGCCTGTAACCAGTAGTTGCTTTTTTGGTCTCACAACCCGCTATTCCGAATCATTCGGAATAGCGGGTTGGCTGTTTTCTGAACTGTTTTAGCTCTGCGGTGGGGCAGCGGTGGTATCGCGCGGAACCAACACGGCAGGTAGCTGGTGCGGCTCGGTGACCTCTTCACCCTGAAGCAAAGCCAAGAGCATGCTCACCGCATGACTACCCATTTCATGCAGCGGCTGGCGCACGGTACTGAGCGCGGGGGCGGATTGGGCAGCGGCGGGAATATCGTCAAAGCCGATAATGGATAGTTCCTGCGGAACGGCGAGTCCACGTGCGGAGGCGACCTCTAGGGCCGCCAAGGCGGAGATATCGTTGGCCGCAAAAATTGCGGTGGGTGGCACCGGTAGGGCGAGGAGTTGTTCGGCCGCTTGCGTCGCGGTGTCCCATTGGTAATCGCCAGCGTGGATCAACTGCTCATCAAATTTGATGCCGGCTTCATCCAGCGCTCGCCGGTAGCCTTCTTCGCGTAGGTGTGCGGAATTCAAATCATCGCGCCCACGGATATGCCCAATGCGTTGATGGCCCAGATCAATGAGGTGCTTGGTGGCCGTATATGCGCCACCAGAATTGTCCACGTCTACGGTGTTGGGCATATCGGTGCCGGCCTGCGGGTCGATGGCGACAACAGGCACTGAGCTGTGCGGGATTTCTACGGTTGGGGTGACAATGATGGCCCCGTCAATGAGCGTTCCACCCAAGCGTGAGAGTGAACGACGTTCCCAGCCGATATGCCCTTCTGGGCTCAGGTTGCCAGCGTAGGCCATGAGGTCATATTTGGTGCCGCGCAGGGTGGCGGATATTCCGTTGAGAAGCTCCAGGGCGAAGGGCTCAAATTCGGCAACCAGGATGCCGATAATGTTCGTTTGAGAGTTGCGCATCGAGGATGCGACCAGTGAAGTTTCGTAACCGAGTTCATTGATGACCTGATGCACGCGAGTGATGGTTCTTGGTGCAACGCCGTAACGACCGTTAACAACTTTGGAAACGGTGGACACCGAAACTTCGGCAACGCGTGCCACATCATTGATGGTCACTCGGCCTTCCGCTGGCTTTTCGGCAGACGTTGGAAACTGCCCAGCGGTGGCATTCACGTGGTGTTGGGTCTCAGGGGTCATCACCCGACTAACAGTAGCGCATAAATCCGCGAAAACAGTGGTGTTTGTGGACTTGTGACCGGTGATTAGCAAATTTTCGATAACGTTTTCGCTAAGGATTTCGAAAACGTTATCGAAAACGATTGACATGACGTGCGTCACAGTGCAATTCTTGGTGGAGCCAAGTGCCTGCCGCGTGGAAGTCGACGGGTCATCACATCATCAATGCACAGGAGCACACGTATGTTGTCCAAGTCCCGAACTGCGAAAATGTTGGCGCTGGCAGCCACTGGCTCGCTACTTTTCTCCGGCTGCGCCTCAGGCTCTGATACTCCTGAAGCCTCGACAAACGGAACCACCACCATCACTTGGTGGCACAACTCGAACAACGGAGAAGGCAAGGCCTACTACGAAAAGGTCGCCAAAGATTTTGAGGCTACACATCAAGGCGTGGACATCGAGGTTAACGCCATGCAGCACGAAGACATGCTCACCAAACTCGACGCCGCTTTCCAAAGCGGTGACACCCCAGATGTGTACATGGAACGCGGTGGCGGGGAACTGGCCGCGCACGTGGAAGCCGGGCTGACCAAAGACCTCAGCGAGCAAGCCAGCGAAGAACTAAAATTCCTCGGAGACACCGCCGGCGGCTGGCAGATCGATGGCAAGACCTACGCCCTGCCGTACTCATTGGGCGCTGCAGGGTTCTGGTACAACAAAGCATTGTTCAAAAAAGCCGGCGTCGACAAGGCGCCCGAAACCTGGCAGGACCTTCTTGACGCCAGTGACAAGCTCAAAAAAGCTGGCATCACCCCAATCTCCGTAGGAGCGGGTGACAAATGGCCGGCAGCTCACTACTGGTACTACGCTGCGGTGCGTGAATGTGCCCAGCAAACCTTGGCTGACTCGGTCACCAATATGGATTTCAGCGACCAGTGTTTTGTGAAAGCTGGAGAAGACGTAGATCAGCTGATCAAGACCGAGCCGTTCAACCCAGGATTCCTCTCCACCCCAGCCCAGTCCGGTCCAACCTCAGCCTCGGGCCTCCTAGCCACCGGCAAAGTTGCCATGGAACTGGCCGGTCATTGGGAACCGGGCGTAATGCAGGGGCTCACCGAAGACGGTAAAGGTCTAGGCAAAAACACCGGCTGGTTCTCCTTCCCCGCAATTGAAGGTGGCCAGGGTGATCCGAAAGCACAGTTAGGTGGCGGCGATGCCTGGGCGGTAGCTCAAGACGCTCCAGACGAAGCAGTCGAGTTTGCCAAGTACATGGTCTCCGAGAAAGTTCAGAAAGGCTTTGCCGAGCTGGACATGGGGTTGCCTACTAACCCCAAGGCCAAAGACTCCGTTGCAGACCCAGCCTTGGTATCCATGATGGACGTTCGAGACAAGGCGCCCTACTTCCAGCTGTACTTCGACACCGCTTTTGGTGCTTCAGTCGGTGGAGCCATGAATGATCAAATCGCCTTGCTCTTTGCTGGCAAGTCCGATGCTCAGAAGATCGTTGATGCCAGCCAAGATGCCGCTGATCTAGAGAAGTGATCCCTACCGTGGCTCAAGAAGTAAGTTTTGTATCAAGTTCGCGTACCGATGACGCTGACCCAAATCCGGTGAGCGTTACACAACCGACCAGAATCAAGTCGGTCAAGGCCAAAGAGCGTCGGCGCAAACCAGCAGATAAACGCAAGAATCTAGAAATCTTGTTTTTCATCAGTCCGGCATTGATTCTCATCGCAGTATTTATGCTGTTGCCCATCATCCAAGCTGTGCGCTTCTCGGTGTACAACTGGAAGGGCTTCGGCCCACTGGTGGACTTTGTAGGGCTGAAAAACTACGCCCGCGTACTGCAAAACGAGGTTTTCACCGATGCGATGATTCATAACCTGATCATCATTGGTGGATCTATCGCTCTGCAATTGCCCATTGGTTTAGGGATTGCTCTCTTGCTCAACCGCAAGATGAAAATCCAATCATTGCTGCGCACCATCATCTTTGTTCCTTATGTGCTCTCCGAAGTCATCGCCGGGGTGATCTGGTTCCAACTCTTGCAACCCCAGTACGGGGTCGTGGACACCATCATCTCCAAGCTGGGCATCCAAGGTCCTGCCCAAGGCTGGCTCGGCACTCCCGAGCTGGCGCTGTGGACGGTACTGGCCGTACTGACCTGGAAGTACCTCGGGCTGGCGGTGATCTTGTTCTTGGCAGGACTCCAAGGGGTTCCCTCGGAGCTTTACGAAGCAGCACAAATCGATGGAGCGTCCTGGTGGCAGATCCAACGCAAAATCACCATTCCATTGTTGGGGCCGACCCTGCGCACTTGGGGATTCTTGTCCATGATTGGTTCACTGCAGCTCTTTGACATGGTTTGGATTCTCACCGGCGGGGGACCGGCCAACTCAACGACCACGATGGCCAGCTTCCTAGTCTCTGAGGGAACAAAACGGCAGAACTTCGGTGTGGCAGCTGCTGCCTCGGTGATCCTGTTTGTCGTTGCGTTGATCCTCGCAGTTTCCTACCAGCAGTTTGTTCTTAAGCGAGACTCGCAGCCAGATGACGAACGAACCAAGCCGAAGAAGGTCAAAGCATGAGCACCATCCTGGCCACCGGACCACAGCACACCCCAACCCAAGCGAAGCGCGCTAAAAAACGTTCCAAAAACCAAGGCGGAAACGTTCTGGTTTATGCCCTTGCGCTCGCCGTAGTCGCTCTAACACTCGGCCCGGTGCTCTATGGGGTGCTTGGTGGCTTTCGCACCAACGCTCAGTTAGCGCAAAACCCTGCGGGGCTGCCGGCCCCATGGGTGTTGGATAACTACCTAGGCGTGCTAAAAAACCCGGACTTCTGGAACTACGCACTGAACTCATCAATGATCGCGGTCATCACAACCCTGATCGTGGTGATCTTTGGAGTGATGGCGGCCTACCCGCTGGCGAGGTATCAGTTCCGACTGCGCGAACCGATCTTTATGGTCTTCGTTTTGGGTCTGCTTTTCCCGGCCACTGTGGCCATCGTTCCACTGTTCATCATGATTACCAGGGACCTGCATATGGGTAATACCTGGTGGGGTGTTGCCCTGCCACAGGCGGCATTCGCCTTGCCGATGACGGTGGTCATTCTGCGCCCGTTCCTGATGGCGCTGCCACAAGAATTGGAAGAAGCCGCCCAGCTCGATGGCGCCAGCCGAATCGGATTCTTCTGGCGCATCCTGCTGCCTCTATCGGGACCGGGCATGGTCACCGTGGGTGTCTTGGCCTTTGTTGGCTCGTGGAACGCCTACCTACTTCCACTGCTCCTATTACAAGGAGATATGCGGACCCTTCCCTTGGGCGTCGCAGATTACTCATCGGAGCACTCGGCGGACACTGCCGGCGTTTTCGCCTTTACCGCACTGGCAATGATTCCAGCACTGATCTTTTTCCTTGCCATGCAAAAGCGCATCGTCAACGGGCTACAGGGAGCAGTCAAAGGCTAATGCGTCCAGGCGAAAACACGCCTGCCCACTTTTTGAAGAATAGGACTTTCATGAAAACTGCCGAGCAGACTTGGCGTAATACCGCATTGCCAACCGAACAGCGCGTAGCTGCTCTTATGGAGCAGATGACCCTCGAAGAAAAAGCGGGGCAACTTGGTTCCTACTGGATCCGTCCAGAGGAAGAAAACCACGATAGTGAAGCCAACGTGGCACCCATGGCTGATACCTTCAGCGGCGGCCCGAGCTTTGATACTGCGATCCAGAACGGGCTGGGGCACATCACCCGTGCCTTTGGCACTGTCCCCGTAGATCCGGGCCAGGGGCGAGACCGGTTGGCTGAACTCCAAGAACAAGTTATTGCTGCCAACCGATTCGGCATCCCGGCCATCGCCCACGAGGAATGTCTTACCGGATTCACCACCTTGGGGGCTACCTGCTATCCGGCATCTATTGCGTGGGGAGCGAGTTTTAACCCGGAACTCATCAAATCGATGGCCGCACGCATCGGTGCAGATATGAAAAAGATGGGTGTACATCAAGGTCTTTCTCCAGTCTTGGATGTAGTGCGTGACTACCGCTGGGGACGCGTTGAAGAGACCATCGGTGAAGACCCACACCTAGTCGGAGAATTAGCGGTCGCCTACGTGAAAGGACTTCAGGGCTCTGGAGTCAACGCCACCTTGAAGCATTTCGCCGGTTACGCTGCCTCCCAAGCTGGACGTAACCACGCGCCGGTATCAATTGGTCCGCGTGCTTTGGAAGATGTGGTCTTCCCACCTTTTGAACGCGCAGTGCGTGAAGCACAAGTGGCGTCAGTAATGAACTCGTACGCGGATATTGATGGTGAAGCACCGGCCGCGAGCCGCCGGCTACTCACCGAAGTCCTGCGTGAACGCTGGGGCTTCACCGGCACCGTGGTGGCCGATTACTGGGCCGTGAGCTTCTTACACAGCATGCACGAAATTGCCGAGAGCGAAGATGCTGCTGGGCTGCTAGCGCTTTCGGCCGGCATGGACGTGGAGCTACCTGAAACCATCTCCTTCGCCAATCTGGCTGAGGCGGTACGTGCTGGGCGACTACATGAAGACGTGCTAAATACCGCGGTGAGCCGGGTGCTGACACAAAAGATTGAAGCCGGGTTGCTGGATCCTGACTATGACCCGCGGGGTGCATGGCTAGGTGATGATACGGAACTGGACTCGATCGAGAATCGAAAGCATGCCCGGGCCATGGCCGAAGAATCCATTATTCTTTTGCGTAATGAGCAGATCCTTCCACTCAAAAGTCCGGCACGCATGGCGGTCATCGGCCCCAGCGCCACACAGCCACGCACCCACCTCGGTTGTTATTCCTTTACCAACCACGTGTACTCGCGCTTCGCTGAACACGAGGACTATGGCGTCGAAATGGTATCCATTCTCCAAGCGCTTGAGGACTCCCCAGCGCTCGCCGGAAGCAACATTGAGTATGTTCGTGGCGTGGACTTCACCGACCTCGATGACAGTGGAATTGAACAGGCCGTTCAGGCCGCCCGTAACGCGGAAGTTGCCGTGGTGACAGTTGGAGATCTAGCCGGACTCTTTGGGCGTGGAACTTCGGGTGAAGGCTGTGACGTGGTGGACCTGAAGTTGCCTGGGCGACAGGCCGAACTTGTTGAAGCGGTCTTAGAAACCGGAACACCTACCGTGCTGGTCTTGGTCACCGGCCGCCCCTACTCGCTCGGACAGTTCGCCCATCGTGCGGCAGGCATCGTTCAGTGCTTCATGCCGGGTGTCGAAGGTGGCCCCGCACTCGCTGCGGTACTGACCGGCCAAGTGAATCCATCAGGCAAATTGCCGGTGCAGATTCCTGACCATGTGGGCGGACAGCCAGGAACCTACCTGACGCCCAAGCTGGGTTGGCACTCTGACGGAGTTTCGAATCTTGATCCCCGTCCGCTCTATCCATTCGGCTACGGCATTTCTTATACAGAATTTGAGATATCCGAGCTGCAGCTATCCCACACAGAAATCTCAACCGAAGGAAACCTGGAGATCAGTGCGACGATCACAAACACTGGTGGATTTGCAGGCGCGGAAGTAGTCCAACTGTATTTGTCGGATGAGGTCTCACAGGTGGTGCGTCCGCGACGTTGGTTAGCTGGTTTTGCCAAAGTTCAGTTGGAAGCTGGTGCTTCGACGCGGGTCACCTTCGACGTGCATGCGGATAGAACATCATTTATTGGATTAGATGGGCGCAGAATTGTGGAACCGGGCAACTTCATCGCGACGGTTGGCTCAAGCAGTGAGGACCTGCGCCTTCAGGGACAATTCCGGATTGTTGGCCACGTCCGTGAGCTCAAAGAAGGTCGAGTCATGGATACTCCGGTGAGAATCGACTAGCTCCAGGCAGGCCTTGAGGCCGTAGCGATGTGCCTGAGAGTAGCCACCAGCAGTATTCAATTCATTTTCTAGTGAGTACAGTTCGAATCCAAAGCCTGAGGTGATCAATCGGCCTCAGAATAATTGGGGTGGATTTGATGGACGCGGACGTCATTATTGTTGGTGCTGGTCTTGCCGGTCTGGTTGCGAGCAACGAAATAGTCAAGGCCGGCAAGAAAGTACTGATCGTTGAGCAGGAGAACGCCGCGAACCTGGGCGGTCAGGCCTTCTGGTCTTTTGGCGGAATCTTCATGGTTGATACCCCGATGCAGCGCCGCTTCGGGGTACATGATTCTTTTGACCTCGCTTGACAAGACTGGCAAGGGTCAGCCGGGTGGGATCGCTTGGACGGTGAACATCCCGAAGATCAATGGGCGCAGAAGTGGGGGCGCGCCTATGTTGAGTTTGCTGCCAGCGACAAACGCCAGTGGCTCCAAGAGCAGGGGGTGAAGTTCACTCCCTTGGTCGGTTGGGCAGAACGTGGCAGCTTCGCTGCCAATGGTCACGGCAACTCTGTACCCCGGTTCCACATCCCATGGGGCACTGGCACCGGAATCTCAGAACCTTTTGCCAATAAGGCACGTGAAGCGGTCGAATCAGGTCTTGTGCAGTTTGCCTTCCGACATCAGGTTGATGGGCTAGTCTTCACCGCAGATAAGGTCACCGGCGTGCACGGAACAGTCTTGGCTCCAGAGACGGCCAAGCGCGGAGCACCTTCGAACCGTCAAGCAATCGGCACTTTCGAATTCACCGCACAGGCAGTAGTTATTGCTAGTGGCGGGATTGGTGGCAACCACGAACAAGTCAGAAAATGGTGGCCACAGTCTCTGGGAACTCCGCCTAAAAAGATGATTACCGGGGTACCCGAATATGTTGATGGGCGCATGCTTGATATTGCCAATGAGCACGGAGTTCGGCTAGTAAACCGCGACCGCATGTGGCATTACACCGAAGGGCTACAGAACTGGAACCCAATCTGGCCTTCCCATGCCATCCGGATCCTCCCTGGGCCATCATCGATTTGGCTTGATGCCCGTGGGCGCCGACTTCCCGCTCCAGGGCTGCCAGGTTATGACACTCTTGGCACGCTAAAGATCCTGCGCACAACAGAAGATATCCGTGACTACGACTACTCCTGGTTCATCCTTGACCAGTCAATTATCAAAAAGGAATTTGCACTCTCCGGATCAGAACAGAACCCCGACATCACCAACCGAGACGTGAAGTTGCTCATAAAAAGCAGGCTTGGCCGTTCGGCTACCGGTCCGGTGGAGGACTTCAAAAAATATGGTGAGGACTTCGTAGTGGCCGATACCCTTGAGCAGCTGGTTGACTCCATGAACAAGCTGAGCGGAGACCATCTGCTTGATCTTGATGAGATTGCCAGCATCCTGAAGGCTCGGGATAACGAGGTGGACAATCCGTGCTCCAAGGATGCGCAGACCATCGGTATTCAGAACAGCCGCAGGTACCTGGGCGATAAGCTCTTCCGCACGGCAAAACCGCATAAGATCCTGGATAAGAAACATGGTCCGCTGATAGCGGTCAGACTATGGGTCGTTACGCGCAAGACTCTCGGCGGAATCCAGACTGACCTTGCGGGTCGTGCGCTCGGTTTAGACGGAACACCGATTCCCGGACTCCTTGCCGCTGGTGAAGCCGCCGGTTTTGGCGGCGGAGGGGCCCACGGCTACAACGCTTTGGAAGGTACTTTCCTTGGTGGCTGTATTTTCACCGGCAGAACAGTTGGTCGCTCGTTGGCTCAAGTGCTCTAAGCGGGGGGATAAACCATGACCGTAGCTAGCTGAGCATGATGCGAAATCGCGGCGGCCCATGGTCAACGGAGTGAGGCTGATCCCGGTTACAACACCGATGAAAAAAGCGGCCGGAACATTCCGGCCGCTCCTTTATGGTTCTGGATTTGGTTACTTCTTAGCTTCCTTGGCTTCAGGAACTACCGCGTCCTTGGCCAGTTCTGCGTGAAGGTTCGCCACGGATGGGTACTGAAGGTCCGGACGGAATGGGAAAGTATCCATATCTTCACGGGCGGTGATGCCGGTGAAGACCAAAGCGGTAAGTAGACCAGCTTCCATGCCAGCAACAATGTCGGTGTCCATGCGGTCACCAATCATTGCAGTGGTTTCCGAGTGTGCATCAATGCGGTTCAAAGCAGAGCGGAACATCATCGGGTTGGGCTTGCCAACTACATATGGTTCGCGGTTGGTTGCACGAGAAATCAGCGCAGCAATGGCACCGGTGGCTGGCAGCAGACCTTCTGCCGATGGGCCGGTAGCGTCAGGGTTGGTTGCGATGAACTTGGCGCCGCCTTCAATCAGTCGGATCGCCTTGGTGATCGCTTCGAAGGAGTAGGTGCGAGTTTCGCCCAAAACCACATAGTCAGGATTCTGGTCAGTCATGATGAATCCGGCATCGTGCAACGCGGTGGTTAGCCCGGCTTCGCCGATAACAAAGGTGCGTCCACCCGGACGCTGGCGAGCTAAGAATTCAGCGGTAGCCATCGCGGAGGTCCAGATGTTTTCTTCAGGGACGTCCAAGCCGGAAGCCAGCAACCGGGCACGCAAGTCACGTGGGGTGTAAATGGAGTTGTTGGTCAAGACTAGGAAACGCAGGTTGTTTTCGCGCCAGTAGCTCATCAGCTCTGCGGCACCCTTAACAGCCTGATTTTCATGGACAAGAACGCCGTCCATGTCAGTAAGCCAGCACTTGATGTCGTGGACAGTGCGGGCAGCGCGGTTGGTAGTCGTCACGAGGTGAAGTCCTCCCTGATGAAATTGTGGTGGGAGCTATCTGCGTTGAAAGAATCCCCTGCTACTAAAAAGACTACACAGCCTTGGAGAATTGCGCCGTGAACAAGGGCACGATTAGAAAGAACTACGCTTAATAACGTGAATCAAGAAACGCAGGAACCAGTAAACGACCCCAGCGAGCAGCATGTCATTGGAGTGGGCCCTTGGGAAGGGGAGCATCCAACCGACGAAAAGTATGATCTTGAGCTGCTAGCCAACGGTGATCGTCGCAATGTTGCTGACAAGTATCGCTACTGGAACATGGACTCGATCATCGCGGATTTGGATGAGCGTCGCCACGATTTCCATATCGCCATTGAAAACTGGCAGCACGACATGAATATCGGCACGGTGGTGCGAAGTGCCAACGCGTTCCTCGCCAAAGAGGTCCACATTATTGGTCGTCGCCGGTGGAACCGCAGGGGAGCGATGGTGACCGATCGTTACCAACACGTGCGTCATCACCCAACGGTCGATGATTTTGTTACCTGGGCGGAATCCGAGGGGCTGACCATTTTGGGGATCGATATCTTCCCTGACTCCGTACCTTTGGAAACCTACGACATTCCAAAGAATTGTGTTTTGGTGTT
The DNA here is from genome assembly GCF_056934395.1 of Glutamicibacter sp. MOO4. Taxonomy (NCBI): domain Bacteria; kingdom Bacillati; phylum Actinomycetota; class Actinomycetes; order Micrococcales; family Micrococcaceae; genus Glutamicibacter; species Glutamicibacter sp. MOO4. The sequence goes on from NZ_CM167800.1 coordinate 3,187,722, forward strand.
TGGCCAGGAAGGACCCGGGTTAAGCCCTGAAGTTCATGCGGCAGCCAAAGACACCTTGTCAATTGAACAGTTCGGTTCAACGCGTTCTATCAATGCGGCCTCGGCCGCTGGAATTGCCATGCACGCATGGATCCGCAGACACGTTTTTGGGCAACAGGTGGGGTAACGGAGAAATTAATACTCATGAGTATTAGTCGAGCATCTGGATTAGTTACTTTTTTCAGCTTACTCTGGAATCCAGTTATGGAAATGTGATCTGGGAGCGAGTGGCTGTGAAACGTCGTCATCAAGTGAATCATGACTTACTTCTGCCCGGGTTACACCGAAAGAAACGACCAGCAGTTGTGTGGTCAGCCTCGGTGATTGCGGCCCTGGGGTTGACCGGCGCATTAGCAATCCCATTGGTAGCCCAGCCAGCTGATACTCGTCAGGGGAACGTCCAGGTGTCCATGGACGCCGTCGCTGACGCTTCCTTGGCCTACGGGCCGGTGTTTGTCAGTGTTGATGCTCCGCTGAATGCTTTTGGGGCCTCGGGTAGGCAACTTGCCATCGACGGACGTCCCATCGGAATGGTGGCCGGTGCCTTAGATGCCTCCGAAGTGGTAGAAGCTGAGACCGTGGACGCGGAACAGAGTGCCGAAAGCGAAGAAGAAAATACCGCCAGTACTGCACTTTTGGCTGGCACGGTAGGCGAGATTGGCAAGCTCCCGGGAGACCTGCAGTTGATGCACCCGGTGACTTCACGCCGAATTTCTAGCCCTTATGGTTGGCGTTCGAACCCTACCGGTGCCGGAAACCAGATCCACATTGGTCAGGACTACCCAGTATCTTGTGGCTCTCCTGTCTACGCCTCTGAAGATGGAACGGTGAGCGTTTCGGGATGGGCAGGCCACTCTGGCATGCGTGTGAGCATCGATCACGGATCAAATATCCAAACCGGCTATAGCCACAACTCGAAGCTCATCGCTAAGGTGGGGCAGCACGTACAACAGGGCGAGTTGATCGCCTTGGCCGGTACCACCGGTAATTCCACCGGATGCCACGTGCATTTTGAAGTCATCATTGATGGTCGGTGGCACGATCCACGCAACTACCTGCCTTTGATCCCTGGCCAGCGTCAGGCAATGATCAATTCCCAGCGTCTGACCGTCGGCGCAAACTCTGCTCCAAAGAGTGGTGCTCCACGAAGCTCCGCACCTTCTACCAATCAGCCGGATCCGGACATTATTGTTCCGGAGAACGACACTCCATACATTCCTAGCCCAGCTCCCAAGCCGCGTCCGGTGCCAACTAAGACGGTCAAGCCGACACCGACCCACAGCGAGACTAAGACTCCTACCCCAACAAAGAGTCCAAGTACCTCAACTGCGCCGCCCGAAAGCACCACCAAGGCGCCTTCACCTAGTGCGAAGCCAACGCCTAGTACGTCGCCAACAAAAATTCCTTCGCCAATGCCTACAACTAAGGCGCCTGAACCCACCACCTCGAATTCGGCACCGCCGGTACAAAGTACACCGGATAAAGAGCCGACTACGCCCTCGCCAACGGTGAGCAGCACGCAGGAAAAGAAGAGTGGCGCTAGCTCGCCAACAGGCTCAGAAGGCTCGAGCGGCAGTGCTACCCCGAGTACAACAGGTAGCGCCAGCAGCTCAGCATCGATAACCCAATAAGCAACCATCCGTGAGGTGGTGGCGCTCTGCATTGCAAATACAGGTTCTTTACCGTGTCACGATATGAGATTTTAGGTTGAGATAGTGACCTAGGCGATAGGATGGATGGCGAACCGCCGTCAATGGAGACGCGAAACCTCGCTAATCACCAGGAGTGAAGCATGCCTATCGCAACCCCCGATAAGTACAATGCCATGATCGACGCTGCCAAGGCTGGCGGCTACGCCTTCCCAGCAGTAAACGTGACCAGTTCGCAGACCCTGAATGCCGCTATTCGCGGCTTCGCTGAAGCTGAGTCTGACGGCATCATTCAGGTCTCCACGGGCGGTGCCGCCTACTGGTCCGGTGCCTCCGTTAAGGACATGGTTGTTGGCTCGTTGGGCTTCGCAGCTTTCGCTCGCGAAGTAGCCAAGAAGTACGGCGTCAACATCGCCCTGCACACCGACCACTGCCCAGCAGACAAGCTGGATAGCTTTGTGCTGCCACTGTTGGCTGCATCTGAAGCAGAAGTTGCTGCAGGCCGCGACCCATTCTTCAACTCCCACATGTGGGATGGCTCGGCTGAGACCCTTGAAGAGAACCTGCGTATTGCTGCAGAACTGCTGCCACGCACCGCTGCTGCCAAGCAGATCCTCGAAGTTGAAATCGGCGCAGTGGGCGGCGAAGAAGACGGCGTAGAAAACGCTATCAACGACAAGCTGTACTCCACCGTTGAAGATGCACTGGCTACCATCGACGCTTTGGGCGCCGGTGAAAAGGGCCGCTACATCACCGCACTGACCTTCGGTAACGTACACGGCGTGTACAAGCCAGGTAACGTGAAGCTGCGTCCGGAGATCCTGAAGGATATCCAGGCTCAGGTTGGTGGCAAGATCGGCAAGGCTAACCCATTCGACCTCGTCTTCCACGGTGGTTCGGGCTCCTCCGATAAGGAAATCGCGGATGCTGTTTCCTACGGTGTTATCAAGATGAACATTGACACCGACACCCAGTACGCATTCACCCGTCCAGTAGCTGGCCACATGTTGGGCAACTACGACGGCGTGCTCAAGATTGACGGCGAAGTTGGCAACAAGAAGACCTATGACCCACGCGTTTGGGGTGCCAAGGCTGAAGAGGGCATGGCAGCTCGCATCGTTGAAGCTGCTCGTCAGCTGGGCTCGGCCGGAAAGTCGCTGAAGTAAATATGGCTGGCGAAAACCTGTTGGGCATTCCAGAAACTCTGCTTCCTGAGGAATCTGAGGTTTTGGCTCGCCTTGAAGCTGGCGATGAGCCAACGGACCTGGCCGCCAAGTTCCCATCATCCTCTTTGGTGTGGGCACTGCTGGCTGATGAAGCGCACGGCGAAGGCCGCATTGTGGAGTCCTACGCGTTTGCTCGTGTTGGCTACCACCGTGGTCTGGATTCGCTGCGTAAAGCCGGTTGGCGCGGACAGGGACCAGTTCCTTGGAGCCACGCGCCGAACCGCGGCTTCCTGCGTTCGCTGTATGCGCTGGGCCGTGCGGCTGCAGCCATCGGTGAAGCTGAAGAAGTTGATCGCATCGGCAAGTTCCTGAACGATTCGGATGCTTCTGCCAAGGCTGAAATCGAAGCCGGCAAGTAAGTATTTTGACTCTGCAAACGGCGGTTCTTCCCTTTTGGGGAAGAACCGCCGTTTGGTGCGTAGTTGAGTAGTAAAGGAAATTAGAAACTAACATTATGAGCGTTCTGCAAGCAGGCGATGCACTAGGTTCCAGCTACAAGCTGATCAAGAAAATTGGCTCCGGCGCTGTCGGAGAAGTTTGGTGTGTCAGCCAAGAGCGTGGAGGCCCAGATCTAGCCGCCAAGCTCTTACGCCAAGAACATGTGCAAGACTCAGACTTGGTGGAGAAATTCATCAAAGAGCGCTCAGTGCTTTTGAATCTGAAGCACCAAAATATTGTTGTCGCTAGAGACCTCGTAGTCGAAGGTCAGCAACTAGCCATCGTCATGGACCTTGTCGAAGGTGGGACGCTTAGAGACGCCTTAGAAGCGCAGGGGACACTGGCCCCTTCCTCGGCCATTGACTACACAGTGCAGGTTCTGGACGCCTTGGCTGCGGCTCATCAAAAGGGTGTCACCCATCGTGACATCAAACCGGACAATGTCCTCTTGGATCACGCACAAGCGAAGGTCTCTGACTTTGGTATCGCCTCTGTGCTTCAGGGAGCTAAAAAGAGCACTTCCGGCATGCTCGGCACCCCGGCCTATATGCCTCCCGAGCTGTTTACTCGCGGTGAAGCCGGCACCGCAGGAGACATCTATGCCGCGGGTGTGCTGCTTTACGAGTTGCTTGCTGGCCGAACTCCTTTTGCTGGAACTGGTAATGACTACACGTTGTCCTTCCGACACGTTTCTACCGTTCCACCACGCTTAGATATTCCAGATCCATTATGGGATGGCTTGTCATCCATGCTGGAGAAGGACCCTTCGCTTCGACCTGATGCAACTTCTGCTGCGCACCAGCTTCGTGGGCTAAGCAAAAAATACACGCAACTGCCTGCGCTTGAATCAGTCACCGCGCCAGAGCAATTTGAAGAGCTTGAACGTCCCGCCACGGTCATTCGAAGCAAGGACAAGCCAAGAACCACAAGCGATGCAAAACCTGCTGGATCGCTTAACCCAAGCGACCTGCCGGATTTGGGTGTGCCGGCCAATCACACCGTCGTTCGCCCGATGGCAACAAGGAAACCAGCAGCTCCCGTTGACGAAGAACCAACAACGGACCAGAAAAACCAATTCAGCCGTCCCGAGTGGCTGACCACGAAGGCTATGTGGCTACTTGGCGCTGCAGCCTTCCTCATCGTGGCGCTGGTACTCGGGTTTACCTTGATTCCTGGATCATCGGGCAAGGGCAAAACAAGCGACGAAGCGCTCACCGCAACGCAACAAGATCAAATCTTGCCTTCAGGGCTGGGCATATCCCGTCGTGCGGAGTACAAACCTCAAACGGGCGAAGTGGAGCTGACGCTAACTTATGCTGCTCAGAAGACACCGCTGCGAGGAGAGCTCTTTGAATCTCTGCCAGCTCCTGGGGAGGCAGGTAACTGCCCGAACGTTACTTGGGAAGGCGCCAAAGCCACACGCAACCAGCAGAGCATCAATGGTGTGGCAGCTGACTGTGGATGGCAATTGAGCGAACTAGCCATTCCTAAGCAATCTACTGCTGAAGTCAAAGCAAAACTAAACGTGGAGATTGCAGACCAGCAGGCGTTGGATCAGTGGCTGAAAAATGCTGCTGAGGCGACACTTACGGCAATGACGGATCCTGCCACTGAGGGCAGTGCTTATCCCGCTCAGCGACTGCAAGACATTGCGGTAAAGACTCCAACCAGGACAGTCAGTCAAACTCCGCTACCGGTGAAGTTGATTCCTGTTTGGCCTTCAGGGCCTGACGAACTCAATCCGATATACGCCAGCCCAGCGACAGGAAAACCCACCGCAGTGTTGCAAGCTGTTTCCCAAGGTGAAAGTGGAGTTCGTTTCTCGGACGGCTGCTCGGGTGCCTTGGCGGTGTCTAAAGATGGACTGGTGGTTACCGCGCTGTCAGTGTCACCGCAATGTACCGTTCGAGCAACGGTAGGCAACTTTACTGAGCTGGTCAGCAACCAGTTCAGCATTACGACTCGATGATGTGAACGACGCGGTGAGTTCTCACCTAGAAGCAACGCAACCGACCTGTTAAAAACGTCAGCCACGACGCAGGAGAACAGAACTGCGACGTGGCTGACGGAGATACGTTGTTAGCCGTTATTGACGGGCTGAGTCGTATCGGTTTGTGCTTCCCTCGTGGACGCGAACGGACGAGCCTCGTAGGCTTCGTCTCCTTCGGACCACTTCTTGCCCGCTTGGATAGGCGCTCCAACTGCGAAGCGGTCTACTGCTTCAGCGACAGCCTGAACCGAGTTCAACATTTCCTCACCAAAGACCGCTGGCCTGAACCCGGGGAAGGTCCTAGCGGTGTTCTTGGACTTCTTGTGCGCTTTAGGCTGCTGACCGTAGGGGTCAACCATGCTCGCGTTCGCGGCCGGATCATCCAGCAGTTGAATCCACTGCTGCGCTGAGGCAGGCAAGGTTGAATCCTCGGTGTAGAAGAGAATATATCCTTGCTTGGGTCCACCGAACACGTCAATGCGAGCGCCCTTATTGAAGGCACTGAAACGAGTTCGTTTCTTGCCGTTCAGTGACTGGAGGAGCGCCTGCAAGTCTGCTGGAGTGGCTACAGAATTATCAAATTCCATACGTCCTTCACGCCACCAAGTGATGAGACTATTGTCGTTTTTACTCTGGAGGGCGAGAGCTTCCCGGTGTTGCTCGACCGATTCTTCTTCGCTTTTGAATCCGACGGATATCGCGATGGGCACGCCAACGATCAGACCAATTATGGCTGCGATGCAAGTTGACAGTGCACCGTTCGAAGAGAAGTTGTCCGCTAGTCCGATGACGATGAATACCAAGACGATATCCACCAGGATCGCGACCACTCGTGGCAGATAACGGATGAGCACAATTGAGATTGCCACACCGAGGATCAGCCCGAGAAGGTAACCCACCACGGGCGGAAAGTATCCAGTAAAGAGATTCTTGAAACCAATGGTGCGAGAATACGTGAGGAAGCTGATGGAGATCATCAGTGCTACAGCCACTTGTGCACGTTTCACTACGCCGCTAGAGGCGCGACGCTTCCGTGTGGTGGTTGGCTGCATACTTAGGAAACCTGTCCCGCCCGGTCAAAGCGCGCGCCTTCAGGCTTGGAAGGCAGCAGCGTCAGGATGAGCAGGATGATTCCACCTACGCCAGGAACCAGCGAGATGAAGTACCAAGGGCCTGGGCGGTTGGTATCGTGCAGACGGCGCCAGGTGATGGCCAAGTTAGGAACAATTAGTGCAAGGGTAATCAGAAGCAAAAGTGCCACGCCGAGGTAAATCCATACCGAGTCCGGGCTTTGGATTCCACCAGGGCCTCGGGTGTAGGTAGCCATGTCATCACCGTCAACGGTTCCGTACGGTACCTCCACCTGGTACTTATCGGCCCACGCGATGCCACGGGCTACACCAATCGTCATGAATATCGAGGGAATCAGGCTGACGATAAAGGTGAAGAGCGCTACGTACCAGTACTCACTGCGCGATGCTCGCCCGCTGAAGGTGGCGTACTTCTTGAAGTAACGCGAGATGGCCTGCCCGAATGAAGCCCCGTAGAGAGGCTGGTCCAAAGGCTGTGCCGATGAGGCTGGCTGTTGAACCTCTGGCGCGTTGTAGTCAGGGTTTTGCTGGGTCAAATCTTGTGGAGTTGAAGTCATGAGGTTGAAAATCCTTCTGCAGTAGTCGAAAAAAGTTGGACGGCCGAATTACTGTTCTTTGGTGTACCCAATTTTGGTCAGCGCATCAATGGTCTTCTGCAGGTCCACAAAGTCGGTGGCATTTTCGCCGGTGAAGTCCCCCTGAATGATGTCGAGTTCTTTGAGCTTGGCAAGATCTGCATCTTCGAACTTCACTTCGGTGTACTCGAGCGCTTTGTTGTCGTTTACTGCGTAGCGGTATTCAACTCCATCGACGCCATTGGTCTTTTGCTGGTAGTCGTAAATTGCGCCTTTGATAGCGTCAGGGGTGACGCCCATTTTTTTGAAATCGATGGCATTGGAGCCGTACTGTTCGATCAGGCGGTCACCTTTGGAAACAAGAACCATTTCCGACTTGACACCGTTTTGGTCAGTGACCATTTTGACAGCCTGCGTGCCGCAGCCAGTGAGCAGTGTGGTGCCCAAGAGCAATGCGGCGGTGCCGATGGCTAACTGACGTTTTTTCTTTGATGGGCGAGTGACGCTCATATGCTTTTTCCTTTGCTACGTACATGACGGTCCGACGGGCCACGAAGAATTGAGAAAATTCGGGATATTTGATTCGAACTCTCTGTCGACTTCGTAGACTTATCCACCCTAACCACGCTTATTACTGAATTTTCAAACTGATGAAGTTACAGGGGTTGGTTCGTTGCTTCGTTCTCCGTCTGTTGGCTGCCGCTGTTATCCGTCCTCAGGCATCGGTTTTGAGATCGGCAGGGCTGACGGTTTGCACTAGAGTGATGTGTCCTCCGGTATGCATATATCCACGACCCGGCGTCAGCGCCACAGGTGTTTTACCCGGCATATCGATGCCGAAAATTGATTGGTCCTTGTACGGATCAGGCTGCAGGAGAACACCGGTGCCATAGCTTCTGAGAACCTTCTGCCAGCTATAGAGGCTCCTCAGTTCTGCGCTACGACCAGCGCCAATAATGCAGACTCCTTCTGGGCCGCTCTTGAGCAAGTTCTCTATCGCAGACCCCTGATCATCTAGCTTTTCAACATCGTCAAGCAGCAAGAATCGAGGCCCCTCGCGGAACATCAAATCGTTGATAAGGCCACTGATATCGGCACCGGGTGCGCAGACTCTTTCAAGTCCAGCATCACTGAGCGGGGAGCGCTTGTCGCAGATAGCCCAGACAGTGGGAGCTGGTGCACCTTCGACCCGCGTTTGTTGCAGCATCTGTGACAGAGCAATCATCAACGTTGACTTGCCCGAGCGTGCGGGACCGGCGATCAACACGTGCTCCTGCGGGTATATCTCTAGGAACGCTGGAGACAAGTCACTTTCACGAATGCCCACCGGAATCTTCCAAGACTCGTCATCAAGCACCGGAATTGCGTTCAGCTCCGTCGAGGAGAGTTCACCCGGTAGATTACGGATCAATGCTGGCCTTGGTCCACGGTTGCCCCAATGCGAATCGACAAAAGCGACTGCTTCGGAAATATCTGAACCGACAGTGGCAATATGCATTTGCTGTAATTCATTAATGCTGACGCAACGCCCAGGTACGGGCGCAGGGATATTTCCTCGCTTGATACCTAACGCGCTGTATTCATGATGATCCGAGAGCTTGAATACCCATTTTTGAGTGGTAATAGCATTCATGGCAGTTGGGATTCTGGTATTGATCGAACTAGTCACCGCGAAGTGCAAGCCGAGGGCAGGGCCCTCGGCGTAGGCCCGCATGAACTGTTCCATCAAGGAACCAGCTGATCCGTACGCGTCGAACTCTTCGCGAAGGGCAACAAATCCGTCGACCAAGATGATGGTCTTCTTCCGTCGGTGCGGATCAGCTTTACGGGCAGAGAGCTCATTGCCCAGGTGGCGCAGGAAGCGTGCTTGACGTTCTTTGCTCCCTTGATCAGTCCCTACGTAGGCAAGGGTGTGGGGTAGGCGCGAGAGGGGGCGAAGCGATCCTGCTCCCAAATCCAACACCATTAGATCTAGATCGTCGGGGTCCGTGTTCAATGCGGCGTTCAGAGCTAAAGAGCATAACGTGGTGCTGGTGCCTGAGCCTGGGATGCCAACGAGCAGCAGGTTACCTTCTTTCAGATTCCAACCAGTTGAAATCTGACGTTGCAGCTTTGGTTCATCGCGTACGGCGATTTTCAGGACGTTGTTATTAAACCCGCCAGCGGTGTGGATGGCCTCGGGGTTGGTCCCGGGCAGAGTTTCAAATCCTTGAAGCTCGGCCTTTTGACCAAGCGCCTCTGGCCAAACAAAACGCGGTTTTTTTATCGCGAGGTCGTCATTGGCTTCATTGATTGCTTCAATGAGCAAGTCGAGGTCACTGTCCTGGCTGAGTACGGTGTTGGTGTTCAGCGGTTTGGTTCCAGCTGCACCAAAGTTTCCTGGTTCCAACACGTGCAAGGTCGGTCCGCTACTGATGACGGCACGGCCGGTGACCAACGCAGTCTGTACTGCTGAGATATCGTCCTGCCCCAACTTTACGTAGCTTCGACCCATCTGCTTTCGGCTGATGCTGGCCGCAACTGGCACGCCAATAACGTTGTTGGAATCTTCGCGGGACTGTACGCGCAACGCAACACGCAAGTTGGTGTTTGCAAGAATATCTTCGGTCACTACACCAGCCGGACGCTGAGTTGCCAAGATCATGTGCACGCCAAGGGTTCGTCCCACGGCACCCACCGAAACAAGCGACTTGAGCACTTCAGGGAATTCTTTGGCAAGCATTGCAAATTCATCGACCACCAGCAGTAGTCGAGGCATTGGCTCAGCAGGATTGGTTTTGAGATAGGCATCAAGGTTGTCGATGTCCTCGCCAGCGGCAGCGAACTTTCGCTGGCGGCGCTCCATTTCGGCCTCCAACGATTCCAGCGCGCGGGTAGCTAGCTGCTCATCGAGGTTGGAGATAGTTCCGATGGTGTGGGGGAGGGCTTCACATGCAGCGAAGGCTGCGCCGCCCTTGAAGTCCACCAGGATGAAGTTGAGCTTGTCGGGAGCGTTACGCGCGGCTAGGCCAGCGACCATTGAACGCAGGAACTCACTCTTGCCTGAACCGGTGGTGCCACCTACCAGTCCATGCGGACCGTCTTTGACCAGGTCCAGCGACATGACGCCTGCTTCGCTGATGCCGATAGGCGTTTCAAAGCCTTTAGACGTTGCCCAGAGCTGTTTAATCTGGCTCCCGCTGATCTTCTGCAGGCCCAATAAGTCAGGAAGTTTGGAGAGGGAAGGCAAACCAGCGCCGGGCACAACAAGTTCCGGGTCATCAAAGCGAGCCAGAGATTGAGCTGCAATTTCAGCAGATATTTCACTCAAACCACTGATGGTGACGTGCTCAACGGACTGCGGCACATGTCGTTGGTCCACGGTAGCTTCTGCGTCTTCTCGTACGTGAATGACGGTATTACAAGCAGCGGGCAGGTAGTGCTCATCGGTGGCAATGACAATGCCGGAAATCTGATGCTTCCTAGATCCGGGAGCTTTGTAGCCAGTTTCAAAGGACCGCCCGTGCGCAAGTAGGGATCGCGCCGGTGCGTCACGACCTTCGGTTAATACTTCGGAGTCCACCACCATGAGGGTTAAACCGGGGACTTGGGCATCTGTGGCTTCTCGCAGATCTTTGAGTAGCGCTTTGCTTCGTTCACTTTGATCCGATAGCCATTGCTCATGCTCGCTACTGCCATGCCGGCGAGTATGAGGCAGCCACGAGGCAAAACCCCAACCATCTGCGCGACCGCGGTCGCAGAAGACAGCAATCCGAAGATCGGCGGGGCCCACATGGGTTGCAGCTTGGATCACGAGGCTACGCGCTAGGGCAAGCGCTCCTTCGCGTTCGCCAACGATACCCACGACGCCGGCGTTTGAGAGGTCGGCGATTACCGGTGCTGCCAGAAGTTTGTTGGCCTCATAGGTGTCTCGGATGTCCTTATCCATACGAGACACATTGGTTCCCGGAGCCAGTTCGGGTTTCCAGTTGCTCTGGCCGGTGCCGGCGTTCAGCGTCAGTACATCATCATCTTGGGCACGGCGTTGCCACAGGCGAGTAGTTGGGAACCGGCCGGTACGCAGAACGACGGAGGTATCCGGCACCCATTCGCGGATGCGTTCGGCCTCATCTTTAGAAGCTTCAGCCATCTGTTCCTTGAACTCGTCCAAGGCCTGGCTGAAGCGGGATTCTTCTTCGGCGAGGTTTTTCTTGTGGCGGCGCTTTTGCTCGAACCACATACCTATGGCCATTACCGGGCTCAACAACGCGAACATGGCGTACCGTGCGTTGCCCATCATCATGACCATCGCACCGGCCATCAACAATGGCGCAATGACGGTGATGTAACTGAACTTTGATGCCGGAGCAACCACCTTGCGCTCTGGAGGTGTCAGTGGCGGATGGTCTGCAACAGTACCTGGCCGTGGTGGACGGTTAAAGGGCGCAGTCTGAGCGGAAGTGAGGTTGTGAAGGGAACCAGGCTTAGGAGCCTTTTGCTCCGCAAAATCTGGGCGAAGTAGGATGCTGACCCCGCCAAGGGTGACCGTGGCGGTTTGTGAGATCAATATTCCTTCATCGTCTGCAGGGACTTGTTCCCCATTAACGAAGGTTCCGTTGGTAGATTTTGAGTCGCGGATTCGCACCGCTAATCCAGAATCCGACTGTTCTTCAACTTCAAAGGAAGCATGTTCCCATGACGCGCTTTCGGTATCAAGCTGAATATCGGCGTGAGGCGAACGGCCCAGAAGCAAGCGCCGATGTTCCGGAAGGCTAATCAATGCTCCGGTATTCAATCCGCCAGCGATGGCAGCAATCCAGCCGGAGAAACTCTGTTCAACACTGCTGGGCTGATAGCTAATGATGCTGCCCTCAAGCAACGTCAGGTCACTAAGTAGGGTGCTTGTTTCGGTGCGAACATCATCCACATAGACATCCCGATCCGAAGCGCTCTCCTGTCCGACTTTGGACAACAGGTCGCTCAAAGTCGTGGAATCGTCGGCTCCGTGAATGTCACGGATCATTCGCTGACCGTCAAGGTCGAACGCGATACGCATATGAATCAAGCCCTTCTTCAAAAGTGGACTGCAACGGTCATCAGCTCAAAGTCAGCAGCGCGCTGTGAACGAACGGGAATCCTACTGCGGCGCGGTGACAGCGAACCACTGGTTGGCGGATCCGTCCTTGGTGTTCATAGAGCGCAAACCTAAGTCTTGGTTGGTTAGGCGTAGCTCTTTTGTCTGGCCTGCGAAAGCTTCTTCCGAGTCGAATTTCAAGGCATCCTGAGTCAGCCCGTCGTCGACTCCAAGTGAAAGTCCGTGCAGGTTTTTGGCGACCTTTTGCGGTTGTGTGTTTCGAGCGTCATCAATGGCCCGGACCATCGCGACTACTGCATCATGAGCTCGTGAATCAGCTAGCGGTGCAACTTCACCGAAGGGGCGGTCAGCGGCCAAACTCAAAGTATCTTCGTCGGTAGCCATCTGCTGCACCACTGTTAGATAGCTGTTCATCGCCTGGCCCGACGCTCCTTTACTCAACGCAGCGTCGTCAAAGCTTTGGCTTCCTGCACTGGCAAGTTCGTTGGACAAGCTGGCGTTTTCAGCAATCATTGTCTTGGCAAAGACAGGGCTAGTTGCTTGCGGAGTTAACGCAATAGGCAAGCCGATTTTTGCTTTCTGCAGCTGGGCGACTAACTGAGCTTGGCGCTGTGCAGTGCCACTAACAACTACCGCATCAATGGGGAATTCACGGTCAGTTGAAGCCAGAGACTGGATCGACTTGGCCACGGTACTTAGATCTTCGGAGGCACCAACTTCACGCACGGCTCCAGCGGTCAGACCCTCTAACGGTTCTCCACCAGCATTGAGCAGAATTGGATTAGTTGCTGGCTGAACAATCTTGTTCAGTGTGGAAGCTACATCCTTATTACTTGCGCCAGTGCGGTACATGTCTGAGTACTGAGCTAGCGGACCGTTGTAATAAGGGAGAATAACTGGAAGTCCAGATTTTTGGGCTTCGTCTAGTGCTCCGGAAACGTGGTCGCCTGACGAAGCAATTACGATACCTGAGACATTTGATTTTTTCAGGTCTTCTACCGCGGCTCGTGCTCCGTCCACGGTGCCACGGTCATCGCGAGTTTCAACTGCGATATTGGTTCCACCCAGTTCAAAACGCTTCGCCGCTACCAGTGCACCGTTGGCTGCATCTTTCCATTCAGAGCCTTCGGCATCACCATAGGTGACGACAATTCCGATGGTCGAATCTTTCGGAACTCTTGATGCCTCTAACGCCATCGTGACAGGCGCGTCCGCGATCGGTTCCTTCTTCTGCGCTGGACGGAAAAGTGCACTACCGGCAACAACCAGGCCGATGACAACGAGGAATGCCGCAACAAGGATGATTTTAGTCTTGGGCGACTTTTGAGCGTTGGACTTCTTGTTCTCTTCTTCCATTAGGAATTACCTTCCAAGCGGAACGAGTACAGGGTATTGCTTTGGGCTCCCTGCGGAACTTCAATGCCAAATGCGGGCAGTTCGCTGCTGGCTTGCATTGAAGCTTTCACCTGAGCTTGGCGATGCAGGATTGAGGAAACATCCTCTTCTCGCAGGTTCGCATATTCCTCAGCAGTCTTGCTTGCCAATGCGAGCTGATAGTCAGCAGTTTCAGACAATGCAGCGCTGGTGCTCAATGAACCCAGCAGACCAGAGCCATTCACCTTGCGGTTACCCAGATCCAGGATCACCTTATTCAAGGAAGCAGTGAGCATTGCCTTGGCACCATTCATGTCCCTGGCTGACTGCCCGGACGACTGGGCAATTGCTTCTAGTGCCCCAGCGGTTTGGTCATCCATGCCGCGGCCTAAGGCGTCTGCTTGCTTCTGCAGATCTGCATGCTGCTGCTCAAGGTTTTTCTTTGCGCCATTTTCAACATTGTTAGATGTCGCCAAGAGTCCTGCGACAGAGTGGTCAAAGGCATTGATGACCTCTTCGCGGCTCAGGTTTCCCTGATTAGAAACGACGCGCACTTGATCATTGATGAGTTGGGATGCACTCTTCGAAGAATCAACTGCAGCTTGGGAGAAGGCATCACGGATCTGCGACTCGAGAGCTTTCTGTTGTAGCTCTAGCTGCGACAGGCTGTCTCCAAGCTTGGCATTCGTTTCCAGCGTTTTTGCGAACTCCTCATCCAAGTCAGCCAGTGCATTTTTGGCAGAAGATGAATCTGAGTCATCCTGCTTAGTTAACGCATCAAGCTGTCCGCTGAGCTGTTCAAGTTGCTTGGAAAGATCCTTGAGTTCTTCTCCGGCACCATCATTCTTCTTTGAGGTATCGGAGGCATCCAAAACGACAGCCCAGTCCTCAGCCTGATCGCTGAGCTGAACATCCATGGGTGCGTTTAAAGTCCTCATCCTGATCGTCTTCAGGAATCTGTCCGACTGGTGGCTGTTCATCGTCCGGTGTCCCCGATGGAGTGGGTTCATCTTCTGGAATGTTTGCGGTTGGAAGGGCTGAGTCAGAAGGCTCCGGCGATTCAAAAGGCTTCGGGGGATTCGGTTCATCTTCGGGGATGTTTGCCGTTGGGAGGGCGGATTCCGAGGCCTCTGGCGACTGTGAAGGCTTTGACCTCACAAAGGCCGCAGGCTCAGCAATGTCGATCTTCTTTTCAGAAGGTGTTGCCGATGCTGAAGGGCTGGAGCTTGAGCTAGGCGCCGGGCTCTCGGATGGAGTCTTGCTTGGTTTCGCCTTATCGCTTGGAGCAGGGCTTTCCGAAGGAGTTGGGCTTTCGCTGTCCAACGGAACCTGTGTCGGGGTCAAAGGCGTGGGGTCTACGTCTTCTGAAGGGGTAGGTTCTTCGGAGTGCTCAGGCACCTGCGACTCAGAAGGACTTGCGGTAGCGCTCGGAATGACTGGTAGATCATCCAAGCAGTCGGCATTGTCCGTGAGGTGATCGAGAAGTTTCTTTGCCTCTTCTGGAGAGATCCCGTGTTCTTCGTCGGACTGCTCCACCAATGAACAGATCTCGTCAATCAGTTCCTGGTTCTGTCCTTGCATGGAGGAGGTTTTTTTAGCTTCGCCGATACGTTCAATGTTCTTCTCAGCAAGCGCGTGCAGCGAATCTAGGGAGGCGGTCATCTGTGAAAGCTGTTCCCGCGAAGTGTCGACTGACTCTTTCAACTTTTCGAGATCTTCAGCTTTGATATTTCCACCGGCCTGCCCGTGCAAGCTGTCGAGGTCCTTCTGAGATTCCTCTAGAGACTTAACCAAGTCCTTATGAAGGCTCATGGTGTTGCCGATAAGTTCGGGCTGTAGATCAGCAATCAGTTTTTCCCCGTTGACAACCAAGCCAATTAGTTCTTCGGTAATCTTCATCGAAGATTCGCGGAACGCGCAGGTCATCGATGGGTCATCGCAGTTCTCCGCCGTTGGTTCAGCTGGGCCAATGGAGTCCGCCAAAGCCTGCGATAGGGAATCACGGCAGCCAGAGGTCGCCTTTGCGTATCCGTTGAGCTGAGAAGAGATTTGGCTCAAGCTGGAGTAGGCACTGTAGTTTCGGCCATTGCTTTGTACATTGGCACCGCAGCTGTCACCTTCCAACTGGGCGGAAGCTGGCGCTGCTGAGGTGTCGCCCAACATGGAGTCCATGGCGGAAACAACTTCCGAGAGTTGCTCGTTCGTTTCCTTGCTGGTTGTCTCAGTATTGGCGGCGAGGTCAACGCTAAGCTGCTCGACCTGCTTGTGAACACCCTCCATGGTCTTTGTCAGTGATTCACTGTTAGTTTTTAGGCTCTCCGCTGCGTCAACGCCGAGAGTGCCTGAAGTGGTATCTAGATTTTCTCGGACGTCGGTCATGGTCTTGCCTGCCCGTGCCAACACATCGTTGACGGACATAACGACGTCAATGGTGCGCTTCTGCATTTCAAGTTCGTCTGAACTGTTGCTCTGTGCGCCAGCGGTCAGAACACCAGCCGAGGATGGATCAGTATTCAGGCCTGGTTGAACTGCGATATCAAAACTTGGCACGTCAAAGTTTTCAACGTCGGCTGAAAGGCGCAAGGTCGTCTGAGCTGGCGATACCGGGGGAGCCAAGAGAGTTGCCCATTGAACTACGGTAGTGGCGGACGGGCCACTTCCATCTTTGCTGGCTGAAGACTCATCACCCGTTGACGTGGAGATGATTCCGTTTGTTCCTGATTTGCCGTTGCTATCGGAGGGGTTCAACTGATCAACGCGAACTCCAGGGAGCTCTGCGGAAGCCATCACCGTTAACGGGGCACCAACCAGCGCTGGATCGGTTTTTGACTGGCCGGCTACGTCATAGGAAACGTCTTGGGACTTAACAGTAAGGTTCTGAACGTTCAACCCAATTTCAACTTTGCCCGTATAACCTGCAAGGTCTTCGAGATTTGTACCCGTGGATCCGTCTTCTGCGCGGTAGGTCGTGCTGACGCGGATAGGTAGATCATCAACGAGATCAGAGCCCATCACTTTGTGGTCGCTAGACATCTGCCCGTCTTGGCCTACAGAGACAGAGTCGCTCACGATCTGAGTAATTGACGCGTCGGGTGCTAGGGATACCTGCACACCTTGGGAAATGTTCACAGGGTCTTTGACCTTTGGAGGCGCTTGAGTGCACCCCGCGACGAGCCCAATAGCTGCAAGGGTTGCCGAACCAAGTAATAGCTGACGCTTCATTCTTCTCCCGATAGATAAACCAGAGTCAGTCTAATTGAACCAACGCTGTCGACCGAATTTCGCTTTGTTCATCCACAGGAAAGAGTTAACTTGTAGCTTCAAGTAAGTCGCACGTCGACAAAAGATTACCCGTAAGTTACGTGCGCGAAATCCCCTGTATCGCACGTAAACACTAGAGGGTGTCACTTGTGAGGCGAAAAAGCGACGCAACTCAAGGTGTTGGATGAATTGCGTGACTAGTTATGCTGCGCTAGATTGTAATCAGTCGACCAGTTGGTTGAATAAACACGGATTGCCACGCCTAGATGAACACAGTGTTAACTAGGCATGACCTTCCGAAACCTAGTTATTGAAACTTGTTAGGAGCTGAATTTCATGTCCCGCGTTCTATCAACCGAACAGGCCAAAACTGCCATCACGGCGTTGCAGAACATCATCACCGGTGGTTTTACCGATCAGATCGATGCTTTGGACTCACAGGGCCGTATCCTCTCTGATCCCAACGTCTGGGATGGCAATCTCGCTTCCCAGTTCCGTGCCGACACTTGGCCAGAAACCAAGGTCGCCTTGGACAAGGCTCGTGCTGAGCTTGAAGAGCTGAACCTGCAGCTTGGCAAGATCTCGGACGATATCTTCTCCGCTGGTGGAAACCAGTAATTTCTTTCGTCGGCATCGAAGCCACCGGCTGGTAACTAAGGCCGCCGGTGGCTTCGTTACGCTTAGCCACCTCATCTTGTGACGCGATAGTTCGCAGCAGCTGATTTCAAGGAGTACTACGATGCACGCAGCTGAAAATCTCACCTTTAATTTCGGTACTGCTGAAACAGTTGCGGGTAAATTCCGTTCAGCGGCACAAAGTGTGAGGGATCAGCAGTCCGGTAGGCAGTCCTTCGTCTCCACGGGTAGCCAGGATTTCAAAGGCGGCTTCGCCGATGGCTTCACCTTTAATGCGGAAACGGCATCAGCTGACGGTACTGAGCTTGCTACGCAACTTGATCAGGTGGCCGAAGCGGCCGAACATCTGGCGAGCCAAGCGAAGGAAGAAAACGAGCGACGACAAGTCGCTCGTGAATACTACGAACACAAAGATTCGTGGCAAGGCAAAGTTGAAGAGTTCTTCCACCTCGAGGGGCCCGCCCCGACAGGGCCTGAATCAAGCCCGGTGACGCCACCGAAACCCATCGAATCAAAGGGCATGGCACGTCAGAGTCCGCTGGAACTTGCCACCGCCTCCAATGGTGTTTCCTCCGGCAACCCAGAAAACCTTCGTTCCTACGCTAATGGTTCGGCAGGCCTCAACGAAGAGTTGTCCGGCCTTCCTGGAACACTGAGCTCACAGCTTTCCAACTTCGCCAGCCAATGCCAGTTCGGCTCTCTGAATGCCGACGGAGTCATCACCGCCTTCAATGACTGGATGACTGCAAATAAGAACGACGTTACCTGGGCACGTACCGTGGCCGATGCTTTCGAGGCAGCTGGCGGCGAAGGTAGCGTTGCCACCGTTTCTAACGCTTCGCTCTTCGCCGCGTTGAAGAACGCCGGGGTTAATGCCAGCCGCACTGACCTTAAAATTCCAGCCGCCCAAGTTAAGGGTGGCGAGACCACAACGGGTTATGCTTCAGACCCAATCAATACCGCCAACGGTAACTTCATCGAGCCAGAGCTCGATTTAGCTTTTGCCGGGTCTACCCAGTCATTGCGTATTGAACGCATGTACAACAGCATCTCGGAAACCAACGGTTCTTTCGGACCAGGTTGGGACAGCGTCCTAGACATCCGCCTGATATTGAACTCCGAGGGTGCTACCTGCGTCATGTCTGACGGGCGTGAACTATTCTTCCCTCGCCAAGGTGAAGGCTGGGGTCGTGCCAACGCTGCCAGCTACTGGCTAGCCAAGCACACCATCAACGGCGCGGAACGTCTTAATGTTTCCACCAATGAGGGAGCGCAGTGGGGATTCAACACTGCCGGCCTCTGGCTCTACAGCACTACGGGTGAAGGTACTCGTATCGACGTGGAACGCGATGAAAACACTCGCGTATCACGACTTGTTCACGAATTCGGTCGCTGGATCAGCATCGAACGCGTAGCTTCCGAAGATCCGCAGTCACCCGAGCAACGTGTAGCCAGAATGGTGTCCAGCGACGGCCGCGAAGCCTGCTATGAATACAACACCTCTGGCCAGCTCATCTCTGTGACCGCTACCGGTGCTGGTACTCGGCGCTATGAGTGGAATACTGCTGGCCTAATTTACAAGGTCATTGATGCCCATGGCGTTGTTGAAGCAGAGAACACCTATGACGAGAAAAACCGTGTCACCACTCAGGTCTCTGAGTTTGGTCGCACCACACGTTTCGTGTACCTCCCGGGGCTGGTCACTAGCGTCTCTGACGTGGACGGTTCACGTTCGAACACCTATGTTTCAGATCAGCAAGGCCGATTGATCAGCATTACCGATGGCAATGATCAAGAGCAACGCATGGCATATGACCATCACGGCAACTTGCTCAATTCTATTGAGCGTGACGGTGGCGTGACCCGTCATCTGTACGATGACCGTGGACGCCGAATCCGCACCAAAACTCGTGAGGGTGCAGAACTAACCTACGGTTACGATGACTTTGACCGTATTACCGCTGTGGTGGCTGGCAATGGGGGCACCACTGCGTTTGAATACGATGATCAGAACTTTGAATCTGATGCTAAAAGTGGTTCTGCTTTCGGGCCGACTCGTAACCCGTCGGTCATCGTTGATCCCATGGGCGGACGCTCCCAGATGACCTGGGACCACGGTAAGCTCACCCGAGTTGTTGACCCAACAGGTGTTATCGTCACTTTGGGTTATGACGAGTTTGGGGACCTGGCCACGGTTACCAACGCGTACGGCAACACTGCCACCTTTGAACGTGATGGCGCGGGACGACTCATTCGTGCCATCAGCCCGTCAGGGGCCGTGACCTCGTTTGATTACAACGCTGTGGGCAACCTGATTCGCCTCACCGATGCAGAAGGCGGAACCTGGCACTACGAATACGGCACCAATGCCCGGATCAGTGCCAGCATTGATCCGACCGGTGGCCGAACAGCCTACGAATACGATCCTGTCCATGGCCATTTGGTGTCCACGATTGATCCACTGGGCCGTGCCACCAAGCAGTCCTACGATGATCTCGGACATGTAGAAGCGATTACTCTCGCCAACGGCGCACAGTGGTCTTTCGAACATGACCTACTCTCACAGTTAACTTCAGTCACTGATCCGCTCGGTGGATTGTGGCGTAACGAGTACGGCGTGAATGGGGATTTGACGGCCACCGTAGATCCGACCGGTGTGCGGGAATCAGCCTCCAATGATCAGAAGTCTAAGACGCTGACTGTTTCGGATGCGTTCAGCAAAGAAACCATCAAATTTGACGAGTACGGACGTCCCGTCAAGTCCGTTGCTAGCGATGGTTCAGCAGAAGTTATGGTCTATGACCTAGCTGGCCGTGTTGTTGAATTCTTGGACGGTGAAGGACACCTGACCAAGTTCACTTATGACCTAGCTGGCCGCATGATTGAAGAGACCTCTCCGAGTGGTGCAGTGTCCCGGTATGAGCATGATGCTGCCGGACGTCCAAGCCTCATGACTGATCCTTCCGGGGCTCAAGTCCGTTTGGAGTACAACGAGAATTCTCTAGTCATCGCCCGTCACTTCAGTAGTGAAGATCCGCAAGCTGTAGATGGTTGGCTGAGCGAACGCACCCATTACGACAGGCTAGGCCGCGTGATTGCTCAGGGTGCTGCGCGCTTCCAGTACGACGCTTGCGGTCGTATCACCGCGTTGCAAGATCCGCTGCACGGTACACGACGTTTCCAATATGATGCTGCCGGTCAGCTCACGGCCGTCGCTAATGGTGTTGGTGGAGTCACGCAGTACGAGTATGACGTGACGGGTAACTTGGTGAAAACCATTGACCCTCTGGGTAACATAGCCACGCGAGAATACGATGCTGCAGGACGCCTGGTCGCGCAGGTTGATCCGCTAGGACGCAAAACCTCTGCCGGTTATGATGCTGCTGGTCGTTTGATCTGGCAGCGCACCGGTGATGAAACTGGTGTTGAGCAAGAGCTGCGCTGGACGTACGACAACGCAGGCAACCTGAAAACAGTAGGCACCCCAACTCGTGTTTTGGCTGAGTACGCGCGTGATGCTTCCCGCCGTTGCGTCACCATCACTGATCACACCAAAGACGAAAAGCTCCCTGTTGAGCATGTGTTGCGTTATGACGGTGTAGGGAATCTTCTCTCACATACCCGTGACGGTCAGGGCCCATCGTGGGTTTATGACAATGAGGGTCGGATCGTTTCGGTCACTGACCCGACCGGCATGAGTATCTCGTATGGTCATGACATTGTTGGTCGCGTGACGTTGGTGGAACATCCGGTCTTCGGTCAGATTGTTTACACCTATAACCACGAGGGGGAGCTGACTTCAGCTACTGCACAACCGAAGGATGCTTCGCATCCCTCGGTGACTCAGTCGTGGGAGTACGCCTACGGTGCTATTAGCCGCCATGAGGTCTCTGGCGATGGCCAGGATCCACTAGTCACCAATATTTCTCGTGATGATTTGGGACGTATCGCTGGTGTTCAAAGTTCTGATGGCGTCGAGGCGCGCTACGCCTTTGATGGGGCGCATCAGCTGGTTGGTGCGTATTCGTTGTCGGGTTCCGAGGGGGTGCAGTTTTCAGAGGAAGCCGTTGTAGTCACGGATTCTGTGGCCGGCGGGCCTGGAACTTTGGTGAGTTCTGAGTGGGTGTATGACACTGCCGGACGATTGATCCGTGAGACTGACGGCGGTACCACTACTGAGTATGTTTATGATGCTGCAAGCCAGTTACTCTCACGGACCACAACCAGTGCTGACGGATCTGAAGAAACTGCCGTCTACGTTTACGACGGCTTGGGCCGTCGCATCAGCGAACGTTCTGACTCGATGGAACGCGTCTTTGAGTGGGCTGAAACAGGTCGACTAGCAAACATCACCACGACAGCTTTGAATCCTGCGACGGGTGCACGTACAGGAGAGACCACAAAGCAGGAGTTGTGGGTTGATGCGCTGGGTGACCTCGCCCAAATTGATGGTACTGATTTGTGGTGGGACACCACTACAGCGACCCCTCAGCTTCTTGCGGTGGGTCAGTCGTCGGTGACTCACGCTCCGGCAGGTAACACGATTGTTGACGGACAGATATCTGTTTCTGGCTGGCGCAGTGAACACCCTTCACACCCTGCAACTCCGTGGTCGCAGCAAACCGTACCCGGCCGTGCGACAGTATCCGGAGCCGGAATGGGCACTGGTTTCGCTGGTATTCCTGGGTTGCCGGAGCATGTTCAGCTCACGGGTAATGGGCAGGTGAATGTTCAGGGTCTGGACTGGCTTGGTGCTCGTTTGTATGACCCGTCGACTCGTGGGTTCTTGAGTACTGATCCGTTGGAGCCGACGACTGGGGCTGGTTGGGCTTCGAATCCTTATTCTTATGCGGGTAATGATCCGGTACATCAGATTGACCCGCTGGGTTTGTCACCGGTGAGCGCTGACGGGCTCAAGTCGTATAACGAAGGCAAGCAGAGTCAGAACATCTGGAACCAGGTGAAATCCGGTGCGGCTTCTGTGGGCAACGCGATCAGCGACAGCTTCTTGGGGGATGCCTGGCGTGGAACCGGTAACTGGATCAAGAAGCATCCCTACATCGCTGGAACAGCTATGGTAGTTGCTGGTGCGGCCCTCATGTTCACCGGTTTTGGCGGACCAGCCGGTGTAGTGCTAATTGGTGCTGCTTCAGGCGCACTTACTTCAGGAGGAGCATCGCTTATTTCTCAACAGGCCACGACCGGAAAAATTGACGGTAACAAAGTCTGGGCAGACGCGGGGATTGGAGCTGCAGGCGGTGCCATCGCCGGTGGACTTGCCGGAGGATTGGTTAAGGGAGCCAAAGCGTCAGTTAGTGCGGTGGGGAATGGGTCAACACGGATAGTGGATAAAGTTGGCCAGAGGTTGTTGAGCAGTGGCACGTCACGTTCTGCGCTTTCTGCCGGTGGGGGTGGTGCGACAAGCAATGTCTTGAGCACACTTTCTGACGGCGAAAAACACAGTTGGGGGGATTACGTTGCCTCTGCGGGACTCGGCTTCGGGTTCGGGGCCGGGGGATCAGTTGGAATTGGTAAATTCTCTTCGGCTATGGGCAACTCTGTTACCCGTCGTATTAATAGCTTGAAACCGGTTGTTCGAATGCCAACTCATCGAGCTGATCAGTTGTTGCCAGGGGGGCGGGTCCCACTAACGCGGAGCAATACCCATAGGGCAGACGAGCTGAGGTTTAATTGGGGCGGATTTGCCACGGAACAACTATTTGATCGCTTCACTTCCTCGGGCGTAGCGGTTCTCAACACTAGAATGAGTGGAGAAGATTCCGCCACTGGCGCCATGAACTCAGCACTGCAGGGCTTTGCTAATGGCTCCGCCGGAGCCGTAATTGGTCGCCACTAACAAATGAAGAGACTGAACCAATGCCGTCTAACTATTCACGAGCTTTAAAATTGTTTGCGTCCGCCGGCACGCGATTGCGCACCTTTTGGGCGGCAAAAGGCTGGGTTGTAGCGTTGATCGTGTTACCGTTCTTGGCGCTTTGGGTCGGTTTGATCATTATGGGTCCTTGGCTCAACACGGTAGATCGCCAGGAATGGAAGTGCGAGGTGGTTTCTGCCGAACCTAAAGTTGGTGGCGCAGGCCTGCGCGGGGGAGCTTTGAACGCTTCTGTGGAGGTTCAAACTAAGAACTGCGGAGAGATCATTCTTGAAGGTAGGGCCGTCGATTTTGATAACAAGGAAACTGTGGCTGCTTCCTTAGAGTCTGGTAGTGAGTGGATCTTTGAAATTGGATGGTTTGCCAGAAACTATTCGATGAAAATTGAGAGGGTTTCGCCAAGCACGCAGTATTATCACCGTGCTGGCTGATTAGGGCTGGTCACGGTGGCCTGTATGTTCGAAGTGCTGTTTTCCAGTGAGGCGTTAGCCGTAGCCGTAACCTATGAGTGAACGGAGATTGCGGATGCGATCACTGGCCTCGAAGGTCTCGCGAATGGCTGCTTCGTTCTATTCCTGGTGGGTTGGCGTGTGGCAAGCAAAAGGTGTCACCATCTCCTTTACCCTTTTTGCATTGATGGCGCTTTCTGGTGGCATGTCCGTTGCCAGCCAAGAGCTCACCACTGGTTCAGTTGACTTGAAGACGGCAGCAAAGGGCGCTCTTGTCGGTGCCCTCTCTGGTGGGCTGGGGTGCCGGCTCCGGGGCTTTCATTGCAACAAAAACGGCTGGAAAGACATTGAACCTAGGCGCTAGGGCGACTATCGGTGCCGGCAGTGGCGCCGCTGAAGGTGCAACATCTAGCACTGTGGAACAACTGGTTAAGAATGATGGCGACTTTAGTCTGAGTGAACTGGGCGGCACAACCCTTGCTGGTGCGCTGCCAGGTGGTATGACAGCGTATAAACCTAAATGATTAGGTAAAGACGTGACTAGAAATTTCACGGGCAAGCTATACCGATCGGGATACACGAAACAGGGCGAGACCCTGTTCCGAGCAGGAGACTCCAAAGGGTTTAGATACGGCGGGTACTGGTCCCATGACCGCCCGGTGGACGAGCTGACGATACGTCATAGCAAAGCAGTTCCGTATCATTGGCCGGGTGACAACGGAGAGCCACTGCCCCGTAATACTCTAGATATTGGTCTCGAAGGTCGCTGGGAGGCGGGAGCCGCAAAATATACCGGCTTGGTGGCGCCACAGAAGGATGCGAAGACAGGTGAACTATTTGAAGGCGGCGGTGGACAAGTACACATCCCTAGACTTTATGGACACCCTGAACGAAAAGAATGGCGCATCAATCAGAAAAAATTAGTCGAAATTAGCGAACCTTGGAACTTGGAATGAACTTAGATAAAAAGTCACATGAAGCCTTCGAGGTGGTTATTGATGTATTACTTGAGATCAATAAACCCGAGTGGTCGAGATCTTTGAAAGCATTAAAAAAGGGGATAGAAGGTACATCTGATTCTCTTGAGGTTCTGCGCCTAAAGAAGCAGGTGGGCGGACTTGTTCGCGCAGGATGGGGAGGTGTCGACGATATGTCCATTCCATACGACGAGGACAAGGATCAAGCTTTCTTCGCGTCAATTATAATTTTGAGAAAATTTGCTCGAACTAATTTAATGGCTCTTAAAAGTTAAGCGTGGCGCAGGATGCTCAGCACGGCCGTAGCCCCGCCGTATACAAGAGTATCCGCACCCGGTAATGATCATGATTCCGGTACCCTCGACCAATACGTTTCAGGTTCTTCGCCGTCAGATTCGCCGCCTCACTCCTAGCGTTGGTCAACCTCGTACGCACGAACACCAACAGTTCCCTTCGCCAAGCCGTGAGCGTGCGGAATAAGGACTTCGCTTCCACCATTTTCGTGGCCTTCACGGATTTCTCCACCACCGCCCACCGGGCCTGGAACTCATGGACATCCGTGGCATTCAACAACTGCCTGACGTGTTCTTTAATCCCGTAAATCACACCCAGTTCAGGATCGGATTCCAGGATCAACTTCAACCGTTCCACTTGCTTGATGGATAGGTTCTCCAGGTTGCAGGTCAATAATTTCCGATACTTATACGCCGGATCAGACACCCGGCCGCGACGGTCAAAGACTTCGTGGGACCTGCGTCGGCGCACCTGAGTAATCATCAGATTCGCACGCTGGATCACATGGAAATGATCCACGCTGATCTTCGCCCTCGGCAGATTCTCTCGCACCGCTTTACGAAACTCTGATGACATGTCGATAGCAACGTATTGGACGCGTTGACGCCAATACCTTGGCCTGGATTTCAACCACTTCTTCACTGCTGCGCCGCGGCGTCCGTCCACGATGTCCAGGATCTTGCCGGTATCCAGGTCCGTAAACACAATCGACCATGGCTCAATGCGAACGACTTTTCCCCTCCGACCTCGGGCGTAGCGGACTTTGCGGGCTCTTCACAAATGAGGGTGTAAAACCTTCCTAAATCCACCGGTCTCCAACAATGACCGTGCGACATAGTGCGTCAAATTTCGGAACCCCAAAGCGATACCCCGCAAATGCTCCAACCGCCCATTCAACGCCTCAGTAGGACCGTTCGAACAGCCAACATGGTCAAAATACGCCAGAATATCGCTCTTCCTACGCCGCAGAGTTCCACCGACCTTCTTCAACTCCGGCAAACCCTTGGGCACCTTCGTTCCTATCTCCTCAATCAACTGCCCCATAGCCCACCGACCGACTTCTGGTTTCGATTGCCGGTACGCATCAACCATCTTCTGATAAACACTCCACACCAGTTCAACCGGCTCATACTCAGGTTTCTTGAACAACGCTTCAACCTTGGCTTTCTGCTTCTCCGTAGCCAATGACAGCCCGGTAGTCAGGGTCCGCCGGCACTGATACAGCGGATCATCTTTGCGCCCTCGATGACCGTGCTGCACCCGTTGAACCCGCTGCCTTGTCTGGTCCAACGCGTCAGATCCGAGCTTGACCACATGAAAAGGATCCAAAACTTCCACGGCTTGAGGTAGCTCTTCAGCGGCAGCGGTTTTGAAGCCTGTGAAACCATCCATCGCGACCACTTCAATACCGTTTTTCCATGCTTCATCGCGTTCAGCAAGCCAGGTCTTAAACACGGCCTTGGAACGGCCGGGAATCATGTCTAATAAACGGGATGCTCCGGTGTCTTCCATGACGGGCGTGAGGTCCACGATGACCGTTACGTATTTATCCCCGTCGCGGGTATGACGCCACACGTGTTCGTCAACGCCAAGGACTTTGACCCCGTCAAAGCGGGTGGAATCATTGATCAGTAACCGTTCACCCTCGGCCAACACCGCGTCATTGGCCGTATTCCACGAAACGCCTAATCCTTCAGCAATCCGTGAGATTGAAAGGTGTTGGTTGACCAGGCCATAGAGCGCCCAACGCAAACCAGTTTTACTGATTTTCTGTCGTGGTGATACAGCTTGGGTGAGGTCTTCACGCCAGACATGGTGGCATTGCGTGCACCGGTACCTGCGGTGACGGATAGCTAGGGCGGTGGGCCGCCAGCTGAACGGTGCGTGCGCGATACGTCTGATGACGGTATCGCGTGGTATTCCTTGGGCTCCGCAGGATTGGCACCATGGGTTTGGGGTGGTGACTTCGCAGAGAATCTCAGCCCTGGCTGAGGTTATGTGTTGAGCGATAGCCGTTAGTCCTAGACTGTCGAGGCCGGTGAAAGTCGTCAGATCCGCTGGGGAATAGATAGAATGGTGCACAGTCGAGGTCTTTCAAGAATCGTTAGTGTGGTAACTTCCATTCTCGTGAAGGCCTCGACTTTTTATTGATTTATGACATGCCTGTGAGCTGTGGTGTTGGGTTTAGGTATCTACACTCTGAATTCGGAAGAGCCTCTTTCGTTGATCGAATATGGGGGAGCTATGGCTTCGACACAAAAATGGTTAGCGTCAATATCGACGGTGCTAGGTTCGTAATTGAACAAACGATAGAGCAGGATGACTGAGCAATGAACGACGAGGATGCGCCAACGACGAAGAAGAAGCTCCAGTTAAATGGACCTGAATCTGAGAGAAACGGAATCCTTGTATCCAGAATCATGCTGGCATCCGCGATTATATCTTCAATTATTGGTGTCGCAGGAATGATACTTATTCCGTTTGACACTGTGCTCGAAAATGTAGGTCGACAAGGCGCTAACATCGGCCCATATGCATTTATCTTATTACCGATTGGTGCATTTATGATCTATAAACAGTTAAGAAAAGGGGTTATAGAGAACAGAGCGAAAAATGACGATGCGAAGACTTCGATCGCAATGCTGAACACGGGAACAGTGTTTGCTTGCTTGTTCGCTTCGCCATTCGTTCTAGGTCAACTTGCTTTCTTGCATGGCTTTGCAGTTGTTGCGGGTCTTTGGTGATTCGTTTTTGCGAACCAAAAGTCACAAATTGAATCTCGTCTGATTTTGCCGGGAACGAATTCGACGTGGACCTGGAGAGCTGTCAATCATACAGGGCGATATACCTGATAATTATCTGAGTAATATGCTCGTGCTTCCACCTTTGAATCGTCTCAGGTTTGTGCCATTTTCTTTTCAAAGAATGGGTAGCAAGCCCACACAGTACACCTCTGAAGTTGAGATCCGCGCAGTGGCCAACGCCTTGGAATGCTTTGACCGGTATAAGTCCGTCTACGCAACCTACGCAGACATGGCACTAAAGCTGAACGTCGGCAAAGAAACCTTGTGGTGATGCGTCATTCCAATGCACTTTGCTAGACCAGCCATTTTCTGTTTGGCGGGTGGGACCGTTCAGCATTGGCCGCGACTGGGTATGTGCACCTCGTAGATACCAAGCTGAAGAGGGGCAGAATCAGGGGCTCTAATCCACTGGACGGAAAGTATTCAGAGTTGCCGAGCGGCCAAATTTCATTGAAGCATTCCTCGAGTACCAATCGGCTCCAAAGATCCATTCGCTGCCAGGGTCAAAGGACGCAGCGAGCTCTTCAGGCGTGGCAAAGCGTTGGGGCAGTCGCTCGATTAGGACCCTGCCACAGTTGGTGGTGTGCACGATAACGTAGTGGTCACTGCTGTATCGGGAAGTTCTGTGGGTACGGTCATCCGAGGCTGGCGAGGCGTACTCGACTTTGCACCTAATATCTTGACGGTCCAAATTATTGAGAAAAAGATTCCCTACTAGATCACCCATGACGAGTATCAAGCACACAACACCAAGGCATGCGCCAACTACCTTAATCCCATGGCCTTTTGCTTCCCAGAATTTGGTCCACCACTTGTGCAGCGATCTGAGCATTTCTAGGACTTTTGTCTTCATGCTTTGCGTTGGCCACCAAATCAATTTTGAGATTGCTACTGCCAGTAAGCCTATCGGTTGGTTTCCATATCATCTGTTGAAAGCCATCAAGGGCCAGTCTGGCTCGACAGACAGTCAACCGAAACATCAGGTCAAGTCTCATTCAGAAATATGAGGGCATTCTCATCCAGTTCTACTTTTGTCTTCATTCTGTTCACCTACAGTTCACCTAGAAGAGATCATCGCCTCACGCTTTTTGAAAGGGATAAGAATGTTGTCTTTCTGGACAGGACTAGCTTCAAACGTCATTGGTATTACCGTGCTGGTGTACTTCGTATACTTCCGCCGCCACTTCCGCCGAGACCTTGTTCTTGCGTACATCGCGTTGAGCATGGGCATCTTTGCGGTCACCTTGCTACTTTCAGGCAGCGGGGCAGGCATGGGACTAGGCCTAGGCCTCTTCGGCATCCTTTCAATCATTCGCCTGCGGTCTGACACCCTGACCCAGGAAGAAGTTGCTTACTACTTCATTTCGCTGGCTATCGGTTTGGTCAACGGACTACACCCAGACCCAGCCTGGCTTGCTCCGTCTGCCACCGCGGCTCTTGTACTGGTGATGTTTGTAGCTGATCACCCGAGCTTTGCCCCGCGCACCGAACGCCAAACCGTCACCTTAGAAAAGGCCTACCCGAAAAAGGCCGAACTACAGGCAGCGCTTGAGCAGCTATTAGATGCCAAGGTTTTGCGCACCGTAGTTATTGAGCTGGATATGGTTCGAGATCTGACCATCGTTGACGTCCGGTTCCGTACTAACGCTGGCGCCTCAGCGAAGACGGCGGACCATCCTGGAAATGCAGAGTCCTTCCCCGGAACTTACGAACTGGCCAAGGGGCAGACGCCGTCCTCGGCTTCCTCCGTACAGAACGGAGCCAAGCAGGAGACGTGGTCCTAATGACTGTGCTTGATAGTCGCAGCCACACAGCAAGGGCAACAACGGCCCGTGCTGCACTGGAAGAAGCCGTTGCCTACCGAGAACCAATCAGCTTGGACGAAGTGGTGTCCGAGGCTGCTTTGCAGACCCGTGTTGATAAGAAATTTCTGCTCACCCCTGAGCAGTTCACCGCTTTGTCAGAGCATCTAGGTGAGAAGTTCAAGATCATGCAGATTGATGGTTTGCGTACCTTCCGGTACGAATCCGTGTACTTCGATACCGAGGACTTTGACCAGTATCGGGCTCACCGCCAAGGGCGGCGCAGGCGTTATAAGGTTCGTTCGCGAACCTACGCTGACACCGGACTGTCGATGTTTGAGATCAAGACCAAGGGCTTGCGCGGGGCAACGGTGAAACATCGGATCCAGCAGGATCTGGATCAGGCCGGAGCGCTGACCGAAGATAACCTGCAGTTCCTGGAATTCGTGCTGGAGAGCGAATACGGTCAGCAAGTCCCTGAACTGCAACCGGTGCTGGACAGTTCTTATACCCGGGCGACCTTCGTGAACCCGGTGGATTCTGAACGCCTGACCTGCGATGTCGAATTGGAATACGCCAATTCGGGTAGGAAGATCAACGGACCGGATTTGATCGTGGTTGAGACCAAATCTGCTGATGGACGTGGGGCTTCTGACCGTGCGCTTGCAGGGTTGGGCATTAGAGAAGTATCCATGTCCAAATACTGCATCGGCGTGGCTCTACTGAATCCGCATCTTCCGGCCAACCGGTGGAGCAGATTATTGCAGCAGAACTTTGTCCCGGACCCGACCCTTCGCTAGGCCGCGCACCGCGAGCTATTTTGAGGTGGCTAGCCGGTAGCCAAAACCTCGCACGGTTTCAAAGCGTGTTGAGCCGAGCTTATTGCGAAGGTACCGCACATATACATCAACCACGTTGGAACCGGGATCAAAATCGTAGCCCCAGACTCGGGAGAGCAGCTGCTCACGGCTGAGCACCTGACCAGGGTTGCGTAAAAAGGCCTCGGCCAGAGCAAATTCGCGAGCAGAAAGATCCACTTCCGTTGAGTTCACGGTGACCCGTCGGCGCAGCAGATCCATGTGCAGATTTTCATGGCTCAGTGAAGAGACTTCAGGAGCATTGTCTTCGGTCCGCAAGCGTAAGCGGACCCGGGCTAATAGCTCATCAAAGTGGAACGGCTTGGCCATATAGTCATCGGCACCATTTTGCAGTCCGGCTACGGTATCTTCGACACTTCCGCGCGCGGTCAGGATGATTACCGGGGTAGAGATCTGCGCTGCGCGCAGTCGTCGTAGGACCGAGAAGCCATCTTCATCTGGTAGGCCTAAATCCAAGATGATCAACTCGTGCTCACCATCGAGCGCTTGAGTGAATCCCTCGTGCCCGGTCTCAGCGATGGAAGAGGTCAGCCCAGCAGCCCGTAGTCCCTTGGCCACAAAAGAACTGATGCGCGGTTCATCTTCAACGATCAATATTTGGCTCATGATTCCTTATTTCCAGTCGACAGCGGCAGATCAATGTAGAACGTGGAACCCTTGTTTGGCTCCGAACTTACCCAGACTCGTCCACCGTGAGTTTCGGCGATGGCTTGCACAATATTTAGTCCCAAACCGGATCCGGAAGAGCGGGCAGAATTCTGTCCACGTCCGAAGCGTTCAAAGATTCGTTCCAGATCATCGGGGTGAATGCCAAGGCCAGCATCGGAGACCCACCAACGCAAGGTAGTTTCACCCTGCCCGTTGCGCAGGATCTCGTTGCCTAACGCAATACGGCTATCGTCCTTGGAGAATTTCACTGCGTTAGCGCATAACTGCAGCATGGCCTGGGTCAGGCGTATCGGGTCCAGCCTGACCGTGGCCTCGGTGCGGTAGTCGATACGCCACTGGCGTTGGCCCAACCCACGAGCCTTATCCAGAATGTCATCAAGAAGCTTGCCCACCTGGACCGGCTCAATCTGCAGGAAGTCCGTACGGTTGGATTTGGCCAGGGTCACCAGATCATTGATCAGCAACGACATTCGGCCCAGCTCATCCATGGCAATATCGCGGCTCTGTTCTACATCTTGTGGGTCCGCAGGATCCATGAGCTCTAGATGTCCATTGATGATGGTCACCGGGGTGCGAAGCTCATGTCCCACATCGTCCAGTAGCTGGCGTTGGGCTTTGAGCGCACCTTCAAGACGGTCAAGCATTTCATTAACGGTGACGGTCAAGTCCGCAAATTCGTCATTGCCGGAGACCTCAATGCGCTGGGAAACATCGGTTTCGGAGATCTGCTGAGCGGTTGTTTGCAATCTTCGAATCGGCTCCAGCATCCGGCCCACAAGCAACCAAGCGGCTAAAGCAGCAACAAGTATGACCGAAGCACCCACGGCACTGTAGATCATGAAATTCCGGTCATTGGCAATGGCTTCGGCCGAGTAGTCGTAGGCCAAAACAAAAGAACCGTATTCGTGGTCCGCCGGCAAGCTGACCGGAACAACAACCGCACGATAGGTGGCGATATCCGTTTTTACCGTGCCCAGGCGGATGTGGTTGCTTTCTTGTACCTGGAAGGCCCATTCCAGGAATTCGGGGTCATCTTCCAACCGGGTGCCCACGATATCCGGTGCCGTCCAGCGAACCTCTTTACCAACGAGGGAGACCATTCCCTGTTTAGGCGAGGGCAGGGTGCGCTGCATGGCGATATAGAGCAGGTCTTCGGCGTGCTCAAAACGTTTCATGGTTCGCGGGTCCACGCCGGTTTCGGTCAGGACACCGAATTCTTTGACTGACCGGGAGAGTGATTCATCCAGACGTTCATTAAGTTCGTGGCGTTGCACGGCGAAGCTCGCCGCTCCGGCGGCCACAAGCGCCAAGCCGACCAAGAGCAACATGCCGGTGAGCACACGAGCGCGAATGGACCATCGGCGTTCGGGCGCTTTAGTCATCGTCATCTACGTCGTCGGCCTCATCGTCATCATCATCAGACTCGTAATCGTCATCATCGTCGTCGTCATCGTAGTTTTGGTTGCCTGATGGAGGCAAAGGTGTGACGGTTTTTTTAGGCGGAGCGGGAGTCACAGGTTTTGGTTTGGGCTTTGGCGTCGCGGTGGGCTTGGGCGAAGGTTTCTTGGTAGAGCTACTTGGCTTGGGGGTAGGTCTAGGCGTTGGTGTTGGTTTGGCCGTTTTGGACTCTGCTGGAGTGGATGAGGGGGTTGGTCCTCGGGGTGCATCGGTGGTGGGGGACGGCGAATCTTCCTTGAAGATAAACCCTTCGCCTAGATCCTGATCGGAGGGGCCACCTAGTGCACGGCTGATTCCAAATGCTCCTAGACAGATGAGCGCTACAACAGCGATCGAAGCCACGACGCGGCGCAATGTTTCCTTTCCCATGCCACTCATTGTTCCGGACGCAAATGAGATCTAGATGAGAGATGCCACTTGAGGACGCTGAGGGCAGGATTAGCGTAGATGCTCAAAGATGATCACTGTTTGAGTTGAAGAAAACGCTCTGTTTGATCCCAGATGCGTAGCGACAAAAGTACGCAGATCATCGATGCTCCGGGTGGCTACTCGAACCAGTAGATCGGGGGAGCCACCTAGGACAAAGACTTCTTTAACTTCGGGCAGTTCTTGCAGGGACTTCGCCGAAGAAAGCAGTCGGTCCCGGGCGGCTGGAGAAACGAGTACAGAGATCATCGCATTGACCGTGACACCAAGGAGTTTTTCGTTGATCGCTGCGTGGTATCCGGTGATGATGCCAGCGGAGGATAAGGCTTTGACCCGGCCCAAGCAGGTAGAAGGAGCCACACCAACCTTGGCAGCGAGAATGTTGTTGGCAATCCGGGCGTCTTTGCTCAGTTCCGAGAGGATCGCTAGGTCGGTGGCATCAACGCGAACAGGATTCGGAACGGCATCACCTTGCACCGTCCAGAGGGAATTATCCACGGGTATCTCATCTCATTCTTTATCAAAGTTCGAATTTGGTCGCATGATCTCGTGTTTGATTCTACGATGTCTACAGCGTAGAGAACTGAAATCTTAGGAGCACAATGCCTGCCGAGCTGACCCGCCAATCTTTAGCCCAGCTGGATGAGGCGGATCCCTTAACCGCTTTTGGGGATCGTTTCATCTTGCCTGAGGACACCATCTATCTGGATGGAAACTCGTTGGGTGCCCTTCCCAAGGGGGCATCAGAACGAGCAGCCCAAGTGGTCAGCGAAGAATGGGGCCAGGGGCTGATTCGTTCGTGGAATACTGCTGGCTGGTTCGATTTGCCACTCAAATTCGGCGACAAGCTAGGCAGCCTACTTGGTGCAAAGCCAAATGAAACTGCCATCACGGATACGACTACGTTGAACCTGTTTAAGGCGTTGGCCTCAGCCTTGCGCACGCAAAAAGCTGACGCTCCTGAGCGCCGGGTGATTCTGACCGAACGAGATAATTTCCCCACCGATATCTACATCGCCGAAGGTCTGGCTGACCTGGTCAACTCGCTGTCGCAGGAGACTGGTGTCGCTTATGAAGTGAAGCTGATTGATGACGAGGCTTCACTGCGTGCCGCATTGGACGATACCGTGGTAGTAGTAGCGCTGTCGCACGTCAATTACCGCACCGGTGCCATGTGGAACATGGATGAAATCACTGCGGCGGTTCATGCTGCTGGTTCGCTGGTTATCTGGGATCTGGCCCATGCCGCCGGTGCGGTACCGGTAGATCTGAACGCAGCAGACGCTGACTACGCGGTGGGTTGCACCTACAAATACCTCAATGGTGGACCAGGCTCACCGGCCTTCATCTGGGTTAATGCCCGCCACCATGAACGTTTCTGGCAGCCACTGTCGGGTTGGTGGTCCCACAACAGGCCGTTCGAAATGTCCCAAAGCTACACCCCTGCCAATGACATCCGCCGATTCATGTGCGGTACCCAGCCAATGACCTCACTGGCCATGGTTGAAGTAGGGCTCGATATTGCCATAGAAGCAGATATGGCTCAGCTGCGTGCCAAGTCGCTGGAGCTCGTGGACCTGTTCATCAACCTAGTTGAGACGCGATGCGCTGGCTACGGACTGGAACTGGTGACCCCACGAGAGCATGCCGCACGTGGTAGCCACGTGAGCTTCCGCCACGAACACGGTTATGAAATCATTGCGGCGCTCATCGACCAAGGAGTGATCGGGGACTACCGCGAGCCTGAGGTCCTGCGCTTTGGCATTACCCCGCTGTACCTAACGCGCACCAATATTTGGGATGCCGTGGAGAAACTGCGTGAAATTCTGCACACCGACTCGTGGCAGCGCGAAGAGTACGCCGTACGAAATGCCGTGACCTAACCGGGAAAGCGGTAGCCACTACTTTGGGGGGCTCTAGACTCTGGCCAGCAATGGCCAGAGTACGCTTATACGCAGCACGGTATGTTCTGATGCCGTGCTGTTTGTATGAGATTTGAAGGAGCATTGTTGGGCAAGCAGCCGGTACGCGCCACTGACGTCGGGTCGGGGCTGAAAAAATCACTGACCCCTGCGCAGATGTCCATGATCGCCCTGGGCAGTGCCATTGGCACCGGACTTTTTGCTGGCAGCAAGTTGGCCATCATGATGGCTGGCCCGTCGGTAATCCTCAGCTACGTGATCGGTGGTGTGGTTGCCTTGCTGGTCATGGGTGCGCTCGCCGAAATGACGGTCAAGCAGCCGGTGGCTGGATCCTTCGGCGTTTACGCTGAACGCTATCTGGGTCGATTTGCCGGATACCTGACCAAATATTTGTATTGGTCTGCACTGATCTTTGCGGTAGGCACCGAGGTTAGCGCGGTAGGCGAATATATGCAGTACTGGTTCCCACAGATTCCCGGACTGTGGTGGGTAGCCATTTTCTCCGCCGTGCTCCTAGCGGTGAACTTCTCCAGCGTGAAGATCTTCGGAACCACCGAATACTGGTTCTCGGCTATTAAGGTTTTTGCCGTCCTTGCCTTCATCATCATTGCCCTGTGGCTGGTCTTCCATAATTCTCAAGATCAGTTTGGGGTGCATAACTACAGCGCTGAAGGCGGATTCTTCGCCAACGGATTGTTTGGCACCTGGAGCGCGGTGATTGTTGCGATCTTCTCATATATGGGAATTGAAGCCATCTCGATTGCCGCAGCCGAGGCTCACAATCCAAAGATTGCGGTGCGCAAATCCTTCAAGGTTTCCTTTCTCAGGCTCTTGCTGTTCTACGTATTCACCATGGCTCTGATCCTGGCGGTGGCACCAACCAGCGAACTGATTTCCGGTGGTTCACCCTTTGTCACGGTGATGTCCCAAGTTGGTATTCCCTTTGCTGATTCCGTGCTGAATTTTGTGTTGATCATTGCTGCGCTGTCGGCCATGAACGCACAGCTTTATGCCGCCACACGGATGTTGCATTCTCTAGCTGACTCGGGCCACGCGCCACGCATGGCTTTTCGGACTAACCGTTCCGGGGCGCCGATTCATGCGGTGTGGATGTCTGCCGGCGGCATTGGAGTCGCAGCTATTGTTTATGCGCTGGTTCCGGATGGAGGATTTGGCATCATGCTGTCCTTGGCCACCTTTGGTGCCTTGGCCACGTGGTTCATGATTCTGATAACCCATGTGTCCTTCCGTCGCAGAGTGAAGAAGGAGCAGGTGGTTTTGGAGTACAAATTGCCTGGATATCCAACTGCGTCCATCTTGGGTGCTCTGTTATTGGCGGCGCTGCTGGCGACTTCCTTCTTTGTTCCTCAGTTCAAGTACACCTTGATCTTCGGCGTGCCATTTGTTGTGGTGATGTCAGTCTTGTACTGGGTGGTCTTTGCTAGAAAGCCAAAGCAGGACACCCTCTAGATTTCGGTAATTCGAACTTCCAACGCCAGCTGTGAGTTGAGTTGGATTGGGCGCTGAACCGAGTGTAACTACCGTTGAATAACGGAGCTGGCACTAAGATCGTAGGGTGCCCGCTAGTTGGTAGGCGCAACGATTCTTCAAGGAGCGATAGTGGCCAAGTTGTATTTCCGCTACGGAGCAATGAATTCTGGCAAGTCCACGAGTTTGCTTCAGGCTGCTTTCAACTATGAAGAACGTGGCCAGCGCATCCTGCTGGCCAAACCGGGTGTTGATACCAAGGGTGAGAACTCCATCGTTTCGCGACTGGGGATCAAGCGCATCACGGACTTCACCATTGGGCCAGAGGATAACGTCCGGGAGCAGTTCGCAGCCCAAAGTTCAGGGGACGACCCAGATGCATTGCTCACCCATGTAGATGCTCCACCCGTGGCCTGCCTTTTGGTGGATGAAGCGCAGTTCTTGTCGAGCGAGCAGGTTGATGACTTGTTGCGTATCGCGGTGCTGGATAACGTACCGGTCTTGGCTTACGGCATTCGCACTGACTTCCGCACCCATGCATTCCCTGGGTCGGCACGCTTGATGGAGCTTGCCCACTCTTTGGAAGAGCTGAAGACCATTTGCCGTTGTGGACGCAAGGCCATGTTTAACACCCGACGGGTCGGCGAAGCTGTGGTCTTTGACGGGGATCAGGTAGCCATTGATGGCGAAGACGTTTGGTACGAATCGCTGTGCGCCTCGTGCTACCTCGAAGCCTCCGGCGGGAAACTCAGCTAACACTCGATGCGATGGGCTTCTTGCAAACTATGTAAGTGAAGAAGCTCCCTTTTGCCGCAGCAGAGTCCGGGAGCCCGCAACATTTACAAAGCCAGAGGCCGGTGCCAGTTGCGTTTCTTCAGAATTCAGTATAAAGCTATTTTCCCAGCGGTCAGCTAATCAATCCCGCAACAGCCCGTTGCAGTCCCCAGTCGAACCCATCCGCTAATGGTGCATCAACGTCCAATTGCACGAGGTTCTGTCGGAAGGCAACAGACCCCAGGATGTGGTTGAGCAGTAATTGTTGTCCGTGGCGGGCCTGCTCGGTGGAAAGCCCTGAAGATTCCAAAAGGTCACGCAACTGCAATACTGGCGCCAATTCGGTGACTTGCATCGCGGTGGCAACTTCGATGACTTCAGGGCTGTCTTGTATCGGCAATAACGCGAGATAAAGGCGGCGCGAGAGTTGAAGAATCGCATCTGCAGGAGCGCTAAAATCTTCAGCATTAACCGAGAGCTGCGGGGTATTAAGCAGCTTGGCAGCCACCTGAGCTAGCAGTTCCTGCTTGTTCTTCACATGCCAGTAGAGAGCCCCAACTTGAACATCCAGCTCTTTGGCCAAACGACGCATCGACAAGTCAGCTAACCCGAATTGCTGCAGGATAGTGACTGCGGTGTCCACCACCGTATTTTGGGTCAATGCCATAATTCCAAGTCTAGCCTCCGGAACCCTTTGACTCTGGAGGTTAGCTGTTGATGAGCTCTGGAAGTATGCCGGAAACTTGCTCGTGCTGCGTAGCTAGGCGCTGAATCAACATGCGGAGCTGGGTGGAGGCAGTCTGCGGATGTTCCGGGTGCCATTGCACGGCGGTCACTGGCGCTGACTCATGAATGACGGCTTCAATAATGTCATCGGTGGACATGGCAGCGATTTGCAGACCTGTGCCCAATTCGTGAATGGCTTGATGGTGCGTGCACTTGTGGCTGGTCTTGGAAGATAGATCTTCCTGAAGCTCAGTGCTGATCGAGTCCAGACGGGTATCAACAAATGGATCGCTGCCGGTGCTGCGGTGAGCATCTGCGTTCTCCAGATGTTGAATCAAAGTGCCACCCAAAGCAACGTTTAATAACTGCAACCCTCGGCAGATTCCCAACAGTGGGGTCTTGGTAGTGATGGCATGCTGGATAGCTGCGATCTGGTTCCGATCCGCTGCAAGCTCATGATAACCACCGCCCGGGTAAGCAGAGCTGCGACCATACAGCGAAGGTTCAACATCTTCACCACCCATGATGATCACGGCGTCAGAAGCATCAACAATCTGCAGCATCTGCTCGACGCTCAGATCATTACAGGGCACTAAGGACGCATTGTGTCCGGCATCGATGATCTGACCTACAGTGTTTTCGTTGAGCTCATCAAGTTCCGTTTGGAATTGCGGGTTGTGGGGACGAGACTCACGAATGTGCAGGACCGAAAAATTCAAAGGTGCCAAGACTAGCTCCAACTATTGCGTTTAGGGCCAATGAAGCTGGCCCGTAAAGGTTGATACAACCCACGCTACAAGTTGCGGATTTCGCAGTGGAATCAGAGGTGTTTCCTACGCGTTTCCACAAGTTCATCTATAGCGACTGACTAATAAAGCCACGTCGGAGCCTAATAATTGCCATTCAGAATATCTTTGACGTGGCCTGCGACCAAAAAGAAGTCAGTAGATGACCACGCTTTTACAAAGAATTCACACCCTTGATATTTGATCCGTGAAACGAAACATTGTGTTGCTTATTAGAAACGGATTCGAAAGCGAAGCGGAACCTGGCCTCGATAGTTTGAAGTTGCTCGCAAACACAAACTTCGAAAGGGGCGCCCATCATGGAAGCCGCTGACATGGCTTGGCTCCTGGCGGCATTCGCCATGGTCCTGCTGATGTTCCCAGGACTGGCAATGCTCTACGGTGGCATGCTCAACGGACGCAATGTCCTGAACATGATGCTGATGGTGCTCAGCGCATTGGCAGTGACCGGCGTTGTCTACGTGGTCATCGGCCATGGCCTGGTTCTAGGTGATTCGCTCGGGGGCGCAGGAATCATCGGGAATCCTTTCGAGTACACCTTCTTCTCCGACTTCATGACCGACGACGAGGCTGGCGGCACCTTCTGGGGCGCGTTCTACATCCTCTTCGCCGCGATCTCCGTAGCACTGGTCGCTTCCGGCGCCGCCGGGAGAATGAAGTTCGGCGCCTGGCTGGTCTTCGTGGCCTTGTGGGTCATCTTGGTCTACTGCCCGCTAGGACACTGGGTCTTTGCGCTGGATAACCCAGAAACTGGGGCCGTCGGTGGATGGATGCGCAACAAGCTGGGCTTCCACGATTTTGCTGGTGGCACCGCGGTGCACATGAACGCTGGTGCCGCAGGTCTGGCCCTGGCTGTGGTTTTGGGCAAGCGCAAAATGAGCCCGGGACGACCACATAACTTGCCGCTCATGTTGATCGGCGTGGGTTTGATCGCTACTGGCTGGATGGGGTTCAACGGCGGCACCGCCGGCGGAGCGAACTTCATGGCTCAGTACGTCATTCTCACCACTTTGCTGGCCCTGTGTGGTGGCATGCTGGGGTTCATCACGATTGAACGTGTTCGTGATGGGCATGCCACCATGCTGGGTTTGGGTACCGGCGCCATTGCCGGAATGGTCGGCATCACCCCGGTGGCCGACGCTGTGGGACCAATTGGTGCCATCATGGTGGGTTTCCTCGCCGCAGCAGCTGCCGCGTGGGCCATTACCTGGAAACGACGTCACCAGATTGATGACTCATTGGATGTCTTTGCGGTGCACGGCATTGCCGGTATCACCGGTTCGCTGTTTGCAACCTTCTTCGCTAACCCCAAAGCACCCGGAGAAATGGCAGGGATCTTCTTCGGCGGCCACTTCAGCGAGCTGGGCCACGAGCTTATCGCCATTGCTTCCACGTTGGTTTACAGCTTCGTCATGACCTTCGCCATCGCTTGGGTGATGAATAAGATTTCGCCAATCCGCGTCAGCGAGGCCGAAGAGGAAGCTGGTTTGGATAACTCCATCCATGCTGAATCCGCCTACGACAGCCGTCAGCTTTAGCCACCTGCAAAGAAAGGCTCTGCCATGAAACTTATCACCGCAGTGATCAAGCCCATCCGGCTTGAATCCATTTGTTCCGAATTGGAAAAGGCCGGCTTCTCCGGAGTGACCGCCACTGAAGTCCAAGGCCGTGGTGCCCAAGGTGGGCGCACCGAGTACTACCGAGGACAAGAATTCTCCGTGATGTTCCGGAACAAGATCCGCCTTGAATTACTGGTCTCAGATCCTGACCTTGAACGCGCGCTGGAGATTATCGTCAGCACCGCCAAAACCGGGCAGGACGGCGAAATCGGTGACGGAAAGGTCTGGGTCACCTCTTTGGAACAGATCATCCGCGTGCGTACCGGTGAAACCGGCGAAGCAGCCATTTAACTTTTGAACCTCTAGAAAATTCCAGCAAGGGAGCTCCCGAATGACTACTATCAACTTCCGCTACCTCAGCGAGCAGGACATGATCGCCGCAGGTGTCACCGATATCGCTCGTTGCACCGACGTGATGGAAGAAGCGTTGATCCTGCTTCGCAACGGGGACTACCGGATGGCCGGAGAAAACGGCAACTCGCACGGCGCCATGATCACCTTCCCGCAGAACCCAGTCCACGAAGGTATGCCAAGTGATGGCCCGGACCGCCGCTTCATGGCTATGCCGGCTTACCTCGGCGGACGTTTCGGAACTACCGGCGTGAAGTGGTACGGCTCAAACACTGAAAACCGTGCCAAGGGTCAGCCACGGTCCATTCACCTATTCACTCTGAACGACACCGATACCGGTGCGCCGATGGCCGTGATGAGCGCAAACCTGCTCAGCGCCTACCGCACCGGAGCGGTTCCGGGTGTGGGAGTGAAGCACCTGGCCAAGCAGGACGCCAAGGTCGCCGCCGTGGTTGGTCCCGGCGTGATTGCCAAGTCCGTCATTGACGCGACCCTGTCGCTGCGCCCGAGCATTCACACCGTGACCGTCAAGGGCCGCTCGGCTGCTGGCGTGGAGTCCTTCGCTCAGTACATCCGTGAAAACTTCCCTCAGGTGACCTCGATTGTGGCCGCTGAAACCATTGAAGAAGCCATCAAGGACGCGGACGTCATCATGGCGACCACCAGCACCGACATTAAGGGTTCTGATGCCTTCCCTTACTTCCCAACTGAGGCCATCAAGCCTGGCGCGCTCCTGTTGCTACCAGCGGCTGCACGATTTGATGATGACTTCATCATCAACGATGCCCGTCTGATCCTGGACGCCCGTGGTCTGTATGACGCATGGGCTGAGGAATATGGAACTCAGGCCTATCAGCTGCTGGGCATTCCAGGTACTCACTTCCACGATTTGATGCGTGATGGCAAGCTGCCAGAATCAAAGCTTGAAGAGATTGCAGACGTTGCCACCGGCAAAATTCCAGCTCGCCGCAATGATGAGGAAATCATCCTTTACTCGGTCGGTGGCATGCCGATTGAAGACGTCGCCTGGGCTACCGATTTGTACCAGTCGGCCGAGGAGAAAAACATCGGCCAGGTGCTGAACTTGTGGGAGACTCCGGTCCTCGCCTAAAGATTTAGGTCCGTAGTCGGACCTTGATAAACGTAGATCCCCGAAAAGCGGAGTGTGGCCGCTTCTCGGGGATCTGCCATATCCGGGACAGAATTTATCTGCCGTGGAAGGGATGCCGTGGTCGCTGCAGTTTGCCCGACGGACCCCGGCGGGTCGATCCACCTCGCGTCCAGCTCGCTCAGTCTCGACGTCGAGTATCTAGGGGAGTTCTATTACCGGTGTGATGAACTCATACGTTTGGGAGGCAAAACACCTGCTCGCTTTCGTACTGCCGCCGGCCTAGCAAGACATGAATCTATCTCAACCCTGCGGTGCTATCGGTTTCCGAAGCTCTCAGAAGTTCTGCCTATTTTCCTCCGCGTTACACCGCTCCGTCCGCAGGGGAATCGCCCAACGTCGACTAGAGAGATAATGCGTAAAGGTCAGGCACCGGATTATCAATCGTTATGTTGCTTCGGTCTGAAAACGGTATTTGAAAGCGGTGCATAGGCATACCATCCAGTGCTTTCTCCCCGACGGGTAGCTTCCCTTGCACGCGATACTTCCTCTTCAAAATCTTTAACCTCAACGGCCAAGGAATCGAACACTGCGGCAGCTTCAGGGTTGAGGGCTGGTCCCCTCCCTTGAAATTTGCGTTTTGGTGAGCCTTCCAAGGACGTGACTAATTCGATTTCGAATTTATCGCCAAGTTCATCAGCCACACGTTGCGCTAATCGTTCACCCTCTGCAGCGAATCTGCGAGCCACACCTGCGGATTTCCACTCATAGTCATGGTTCAATCCGTCATAGTACGACTGTTCCCACTGCGAGAGTTCGTGTGTCAAAGTACCGGACAGCTTGGCAGTGTCGTACTCGATTGGTTCGTTAAACCAAAGCACCGTGTTTGCATAATCCGGAAACAGGCGCACCGTTGACGGCGCGGACTCCTGTGAAGAATTCATACCGCGATCATACCGACGCAGACCAGTAAGGCGCATCCTCATAATTGCCACCCCTTGGGGACGGTAAAGCGACGGAAAAGACTACCCGGCAGATCCACTTCGCGTGCTATTGCTCCATTCCCGTAAGTCGAACGCTCTACGGGACAGTCGGCGCACTAATCAAGTGGATCGTGGCACGACCGATGCGTAGTGCCACGCAAGAACGGCGTTTCTATCGTTCGTACAGGCGTCCGGTATCCCGTACCCGTGTAACGTCACTCTGACTCAAGTTTGCGCGAACTCCTATTGCCCGGGCGGATGTGCCATGGGGTCTCCTGCAGGAATGGGAATCACTTAGTTCTGTATTCCCACACACCACGGAAAGCGGGAATACAGAGATCGGGGATTCCCAGTTGCTATTCCAGTAATTCGGACAGTTCTTCTCAGACCACGGCAATGGCCACCGGTGGCATCCACCCTCTGCGATTTTGAAGTCGGGTCCGGAATTTGCGCACGGCAGCTTGGCTTCGGGCAAAATCTGC
Organism: Glutamicibacter sp. MOO4; assembly: GCF_056934395.1. Lineage (NCBI taxonomy): Bacteria > Bacillati > Actinomycetota > Actinomycetes > Micrococcales > Micrococcaceae > Glutamicibacter > Glutamicibacter sp. MOO4. Next base: position 3,230,984 of record NZ_CM167800.1, read on the forward strand.
CCGAATTCAGGTGAAGAGATCCAACCCCGGCTACTGAAGCAACGATGCTAAGGCATCGGCCAAAGCTGCCGCGCCAAGTTCCGCGTCAGCGTCTTCTACATATTCTTCAGGGGAGTGGGAGATGCCGTTGGGGTTGCGAACAAAAATCATGGCACTCGGTACGTGTCCGGCGAGTACACCAGCATCATGCCCCGCACCGGTATCGAGTACCGGAGTGTTGGGCAGCGCCAGTCCAAGCTGCCCCGAAAGCTTTGCATCAAAACTTACCGTTGGACTCAATGATTCTTGGGAGAAATCGAGGCTGCAGCCCTCTTCAGCTGCAATAACCTGCGCCGACTCGTGAATCTCTTGGACAACACCGGCCGTAACCGCATCATCTGGATGGCGCACGTCCAGCCAGTAGTCCACCCGCGAGGCAATGACATTAGTTCCGCCAGGAACCGGTTGCAGCCGGCCCACTGTAGCTCGCGCTTTATCCCGTGTGCGGGCAATCTGCTGCACCGCGGCAATGCTGCGGGCTGCAGCCACCATCGGATCCTTGCGGTCAGACATCAGCGTGGTTCCTGCGTGGTTACCTTGTCCTCGCATGCTCAACTTCCAACGTCCGTGGCCGAGGATGGATCCGCCGATGGCCACCGGGTGATCCAGATCCGCCAGCCCGAGTCCCTGTTCCACATGCAACTCGACAAAGACACCAATCTGTCCCAAGAGGCGGCGGTCTGGGCCGATGAAACGTGGATCTAGCCCATTGCTGGATGCTATGTCGGCAAAACTATTGCCGTCAGGATCCCTCAGATTCAACGCCTTGTTTCGGTCAATGGCTCCGGTGAGCAGACGCGAGCCCAAGCAAGCCACACCAAAGCGGGAGCCTTCCTCTTCCGGGAACACCACGATGGCCATGGCACGGGTGCGCGCCAGATTCTTTACCTGCATCAGATCAAAGGCAATCAGCGCGCTGGCTACGCCAAGCGGCCCGTCAAAGGGTCCGCCACCCGGGACCGAGTCGAGGTGGCTGCCGGTGACAACTGCATTGGTGCGGATTCCTGTGGGCAGATCCCACCAGGCCCAGAGCGCGCCGTTTCCGTCTTCCTCAACGCTTAGCTGCCGTCTGGTGGCTTGTTCAATGAACCACGTGCGCAGGTCGATTTCAGCACTGGAATACACCGGGCGGGAATAGCCTCCGCGCAATGGGTCTTGCCCGGTGCCGGCGATGCCAGCCATGACCTCGGCGACCGTCGCAGTGGGAAGGTGTAGCGGGATGTTGAACAAGGGATTCTCCAAAATAGCTTGCTGCTGGGACTTCTAGACCATGGCTTTGGCGTGGGATGCGAGGCGGAAAAGCTCAGGGGTTTCCCGCACCCCGGTCGCCAAGTCCGCGGCAAGCTCGCCGAGCAGCGGGCCGAACTTGGCTCCATGCCCCGAGCAGGGCGAGAAGATGGTGATGCCGTCAACTTCATCCACGATGAAATCCTCAGTGGGGGTTGCGCTGAAAATGCAGGTGGTTTCGGCGTAGGGCGTTGGTTCCAGTCCGGGAAGGTACTTTTTGACGTACTCGATCACGCGTTCGCGGTTGGCTGGATCAATCTGGCCGTTTTGCTGGCTGGCAGTATCCAGCTGGCGTCCGGCCATATATTCGGCAACCTTTTGTCCGCGGAAGTTGGCGTCACGTCCGCCGGGCAGGCCATAGGACTTAAAAGCAGGGTCCTTGTGGATGTAGGTTGGCCATGCTTGGCGTGCTTCGGGATCCTGGTCGCGGTAAGGGAAGTGGAAGGCATTCTCTTGATATACAACCATCTTGGGAACGCTGCGTACAAAGCCTGATGGCAGAGGGAGATTTCCCAGCAATTCTGGCAACCAGCCGCCTGCGGCCACGATGATTTTGGATGCCAAGTAGGTGCGTCCATCTGCGGACGTGAGTTTGTATCCGTTAGTTGTTGCCTCGACGGAAGCGACTGGCCACTGGGTTTCCACCTGGGCGCCATAAGCCTTGGCTTGAGCCACCATTGCCTGAACCGAGCGTTCGGCGTCCAGCACTCCGGCACCTGGGTGCCAAAGGACTTCGGTATCAAAATTGATTCCGTTGAAACGGTTGCGGGCCTCGGCAGCGGAGAGCAATTCATGTTCCACCCCGGCGTTGGCGAGAATCCCGGCGAGCATACGTGGATTGCGCAGGGGTCCGTAGTCCGCTGAACCGCAGGGGTTGATCAGCTGGCTGCCGCTGGCCTCTTCGAGCTCATCCCAGGCTTTGCGCGCTTGAACAACAAGGTCCGTGTAGAGCTGGTTGGGGTAGCCATAACGGAAGATGCGTGCTGAGCCGTGCGAACTGGCATCGTCAGCGGCGGGCACTTTGCGCTCCAGCAGGGCAACTTCATGGCCTCGCTGAGCCAACCTCCATGCTGCCGAGGAGCCGGCGAGGCCTGCTCCGATGACAACGTATTCTGCAGAGGGCGACTGGGACGAGGTGCTCATGGCTTGCTCCTGATCTGGGCATCTTTGTTGTTCTACCTCTAGTAACCCACGAATATTATTAGGGCGTCCAATACATTTTTCCTAGACATTATTAGTTTTGTGCAAAAATTGAGTGCATGGAACTCCGCCACCTCCACTACTTCCTCGTTGTTGCAGAACATTTGCACTTTGGCCGCGCAGCCGAAGAACTTCGCATGTCTCAACCACCGCTGACCGTCGCGGTGAAAAAGCTGGAACAAGAGCTGGGCGTGCAGCTCTTTGACCGCACCACTCGCAGCGTGATTCTCACGCCCGCGGGGCGGATGTATCTGGACCGCATCAAGCCATTGCTGGCGGATCTGGATAAAGCCAATCAAGAACTGACCGAGGCAGGACTGGGGCTGCGCGGACGGCTCAATGTCGGATTTGTCAGCTCTGCCAGTTATGCCACCATGCCTTCGGCGCTGCGCAGGTTCCGCGAACTGCGGCCCAATGTTGAGCTGGTGCTGCACCCGCTCACTACCGACGAGCAGATTGAAAAGCTGCTAGAAAATAGTCTTGATCTCGGAATTCTGCGTGACCCAACAAGAGTGCCCGGCGTCGAATTGCAGGAGATCCATTCGGAGCCACTGGTGGTGGCGCTTCCGGCGGGCCATCGTTTGGGTGCCAATGAGCAGATCAAGGCAGAGGATCTCGCCGATGAAGACTTTGTCCTTTTCCCCTACAAGTACATGAGTGGTTTCTACTCGCTGGTGCATTCATTATTCGATGGTCGTACGCCGCCTCGAATTGTCGAGCGAGCCATTCATCAGGAGACCATTCTTGGGCTGGTCGCTGCCGGGCTGGGAGTCTCAATCCTGCCTGCATCGGTGTCGCGCTTCCAGATGCCTGAAGTCTCGTTCCACCCGTTGGTCGGTGAGCCAAAGACGCGGCTCTATGCGGGTACGGGTACTCCGAATCCTGCGGCACAGGCTTTTCAGAAGTGCTTGCTTGAGGCTGACCGCGAAGGCTGAGTAAGTACGTGGCGCGAATGGGGTGGGCTACGAGTTTTCGATAGCATGCTGAATATGTCTGGTCTTGAATCTGAACCATCAGTGGAGAATCCTCCTGCTTTTTCACGTTTTCTGCCCGGAGGCATCCCACTCACGGGGGCATTTGCCAGGTTTGGCGGAAAGCTCTATGAATGTGGGTCAGCAAAGCTGCCATCTGGTGAGTATGACCATGGCATGCTCGTGCTCTCCTCCATCGAGGAACGGCCCGGGCCGGAGTGGCAACTAACCTGGCGGTCTCAACTTGGTCCGCTTGCCGGATTTACTGAGTGGAGCAGAGTCGTTCATCGGAGTCAGGCCGAAGAGACATTCTGGTGCCGCAATTACCTAGTGTGGCAAGGTATAGGATTCTCAGGGTCGACCAACGTTCATGAAGAAAAGTATGTCGGGATGTTTTGGGAGCACTCGCGCAACATTCCCGAAGAGAAACTTCGCACCCTCAAGAAATACGAGCGCCTTGATGCCGTCGAGTGGTTCGCGCTAGTGCCACTCGACGACCTTGAGACGCTTAAGATTTATCGCGAGCAGTGGCCCGAGAGTCCGAAAAAACCGAAGAAATCTTTTTGGAGATTATTCCGATAGCCGGATATCCACTAGGCGATAGTTCCTTCAAGTTGGCAACTAGACCGATCGACACAAATTGGGTGTGCTCCATTGCCCTAGAACCTAAGCACCAAAGAGATTGCGATTCAGGAATTCGTTGCGGAATTTGCCCGCAGAATCCAAGCGCTGAGCCAACTCGATAAAGTCATTGAACTTCGGGTACAGCTTCTGCAGATCGGTTGACGTTGCTGCAAAGAGCTTGCCCCAATGCGGACGAGCCGCAAAAGGCGCGAGAGCTGATTCGACGTGCGGCAGGATTGTCTCCACTTCCTGCTGCTGCGGCTTCCACGTAAAGTGCAGGGCAATACCGTCGCGGCCGTAGTTGCCGCTGAGCCACAACTCATCGGCGGCAATGGTCCGCACCTCAGCCACCAGCAATAACGGGGTGATCACCGAGGACAGCTCGCGCATCGCGGTAATGGCTTGAACAGCGTATTCACGCGGAACCAAATATTCGGTCTGCAACTCATCACCGGCACTGGGCATGAAGTCCATGCGGAAATGGGAGAGCCGATCGGACCAAGGCCCGGCCACCCCGAGCTGTTCGCTGCAGATCGCGCCATCGGCTCCGGGCAATGGGTGCATCGGAGCGATCGCCGCCAGACCGCCAAATTTTCCCTGATCAATATCATCGAGAAGGGCATCACCAACACGACGCTTGAGCCATGTTTGGCCCACCAAGTCCCCGCTCCAATCGGTGAACAGGCTGACGCTGTAGGCGGAAGCCTGGATTCCATCAAAGTTGTCCAGAACTTTGTCCCAGGACAGCTGCTCATACACGGTCTGTTGCACATCAAAGCTCGGAACGATATCCAAGGTCAGATGAGTGATCACGCCTAGCGCACCAAGGGACACTACATAGCCGTTGAATTCCGGATCGTTTCGATTGACCGAGAGCTGCGAGCCATCGGCCAGCACGAGCTCGACTGCGCTGACTGCGGTTGCCAGGTTGCCGTGGGCTTCGCCCGAGCCATGGGTGCCAGTGGATACCGCGCCGGCCACCGAAATATGCGGCAGGGAAGCCAGATTGTGTAGCGCAAAACCGGCGGCGTGCAGCGCATCGGCCAGCGCGCCATAGGTGATTCCGCCACTGACGCGCACGTTCATGGCCTGCGCATCGATATCAATGACTTGGGGCATCTTGGCCAGTGAGATCATGGTTTCGCTGGTATCGGCAATGTCATTAAATGAATGGCGGGAACCGAGCACGCGCACCTTGCTGGCGGCGCGAACCTGTTCCTGCAGTTGCTCAATGCTGGTGGGGTACAGCAGTTCGCTGGCCCGGTACTCAAGGTTTCCAGCCCAGTTGAGTTCCTTGGTCTCTAGCTCCACGGCAGATCCTTACTTCTCTAGCCACTGGCTGGAAACCAGCGAACGGTAGCGTTCCAAAACATGCGGTGTTGCTTCTGTCGCAGGGACTTCGGTGGAGTCCTGGGTCCACTGCGGGAATGCTCCGGCCAGCACACCGGCAGCTTGCCGTGCCGCGCCATCAGCCACATACTCGCCAGGGGCCGGAATGATAATCGGCAGGCCCAGCACCTGGGCTGCAATCTGCTGCACCGCTGTGGACTGCGCTCCGCCGCCCACCAAGATGATGCGCTGGGCTTGAACCCCTTGGGCCTCAAGCGCGCGCAGCCCATCGGCTAGCGAGCAGATGATTGCTTCCACCGCGCTGCGAGCCAAGTTGGGTGCAGTGTAATTCGCACGGGTGATTCCGTGCAGCGAACCCGTGGCATCTGGCAGGTTCGGGGTGCGCTCGCCGTCGAAGTAAGGGAGCAGGGTCAGGCCATTGGAGCCCGGGTTGGCTGACAGGGCGAGGTCATTGAGCTCTGTCAGGCTCACCTGCAACAGGTTGGCGGTGGCATCAAAAATTCGGGTGGCGTTTAGCGTGCACACCAGTGGGAGGTAGTTTCCGGTGGCATCGGCAAACCCGGCCACCAGCCCGCTGGTGTCTGCAGATGGGGCATCGGCAACCGCGAAGACCGTGCCGGAAGTGCCCAGGGACATCACTACATCACCAACGGTGGCGCCAACCCCCAGTCCGGCGGCGGCGTTATCACCCGCGCCGGGACCGATCAGCGCGCCGGTGGCGGTGCGGCCGATGGATTCCAGCGGTCCCGCCACCGCAGGCAAAATCGGGGCGTGCCCCAGATGCTGCTCCAAGGCTTTGAGGTCATAGGATTTTTCGGCAGCCCGGTAGTACCCGGTGCCCGAGGCATCGGAGCGGTCGGTGCCTAGAGCGGCCAAGCCTTCGACACCGCTGCCCGGGCCATAACCGGCAAGACGCCAGGACAGCCAGTCGTGGGGCAGACAGACCGCGGCGACCTTGGCCGCGTTGTCCGGTTCATGGTCCTTGAGCCAACGTAGTTTGGCCAGGGTGATCGAGGAGACCGGAAGGGTGCCGGTACGCTGCGCCCAGTAGGCGGCGCCAGCCTCGCTGTCACCGTCGCCGGCCTCGGTGATGATGTCGCGGGCCGCCTGCGCGCTGCGGGTATCGTTCCACAGCAGCGCAGGGCGGATCACCGCACCGGTGGCATCCAGCACGACCATGCCGTGCTGTTGCCCGCCCACCGAGATCGCAGCCACATCGTCCAGGCCGCCGGCCTGGGCGATGGCTTCTTGCAGGGCGGCGAACCAGAACTCCGGGTCCACTTCGGTGCCTTCCGGGTGGCTGGCGCGTCCGGAGCGGATCAACGCTCCGGTGTCAGCGTCGCGGATGACAACCTTGCAGGACTGGGTGGAGGAGTCGATGCCGGCTACAAGCGTCATTGAGTGTGGCTGCTTTCTACGGTGGGTTCTGGCGGGGTTTAGCGCGAGCCGAGCAGGTGCTCGATGGCCAGCTGGTTCAGGCGGATGAAGGCGAAGTTGCGCTGCGCGGCAGCATCGGCGTCAAAGCCTGCGAAGCTCGCCGAATCGCTCATCAGATCCGCTGCGCTTTCTCCGGCGTTCAGGGTGGTTTCGCCCAGTTCGAAGACACCCGAGGTCTTCATGGCTTCCTGTACTTCTGGATCCGCGCGGAAGGCCAGGGCGCGTTCCTTGAGCAGCAGGTACATGGACATATTGGCCTTGGCTGAGTCCCACACGCCGTCGTAGCCGTCGGTGCGCGATGGCTTGTAGTCGAAGTGGCGTGGGCCGGTGTACTTTGGCCCGCCGTTGGGGAAGCCGTTCTCCAGCAGGTCAACGGTGAAGAATGCGCTGGTCAGATCGCCGTGGCCGAAGACCAGGTCCTGGTCGTATTTGATGCCGCGCTGGCCGTTGAGGTCAATGTGGAACAGCTTTTCGGCCCACAGCGCCTGGGCGATGCCGTGGGTGAAGTTCAGGCCAGCCATCTGCTCGTGGCCGGTTTCCGGGTTCAGGCCGACGATGTCGCCGTGTTCCAGCTGCTCGATGAACGCCAGGCCGTGGCCGACGGTTGGCAGGAAGATGTCGCCGCGTGGTTCGTTCGGCTTTGGCTCCAGTGCGATGCGCAGGTTGTAGCCCTTGTCCTTGATGTAGCCAGCTGCCGTGTCCACGCCTTCGCGCATGCGGTTCAGTGCTGCGGCCAAGTCCTTGGAGCCGTCGTATTCGCTGCCTTCGCGCCCGCCCCACATGACGAAGGTTTCGGCGCCCATCTCGGCGGCAAGATCGATGTTATGCAGGACCTTGGCCAGTGCGAAACGGCGGATCGAGCGGTCGTTGGAGGTGAAGCCGCCGTCCTTGAATACCGGGTGGCTGAACAGGTTGGTGGTCACCATCGGGACCTTCAAGCCGGTTTCTTCCAGGGCTGCGCGGAAGTCAGACAGGATCTTTTCGCGTTCAGCCTCGGTGGCGTCAAAAGGAATCAAGTCATTGTCGTGGAAGGTGATGCCGTAGGCGCCGAATTCAGCGAGCTTGTGCACGGCTTCTACCGGGTCCAGGTTCTTGCGGGTGGCGACACCGAATGGGTCGGCGCCGGTCCATCCCACGGTCCAGAGGCCAAAGGTGAAGTGGTCTTCAGGGGTCGGGGTAACGCTCATCGTGATACATCCTTGGATCGAGAGGGTTGGCTTTCACCATTTAGTTTATGTCCTGAACTATATGGTCGCTCATGCGCTAGAGTCAATAGCGAGCAATGAACGATTCACCCAAAAAATTCTTTAGGAGAAGGCATGCGCCAACCAGCGACTACTGCCCGAGCTACCACTTCTGGTGCGCCGGGCAACGTTGCAGATGTGCGCAAAGCCAACCTAGCTAGGGTCTTGTCGGTGATCGCAGCTGCAGGGGAGGACGAGCGGTTATCCCGCGCCGATATCGCGCAACTCAGCCAACTCACCAAGGCCTCGGTTTCCAGCCTGGTCACCGACCTACTGGCTGCCGGGTTGGTCACCGAAATTGGCGTGCACCGCGACGGGGAGCGTGGCCGACCCTCGGTAGGTCTGGTCCTGAACCCCGCGCGCTGCGTGCTTGGCATGGAAATTAACGTTGACTACATTGCCGCCGGTCTGGTGGACCTCAGTGGCAAACTGCTGGCTCACGAAGTACTGCCCCGCGCTAATCACAGCTCAACAGCAAGCGAAGTACTTGCTGCGCTCGGAGAGTTGAGCCAGAGGCTCCAAGCTGCTGCCCAGGCCCAGGGTCTGATGATCCTCGGCGGAGGATTAGCCGTTCCCGGTTTGGTCAACGAAGAACATTTCACCGTCCTGCAGGCACCAAACCTTGGCTGGGTTCAGCAGGAACTCGACGTGGCAGCATTGCTGCCCGAACCCAAAACCCGCTTCCGGCTCTTTAACGAAGCCAACGCCTCAGCACTGGCCCAACAGCAATTGATGGATGCCCAAGAGAACGACTTCCTCTTTGTCTCCGGGGAAGTGGGCATTGGTGGCGGATTGATCATCGACGCTGAACTTTTTGTCGGACCCCAGGGCCACGCCGGCGAACTCGGCCATGTGGTGATCGCACCCGATGGCAAAACCTGCAGCTGCGGCGGACGCGGTTGCTTGGAAACCGTTGCCGGGCAGGAAGCCATTTTGGCCGCCGCCAACCTCGGCGCGGGCGTCGACAGCGCGCCGCGTCAAGAGCGAATCAGCCAGCTCTACCAAGCGCTGGAGGCTGGCGAAGAGCCAGCGTTGAGCGCGGTATCCGAGGCCGGAAAATCCTTGGGGATCGCGGTGGCCTCGGCCCTGCGACTCTACAACGTTTCCACCGTCGTCTTTGGTGGTCACTTCGCCGCACTAGAACAATGGATGCGTCCTGCAATGGAAGCTAGCCTCCAAGTGCACGCGCCGAGCATCGCCGGTCAAGCGCGGTTGCTGTGCTCGACGTTGGGCCAAACAGGTGCGCTGGTTGGAGCCGCGCGCAGCGTGGTGGGGGACTTATTGGAAGCTCCTTACCAGCTGGTGGATTAGGGAGTGCCGACGGGCTGCTGAAGTTCGGTCACCCAATCTGCTTGGTCTTCGGATACAGCGCGCACGTAGACTTCGCGGCACGGGCCGGTCGGCACCAAACCTCGGGTCAAGACTTCCTCATGAACGGCCTGCCAGCTTTCATGAATAGTGTCCATTGAGCCAAGGTGCACTCCGCAAATTGCTTCAGGCACGGCGGGAAGCTCGATGATCTCGACACCGGCCAGGCTCTGGGCGCTAGTGGCATACCCGGCAATGACCTCTACGCCATCCTCGGTACCGTTGTACTGCGCAACGGGTGTGGCAAGGCTTTGGCCCTGAATGGACTGCGCGATCTTGTCGAAGAGTGGGCCGATGCGGCCGGCGATTTCAGGTTGCTCGGCCACGGTGAAGCGGCCGGCCGCCAAACGCACTGCGGGCAATGGCTTGTGAATGATTTCAATGCGTGACATGAGCTTCTCCTTGGAGATCAGTTGTAGACGTCGTTGCACTTCACGTAGGCGCTGCATGGCTAGCTGGTGTTCAGTCTCTACTTGCGCCTGACGAATGAGCAAAAGTTCGGAGATCTTTCCAGCAGTTGCTCCCTGAGCCAGACTTAAAGAGATCTCTTCGAGCCCAAATCCCAAATCGCGCAGAGCAACAATCTGATGCAAGCGCTGTAGCTGGGACGGATCATAGGAACGATAACCGCTGAACGGGTCCACATGGGCAGGGGTGAGCAGACCGGACGTATCCCAATGCCGCAACATGCGGTGGGTGACCTGACCAATCTGCGCAAACATCCCGATGGATAACATTCTTCAGTTCTCCGCCCTCACACTGTGTCAGAGTCAAGTCTGCGCGAGAATGTCATTGATATCCATGTTTAAGCTCGACTTAGTGACGTGTACTCAGTCGCACATCGTTGAAACCCGAGGAAGCCAACTTGGTATGGCAAATGAAAACTTCGGAGAAGTGAGGTTTGCATCATTAAGGCGCATAGATCGTACTGCGATGACGATTCATGCTGTGTGTTTCTGCTGACGGGTTACTACGTGACACAAGGATCGCTTGGGGCTCTTGGCTTCGAACTGGATGGAATGTTTGCCGAGGTCATGACGTTGCTAGCAGCGTCACATAGCGTTGCTGTGGATAATTAGTTTCATCAAAAGCCCTACAAAGAGCCTTGAAAATCGCGTGAAGATTCAGCAAAGGTATCAAGAACTCGATATCAAAGAGTTCCGTGGGTAAAAAGTAAGCATCTACCCGATCAGCCAGATGCTTACTTTTGATGAAAATCTATCTAGAGCCAGCCTGGTGAAATTACCAGTTGCATGCCTTAGCAGCGTTTCCCTTGATGACACTGGTAGCTATCCCCTTGCGCCAACCAGGCCAGCTTTTACGCTTACTTTCTAAGTCGATATTTATCGTTCCTGCAAGCCCCACAACATGACAGTTCCATTGTTGCGCCATCGTAGCTTTTGCCATGGAACGAGGATGATGTTGACGTAGATCGTCTAGACCCATTTTGTAAACGTAGCTTGGGTTGAAAGGTTGGTACCAACGCGCGAGCGCAGTAACTGTCAACCTGATCTCCCATCCACCGTTTTTCCATCGTTCCCACTTGACCTGTTTGATAATCCCTTTTGAGTAGGCAGGATCCGCAACTACTGGATACGTGAGATTCTCAACAGAATGATGGTCAACGACTTGAACTATGGCGTTTCCTTCAATCTCGTAGCGCGTATGAACTTCTAATCCGTTAGCATCCTTAGCCCAAGGAGGAGCAAACCCGCCTATCAGGTCTCCATTTTTAGATTCAATCAGTACACCACCCTCTACTTCGCGCATTGTGGCATCATCGGGAAGGTCTAAGTGGTATTCAAAACGCTCAGTAGATCTTGGATCGTTGATGACAGTAGCGATTTGAACGTCGCCGCTATCTTTGACAGATGTGACGGTGGAGAAGTCTGCGCCTTCATTCGAAATCACACCAGGGGCTAGGGCCATAGCTGATGCTTGATTTTCAGAGGGGCGAAGGATTTCGATGCTCTCTGAACCAGTGCCAATTCTTATGGGCTTCCCAGGCTCTCTTGGAACAACGATTGCAGTTTCAGCGACATGAAGATCAAACACGTTGGAGGCTTTAGAAGCTGCAATGTCTGCGGAGGTTCCTAAAACGTCATGTGAAGTGTCATCTGAAACAGCAGCGAGGTTTTCAAGTGCCGCGGTGGTGCTTTTAGAAACTGGCTCTTGGGGCTGTGCGAAGACGACGGTTGGCGCGCAGACAAGCGCGCCAACTATAGACAGGGCGAAAAATTTAGCACGGATATTTTGGGACAAAGCATCTCCGAGAACGGAATGGAAGGTGGACCGGATAGATGGTATGAATTAACATATGAAAGCACAGGATAAGAAGTTTTTCATCATTTCATTGATAATCATCATACTAGTAGTTATAGGTATATTATTATTTATTACATCCGGCGTTCTGGCTAATTTCCTTGACCCTGACCCTGAGGCGGGGCTGGTCATAAGCAAAATATCTGAACTCTAAACCGCTAACCTCGAAGTTTCGTGGCGGTCCACTGCTGAATACGGGTAGCGTGAAATCTCGGTACATCGTAGAAACTGAAACTCATAGCTTCGAAGACAGCGGATCTCATTACTATGTATGTCCTGTCTCGTCACTTTGTGGACACACGAACTGACGAATCTTCAAGTCGCTACGCTTAAATCTTTGGAAGCGGTAGCTGCTAGTTATAGTCTTCGAGAGTGAAGACCGCTCAAAACTCATTGCGCTATGTGAACCTAGTCCGAATGCTCTGGGCGCTTATCACTCTAAGTGCCATCGTAGCCACCTATGTGGACACCGCGTCACGAGGACCGGTATTGCCGATGAACTTCTTTGGGTACTTCACTATCCAGTCGAATCTTGTGGTCGTGGTGGTCGGACTTATTGCCGGGGGAATAGGCCTAGCCAAGGGTGCTTCGGTACCTCGCTGGGTTGTGGGCCTGCGTGCTTTAGCAAGTGTGTGCATGGTGGTGGTCGGTCTGATTTACCTCACCTTGTTGGCACCCTTAGGTGCTGCGGGCGGGGTGCCGCTGCCCTGGGCGAATTGGGTGATGCATATTATCGGTCCACTGGTGGTCATTGCCGATTGGCTCTTGGCGCGGGACCGTAGATTTTTGTCCTACGCGGTAGTGCCACTGTTACTGGTGTACCCGTTGCTCTGGACCGGGGTAGTTCTAGTTCGTGGAGCCACCGATGGCTGGGTTCCCTACCCATTCCTGAGCCCAGAGCAGGGCTACGCAACGGTTGCCTTGTATGTCTTTTGCATTGCTGTGCTCTTCGCTGGAATCGCGTTTCTTGTGCTCGCCTATGGACGTCGCGGGCGACACCGTGACGTACAACTCGAGATTCACTAATCGTTTCGGTAAACTTTGGTCGTAAGAGCCCCTAACTCTTGCAGCGAACCTTCGGGTTTTAGTGAGCAGGACAGGGGCATATTTTTTGCCCGGCACCGTGCCGGGACGGCGTGAAGCACGCCGCAACCGCTGCTTTATGCAAGGGGGAGGATCCCATGCCAGCAATCGTGATCGTCGGAGCACAGTGGGGCGACGAAGGTAAAGGTAAGGCCACCGATCTACTCGGTGGACTGGTCGACTACGTAGTGAAGCCCAATGGTGGTAACAACGCAGGGCACACCGTGGTCGTTGGTGGCGAGAAGTACGAGCTTAAGCTCCTTCCAGCCGGCATCCTTTCGCCGAATGCCACTCCGATTATCGGCAACGGCTGCGTGGTGAATCTTGAGGCCCTCTTCGAAGAAATTGATGGTCTTGAATCCCGTGGCGCCGATACCTCGAAGCTACGCGTTTCAGCTAACGCGCACCTGGTGGCTCCGTACCACCAGACCATGGATAAGGTCACCGAACGCTTCCTGGGCAAGCGTGCCATCGGCACCACCGGACGCGGCATCGGCCCGGCCTACATGGATAAGGTCGGACGCCTCGGCATCCGCGTGCAGGACGTCTTTGACGAGTCGATCCTGCGCCAGAAGGTTGAAGGCGCACTGCGCCAGAAGAACGAACTACTGGTTAAGATCTACAACCGCCGCAGCGTTGAGGTTGAGGAAATTGTTTCGTACTTCCTCTCCTACGCTGAGCGTCTGCGCCCGCTGGTTATCGACTCGACCTACGAGTTGAACAAGGCACTAGATGAGGACAAGGTTGTTCTGATGGAAGGCGGCCAGGCTACGTTCTTGGACGTGGACCACGGAACCTACCCATTCGTGACCTCATCGAACCCAACTGCCGGTGGCGCATCGGTTGGTTCAGGTATTGGCCCAACCCGCATCACCCGTTCCATTGGCATTATCAAGGCGTACACCACCCGTGTGGGTGCCGGTCCTTTCCCAACTGAGTTGTTTGATGAAATGGGTGTCTACCTGCAGAAGACCGGTGGTGAGTTCGGTGTGAACACTGGCCGCCCACGTCGTTGCGGTTGGTATGACGCAGTTTTGGCTCGCCACGCTTCGCGCGTGAACGGCTTTACCGACTACTTCGTGACCAAGCTGGATGTGCTTAGCAACATTGAGCAGATCCCAGTGTGTGTTGCTTATGACGTAGACGGCGTGCGCCACGATGAGATGCCAATGACGCAGACCGATTTCCACCACGCGAAGCCGATCTTTGAGTACTTCCCGGGCTGGACCGAGGATATCTCGGGCGCCAAGACCATGGAAGATCTTCCGGAGAACGCCCGGAACTACATTCTGGCTCTGGAAAAGATCTCCGGTACCCGGATCTCTGCTATTGGCGTGGGTCCGGACCGTGACCAGACCATCGTGCGTCATGATCTGATCCAGGACTAGTTCCTAGATATTAGGGAGCTATCGCAGTTCATTCATTGAATGAACTGCGATAGCTCCTTTTTCGTGCGCTCGACTCCTTTGACGACGATGGTGGTTTATCCACAAGATTCTTTGCGCTCTTCAAACGCTTACTATCAAGGCATAGAATATAAGTGCCTAAGGATGAGTGATGAGTACAGCGCCACTAGAAGAACGTAAGGTCGAAGATCTTGCCCACGCTCTTGGTCTCCCAACCGGGGAGATGGACCTCCGGGTCTTGCATGACGCCCTTCCGAAGATTCGTGTGCTTGTAAATCAGGAAATCAAAGCACAAGAACCAAAGACCAAAAGACGTTTAGCGATCGACGAACGTTTCGGAACCTTTTATGGCACGGAACGAGTCATGACGGAGCTAGCTGTTCGAACACCCCAGCAGTTAAGCGATAGGATTCGTCGTCATACGCTCTTGCGGGTCAAATTAGAAGACGGGAAAGTCAATGCCTATCCGGCCTTCCAATTTAAGAACCATGAAGTAGTTCCCGGCGTAAAAAAGGTTCTGCAGGTACTTCTGCCCGTTGCGGCGACCAATTGGAGCGTCGCGCGATGGATGACACTGTCCATGCCACAGTTGCAGGGTATGCGTCCCATTGATGTCTTGCGCGGTGAAGCCGAAACTGAGATTTCAGCTGATCTGGTATTCGAGGAGGCTCTGAGCACCAGGCAGGACTGGACTCGATGAGCCGGGCCCGAGCCCACCGAGTCTCCGCGGTAGTTTTGTCTGCTCAGGAAGTTGGCGAACTTACAGTTCGGAAGCTACCTCGGGGCACGCACATTTTTCGTTGTCATTCTAGGTACGCACGTCAACGATCTGGCGATCTCGTGAAACTAGGCGCATGGTTCTTCTCTAGTTCAAACGGTCGGTTTGACTTAGAAGCACCACGCGGCACTTTGAACGTTGCCCAGGCGATGGTGGGTGCGGTCTGCGAATCATTAGGTGTGCTCACACTGGATTCGCAGATCTCGGAGCAAGAAGTCCTCGCACGAAGATTGGTTCCCTTGGCTCTAAAAGAACGGGTAGATCTGGTGGACTTTACCGATCGTAAAGCGGCACAAGCTGCGAAGATTCTTGCTGGCGAAATGACGGGTGCTGCCAAGAACTATGCAGAATTTCAATCCCTTGCAAAGTCGGTTGACGCGGTTGGTAGGGGAGGTATCTGTTCGTTCTTGCGCTTTAGCAGTCCGGAAAGAGGCCGGGGATATTTCATCTTTGGCGATTCTGGTCCACGGCTATGGGAAACAGGCGAAGAGATTTCAATTGTTCCCGTGCTCAATTCTTTAGGTTACGAGATCATCAATGACGAACTTATGCCAGTGTCGGACGTGGATTTTAGGGCTTAGCTACGTGTACGAAGCTGTCTGAACAAGCAAAGATTTCGCACCGTTTCGCAGGAAGTCCTACGATTGAGTGGCGTCTGGTTGTCGTGACGAGCAGGCGCAACCAGCGTGTAGATGGACCAAGAAAGAACTCGAATGTCAGAACAGATCACTGTCAGTGCCGTCATTATCAGAAACGATGCGGGACAGGTTCTGACAGTTCGCAAACGAGGTACAACTTCGTTCATGTTCCCCGGTGGCAAGCCAGAGCTAGGGGAGTCGCCCATCGACGCGGCGGTGCGAGAAGTGAGTGAAGAGCTGGGAGCCAGTTTGGACCCAGCATTGCTGAGTATCATCGGCACCTTCACGGCCCCGGCGGCCAATGAAGCGGGGCATAACGTTCAAGCCACTGTATTTGAGCATCCTTTGGTACCGATTGGTGAACCACTGGCTGAAATCGAGCAGTTGCGGTGGATCGACCCTTCGGCGGAAGTAGATGAGCTCGCCCCTTTGCTCAAGGACGTAGTCTTCCCAGCTTTGCTCGCTGGGTCACGAAAGATTCAGAGCTTGGCAGTTTTCACCGGCTCAGCTTTAGGTAAGTCACCTATTTATGAGCAAACGGCCGAAAACTTCGCACGTACAGTTGCCGGCTCGGGCCGGGCCATCGTCTATGGCGGTGGACGCGTGGGCCTGATGGGAACGATCGCTGATGCGGCGCGAGCGGCCGGCGGAGAAGTTTTCGGAGTTATGCCGCAGGTTCTGGTTGATGGCGAACTGGCGCACCCAGGACTAACAAGCCTAGAAGTTGTTCCAGACATGCATGCACGAAAGCACCGCATGTCGGAACTGGCTGATGGCTTTGTCGCACTGCCCGGTGGTGCCGGAACGTTGGAAGAGCTCTTTGAAGTGTGGACCTGGCAACAGCTTGGCATCCATGCGAAACCAGTAGCGCTGTTGAATGTCGACGGATTCTGGCAGCCGTTGCTGAAGATGCTGGATCACATGACTAATCAGGGTTTCCTCGCCCCGCAGTTCCGCGACTCACTGGTCGTCGCCAGCGAACCGAATGCGCTTTTGGATGCTCTATCCTCGTGGAAAGCCCCGGCGGCCAAATGGGGCGCAAGTTCCAAGAACTAGAGCACGAAGAACAAAACGAGCCTTGTGCTCAGCGGTTTGCATCGCTGAGCACAAGGCTCGAATTTATTTGCCCGACCGGGTATTTCTAACGGACTAAAGCGTAGGTTCCTGCACGCCAGCAGCCACCGGAGCATCTTGCACCTTGCCGGCAACGCGCAGATTCCAGTGCTCAATGACCTGGCGGTCAGTGGACTTGGTGACCAGCGAAACGACGATGAACGCTACTGCTGAAGCAATCAAACCGTAGTAGATTGGCTCGTTGGCATAGACGCCGTCGAACTTGTTCTCGGCCTGAATCTCCAAGATGATCATTGTGCCCAGGGTGACTATGGAACCGGCAGCCATGGACGCGGTAGCGCCAACACCGTTGCCGCGCTTCCAGAGCAGGCCACCAATGATGGCTACCAAGAGGCCACCAACCAAGATGTCGTAGGCGATGGTCAGTGCTGCAACCACGTCGTCTACCAGAATTGCCAACGTCACCGTGACTACACCTAGAGCCATCACCCAGATTCGGTTAGCGCGTACGTCGTGCTCAGGGTTCTCATTCGAGTTGACCTGAATCTGCTTGCCGAACCAGCTGGCCACAAACGGAGTGACGTCGGTACGAGCCACGGTTGCGGCAGCGATCAATGCACCGGAAGCGGTAGACATCATGGCGGCCACGGCTGCAGCCATCACTAGGCCACCGACAGCTACGGGAAGTAGCTGCGTGGCAACTTCCGCGTAGACGACGTCCTTATTATCCGCAGCACCGGCGATATTTGGCAGGGCTACCTTGGCGGCCATACCAATCAGTGCGCCAGCGGCGCCGTAG
This sequence comes from Glutamicibacter sp. MOO4, assembly GCF_056934395.1. Classification (NCBI taxonomy): domain Bacteria; kingdom Bacillati; phylum Actinomycetota; class Actinomycetes; order Micrococcales; family Micrococcaceae; genus Glutamicibacter; species Glutamicibacter sp. MOO4. The sequence continues at coordinate 3,248,604 of NZ_CM167800.1, forward strand.
AAGATGCAGTAGATGCCTGCGGTCATTCCGCCCCAGCGTGCAACCTTCGGAGTCTTGGCGGTGAAAACGCGCTGCCAGATGTCCTGGCCGATGAGCAGACCCAAGGTGTAGACAACAAAGTAGGTGATGATCGACTGCAGGCCGATGCCGGTGAAGCTGAAGAACTCTGCATCAACACGTTCGCGGATGCCGTCTAGGCCGCCTGCTGCGTTCAAGGAGAACGGAAGCATCAAAGCGAAGATGCCAATGGTCTTGATGACAAACTGCACTTGGTCGGCCAGCGTAATTGACCACATGCCGCCAATGGTCGAGTAGACCACCACGATGGCGCCGCCGATGGCGATAGCCACCCACTTTTCCCAGCCGAAGAGCACCACGAAGATGGTGGCGTAAGCGCTGGTGGAGGTAGCGCAGAGCATCAGCGTGTAGGCCAGCATGACAATGCCGGAACTGTTAGTTGCTGCGGCACTGCCGTAACGCAGGCTGAGCATCTGCGAGACGGTAAAGACCTTGAGCTTCTGCAGGGTTGGTGCAAAGCACAAAGAAAGCAGGACTACGCCGGCACCGATTGCCACGACGAGCCACATGCCTGAGATGCCCCATTTGTATCCCAGACCAACACCGCCCACGGTGGAGGCGCCGCCGAGCACGACTGCGGCCATGGTCCCGGTGTAGAGCAGTGGACCAAGACGCCGTCCGGCGACGAGATAATCACTGCTGTTTTTGGTGCGGGACTTGCCCCACCATCCGAAGGCGAGCATTGCGGCAAGATAAACCGCGACAATGGCCCCATTGATGAATTCCATGGACTACCCCGATGCGAGTGAGTGAAGAATGCTTACTGGAAGTAAACATTTATTGCTCAATAGGCTACTTGTGTGACCTGCGACCAGTCAACGCTAAACGGCTTTATGTCTGTGAACTGGACCGCTTGGGGGTGTGATTAACCTTACTGTCTCTGTTGACGAAAAATTATAGACAATTTGTACAGAAATATGCATGAAGGCAAGCATCGTGTCATACTCGCGTAGTATTGCGCATTCACGGTGCACAGTTGCTGGTTCTTTAGTACTGTTTCTCGACGACGCAACGTTGCTTCACCGGCTTTAACGCCATCTTTTTCGTTGCGTCAGAAGATTTCTCGCAACCAGAAAGACGCCTAAAGATGAGTGAAAATGCTCAAGGTCTGACAAAGAAGTCAGCCGGACATGTCATTGTCGATACACTTGCCGCGCACGGCGTTGAACGAGCCTACGTAGTCCCGGGCGAAAGCTACTTGGACGTCCTTGATGGCCTGCACAACTCACCCATTGAGACTGTCGTATGTCGCCACGAAGGCGGAGCCACGTACATGGCGGAAGCCGAAGGAAAAATGCATCAGCGCCCCGGCATCGCTATGGTGACCCGCGGGCCCGGTGCGGCTAACGCGCACGTTGGTTTGCACACCGCTTGGCAGGATTCCACCCCACTGGTTCTCTTTGTCGGGCTGATTCCTTTTGAACACCGCGAAAAGGAAGCCTTCCAAGAATTTGATCCGAAAGCCTGGTTTGGCACCGGTGCCAAGCGTGTAATGATTTTGGATCACGCAGAACGCGCCAGCGAAGTGGTCGCAGAAGCGATGTTTGCGGCCATGTCTGGACGTCCAGGCCCCGTGGTTGTTGGCCTTCCAGAAGACGTGATCCGCAATGAAATTTCGGCTGAGCTACACCCAGTAATCCCTGTGGCCACTGGCGGCATGACAGTGACGGACTGGAAAGCGCTGAATACCGCACTGCAAGAAGCAGACAAGCCACTGTTTATTTTTGGTGGCAACGATTGGTCGGCGAAGGGCGCTGCCGATTTCACTCGATGGCTAGAAGAGCATGACCTGCCCGCTGCAGCCGAATGGCGTTGTGAAGGTACCGTACCATTCAACTCACCTTCCTATGTCGGGCCCATTGGTTACGGACGTCCTAAGCCGACCTACAACCTACTAGAAGAAACCGATCTTTTGATCTTCGTGGGCACCGTTCCGGGGGACGTGATCACCGACGGGTTTAACATCCGCCAAAATTGGGAAAAGAAAAACTTCCTCGTCACCATCGACCCATCGCTACGTGGGCGCTCCGGCCCCGTTTCGCATCAGATCGTGGCTAAGCCTGATGTATTTGTCCGCGACTTGTTGCTGATGGATCTGCCGGTCAAAGATTCATGGAAAGAGTGGACTGCGCGGATGCGAAGTGAGCAGGAAAAGTTTGCTGAACTGCCATCGGCTGTCCCAGCTGATGGACCAGCAAAAATGGCGACGCTGATGTCCAACCTAGTCTCCGGACTTCCTTCGGATGCCATGGTCACCTTTGGTGCCGGTGAGCACACCAACTGGGCGCACCGTTACTTCCCGACCAATGGGTATGCCTCGATGCTCTCAGCTCGAAACGGTTCCATGGGTTACTCGATTCCATCGGCTGTGGCAGCATCGCTGAACTACCCGGGGCGCCGCGTAGTTACGGTTGCCGGTGACGGTGAGTTCCTCATGAACGGACAAGAGCTGGCCACCGCCACGCAGTACGGGGCAACTCCGTTGGTGATCATCATGGACAACCAGCAGTACGGAACCATCCGTACCCACCAGGAACACCAGTACCCGGACCGTGTTTCGGGCACGCAGCTGAAAAATCCTGATTTCGCTTTGATGGCGCAGTCTTTTGGCGGTTTCGGAGTCCGGGTTGAGCAGGACTCTGAAGTCCCAGCAGCAGTGGAAGCGGCTGTGAAGGCTATCGACGAGGACAAGACCTTTGCGCTGATCCACCTGATCGTAGAACAAGGTGTCAAGGCGTACTAAGCAAGACAGTACTATGGTCGGGCCGAGTCGAACTGGTTCCGCAGCGAAGCTCAAAGCACACAGATAATTCCAGCGGGTACCGTTTATGCGGTACCCGCTGGATGCCTTAAGTGGCACAGTAATTAGATGAAGTTTGCCAGCAAGAACTTGCAATAGCGGAACATAGAGACCTGAATGATCCTCTGATTGATAGCCTCATGCGCCGTTGAAACCCTGACGCGTATCGATATCGTGGTCCAATAGATCCCGGCGATACGGCAGCTTTGCAATTGCTCGGCCAGGTTAGTGCGGCGCTACTTGGCAACGTTGCCCCCACAGTGGCCCCAGCATCAGAGCCAGAAAAGCCGCAGCGCACCGAACAACCTGACTTTGATTGGGATGCAGTAAGACCTTGATGGCTCGCGCGGTGGCTGGTGAGCACCTCAGTTAAATTTGAGGGCTTCGCCCTGTCCCGCCCGAATCTTGGGAGGGTTGTATTTCATCGGATTGCATTTGGTGCTCGGATTCATTGCTTTCGCCGCGGCGCTTTGCTCAATTGCAAATATCACAATCCATCTGTGCTTTCTGTCTTGGCATGCTCGCCTTGAAGAAATAAGATGAATTGCTACCGAACTACGTGAAGCAAACCCCCGACCACGAGGTGGATAAACAGATGGCGATGATGAGCGAAGAGCTCATTGAGCAGTGGGCTGATGCAACTGCTGAAATCTACAATGAGTCCTTGACCGGCATCAATCTGAGCCGTCTGCCCGAGGCAGTGGCTCAGTACGTGGACCTATTCGCACGCAGTGAGAATCTGACGTTTAACGAAAGCTCCAACCCAACAGACTACTTTGAACATCATCCGTTCACGGCGGTGAGCGCAGTGCTCAACAGCCCCGAAGCCCTTGAGGTTTTGGACGATGATGCGCAGGACGCGCTGGATGCGATGTCTGACTTTACCGAAGCCTGGTATCACTTCGACCTTGAGCAGGAACCGGAGTTGGGTATTTCCGAGGCAGACGTTGACGAAGACTGGTAAACACCAGTAATTACGTACGCCGGCATCACGCAGAATCTGCATGATGCCGGCTTTGTCATATCCAAAGCCCTGATTGCTATTCCCAAAGAGCGCCGAGAGTGCAACGATGCGTGTATGAGCCAGTTCAGTGTTTTTGAGAGCACCGTTCTCATTCATCTTCCGGTGCACCGAGTCTGGGAATTGCTGACCGATTGGGCAGCTGCTCCCTTGTGGATCCATGGAATTGGTTCCATGCATTCCGATGATCCAGAACTAAAGGTTGGCACCAGCCTGGTCTATCGGGTCGCCGGCCATGAACGGGTTTATCACGTCCATGAACTCATCGAAAACCGATTGCTGATTCTGCATACTTCAGAAAACCCAGATGGACTGTCCTATCGGTACGACTTGAAGGACGACGCAGGGTACACCGAAGTGGTGTTGCAGGTGGCAATCATTAATCCTGATCTAAGCGTTGAACAATGTGAAGAACTTGCCACGAACGTTCGCGAAAGCGAGGGGGACAAGTTGGATCAATTGCGCCTCTACGCCGAGCAAGCTCCGTAGGCCTTTGGCTTTAAGTAGAGCTGTTAGCGTTGCACCCCAGCATGAGGTGCAAAGGAATAGGCAACAGAGTTTTGCAGTTTGCCGTCCAACAACTGATCTACGGTAACCGGGGTATAGCCCTGAGCCTTTAGCCTTGAGATCAATTCTGGAACGGCTTTCACGGTAGTGGCGTGCACGTCATGCATGAGGATGATTGATCCGGGCTGGACATTATCCATGGCGATGCTCATTGTCTGTTGTGGATCATGATGTCGACCGTCACGAGTATTGATATCCCACAGCACCAGCGGCAGCGGGATCAACTTGTCAATGGCAGGATTGTGGCGTCCCATCGGTGGTCTGAAGACTGACGGTTTGTCTCCGGTTATCTTCTCGATAGCTGTGCTGGTCCAAGCAACTTTTTGCTTGATTTGTTTATCGCTCAGCGTGGTGAGATCTGAATGGTCCCATGTGTGGTTGCCCAGCTGATGCCCCGCGTTGGCCATACGTTGTACTGTCTTTGGATACTTCTGAACTTGCCTACCGATCAAGAAAAACGTGGCTGGAGTATCAGATTTATCCAATTCATCAAGCAGGCTATTGGTGGACCGTCCCGGACCATCATCAAAAGTTAGTGCCACGCATTTATCCACGGCGCAATCGACTGGCTGACGTTGGTATTGCTCTGAAGCCTGCGGTGGTGCCGGGGCATCGGGCGGAGAAGTGCAGGCAGAAACTGAGCACACCAAAGCCAGTAGCGTGAGATACCGCAGAGGCAAGACAAAAAATCGTCGGCGCATCCTTCTAGTTTTGTAGCTGAGCACTGGTTTGGTGCAGAACGCCACAGTGAATGAGTCGAAAATTTCGCTGCTTTTTAGCAAACGTTGGGCACGGCCGTACGGCCGTGCCCAGGGTGAAATACGGAAACTACCGGAGCTCACCTTCGGCCACCGACGCTGGCTCATCAATCAGTGGATGCTCCACTTCGTCGCGAGCAAATTTTCCGGCCCACCACGCGATGGCGCCAAATACTGGTGACGCAAGGCCGGCAATGATGAAGATCGACTGCAGGCTCAGAACGTGGGTCAGCGGCCCCGCGACCGCCATGGATAGCGGCATCAAGGCAAGTGAAACGAAAAAGTCCAGACTGGAGATTCTTCCCAACAAGTGACTGGGCACCCTGCGTTGTAGCAATGTTCCCCAAATGACCATGCCCACGGCATCGGTGATGCCGAATGCCAGCAGGATGGCACAGAGCATCCAAGCTTGTTCAACATAGCCCACCAGAGCTAAAGGCAAAGTACCAAGGCACCAGCAAGCAGTCATGAGGCTCAAGTAGCGACGCGGGAATTTTGCCGAGGCAATCAGTAGTGAACCTACCGCGGAGCCGACGCCGAAGAAGGCGAGCGCAAAACTAAAGAGTTTTGCATCGCCATGCAGGTGATCACTGACGATAAACGGCAACAGCACTTCGAAGGGGCCGATAAAGGTGAATACGGAGATCACCGAAAACAGCAAGGTCCATAGCAGCCAGCGGGTGCGTACCGTATAGCCAACGCCCTCACGCAGTTGGCGGATGATCCCAGGCTTCGCCTGGCCTGCTTCCAGTGCTATCGCGTTGTAGGCGTCCTTTTTCGGAATCCTGCGCAGCATCATCAAAGCGAGCAAATGCACCAGCGCGACACCGATGATGGCGTGAGCTGGCGACAAAGCGGCCACCATGAAACCGGCGGTCATTGGGCCCAGAGCGGTATGCACCACGGGGCGGATGGTTCCTTCGAGGCCGTTGGCAGCCAGGAGCTGGTCTGCTGGCAACATCTTGGGCAACAACGCGGAGTAGGCCGGGTAGAAAAATGCTGAACCGGCACCCACAAAAAAGCCCGCCAGCATCAGGTGCCACAATTCCAACGCACCGCTGATGGCGAGCACCGCGGTGAGGGTCATCAATACGAAGGAAAAGCTCTCCACCAGCACAACAATGCGCCGGCAGGAATGCCGGTCCGCCATGATGCCGCCAAAGAGGACAAAGCACAGCAGACCTACGGCGTTGACAGTGGCGACCATGGACAGTTCCACCGGCCCGCCGTCTAAGCGGCGCACCTGATAGACCATGGCCACGGTCCACATGCCAGCGGCAAAGGTAGATAAAACAAGGGCGCTGGCCAGCAAGGCATAGTCGCGGATGGCGAAGGGCTTGATGAGGCGCAGTGCGGAGGTTTTGAGCGCGCTCATTGGTACTCCTGCGTTAGTGCGTAAGTCTCATCATCCGCTAAGTGATTGAATTTTGTCAATCGGTATTTTGGGCATAAAAACGGGGAACAGGCCATGGCCTGTTCCCCGGATCTATTCAGCTGAAATTACTCAGCGTCGTGGTCGGTCTCCAAGATGGTGACCAGCTGATCAAGAGCAGCTTCTGCGCCTTCGCCTTCGGCACGCAGCACAACGCTGGTTCCGTGCTCGGCACCAAGGCCCATCAGCGAAAGGATGCTTGAAGCGTCCATTGCCTCATCTGCTGGTTCGCCTTCCAGAGCGATGGTGACCTCTACTGGAAGTTCTGCTGCAGCTTCAGCAAAAATAGCTGCTGGGCGTGCGTGCAGGCCGACGCGGCTGCCGATGATTGCGGTACGTTCTGCCATGATGGCTCCTTCAGGATCAGTTGAAAGGTTGTTTAGGATAAATTCTAGTGGCCTACAGGCCGAAGCGGTCCAGTTCGCTCAGCTCGGCGCGTACTGCGCTACGAGCCAACTCGGCAGACGGTGCATCCAGAGCCAACTTGGCCAGGCGCTGCGCCTTGGCAAAGTCCACGGTACGCAATACGGCCGAAACTGGAGCCAAAGCGCGCTTGTTCATGGACAGGGTGGTGACACCCAAACCAACCAGTACTACCGCCAAGGCAGGATCCGCAGCAGCTTCACCACACACGCCCACTGACTTGTCACCGGCGCTGTGTGCACCTGCGGTAGTTGCAGCAACCATATGCAGCACTGCTGGCTGCCAAGGATCGTTCAGATCCGCAAGGGTGCCTAGCTGACGGTCTGCAGCCATGGTGTACTGAGTCAGGTCATTGGTGCCAATGGAAACAAAGTCACAACGCTGCAGGATCTGGCCCGCCAGCACTGCAGCTGAGGGGACCTCAATCATGGTGCCGGCGATGGCCAAGCCAGTGGCCTTCGCCATGGTGGCGAAGTCTTGCGCTTCAGCTGGAGTGGAGATCATCGGAGCCATCACCCAAACATCAGCCTCATGCTCGCTGGCAGCTTGGGCAATAGCCTTCAGCTGACGCTCGAGCACACCTGGGCTGGTCAAGTCGGTGCGGTAGCCGCGCACACCCAGTGCCGGGTTTGGCTCACTGGAATCGGTCAAGAATGGCAATGGCTTATCCGCTCCTGCATCCAGGGTGCGAACCACTACCTTCTTGTGTGGAAAGGCAGCAAAGACTGCACCATAGGCAGAAACCTGCTCTTCATGGGTAGGCTCTTTTTCCTTGCCCAAGAAGCAGAACTCGGTGCGCAACAGGCCAACACCTTCGGCACCTGCGCTCGCAGCTAGCTGTGCGTCGCCGCCGCTACCCACGTTGGAGAGCAACGGAACACGGTAACCATCGGCGAGTTCTCCGGTGCCGGAGAAATCTGGCAGGACCTCGCGGTTAGCGTAGGTGGAGGCCAGGTGCTCTTCGGCTTCCGTCGGATCGGTGATGACCTGTCCATCGATGCCGTCGACAAAGACGTAGTCACCGTCGGCCAGCTCAATGGTTTCCGGTGCGGCAACAATGGCCGGCAGGCCCAGCGAGCGGGCGATAATCGCGGTGTGTGACTGCGGTCCCCCATCGGAGGTGACCAAAGCCAGCACCTTAGCTGGATCCAGGGTCGCGGTGTCAGCAGGTGCCAAATCCACGGCAGCAAGGATAAATGGTTCATTCGAGTCCGGGATGCCTGGGGCAGGCACTCCGCGCAGTTCGGCAACAATGCGGGCGCGAACGTCCAACACGTCGCCAGCACGTTCGGCCATGTAGCCGCCCAGCGCGGTCAGCTGGGTGGCTACCGCGTCGGCAGCTTCCCAGATGGCCGACTCGGCGCACGTTCCACCAGCAACCAGCTTGGTCGCCGACTTGATCAGCGAGCGGTCGCTAGCCATCAACGCGGTGGCCTTCAGCACGGCCTGAGCGTCCCCGGTAGCCAGTGTTGCGCGCTCCTTGAGCCCGGTTGCAACCGCCTTGGAGGCATCAGCCAGGCGCTGAGTTTCTTCTTCAGCGCTGACACCCTGAGGCAGTGGTGCACCGTCGGCCGGTGCGAGGATTGGTTCAGGCATGCGACGTACGCGTCCAATGACGCGTCCGGCGCTGACGCCTACTCCAGTGTATTTCTTGCTCATGCTGCGACCTTTGCCGGCTCAGCGGCTCCAACTGGAGCCTTGCGTACGTACTTCTTCAAAACTATAACCAGTACTGCTGAGATTACCGCACCGATCAAGGTAGCCAACAGGAATAGTGGCCAGGTGTTATTCATAGCGAAGAAGACGAAGATACCACCGTGTGGTGCCTGGCTGATGACGTTGAAGGTCATGATCAGCGAACCGGTTACACCAGCACCAACCATGGAGGCTGGGATCACGCGCAGTGGGTCGGTGGCAGCAAAAGGAATGGCACCTTCAGAGATGAAGGCTGCACCTAGCAACCAGGCGGCCTTACCGTTTTCACGTTCGCCTTCGCTGAACAGCTTCGGCTGGACGGTCGTGGCCAAAGCCAGGGCCAGAGGTGGAACCATGCCGGCAGCCATAACGGCGGCCATGATCATCATTGGTGCAGGGTTATCTGCCAGTGAAGCGGTGCCCAGACCGGCTACTGCGAAGGAGTAGGCCACCTTGTTCACTGGCCCGCCAAGATCTACGGCCATCATCAGACCAAGAATCAGACCAAGCACTGCTGCAGCGGTACCGGACATGCCCGAGAGCCAGTTATTCAAAGCTTCGGTCAGCTTAGCGATAGGGCCACCAAGGAACAAGAACATCAGACCCGAGGCAATAATCGAACCCAACAGTGGGGTGATCACTACCGGCATCAAACCGCGCATCCAGCGTGGCACGTTCCAGGAGCCGATCCAGCGGCAGGCCAGACCTGCGATCAAACCACCGACGATACCGCCGATGAAGCCTGCGCCCATGAAGCCTGCCACCGCACCTGCGGTGAAGCCTGGGGCGATACCCGGACGGTCAGCGTAGGCGTACGCAATGTAGCCGGCTAGCGCGGGGACCAGGAAGCCCATGGAGAGGCTACCGATCTTGAACGCCACTGCACCGATGTAGGACATGAAGCCAGCATCAGGCAGGTTGAACAGGGTGTTCTCGGTCAGGTACTTGTCTGCAACGCCGGTGATGTCGTAACCGCCGAACAGGAAGCCCAAGGCGATCAGCAAACCGCCACCGGCGACAAAAGGAATCATGTAGGAGACACCGGTCAGCAGCGCACGCTTCAGGCCAGCGCCGAAGGACTCATTGTCCTTGTTCTCTTCGGTGCTGGTGGCAGCACCGGCAGGAACACGGCGGGCCGATGGATCCTCGGAAGCAGCAATGGCGTCGTTGATCAGCTTTTCTGGCTCATCAATACCGCGCTTGACTGGAACCTGGATCACTGGCTTGCCAGCGAAGCGTGAACGGTCACGCACGTCAACGTCCACCGCAAAAATTACCGCGTCAGCGGCGGCAATGACGGCTGGATCTAGTGGGGTGGAACCCGAGGAACCCTGGGTTTCTACGGCGAAGTCCACGCCCATTTCCTCGGCGGTCTGTGCCAAGGAATCGGCGGCCATGTAGGTGTGCGCAATACCGGTAGGACAAGCGGTCACAGCAACGATGGACTTCTTCTTTGGTGCATCACTAGCTACGGCAGCCGCTGGTGCAGCCGGCGCAGCAGCAGCTGGAGCTGGGGCATCTGAGGTCACAGCGCGAACCAGTTCCACAATTTCAGCTGGGCTGGTTGCTTCACGCAAGGAGGCGGTGAAGGACTTCTTCACCAGTGCGCGAGCGAGCTTGGACAGCAACTTCAGGTGCGCCTGGTCGGCGCCATCTGGGGCAGCAATGAAGAACACCAGGTCAGCTTCGCCGTCCTTGGCACCGAAGTTGACCTTCGGGTTCAGCCGGGCCATGGCCAAGGTTGGCTCGGTCACCGCGGCGGAGCGGCAGTGCGGAATAGCGATGCCGCCGGGAACACCGGTAGCGGTTTTGGCTTCGCGAGCCTTACCGTCGGCAGCCAGCGAGGCTGCGTCGGTGGCGCGGCCCTGGTTGGCAACCAGCAACGCCAGCTGATCGATGACTTCCGTGGTGCTACTGCCGAGGTCGGCATCGAGCAACACGAGCTCTTCTGTGATTAGTTCACTCATGACTCGGTTCCTTGGGTTGAAAAAAGTTCGTTGACACTGACCGCGTCAACGGTGAGATCTGCTTGGGTGGGGATGCTGGACCCGGGCAACTGTGTGGCAGCAGCCCCGTAGGCCACTGCGTTTTTCAGTCGATCCGGGGCGCTGGCCCCGGCAACATCTGCCAATAGGTAGCCGGCCAGCGAGGAATCGCCGGCTCCGACGGTACTGCGTGGGGTGATCGGGGTATGCGATCCGTACCATACTCCCTGCTTGGTCACCAGCAGTGCACCCTTGGAGCCTAGGGTGGCCAAAACTGCGCCGATCCCCTTCTCCAGTAGTTTGGTGGCGCACTCGGTAGCTAGTTGCGTGGAGCCTTCCAGCGCTTCTTCATCGCAGTCGCCCACTAATTCAGCCAGCTCTTCAGCGTTGGGCTTGATTAGATCCGGGATGTGCTGCTCAGAGTGCGCAAAAAGTTCGATCAGCGGAGCACCGGAGGTATCCACTGCGATCTTCGGGCACTTTTCACCCAGTGAGGCGCGAAGCTGTGCGGTGAGCTGTGCGTAGAAGTCGGCGGGGACTCCCGGCGGCAGCGAACCGGCCAAGACCAGCCACTGTGCACCGGCTGCGGCGTCGGCCACCAACTGGCTGAGTGCCTCAAGTTGTGCGGCGTCCAGTGTCGGGCCCGGCTCGTTGATCTTGGTGGTGGTGCCATCAGGATCGGTCAGGGTGATATTGGTGCGCAGTGGTTCGTCGATAGACAAGCTACGGTGCGCCAGCTGATCAAGAGCCAGTGCGGTGATCAATGGATCGGTGCTCGCCCCGGGCAACACGGCCAGGGTCTGAACACCGGCTGCGGCAATGGCGCGCGAAACGTTAACACCTTTACCAGCGGCTTGCACGTGGCTTGCCTTGGCGCGCTGCACGGACCCGTGGGACAGTGGCTCACCAAGTTCAATGGTCTTATCCAGTGCCGGGTTGACGGTCAGGGTCACAATCATGCGATCACCACTTCTACGTCAGCAGCGTCCAAGGTGGCGGCGAGTTCATCGCCGGGCTGCTGGTCAGTGACCAGAGTGTCGATGGAATCCAGGCCGGCAAAGCAGACCAGGGTTTCCTGATCAAACTTGGAGCTGTCGGCCAAGAGAACCACGCGGCGGGCACTGGCTACCAAGGCACGCTTGACGGCTGCTTCCAGTGGATCTGGGGTGCTCAGCCCGAAGCTGGCGTGCAGACCGTTGGTGCCAACAAAGGCGATGTCTGCGCGGTGACGGGAGTATTCTTCGACGGTCTGTGCTCCGGAGGTGGCACCGGTGAGTCCACGTACGCGGCCACCGATCAGTTCCAGGATGACACTTGGGCTCTGGACCAGTACCGAGGCGATGGGCAAAGCGTGGGTGATGACCACCAGTCCGGCGCTTGCGTTGGTGCGCAGCATGCGTTCGGCGAGGAATTCGGTGGTCGTTCCGGCATCAATGATGACCGAGGCATCCGAGACTGGCAGCAGGCTCAAGGCGCGCTGCGCAATCCGAGATTTGGCGTCTGCGTGAATTGCGGTGCGCACTAGGTGGCTTTCTTCGCGAGTGCTGGCTTCAGTGATGGTCACTGCTCCGCCGTGGACACGGCGTAAGAAGTTCTCTGATTCCAGTTGGGCCAGGTCGCGGCGCACCGTTTCCCGGGTGATATCAAAGCGTTCGGCGAGCTGAGCGACGGAGACTTTTCCGTCCTTCTCAAGCTGCTCGACGATCAGCCGGTGTCGTTCTTCGGCGAACATTTATTGCCTCCGCAATTCTTCATGACATGCACCACATGAATCTGTGTTTCCATGACTTTATGCCCGAATGAGTGGGAACGTCAAGTGAACTGTGAGGGAAAATTAACCATTCGGACATCTGAAGGTGGTTATAGTTGGCATTTTGCCGAGTGGGGAGCCAGTTGCCCGAAAAAATCGGTCTTAAAACTTTGATCTGCACGGGTCTTGGTGGGCACGTTTACCTCGTGAGTTCTAGAACCTAGGACCAGAAAAATCTGGGTATGCTGAACCGCAATAGACAGCTAACGCCGCTGGCGGGCAACCAAAAGGTTGCCCGCCAGCGGCGTTAGCTGATCAGGACTGTTTACGCGAGAACCTGACGCTTCGAAGAAATTACACCGGTATTAAAGCCGGCCAAGCGCAGTCCGCCATGGAAACGCGCGTGCTCAATCTTCACGCAGCGATCCATTACTACGTTCATGCCGGCCGCTTCGGCCCGGCGGGCCACGTCTTCATGCCATGAACCTAACTGGAGCCACAGGGTCTTTGCGCCAACGGCCAATGCCTCATCTAAAACTGACGGCATGTCATCGTGCTTGCGGAAGACCTCCACCAGATCTGGAGTCTCTGGCAGATCTGCCAGCGACTTGTAGACCGGCTGGCCCAGGATCTCATCGAGTACCGGGTTGATGAAGTACACCTTGTACTTAGACGAAGAAAGTAAATAGGTCGCCACGAAGTAGCTGGCCCGTGAAGGCTTATTGGATGCGCCAACAATGGCAACGGTCTTGGTATCGCGCAGGATGGTCAGGCGCTGCGCAGCTCCCGGACCTTCCCAGGTGCGTTCGGTGGTGCTCATTAGTTAGCTCCCTTCGGTGCTGCGTTAATGGTGCAAGCCGCACCATCATAGGTCGGTTCTGCAAAATCATCGGCGGAAGAAGCGACTGCTTCTTGCGAAGCGGTTAATGCCTGATCCAGATCCCAGAGGATGTCTTCAACATCTTCTAGGCCCACCGATAAACGGATCAGATCTTCAGGAACGCCGGCCGCATTCAATTGCTCTGGGCTCAACTGCTGGTGCGTGGTGGAGGCAGGGTGCAGCACCAAGGTGCGGGCATCGCCGATATTGGCAAGGTGGCTTGCCAGCTGCAAGGCCTCGATGAACTTGGTGCCGGCTTTGCGTCCGCCTTTCACGCCGAAACTGAACACTGAACCCACTCCCATGGGCAACAGTTCCTTGGCGTGAGCAAACTGCGGGTGGGATTCCAGACCGGCGTAGTTCACGTAGGTAACGCGGGGATCTGCTTCGAGCCAAGCAGCAACCTGCTTGGCGTTGGCCAAGTGGTTGTCCATGCGCTGTGGCAAAGTTTCTAGGCCCTGCAAAAGCTGGAAAGCTGACTGGGCCGGCAGTGCCGGGCCGAAGTCGCGCAGCTGCTCGCTGCGCAGTTTGGTCAGGAACCCGTATTCACCGAAGTTGGCCCACCAGGAAACATTGCCGTAGCTGGCCACCGGTTCGGTCATGGCAGGGAACTTGCCGTTGCCCCAGTCGAACTTTCCGGACTCAATAACAACGCCACCCAGGGTGGTGCCGTGGCCGCCAATGAACTTGGTTGCCGAATGGATGACAATATCGGCACCGTGCTCAAGGGGACGCAGGATGTATGGGGGAGTAAGCGTGGAATCAACTACCAGTGGGATTTGGTGGCGGTGTGCCACTTCGGCCAAGCCCTTCACATCGGCAATGTCACCGGATGGGTTGGCTATCACCTCGGTATATACGGCCTTGGTGTTCTCCTGGATCGCGGCGTCAAAGTCGGCTGGATCATTGGAATCAATGAAGGTGGTGTTAATGCCAAATCGACGCAAGGAAACATCCAGCTGGGTGATGGTGCCACCGTAGAGCTTGGAGGAAGCGACAATGTGGTCGCCAGCTTGGGCGAGAGCTGCGAAGGTGACAAATTCGGCAGCCATGCCAGAACCGGTAGCTACTGCTCCGATGCCACCTTCCAAGGAGGCCATGCGTTCTTCAAAGGCCGCGACGGTTGGGTTGCCAATACGTGAGTAGGTAGTGCCGTACTTCTGCAGCGCAAAAAGGTTCGCTGCATCGTCGGTGTCTTTAAAGACAAATGAAGTGCTTTGGTAAATGGGTACTGCTCGGGCGCCGTGCTCGGCGTCGGGGGTGCCACCGGCGTGCAATGCGCGGGTGCGGAATCCAAATTTATGATCTGCCATGATGGCTTACGACTCCTTGTCGATTGGGTTTTCGCGTTTCACCGCTCAGCGGTGGTGCGATCGAGGCAGGAATCCCGGAATCAATGTCGCTTCTTGTTGTGATTAAACAAGAAAAGCGGCTGCATCGTTTCTGGCGGTAGCACCGTAACCACCGGATGTGGCAGGTTGCTGCGGCTTCATCGAACCAGATCTCTCAGCCGCTCGGGATGGTGTAATAATCTTCGCAACATGACCGATCGTGACCTAACTATGAGTCGTAACGTTGCGTATTAGACGTAATATCGGAGATTCTTCGATATCTATGCACCCCGGTACGCTTGAGTCATGGATACTGCGTTGGCGTTGATCAGACACGGACTGACAGATTGGAATCTGGCGGGACGCCTCCAAGGCCGTACCGACATTCCGCTGAACGACATCGGACGCGAACAAGCCCGCGAAGTTGGACGTGAACTTCAAGGCGCCGGATGGTCACTTTTCCTTGCCTCCCGGTTGGGGCGTGCGCAGGAAACTGCTGCCCTCATTGCCCAGGAAGCGGGAGCGGAAGTAGGCCCACCTGTACCTGAACTAATTGAACGTAGCTTCGGGCCTTTAGAAGGCCGGATCATGGCTGAGGTCAGTGACGAAGAATCGGCAGCAGCCCAGCCTGAGCTGGAACCAATTGAGCAGATCCTACGCCGTGCCATTCCAGCTTTGCTTCACTTAACGGTCAAGTACGCCGGACAGAAGATTGCGGTGGTGAGCCACGGAGCGACAATGCGCGTGATCCGTGATGCACTGACCGGGATTAAGGCACCGTACGGAGTAGAAAACGGTGAACTGATCCACATTGATCTGGATCGGCTCCAGGCCTTAGCCCGCGAACTAGATCTGGTCTCCCTCTAAAGCTGAAAAGTTTTTCCTTTGACCTGCTCACACTTTTGCCGCGCACAACGTTTACATGGTGAAAGCCCTTAAAGGTGCCAATTCTCAGGAGAGCCATGCAAGTGCCGTTTGAGCGGATAGTCCAAGATTATGGGCTGAACGTATTACGTGTTTGCCGTGCCTTGTTGGACGAACACCGTGCCCAGGACGCATGGTCTGAGACATTTTTATCTGCACTGAGCGCCTATCCAAAACTTCCTGAAGAAGCCAATGTTCTAGCGTGGCTGGTGCGTATCGCAAGAAATAAGGCTATTGACGAGCTGCGCAAGAATAAGCCAGAAATTCTCGATGATCTTCAATCCTGGGAACAGGTTGATGATGGCCAGCAATCCGAAGCGCAGCTAGAGAATCTAGTGCTGTGGCAAGAAGTCGGACGGTTGCCGCACAAGCAACGCTTGGTTGTCGCCTACAGGTACTTGGGAGGACTGAACTATGCGCAAATCGCAGACATCCTTTCTGGAACGGAAGCGGCAGCGCGTCGGGCAGGTGCTGATGGGATCAAAAATCTTCGACGAATGCTCGAGGATGACACACTGTGGCAGGAGCAGTCATGACTGATGCAACATCTACTTCCCAAGCGACCAACGAAGAAGCTGCGCTTTTGGGGCAGCTGGGCGGACAACTGATGATTAAGGCCCGTGCTAAAGACTTGATTGATGTGTCCTACCGCGTGGTTGATTCTCCGGTGGGTTCACTGCTTTTGGCCAGCACCCCGGCGGGACTGGTTCGGGTGGCTTTTGAATCTGAAGATCACGATAAAATACTGTCTTTGCTCGCTACGAAACTTAGTCCACGAATCCTCAAAGATGCCTCGCGTTTAGATGCGGTGGCCCGGCAGCTTGATGAATACTTTGCTGGTGCCCGGCACAGTTTTGATGTGCCTTTGGACTTGAAGCTCTCAACAACTTTCCGCCGCCAAGTGCAGGAAGAACTGGCTGCGATTGATTACGGACAAACCTGGAGCTATTCGCAGATGGCTGAGCGGATTGGTAATCCCAAGGCCGTTCGTGCGGTGGGTTCGGCCTGCGCGACCAACCCGATCCCCATCGTTTTACCCTGCCACCGAGTGCTGCGCACCGACGGTTCGCTGGGCGGCTATCTGGGTGGATTGGATGCAAAGACGCAGCTGCTGAAGCTAGAGAATCCTGCGTTTGGAAGTTCAGCGCAGCGATTGTTCTAGGTTCAGAAACCTGCCTACTGATTTTCTCGAATGCCACTGAGCGATTCACGCAGTTCTGCGACGGTTTGTTCAGGAAGTTCAAGAAGCGGAACCATTGCCGCTGCCTGAAGTAAGAGATGCTCCCAACCGTCGGTATATTCAAGGCCTTGTGCGATCGCGGCCTTGATGGTTCCGGTGGTGTGCTCAGCGTAAACAAAATCGTAAACGTAACTCCCCGGGGAGAGGGTTGTGGTTCCCCACGCGGCGCCGTCCTCTGGGTACTTCCCGATGGGTGTGGCATTGATGATCAGTGAAGCTTTGGTAGCAACCTGCGAAGCCGCAGACCAGTCGACGACGGTTCCGGAAATTCCCATGCGGGTTGCAAGATCTAATAGCTGCTGAGCCACTTCGATGTCTTGATCGGTGATGGTTACCTCGGTGATGTGCTCCTTGAGGGCAATCAGGGCTGCGCGTGCCGCGCCGCCTGCACCGAGGAGTAGTACGTGTTGATGGGTTTTGGTGGCTAGCTTTTCTTCCACCGCGCTGATGTCGGTGTTGTAGGCATCAAGCTGACCGTTGTTGCGGATCAGTAGGTTCGCAGCCCCGCTGAGGGCGACCTGTTCAGTGCATGTATCGGCGGCGCTGGCAGCCCATTGTTTATGGGGCATGGTCACATTGGCTGCTATGACCGTGGGATCCAAAAGACCATCACGCGTAGGCTGCATTTCACTTCCAGCAGGAACATCCCACGGTTGATAGTTCCAACCGTTTCCCAAGGCTTCGAACACTGGGTTCCAAAGATTTGGAGACATTGTGGTCGAGGCGTGAGAACCAATGATAAAAAGTTGCGTGGTCTTCTCTGGGCGGTTCATAGTTTCCTTTCGGCGTAAACGAGTGCAGCGGTCAATTGATTGCTTCATATGTCTTGTGACGCGCCTCACCTTGCTGTACTTTATTCATTGTCACATATCGCACGATAGTGCGCATACCGCACAAAAGGTTTAGTGCATGAGCGAAACATCCCCGCCGTCGTGGAAGGACAACCCATGGGTAAGACCATCACCAATACGGGAGTCAGCATTGACTCCGAACAAGAACGCAAGTTGAAACGGGCTAAAAAGGCTGCGCTCGCTGGTTTTCTTGGTGGCGCATTGGAGTACTACGACTTCTTTATCTATGCGACGGCTGCATCTTTGGTCTTCTCAAAGATTTTCTTCCCTACTGGAGATGCGACCATTGCGATGCTTGCTTCCTTCGCGACTTTTGGTGTCGCCTACATTGCCCGCCCTTTCGGTGCAGTGTTCTTCGGGCACCTTGGCGACAAGCTTGGACGTAAAGCCACTTTGGTGATGACTCTGGTGCTAATGGGCTCAGCCACCTTCCTTATTGGTGTCCTGCCCGATTTCCGTACGGTGGGATACTGGGCCCCAGCACTGTTGGTGGTCTTGCGACTGATGCAGGGTCTATCGGCCGGCGCTGAAACCGCAGGTGCTTCTGCACTATCTACGGAAGAGGCTCCGGAAGGGCGAAGAGGATTCTTCGCAAGCTTTGCCATGAGCGGGATTTCTTTTGGCATCGTCCTAGCTTCGCTGGCCTTCCTGCCGGTGGCAGCAATGGACGAGTCGGCACGCTTGGCGTGGGGTTGGCGTATCCCGTTCTGGCTTTCGCTTCTGGTCTTGCTGGCTGCTTACCTAGTTCGCCGTTCCTTGGATGAGCCAGAAATCTTTGAAGAAAAGCAGGAAAGCGACGGACTGGTCAAGCTTCCGTTTACCAATATGATCTCCACTCACCCTGCTCAGTTCTTCCAAGTCGCCTTGATGTCCTTCCAGGTGGTCACCAATACCTTCATGCAGTCATTCGGTCTGGCCTATGCGGTCTCCGTGGGAGTCTCGGCATCCACAATGTTGTGGGTGAGTATCGCTGGAAATATCATCGCTATCGCCAGCCAGCCATTCTTTGCTCGACTCTCGGATTCCTTTGGGCGAAAGAAGGTCTTTGTTTCAGGTGTAGTGGGATCCGGGGTCATGATCTTTGTGTACTTCATGACGATTTCCACGGGAAATCTGGCGATGATATTTGTTTCAAGCATGATGATTACCGCTGGAACCTACGCTGCCTCAAACTCGGTGTACCCGGCCTGGTTCTCGGAGCTGTTCAATGTCAAGGTGCGCTATTCAGGAATGGCTATCGGATTGCAGGTCGGCATCCTTTGCGCAGGCTTTACCCCGATGCTCGCCACTGCATTGGTTGGCGGGGTCTCCGCGAACTGGGGTCCCGCAGCGTGGATCGTTGCCGGTTCATCTGTTCTGGCAGTCATCGGTGCGCTGTGGGCGCGCGAAACTAACAAGACCGAACTGCGGGAGCTAGGAAACCCTGTTCCGTAAGCGCGCTGTTTCAGGTCTACCTGCTTAAACGACTGCGGCCGCCACCTTCCGAATGATTCGGAAAGTGGCGGCCACAGTTATGTGCCTAGGACCGCTTACTTACGCAGTTCGAAGCGATCTGCATCCATGAGCTTGGCCCACGCTGCAGCGAAGTCCTTGACGAACTTGGTCTTGGCATCATCCGAAGCGTAAACCTCGGCCAGTGCGCGCAGCTCAGAGTTCGAGCCGAAGACTAGATCTACGCGGCTGCCGACCCAGCGGCCGTCAGTGGTTGCGTAGGTCTTCTCTTCTGCATCTGGGGTCCACTCAAGGCCCAGTTCCAGCAGGTTAGCGAAGAAGTCGTTGGTCAGTGCACCTGGGGTCTCGGTGAACACGCCGGTGTTCGAGCCATCCCAGTTGTTGCCCAGTACGCGCAGGCCACCAAGCAGTACAGCGGTTTCCGGTGCGGTCAGACCCAGCAGGTTAGCGCGATCCAACAGCAGGTACTCGGAAGGCAGGTTCAAGAAGCCTGAGTCGTAGTTACGGAAACCGTCAGCTACTGGCTCCAGCCATGCGAACTGCTCAACGTCGGTCTGCTCTTGGGTTGCGTCAACACGGCCCGGGGTGAATGGAACCTCGATCTGCTGACCGCCAGCTGCAGCGCCCAACTCAACACCTACGTTGCCGGCAAGAACCACAACGTCAGCGAACGAAGCCTTGACCAACGAAGTGGCGTTGAAGTTCTCAACAATTTCTTCCAGCTTCGCGATGACGATCTTAAGCTGCTCTGGCTGGTTCACGCTCCAGGAAACCTGTGGTTCCAGACGGATGCGGCCACCGTTGGCGCCACCACGCTTGTCTGAGGAACGGAAAGTTGCCGCTGCCTTCCATGCGGTGGAAACCAGCTGCTGAACGCTCAGACCGGAGTTCTTGATCAGTTCCTTCAGCGAGGAGATCTCTGCAGCGCCCAGGGTGGTCTCTGGTGCAGCTGGCAGTGGATCCTGCCAGAGCAGGTCTTCTGCTGGAACCTCTGGACCGAAGTAGCGGGACTTCGGGCCCATGTCGCGGTGGGTCAGCTTGAACCAAGCGCGAGCAAAGGCGTCAGCGAACTTTTCCTGGTTGTCCTTGAACTCGCGGGAGATCAATTCGTAAGCAGGATCTACGCGCAGTGCCAGGTCGCTGGTGAGCATGCGTGGTTCTCGGCGAGCTGCAGCGTTGTGAGCCATAGGAACCAAGTCGGCACCGCCACCATCCTTTGGACGCCACTGCTGTGCGCCGGCCTCAGAGTGGAACAGTTCCCACTCGTAAGCGAAGAGGATGTGGAAGAACTCGTTATCCCAACGGGTTGGGTGGTAGGTCCAGGTAACTTCCAGACCGGAACCGATGGTGTCATCGCCACTGCCGGTACCGAAGTCAGACTTCCAGCCCAAGCCCTGCATTTCCAATGGGGAAGCTTCTGGGTCGCCACTCTTGTGCGACTCTGCGCTGGCACCGTGGGTCTTACCGAAGGTGTGGCCACCGGCAATCAGGGCGACAGTCTCTTCATCATCCATGCCCATGCGGCGGAAGGTTTCGCGAATATCAGCTGCGGAGGCCAGTGGGTCAGCAACACCGTCTGGACCCTCAGGGTTGACGTAGATCAGACCCATCTGGACTGCAGCCAGTGGAGCCTCAAGGTTGCGGGCGCCGGTGTAGCGTTCGCTATCCAGCCATACCTTTTCTGGACCCCAGTAAACGTCGTCGTCTGATTCCCAAACGTCCTTGCGGCCGCCGGCGAAGCCGAAGGTCTTGAAGCCCATATCTTCCAGAGCCACGTTACCGGCAAGGATCATCAGGTCGGCCCAGGAGATCGACTGGCCGTACTTCTTCTTTACTGGCCACAGCAGACGGCGAGCCTTATCCAGGTTCACGTTATCTGGCCAGGAGTTCAGTGGAGCGAAGCGCTGCTGGCCTGCGGAGCCGCCGCCACGACCGTCGTGTGAACGGTAGGTGCCGGCGGAGTGCCAAGCCATGCGGATTAAGAATGGACCGTAGTGACCGAAGTCAGCTGGCCACCAGTCGTAAGACTTGGTCATTAGCTCAGCTAGGTCAGCCTTGACCGCTGCCAGATCCAAAGCTTCAAAAGCCTTGATGTAATCGAAGTCTGCATCCAGAGGGTTAGTAGCCTCCTGATTTTTTGCAAGGATCTTTAGATTTAGCTTATTTGGCCACCACTCGGTGTTGGCGTTGCCCTGGGTCGGGTGTACTCGACCAGTGTTGCCTACAACCGGGCACTGACCTGCTGTTGTCTCAGACATATGCTTTTCCTTCCGGATTTCTTGGGTTTAGGGATCGATGCTCATCGCGCGAGAAGTAACGCTCGATGACAAAGCGTAAGGGCCTTGCGGTTACTCGTTGATCAGCTCAGCCTGGCATTCGGGGCAGGTGCCCCAGTAGATGACTTCGGCTTCGTCAATTTTAAAGCCGTGATCATCCGAGGCGTGTAGACATGGCGCTCCGCCGACGGCGCAGTCGACGTCTGCGAGTTTTCCGCACCGGCGACAAACCACATGATGGTGGTTATCGCCAACGCGGGTTTCGTAGCGCGCAATATGGCCTTGTGGCTGAATCTGACGGATAACACCCAAGCTAGTGAAGAGTTTGAGTGAATCGTAGACCGCTTGGTGTGACACTGCGGGGTGCTCGCGGTGGACCGCCGAAATAATTGTTTCGGTGTCACCATGAGGGTTTGCTGCAACTGCTGCGAGGACAGCAACGCGCGGTTGCGTCACTCGCATGGATGCCGCTTTGAGCACTTGCTCAATCCCGTCCTGTGATGTCATATCTTCAGCATGCCTGCTTATTTTGAACGAGTCAAGATAAGTCGCAATGTATTTCAGGTTACGTCACAAAGACCTGCTGGTTAATCGCCACTTCACTGGCTGGTTAGTGAATATTCCGAATGGAGAATATGTTCTGCTGGATCTGAATCAGGGCCCAGCGTGTGCAGATGAGGCAATTCTTGCTCCACACAATTGCAAATTGCTCCAGAATCTCAGGGCTAGAATTCGGGTCCTGGAAGTCAGAAATAGGTGTGGCTCTCACGGGGAATTGCGCTCACGAGAGGGAGCTCACAGGTTTGCAATCCCTTAGGCATACTGCGCGAAAAACGGGCCATCTTGGGTCAAGAACCGCGAAAAATCAGCACTCTGGTTTGACCAATGGGTGTCGTTCGACCATGCTTAAAAAGGACTATTTACGATTTATTGTGAGAATCCGAGAAGAAATAGCGTCGGGTCACCGGAGAAATTGCCCGGTCATTCCCACAGGGTCGCTGTACCAATCAACGCCCGCTGACGCTAGATTTGGAATCAGTAAATCTACACCGATAAGCAATTCGCAATCAAGCACACTGCACGGCAACCACTTCCCGCGGGAACGGTTGTTTGTCGGGCTCCGGCCGGATTTCATCCGCAGAGCCTCACCAGTGAAGGAAGAACGCAATGGAGCAGACGGATCAATCTTTTGAAGACCTCGTCGGCGAGCTGCATTCGGCTCGACAACGACGACCAAAGAAATATTCGGTTTCAGGAACCGACTATTGGGTATTTGGTATCGCCGGCGCCTTAGCGCTGGCATTTATTGTGTGGGGTTTTGTGACCCCTGAGGGCCTAGGCAAAGCCTCAGATGTAGCTCTTGACTGGGTCATCACCAACACCGGTTGGCTGTTTGTTATTGCAGCCTCGGTCTTTGCACTCTTTGTCATTGTGGTCGCTGCGAAAAACTTCGGGCGCATCCCACTAGGCAAGGACGACGAAAAACCACACTTCAGCACTGTTTCATGGATCTCCATGATGTTTGCTACCGGTATGGGTATCGGCCTGGTCTTTTACGGCGTAGGAGAACCACTGTTCTTCTACATGTCGCCTCCACCAGGAACTGTTGAAGGTTCCACGGACGCAGCATTAAGCACCGCCATGGGTACCACGCTGTTCCACTGGACGCTGTTCCCATGGGCAATGTACGCCATCGTTGGTTTGGGTATGGCCTACGGTAGTTTCCGTTTGGGACGCCCACAGCTATTCTCAGCGATGTTCACCTCGATCTTCGGTGAGCGCATCATCCACGGCTGGGGCGGACGAACCATTAACATCTTGGCTATTATCGCCACCCTGTTCGGTTCGGCCTGTTCCCTGGGCCTGGGCGCACTGCAGATCGGCGGCGGTATCCAGTCCGCTGGAATCATGGAGAAGGTTGGCTCCGGTGTACTGGTAGTCATCATCGCTATCCTTACCGCACTGTTTGTTGCCTCGGCCGTTTCCGGCATTGAGCGTGGCATTCAGTGGCTGTCGAACATCAACATGGTTCTGGCAGTGATCTTGGCACTGATCGTATTCATCGGTGGACCAACCCTATTCATCCTGAACGTTATTCCTAACGCAGTAGGTGCCTTCATTGGTGACCTGCCGCAGATGGCATCACGCACGGCTGCCTCGGGTGACAGCACCATGTCTAGCTGGCTGTCCTCCTGGACCGTCTTCTACTGGGCTTGGTGGATCTCATGGAGCCCATTCGTAGGCTTGTTCATCGCGCGCATCTCGCGCGGTCGCACCATCCGTCAGTTTGTCACCGGCGTTCTTCTGGTTCCATCAGCCGTAACGCTGATCTGGTTCTCGATCTTCGGCGGCGGCGCCATTGGTTTGCAGGAACGTGCAGAGCGTGCAGGTAACACCGGCGACATGCTGACCAAGATGGCGGACGGAGCTCCGGACATCAACTTCGACCTGGTCCTCTTCGACCTGCTCGATAAGCTTCCGGTCTCCGGTTGGGTCGCAACGATCCTCATGATCGTCACGGTCTTGCTGATTGCCATCTTCTTTGTCACCGGCGCTGACTCGGCATCCATCGTGATGGGTGCACTGAGCGAACGTGGTGCAGAGGAACCAAGCAAGAAGGCAGTGATCTTCTGGGGTGTGGCTACCGGTGCTGTGGCAGCAGTGATGTTGCTAGCCGGTGGTGATCATCCGGCCGAGGCACTGAATGGTCTGAAGAACATCACCATCGTTTCGGCACTGCCGTTTGTGATCGTGATGCTGCTACTGTGCGTTGCACTGTGGAAGGACCTGAGCCGAGATCCGCTGATCTTGCGCGGCAAGGTGGCACGTACCGTGCTGGAGCAATCGGTGACCCAGGGCGTGGACCGGCATGAAGGTAGCCAGTTCAGCTTGATGACCACCGAAATCCCTATCGTTCAGCCGGCACAACAGCCTGGTGAATCAACTGGGGAAGCAACACAGGTATTTGTTACTGAAGCTGATGAGAAACCATTGGATCAGTCCAAGGACTCGTAGCTAGAAGCTCGTAGCTAAACAGTAAACAAGCCTCGTCTGGCAATTGCCAGACGAGGCTTGTTTACGTTAACGCACTTTGTGTTCTGAAGCAGGACTACCTGCCAAACTAGTTGCGTGCCCGGCAGATCGCATTGATTTCAGGGATGCACGGTTCATTTTGCAGGCTGGTGGTATCACCCAAAGCGGTGCCTTCAAAGAGCTGGGTGAGCAAGCGGCGCATGATTTTTCCAGAACGAGTCTTGGGAACGTCTGGAACCAGCACCACATCGCGTGGCTTAGCAATCGGCCCAATTTGCGTGGTTACCGTGGAGCGCAGCTGACTAATAAATTCTGCCTGTCGGGCAGCGAGCTGCTCATCAGGGTGTTCTGCAATCAGGGACTTATCCAGTGGCACCACAAAAGCGGTAGCGGCATGACCGGTCTTTGCATCCGGGGTCGGGCAAACGCCAGCTTCCACCACGCCTGGGTTGGTAACCAACGCTGATTCAATTTCAATGGTGGATAGTCGGTGACCAGAAATGTTGATCACGTCATCAGTGCGGCCAAGAATGAAAATATCTCCATCGTCATCAAAGCGAGCACCGTCCCCAGCCAAGAACCATCCTTGCTGAACGTACTGCTCCCAATAGCTGGTGTAATAACGTTCCGGGTTGCCCCAGACCGTACGTGCCATTGATGGGCCGGTTTGGGTGATGACAATATTGCCTTGGGTATTCGGCGCAACGCTGTTCCCCTGAGCATCCACGATATCTACGCTGACTCCGGGCAGGGCGCGAGCGGCGCACCCTGGCTTGAAGTAGTCATCGGTGGGCAACGGGGAGAGGATGGTAGCTCCGGATTCGGACTGCCACCAGGTATCAACCATGGGCAGACCCGCAGTGGTGTCGCGGCCGAGCTGTTCGCGGAACCACTTCCACGCTTCGGGGTTAACAGCCTCGCCCACGGTGCCGCCAATGTTGATGGTGGACAGATCGTATTTGGCTGGAATACCTTCTGGGAACCACCCCATCAGCGAGCGAACCAAGGTTGGTGCGGTGTAGTAACTGGTGACCTTGTAACGTTCAATCACTTCAAAGTGTCGTCCCGGGTGCGGCGCATTGGGCACACCCTCGTAGATCACCTGGGTGACGCCGTTAGACAGCGGACCGTAGATCTCGTAGGTGTGCGCGGTAACCCACGCCAAGTCAGCAGTGCACCAGTGCACGTCGTTGTCTCGCTGGGACGCATCAGGGTTGGCGAAGAGCAAGTTGTAGCTCGCGGTTGCCTGGGTCAGGTAACCGCCGGTGGTATGAACCAAACCCTTGGGTTGGCCAGTGGTGCCGGAGGTGTACATGATGAACAGCGGCGTTTCTGAATCAAAGAACTGTGCCTGATGTTCGGTGGACTGGGTCTCTACGGCCTCGTGCCACCACACGTCACGGCCTTCGGTCCAAGGGATCTCATCGCCGGTGCGGCGAATGACCAAGACCTTCTCGATATTGTTCTCACCGGAGACCGCCTGATCGGCATTGGCCTTAACCGCAACTGTGGTGCCACGTCGGTACTGGCCATCGGTGGTGACCAGTACTTTGGCCTTGGTGTCTTCTACTCGGAACTTCAGCGCTTCGGCCGAGAAGCCACCGAAGACCAATGAATGAATGGCTCCGATGCGCGCGCAGGCCAGGGTGATGACGATAGTTTCAATCAACACCGGCAGGTAGATAACGACACGGTCGCCCTTGACTACACCCAGAGCTTCCAATGCATTGGCTGCTTGGCTGATGCGCTCTTGCAGGTTTTTGTAGGTGACGGTCTGTCGGTCACCGGGTTCGCCTTCAAAGTACAGCGCGACTTTGTCTCCGCGGCCAGCAGCGACGTGGCGGTCAGCGCAGTTGACCGCAGCGTTGAGTTGGCCACCTAAGTACCACGAGATTTCTGGACCACGCTTGGCAGCTGCGTCGGCTGGGACGATTTGGCTAGTGGTGTGCCAGTTGGTATCCCAATCGAGGAGGTTTGCCGCTTCGTCCCAGAATGCTTGGCGTGCTTCCTCTGAGGCCAGCGTTGAGGTGGATGCCGATTCGATGGTCATGACAGAAAATTTCCTTGATGTGTTTTTTGGTTGGCGAAGTTGAATTGGGACAGCGGGAACTCTTAGGTCCAACGTTTAATGGCCCAGCGTTCTGCTATCGAGAGCAGGGCGTCGGTAATTTTTCCGAAGATGGCCAACAAGATGATGGTCATGATCAGTCGGTCCAGTCGGCCGTTGTTCTGCGAATCAGTCAGCAGGAAGCCCAGACCCATCGAAGCGCCGAGTAATTCAGCGGCAACAAGGAAGAGCCAAGACTGCGCTAGGGCTAGGCGCAGCCCGGAGAAAATCGAAGGCACCACCGCAGGAAGCTGCACCGTACGCAGCAACTTGATTCCGTTCAGCCCGAAAGATCGGGCGGCTTCTACCAGCTGGGCATCCACATGACGAAGAGCCAAGGCCACGGTGGTGAAGACGGGGAAGAATGCACCAATGATCACTAGGGTGACTTTGGAGTCTTCACCCATTTTCATCCACAGCACCAGCAGCGGGACCCATGCTAAGGATGGCACCGCACGCAACGCACTAATGCTCAAACCCAACAGAGCATCAGCCAATTTGGACAGGCCGACCAGTGCGCCAAGCAGTAGACCGAGCAAGGAACCAAAGAAGAATCCAAGCAATACACGTTGCGTGGAAATGCCAATGTGTTTGCCAAGATCTCCGTCACGCAATAGCTCAACTGCTGAAGTGACTACAGAAGTGGGGGTGGGCAAAGTCCAAGGAGCGACGATTCCAGTGGACGTCACGACCTGCCAGATCACCAGAACAATAACCGGCAAGATCAGGGATAACAACCAGTGTGGAGCGCGCAAGATGGTGGCAGAGACTCCGGATTTAGCCTTCTTCGGATTTCTCGTGGAGACGGTGGTGCTCATTGCTGACTACTCTCCGGAAATTTTGGTTGGGTCAGCTTTGGTAGCAAATTGGTCATCAACCAAAGTTGCTAGGGCCTCGTCTACGGATTCCTGCTTGGAGACATCGCCGCTGGCGACCAAGGTGGGCGCGATAGTCTTCAAGACTTTGGTGTACTCGGTTCCGGGAACGGCCGATACGTCCAAGTTGGAACGTTCTTCGATGACAGTGGTGGCAACCTTAGGATCTAGACCGGCAACATCAGCCAAGATCTTGGCGGTCTCTTCTGGATGCTTGCCCGACCATTCGCGTGCTTTCTCGTAGGAGTCAACGACCAGCTGGGCTAGTTCGGGGCTCTGCTTGATGAAGTCTTCGCGAGCATTAAGTGCACCGTAGGTGTTGAAATCTAGGTTGCGATACAGCAGCTTCGCACCGTCTTGTTCGGCTGCGGCCATGATGGGATCTAGTCCGCTCCAAGCGTCAACCGAACCGTTGACCAACGCGGTACGACCGTCCGCGTGTTGCAGATTCTGTACGGTGATGTCCTTTTCGCTCAGACCTGCCTGCTCTAGTGCTTGAAGCAGGAAGAAGTAAGGATCGGTGCCTTTGGTGGCGGCCACAGTTTTGCCCTTGAGGTCTTTCACCGATTTGATCTTGGAGTCCTTAGCAACCACCAGAGCGGCCCATTCTGGCTGCGAATACAGGTCGATAGTCTTGATCGGTGAACCGTTGGACCGGGCTAACAAAGCGGCGGATCCTGCGGTGGAGCCAACATTCACTGCGTCAGCACGTAATGCTTCATTGGCCTTGTTAGAGCCAGCGGACTGAACCCATTCCACCTTGACGCCTTGATCCTTAGCGGCGTCGTCGAGCCAACCTTTTTCTTTGATGACCAGGCTCAGCGGGTTGTAGGTGGCGAAGTCAATGGACAGGGTCTTATCTGATCCTGAGGCCGTAGCGTTTTCTCCGGCGCAACCGGTCAGGGCAGTAGCCCCGATCAACAGTGCTGCGGTGGCAAGTGCGGTACGTCGAGTGAAGCGGTGCGAAAGCATAATAATCCTCTAAATTGTGCGTGCGGGTAAGCGACAGCTATGTCGCTGATGGAGTAGATCAGGGGGAATCGGTGTTAAACGTCAATGGTTAGTCGGGTCCACACCAAGAAGTCGAAGCAATCCTGCGCGGTGAGCGATGAACTGATCTTCGTTGTGTTTGCGAGGATGAGAAGCGCTCATTGAGAGTTCTTTAATGACGGTGGCCGCGGTATCTTGACCCTCACGTCCCAGGACGATGACTCGGTCAGCCAAGGTCAACGCCTCGTCCACGTCGTGGGTGACCATAAGAATTGTGGTGGGGAAGGAAGCATGGATGGAGAGCAATAGATCTTGCATTTTCAGCCGCGTCAAAGCGTCCAGTGCGCCGAAGGGTTCATCAAGTAGCAGCACTCCAGGGCGCCGTGCCAAGGCACGAGCCAGCGAGACGCGCTGAGCCATACCACCTGAAATTTCGCGCGGGCGAAGATCTGTCGCGTGGCTGAGCCCGGTCAGCTCGATTAATTCATCAATCAGTTCAGCACCGTCGGCCTTGCTGGTACCTGGCGCGAGGCCCAAAGCGATATTTTCTCGGACCGATCGCCACGGTAGTAGTCGTGGTTCCTGAAATGCGACCGCACATAGTTCGTTGATGCCATCTACGTTGCGTTTTCCGGTACGGATGGATCCGGTGGATGGTTGGTCCAACCCGGAGACCGCGCGAAGCAGTGTGGACTTGCCGCAGCCGCTAGCACCAAGGATCGCAACAACTTGGCCCGCGGGGATCTGCAAGTTGATATCGCTGAGGACCGCGCGGCTTTCACTTTTGGTGGTGAAGGTGCGCGAAACATTGCTGAATTCCACGTCTAAAGCGGTCGAGGTGTGCGCTTGAGGCAGTGCAAGGCTAAGAGCCATGATCATCTCCATCGGTCCTGGCGGTAGCACCGGCCTATGGAGTGTGTCATCCATAGGTGGTTGCTGCGGCGTCACTGAGCCAGATCTCTCGGCCGCTCGGGATGGTTACGTGTCCATTACAGGCTTTCGAACGATTTGAAAGCAAATCTTGCGTAACATGAAAAATCTTCGATAACTACGTCACATGCGCGGGTTATTTCGTTATTTATTTCATTAGAAGGCTGTTTAATCGATAGTTGGGGATTCTTGCCAAGTCATCTTCGATATGACGCGTCATTGACTGTGCAACGCAACTGTCAAGCCACCTGGTCTGAACAATGAAATGTGACTTCGTGGCTTGGAATGATTGCTTTGTTACGGCTACAAATGAATGACAACCCATCCAGAGCGGCTGAGAGATCTGGCTCGACGACGCCGCAGCAACCACCCGAATCGCGGGACGGTGCTACCGCCAGGACCGATGGAAAGAATTGAGGACTTCAATGTCATTTGGCGAGTCGCCGAACTCTTCCGGTTTGGACTTCAACCAGCTCAGCGATCCTTCGCAGGCTAGCGCCATGGGACTAGATGACTTCGAAGAGCAACTGCCTACCCGGCAACTACTCAAAGTCACACCCGGTCCGGGCGCGGATGAACAGTATGACCGTTTGGCTGAAATTTTCCGTCCGGTATTCGCGCAGATCGCGTCTACCGCAAGGGACCGCGATCGCAACCGCGTGCTTCCCTTTGAACAGGTGGGCCTGCTGAACCGCGACCGCTTTGGTGCGCTGCGCATTCCAGTTTCTGAGGGCGGCTACGGCGCACGTCTGGTTGACGTGTTCCGCCTGCTGATTGAACTTTCCGAGGCTGATTCCCATGTTGGCCAGCTCTGGCGAGCACACATCGCCTTTGTGGAGAGCATTCTGATTCTTGAAGATCAAGAGCTGCGCAACAAGTGGGTTACCCGTATTGCTGCCGGTCAGATTGTCGGCAATGCGTACACCGAACGTGGCGGCAACGCACTAGGTACGCTGAACACCAAGGTCACCGAGTCTGAGGGCCGCTGGCTAGTTGACGGTGAAAAGTATTACTGCACCGGCACCATCTTTGCCGACTGGACCGCAGTGGCAGTGGCCCATCCAGAAAAGGCTGGCCGGCAGATTGCCGTCGTTTCCACCCAACGCAGTGGCGTAAAAATCCTTGACGATTGGGATGGGTTTGGTCAGGGGCTGACCGGTACCGGCACCACCGAGTTCCATCAGGTGCCCGTGGACTGTTTTATCCCACAGGCAACTAACGACTCCGAAGCTGCGATCTACCAGCTGGTCCTCACCGCAGTGCAAGCAGGTATTGCCCGCGCCGCGCTGAACGATCTGCGCCAGTCGGTCCAGAACCGTACCCGCATCTTCACCACCGGCACCGGCGTTCCGGCCTACCGCGAACCACAGGTACTTCAGCTGGTCGGCGAAGTCTCAGCAGAGTCCTTCGCCGTCGACTCGGTAGTGATTGGCGCAGTACTAGAAGTTGAAGCAGCACTGGTAGACCCAGGACTGAACGACGAGGAACGCTACGCGGTCTGTGAACTATCGGCTAACCGCGCCCAGACCATCGTGCAACCGTTGGTGCTCGGAGCAACCAGCAAACTCTTTGACGGTTTAGGGGCCTCATCAACCAGCATTGTGTGCAACCTAGATCGGCACTGGCGTAACGCACGAACCATCGCCACCCACAACCCGGCCATGTACAAGGCGCGCATCGTGGGGGACTACGAAATCAATGCGGTTCAGCCTCAACGTCTCTTGGTCACCGGCGAAGACAGCAACAACCAAAACTACGGCGCCTAAGCGCCTAATTTCTAATTTCACCAATACAGATTCACGGCAAGGAGAACACCTATGAGCACGAAGCGCGAAATTCTCTTCAACGCATTCGACATGAACTGCGTGGTGCACCAGTCGCCAGGTCTGTGGCGTCACCCAGATGACAAAGCCTCAACGTACAACACCATCGGCTACTGGACCCACCTAGCGAAGGTGCTAGAAAAGGGTAAGTTCGACGGCCTGTTTATTGCCGACGTACTAGGTACCTACGATGTCTTTAACGGCACCAACGAATCCCCACTGCGCTCGGGCGCACAGGCACCGGTTAATGACCCGATGATGCTGGTCTCGGCCATGGCTGCAGTAACTGAAAACTTGGGCTTCGGCGTCACCGCCGGAACCGCCTATGAGCACCCATATGCTTTTGCCCGTCGTCTGGCTACCTTGGATCACCTCACCGATGGTCGTGTGGGTTGGAACGTGGTCACCGGTTACTTGCCTTCGGCCGCCCGCAATATGGGCCAAGAAGACCAGATGGAACACGACGAGCGTTATGACCACGCCGACGAATACCTCGAAGTGGTCTACAAGTTGCTTGAAGGCTCGTGGGAAGATGACGCGGTTCAGAACAACAAGGAAACCGGGATCTACACGGACCCGGAAAAGGTGCACAATATTGAGCACGAGGGCAAGTACTTTAAGGTGCCCGGTATTGCTATCACTGAGCCGTCCACCCAGCGCACCCCGGTGATCTACCAGGCCGGCGCTTCTTCACGTGGCATCAAGTTCGCCTCACAGAACGCTGAAGCAGTATTTGTTACCAGCCCTACCCGCGAAATCCTCAAGGCTACGGTCACCAAGATTCGTGACGCTGTTGAGGCTGCTGGCCGCGACCGTTACGATGTGAAGATTTTCGCCATGCAGACCATCATCACCGATGAGACCTCTGAAAAGGCTCAGGCCAAGTACGAAGACTACAAGTCCTACGCGGACGTCGAAGGTGCACAGGTACTGATCTCCGGTTGGATGGGTGTTGACCTCTCCGAGTTGGATCCCGATGAGCCACTGGGTTCCAACGTGAAGTCCAACGCCATCCAGTCCTCGGTGGAGACCTTCCAGAAGGCCAGCGGCGATGACGGCAACCCATGGACCATCCGTCAGCTTGCTGAATGGGTTGGTGTTGGCGGCTTCGGTCCAATCACCGTTGGCTCGGGCCCAGAGGTTGCAGACAAACTCATTGATTGGGTGGACTACACCGACGTTGATGGTTTTAACCTCGCCTACGCCGTGACCCCGGCAACCTTCGAAGATGTTGTTGAGTACGTAGTTCCTGAGCTACAGGCTCGTGGTGCCTACAAGAGTGAGTACGCCGACGGTTCGCTGCGCAACAAGCTCTTCGGTACCGGGGACCGCGTGAAGGAAACTCACCGCGCTGCAAAGTACAAGATCAGCAATCGCTTGGCTGCCAAGAGCTAAAGTTCCTAAGGCCTAGCTAGCTACAAAGCGTGGAGGCGTTGTTCACTCAAGTGAACAACGCCTCCACGCTTTTGCGTTAGAAACTTACTTGGTTGGGTCAAGCACCAGGGCAGAACCTCCGCCACGGCGCACTGGTTCGGCTGCCGCCGTCAGCGTTCCGTCAGCATTGATTTCTACGGCTTCCACCGCACCAATTTCTGCCTGCGGGGTGAAGGAATCTCCGGCAGGAGTGAGCTTATGACCGAAGGCTTCCATCGCTGAACCGTATTTGGAGATGAACTCAGGTTCCGCGGTGACCGCGGCAGTATTGCGTTGCGAAGCACGAGGTGCAGCAATCGCCTCACTGATGCTCATGCCCAGATCGTAGCGGTTGAGCAGGGTCTGCAACACCGTGGTGATGATGGTGGAACCACCAGGGGAACCGATGGCCATAACTGGCTTGCCGTCTTGCAAAACAATCGTTGGCGCCATCGAAGAGCGCGGACGCTTACCTGGTTCAAGACGGTTTGGATCTTGCGGATCATAAACGGTGGAGAAGTCGGTGAGCTCATTGTTCAGCAAGAACCCACGGCCTGGAACTACCATGCCCGAACCACCGGTCTGTTCAATGGTCAGCGTGTACGCGACCGCATTACCCCAACGGTCAACCACCGACAGGTGGGTGGTGGAGATGTTCTCGGTGTCTTGCTCCTTAGCTGGCTCAGCAGTACTTGCTGGGCACTGACCATCAAAGTTTGCGACATCACCCGGAGCCACCGGCTTAGTGGCGGCCTTAGCTGGATCGATTTCGCACGCACGGTCGGCACCAAAGAGCTTACTGGTCAAGGTTTGGGTGGGAACATCGACAAAGGCAGGATCTCCCACATACTTACCACGGTCAGCGTAAGCCAACGCGGTGGCCTCAAAGTAGTGGTGCAACGCGTCGGCTGGTTCCATTGATGCAAGGTTAAAATTGCTCAGAATATTCAGTGATTCACCAATGGTGGTTCCACCGCTAGAGGATGGGGCCATGCCATAAACATCTAGTCCACGGTATTTCACCGTGGTGGGCTCCTGCTCCGCGACCTTGAAGTTGGCAAGATCTTCGGTGCTCACGTAGCCAGCGGGTACTGGCAGTTTGGTATCTTCCACCTTGGGTGGAGCCTGCACGGTCTGGGAAATCTCTGAAGCAAGATCACCTTGGTAGAAAGCTTTTGGACCCTTGGCTGCCAACAGCCGGTACGTGTCGGCCAGCTCTGGATTCTTGAAAATGGTGCCTACCTTTGGGGCATCACCCTCAGGCAAGAAGAGATCGCTGGTTGAGCTGAAAGCAACAAAGCGTTCCTTGTTATCTTGAGTTTGTTCATGGAAGGTCTTGTCCACCACAAAGCCTCGCGAGGCGACCTGAGTTGCCGGTTTGAGAACCTGCTTGAGGCTTTGTGAACCCCAGTTATCTAGCGCCCGTTGCCAGGTGGCCACGGTGCCAGGAACGCCTACTGCTACACCGCTGGTGACCAGTTCGGGGGTGAAGTTATAGGGCTTTGAGGTAGCCGGATCGATGAAGGCATCATGCGGTATTGCTGCCGGCGCGGTTTCACGCCCATCGATGGTGCTGACCTTGCCCGTGGACGCGTCGTAGTACATGAAGTAGCCGCCGCCGCCAATGCCAGCGCTGTAGGGTTCGGTGACACCTAGGGCTGCAGCGGTAGCCACCGCGGCATCAACAGCGTTGCCACCCTTACGCAATACTTCGAGTCCTGCTGCCGAAGCTTCTGGATCCACGGAAGCTACTGCGCCTCCGGTACCGGTAGCAGTCGGGGTCTTTTCTGTGTGCCTTGGGTCAGCGCTCGCCGGGAGGACTGTGAAAGCTCCTAGTCCCAAAGAAAGAATCGTTGCGCCAGCCAAAGCGCGCAAACTTGATCGTTGCATACTCTGATCTCCTGAAAGAGGTGGGGATGAAGTATGCGTCAATTTACGGGAAGTGCTCGAAGCGCTAGGGGTGTGACACGAGCCATCTTTTTAGAAGCGTTGTAATTCCGCGCAAGTGATCACAATATTTATAGTTATGACGTTAGAACTGTGGGCAGTGATCCCCGACTAGTCAGTCGAGGATCACTGCCCACTTCAGCGTTGGTGCAGCTGGTTAGTTTACTGAGCCAGAGCTTCCTTGATGGTCTTACCCAACGATGCGGTTGGACGGCCAATGAGCTGGGAAAGATCTGCCGAGTTCACTTCCAGGGCACCGTCACGAACCTGCACGTCGGTATCAACCAGGATGTCTGCAAACTGTGCTGGCACGCCGGATTCGGTGTAGATCGCAACGAGCTTCTCTGGTTCAACTTCCTGGTAATTGACCTCTTGGCCGGCGGCGGCGCCCACGGCACCGGCCAGCTGACTCAGGGTGAAGGCCTTGTCGCCACCAAGTTCGTAGATCTTGCCGGACTCATTTTCTTCGGAGAGCAATACCGCTGCGGCTGCTTCTGCGTAGTCGGCACGTGGGGCGGCGCTGATCCTGCCGTTACCTGCGGCGCCGAGAACTACGCCGCTGTTGAGGTAGCCCAGGAGCTGATCGGTGTAGTTTTCGGTGTACCAACCGTTGCGTAGCAAGACGTATTCAATGCCGGAGCCCGCCAGTAACTGTTCGGTAGCCACATGCTCTTGCGCCAGTTTCATGTTGCCGGTCAGGGCATTGGCAATAGAGGTATAAGCAATCAGCGATACGTTCACGCGCTGGGCAGCGTTGATGACGTTCTCATGCTGGGTGATGCGCTGGCCAACTTCGCTACCTGAAATCAGAAGCAACTTGTCTACGCCTTCGAGAGCTGACACCAGGCTTGCCTCGACGTTGTAGTCAGCGGCGCGGGTCTCCAGACCCTTGCCCGCCAGAGGAGCGAGTTTTTCTTCAGAACGTCCAAGGGCAACCAGTTGTGCAGGATCTGCACCGCGCTCTAATAGTGCGTTGATAACCAGTTGGCCCAGCTGTCCGGTGGCTCCTGCAATTGCAATCTTCATGTTGTCCTCTCGTTGGTCTGCAAACTAATACAACCACGTCCCTCGCGGTTCAATTCCCGACGGTCAGTCGTGCGCATGAAACCAAAAGGGGAATCAATACGTCAAGGGTCGTCGTCTTGATTCGAAACCTTTGAGGAAAGTGAAGAATTGCTACGCAGACCAAAGCAATTTTTTGACGTTGTGAGTAAGTTTTGGTGACTTCATGACTTCCGTTTACGTAATTATTGTTCGGTCATGGCCATGGAAGACAGACTTAAATCGTTCGGACCGTACAACCGAACACACACCATCCAGAGCGACTGAGAGATCTGGCTCAACGACGTCGCAGCAACCACCCGTAAGGGAGCGGTGCTACAGCCAGGACCGATGGAGTACTTTCACTTCGCGACGGGAAAGTCTGTTTAAAGACAGGATTTCCTCGTGAAGAACGCTCCGTATAACCAAGCAGTAAAGGAGCGATGATGATTCGTCTTGAGAACGTAACAACAACATTTGGCAATGGCCAGGATCAATTCACGGCAGTTAAAGACGTGACCCTGAACATTGAAGCCGGAAGCATTCACGGGATCATCGGCTTCTCCGGTGCTGGCAAGTCAACGCTGTTGCGCAACATCAACTTACTTCAGCGCCCAACCTCCGGTCAGGTTTTTGTCGATGACGTGGAACTTACCGGACTCAGCGATGGCGATTTGCGTAAGCAACGACATGAAATCGGAATGATTTTTCAGCACTTCAATCTGCTGAACAATCGCACCGCGTTGCAGAACGTGGAACTGAATCTGAAGTTTGCTGGTGTAGCAAAAAACGAGCGTCGCGAACGCGCCTTGGAAGCTTTGGCCATTGTTGATTTGGCTGACAAGGCCAGCGCATACCCAGGACAGCTTTCAGGCGGTCAGAAGCAACGCATCTCCATTGCACGAGCGTTGGTGACCGAGCCAAAAGTCCTCTTGTGCGATGAACCGACCAGTGCAGTGGATCCGCGAACCACGACCTCGGTGCTGCAGTACCTCAGCGACATCAACGCCAGCCTCGGAATCACCACAGTTATTGTCACGCACGAAATGAACGTTATTAAGGCCATCGCAGACCGCGTCTCGGTGATGGAAGACGGTTCAGTAGTTGAAGAGTTCGCCCTGAATGAGTTGCAAGAGCCTGGCTTTGAACCCACGACGCCTATCGGACGCTATCTGATCAGCGATGAAATTACGTTGAACCGCAGCCCAAAACCCGTTTCATCCTCATCAGCTGCCCACGTAGCGCGCGTATAAAGAACCTGGATTACCAATGAACTTATCTTCACTAGTGCTGGGCACGAGCAACGGCAGTGCAGCAGCTTTTAACTTTGACCGAATTGTTGAACTGGCCCCGGAAATTTGGGTGGCCATGGCACAAACTTTCGCCATGCTTCTGGTCGCCATTCCAATTGCAATTTTGCTCGGAACGCCACTGGGGATCTGGCTGTTCTCCATGTCGCCTAATGGTCTGCGTCCCCGTCCGCGGTTGCACCAGATTGTTGACGGAATAGTGAACACCATCCGTTCCTTCCCATTCCTTATTTTGCTGATTGCCATCATCCCGTTCACCCGGTTTGTGGTGGGAACGACCATTGGAACTGCTGCCGTCATTGTTCCGCTGACGATTAACGCGATTCCTTATTTTGCACGTTTTGTGGAACAGAACATCAGCCAGCTTGGCAATGGAGTTGTTGAAGCTGCGCAGGCCATGGGTGCTACCCGCGGACAGATCATTCGCGAAGTATTACTTGTCGAGGCAAGACCTGCACTGCTCTCATCTATCACCATCATGACGGTCAGTTTCATCTCGTACTCAGCGATGGCCGGTCTGGTAGGTGGCGGAGGTATTGGCGATTTTGCTATCCGCTACGGCTACTACCGTTACGAAACCGGCGTCATGCTCCTAGCGATCATTCTGATGATCTTGCTGGTGCACGCAGTTCAGTTTGTTGGTACTCGGCTCTCGCGTGCAGCAGACAAACGCTAAACACTTCTTCTCAACTCGCACTTTATCTAAGGAAAACATCATGGCAGTATCTCGTCGTACTTTCTTGACCTTCGCCGCTGGCTCGGCAGCACTCTTAGGACTAACCTCATGTGGTCTGGTCGGAGGCGGAGAAGCTTCCGGAACTGGGGACAAGACCATCAAGATCATTGTCACCGAATCGGCTCCGTCGCAGGAGCCCACCAAGATCGCTCAGAAGCTACTGGCTGAGAAGGGTTGGAAGCTGGATGCCACGTATGTCACCGATATCGTGCAGCCAAACCACGTGGTATCTAACGGTGAGTATGATGCGAACTTCTTCCAGCACGGTGCCTACCTTGAGCAGTTCAAGAAGGACCAGAACGTGGATGTGGATCCAGCCTTCTACATGTACAGTTCACCAGCCGGCGTGTACTCGAAAAAGTACGATTCCATCAAGGAACTGCCTAACGGTGCCACCATCGCATTGCCTGTAGATACCGCTAATAATGGTCGCGCATTGGCCCTGCTTGATAAGGCAGGGGTATTGAAGGTCACGCCAAACAAGAGCGTGATTCGCCTGTCGCAGAATGACATTTTGGAGAACCCAAAGAACTTCAAGTTTGTTGAAGTTGATCAGCAGTCATTGTCCAAGACTCTGCCGGACGTTGACGCCGGATTCCTCTTTGCTCGCCTCGGCGCCGAGATTGGTCTGAACCCAGACGACGCGTTGCTCTTTGAAAAGGAAGAAGAAGCACTTCCATACATCAACATCATTGGTGCCAAACCTGGATTCATGGATACCGAGAAGGGCAAAGTCCTTGAAGAGGCTTATCACTCAGATGAGGTCAAGCAGTGGTACGCAGATTACCTTGACGGCGCTCTAGGCACCCCATGGGCCCGCGACCTGGAAGCAGATTTCGCCACCTGGAATAAGTAGGCCTTGGCCCCACGACGATAGTTGATCCGCGTCGTGGGGCCACTACTTTTTGATACTGAACTTAGATACCGATGTCCTGCAGGGAGAAGCAATGACGACAATCGCCGCGGCAACAACAGAGAGCCACTACCAGGAACTGCTCAAGCGTTTCAGTGAAGTTTTCGCACGAATAGCTGAGGGAAGCCGAGAACGCGAACAAAACCGTGTTCTGCCATTTGAGCAGGTGCAGTGGCTCAAGGACGCAGGATTTACCACGTTGCGCGTACCTGAAAGTCACGGTGGCACACCAGTCAGTCACGAGCACCTCTTCCGTTTGCTGATTGAACTTGCCACGGCAGATTCCAATGTGGCTCATTTGTTGCGCAGCCATTTCGCCTTTGTAGAGACCATCGCATTGCAACCCGAGAAGTTTCAGGACCGTTGGTTCCCACGGGTGCTGGATGGTCAGATCTTTGGCAACGCTGCAACTGAACGTGGCGGCAACGCATTAGGCACCACGAATACCAAGCTCGTGAAGAACGCTGATGGCTGGGTCTTGCGCGGTGAAAAGTACTACACCACCGGATCGATTTTTGCTGATTGGGTTGTGGTCATGACCAGTACGCAAGGTGTTGAAGGGCGTCAGTACGCCATCGTTGACCGGAACGCTGACGGGGTGGAAATCCTGGATGATTGGGATGGGTTTGGCCAGCCATTGACCGGTACCGGTACTGCCATATTCACTGATGTTCCGGTTCAGGCCGAGAACATTATTCAGCGTAAAATCGCATCTACTCTGGAACCTGCGTTCTTCCAACTGTGTCTACTGTCGGTACTTGTAGGCATCGGTAAGGCCGCCCGCAATGAGGCAGCACAGATCGTAGCTACGCGTACCCGCACCTTTAACACCGGTTCGGGTTCTTTGTTCAAGGATGATCCGCAGATTCAAGAGTTGGTTGGACGCTTGGCGGCGAATGTTTTTGCTGCTGAATGCATAGTCACCACAGCAGCCCGCGAATTAGACGCGGCCCTAGATCCGCAGCTGGCTTTGGATTCTGATGCTGCGTACCTGCGTGCAGAGTTGGCAGTTCAACAAGCTCACGTAACCACACCAAAGCTGATTTTGGATGCCACCAGCGAACTCTTTGATGTCACCGGCGCGTCAGCGGTATCGACCTCTAAATCGTTAGATCGTTTCTGGCGCAATGCACGCACAGTTGCGACCCACAACCCGGTAGCCTTCAAGGCTCGCTCTGTGGGCGACTATTTCATCAACGGCACTGTGCCAAATGGCCTGAACTCTATCGGCGAAGCAAAAGCAGGGAAGTAATCATGGGAACTTTTGAATCACGTCCACGTTTGCTGCTCTCAGCATTCCTAATGAATACCTCAAGCCACATTCTTGGTGGCATGTGGCGTCACCCAGAAGCGCAGCAGCACCGTTTTAATGAACTGAATTTGTGGGTGGATTTGGCAAAGAAGCTGGAAGACGCCAAATTTGATGCGTTGTTCTTTGCCGATGTTGTGGGCCTTTATGGAGATCATGAGGGTGGTTGGGCATCCCACGTACGCAAGGGCCTACAGGTTCCTAGCCATGATCCGCTGGTACTGCTCTCTGCCTTGGCAACAAGCACCAAGGATATTGGTTTGGCCATGACCAGTTCTGTCATTCAGAGTCACCCTTTCCAATTTGCCCGACAGATTTCAACCCTTGACCACCTCTCGCAGGGCCGCGTTGCGTGGAATATCGTGACCAGCGTTCTAGAAAATGCACACCGCAACTTTGGTGGCAAGGACCTCGTAGCTCACGATGACCGCTACGGGTGGGCTGAAGAGTATGTGGAAGCTGCCTACAAGCTGTGGGAGGGGTCTTGGGAAGAGGACGCGTTGCTGGCCGACAAGGTCAACGGAATCTATGCTGATCCGTCCAAGGTCAACAAGATCAATCACCGTGGGGACTACTACCAAATTGATGGCCCACATCTTGCTTTGCCCAGCGCACAACGCACGCCGTTCCTCTTCCAAGCTGGATCATCAGCGCGCGGTTCGCAGTTCGCAGCAACGCACGCAGAAGCAACCTTCCTCTTCGCACCGCACGCAGAATATGTTGCAAAGAAAAACGCTCAGCTAACTGAAAATCTCGTTGCTGCAGGACGCCAGCGAGAAGACATCAAAGTCTTCGCAGGGTTGTCCTTTGTTGTTGGATCCACCGAGGCTGAAGCCAAAGCCTTGGAAGCCGAATACGACGAGTACTTGGATCTAGATGCGATTGTCGCGCACATTGGTGGCGGTCTGGGAGTAGATCTAGGCGGGTTGGATCTGGACACCCCATTGGGAGACATTCAGACCCAGGGTGCCCAAGGCGTACTTGAAGCGATCAAAGCTTCTGTCCCGGGCGGCAATCCTACGCTGAAGGACTTGGCCCATTACCGGGCCAAGGCGCAGCAAATCGTGGGTACCCCAGAAAGTATCGCTGATGAGCTTGAACGCTGGCAGGATGCAGGAATTGACGGCTTGAATATCATGAACCATGTGCTGCCTGGCTCCTACGACAACTTCATTGAAGGACTTATCCCTGAGTTGCGCCGACGAGGTCTGGCACAAAGCGAATATGAGCAGGGTAGCCTGCGACAAAAAATCTTTGGACGAGGAGACTACCTGCCACAGAACCATCCTGCGGCGCAGTATCGGGGAGCATTTTCCTCGCTGAGCGCAGCAGATACCGAGGCAGACGTCCAACTGCAGAAGTAGAAGGATCACGTCAGTGAGGTCAGCAGTCTCAGGTCAAGGATCGCTGCTGACCAACTGAGGATTATCAAACTATGCAGTGTCGCAGGTGGAGCGAGTAATGTGGCGCGTATGCACAATAGTCACGTAAATGATCCCGCGGTGATTCGTCGGATCTTGAGTACCCCGGGCAGGTGGGCAGTAGTTGGACTCACCAACAATCCCACCCGAGTAGCTCCGTCCATTGCACGATTCCTGCGTGATGAACTGTCTATGCAAATCATCCCGGTTTCACTAGATGCTCAGGATGTGATGGGGGAGCAAGGGTATTCAAAGCTTGCCGACATTCCAGGACCTGTTGATGTTGTTGACTGCTTTGTAAACTCGTCAAAAGTTGGCGATATCGTCGACCAGGCAATTGAGATCGGGGCCAAAGCTATTTGGATGCAGCTAGGTGTCATTGATCAAGACGCTGCCCAACGTGCCAAGCGTGCTGGGCTCGATGTTGTCATGAATACCTGCCCCAAAATTGAGTACCCGTTTCAGTAGTCGAGGCGAGAATGACAAACGATAAAAGCCAAGAAGTACTCGAACAAGCATGGGCGAAGCTGTGTTTGAGCCTGCCTTGTTCCTTCGCTGATTATCCTTTCGGTCCCGAATACACCGTCTTTAAAGTTTCGGGGCGGGACACGAGCAAGGCAAAAATGTTCGCGATGGTGATAAGCCTGCAAGGTGAGCCAGCGTTGAACCTCAAATGCGAGCCAGCGTTGTCAGATCAGCAACGCAGCGAGCACCCGGAAATCACGCCTGGCTACCATATGAACAAAAAGCATTGGAATACCGTCAGATCTGGTTTAGACCTTGAACTGATGCGAGAACTCATTGAAGATAGCTATGATCTTGTGGTCGAGGGCATGTCGGTGAGGGATAAAGAATACATTCGTTTGCAAGACACCATTAGCCACGGAGCCCTATACTAGAGGCATGTACTTCATCGTTGTTAAATATCAGGTAAAGCCAGAAAACACCGAGAACTTCATGGATCACGTTGCAGAGTTCACCAAGGCCACCCGCGCCGAAGAAGGTAACCTCTGGTTCGATTGGTCCGTGAGCGTGGAGGATCCCAACGAGTTCGTTCTTGTTGAAGCCTTCCGTGATGACGAGGCAGCTTCTGCCCACGTAAATTCCGCACACTTCGCAGCTGGCATCGAGTCCATGCGTCCGCTGCTAGTTTCTACTCCAAAGATCATCTCGCGCAAGGTTGAAGGCGACGATTGGGATTCCATGGGCGAATTGGTCATCGACTAATTTCCCAAACAGTGAAGGGACGTAACCACGAGATAATTCGTGGCTACGTCCCTTCGTTCATGTCCGGCTGTTTCTAGCGTCCGGCCTTGTTGCCGAAGCGGCGGATCAGTAGCAAGATGATGCCTGCCAAGACAATGACTCCTGCAACGATGCCAATCCAGCCAGCGGTGAAACCGGTATCGGCCAAATCCTCGGTGTCCTGCTGCTGAGAATCATCCGAGGAGTTATCCTTCGAATCGTCCTCTGACGGGGAAGATGAGTCGCTGGTTGGCGCTGAGCTATTAGTCGGCTCCGGAGAATCAGAGTCATCCTCAGATGGTGAGGATGGATCATCTGAAGAATCAGATTCGGAAGGTTCCGGTGTTTCAGTTACATCTTCGGACGGCGAAGGCGTAGCTGACGGCGAAGCCGACGGGGTCGGCTGTACTGGCGCTGCAACGACCGAGAAGTCAGTTGTAATGTCTTCATGCTGTACCTGCGAAACAATCAGCTGGTAGTCGCCAGGGGCTACAGAGCTTTCGACTGGAAGCTGGAACTTGGTGGTTCCGGATGCATCCGCAGCCGGGATGCCAGCAACCTCAACGGCGCCATCAAAAGCAGAAGCCGAGATTTGCGCGTTTTCTTCCAAACCGGTGACCGTCACCGTAACGTTTTCACCAGCGGTTGCTTCAGTTGGCGCAAGCGCAAC
Source organism: Glutamicibacter sp. MOO4 (assembly GCF_056934395.1). NCBI lineage: Bacteria > Bacillati > Actinomycetota > Actinomycetes > Micrococcales > Micrococcaceae > Glutamicibacter > Glutamicibacter sp. MOO4. The sequence continues at coordinate 3,291,830 of NZ_CM167800.1, forward strand.
CTTGGCCCAGTCGGTGCCAGCCAATGCTGCACGGCCTAGTGGAGATGGCGAGACTACATCGTGAGCCTTGAAGAAGTTCACGGTGGCATCAAGGTCAACCTGACCAGAATCAGAATGGTTGGTGCCCTCAGCGAAGGCCAAGAAGTTATCGCCACCGCCAGCCAAGAAAGCATTGGCGGCTACGCGGAAGGTCTCCGACTCATCCAGCGGCTTGCCGTTAAAGGTGATCTTCTTGATGTGTTTGCCTGCTGGGGCATCCTCAACGTAGGTGTAAGCCAGACCTTCAGAAATACCCAGCTGCAGCTTGTTACGTTCAGAGCCCTCAGGCTGCCACTGCTGTTCTAAGGCTTCACGGATCTGAGCTCCCGTGAGGTTAAAAGTCACAAGGGTATTAGCGAAAGGCTGGACCTCTGCGGCGCCCTGATAGGTGACGGTTCCGTCCTTGCCATACAGCAGATCAGCACGAAGACCGCCGGCGTTCATAAAGGCAATCTGAGCTGGCTTGCCAGCGAAGTCTTCATTGGAAGTGGCCCAGAGGTGAATATCTGCCACGGTGTTGCCTAAGGTAGATTCAACGCCGCGGTCTGAGCCTGGGGTCTGCCCACCACGCAAGATATCTTCCGAAATTGCGCCGACCTTCTTGCTGCCAACAACTTCAGCTTGGTCTTCGGCGTCCTTCACAATCTTCGCCACAGCTGGATCCGCCGCGTAGTTTGCCGTCCAGTTTCCCTCGGAATCTTCAGTGGCCAGCGGAAGACGTTCGCTGCTGGACTTCAAAACCTCACCGGTAGCAGGATCAACATCGAGGCTGACCTTGCCCAGAGTGGAACCGTACTGGTGCGATTGAATCACTGGGCGCTCGCCGGAAGGGCCAGCAATAGAGCAGTCATAGGAGTTGTGAGTGTGCCCGGAGAAGATCGCATCGATCTTGCCACTGGCTTTGCGCAGCAGATCTCCGTACGCAGTGTCTTCGGCAGCGATGCTTGGGCATTCGGCATTGGCTGAACCGTTGTGGGTTAACAACACAATCACGTCGGCTTCGCCGTTGGCGTCGTCGCCGTCGCTGAGCTGGGTAGCAACACGGTTGGCTGCCTCAAGTTCGCTTCCGATGCTCAAGCTTGAGATGCCGCTAGGTGAAACCAAGGACGGAATGTCTTCTGTTGCTGTGCCGATGAAGCCAACGGATAGCCCGCCCACTTCACGGATTGCGTACTCTTTCAGAGCTGGAGTTTTGGTGCCGGCCTTGTAGACGTTGGCGCCTAGCGCGAAGTCCGCACCTGGCTTTCCCGTTGCTTTGGCGAACCTGTCAACTACCCGTCCTTTGAGGTCCTCGTAGCCCTTATCGAACTCGTGGTTACCAACTACCGATACGTCCAGGCCAGCTGCACCCAATGCGTCGATTGTAGGAGCATCCTGCTGGGATGCGGAGGCGAAGGTCGAAGCTCCAATATTGTCACCAGCGGAGAGGAAAAGTGTGTTTACGTTTTCGCTTCGAAGCTGGGTAACTGCTCCGGACAAAACAGCCGCGCCGGCGGAATCCCTATCGGCTGCAATCCGGCCGTGGAAGTCGTTGATTCCCACAAGGTCCAGGGTCACCGAATCTGCTGCTGCGGTTGAGGCTGAGCTTTTGGTTGGCTCCTCGGTGGAAGCTGCCTGCGCAAGAGCGGTGCCGGTAGCTACGAGCGAAAGTGTTGCCAATGATGCGAGACTGAGTTTTCTCATCTGCTTGAATGCAGACATAGATGCTCCTAAAGAGTGACGAGTGTGACTACTTACATATCTATCCCATCTATATGAACCTGTCGATGCCTCGGTGTTAAATTGCCGTGAAGGACTACGACTTCTGGCGATTAAATAGTCAAAGCAATACACCAGCGGTGGGCTGACGTATTGCTTCGAAATGAATTTGGGGCTCTAGCGGCGACGTTTTTTTCGTGGTTCCGGGGACGTGACCGCAGAAGAACCCAAGATAATTCCCAACAGCAGCATCGCTGCAGCAATGAAGAATATTGTTGAAAGCACCCAGCAACCCATGGCTGCATCGCGATGGGAAGTATTCAAGGCAAACGCAAAAAGGCAGACGCTTGCTAGCAGCAGAAGGGCAGCTGACAACTTAGTCTTCATTGTTCGCCTTAGCAGCAGAGAATTTTACTGGCAGTCACAAAACATAATGACCACTAGCTTGATAAACACCATGATGCCACAAATCCATCAGGTTGACTATAGGTCTTAAGGAGGATATTTCTCCGCATAGCCAAGTTCTGTGTCTGCACAATGGGTCGATAGCCATTAATTACACGCAGGATTTTAGAATGCGCTCAATGGTGTCGTGTTCTGCCTTTGTCATCCACGCGCCGTACTTGGCTTTGACCTGTGTCTGGCGTGAGACGTATTCGCAGCGGAAGCTTTTGTTGGGCGGGAGCCAGGAAGCTGCGTCCTTGTCGCTCTTGGATCCGTTGGTCGGTCCGTCCGAAGCCATGAGGTTTAGCGGATCGTTGGCAAATTCGAAGCGTGCTTCTTCACTCCAGCGCTGTGCACCCTTTTGCCAGGCATCGGATAGGGGAACAACGTGATCAATCTGAACTGCAGTGCTGGTGTTCTGACCGCGAACAAACTTGATAGTTGTATTGGTATACGGATCGTGAAAGATTCCGCTGAGCACTACGCAAGGCCTTGACGCTGATTTGTACTTCACGTTTTCCAGATCGCGGGTCAGAATGTCATTGCGGGCATCACATCCGTTGTGATCCGGATCTTTCCAACCATTACTGAATTTTTCTCGCTCGTACCCGGTCTTTGGCGCACGGCCCTTAATGTCAATGTTCGCCAACAGATCCAGGGAGCCAGCGTAGCCGGCACGTTGCTTGGCAGAATCTTGTGAAGGGGCCGCCTGAGCATCCGGCGTTGTGTAAAGATCGATGGAATCCAAGGTTGAGCAACCGCTCATGACCATAGATGAAGCGATGAGGGCAAAAGCAATGGTGCGGCGCAGCAAACGCATGCGGTGGTACGGCTCCTAGGGCGACGACGAAAAGTAGGGGAGAGCCCCCCTAGAAAACTATATGGATCGCAGCGGACCATTTAGACGGCTGCGCGACGTGTTTCAGTGTGAGATCTATGGGAAATTTGTGGTGAAGTATCCGTTGACTGCGAATTACTTGCTCTCTACGTGCGCCAATATCCGTTGTTTAACTGGGCGTCGTGGCATAGGGTCAAAGAAAGTTTTGCAGTGTGGTGACTCGGAGAATATATGAAGCGGATTGTGCCAGTGGCTGTTGTGCTTGTTTGTGCTCTCACCTCGTGCACCACTCCGGTCTCGAAGCTGAAACCTTCGCAAGAACCGACCGTGTCCGTTGTTGAAGAGACCACGCAAGAACAATCGTCCGGTCTTGACCCGTCGTGGTTTCCGCCAATGGCCAATTTTGGCCACACGATTCTAGTGGGCAATGGTTTGCTGAATATCGAAAATGATCAGGGTGGCGAATTCATGGCAGTCAACGGTAACCACTCGGTGGCGTCATCGGTAAACACATTTCGGTTTAGCGACGAGGGTGAAGCGCTGCCGGAGACTTTGATCTATCGAGTTCAATTCGGGACAAAAAATCTTCTCAGGTGAGCCTGCCAAGGCACCGGAGCGGTTCAACTTCAAGTGCGGGTGGGTCAGGAAATGATCGCTGAAGATACCGCGCAATGCGCAATCCCGGCCGATGAGCTTAGCATGGAATTTGATGTCCCGGCCGGCCCTGAAGTAACGATCATAGAACAACCTCGCCCGGAGACGCGCGGATTCTACGAGATAGCATTTTACGACTAAATCGGTCCTCAGAATAGCTGGGTCGAGTGCCTCGGGAGATTGACTCCTAGCCTGCCTTCGCGAAGGGTCCAGTATGAAGAGATATGCGTTGCTCGTTTATCTAGATTCCAGTACTTGGTGATGTGGTTAATGGCCTTGACCGTTGAACGCTCGGCGTGAGCGATTACCCCGATTGGTGCCGTTGGTAACGGCAAAGTGCGTAGCGCTTCGGCGATAACGTGACTGCGCCCGGCTGGATCTTGATTCCGCGGAAGCCAGCTTAAAACAACCCCTTCGGGATGTTTCACGTCAAACATTGAAGTTGCCTCGGCAACTTCGAGCAGTGCCACCCCTTGTGCCTGTGCCGGTAGGGCTTCTAGAACTTTGGCAATCGCAGGCAACCCCGCTTCATCGGCAGCAAGCACATAGTATTGAGCATCCAGCGAAGGGGAGGACTTGCTGCGAGCTGGAGAAATAACTAATGGTTCTCCCGGCTTTGCATGTGCTGCCCAATGCCCAACCGTCCCCGGATCTCCATGAACTACAAAATCTATGGAGAGCTCGTTGAGCGCGGTGTCGACCCAACGGATCGTATAAGACTTTGAGCGGGGTACCTGTTCGCGCGGCAGTCGGTGACGCAAGGCATGGATGTCATAGGGCGGTACTAAGCCAAGTTCAGGGTCGGCTACATAGACCTTGACGTATTGGTCTAACGCCGAGTTGGAACGAAAGCCAGCTAAGTCTGGGGCGGCAGCAATGATGCGAACCATATTGGCAGAGAGCTGTTCTATCCGCGTGATGGTCAGGACATGTTGCTCAACTTTTTTGCGAGGTGCCTGGAAGTTTCCGAGCGACGGGGAGTACTGGGCCAGAGGTTCTTCATAGTTCTTTGGAGAAACTTGAGTAGCAACAGTTTCAGGATCAGCGGACAGCTGTGGCTCAGCGTTTGAACGGAAAGAACTTCGAAGCGTTTTGTCGATCACCTTACGGGCGGCGAGCAGCGCAGCTGCTGATCCGGCGCGCTGAGCTGCTGCCAGCAACTCTTCTTTCTCTTGTTCGTTGAGGATCTCGTTGTTGTTACCAATGCTGCGGTAGAGCTCTTCTTTTGCCACCGCATATCCAGCCTTGGCCCCAGCTTTTTCGGCGATGGCCAATACTTCTAAGGTCAGTCGCTCACCTGCGGGGATCGCGCTTGAAACGTGGTGCCCGCGATGCTTGTAGTGTTTAGACATTGGTGCGCTGCCCCCTCAAAGTGCTGTCGCAGTATTTGGCTCCTATGGCTGAGTATGAGCGCGGTTGATGAAACAAAACAAGTGGTCTTATAACAGCCTGCCCGCTTTGGGCCACCTTGGTGAATGGGAGATTCTAGGGCCGAAGTTGGCAACGGTATTCGATATTCGATTCATTCGACAATGGGAGTTCTGAGTAACTAAAATTAGCCCCATGTCTGATTCTTTGCCTCCGTGCCCAAAGTGCTCCAGCGAGTACACCTACGAACTTGATGCGTTGCTGGTTTGCCCTGAATGCGCACATGAATGGAACGCTGAAACCGAGGAATCGGAACCAACCGAGACCGTCATTAAGGACGCAGTGGGCAACGTTCTGCAGGATGGTGACACTGTCAGCATTACCAAGACCATGAAGGTCAAGGGCGCCCAGAGTGCACTGAAAGCCGGCACTAAGGTCCGCAACATTCGCCTAGAGCCAGGCTCCGGCGATCACGATATCGCCGCAAAGGTGGACGGCTTCGGCCACATGGAACTCAAGTCTTCCATCGTGAAGAAGATCTAATACTTCACCACGGTGATACTGGCGGTCAGCTTTCCTTCGAGGAAGCTGGCCGCCTCAGTTTTTAACCTGACAAAAATTGTGGGAATTTAATGGCGATTGACTCTAACGCCAATTTAGCGCAAGACTCTAGCTAGAAGGCAAAGGCACCAGCAAAGGGTTTATTGTGAGCGCAGAAAACACGGCAGGCATGCTCGACACCATCGTTATTGGCTGGGGCAAAGGTGGCAAAACGCTGGCTGGCACGCTAGCTCGCTCGGGTGAACGAGTGGCGATGGTTGAACAGTCGGCCCAAATGTATGGCGGAACATGCATCAACATTGGGTGTGTGCCCACCAAGATCTTGATTCATGAAGCCGAGCAAGCCCACGGTTCTGATTTTGATCCGCAACGCTTTGAAGCCGCGGTGCAACGCCGAGACAAGCTGACCTCGATGATGCGCGCCAAGAACTTCTCGATGCTTGATGATCTTGAGTCGGTCTTGGTCCTCACCGGGCACGCCACCTTCAGTGGACCTCGAACCATAAAGGTCAGTACCGAAACTGAAGAGCTGGAATTGAGTGCGCGGCGGATCATCATCAACACCGGTTCGGTTCCTGCCCAACCAAAAATTGAGGGAGTCGAAATTCGTGGCCGCGTCCATGACTCCACGACGTTACAGCATGCGGAGATGCCAAAGTCCCTGATTGTTGTGGGTGGCGGTTATGTCGGCATTGAATTTGCGTCAATGTTTGCGCAGTTTGGCGCTAAAGTTACCGTCTTGGATCGTGGTGAGCGTGCGCTGTCCAAAGAAGATCAGGACATCGCCAGCGAGGTTCAGTCATCATTAGTTGATGCTGGAGTTTCTATCATCAGCTCTGCTCAAGTCACTAAGATTAGCCAGGATCATTCCAGCGCAACGGTCAGTTTTGAACTCGACGGGCAAGCGCAGCAACTTGAAGCTGACGCAGTATTAATTGCCTTAGGCCGAACCCCAAACACCAGTCATCTGGGTCTTGAAGCTGCCGGAGTAAAAGTCGGTGAGCGAGGGGAAATCGTCGTAGATAAATTCTTGGCCACGAGCGCCGAGGGAATTTATGCTCTGGGTGACGTGAACGGTGGCCCGCAATTCACCTATGTATCACTGGATGATCATCGAGTTCTGGCCAATCACCTCTTAGGTGATGGTTCGCGTAGCACCGAAGATCGCGTGGCTGTTCCCTATACCATCTTCACTACGCCACCATTGTCGAGGGTTGGGCTAAGCGAAGCTGCAGCTATCGAGCAGGGCTTAGAGGTCAAGATTGCGGTGAAGAAAGTCGCAGAGATTGCCGCCATGCCACGGCCAAAAATAGTCGGTGACCCGCGAGGCGTGATCAAGTTTGTCGTTGATGCGCACACCGACCAGATTCTTGGTGCAGCGCTCATGCACGTTGATTCCCAAGAAGTGATCAACCTTGTGGCTTTAGCCATGCGCCAGAAAATGACCGCCAGCTCGCTACGCGATCAGATTTTTACTCACCCATCATCCACTGAGGCCTTGAACGAGGTCCTTGGCCAGCTCTCGTAATCTCGAACGAGTAGCGGGCTTAGTTTTGCCGTTCTTTCTTCCGCGCGTAGGCTCGCGCAGCGCGGACCCGGTCGCCACAGCGTGTTGAACACCAGTGCCGGCGGCCGTGGGTGCGCAGTAAATATCTGGTGCAAGGCTCTGATTCGCATTGGGCTAACTGAGTGGCCTCGTCGCTACTCAACAGGGAAGCCGCATCTTCGGCCAGTGTGGCTAACGCATGTTCAGTTAGCTGCGTGGCGGGGTGTTCCAGCGCGCGGAAAAATCCCTTACCGCCCTCTTGCTTCAGCAAAGGCGTATTTGGTGCTGCCAACAAGGCCGCGTTGATTCCTTGCAGCGCCACTTCATCAATTGGTGTACCCGAAGTGCTTGCCGAAAAAGCCTGGCGCACGTACTGGCGCAAGGTGACGAGCCGGTTCTGGCAATACTCCTGAAGCTGCGCATCTTCAGGTACGAGTTCTCTGTCAATCAGCCAGTCAGTGGTGGATTCTGGTGAGGCCAGCGCGTCGAATGTTTTGTTACCGGGTAGCTGGATTTCACTGTTGACCAGATCGATGCTGCTGTGTTGCTGCGCACCGGGGCTCGGGGGAAGTGGCATCTGAGTCATACTCTCATGGTATCAGTCTTGTTTTAACGTGATTTCCTGTTAGGGTGAGTATCACGGTAAAAGTCAAAATAAACATGAGAAATGAGATTTGCTTTGCAACCAGCGCCACGATTTGGCTCTGCGCCTTTCGCTCTGTCTGTACACACTGGTGGCGGACCAGGCGTCGGGCAAACAGCTCAAGATGGATTGAGTGACACCATCGATCTTGCCAAGGCAGCGGATCAACTGGGCTTCCACCGATTCTGGACGTCGGAACATCATGCAATGCCCGCACTATCCGTGGCCTCGCCCCCGCTGATGATGGCCAGGCTCACCGCCGATACCCGCCAAATCAGGCTCGGTGCCGGTGGAATCATGCTGCCAAATCATGCACCGTTGATTGTTGCTGAACAGATTGGAATGCTTGAAGCGCTGGCGCCAGGGCGGATAGACCTTGGGGTGGGGCGAGCGCCCGGTACCGATGGCGCAACAGCAGCAGCGCTTCGTCGGGGAACTGGAAGCGCGCAATCATTTGATGAGCAGCTAGCCGAACTTATTGGATTCTTGGCCGACGACTTTCCGCAGAATCACCCATACAGCACCGTGCACGCCGTTCCTGGGCCATGGCAAAACCAGCAGAACCAAGTGCCGGCAGCGCAGCATCAAACCCCGCTGTGGATCTTGGGTTCTTCGCCTTATTCGGCGCAATTAGCGGCGCGTCTGGGCCGGCCATATGCGTTTGCCCTGCAATTTGGTGAGGCTGATATTGAAACTGCGCTGCGTATCTACAGAGATAACTTTGTTCCATCAGCGCAGTTGGAGCACCCCTACGTCCTGGTCAGTCTTAGTGCCATTGCCTCCGAAGATATCGAATTTGCCGGGGCACAGGCAGCATCCGGGGCCATGGCTATGCTGCGGATGTTTAAGGGCGAATCCTATAAATTGCTGAGCCCTCAAGAGGTGGCCGACTACTCGGCGACACTCAACGAACGAGCCATCATTCAGATGTACACCAACCGTACCTTCGCAGGAACAGCGCAACAGGTTGCGTGGCGGCTCGAAGAATTGCAAGAGCGAACTGGCGCCGATGAGCTGATGTTAATGACTGGTTCTCACGTGCGGAACGCCGCGCTAGGTACCGTGCAACTGATGGCAGAGCACTACAAGCCCGCCAGCAAGTCTTGAAAAACGGCACCAACCGGTGCCACCGTTATACCGAATCAAAGGAGAACATCATGTCCACACCACGTCGTGCACTAGTCGTCATTGACGCTCAGCAAGAATATTTTGAAGGCCTGCTCAAGATCCAATACCCTGAGCGTGAGAAGTCCGTAGCAGCCATTGCGCAGCTAATGGACGCTGCACAACAAGCCGATACCCCTGTTGTTGTAGTCCAGCACCAGGGTCCTGCAGGGTCACCGGTTTTCGCTCCTGAATCTTCAACCTTCGCCCTTCAGCCACAGATTCATGACCGGCTTGAATCGGCAGCTCTGCGCATCACTAAGAACTTCGCCAGTATCTTTGAAGGCACCGGACTTGAAGTTTGGTTGCGCGAGCGAGAGATCGACACATTGACCCTTGTTGGCTACATGACCAACAACTGCGTGATCGGTTCGGCCGCTGCCGCCGAACCACTGGGATTCGCGGTCGAGGTGCTCTCCGATGCCACCGGCGCTATTGATATCGTCAACTCCGCTGGTTCAATCCCCGCCAAGCAAGTTCACGAAACCTTGATGGCTGTTTTGAACTCCAATTGGGCTGCCGTGGCACCGAGCGCCGAATGGGTCAGCGCGATTGAATCCGGCAGTGCATTAGCCGGGGATAACCTTATTGAATCAGCAGCCCGAGGGCGCACCGAACAGTAGTCACCACTGGCTCTAATAAAGCCAGTGAGGGCCCTGCGTAGTTTGATTTAGTTAGGCGGAGGTCGCCAACTGAGCCGATCCAATGAGATCGGCCAGTTGCGCCTCTGGCCGGTTGGCGCCAAACGCTGGCTGCCCCGGTTGCAATCGTTGACCTTCACTCAGCGAGCCGATGCGCAGTGGATCAAATCCAAACTCGTCCACAATTCGTGCAACAATTTCCAGATCTGCTTCAAGATCGCCGGCCACTGCGATGGCCTTGCGCCCAGCGACGCCAGCTGCACGAGATTCCTCTTCAATCTCGTGATAACCCATGTGGTTGAAGGCTTTCACTACACGGGCGCCGGGCAAGAACTCTTGAATCAGTTCGCTGGTGGAAACTTCTGGTCCGTTCAGGTCTTCACGGATACCGTCGGTTTCCCACCAGTAGTTCATGGCATCGATAACCAGTTTTCCGGCCACCTGCTGTACCGGAATGCTTTGGTACTTTCCCAGCGGCAGAGCCAAGATCACAATGCCGGCGTCTTTAGCCGCGGTATGCGCATCAACGGCTACTGCACCTGGCGTGAGGATTTGAATGGTGAGTGCGATGGCGCTGGGGTCACCGGAACCTGCAATGAGCACTTTGTAGCCGGCCTTGAGGGCTAGCCGAGCCAGTGCGGTGCCAATCTTTCCTGCACCTAGAATGCCGATAGTTTGCTGTTCCATGTTCGTGCCTTCCTGCAAAGTCGGTGATGCTAAGTGATTATGCTTGGGCAAGCATTTCGCGGACCATTGGGATGACCTTGCTTCCGTACAGTTCCACAGCGTGAAGTCGAGCGCCTGCATCCACGGCTCCGCCGGAGTAGATCAAATCAAAGCGTCCGATATCAAGGGACTTCACCGTGTTGGCGATCTTGCGGGCAACGGTTTCAGGCGATCCGATGTACAACGAGCCTTCGATTGCTTCATGCTCAAATTCTTCGCGGCTCATTGGGCTCCAGCCTCGGCTGGCGCCGATCCGGTCGCGCTGTTCCTTGTAGGCGTCAAACATTGCTTCGCGGGCCAGTTCATCGGTATCAGCTACGAAGCCCGGGGAATGTAGACCAACCGGAGTCGATTGGTGGCCGAACTGCTCATTGGCGCGGCGGTACAGGTCGATATAAGGTGCGAAGCGTTCCGGTGAGCCGCCGATAACTGCGAGCATCATTCGGAAACCGTAGTGCGCCGTGCGGATCACGGACTGTGGGGAACCCCCGACGCCTACCCAGGTGCGCAGTCGGCCGGATTCAGTTTTTGGGAAGACGTCCATGTCGGCTAGTGAAGGACGCTTGGTGCCTTGCCAGGTAACAGGCCTCTCGTCGAGCAGCTTGTGGAAGAGGTCGATTTTCTCATCAAAGAGGATTTCATAGTCGGCCATATCGTGCCCAAAGAGTGGGAAAGACTCAGTGAATGAGCCGCGCCCCAGCATGACCTCAGCGCGTCCGTTGGATAGCGCATCTACGGTGGAGAAACGTTGGAAAACGCGCACCGGATCATCAGAGGATAGGACGGTAACGCCGGAGGAGAGGCGAATACTTTCCGTTGCGGTGGCAATGCCAGCCAGTACGGTTTCCGGGCTGGAAATAGCGTACTCAGGTCGGTGGTGCTCACCAACAGCGATGACGTCAACGCCTGCCTGATCAGCAACCATGGCTTCTTGGACGGTGGCACGAATGGCTTGCGCTTGAGTTAGTAGCTGGCCATTGGCTCCGCTAGGTACATCACCAAAGGTGTCGATGCCGAATTCGATATTTTCGATGCTGTCCATGACCCGCTCCTCGTACCACGAATTAAGTTGATGCATCAATCATGACTCAATATTGTTGACGTGTCAACTATATAAATAATGTACTGCGGAAAGGCGCGCGTCTGGGCGTCGTGTGCGGCTGACGGGTAGGCGGGTCCCAGCCATGGGCCATCAAAGCAATTGGCCCGCCTCCCAGAAAAGGGAGGCGGGCCAATCAGGCTTCAACCGGTGGGTATTAGCCGAAGTACTTCTTCATGGTGCCTTCGTTAGCCTCACGAAGCTCATCCACCGAAGCGGTGAATTCACCCTGGACTTCCAAAGAACCGGACTGCGCATCAACGATGCCCAAGCGAGCCACGGTCACACCGCGGGCGCTGGTCATATCCTTAAAACGAACTTCTTCGCTTCGTGGGACAGCAACGATGGCGCGGGCCTGAGTCTCCGAGAACAAAGCGGTGAAGGAATCTACGCCGTCACGTTCCTTGATCTCATCCAGTGCTACACGAGCGCCAACGCCGAAGCGCAGAACCATCTCGGTCAATGCTGCGGCCAGACCACCTTCTGACAAGTCGTGAGCTGCATCGATCATGCCATCGCGGCTAGCGTTGATCAGGATCGCGCCCAGTTCCTTTTCCGCTTCCAGGTCAACTACCGGCGGTACACCGCCGAGGTGACCGCGCAGGTTGGCGAACTCCGAGCCATCCAGCTCGTCCTTGGTGGTGCCGATCAGGTAGATCGCCTGGCCGTCGGCCTCTTCGCGCCAGCCCGAAGGGGTGCGGCGAGCAACGTCGTCGAACTTGCCCAAGGTGGCAACCACTGGGGTTGGGTGGATCGGCTTGTCGCCGGTCTGGTTGTACAGCGACACGTTACCGCCGGTGACTGGAACACCAAGCACCATGCAAGCATCAGACAGACCACGGATACCCTCGGCTAGCTGCCACATGACATCTGGGTTCTCTGGGGAACCGTAGTTCAGGCAGTCCGAGACCGCCGCAGGGATTGCACCAGAGGTAGCAACGTTGCGGTAGGACTCGGCCAGTGCCAGCTGAGCGCCAGCGTATGGATCCAGATAGGTGTAACGGCCGTTGGCATCGGTAGCGATGGCCACACCCAAACCGGTGGACTCATCAATACGCACCACACCGGAATCATCCGGGGCGGCCAATGCGGTGTTGCCACCAACGTAGCGGTCGTACTGGTTGGTGATCCAGGACTTGTCGCACATATTTGGGCTGGCAATCAGTTCCAGCACGGCAGCCTTGAGCTCATCACCGGTTGCTGGCAAGTTCTTGCCGGCCTCCGAAGACTTAAAGGTGTCAGCCTGCAGAGCATCCTGCCACTCTGGGCGAGCGTAAGGGCGGTCGTAAACCGGGCCGTCGTGGGCCACGGTCTTAGGGTCCACGTCCACGATGACCTCACCCTTCCAGGTGATGATCAAACGGTCGGTATCGGTCACCTCGCCCAACCAGGAGTACTCCACGTTCCACTTGGCCATAACAGCCTCGAACGCGTCAACGTTTTCAGGGGTGACAACTGCCATCATGCGTTCCTGGGACTCCGACATCAGGATTTCGCCCGGGGTCAGGGTGGAGTCGCGCAGCAGCACGTCGGTCAGCTCAACCTGCATGCCGCCTTCACCATTGGATGCCAGTTCGCTGGTTGCACAGGAAATACCTGCAGCACCCAAGTCCTGGATACCTTCAACCAGTGAAGCCTTAAACAGTTCCAGGCAGCACTCGATCAGTACCTTCTCGGCGAACGGGTCACCGACCTGTACAGCAGGGCGCTTGGAAGGCTTGGTGTCATCGAAGGATTCGGAAGCCAGCACCGAAGCGCCGCCGATGCCATCGCCACCGGTGCGTGCACCGAAGAGCACCACCTTGTTGCCCACACCCGAGGCGTTAGCCAGGCGCAGGTCTTCGTGGCGCAGTGCGCCAACAGCCAAGGCGTTCACCAGTGGGTTGCCCTGGTAGATCGGATCAAAGACGGTTTCGCCGCCGATGTTCGGCAGGCCCAGCGAGTTGCCGTAGCCGCCGATGCCCGAGACTACGCCGTGCACCACGCGTTGCGAGTCTTCGTGATCGATGGCGCCAAAACGCAATGGATCCATCACGGCGATCGGACGGGCACCCATGGAGATGATGTCACGTACGATGCCACCAATGCCGGTAGCAGCACCCTGGTATGGCTCAACGTAGGAAGGCGAGTTGTGCGACTCGATCTTGAACGTCACGGCCCAGCCGTCGCCCAGGTCGGTAACACCGGCGTTTTCGCCCATGCCGACCATCAGGTCCTTCTTCATCTCATCGGTGACCTTCTGCCCAAACTGGCGCAGGTGGTTCTTGGTGGACTTGTACGAGCAGTGCTCGGACCACATCACCGAGTACATGGCCAATTCAGCAGCGGTGGGACGACGGCCCAAGATCTTCACGATCTCGGCAAATTCGTTGTCCTTCAAGCCCAGCTCTGCCCAAGGCAGTTCTACATCTGGGGTGCCGGCGGCGTTATCGACGGTGTCGATGTTGAATTCTTTGGTGACTTCCTGGCTCACTTTTTTCCTCCAACAAGGTGGGTCAGAACACTGGTGAAGAAGGTTAGCCCATCGGTGCCGCGGGCATCGGGGCCAAAGCCGACCTCAATGGCATGCTCCGGGTGAGGCATAAGACCCACCACGTTGCCAGCCTTGTTGCTGACGCCAGCGATCGAACGGCGCGAACCATTCGGGTTCCAGCCCACATAGGAGAACGCAATGCGGTTCTCGGCTTCAAGCTCATCCAGGGTCTTCTCGTCAGCCACGTACTGGCCGTCCTGGTTTTTGAGCACGATGGTGATTTCCTGGCCAGCTTCAAAACCATTGGTCCAAGCGGTCTGGTTGTTCTCCACACGCAGCAGCTGATCGCGGCAGATGAACTTCAGGTGATCGTTTTTGATCATCGAGCCAGGCAAAAGATGCGACTCGGTGAGGATCTGGAAACCGTTGCAAATACCCAGTACAGGCAGTTTGGCATCGGAGTTCGCAGCGTCGGCGATCTTGGCCATCATTGGAGCAAAACGCGAGATCGCGCCAGCCCGCAGGTAGTCACCGTAGGAGAAGCCACCAGGGATTACCACGGCGTCAACATCCTGCAGGTCGGTGTCGGCGTGCCACAGGGACACTGCCTCGGCACCGGAGGCGCGCACTGCACGGGCGGCATCACGGTCATCAAGGGTGCCCGGGAAGGTCACCACGCCGACGCGTGCTCCTGACAATTCGTTTGTTGGCGCTGAGTAGTCGCCAATCAGGGGGAGTTCGGTGCTCATTAGTCTTCGACTACCTCGACGTTGACGACATCTTCGATCACCGGGTTGGAGAGCAGGGTTTCTGCTGCCTCACGAGCCTGAGCAAGGATTTCTTCGGTCACCTCGCCGTCCACGGAAAGTTCAAAGCGCTTGCCCTGGCGGACAGCTTCGAAGGAGGTGAAGCCTAGGCGGGGAAGTGCTCCCGCGATGGCCTTGCCCTGAGGGTCAAGGATTTCTGGCTTGAGCATGACATCTACAACGATGCGGGGCATCCGGCATATCTCCTGTTGGCGAGGTTAAGTTAAATGCCACACGGAGATGCCGTCTCACACCAGGGGGATTTGGCGCTCCGCGAGCTTGCCCTAACAGTCTACCCGTGAATGTGACCGGCCAGACGTGCCTGTGCCTGATCGGGCCGATATCCCTAGATATAAGTCATGTGATCTTTGGCTCACGGGGCGCAAAACTGTGTGCGACGCGTATTCTGAAAGCGTGAAAAACTCTAGTCAGACAACGTGTTCATGCCGTGAATTGGACTCGGTCAAGCTCAGTTACGCTCAGTGCTGCCAGCGCTTTCATGACGGACGGGCGGACGGTTCGGTATTGCCTGAAACCGCTGAAGAACTGATGCGTTCGCGCTACAGCGGATTTGTGCTGGGCCTGGTTCCCTATCTTCTGGCCACCTGGCATGAGAGTACTCGCCCTCAAGAATTGGATTTGGACCCCCAGATGCGCTGGGCGGGTTTAGAAATCCTGTCCACTCGTGCTGGTGGTGCTCAGGCCACCCGTGGTGTTGTGGAATTTGCCGCGCACTATGTTGATGGGGGCAATGCAGCTGCGCAACATGAGGTGAGCACCTTTGTCCGCGAAGCTGATGCTTGGTTTTACGTTAACGCCCTGTGAGCTTTAGCGGCGGCTAGCAGTCTGCAGCATGGTTAACATCTGCGTCTGCTGGCGATCACGGGCCATCTTGAAAGCGTCGGCTCCGGTACGGTCTTTGAGTCGTGGATCTGCGCCGTTGGCAACCAACAACTCGGCGATATTCACTGAACTCTTGGTGCCTTGGCCCAGCACGATAGTTTCATGCAAGGCAGTCCAACCCAGATCATTCACGTGGTCAATGTTGATGTTAGTGCGCAACAGAATTCGTACGGCCGCAACCTGGCCGTTTTCGCTGGCCACAGTCAAGGCGCTGCCACCCATCCGATTGACCTCTTGGACGTTGGCGCCGCCCTTGATAAACATCTGCAGCGCACCGGTTTGACCGTTAGCGCTGGCGCGTAAGAACGGGGATTCCTGGTAATTGTCCTTGATGTTCGGGTTGGAGCCGGCATCAAAGAGTGTCTTGATGATGGGCTCATTTTTGGCAATGACTGCCTGCATCAGTGCCGTGCGTCCGGAGCCATCTTTGACTGCCAAATTAACGCCGGACTTCAGGACCTTTTTGACGCCCTTCAGATTATTGGCCTTGATGGCAGCAAATAGCTTGCTTGATTCGGCGGGAAGAGCCGCCACGGTGGATTCCACTGATTTCAGAGTCTCGCCGGATCCGGCTCCGGAAGCCAAAGGTGAGAGGGTGCTCTGCGAACTTGCACTACTTGGGGTGGCGCTAGCTGTAGCAATTGCTGAAGCAACAGTTGCTGGAGCACTAGTGGCTGCGGGGGTAGCTGACGGTGTGGCCGCCGTGCTTTGAACTGGTGCCTGCGAAGCGGAACTAGACGGTAGCGCTGAGGATTTTGAAGCTGTCGAAGATTCTTGAGCGACGGTTGGAGCTGGCGTGGCACTGGAGGCACTAGGGGCGTTGCTTGCCGAAGGGCTGCTGGACTGCGTTCCTTGGGCTTGCGGTGAGGACGGGGCGCAACCAGTGAATGCACCGATCGCGGCTGCCAATGGAAGCGCAATTAACGCGATGCCACGGCGGCGCGTGGAGAGCCCGGTTAGAAGTGCCATCTGTCCTTTCGCGGTTTCGGCAACCGTTTCCCATGACAATTAATGCCAATAGGGGATTTCGCTTGGAAACTTTCGATTTCCTTTGTGAGCATATCGGCTGAAGCTGAAAATTTACGGTCAATCAGCGCCAAAAATTCTTGGCGTTTGTTGTAGCAGATCTTCGCTAAAATCGTAGACATCATGGAATGCCTCTACTTTTCTGCCTCCCGTTGCCGCTCATGCACACAAATGACGGTTCCTTATGCCCGCCAGTTGCAAGCAAAAGTTGAGGATTGCCAACATCTGCTTGCCGACTTTGACACACTGAAATTCTTGCCCGCTCAACCAAGCAATGAACAGGGCTTCCGCAATAAAGCCAAAATGGTCATCTCCGGAACGACCCAGGCTCCGACCATCGGCATCCTCGATACCGAGGGGCACGGCGTGGACCTGCGCAACTGTGGCGTCATTGCGCCAACCTTGCGCACACTGTTGCCGGTGATTGAGCGATTCATCAAAGAACTCAAACTCATCCCTTATGACGTTCCCAAGCGCAAGGGTGAGCTCAAGCATGTAATCCTCACACTTTCGGACACCGGAGCGGTGATGGTGCGTTGGGTCTTGCGCACAAAGAAGCACTTTGTGGCCTTGCGCGATTCGCTGCCACAATTCTTGGAACTGTTGCCGCACCACAGTGTGGTTTCGGTGAACTTCCTTCCGGAGCACAAGGCAGTGCTGGAAGGTGAGGAAGAAATTATCCTTACCCGTCGCACCACCTTGGAATTTGGGCTCAACGGTGTGCCAATGCATCTGCGTCCACAAGGTTTCTTCCAAACCAATACCGAGATCGCTGCGGCCCTGTATCGTCAGGCACGCCAATGGATTGATGACGTTGAACCTGAAAGCGTGTGGGACCTGTATAGCGGAGTCGGTGGCTTTGCCCTGCATACCGCTGGCGAAGGCCGCACCGTCTACGGAATTGAAACTAGCGAAGAGGCAGTTGCTGCCGCAAAGATCAGCGCTGAATCAATGGGTTTCACCGATGCGCACTTTGTTGTCTCAGATGCCACCGAGTTTGCACTGAACGCAGGCTGGGCCCCGGACGCAGTGATTGTGAACCCACCGCGACGAGGGATCTCAGCTGAACTTTCGCAGTGGCTGAACAAATCTGATGTGCAGCACCTGATCTATTCCAGCTGCAATGCCAAGTCCTTGGCCCGGGACCTTGAGCGTCTAGAAAACTACACGCCTCGGGTGGCCCGTGTAATGGACATGTTCCCGCAGACTGACCACTACGAAGTCATGGTCAAGCTGGAGCGCAAGAGCTCCTAGCGGTCCAAGGTGGCGGTGCGTCGGTCCAAGCGGACAACAATCTCGTCCACCAAATGCGGATCAATATTCGGTTCGCGGCGAGCCTTGAGCAACTCGTCGCGGGCCGCTTCCAAGGCAATGGCCTGGATCGAATCTGCCTTGGCGATCACGGCGCGAATCTGAGTGTATTTTTCATCAGAGATCGCATCGTGCGGGTCCGGATCTTTAGACAAGATTGAATGCAATGAGTTCATGCGGCGGCGTACTGCCTGCTGGTAGTTCTCCGGTAACTCCTGCAAGTCAACGTTCTTGCGCAGCGTTGACATTGCAACAGCTTCAGCGCGACGGGCCAAAGCACGACGAGCACGTTTGGTGTCCTGCTCGTTATTGCGCAGCTTCAGTACACGCATGAGAGCTGGAAGGGTCAGACCTGGCACCACCAAGGTGCACAGCAATACCGCGCACGCGGTCACCACAACAAAGTTGCGTTCTTCGATGACCGTTCCGTCGGCTCGTACATGAGGTAGCGCCAAGGCGAGGGCCAAGGTTGCCAGACCGCGCATGCCACACCAGGTGAGTACCAGTGAGTCCTTGCGTGCGGGGATTTTGGCCTTGCTGCGGTTAGGCAAATAATACGTGCCGAACATCCACAGTGCACGTATCGCGATTACTACGAAACAGATGGCGGCAATACCCGGGATGTAGCCAATCAGGTTGCTGCCTTCCTCCTGAATAACCTGGTTCATTTCGATGCCCATCAAGCCGAAGGCCAGACCGGTGGCGAGCAGTTCCAGTACTTCCCAGAAGGCCTGACGGGTCAAGCGTTCCGCCGAGTCCTGAGGACGGTCACGACGAACCATTTCCAGGGCGGTGACCACCACTGCAATAACCCCTGAGACATGGACTTCTTCAGCGATCATGTACACCGCGTAGGGGGCCACCAAGGTGGCGGCGCTACGTGCGGCCAGGTTAGGAACAAAGCGGTTCAGCGCACCAATAGCCCAACCCATGGCTAGACCCAAGACCACTGCACCAGCAGCACCGATGACAAACTGTGGGATGAGCTCCAGCCCGACACTTGAGTTATCCACGGTGGCTTGAACAGCCAACTGGAAGATCACGATAGCCATGGCATCGTTGAACAGACCCTCGGTTTCCAGCAACGAAGTTAATCGTCGTGGCATTTTTACCTTCGTCGCAATGGCGTCCACTGCTACCGGGTCAGGCGGGGCAACAATCGCGCCCAAAGCCAGTGCCAATGGGATCGAAACGACGGGGGTGAAGGCCATGGCTGTGGCCGCGACCGTACCCGCAGTGACCACAATGAGCACTACCGCTAGCCGGATCAGGGCTTTCCACCGAAGTCGGAAGACCGACCAGCTGCTTCGCTGCGCTGTGGCAAAGAGCAGAGGCGGTAGGAATATTGGCAGGATCAGTTCTGGTTCGATATGCATTTCGGGCATGAACGGGAGGAAGCCCGCCAGCGACGCGAATATCAACATCAGGATCGGGTAAGGCAGTTTAATGCGTTCTCCGACACCGACGATCAGAATAGTGGCGAACAATAATCCGATGACCAGAAGGAAAAAATCCATAGTCTTCTAATTGTAGTAGATTCTTGCAACTAATTTGTGGTTTGTTTCCCTCATGTACCGGAATCCAAGAGGAATTTTGCTGCGTCCCATTGGCTAATCAAGCAGCCGTCGGATCGGGAGAATTCGAGGTTTACCGCTTGTCCGCGCAACAGTCCAGAGACCTGGGCGCGTTGCGGCCCACCGTAAATTTGGGTACAGACTTTAGTGGGGTTGGGCGAGGAATTTACTAGGGTAGTTAACTTTTCCAAAGAAGCACAGGCAGCCAAAGCATCGGGCAGAGTGCTGGTATTGGTGGCCTTTTCCCCATTGCAGTCCAGGGTGTGCTGGGCGGTAACTTTTTCACCGTCGGCACGGAAGATGATTTTCAGTTGAGTTTGCGCAGAAGGTTGCTGTGGCGCTGAGCAAGAAGTCGCCACCAAGATCAGTACGACGATGAATCCATGGATTAGAACCCGACTAGGGCGAGTATTGGTGCCCATAAAAACATTGTGCTCCGTGACCCTAACCAAGATCTAGTCTTGGACGATAAGCGGTAGGTTGTTGGCGACTTCCAGCAGTCTAAGACGCAGCACATCAGCCCTATCGGCAAATTGTTTTTGCAGCCGAACGTATTCGGCTTTTCCGCTAGGAGTCTCGATACGAATCGGCTCATGGCCCCAGTCGCCCAGGTCATAGGGAGAAGCTTGCATGTCCATGGTGCGGATATCCCATGCGAGTTCAAAACAATCCATAACCAAGTCGCTAGGCACGGCTGGGGAGAGCTTATAGGCCCACTTGTAGAGGTCCATGTTGGCGTGCAGGCAACCGGGCTGTTCCAGGTCGCGTTGAGTTTCGCGGGTGGGCTGTAGCTCGTTGAGGCCCACTGCTTGTGGCGTATAAAAACGGAAGGCATCAAAGTGCGTGCAACGAATTTTTTCGGTTTCCACTACTTCGTCGGTAGCCGCTGCGCCCAAGCGCAGGGGTAGGTACTCATGACGGATGCCATTAACCTCAGATTTGTAGGCCATGGCCCATTCGTGCAAGCCGAAGCACGCAAAATTTCCGGCCCGTTCCGAGGTGCCAGCCAGAATTACTCGGGCAAAATCTATGGCCCGGGCACGTGCCTGAACAAAGGCCTGTGCATCAAACTCGTAGCCGGTGCCCGAGGCGGTTTGAACCGGTCGATAGAACTTCCAATCAGCACGCTGTTGAGCCTGCTCCCCGCTGAGCACAACATTCATTCCTGGATGCCAGCGATACAGCTGACCCGGCTTTTGCGTGTAATAAGTGAAAAGAAAGTCCTCAATCGGATGCTTCTTTCCCTTCATGCGTCGGTCTACAAATGGTTCACCGAAGGCACGCGCGCGGGCCTCATGGTGGTTGGCCAAGGGCGTCCACTGTGAGGCTTCCAAAATGGTGGCGGTAACGGGCATACTTCTCATTATTCAATTCATCGCTCGGTGAGACCACTTTGGTACGCCAACTCACACCAACCTCAGGAGTAGGCCATGGATGATTTTCCTGTTTGGGAACCGCCAGTGTTTGCTAGCGAAGAGCTGCACCTATTTGCCATGCTTGATCGGTTGCGGGTGACTTTTAGGTACAAGGCTGACGGGCTGCAGATCACGCAATTAACTGCACAACTGCCCAATAGTGCCTTGAGCCTTGGCGGTCTGCTCCAACACCTTGCAGCAGTAGAGGATGAGAAATTCACTTATCTCATTGCACAAAAGCGTCCCGAAGTGTTGCTGGAACTCACCGCTCAGGGACACGATCCATTTGCTGTAGACAGCTCTCAAACAGCTGAAAATCTCTATGAACTCTATGACCAAGCGGTGGCCAATAGTCGAATGATCACGCAACAGATCCTCGAGAACAACCTGTTGGATACCGAATCAGCCCTGGATTTTGAAGGACAATTTTTGTCGGTACGTCGGATCGTTTGCGACTTGATTGAAGAGTACGGCCGGCATACCGGACACGCTGATTTACTGCGGGAAGCCATCGACGGCAGGGTGGATGAAGATCCGCCGCAGGATTTTCTCCCCTCATGGTTTGACGCTTAAAAATGCGGCGTCCCGCAGTGCTCAAGATTGAGGACTGCGGGACGTCGCTTTTGAACTAATTACTGTCTGCGGGCATTAGCCCATGTGGATTGCTCCGAAGATCACACCGGTGGCAAGCATAACCAAGGCCACAACCAATGCGCGCCACAATACCTTCTTGTGGTGATCGCCCAGATCTACGCGAGAGAGCGATACCAGCAGCAAGATGGCAGGAACCAGTGGGGACTGCATGTGTACCGGCTGGCCGGTGATCGAGGCGCGAGCCATGTCTACGGCTGGAACACCGAAGTGTGCACCGGCTTCGGTGAGCACTGGCAGGATGCCGAAGTAGAAGGCGTCGTTGCTCATCAGGAAGGTGGCCGGGATGGAGATCAAACCGGTGATAACTGCCATGTATGGGCCCATGGAGTCAGGGATGATATCAACCAGCCACTGGCTCATGGCATCAACCATGCCGGTGCCGGAGAGCACGCCGGTGAGTACTGCTGCACCGAGAACCATGGAGACCACAGCGATGATTTCGCTGGAGTGCGCTGCAATCATCTTCACCTGGTCGGAGACCTTCGGGAAGTTCACTACCAAGGCAACTGCGGTACCAACCATGAACAGGTAGGACAGTGGAAGAACGTCAACAACCAGCAACACCATGATGGCTACGGTGAGCACCAAGTTGAAGTAGAAAGTCTTTGGACGCAGGGTCTCGCGGTTTGGATCCAGTACGGTGCCGTTCATCGTGGCAGCTTCTGAACCATCCCCCTTGCGGGCTACAGCTTCAAGGACAGCAAGGTTTCCACCGGATGACGAAGTGCCAGCTGGTGAGGTGCCACCGGTTGGGGAGCTCATGTTGCCGCCACCGAATTCGGTGCCCCAGAGCTCTGGGCGTTCACGCTGCAAGCGACGGCGTTCAGCAACGCCCATCTGCCATGCGAACAGGGCAATAACAACCAGTGCGACACCCAAGGAAGGAAGCATTGGAACAAAGACGTCAGCTGCATCAACCTTTAGCGCTGCGGCAGCACGAGCGGTTGGGCCGCCCCAAGGAACGATGTTCAGCGTGCCGTTGGTCAAACCTGCAACGCAGGTCAGTACTACTGGGCTCAGGCCCAGACGCTGGTAGATCGGCAGCAGGGCTGCGGTGACCACGATGAAGGTGGTGGAGCCGTCACCATCTAGCGAGATGACTGCGGTGAGCAGCGAGGTGCCCATAACTACCTTGGCCGGGTCATTGCCTACAAGCTTTTGAATGCCAGCAACCAGGCGGTCAAAGAGGCCAACATCGATCATGATGCCGAAGTACATGATGGCAAACATCAGCAGTGCTGCGGTGCCGGACATGTCCTTGATGGAGTCCATGATCATGTCGCCCAGGCCGAAGCCGGCGCCGGTGAACAAACCGAAGATGGTTGGGACGAGAATCAATGCCAGAAGTGGCGTCATGCGTTTTGTCATGATCAGCGCCATAAAGGTGGCGACCATGAGGAATCCGAGTGCAACAAGCATTGCCCCGACCTCCATTTCGGTGAGTGGTACGTCTTTGTGTCACCCAGAAGTTCAGGGCACCAGTCAAAAGTACGTGGCGGGGCTCACGTTGCGCGCCTTGTGCTGATTATTGAACGCTTAAGTTCTTAACCATCTTTTTGCTCTTTAAAATCGCGTTGGCTCTTCAGTGCGTCTATGCTGGGTGGCATGTTCCGTTCTGGCCCTCGCTCGAGGCATTTTGCATCGCGCATTATGCGTTTGCAGTTCCTTGTTGTTGGTGTACTCATCGTGCTGGTCACCGCCGGAACGCTTTATGCCAGTTATGACCGGGTGTATTCGCGCGCCGAAGACACCTCGCTGACCATCGCTAGATCTGTCGCGGTACTTCCGGAAGTTGTTGACGAGGTGAACCGCTACTCGGCGATGGAAGACCTTGATGAAAAAGAGCTATCCAACGGGAAATTGCAGCAGCTGGCCAATGCCATTCTGGAACAAAAACAGGCGTACTTTGTGGTGATTACCGAGGACCGCGGACTGCGCCTGAGTCATCCCAATCCAGCAGAAATAGGCCAGATGGTTTCCACCGATCCGGTGGCACTGGACGGAATCGAAGCGGTGTCTAGGGAGCATGGCACCTTGGGCGAATCGGTGCGCGCCAAGGTCCCTATCCATGGCGGATCCGGCCAGATCATCGGCGAGGTTTCGGTGGGCGTGACCACCCAGTCACTGACCGGTGCACTCTTACAATCGTTTAGCTGGATCGTGCTCTTTGCCCTCTTGGCTGCCGGGCTGGCCACGGTGGCCGGACGGATCACCGTGCGCCGACTCAAACGCCAGACGCTGGGACTTGAACCGACCGAAATTGCCCAGCTGGTCCGTGATCAGCAGGCGGTGCTCTACGGTGTGACCGAAGGCGTGATGGGCATCGGCGTTGACCGACGGATCACCGTGCGCAACAAAGCGGCCCGGCAACTTTTGGGCCTGCCACATCGCACCGAACTCGAAGACGTAGTTGGGCGGCACTTTGAATCTGCTGGTCTGGACCGACGGTTGGTCAAGGCCATTAAAGAACGAGATCCGGCCCCGGTGCGCCTGGAAGCCAACGGCAATTCACTGGTTGCCCGAGTAAACGAGGTGAACCGTGACGGACTGGATTTGGGGCAGGTGGTGCTGCTCCATGATGTCACCACCATCGAGGCCCTGGGCACCAAGCTGGATGCGGTTCAAGATATGGCTGATGCCTTGCGTGCTCAGCGCCATGAGTTCGCCAACCGTATGCACGCGGTATTGGGACTTATTGATTTGGGCAAAATTGAGCAGGCCGAAGCCTACCTGCGTGAAGTGATGGAAACCGGGCCGAAGATCGCACAGGTGCCCGGACTGGAAGCGATCCAAGACGCCTATCTTTCGGCATTTATCTCGGCCAAGGCGGTCCGTGCTCACGAACAGGGCATCAAATTGCGGGTGTCGAGTCAATCGATGCTCTTTGGCCAGATCGCCTCGGCTCATGATGCTCAAGACGCCACCGCGGTGCTGGGCAATCTGCTAGACAACGCCTTTACCGCGGCCTTGCGCGGTAGCGGAGAGCCGTGGGTGGAAATTGATTTGCTCTCCGAGGCGACAACGCTGCACCTGGCGGTGGCAGATTCCGGTCCCGGCATCACCACCACGGAAGACATTTTTGCCCGGGATGTCAGTACCGGATCGCATCTAGGCAATGAACATGGGCGCGGGGTCGGGTTGCCCTTGATCAAGCGACTGGCACAGGCCCGCAGTGGGGATGTCTGGATTGCTGATCCGGGCAACGGCACCGACGGCGCGGTGTTTGCCGCCCGATTGCCTGCGGTACTGGTGGAACCTTCCACCCCAGAGAACAACAACAAGACTGAAGGAGCGTAGTGATGAGCGAAAACGCCAATGGAAACTATCAAGTCATGATCGTCGATGACGACTTTCGTGTAGGTGCCCTCCACGCAGAGATGGTCAATTCCATTCCGGGTTTCCAAGCTTTGGAACCAGTCCAAGACCCGCGCACGGTACCCAAACTTGTCACTACGCTTAAGCCTGACTTGTTACTCTTGGACCTGTACTTGCCACATGTCAGTGGCATTGAGCTGCTGCGTGAACTGGACGTAGATGCCATCATGATCTCGGCGGCCACCGAGCCAAAAAACATTGACAAAGCCATTCGGCACGGCGCCCTGGCATTTATTATCAAGCCTTTTGACGCTAAAACTTTGAGCGCCAAACTCAAAGGGTGGGCACGGTATCGACGTCAACTCACCGGTGTGACTGAATTTAATCAGCAGGGTGTTGACCGACTCTTCAGAGCCTTGCAAGGCAGTGAAGAAACAGCCCCGAGTGTGGGTGCTGCTCCCACCGAACAGGCGGTGCTCAACTGCGTGAAGGAAGCAGCTGAACCAATGAGTGTGGCCGAGGTGGCAGAAGCCGTAGGCGTTGCACGAGCTACTGCCCAGCGTTATCTCGCTGCCCTGGTAGCCAACGAATCCTTGGAGCTGCAGTTGGGCTACGGGACCCGAGGCCGTCCCGAGCATCGCTACGTGGCACGCTAGAAACGTGGATTAGGTAGCGTCCCAGATACGTGATGACGGTTGCCGCTAACAAGGCAATCCTGCCTTTGGCTGATCTGAATACTAGATGTTGAGGGTCAGGTTAGCACTCAGCGTAACTGAACTGTCCGTAGTGCGAATCCTCTAGCGCGTAGCTGAAACTGATCCGGCATCAATAAGCTTCGGAGACAAGTAATCAGTGTTGTCAATGATGAAGGTGGCGCGTTCCCACGGTTTGGCGGCTTCGAAGTACTGTCGCTGGCCGCCGACGTATCGATTCATCGTTGGATGCTCGGGGTCTGGATTGCTGCCGTTGCGAACTGCCATCCGAGCGGCAGTTTCTATGAATGGGACGTCGAGGAACATTGAGCAATCCCAGTGTGAAACTAGTTCGTCACGGTGGAGGAACATGCCTTCAACTATGATGAGTGCATTTGATGGGGCCAGTGCCTTGTCAGCCAACCTGAACTTGTCCATTTGAACGTCGTATGAAGCCGGCGAATACTGTCCGTTGCCGTTGGCCTTGAGTGGTTCTAACACGTGGTCTATCAACGAATGATAGTCATAGGTGTCTTCCCAGAAGCCTTTGGGGGAGGAGCGCCCCCGGGCATGACGGATTGAAGCTGGATTCAGAAAATTGTCTACGTGGATGATGATGACAGGCCGTTCATTGATCTCCGCTATGAGGTTAGCTGCGAAAGATGTTTTGCCGCTGCCGTCCACACCGTCGATCGCCACTAGTCTGCGTCCTGGCCCGACGTTGTCGAGAACTCTTTCTGCCAATGACTTCATGAACTTCTTCATGGACTCATTTTCCATGAAATCAGCTGAAGATAAGTGCCGGATTACGGATGCGCTGAGAGCCGAGTGCAATGAACGAAACCCTACTTTGGCTCCTCCCCGCTTTTTGCCCAGCTGAGCATCGCGGAACGAAGATGCTCTGGGGTTAGCATGAACTTCGGTGTTAGCTCTTCCCAACCTGGCTGCTTAACTTGGCGACTGTATCCTGCGTGGGTCGCATCAATAGCGTGCTCCTCATCGAGACCAGACCCCTCGGTTCCCGTGAGGCTCAGGTGATACATCCATGCTGAACCATCAGCTTCCTCATGGCGGAAGGTCGCTTCAAAAACTGCACGTTGAGCAGGTATTGATGCGAGGCACTCATCGTATCTATCGTTGAGAACGGACATCCATTCTTCAAACTTTTCTTCTTGGCCTTCAACGCTCTTTGAGCGGCTGAGCTCGAGACGTAACCCCTCTGGCACGGACAGTGGCATCAGGTGCCCCGGGAAGTCGCGTGGTTCGGGACGAAATGGGATGGCTGGGTAGTTGTTATCCATGACAGAATCCTGCCAGATACGCGCACCGGAAACCTTGATTGAACCAGTTCGTCGACTAGCCTCGCAGGATAAATGCTCCGCGGGATTCCGTAAATCACCGAGCATCTAGTCCACGTTCTGTACTGAAATAATGTCCTTCTCGAATCTGAGTACCGGATGCCATGTCGAGTCAGGCCCGAATTCAATGATTCCGCGTTCGCGGTAACCGAGCCCTTCATAGTATCTACGTAGATTGTCGTTTGTTGCGACGCAGTCCAGTCGGGCAACAGCACGACCGCTGCCTCGAATTTTTTCTTCCGCCCATTTCAAGATAGCCTGACCAATCCTTTGCCCGGATAGAGAACGATCAACCATCAGGCCGTGGATATATGCCGCAGCTGGATTGCGGTCAGGCCAAATGAGGTCGTCAGTATTTGTTAGGCGTACGGCGGCTGTGACATCTTGTGCGTCGGTGCGAATCCACCATTCAGCAAGGCTGATTTGTTCTGCAACGTCGCTAACGGGGAGTTCTCCTGGTGACCATTGCTGAATCGACTGTTCCTGTTGCCAAAGAGCTAAAGAGTCGCGAAGTTCAACGATTCCATTTGCTGATGAGCGAGTGGCACGATGCAGCGAAGCTAGCGTATCCATGCATTGAATTGTCGCATGTGACCAGCAGGCAGAGTGACTTCGGACCACCTCCAATGACGCCGAACTTCAATGAGCGTCTAACCGGCAAGTGCACTGCTTCACCGCTGAAACAGCGCCGTGAGGGGTGTGCCCGGAATGCCATTTTGGAGAGTCCCGTGAGCCGGTCGTCTTACGGGACAGGCGTCGATCTGACTCGTGATGATTTCATGACTGCGAATTCTCAAAAGTTTTGATTTCCCGTACACCCCGCCGGATAGAATTCTCGGAGTAGGGGCCCATTCAATACAAGCTGTGACACCATGTGAGCTTGGCATTTGAAGAAGGTGCTTTCAAGCGATCTAGCCCAGCGAGTTTTCGGTGCAGCGGTCGCTAGGATAATTTCTCTTTGTATTCATCTCAGCTCAAGGAAGCGGCTGAATTAGTCATGAACACTGAATTCCATGACTAATATTTCGCGTCGAAATTTGCTGACCGGCGCCTTGGGCGCAGGAGCCCTAGGCCTCGTTGGGCCCACCGGTGCCGCTCTGGCCTCTAGCAGCCCACGCTTGGTCCGTTCACGTTTGGGACTCACCAGTGGTTTCTCCATGGGTGACGTTTCCACCAACAGCGCGGTACTCTGGGCCCGCAGTTCTGGTGAAGGCCGACTGCGCGCACAGTTGCGTGCCGTGGATGAAACCGGACAGATCATTCGCGGTCGGGGATCCTTCGCCCGCACCCTAAGAGGTGCCCAGGCTACCGAGGCGAGCGACTTCACCGCAAAAATCAGTGCCGCCCATCTGCCAGCTGGAACACGCTTCTCGGTAAGCATCGGTTTTGAAGATGAGAACGGAACCGTAGGTGAAACCGAACAGGGCTGGTTTAGCACCGCACCATCCCTCAACGGCCGCCGCAACCATGAGGCTGCCCGAGCGCAAAGCTTCGTTTGGTCGGGCGACACCGCCGGTCAGGGCTGGGGCATCAATGAGGAAATCGGAGGCATGCGTGCCTACGCCGCGATGCACGCCACCAAGCCTGACTTCTTTGTGCACAGTGGTGACACGATCTACGCTGACGGTCCGATCCTTGCCGAGGTTAAAGAAGCCGATGGCCAGATTTGGCGCAACCTAGTGACTGAAGAAGTTTCCAAGGTTGCCGAAACTTTGGCCGAATACCGTGGGCGCCACCGCTACAACATGATGGACGCTAACGTGCGGGCGATGTATGCACAAGTCCCTGTCATCGCGCAGTGGGATGACCATGAAACGCACAACAACTGGTGGCCGGGGGAGACCATCACTGATGAGCGTTACACCGTGCGTGATATCAATACCTTGGCATCCCGAGGACGCCAAGCGTGGCAGGAATATCAGCCCATCGCTGATCCTCGTGCTTTGCGCGGTGGCACCGGTTTTGAAGCTGCACGAATTTACCGCAAGATTTCCCGCGGTCCGGCCTTGGACTTGTTCGCATTGGATATGCGCACCTTCAAGTCAGAGAACACCGCTGGCATGGAGTCAAAGGAAACTGCGATCCTCGGTGAAAAACAGCTGAGCTGGTTGGTCGACGGGCTAAGCCAGTCCAAGGCGACCTGGAAAGTCATCCTCAATGATCTGCCTCTGGGCATCATCGTTCCTGACGGCAAGGCACAAGAATCCATTGCTAACGCTGATCACGGTGCCCCGTTGGGTCGAGAACTGGAATTGGCGCGACTGCTCAAAGCCATTAAAGACCGTGACATCAAGAACGTCGTCTTCCTGACCGCGGATGTGCACTACTGCGCGGCACACCACTACTCGCCTGAGCGAGCGGCCTTCAGCGACTTTAACGAGTTCTGGGAATTTGTTGCCGGCCCGGTTAACGCCGGTTTCTTCGGCCCTAACAAGATGGACGGAACTTTTGGGCCGAAGGTGGACTTCGCTCTGGCCGGTACCGTCGCTAACCAGTCACCTCGCGATGGCAAGAGCCAGTTCTTTGGACATGTTGATCTGGATGATCAAGACATGTTTACCGTCAGCCTGCGCAACGGGTTGGGCGAAACTGTCTACTCCAAAACTTTGGAACCAGCCAAGTAATCGAAATATCCGCTCAAAAGATCAGGCCGGTGTCCGCTGAAAATTCAGCAGACACCGGCCTGATCTTGGGTAGAGCGGACTTAGCGTCCGGTGCCGCCGTAAACGGTAGCTTCTACGTCGGTATCCAAATCAAAAGCGGTATGGATGGCACGCACAGCGTCATTAAGCTTGTCAGCGTCGGTGACCACAGAGATGCGGATTTCTGAAGTGGAGATCATATCCACGTTCACGCCTGCGGTGTGCAGGGCTTCGAAGAAGGTGAAGGAGACACCTGGGTTCGAGCGCATGCCGGCACCGATCAGCGACAGCTTGCCGACCTCGTCGTTGTGCTCAATGTCTTCAAAACCGATCTCGCCCTGAGCGGTGGTGAGCGCGCCCAATACGTTCTTGGTTTCAGTCATTGGCAGGGTGAAGGAGATATCGGTCTTGCCCGAGCCGCGAGTCGAAATGTTCTGCACGATCATGTCGATATTGGCCTGAGCTGCGGCGATGACACCGAAAATCTGGGCTGCTTTGCCAGGGATATCTGGCACGCCGATAACGGTGACCTTGGCTTCGGAGTGGTCGTGGGCGACACCTGAGATGATTGGCTGTTCCAAGGGTTCTCCCTCTTGAATTTTGATTTTGTCGTCGGGGTTCGGGAGCACCCAAGTGCCCTCGTGAGTGCTGAATGAAGAACGCACATGCAGCGGCACACCAAAGCGTCGCGCGTACTCCACACAACGTAGGTGCAGAATCTTTGAGCCGCTAGCGGCCATTTCCAGCATTTCTTCGCTGGTGATTTTTTCAATCTTTTTAGCTGAGGCGACCACGCGTGGGTCAGCGGTGTAAATGCCGTCAACGTCGGTGTAGATTTCGCAGACGTCGGCGCCGAGGGCTGCAGCCAATGCCACTGCGGTGGTATCAGAACCACCGCGACCCATGGTGGTGATGTTGTTGGATTCCTTGCTCATGCCTTGGAAGCCAGCAACAATCGCGATGAAGCCGCGGTCAATGGCCTTACGCACACGCTGTGGAGAGACCTCCATGATGCGTGCTTTACCGTGGGATGAGTCAGTAATCAGACCGGCCTGGGATCCGGTGAAGGAAGCAGCTTGCTCACCAAACTGGTTGATGGCCATAGCGAGCAAAGACATCGAGATGCGTTCTCCGGCGGAGAGCAGCATGTCCATTTCTCGTGCAGGTGCATCATCGGTGAGCTGACCCGCCAGATCCAGCAGGTCGTCGGTGGTGTCACCCATCGCGGAGACGACAACTACGACATCGTGACCCTGGGACTTGGTTTCAATAATTCGACGCGCCACACGCTTGATGCCGTCGGCATCCGATACGGACGAACCGCCAAATTTTTGAACAATTAGGCCCATGGGCACTCACTCCACCTGTTTGAAAGCTATGTCTCGGCGTTGGTGCTGCACGGGTAGAAACGTTCAGGTTTCTAGTCCATGGCACAGCGCAAGACATCTACCAAATAAATATTGTGTCAGTTGCAGGCCAAGTTCACCTACTTGTGACGGTAAACATTGGTCATATTGCCTAGAAACTTTCACAGCTGTTGTTGAAAATCGCTGACTACTTCTTGAATTCGGCCAATATTTGTCGCCAAAAGCTCTTCCAATCCGACAACTGATCTGGTGTCTTAGCCTTAGTAACGTTAATGGCAATCGAGGATTTGTCCCCTTTGAGCCCAATGTCTACTTGGGTCTTGGTGCCGTCGGAAAAACTCGCACGCCAGTAACGCCAGCGTTCGGAGCTACTGGTACGGGCGGGGTCGCTGAGAGCTTGGGAATTGAATTTGTCTAAGTGTGCAATGGTAGATTCCCACTTGGCCAGTGCAGCGTCCAAATCGGCATCGGTGGTGGTGCTGACCGAACCTTGGAAGGTTCCATCTTGGGCCTGTCCAGGTAGACGCCGTCCAATTTGCTGCTCGTAGGCTACTGCTACGGACTGCGCCCACCAGCCTGGGTTCTGCACTGTTTCGGACATGTGAGCGTAAGCGAGCTCGGCAATTTCCTTATGTGTCAGTGCGCTTGCGTTCTTCGACTCCAGCGTTGCGCTCCACTGTTCCCACGAGGTGCCGGTGGCATTGGCGATGGCGCCGGTATTGCTGCTCTTGATTCCCATAGCTGAAGTTTAGGCATGGCCAGTTGCTTCGGACCAGAAAAGACTCGGGCACCACGGGATTTATCCCGTGGTGCCCGAGTCTTCGCACCGATCTTGTTGACGAAGCAGGCTTGCAGCTAGATTGTCTGAATCTCCGAGTTCAACCTACCCAGAAGATCAACCAACGTATCCAAGTCCGCATCTTCCCAGTTGGTCATACGTGAGCGAAGTTCTCCTCGCCATTGCTCAAAGCCGCTACGCCAACGACTTTTTGCGTGCTCCGTTGGTAGCAAGTCGAAGGCCCTGCGGTCCTCGGCATTGACTTCACGAACAATCAGATCAAGTTGCTCCAGCTTGGAAACCATCCGAGACAGCGTGGCCTTATCGATCAACAGCTTTTCGCAGATCTCGGATTGGGTGATGCGCTCAGTGCGCAAAATAAGTCCGAGTACCGGCAAATATCCCGGGGTCAGCTGACCATGGAGGCGGACCGCTAGTTCACGTTTAAAACGCGAGGTGAGGGCAATCAAGGAAAACAATTCCTGTTCGGCCTTCGAATAGCGGTCGGTGCGCTCCTGGCTACAGACTGCGTCATCCGTTCTAGTGGTATCCATGGGAATACTCCTAGCTATCGGCTGACTTCTGCGCTGACTGCGAGGTTGCGCTGTGTGCCGCAACAGCTTCCTTTGTCTCAGCCTCGCGCTCAGCGTTATTGCTGGTGCCGGTGGAACTAGCTCCAAGAACGGCGGCCTCGGCTTCAACTTCCTGCAGACGCTCGGAAGCGTTCTGAGTGGTTAGTGACTGATTAGGGATCAGGCATACGGCGACAACAACGAGCAAGGACAGCGGAGCTGCGAAGGTGAACAGTGAAGGCACTGCATCACCATAGATGGATTCGAAGATCACTCGTACCGGCTCTGGCAGGGTGGAGACCGTTGGCAGGTTGCCCGAGGAGAGAACCTCTGCCACGGCCTTGCCCTTTTCGCCGAGCGATCCGATGGCCTGCATCAAATCTGCCTGGCGATCAGCGATCATGTCCGGGATGGTGGCTGCCAAGATGGCACCCAAACCTGCGGTACCTGCGGTGCCGCCCAAGGTGCGGAAGAAGTTCACCGAGGAAGAAGCAACACCCAGTTCCTTGATGTCCACCGAGTTCTGCACTACCAGCACCATGTTCTGCATGACCAGACCCATACCGGCGCCAAGGATGAACATGAAGGAAGCAACTACCGCGTAGTTGGTGTCGTAGTGGATGGTTCCCAGCAGGAACAGTCCAATGACGATGAGTACCGAACCGGTGACTACCAGTGCTTTCCACTTACCGGTGCGCGAGATGATTGCGCCACCGATGGTTGAGATCACCAGCAGGCCGCCCATCAGTGGGAAGGTCATCAGTCCGGCCATGGTGGCTGAGGCACCACGAGCCATGATCATGTACTGGCTGAGGAACACCGAGGTGCCGAACATTGACACGCCAACAGCCAACGAGGCAATGACAGCGAAGGTGAAGGTGCGGTTCTTGAACAGGGACATGTTCAACAGTGGTTCTGAAGACTTGATTTCAACAATGATGAATGAAGCAATCAGAACGATCGCGCCAAGGACCATCAGGAAGCTGGTGGTAGAAGCCCATTCAAATTCGGAGCCGCCCAGCGACATCCAGATCAAGAGCAAGGAAACGCCGCCGGAGAGCAACACGATGCCCCAGTAGTCGATCTTGACCTTGCGCTTGGCAACAGCTGGCAGGTGCAGGGTGCGCTGAATCAGGATGACTGCAGCGATGGCAAATGGCAGGGCGATAAAGAAGTTCCAGCGCCAGTTGATGGTGTCAGTGACAAAGCCACCGATCAATGGTCCACCGACGGTACCGATGGCCATCACTGCGCCGAACAGCCCCATGTACTTGCCACGTTCGCGTGGGGAGAGGAAGTCGGCCATGACAATCTGTGCCAGGGCGCCAACGCCACCACCGGCAAGACCCTGGATGACACGCATGGAAATCAGGAAGGCAGTGTCCTGCGAGAAGCCGGCAGCCGCTGATGCGAGAACGAAGATTGCCAGCGAGATCTGCAGCAACAGCTTACGGTTGCCGAGGTCAGCGAGCTTTCCCCAGATAGGGGTAGAGATGGTAGTTGCCAGCAAGGTGGCGGTTACTACCCAGGTGTAGGAAGTTTGGCTGCCGTGCAAATCGGAAACGATTACCGGCAGTGAACTGGAAACGACGGTATTAGCCAAGATCGAGACGAACATGCCCATGAGAATGCCGGTGAGGGCGGTGAGGATTTCTCGGTGCGTCATCTTTACCTTGACGACCGGTGCGGTTTCGGTCATTAAAGCTCCAAAGAAAAAAGGGTCGGCTATGAGAGCCGATTGGTTGATTTATATCAACCATACGCCGATAGTTGATAATTCTCAACTAAGCGTGTTCCATCGCACACCTATGTATTGACCGTCGGCTGAAACTAATAAACCCCGCCGTTCCCGCGAGCTGCGGGTGGGCGAGGTTCACTAGGCGAAGCCTTGATTAGTTACCGGCTACGGTGGTCATCCATCGGTGGAACTACCGGGTGTGACGGGCGCGAAGCTTCATCGGCGGGAGCCTGATCCGGGTTAACCGCGCGGAACAACCGGGGTTCTGCGCTCGAAGAAGCGGGTGCTTTGTCCTCTTCTGCTTCGTCGTTTCGCGCTGGAGCAGATGTAGGTGCATCGTTGCGTCGTGCTGCCGCAGAGTTTGACCCTGCGGTGCGTCGACCTTCAAAGGCACGAGCCAAGGTGACCTCATCGGCGTACTCC
This sequence comes from Glutamicibacter sp. MOO4, assembly GCF_056934395.1. Taxonomy (NCBI): domain Bacteria; kingdom Bacillati; phylum Actinomycetota; class Actinomycetes; order Micrococcales; family Micrococcaceae; genus Glutamicibacter; species Glutamicibacter sp. MOO4. The sequence goes on from NZ_CM167800.1 coordinate 3,326,298, forward strand.
AAGTCGCCACCCACCGGAAGTCCGGAGGCCAGGCGAGTGATTCGAATGCCCAAAGGAGCCAGCGCGCGCACCAGATAAACTGCCGTGGCCTCGCCCTCAAGGTTCGGGTCGGTAGCCAGAATCAATTCGGTGATGGACTCATCGGCCAGGCGGGTGACCAATTCACGGATGTGTAGCTGTTCCGGGCCAATGCCAGCCAACGGATTAATCGAGCCACCAAGCACATGGTATTTGCCACCAAAGGCGCGGGTGCGCTCGATGGCCATGACGTCTTTGGATTCCTCGACGATGCAGATCTTGGTTCCGTCACGACGTTCATCACGACAAATTGCACATCGTTCTTGCTCGGAGATGTTAAAGCAGATCTCGCAGAACTTAACCTTTTCCTTGACCAGCTGGATGGAAGCGGCCAACCGGGTCATATCCTCAGAATCGGCATCAAGAATGTGGAAAGCAATGCGCTGAGCCGACTTTGGGCCGATGCCAGGTAAGCGACCGAGCTCGTCGATCAGTTCCTGTACAGCACCTTCGTACACGTGCGCCTTCTTTCTTGCCTTGCTTAGATCTAGTGGAAAACTTCCGTGTTACACCTTAGTGTCTCACCCCGACAGTTCGCCGTGGTGCGGGCTACAGGCTGCGCTTGATTTCCACAACATTGCCGTTAACGTCTCGCTGCTCAATGACTAGACCACCGAGCAACCGTTCCACGGCGGGAACACCGATGAGCGCTGAATCTTCGACCTGGATGTCGTCGTCGCTCGGGACGAACTCTTCAGGCTCTTGGATCGCGGCGCGATCCGGAGCTGCGCTCGGACCGCCCCAACCGCTGGCGGCTTGAGTCGGTGCTGGTGCAGTGGGCGAATCCTTGGCCTGGTTCATCAGCTGCTGGTAGCGGCTCATGCGTTGTCCTGCGGCACTGGCTGCAGGCTCGCTCGGTGCAGCGGCTTGTTCCTGTGGCGTGCCCCAACTCGGGGCTGCTTCTGGAGCCGGTGCGGCGTGAACCGGCGCAGCTTGAACCGGCGCGGGCTGCTGTTGCTGTTCAACCGGCGCCGAGGCAGGCGCAGGAACAACGGCGGGAGCAGTGGTCGGTACGGTAGCTGGTGCCGATGCTACAGGTGACTGCGGCTGTGGCTCCGACTGCGACTGCGGAGCAGCGACAGGTTCTTGAACCTGCGGTGCTGGATCCGGCTCAGGGGTAGTCAAATTCTGGAACGACGCAGTTGTGCTCTGCGGATGCAGCGGCGTGGAAGAGACTGGGCGCGGAATATTGAGCGCTCCGCCCTCAGCTTCACGCGCGCTCATGCCAGCGGTCATGCGTGGTTTAGGCGCGACCGGGGGACCACCAAAACTGCGCGGAGCACTGGACTGTGGAGCAACAACCTCAGCACGCTGCGGCTGTTCGGTTACCACCTGGACAGGTGCTTCCGCTACCGGTTGAGAAGAATAATATGGATCATCCGGGTACGGAGGCTCATCCATAAAAGGCTCGTCGTAAGGCGGCGGAACGTCGTCATAGCTACTGGTGTAGCCATCGGCAGAGCCCGAACGTGGTGCAACTGGTTGCGGTGCCTGTATTGGGGCCGAAGGCGGAGCGCTCGGATCCGGTACAGGAGCAGCGGCCTGCGCACGTGCTGCGGCACGTGCGGCTACCCCAGCGGAAGTTACAGGCTTGTTGAACTTAGTTGGTGCTGGGATTTGCGCCGGGAGTGGCCGGCGCTCACCTTTTGGGGAACCACCACCGCCCGGGTTAGAGCCGCCCTCGGTAAGGACAATCTCTATTGGTGAACCAGCGACCTGGGACACCACACCGGTGATGGTATTCATCAAATCTGGACGATTGCGCAGATTCACAATCGGGCCTGTGTTGCTGAAGGCCAACGTGAGCGTGCGACCATCAAAGCCAGCCACCGAACCATAGGTGGACACCATCGAATGAAGAACTCGCGAACTGCCCTGCAGTTGTTCCAGAATCATCGGCCAAGCCTGCTGGAACTTCTGCACGCCAGAACTTGTAGCCGGTTGCTGCGCCTGTGGAGCAGGTGCTTGCTGTTGCTGGGCTTGCTGTTGAGCTGCGCGTTCGGCAGCTTCACGCTCAGCTTGCTCACGTTGGGCCTGTTCGCGCGATGCAGTTTCTTGAGCTTCACGTTCAGCTTGTGCACGCTGAGCCTGTTCGCGTTGCGCCTGCTGCTCCTGCTGTTGCTGAGCCTGCTGGGCAGCCTGACGCTGCGCATCAATTTGAGCTTGAGAAGGCTGCTCAGTTTCAGCCGGTGCCGCTGGCTGTGTCGGTGCTTGAACCGGCTGCGCTACTGGCGCTTGCGGTGCCTGCGGTTGCTGTTGTGCGGGGGCTGCTGGTTGCTGAGTGCGGTTTGCCGCGGTGCGACGAGCGAATTCGGCCATGGCAGGGTTCTGTTTGACGTCATCAATAGATACACCGGTGCCGAAGGACAAATCTTCGCCACTAGATGGGTCAGGAACCAGACTGAACGGCGCAACACCCTCTGGACGTGCAGCCGGAACACTAGGACCAGGCTGAACTTCAGTGGTGACCGAACGACTATCGTCCTTTGGTCCCCAGGTTGCTCCCCAGTCCGCAGCTTCACCGGTATTCAGCGAATCTGCGCCCGGATCCAATGGTGCATTTGGATCTTCGTTTTCGACCGCTGGTGCCTGCAGCTCGCCCTGAGGTTCGGCAGGCTGTTCCTGCTGAACCGGATGCTGAGCTGGTGCTGGGGCTGACGGCTGCTCTTGGACCTGCGCCACTGGCTGCTGGACCGGCTGAACTGGTTGCGTTGGCTGCTGGACCGGTTGCGCTGGTTGTTCCTCAGGTGCAGCGGGTGCTTCGCTGGCAGCAGGCATTGGAGCGCCTTCACGGCGGGCCTTGGCTGCCGCTAATGCTTCACGTACTGCGGCAGCACCCTGACGGGCGGCTACCGGATTAACTGGCGCGCCCAAGGAAGCAGCAGCTGTCGCTGCATCTCCTTCTTCAAGGGCCGGCAGTGGGCCGCCAGTCATTGCTTGGCGTTCGAGTCGATCCAAACGGGCTGCAAAAGCAGAATCAGAATTCTCTGAACCCGGCAGCATCAGACGAGCTGCCAGCAATTCCAGATGCAGCCGCGGCGAGGTCGCGCCGGTCATCTGGCTCAGAGCCTGATTGGTGACATCGGCCCAGCGCGAAAGCTCGCCAGCGCCAACCAACCCTGCCTGCAGATGCAATGCCTCAAGCTGATCTTCGGGGACTCCACGCAAGATCTTTTCCAGACCTTCAGGCATTGCCTTGGCAATGATCAAGTCACGGAAGCGCTCAAGAATATCTTCAACAAATCGGCGTGGATCCAAGCCAGTCTGGATAATGCGATCGATAGCGCCAAAGAGCCCAGCACCATCAGATTCGTGAAGCGACAGGGTTACTTCATCCAGCAAGGTGGAGTGCGTGTAACCAAGCAACGCAATCGCAGTTTCGTAATCCAGGGTGCCTTCCCGAGCGCCAGCCATCAGCTGGTCCAGAACGGAGAGGGTATCGCGGACTGAACCGCCACCGGCACGAATTACCAAGGGGAGTACACCCTCGGCTACTGCAACGTTTTCGCGTTCGCACAACACCTGCAGGTACGCCAACAGCGCCTCTGGTGGAACCAGACGGAATGGGTAGTGGTGGGTACGCGAACGGATAGTGCCGATAACTTTTTCAGGCTCGGTCGTCGCGAAGATGAACTTGATGTGAGCCGGTGGCTCTTCAACAATTTTCAGAAGCGCGTTGAAACCTGCAGCGGTGACCATATGAGCCTCATCGATGATGAAGATCTTGTAGCGGTCACGGGTAGGAGCAAAAGTTGCACGTTCACGAAGGTCACGAGCATCATCCACACCACCATGGCTGGCAGCGTCAATTTCGATAACGTCTAGGGAGCCCGGGCCACCATTGGCTAGCTCCACACAGCTAGGGCACGTGCCACACGGAACGGGAGTCGGACCCTGTTCACAGTTCAGGCAACGAGCCAAGATGCGTGCCGAGGTGGTTTTGCCGCAACCGCGAGGGCCGGAGAAGAGGTACGCGTGATTCACACGGTTCTTTTCCAGAGCCGTCATCAGGGGAGCGGTAACGTGCTCTTGTCCGATGACGTCGCCAAACGTATCGGGACGATATCTGCGATATAGCGCTGTACTCACACCGGTTCCCTATCGGTTGCGTGATGCTCGGGGCATCAGCTGTTGGACGATATTTTCAGGTTCTACGATCCACGGTTCACGAGGCAAGTTCACCGGATCGAAAGCTTCTAGGGCTGCCTGCAAACTTGTGCTTGGCAAGCCCAACGACTCTAGCAAAATCGCCACAACATCGGCTGGATGTACCCCGTGTTCGGTGATCTCTTCGAGTGTTACTGCACCATCACGCTTGGCTAAGCGCTGGCCTTTGCTATTCAGTGCCAGCGGCACATGAACATAGTCGGGAATTTCGTAGCCCAACAGTGAGGCAAGATAGCCTTGGCGCGGTGCCGAGGAGAGCAAATCATCACCGCGCACTACCTGGTCGATTCCACAGGCAGCGTCATCAACGACTACAGCCAAGTTGTATGCTGGCGCCCCATCGTTACGGACCAAAACAAAGTCATCCACGGTGCCACTGTAGTTACCTGCGAACTGGTCATGAACAGAAAATTCGTTCACTTCAGCGCGCAGGCGCAGGGCTGCGGGACGGATTTTCGCCTTAGCTTCGCGTTCACTATCGCTCAGGTTTCGGCAGGTGCCCGGATAAGCCCCGGGTGCGGCATGCGGTGCACTGCCAGCTTCGGCAATGTCCTTGCGTGAACAGAAGCATGGATAAACGAGATCTCGTTGTTTGAGCTGCTCAATGGCTGCAAAGTAAATCGGGAAGCGCTCTGACTGACGCAGGAGGGGACCAGCAAAATTCAGTCCCAAAGCTTCAAGTTCAGAAATTTGGGTGGCTTCGGCACCGGAACGAACTCGGTCCAAGTCTTCAACGCGCAGTAGAAATTCGCGTTGTGTTGAGCGGGCAAAAAGCCAAGCGAGAATAGCAGTGCGTAAATTGCCAAGGTGGAGTGGCCCAGAAGGGCTAGGGGCGAAACGGCCAGCGCCCACGTGGACTCCATTCGACTTGCGTGAAAAAGTAAAGACCCCTCATGCACCTGCCAGAGCCTATCTACCCTTGCTACCTTCCGGTCCTGGGGGAGTTCAACAGGATGACACCACACGAGGGGTCACCCAAAATACTACCCGAGACTCGTGCCTGATAAAAATCGGTGAGCGTGCGCTTGCTCTCAGCTTTCAAGTGCAATGAAGAGCGCAGATTAAACGCATCTCAACTAGGTTGTTTTCACCCTGTTTCTTGATCTGGCGGATCAATCCAACCTAATACTCGGCGTACCCGATCGGTCAGTTGCATGGGAGGAAGCATCGGGGTCTGGTCCTTTTCAAAATCGAAATTCTGCACATTGGTGACACTGCCTGGCAGCTCAATGCAGATCACCCCGTGCGGAGAACGCCAATTCACCGAACCATCAGCCAAGTATGTGGCTTGCCAGCCCAAAGCGTGTTTAAACATCTGGTGCCGCTTGCACAGCAGATGGGTGTTGGTCCTAGAGGTATGTCCACCGGCAGCCCATGCCTCAATATGATCTATTTCTGAAGTCTCGGCTGGCCGATTACAGCCAGGGAACCGGCAACAGATGTCCCGGTTGCGCAAGAGGTCCCGCAAGGCCTTTGAAGGACGATACTTTTCTCGCCCAACATCAATCACAGCGCCGGACCACGGATCGGTGAGTACCTTCATGAATGACGGGGCGTCCTGAGCAATGCGCAGCGCGGTCCCAATAGGTATTGGTCCGTAGCCTTCTAAATCTGCCAGTGCACGCTTCGGGTTGGCCAACATCTCCAGTGCGGGGATCGTCACGGCGACTCGTGCCTTCAACGGCGTTCCCGGCGCGGCAGGCCAACCGTCGATCAGGGCATCACAAATAATGTCCAGTCTTCGTTGCTGTTCGGTTCGTTCATCATCCGGGTCATCATGCTGCGAGGCGTGCCAGTTGACGGTGTTGATGATGCTCAAGGCCTTTTCTGCAGGGACGTGCAACTGTAGCGTCGACATTCCATTGGGCTCATGCCAGTAGATGACCTTGCGGTCCTGGACGCCCTTTTTGTGGCGCTCTTCAATGGGTTGAGGATGTAACCGTTCATGAATTTTTCGTGCCCTATGAGCCACTGCCGAATCAGCTGCGGTTCGCGCGATAGGCAAAAGCGTCTGTTGCATGTAGCGCACGTCTGCTGGTTCAAGATCTTGAGACTGCTTAACGATTTCCTGCGCGGTCCTGGTGGTGATCTCACCACAACTGAGTTCTTCAAGAGTCTCCGGGCATAAATGTCGCAGACCTTCAGCGATAAATAATCGATCTCTAATGTTGGCTTCGGATGCACGTATGGCTATGGACGCCTCGGCAACGAAGGAAGAACGCACTATCGCCTCATCGGAGGGATTCACGCTGTAGTACGCGGTGGCTTGCTCTTGAAATGGGTCTGGTGACGAATCAATGAGCGGCTCTTGGGTGCCTTGAGCAGATGCTGACTTCACGGCATGTTCAAACGAGTCAGCTAAGACGGCGGCTTCTGCAGCATCAAGCATGCTGCGTAATCGCGACATAGTCTTCAAGGCATCCAAACCTTGGGCCGCTGAAGAAACCGGCGGTTGTTCATAGAGCTGCCGGGCGGTGGCCGCAATTTGCGTGAAGAGATTATCTTGATCTAGATGCGCTGCCCACCGGCCGAAATCACCCGGAGTTGTCCGCGTTCCGGGAGGGCTAATGTGCAGGCGCCGAGGATCATCGGTGCTGTGAAATACCTCTCTTTTGCTCATAAATAGCAGTATCAATGCTTCTGTGGGTTGCAAAACGGGAAAGTTCCGAGCTGGGCATAACCCATAAAATCACCGGATTTCAGGGGAATGCGCCTTGGTTTCTTCGGGCGGATACGATGGGAGAGTGCCCGATTCGTTATTGGGCGAGAATTTAGATATGCTGGACTCTGCTCCACGGAGCAAACTGAGGAGGATTCGCCTAGCGGCCTATGGCGCACGCCTGGAACGCGTGTTGGGTTAACGCCCTCAGGGGTTCAAATCCCCTATCCTCCGCCAAATTTAATGTCTTGGTTCATCATGAAAATGATGAATCAGGACATTATTTTTTTGCCTATCAAGATCCCGTGAGCAGTTCCCGGTAGGATCCGAGACATCTATCAATCGATGAATGACTCGACGAGGCAGTAATCATGGCAAGCGTTTTGAGTGAGATTTCCATTGACTGCGCTAACCCGGTGCTCTTGGCTCGCTTCTGGAGTGAAGCGCTAGATTATCGAGTCTTTGAAGAAGAAGTCGGGCTGATCAGCATTGGTCCACAATCGCAAGAAGTGTTTCCCGTGATCTTGACCTTCGCTCAAGTCCCGGAAGCAAAAACCATCAAGAATCGATTGCACCTAGATGTGAGCCCGCGCGAGCTTGGTCAGCAACAGGAAGTTGACCGGTTGCTGTCCCTAGGTGCTTCCTACGCCGATGTTGGTCAAGACGTAGACGTGAGCTGGGTAGTTCTCGCTGATCCTGAAGGTAATGAGTTTTGCGTGCTCGCCGGCAAGGATTATGTAGCAATAAAAAAGACCTGTTGATCTCAACTTCGAAAATCAATTTCGAGCTGAGACCAACAGGTCTTGTCTGTCTTTGCCCAGAATCAGGGTAGAGAGGAAGAATTAGGCGCTTTTCTTGGCCTTGGCAATCTCCGGGTAGTGGATGGCCGCGGTCTGTGGGTGAGCACGCAACCAACCCTTAAGGACGTTGGCCCCGTAGGAAGCCAACATTGGGTTCTGCGGATCATCAGAAACACCACGGGCGTCTGCAGCTAGTTCTGCTGGCAACTCGACCTTGTCGATGACTGCATCTAGACGTGGTGAGTAGAAGAAAGGAACCGAGTAACGGTCAACACCCGCTGGTGGTGCAATGACGCGGTGGATGGTTGCCATCAGGTAACCGTCGGTAGCAACCTCAAGCATCTCGCCGAGGTTCACCACCAAGGCTCCTGGAGTTGGTGGAACTTCGATCCACTCTTCTTGACCATATGGCTGGACCTGCAGTCCGCCGACCTGATCCTGAAGTAGCAGGGTGACAAAACCGTAGTCTGCGTGCAGGCCAACACCCTGGTTGCCCGATTCAGGAACTACATCGCCGGAAACGTAGTGAACCAACTTGCCCATCCATGATGGGGTGTTGGCGAACGGTTCGTCGAAGTGATCTTCGGACAGGCCTAGACCTACTGCGATGGCCGACAGTAGTTCATGTCCGGTTTTGTTCATCAGCTCTGCCCAGGCCATGGCGCGGTTTTCGAGCTGCGGGAAATCTTCTGGGAACTGGTTAGGGCCCTGCAGGTTCAAGTAAGGCTTGTCCTGGGGAACAACGGCCAAGGCATCACGCTCTGGTCCATAATCAATCTGCTCACGGGCGTCGGCACGACCACGGGTGATTTCGGTGCCCATGCGGGTGTAGCCGCGGAACTGTGCGCTGTTGCGGTTATCTAGCTTGATCTTCTGCTCTACAGGCTTGTTGAAGAATTCAGCGATGGTGTCCAACAGCTCCTGATCTTGACCATTTTGGGAGCTGTAGCCAACGATTTGGAAGAATCCAACACGATGGGCCGCATCGCGAAGTGCAGCGACGAAATCTTCGTCGAAGCTTCCGTCTGCGTTACGCGAGGTAGAGATGTCGAGGAGTGGGATCTCGGTGACTACGTTTTTCATAACTCCAGCGTGCACCTTATGACGCGACTGTTACCAGCTAAAGTTACGCCCGGTTCCCTCAAGTTTCTTGCGCTGTAACATTGCTTGCAAAGCGCCTGGGAGAGGAAGATAATTCGCCCTCACGCACTTAGTGCAAGTGGCGAAACCCTTGAATCTTCAGGAAAAATCGCGTGGAGTCGGCAAATCCGTCACCAGCTTTCAACAGCATAGGGTCCGCATGCGGATTGCCGCGCATGGGTTACGCGGTAATGTAACGGTCTCCCGAGCGCCGGTTTGGAAGCTGTGACGAACTTGAAACTCGGATGTTTACCAAGAAAACTTGCTTAAGCGCACATCACTAACGCGTAAGTTCTTTCCAGCGATTCAAACACTCAGATCGTATGCTTAATGGGTGATATTTCGAGCAGTAGGCGATGGCCGTCCGTACCCAGAACACGGGTTGGTTTCTTCGCGCGATTGGAGCGAAATCCCACCACAGCAGGTGAAGTTGGATCAGTTGGTCACGACTAAGTCGACTCTGGATCTTGAAACCTTGCTGTCTGAAGATTCCACCTTCTACGGGGATCTGTTTTCACACGTGGTCCGGTATGAGGGCGTCTTGTATCTTGAAGACGGGGTGCACCGTGCATTACGTTCTGCGTTACATCACCGTTCCGTAATACACGCCCGGATATTGGATTTGGACGTCAATTAGATAAGCTATCGCCACGAGGATAACGAAGCTGTTCTCCTCAGCTAGTTACAGCCGAAGGGTTGCCGGAAGCTAGGTGGGAAGATGCGTAAAAGTGAAGACCCGGATCAATGGCACGGGGCACACATCGTTAATGGGCAAGATTTGAGCTTCAGCTCAGATCACAAAGCGAAAAAGTCTGCGCGCAGACGACAGAATATTGTCTTTATGGCGATGGCGGTACTAGTTCTTGCAGTGACCGTTGGAGCGCTACTCATCGCCACTGGAAACTGGAAACCGGGCGCGAAACCCACCGTCGCGAACGAAGTAACGCCAAGTCCCACAAAAATTGAAAACACGAAGTGTCCTGAAGTGAACTTCTCCTATCAGGACCCCGCGAGTTTCCGTATCCGGGTTTTGAACACCACTGAAATTTCCGGCCTGGCCGGAGATACAGCCAAGTCCTTGGAAGACCGTGGCTTCAAGATTTCTTCGCTAACGTCTGGCTGGAATTCCCTGTCAAACACGGTTGGAGCAGTCATCGCCGGACCTGATGGATACGCTCAAGCCTTTACCGTACAACGACAGGTGCCAGGAACGGTCTTCATCTTTGACGAAGACAAATGGGGCAGCAACGTAGACCTGGCGCTCGGTGAAAAATTCGAAAGCCTGCAAAAGGACCGCAAATTGGATACTTCTGCAGGCAAACTCGTCTGCGAATAGTCGGAGGTACTGATCCGACCATCGGTGTCTACTAGGCGTTAACCTTCTCTGCGTAAACCTCGGTTAGTGCGTTAGCAAATACCTCGGCTGGTTGTGCACCGGAGATGCCGTATTTACCGTCAAGAACGAAAAACGGAACTCCCGTGACACCGATCTGCTGGGCTTGGGAGATGTCCGCCTTGACGTCCTCAGCGAAGGCGCCAGCTTCAAGCTGCGTCGCTAACTCCTTGGTATCGAGCCCCAATGATTCGGCAATTTCAAGCAACGTCGGGGTATCGCCGGTGTTCAGGCCCTTTTCGAAATGTGCAGAGAGCAATGCTTCCTTCATCTCGTTGCCTGCGCCATGCTGCTTTGCGTATTCCAGTACACGCAAAGCGGTGAACGAGTTTGCAACCTTTAGGTTGTCAAAGTCGTACTTCAACCCCTCGGAAGCTGCCTGAGCGGTCACATGTTCGAGCATCTGCTGAACCTGGGACTGGTCTATGCCCTTCATTGCTGAAAGATACTGAGCTTCGCTACCTTCATAGTTATCGGGCAGGGAAGGATCTAACTGATAAGCGTGCCAGAACACGTCAACATTCTCCGAGTATTCAAAAGCTTCAACGCCATGCTCAAAACGACGCTTACCAATGAAGCACCAAGGGCAGGCGATGTCGGAGAAGATATCTACCCGCAGGCGCTTAGATTCAAGAGGCTGATTGCCAGTATTTTCAGTCATGCTTGACTCAACAACTTTTATGCCGATTGCATTCCACTATCCCTTTGTACTGAGTACGACCTAGAGCTGGAATAATAGAGAAGGCCTAGCGCCTCAGCAACGAGGCGAACACCGAAAACAAAGAAAGCAGTGCACGTGGCAAAGAATCTTCGCTGGCGAGCTATCCTCTTCGCAGGAACCATCACCGCCATGGCAGGATTTGTCGACGGTGTCGGCTTTGTGCACTTTGGTGGCTACTTCCTATCGTTCATGTCCGGTAACTCCACCCGCTCTTCGGCCGCACTGATGACCGGGGATAACACCGGTTGGATTAACGCCATGTCGCTTGTGGCTAGCTTTGTTATCGGCGTAGTTATTGCAACGTTGATTACCGCTCCACTGGCAGCTCTACGCAGGCCCGTAGCCATGTATTTCAGTGCCGCGTTACTTTTGACTGCCGCAGCAACCGGTTCGGCTTTCCCACATGCCACGGCCTTGTTATTGGCTGGTGCGATGGGCGTGGTGAATGTTTCCTATACCCGTTCCGGGGAAGTGTCACTCGGTCTGACCTATATGACTGGCACCTTGGTGAAATTAGGCCAAGCGCTCGGCGGAGCGATCCTTGGGCTGTTGACCGGTTCCAATCAAGGAACTATTCGGCTGTTATGGCTGCGCTATGCGGTGCTGTGGGTAATGATCACCATCGGCTCCCTTGGCGGAGTGCTGGCCTACCTAAACCTCGGTTTAGCCAGTTTGTGGATCGTGGGACTGAGCATGTTGCTGTGGGCGTCTCTGGCGCTGTTCCAAGAATTGCGCTCCGTTGCAGATCCTCTTTCAATCGCAGAACGCACCGGGGATAGACGCCGAGTCGACTAGATTCCTGCTTAAAAACAGTGGCACCCAGCTTCACGATGAAGCCGGGTGCCATATTGCAAGCGCCGGTTATTAGCCCAGCAGCGAGTCGCTATCTTGTTTGCTTGAATCGGTAGGGCGCAGCAACACCTTGTAGAGCACACCCAGCAAGATCAACCAGACGACGCCGGTGTACAAGGCCACGCGGGTTTCCGCGCTCAGTGCTAGCAGTACTACAACAAAGACCATGAAGATCATCGCTGCCCAGGCTGCGATGGTTCCGCCCGGTACTGCGTACTCGCGAGCTACCGAATTATCGCGCCCAGCCTTCGCTTCTTTGCGGCGCATGGCTAGGTAGGAAGCCAAGATCATGATCCAAACCCACACGGTCGCGAAGGTGGCGATCGAGGCGATAATCGTGAACAGCGCTTCAGGCAACAGGGCGTTGAGCACCACGCCAACCAGCAACACAATAGCCATGACTATCACCGACATCCACGGCACGCCGTTGCGTGAAACCCGGCCGAAGGACTTCGGTGCATGGCCCGCCAGAGACATGGCGTAGAGCATGCGTCCAGCGCCAAAGGTATCGGCATTAATGGCTGAAATGGCCGCGGTGATAACCACGGCGTTGAGTACGTGTGCAGCTGCCGGCAATCCCAGTCCGTCAAAAATTTGCACAAATGGCGAGGCGGAGCCGTCAATCTGGCGCCAATCAAAGAGCATCATCACTACAGCCAGGGAAGCTACGTAGAAGAGCAAGATACGCCATGGCACAGTGTTGATGGCCTCTGGAACAGACTTCGAAGGATCATCAGCTTCGCCGGCGGTAATACCGATGGTTTCGATGCCGCCAAAGGCAAACATCACCACGGCGAAGGACAATAGCAGGCCCATAAAGCCGTTGGGGAACAGCGTGCCGGCACTCATGAGCGTGGCAAAGCCAGTAGCGGTATCGGTGTCTGGGGCGTTAAAGCCGAAGATGATCAGGGCAACACCGCCAACGATCATGGCGATAATCGCCGTAACCTTCACAATGGCCAACCAGAATTCGGTTTCGCCAAAGACCTTAACCTTCATCAGGTTAATGGTGGCGATCAGCAGCACCACCACCAGAACCCAGATCCACTGCGGTACCTGCGGGAACCAGAAGCCCATATAGATGCCAAAAGCGGTCACATCGGCGATGGCCACAATGGCCATTTCAAAGCTGAAGGTCCAGCCAGTGACAAAGCCTGCAAAGTTGCCCAAGTAGCGCGAAGCGTAGTGTGCGAAGGATCCGGAAACCGGATGCTTCACGGCCATCTCACCCATGGCGCGCATAACGATGAAGACGGCTGCGCCGCCAATCATGTACGCAAAAAGTACGGCGGGGCCGGCAGCCTGGATAGCGGAGGAGGAGCCATAAAATAGGCCCGTTCCGATCGCTGAGCCCAGGGCCATGAAGCGGATGTGGCGGGCCGTGAGCCCGCGGGCAAGTGAGGCCTTGATATCGGTCACGATAGTATTGCTCGGATCCTATTGGGGTGCATTCGATCTGGGCCTGAAAGCGTTCAAAAACAGAAATCAGCCGAGAAAATCCTATGTGTTCACAAGGCTTTGGTGTGTAGAACGTGGCACAGATCAATCGTGAGCTTGACCACCAGCGGTTGCCCGGTAGCACCATTGAGGTGGGAGAATGGGCTTATGAAACTTGGATTCGTCCGCCACGGACAGACGCAATGGAACCTTGAAGGCCGACTGCAAGGCTCCAGTGATATTCCGCTGAACGACACCGGACGGACCCAAGCAAGCGAAGCAGTGAGCGTACTCGCCGGCGGTAACTGGGACGTTATCGTTTCCTCCCCGCTATCCCGAGCACGGGAAACCGCGCAAATCATCGCCGACGGTCTGGGCCTGGAACTTGGTCCTAGCTACGACCTGCTGATCGAACGCGACTACGCGCAGGGTGAAGGCATGGTGGAGGCCGAAGCGCTTGAACTGTGGCCAGATAAGCTCGGTGGCGGCATTGAACCACTGGACTCCGTCGTTGACCGGGGCCTGCGCGCAATCAATCAGATCGCGGCAGACTACCCGGGCAAAAATGTTGCCATCATCTGCCACGGCACCATCATTCGCTACACGCTCTCGCACCTAGCCGGCTACAAGCTGGATACCATCCGCAATGGCTCGGTAGCCATTGTGGGCCAGGGCCAGACTGGGGCCTGGGAGCTGGAACTGGTCAACGACGCAGTTCCAGAAAAGTTGGTCCGCTAGTTATCCAGTACTTCGTTGCCTTCGGGTAATACCGCGCGGATGCAGGAGGCCAACTGTGAATCACGTTGTCTGGTTTTCAGGGCGGCAAGCCACGAGCCGAGGCTACGGTAGGCGGAGGCACGCACCGGTGGGGTGGACAAGAAGATGTCGTGTAGTGCTCCGGGAAGGCGCACAATATGTAGTTCTCGTCCTAGGTTCAGGCTGCGCTGCGCCACCGTTTGGACGTTGAGGGCGACATCAGCACGGGTGGCTGTGTCATTCCAACGGGGCAGTAAGTAGTTATGCGCTGAGAGCATCACCAAGGTGGGCATCTGTAGGTCTAACCCCTTTTTCACCTTGGCCTGTGCGGAAAATACTGCAGAGATGAAACCGGTGGTGAGTTTAAACCCGTTGGCCGGACGCCACGCAAGGTCATAGTCCCACTCGCCAGCAAATTGGCTGGAGACGGTACGGGTATAAAACCCGGGATCAATGGTGGGCAAAAAACGGTGCGGGTTTCGTGTGGTGGCAGGTTGAATCATCCGGGCCAGAGCGGTGCGTCCAAACTCGCTGGCCTGAAATTCCAGCCAGGGGCTGTTGAGCGCCAACGCATCTACCTTGTGAGGATTGGCGCTGGCATAGAGGCAAGCACTCAACCCACCGGTGGAATGTGCCAGCAGGACAAAGCGGGTGCCCGGGTGGGCACTGGAAATGATCCGGTGCGCAACATCAAACTCTTCAAAATATTCTTCGAGGTCGGTGGTGAACCCCGGGCTGGTTTTTGCATGCAGACCATGAGCCTGGTCGGCGGCGAGGTTGCGTCCGTAATGGCGCAGGTCCAGTGCATAAAAATCTGCGCCGGCTTCGCTGAGGAATTCAGCCAACTCTTTTTGGAAAAAATAGTCAGACCAGCCATGTACGTAGAGCACCGCAATTCCACGCAATGGTGGGGAGAAACGTAGCCGTTGCTTCTTCTTGGGCTTGTGCCTAACTAGCGTCGCAGTAGAACCATCAACCAGTGGCAGTTGGCGCGCAGAAAAGTTCTCGCCCAGTACATCGGGTTGCCAAAGATCCTCGGCTGGATTCTTGAACTGGAAGGCCATGGCTACAGCCTAACCAGTGCACACAAAAAACGGCATCCGCCCGCTGGACTGGTTACCAACGGATGAATGCCGCTTTTCGTGGCCGATCTTGAGGACGACTGGTGACAATCGGCCGGGTATTAGTAGCTACTTAGCCTGCCATTTCCAGCGTGCGAGCTGGAGCATCAAGGTAGCGCAGGTAAGCGTTCTTGGTCAGGAAGGTTGGGAAGTCATCACGCAAGGCGCAAGCTTCAAAGATTTCCAAAGCTTCCTCAAAACGGTCTCCTTCAAACCGCTCCAAGTGATCCATGGTCTCTTCGGCCAGATCCTGTACCCAACGACGGGTGATGATTTCGCCTTCATCGGTGATGGCTGACTGGTGGATCCACTGCCACAGCTGGGATCGTGAAATCTCAGCGGTAGCTGCATCTTCCATCAGGTTACGTAGGGCCACTGCGCCATTGCCGCGCAACCAGGACTCGATGTAACGGATACCGATTTCGATATTGTCGCGAATACCGCGCTCGGTGATCCTGCCACTCACACTCTGAATGTTCAGCAGTGCCGAATCCGAGACCTCAACATCTTCACGGGTGCGCTGCAACTGATTCGGTTTTTCGCCGAGCACTTCGTCGTACACCTCGCGGGCTACCGACACCAGATCTGGGTGAGCCACCCAGGAACCGTCAAAACCATCGGCAGCTTCGCGAGCCTTGTCCTCACGCACCTTGCCAAAAGCGATCTCGTTGATCGAAGCATCCTTGCGGTTTGGAACAAAGGCGCTCATCCCGCCGATTGCGGTGGCACCGCGTCGGTGGCAAGCACGAACCAACTGCTCGGTGTAAGCCCGCATGAACGGTGCGCTCATGGTTACCGTGTCACGGTCAGGGAAAACAAAGCGTGGTCCGCGGGAACGGAAGTTCTTGATGATCGAGAAGATGTAGTCCCAACGACCTGCGTTCAGCCCCGAAGAGTGTTCACGCAGTTCATAAAGGATCTCTTCCATCTCAAAGGCAGCGGTGATGGTCTCAATGAGAACCGTGGCGCGAATGGTGCCGCGCTTGATGCCCATCAGGTCCTGAGCCATGTTGAAGACGTCGTTCCACAAACGTGCTTCCAGATGGTTTTCCAGCTTTGGCAGGTAGTAGTACGGTCCACGACCTGCAGCTAGCAAGCGGTGTGCGTTGTGGAAGAAGTGCAGTCCGAAGTCCACCAGGGCACCGGACATTGGGGTACCGGCAACCAGCAGGTGCTTTTCTGGAAGGTGCCAGCCACGAGGACGAACCACAATGGTGGGCAGTTCGCGCAGCTCGGTGTGGTTCAGCTTGTACTCGCGGCCATCTGGTGCGGTGAAGTCCAGTTCCTTATCCAGGATGCGGATCAGGTTTACCTGATTTTTGATCACGTTCTGCCAGGTGGGCGAGCAAGCATCTTCCATGTCAGCCAGCCATACGTTGGCGCCGGAGTTCAAAGCATTGATGGCCATCTTGCGCTCGATTGGACCGGTGATTTCTACGCGGCGATCTTCCAGCCCCGGAGCAATCGGAGCAACCTGCCATGAATCATCGTCGCGAATTGAGCGGGTCTCGTCCAAGAACTTTGGATCGCGTCCGTTGGCAATGCGTGCCCGGTTGACCTGGCGACGCTGCATCAGTTCGGCACGGCGGGTTTCAAAAGCACTGTGCAGGGATGACAGGAAGTCCAAGGCATCGCTGGAGAGGATTTGTTCCTGATGGCGAACTGGGATAGCGGTGATGGTGATGTTGTTCAAGGTGATGGGGGAGTTCATGGCAGCGTCCTTAAAAATCAAAAATGGTGGTGGTGCTAGCCGGCGACCTTGCCGGCTAGCACCATCGACCCATTAGGGTCTAATGGAATTGGCCTTCTTCGGTGGATCCCACCAGGGCCAGGGTGGAGGCGTTCGGGTTCAGCGCCGTGGAGATTGCGTCGAAGTAGCCGGTGCCAACTTCGCGCTGGTGCTTGGTGGCGGTGTAGCCGGCAGACTCGGAAGCAAATTCGCGTTCCTGCAGTTCGACGTAGGCGCTCATGCCGTCCTTTGCGTAACCCTGGGCGAGATCGAACATTGAGTGGTTCAATGCGTGGAAACCAGCCAGGGTGATGAACTGGAAGCTGAAGCCCATGGCACCAAGTTCACGCTGGAACTTAGCGATGGTGGCATCGTCAAGGTGCTTCTTCCAGTTGAACGAAGGTGAGCAGTTGTAGGCGAGCATCTGATCCGGGAAGTCCTTCTTGACCGACTCAGCGAACTTGCGGGCCAGCTCCAAGTCCGGGGTTCCGGTCTCCATCCAGATCAAATCCGAATACGGTGCGTAGGCCTTGGCTCTGGCGATGCAAGGCTCGATGCCGTTGGTGACCTTGTAGAAGCCTTCCGGAGTGCGCTCGCCGGTGATGAACTGCTGATCTCGTTCATCAACATCCGAGGTGATCAGGGTTGCTGCTTCTGCGTCGGTACGGGCAATCACCACCGAGGGTGTGCCAGCCACGTCGGCGGCCAGGCGGGCCGCGTTCAGGGTGCGGATATGTTGTTGAGTTGGAATCAGCACCTTGCCGCCGAGGTGGCCGCACTTCTTTTCGCTGGCCAGCTGGTCTTCCCAGTGAACGCCTGAGGCGCCGGCCGCAATCATTGATTTCATCAGTTCGTAGGCGTTCAGTGGACCGCCAAATCCGGCTTCTGCGTCAGCGACGATTGGGACCATCCAGTCTTCAACGCTGTGAATGCCTTCGGAGAATTCAATCTGGTCGGCACGCTGTAGTGCGTTGTTGATGCGACGAACCACTTGTGGGACCGAGTTTGCTGGGTAGAGCGACTGGTCTGGGTAGGTCTGGCCTGAAAGGTTGGCGTCTGCTGCAACCTGCCAGCCTGAAAGATAGATGGCTCGGAGTCCGGCTTTGACCTGCTGTACTGCTTGGTTGCCGGTCAGTGCGCCCAGTGCGTTGGTGTAGCCACCGGTTGGGGTTTCCTCGGTGAGCTGCTTCCACAACTTCTGCGAACCACGCTTAGCCAGGGTGTGCTCTTCTTGAACTCGTCCCTGCAGCTTTACAACGTCAGCGGCAGTGTAATCACGAGTGACATTGTTCCAGCGGGGGTTGTTCTCCCAGTCAGTCTCGATAGCTGCGATGCGGTTGTCGATCGAGGTTTCGTTGGTGTTCTCGGTAGTCATTACCTTGGCTCCTTTGCGCAAGTTCCGGGTTCATGTTGATCGGTAGATGATCTTGTGAACTTCTTCGTGAGAACTACTTTTCCTCAAGCGCAAGGGTTGAAATAGGGGTTTTCTACTTTAAGATCTTCACTTCTTCTCAAATATGAAAGATTTACGCTTCTTTGGTCAAAAGTATCCCAAAGCGCAAAAAATCGGCCAGACCTAGTGGTCTGGCCGAGAAGAAGTATGAAATTTTAGAATGTCTCGCGTGATGACGAGCGTGCAGATAACCGAAACCCTCTGTTGAGGGGTGCACTGTGCCGGCCCTCTACGGGAAAGGACGTGCGCTTTTAGGCAAGGTCGAAAGAAACAACCGCCATGACACCGCGACCGGAAATGCGTGGCTCTTGAACGTCCGAACCTGCCACGGTGTCGCGAAGATTAACGGGCAGCTGATCTTCGCCGAGTAGCAAGGTGGCTGAGCCTTGGAGCAGGATGCCTAGCTGTCCATCAAAGAGGTACTGCTCGCGCTTTTTGGACAGCTCGACGATTCTCACCGTAGGGCGAACCTTCTGCGGATCGGCGGCAACATAAACGGTGAGTAGTTCTTCGGTAGGCTGGCTGGCTCCAACCGGTGCTTCGGTGGTGAACTTCAGTGGACGCAACGGTTCTAGACCGTGCTGCTCTCCATCAACATCCAACTCAACGAAGTCTCCAGCGATCAAGGTAATAACTTGGGCTGGGAGAGTGGCAGTGAAAGAAGCTTCCTTCTCAATGGAGCGAATGGAAACTTGCCAGGACGCTTCAGCTTCACCGCCTCGCTGCAAGGTGCCGTCATCGGCCAGAGTGCCTGCGGCGATAAGTCGGACTTGGCCCAGTTCCCACTGCTTCTTGGTGCTCTTGGAAAGCTCAAGAATGGTTCCGGGTGCGTAGGTAGCCTGTGCTTCGCTCATGAGTCGAGTCTACTTGCCTGCGATCATGCGTAACTGATCAACCAATAGCGTCGTCGGCTTTGATGCATCAAGTACCAACCAGTCGTTGAGTTCGGCCAAACGAAGGTATTCGGTTCGTGCTGCCTGAAGGTATTCCACGGATTCTTCGTCTTCATCTCGCGCATTGATGCGTTGTGAGGCGAGGTAAGGATCAACGTCCAGAAGAATGACGGTGGTTCCCTCGGCGCTTTTCTTCGCAAGCCACGGCAAGAGGATCCCCGGCTTGTGGCCGCGAACGTGGCGTAGCACCAACTGGCAATACAAGTGGCGGTCCATCACCGTGAGGCCCGGAGCTTGTGCGGCGGTGAGGGAGTTTCGGGCAACGTTGAAGAGTCGAAACGTTGTCTCGATTAATTCCTGAGCAAGGTGTGGCACCGGGATGCCGGAGGTTCGCGAAAAGTTATTAAGCCAGCGGCGCCCCGCAACATTAGCGAGTTTGCGTGCCGGGATCTGCTCATTATTTAGTTCTTGCACCAGAGCGGTGATGACGGTGCTCTTACCTGCGCCGTCGATACCCATCACGACAAAAGTCTGTGGTGGATCGTGGGCGGAGTTTTTCGCGGATAGTACTTTTTCGACAATGGCTGTCATGGCTCTCCTCGTAGTTCACTATTGATATTTTCAACGAGTGGCAGGGGTGCAAGATTCCGGTGTAGCGCTGTGCATTTGTTGTGAGTGACGAGGCTTAGAGGCAATCGGAAGAATTGAAAATATTTCCTTGGTTGCGCTCCGCAAGACCGGAGTAATGGATCTTTTCTCTCGGACTTCTGGAAAAGTTGAGCGTTCTTCGCCTAGTCTAGGTATGTGACTGCAACCACATGGAACCGCGCAAAGAAGCCGGAAAATAGCAACGGACCCGGAGAAGCTCCGGAGATGGACGCCATTGCTCTGGGACGAAGGATACGTTTCCTTCGCAAAAGTAAGCAGATGACTTTGGACGATATATCGGCCGTGGTTGATACTGCGCCGAGCCAGCTTTCACTGATTGAAAATGGCAAGCGCGAACCAAAACTTTCTTTGCTCAAGTCGCTGGCCGGGGCCCTCGACGTCGGAGTTGATGACCTGTTGGGCACCGAGCCTCCTTCACGTAGAGCGGCCCTGGAAATCGAGTTGGAGCGCGCTCAACGTGGACCGCTATACGAGTCACTAGGTTTACCCACCGTACGTGTGGGTACGCGCCTTCCCATGGACGTGCTCGAATCATTGGTTGGACTTCAGCATGAACTTGAACGCCGACTGAACGACCAGGCAGCGACTCCGGAAGAAGCCCGCCGAGCCAATACGGCATTGCGTCACGAGATGCGAGGTCGCAATAACTACTACAAAGAAATTGAGCAAGAAGCTTCCAAGGTTCTTTCGGCGGTAGGCCACGATGCTGGTCCGCTGTCTCATCACCGTGCAGCAGACATTGCTGAACATCTTGGCTTCAGTCTGCGCTTTGTAGGCAACTTGCCTCACTCCACACGTTCGGTGACCGATCTGAAGAACATGCGTATCTACCTGACTCAGGCCAATCGCACTGATCATGATCCGCGGTCAGTTCTCTTGCAGGCCTTAGGGCATCATGTCCTGGGACATAAAACACCGACGGATTACTCTGACTTTCTGTCCCAGCGTGTGGCCACAAACTACTTTGCCGCAGCATTGATGATGCCGGAGAAATCGACTGTTGATTACCTGCGTCGTGCAAAGAACAATCGTGAGCTGGCCATCGAGGACCTGCGCGATGCGTTTGCGGTGTCCTACGAATCGGCTGCTCACCGATTCACCAATCTTGCTACCGAACACTTGGGTATGACTTGCCACTTCCAGAAGGTGCACGAGTCAGGAATCCTGCACAAAGCTTATGAAAACGACCGCGTGAATTTCCCTGCGGATCATACGGGCGCCATCGAGGGACAGAGCATCTGCCGTTATTGGACCAGCCGAGTGGTCTTTGAACAGATGGACAAGTTTCGGTCTTTTGAGCAGTACACGGATACGGTCAATGGCACTTACTGGTGCTCGGCACGCACCGAACGGCACTCCTCAGGGCTGTATTCGCTATCAATCGGTGTCCCGTTTGAGCACGTGAAATGGTTCCGCGGTCGTGACACCAAAGAGCGTTGTCAGTCCACCTGCCCGGACGAAAATTGTTGTCGCCGCCCACCGGCAGATCTTTCTGACCGCTGGTTTGGCAACGCGTGGCCAGCCACTCGTGCCAACACGCACTTGCTAGCTGCAATGCCGACTGGTGCCTTCCCTGGTGTGGATGAAACAGAGGTTTATAGCTTCTTGCAACGTCAGCAATACTGATCCTGTGGAAATTTCTCAGATGTTCATGCCGGTGCGCCGGGTGGAAGCTATCGACCCTCAGGCTCTAGAGGGAAATCAGCAATGGCCTTTTGTTCTTCCTCCGGTGCGTCAGCTTCTTCATGATGGTCTGGACCTAGGGCAGGTCACGATTCTTGTCGGCGAAAACGGTACAGGAAAGTCGACACTCGTTGAAGCATTGGCCATGGTCTATGGAATGAATGCTGAAGGTGGCTCCACGGGTGCTATGAACACAACGCGAGCCAGCGAATCGGAGCTATGGCAACAGCTAAAGCTTCAGCGCGGTGCGGCAGCTTCGCGCAAAGGATTCTTTCTGCGTGCTGAAACCATGCACAGTTTCTATACCTATCTTGAAGAATCGCGATTCAAAACAAGGTTGCACGAGCGAAGCCATGGCGAGTCCTTCCTTGATCTTGTAGAAGAGAGAATTCCCTATATCCAAGGACTATGGATCTTGGATGAGCCGGAATCAGCACTGTCTTTGGCAGGTTGTCTGCGGCTCATGAAGCTGCTTCGAACCATCCTTGATTCCGGGTCTCAGATAGTCATCTCAACTCACTCACCAATGCTTGCGGCGTTCCCAGGCGCGCGAATCTTGGAAGTCGGTGTGTGGGGATTGCGTGAGAGTGAATATGAGCAACTAGATCTTGTGCGTGGATGGCAAGAGTTTTTTGATGACCCGCAAAGTTGCTGGCGTTAAGGCGCGGTCTATAGAGCGTGCTTGGAAATGAAGTCCACAGTTGCACCGGCCAACCAAGCGCCATCCTGTGCCACCGTTCGTTGTGAACGCGCCACCTTGAATGAATGATTGCCGCCTTCGAACCAGGCCAGTTCCGTCGACTTATTTAGCTTCGCAACAACTGCTTCCATCTTTTCCGGGTTGGCAAACGGATCCTTGGTGCCTTCCAAAAACAGCATCGGAACTGCTAAGGGGTAGAGGTGCTCGTCGCGAAGCTTATCTTCCTTTTTAGGTGCGTGCAATGGGTAACCCAAGAAGATCAGAGCGTTCGACGGCATACCTTCGGCGACAGCCAATGAGGCCATACGTCCACCAAATGACTTGCCGGCAACAACCACTGGCAGACCGCCGGCTAAATGATCTTCAACCCATGAACGCACTTGATGCCAGACAGCGATGGCGGTAGGTGCCTTGTCTGGGAATTTCTTTCCTGCGTCCATATACGGGAAATTGAAACGCAGTACGCTGACGTCGAGATCAGCGACTGCTTGAGCGAACCCAGTCATGAACTCGTGGTCCTTGCCCGCACCAGAACCATGGGCCAAAATCATCAGGGCTTTAGCCTTCGATGCCGGCATCCACAGTGCGCTCAGCACAGAATCGTTAAAAGGAATCGACAGTTCTTGCGTCATAGATTTAAGCCTAGGGCGCGATGCGGATAGCGGCAGAATCTGTTGAGGCCGGGGTTCTAGCTCTATTGAATCCAGTCTTCACGATTGGCAGTGCCTGTATCCCCGCCGGACCTAGCGATGACGGTCAGCTTATCGACTTGCTCTCCGGCAGCAGCTTTGTCGTTGATCTTGATGATCATGTTTGAGGAGACGAAGCTTGAGGCAGGAGTGTCATAGGTTCCACCCATCCACGGACCGTCCTTGATGGTGACGACAAGTTCACCAAAGGCCGGTGACTCCACCTTATCTACGTAGGCATGTGGGTCATCCGGAAGGCAGCGGCGGTACACCTCTAAGGTGGTAATTTCTGCGTGGCACATGGATTCGTAAACGTCATTCATGCCCGAAAGCCACTGCGCGTATTTTTCTTTGGCCCAGGCTTTGCGGTCGTTGGGGTCTGCTCCGGTTCGGGCGCGGGAGTAGGTTCCGGAATTCTTGCCGTCCTCGGTGGCGAAAGTGATGCTTTCCAACTCCGGCGACTTCTCACCCACGCTCTCGAACATGATTAGGCCCATGAACCGGAGTTCATCCTCGCGGGTCTGGTAGCTTTCTTGCATTCCGTCCCGGTTGAAAATCATGCTGTTGTCTAACGAGATATTTATGACGCCCGGCTTTGGCGACTCCCATGAAGTCATCAAATTGTAGGGGTACGAGAATCCTTGAGTGGATTTGATGCCCGAATTGTCTTTCCACATCTTAATCTTGGAGTCCGCCCATGCCTGACCAGTCAAGGGTGCTGCAGTGGATTTAGTCGGAGACGGGGCGAGCGAATTTTCAGCAAGCTCGGTGTCAGCAGTTACCGCAGAGGCCGGGGCGTTAGCCGGGGCAGTTGCTGACTCTGAGGGTTCGGAAGAAGGTGTCGGGGCTTGGCTTGCGCTGCACCCTGTCATCAAAATGGCAACGAGAGACAAGGTCATGAAACTTCGGATGCGCAAGAGTAGCTCCTAGGAGAGTGATGAATTCCCAGTCTATTAGGGGACCTGCGCTCAAAGCTATCTATTTTAGAATCGCGCGAATACCCTGATTGGCCCAGATTTAAAATCTGCACCTTCAGTCAGCCCCATCGATTCATAAAACGCTCGTTGCCCTGGCTCATCATCGGTAATAAGCACAAACTGGCGAAGGTGTTTGTATCGGTCTTGAACGGCAGTAAATAGTTCCCTGCCGGCACCGCTGCGCTGGGCTTCTGGGTGAACCAAGATGTCTTGCACGTAGCAAATGGTCGCGTCATCGGAAATCGCCCGGGCTAAGCCGATGAGTTGGTGTTCCTTGTCGTAGGCGTAGACAAGAAAGTCAGAGTTTTTCAGTGCCGTGGCCAGTACGTCGGGGTGATCCGTATAGGCGCTCCACCCCACGGAGTTGTACAGAGCAATAACTTGCTCAGGGGAGGGGACCTTAGTGGTGGAGATTTCCATAGCGCAGTTGCTCTCATCGTGTCCAAGAATTGGGTTCACCCTAACACGCAGTAACTGAGCTCCCGCTAAAGATCAGTGCACACACAAAAGGGGGCTTGATACGCCGAAGCCAAAGCTCCGGCGTATCAAGCCCCCAACAGGCTAGTGCTTCCTAGTTATCGAAGTAGCTAGGTACCTGCTCGTTCTGTGCTGGCGGGGTGGGTGCATCCACCTTCTTGCGCACCACCAGCTTGTCCTGCGCGTAGTCCACCACGACGGTGTCACCGGCAGTCAGCGAATCATCGATGAGCAGATCGGCGATGGCGTCCTGCACCTTGCGCTGCACCAAGCGGCGCAGTGGGCGGGCACCAAACTCTGGATCGTAACCCTCAGAGGCTAGCCAATCCACGGCAGCATCACTGACTTCCAAAGCAAGTTCCTGATCCACCAGGTGCTTCTCGGTATCGGCGATGACCAGCTTGACGATCTGGCCGATCTCCGACTGCGAAAGCTTGGAGAAGAGCAGGACCTCGTCCAGACGGTTCAGAAACTCGGGGCGCATGAACTCGCGCACCTTGCTCATCACCTTGGCCCGGATCTCGCCGGCTTCACTGGCAGCCTTGGCCGAGGTGAAACCGAAGTTTCCGGCCTTGTTGGCCAGGTACTCGCCACCGAGGTTACTGGTCATCAGGATCAGCGTGTTCGAGAAGTCCACGGTGCGTCCGGCCGAATCGGTCAACCGTCCGTCATCAAGGACCTGCAGTAGTACGTTGAATACATCTGGGTGGGCCTTCTCGATCTCATCAAGCAGGATCACCGAGTACGGATTGCGGCGAACCTTCTCGGTGAGCTGCCCGGGCTCGTCGTGGCCAACGTATCCCGGAGGGGCACCGATCAGACGAGCAACGGTGTGCTTCTCGCCGTATTCGCTCATATCAACGCGGACCAGCGAGTCAGCCGAACCGAAGAGGTTGGTCGCCAGTGCCTTGGCCAGCTCGGTCTTGCCCACGCCGGTTGGGCCCAGGAACAAGAACGAACCAATTGGACGACCCGCAGGGGAGAGGCCAGTACGGTTTCGACGCACGGCGCGAGCCACGGCAGAGACCGCATCCTTCTGGCCGATCACCGAGGCGTGCAGGGATTCTTCCAGCGAAGCCAGACGCGACTTGTCGTCCCCGGTGATCCGCGAGGTAGGGATACCGGTGGAGCGGGCGATAACCTCAGAGATCTGAGCTTCGTCCACCACGCGGGTTACGCCCGCATCGCCGGCGGCCTCGGCGGTATGAATCCGAGTGGTCAGCTCCGCTATATGATCGCGCCAGGCGCTGGCGTCCTCATAACGTTCCTCGCCAATGGCGCGGGACTTTTCGCGTTCCGCTTCCATCAGATCGGTGCGCAGGGACTGCACGTCCTCGGTATCTCCGGCGGCGATTGAGCGTCGTGCACCGGCGATATCGATCAGGTCGATGGCCTTATCTGGCAGCTGGCGGTCGGTGAGGTACCTCGCCGAGAGTGATACCGCGGCCTTCAGCGCTGCTGGGGTGTACTGCACCTGGTGGTGATCTTCGTAGGATTCACGCAGACCTTCGAGGATGGCCAAGCTGACTTCCTGCGATGGCTCATCCACGGTGACCTTGCCGAAGCGGCGGGCCAACGCGCTGTCCTTCTCTACCTTGCGGAATTCGTCCAGCGTGGTGGCACCGATCAGGTGCAGCTCACCGCGTGCCAAACGAGGCTTGAGGATATTAGCTGCATCCATATTGCCCGACTCTCCGGAGCCAGCGCCGACCAGCAGGTGCATCTCATCGATGAACACCAAGATCTGACCTTCCGAGTCGGCAATCTCTTCAAGCAGGCCGGTGAGGCGTTGCTCAAAGTCACCGCGGTAGCGGGTGCCGGCGAGCATGCCGGGTAGGTCGATAGAGATGAGTCGGGCGCCACGGATCTGTTCTGGAACCTGGTCATCTACGATGGCGCGAGCCAGGCCTTCAGCGATGGCGGTTTTACCCACGCCGGCTTCACCGATCAATACCGGGTTGTTCTTGGTGCGACGAGCCAGGATCTCAACTACCTGATCCAGTTCGTCATCGCGACCAATGACCGGGTCAATCTGTCCGTCGGCAGCCAGGGCGGTCAAGTCAGTTCCGAAGCGCTCCAACATGGATGCATCGGACTCTTCCTGCCCCTGGTCGCCTCCGCCGTTCTGGGCGCGCTGGGCTTGCTCCATGGCAGCCTGCTGGAGTGACTGGCCGGTGATGCCGTGCTGTGCCAACAGGTTGCTGACCGGCGATTCCGGGTTGAAGACAAAGGCAAGGAACAGGTGGTCCGGGTCAATGTAGGTGGAACCGTAGTTGCGGGCCACCTGGTAGGCGTCGAAGAGACTGCGCTGAGCGGCCGAGGAAAGGCGTGTTGGCTTCTCTCCGGACTCTTGGCTCTTTGGCATGTGCGCAATTGCGTCCTTGCCGAGGGCTTCGATGTCGATGCCCATGGCGGTCAGGTGTTCGCCAACTGGTTCGGTGCGCAGAAGCGCGGTGAGCAAGTGCAATGAGTCAATCTCATCGTGGCCGTGCTCCTGGGAGATTGCTGCCGCGGTAGCTACTGCCTCGTGGGTACGGGTGGAAAGTAGGCGGGTGATGTCGATCGGACGTGCTGCCTGAGCCCGTGAAGAGAGGAACCGTGAGAGGAATTCCTCGAACGAGCCGTCAGATGGTGCACCAAAAAATGCTGGCAAGTGAGCCTCCTAGTAGAAACTTGAGCGGTCTATGCTCATGTTCAACGCATAGGACCTCAAGATATTCCCGCATGATCCAAAATTCCTTTTTTAGCACACGAGCTCACACCCTTCGAGGTGCTTCGGAGGGGAAGTACTTAATCCTTCGGGATTTCAACAATCCCCAGTCGCGCAGCAGCTATCAGGGCCTGAACGCGGTCGCGGACTGAGAGCTTGACGAAGATTTTTGCCATGTGTGTCTTGACCGTGGTCTCGGTGATGCCGAGGGTTTTGGAGATTTCAACATTATTAAATCCCTGAGCAAGGAGTTTTAGAATCTGGATTTCTCTACTGGTTATGCCCAGATCATCAATGAGATCTTCGACCTGTTGAGAATTATCCGTATGTGCTTTGCGCACCGCGGAAATCAGGTCGGCTGAAACCGAGCGGGAAATGACCGCAGTGCCGTGATGAACTGCGTGCACGGCATTAATTATTTCTCCCGGTTCTGAATCCTTAACTAAATAGCCGCTGGCGCCTGCGGTAAGTACAGGCACTAAATACTCATCCGAGGAAAATGCCGTAATTGCAAGGACTGCGGGGCTGTCTATGCGAGATTTAATGGCGCGAGTCGCGCTAACCCCGTCCATGATTGGCATCTGTAAGTCCATCAAAACAACGTCAACTTCGTTTGCCACGCAATAGTCGGCTGCCTGCTGTCCATTTTCTGCAAAAAATACGGTTACAAGCCCAGAATCCGTTGATAGGATTGTCCCCAACGCATGCCGAATTAGTGGCTCATCATCAGCGATTAGGACCTTTATTTGTTCCATCTGTTTCCTTAGCGTCGATGCTGCAAGCTCCAAACGGGTGCTCACTTGAAAGTATATAAGTTGTCGAGATGTGGAGTTTGTTATGAAGGCTTTGAAGATGATGGCCGTTGCCGCATTGGCATTGGCACCGTTAACCGCAGTGGCTGCTCCCGCATCAGCGGCGCAGAGTCAGTCAATCGGCTCCGGATCAGTTGCAACCCCAGCCGGATGGGGTGCAGACTTTTCGAAGTGGATATGCATTCACTACGGCGTAGGTTGCGAATAAGCTATTTGACTTGAACGCTGTCGCCGTGAATTATTCGGCATATGAGTGAACGACTAAAAGGCACCCTGACCAAGCACCTCGCTGGCCGGGGTGTCATTATTTGGGTGGGGATCGCTGTCCTTGTTCTCCTGTCGGGCAGTGAGTCCGTCACCCTCTTTAGGGACGGTTTTAGTCGAGCGTCACAAACAACCATCTTGGGAGCCCTCGTAGGGCTCGTGCTTTGCGTGGTGCTGGCTATCGGTCTTCGATGGGTCGCAGCGTCCCTCGGACTGTTTATTGCCGTTGCCTTCTTCTTCCTCAACGAGAGCTTCCTATTCTTCTTCACCTTCACTGCGTTTATGATTTTTGCGGCGCTGGCAGCAACTGTTGATGCACGAAGTGTTCGAGGATTGTTCCTCACGCTATCGGCGGCCTGGATGGTTCTGTTTGCTATCCAAGCCCATCAGGACGCCATATTGCTCGTCGCGCTGGTGCCGTTGACTGCCCTGTCCTACTTTGTAACGCGCAGTATCTATTCATTGCGAGAGAAGAATGATCACGCTGTTGATCAGATGCAAAAGGCTCGGGAACAGACGCGTATAGCCATAGACAGAGAACGTAAAAACATCGCCCGCGATATGCATGACATCGTTGCTCATGACATCACTATCGTCGCGATGCAGTCAAAGGCGGCCAAGTTCGCCAACGACGGGCAGGCCGCGCTAGAGGCACTCGATATCATCGCTAAGCTCAGTACCGAAACCTTGCATGACTTGCGACTGATGCTCAACGTCCTACGGGCCGATGGCACCATGTCCACAGAAGGCAGTGCCAACTTTGATAAGCCGGCTGCAACTACTGTCAATGCGCTTCAGGGAGCAGAACTTTTTGCTCAACGGCTCAAAGATGCCAACTTTAGAGTGACCTCGACCACGGATGAAAAAATCTCCGAACTGCCTCGTTCTGCGCAAACTGCGATCTATCGTGTGATGCAAGAAGGTACAACGAATGTCATAAAGCACGGTGTCCCGGGTGGTCACTGTTCATTAGAATTGCTTTCAAACGGCACCGAAGCCTCACTAGAAATCACTAATCAGGTGGGTGTTTCCGGTAGGAAAGTGAAGGGGCTACCAGCGGGCGGAAGTGGCCTCATTGGTATGGCCGACAGGATGCGTGCCTTTGGTGGAAAGTTCTCAACCAGCCAAGAGCAAGGTGTTTGGACCCTTCGCGCCAGCATTCCGTTCTAGGCCTTACCCTCCTACTAAAGTATGATTTCGATTTTTCGCTGAACACGATAGGTTAGATATGTATCGGTGAAGACCGATCACCGAGAAGGTACTTGGTGGTGTTTTGCGAGTGGCATCATCAAGGACCAGAGGGTGATTAAAAGGTACGTTGCATTGTGTGAACAGACTGATCTTTCATCGGCATTGCGCCCCCATCGCGTGCCGTTGTCTGTCGGCAATGCGACGTACCTTTTATAACTTCAGGTTTCCGTTCTTACGGAGACAGTAGGACGCCGATACATGCGAGCTTAAGTAGAAAGCGACGGATCCGGGATTTTCTCCCGGATCCGTCGCTTTTGTTCTGCGCCGACTATGCCTCTGAATCGTTAGAGTCGGAGTCGGTTTTCAGGACATGCTCGGAGACCTTGCCCAGTGCGCGTTCCAACGAGGAGCGCAGCACAATCGGAACGGTGATTTCCTCAGTGATCTGAACCAGACCCTCGCGCTCAAAGACACGAAGTAGCGATTCCACCTGAGGAACAACTTCTTCGAGGCTAGGAATCAAGTGGTGCTGCTCTTCGGGCAGATCCTCTTTGGTAGGAATCTGCAGCGCAAATTCAGTACGGACGGTGTTTGTCGAGGCAGCATTACTCAGCACCCCAGCAACCATCTCGGCGATCTGTGCCTGGCCCGGCTTTTCAAGAGTATTGATCAGAATGTGCGAGTAGAGCACCTCAGCGATCAGTTCCTTGATCAAGCGTGACCCTGCACCGCTGGTGGCGAGCAATGCTTCACTCAGTGATTCGGTAGGTGTCGCATTAGGTGCCTGATAGCGCAACAATGCGGTTCCGATTAGTGCATCCCAATAGGCCGAAAGGCGAGGGATGTCAGCCAGCGATGGAACGCTGGTTCCGTCTTCTGGTTCCCACTCAGGGTGCTCAATAGCCTCGGCGCTTTCGTCGACCTTGATGAACATTCCCAGTGCCTGGGCTGCATCTTGCAAGGTTTCTCCGGTGAGAACGCCAGCTGGTGTAGTTGGCTTACCTTCACCGACCCAGCCGATAAGTTCGCGGGCAGCAAAGACAAATGGCATTGATTCGAAGGCTCCGTTGGCCTCGTCGTCTTCAAGGTAAGGGGCGACGATTGGTGAATCACCAGCCATACGGGAGAGGAACTCGAAGGTCTGCTTGAAGTCTTCTACGCTGCCACCAAAGTTTGCAGTGGTGCCCAAGAAGGTTAGGTAGTGCTTGAGGATCGCAGCGCTGGCTTCTGAGACTTGATTGCCCAGCGAGGAAAGGTGGCCGAGCTGCTCGCCAAGAACAGTTGGATCCAGCGACTGGACGTCAATACTCTTGCGCAACTGCGCATGCACGGTCAGTAGCGTCGTGAGTCCTTCGAGCGCAGCGCGTGTTTCGCTGGCGGGGTGTCCGTCTTCTTGGAAGTGGCGGAACAGCTGGGACTTAAAAGGCTGTAAAGCTTGGCGCACTTCAGTTTCAAAAGGTACGGAGCTCGCCCCGGACTGACGAGCCGGATGACCCTGTGCGGTTTTCTTCTTGGCTGGTTTTCGTGAGGCCATGTGTGTGGTGGTGATCCTTTAAAACGGCTTGTCGAGAAAGATGATTATTTGCTTACTTTCAGTGTACGCAGAGCACAGATAGAGCGAACGTCTTGTGAGGGGTCTAACGCTTTCCGACGGGGTAAAAATGATCTAGTCGAGGGAAGTGCCGTAGAAAAGACGGTGTAGAGCAAGGATTTCCGCAAAAAATACAGATCACAGGGGAGTGTGGTGGCGCTCACCGTTGAATCCTCAGAACTCGTTGAAATTCTGCCTGGATCGCGCGACAGTGAACACATACAACCTCGCATTATGGGGCCAACGAGTTTCTAGGAGAGTGGATCATGGCTGGGATGACTGCGCCAGATCATGTAGTCGTTGTCGGTGCCGGATTTATCGGATTGTCGACTGCTTGGTATCTCCAAGACGCTGGCGTCAAGGTCACGGTAGTAGATCGTGGCGGGGTTGCCTCGGGGTCCTCGTGGGGTAACGCTGGTTGGTTGACCCCAGCTCTCACTCTGCCCATCGCAGAGCCATCAATCTTCTCCAATGGACTGAAGATGATGCTGGATCCAACGTCTCCGCTTTATATCCCGCTGAGCGCTGATGCCAAACTACTGCGCTTCTTGATCGGCTTCGCCTGGCACTCAATGCCCAAGCGATGGGAAGATGCCATGCGGGTCTTCTCGGAAATCGGAGTCACCGGACTTGATGCCTTTGACGAAATCTCTCAGCACACGGCCGCTGGCCCAGGAGTAGCGGAGCATTCCAAGGCGGCCGATCCATTCTTGACTGGTTTTACTTCGCTCAAGGACCGGGACGCGCTGCTGCACGAGTTTGAGATGATCGAAAAAACCGGTGGCACTGTCGACTTTGAGCTGCTCTCCGGGGATCAGCTGCGCGGCATTGAGCCGACCCTTTCGGATCGCGTCGCCGCCGGCGTAGCAATCAAGAATCAGCGCTATATCAACCCGCCAAAGTTCATTGCTTCTCTCGCTGAGTCTGTGGTTGCACGCGGTGGTGACATTATCGGTGCCTTTAATGTCACCGATATTCGCGACAACAAGAACTCGGTGACGGTTATTGGTTCAGAAGGACGGGCCATCACGGCGGACCACGTAGTTCTTGCTACCGGTGCGTGGATGACTGACATGGCTCAAAAGTTCGGCGTCAACGTTGTGGTTCAGGCTGGACGAGGTTATTCGTTCACCGTGGAGCCGGAACATATGCCAACGCACCCCATTTATTTCCCAACTCAGCGCGTAGCCTGCACCCCACTGGGGGATCGCTTCCGGATCGCCGGCACCATGGAATTCCGGGACGTCAACCACAAACTGGAGCCAAAGCGCATCGAAGCCATCGTGGCCGCTGCTACTCCGGTGTACAAGGGGATCAACTGGGAGAACCGCAAGGAAGAGTGGGTTGGTGGGCGTCCATGCACCGCTGACGGGTTGCCGTTGGTTGGCCAAACGCGTTCCCCGCGGATTTCTGTCGGCGGTGGCCATGGAATGTGGGGCGTAGCCCTTGGTCCATTGACGGGAAAAATCTTGGCTGCCCAAATCACCGGTCAAGAAGTCCCCACTATCGCACGTCACTTCAATCCGCTGCGTAAAGGGTTCTAGAGCTGAGCAATTTGAACCAGCCGGATTCTCACGGAGGTAGGAGGGTTGAAGGGACTCCGCACAATCAAGCAAGGTGCTCATCAGATTGCCGAGTGAACCGCCGGGCCTAGGCATGCCGGGTGGAAGTGCCCGATAACATCTGACGGTAGCCCTCGACGTAACTAGGGAATTGAAGGGACAACCCGCTGTCCAACAGCCGGGTGTTGTCCAAGCGCCGGTCGCCAGCACGTCGTTCGGCCGGAGGTGCCTCATGTTCAGGCTGCTCTAGACCTAGTTCGTTGGCTAGGAATTCGTAGACCTCTGCCAGCTGGGCAGGAGTATTGTCCGTGGCCAAGTACAGGTCGGCTACCTGATCATCTAAGCCGGCTACATGGACAATGGCGGCGGCTAGATCATCGCGGTGTATTCGGTTGGTCCAGTGTGAACCGTGTGGGATTCGGGCGCTGCCCGAGGTCACCAGGTCTATCAGTCGGTTACGTCCCGGGCCGTAAATTCCCGAGGCGCGCAAGATTGTCACCGGCAGTCCACTCTCGGTGAGCGCTGCCTCGGTGCGGGCCAAGACCTTTGCCGTATCGCGGGTGGCAACTACGGGTGCCTGCTCGTTAACCCACTGGCCATCTTCACCGCCCATCACGGCAGTGGAGGAGATGTAAATCAGTCGGCGCAGCTTTGGTGCCTGGCTACGAAGCCGAGCGCTGAGTTCTTGAGCCACCTGCAAATAGCTGCGCTCATATCCTTGTGCGTCGCGGGTTACCGGAACCGGGGTGAGCACTACGACCTCGGTATCTGGATCTACCACTGGCCAACGGTTGGGATCGAGTAAGTCGACATCCGTTCCGGCGAACTCTTCTGGAAGCTTGTTACTGTTGCGGCGCCATCCTGTGACGTGGTGTCCCTTGGCGTGGAAGCGTAACCCTGCTTCGGTGGCGACGTCGCCGCAGCTGACCAGTAATACCTTCACAATGCTCCCTCGGACTTGTTTCTCTTCTCTCTAGAATAGAACCAATTACCGTGACGGAAAGTTTCCGTCAGTGATAGAGACCGCGCTAAACATGCACGAGGAGGTCACTGTACTGATGAATCAGTCGGTGCTTTGTCGGCTGTTTGTTGCTGTCGCTTTCTTCTCACTTTTGGGTGAGGGCATGGCCGT
This sequence comes from Glutamicibacter sp. MOO4, assembly GCF_056934395.1. Taxonomy (NCBI): domain Bacteria; kingdom Bacillati; phylum Actinomycetota; class Actinomycetes; order Micrococcales; family Micrococcaceae; genus Glutamicibacter; species Glutamicibacter sp. MOO4. Next base: position 3,359,954 of record NZ_CM167800.1, read on the forward strand.
TTTTGCCTTGACCCTTGAAGCCGCAGACCAGCTGGGTTCGTGGGCAGTGACCGCACTGTTCTTAGGTGGGCTGTTACCTCCGGTGCTTGTCGCGAGCTTAGTGGGCCGATGGGTGGATAGTTCGTCGTTATGGCGCGTGTGGATTATTAACCTTTGCGTCCACGTATTGATCTTCGCGGTATTGGCGCAGGCAGAAAACATGATTCTTTGTTTGGCTCTCATGCCAGTGGCCAGTATTTGCGCGGTGATTAATGGTTCAGTGATCTTCAAGATTGTTCCGCGAATTCGTGGCAGCTTTAGCTTGTCCAGGGCTGGCAGCTTTCTTGTGGTCGCCACGTCCCTGTCTGGAATCATCGCTCCGGCAGTTGCTTCATGGTTGTCAGCGCATGCGGGTTTCGGCACGGTTCTTTGGTGCGGGGCCGTTGGGTTCGCATTGCTCAGCATCGCAGCTATCTTGATGCGTTGGACTCTACGTGAGACTGCGCTGGGCGAACCGCAGCCCGAAAACCAAGACCGGCTGAAGCGGACTACAAGTAGTCCGGTTCTGTTTCAGAACCGTTGGTTGCGGATTCTGTTGATACCTGTGGCGGCCATTGTTTTGTTCACCTCGGCCGAGGGCGTAGCAGGAGTTTTCTATCTGAGAGATATCACCGCCGATGATACGGGGTATGCACTGTTGCTGGGCGCTTGGTCATTAGGTGCGGTGGCAGGGGCACTGATGGGTGGCAACTCGTGGTTCGACTCGCGCGGATCAGTACCCACACTTTTCGGGGGAGCGCTTGTAGGTATGGCGATACTTGTGGAGGGACTTTGGCCAAATGCCACGGCATTGCTGATTATTTTCCTTGTCGGGGGACTAGGCAACGGCCTGCGCAATACCGGGGTGCGAACCGCCATCTATGAGCACGTTCCGCAAGCACGCCACGGAAGTGCGTGGGCTCAATTGCGCATGCTCATTAACGCCATGGTGGCGTTGGGATATCTCTTGGGAACGCCGGGATTGATAATGAATTCTGCTCAAATGATCATTATTCTTGCCGGCGCAGGGACCGCGCTGTCCGTGGTTGTGGCGCTAGTTTTGTCCCGAAAAACTGCGACGCACAATGCCGCGCGGGCAGCGGAATTAAACTAGCGGTTTTTGCTCTAGGGTTAATAGCAGGCGCAAAAGTAGAATGGGCGCAGCCTGGCATCGAGGACGATTGCCATTCTGTCCTTAAATTCGAAATGGTGTCGACAGATTTCTATTACTGCTCTCTGGTGCTTCGGTAACCGGATTGCCAGATCCACCAACGCTAGGGTGAAGATTTATCCGTTCCTCAATCATCAGACCAGTCAGGCGATCAACGGCCATCCTAGAAATAGTGATGGTCTTGCTACTGGTCTGGACGTTGATCACCATCGAACCTACTGGCTGGGATCTGTCTGTATACCGCGAAGGTGCGCTGACTCTTCTGCGCGAACCGCAGAATCTATATGGGCCATTTGTCGGTCCGATTAATGCGCCCGGATTGCCCTTCACTTATCCAACGTTTGCGGCAATCATGTTCCTGCCAATGGCCGTCTTCCCCTACTGGGTTTCAGTAGCAGTGACCATGGTGGCTTCTATTGTCTTGACCTTCTTTGTTGGCAAGGATCTGGCTCTGCGGATAGCGCGGCGTTGGCCGCAGCTGGGGCGATGGGTTACGCCGCTGACCTTGACCAGCCTGATGCTGATCTCCGGTCCCTTCAGGGACACCATTTGGTTTGGTCAGATCAACATTCTGATCCTCGGCGCTTGTTATCTGGCGCTAGTTAATTCGAAGTCAATGACTCCGTTTGTTATTGCCGTGGGCATTTGCGCCGGAATTAAGCTCACACCTATAGCCCTGCTGATTCTCCCGTTGGCCATGCGTAAATGGCGTGCAGTGATTACCGGAACCTTAGTCTTCTTGGGCACTCAGTTGGTCGGGCTGATCTTCCAGTGGCGCAACACCCTAGACTACTGGTTCGACGTCGTGCGTGATCCTTCGCGCGTCGGAGACGTTGGCTATATCGACAACATTTCGCTTCAAGGATTACTGACTCGCTTGGGCGCGGGTTCGCTGATCTGGTTTGTCCTAGCGCTCGCCGTGGGCCTGGCATTCATCGCTCTTCTTTACCGGCTTCACGACAAGGTTGAGCCGGTGGTGCTTCTGGGCGTAGCGGCGACCTGCCCCTTGCTGGTATCTCCAGTGAGCTGGTCACACCACTGGGTGTGGGGACCAGTCATGGCCTACGCCTGGGTTGTGGTTGCCATGCGGCTGAAGGCTTGGCCACGACGGATCATGTTGCTGGTGGTTGTGTTCTTTAGCGTGGAACTGATGCTGTCAGCAAAGTGGGCCATCCGCCTCTTTGGCATCCACCCGGATCATGAATTGGCATCGTGGTGGTATATCTGGCCTGCGGTCCCCGTTGTAGGCATGCTCATTTGCCTCGTTACTGCCCTAGTAGCGAAGCCTCAGGAAATAGCAGAAACCAACTAGCATGAAGCACTCCGCGCCGCACTGTACAATTCTAGTATTCGAATATTTGTACTAGTTTGCAGTAGGAGGTGGTGGCGGTGGCTGAAGACAATGAATTGTTGCCACCCGGAGCTAGTCACGGTCCGGTACAAGCTGTTTCGGCGATGGGTTTTCCTTCACCAGCGCGCGACTACTTTGACGGCGGACTGGATCTAAACCGTCTGCTGGTACGGGATCGTGTCTCCACCTTCATCATGCGCGTCAGCGGACATGCGATGCGTTCGGCGGGCATCTATGACGGTGATGAAGTGATTGTTGATCGCTCACTATCGGTCCGTCACGGCTCAGTGGTGATTGTGAATCTTAATGGTCAGATGTTGGTGCGACGCTGGCACATTGATGGAGCCAAGGTTGGCTTGCTCAGCGACGAATCCCCCTTGCCGGTCTTACTAACCGAGGGCGATGAAGTAGGCGTTTTTGGCGTGATTACAAGGTGCCTGCATCATGTCAGGTAACCGATAATCCCTAAACGGATGACTCATACAATCGCTGATCCTTCGGATCCGCAACAACAGTGCTGCCCCACGTTGACGTAAGCTCGTTCTTTGCTCCGACGCTAGAACCCTGGCCGATGCCTAGCGGGCATACCCCGGAACAACCTCTAAGAACTTGGCCATGAAGCAGGACGAGAAATGCCTGGCTGGCACTCGTTACCGCGCATCGTGAGTCGCAGGACAAATGCGCAACGAATTCACAATCCGACCTTCGGTCTACGCATTCAGGGCCAGACGTGAAGCGTCGAGGATCGATCGCGCTCGATGTGCAGGTACCTGGTCCGCGACACTGAGCCAAACGGTGACTGGTGGCGCTCCGATCAAGGGCACAAATTCAACGCCAGGGTGTATGCCCCTGGTGCGAGCGATGTCCGGGATGATTCCAACTCCGCGATCGGCGGCGACAGTTTCGATCCATTCATCGTAACTGCGTGTCTCCACAATCTCCGGAGTGAGATTCGGCCAGAGATCCGTTGTGGTTGACCCGTTAACCGTGTTGATGACCAAGGGGCGTTGGGGTACGTCTTCCCACCGGATTGGCGCTCCGGAAGTCCAGGGGGATCGATTCGAGCACGCGAGTACGCGTGGTTCTTCAAAGAGCTTGATTGTTCGGGGGCTGTCGAGCAGCGCTGGGGATACCGGTGAGCGTAAGACGACCGCGTCTACATCTCCACGGGCCAGGGGTTGAGCCGTGGCATCTACTCGGGTAAAGGTCACTTCGATGCCGGCGGTATCTTGTAAATGTCGTGCCATATCCTGCGCCCATGGGGTGGGCAGGAGCCAACTGAAACCTAGAGTGATTGTAGTGTTTCCTCGGGCCACGGCAATTGCTCGATTAAGGTTGGCCAGCGTAGTCCTGGCATGATCTAGGAATAAGGCTCCCGCTGCGGTGAGCTCGAAGCGCTTTGAGGTCCGCCGGATCAGCTGGACCTTGAGAGCGGATTCGAGTTGCTGCACCGTTCTTGACAGGGCCGGTTGAGTGATCCGCTGTCTCAAGGCCGCATGAGTAAAGGATTCTTCTTCGGCTACAGCGACGAAGGCCCTTAAGTGCCGTACTTCCACATCCATGCTTCCCAAGCATAGACCCTTGCCGATCTGTTAGCTGTCCATTTAAACCAATTGTCGTTGCCGCCCTTATTTGAGGGGCGGCAACGACAATGGCTGCTATGAGAAATCGGTCAGTTGCTGGCCTTTAGCCCGCGGGAGTTGTCACCAGGTGGTGAGCCCATTGCCCGACGTTATCGCGGTTATATTCCACGCGAGTGTGGTTGCGATCTTCCCTTGCTTGCATGAACTCGAACTCGTCGGGCACGAGTGTGTAGAGCTGCCAGTCGGGATTCGGTTGGCCGTCGTAGCTGGGGCGTCCGCTCCAGTCCAGTTGCGATGCTTCGTCACTGAGCGCTGACGCGGTACCGGTGACGCGTACTTGACGTCCGGACTCGCGCCAGAAAAATACCAACGATGCGCGAGGGTTCTCTTGGAGCTCTTGGCCCTTTCGGGAGCTGCGGTGGGTGGAGAACTGGTAGCCGTTCTCGTCAAAGTCCTTGATGATCAGGGTGCGCCCCACGGGAGTTCCGTCTGCACGATTGGTAACAAACGTCATCGCGTGCGGTTGCCGATTCCCTGCTTCGATGGCGCTGTTCAGCCATGATTCAAACAAAGAGTTCGGATTCTCGGGGACAGTCTCGCTATCCAGGGTCGATAGTTCCTTGGGGAACGATGGCAGCTTTGCTAGCCGTTCACGTAGCTTGGTCATTCTCTCTTCCTTAGCTCTTGGTTCTGCGTGGTTATTCGGAGATTTGGACGACGGTGCGTCCTGTCCCATGCCCGTCGAGCAGGTCCTTTGCTGCATCTGCGGCGTCTTTGAGCAGGACGGTGCGTGTGACGGAATCTAGATGCTCCGGGTTGAGGTCGCGGGCAAGGCGTTCCCAAGCGTCGCGGCGCAGGCCTGGCTTCGTGCGGACCGAGTCCATGCCCAGTAGATTGACGCCACGGAGGATAAATGGCAGCACGGTGGTTGGCAGATCGCTGCCACCAGCTAGTCCGCAGGCAGCCGCGGCGCCGTTGTTGTGCAGTCCGGCCAGCGCTCCTGCAAGGGTAGGACCCCCTACGCTGTCGACGACTCCAGCCCACTGCTGCCGGGCCAGTGGGCGGTCGGTGTTCAGCTCACCACGGTTGATGATCGATGTTGCACCGAGCTCGGTCAGTCGCTCGCATAGCGCGTCGGGTCGGCCTGTTGCCGCGATGACTTCGTAGCCAGCTTGTGCGAGCATCGCGATGGCGACCGTTCCGACTCCGCCGCCAGCGCCGGTGACCAGGACAGGGCCGTCATTGGGGTTTACTCCCTGACGCTCGAGCGCAAGAATGCTCAGTGCCGCAGTGAATCCTGCGGTGCCGATTGCGGCGCTCTGGGCGGGGGTGAAGGCATCAGGGATGACAACCAGATCATCGCCGCCAACACGTGCAAGACCGGCCAGCCCGCCGTGGAGCTCTTCGCCTAGGCCCGCGTCGTCGAGCGTGACCAGATCGCCCGGGTGCCATCTCTGATCCCGCGAGGCGATAACTTCTCCGGCCAGGTCGATGCCGACGATGAGCGGAGTGCGTCGGATGACACCGGGCTTGCCGTGCAGTGCCAGAGCATCTTTGTAGTTAATGCTGGAGTAGTGAACCTGCACGGTTACGTCGAGGTCGTCTAGGAAGCTAGTCTCGGCTTCCTCAAGGGTGGTGCGGATGCGGTTATCTTCGTCCTTGCGGGCGATCCAAGCGGGAAAAGTACTCATTTTTCTGCCACCTTGTCCTGTGCATTTTGGGTGTCGTCGGGAAGTTCGCCGGTCAGGAACTGCGCGCGTCCTTGGCCAAATGACCAGTCCGCGGAGGTGTTCTCCGTGATACTCACGATGACGTCTTCGCCTGAAATCTCCAACCGGTCACCGAGGTATGTGGTGATCTTCTCGTTGAGACGCTGTTTCGCCTCGGTCGGTCGGGGCTTGCTAGTGACCTTTATGATGGTCAAGTTCTGCGTACGGGTGTAACCCAGACCTGTATCTAAGGCACGAAGCTCGAACGGTTCATGCTGGTGCAGGATTTGGTACCGATCGGTGAATGGGACATCGAACGCTTCGACGACGGCGTCGTGGATCGCATCAAGAAGACGGACCAGGTAATCCTCGTCGTGACCTCGAATGACATCGATGGTGATCAGTGGCATGATCTTGTTCCTTTCATAAAAACGGTTGTAATGGGCAAAGCTTTACGTGCGTGGTCCATTCAGCGGTTCACGCCTGCGCCGACTGTCTCGGCGGTCACCGGTTCGAATGTGGATTCGCTGGCAGGCCGGTGGACGGCCGGGAATCGAATCCGAATCAGCGCCGTAGACACCGCAGCTAGCGCGACGATTACGGCAGCTATGAGCAGCGGACCATGGAATCCGTCTGATAACAACGGGGCAACAAGGATAGGGCCGGAAGTTTGTCCTACTGCATATACCAAGCTGAGGATTGCGACCGCTGTGGGGACTTGCAGGTGTGCTCCCGCATCAAGGGCGAGGGTGGTAATGCCCATGAATGTCCCGCCAAAGAGTACCGCTGCGATTACCGCTCCTGCCATGCCAAGGTCGAGGGCAGCTAATCCGATTCCCGCCGCTTGCAGCAATAGCGCGATGGTCAGCAAAGTAGGGTGGGCCAACTTCTTGCTCAGCCAGGCCCAGCCAAGACAGGACGGGATAGCTGCCAAACCGACCACAATCCAGCTGAGCTTCCCCAGTCCGCCCGAGGCAGAGGACGCTATTGCAGCGACCAGGAATGTGCCCGCGATGATGTATCCGACACCTTCGAGGAAGTATGCCGCCACGAGCGGGACAAACCAGCGGTGGGGGCGATGAATCGGCTCCGTATGTGCAGGCGAGGTGTGTTCTGACTGCTCGCCCTGTACAAGTTGCCATGCGAAGGCACCAAGTATTGCCGTAAGCACCCCAGAAGCAAACCAGGCCTCACGCCAATCTCCGAACTGAGCGATCATAAGTACTACCGCACCTGAGATCGCGATTCCAGCTCCGACTCCGCCGTAAGACCAGCCAACCAGGTGGTGGGATTGTTTTGGAATGGTGTGGACAATGACGCTTGCCGCGACGACAAACATGATCGCGCTGGCTAGTCCGGCAAGACCGCGAAGTGCGATCCAAGCCTCGGGAAGTTCGGTGGCGGGCATCGCCATCAGAGAGAGTACGAGTACGCAAATACTCATACGCAGGGCGAGTGCAGAACGCGCCCACCGTGGAACTGCCATCATGACTATGGCGCCGATCATGTAGCCCAGGTAATTGCTTGTGGCTAGAGCCGCTCCCAGCTCGGCGGTGACGCCAGCTCGCTCTTGCATCAGAGGAAGAATCGGGGTGAACACAAAACGACCAACCCCGACGGCTGCCGCCAACGCGGCCCCGGCCCGTAGCGCGATGACCCATCCGGAGCTTACTACTTTCGCCTTCAATGACACCGATCTCCGATCACTTTTGATAGGACACCACGTTCTATCTCATCTGCTTTCGAGGCTACTCTCGGATCGGGCTTACGAAAATTGGCATTTACGCATGATCTATGCATCAGAAGCATGGATGTACGTACTGATTCCTGCAGATAGAGTTTGGTGAGCGCCTCCGTGGCACTCCCAGCCCTGAATCTTGGTGACATTGTCTATGTGGAGCCAGCTGCGACGGTGGAACTATAGTGGCAGAACATGGGCTTGTTGCCGCTGCTCGTTCAATCTTTGCCGTAGACATGATCGGCTATGCGCGCCATGCATGGTTGATGACTAGACGGCATTTTTTTAGCGCCTTAGGCTGTGCCTACTATGGAGGTAATTACTAGGTAGGGTGCGCTTCAAGCGCCTGAGCTAGCGCAACCGTCCTCCCGGAATTCTTCCGCGAAGATCAGCAAAGACAAAGGGTGAGACTCACGTGACTGACCGCAGTGCATCGGCTGAGTATTCAAACGACACTAGTCCGCTGGCAGCCTCGGGCCTCCTGGCCAAGCTCGGGGCAACCATTCCGCTGGTTTCTGCACCTATGGCAGGCGGTCCGAGCACCCCTGCTCTTGTCTTGGCCGCCGCCGAAGCGGGAGGATTGGGCATGCTGGCTGGTGGATATAAATCGCCCAAACAGCTCGCTGAACAGATCACCGAGGTAAGTACTGGAATTTCCACCATCGGAGCCAACCTTTTCGGCGTAAATCTCTTCGCACCGAACCCGGTGCCAATCGACAAAGATGCCTTTGTTGAATACACCGAGGCCCTGCGTGAGCTAGCAGCAACCTACGACCTGTCCCTGAACGAGGTCGAAGCCCTAGAGGACGACGATGAGTGGGCGGAAAAAGTGGACATGCTGGTCAGTGATCCCGTGCCAGTGGTCAGCTTTACCTTTGGGCTTCCCCCTGCCGAGGCTGTTCGCCGGCTGCAGAAAGCCGGATCATTGGTATTTCAGACTGTCACCAAGCCGGACGAAGCACAGCAGGCCGCAGACCTAGGTGTCGACGGGTTAGTAGTTCAGTCGTACAAAGCGGGCGGTCACTCAGGAACCTTAACGCCGGGCACGCCGATCGAGCAGATACCATTGGCGCAGTTGCTTGACCGCGTCCGTTCCCGGACCACACTTCCTATGTGGGCAGCAGGCGGAATCTCAACGCCCAACGCAGTGCGCGAGGCGCTCGCGCACGGAGCAGAAGCCGCTGTTCTTGGAAGCGTGCTACTGCGTAGCGATGAGAGCGGAGCCTCAAAACCTTATAAGGCGGCGCTGGCGGATCCTCGTCGCACTGAGACGGTTTTGACTACAGCCTTCTCGGGTCGTCCGGCGAGGGCTTTGCGTAATGATTTCGTGGACCAGTTCCATGGTGCTGCACCCAGTGGCTACCCAGCCATTCACCATCTGACCAGTCCTATCCGTAAAGCGGCAGCGGCCGCTAATGATTCGGAAAACATCAATATCTGGGCCGGCACAGGCTATCGCGACGCCACCGAAGAGCCGACAGTAGTAATCATGCGCCGGCTCGCAGCAGTGCGCTGACTCGGGCTAAGTCGCCCGGCGGCTGGAACCGGTGGTCAAGATCCGCTTCATGCACCCCCAGTCGGATCCAAAAATCCTAGTTGCGACGCCCAATGGCGGGCAAGTGAACCTTCGTGCTGCGATGGAATCTGAACGCAGCGGTGGTTCAGTCGCAGGATCCACTTGGTAGGCATACAAAGGATCTGGACCGAAAAATAGTGCCCGGTGAAGGCTCATCGAGATCTGTGCTGGTGTGAGCCTCAATCAGCTCGCTGTAGGTGTCGAATCGTTAGCTTGTAGTTAGCATGTAATGGAACAAACGTTCTATGATTTGAGTATGGCAGATTATTTTTCGAAAGTTTTGTTCTGACATTAAGCGCGTTATTGAATGATCAACGCTGAGATGGGATCAGATGAACTTCAACGGAAGCGATAACAACGTTTACCAACACACTGACCATGTGTCTCTCGTGGACGTTAATAATTTTTATGTCTCTTGCGAACGCGCCTTTGACTATTCATTGCGCAATCGTCCCGTGGTGGTGCTCTCTAATAACGACGGCTGCGTAGTTGCCCGTTCCCAAGAAGCCAAAGATCTGGGAATTGCTACCGGAGAACCATTCTTCAAGATTCAGCGTTTGATGGAGAGCCATAACCTAGCCGTGCGCTCCAGCAACTACGAACTCTATGGCGACATGTCCGCTCGCGTGATGGAACTACTGGGACGTTTTGGAACTTGGCACGAGGTGTATTCCATCGATGAATCGTTCATCGGGTTGGAAGGAAACCTAGAGCAGGTGCGTAAAACCGCAGCACACATCCGCACGGCTATCGATAAGACCATTGGGGTCCCGGTCTGCGTTGGTGTTTCCTCCACCAAAACATTGGCAAAGCTCTCCAACCACATTGCAAAACACAATGCAGGGCTCAACGGGGTCTGCGTCCAAGGCCTCATGGATCAGCAGGTTTTAGAAAACATTCTCACCCGGGTGCCCGTCACTGATGTCTGGGGAGTTGGACGTAAATCTGGTGCCAAGTTGGCGTCCATGGGCATAGAGACAATCGCGGATCTCAAGGCGGCTGACCCGTTGTTAATCCGCAAGAAGTTTTCAGTGGTTTTGCAGCGTACGGTTTTTGAACTTAATGGTCAGCGCTGCATTGGCCCGATTGAAGAGCGAGCCGACCGCGGACAAGTTATGTTCACTCGATCTTTCTCTTCCCCAGTACGCACCCGTGAAGCGATGGAAGAAGTTATGTCCATCTATGCGCAGAAGGCCGCGAGCAGGCTGGCCCGCGAAGGACGCTACGCCACCTTACTCACCGTCACTGCAGGCACCAGCCGCTTTGCTCAAGGTGAGGCTTCATTCCCGAGCGCGCAAGTGCGCCTACCGCGGCCAACCAGAGATCCGATTCTGCTTAGCAAGCTGGCTATCGCGGCCATGGGTGATCTTATGCAGCCGGGGACGGACTACGTGCGTGGAGGAGTGATCCTCTCTGGCCTCAGCGATTCACCGGGTGAAAAACAACTTGATCTTTTTGACATGGGTGATGAGCACGATGAGACAGAACAGAAAAATGTCTCCTCGGTAGTCCAAGATATTTCAGCTCGATTTGGCGCGAAATCCATTGGTCTAGGCCCTGCGGGCTTGGCGCAAAGCCCTACCTGGACAATGAAACGTGAACATATCTCTCAGCGCTACACCACCGAATGGGATGAACTACTAGAAGTTCGTGCCTGAACCGTCCAGAGCGGAATTCTGGCTGAAGACATTCGGTATCCTTGCAGATCACGGTGAGAGGATGAAGTTATGACCCCTCACGTCAGACAGCTCATGTCGCTGGGAATGCTTGCCATGCTCATGCTGACCAGTTGCAGTTCGCCAAGTTCCGAGACCAGTACGCAGAGCTCTCCAAAAGCCAGCTCTTCAAGTAACAATGGATCTGCACCATCAGCAACGTCCTCTGAGGACAGCACCCAAAGTAGCTCCGCCGCTGCCCAAACACCGCAGGCGCCTACGTCTCGTGAACAGGCCGAGGAACTTGTTGATCAACTGTCCGTTGAGCAACAAACGGCCAGCCTGGTGATGGCTGGAGTCCCTGCCACGGGTGCCAGTAGCACTGAACTGAAAGCCATGGAGAAACAGGGCATCACCAATGTTTTCTTGCGCGGACGTTCGCAACTCTCGGTGAAAAAAACAGCGGCGCGAACCGCTATCATCACCAAGCGCCTGAAATCCAATGTCCCCGATGATTTACCGGTGTGGGTGGCCACCGATCAAGAAGGTGGATTTGTTCGGGTCCTGCAGGGGACAGGTTTTACCAATCTGCCGGCCGCCGCGCAGCAAGGCCAATGGTCCTCGGGCAAACAGGCCACGAACATCAAAAAAGTCGGCGCGGAGCTTGCTGAGGCTGGCATCAATGTAAACCTCGCACCGGTCGCCGATGTGGTTCCAGCCAAAGTTGGCACCAGCAACGCACCGATCGGTTATTTCGGGCGACAGTATGGCAATACTGCCGGCGAAGTTTCTCAAGCCATCGGCACAGTGAACGACGCGTTGAATGACGCCGGAGTGCAGCCGGTAGTTAAGCACTTCCCAGGACTGGGCAGGGTGGCCAAAAATACCGATACCTCCAGTGGTGTCACGGACACCGAGATCGGTGCAGACGCCACCGATCTTGAACCCTTTAAGCAGGCGATTAGCCAGGGTAACTCGTGGGTCATGATCTCCAACGCCCGCTACACAAAAATTGATGCGCAGAACGAAGCGCCGTTTTCAAAGAAGGTCATCACCGGTCTGCTGCGCCAAAAACTGGGTTATCAGGGTGTGGTGATTTCCGATGATCTGTGCGAAGCCAAACAAGTGGCGCAGGTAGCGGTCGGTCAGCGCGCAGTGAAGTTTGTAGCCGCCGGCGGCACCGTGCCACTGTGCGTCAAATCTAGCCCGGCGATCACCATGGCTAAAGCGTTAGCCAAAGAAGCTAACGAGGAAAAGAAGTTCGCCGACCAAGTTCGTGAAGCGGCAGTGCTGATTCTGGAAGCTAAATTAGACCAAGCTGGCTAGCTGAGAAAAACCGTGGCATTAAAAAGGTCCGGGGCACTTTCCTACTCGCTAGGAAAGTGCCCCGGACCCGGTCTAGGGAAAACTGAAGACTAGTTGCTCTTCGGCTTTCCGGTGTTACCGGAAACGATATCCAGTACCTGGGCACGCTTGGTATCAGCGTTGTGCAGGTGCAGCAGCAGTGCCTTGGAAGCCTTGGCGCTGTCGGCTACGGTGACCGGAATCGTGTTGCCCTTTAGGTCGGTAAGCAGTGAACCTTCTGCACCAAAATCAACCTGTGGGGTTGCCACGTTGAAGTTGATCCAGTCGGTCTGATCTACCGGAACCATGGAGCCACCGTCATCGGTGTTGTACCAGGTGTAGCCAAGGACACGGTAGGAGATATCTGCAGCATCTTCATCCAGGCCAAGGGCCGAGAGGGAGACTGGCAGGATTGCCGTATTGGTGTCAAAGGTGTTGGCATCAACATCGCCAAGCACACCGTTCACTGGCTGAAGATCAACCTGTTCGCCGGTCGCCAGATCGAAGGTTGCTGCCAGATCCAGATCAATCTCGTCCATCACGGTGGTGAAGGTGACAAAGTCTGCCTTGCCATCGCTATTGGTATCAATCTCAACGTCCAGCTCGGTGCCACCGGCTAGGTGAGCCCAGTTCTCCCAAGTGGAAATACCGATGTTCAACTGACCATCGGCCACACCGGTACGAGGTGCAGTGCTTGATGCACCGACGTACTGCAGGTCCATGGAACGTGCTGCAGGAATGGCATCCAGCGAAGCGTCGCCGCGATCGCTGGAAGCACCAAGTTCAAAGGCACCAAGCAACGAGGTAACCTCGGTAGCGCCTTCACCAGCGGTGATGTCCTTGCCCTTGAGCTTCAGCGAGGTGGTGTTAGAACCCTTCTTCAGCTTCTTGACCGACCCGGACATATCCGAGGTCAGCTTTGGAGCAGCCTGTACAGGAACACGCAAGGTTGGAGCGTCACTGCTGGTCAGCTCAACGCGACCGGTAGTGTCGGCAATCCACGTGCGAGCCAAACCGGACTGAGTGGTTTCCATCGTTGGATCGATGGTCTTAGTCCACTGCTGCGGATCAACCTTCAAGGTCACCGTCAACTCGGCGGTGCCGCCAGCTGGGACAGTAACGCTGTTTTGATCCAAGGTGTAGCTTGCGCCCGGGATCTGGGTTGCAGCTACGTAGTCAGCCTTGTAGGTCTGAGCCTTGTCGCTGGTGTTCTTCACGGTGATCTTGCGCTGTGCGGAGTAGCCCTTCTTACCGTCAAGCTCAATCACGCCAAAGACCACGCTGGTCAGATCCGGTGCTTCAGAATCGTAGGCAAATGCTGGAGTATCCAATGCAGCATCGGCCATCACTCGGCCAGCACCCACACGGTTTGGTCCATAAGCTTCGCCATTGGCTGCCTTGATATCGGTGGCAGCGGTATTCATGATGACGCTCTTAGCCTGGTACGGGGTGTAGTCGCTGTCCTGAAGAACCAGAGCTGCGATACCTGCAACCAGTGGGGTAGCCATCGAGGTGCCCGACATGACTGCGGTACCTGTGCCGGTTCCGACGCCTACCGAGCTAATCTGCGTACCTGGGGCTGCTACGTCTGGCTTCACCACACCGTTGGTGCCGTGTACGCCACGCGATGATGAGGAGTTCAGCGTGTCACCTGCTCCTGATTCGCTGGAGGAGGCTCCAACAAAATCAGGGGACAGGGTAACCTTCAACGTTCCGGCTTCAGCAGCTGGACGCAATTTTTCGGACTGATCCAAAGTGAACTGAGCACCTGGGATCGTAGCGTTACCGGCAATGCCAGCGTCGAAGAGGTTAGCCTCGGAATCCAAGAGCACTCCGGTGGCACCGGCGGCTTCAGCGTTGTTGAAGCGAGCGCCGGATCCACAAGGGAATTCGCCGTTCTCGCTCCACTTGAGCCAAACCCACTTGCCTTCCAGAGAACCTGCTTCGAATGGCTCGCAACCAAATTCATTGCCAGCCGGGGCCATAACTACATCGCCCGAGAGCGCAGCAGCATCAGCCTTGGTGTAGTTGAAGTTTGCGGAGTACTGTCCGGAGGCCGAACCGGCAACATCACTTGGTCCATCAATCTGGATTTTATCCAGGGTGACGTGTGAGCCTACCGAGTTGGCTACGGTCAGTGAGGATCGCGAGTTACCTGGCGAACCGCCGACGTCGGTGACATCTCCTGCGTTACCCGAGGCTACTACCGAGAGGATGCCGGCCTTGGTCAGGGCATCAACAATGTCGTTTTCCGGATCCTCGGTAGGTGAGTGATCTGAACCCAAAGACATGTTCACTACCTGGGCGCGGTCGGAGAAATCGCCGTCACCGTTGGGATCCAGAACGTAATCCAGTGCCTGGCCCACTACCGATGAGGAGCCGGAACAGCCAAAGACGCGAATGCCGATGAGCTGTGCTTCCGGAGCGGAGCCGGGGCCAACTTTCATCTCTGATAGGGCCTTGGCATCAAGGTCCGAGTATTTTCCGGTGAAGGTGGAACCATCTGCGTTTACGCCGTAGCCTGCGGTGGTGCCCGCAACGTGGGAACCGTGGCCGGCTGCTTCACAGTCCAATGGGTTGGGGTCTGGGTGCGGAATCGGCTGGTAGGTGTCATCGGCATCGTTAGCGTTGTAGTCATCGCCAACAAGGTCCCAGCCACCAATGAACTTATCGCCGTCGCGCAGTTTTGATTCTGCAGAAGGAAGTTCCGTTGATGCTTGGGCTTGCTTATAGGCTTCCAAGGTACCTGGCCCACCGAAGCTTGCGTGGGTGTAATCAACGCCGGTATCCAGTACAGCTACCTTGACGCCTTTACCGGTCTTGTCCAAGGACTTCCAAGATTCCAAGGCCCCGGTATCAACGACCGACGAGCGGTTGGAAGGCTTCTTTGGAACGATGGAACTGATTTTTGCTACGTCACTACGTTCAGCGAGCTTTCGCAGATTATCCGCGTCACCGGTCAGCGCCACACCCTGCAATGCATTGTGGGTGGTGTAGATGATTGAAGACTTGGACTCGGCGGCGAGCTGCTTGCCCTTGGCCTTAACGTCCTTGTCCATCTTCTTTACCTTGGCAGCATCTTTTTTCTTGCCTGATTTTTTGACGGTTTCAAATGCTCCGTCGCCCTCAAATTGGACAAAGACGGATACCTTGCCGCTGGCCTTAGCTAGTGGCCCTGAAACCTTCAGTTTTGATAGCGCCTGGGTGTCGCTAATTGGTAGCGAGAAAGCTTGTTCGCCATCTGCTGGTTGGGGGATACCTGCTGCACTTGCCGGTCCTGACAAGGTGACAGCCATTGCAAGTGCAGTGGCTGACCCCAAGATCAGACGCGGCACTCGTTGCGTGCGCCGAGTGACCATGATTCTCCTAGCTGGGCTGGATAGCGGTAGTGCTCCCGTCATGGGCGGGCGAAAATGGCAAAGCGGTGCGAGCTTTGATGATCGTCCGAGGCCCACGTCCGCTAGTACGAGGGCCTATAGCTAGGAATCCTAGGTGACCCACAGCATATATCAAGGGGTTGTTGAATAATTTTCTGTAAACGGTATCGTGCGTGGCTTGGCGGTTTCACAATAAAATCCGCGCACCACCGCGACAAACCCGCCCAGCGTTAGCGACCGAGCGCGTCGATTTTTTAGAAAAAATAGACGCATTGTTACTCAGCAGTTGGCTAATGCTAGGCGGGTTTGTTGTTGGTCCATCGAGGTGAACCTAGATGCTATGAGCCGTGGTTAGAGGCGGTTCAAGAAGCTATGAACTCGCTCGTCGAGTAGCTCGATGCGTTCGGCAACAACCACCATTGGATCCGGGTAGATCGGATTTTTTGGAGGTGGAATGCGCACATTGCGTGAGCATTCGAAGTTCAGGCAAATCAAGGTGCCCAAGGTGTCACCGTCACGTCCGGCCTGTCCAGCTTTGCGTGTGGTCCACATGCCCACGGCAACAGGAATGTTGACGTCTCGGCACATCTCGCACATGGTGACGTTGGTCGGCTTGCGCTCGCCACTTGCTGGGCGCAACAAGATGCCACGGGTGTTTCCTGAACTATCGGTGTGGAACAGGTAACCGCGCTGCTGCAACTTGGAATCTCGCCAACCCAAGTACTCCATGGAATCCCAGTCCAGGGTGGCGAAGTTCTCTGGAAGCGTCAGTCGCTTTGCTTCTTGGCGGGTGGCGTTAACGAAAGATGAGCGAATGATTTTTTCGGTCAATGGCTGCATGATAATCCTCAAATTATCCGCGCACAGAAAAAGGGCGCACGGAAGTTTTAGTCAAAAAAGGGAGACTGAGGTCTGCAACGTAAAAAAGATGCGGGTGCGCCAATCAAAGCCCGCAGGCCTAAACCTTTGGCGGGAGACTTTCTAGCTAACCCCGTTCGACGCGCAGACGAACGGGTGGAGCGTCAAAGTGGCTTGCATAGCCGACCGCCCTTTCCCGTGACCTATTCACGCATCGAAATAAATGTTCTAAAGCAACCGTAGCAAGAGTGATCGAAACTTGCCAATGAGCGTGATCACGCTTAAACGTGGTGCCGGTCGCATTCAATAATGAATGCGACCGGCACCATGGTGAATCAGGTTTTGACCCCGGGCTTAGCGGCGTCCACCCTGCCACAAGGCATCAAATGGGGTGTTTCCCGAAACGCGGTTGCGAATGCCCTCGGTAACAAAGGCCTTAGCCGTGCGGGCAGCTTCCAGCGCGGTAGCGCCCTTGGCGAGCTCCGCGGTCACGGCTGCTGCCAGTGAGCAACCAGCACCTGAAACGGCGACTTCGCCGATCTTCTTTTCGCGAAGAATTTCTAGGGTTGTGCCGTCGTAGAAGACATCAATAGCGTCTTCGCCAGCGATGCGTACCCCACCCTTGGCCAATACTGCAGCGCCGGAGATTTCGTGAATCTTCTTGGTTGCTTCGACCAGATCTTCTTCGGTGCTGATCTTCAGTCCGGAAAGCTGTTCTGCTTCAAAGTGGTTTGGGGTCACGAAGGTAGCTAATGGCAGCAGTTCGGCCTTCAACGCTTCGTCGGTATCCAGTGCGTGGCCAGGTTCCTGACCCTTGCAGATCAAAACTGGGTCCAGCAAAACGTTGTCCCACTTCTGGGACTTCAATGCGGTGGCCACGGTGTTGATGGTTGCTGGTGAACCCATCATGCCGAGCTTGACGGTGCTCAACTTGTCTTCGTAGCAAGTTTGGATTGCTTCGAGCTGATCTGCAATGACCTGCTGATCGACTGGCACAAAGCGGTGGTTCCACGAATCCTTAGGATCAAAGGAGACAATGCAAGTCAGGGCAACGATGCCGTAGGTTCCCAGTTCCTGGAAAGTCTTCAAATCGGCCTGAGCACCTGCACCGCCGGTGGCTTCGGAACCTGCGATAGTCAAGGTTATGGCTGGAGCAACAATGTTTGTATTAGTCATAGTCTCAATTGAATGTAGTACGGATTTCGAACGGTTAGTTGTGCTGCCAGAAAGTCAGCGTGGTCGCTTTGGACCAACCTTCAGGCAAGCTAGCAGCATGCTCTTGCGTAGCTACCATCAGTAGCCAAGGCAGTCCATGGCTGAAAGCGGATCCGGCCAAGTTGGCCAGTACCGCGCGGCGGGCGACATCTGGATCATCGGGAGAGAACAAGTCCGGGTCGCTGAGCAGACCGTACGTTGCACCAAAGTGCATTCGTCCGCGGGCGACCGGGCGGTCAAAGTCGGTCACCTCGACAACATCATAGTTTTCCATGGGAGCTTCAAAAAGCCCTGAGGTGTCCGCCAGCTTGACGACTTGTTCTACATCTTCTGGCTTACCAGCTAGCAAGTGCATGGTTGCACTTTGCTCCCAGCCCTCGCCCTGTAACTTTGCGACGGTGCTGTCATTAGCTGGGCCCAAGAAGATCAAACGCTGTGCATCGGACGGGGCGGTCCATGAATCATCAGGCCAGTAACGAAGGATCTCTACGTCGTCGCCGTTTTGATTCACTGAACGAATTTCCTGCTGGTTAGGGAAAGACGCAATACGATCACGCAATAATGCGTAGCCGCTGGTCCAACCTGGTAGTGCTCGCGCAGTTCCGCTCATAGTGCTGCGTTCTCCTTTTGAATCGCTAGGGGTCACCTATCGGCATCACTGACTTTACGCCTAAAAACTGGGCAATACTCAACTGTGTTTCTAGGATTTCTCTGTCAGCGAGGACAGCCGATATCTAGGAAGCTTTAGACCGCTTTAGCGCCGAGCTCACCGAATGATCCGTTTCCATCTTGCCAGCGGTTTTTGGATCAATGAGCGACAGAATGTCTTCAAAGAGGGAACGGACTACCGGCAGACGGCAAAGCACTGCAAATTTAGCGACCACAGGTGCCAAATTTTTGATCAGCGTATGTGAACGTCGTTGCTCAGGGGACTGGTCAAAGGCCCACGCGGTGAACACCTGCCGCGCAACAAGTAGCAAGAACCGGGGGAGATCTCGGCGGATACCTAGGGGAGGCAGAGGCCGAGCGCCACCAACAGCCTGTTCCCACATCATCAGTTCAATTTTGGTTACTTCTTCATTCGCATGCTCGCCAGAAAGCAAAACCTTCAAAAACGCCGGCCCGAACTCATGATAGGGAGCCAAAGATTGCACGCCAGCTTCCAGCACGATGCGAATGTTGGTTTCTAAGGTATTGCCCTCATCGAGCCCGTCTTGGCACAACCGCAATTGCTCATTGCGTAAGTTCAGCAGCAGCTGCGCGACGATGTCTTCTTTGGACTCGAAGTAGTAGTACGCATGTGAAAGCGCTACCCCAGCATTGGCAGCGATGACCCGCATGCTTGATGCGCGGTATCCCTCAATGGCAAAACAGTCCAAGGCAGTAGCCAAAAGTTTGGCCTGCGTCTGTCGACCTTTTTCAGTGCGCGGTTGGATGCTCTTGAGCCTTTCGAACGGAAGCTAATGGAGTTGATTCTAGCATTTATTGAACGCGTTCAAAAAACTAAAACTTTCATGCGGATGCAAGCGAGGGCAATCACTAGGGGAGTAGATTCCTCGATTTACTGTTTCGAAGAATGCCAGATGAGATGCGGAATTTTGAGATCTAATGGTTCGAAAACTAAGTTGCACGTTCAAGCGTTCCTAAGTCGAGGGCCGTCAGCATGGGATACTTGCTAGGTAAGTGCTAATACAGCGGAACCGCGCGCTGGCATTAAACTCCACCCATTCCTTTGAGGTACGAGCATGCCTTCGCGACGAAGTTCTGGCGAACCACTTTTGACAAGGACAACTACATGGGCGCGAACAACGCCGAAAACAACCTGACCAAAGCCAATAAAGCGGTCTTCGCTTCAGCGGGGTCACCATACTTTTCCACGGTGCTCACCCTGATGGGTGCCATCGTGATCCTCTCAAACATCGGTGCATCCAAAGGCGTAAGCTTTGGCCCAATCATCACCGACGGAGGATTCTTTCTCTTTCCGTTGGCCTACATTCTCGGCGACGTTATTTCCGAGGTATACGGGCTAAAGGCTGCACGGCGGTCAATTATTCTCACCTTCGCACTCGCCTTCTTTGCGGTGTTCTCCTTCTGGATCATGATCCAACTACCATCCGCCGAGTTCTACGACGGTCAAGAAGCACTCGAACGCACGCTGGGCCCAATCTGGCAGATCGTTCTCGCTTCGGCCTGCGGCTTCTTGGTTGGACAGTTTGCTAACTCGTGGGTGCTGGTCAAACTCAAGGAACGTAGCGGAGAGCGTGGGCTCATTGGACGACTGATTGGTTCCAGCGGCGTCGGCGAATTCCTCGATACCCTGATTTTCTGCTCTGTCGCCGCACCGGTCATTGGTATTGCCGATGCGCCGAACTTCATCAACTACGTAGTGGTCGGTTTTGTCTATAAGACAGCTGTCGAAATCATTCTTGTACCGGTGACTTCGCTGGTCATCAAATGGTTCAAGCAACGCGAACCAGGCTACATCCAAGCCGTAAACGCTAAGTAGTGAACAAAGGGCATCATCCGCGAGGACGATGCCCTTTGTGGTTGTAGCGGGATAACGTTACAAGCATGCAGACAGGTCAGAGCACCAAGATTGTCTTGGAAGCACGCGAGCTGATTATTGGCTACCAACAACGCGTCATTTGTGGTCCGCTAGATCTGCAGGTTTCCGCAGGCGACGGGGTGGGAATCATTGGAGCCAACGGTAGTGGCAAATCTACGTTGGTGCGCACCATCCTTGGACACCTATCGCCGGTGCAAGGCACTGTCGAATTTCTAGGTCTGCCCGTGAACGAGGACTCGCTAGCCTTCCGCCAGCATGTCGCTGTCCAGATCACCGATGGAGCGTTTTTTGAAGAACTCACCGTTGCTGAACACCTTGAATTGGTGGCTCGCGGCCACAATCTGAACTCTTGGAAACAAAGCGTCAGTGAAGAGCTGGAGTTTTTTGAGCTACAACAAGTGGCCGGGCTACTGCCCAGCGAGCTCTCCTCCGGCCAGCGTCGCAAGGTGCTGTTGGCGGCGACACTCATTCGGCCTGCACAGCTGATGATCCTTGATGAACCGGAGCAACGTTTAGATCTGCGTATCCGGCAGAAACTCTATGATCGATTGGCCGTACTCAGAGGTTCCGGGACGACACTTTTAGTAGTGACCCACGATCCGCAGATGCTGCGTCACTGTTTGAACCACGCCTTCTTGCTGAACGAAGATCAAGGTGAAGCCCTTCACTCCGAGGCCGGAGCGCAGTGGCTTGAACGCTAGAGAAAAACTTCTGCAGGAAAACAAATTTGATCCGCAGCAGTTGCTCAACCGCGCAAAGCGACGGCGCAACTTTTCAGAACGCTTTGATCACTTCTCTGATGTCTATGTATGGGTGCTGGCCGCGGTTGTTGCTTTGGCATATCTTTTCAGCGCGATCTTTGGCCTCATCTTTGCTCTGCTTGGGCAGACGGTAGCTCACGTACAGACACCGTGGACGGTATGGAGTTTGCAAGAGCTGTCGCCGGTACTGCTCATGCTCAGCGCCATCTGTGTTCTACGGCTGTTTTTATACCTAGGGCCTGTAGGCGTGAATGCTGCCAAGGCGGACTGGTGGCTGCCGTTACCAATTAGCACCAGGCCCATTCTCGGCCGATCGATTCGAAGCGCACTACTGACTGGATTGCTGACCAGCAGTTTTGTAGGGGTGCTTTGGCTGATTGTCATGTTTGGTTTGGTCGGTGCTTATGAACCGCTGGTAGCCCTTTACGCACTGATTAGTTTTGCATTATCCGGAGTGCTCTTGACCAGCCTTGCGGTTGTGTTGCAAAGCTACGGGCTGCAACCACGTGCACAACGCTGGCTGGGACGCTGCATCGTGGCCGCCATAGTTGTCCTTGCAGCATTCTGGTTCTTGCTTCAGGTGAACATTCCGTGGGCAATAAGTGTCGTCGAAGGTGCGTCGAGCTCTGTGCTCCGGTTATCTGCATGGGCTCCTGCCGCAATCGGTTTGCTGTGCTTGAGTGTGCTCAGTACTTGGTGGGCATGGAAACGCAGCCCAAGGATCGGGGCGCGCGACATGCGCGTAGCCGGCGAGCATCAACGCTTGGCCTTGGGCTCTGCGATGCAAGCAGATACCAGAGGCGCCGTGGAGCCATCTTCGGCTTCAATTGGTCGCAGGCGACGTCGTGGGAACAAGCTTGCTTCCCGACTGCCGGTGGCCTGGCGCATTCTGGTGTTGCGTTTACTGCGAGGCGGGCGCTGGCATGCAACGCTGGGGTATCTGGTGATGGTCATGGCGATGGTTGCGACTGTTGAACAGGTGGCCAACCCGCTGAGCGCTCTGCTGTTTTACCTCGTGCTGTGTTTGTTGCTGACGATAAATGTAGCTGGAACTATTTCGCCTTTGATCTCGCAGCCGCAACTGACACAACACCTGGGACAATCTGCGGTTAAGCTACAACGAACAGCGGTACTTTTTGCAGTTTTCTATTGCGTGATCGCGTTGACCACGCTCACTGGGGGACTGGCGTTGCTGGGCGTCGTTCAGCTGAGCAATTTCTGGTTGTGGGGTGCAGCAGTGATCGTCGTCTCCCTTGGAGGGGCAGCAGCCAGCCTAGGTCATGCGCAACGTAAAGAACGCGACTGGGAGAGCCTGTTAGGTGGCTCCACCAGCGATACAACAGTGGTCATGGTTCTGATGAATGAAGCGTCCACCTTAATTCCAGCGGTGGCCACTTACGCGCCGCTCTTTGCTTTAGTGCTCAGTCCTGAAACCGGAATTGGTTGGCCGCTGTGGGGAATTTCCGTGCTATTTGCTCTCCGGGCCCTACGACCATTTCTCGGACGGGCGTACGCAGGTTTACGCGGATAGGATCAGAAGATGAGCGTAGAAATTTCAATTCATAAGCCGGAAGACCTCAGCACTGAGCAGCTGTATGCGTTGCTCAAACTGCGTACGCACGTTTTTATTGTTGAGCAGCGTTCTTCTTACCCGGATTTGGATGGTCTGGACCTCGTTCAAGGAACCCTGCACCTGGGCGCATGGGAGGACGGCGACTTATTGTGCACCGTACGCATTCTTGATATTCACGGTGAAAACCCGCATATCGGCCGTGTTGCTACGAAGGCGGAAGCACGGGGT
Organism: Glutamicibacter sp. MOO4; assembly: GCF_056934395.1. Classification (NCBI taxonomy): domain Bacteria; kingdom Bacillati; phylum Actinomycetota; class Actinomycetes; order Micrococcales; family Micrococcaceae; genus Glutamicibacter; species Glutamicibacter sp. MOO4. The sequence goes on from NZ_CM167800.1 coordinate 3,382,677, forward strand.
CGAGGACTGGCCGGAACGCTGATGAAGCAAGCTGTTTTTATGTGCCGCCCGGACGTTCAGATTCATCTCGGCGCTCAAACCCAGTTGGAAGACTGGTATGGAAAATTCGGATTTGAACGATGTGGCGAAGACTTTGATGATGACGGAATCATGCACTTGCCGATGATTAGACGAGCGGCGACTGCCTCAGCCTAGAACATGACAAAGGGTGCTCATTTCCCGCCTGACGGCGGAAAATGAGCACCCTTTTTAATTGTTATCCGACTACTATGCCACCGGCTGACCCTGGGGATCCGGCTTGCCAGCGTAGTAGCTAGCCAAGACCTTATCCTTGAGATTAAAGAAGGTGCCATCTTCCAACGCCTGGCGGGCAGATTCAACCAAACTAACGGTGAAGTGCTCGTTGTGGATGGAAATCAGCGTGTGGCTGAGTAGTTCCTTGCCCTTGAATAGGTGGTGAATGTAGGCGCGGGTGAAGTTCTGGCAGGTGTAGCAATCGCAGTCTTCAACCAGCGGGGTGAAATCACGCTTGTAGCGGGCACCGGAAAGATTAAAGCGGCCCCACGGGGTGTAAAACGCCGAGTTGCGCGCCACACGAGTTGGCGAAACGCAGTCAAAGGTATCTGCACCGTTTTCAATGGCAGTAAAGATGTCATCCGGCTCGGAGATCCCCAGCAGGTGGCGAGGCTTGTTTTCGGGAAGTTCCTCGGCGCACCAACCGACGATGGTTCCAAGGTTTTCCTTTTCCAAGGCTCCACCAATACCAAAACCATCAAAGGCCATGGCTCCAAGATCCTGGCAGGCCTTGCGACGAAGGTCTTCATACTGTGCACCCTGGATGACGCCGAAGAGTGCCTGATATTCCTTGCCCGCACGGTTATCAGTTAGTGAGAAGTGCTCGGCGATGCAGCGCTCAGCCCAGCGACGGGTGCGCTCCAAGGACTCAATCTGGTAGCCGCGCGAATTCTGCAAAGTGGTCAGCTCATCAAAAGCGAACATGATGTCCGCTCCAATCTGGTGCTGAACATTCATGGAAATCTCTGGAGAGAAACGGTGCTTGGTGCCATCAAGATGGGACTTAAACCAGACACCCTCCTCATCAACGTTAGCCAAGCGTTCTTTGCCTGGTGCTACCGCGTCATCCGGACCTGACTGGTCAACGGACTTCATATCGATGACCTTCTTGAACCCTGAGCCCAAGGACATAACCTGGAATCCACCGGAGTCGGTGAAGGTAGGGCCGTCCCAGCCCATGAACTGACCTAGTCCGCCAGCTTCATCCAAGATGTCCGCACCGGGCTGCAAGTAGAGGTGGTAAGCATTAGACAAAACTGCTTGAGCGCCAAGCTCTTTAACCTGAGCGGGAGTCACCGCCTTGACGGTAGCTTTAGTACCCACCGCAATGAACGCAGGAGTTTTGATTTCGCCGTGTGGCGTGCGGATCACGCCGGTGCGACCCAACATTGGGGAGCCGTCGGGTGCAGTGAGTCGGGTTCCGACTTCAAAGCCAAATTCTTCTTGGCGGGCATGCGGGGAGCTGGGGTCAAAGTTCTTTTCGGGCACGTACCAAGTGTGCCGTATTAACGCGCCGGTGAGGAAAACGACAATGTCAAAGTGCCCACAAACCTAGCCCCTCACATGGCAATGAGCGAATAATGGGTGGTATGTGTTGTGTCCAACACGACGGAAGGAAACTGTGGGTCTGGAGAAACTGAAGGAATCAACAAAGTCGCTGGTAACGCTGGGACCGGCCCGCAAGGACCACTGGATTGGGTTGCGTACAGGCCTAGGCATCTTCGCTCCGCTGATCACGCTCTTTGCCATTGACCGAATGGATCTAGTGGTGTTCGCGGTCTTTGGTGCTTTCACCGGAGTCTACGGACGAGTTGATGGTTACTGGAACCGATTGCGCATGCAGGTTCGTTCAGGTCTTCTCTTTTTTGCCGTCATCGCCTTGGCACTAGCGGCCTCGTATTGGTGGGTTGACCACCAGAACCCAGAGGTCATGAAGTGGCAGATCGTCGGAGCCACAACACTCATTGCTGGGCTGTGTTCGGTGCTGGTCGGGTTTATGCGCCTGCGCCCGGGCGGATCCCTATTCCATATCTTCGCTTTTGCGGCCATCGCTTCGATTCCCCACGCGGCCCCCATGGGCGAGGCATTGTTAGTAGCGGGACTGACCATCGTGCTGGCGTTAGTAATCGGCGCCTCTGGGGCCATAGGTCAGTGGGCTAGTTTATGGAAACGTACCAAGCTTCCACCGCTGTCCGATAACGTGCGTAAAGCCATCTGGTGGGAGGGGCTGTTCCATGTACTCTCCGCTGGTGTGGCCGGAATTCTTGCCAACACTCTGGGCAGTGAGCTTTCTGCCGGACACAACTATTGGGCCATGGTTGCCGCTGTAGTTCCTCTGGTCGGGCATACGACTAGACTGCGAATCCGTCGCGGGGTGCACCGCGTATTGGGAACGCTGGTGGGCATGATCCTGATGGCGCTACTGATCTGGTCGAATCCGCAGATGTGGATCTTGCTCGCCTTTATCGCCGTGTGCCAGTTCTTGGCCGAGATGCTGGTCATGCGTAACTATTTCATGGCGCAGATCTTTATCACGCCCATGGCGTTGGTCGGCGTCTCGCTGGGCACCGGGCTCAGCAGCTCGGTGATGTATGACCGCGTGGTTGAAACACTGATCGGTTGTGCCGTGGGCATGCTCGGCGTGCTCTTGGGAAGTTGGCTCGGCTCGGTACTCAAACGCAAGCAGGGTCTCGTTCCCAAGAGCGAAAGCTGAACTTAGATATTGATACCCACGTGGGCCAACGCCTGACGCAAGATATTTTCGCGGCCACCGGCAAACGCGCCTTGAATATCTGAGCTCAGGGCTTCGGCCGGGGTCAGCCAGGTCAGTTCCAGAGCATCTTGGCGTGGAGTGGATTCACCGCGCACCGGAACGATGTAGCACATAGAAACTGCGTGCTGACGGTCGTCGGTTAATCCGGTTTCACTTGGTGCCGGGAAGTATTCGGCCACGGTGAAAGGAACCGGCGAGGCCGGAAGCTGTGGCAGCACCATGGTGCCCAGGTCCTTCTCGATGTGGCGAATCAGCGCGGCACGAATGGTCTCGCGGTACATCACACGACCAGAAACGAAGGTCCGCAGCATACGACCGTCATCGTCACCGGTGAGCAGAAGACCCACTTCATTCACATAACCCAGCGGGTCAAGGCGAACCGGGATCGCTTCAACATAAAGCATCGGTAGGCGCTGACGCGCTTCGTAAAGATCTTCTTCAGAAAGCCATCCGGGATACGGATCTGGGGTACGCACGTTCATGCTTCTATCTTCGTACACAAACCCCGCTCCATGGGTGAAGCTGTATCTGTGTTGCGCAACTCACCAACTGCACGCCAGCGCACTCTAGTACCGCCGGAGGTCTAAAGATAAAATTAGTTAAGCTTTCCTCAATTCTCGCCCCTTGCGTTCGCCGTGGGCACCGAGAGCATATTTCCTTTTCAATTACTCGTGGAAGCAGATTCCAGCCGTGACGAACGCTCCAGAACGACTGAGCAAAAAGAACTTCACCACGATTGCGGTGCTGATCGTATCCAGCTTCGTGGTCATCCTGAACGAAACAATCATGAACGTGGCATTACCTGTTCTGATGCACGAATTCGACGTAACCGCTGATGCAATTCAGTGGCTGTCCACCATCTTCATGCTCACCATGGCAGTGGTCATTCCGATGACCGGATTCTTGCTGCAACGCCTGAGCGTACGCAATGTCTTTGTCCTAGCCATTGGCATGTTTACCTTGGGCACCATTCTGGCGGCCTTGGCGCCAGGACTGACCGTCCTGTTGGTTGCCCGCGTGGTCCAGGCCTGCGGTACCGCCATCATGATGCCGCTGCTGATGACCACCATCTTGCACCTAGTGCCAGCTGAACGTCGCGGTGTGCTGATGGGCAACGTATCCATCGTGATCTCCGTGGCCCCAGCCATCGGCCCGACACTTTCGGGTTTGATCCTGCAGTACCTGTCGTGGCGCTTCATGTTCATCGTGATCATCCCGATTGCGGTCGCAGCACTGATCATCGGTACCCCGCGTCTGTCCAACGAAGTAGACGGTGCATCCACCCCGCTGTCGTTCACCTCGGTCCTTTTGGCTATCCCGGCCTTCGGTGGCTTGGTCTTTGGCCTGAGCCGACTGTCGGTAGGCGTGAGTGCGCTGAACATTGGCATCCTCGTTGTAGCGTTGCTCTGCTTGGCTGCTTTTGTCTTCCTGCAGCTGCGGTTGCAGAAACAAGATCAGGCGCTGCTGGATCTACGTCCGCTGAACTTCAAGGACTTTACGCTTTCGCTAGTGCTGATGATGTTTGCCATGATCTCGCTGTTCGGCGTGATCATCTTGCTGCCAATGTTCTTCACCAACGTGCTGGGCATTGATACCCTGACCACTGGTTTGATCATGCTTCCTGGCGGCCTGCTGATGGGCATTTTGGCCCCAATGGTTGGCAAGTTGTATGACCGGTTGGGGGCCCGTCCACTGATCGTTCCTGGCGGAATCATCTTGCTGACCTCGTTGCTGGGCTACGCACTGATCTTGAACGAAAGCACCCCAATTTGGTTGCTGGTTGTGCTGCACCTGGTGATGAGTTTGGGCTTGGCTCTGATCTTCACCCCTGCGTTCACCACCGCGCTGAACCCATTGCCGCACCACCTGCACTCGCACGGTTCGGCACTGCTTTCCACCTTGCAGCAGTTGGCTGGTGCCATGGGTACCGCTCTGCTGGTGGGCGTTGTGGCAGCGACTACCGCCTCCAAGATTGCCGCGGGTAGCGATCAGTTGGCCGCTACGGTTGAAGGCTTCCAGCCTGGATTCCTCATCGGTGCTGGCTGCAGCGTTGGCATCATCGTGATTGGCTTCCTTCTTGGTGGCAAGAAGGAACTGGTCAGCTTAGGCGCGCAAGAGGCCGAAGCAGAAAAGCACTAAACGGTTTAACACCTAAACAGCTGGATACTCAACTACTGAGTATCCAGCTGTTTGTGCATCTGGGGTGTGCCTAGTGCTTTTACCGCAATGCTTTTACCCCAGTGCACTGGGCAGTAGGCTGGCTGGTAAATGTACGCACTACAAAGGGGTAAGCATGCAGCTGCAGGATTCAGTCGCTTTAGTCACCGGTGGACTTTCGGGTTTAGGCCGGGCCACCGCACAAAAGCTCGCGGCAACCGCCAAACATGTTGTCGTTCTTGACCTGGCGCGAGAGGACGGCGACGAAATTGCAGCACAGATTGGTGCCAACGTTCGCTACGCCCCGGCAGATGTCACCGATGCCCAGCAGGTAGCTACCGCCATCGAGCGGTGCAAGGAACTCGGTGCGCTGCGAGTTGTGGTTAACTGCGCTGGCGTGGCCACTCCCGGCAAGGTACTGGGACGAGATGGCGTACTGCCGCTGGAACGCTTTTCAAAGGTTTTAGAGATCAACGTGAACGGCACCTTCAACGTCATCCGCTTGGCTGCTGAAGCGATGGCGCATAGCGAAGCACTGACTGACGCTCAAGGAACCACCGAACGTGGAGTCATCGTTAATACCGCTTCAGTGGCAGCCTTTGATGGCCAGATTGGCCAGCCTGCCTACGCCGCTTCTAAGGGAGCGGTGGCCGCGATGACCTTGCCGCTAGCCCGTGAACTGGCCAGTCACCAGATTCGGGTTATGACCATTGCTCCGGGGATCTTCCACACGCCCATGATGGATTCTCTGCCGCAGGCTGCTCAAGACTCCTTGGGAGCTCAGGTGCCCCACCCTTCGCGATTGGGACGCCCAGAAGAATACGCCGCATTGGCGGAACACATCGTGGCTAATCCAATGCTTAACGGCGAAACCATCCGTCTTGATGGTGCTATCCGGATGGCTCCGCGCTAAAGCGCGATGTGGCGCGGCAGGTCCCATAAACCGTGGGCCTGCCACACTGCGTCCGGTGCTCCGCGTGGCTCATCCGAAACGATCGATTTTCGCGTCCGTATAAGGCACCTTCACCGGGCAGTTTTGCGGGCGGGGTATACGGGAATTCTAAGTTCTTGAGACTTCGGTGTTTTGAAATCGTCAGGAATCAGATCGGAGTCTGTCCCGTATGCCGACCGGCTTACGGGACGTTGACCCACCGCCGTCTCACGGACCCGGGTCCTACTGTTGAGAACAGATCAATGACGCCGCTATGGGGCGAGATTTTCTGCGGGCGGATCCCCTAGGCAATGAGCATTGGTGCGAAGGAGTTGTGATTGGATGGTGGGATGAATTCGACCTACCGTTTCTCTTCCGACGACGCCGATATCGATCGGGAAAAAGTGCATCACTGGCTCAGCGAGGAGAGCTACTGGGCAAAGGGAAGATCCCGCTCAACACAGGATCAGGCGATGAACGGATCCCGAAACTTTGGCGTCTACGAGACAAACTCGGGCAGGCAAGTCGCCTACGCGCGTGTAGTCACGGATGGGGTCACGTTTGCCTGGCTTTGCGATGTATTCGTGGCCCCTGAAGTCCGCGGGCAGGGAATCGGCGTTGCCCTTCTAGAAGGCGTTATTGAGGTATTCGAGCCACTGAACTTGAAACGAATGCTTCTATCAACGGGGGATGCCCACGGCCTCTACTCTAAGTTTGGGTTCGAGCCTCTTGATATCCCCTCGAAGTGGATGCAGAGACTAGCGGAACAAGTAGCCCGGTAAGGGTTCGGCCTACGGGCAGTCCCGGATGGTCACTTGACGATAACGACGTGGTTTAGTGGATTCATGCCGACGAATATCGAAATCAAAGCCCGCGTGGCCAGCCTCGAGACCCTGATTCCGGTTGTCGCGTCTTTGGCAGACGCAGGGCCAGAGCATGTTGCCCAGGACGATACCTTTTTCGTTTGCCCCAATGGCAGGCTCAAGCTCCGGGTCCTTGACGACCGACACGGTGTACTGATCTTCTACCGCAGGGCAGATCGGCTCGGTCCCAAAACATCCTTTTACATCCATTCGGAGACAGCCGACCCCGAGGGGTTGCGATCGGTCTTGGCCCTCGCCTACGGCGAGGCCGGACGGGTTCGGAAGCACCGAATGGTGTTTCAGATCGGTCAGGCCAGGGTGCACCTCGATCGCGTTGAAGGACTGGGCGAGTTCGTGGAACTGGAAGTGACCGTGGGCGACAAAATGGACTCTGAGGCAGCAATTTCGGAAGCACACCGGCTCGTTGAAGCATTCGGAATTGAGGAAAGCGCGCTCGTGACGGGTGCGTACCTGGACCTGCACGAAACCAAAATCAACTAGGCGCTGTAAGCGGCTCCTGAGAAAAACTCACGATCTGGGGAAATCCGTCCCAGTAGGGGTTCCGCCTACGGGCGTCGTCTCTCCGAGTAGGTTCCTAGGCGTCGAAGAATGGAAGTGCTTTTGCCAGACCGGTCACGACCAAATATGCGGGATCGGTCGGTACCCAATCTGAAAAATCGAGGCGCAGACGGTCGGAGACTACGGCTCGCCCGGCAAGAACATCCCGCGAGATACCATCGTGAAGATATCCGAGCTTACGCGAGACGCCTTGCGAACCAACGTTGTCATGGAATACCTCGGTCAGCGCCGCAACTGCTCCCAGTCCCTCAAAAGCAAGACTCAGCAAGGCTGTCCGGGCCTCAGTACCAATGCCTTGTCGGTGAAATTCAAGGCCAAGCCACGACTCGGTTTTTACTTCACGCAATACAGAAAAATTGCGTGCCTTTAGCGTGACCATGCCTACCGGCTGGTCTCCACGAAATACGCCCATTTCCAATGCCCAATCTTCCGCACACCACATGCCCCGGCGGCTCCAGTGCTGTTGCAACACGTGGAGTGCCCGCTCACGAGGAGGAAGATCTGTCCAAGGTGTCAAGAAGGGGTGCTCACCAGGTTCGTGCACGCCGCTGGCCGCAACCTGGGCGAGTACGGACAGCTCGTCATCGTTTGGAACGCGGAGTTCCAAATGTTTGGTTGAAAGCGTCAATTGGGCGAGAGGCCAGTAATCGTTGAGCATTTCGCAAGTATGGCACGGCAGGGTTCGCCGAATCACGTTGATGCGCGCGAGAACCCGCAAGCAGACTGCCGCCGCCGTCCCGTAGACCGTTCCTCTTGCGGGCTGACTACAATGTGCAGGAGTATTGAGGACTTCGGAAAGTGGCACCTTGTTAGTTTCTTGTTTCCTGGTCAAGCACGACCGTTTTCGACCACAAACAATTGTTCAGACCGCGCTGCACACAATTGTTGAGAACCAAGTTGTGATTCGATGCCAACTACCGCTTGCTCACCAGCGCTAGAGTCTACGTAGGGGCGTTCTATTTGCCCCTCATGAGTCTGCAGCAAGGTATTTGCTTACAATGTCGCCACGTGAGAGGAATTCAACTGATGAACGATTGGGTCATATTTCATCACGAGGACGATGCCAAAACATCGGTTGAATATGACTGGGCGTGGATTGACACGTTGATTGCTAGATTGGTCGAGCTGCAAGCAGTCGAGAAGAAGTCCTCACATACCGATGCTTTGGCTGGCTGCATTGAAGAGCTTGAACATGCTATTTCTTCAGCCCTGTCGCATGGAGTTTCCGTTCGTGCGATAGGTGTTCGTACAAATTTGAGTCAAAGCGACGTTGCCCGAATACGGGACACCGGACGTCTATACGAAAGATAGGAATGAAAATTCTTTTAGGCCTAATCCTGTTTCGCTTCCAGTAAGTCGGCTAGATGACCGGCGCTTCGGCCAACTGCTGAGCAGAGCTGAAACTACGGTCAATTCCGGTCAGTGGATCAGTAAAGGAAATGGTGTGCGCCAACAGCTGTAGCGGGCGCTGGTAATCATCCGGAGCCAAGTCCCACAAACGCGGATAAAAAGCATCATTGATAATTCCCAGACCCAATGAAGCTAGATGCACGCGCAACTGGTGGGTTTTGCCCGAATGCGGTTTGAGATCCATCAACGCAACTTCCACTCCTGCATGGTGACCTGCACTGCGGCCTACGGCTTCAACATCAATGAAGGTCTTTGCATTGGGTTCACCATCTTTGACGACGGATCGCAACTGTCCCTTGACCTTGGACATGCGGTTTTCGTAAACCATGGGCATCTGGCCAAGCAAGTTGTGCAGTTGCGCTTCGTCTTTGACCAGTGAATGTTCGCCGTTTGGCTGAAGCACTCGGCCGGTTTCCAGACCCGCTCCGGGCTGCAGTGCGACGACCGCTTTATAGCGTTTGCTGATTTCACGGCGTTCAAAAAGCATCTGATAGTCGCCGCGGGTTGCTGGGTTCACGGCAAAAAGAATGACGCCCGCGGTGGCACGGTCCAACCGGTGCATCGGAACAAGATCATCAATGCCGGTTTGGTTGCGCAAACGAACCAGAGCCGATTCTTGGATGAATCGTCCACCGGGAGTGGTAGGCAAAAAATGTGGCTTATCGACAACCAGCAAGTGTTCATCTTGGTGCAGGATCTTGGCTTCAAAAGGAATTGGCGTTTCTACCGGCAATGAGCGGTAGTACCAGATGAACTCGTGTTCATCCATGGTTGTTTGGCGGTCTAGAGGCACGCCGCCGAGTCCAACAATTTCTTGGTTATCAAAGCGTCGCAAGATGCCTTCAGGATCCACATGGCCAAAGCGTTCCAGCAGATAATCGGCCACGGTGGCCCACGCTCCGTCTTGCGGAAGCCGCAAACGGGTTGCATTAACGCCGTTACGAACGGGGAGCGGGGATTCCATAGCCATAAAGGCTATTCTTTCATCTCTTCAGTAGGGCTTCAGACCGCCGGTTGGCAATGTGGGCACCAGTAGCAATCTCGCTCGGAACCTTCTGAAGTTGATGGGATCTTGAGTAACGCGATAGGGGTGCCGCAGCGAAGGCATGGTTTTCCTGCACGGCCATAAACCCAGAGCGGTTCTCGGGTCCGTTCGGTGCCGGTGGTCACGCGACGAGTCCGGTCCTTATTTACCGTCAGCAGACGGTGGGCCATATGAACTACTGCCGGAAGGTCAGCAATCTGGCCGACTTGGGTCAGTGGGTGTAGACGTTTAAGAAACAAGATTTCGCAACGGTACACATTTCCCACACCGGCCATCAGCCGTTGATCCAGCAATGCTTGGCCAATACCTTGCTGTGGATGACTTTGCAGGTTTTCAACCGCCACCTGAGCGTCCCAATCCGCACCCAACAAATCGGGTCCCAAATGACCGATGAGTTCAGCCTCTTGTTCGGTAGGTACCAAGCGCACCTGAGCAATATCAAAGCCCACGGCCGTCACCGTAGATGTTTTGAGCACTACGCGTGCAGTGTGCGCTGGTTTCTTCCAACGCTCATTCGAGGCATACAGATCCCAGCGCCCTTCCATCAGAAGATGCGAGTGCAGGGTCAGTGGCTTGGCAGAGAATTCAGAAGACCCAGCGACTGGAGGATGCAGTCGCATCAACAGGTGTTTACCCGCTGGAACTACCTCATGCACAACATAGTCTTTGAGATCTCTTGTCGCCAAGGCCGGAACTCTAAAATCAGAAGACAGTAAGCTCTGCCCTGCCAGGGCTTGGTGGAGCCGTGCAGTGGCACGATAGACGGAATCACCTTCAGGCATGAGAGCTCTTCTTTCTGTTCAGGAATCAGCGCCGGAATCGAATGCCTTGCGGCGTCGAATAGAAACCTGCAGCCAATAGGGCGGCTCCCACCGGATGGTCGAGTATAGGTTGACCGTCCACGGTAGCGATGGCAATTTTCTCCACCTTGGCCGTGCGTAGGGCAGCCACCAGATGCATGGCAATGATGTTCCATGACTCTTCTGGAAGCTGGGCAAAAGTTAGCACCGTGCGGCCGCCGCGTTCCAGGTACAAACACAATTGACCATCCAACATCCCAACGATGGCACCGGCTTTGCGTCCAGGGCGGTGCCCGGTCTGCGTGGCTGGCCAGCCCAGCGCCGCACCATAAGGATTGGCCGGGTCTGTCGAAGCGAGCACCATGGCTACAGGCTGACGGCGAGGATCCTCGGAGAGCTGGTATCCACGCAAACGGTCAATGGTGGTTGAAGTGGAGAACTGGGCAGCACCCAGCTTTTCCACGAAGTAACCACGACGGGCATGCCCTGCTTCTTCCAACTTGGACAACACCCGGTACAGCTGACCGAAGCCGCCAGGTACTGCTTCGGCGGCGACCGAGCCGCGGGTAAGTACGCCATAGCGTTCCAGCATGATCTCTGCTGTCGCATGCGCTGAAATGGTGGGATCCGCTACCGGCTGGGGGAGCAAAGACCAACGCGCTGAACCGCGTGGACTACGCATCGGGGAGCCACCGTGATCCTGCGCAAGACGGTTCAGACCCGAGAGCCTGTTGAGCCGTGCGGCACGGGCGCGCGGTGCCGGTTTGGCGATCTTGTGTGCAGTACTTCCGCCGGCCAAGTAACCGCGAATCGGAGCCAAGGTGTCGGGTGAAATATATCCGGCCCAGAAAAGCCTCCAGCATGACTCAGCAATGTCTTGGGCACTGACCGGAGGCTTATCCGGATGGTGGATGCGGGCGGCGAGTTCCTCAGCAAAATAGGCGCCGGTTGATTCAAAGGCTTCAAGCACGCGCAGATCTATGGCCTGAAGGCTACTGACATCAGGCGTTGGCAAGGAGAGCGCTGCGTGTTCGGCAGTATGCAACGACAACCAGCCGTCTTTGCCACCGGCTGCACCTGCGCCACACACCAGAATATCTCCCGCGCTGCACAGTTCATCTAGCCACGAGCTTTGATAGCCGTTGAGTCGGGCAGGAAGAATGAAGGACTCCAGCGCGGAGGCGGGCACTTCAGCTCCAGCAAGTTGAGCGATGATTTCATAAAGGCCATCGGGGCCACTAAGAGTTGATCCAACCTGCTGCCAGGCGGGAAGGAACCGGGCATAGGTGTTTTGATCAACCGGCTCCACCTCAGCGCGCAGGGCAGCCAAAGACCTGGTGCGAATGGTGCGCAGCACTTGGACATCGCAGTATTCATCACCGCTGATGCCCTCGGGCACAATCTCCACCGGGCGGAAGGCGCCGACCGATAGTCTGCCGGCAGCCACCAGCTGGTCGAGTATTGGTCGCAACACCGCAACACCCAGTGAGAGTTCTGCAGCAATTTCGGTGAGCGTAAAAGGAACATGGGTGCGCGCGTAGCGTGAGATCAGATCTTGGATGGGGTCGGCCACCGGCTCCAAGAACGCCGCCGGAATCCCGGTGGGCAGCGGGGTGCCCAAGGCATCACGTAACTTGCCGGCATCTTCGATCGCGGCGTAGGCCAAGGACCCACTTTGACGCAGGGTGAAAGCACGGCGAGTGGCAACTAGGGCTTCGGCATGTTCCCTTGCGGTAGCCGGATCTATTGGTGCACTGTCCTCATTTGGATCTCGCAGTCGGGCGGCTAAGGCCTCGCTAGTCAGCGGTCCCAAGAGACGCAGCAGGTCGGCTGCGCCTTCCATTCCGGCTAAACGCCGGTTATCTGCTCGATACTGCAACTGTTCCTGCAAGCCGGTGATAACTCGAGGATCAAGGATTTCACGCACATCATTGCGGCCCAGCAATTCACCGAGCAACACCGGATCCAGACTCAGGGCTGCTGCACGGCGTTCAGCCAGTGGCGCATCAGATTCATAGAGGAATTGTGCAACATAACCAAAGAGCAAGGACTGGGCGAAGGGCGAAGGCAATTCGGTGGTGACTTCTACCAGCCTGATGGCGCGTGAAGAGACCTTGGAGAGAATCGAGGACAACGCCGGCAGATCATAAACATCATTCAGGCACTCGCGTACCGTTTCCAAGATGATTGGGAAGTCCGGGTAATTCCGGGCGACATCCAATAGTTGGCTGGCCCGCTGACGCTGCTGCCACAACGGGGTGCGCTTGCTCGGATTGATCCGCGGCAGCAGCAAAGCCCTGGCGGCACACTCACGGAAGCGCGAAGCAAACAACGCCGAATTTGCCACCTGCGAGGTGACCACGTCAATGATTTCATCTGCTTCAAAGGCAAAAAGATCTGCGCCCGGCGCCTGATCATCCATGGCCGGAATGCGCAGCACGATTCCATCGTCGGCAGCCATAGCCGAAGCATCCAGACCCCAACGTTCGCGCACCCGTGCACCGACCGCCAACGCCCACGGGGCGTGGACCGCTAGGCCAAAGGGAGAATGCAGGATGACCCGCCAGTCGCCAAGCTCATCATGGAACCGCTCGATCACAAAGTTCTGATGGTTGGGCACCTGACCGGTCGCCCGGCGCTGCTCACCCAAATAGTTCAGAAGATTATTGGCTGCGTAGTCATCCAACCCACCGGTACGCAAAACACCTGACGCTTCGCTTCGTTCGCTGGCCAGCAAACTCGTGGTGAATTCACCTAGCGCCGCACCAAGTTCCACCGGACGGCCCAGACCGTCACCGTGCCAGAAAGGCAGTTTGCCGGGTTGGCCAAAGGCTGGGGTGACCAGCACTCGGTCATGGGTAATGTCTTCAATGCGCCAGCTGGTCGCACCGAGCGCAAAGACGTCACCCACCCGCGACTCGTAGACCATTTCTTCATCCAGCTCACCCACACGCTTGGGAGCCTTGTCATCTTCGGCCCCGGCTAGGAAGACACCAAAAAGTCCACGGTCTGGGATGGTGCCACCGGAAATCACGGCCAAGCGTTGCGCTCCAGGGCGCGCTACCAATGTGCCGGCATCTCGGTCCCAAATCAGCCGTGGCTTCAGGGTGGCAAATTCATCTGAGGGGTATTTGCCCGAGAGCATGTCCAAGGTGGCCAGATAGGCGCTGCGTGGGAGCTGTTGGTAGGGAGCGGAGCGGCGTACGGTCTCGAACCACTTCTCAACTTCCAAGTCGTCCATGGCCACTGCGGCCAGAGTCTGCTGGGCCAACACATCCAGCGGGTTGGCCGGGATAACCATTTTTTCGATTGCTCCCTGGCACATGCGTGTGACCACCAGTGCGGTGGAGAGTAGGTCCGCGCGGTGCTTAGGGAAAAAGATGCCTTGAGAGACAGAACCGACTTGGTGTCCGGCACGGCCCACACGTTGCAGACCAGAGGAGACGGAGTTGGGGGACTCGACCTGGATGACCAGATCCACCAGGCCCATGTCGATACCGAGTTCCAGCGAGCTGGTGGCCACCACCGCGCGCAGCTTGCCCAGCTTCAGATCCTCTTCAATCTGGGCGCGCGCATCCTTGGACACCGAGCCGTGATGGGCGCGGGCCAGCAAGGGTGCTTCGGGATGGGCGGCAGCGGTAGAACCGGCTTGAGCCATCAAAACTGCTGGGGACGAGGTGGACGTATCCTCTGCGCTGAATCCCTCACGCTCAGCGTAGATGTCGTTGAGTCGTCCGGTCAGGCGCTCGGCCAACCGGCGGGAGTTGGCGAAGATAATCGTGGAGTGGTTTTCCAGCACCAGATCCACCAACTGATTTTCCACGTGTGGCCAGATGCTTGCCGATGCTGTGGGGGACGAGCTAGGCCCTAAATCGTGAGCGCCGGCAGCCGAAGGCAAATCGGTCATGTCTTCCACCGGGACGCGTACGGCCAGTTTCCACTTTTTGGTGGATGGTGGGCGCACAATATTCACCGGTGCGGAGCCTGCCAAGAACCGGGCAACCTCTTCGGGTGGTTCCACTGTGGCCGAGAGTCCGATGCGTTGCGCCGGAGTCGGCAGTAACGCATCAAGGCGTTCCAAAGACAGCGACAAGTGGGTCCCACGCTTGGTATTGGCGATGGCGTGGACTTCATCGATGATGACGGTGTGTACCTCAGCCAAGGTTTTACGCGCTTGGCTGGTGAGCATCAGGTAGAGCGACTCGGGGGTGGTGATCAGGATTTCGGGTGGATCCTTGAGCAGCTTGCGCCGGTCATTGGCCGGGGTATCGCCCGAGCGTACGCCCACCGAAACCGAAGGCTGGGTTAGACCCATCTCGTGTGCGGTGGCGCGGATGCCAGCTAGTGGGGAGCGCAGGTTGCGCTCAACGTCTACGCCGAGGGCTTTCAACGGCGAAATGTAGAGGACCTTGGTGCCGTTGCCTGCAGGGTGATCAGCATCGGATTCCAGTCCCGGTAGCGCGGGACTATCCAGTTCTGCGTGGTGCAGTCGGTCTAATGCCCAGAGGAACGCGGCCAGGGTTTTACCTGAACCTGTTGGTGCAATGACCAGGGTGTGTTTCCCATCGGAGATGGATTCCCAAGCACCACTTTGCGCGACCGTGGGCGCAGTGAAGACGTCGGTGAACCACTTGCGGGTGGCCGCACCAAACCGGGAAAGCACATCACTCATGGAATCGATACTACGTTCTACCCACGACAGTTCGAGAACGGCATCTTTGAATCACTGTGCTGTCTTGGCGTCTCGGGTCCTCGCCGTTGGTTACGGTGCATCGTTCAGAGGCATTGGTGGACCCGAGCCATAACATTGGATAGTGCGCTAAGCATTGGTACGGAAGTTCAAACCTGCTCCGGTTCATGACCAGATGATCTCGTCCAAGCTCATCCGTTCTCGGCTGGTTCCCGAAGAGGCTAGTTCACCAGCAGCGTGGGTGGCAGTGCCGAATGCGGTTATCGAAGTAACCTCCCAGTGGTGCGGAATAACGAAGTCAGAAGTGACGCCATCTCGGTCGAATGCCCTGAACTGGTGCGCTGCTAGTCCCATAGCTAGGCCCTGGAATGTCATATGCGCGACGGCTTGCCCGAGATCGTAGCGAGCGAACTCTGAATACTCCCAATCCGCTGTGCCTTCAACGAGGGTGTGAGCAAGATTCACCACCAATAGCGAAGCGGCTGGCGCCCAGAGCGATGAGCTTCGAGCTAGACGCCGCACGATTCTCTGATGATTCGCATCGCCTCGTCGTGCAACGATAAATTTCCATGGCTGCGAGTTGCCCGCCGACGGTGCGTGCCTAGCTGCATCTAGTAGCGCGTGGACCTCTGCAGTTGTGAGCGTGAGGGTGGAGTTGAATCGAACCGGACTGTACCGTCCAGCCAGCGCAGGATGAATTATTGTAGGTTCATCTGGGACGTGGCATTGAGTCATGCCTTTTATTCTCTAACAGTGCTGTGCAAGCACCCTAAAACCATTGCGTCATTTACCCACAGTAATTTCTTGAAGCGCAGCGGCGTGGCCAACATATGCTCGACGCCCTGACGTAGTTAGTGAAACTCGCATGTGGCTGCGGCCCAGTTTGGTGAAGCGTTCAACTTGAACGTAACCTGCATCGCTGAGCTGTTTGAGGTGTTTGCTGAGTACCGAGTCTGTAACGCCGAGGATCTGTTTGAGGTGCGTGAATACTGCCCAGTCGACCGGGGCCAGGCTCGCGCAGATCCGTAAACGAAGCGGCGCGTGGATCAGCTCATCAAACCGAGCGCTGCTAGTGGACTTGGTCATTGCCGTCCTCGATACGCGCCTTGTTGTAGGCCGATTGCATCTTGGTCACCAAAAACATGCCGCTGACGAAAGTGACAAGAATTTTCGCGAGAACTTCTGAGAGATGTGTGGCTTCCCAGAACCTGAGGCAATTGATCAGCAGGATGCAGAGAAAGAAATACCCTGCGTAAGCGCCTGTCAGAAGGCTGGGACTGTTGAGCAACGATCGTGGTTTGGCCCGACGGCGTTGAGCCAAGACATACCAAAGGATCAACGGAAGATAGAGCATCGCTAACCAATAGGCTTGTGGCGGAAAAGCCTGGAACAACGTGAAGATGACAGCCGAGACCGCGACGACGGTGGTGAGTAATCCACGGGGATTACCAGAAGCTCTAACCATCTGTTGTGAATCTTGCTCGACCGATTGAAGAAGCTTGACCGCGCGATCCTGTTCCATTTGATCCTTTGACGAAGGCATGGCACTCCCTTTCCGTTACGGAAAGTCTTATCTTTCCATATTGGAAAGTCAACGTGTTGACTTACACGTGGTGGTATTTTCCACCGGCCAAGATGTCCTGCGCGCGGTAGAGTTGCTCGGTCAGAATCAGGCGCACCAGCTGGTGAGGGAAAACCAGCTTGGATAGGGACCAGGTGAAGTCGGCGCGGGCGTGCACCGTTGGATCCACTCCGTAGGCTCCACCGATGATGATCACGACGTTGCGCGAAGAATCGATAGGGGAGCGCAGCGTGTTTGCCAGTGCTGGAGAGTTGACATTCTTGCCGCGCTCGTCGAGTAGCACCACAAAGTCGCGGTCATCAATTTTTGCCAAGATGCGTGCGGACTCTTCGGTGCGCGCCGCATCGTTTTCGCGAGACGAGTGGTTGAGCAACTGCCAAGTGAGGTTAAAAGGTTTTTTTAGTCGTTTTTCGTAGCGGGAAATTCCTTCGTCTACCCACGACTCATGTTTCTTGCCAACTGCCAGCACCTTGATTGTCATGCTTCTATTGTTCCGCATTCGTCGGTTGAATGCTTTGTTAGGGTGCACCGATACGATAGAGGGTATGAGAACACCCAGACCACTTCCGCAAGGCCAGCGACCCAGCGGCATGCAGGTGCTCTGGATGATTTTTGGCATCGTCGTTGCCATCTTCTACTTCACCCGACGTGTGCTGGTGTCCCTGCACGCCGGCGGGTGGGCCACAGACCTAGACGCGCCGACTTACCAATGGATATTGGATAATCAGTCGCCCGTCCTTTTTGCGATCTCTGATTTTTTGTATTTCTGGGGATCAACGCCGGGCATGAGCATCATCATGGTGCTCATTACCGGGCTGCTGAGCTGGAAAACACGAAGTTTCTGGCCGTTTATTTCCGTGGCGGTGACCGCAGCGGTATCCGTCGGGCTGACCATCTTGCTCAAGGCGAGCCTGCAAGTACATCGCCCGGAAGGTATTCCTAACGGGCCGACGCCGCCACTGTCCTATTCATTCCCCAGCGGCCATACTCTTAATGCCGCCGCGCTGATTGGCATCTCTAGCTACTTAGCAATCATTTACGGGCTGCGCCGCTATGCCTATCTCATCTGCATCGTGGCCACATTGTTTGTTCTGGCCATGGGAGCATCACGTATCTACATCGGACACCATTGGGTCTCCGATGTACTGGTGGGCTTGCTCATTGGAATCGCGTGGGCCGCGGTTGTAGCGATCCTGCATTACTTCTTTGTGCCGTGGCGCAATCTGCCTAGCTCAGCACGCGGATCGGTGAACCGTTAGCCCAAGCGCGGATATCTTCAACTGCGTCACGGTAGAACATTGAGAATTGTTCGATAGTTACGTAGCCAATATGCGGGGTCGCAATCACACCGCGTGTGCTCAACAACCGATCCTTGGCTGGCAAAGGCTCGGTGTCGAAAACATCGAGCGCTGCCAAATAGAGAAGTTCGTTTTCAAGAGCCGAAATGAGCGCATCGGTCTGCACAATTCGGCTTCGTGAAGTATTGACCAAAATAGATTCCGGACGCATCCACGCCAATTGTTTTGCCCCGATGACGCCAGTGCTGCGTTCGGAGAGCTTGAGATGAACGGTCACGATGTCGCTGGTGGCAAAGAGCTCTGCCTCAGAGACTAACTCCACGCCCACCTCTGTGGCCCGGGCTTTGGTGAGATTCTGGCTGTAGGCAACAACCCTCATGCCGAAGGCCAAGCCGACCTTTGCCACCTTGGATCCCAAGTTGCCCAGTCCGTACACGCCGAGGGTTTTTCCCGCCAGCCCCATGCCGAAACTTGTCTGCCATGGTGTGGCTTCAGCGCGGGGAGATTCTGAAGAAAACAGCTCCACGTCCAGTCGGCGGGTTGCGGCCAAGATCAGTGCCCAGGTATGTTCCACGGCATCGGTAGGGACATAGCCAGTATGCGAAACCACGACGCCGTGCGCGGCAGCGGCTTCCAGATCGATGGCCCCGTTGCGCCGGCCGGTGGTGACCAACAATTTCAACTGCGGGAGCAGTGCAAACCTTGATGCCGGGAAGGGGGTGCGCTCACGCATGGCCACGATGACATCAAAGTTCTTAAGTGCCTCACAGACGACGGCGTCATCGTGCGAGATGTGTTCGGTAAATACTGTCAGCTCAGCGTTGAGCTCGGTCGTCAGTGCCTCAAAATTTGCGAGGTCAGTAGCGACGTTCTGATAGTCATCCAAAATGGCAATGCGCATGAGCTCATCCTATGCGCGAGGTGGTCTTGCCGTCTTGTTTCTGCCGCACAGTGAACTTGCTACTTTGTAATAAACATCTGGTGTTCGTGGCCTCAAATGCACCACAAATCTGTGAGTTCATGAGAGCAGATCTGGCGCGTATTTCTGTGGCGGTCAGGATTCAATTCACAACACTCAGGTCTATGCTGTAACGAAGTTGGTGACATAAAATTGAAGGTAAGTTTCAAAGGGAACAAGCTTGAGAAACTATGCACCGATGAAATCCAGATGCATAAAAGACGACCCGACCTTAAGAAGAAACTGCGATTGCGCTTCAAAGCATTGGAAGCTTCAGACACACTGGCCAACCTTGTGCAGCGGGATCCAGGTGGGAGATGGCACCCACTTCAAGGCGAACGCGCGGGCACTTGGGCGTCAGAGCTCAGCGGAAATTGGAGACTAATCATCCAACCAATTCCCAATGAGCCTAATGCCCGCGAAGTCACAGTTTTAGAAATAACCGACTACCACTGAGAGGAGTCGACATGACCACCACCAATTACGCCGTTGCACCAGGTGAATATCTGGAGGAATGGATTGATGATCAGGGCTTCTCGCAGCAGAAAGTCGCAGATTTGCTGGGCTGTAGCCGCAAGCAGGTCAATGAGATCATCAATGGACATGCTCCCATCACCAGCGAAACGGCACTGCGTCTGGAACGTGTAGTGGGGATCGCGGCGACGACGTGGTTAAAGTACGAAGTGATGTATCGAAGCGATCTTGCCCGAATCGTTGATGAAGAAAATCTGGCACACTTTGCCGAGCAAATTGCACCCACCGCGGCGAGCTATCTGCGCAGCATCGGTGCCACAACAGCAAGCATGAAAAATCCGGGCAAACTTGTCTCAGATTTTCTTTCGTTTCATCGTTGTGGGACGTGGAAGGCCTATGACCAACAACATGCGAAGTCGCTGATCGGTGAATACGGTTTGGCGACGCTCAAGGATTCTGCGGCTCAGCTCGATCAGACTTCGTTGACTACCTGGTTGCGTGCCGCAGAACTGACGCAGGACTACGAGCGCGGGCGCAACTACAAGTATGAAGCGCGCAAATTGCGGGCCGTTATTCCTGAACTTCGAAAGCGTGCCGCCCAGCCAAATCCGGAAATGCTGAACGATATCGCGCGGATGCTCTCAGAAGTTGGCGTGGTTTTTATGGTCGTTGAGCCGCCCAAAAAGTTTCCGCTGTTGGGAGTAACTCGTTGGATCGACAAGCGGGTGCCGGTCATTCAGCAGACCGGGCGCTGGAGTAAAGACGGCTTTGTCATTTGGACGCTTTTCCACGAGATCGCTCATATCCTCAATGACCCGCGCGGCCAGATGCATCTTGAGTGCAGCACCGAGAAAAAACGAAGTAGTGCTGCCGAAAAATCGGCCAATGGTTTTGCGAAGCACGTTCTTCTTGGCACAGGAGGCCTGACACCGTTCCATGGCCTGACCCACGACAGACAAATAGCTGAGAAGGCACAGGAAATTGGAATTGCGCCCGGAGTCGCGGTTCATCAGATGCACCGACACCGAATGCTCGACTACAACCTCGGTAACTCGCTGTTCGTGAATCTAGAAGGAACCTTCAGCGCACAATAAATGGTGGCTGTCGGGCCTTAAGGTCACCTAGTTCCTATTAAGCCCGTGTTTCCTAGAATCTAGGGCTACTTTGAAATGACTCTCCGACATGTCGATGGCTCGTGTGGGTGTAGACGGATCAAATACTCGGAGCAATGAAAAACGAAAAAAGTCTGGGTCGAGGCCACGGAGCTCTACGTTGCCACCATGTCCATTAGCCGCATAGGCACTCCATCGTTGACGAATGTTGTCCACGCCATCTGCCTTACCCACGTAGTGTCGGCCATCCCTAGTATCAGTGATGAGATAAATTCCAATCACCGATGAGAGGGCTGTTCTCCACGATGAATACCGATGTTCGCGCATGATTGCTTGAAGCTGCGGGTAATCAAGCACAAGGCTGTCAAAGCCCGGAAAAGGTATAGGCCGAGAATCGGCGATCTCTACGACAGGATAATGGCTTGCTGTTGGACCGTTGAGGCGCCAAGTACGCGGAGAACGCCATCCGATGACAAGCCTATTCGTAAGATCGGAAAGATCGTCGGTCACTTCTAGATTGAACCGTCGAGAGGAACCATCGTTCGAAACTTCGCCATGATTTCGAACTACAGCCCAAAACCTTGCTCGGTCTCCGCCCTCCTTGACGAATACCACCCAGATGGAGGGAGGTATAGCGGGAAAAATTCGAGGGTTCGCAGACTGTTGCGCAGTGTACTCTAGGATCTCTTGATCAGTAGAATCCGCATGAATACCCTGCATTTCAGAGTCTTCGCGTTTCCCGACGAAGGCGTGCCGGATAACTTGAATTTGAGCGGGGTCAATCTCCGCACTGCGAAAAATGGAATCCAGGGTAAGAGCCATAGCCGATACTTTATCCAATGTGCATCATCCGCCCGGCATAGGAGGACTTGAACAAGGCTTGCACAGAAATAATAAGTAGGGCGCAGCCCTCATGTTGCTCTTGCGCATAAAAATGGTGGCTGGCGCCCATAGCGCAAGCCACCATTCACAAACTGAAAACTAGTCGGTGACTTCGAATTCGAGCTTGTCGGTGAAGGAACGACCATGAACGTCGGTGGCCGTTACCTGAGCGGTGTGTGATCCGGTTTTCAGATCATCGGGTAGTTCAAGACGCCACAGGTGGCTGGTCTTCTCAGGCAGTCCACCACCGTGGACAAACTGCTCGGCGATAGCCACTGGGTCAGAATACTTGGCTCCAGTGAGCGCGGTTTCGCCGGTGAGCGATTGAGTACGAGTCGACTTGACCGGGTCTTCGCCATCGATGGAAACCTTCACCGTGGAACCGGTGCTGCCCATCCAGACGTTGGTGGTCAGCCAAGTGTCATTAGCCAAACCAGCACGGCTGACCGTCAGTGGGTTCTTCAAAGCCGGTATTGTGCCGTACTTCTTGTCCACATTCTCCTCGTACCAGTCACGGTACGCAGGAGTGTTCAGGCCTACGGCCATCTGGTTGCTGTCATCGCCACCAGTAGGGGTGAAGCGCTCGGTGATCTTGGTGTTCTTGATGTCCAGGGTCAATACGCCTGGCGGGGTACCATCCTGCTGTAGGGAAGTCGGGTAACCGGTTTCGGTGACTCGTCCGCCGTACCATTGGCCGGCAACAGCAGGAACGGTGAGGTGGGTAAATGGCAAGCCATCTTGACCGACTTCATCAATCCAACCCTTCATCAAATCCCCTTCGCGAAGGTTTTCCGACATGTGGGTGTGACCACCCAAGGAGACCACTTCGCGACCCTTGAGGATCTTGTAGATTTCCTTGACCTCCTTGGTGGTGTGCTCATCATTGAAGAAGAATTCCAACAATGGGCTGTGACCGGCCAGGACGATGGCCTTATTCTTTGGCACCTTTGCGATGTCTGCGCGCAACCATTCAAGTTGCTGCTCACCTAGCTGGTAGGTGTAGTCGCTTCGCTTAGCGGGAAGTTTGGTTGGGTACTCGATGGTGTTCAGCGCAACCACGTGGGTCTTGCCGGTGTCATAGGAGTAGTACTCAGGGCCGAACTGAGCGCGGTAGGTATCAAACTCGTGCACGCCGTCCACGGAATCAAAGTCGATGTCGTGGTTGCCTGGAAGGAAACGGGCCGGGCCGTTGAGCATGGAAGTCAGCTCGCGGGTCTGGGCGAACAGGGAAAGATCGTTGCCAACGAGGTCACCGATGAACAGCACGCCACAGCCGGTGTAGTCGGTACGGGCAGCAAGGTCAGCAAAGGCGCCCTTGCGAGCGTACTCAACTTCCTTCTGGTTGTAGGTCTGCACGTCGGCGCCAATGGCGCAGCTCTGCTCAGGTGATTGAGTTGCGGTGCTGCGGGTCAGTGGGAAGTTCACGGCCTCTGGCAGTCCGCCGGTGGGAGCGATGCCACCGTACTTCAGCTTGGGGGAGCCTTCTGGCAAGTGAATGTAGGAGAACTGTGCGACGTTATCTTCATCGACAGGAACCTGGAAGCCACGAGGCTGGGTGACGAAGGCTGTCATGTTTTCAAAAGCCGGCAGTTCGTAGCGACCCTGACCGTCGGTGGTGACAACGTCGCGACCGTTGGACACGGTGACTTTGGGCAGGCCTGGCTCGTTGGCGTCCTGTTTGGAGTTCTTGTTGCTGTCCTCGAAAACGACGCCTTCGAGACTCTTATCTTTGGCTGCTGACTTTTCGTCTTCTGCGCGGACTACCTGAACTGAACCTCGGTAGGCTGAGGACTTCCAGTCTGCGGTTGCTTTAGCTGCCGGTTCTGGGTCGGGTGCTGAATTGGCGGCGGTGAGACCTGCCGATGCTGCGAGGACAACGAGTGCGCCTGCAGTAGCTCGTAGTGGGGTAATTTGATTGGTTTTGCCGGGTCGAGCGAAAAATTTCACGTACGTTCCTCCGGGGTGGTGACAATCTGCCGGCCCCTTGGCCGACCTTTGTCAACGCTGTCAATCTAAGGTGAATAACAGCCCCCGCTCAGGTAATGACGAATAATCGATCCCGTTAATACTTATGCGCTGTCTTGGGCGTATTTAGCTCTCCATGACCAGAGTAAGCAGTAGTGGCCACACGAATTTTCGGAAATTCTAGCGTCGGGAACTGACGTCCTGGTGAAGATGCCAAACGTTTAGCCACTGCGAAGTTCGGGGGAGATAGACGTGGAGTCTGGGTGTTAACGCTCCGTCACGCCGGAGGAGGCAGGAGCCAAAATCTGATCCAATAAATGCATGAGCACTCAAGCAAAAAATGAATTGGCGGGCGCAACGGAAATTGTGTTGCAACTGCGCTGGTCTGATCAGGATGCATTGGGACATGTAAACAACGCCCGCATTGTCACGCTGATGGAAGAGGCCCGCATCCGCTGGACCCGAGAAGACGGGAAGACCGGCCGGTTCGAATTTGGAACGGTTGTGGCCTCCATTCAGATCGACTACAAACGGCCACTGTATTACCAGCCTGAAATGGTCATCCGCATGGGGATCAGTCGGGTGGGCAACAAGTCCTTCACCGTGCGAGGAATCGGTTATCAGGACGACCAGCCGGTCTTTGATTCAACAACCGTTATGGTTCCGCTCGCCGCTGACGGAGTGTCCTCACGGGTTCTCACTGATCAGGAACGTAGCTGGCTGGAGGCGTCGTTAATACCGGCCGCTGCCGCACGAACACGGAACTGAACGAATCTCCTAGCTCAAGTTGGCGAGCTGGCCGTCATGCGAGCAGTAAGAGCAGTCCTTACTGCGCTGCGTATTCGTCCAGAACCTTCTTGCCGATCTTGAAGGCAACATTGGCGGCAGGCACAGAGCAGTAGATGGCGCACTGAAGGAAGACTTCCTTGATTTCCTCGGGCGTCATTCCATTGCGCAGTGCCGCGTGCACATGCATTTCTAGTTCCTCCCAGTAGCCACCGGCAATCATTGCGGTCAGGGTGATGGCGCTACGGGTGGTGCGCGGCAAACCGTCGCGCGTCCAGATGGTTCCCCACGCATAGCGGGTAATCATTTCCTGAAATTCGTCGGTGAATTCGTTCGAATTATTGGTGGAGCGGTCAACGTGCTCGTTACCGAGTACTTCGCGGCGCACGCTCATGCCTGCATCGTAAGTGTCGCCGGGCAGGCGCTGTGAGTCGGTCATCGTAGTCCTGTCCTTTCTTAGTTGGAGAGGAAAAAATCGGCCAGCAATGTTGCTGTTTCTTCTGGTGCTTCGGCAGGAGCCAAATGGCCTGCGGATTCCACAATGGCAGAGTGGCCCTTAGGTGCAGACTCGGCGATGAACTGCGCGTCGGCCGGTGGGCACACCTGATCTTGTGCGCCGTTGATAGCCAGGATCGGATCCGTGGTGGCCTGCAACTGTTCGCGCACATCAAAGTCGGCCAAGGCGCCACAAACGTGGGCATAGGCGAAGCGGTCCGCGTCCTGCAGGCTGTGCAGCAGGCTGGCTGAAATTTCTGGTTGCTTGTCGATGAACCCGGGCGCGAACCAGCGTTGGGCAGAACCTGCGAGCATGGTCGGGGTACCGGCTTTTGCCACGAGTTCTGCGCGCTCGGTCCAGCCTTCAGGCGTACCAATTTTGGCAGCCGAGCAGATCGAGGCCAAAGCATTGAAGAAGCCAGGATGATCCACGGCTAACTGCAACGCGGTGGCACCGCCAACCGAAACTCCGGCGTAAAACAGTTTGGTGTTCTCGGCGATAACCCCATCAGTTCGTAACGCTTCAACCATGGTGGTGACGCCGGTGGCCAGCTCGGCCAACGTGAACTCTTGCGTTGATGGCTTGCTGACGCCGTGCCCGGGAAGATCCCACGCGATGACCTGGAAATGTTCTTTAAGATAGGGCAAGGCCGGACCCCACAACGGCAGGGCCGCGGTGCCCAGCGAAGGGCCAGTAATGAGGGTAGGTAGCTGAGCATCGGTATGAAGTAGCGACGGAGTTAGTTCTGGGACTGCCATAGTTCCTTCCGTGCCGAGTAGTCGGCTAATACAGTTTCGGTGAAACGATCCGCGGCACCAAGGTAACCGGCAGGATCAAAAAGTTCGTTCAACTTGGTATCGCTGAAGTCTTCCGCGGGAATTTCTGAACGCAAAAGTTCGTGCAAAGGCCGTTCTTCACGCAGGCTGCGACGCACCAAGTCCTGGATGGCAGGCTTGCCTCCGTCAACCATTTGAGACAACACGGTAGCCAAGCGTTCGGACAGCACCGCATCTCCACCCAGCGCGAGGTTGCGATTGATGGCTGGAAGATTCACGCTCAAGCCATTGGCCAGGAATGATGCATGGAATGCTGCTCCCGCGGCCAGCCGGGTCAGTTCGCGTAGCGCGCTCCATTCAGCATGCCAACCACCGTCAGGGCGTTCATCCACCGCGGTACCAGCAGCGGTGAAAAGCGTTGAGAGTAATCCAGGGGAGCTGAAAGCAGCATTGCGCAGCAACACCGAACGCACCGGGTTTTGTTTCTGCGGCATGGCCGAGGAACCACCCTTGCCTGCTTCACGTGGTTCGGATAGCTCGCCGATTTCCGGGCGCGAAGAGGTGAGTACATCGGCGCCAAAGGTACCCAGTGCCGCGATGGTCGCACCCAGAGCAGAGCCGATCTGAAGGATGGGCATGCGGTTGGTGTGCCATGGTGCGCCGGGATCCTTCAGCCCTAAACGGTCTGCGAGCTGAGAACTAAGCTGCCCGGTGCTCACCGAGGCATCGCCATGGACTTCAAGGAATTGTTCCAAGGAAGCTAGGGTCCCTACCGCGCCGCCCCACTGCAGTCGTAGCTGCTGCGAAGCATCATCAAGCTGCTTCTCGGCATCCAGCACGGCCGAGAGCCAGCTGGCTGCTTTCCAACCGAAAGTTGTTGGCAGTGCATGCTGGGTCAGAGACCGGGCAATGCACACCGTTTCTCGGTGGGCCCGGGCGAGGCCTACTAGTCCGTCGGCAGTACTGCGCAAGTCGCTCAGGGTCTGGCCGATAGTTTTGGACAGGACCAGCATCAGTGCGGTGTCGATAATGTCTTGGCTGGTGGCCCCGCGGTGTAATGCGGTGCTCGCGGACTTGGGTGCACCATCAACAGCGAGCTGTTCTCGCATCATGCCCAATAGTGGGATCAGCGCATTGGCACCATCGGGAGTTTTTGAAGCTAAGACCGTGAGGTCATAGCGCTGAATGCCAGCCACCGTGTTAACCGCCCGCGAATCGTCGGTACTGCACAAGCCGGCATCGGACTGAACTTGCACCCAAGCAGCCTCAACATCAAGCATGGCTTGGATAAAAGCCACGTCGTTGGACAGCGAAGCTGCCGCGGTACCGGCCCAGGTTGGAGCTAGCACGCCGTAGTCTGCGCCATCCATCAAGTCCCTCGATTCTTCACTGTTTTAGTTTGTCTCTCGCTCTAGAACTGTAGTCCTAGACGCCTAGCTTTCGCGCGGGTAGGAAAGGAACACGGTTTCATCCTCACCCTGCAAACGAACATCAAAGCGCAGTGATCCATCCTCTTCGCGGGTAGCAATCAACGTCTTGCGCTCTGCCTCAGGTAACGAAGCCAGCAGTGGATCATTGGCCAGCGCCTCGGTATCCTCGGGCAGGTAGATCCGAGTGAATAGCCGGTTGAGTAAACCGCGGGCGAAGACCGTAAGCATGATGAACGGTGCCTTGCCCTCTTCGGTGGCGCCCGGGTTCAGCGTGGTGAAGTTGTAGCCACCGACGTTATCTACCGCTACTCGGCCCCAACCGGTGAAGGTGTAACCATCACGAACCAGCGAGCCTTCGCGCGAGACCACCTGGCCCTGCTCATCGGCCTGCCAAATTTCTAGCAGCGCGTCGGGAATGACCTCTCCCTTGCCGTCATAGACCACGCCGTGTAGTCGCACCGAGTTGGGGTGCGCCTGGTTGACCAGCTCATTGTCCTTCTCATAGGGCAGCGCGTAACCGTAGAACGGGCCGATGGTCTGTCCTGGAGTGGGGGTGAGCTTCAATTCTGGAGCTTGCGACATTAGTGATCCGCCTCTTCTTCTTCCATCCAGGTGCGGTTGGACCCGGTCAGTACGATGTCCCAGTTGTAGCCGGTGGCCCATTCGTGGCTGGTGACCGAATGATCATAGGTAGCGACCAGCCGGTCGCGTGCGTCTTGATCAGTGATCGACTGATAGATCGGATCCAGTGCAAACAGCGGATCACCCGGGAAGTACATCTGGGTAATCATCCGCTGGGTGAAGTCGGTACCGAACAGCGAGAAGTGGATATGCGCCGGACGCCACGCGTTGTGGTGGTTCTTCCACGGGTACGGTGCCGGCTTGATGGTGGTGAAGGAGTACTCGCCGTTGGCTCCTGAGATGGCGCGGCCGACCCCGGTGAAGTTCGGATCAATCGGAGCTGGATGCTGATCGCGCTTGTGCACATAACGACCGGCGGCGTTGGCCTGCCAGATTTCCACCAGCTGACCGACCACCGGGCGGCCGTCGCCATCAAGTACTCGGCCAGAAACCACGATGCGCTCGCCGATCGGTTCACCGTTGTGTTGGATGGTTAAGTCTGATTCCAGGGCGTGGACGTCACGCTGGCCGAAGGCCGGGGAGTACAGTTCGATGGTTTCCGGATCTGCGTGGTGCAGATTTTTGGTGGGGTGACGCAATAGTGAGGAGCGGTAGGAGGCAAAGTCCACTCGGGGCTGGGTTTCTGCCTTTTTGCCGGCCAGCAGTTGCTGGCGGTAGTCCTCATGCGTGCTGGAGATTTCGGCGCTGATCTCTTCCTGCGTGGCCGTGGTGGCTGCTGGATCCAGTGTCTTGCTGTTGGCGCTCATGGTGGCTCCTTTCTGAAAATTTGTGTGGGTGCGGTGTTATGCGTGGGGCCAGCCGGTGTAGGACTCGGCGAGATACTGCTGGCCGAAGCGTGAGGAGGTGACGGTTTCCAATTCACCGAGGGCACGCTTGGCCATGAACGGGTCGCCGCCCACCGGGGTGTGCAGCATGGAAGTCATCCAGTAGGAGAAGTTCTGTGCTTTCCAGACTCGTTTGAGTGCCAAGTTCGAGTACCCGTCCAACAGCTTGTCGCTGCCGGTGGAGAAGAATGAATCCAGCGCTTCGAAGAGTACTTTGACGTCGGCGAAGGCCAAGTTCAGGCCCTTGGCCCCGGTGGGTGGGACGGTGTGTCCGGCATCGCCGATCAGGAACATCCGTCAATGCGAGAGTGGTTCGCGGACAAAGGAGCGGAAGCCCAAAACGGTCTTATCAAAGATGGGTCCGGTTTGTAGCTGGAAGTTATCCGGTCCGTCCACGCGCTTTTGCAGCTCGGCCCAGATGCGGTCATCGCTCCACGCGTTGACGTCCTCGTTGGGATCACATTGGAAGTACATGCGCTGTACAGTTTCGCTGCGCTGGGAGATCAGCGCAAAGCCGTGCGGCGAGTTTGCGTAGATCAGTTCCGCTGCGGACTTTGGGGCCTCGGTGAGGATTCCAAACCAAGCGAAGGGGTAGGAGACTTTAAAATCCTTGGCGAGCTTTTGTGGCATCTGGCGTCGGGCGAAAGAGCGGGAGCCGTCGGCCCCAACGATTACATCGGCGTGCACCTCGAAGAGCTCACCTTGCGCATCGGTGAAGCGGAACTTCGGGGTGGAGGTCTCCATGTCCAGGATCTCGGTGACTTCGCACGAGTACCGCACATCTCCTCGATCGCGCTTACGAGCTGCGGCCAAATCCACGAACACCTCGTTCTGCGCGTACAAGGTCACGGTGGCATCAACTAGGTCACGGAAGTCTAGGGGATGGGATTCGCCGTTGAAGCGTAGGTCGATTCCTGCGTGCTCGTCACCTTCGGTGAGTACTCGACCATTGACCCCGGACTCGGTGAGCATGGTGACTGCTTGGGCTTCGAGGATGCCAGCACGGTGGGTGTTGCGGATCGTCTCGTGATCGCGCATTTCCACCACGACGTTCTCGATGCCCGAGGTAGCCAGCAGGTGCGAGAGCATCAGCCCGGCGGGACCGCCGCCGATGATGCCAACCTTGGTCTTCAGGATGCGTGGCGCCTTTGCCATGGTTCCTACCTGTCAGTGCCGGGAAATGGGTCTTGCACAATGATGCTTGCGTCACAGGTGTGAATTCAGTTCGCTTCTCATTGAATGAGAAAAGTGCATCAGGTACTTCAACTGACCCAGTCCTCGTCCTAGGCGGTTCCACCTAGCTGCAGTGCTCTAGAAATTCCTCGCGCCGCCGTGCGTAGTGCCAGCCCGGCCGATTGCACCGCACGAGTCTGGCGGGGGAGCACCACGGAAATGACCGCGACTTGGTAGCCAGCATCATCAAGAATTGGCGCGGCAACGCCGGTAGTTTCCGGATCGATGAAGCCATCAAATGAGGCATAGCCGGTACGGCGAATCTCAGCCATCTTCGCCCGGAAATCTGGATGGGAAGCGGTCATGACGGCATCGTGACGGGACAGATAATCACCGATGATTTCCGGGCGGGAGAACGCGAGAAGAGCCATTCCCATGGAAGTGCGTTGAACCGGCATGCGGCCGGCCACGTTTGCCTGATTAACTACCGAGCCGGGCCGCGAAAGACGCTCAATGATCAGCACTTCGTCCTGGTGCAACACCGAGAGTTGAGTGTTCTGCCCAAGAAGCTGGTTGATGTCTTCCATGAAGGGAAGAGCCGCCGTACGCAGGTCTTGAGTGGTGGCGCTACGGTTGGCCAGCTCCCATAATCGCAAGCCCAAGCGAACCTGCCCGGACGCATCGCGGCTGAGCAGATCATGGGCCACCATTGAGTCCAGCAGTCGATACATGCTCGCTTGGGGGATATCTGCCCGGCGCGCCAAAACGCTCACGCTGAGCGATTGGTTGTTCGCGTCAAAGGAATCCAAGATCCGCACCAAGCGGTCCAACATTGAATCCCCACTAGGAGAATTGGCCATGGAACAACTCTAACTACGCTGTGGCTTTGGAATTTGAGCAATGACCAACACGGCGAGCAGTGCGGCGCCACCGTAAAGGAAAAATGCTCCCGGGTATGCGGTGCCAGCAGCCACCATCAGGCCGGTGATGTATGGGCCAATGATGGCGCCAAAACGGCCGATGCCCGAGGCTAGTCCAATGCCTGTGGCCACCAGGTTGCGCGGGTATACGTGCCCTGCGTAGGCATACATCAGGCACTGGGCGGAGAAAACAAAAACGCCGGTGACAAAGAGGACTGCGGTCAAAAGAACTTGGCTTCCAAAAGGTACTGCCAACAGAAGCAACAGTGCTGCCGAGGCGGCAAACCAGATCAGCGAGACAAGTTTGATGCCCTTGCTATCAGCTGCGTAGGCGCTAATAAACAGCCCTGCGATGGCGCCCAAATTCAATACAAAGAGCATGGTCAGCGAATCGGCCACCGGGTAACCAGCAGCTCCCATGATCTTAGGAAGCCAAGCGTTGAGACCGTAGACCAATACCAGACCCATAAATGCGGCAATCCAAAGGCCGATTGAGGTGCGCAGGTATTTCGGTTTGAGTACATCGGAAATTGAGGTGCGCTCACTACTGGCGATCACTTCGCTTTCGGGAAGCTTGAACCACAGCAGCGCCAGCAGGGCCAGGCCCAGTCCGCCGCCGAGGAAATACAGTACCGACCAGTGCACCCCGGCGGCCTTGCCTGCCAGCGATGCCAGCACTGCACCCAGGTGGTAGCCAACCATCGGCAGATTATTGGCCAGTGCGCGCCGCCCTACCGGGGCATTTTCCTGCATCAACGCCAAGGCCACAGGCATGCAACCACCAAGTCCTAGGCCTGCAATAAAGCGGAAGGTGCCCATCAAGAAGGCGCTAGGCAGGAACGGGAAGAGCAAGGTGAAGATCGAAAAGACGAGGACTGCAATCAGCAGTGGGCGACGTCGTCCAAAGCGGTCGGCCAGCCGTCCCATTGTTGCGGCTCCGACACCGACGCCAATCAGTGAGAAGGTGTTGACCCAGTTCATTTGGCTCACGCTGAACCCGCCGACATTTGGGTCGGTCAACACTGGAATGGTAGCGCCTAGGGCAACAATGTCGTAGCCCTCGAAGACCACGATGAAGAAGCAGAGTGCGGCGATCCAGCCGCCGAGTTTGAGTTTTTGAGTGTCACCTTGTGTTGAAGACATGAGTCGCCCCTTTGAGATCTCTGTTGGCATCGCCAGTGATGCGTGTCACGGCGATGTGATCGTAGCACCACTTTCGTAGAGCGCACCAATGTTCAAGAAGTGAACAAATCAAAAGGTTCCCTTGATTAGATTCTCGGCGGCTAGTAAAGTTCATCTCACGAACTTAAGTTCACACAGTGAACATCTTTCAGCAATGGAGCAGTGAGACTATGCAGCAGGCCTACCTGTACGACGCAATTCGCACCCCTTTTGGCAAGATTGGTGGCGCGCTATCTAGCCACCGCCCGGATGATCTGGCCGCGCATGTGGTGCGCGAACTTGTTGCACGTTCGCCAAAGCTTGATGTGAACACCATCGATGAATCCATCTTTGGTAATGCCAACGGAGCCGGCGAAGAAAACCGAAACGTAGCCCGCATGGCAACGTTGCTCGCCGGTCTGCCAACCTCACTGCCCGGCACCACCATGAACCGCTTGTGTGGTTCCTCGTTGGATGCCTCGATTGCCGCTTCACGTCAAGTCGCCACCTCGGACGCGGACCTTATCTTGGTTGGCGGAGTTGAGTCGATGAGCCGTGCCCCGTGGGTACTGCCAAAAACCGAGCGTCCCTTCCCGATGAACAACTTAGAGCTGGTCAACACCACCCTTGGCTGGCGTCTGGTTAACCCAGCCATGCCGGGCGAATGGACCGTCTCACTCGGTGAGGCCACCGAACAGCTGCGCGAAAAGCACAACATTTCGCGTGAAGATCAGGATGAATTTTCCGCTCTTTCGCACCAGCAGGCTGCGGCCGCTTGGGACGCCGGAAAGTATGACAATCTAGTTGTTTCCGTACCGCCAGCCAATAAGCGTGGCACCGAAGTAACCCGCGATGAAACCATCCGCGCTGACTCCACCGCCCAGAGCCTTTCGCAGCTTCGCACAGTATTTCGTACCGGAGAGAACGCCACGGTCACCGCAGGCAACGCCTCACCGATGAACGATGGCGCTTCGGCGGCCTTTATCGGTTCCGAAAAGGGTGGTGCGTTGTTGGGCCAAGATCCCATCGCGCGCATCGTCTCCAATGGCGCTACCGCTTTGGAGCCGCAATTCTTCGGCTTTGCCCCGGTGGAAGCGGCCAACAAGGCGCTGAATAAAGCAGGCCTGAAGTGGTCTGATATTGCAGCGGTGGAACTGAACGAAGCCTTCGCCGCACAGTCCCTTGCTTGCATCCGTGCCTGGGATATCGACCCTACAATTCTCAACGCTTGGGGAGGGGCTATCGCTATCGGTCACCCACTGGGCGCTTCGGGACTGCGGATCCTGGGCACACTGGCCCGACGCCTGCAGGAATCCGGCGAACGTTATGGACTGGCTGCCATCTGCATCGGCGTAGGCCAAGGTCTTGCCGTGGTCATCGAAAACGTCAACGCCACCAAATAGCTTCGAGAGGAAATCATCATGGCACCACGTATTGCCAGCACCGCGGCGGACGCCGTCGCAGAAATCAGTGACGGCTCCACCATCTTGATTGGCGGATTCGGCAATGCCGGACAGCCCATGGAGCTCATTGATGCGCTCATGGATTGTGGCGCCACCGATCTGACGGTGGTCAACAATAATGCCGGCCAAGCCGATGCTGGTCTGGCCCTGTTGATCAAGGAACGCCGCGTCAAAAAGATCATCTGCTCCTTCCCTCGCCAGTCCGACTCGTGGCATTTTGACCAGGCTTACCGCGCCGGGGAGATTGAACTGGAACTTGTTCCGCAGGGCAATTTGGCCGAACGCATTCGCGCCGCGGGAGCCGGCATCGGCGGCTTCTTCACCCCTACCGGCTATGGCACGTTGCTCGCTGAAGGCAAGGAAAGTCGGATTATCGACGGCAAAGGTTATGTCTTAGAAACGCCCATCCATGCCGACTTCGCCCTGATCAAGGCGCTGAAGTCCGACACCTTCGGCAATCTGGTGTACCGCAAAACCGCGCGAAACTTTGGGCCGATTATGGCCACCGCGGCCAAGGCCGCGATTGTGCAGGTTGATGAAGTGGTGGAGATTGGAAGCATCGATCCGGAGCACGTGATCACCCCGGGGATCTATGTTGACACCGTGGTAGCTCTTGGAGGAGAAAAAGAATGACGAATGTGCGCACCACCGAAGCAAAGTTGACCCGCGATGAAATGGCGCAGCTGGTAGCCCGCGACATTCCTGCCGGAGCCTTTGTGAATTTGGGTATTGGCCAACCGACCAACGTTTCCAACTTCCTTACGGTGCAGCAGGGCGTCACCCTGCACACCGAAAATGGCATGCTCGGCATGGGCCCAGAAGCCACCGGTGAAGACATTGATGAGGATTTGATCAATGCCGGCAAGATCCCGGTCACCGAACTAGCTGGTGCAGCCTACTTCCACCATGCTGACTCTTTCGCGATGATGCGTGGAGGGCACCTGGATGTTTGTGTACTTGGCGCCTTCCAGATCTCGCAGGCTGGCGACTTGGCCAACTGGCACACCGGCGCCGAAGGCGCGATTCCCGCAGTTGGCGGCGCCATGGACCTGGCCATCGGAGCCAAAGCGACGTGGGTGATGATGAGCCTGTTCACCAAGGCAGGTGAATCAAAGCTGGTGGAAACCCTGAGCTACCCGGTCACCGGGCTGGGTTGTGTTTCGCGGATCTACACCGAGGTTGCGATCTTCGAACTGCGCGATGGCAAGGTCTTTGTGCGCTCGACTCACGGCATCAGCTTCGATGAATTGCAGGCCAAGGTCCCAGTTGAGCTGACCTGGGCCTAGAGACACAGTAGATTAGTGGGGTGCCTTCCATCTGGTGGAGGGCACCCCATCAGAGTTTTTACGCATGCAAGGAGTATGGTGAGCGAGCAGGCAACACCTTCAACGTCGGTCCAGTCCCTGGCCCGCGGTTTGGCCGTCATCAGCTGCTTTGACGCGGAGCATATGTCGATGACTCTCTCCGAGGTCGCCGCACGCACCGAACTTTCACGGGCTACCGCCCGACGCTTTTTGCTCACCTTGCAAGAGCTGGGCTTTGTGCGTTCAGACGGCAAGCATTTTGAACTGACCTCCAAGGTTCTGCAGCTGGGTTATGCCTATCTGTCCAGCGCCACCCTGCCGCAGCTGATCGAACCAGTGCTTGAAGATCTCTCCGCGCAAGTGCATGAATCAGCCTCTGCCTCGGTACTTGATGGCACCGACATTGTTTATGTTGCCCGCGTGCACACCCGCTCGATTATGCGTGTTGGCATTTCTGTCGGTACCCGATTCCCTGCGGTCAACACCTCCATGGGTCGAGTGCTGTTGGCCTTTGGACCCGATGAGCTTCGCGAAGAAGTTTTGGCGCAGGGCTTTGAATCTCGCACTGGCATGGGCCTGAAAACGCCGGCAGCCCTGCGCAAGGAACTAGAAAAGATCCGTACGCAGGGCTACGCGGTAGTTGATCAGGAACTGGAGATTGGATTGCGCTCGGTAGCGGTACCAATCTTCAATGCAGACTCCACCGTGGCGGCGGCGATGAACGTGTCTATGAGCGTGCATCCGGCCAGCGAGCAGAGCGCTCAAGCAGCAGCCCAAGCGATCTTGCCTCGATTACTTCAGGCTGCCCAGCAGGTGCGCGAAGCCTTAGCCACTAGCCGATAGTTAGATGGTGCACGACGGTCGGTAGGCCGGATTGGCTGGCCCATCGGTGCTCAGTGCGTTGGGCACCAATCGATGCATTACCGGGTCATGGTTGATCGTCAGGTGACCGGAGAGATCTAATGGACACTTTTCTTGTATGAGAACATTGGTGACCTTCTGATCTGGACCGTCGAGGAACTGCGAACCGTACGGCGTGACAATTTCGTCGTACTTGGTGGTGATCACCGTGTAGTCCGGACCATTGACGGTGTCACCGATGGAGTTGAGCTCGGGCAAGAACTCACTTCCGGCCACCTGATCAATACACGCGTCGCAGGCGACAGCTCCAACAACACCGATCAGCTTCATACCGGTGCTCGACGGCGCGATGACTCCTTGGGTGCCATGGTTTGAAGGTGAAACGGCAACAAGGTCGTTGACGTACTTGGCTCCGCCCATGTACCAGCGAGGCATCATTCCGCCTTGGCTGTGCCCCACGATATCTACTTTCTGGGTTCCGGCGGCCGCACGCACCCGATCCACAAAATCACTGAGCTGTGCTGCGGATTCGCGGATATCACCGGTGCCCGATAGCCCACCTTCAAGCCCATAGTTCAAGGCGTAAACGCAGTACCCCTGGCGTTTGAGGGTTGGTGAAAGGGTGAGCCAGTTGTCGGCCATGGTTTCAAAAGTTCCGTGAACTAGAACCACTGGGGTGGGATGTTTTGCGCTTGGCACGCAGCTCCAGTTGTTGGCCCCGATGGGGCTGACATTCAGTGAAGCGGTGCTGGTGCTCTGAGCTTGAGCGGTATTTCCTGAACTTGGTGCGATGGCTGGTGCTGCGAGTGTAGCCGCGGCAAAGCATAGCGCAGCCAGGCCGGAGAGAATGCGTCGTTGAATGATGTCCTTCGGTGGCAGTGATGGAATACCACCCGTTACTTCCGAGTAGCATGTGACCATGATCACAATACTTTTACCGATTGTCTAGGGTTAGTGGTCGCTTACTTGGTTGATGACGTTGCATGTCGACGCGGGATAAGAGTGGACTCGTGTGCGCTGACAAGCTCGTTTGATTCAGTAGTGGATCTACCTTTAAAAAAGTAGTTGTAGCTTCAACTAAATACGTTATGCTGTTTTTGGAAGACTTTTCAAAGATCAGATGAGGTACCGCGAGCATGGCTCAACAGCTAAATGACGTACGCTCCACGCAATGGAGCGAGAGCCCTGAATCGGGTGCGGTGCTGCTCTTTTTGCACGGGTTCGGCTCTAATGAGCATGATCTGAGCACCCTCGCGGAACCACTTGGGCTGTCTCTGCCGTGGGCTTCGCTGCGTGCGCCTCTGGAATTGGGGTATGGCGGGGCTGCGTGGTTCGAGATCGTTACCCCTGGGGTTCCTGATGCGGCGCCGGTCGAAGCTGCGACCGAGCTGATCTGGGCATGGGTTGAGGAAAATCTTGCCCCTGAAATCAAGATCATCCCCATCGGATTCTCGCAGGGCGGGTTGATGGCAAGTCAGCTATTGCGAACCCGCCCTGAACGCGTGGTGGCTACAACAATCCTTGGTGGTTTTGTACTCGGCGCTACCCAACCCGGAGACGCGTCCCTTGCTAGGCAGCGTCCGGCCGTTTTCTGGGGCCGAGGCCAGCAGGATCAAGTCATTGCCCCGGTAGCTATCCAGCGGACCAGTGAATTCTTGCCTCAATATTCCACATTGACCGAACGTATCTATCCGGGTCTAGCCCATGGAATTAATGCGGACGAACTGTTGGATGTTCGCTCGCACGTGGCCAGCCAACTGGACGCTGCAGAATAAAAAAATCGCCACTAGCTCACCTTTCGGTGAGGCTAGTGGCGACTCGGAATTAGTAGGCGAACTAGGCGGCCACGGTCCGTTCTACTTCTTCAATCTTTGCGTTCTCGTTAGCTAGACGCGTCTTATGCGCGCTCCAGATGTGAGTCGCGACCATCAAGGCTGCGCCGGGAATTAGCCAAATGATCAAGCGCAGGATATCCATGCCGATTCCTTGTCCTGGGAAGTAGACCATGGTCTGAACGGCATGTAGCCACCCGGCGCCATTCCAGAAGGTGTTCAGTGCGCCGAAGAATCCTGGCTGCATGGCTGGCTGGAAGATGCCACCGGAGCTGGTGAAGTTCAAGGCCACAAAGCACATGGTCAAGATCGGTGTGGTCCAGTGGCGAAGCATTGGGTGTAATCCCATGCCGAGCATGATGATCGAGACGGCGTAGACCCACGATGTTAGCCAAATGGCGGCGTAGTGATTATTGATGACGTGGTAGATCGGACCGGAAACAACCACGGCGATGGTCGAGATAACTGCTGCTGCTAGTGCTGCCAAAGCAAAGCGAACTGATAGTTTGACCTTGCCCATGAACCCG
The DNA here is from genome assembly GCF_056934395.1 of Glutamicibacter sp. MOO4. NCBI lineage: Bacteria > Bacillati > Actinomycetota > Actinomycetes > Micrococcales > Micrococcaceae > Glutamicibacter > Glutamicibacter sp. MOO4. Next base: position 3,420,466 of record NZ_CM167800.1, read on the forward strand.
GCCAGTGGCACGGCGCTGGCGTAACCACCAATGCTCAGTGCGACGAGTAAGAAGAATAGACCCTGTCCACTAGTGTCGTTTTCTCCGGTAGGAACCACATCGGCAACGTGGAATGGCTGCCCCTGCTTATAGGCCACGTTCATGAAGACTTTTTGTGCGACGTTCACCGACGTTTCTGAAGCGGCGCTCGAAACGTAAAGCGTGGCCGAATCCTTGGTTGATTCGTAAGCGGCTACGATTTCACGATTCTCCACCAACTGCTGTGCGGACTGGTTGTCCTGGACGGTGCGCACATTCAGTGCTCCATCCGATTCATCTTGCAAAGTCTGCGCAAAAACCTTGGTGGCTGCAGAATCTCCAACCACTGCCACCTGCACATTGTGCGGGGTGGGCTGATGGAAAGCTCCGAGGTAGAACAAACCCATGATGGCGCACAAGAAGAACGGAATCAGCATGGTTCGCGCCAGCTTTCCCCATCCCTTCGGTGCAGGCTTAGGGGGCGTAAGTTTGTGCGGCGTGGAGTCGGAATGCTTGGCAGCGGGGGTACTGGGGGCGGTGGTGTCGGTGGCAGTCATATGTTTTAAGGATACCGCTTGTGTTGCATTGTGCAACATAAAATCTTGAGTTCTCCGCCACGTACTAGACTCGGGGTTATGGGCAGGAAAGAACGGGAAACAGACATCGAGTCCGTCTACCATCACATGCAGATGATCACTCGACGAGCAAACTCACGCTCACGGCAACTTGCTGAGCCCTTGAGCACGGTGGAGCATTCGTTGTTACGGTTCATCGCCGATACGCCGGGGTCTCGGGCCACCGATATCGCCGAAGCGTTCTCACTGAATCGTTCAACGGTCTCGCGCCAAGTCGGTACGCTGCTCGATTTGGGCTACGCGGCTTACGACGATTCAGAAGCCGGACGAGGCCGCATTCTGGAGCTCACCAAATTAGGTCAAGAACGACTAGATGCTTCGGCTGCCGTACATCGAGCCGCGGTCATTGAGCGGTTGGAAGGCTGGAGCGCGGAACAAATTAGCGACTTCGCCGCAGCGCTTGAGCGCTACAACGAGGCAGATTCACAGTAGTCTAAGCAACCTTCACAAACCGTGGCCCACTGTAGCCGTCGCGGTCCACGGTCTCTTCGAACATTTCCAGCGGACGGGCCCAGAAGCTGTAGTCATCGTAGAGCTTGCGGTAGAAGACCAGTGGTTCCTCGGTTTCGCTGTGTTTGCCCACGGCCAGCACCTCGTAGCGTTGTCCTTTAAAGTGTTGGTAGATTCCAGCTTCGACGCTCATATTTCAGTCTTTCTGATCAAAGTAAGTAGTGTTTTTAGCGCGGTCCGTGGCCGGTGCCGCCACTGCGCTGAGTGAGCAAATGTTCCAGGACGGTATCCAGCACGGCCAATCCGTCTTTGACCCCGCCGGTGGAACCGGGCAGGGTGATCACAAAAGTCTTGCCGGCAAAGCCGGCCACCCCACGAGTGATAATCGACAGCGGAGTTGAAGCCTCACCACGACGTCGGATGGCCTCAATAATCCCCGGAAGTCGCACATCCAAAAGTGGTTCGACCATCTCGGGGGACCGATCATCGGGGGAGACCCCGGTGCCACCGGTAACGATCACTACCGAGGTGCCGGCGGCGAGCTGTTCTTGAACGGCATCGTGCACCGGTTGCCCATCGGCTACGACCAAGGGGTCTACCACTTGGAACTCGCGCTCACGCAGCCACCGGCGGATCAGCGGGCCGGTTTTATCCACGGCAGTTCCCGCAGCAGCGCTGGTCGAGGCAACCACCACCGCGGCCTGACGGTTAGTCTTCACGAACCCAGTCGCCACTTTTGCCACCGGACTTTGCCAAGACCTTCACGGAGCGAACCTCGGCGTGCTTATCTACGGCCTTGACCATGTCGTATAGGGTCAATGCGGCTACGCTGGCCGCCGTCAACGCTTCCATCTCCACCCCGGTGACGCCCTTGGTGGTTACCTGCGCGATAACACGCACCGCGGCATCCTGGGCCTCGAAGTCAATGGACACCTTGGAAATCGGCAACGGGTGGCACAGCGGAATCAGTTCCCAGGTGCGCTTGGCCGCCATGATGCCCGCAACCCGAGCAGTGCCTAAGGCCTCACCCTTAGGAAGATTGCCGGTCATCAGCATCGGAACCACGTCTTCGCGGGTGACAAAGATGGCCTCTGCGGTAGCAACACGCTTGGTGACAGCCTTGTCGCTGACATCAACCATGTGGGCGCTGCCGTCTTCACGCAGGTGAGTAAGTTTTTCAGACATTCATGCTCCAAGTTTCAATTTGCTGCCCAGCAGTCAGTTGGCTGACGCCGACCGGGATATGTACCAGCGCATCGGCGCGGGCCAGGTCGTGGACCAGATGCGAGCCCGGATCCAGGATTTCCACTTGGCCCTCGCGGATCACCGCCCGGCGTACCTGATGTTTATGCTCGGGTGAGCTGACATTGGCGGCCAGCGGGTAATGCTGCGATACCGGCTCGGGCAAAACGTTGAACTTGCGCAACAACGGAGCCAAGAACAATTCAACCGATAACAGCGCACTAACCGGGTTACCGGGGAAGCACAGCACCGCTGCCTGAGGCAGTTGGGCGAAACCTTGCGGGCCACCAGGCTGGATGGCCACATGGTGGAAGGAACCACCCAATGGCGAAAGAGCTTGGCGGACCACCTCATAGGCTCCGGCACTGATGCCGCCCACCGTCAGAATTAGATCTACCTGTTCTTGCAGCGCATCAATAGCCAGTGCAAAGCCTTGAGGATCATCAGGTAGTTGCAGTGTGCGGACCTGCACCTGATAGCGGCGCAACCAAGCAACGAGCATGGGGGAGTTGGAGTCCGGGATCTGACCTTCGGAGCGCTGATCATCGCTGAGTTCGTCCCCCGTGGTGCACACCGCCACCTTTAGGTCACGGCGTACACAAACTTCCCGCAGTCCACTGGAAACCAGCGCGGCAATCATGGTGGGGGTCAGCCGGGTTCCGGCTTTGGCTACCAACGCGCCGGCTTCCAGATCAACACCGACAGGGCGGATGAAGCGCCCCGGTTCACTGGGTGCGGTGAAAGTGGCCTGCCCGCTCGGGGCCCCTTGATTCGCTCGAACCAACTCAGGGAATGTTCCTGTGACGCTCTCTTCTACCGGGATCACGGTATCGGCGCCGAGCGGGATCATCGCACCGGTCATCACCGGGCTGACGGTACCTTCGGCCAAAGTGATTTGCTGATCGCCAGCGGCAGCGGTGAATCCGAGCGGCAAAGTCACCGGGGATGAAGATGTTGCAGTGGCCAGGTCCGCGCTACGTGCAGCGTATCCATCCATCTGCGAATTGGTGAACGCAGGGATAGGTAACTGGGCGTACAGATCCTCGCTAAGGATCCGATCAGCAGCCTCGGGGCTATCAGTGGGCAGCACTTCGCTATCTAAGGAAGCAAAGACCGGGGACAGCACGGCAACAAGTTCGGCTTGATGGTTTTCTAAGGTGCAGGTCATCGGTTATCCGCCAGCAAATGGTGGCAGAACATCCACCGTAAGATTTTCGGCTGAACCAAGCTCGCCGGCATCGCGGCGCACCACTCCATTGATCAGGAAACTTCCGGCACGCAAAACCTGTGCCATTTCTGTCCCGTAGGAATTGATCAGTTCGCTACGCAGCGTCGCGAGCGTTTCGGGGCGTTCCCAGCTCTCCTGCTCGCAGCCCGCTACTGCCGCCGCGGCAGCGAAGTAGCGTATCGTAATCTTCGACATGACTTCATGCTATCGCGCCACAGCGATAAGGAGCACGATGAAAAGTGAACGCGACTTTCCCGCGCTTGTAGCCCCCGGGCCAGCACTGCGCGAAGAACAGGCTGCACGAGCCGCGCGCCAACTAACCCTGCCCGGATTTGATGACACCGCGCAGCGCAGACTGGCTGCCGCCCGGGTGCTGGTCATCGGCGCCGGAGGACTAGGCAGCGCCAGCGTCCCTTATCTAGTCGGAGCAGGCGTAGGCACCATCGGCATCGTTGATGATGACGTCGTGGAGCTATCTAACCTGCATCGCCAAGTCACCCACACCACCGCCAATATCGGGCTGGCCAAAACCACTTCACTGGCTCAAGCTGCCACAGCGCTGGACCCAAATGTGGAAATCATCGAGCATAATCTGCGCTTGGATTCATCCAATGCGTTAGAGATCTTTGCGAATTATGACTTGGTTATCGACGGAAGTGACAACTTCCCGACCCGCTACCTGACCAATGACGCGGCCCAACTCACCGGGATTCCATTGATCTGGGGCTCCATCCTGCAACACCACGGACAAGTCTCCGTGGCTTGGCACGAACACGGCCCCGGCTACCGTGACCTGTTCCCGGTGCCACCGGCCCCGGGCACCGTGCCCGACTGCGCCGCCGGGGGAGTGCTACCGGGATTGTGCGGAACCGTCGGCTCGCTGTTAGCCACCGAAGCGATGAAGTTGATCGCCGGAATCGGCACCCCGCTGGTGGGCAAGGTGCTGATCTATGATGCGCTGGCCGCCAACACCCGAACCCTCGAATTCTCCCGGGACCCGCAAGGCACTGAAGTCACCGAGCTGATCGACTACGTGCTCTTCTGCTCTGGTTCACTACCCGAAGCCCAGAGCATCAGCGCCCAAGCGCTCGCCGAATTGCTAGCCGGAACGGACGCTCCGGTGTTGTTGGACGTACGCAATGATGACGAACGCGCGCAGCAGCACATTGCCGGTTCCTTGCATCTACCCCTGCCGGAATTGGAAGCCGCGATTGAATCGGGCGCAGCTCTAGATCAGATCCCAGAGCAGGTGACGGTCTACTGCGCTCGTGGTCCGCGTTCGCAACGCGCAGCATCCTTGCTCGCCGGTCAAGGCATCACAACGAATTACCTTGAAGGCGGGCTTCCCGCACTGGCTGAGGTGGCCCCGCAGCTGCTGGCCGAACCCGCACCTACCGAAGGAGCCCGCTCGTGAGCTACGCGCTGATCACCGAAGAACCCATCGACGAGGCCGCAGTCCGCGATGCCGTGCAGTCCGATACCGCCGGAGCGGTAGTGCTCTTCCACGGAATCATTCGCAACCACGACGGCGGCCAATCAGTGAACTCTTTGGACTACTCGCACCATCCGCAGGCACAGGACTTCCTTGAGAAGATCATCGCCGAGGAAGAAGAACGCACCGGTCTGAAGCTCTCGGCAGTGCACCGCGTAGGTCCGCTGAAGATTGGTGATGCAGCGTTGGTCGCTGCCTCGGCGGCCGCGCACCGCAAGGAAGCATTCGATGCGATTGAGAACCTCGTGGAACGCATCAAGGCCGAGGTCCCAATCTGGAAGAAGCAGCACTTCACTTCCGGCAGTTCAGAATGGGTTGGGCTGTAGACGAAGTATTGCTTGAATCCTTGGAACAGCAGTCTTGGAGACTCTTTCAGTCCGTTAACAAGACGCGCCTCAGGCACAATCCGCTAATCTTTCAGCATGACCTTGCACCCCGAAACCATCGCGACTATTCGAGACTCTTGGGCATCGATACTCGGCATTTCGGCCGAAGCACTGGAGCGGGGCGAGAATCGCGTTTATCGCGAAAAGAACGATAGCGCCGTACTCATGTTCGTTTCGTTGTTCGGCACAGGGATCTTGGTTGGCCCTTCATGGGCGATTGAAGCCGGACGAAATTTACCCGATTCAGATCTGGTCAATCACGCGAAACTTCTAGAACTCAGTGCTCCCTATGGAGGAAAACCTCTAGGGGAAGCGAAGTTGTACTACAGCGATACGGCCCCAATATTGCCTACCCCCAATGCAAAGGTGAGCCGTCTGCGAGAGCACGCCATTGATCTCGAAAAAGCCTGCCCATCCAAAGACATCGCAGAAGTCGGCTTGAGCGAGATGGAAAATACCTTCATCATGATTAGCGAATCTGAGAATGAGTCGGCGCCTATGGCAGGTGCTGGCTACGACGTGTGGGAAGAAAAACTGGCCCACCTCGGCGCGCTCGTCGCACCTGCCAATCGGCAAAGTGGACTCGGTTCTCAGACAGTTGCCATCGCTCAACAGCATGCACTCGACGCTGGCCTGATTCCTCAGTGGCGTGTGCACGTCGACAACGCAGCGTCCATCCGAACAGCTATGCGCGCCGGATTTGAGTATGCAGGGACCCAAACCACTGTAATTCTCAAGAGCTAGCGCGCAGCGCACATGGTTAGCTGGCGGTGCGCTTAAAGGCAATAGCTGCCAGTGCTGCGGCCTGATCTCCGAGTAACTGGTCATCAAAAATGACGCGCGGCGAGTGATTCCACTCCGTTTCCTTGGCCGTCATTTCAGACGGTGAGGTGAGCAGTCCGATAAACGTGCCTGGAACTTCATCGAGCACAAAAGCGAAATCCTCAGAACCCATCATTGGTGAAGGCATCACCGCTACGCGCTGTTCGCCGTAGATTTCGCGCATCGTTTCCAGCGCAGCGTCGGTCTCAGCCGGGTCGTTCACAGTCACCGGGTACAACGTTTCAAAGCTCACATCCGCGGTGAGCTCATGGGCTGCTGCCACGCCTTGGATGACTCGTGGCAACCCTTCTTCTAGGACTGCAAGGGATTCGTGGGACATGGTGCGGATGGTGGCCGCCAACTCGACACTTTCCGGGATGACATTGATTGCGCCGTCGCCGGTGTTCATGCGGGTAATCGAGAGGACCACCGGGTCGAAAGCGTTAAACCGTCGAGTGACAAAACTCTGCAAGGCCAGGACAAGCTCTGCTGCAGCGGGAACTGGATCCAGGGTCTGATGTGGTTGTGAGCCGTGCCCGCCGCGTCCGAGCAATTTCACTGTCAGTTGGTTTGAGCCAGCAGCTACCGGACCGCCGCGAGTTGCGAAGAGCCCGCGTGGACCGGGGCCCACATGGATGGCGTAGGCGGCAACCGGAGGTTCTCCGGCTACCGAGAGTAGTCCCTCTTCGAGCATGATCTTGGCGCCACCGTGGCCTTCTTCTCCTGGCTGGAACATGAAGATGACTGAGCCATGAAGTTCACTTTTCCGGGCCGACAATAATTTGGCTGCACCAACAAGTCCCGCGGTATGCAGATCGTGGCCGCAGGCGTGCATGTTGCCATTGGTGGATGCAAAGTCCAGATTGGACTCTTCGACGATCGGCAATGCGTCCATGTCGCCACGAAGCAGAACGCTCGGACCGGGCAGCTCTCCTCGAAGCACGGCGGTGACCGAGCTGGTGCGTGTGCCGGTGGTGATTTCCAGCGGTAGCCCTTCGAGGGCGTCGAGTACCTTTTGCTGGGTTCGAGGCAGAGTCAGTCCCAGCTCGGGGTCCGCATGCAATGCGCGGCGCAGTTCGACAAGTTCAGGAAGGATCGTTTGCGCGTCAGAGGTAAAGTCGGCAGGGGTCATGAGGCAGCCTTTCATGGGAAGTGTTCGGCGCGATTGCAAAGGCCATCGGAAGGGCTTCGTGATGATACATATGGCCGTGCTGATGGTTAAATCTTTAAGTATTCTCTAGTGAGAGCTTTAATCTGAATGATTTGAATGTGATCAGCACGCCAGCGACTATACTCCCCGGGATTGCCTCGCGAGCACTTCTCAAGGCTGTTTTTGTTGCATCTCACAACTTTCGCAATCAGGAGCTGAGATTCTCCGTCCACGAATCGAGGAGCGTGCGCAGTTCTGCTGGCTGGATGTCGCTGACTTTGGCCTGGCTCATGGCGAGTCCAAATGCGGCCCAGTTCAGATTCATATTCTCGGTTCGCACCAAACAGTTGTTGGCATCGATTGCTTCAATCTGGAACCAGCGGCCGATCAGTGGCTCCAACTTTTTAGCGCTGGCATGGATGCGTGCGCTGACATCTTGCGGTCCAGTCCCGCGCAAGCCTGCACGGACAAACCCCGCCGCATCACCACCTGGCGCCGCGCGGGGCGCAAAGCGCAAGGCTCTGGGTGAAGCGTTCTGTGCGCGGTCTACGCGGAAACTGCGCCGATCATCGCGGTCCAGATCAAAGGCCACCAGATAGTAGCGGTTGCCCACGTTCACCAGTTGGGCCGGCTCTACCCTGCGTGAACTCTTTGCTCCTTTGGCATCTTTGTAATCAAAAGCGATTCGTTCATGGTCGCGGCAAGCCTGGGCAAAAGCCACCAGTACTTCAGGATTTACCGGATCCGGTGCGGAGTACTGCGAATTCAGTGGCACGGTGCTCGCAGTCAGTGCCTGCGCGCGCTTGCGTAACCTGGCTGGAAGCACGGGCACAATTTTTCCCATCGCCCGCAAGGCCGCCTCGGCCAGTGTGGAAGATCCGCCGTGCACGCTGGACTGCAGGGAGACCACCAGTGCTACTGCTTCCTCATCATCGAGTACTAGGGGAGGCATGGCGGTGCCGGAAGCCAACTGATAGCCACCGCCCACGCCACGATCGGCCTGCACCGGATACCCCAGATCGCGCAGTCGGTCGATGTCTCGGCGAACGGTGCGCAGGCTGACGTCTAGGCGTTCGGCTAGCTCGTCTCCGGACCAATAACGATGGGTCTGCAGCAGTGAGAGCAAACGAAAAAATCTGGTGCTGGTACTCATGGAATAAGCCTGCCTTGATTTAGGACAGAACTGGCACTTTTCACTTCTACTGTGGTTATTACCAGCTGGAAATACCGGCTGCAGCTTATGCCAGGAGGCAATCATGAGCACCATGGCCATTACCAACACCACCCTGAATGGCGAACGCGCCGACCTATTCCAGGCACTGGCTAACGCACGGCATTTCCTGCGTTTCACTGTGCAGGGTTTGAGCGACGAGCAGGCTGCACAGCGCACTACCGTCAGTGAATTGACCCTTGGTGGTTTGATCAAACATGTCAGTGCCGTGGAAGGGCAGTGGCAAGAATTCATGGTCAAAGGCCGGGCTGCGATGGCTTGGGATGGCGCAGACTTCAGCGATATGCCTCCCGAAGCGCTTGAAATGTTCCTCAACGAATTCCGTATGCAACCCGGCGAAACCTTGGAAGCGCTTCTGGAGAACTATGCGCAGATTGCTTCTCGGACCGACGCGCTGCTTGCCCAGATAGATCTAGACACCGTGCACGAGTTGCCTGCCGCTCCGTGGTTTGTTGACTCCCAGTGGTCGGTTCGCCGAACGCTGTTGCACATCATCGCCGAAACTACCCAGCATTCGGGACATGCGGACATCATTCGTGAATCGCTGGACGGGCAGAAATCGATGGGCTAGCCCCCTATGTAGGACATCTCGATGCGCTTGCGGTTTCCCGGGGTCAGTGCAGCACGCAACTCAGAATAATTATCATCGCGCTTACGCCAGTGGCCGGTCAGTGCTTTAGCCAAGTCCTCGTCGCTGATCCCTTCCCTCATCAGCTTGCGCAGGTCATAGCCGGAACCAGCAAATAAGCAGGTGTAGAGCTGTCCCTCGGCGGAAACTCGTGAGCGTGAGCAGTTGCCACAGAACGCATTGGTCACACTGGAGATCACGCCTATTTCACCGGCACCATCGGCGTAGCGCCAGCGGTTGGCGGTTTCTCCCGGTTCGGTTTTGGTCACCGGTTCCAGCGCCCAGCGCTCGTTGATCATTGAGACCACCTCAGCTGAGGGAAGAACCTCATCAACCTTCCAGCCGTTGGTGGTGCCCACATCCATATACTCAATGAAGCGCAGGATGGCCCCGGTGCCACGGAAATGCTCAGCTAGGGTCAGGATTTCATCGTCGTTGACCCCGCGTTTGACGACCGTATTAATTTTCACCGGACCTAAACCAACCTGGCGGGCCACCTCGATTGCTTCCAGCACACGGGCGACAGGGAAGTTCACGTCGTTGATGGCTTTAAATTTGGCATCATCAAGTGAATCCAGCGAGATGGTCACACGGTTCAGTCCGGCATCTTTCAGCGACTGCGCCATCTTGGGCAGCGCCGAACCATTAGTGGTCATCGCCAAATCCACTGGTGCACCTTCAGGGGTGCGTAACTTTGCGAGCATCGAGACCAGCTCGGTGATGCCACGGCGCAACAAGGGTTCGCCACCGGTCAGCCGAAGCTTGGTGACGCCAAGGGTTACGCTCACGCGTGCCAAGCGTTCAATCTCTTCAAAGCTGAGTAATTCCGACCGCTCGCGGAAGGCGAAGTCGCGACCGAAAATTTCCTTGGGCATGCAGTACACACAACGGAAATTGCAGCGGTCGGTCACCGAGATCCGCAAATCATGCAGGGGCCGCCCACGGGCGTCGGTGATATCCCCTGCCGGTAAAACTGTCATAACTACCAGCGTAACTGCCGCGGACTAACGGTGGAAGATCGGCGGGTAAAACAGCAAATCAACACGTAAAATAACGTATTTGAACGGACCGCGGTTGTAGCATGGGCACAAAGCTTAAGTACTGGAGAATTCATGCGTGTAACCTGGCCGCTGGCTGCCCGATGTGTGCTGGCAGGCACCGCTGCCGCCCTGCTCCTCTCCGGTTGCAGCAGTGATAAACCAGCTGATCAGCAAAGCATCACCATCTCTGCAGCAGCATCACTGCACGGTGCCTTCGATGAAATCGCCGAAGAATTTCGCAGCGAACATCCCGAAGTAAAGATCAACGGCATCAACTATGACGGCTCCTCAACTTTGGCCACACAAATTGTTGAAGGTGCGGACGTAGACGTGTTTGCTTCGGCTGACGAACGTAATATGGACGAGGTAACCGAAGCAGGATTTGGCCACGAACCAGTGATTTTTGCCAGCAATACCCTGGTGATCGCGGTGCCAAAAGATAACCCCGCCAACATCAAGTCGCTGTCCGATTTGGCCGGAGCCAGCACCGTACTGTGCGCCTCGCAGGTGCCGTGCGGTAACGCCTCACAGCAGTTGCTGACAAAGGCCGGGGTGAAGGTTAAGCCGGTCAGCGAAGAACAAAATGTCACCGCGGTGGTGCAGAAGGTAGCTGCCGGCGAAGCTGACGCAGGGCTGGTGTACGCCACCGACGTGGAGGATGAACCCGATCTGGCCGCTATCGTGCCCGAACGGGCCGATGAAGTGGTCAACAGTTACCCGATCGCCACCCTGGACGATAATCCGGCCGCCCAAGAGTTCCTCGACTTTGTCACCGGCGAGCGCGGCCAGCAGATCCTGACCGACTACGGATTTGGTAGTGGGGCTGCGCAGGGCAATGGCTAGCGACACTGGGCTGCGCGTCCCGGCTTTCACCCTCGCCCCGGCGGTGCTGGGGGTAGCCCTACTGATCTTGCCGCTGTTGGCCTTGCTGGGTCGGGCCAGCTGGTCCACCCTGCTTGCCGATGCCACCAGCGAACAAGCCCTGTCGGCCCTCTGGCTTTCGGTGCGCACCGGGGTGGCGGCCACCGCGTTGTGCGTTGTGCTCGGGGTGCCGCTGGCCCTAGTGATCGCCCGCAGCAGCCCGAAGATCGCGCAACTACTACGTGCACTAATCGCCGTACCCTTGGTGCTGCCACCGATGGTCGGTGGGGTGGCGCTGCTTTTCCTTTTTGGTCGCACCAGCCCGATCGGGCAACTGATCGATTCACTCTGGGGGATCACCCTGCCCTTTTCCACCGCTGCCGTGGTGATCGCGCAAAGCTTTGTGGCGCTGCCCTTCCTGGTGCTCTCGGTGGAGGGGTCGCTGCGCTCGGTGGGCACCGGGTACGAACAGGCCGCTGCAACTCTGGGCGCCGGGCGCTGGATGGTGCTCACCCGTATCACCCTGCCGTTGGCCGCCCCCGGGCTGGTGGCCGGGGTGATCTTGTGCTTCGCGCGGGCCATCGGCGAATTTGGGGCCACCGCGCTGTTTGCCGGCAATGCTCCCGGGGTCACCCAGACCATGCCGCTGGCGATCTACACCGCGTTTAATGGGGCCGGCGCCGGACGGGATACCGCCGTGGCGCTGTCCCTGTTGTTGCTGGGAACCGCGGTGCTGGTGCTGTTGTGTGTTCGCGCTTGGCGTCCGGGGGCCATCAAATGAGACTGCTTGTTGATCTGCAGGTGCCACGCGCCGGCTTTGACGTTCAGGCAAAATTCCAGGTGCGTTCGGGCAGTACGCTGGCGATCATGGGGCCCAGCGGGGCTGGCAAGTCCACCATCGTGAACGCCATCGCCGGAACCGAGAAAATTGCGGGCGGGCGGATCGAACTTGATGGCACCATTTTGGCCGATGCGCGCCGGCACCTAGCCCCGCACCTGCGCGGGGTGGGGCTGCTGGGTCAAGCCCCGCACCTGTTCCCGCATCTGGACGCGGTCAAAAATATTGCCTTTGGGGCCCACGCCTCGGGGTTGGGTAAAACTGCGGCGCTGGCTAGCGCCCACGAATGGCTGGCTCGGCTGGGACTAGAAGAACTAGCTGCTGCGCGCCCGACTGCCCTCTCCGGCGGGCAACGCCAACGCATCGCCCTGGCCCGAGCGTTGGCCGCCCGGCCCAAGCTGTTACTGATCGATGAACCCTTTGCCTCACTGGATGTTGAGGCCGCCATGGATATGCGCGCACTGGTGCGCGAAGAGCTCACGCGCACAAATACCAGCGCCATTGTCATCTCGCATTCGGCCGCCGACACCTTGGCGCTGGCCGATCAACTTCTGGTTATGGAACGCGGCCAGATCATTGACTCGGGAAGTGTGTCTGAAGTTTTTGCCAACCCGGTCAACCGGTTTATGCGCGCGGTGGTGGCCACCCTTCCCGCCAACCCACCAGGAGAACAGCGATGAAACGCCAGCCCGAAGAAGCTATCAGCGTGGCCGAACACAGCGCCCGGCTGTTAAGCCTGGTTCAGCCATTGGCACCACAAACCCTGCCGGTGGGCCCGGTACTGCACGGCGCGGTTCTGGCCAGCGACGTATTGGCCAGCCACCCGCTGCCCCTGTGGGATAACTCGGCGATGGATGGCTTTGCGGTGCGTAGCGCCGACACCGCGATTCTTACTTCAGGCAGCCCGGCCACCCTACAAGTCATCGGCGAAGTTCCCGCCGGAAGCAGCTGGGACCCGCAGCTGTTGCCCGGTCAGTGTGTGAAGATCATGACCGGCGCTCCCTTGCCCACGGCTGCCGACGCGGTGGCGCGCATCGAGGACACCAGTGCCGCGGTGGCCGGCTGGGATGTGTCCAGCGTGCGGATCAACGTGCCGGTGCCTAAAGGCAAAGATGTGCGTCAACGAGGTGAAGACCGCAGCACCGGCGAGCTGATCGCCCGCGCCGGAGATGAGCTCGGCGCAGCCCGACTTTCGGCCTTGGCCGCCGCAGGGGCGAGCGAACTGTTGGTGCGCACCATGCCCAAGGTGGCCGTGTTGGTCACCGGCGCCGAGCTACGCCCGCCGGGCCAAACACTGTCCCGCGGACAGATCCCGGAAACCAATTCGCTGCTGATTGCCGGGTTGCTCGCCGAGTCTGGCATTACTGCGGCCACGATCGTGCACTGTGTTGATGACCCGCAGACCGTGCGCGCGAAGCTTAATGAGCTGGCGCCCACCCACGACGCGATCCTGAGCACCGGAGGGGTCGGCCCCGGCGACTATGACGTGATGCGCAAGGTGTTGGCCGACGAGCCCGGCGTGTACGCCACCCGCGTGCGCGTACGCCCAGGCCAGCCGCAGTGTGCCGGACGTTTGGCTAAAGGCGCGATGATGTTCGCGCTGCCCGGCAACCCGGTGAGCGCAGCGGTCAGCTTCGAACTTTTTGTCCGCCCTGCCCTGCGTGCCATGCAAGGCCACAGCGTATTGCAGCGTCCCCGGCTCAAGGCAGTCGCCGCACTTGGGTGGAGGGCCGCCGGCAACCGCTTGCAGGTTTTGCCCATCGTCTTTGAGCATGGCGAGCAGCTGCGCTGCGCCCCGGCGGTTGCGGCCGGTCGCATCTCCCACTCGGTCGGTGGGTTCGGCTCCGCCCAGGGATACGCGCTGATTCCGGCCGGCGTTGAAGAGATCCACCCGGGCGATACCGTTGATGTACTGCGGACCGGGCTATGACGGACGACTTTGACGTGCTTGTGCTGGCCGGCGGGCGCGGCACCCGGCTGGGCGGAGCGAATAAGCCCGAACTGCTTGTTCACTCCCAGCGCTTGGTGGATCGGGTCATTCTTGCCGCCCGTCGTGCCACAGTCGGCCGCGTGGTGGTGATCGGCGATCAGGTCACCGGCGCCTTAGCCGACGTGGTGTTGCGCGAAGACCCGCCCTTTGCTGGCCCCTTAGCGGCCATCGCCGCCGGAATCCCTGAGGTGAGTAGCGGGTGGTGCATGATCCTGGCCTGCGACCTGCAGCATCCCGATGCGGTCATTTCTGCCCTGAGCGACCACGTGGATCAGTGCGCCGCCGATGGGCTGGTGCTTCGTGATGCTCAAGGCTACGTGCAGTGGCTCGCCGGGTACTATCGCACCGCCGCCGTCGCTGAAGCTTGCGAAAAACTGGCCGGGCAGTTGGTTAATGCCCCGGTGCGCAAAGCGCTCGGCGCACTAGATTTGGCTGAACTACCGGTGGATGATGAAACCACCGATGACATCGATACCCCGCAGGCGCTGGAACGCGCCCGCCGCAACACAAAGGAATGACATGGCTGTACACCTGCCTCCCGAAGCGCTCAACGAATGGTTAGAAGCTGCGACCAAAGAGTTGGGACTCGACGCCACCGGCGTTGACATTGCCACGGTCTTGGATGTTGCCAAGCACGTTGCCCACGAGGTTGCCCGCCCGGCGGCTCCGTTGAGTACCTTCTTGCTCGGTGTTGCCTTGGGCAGCAGTAAGGGCGATCTTTCCGGCCTTGCCCAGCAGTTGGTTTCTCGTGCCCACCAATGGTCCGACGAGCATCCGGAAGATGACGCCTAATACGAACCAGTGTTCGAATTTTTCGCTTCAAAGTTCTGATTTCTTGTTGTGGAAAAGCCTGTAATCCCGGTTATTTTCGGCATATAATGAATATATGTTCGAAGACAAAGAAGTGTTCAGCACTAATGTCGAAGACGGAATTCCTGAGGGATCCAGCTTCGGTAGAACACCATGTCTCACGCCAGAAGAGCTGTCGTTAGTCAACATGGCTCTGCGCAACGATGACCCAACTTTTTCGGTGATCGCTCTTGAGAAAGTTGAATCTCAAATTTCATTCCTCGGTTCGGTTCAGGCTCGTCTTGCAGCCCATATGGATGAAGGCAACGAGACATCGCCGGGCAAACCGGCCACGGCAAAACAGCGCGGAACAGCAAGCCAGATAGCCTTGGCACGCAAGCGCTCACCTCATGCCTCCCTGGCTTACGTTCGTCGCATGCGCTTTTTGATCTCGGACATGCCCTACCTGTTTTCCCGGTATCAGCTTGGAGACTTTGGCGAGAAGCTGATCATGTCAATCTTGAGCCCGCTAGAAGACGTCAGCCGGTCAGAGCGACAGGAGTTTGACCGGTTTTTTGCCGACAATCCTTCAATGTTTGATTCAGCTTCTACTCATGAGGCCCATGACATTGCGCAAAAGACCGTGGATCAGATCCGCGGGGAAGAGCGCGATGAAGAAATTGAACGCAAGGCGAAGCATCGTGGTGTTGCCTTCTTCAAAGGCAAAGACTGCATCAACATGAACGTGAAGTTGCCCATCGAGGTCGGTGTAGCAATTGAAGATGCCCTTGAGCATGAAGCCCAGAAGGCTAAAAAAGGCGGAGATCCGCGCACCATCAAACAGCTGAAGGTCGACATTCTGGTATCCAAGCTCGCCGGCCATCCCGCCGACATGCCTCTGCCCATCAAGCTCCACGTCAATCTTGTGATGACGGATATGGCTTTGCTGATGGACGGAAAAGATCCGGCGTCAGTTTCTGGATACGGCAGTGTTCCGGCCAAATATGCGGCCCGACTCTTTGATAGCTATAACGAGTTGGATGACCACACTCCAACTTCGGAACTTGATCAGCTACGCAGGCGGATCAGGGCATTTCCATCCATCCGGCGGCTCTACGTTTTGCCTAAAGGTCAAGATTTGGTCGCCATGGACTCCAAGGAACGCCTCTTCAAGGGTTCACTGCGTAAGCTGCTGGAACTCAGAGATCCTTACTGTCGGACTCCCTATTGCAACAACAAGCCTAGACAAGCAGATCACGTTGAGCAGCATTGCAAAGGTGGAAAAACCTGCTCCATCAACGGTTGCATGAAGTGCGGTTACTGCAATCTAGCCAAGGAAGCTCCCGGATGGACCGAAAAAGTCATTCAGGAAACTCCACACAAGATCAAGATCAGTCCACCAGGAGCAGTCGAGTACGAATCTACTGCACCTCCACTGATCGGGTTGGCCAGACTGGAAAGCAAACTCACCGAAGTGATTGAAACTCGGAAAGTTGAAACGATTCCGAGTGATAGTCGTCAATTCATCATCCGGTTCCCGGATGCCTCCTAAGATCTTCACGCACTAGGCGTTCATTGGTGATGCCCTGCCCACGGTAGACTCGACAACTATGGCTATCGGCGCGACTATGCACACTTTTGACGTTCAACTTGCTGATGTAGATCGCGGGGTATACGAGGATCTTTCACTGCGCGTCGCGCAGCACCCCTCTGAGACCGATGCTTACATGATCACCCGAGTACTCACCTATTGCTTGGAGTACGAAGAAGGAATCACTTTCTCTGCTGGTGGCGTTTCAACTGGTGAAGAACCCGCAATTCTTGTCAAAGACCTCACGGGACTCATCACCGCCTGGATCGAGGTTGGCGCGCCAGATGCGCAGCGCTTGCACCTTGGAAGCAAGCGAGCAGACCGCACCGCAATTTACACTCACCGAGATCCAGCAAAGTTACTGGCATCTTGGCGAGGCAAGACGATCCACCAATCTTCTGAGATTCGGTTCCGATCTTTTGACCCCCAATTTGTTGATGAGGCAGTACGTTGCCTGACCCGTCGCAACACCATGTCGGTATCGGTCACTGAAGGCCAGATCTATTTCGAACTGAACGGAACAAATCTGGAAACCCAGATCAGCGAGCACATCATCGAGTAGTAAAGATTAATCTCCGATTCAACTGCTCTTGAATTGGAGGCCATCAGAGCGCGGAAGTATGGCCGGTGTTCATCAATGACACCGAAGGAAGTCCATCATGAAACTGCGCAGCATTACTTTGGGAACTGCAACGCTTTGCTTGGTTGCCTCACTGTCCGCACCAGCAATGGCCGCTGAAATCAAGTCTTCAGATTCTTCGCCGCTGGTAATCGGCCACCGCGGTGCTGCCGGTGTGGCACCGGAAAACACCTTGGAAGCCCTGAAAGCAGGAAGTCAGTCCGGAGCTGAATTTGTCGAAATTGATGTTCAGCTTTCCAAAGATGGGGTGCCGTTCATCTTCCACGACGGAACCCCAGCCCGCACCACAAATGTCGAAGAGGTTTTCCCGGATCGCGCCAACGATCCCATCACCTCGTTCACCTGGGACGAGCTCCAGCAGCTGGATGCCGGATCCTACTTCTCGGGCAAGTTTGTCGGGGCCAAGATTCCACACTTCGATGATGTTCCTAGCGTGCTGACCGGCGGCACCGGCGTCTTCATCGAGATCAAAGATCCTGCCTCATCGCCAGGCGTAGAGCAGGTTGTTGCCGATGCGCTGGCAAAAGACACCGAATGGAAGGCGCTGCTAGCTGCCAACAAGATCGAGGTACTGGGTTTTGACGCGGCATCCAACGAGCGTTTTGCGCAGCTGGCTCCGCAGGTGCCATTGCAGCAACTGACGGGAACTGTTCCTTCGGCACAAGAACTTGAGCACTACGCAACTTACGCTGATGCCTTCGGCACCAGCTACCGCACTCTGGACGCCGCTGGCGCGCAACGAGTTAAGGACGCAGGTCTGGACTTGGGTGTGTACACCGTTGACTCTGAGGAAGTTGTCGATGACGCTTTGGAACTGGGCGTTGAGCGAATTACCGGTGACTTCCCGGCACAGATCGATCGTCACCTGAATGGCAAGAAAGTTTTCCCAGCCAATAACGGTGTGCTGATTTCTGATGCGTTGAACGATGCTCCAGGAAGTGACGTGACTCCTGAAAACGGCGAGTACGTTGTAGTGGAAAATACCGGTCAGCGGACCGTCGATGTCAGTGGCTACCTGATCCGCGATGCGGCTAACAACAAGCTGCAGATTGGCGATGGCTACGTATTGGAGCCAGGGCAGAAGCTGCGCGTGTACTCCGGTCCAGGTACCAACAGTGACGAAGCGTTCTACGTTGATGGTCCCGGTGTGCTGAACAATGGGGGAGACTCGTTGGCTCTGTGGGATGCCAAGGGCAAGCTCACTGATTTGTTCTCCAACTAGCTTGCAATAGCTTTTTGGGCAAAGCAAAACCCCGTAGATTCAATGAATCTACGGGGTTTTCTTGGCGGTGACGGTGGGATTTGAACCCACGGTACGGGGTTACCGTACACAACATTTCGAGTGTTGCACCTTCGGCCGCTCGGACACGTCACCAGACCTGATAACTCTATACCGAACCAAAGGTGAATACAAAAACGGAGGCCAGATATTCGCGCTGAAGTGGCTCGAAACACACCTGGCTGATGTTTTAGCTTCGTTTGCTCCGGAAGAATTCGCGCAGAAGCTCTGCACATTCTTGTTCTTTGACTCGTGAATAGACTTCGACCCAGTGGTTCAGTCGTGGTTCGCGAACGATGTCGAAGACCGAACCGCAGGCGCCGGCCTTTTCATCCCAAGCGCCAAAAACAAGTTTGGGGATTCGAGCCAGGACAATTGCTCCGGCACACATGGCACAAGGTTCTAGGGTGACCACCAAGATGCAGTCGGTTAGTCGCCAACCATCGTCGTCGCCGCGTTCTTCCAAGGCCCGGACCGCTTCACGAATGGCCACCACTTCGGCATGCGCCGTGGGGTCTTTGACCGCTTCGCGTTGGTTGCGTCCGGTGGCCAGAACTTGACCTTCGGGGGAGAGGATCACTGCGCCGATGGGGACATCGTCTGTGGCTAGCGCGGCGCGTGCCTCACCCAGAGCAAGGTCCATCCAAGCATCGTATTCGTGCACCATAGTGCTTTTACTTTACGTGCTAGCGCGTGATTCCTGTTTCTTTGGGCACATCATTATCCTTTAAGTGCGGAAAATCGGGGATTTCTATCGATTCAACTATGACGGTGCTGATAGATTTCTACTTATGCGCGTACAGGTAGTCGACCACCCGCTGGTGGCACACAAGGTTTCAGTTCTTCGAGATAAGAACACCCCATCTCCGATCTTCCGTCAGCTCACTGACGAACTGGTCACCCTGCTGGCCTACGAGGCAACCCGCGAGGTGACGACCGAAAGCATTCAGGTTGAAACCCCAGTTGCTACCACTATCGGTACTGCAATTGCCAAGCCGACCCCATTGGTTGTTCCGATCTTGCGCGCCGGTCTGGGCATGCTCGAAGGCATGACTCGTCTGGTGCCAACCGCAGAGGTTGGCTTCTTAGGCATGGCTCGCAACGAGGAAACCCTGGACATCATCACCTACGCTGGCCGCGTTCCAAACAACCTGACTGGCCGTCAGGTATTTGTTCTGGATCCAATGTTGGCTACCGGCGGCACCCTGGCTGAAGCGATCAAGTTCATCTTCGATCGTGGCGCCGAATCGGTGACTTGCATCTGCCTGATCGCTGCCCCTGAGGGCGTGGCCCGTTTGGAAGAAATCCACGGTGGCGACAACCGCGTGCACATTGTGCTTGCTTCGTTGGACGAGAAGCTGAACGAAAAGTCCTACATCATTCCTGGCCTTGGTGATGCCGGTGACCGCCTGTACGGTGTCACCCCACCGATCGTCTAAGTAGTTTTCAGCAGTAGCCCACAGGCCACGGTCACTAGACCGTGGCCTGTGGTGTTTGCTCGTCCGACTCGTCGACGTCGGCTAGCGGCAGTCGTACTTCGAACACGGTATTGCCCGGTTCAGAGGTGACCGAGATGCTGCCACCGTGCGCCTCGACGATGCTCTTGGCAATCGGCAAACCTAGACCGGTGGTGCCGTCCGAACCCGAGCGTGCGGTGTCTGCCCGGGTGAAACGTTCAAAGACCCGAGGCAAGAACTCCGGTGCAATACCTTCACCGGTGTCATGCACCTCAAGCACTGCCTCGTCGGTCTCGTCATCCTGATCTACCGTCACCGTTACGGTATTGCCTGCCGAGGTGTGTTTACGTGCATTGGCCAAGAGGTTGGTGATCACGCGGCGTAATGACGTGGAGTCGGCAAAGACGATGGTCTGCTCGGCCAGGGATTCGAATTCCCACTGGTGATCGCTGGCGGTCAGTTTAAAATCTTCGGTGATGTCTGCGGTCAGCGTGCTCAAATCTAGGTTGCTGCGCTTAAACGAATTTTCTTCGTCCAAACGAGCCAACAGCAAGAGATTCTCCACCAGCGATCCCATTCGGCTGCTTTGCTGCAACACCCGGTCAACGGAGCGTTGTCCGTCGGGGGAGAAATGCTCGGTGGCGGATAGCAGCTCGGTGTAACCGCGAATTGAGGACAGCGGGGTACGTAACTCGTGCGAGGCATCGGCAACAAACTGTCGCATCTGGGCCTGAGACTTTTCGCGTGCGGTCAGGGCCGTGGAAACGTTGCTGATCATCGCGTTCAGTGCGTTGCCAACGTTGCCCACCTCGGTTCCTGGCACAGCATCCTCAACCGGTACACGTTGGGTCAAGGCCACCTTGCCCGAATCTAGATCCTCGGCGGCCACCGACTCGGCGACTGAAGCAACACGTTTAAGCGAGGCCAGTGAGCGGGAGATAAGCCACGAGCCAGCCAGTCCGGCACCAGCAATCAAGATCAGTGCAATAAACAGGGTCAGCCAAGCCATGCCACGCAGCGCCATATCCGTGCTGTGCAACGGCAGACCGACGATCAGGATCCCATTGGACCCGGAGTCTTTGACCGCGACCAGGTAGTAGTCGCCAACGGTTAGGTGGGCACGTACGGGATGGAATTTTCCGTCTCCGTGGGTATCGCTGAGTTCTAGGTCCACCATCGGAATCGCGTCTTCTTGGCTCAGCTGCTGCAACTCACCGGTGCGTTCGTCGAGCACACCACCGTTGAAGACGTACTTGTCCACAAAGCGAGCGGTCAGCGTACCGGCGGACTGTCCCGGAGCGTCCAGACGTGAGTTCACCGCTGGTGCGCCTTGGGAGTAGTTCAGCGCCCGCTCGGTGGTCAATCGCAGTTGGCTATTGAGCTGGTCCATCAACGTCTGGCGCATGCCGGCGTTATAGAGCACACCCAAAAGTACCGAGACAGCCGTGAGTGAAGTGAGCAGGATCAGCAGCAGTTTGCGCTGCAGGGAGTGTGGCGAACCTACGTTGGTGCTGGGGGAGAAACGACTCATGCCGCCGGCTTCAGGACGTAGCCCACGCCACGTACGGTGTGGATCATTGGCTCTGCGTCAACGTCGATCTTCTTGCGCAGGTAGGAGATGTAGAGCTCGACAATATTTGCCTGCCCGTCAAAGTCATAGTGCCAGACGTTGTCCAAGATCTGGGACTTGGAAACCACGCGACGGGCGTTGCTCATCAGGTAGCTGAGCAGATCAAACTCGGTGGCGGTCAAGGAGATTTCGCGTCCCGCGCGGGAGACATCGTGCGAGTCCATGTTCAGCACCAGATCGCCGACCACTAGTTCAGCGGAGTCCGCTGCCGCGGCGCCCGAGCGCTCAACCAAACGGTGCAGTCGGATCAGTACTTCTTCGAGGCTGAACGGCTTGGCGACGTAGTCGTCGGCTCCGGCGCCTAGGCCCTCGATGCGGTCTTCGACGGCATCCTTAGCTGTGAGGAACAGGACGGGGATTTCAGGGAAATGGGTGCGGACCTTGCGAAGTACTTCTGGGCCGTCAAAACCTGGCAGCATCCAGTCCAAAACCAGTACGTCGGGGGCCAGGGAGCGGGCGGTGGCTACGGCTTCTGGGCCGTCGTGAGCCATGGTGGCTTCCCAACCAAGCATGCGGGTACCCATGGAGACCAGTTCGGCCAGCGATGGTTCATCGTCTACAACAAGGACTTTGATGGCAGTGCCATCAGGGTGGGTGAGGCGGGGCAGCTGCGAAGGTGAAAACCGAGAATCATTCATGTTTAACAGCGTCTCCTATTGCCTTGGGGTAAGAATATGTTTTTACTGTGCGCCAGCTATGACTGTATGTCGAGTTTATGCAGGATTTTTGCTAACGGGAGGTACTTAATTTGGTCAAGGGTAGTGATCGACGAATGATTGAAGTGTGGACTGCGTGTTGTCGTGAATGAATATTCACGCCCCTGAATAGGGTAGTCAGTATGTTCGGTCGAAGTAAAAGTGTTGAGCATATTGAGTAGTTAAGCGCTTAGATAGTCAAGAAATGTCTAAAGTGGTGTGTATCACCTTTGAACGTATTTGTCTCACTATGTGGACATGGCCATAGTTTGTTACTTGCAAGTTGACAATGTTACGAGGAAACTAGAGGTGTGAGTACGGCGCAGAACAGCAAAAAGCATCCCGACGGACAGTCGTGGTTTGCCGATGCAACTTGTAATCGAATGCTCGGCGTCGGCGGCTAAAAGATGAATTTACGGCTCGTTCGTAAATAGAAATCGGAAAGTCGCTGACGGGAAACCCAACTGCTGAACGTGGACGAAGGCCATGAACGGCGCAAGCAAAACCCGAAGCACGAGCGCCAGACCACTTGGCCTTCGCACTAAAAGAGGAAAACATTATGTCGGCTGGATCCGGATACGTCCACGTTTCAATTCGCAACGCGCAGAACCGCGCAGCTGCTGCACAGCGTCAGGCTGCTGGCAACTATGCACCAGCGGGATATCGTCCCCTGCGCGCAGTTTCTAACACCCCAGAAACTCGTGAACCATCCCATCAGCCGACCACCACTGCCGTGCAGTCCACCGGTCAGGCCACCGCCGACACTTCGGCTCGCGGCTTTGTACTGTACGTAGGACTTGATGAAGCGGCAGCTCAGGCGCAGGGTACTTCGCTGGGCAAGCTGGCAACTCAGGTTCGCGCCTTCCTCGCCACCCTTTCTCCTCAGGCTCAGACCCACGCCGCCGTGGCACTGGCTCCAACCAGCGCGCAGGGTGAGCCAATTGACGTTGTACGTCAGGCGCTGGGAGACCCAACCGTCTCACGCCGTCCACGTGCCGAAGCTCGTCCAAGCACCCCACGCCCATCGGGTGTACTGATCGACCTTTCGCGTCGCGAAGTCTACCTAGACGGCGAAACCTTGAATCTGACTTTCAAGGAATTTGAACTGCTCAACTTCCTAGTTGAAAACGGCACCCGCACTGTGGGACGCGAAGAACTGCTGGAAAACCTATGGCGCAATGCCGAAGAGGTACCCAACGAACGCACCATCGACGTACACATCCGTCGCCTGCGCTCCAAGCTAGGTCGCCTAGCTAATACCGTGCGCACCGTGCGCGGTCAGGGGTACCGCTTCTACGAGCACCCAGAAGTTGTTGTTTGGGCAGCGCCTGAATACTCCATCTAATTGCACCACCTGGCAACGGCGGGCAAACCGTATTCGGTTTGCCCGCCGTTGCTGTCTTAAGCTGGGAAGATGAACACCATGCAATCGCGCAAGCTCATCCTCATGCGTCACGCCAAAGCCGACTACCCGCTGGGTCTGAGCGATCATGAGCGACCGCTGGCATCGCGCGGGCATCGTGAAGCTCCAGCGGCCGGTGCCTGGCTAGTAGAGAACAATCTGGTGCCGGACTATATCCTGTGCTCTGATGCGCTGCGAGCTCGATCCACCTGTGCATGGGTGCTCTCAGAGCTTGGTGAAAAGGGGCCCACGCCCTACGTGGACTCGCGGATTTATGGTGCCGGTGTTGCGAAGCTGTGCTCCATTATCAATGAGGTGCCCGATACGGTCAGCACACTCTTGGTGATTGGCCACCAGCCGGTGCTTCAGGACCTTGCCCTTCGACTTGCCTCGGTGGACTCCGACGAGGAGGCCGTGTACGAGCTGGCCATGGACTATCCAACGCTGGGAACAACGGTGCTTGAAACCAGCCATTCGTACTCGCAGTTGGACTCTCGCGATGCAAGTATTACCCATTTCATCGCACCACGACCTGCATGAGAGTACTCTCACCAAGTTTTTCTTATCGCCTAGTCACCGGCTAATTATCCGATGATCTGCGGTTATGAGAGGCAGATGAAAGCCGTCTCATCGGATGTAGGTGAACCCACCAGCGGGAGTTCATCTTGGGTTAACCATTACTCGATTCACTGAGAACTGTTGGCGAAAGCGCCAATGCCGGAACACGTTGAACGTGGACCGGAACTCGGGTGAAAAGGAAATGGGATCATGGCCGCCATCGCACAATCGCTTCCGCTGCAGAGCACCGAAGCTCGCAATGAACTACAGCAGCCCATCGACGCACAGCGCGCGAGCCGTATTCGTGCTGCCTACACCACGCGGTTTGTTGCCGCGCAGCTACAACGCAACCCGCAAGACTTCCAGATCGTGCGCCGTGCAAATATGGTCCCCAGCGCCGGGGACGTGGTGATCGCCAAGGTCACCGAGCTGGGCAAACACCTGCGTTTGCAATCTCCGACCTCGCGCCGACAGCTCATGTTTGTCGGTCAAGAAATCATGGTGGCGTACGGGCACCGCTACGCACCGGATCAGTTCCTGGCTCATGTTCCAAACAACCTTGGACCGTGCCAGTTGGTGGCCGGCGGGGGCGTGGCCAGCGAAGTGATCGAACAGCACGCCTCCATCGATAAGGCCACAGCTCTTGAACCGGTGGGGCTGTTGCTGCGGCACGGCCAGGTAGTGAACCTGCGAGACTTTGCTCCGCTGGATATCCATAATGAATCGGCACAGGCCGCGCAGGTTGGAGCCAAGCGACCTCCGGTCATCGCTGTGCTGGGAACGTCGATGAACTCCGGAAAATCCACCACTTTGGGGTGCCTGGTCAACGGGTTGGTCAACGCTGGGCTGAACATCGCGGCCGGTAAAGCTACCGGAACCGGTGCGGGCAATGACCCGGATTTGTTCACCGACGCAGGGGCCTTTAGCGTCTGCGACTTCACCGACTTTGGATTCCCAACCACCTACAAACTGGATTACGAAACGGTTCGCTCGCTGCTGGTGGCGATGATCCGTGAGCAAAGCGCTACCGGTGCCGATGCGGTCATCATCGAGATCGCTGACGGGCTTTTCCAGGGTGAGACCTCGCGATTGTTGGCCGATCCGATCTTCGCCGAGCATATCGACAGGGTAGTTTTCAGTGCCCAAGATGCCTTGGGAGCCCAAGCGGGAGAGCGCATCTTATTGGAGGTCGGGCTTGATGTTGCTGCCGTCTCCGGAGTGGTGACCGCCTCCCCGCTGGCCGCCCAAGAGGCGCAGAATCAGCTATCCACCGCGGTGATCGGCACCTACGATCTATGCCAAGCCGAGGTAGCCACCAGCTTGCTGCCTACACGTTAGGTGGCGAAGTTGAGCAAAATGCAGGTGGCGCTGCCGCCATTACTCGCAGGGAAACGCCGAATACTGCTGGCCGGGCTGCTGAGTCTGGGGATCATTGCCGGCCTGATATCCATCATCATTTCTTGGCTGATCGGACAGCTCACCACCACAGTGAGCAGCACAATGCTTGGGGCGGTAGTGGGGTTGATCCTCGGATTTTTTGCCGCCACATATGCGCAGCGGGTACTGGCCGAGAAGCTGGGGCAACACTATGTGGCGCAGCTGCGCCGCGGGTTGATCTCTCACGCTTTGCGCAGTGCACGGGGGCCTTCGGCGGGTATCACCATCGCCCGATCCACGAATGATCTCTCATCTATCCGTAACTGGATTGTGCAGGGAATGGTGCCGCTGGTGGCAGGAGTGCCGTTGCTGGTTCTCAGCGGGGTTGGGCTGTGGATGTTGCACCCATTGTTGGCCGGGAGCCTAGGGGTGACACTGGTGTTGGAGGTCGTCTTTTTGCTGGCCTTGGCACCGGGGACTTTTGGCAGTGCTCGGAGGTTGCGGAAAAACCGTGGTTATTTGGCAGCCCGAATTTCCGACACGGTTGCTGCGCGGACTGCCATTAGCGCTGGGGGAGGCATCGACCGCGAGGTCAGTCGGGTGCAGGACTCTTCACAGAAAGTGATCGATTCCTCGGTGCAGCGCGCCCGATTTGCTGGGGCCTTACGTGCAAGTGCGCTGGCGGTACCGCTGCTGGGGACTGCCTTGATGGTCGGTGCTGCGTCGTTGCTTGGGCTGGAAAGCTCTGCCGTGGCCACGGCGCTGACCCTGATTGGGATCTGCGCCGGGGCGCTGGGGGAATGGGGCAAAGCGGTGGAGTACCGGCAGAACTACAAGGCCGGCCGGCGCATCATTGCTCCCTTGCTACAGCAGGAGGAACAGTGGCGAAAAGCTGATGAACAATCGTTGAGCACTCGTGATGCCAAGGAGCTGCTGGGGCAGCGCGCCGTGGTGCGGATTCAGTTGCCTTACCATACTGACGCCCTTGGTCTGCCACCTTACCCAGTTTTGCGTGCCCAGCCCGGTGAACGCATCGCGCTACAGGGCAACAACTGGCAGCGGGCCGCGTTACTTGAATCAATTGCCACCGGCAACCTTGATCAGTGTGGCGACCCGAATGCTGGAGTGTGGATTGCCGAAGGACGCAGCGAAGATTTGCCCCCAAGCCAGCGACGCAAACTGGTGGGCTCAGCCCTCGAAGCGATGGTGCCCGAACGTGGCACCCTGGCGCGGGCCTTGCGTTACCGTCATCCCGGGGCCTCACTAACTAAAGCACTGAAATTGGCGGAGGAGTGTGGGCTTGACCTGACGCAGTTACCAGAGCGGGATCAAACCCGACTTCGTCGTGGCGGAAAGCCACTGGAGCGAAGTCAGCAGGCAGCCCTTTTGGTGGCTCGTGCCTTATTGCGCGAACCGCCGGTGCTGGTGATCGATGAGTTGCTGACCCGTCTACCGCATAGCGCATACCCGGGCGTGGTGCAGCGGGTCAACAACTATCCGGGCGTGGTGATTTATGCCGGAGACTTGCCGGGAATTAATCCGACTAGTTCTTGGCAGGCGGCGCAGTTGCCAGCAAGCCATCAACGATGAGCAGTACTGAGCGCACCATCTGATCGCGCCCCAGTTCATCGCTGCGCGTCGTGCTCATGCGTGCGTTGAAAAGTGTCGCACCAAAAATGGTGGTGGCTACTGGCAGCTTTTCTGCTTTGGGCAGTTTCACCAAGCGCTCGAGGACTTCGATGAGCAAGGTGGTGACCTGAGAGTGCAACGAGGTGGCTGGGAAGTCGCTGGCGGTGTCGGCGCTGAGCTGCTCTTGCATCCACAGTTGAACAAATGCCGGGTAGCTGGCCACGAAGTCCATGGAGAATTCCAGCATTTTCTTGAACGCTTGATAGGGATCAGCGCAGGCGGCTGCCTGACTGAGCCCATCAAGGAGTTTCTGCGCACCAAAGTTCAGGATCTGGCTGACCAGTTCGTCCTTGGAGCCATAGTTGTAATACACGGTTCCTTTAGACACTCCGGCTGCCGAAGCGATTTCATCGACCGACACCGCGTCGGGGGAACGGGTGCCCAGCAGTTTCATGGCAGCTTCAAAAAGCCGTTCCTTGGAACTGGTGGCGCGCACCCGTTGGCGCTGGGCTGGGATGGCTGTCAATCTTTCAACTCCGGTTGCAGGGTCTTCAAGGTCCAAGTTTTGTTCTTGCGCACGGCCAGCATGCTTAGCAGTAATCCTAGGGCGGTGTAGGCGAGCAAGGATCCGATGATGCCCGAGAGCACGCCCAGATCGGCACCGTAGACCAGGTGACGCAAGCCCAGTACCACGTTGCCCATGGGCAAGATTTGGTGCAGGAATTGCAACGGTTCTGGCAAGGTCTGCCATGGGAAGGTACCACCGGCGGTGATCAGCTGCAGCACCATGAGCACCAATACGAGGAACTTACCCGCGGTGCCTAGCAACGCGAAGAATCCTTGGATCAGGGCACTGAAGCATAGGGCCGCGAGGACCAGTAGCAGCCAAGCCATCCATGGGTGCGCCGTGTTCAGGCCCAGACCGAAGTGCACCGCAGCGTAGAGCATGCTGGTCTGCACCACGGCAATGGCTGCAAAGGGAAGCCAGCCGCCGATCGAAATCTTCCAGTTACTACCGTTGGATAGTAGCGCGCGCTTGGTGATCGGGCGCATCACCTGGGTCAGGACCAAAACACCCATGTAGGTTGCCAAGGTCATGAAGAATGGGGCCAAACCGGCACCGTAGGACTGGGCCTCGGCCTGTTTGACGTTATCAAGCGCTACCGGCGAACCGATGACATCGGCGAGCTTATCGCTGGTCTTTTGATCCGGGTTGGGTACCTGCTTTGCACCATCATCAAGACCGCTGGCGAGATCGGAGGAACCGTCTTCAAGCTTGTTAGCGCCCTTGGACAGATCACCAACTCCGTCAGAAAGTTTCACGAGCCCACCGTGCAGTTGATCGGTACCGTCAACGAGGGAAGCGGCTCCGGTATCAAGGGTTTTGGCGCCGTCGGCAGCCTTGGCGGTGCCCTCTAGCGCGGAGGCTTGACCGTCGGCCAGTTTCTGAGCTCCGTCGTTGGCACTGTGCGCGCCGGTGGCCAGCTTGGCCGAACCATCGGCGGCGGTGGAAATACCGTCGACCAGAGATGGTACTGCGGCGTCCAGTTTTTGGGTACCGGCAGCCAAAGTACCCAGTCCGGTGGCAAGCTGCTTGTTGCCGTCGGCTACCTTCTCGGAGCCATCGGAGAGTGTATGCAGCTTCTGTTGCATGCTGGTCAGTCCGGAGTTGACCTCGTTCACCTTGGAATCCAGGGTGCTGGGCACAGTGGAATTCTCAACACTTTGGGTGACCGTGGATTCAACGGTTGTGGCTTGCTCTTCGGTCAAGGTGCCGTCGGCGACGAGCTTGTCCAGCTGTGCCTGAGTGTCGGTTTTGACGTTGTCCAGCTTTTTATCTGCGTCCGTTTGCAGCTGATCAATTACCGAGATGGCATCATCGGCGGTGGTAGCCAGTTGCTTGTTGCCGTCGGCGACCTGACGGGAGCCGGTGGCGAGCTGATCGGCCGCGCTCTTGGCGCTCTGCGCACCGTCGTTAAGCTGGTCCACCGAGCTTGGCAGCGCCTTGGTTTTGGATTCCATGGTGTTTAGCCCGGAGCTGAGCTTGTCCGCACCAGCGGCTAGTTCACTGGTGCCGTCGGCCAAATCGTTGGTGCCGTTGCTCAGCTTTTTCTGTCCGGCCAGTAGTTCCTGTAGACCGCCCGAGAGCTGGGCGGTGCCGCCCTTGAGCTTAACGCTGCCGTCGGACAGTTCGCTGCTGCCGTCAACTAATTTGGTGGTGCCATCGGCCAGGGTGAGAACACCGTCGCCGAGGCTCATCGTACCGTCGTAGAGTTTTTCGGCGCCGTCCGCGGCTTCGCCCATGGAATCGTGGATGTCCACAAAACCGGCAATCATCGCTGAGGCAGTTTCGGTTCCCACCTCTTCAGAGACGGAGGTGCGCACTTCGCCGGCGAGCGTGCGGGCGAAGTTGGAAACCATGAAGTTATTGGCGTCGTTGGTCAGCAGCTCAAGGTCTGCCTGGTCGGCGTCCTTAAAGTCGCCCGGGGAAACGAGGGCAGCGCTGAAGTTATCCGGCAGAACGAGTGCAAAGGCGTATTCGCCGCTGGCCACCGCGTCCTCGGCGTCTTTACGGGAGTCGAGGTGGGCCCAGCTGAAGGTGCCGTCCTCTTCGAGGTTGTCGACGACGCTATCACCAACGCGGGTGAACTCGCCGTCCTTTTTTGCGCCGTCATCGAGGTTGACCACAGCTGCGGTGACCTTGTCCAAGTTTCCCTGAGGATTCCAGTTGGCGTAGAGGTATAGGGCACCGTAAAGCAACGGGACACAGGTCAAAGCGATCAGCGCCAGTTTAGGCAGGGTGCCACGGGTCATGCGCTTAAGTTCAGAGAGCGCAAGTTGCAAAGTCGTCATTAGTTTTCCTTCGCTTCGCTGGTCTCAGTGGCGATTGGTTCGTCTTCACTGACCGGATCCTCATCGAGAGGAGCTTCTCTGGCTGATTCATCAGCAAGCGGTACCTGGTTCGTGGGTTCGGGAAGATCTAGGTCCAGTTCTTCTTGCACAAATTCTTCGCCGGAGAACTCTTCGTGCATTGGTTCGACCGCCGGAAGGGTCAGCTC
The DNA here is from genome assembly GCF_056934395.1 of Glutamicibacter sp. MOO4. Taxonomy (NCBI): domain Bacteria; kingdom Bacillati; phylum Actinomycetota; class Actinomycetes; order Micrococcales; family Micrococcaceae; genus Glutamicibacter; species Glutamicibacter sp. MOO4. The sequence goes on from NZ_CM167800.1 coordinate 3,450,583, forward strand.
AATGGGCTGCGCCGAGAGAGATCCGAGGTAACTCACCGGGCCATCCCAGCCGTAGGGAACATTGCTCACGATGGCCACCACAGCAAATTCGCGTGAGCTGGAAGCAAAATCGGCCAGCAGATCCATCCAGAGTTCGTCTTGCATATCGTGACGGTCTGGTGCATCGAGAACTAGCAGTTCCAACTTGGGGTTCTCAGCAGCCAGAAGTAGCTGTAGTTCCATGCGTTGTGCTGGGTCGATTGCGTCGGCCCATTCGCTGGCAACATCGCTGAAACCGTGCTCTTCCATCCACTTTTTGGGCCGAGGCTTGCGCCAAATGGGACCGGGAACCAATGCAAGGTCTTCGCCGACTAGGTCACGGACCTTTAGGTGTGCTTCGGGCTCGTTGACTTCAGGGGAGTCGAGCAATGCGCTGTGCTGTCGCAGGGTTTTCAGTGAGTCTGAATGTCCCCAGGCCACCGTTCCGGTGGTTGGCTGCATCCGTCCGCTGAGCGCGAGGGCCAACGCGGTACGCGAAATCTGCGGGTCGGCAACAACTAAGAGAACTTCACCGCGGTCCACACGTAAAGAGGTGGGCGGCACTAGTTCTTCATGGCGGCCTTTGACGGTGACTGAATCTGCGATAAGCACAAAACCAGACTAATTGAACTGACCGGTCAGTTCAATTAGTGACTATATTCTTTTAATCACCTCTAGACGTAAACCGCTTGATGCCTTTGGATGGTTCTTGGGGTGGTCTCGCTAATGCAGGACAAAGTTCACCGGTGGTTCACCGAACTTTGATTACCTCGAGACCATAGCCATGGTTGCGATTACCTCGCCGCCTACGATCATCATCAGCTAAGGGAAAACATGAGCAAGAGGTCAACAACTCGCATTGCTGCAGTGTTCTTGGGAGGTGCCCTAGCGCTCTCATGCGTTTCGGTTGCCCAAGCGGACACTGTTGAAATTACCCCCATCGAACAGGTGCAAGGTACTGGAGCTAACTCGCCGATGGTAGGCAAGGACGCGACAGTGCGCGGTGTTGTCACTGGCGCCTATGCCGAGGGCGGGATTCGCGGATTTTATGTTCAGACCCCCGGCACCGGAGGCCAGTTGCCCACAGAAGGCAGCCCAGCGATCTTCGTCTATGCGCCTGATGAGGTTTCTTCGGTCCAGGTTGGGGACTACATTCAGGTCGCCGGAAGCGTCGGTGAATATTACGGGCTGACCCAGATCAAGGCCCAAGAAGTCACGCGGTTGAGCGAACCGGCCGAGAGCGTGAAGCCGTTGGCGGTGCCACTGCCTAATGGCGACGCGGCACGTGAACAGATCGAATCAATGCTCGTGGATCCGCAGGGAGATTTTACTGTCTCGGATAACTACTCGCTGAACCAGTACGGTGAGCTGAGCCTTGCGCAAGGAACCAGCTCAATCTTGCCCGGCGAAAAACTACTGCGTCAGCCTACCGATGTTTTTGCTCCCAATAGCGCAGACGCCAAAGCCTTGGCCGATGAAAATGAGCGGCGAGCCATTGTGGTTGATGATGGTGCCACCTTGAATTTCAGCACCGCCAAAAACACCTCCGTGGCTTTGCCATACATCGATGCCAAGCAGCGCGTGACCGTTGGCGCAAAAGCCACGTTCACCTCGGCGATGATCCTGGATTACCGCTACGACCTGTGGCGGCTGCAGCCGCAGGGACAAGTGATTGGTTCCAATGATGCTGATATCGCGCTGAACTTCGAGCAGATCAACAATGAAGCTCCCGAAGAGGTCGGCGGGAACGTGAGCGTCGGTAGCTTTAACGTGTTGAACTACTTCACTACTACCGGTGACCAGCTCGAAGGGTGCACCTACTACCGTGACCGTGAGGGCAACCCGCTCACCGTTCGTCAGGGCTGTGATGCTCGTGGCGCCGCCAACGCGGAAAACTTCAACCGGCAGCAGTCCAAGATTGTTTCGGCGTTGAGCAAGTTCACCGCGGACGTAGTGGTTCTGGAAGAAATTGAGAACTCAGCGCGCTTCGGCGAAGATCGTGACGCGTCTCTGGCTCATCTTGTTGATCAGTTGAACGTGGCTGCTGGTAGCAAGGTATGGAACTTTGTTCCAAGCCCGGCAACTGTGCCAGCTGATGAGGACGTGATCCGCACTGCGATTATTTACCGTGCTCAGGCAGTGAAACCAATCGAGGAATCTGTGATCCTGCAGGATCCTGCGTTTGATAATGCACGTGATCCGCTAGGCCAAGCCTTCCAAAAGGTTGGTGGAAATCAGAACACCCGCTTTGTGGTGGTCGCAAACCACTTCAAGTCCAAGGGCTCCGGACCAAATGATGGTTCGGGCAACGTGGACTCTGGCGATGGCCAGGGTGCCTGGAACGCGGACCGTGTTGAGCAGGCCAAGGCCTTGGTGAAATTCACCGAGGATCTTAAGATCTCCCGCAATACCAAGAAGGTGCTGCTTGCAGGAGACTTCAACTCCTATGCCGCTGAGGATCCAATCCGGGTTCTCAAGGATGCTGGCTTCACCGATTTGGGAGCTGCAGCTGACTCGCAGAGCTATGTTTATGACGGATTGAGTGGTTCGTTGGACCACATTTTGGCTTCTCCGGAATTGGCTTCCAAGGTGACCGGTCAGGACATCTGGAACATCAACGCCATCGAATCTGTGGGCTACGAGTACAGCCGTCACAACTACAACATCACCGACTTGTTCACCGCAAATCAGTACCGCTCATCGGATCATGATCCGGTGTTGGTGGGACTTGAATTGAACAAGTAAGGCTAGTTTCTAGCAAACCGGAACGGCCAGGTGAACCTGCCAGCAAGGGGCACCTGGCCGTACTCGGTTTAAATTTGGGGTTGACAGAAAAATCGCTTCGTGGAGAATTGATGAAGACGTCTTGTGAGAGCGCTCACAAAACGAAAAGCGGAGCTGCTTTCATAACCATGGCAAGCAGGGTTCAGGGATGAACCCTATTCTTTTTGCCGTATTTTGAGAGCGCTCTCAAAATATTGAAGTACCCCACACTCGCACGAACCGAACTTGAATGGAGTCACCGTGAAGTCTTCACGAACATCTCGCCTTGCCAAGGTTGTCGCACTGACCTCAAGCATCGCCTTGCTCGCAGCAGGTTGCTCATCGGGCGAAAGCAAAGATGCCGCCCAGCCAGCTTCGGCGGATAATCCCGTCACCCTGACCGTCACCACCTTCGGCACTCAGGGCCTTGACCCGCTGTACAAGAAATACGAAAAAGAAAATCCTGGCGTCACCATCGAAGCCACCAACATCGACACCGGCGGCAACGCATTGACGGACTGGAAGACCAAGCAGGCTGCCGGCGCAGGTCTGCCAGATGTCCAGGCCGTGGAAGAAGGCTGGCTGGGTCAGGTCATGACCGTCTCCGAGAGCTTCACCGATCTCAACGAGTATGGTGCCAAGGACATCTCAGCTGATTGGGTGGACTGGAAAGTTAAGCAGGCTACCGATGAGCAAGGACGACTCATTGGTTACGGCACCGACATCGGGCCGATGGGCCTGTGCTACAACTCCAAGCTCTTCAAAGCGGCAGGACTTCCGAGCGACCGTGAAAAGGTGGCTGAACTCTTCGGCGGCGAAGATGCCACCTGGGATGACTTCTTCAGCGTCGGCGAAGACTACGTCAAGAAAACCGACAAGGCCTTCTACGACCAGTCCGGCTTTGTCTGGAACGCAATGGCCAACCAACTCGATGAGGGCTACTACAAGGCCGATGGAACCTTGAACATCGAGGGAAATACGCAGCTGCGCGAACAATGGGACAAGCTCTCAGCGGCAGCAAAGAAGGGACTGTCATCCGGGCAGACCCAGTGGGACTGGGGTAAAGGACAGGCATTCATTGACGGTTCCTTTGCGGTTATGCCTTGCCCAGGCTGGATGCTCGGAAACGTCAAAGGCCAGGTTGAAGGAGCTGGCGGGGATTCCTCAGCTGGATGGGACTTTGCTGATGTCTTCCCCGGAGGCGCAGCTAACTGGGGTGGCGCATTCCTGACCGTACCTACCACCTCAAAGCACCCTGCCGAGGCGGCCAAGCTGGCCCAGTACCTGACCAACGCCACTTCGCAGGCTACCTCCTTCGAAACTGCCGGAGCGTTCCCGAGCAACGTTGAAGCACAGAAGTCCAAGGCCGTGACCGGTGAGAACGACCTAACGAAGTTCTTCAATGGAGCACCGATTGGTGAAATGTTGGGCCACCGAGCCGACGGAGTCAAAGCACAGTTCAAGGGCGCCGATGACTCGGTGATCCAGGAACAGGTCTTCGGGCCAGCAACCATCGCCATTGATAAGGGCACCGACGGAGAATCCGCGTGGAACAGTGCGCTGTCAACGCTGAAGGAACTGGAAATCAAGTAACTAAGTACCCTTCACCGCTCTGCGCGAGGGCGAAACCAACCACGGATTTCTTCCCTCGCGCAGAGGCACTGCAGCAGAAAAGACAACACAGATGAGTACCACGACACCAATGTCACGGCCCCACCTCAACACCGAACTACCGCGTGTAAGCACCGGTGAGAAGCTGGATGAAACTAAAGCGGAGCGAAGCATCAGACGGCGCCACTTCCGCGGACGGTTGGACTACAAATACTCCCCATATCTTTACATCTCGCCCTTCTTTATCCTCTTCGGTTTGGTCGGCCTCTTCCCGCTGGTTTACACCTTCGTGGTGTCGATTAATGACTGGGATCTGCTAGGCGGCGCCGGAGAATGGGTGGGACTGGCCAACTACAAGGCGGAACTAACTTCTCCACTGTTCTGGAATTCGCTGTTCAACACCTTCAGCATTTTCCTGCTCTCCTCCATCCCGCAGCTGGTCATTGCCACATTCATTGCGGCCATGCTTGACCAGAACCTTCGTGCCAAGACTTTCTGGCGGATGAGCGTTTTGGTTCCCTACGTGGTCACGCCGGTAGCGGTCACGCTAATCTTCTCCAGTGCTTTTGACGAAAAGTATGGGTTGATCAACAATCTGCTCGGCGCATTAAACATTGATCCCGTTGCGTGGAAAACCTCGGTCTTCCCATCCCATATGGCCATCGCGACCATGGTGAACTGGCGCTGGACGGGATATAACGCGTTGATCTTGCTGGCCGCAATGCAGGCGGTGCCGCGCGAACTGCACGAATCGGCAGCCATCGACGGTGCTGGAATGATCCGCAGGTTCTTCTCGATCACGTTGCCAAGCATCCGTCCAACCATGATCTTCGTAATCATCACCGCCACCATTGGTGGACTGCAGATCTTCACCGAACCCAAACTCTTTAACCCCAGCAGCTCGGTACCGGGAGGGCCGGATCGGCAGTATCAAACCACCGTTCTGTACCTGTGGGATCTAGCGTTCAACCGAGGTGACTTTGGTCGAGCATCGGCCGTGGCCTGGATGCTGTTCTTGATCATTATTGTTATCGGACTGATCAACTTCTTGGTCTCCGGATCAATAGCTTCATCTTCAGAAAAGAAAAAGGGACGAGGCACGAGTAAAGTGACCACAAAACGTGCCGGCCGCATTGCCCCACAAGCCCGGATTCAAAGCCCAGCAGGTTCAATGAAAGGAAGCAGCACCGATGAGTAACGCGACCTTACAACGAACCGTACGCACAAAGCCCACCCGGCTAGGGCTTAGCAAAAACTTCACCGCGGACCGTCGCCCAGGATTCCTGACCTATGGCATCTTGCTGGCCTTCCTTATCGGAAGCACCTACCCGCTGTGGTACTCATTTGTCATCGGTTCTTCCACCGGGGACGTTTTCTCCTCGGCATGGCCACCACTGTTACCGGGCGGGCAATTCTGGTCAAATGTTGCCCAAGTATTCGACTCGGTCGATTTTTGGGCGGCGTTGGGAAATAGCTTGATCGTTTCCTCGGTGATTACCTTCTCCGTGGTTTCTTTCTCAACCTTGGCGGGTTACGCTTTTGCCAAGCTGCGCTTCCGTGGACGAGAAGGGCTACTGATTTTTGTGGTTGCTACCTTGGCGGTCCCGACTCAGCTAGGCATCATTCCGATGTTTATGATGATGAAGCAGTTTGGCTGGACCGGCTCTCTAGGAGCCATTATGATCCCTACACTGGTAACCGCTTTTGGTGTCTTCTTTATGCGACAGTATCTGGTGGACAACATCCCGGATGAGCTGATTGAAGCCGCCCGTGTTGATGGCGCTTCGATGATTGGAACCTTCTGGCATGTGGGCGTGCCTGCTGCTCGACCTGCGATGGCGATCCTTTCGCTGTTCACCTTTATGACAGCCTGGACCGATTACTTGTGGCCTATGCTGGTAGCCCCACAAACACCAACCCTGCAGGTGGCGCTGAGCCAACTGCAATCTGCTCGATACGTTGACTACACCATCGTGATGACCGGCGCCTTGATGGCGACGATTCCTTTGCTGTTGCTCTTCGTTTTGGCAGGAAAACAACTTGTATCCGGAATTATGGCAGGAGCTGTAAAGGGTTAATGACTACTCATCTATCGCAACAGTTCGCGTGGCCCAAGGGATTCGTCTTTGGCTCGGCCACGGCGGCCGCCCAAATTGAGGGCGCCGGCCATGCATATGGCAAAGAAGACTCCATCTGGGATGCGTTTGCACGAAAGTCAGGTGCTATTGCCGGCGGAGAAAACCTTGAAGTCGCAGTGGACCACTATCACCGCTATCGCGAAGACGTGCAGCTCATGCGAGAAATTGGACTGGACTCATACAGGTTCTCCACCAGCTGGGCTCGCGTGGTTCCCGGCGGACGAACCGTGAATCAGCAAGGCTTGGACTTCTACTCTCGCCTCGTAGATGAGCTACTAGACAACGGCATTTTGCCGTGGCTGACTCTCTATCACTGGGATCTTCCGCAGGCTCTGGAAGAGGGCGGGGGATGGACCAACCGCGATACCGCGTACCGGTATTTGGAGTATGCCGAAGCGGTCTACAACAAGCTCGGTGACCGGGTGCGACATTGGACCACCTTTAATGAGCCACTGTGTTCTTCGCTGATTGGTTATGCCGCTGGCGAGCATGCTCCAGGACGGCAAGAACCCGAAGCAGCCTTGGCTGCGATGCATCACCAGCACTTGGCTCACGGCTTGGCAGTACAGCGTCTGCGTGAACTCGGTGCGCAGGAAATCGGCATCACGTTGAACCTGACCAATGCGGTGCCGAACGACCCATCTGATCCAGTTGATCTTGAAGCAGCACGTCGTGTTGATGCCCTGTGGAATCGGATGTATCTGGACCCAGTCTTGCGTGGCTCCTACCCAGCAGATCTCTTGGAAGATGTCAGCCATCTTGGCCTGGCGCAGTTGATTCAGCCAGGAGACTTAGAGCAGATCAATCAGACCATCGACTTCTTGGGCGTAAATCATTATCACGATGACAACGTGTCGGGTCATCCGTTGCCTGAGGGGCAACCGGCTGCTGTGCAGCCTACAGATGCTGCCAAGTCTTCGCCTTTTGTGGGCAGTGAGTACGTGACATTCCCAGCCCGAGACCTGCCACGTACAGCGATGGGTTGGGAAGTGAACCCCGAAGGTTTACGCGTCTTGCTCAACCGATTGACTCAGGACTACGAGAACTTGCCTCCGCTGTACATCACGGAAAACGGGGCCTCGTATACCGACGTGGTGAGTGATGAAGGAACGATCGAGGATACCGAGCGCAGCGAATATATCCTGAACCATTTGGACCAGGTCGCTAAGTCGATTGATGACGGTGTTGATCTGCGCGGATACTTCGTGTGGTCGCTGCTCGATAATTTCGAGTGGGCTTGGGGCTATGACAAGCGGTTTGGAATTATCCACGTCGACTACCAAACTCAGGAACGGATCATTAAGAACAGCGGCAAGGCTTACGCCTCACTGATTGCCGCAAATCGTACAATGGCATAGCACTTGTTGATGATGGCCCGTAGCTCATTACCTGAGGTACGGGCCATCACGCACGCACGATGATCCGCTAACTACTCATACCTAGGCGCAAGATAATGAGCATGAACGAATCGCGCAGACCGCAAGCAACACTGGAAATGGTGGCTGAACGCGCTGGCGTCTCGCGAGCTACGGTTTCACGGGTGGTCAACGGTTCGGATCGGGTTAAGGCTGACGCCAAAAAGGCTGTGGATCAAGCGATCCAAGAGCTGAACTATGTGCCCAATCGGGCTGCCCGCTCACTAGCGCAGGGCAGAACCAACTCCATTGCGTTGGTGGTGCCCGAGAATACAGCGAAGTTTTTTGCGGACCCGTACTTTGCCAAGGTCGTCCAAGGTGTCGCTCAATATGTGGCCGACACCGAATTTATGCTCACCTTGCTGCTCTCTACCGAATCTGATCCAGCCAAAACGACCCGATACTTGCAGGGTGGAAATGTCGACGGCGCCCTGGTTCTTTCGCATCACGCGGATGACCGTTCCTATGCAGACCTAGCTTCCAAATTGCCAATGGTCTATGGCGGGCGCACCATGAGCACAGATCAAAACGAGATCTACGTGGTTGATATCGACAATATTGCCGCCGCTCGTCGGGCAACTGAGGTGATCATCGCTCAGGGGAGAACCAAATTAGCAATGATCGCCGGACCACAGGATATGGGTGCGGGCCTTGACCGGTTGGTCGGGTTCAAGCAGGGAGTTGAGGCTGCAGGCCTTGAACCTGTGGCTATCGAAATTGGTGACTTCACTCCGGCAAGTGGTCACCACATCATGGAACAGCTACTTGCGTCCCAGGTTTCGATTGATGGCTTGTTTACTGCCAGTGCGCAGATGGGTTTTGGCGCTTTGCAGGCGTTGCATGAAGCAGGCATTAATGTGCCGAAGGATATCTCCGTGACGACGGTGGATGATGATTCATTTTCGCGCAGTTCAAACCCGCCGCTCACGACTATTGCTCAATTCCCTGAACGGCAGGGGGAGATTATGGCCGAACTGCTGATCAAAAGGATTCAAGGCGAGAAGGTTCCGGCGTGGAGCATCATGGATACCAAGCTGGTGCTGAGGCAATCGCATTAATTGCGACGCCAAGGCGGTGACAGAAGTTGAAGGAAAGACAAAAAATTCCCACTCGATTGAGTGGGAATTTCAATTTGTGCGCCCAAAGGGATTCGAACCCCTGACCTTCTGTTCCGTAGACAGACGCTCTATCCAGCTGAGCTATGGGCGCATATTTTATTGTTGTCGTCGTGACGACTTGAATAACTTTACACGAGAATTCAGCAGAGCAAAAACCAAATCGGCCAAAAGTGCCGTGATTCACAAGATGTCTGGTCGTGAGGGCATTGAAGCGTATAGAGATGGCTTAGATCAATGCTGCGTGGCCGGGTTTGAAACTAGCTGTGAAGGATCGTTTGATAGAGATTATGGTCTTGCCATCGCCCTGCAATTTTCAGGTAGTTTGGTGCCATCCCGATCTGGGCGAAGCCGTTGTTCAGCAACACTTTCTGCGAAGCAAAGTTGTGCAAAAGAGTGCTGGCTTCCAGGCGATGCAATCCAATGTTCTCCGCGGCTTCAATGCGCAGTGCGGCCACTGCGCGCGAGGCCAGTGCCTGCCCGGTGAAACGATGGTCAACCCAGTAGCCCAGGCTGGCACTTTGGAATGGCCCACGAACAACAGACACGATATTAAAGCGACCAATCAGTTGCTGGTCGCGAAACAGCCCGTATGGATACGCCAGACCGTGTTCATTGGCCGCGAGAGTTTGAGAAATATTTTCTGCATGCCAGGCCTGCGTGAAAAAAGCATCTTCGCGTTCCGGATCCCAGGGGCGCAAGTGTTCGCGGTTGCGCACATAGGCTTCTGCGAGCTGGGCGGCGTCCGAAACTTCGAGCAAACGAAGGATCGTGCGTGAGTCGAGGGTCAATGTGGGCATCAACTTCTCCTTGGGATACAAAAAAATTCCCACTCGTTTGAGTGGGAATTTCAATTTGTGCGCCCAAAGGGATTCGAACCCCTGACCTTCTGTTCCGTAGACAGACGCTCTATCCAGCTGAGCTATGGGCGCATATTCTGTTGTTGGCTCGTTCTCACGAACCTCGAATTACTATACAGGTGGATTTGAGCATGTACAAATCGGCGGGCAAAGCTACCGCGTTCAGGTGAACAGACGGTTATGTGAAGCACGCAAAAGGGTACCGGTCTACGTGACCTTCATCACATCTTTTCGTGTTTTCCACTTTCAAGTTCCCCGGAATCTCGGGATTTTTCAAGTTTTGCGTTTCCTGCCCACGCTTTGTTGAGGTCTCGATCACACCGTGAGCTCTCAGCGTTCACCCTAGCCTTGATTTATTGCTAGTTGAGCCCAATGGAGGGAACACATAATGAGCACGAGCTCGGATCAGACCGTAATCGACGCAGCAACTTCGCACAAGGAGTTGGCAAGCTGGGTCGAAGAAGTGGCCGCCTTGACGAAGCCGGATCGTGTTTATTGGGTAGATGGTTCAGCAGCAGAAGCCGAACGACTGAGTGCTGAACTCGTTGAAGCCGGAACCTTGGTTAAGCTGACCGATCCAAACTTCCCTAATTCTTACGCTGGTTTTTCGGACCCCAAGGACGTAGCGCGTGTAGAAGAGCGCACCTTCATCTGCTCGAAGAAGAAGGAAGACGCCGGCTTCACCAATAACTGGGAAGACCCAGAGAAGATGAAGTCCATGCTCAACGGCCTATTTGACGGTTCGATGCGCGGACGCACCATGTACGTCATTCCTTTTGTCATGGGACCGCTGAACGCTGAAAACCCTGCCTACGGCGTAGAAATCACCGACTCGGCCTACGTTGTTACCTCAATGCGCATCATGGCCAAGATTGGCGATGAAGTACTGCGCAAGATGGAAGCAGAAAACGCATTCTTCGTTCCAGCGCTGCACTCTGTAGGTGCACCGCTGAAGCCAGGCGAAGAAGACGTAGCATGGCCTTGCAACGAGGACAAGTGGATTGTTCACTTCCCTGAAGAGCGCTCCATCATGTCCTACGGTTCGGGCTACGGTGGCAACGCACTACTGGGCAAGAAGTGCTACTCCCTGCGTATCGCCTCCGCCATGGCTCGTGATGAGGGCTGGCTCGCTGAGCACATGCTGATTCTCAAGCTGACCAGCCCACAGAACAAGGCCTACCACGTCGCTGCTGCATTCCCATCGGCTTGCGGTAAGACCAACCTGGCTTTGCTGGATCCAACCATCGAAGGTTGGAAGGCTGAAACCTTGGGCGATGACATCAACTGGATGCGCATCGGCAAACAAGGCGAACTACGCGGAGTGAACCCAGAGTACGGTTTGTTCGGTGTGGCTCCAGGTACCGGTTGGTCCACCAACCCGAATGCTATGCGTGCCATCGCCAAGGGCAACAACATTTTCACCAACGTTGCGCTGACCGACGAAGGTGGCGTGTGGTGGGAAGGCATGACTGACGAGACCCCGGCACACCTGACCGACTGGTTGGGCAATGACTGGACTCCGGAGTCCGGTCGTCCAGCAGCGCACCCTAACTCGCGTTTCTGCACCCCGATCTCGCAGGTCGACATGCTTTCCGAAGACTACTACTCGCCAGACGGCGTGAAGATTGATGCCATCTTGTTCGGCGGTCGTCGTAAGACCACCATTCCATTGGTGACCGAAGCGCGCAGCTGGACCAACGGTATCTTCATGGGTTCCACCCTGTCCTCGGAGACCACTGCAGCTGCTTCCGGTGCTACCGGAGTGATTCGTCGCGATCCAATGGCGATGTTGCCATTCATCGGCTACAACGCAGGTGACTACCTGAACCACTGGGACAGCATCTCGGCCAAGCTCAACCCTGAGCAGATGCCAAAGATCTTCTTGGTGAACTGGTTCCGTCGCAACGCTGAAGGTGGCTTCGCATGGCCAGGTTTCGGTGACAACTCGCGTGTGCTCAAGTGGGCTATCGAGCGCATCGAAGGCACCGCGGATGCCAAGGAAACCATCATTGGTAACGTGCCAACCGGTGAATCCATCGACCTGACCGGCCTGAAAGGCTTCACTCCGGCTGACGTTGAAGCCGCTGTGGCCGTCAACAAGGACGAATGGGCCGCCGAAGTTGAGGGCATCGAAGAATGGTACGCCAACTTCGACGATGCACTGCCAGCTTCACTGCGTGCAGAGCTTGACGGTCTGAAGGAACGCCTGAGCGCATAAGTTCTCGAATAGATCAACATCGACCTTGCTCCTGGTTACTGAAAATCCAGTAACCAGGAGCAAGGTCGTTTAAGCGCCGAAGGTGCGCGCCAAGCAATTGTCACAATCCGGGCACAGTTTTCCCACGCCGTGCAAAAGTGGGTGCAAAATCAACTAACTGTGAAAAGATAACTCTATGGTTTTGGCACGTTTAATCCTTGGGCTCCTATGCTTGTCGCCGATGACTGGTTATGAGCTCAAAAAGCACTTTGACTCCTCTATTAACCACTTCTGGAATGCAGATAAGGCGCAGATTTATCGCACCTTGGCGCAGCTGGTTGATAAGGGCTACGCCACTGTGCGTACGGTGCCTCAAAGCAATTACCCTGACCGCCAAGAGCACCACATCACCGAAGCTGGTCGCGAAGTACTGACCCTGTGGCTTTCGGACGGTCCGGTTGAATCCCCAGAACGCGACCCTTTTATGGGGCAGGTATTTTTCGCTGCGGAGCTCGAGCGCGAAGACATCGAAAAGTTGCTTGTAAAACGTCGTGAAGCAACCCAATTCATTCTCGACGATTACCTCTCCCAGCGCGAGGGGATCGACATGCGAGCTGCTGCTGACCGACGAAGCTTCCTCATGGCCGCAACCCTCGATAATGCAATCCGACAACAAGCCGCGCAGCTGGAATGGCTCGACGCGGTATTGGAGTACTTGCCATGACTTCTGCCAAAGATTCTGCATCAAAGCCTGCGCAGGGCGCTTTGCGTGATGCCACGGATTATCCTGAGGTCCACCCTGGACGTGCCGGGCAAAACCAAAGCCATCCGCAGACCATCGTCTTCCTTCATGGTGGCAACGTGGGTAACTGGAGCTGGGATCCGCAGGTCTTGGCCTTTGGCGACTTTAATGTCCTCACCCTGCACCTTCCAGCCTTCGGTGCGCGGTTTGAAGAGACCTGGGAAGGCCTGGAATCAGCGGCTGATGACGTGGCCGCGCTGATTGCTGACGAGGTTTCAGAAGGTGGAGTGCACCTGGTCGGAATTTCGCTCGGTGGAGTGATCGCCTTGCATGTAGCTGCGCGGCACCCGGAGCTGGTGGACTCGGTACTGATCACCGGTACGCCGGTGACCGGTGCAAGTACCGCGGCACGTACCTTCCACCGGATGCAGCTGAAGCTGATCGGCAGTGAATGGTACTGGCGCTTCCAAGCCGGCGCCTATGGCATGGTGGATGACGAGCGCGAGCTTTTTGCCGAGCATGGTGTGAAACTCAAAGCTGAAAATATGCGTGCCATCATGAATGACTTGGATCCCGGGGGACTGCCTAAAAACCTCGGAGCTTACCGGGGTCCAGTCTTGGCGCTAGTCGGTTCCAAGGAGCCAAAATTGGTGCAGAAATCCTTTATTGCCTTGCGTGAAGAGCTTCCACAAGCCATCACTCGGGTGGTACCGGGAATGCATCACCAGTGGAACATTGAGAATCCCATCCTGTTCAATTCGGTACTGCGCCGTTGGATCACCGATGGGGGACTGCACCAGATTCTGCTGGACCCGCAGGCCACCAAGCCGGCAAGGAACACCAAATCAACACCAGCGGAACAGGCCGCTGAAGTGCCGGTGAATCAGAGCCAAGAAACCGGAGAATCGACGCCGCCACTTCAAGAGGACGGACAGAAGAAACTTGGCAGGTTCACCGGGAAAAGCAATCCTCGAAAGCTGGACTCGAAGAAGTTCGATCTTAAGAAGAAGGGACCGCAACGGGGCGATACGCCGGAAGATGCTGCGGATACCGGAAAATAGAAACAAAAGTGCTGCAGGTGAATTCGCTGGATTCACCTGCAGCACCGCTCTGCAACTCACAGGCTAGGCGGCGAGCCATACATCCGGGCCGAAGACTTCATAGTGGATACGTTCGGCGGGGATGCCAGCTTCAAGCGCCTGGTTGCGCACTGCGTTCATGAATGGCAACGGGCCGCACAGGTAGACCTGGGCATTCTCGGTCAGTGCGCCAGTGAGGTTCATGTAGCCGGACTGGGCGTTTAGGTCCTCTGGCAATTCGCCACGTTCGAACCAGGTGCTGATGGTGGCTTCTGGTAGCTTGCCGATGGATTCGAGCATCTGCTCACGCAATGGCCAGGCGGTGACTTCCTGGTCGGCATGCAACACGGTGATCTTGCGGGTGGAGCCACGTGCAGCCAATATCTGCAATGCGGCTGCGCTCGGGGTACATCCAATCCCAGCGGTGGCGATCACCAATGGCGAGCCTTCGTTATCGATGACCAGGTCGCCATACGGATTTGATAGCTCGACCACGTCGCCGAGCTTCAGGTCATTGTGGATCACAGGGGAGAACTCGCCGTTCATATCCAACTTGACGGTGACGGTGCGACGATTGGTCCGCTCGATGTCGTTGCTCAAAGTGTACTGGCGAACCTGGCGGAGACCGTCGGCCATTGGCATGCGGACCGAAACGAACTGGCCAGGTTTGGCGGTGGTGGCTGGGGTTTCGTCAGCTGGCTCGAAGCTGAAGCAGACCGAATCAACGCCGGTTTTGGTGCGCTCGACAAGCTTCCACGGGGTGTAGATCTCGGCGTTGGCCTGCTGTGCGTACAAGCCATTCTCGATCTTGATCAGCGCGTGGGCCATCAGCCAGTAGACCTCGGTCCAGGCATCGGCGATCTCCTGAGTCAGCGCATCGCCCAGGTCTTCGGCAATGGCGTCAAAGAGATGCTTGTAGACGATGGGGTACTGATCCTCGGTGACACCGAGGGAAGCGTGTTTGTGGGCTACGCGGGCGAGCATGGTTTCCGGGGTGGTGCCCGGGTGCTTGACCAAGTACGTTGCGAAGACTGCGATGGATCCGGCCAGTGCCTGCTGCTGGGTACCGTTCTTCTGGTTCGAGCGGGAGAAGATTCCGTCGAGCAATTCCGGGTGCGCGGCGAACAAGCGGTTGTAGAAGTTCGGGGTAATGCTTGAAATGCGCTCTGCGATGATGGGCAGCGTGGCTTCAATGACCGGGAAGGACTTGGTGGACAGCATCGGGTCTCCTTGGGAGTTGTCGATAACTTGTATTTGAAATACAAGATTTATGATCCATTTCTACGCCTAGTAGAAAAGGATTGCAAATTCACCAGCTGGAATACGTAACATCAGTGGGCGATGCTACACCCGGGTCGAAGGGGAATCAGGAAAGATTGCGCACCGTCGGGAAGGGAAGCGCCTTGATCGGCATCGCGGATGATGTCGGGCAGATGTCCTGAATGGTCACTGGATCCAGCGAAGCGTAGAAAACTTCACGAGCCTGCCGGAAGACGGCCCGCAAACGGCAGTCGCCCGAGAGCGGACAATTGGTTTGGGCGTCATGATCGGAGCAATCCACAATATCGGTGCGCTTGTCCAATTTGCGCAACAGCCCGCCGAGGGAAAAGCTCAGCGCTTGGCTGCTCAATGTCGCGCCACCGTTGCGGCCGCGAGCGACCTGCAGAATTCCCAGCGTGCGCAGTTCCAGGACGGCCTTGGCAACGTGGTTGTAGGGAACCCCTACGGAATCGGCAATCTCACGGCTGGTCAATTGCCCGGTGCCCGGCGTTGCCAAAACCATAATGGTTCGCAAGCACACGTCGGTAAAGGCACTGAGTTTCATAATTCATACTTTACGTGGGAAAAGCATTTCGGGGTCAGCATAGTCACTATGCTGACCCCGAAATCACCAAGTGAGATCTACTGCGCGTTGGCCCAGATGGCCTCGGCCGATTCGGCAGCAGGCTCATCGAAAATCCACTCGCCACCTGGCTCAGCTGGCATCGTGTATGGCTGAACGATAGCGAGGGCAGCGCCCACGCGGTGCTCGGCAACGATGTGGATGGCGTCGCGGTCGTTTTCCTGAAGTAGAACATCAGAAGCGATAGCGATGGCATCAAAGTGGGTGCCCTGCTGGTTCAAAACCTCAACCAGTTCAGCAGCCATGGCTTCGGTATCGATGTCAGCATCCGGATCTTCTGGATCATCCGTTGGTGGTACTGCGATCAGACGTAGCTCTGGCTCGCTTTCATCGTCTTTTGGTTCCAGCGCGATCGCGAAGGGAAGGAAAACGCCCTGCTCTTCGAGCTGCTCGCGAGCCACGCCTAGCGCGGTGCCCAAGACTTTATTCAGTGCGTCCTTGACGCCCTCATCCAATGATTCGAGATTCATGTCTTCCCCTTGCTAGTTAGTGACGTTCTCTCCGCGCACGATCGCCAAGACGGTATCGCGGAGGGGCTCAATGATTTCTGCGGTGCGGCCTTCACCGTTAAAACGTAGGAACGGCTCGGTGTTGGACGGGCGAAGGTTGATCCACCAGCTGCCGTCCTTTGCCGAAATGGTAGTGCCATCCATGGTCATCACATCAACAGGTTCCCCGTCAAAGTGGGCCAGAACTCGAGCGGTAGCGCCTTGTTTGTCTTCTACCTCGGAGTTGATTTCTCCGGTAGCAACGTAGGGTTCGTATTCGGCGCCGAGTTCCGACAGTGGCAGATCCTGCTCACCGAGGGCTGCCAAAACGTGCATGGCTGCCAGCATGCCGGTGTCAGCGTTGTAGAAGTCGCGGAAGTAGTAGTGCGCCGAGTGCTCGCCACCAAATACCGCGCCCTGACTTGCCATCTCAGCTTTGATGAAGGAGTGGCCCACACGGGTCATCACCGGGGTGCCACCGGACTTGGTGACAAATTCAGGCACTGCTTTGGAGGTGATCAGGTTGTGGATGATCACGGGGTTCTCTTCGCCAGCTGCCTGAACGCGAGCGATTTCGCGAACAGCAACCAAGGCGGTGATTGCCGAAGGGGACAGCGGAAGGCCGCGCTCGTCGATAACAAAGCAACGGTCCGCGTCGCCGTCGAAGGCTAGGCCCATGTCGGCGCCGTGCTCGAGCACCGCAGCCTGAAGGTCCTTGAGGTTTTCTGGTTCCAGTGGGTTGGCTGGGTGATTAGGGAAGGTGCCATCCAGCTCAAAGTACAAGGGAACGATATTAAGCGGTAGTGCTGAAAGTACGGTGTCGCCAAGTACTGCAGGGGTGGTCATGCCGCCCATGCCGTTGCCTGCATCCACCACGATCTTCAGCGGGCGGATGGATGAGATATCAACCAGTTCACGTAGGTATGCCGCGTAATCAGCCAAGACGTCGCGTTCGGTGATGCTTCCCTGCGGGGTATCGCCGGAAACCGGCAGTCCCTCGTTCAGGTACTGCTGTGCCACGTCGCGGATATCAAACAGGCCCGTGGCCGAAGAGATCGGACGAGCACCAGAAGTGGACATCTTGATGCCGTTGTACTGGGCCGGGTTGTGGCTGGCGGTAAACACCACGCCAGCAGCATCAAGCTTGCCCGAAGCGAAGTACAGCTCGTCGGTGGAGATCAAGCCGAGCATGATGACATTAGCGCCACGGTAGGTAGCACCACGGGCGAACGCCTGGGCAAATTCTGCAGAGGATGGGCGCATGTCGCCACCCACCAATACGTCCTTGCCCGACAGGGACAAGACATCAACAAAGGCCGCGCCAATAGCTTCGATTGCTTCGGCGTTCAGGCTTTCGCCGACTACGCCGCGGACGTCGTAGGCCTTAAAGCTCTGATTAAGATCAATTTCTTCACTCACATCATTCAGCCTACCGGTTTGACTGATTCAAATCAGCGAGAATGGGGCGATTGTGGATGGGAAATGCCTAACACTTCCGCTAAATCGGGCTCTGGATGCTGTCCAAAACGTTGTTAGTGCACAAATCGCCACGTCTGGATCCTAATTCAGGGGAGGAAACTGAAATACTGAAGTCATGGATGGCTCAATGCAAGTGGATCTGAAAACCCTGGCTCTGCAGAAACTGCGCGCTCTGGTGCAAAACCCCGAGGCACAATTCCACGACGGCCAGTATGAAGCAATCGAAGCTTTGGTGGCCGAACGTCGTCGTGCCCTGGTTGTACAGCGCACCGGTTGGGGAAAGTCAGCGGTCTACTTCATCGCATCACTCCTTTTGCGTGAGCAGGGTTATGGGCCCACCTTGATCGTGTCTCCATTGCTGGCTCTCATGCGTGATCAGGTGGCCGCGGCCGAGCGTGCAGGGGTACGGGCCGCCGCCATCAACTCAGCCAACGTGCTCGAATGGCGCGAGATTCTTGAAAAGCTGCAACGCAACGAACTTGATGTGCTGCTGGTGTCGCCAGAACGCCTGAATAATCCATCATTCCGCGAGCAACAGCTACCAATGCTGATGCAACGACTAGGTCTGCTGGTTATTGACGAAGCCCACTGCATCTCAGACTGGGGCCATGATTTCCGTCCCGACTATCGGCGTATCCGAGACTTGATTGCCAAGTTGCCTAAGGGCCTTCCTGTTCTTGCCACCACCGCAACTGCCAACAGTCGCGTCGTAGAAGATGTGGCTGAACAACTGGCCGGCGGGACCGAGCAAGTTTTCACCTTGCGTGGCACCCTTGCGCGAGATTCACTTCGACTTGGCGTACTGAGATTGCCTTCTCCACGGATGCAATTGGCCTGGTTGCTCAGCCATATCAATGATTTTAACGGCTCAGGCATCATCTACACGCTGACCGTTTCTGCAGCCGAAGATATTGCTCGCTTGTTGCGCGAAGCTGGTCATGAAGTCGCGGCCTATACCGGGCGCACCGACCTAGAGGAACGCGAACGGCTAGAACAAGCACTAAAAAACAATGTGGTTAAGGCGCTGATCGCAACTAGCGCCCTTGGTATGGGCTTTGACAAGCCAGACCTCGGATTTGTGCTGCACATTGGCGCACCCAGCTCTCCGGTGGCCTACTACCAGCAGGTGGGTCGTGCCGGTCGTGGCAGTGTGAATGCGGATGTTCTATTGCTTCCTGGCCCAGATGACTCGGAGATCTGGGAGTACTTTGCGACCAGTTCCATGCCGGACCAAGTCCGTGCCACCCAAGTACTAGAAGCGCTAGCAGGCACCGACGGGGCGATGAGCGTGCCGGCGTTGGAAAGCGCAGTGAATCTGCGCCGTTCTCCTCTGGAGCTGTTGCTCAAGGTACTAGCAGTTGATGGCGCGGTGGAACGTGTTGCAGGCGGATGGATGCGCACCGACATGCCGTGGAGCTACGACGCGGAACGATACAAGCGTGTGGCCCAGAGCCGGGTGCACGAACAAACGCTGATGGTCACCTACGAAAATACTCGTGGGTGCCGCATGCAATTCTTGACCGAAGCCTTGGATGATCCGCGTTCGGTACCATGTGGACGCTGCGATAACTGTGCCGGTGTCTGGTTTGACGATCATATTCCTGAAGACTCTAAGGACAGCGCCCAAGCGGCGCTGGGCCGCGTGGGAATCCCGATTGAACCACGTAAGCTCTACCCATCGGGTTTGGACCGCTTGGGATACACGCTCAAGGGAAAAATTCCGGTTGATGAGCAGATCTCCAATGGACGGGCATTGGCTCGTCTTACCGACCTCGGGTGGGGCAATCGACTGCGTCAACTATTTGCCGACCCCACCGATAATCCCATTGATAAGCCAATGGTGGATGCCTGCATCAAGGTACTAGCCGAATGGAATTGGGAAGAACGGCCCGTTGGTGTGGTTGCCATGCCGTCAAATAAGCGGCCACAACTCATTACCTCGTTGGCTCAGAGCCTGGCCGAGGTTGGCCGGTTGCGCTATCTAGGTCAGCTTGAGTACCGCGGCTCCGGCCCACAAAATGGCTCCGGAGGTAACTCGGCATTCCGCGTTGCTGCGGTGGCAGATGCCTTTGAACTTCCAGCTGCGTTGGAACAATTGGTTTCGGGTGCGCCGGGTCCGGTTTTGCTCGTGGATGATCTTGTTGATTCGCGCTGGTCGATCGCTATGGCTGGGCGGGCTTTACGAATTGCTGGCGCGCCGGGTGTCCTGCCTTTCACTTTGGGCGTAGCCGGGTAATTGCACAGTTAAAAGAAGTAGTCTGGAGGTATGGAAATTATCATCTGGCTCGTTGTCATCATCGCAGTGATTGCCTTGGGTTACTTCGGTCTGCAGGCATTACGGAAGAAAAACTCTGCGCAGGTTGCGCAAGCTATCTCCCGTGAAGTGGCTGAAGCTGCCAACGCGAAACTAGATGATTCTGCCCGCAATTCCGTCTACCGCAATCTTGCTAAAGGCGACGTGATGGGGGCCGTGCAAAACTATCGCGCGGCTACCGGTGAATCGGTGAAAGACTGCGTCATCGCGGTTCGCAGCCTCGATAAATACCCTCAGGTTGCCCCGGCTAAGGAGCTACCATCGGACGACGCTGAAATTCAGGCCTTGAGCGACAAGCTGGAAGCTCAGGTTGAACGGGAAGACCGAGAAGCTGCTAGCGGTAATGAGCAAGAGGCCACACTAGGTTCGGACGCTGATACCTGGATTGTACCTAGCGAGTGGAGTGAACAGTTCGGTTCCGAAAACGAGCCAAGTGCGACTCACTTCAAAATGGCCTTCGAACTTGACGGCGAAAGCCGTGAATTCTCCAGCGAACAGCTTCCGCCCAATGAGTATGATCAGCTCTTCTCCATGCTCCGCGATTCAAACTTTGAAGAAGCGGCAAAGATTTTGCACGGCTACACCGGTTTGCCAGTTGATGACTTGGAGCGGATGATAGCGACCTCGCCAATGTCCGGTGCCAGTGCCAACGGCAATGTTGCTGATTTCAAATTCGAAGGACAGGGCCCAGACGGTCCCGTTCACTTTGACGCGGCGGAACTGCCTGAAGCTGACCGTGAAGCCTTATTTGAAGCCATTGCCGATACGGACCTTGATCGCATGTCAGAAATTATCGTCCGTCATACCTCGCTACCTAAGGATATTGTGCAGAACATGCTGCAGACCTTCGTGAAGCGCAATGACTGATTTAGGCACTGGCGGCCGAAGCCGTTAACCCTCAAAGGACGCCTCTGAGCATGATGCTCGGAGGCGTCCTTTTTGGTATCAAGTAATTGTTGGTGCAGGCGGGTATCGCGATGCCCTGCAGAAACAAAAAACCCCTACCTAAGTAGGGGTTTTATGGCGGACACGGGGGGATTTGAACCCCCGGTCGAGTTTTAGCCCGACCCTTCATTAGCAGTGAAGTCCATTCGGCCGCTCTGGCACGTGTCCATCCGCTGTTTCCAGCAGAATCTAGCCTACCTGAAGATAGGCGAGTGTTCCAAAACGAGAGAGCTAATGCACTTTTCGCCACAGGAATTCGTAACTTGTGGCAAGCATTTTCGCCGTTGATTCATTGTCCGTCGAACCTGCATGGCCACCGCCTTCAGGCTCGTGATACCGCACATTTTTGATGCCTAGGTCCATCATCTTGGCGGCCATGATGCGCGCCTGCGAGGGGCCGACCCGGTCATCAGAAGTTGTGGTCCAAATCAAAGTCGCTGGATAGTCATCAACCGGATGTGGTTGGTCACTGAGTCGATGCACCGGGGAGAAAGTACGTAAGAACTCCCAATCCTCGGGTTTCTCTGGATCGCCATATTCAGCGATCCATGAATGACCCGCTGCCAGCTGTGTGTAACGCTTCATATCCAAAAGCGGTACACCGCAAGAAATAGCACCAAATAGTTGCGGGTAGCCAGCAATCATGTTGCCCATCAGCAATCCGCCATTGGAGCGTCCTGTGGCCGATAGATGCTCGCGGCTGGTTACGCCACGTGTCACTAGGTCCTCTGCGATGGCCGCAAAATCTTCATAGGCACGGTGACGCTTTTCCCGAAGAGCCGCACGGTGCCACGTTGGACCGTATTCGCCGCCTCCTCGAATATTGGTCATTACGTAGATCGCACGGCGGTCGGTTTCATTCGTGCGCGAAAGCCAACCTACGCCCATAGCTGCGGCATAACCCGGAGTCATACTGTGTTGGAATCCACCGTAGCCATCCATGAGCACAGGATTTTTCCCGTCAAGAACCAAATTTTCCGGTGCTACCTGGAAATATGGAACCTTTGTCCCGTCCGCCGACGTTGCGAAGTGCTGTGTGACTTCCAGACCTGTTGCATCAAAACGATCAGGCGATCTTTTCACTACGGTGCCGTGGGAGCCCACAGTCCCACGCAACAAGGTGGTGGGAGTGATGAACCCGGTGATGGTCATCCAGTAGTCATCTGCGGCGGTCTCATCTTCGTCATCAACGGCTCCAACGGAAATATTGAGCATCGGGTCCGCTAGGGGCATCAGCGTTTCATTGAAATTCTCTGTCAGGCTGATGACTCGAACCTGCGACGCAACATCTTGCAACACAGTAAGCAAAAGGTAATTCGCGGTGAAGCTCAGTCCTTCAAGGGCATTGCTCCCGTCAGGGACGAATAGCACCTTGTCGATGGTTCCGTCTTCAAGAAATGTCTCTAGCCGGGCAATGGCCAACGAACCTGCAACCAAGATCTGGCCTTGGTGCTCCCAATCGGTCTGCGGCGCGAACAGAACCCACTGGCGGTGCAAGCTCACCTGAACATCATCGGGAACCTGAATTACGTGGTGTGCGCCCTCTAGGATGAAACCGGTGCGCGAACGGTAGAAGTCGATGGCGTCGGTGGTGATCACACGCTCAAAACCGGGTGTGGAATCGAAGTAGCCGAACGCCGCAACATGGTCCTTTTTGACCTCGAAAATCACCGGGGCGTCTTCAATTCTTACACCTCGGCCCACCCGGCGCAGGGTGCTGGCATAAGTGGAGCGGGTAGTGAATTGCTCACTGCCCGCAGAGCCAACAAGCAAGGTATCCCGGTCAATCCAGGAAGCATGAGTTTTGGCCACGGGAAAATCAAACCCGTCTTCAACAAAAGACTTGCTGCTCAAATCGAATTCTCGAATGCGTACCTGGTCGCCGCCGTCGGGGCTCAGACGCAGTAGCGCGCGCTCATAAGGTTCCGCGCCCTGGGGACGCAGCAATGAGGAACCGGCAAAGTGCCATTCCTGTCCTTCGCTGATCGCCAAGGCGTCAAGATCCAACAAGATTTCCCACTGTGGTTCGTCGCTGAGGTAGGACTGCCAAGTGGTGCGGCGCCACAAGCCCAAGCGGTGTTCTGAAGCGCGCCAAAAGTTGTAATAGTACTCGCCACGCTTGCTCACCATGGGAATGCGGTCCTGAGCGTCGAGCACCGTTTTGATCTGCTGAACCTGCTGATCGAATGAAGTGTCATAGAGTTCAGATTCAGTTCGCGCCGTCTGCTCACGCACCCAACTCAGCGCGGTCTCGTCGTGGATTGCCTCAAGCCAAGAATATGGATCGGTACCGGTTACATCAGAAACTTGGTCAGTCATGGGCATAGTCTATGCGTTAGGGCTCGTGAGCTGGCCTAAAGGTAATAACCTATAGGGGTGAGCACCAAAATGCAGAACCTCAAGAATGAGTACACCCTGGCTGTCGTCGGGGCCGGTCCGCGCGGTACTAGCGTCGTGGAAAGGTTTGCTGACCTGTCCTCGAAGCTAGCGCCCAAAGACGGCAATCTCAAGATCGTGGTTTTGGATCCCTTCCGTCCCGGCTCAGGGCACGTCTGGAATCCGCACCAGTCCGAGAACTTCTGGATGAACACCCCAGCTTCGTTCCCTACGGTGGCTCCAGAACGTACCTCAGTCGAGCCTGGGTTGAGCTTTCAACAGTTTGTGGAACTGCACGGTGATGGACGGAAACTCACCGAAGAGCATGCCAAGAGCATCAAGAACATAGATGCCGGCACTTACCCGTCACGAGCCATCTACGGCGAGTACCTCGAACACGTTTTTGACAGCAGTTGTGCTGCCCTTCAAGCGCACGAGTCGTTCAGCGTAGAACATGTGGCAGCTGAAGTTTTGGCTGTGAGGCCAGAAGGTAGCGGATATCAGCTGGAGTTCCAAAGAACTGCTGGTAGTTCTGAAGTGCAGATGATGGCGGTTGACGCAGTTGTCCTTGCTTTGGGGCACCAAAGTGCTGACCTGAATCCATGGCAGAAGCAGCTGCAAGAAGCAGCAACTACATCCGGGGCTGTATACCTTGGTCCTAATGTTCCTGCCGATATGGACTTTGATCAATTTGCCCCCGGTCAGCCTGCGCTGATCCGCGGATTGGGGTTAAATTTCTTTGACACCATGGCAGAGCTAACGCTGGGGCGCGGTGGGCTTTTCCGTGAGGTTTCCACTGATCCAGGTCACCGGTTGGAATACGTCGCCGCGGGAAGAGAACCAGAACTAATTGTTGCTTCCAGACGTGGCACTCCGTACTGGGGTAAGCCAGTAGTTGATCAGTTCATCCCAGAAGAAATCGAGCTACGGTTCTTTGACGTGCCGGACTTGATCGGTCATCTGGCCGAGCTGAGGTCCACCAATCCGCAGGCCACTTTGGAGTTCTCCCGTCATATCTGGCCCAACCTGCATCGAGATGTGCTCTTTGCCTACTATCAACAGAGCGCCCAAAGTTGTGGAGTCCCTGAGGGTTTCTCGGCCGAAGGATTTATTGAACAAGTAGATAACATCTTGTCTGCCGAACACCGAGAAGGTAGCCAAGTATGGCTGGGAGAATTGCGGAAGTTCATTGCGCAATTCCCCGAAATTCAGTGGTTGGACGTCCCGAAGCTCGCAAAGCCTTTTGAAGAGATCGGGTTTGCCTCCAACGAGGAGTACCAGAAGGCTGTACAAGACTATCTAGTTGACAACGCACAGCACAGCGCCGGAGGACTGGACGATCCATTGTCGTGCGCGATCATGACGATGAATGCGGGACGAATGCTGGTCAAGGAACTGATCGTCAACGGCGTAGTTGATGAGCAGTCCAGAATTGAAGAAATCCAAGCTCACTTTGAACCGTTGGTGGAGGGGCTGGCCTCCGGCCCACCGCTAGAACGTATTGAACAGTTACTGGCACTCTCACGCGCTGGGGTCGTGACCTTTGTTGGCCCGGAACCTGAATTCACCTTTGATGAGGTTTCTGGCCAATTCACCGCGTCATCACCTTGGGTTGATGCTGAAGTGCATACTGCCCGAACTATGTGCGAAGCGATGATGCCAAGCAACAGAGTGTTACAAAACAACACCCCCCTGATCAAACAATTGCTTAGCGATCATGTGGGACGTGTGCACACGTGGCGTAACTCAGAAGGTGAAACCCTTCCGGGGTCCGGCTTTGATGTAGTCGGCGAACCGTACCGTCTGGTCAACTCCGAAGGCCTCGCCCACCGCGGTATTTTTGTGCTGGGCCTGCAATTGTCCTCAGCTCAGTGGGGGACAGCGATTGCTGCTCAAGCAGGAGACCTGAACAATCCCGCAGCTAGAACGCTGAAAGATGCCACCCATGTGGCCAACGAAGTAGCGCGTCTGGCAGGATTCTTAGTAGGCGAAGGCTTGCCGACAGAACGAATTTAAACAGTGAGGCGGGCTGATCCTAAGATCAGCCCGCCTCACTCAATACGCGGATGGTATGGGATTTGAACCCATGAGACGGGGTTACCGCCTACTGGTTTTCAAGACCAGCTCCTTCGGCCGCTCGGACAACCATCCAACCCGAAAAAGTATACGGCATGAACCCCCGATGAAAGGAATTGAGATCCGTGAGTGAATCGATGAAGGCTTATATCTACAACGGTGGTGGCGGACCAGAGGTTATCGAACTCACCGAAAGGTCGATTCCAAAGGTAGGCGCAGGTGAGGTGCTGATCAAGGTTGAAGCATTCGGCCTGAACCGTGCCGACGTGCAACAGCGCAAGGGCGTCTACCCGCCACCTGCCGGGGCTAGTGACATCCCTGGTCTGGAGGTCTCCGGGACGATCGTGGAACTCGGAGAGGGCGTCATCGGCTGGAGCACAGGAACGCGCGTGGCGGCTTTGTTAGCAGGTGGGGGCTACGCCCAGTACGTCAACGTGCCCGCCGAGCTGCTCATCAATATCCCAGAGAATCTTTCGAGCACCGATGCAGCGGCGCTACCCGAGGTTGCCGCAACGGTAGTTTCTAACCTCTTCATCGAGGGCGGTCTAGCTGAAGGCCAAACCTTGCTGATCCACGGCGGGGCCGGCGGCATTGGTTCCATGGCCATCCAGCTGGCCAAAGCGGCCGGCGCCCGAGTCTTTGTTACCGCATCCTCAGCAGAAAAGCTGGAGTACTGCGCACAGCTTGGAGCGGATGAGGGAATCAATTACCGCGAAGAAGATTTTGAACAGCGGGTCAAAGAACTGACCGACGGGGCAGGTGTGGACCTGATTCTTGACGTTATCGGCGCCAAGTACCTAGAGAGTAATATCAAGGCGCTCGCCGTTGGAGGCAGAGTAGTCGTGATCGGACTTCAGGGTGGTACCAAGGCTGAACTGAATCTGGGGATGATGCTGGCTAAGCGCGCACGGGTGATCGCCACGACGCTTCGCGCTCGACCGCTGGATGAAAAGACTCAGATCATTAAGCAGACCGTCGCACGGGTACTGCCGTTGGTCGAAGCGGACAAACTGTCTATCAACGTCTCCAAGACCTTCGAGTTCTCCGATCTGACCAGTGCACATGAGTATTTCGACTCGGGTGAGCACACCGGAAAAATCGTCGTTAAGGTTTAGCCGAAACTTCCTCAGGCGCGTAAAGTGACACAGTAGCCATAACGGTGTGACCGGTCTGATAAAGGGCAGTCACGCACATCACTTGCTAAGTCTTGAGGAGGATGCTCGCATTGAGTGCCCAAAATACCTTGCCCCCAGCAGGCGTTGATCCCGAAGTTGCCCAACACGAAGAAAAACGTTGGACTCCTTTGCGGATCGCCGTCTGGATCGCTATCGCACTGGTCGGTGGCATCGCCTGGTCAATCCTCGCGTTTTCGCGCGGGGAAACCATCAACGCAATCTGGTTTGTTTTTGCAGCCGTTGCTACCTATTTGATCGCTTACCGTTTTTATTCGAAATTCATCGAGCGCAAGATTACAAAGCCTGATGACTTCCGTGCGACCCCCGCGGAGACCGTAAACAACGGTCGTGACTTTGTGCCAACCGACCGCCGAGTGCTCTTTGGTCACCACTTTGCGGCTATCGCTGGTGCTGGACCACTGGTCGGCCCGATCTTGGCAGCCCAAATGGGCTACCTGCCAGGCACCATCTGGATCATTGTTGGTGTGGTGCTCGCCGGTGCGGTGCAGGACTACCTGGTGATGTTCTTCTCGATGCGTCGCGGTGGACGTTCGCTGGGTCAGATGGCCCGCGAAGAGCTTGGACTAGTTGGTGGCACGGCGGCCTTGATTGCCACCTTGACCATCATGATCATCATTACCGCCATCTTGGCGCTGGTTGTGGTTAATGCACTAGGCGAATCGGCATGGGGCGTTTACTCTGTGGGCCTGACCATCCCGATTGCCTTGTTCATGGGTGTTTACCTGCGCTTCATCCGCCCGGGCAAGGTTTTGGAAATCTCCGTCATCGGCTTTGCGCTGTTGATGTTCGCAATCGTCTCCGGTCGCTGGATTGCTGAATCGCCGTGGGGTGCTGAATTCTTCCACTTGGATCGCACCACCATTGCTTGGGCCATCATCATCTACGGTATTATCGCCGCAGTGCTGCCCGTATGGTTGCTGTTGGCTCCACGCGACTACCTCTCCACCTTCATGAAAATCGGTGTGATTGGTCTGCTGGCTCTGGCCATCATCATTGTTCGCCCTGAAATCTCCGTTCCAGCATTTTCCGAGTACGCCGGACGCGCCGACGGACCGGTGGTTAGCGGACACATCTTCCCATTCCTGTTTGTCACCATCGCCTGTGGTGCTTTGTCTGGCTTCCACGCGTTGATCGCCTCGGGAACCACCCCGAAGCTCGTCGAGAAGGAGAAGCAGACCCGCTTCTTGGGCTACGGTGGCATGCTCATGGAATCCATGGTTGCCATCATGGCTCTGGTCGCTGCGATCTCGATTGACCGTGGTGTGTACTTCGCGATGAACTCGTCGGTGGCTGCCACCGGTGGGACCGTGGAAACCGCGGTAGCTTTTGTGAACTCGCTGGGGCTATCCGGCGTCAACCTGCAGCCCAATACGCTGACCGAACTGGCCACCAACGTCGGTGAAACCAACGTGGTTTCGCGTACCGGTGGCGCTCCAACCTTGGCAGTGGGCATTGCGCACATCATGCATCAGTGGTTCGGCGGCACCGCGATGATGGGCTTCTGGTATCACTTCGCAATCATGTTTGAAGCACTGTTCATCCTCACCGCGGTGGATGCTGGTACCCGTGTAGCGCGCTTCATGCTGCAGGACACCATCGGTAACTTCTTCCCTAAGTTCAAGAACACCTCATGGCGTCCCGGGGTGTGGATCTGCACGCTAATCATGGTGGCCGGCTGGGGATACATCCTTATCCTCGGCGTGACCGATCCGCTGGGCGGCATCAATACCTTCTTCCCACTGTTCGGTATCGCTAACCAGCTCCTAGCCGCCATTGCCTTGGCAGTGGTTATGGCGATCATCGCCAAGCAGAACAACTTTAAGTACCTATGGGTGGTTGCTGTTCCGTTGGTCTTCACCGTCGCAGTCACCTTCGTTGCGAGCTGGCAGAAGATCTTCTCGACCAACACCAAGGTGGGCTACTTCGCGAACCACAACGCCTACAAAGAGGCGCTGGCCAACGGCGAAACCTCGCTGGGAACGGCCAAGACTGTTGAAGCCATGGAAGCAGTGGTACGCAACACCGGAGTTCAGGGATGGCTTTCGGTATTGTTCTTGCTGCTCACTGCGATTGTGATCGTTTCTGCGATTCTTACCACCATCAAGGCAAAGCGCAACGGAGGCGGAAACAATACCGAAGATCGCGCTGTGCCATCGAAGATGTACGCACCAGCTGGTCTGATTTCTTCACCTGCTGAGAAGGAACTGGAGAAGGCTTGGAAGCAAGTTCCGGCCGAAGCTCAAATTCAGCGCGGCGGACACTAGTCGTGGCCTCGTTATTGGAGCGATTGGGACAGGCCAAAAGATTTGTTGATGGGGTTCTTGGTGCCGATAAGTATCAGCACTACCTGGAGCACCACCAACGTAATCATCCTGATCAGCAACCAATGAACGAGCGTGAGTTCTGGAAGGACTACACCGACTGGCAAGAAAAAAACCCTGAAGGGCGTTGCTGCTAGGTGCACTGCGTGTCGGCCTCGATCTATCTGCATTGGCGGATGGATCGAGGCCGGTTTCGTTTTATGTCGTTTTCACAAGCTTGCTGGTGCTCCGCTCCCGGTAGGCTAGAAGCGTTGATCTTTGTTCATCTCTGGTAGAGAAGTGTCATGGCGTTCTTTTCACGACTTCGCGCGCAGCGCGCAGCCACTCGCGAACTTGGCGAGGGCGTCTGGCGTCGCGCCCACGACCGGTTCCAGCGTTCATTGGATCGGGTCTTCCAAGTGATCGAGGGAATTGCAGATGACCAGGTGTATAACCAGCTGGTGAAAGAGGCCAATGAGATGGCCGACCTGTTGCCAACGGTTCGTCAGATCTGTTCTACCGCTCAGCGAATCACGCCGAGCGACGACGAGCAGATCCCGCAAGCCACCGCAGGCGTTCACCGCAGTCTCACCAAGTCGGCCAACGATTTGGCCACCACCGCACAGGTCATTGCGATGATGAGAATGCAGGCCGAAGCCGGAGGGCAAATTGATATCAACTCGGTGCAACACCGTGCACGGTTGGTTAAGGAAGATGTCAGCCGAGCGGCCCAAATGTTCGCTAATAATGAATAATTGAGAATTACCGATCAGTTCAGCGGTGATCCTAGAATTTGGGTCGATTCGTGAACTAAGTTGGTTTCATGACCCAATCAATACCATCAAGTAAGTTCCTCGACGGAAACACCATCGATCAGCTGGGCTTCGGCGTTTGGCAGGTTGCAGACGAGGAAGCAGAAGTTGCTGTCGGCAAGGCGCTGAAAGCTGGATACCGTCACATCGACACCGCGAAGATCTACGGAAACGAAGCCGGCGTAGGCCGTGCCGTTGCCGCTAGCTCAATTGCTCGTGAAGAACTTTTCATCACCACCAAGGTCTGGAACGCAGATCAGGGATATGACAAGACCATCGCTGCAGCAGACGCATCGCTGGAACGTCTTGGCTTGGAATATGTAGACCTGTACCTGATTCACTGGTTGCAGCCCAAGCGTGGCACCTACGTGGATACTTGGAAGGCACTGATCCAGCTTCAGAAGGACGGCAAGGCCAAGTCCATTGGTGTTTGCAACTTCACCAAGGAAGCACTTGAAGAGCTGTACACCGAAACCGGTGTTCGCCCAGTGATCAACCAGGTTGAAACCCACCCATACTTCCCGCAGGCAGAACTTCGCGCCTACGAAGCAGAGCATGGCATCCTGCACCAGGCGTGGTCCCCGCTGGGCCAGGGCGGAGACC
Source organism: Glutamicibacter sp. MOO4 (assembly GCF_056934395.1). Classification (NCBI taxonomy): domain Bacteria; kingdom Bacillati; phylum Actinomycetota; class Actinomycetes; order Micrococcales; family Micrococcaceae; genus Glutamicibacter; species Glutamicibacter sp. MOO4. The sequence continues at coordinate 3,481,013 of NZ_CM167800.1, forward strand.
TGCTCAAGGAACCACTGCTTGCCGAGATCGCTAAAAAGCACGAAGCAACGGTGGCGCAGGTAGTCATCGCTTGGCACTTGGCATTGGGTAACGTGGTGATCCCTAAGTCGGTGACTGACTCACGCATCGTGGAGAACTTCGAATCTTTGAACGTGAAGCTTGACGCTGAAGATATCGAAGCAATTGCTACCTTGGACCGAGGTGCAGAAGGTCGTATTGCAGCCGATCCAGCAACCGCTGACTTCGAGTAAAGCTCAGTCCTAAGTAACTATGTGGTCCTTGGCTTCATCTGAAGCCAAGGACCACATTTACACCATCGCTCAAACCAGCGCTCATGAGGAGAAAACACCATGCATAAGCTCATCGTTCTATATCCCGAGCCGGTAGATCGCGCCGCGTTCATCGAGTACTACGAGTCGACTCACCTGCCACTAGCTACGAAGCTTCCGGAGTTGCGTTCATGGCGTTACACAACGAATGTTTCGCCAGATGCCAAGGGAAACCCTGCCCCGTACTTCGCTGTTTTTGAGGCCGAGTTTAACGATGTAGATGACTTCCGAGCAGCTATGAGTTCTCCTGAAGGTCAGGCTGTTGCCGCAGACGTTCCCAACTACGCAACCGGTGGAGCGATTACGCTCGACTACACTGTTTCTGGCGGTAGCAACGTCTGAGATTGACGTCTTTTAGAAAGCGAAAAACCCGGAATCGTGCACCGCACGATTCCGGGTTTTTCGTCACATGAGCCCCCTGCCGGATTTGAACCGGCGACCTGCTCTTTACGAGGGAGCTGCTCTACCCCTGAGCTAAGGAGGCCTGTACCTGCAAACAGGCACCACGTCACTTTATCCGAGGAATTGTCTGATCGTCAAAACGAGAATGACACGAACATGCCCAATCAGCACTGAGAATTTGCTGCTGGACCCTGCCCATCGATGAGGTAGCCATCAACGGCGTCAGTAATGCAGTCGTTGGACCGACCGTAGGCGGTGTGACCATGACCTTCGTAGGTCAACAACGTAGCATTATCTAGCTGCTTGGCCAACGACTGCGACCACTTATACGGGGTTGCCGGGTCTCCGGTGGTACCAACGACCAGAATCTCATTTGAACCCGGAGCATTCAGCTCTTCAGCATGTCCCGAGGCCTTGTGATCCCACACGTCGCATGCGATTTCACCGTAAGAAAGGTACTTGCCAAGCGTGGGGGCCACGCGCATCAGCTCGGTGGCTTCCTCGCTCATGGCATCGCTATTGGCGTTCATCGGACGGTCCAAGCAATTGATGGCGGTAAAAGCGTCTGAAGAATTTGACGAGTAAGTTCCGTCGATTTGGCGGTCAGCAGCTATATCGGCGAAGCCCAGAATGCTATCAACGTTGCCGTCATTAACAGCCGAAGCCATCGCCTCGGTCAGGTATGGCCAATTTGAATTGTCATAGAGCGGCAAGATGAAACCGTTAACAAAGTCGATGATTGGAACGGTGCGGCCATCGCTGGAGACCATAGGCTGGTTTTCCACCTGAGCGAAGAACTGCTGTAGTTGAACCTTCGCCTCGGCGACGCTTCCACTGAACGGGCAATCCTCCGACTCAACACACTGGGCAAGCCATGCGTCGATCTCGTTTTCAAATCCAACAGCTTGTGCCTTGGTCAGATCAGATGCCTGGCTGGTTGGGTCCATGGCGCCGTCGAGCACAAAGCGTCCAACCTTCTTAGGGAAGAGATCCGCATAGGTTGAGCCCAAGAACGTCCCGTAGGAGAACCCTAGGTAGTCCAGCTGCTTATCACCCAGTGCTGCTCGGATGACGTCCATGTCTTTAGCCGCCGAAACGGTGTCAACATGTCCCAAGAGATCGCCGGTGTTGGCCGTGCAGTCCGCCGCGTAGTCATCGGTTTCTTCGATGATTTGGGTTTGATCCTCGGGCAACCAAGCACGCAAGTTCTCTTGGCGGCCCTGATCAATTTCGGCATCGGTTTGGCAGGTCACCGGGGAGCTCTTACCCACACCACGTGGATCAAATCCGATGATGTTGTAAGCGGCCTGCAGATCCTCACTGAACATGGACTGGACCGAGGATTCGACCATGTCCAGGCCCGAGCCACCAGGGCCACCTGGGTTAATCAGTAAATTCGCCGAGGCGTTTTCTGCGGCGCGACGGTTCAACGAAAGCTCGATGCTCTCACCCGAGGGGTCGGAGTAATCCAGTGGAACTTTGAGCGTTGCACATTCAAGTACATCTCCGCAGTCTTTCCAGTCGAGCTCCTGGGAGTAGTAGGTTTCCAGCCCCTTGGGGGCCGCTGCGCTACTTGCGCTCGGTGCTGCGTTGGTTCCATCGGCTTCTGGAACGGATGATCCGGCTGAGCAGCTGGTTAGACCGATCAGGGCGAGAACGGACCCCACGGCTGCTAACTGCATTTTGAGCGAGCGTACAGGCACTTTAAGTGTCTCCTTGAGTGGGGTTAGCGGCGGCCCGGCTGCGGTAGCAACCGGGTCATCAAGGCTTCAAGTGCCATGAGTTGATTAACGTTGGCAGCCAGACGGCTACGCGTCTGATTGATCGCGTCAAGCTGTGCTAATGATTTCTCGGTGTTTTGTCCGCGAGCGTAGTTTTCAAGTTTTTCGCGAAGATGTTCGTTGATCAACTCAATACCGGTGCCAAGCTGAATGCTCAATACGTCACGGAAAAACGTAGTTAAGTCGGTCAACGTTCGGTCCAGCGCATCAAAACTGGCACGTCGAGCAAAGCGCTTAGCGTCCTCTTCCAAGGACTTAAACTGGCTACGCAACCCTGGGGGAATGGTCTCTTCAGGACCAATTCCGTTGGCGTGACGAAGCTGTTCAGTTTTGCGTTGCAGATCGGTGCCGGTGATATTTTCGGCACGCTCGGTGGCAAGCTTGGAGATTTCCGCGGCAGCGGCCATTGCCTGAGGCAGGGTGGTGGTGCGCAACGGTAGGGTGACTACCTTTTCGCGCTGGATGCGGGCCTGCTCGTCCCGAGCCAACAACCGGGCAACACCAATATGCGACTGCGAAACCCTGGCGGCAAACATGGCTTGTTGCTCATCGAGCCCATCGCGGCGCACCAAAAGATCCGCCACATCTTGGGTTGAAGGAACGGAAAGGTTCACCGCACGGCAACGCGACCTGATGGTCACCAGTACGTCAGCCGGGGACGGAGCGCAGAGGATCCAGATCATCCGTGCTGGAGGCTCTTCGATGGCCTTAAGCAGGACGTTGGTGCTTCGTTCAGACATACGATCGGCATCTTCGATGATGATGATTCGCCAGCGTCCGGTGCTAGTGCTTTCCTGCGCCCGGGTGATCAGGTGACGGACATCGGCGATCTGGTACTCGAACTTGTCCGTAGAAATAAAGGACACGTCCGGGTGTCCCGAAGACTGCACTAGTTTGCAGCTTTCGCACTCACCACAACCAGCAGGGCTGTTCGTGCACTGCAGCGCAGCGGCAAAGGCGCGAGCGGCGGTGGTACGGCCTGACCCGGGAGGGCCAGTGACTAGCCAAGCGTGGGTGGGATTACCTCGGTCAACTTCGGCGGTAAGGGTCTGAATAACCCGCTGCTGCCCGGCGAGATCTGCAAATACCGGCCGACTCACAACAGGCTCGCTAAGTACGTGGTGATAGCAAGGTGCAGCTCTTCGACGGTACCGGTGGCATCTAGTACCAGGTAACGATCTGGTTCGCGAGCAGCCAAGTCCAAGAAGGCGTTGCGGATGCGTTCGTGGAAGTCGTCGGGCTCAGCTTCCAGACGGTCCGCGGCCTCCACACCACCACCGGCAGCGACCCGTCGAGCACGACCGTCAGCGGCAGAAATATCCAAAATGATCGTCACATCGGGCTTAAGCCCGTTGGTAGCAAAGTCATTAATCTGGGCCACGGCCTCAAAGCCAAGAGCTCGGCCCATTCCCTGATAAGCCAAGGAAGAATCAACAAAACGGTCGCAAATAACGTGGCTGCCGGCAGTTAGCGCCGGGGTGATCAGCTGTTGTACGTGGGCGGCACGGGCCGCCGAATAAATCAGTGCCTCGGTGCGAGAATCGATCTCACCGTGGCCATGTTCGAGTACCAAAGAGCGCAGTGACTCGCTAATTTGGGTTCCACCTGGCTCACGGGTGGTGATGACCTTTGACCCTCGGGCTTCAAGCCATTGCTGGGCCATGGCCACCTGCGTGGACTTGCCCGCTCCGTCGCCACCTTCAAATACGATGAACAGCCCAGGGGTCGGCGCGCTCGATTTGTTACTCACCCCTCTAGCCTATCCAAGGTCAAGCCAATCATTGACATGCGCCCACATGCTGTGGACGGTAAATCTCGAAATGTAATGAAACCGATCCGTGGACGTGCCCGTGCTGAGCGTAAAGTTTTTCTCATGAACTTCAGCAGCACGCCATCAGCATCCCGCCCAGCGTGGGACCCAAAGACCCTCATCGTTGCAGGTGGCCGACCGGCTCACGCCGTTGACGCCCCGGTGAATTACCCGGTGACTTTCACCTCCACGTATCACTCCCAGGGTCTGGCTGCTGCTGACGAACGTGTCTACGCACGATTCTCCAACCCGAGCTGGGATCCCTTTGAAGAAGTATTGGGTCAGCTGGAAGCTGCCGCGCGACCGGCTCTGGTTTTCTCTTCGGGTATGGCCGCGATCGCTGCCGCCTTGAACTTGGTTCCAGCCGGGGGAGTGCTGGTTATGCCAAAGCACTCCTATAACGGTTCGCTGGCGTTAACCTCCGAGCTGGAGGCCGCTGGTCGTTTGATCGTCCGCCCGGTAGACATCGCCGATACCGACGAGGTCATCGCCGCGCTGGAAGGCGCGCACGTGCTCTGGGTTGAATCGCCGACCAACCCTATGCTTGAAGTTGCAGACCTCCCGGTACTTCTTGCAGAAACCAAGGCGCGTGGAATCTTGTCCATCGTGGACAATACTTTTGCCACCCCGCTATTGCAGCAGCCGTTGACCCAAGGGGCCGATGTAGTAGTCCACTCGGTGACCAAGTACCTCTCGGGCCACTCCGATGTCATCATGGGTGCGGTAGTCACCAGTGATGAAAAGCTGCACAACACCGTGCACGGTTACCGAACCCTGCACGGGTCTATCGCTTCACCGATGGATACCTTCTTAGCCTTGCGTGGTGTGCGCACCATGGCGGTGCGTCTGGATCGTTCACAGAGTAACAGCCAGATCCTTGCCGAACGTTTGAGCGAACACCCCAACGTTCAAGCCGTGCGTTACCCCGGACTTAAACAAGACCCGGGGCACCAACGCGCAGCAAAACTTATGAGTGGCTTTGGTGCGGTCATCGCCTTCCAAGTCGGTGGCAGCGCTGACGGCGCCGACAAGGTCATCGGTGCATTTAAGCTGATCACCGGCGCAACATCGCTGGGCGGGGTGGAGACCCTGGCTGAACGTCGGGCCCGGCACGCCTCAGAACCGGTGAGTGTTCCAGAAAACCTGATCCGACTTTCGGTGGGTATCGAAGATGTTGAGGACCTCTGGGCTGATCTTTCGCAGGCGCTGGAACAGCTCTGAGGTGTGGCAGTGCCCAAAATCGACAAAGGCCAAAGGTAGAGTGAAGGTATGTCAATGATGTTTGTCGCTCAAAGCATTGAGCAGTACCTGATGTTGGCCCTGAGCGTAGTTATTTTAGTCCTTGCGCTGTGGGCGCTCATCGATTGCCTAGGCCAAGGTACACAGCGCTTTGCCCAAGAAGGCAAACGAACCAAGGGCTTCTGGACCGGGCTGACCATCGCCAGCGTCGTAGTTTCCTTGCTTGGCGTTTTCAGCGCTGGCGGAATCGGTTTCCTTCAGCTCATCGGTGCCTGCATTGCGTGTGTTTACCTTGCCGATGTAAAGCCTGCCGTGAGTGGCAAAGGCGGCGGCTGGTACAACTACTAGAGCCAGCTGAGTAACCAAAGATTTTTGAAGACCCGTACCCCGTCAAAACGGTGGTGCGGGTCTTCTCAATTATTGAGTAGTCCTTAACCTTGGCGCATCCGGGTACCAGTATTGGCTAGGATAGATTGTATGAGTCACACTTTGATCTTGCTTCGCCACGGGCAGAGCGAATGGAACGAAAAGAATCTATTCACCGGTTGGTACGACGTATCACTGACCGAACAGGGCCGCGCTGAAGCTTCGCGCGGTGGCGAACTACTTGCAGAAGCAGGGTACAAGCCAGAGGTACTGCATACCTCGTTGCTCACCCGCGCAATTGTCACCGCTAACCTCGCGTTGGAAGCTGCTGGCCGTTCCTGGATCCCAGTGAACCGCGACTGGCGCCTGAACGAGCGTCACTACGGTGCGCTGCAGGGTAAGGACAAGGCTCAGACCTTGGCAGAATACGGTGAAGAGCAGTTCATGGAATGGCGTCGTAGCTACGACACCCCACCACCAGTACTTGATGATTCCTCGGAATTCAGCCAGATCAACGATGAGCGTTATGCCGATCTGGGCGATAACGCTCCGCGGACCGAATGCCTCAAGGATGTTCTTGACCGCATGCTTCCTTACTGGGAAGAAAACATCAAGGCTGATCTGAGCGCTGGCAAGACCGTCATGGTCACCGCACACGGCAACTCGCTGCGCGCGCTGGTTAAGCACTTGGACGGCATTAGCGATGCGGATATCGCTGGGCTGAACATCCCAACCGGTATCCCATTGGTTTATGAGTTGGACGACAACTTCAAGCCGGTCACCGCTGGAGGAACCTACCTCGATCCTGCAGCAGCAGCTGACGCCATCAAGGCAGTCGCGAACCAGGGTCGCAAGTAAAACGCACTTTTCGGCGGCACCGAAACTCAAGGGCTTAGGCTTTTGAACTTCGGTGCCGCCGTTCTGACTTTAAGATCGGCAAGAGGTGCGGAACAACGGCTGTGAGCGAAACAACTGCACACGATTGTATTTTTGGCATTAGTATGCTGTAATCTCCTATTTCGAATAGGCTCAATGGCTCACGTTAGGAATGCAATTCGTGGCAACTGATTACGATGAAGTCCGCCCAGACGTTGCTGAGGCACGTAAGGCTTCTCTGGATGCGGTTAAGTCCGCAAACGCACCGGACGCAAAGTCCGTGGTGCGCGAGCTCGACGAAGCCGATCACACTGATGGAATGGATCTGCCAGGTGCAGATTTGTCCAACGAGGAATTGACGGTCACCGTCATTCCACAGAAAGAGGACGAGTTCATTTGTGGCTCGTGCTTCTTAATTCGCCACCGCTCCCAGCTGGTACGCGAAGAAGGCAACGTAGGTTTCTGCGTAGAGTGCGAAGGCTAAAAGCCGCTCTACGCTGGCGCTAATAATGCGCCGGAATGCTAAAGGCAGCCCACCAATTGGTGGGCTGCCTTCGCTTTTAGGCAAATACGCTGTTTAGGCGTCGGACGGATCCCATTCGCCGGTCACCAGGTAGGTGACCTTGCGGGCCACGGAGACACCATGATCGCCGAAGCGCTCTAGATAGCGGCTGGTCAACGAAACATCCACGGTGGTTGGTGCGGTGGCGTCCCAATCATCGGCAGCAATCTGCGTGAAGACGCTGGAGTGCAAACGGTCCACCTCATGGTTCAGCTCAATAATCTTGGCCGCAATGGCCAAATCACGAGTATCAAGAAGCGTGGCAACTTCCTTGGCGATCTGAATATCAATCGCAGCCATCTGAGCAAAGGTTGCAGAAATCTTCTCTGGGATCGCTGGCTGTGGGAAGCGCAAGCGGGCTAGCTGAGCCAAGTGGCGTGCGAGGTCACCCATGCGCTCAAGCGAAGCGCTCATTCGCAGCGAGCCGACGATCATGCGTAGATCGCTGGCTACCGGTCCCTGAAGTGCGAGGGTATCGATGGCACGTTCATCTAGTTGGTTCTGGAGGAAATCAATTTTCGCGTCAGCCGCGATGACTTCCTGGGCTAGATCCACATCGGCATTGGCCAACGAATCCCATGCGTGATCCATAGCGGTAGCGACCTGATTGGCCATCTCAATGAGTTCTTCGCCGATTTGTTGTAGATCTGCCTGAAAAACCTTGCGCATAGCAGTTCCTTTCGAGTGTCGGTCCCATGCCAATCGGTGGCCTGCATGCACGGGCCAACCGCCCCAAAACAGATTTATGGCATGGTGGAGGGTCTTACTCCACCCTGTCAGCGGGTGATTAACGAATATGCCACTAAACGTGAACGTTTGGTGAACAGCGCGCCGATTTGGCCAAAATTGCGTCATTTAGGCGGGAAGGAACCCATAGGTGAAGTTAGGCTAAAAGGGTGAACGATGTGATCTCGACTCTGATAGCCGGTGTCCTCGGTCTTGCCCTAGGAATCGTTGGCGTGATCGCTTTTCGAATTTCCCAACGCAGGACCGCTAGGCTGCCGCAGGTTGACGAGCCTGCACTCCCAGAAGGTGCAGCTGCCGTCTTGTCCGTCATTGGTCGCGCCTTCGTGATCTTGGACGACGTAGATGGCGTTGTGCGGGCCAATCCTGCCTCCTACGCCTATGGGCTGGTGCGCGGGCACACCCTCGTGCACAATGAGCTTCTGGCCTTGGTACGCCAGGTGCGTGCAGACGGCGTGATTGCCGAAAGCCAATATGAATTACAACGCTCCACGCTCGGCGCCGGTCAGCTGATCGTCCATGTGCGAGTGGCCCCACTGGGCGATGAATATATTTTGCTGCTGGCCGATGACCGCACCGAAATCACCCGCACTGAAGCCATGCGAAATGACTTTGTGGCTAACGTATCCCACGAACTGAAAACTCCGGTCGGAGCTATTTCCCTGCTTTCCGAAGCAATCTCCGAAGCAGCAGATGATCCGACCGCGGTGCTTCGATTCTCCACTCGGATGCACAAGGAATCACGCAGGCTTGCCGCGCTGGTCCAGGACATCATTGAGCTCTCCCGGCTTCAGGCCAGCGATGCAATTGTGCAGGGCAAGGAAGTGAACATCGACAGTGTGGTGGCCGAGGCCGTGGACCGCAGCCACCTATTGGCCGAAGAGAAGGGCATCGACATTACCGTCGGCGGCCATCTGAGCGAACCAATTCTTGGCGACCCGGACCTGCTGATGACCGCGGTGCGCAACTTGATCGACAACGCGATTCGCTACTCGCCAGAAAACACCAAAGTGGGCGTTGGTATCCGCCAGCGTGATGGCTACGCGCAGATCTCGGTCACCGACCAAGGCCCAGGCATTTCGGCCGAGGAACAAGAGCGAGTCTTCGAGCGCTTCTACCGCGTCGACTCGGCCCGCTCACGACAAACCGGCGGTACCGGCCTGGGGCTGAGCATCGTCAAGCACGTGCTGGCCAACCATGGCGGCGAAGTATCGCTGTGGTCGCAGCCCGGCCATGGCTCCACATTTACCCTTAGACTTCCCCTAGCGGATGAAGAACCGGCCAGATCTAATGCTCTTGCCGATGAGATGATGAAGGAACAAGCAGTCGAGGCTCGAACCTCAGACCGCAAAGGAGGACGACGATGACCCGCATATTGATCGTAGAGGATGAGGAATCGCTCTCTGACCCGCTGTCTTTCCTCTTGGAACGCGAAGGATTCGAAGTACGAATCGCTGATGACGGACTGGTCGCCGTCACTGAATTTGAACGCCACGGCGCCGATCTGGTGCTGCTGGATTTGATGTTGCCGGGCCAACCGGGCACCGAGGTGATTCGCCAGATTCGCCTGAACTCTCAGGTTCCGGTCATCATGCTCACCGCCAAGGATTCGGAAATCGACAAGGTGGTTGGCCTGGAGCTCGGCGCCGATGACTATGTCACCAAGCCATACTCATCGCGAGAATTACTCGCACGCATCCGTGCGGTACTTCGCCGTCAGGGCGAGGCCGAAGAACTGATCAGCAATGTGGTGACCGCTGGACCGGTGCGCATGGATGTGGAACGGCACATGGTCTCGGTGGATAACACCGAGGTATCGATGCCGCTCAAGGAATTTGAATTGCTAGAAATGCTCCTGCGCAATGCCGGGCGCGTGCTTACCCGTGGCCAGCTGATCGACCGCGTGTGGGGTAGCGACTACGTGGGGGATACCAAGACGTTGGATGTCCACGTGAAGCGTCTTCGTTCAAAGATCGAGCCAGATCCTGCCACGCCAGAGCATCTGGTGACGGTGCGAGGTTTGGGCTACAAGTTCGTGGTCTAGCACTGCTCACCCCGCGCGTAACCGCTTAAAGCGAAAGGGCCTCGGGAAAGAATCCATAGATTCTTTCCCGAGGCCCTTTATCGTTGGTGCTTAGTGCTCCGAGGTCGCGTGGCTCTCGGTTGCCTTCAGGTGTTCGGTTACCTTTGCATCGGAACCGCCTGGTACGAAGTCACGGTATTCGGCAAGGGTGCCGTCTACGACTGGGACGCTGAAGTCCACGGTGTCTCCGTTGGAAGTGAAGGTAGTCTCGGCATGCTCGCCGGCTTTGACACCAAGGCCAGAAATGACCTTCTGGTTAGCGTCATCTTCTAGCTTCAGGGACTTGTCGGTTGGAACCGAGATGGTCACTGGCGTAGCGCTAGCGGCTTTGACGGACAGGGTCAGAGCAGAATCGCTGTCGTTGACCACGGTGCCGATCAGGCGGGCTTTGCTGCCATCGCTGTTGGTAACGAACATCAGGTTACGAACCTGTGCTTTGGCGACGTCGACGTTGATGCCATCGCTGGCAGCGTAGTCGGTGTTGGTGGCCTGCTCGTTGATGGCGCCACAGCTGGTGACACCGAATGCCAGGGCAGCCACAGCGAGGGACGCGGCAATGCGACGTCCAGCGGTCATGCGTGCGGTGATCACGACACTAACTCCTCGGTGAGAATAATGAGTTGCTTCGGTTCATGGTCTACCGAATCGACTCCACCTAGGGTGAGGAGCAACTCGCGAAAAAGACCACGATTACCTCTAAGCCTAGCTGTTTTTCACACAAAGACGCGATTTAGCGACGTGCAACACACGCTTTTCGACAAGAAGTAGAGAACCAAGTTTGGGATAAGAGGTATGGAACTTCGATCGCCGTACTCTCTTCCTACCATGTTTCTCTTGCGAATGGAAGAGGTGATTCCCCGTGAATTCGCGGTTATATCGGGCACAAACGCAAGTTCGTCGAGAGCAAACATGTTAGACTAGTCAATGGGAAAGGGGTTTATCCACATGGTTTTTGAGGTTGGCGAGACTGTTGTCTACCCGCATCACGGCGCGGCAATGATCGAAGAGATCAAAATGCGCAAGATCAAGGGCGAAGAGAAAATGTATCTCAAGCTCAAGGTGGCTCAGGGTGACTTGACCATCGAAGTTCCAGCAGAGAACGTTGATCTTGTTGGCGTACGTGACGTGGTAGGTCAGGAAGGCTTGGACCATGTGTTCGATGTCCTTCGTGCTGAATTTACCGAAGAGCCGACCAACTGGTCGCGCCGCTACAAGGCAAATGTCGAGAAGCTAGCTTCCGGTGATGTCATCAAGGTTGCCGAGGTCGTTCGTGACCTATGGCGTCGAGAAAATGATCGTGGTCTGTCCGCTGGCGAAAAGCGCATGCTGGCTAAGGCTCGTCAGGTATTGATCAGCGAATTGGCTCTGGCCAAGGACCTGGATGAGACCAAGGCCGAAGGCCTGTTGGATGAGGTTTTGGCTTCGGCTTAAACAAAACTCCTACGCGCATCTTGCCGTGAAACATTTAAACGTTTCACGGCTGTTGCCGTTAAAGCCCCAATGAAGCGCCGATCCACGCGATAAGCTGAGCGGTGTGAAGCAAACACCATCGCATCCTTCGAGCTTGATCTTGGTCGCAGCCGGCATGGGCACACGGCTAGGCGCCGGCATGCCAAAAGCACTGGTTCAAGTAGCCGGCAAATCTTTGGCGGAACATGCCATCGACCGGATCCTGCAAGTGGCGCAGATTAACGAAATCATCGTGGTTACCCCACCAGATGATCAGCGCATGCAATCAGCACTCGCGGGTTATGGAAGCAAACTTCGCACCGTGCCCGGGGGAGCAAGCCGAGCAGACTCGGTGCGCCGCGGCCTTCAACTGGTCAGCGATGAGGCAGCCACCATTCTTGTTCACGATGCCGCCCGAGCCTTCGCGCCGGTGGAACTGTATCAACGTGTGCTTCAAGCGCTGGAAGCGCCCGAGACAAAGGCCGTGATCCCTGCCTTGGCAGTGACCGACACAATCTCTGTTGTTGCCCAACAAGACGGTCATGGCCCCGAATTTATCGAGCAGACTCCCGCACGCTCCACCTTGCGCGCGGTGCAAACGCCCCAGGGATTTGACGCAGAGGTACTGCGCGCAGCTCATGCTCAACTTGATCACTACACCGAAGCCGAGCTGGAGAAAGTCACCGACGACGCTTCGATCGTGCGCGCTTACGGAACAACTGTTCAGGTGGTGGCCGGTGAACAACAGGCCCTGAAAGTCACGCACCCAGAAGATCTAGAAGTGGTCAGCAAACTGGTTACGCCAACAACGCCCGCACTTCACATTGCAAGGGAAGCCATGGATCTGCCACGTATCGGAAATGGTATCGATGTCCACGCGGTCAGCGATGACCCGTCCCGACCCATGTGGTTGGCGGGCCTGCACTTCCCAGATGACATTGGGCTCTCCGGTCACTCAGATGGGGACGCGGTAGCCCACGCAGCCTGCGATGCACTGTTCTCGGCAGCGGGAATCGGAGACTTAGGAACCCACTTTGGGGTGGATCGACCGGAATTTGCTGGGGCCAGTGGTGTGAGCCTGATTGCAGAAGCAGCCCGCTTGGTGCGCGAAGCAGGGTTTGAAATTGGCAACATTGCCGTGCAGTTTGTGGGGCGCCGACCACGCTTTGCAGCACGTCGTGAGGAAGCAAGCCAAGTGCTCAGCGCTGCGGTAGGAGCCCCGGTCAGCGTCATTGCAACCACCAGCGACGGCCTGGGTTACGAGGGTGAAGGCACCGGGTTGACCGCCTACGCCACCGCGCTGGTCTACCCCAGATAGGACGGCGCTGGGTCGGCTTGGTTGACGGGCCATATCACCGAGCGCATCACAAGTGAAATACAAAGGCTGCATCCATCGGATAACCTTAACGACGTGAGCCTGCGATTCTATGACACCAAAACAGCATCTGTACGTGACTTCCAGCCGTTAAACGACGGCGAAGTCAAGCTGTACTACTGTGGCGCCACCGTGCAAGGAATGCCGCACGTGGGCCATGTTCGTAGCGCTATCGTTTTTGATGTTTTGGTCCGCTGGCTTGAATACCGTGGCTTCGCAGTAACCACGGTGCGCAACGTGACCGACATCGACGACAAGATCTTGGAAAAATCGGCGAAGTCTTTTGCCGAGGATTTCCAGGCCGATGAGTACTACCAGCCGCGCGAAGAATGGTTCGCTCTGGCCTACCGCTTTGAACAAGAATTTGCCCGCGCGTACCAAGCGTTGGGTGTACGTCGTCCGACCTATGAGCCACGCGCCACCGGGCACATCACCGAAATGCACGAGCTGATCGCCACGTTGATCGAGCGCGGACATGCTTACCCGGCAACCGATGACTCCGGGGACGTCTATTTTAATGTGCGCTCCTTTGCCCCCTACGGTGCGCTGACCCGCCAGAACATCAACGACATGCAGGGGGCTACCGACGCTGACCCACGAGGCAAAAAAGATGCTCGCGACTTTGCCCTGTGGAAGGGCCATAAGGAGTCCGACCCAGCTACCGCATCCTGGCCAAGCCCATGGGGACGCGGTCGTCCCGGCTGGCACCTAGAGTGCTCGGCGATGGCCGGCAAGTACCTCGGCACCGAATTCGACATCCACGGCGGGGGATTGGACCTACGATTCCCGCACCATGAGAACGAGATGGCGCAGTCCAACGCGGCCGGTCACGGTTTTGCGAACTTCTGGATGCACAACGGCATGGTCACCTACGAGGGTGAAAAGATGTCCAAGTCGATCGGCAACACCATCTCGCCCGAAGAAATGCTGGCCCTGGCCGACGCCCGCGTGGTGCGCTACTTCCTTGGGCAAGCACAGTACCGTTCCATGCTGGACTACCGTCCGGATTCGCTGGCTGAAGCACGGGCCGCGGTGGAACGGATCGATACTTTCATCTCCAATGCACAGTATCGTTTGGGCGCTGGCGCCGATTCGATTCAGGCTACGCAAGTGCCAACGGCCTTTGGCGCCGCAATGGATGATGACCTCAACGTTCCCATGGCATTAGCCGCACTGCACGAAGCGGTTCGTCAGGGCAACGCATCCCTAGAAGCCCACGACAATGCAGCGACCGAGCAAGCGCTCGGACAGGTGTTGGCCATGACCCAGGTTCTGGGCTTAGACGATGCAGGGAACACCAAAAACTCGCAGGCAAGCGCGGAGCACGAAGCATTGGATCAGTTGATCCAGTCGCAGCTGGCAGAACGTGCGCAGGCTCGCGCGGCCAAGGACTGGTCACGCTCGGATGCTATCCGTGACGCATTGGCCTCCGCTGGCATCATCGTTGCTGACTCAGCAGACGGTGCCCGCTGGACATTAGACAACTAGCCGTTTCAACGGCTGAACCAAAACTCAACTTTAAGGACAAACACCATGAGCAAAAAGGGCCCAACCAAGGGTAGTGGCGGCAAGGGACGCAGTTCCCTAGAGGGTCGCGGCCCAACTCCCAAGGCCGAAGACCGTCCGTACCACAAGGCGTACCGAAGCAAGCAGCTTGCTGAGCGTTCGGCCGCTAAGCGCTCCACGGCCAAGCGCACCGACCGCATCAAGGTCAACGCAGAATTTGTCACCGGTCGAAACTCTGTTGTTGAAGCACTGCGCGCTGGCATCCCGGTCAAGGCACTGCACGTGGCGATCCGCATCGAGGTTGATGACCGCGTGCGCGAATCGCTCAAGCTTGCTGCAGCTCAGGGCATTCCCTTGATGGAAGCTTCAAAGCCAGAGCTTGATCGCATGACCGACGGCGCGATCCACCAGGGCATGGCCCTGCAGATCCCTGCCTACGAGTACAAGGACGCCGTTCAGTTGGCAACCAAAACCATCAAGGATTACGACCGTGGCTACACCACGTCGCAGCCACTGTTGCTGGCCTTGGATGGCATCACCGACCCACGTAACCTCGGTGCGATCGTTCGTTCGGCTTCGGCCTTCGGCGCCGACGGTGTCATCATTCCGGAACGCCGAAGTGTTGGCATGACTGCCTCCGCTTGGAAGACCAGTGCGGGTGCTGCAGTTCGCGTACCAGTAGCTAAGTGCACTAATTTGACCAGCGCACTGAAGGAAATCAAGGCCGCTGGTATCTTCGTGATCGGCCTTGACGCCGGCGGAGATATGGATCTGCCTAACTTCGAGTTAGCCACCGGCCCACTGTGCATCGTTGTTGGTTCTGAGGGGAAGGGTCTTTCACGACTGGTCCGCGAGAACTGCGACGCAATCGTTTCCATCCCGATCGATTCGGCCATGGAGTCGTTGAACGCTTCGATGGCCGTAGGCATCTCGCTTTACGAGGTCTCTCGCTTGCGCAAGGCACAAGCGAAGTAGCCTGCCACGATCCTCAATGGGTTGTCACTTGTCCAGGACAAGTGACAACCCATTTTGTGTAGGGTGACCCGCTTCATAACAACAAATTTCAGTTGTTTTTGAGCAGAGTTCACCTCGGAGAGCTCTAAAAGCGCGAAATGTCGGCGTTTTTGGGTCCTAAATGGGTTGTACTGGCCGATTTTGCGCCGGGCGGGAATCCGTGTAGAGTCTTATCTCGCGCCGCTGATCCGGACGGGCCGAAAAGGTCTGAAAGAAACAGTGGGGTAAACAAGCTGGAAACATCGAGTTGACTTTGGTTGACGCGGTGGTAAGCTTGAAAAGTTGCTCCGGAGCGAAGCAGTCACTGAGAAGTGGTGGTTGTGGTGTCGAGAGTGTTTGTTGTTTGAGAACTCAATAGTGTGCCAAGTTTGTTGATACCGAATATTTATTTTATTTGGTGAATACATAACATTTGCTTGAGGCATTGCACCCCCGTGTGATGTTCTTGAGTGTTTTTTATTCGCCAGGACTTCATTGGTTTCGCCCTTATTTTCCGAGGGGTTGCTGATGGCTTTTTATTTTTTTATGGAGAGTTTGATCCTGGCTCAGGATGAACGCTGGCGGCGTGCTTAACACATGCAAGTCGAACGATGACCCCGTGCTTGCACGGGTGATTAGTGGCGAACGGGTGAGTAACACGTGAGTAACCTGCCCCCGACTTTGGGATAAGCCCGGGAAACTGGGTCTAATACCGGATATGACTTCTTACCGCATGGTGGGTTGTTGAAAGATTTATCGGTGGGGGATGGACTCGCGGCCTATCAGCTTGTTGGTGAGGTAATGGCTCACCAAGGCGACGACGGGTAGCCGGCCTGAGAGGGTGACCGGCCACACTGGGACTGAGACACGGCCCAGACTCCTACGGGAGGCAGCAGTGGGGAATATTGCACAATGGGCGAAAGCCTGATGCAGCGACGCCGCGTGAGGGATGACGGCCTTCGGGTTGTAAACCTCTTTCAGTAGGGAAGAAGCGAAAGTGACGGTACCTGCAGAAGAAGCGCCGGCTAACTACGTGCCAGCAGCCGCGGTAATACGTAGGGCGCAAGCGTTATCCGGATTTATTGGGCGTAAAGAGCTCGTAGGCGGTTTGTCGCGTCTGCCGTGAAAGTCCGAGGCTCAACCTCGGATCTGCGGTGGGTACGGGCAGACTAGAGTGATGTAGGGGAGACTGGAATTCCTGGTGTAGCGGTGAAATGCGCAGATATCAGGAGGAACACCGATGGCGAAGGCAGGTCTCTGGGCATTTACTGACGCTGAGGAGCGAAAGCATGGGGAGCGAACAGGATTAGATACCCTGGTAGTCCATGCCGTAAACGTTGGGCACTAGGTGTGGGGGACATTCCACGTTTTCCGCGCCGTAGCTAACGCATTAAGTGCCCCGCCTGGGGAGTACGGCCGCAAGGCTAAAACTCAAAGGAATTGACGGGGGCCCGCACAAGCGGCGGAGCATGCGGATTAATTCGATGCAACGCGAAGAACCTTACCAAGGCTTGACATGTGCCAGACCGCCTCAGAGATGGGGTTTCCCTTCGGGGCTGGTTCACAGGTGGTGCATGGTTGTCGTCAGCTCGTGTCGTGAGATGTTGGGTTAAGTCCCGCAACGAGCGCAACCCTCGTTCCATGTTGCCAGCACGTAGTGGTGGGGACTCATGGGAGACTGCCGGGGTCAACTCGGAGGAAGGTGGGGATGACGTCAAATCATCATGCCCCTTATGTCTTGGGCTTCACGCATGCTACAATGGCCGGTACAATGGGTTGCGATACTGTGAGGTGGAGCTAATCCCTAAAAGCCGGTCTCAGTTCGGATTGGGGTCTGCAACTCGACCCCATGAAGTCGGAGTCGCTAGTAATCGCAGATCAGCAACGCTGCGGTGAATACGTTCCCGGGCCTTGTACACACCGCCCGTCAAGTCACGAAAGTTGGTAACACCCGAAGCCGATGGCCTAACCACCTTGTGTGGGGGGAGTCGTCGAAGGTGGGACTGGCGATTGGGACTAAGTCGTAACAAGGTAGCCGTACCGGAAGGTGCGGCTGGATCACCTCCTTTCTAAGGAGCTAACCATTATTATGGTTGCCCATGTCTGTGCACGAGTGTTGTACGGGTGGGTTGCTCATGGGTGGAATATCAATGAACTCAATACTGGAAAACGTGTGCACGCTGGTCCTCATTATGAGTGGTTGGGGTGTGTGTCGGGGTATTGGCTGTGGCTGTATGGTGTTGGTGCTTGCGAGTACGCATTGTTACTTCACATGAATGAATCCGTCCTTTTGGGTGGGTTTGTTGGTGTGTGGTGGTGGTGTTGGAATGTGGGTGTTGATGGTGTGTGGTTTGTATGGTTTGGCATGCTGTTGGGTTTTGAGGCAACAAGCCTCCGTCCCTGGTGGATGATTTGATCAAGTGTTGCGGTGCTGGCCTTTTGGGGTTGGTGTTGTGATGGTTGGTTGATTGTCTTCTTGGGTGGCGGGGTTCTTGGTGTTTCGGTGTTTGTCCTGTGTTTGCTGCAGGCATGCTCGGTACGAGCAATGGTCCTTTTGGGTTGTTGTTGGTGGGTGTGTTTGTGGGGGTGTGGGGTTGTTGTTTGGGAACTGTATAGTGAACGCGAGCATCTTGCAGATGAGATGAGTCTTATGACCCTTTTTCCTTGGGTTGTGGGGTGTTTGAGTCTTGTCTGTGTGATTTTGTTAGATTGTTTTATTGCTCAATTCTGAGAACTTTGTTTTGTGTTGAAGTTTTTAAGGGCGCACGGTGGATGCCTTGGCATCAAGAGCCGATGAAGGACGTGGGAATCTGCGATAAGCCTGGTGGAGTCGATAACCGGACGTTGAGACCAGGATTTCCGAATGGGGGAACCCCGCACCATGTTATGTGGTGTGACCTGCAGCTGAATGTATAGGCTGTGTGGAGGGAACGCGGGGAAGTGAAACATCTCAGTACCCGCAGGAAGAGAAAACAATAGTGATTCCGTTAGTAGTGGCGAGCGAACGCGGATGGGGCTAAACCGGTTGGTGTGTGATAGCGGATAGGCGTTGCATCATCGGGGTTGTGGGGTTGACATGTACCAGCGCTATCTTGCTGGTGGGATGAGGTGCAGGCGTATAGGTGAATCGGTTGGAATGCCGGACCATAGAGGGTGATAGTCCCGTAGGTGTAATGCGTGTCTGCCGTTCTAGTGTTGATACCCGAGTAGCACGGGGCCCGTGAAACCTTGTGTGAATCTGCCAGGACCACCTGGTAAGCCTGAATACTACTTGATGACCGATAGTGAATCAGTACCGTGAGGGAATGGTGAAAAGTACCCCGGGAGGGGAGTGAAATAGTACCTGAAACCGTGCGCTTACAATCCGTTAGAGCCTGGGACTTGTTCCTGGGTGATGGCGTGCCTTTTGAAGAATGAGCCTGCGAGTTAGTGTTACGTCGCGAGGTTAACCCGTGTGGGGAAGCCGTAGCGAAAGCGAGTCTGAATAGGGCGTTTGAGTGGCGTGATCTAGACCCGAAGCGAAGTGATCTACCCATGGCCAGGTTGAAGCGCGTGTAAGAGCGTGTGGAGGACCGAACCCACTTCAGTTGAAAATGGAGGGGATGAGCTGTGGGTAGGGGTGAAAGGCCAATCAAACTTCGTGATAGCTGGTTCTCCCCGAAATGCATTTAGGTGCAGCGTTACGTGTTTCTTACCGGAGGTAGAGCTACTGGATAGCTAATGGGCCCTACAAGGTTACTGACGTTAGCCAAACTCCGAATGCCGGTAAGTGAGAGCGTAGCAGTGAGACTGTGGGGGATAAGCTTCATAGTCGAGAGGGAAACAGCCCAGAACGCCAACTAAGGCCCCTAAGCGTGTGCTAAGTGGGAAAGGATGTGGAGTTGCTTTGACAACCAGGAGGTTGGCTTAGAAGCAGCCACCCTTGAAAGAGTGCGTAATAGCTCACTGGTCAAGTGATTCCGCGCCGATAATGTAGCGGGGCTCAAGCACACCGCCGAAGTTGCGTCATTCAAATATTTGCTTGGTCTTCGGATTGGGCGTTTGGATGGGTAGGGGAGCGTCGTATAGCGGGTGAAGTCGCGGTGTAAACCAGCGGTGGACGCTATACGAGTGAGAATGCAGGCATGAGTAGCGAATGACGGGTGAGAAACCCGTCCGCCGAATGATCAAGGGTTCCAGGGTTAAGCTAATCTGCCCTGGGTTAGTCGGGGCCTAAGGCGAGGCCGACAGGCGTAGTCGATGGATAACGGGTTGATATTCCCGTACCGGCGAAGGACCGCCCATACTGAGCTGTTGATGCTAACCATGATGGATTCCAATTGTTGATGCCTTCGGGTGTTTTTGTTGGTTGATGTGGTGGGAACCGATGCAGTGAGGTCAGCGTATTAACAGGTGTGACGCAGGAAGGTAGCCGAGCCAGGCAATGGAATTGACCTGGTCCAAGGGTGTAGGACGAGTCGTAGGTAAATCCGCGGTTCATGATGTCTGAGACCTGATAGGCGCCCACTTTGGTGGGTGATTCGGTGATCCTATGCTGCCTAGAAAAGCATCGGCGCGAGGTCCCAGCCGCCCGTACCCCAAACCGACACAGGTGATCAGGTAGAGAATACTAAGGCGATCGAGAGAATCATGGTTAAGGAACTCGGCAAAATGCCCCCGTAACTTCGGAAGAAGGGGGGCCTGCCCCGTGATCAGCTCTTGCAGTTGTGAGCGGGTGTGGGCCGCAGAGACCAGGGGGAAGCGACTGTTTACTAAAAACACAGGTCCGTGCGAAGTCGCAAGACGATGTATACGGACTGACTCCTGCCCGGTGCTGGAAGGTTAAGAGGACCGGTTAGCAACTTGTTGCGAAGCTGAGAATTTAAGCCCCAGTAAACGGCGGTGGTAACTATAACCATCCTAAGGTAGCGAAATTCCTTGTCGGGTAAGTTCCGACCTGCACGAATGGAGTAACGACTTCCCCGCTGTCTCAACCATGAACTCGGCGAAATTGCAGTACGAGTAAAGATGCTCGTTACGCGCAGCAGGACGGAAAGACCCCGAGACCTTTACTATAGTTTGGTATTGGTGTTCGGTGCAGCTTGTGTAGGATAGGTGGGAGACTGTGAAGCTTGGACGCTAGTTCAGGTGGAGTCATCGTTGAAATACCACTCTGGCTGTACCGGTCACCTAACTTCGGACCATGATCTGGTTCAGGGACAGTGCCTGATGGGTAGTTTAACTGGGGCGGTTGCCTCCTAAAATGTAACGGAGGCGCCCAAAGGTTCCCTCAGCCTGGTTGGCAATCAGGTGTCGAGTGTAAGTGCACAAGGGAGCTTGACTGTGAGAGTGACAGCTCGAGCAGGGACGAAAGTCGGGACTAGTGATCCGGCGGCACCTCGTGGAAGGGCCGTCGCTCAACGGATAAAAGGTACCTCGGGGATAACAGGCTGATCTTGCCCAAGAGTCCATATCGACGGCATGGTTTGGCACCTCGATGTCGGCTCGTCGCATCCTGGGGCTGGAGTAGGTCCCAAGGGTTGGGCTGTTCGCCCATTAAAGCGGTACGCGAGCTGGGTTTAGAACGTCGTGAGACAGTTCGGTCCCTATCCGCTGCGCGCGTTGGAAATTTGAGAAGGGCTGTCCTTAGTACGAGAGGACCGGGACGGACTAACCTCTGGTGTGTCAGTTGTACTGCCAAGTGCATCGCTGATTAGCTACGTTGGGAAGGGATAACCGCTGAAAGCATCTAAGCGGGAAGCCTGCTTCGAGATGAGATTTCCATGCACCTTGAGTGTGTGAGGCCCCCAGCTAGACCACTGGGTTGATAGGCAGGATGTGGAAGCAAGGACTAAAGACTTGTGTAGCTGACCTGTACTAATAGGCCGATGACTTTCAACACACAATATATACAATAATGACTAATAAGATCATTGCTGTTCGCGTTCACTATGCGGTTACGAGACAACAACTCGACAACCGAAACTAAACATGAGACTTGACAAGTAGTTTTTGTCGCATCGTTTCATACAACACCAGAAAATTGGTTTGTGTGCTTCGTGATTGTTACGGCGGTCATAGCGTGGGGGAAACGCCCGGTCCCATACCGAACCCGGAAGCTAAGGCCCACTGCGCCGATGGTACTGCACTCGTGAGGGTGTGGGAGAGTAGGTCACCGCCGGACTTAACTTAATAAAGATGAATGTTGGTTTGAGGCCCTAACCTTTTGGTTGGGGCCTCACCTGTTTAACCACCAACGGTGGGTTGGTTGCTGATTGTCGGCCGCTGATTGCTGGTTGGTAGGGGGTTGAGCTGAAGCTCGACCCCCTTTTTTCCTGTTTAAAGAACTGGTGACGGCTTCCGGCTACAGCAGCCGACGAGGCTGAGGGGCCGGCAGGTTCAAGGAACCACAGGTCTATTGCAAATGGCGGCTAGTTGACCGGTGCCAGGAAGCAGACGACAGATTTTCCACTCGGTTCCATGAGTGCGCAGCGATTTGCTTTCATCGCGTACGTAACCAGAATGTATGTCTCAATGGATTGATGTCCTGGACTTTCGACAACGGCTAATGCTGACACGTCCAGTCACGAACTTAACGAGCAATTGTCTTTGGCCGTAGCCTCTGGGTAGGTTAGAAACCCCCCACTGCTATGGAGACAATGATGTCTGATGTTCAAACGAAATTGATCGAGATGCTACAAACAGCGTTGCCTCCAGGCTTGGTAGTTCTGGACGATGCAGCGCTGCTTGAGAATTCAAGAGACTTCGGACAGCTAGCAGTACAACCAACATTGCCACTAGTCGTTGTTTTCCCTACGGAAGTTTCACACGTTCAGGATGTGATGCGTGTAGCGACAGAGTTGCGCGTTCCAGTCATCAGCCGTGGTGCTGGTACTGGTGTCTCGGGAGGCGTTCATGTTCGTGGGGATGCCATAATTCTGAACCTGGCTCGGATGAACAAGATTATCGAAGTCCGTCCCGACGATGAAGTGGCCATCGTTGAACCTGGTGTTATCAACCATGAACTGAATTCTGCTGTTGAGCAGTTCGGACTGATGTATGCTCCAGATCCAGCGAGTTACAAGATGTCGACCTTAGGTGGCAACATTGCAACGAATGCTGGCGGTTTGCGGTGCGCTAAGTATGGGGTAACCCGAGACTCGGTTCTTTCCTTAGATATCGTGCTCTCAGACGGACGCCTGATTCGGGTAGGCAAGAATACTTTCAAAGGTGTAGCCGGATATGATCTAACGGCTCTATTCACTGGTTCCGAAGGAACCCTTGGAGTTGTAGTGCGGGCAGTTCTCAGATTGCGCTATCTTCCCGTGGATGAACGCGACATCTCGCTGCTCTTTCCAACTCTCGAGGAGGCGGTTCATGGTGTCCAACTCATTGCACGCGCACGGATTCAGCCGGCGATTCTTGAACTGGTAGACAATTCGACTCTTCGAGTACTAGATAAGCAGTATTCAACTGACTATGCGAAGGCCGGCGGGGCGATGGTGCTCGCCCGGCTAGATGGCTACGGTGCTATCCGCGAGGAGGATGCGA
Organism: Glutamicibacter sp. MOO4; assembly: GCF_056934395.1. Lineage (NCBI taxonomy): Bacteria > Bacillati > Actinomycetota > Actinomycetes > Micrococcales > Micrococcaceae > Glutamicibacter > Glutamicibacter sp. MOO4. The sequence continues at coordinate 3,504,058 of NZ_CM167800.1, forward strand.
TCCGTAAGGTGTTCCACGGAAACAACGTCGAGTTGAGCCTTTCGGGTGCGGAGGTAGCTACCAAGCTAATTGAGATGCGTCGAACTAGTCGAGGCGATACTAAGGATGATGCCTACCGTACCGGCGAGGATGTCGCCATTCCAAAGAGCAAGATGGTCGAGTACGTGCACAGATTACAAGCCGTTGCACAGGCCGAACATGTAGATATGCGCATGATTTCTCATGTTGGTGATGGCAATCTGCACCCTACTTTTTCCGTAGACCCCGACGAGGGGGAAAATCCGTTGGAACGTCTTGAACGTGCAGTTGAGAGCTCCGTTCGAATTGCTCTCGAACTTGGCGGCACCATTACCGGTGAGCATGGCATCGGCTTGATCAAGAAAGACTGGCTTCCGTGGGAACAGTCTGCTGAGGTTATCCAGCTACAACGATCGATCAAGGCGCTGTTGGATCCATTGAATATTCTCAATCCAGGCAAGGGGATTTAGTCGCAGTCCTCGATCGAGAATTAGGAGTATATACACCTAGTTTGAACCGCTGAATTGATTATGTGTCCAGGATGCTCGAGGTGTAGAGTAAAAACGATCTTGATCACGGGATATGGCGCAGTTTGGTAGCGCGCGTCGTTCGGGACGACGAGGTCGCAGGTTCAAATCCTGTTATCCCGACTAAAGGCAAGATTGTGGGACCCAGTTCAGTTGAACTGGGTCCCACTGCTCTAGAACGGTGGATCGTCGAGCGAGTGAGCCGCGGATGAAACGGTGGCGCAGGGTAAGTGACAAGCCAACGAGCTGCAGATCACTCGAGGTTGGCCCCCTCAGAATGTGCGTTCGTGGAAGTTTTTAGGTATAGTTATATCTCGTGCTAAGGCATTCGTTGTTGGCAGGTCTTCCTGATCAACCAACGAAGACTAAAGCACATTGGGATATGGTGTAATTGGCAACACAGCAGTTTCTGGTTCTGTCGTTCTAGGTTCGAGTCCTGGTATCCCAGCGCTTCACCAAAGCAATTTGGTGAGTTGAAGATGCGTCTTCAGCATACGGCCCCATCGTATAGCGGCCTAGTACTCCGCCCTCTCACGGCGGCAACACGGGTTCGAATCCCGTTGGGGTCACATATCAAATATCGCAGAGCAGATGCTCTGCGATATTTTTGTTTAAGCACTGACGGTTGAGGCATCGGTAACGGGGCCTATAGCCCGACCCAAGGGCCAGATTGGGCGTCTGGCCCGGTAAATCAATGGAGCTACGCTGCCGGTGTAAGCCGTAGAACATGTGTTCGTCGTGTTATTCCTAGTGGTTATATGTTTTAGGTGCTTTCTGTACACCTTTTTGGCACTTAATCAGCCCTTTGGGAAATTGATCCCCACCGTATGGTGCCCCGGCAATGCAGCGCCGCATGAAGGCAACGATGTCGGACACTGATGTGTTTGGCGCTCGTATATAGGTGAAAGCAGACCGGTAGTTCCACCGCAGTCTAGTAGCGGCGAGATGTTTGTCCGGAGAAGCTGAATTTCCTGTGGAAGGCTAGAACGTCGCTAACGTTTATGGCTTGTATCGATGGCAGTGGCTGCCCCCAAGCGGAGCCTCCGTTCATCTTTGAAACGCGGAGGGCCTCGCTACGGGAAAGCTAATACTCTGAGGGGTTTCAGAATCGAAGATACATATCCTGCGTCTAGAGCTTTGCAGCAGAGTGGAAACTATTGCGCCAGATATAGGGTGAAGCGAAGAATGACGACCTTTGCTCCCCAGATTTGTTCTCCTCCCCAGATTCGTTCTCGCTGGCTGTTGCTGAAGAATCAGAATTGTAGATTCGTTGCCCCAGGGCTCTTGCCGTTGATAGCTTGCGCCGTAAGCCGTAAGCCGTAAGCCGTAAGCCGTAAGCCGTAAGCCGTAAGCCGTAAGCCGTAAGCCGTAAGCCGTAAGCCGTAAGCCGTAAGCCGTAAGCCGTAAGCCGTAAGCCGTAAGCACTGAAGTGGATCCATACAGGAAAAGTCTGGCGCATAGTTGTCGAGACAGACATCCTGTCTCTGACTCGTTGTCGTGTAAGAACCCTTAGGCACGTGGCACTCTTTTTATGATTACGCTAAGTCGCTGCGCTAGAGAGTATGTGTTTCTCAAGCAGCGGTAAGTGACTCAAGATTGGCTTGACAGGATTTGCGGAACCAATCAGCCAGTTTGTTGCAGTAGAGAATCTAACTTCAATGGAGTCCTGCTGTTCTAAGTCTGCTTCAACTTCGTTGGGGCAGACCCTCTTACCCAGAAGCACTTGTGGCGCCATGCTCGGGCCGTCGGGTCTATCGGATCGGGCCGCGCTAAGCCGGCGTTTTATGAGTATGGCTAGATCAGATATTCCAGCGGTCGGCCAACCGACAGGTACGCACGTTCTACTCGCTCGGAATTGAATTGATGTGTACGGACCGTAATGCCAGCAGCTGCTGAGACAAGTTGGCCACCGGTGAGCACCACTGTGTGTAGCCCAACTGTCGATGATGGAGCAGGAGCCAGTTGATCCTGATGTCCGCTAAAGAACCGCGCATGTCACTAAACGAGCTCTGCGGCAACGAATTAACATCAACTTCTGCTTTTTAGGGATGCCCCTGGTTTGTAGTGAGAGACCATGAGCGAATGAAGCTTCAGCCGTGTTCGCTTTACGTCGACTGCTAGAGGCCGGCTAATAATGACGATCTTTGCGTGCAGTGGCACAAGCTGATGTAGGCACATTTTGCTTCGAAGAAGTATCAAGGGCGGGCAAGTTCGGGTGCGTCAGAAACGGGCACGAACGGATGTAACCACAGTCACCTTAAAAACAAGCCATCCGATTTGTAACCTCTCGGATTCCCGTGTATAGTTTTTATCTGTCGCCGCAACGAGGTTAGCTTCAAAGCTGGTACCGATTCGGGCGACAATCACTCAGAAAAAGCTCAAGTATTTTTGAGCGTCTAATTTCTGAAAAAATATAACGCTGGACGATAACATAATCCAATTATGGATTTATGGAGAACCGGTAAG